>JAHPZA010000006.1:0-1132842 GCA_019058445.1 Promethearchaeota archaeon | reverse complement strand
CTTAGGAACTCATACAATCTCGGTTTCTGCCACCAATGCCGACCTTGACCGAGGTCCTGGTGATCAAGAAACGAGCTTAGAATCAAATTCTGTCATAATTGCAGATGATGACACCAGCGGTCCATTGATCAGTATTATATATACTGGTGATGAATTAGACAGCAATCCAGGATTTTGGACCGTCTCTATTGATGATCCCGAAAGTGGAATTGATTCTATTACTGTAAAAGTCGATGGAACTATAGTAGGAGCATCGAGTGGCGCTTATTCGGTCCCAAATACCTTAGGAACTCATACAATCTCGGTTTCTGCCACCAATGCCGACCTTGACCGAGGTTCTATGGATCAAGAGAGTTCTACTGAAACAAATATCGTAACCATCACGGATGATGATATTTCTCCTCCAGATATTACAGTTTCAATAGGACTTACAGAACCTACTAGCTATGGAGTTGTGGTACCTATAAATATACAAGCATCTGATGAAAGTGATATAGCTGACGTTTATATTGAAATTGAAAGCTATATTTTTAAAACACTTGGTATCCATTACGTAGTTTTACTACCTGGTACTTATCTCTTAAAAGTTTGGGTAACTGATGCTGATAACGATAGACCAAATGATGCTTTAACAGCATATCAAGAAATTATCGTAGAAGTTTTAGATTTATGGCCACCATCTACCGAATTGACAATTGAAGATTATTATGAGGGTACGGGGGGAAAGATTTATGTAAATTTTAATTCAAAATTTGTTTTATCTGCTAAAGACGATTTTTCAGAAGTAGCTCATACATATTATCGAATTAACGGCGGTGAATGGATTGAATATTCAAGTCCTTTCTCTCTTAATCTTGCATTAGGCACATATCTCATAGAATACTTTAGCATTGATACAGAAGGCAATGGGGAGATTCCTAAATCCTTGACATTTCTATTCGAAGAGATATATAGCGGGTGTGGGTGCGTTCGCATCTGTAAAAAATGCTATCATGGAGATGCTAAATTATATCTCTCAGAAGATCTCATTCGAATAGACTTATGTCAACAATCTATTGAATGGGAAATTAAAAAAGCTTGGAAATGCAGAAAATTTGAATTCTATTTTGGATGTGGTGACCTCGGTAGAATTTTCGTTAAAGTCTGTAGATGCGATAAGTGCTCATGTCTGCTAGCAGTTGGAAGAAAAGTGTTCTTCCTAGGGATCTTGGAAGAGATGCCCGAACCAGAAGAACCACCTCCTGAGGAACCAATGTAATTTCAGAATTAAAATAAATCTAATTCAAATTCCTTTTTTTTTTACTTCTTGTTTCCTACGAAAAGTATGGCTATTATTAAATTAGGAAAAAGTAACTCCTGTTAATCTTCCAATTACTACCTATAATCAGTTTTTTCATACAATTCTCCTCTATTCAATATTAACTTATTTATATCAAATTCGAAAAATAAAATTGTTTATTTTGTTTATTACTTTAACTAAAAAATATGGGAGAGATTAATAAAAGGTTATTTATGGAAAAAATTAAAGCAATTCTTTTTGATTTTGACTTCACACTTGCCAATTCCTCTAAAGGGGTTGAACAATGTGTAATCTATGGATTTAAAATGCTAAATTTTCCGATTCCCTCAAAAAAAGAGATCTTAAAAACAATTGGGCTTTCCTTAAAGGATACTTTTATTACATTAGCAGGAACCAAAAATAAAAATAAAGCTGAAGCCTTTTCTCAATATTTTATCCAAAAAGCGGATGAGGTCATGGCTGATTTAACGATTATGTTTGATGATGTTCACAATATTATTCATTTACTTAAGGATCATGGAATCATTCTCGGTATCGTTTCTACTAAATTTCGTTATAGAATAGAATCGATTTTGGCTCGTGAAAATCTGCTAGAATATTTTGATATTATCATTGGAGGGGAAGATGTGAAAACTCATAAACCAGATCCAGAAAGTTTATTGTTAGCCATAAAAACTTTAAATTTCTTTCCTTCCCAAGTTCTTTATATAGGAGATAGTTTAACAGACGCAGAAACAGCTAAACGGGCAGGTGTTACTTTTATTCCCGTTCTTTCAGGGATGACAGCACAAGAGGCGTTTAAAAATTATAAGACTTTAGGAATGTTAAAGAACATTTCAGAACTCCCTAAAAGGTTAGAACTATAAGTGATTAACGGCTTCACTAAAAATAAGTAAGAAAATAGGTTTAAAAAAAGTTTAAGCTTCTTTTGGAGGTAACTTCTCCGCTAATTTAGTTGCCCCCAATAGTTTTTTAACCTCTTCTACATTAGGTTCCATTACTTTTGGAAGACCTAATTGTTCCCGTCTTCTCTCAATAGCCGGTTGCATAGGTATTGCTTTACCATGTTCTAATACTGTAGATGCTTGACCTGTATAATATGCCGGAGCTTCACCGCGCTCTATACTTTTATTCTTTAAAATCGTGAAAATCTCTGTAAGTTCGACCTTCTGTGGACAAACTTCATCACAAGTATCGCACATTGTGCAACCCCAAATATTGAATGCATTTTCAGCTCCAAAAATTTTTTCTTTTAATCCAAGTAATGCGTCTAAGATCAATCGACGAGGATTATATCTCCCTTCAGTTACCTGGGCTACTGGACATGCGCCTGAACAAGTTGCGCACTGATAACAGTACGCTAAGGTACTTCCAATGTCAGATTTTATAATTTCATTCCTAAATTCGAAATCTATAGTTGCCATTTTATTCTAATCAAATCTTAGTAATTAATATATTATATTATTGTCTTTTAATTTTAAAATTATTTCTTTTCAAATGTAATCTCTTCTTCCTTCTCCTCCAACTTTTTTACAGGCTTGGATTCATCAAACGGTTTTTCACACACCCAACAGGCATTTTCCAGGTTTTCTACGGCACGGGCGCATTTATGGCAGTAAATTGCTTCGCAATCGGGGCATAAATAGACCTCATATCTCGACACTTTCCCCTTACATACTAAGCAAATCTTCTTTTCCTTCGATACCGACACTTCTTCTTCAGTTACTTTTTGAGGTTTAGTAAATATGCTTAAAACGTCTGGATGTGTTTCTCCATGTGGTTCCTCTCGTTTCGAATAAATTTCTGATTTAATATTTCTTAAAGAAAAGTAGAAAAGAATAAATATGGTTATAATTGTAAATATGTTATAAAGGATAAATCTGACATCAAGACCAAAAATGAAACTAATAAGCGTTAGGGAACAATAGGAAAACAATATCAAGCTTGCTAGAATTTTCCAGTAAAAAGTATTTCGCAAAATTCTTTCGGGATTTAGCCATGTCGGAGCTAATAAAATCAGACAACCTAATATGAAAAGTATAGGACCTAGCATTAATGGAAATATATTAAGCGACTTCCATACCCTCCAACCTAATGAGTTCCCAAACCCTATTAAAAATATACCGAGAATTAAAAAAGAAGATAAAGCTTTAAATTCTACTCTAGACCATTTTGTGTATAAATAAACTATGAAGAGAAGCAAGGTAATCGATATTGGATAAATAGTAAAATTAAAAATATCTCTCGCTAAAGTGAAAGGCAAGACTATAATTGAAATAAATAAAATAACGTAAATTAATGTAATAATATATTTTGTACGCTTTACAATTATTTCAAATGTTAGTACAATTGAAATAAACCCAAAAGTAAAAAAAATCAATTGAATTCGAGCATAAATTTCATAATTAGGAGTATAATTGCTAAAGTCGCCGTAATAGGTATTACCAATCAGAACACCGTATAACTCATAATCCGCAAAGTATGAAAATAATCGTACCATCGCAAGACATATTAAACTTACAGCAATTCCATACATTATAAGTTTTTCATTTAAAACTTCCCTATCCCTGCCCCTATTAATATATTGAATCCCGCATATTACTGCGATGGTAATTGCAACACCCCACAAAAATCGCTCATACGGATCCCAAATCATCACATACGCCATTCTCACAAATCTCCTCCCTTAAATCTCTCCTCATCAACAATAATTATTATATAAAATTTCGCTTACAAATCTTATAATAATACACTACCTCCTAATAATATATAAATATTTCAAACTCCCATCAAAATCTTCTTTTTTTACAAAAATGGCAATATTCCTCAAATAACCCCTTAACTCTGCTAACCCCCTAAACTCGCCCCTATAAATTATGAACTCCAATTCACGACTTTTCTTTGGTTTTATAACTACAACAAATAAATGCGACAAAACACTAAAAAAATTAAATACATATTACCTTATTACTATCAAAAACATCAAAAAATTATTAATTCAGGTTGAAAAAAACGTGAATATTGACGAATTAAAATCTGTTGGACTAAATATCACCGAGGAACATAAGCAAGGCATATTATTAATCGATATATACACCGTAATCTGAGAGAATTTCTCGCTCAGACGGGAATGGTGCGGGCCTTGCAAGTTTGTTGCCCCCATACTTCATAAGTTGCGTGATGAAGGAGCCATAAAGCTTATACAGGTAGATCTTGACCAGAATCGCCCATTAGGCGAGTTATTTGGGATTACAGCAATCCCCACCTTGCTTTTCTTCAAGGATGGAGAGCTGGTAAACGGTATAATAGAAGTTCAAGGTCAACCTCTTGTACAAAATGGAATGATGATCGGTGCAGCAGGAGAACCTGTGCTTAAGGAGATCCTAGCTAAAATTTAATTTTTTTTATTCTTCTTATTTTATTTTTTTAAGAAAAGCTAAATAATTTTAGGTTATGATTCAAATACATCATATAAATAAATCTTGAATGATTATATCCCGCTGTCGGTCTTTCCCAACAGCTAAAAGTTCACCCTTGTTATCTACAATTACACTCTGACCACCATACACATAACTAGTCCACGGACCATGAGAAATTTCCCCTAGTAGGTCAGTTCCAATAACATATGCGTTCAGATTTTTTGATACACTTTTAACTAATCTTTCCAATAGTTTTCCGTGTCTAGGCCATTTTTCCCTTTTTTCAGCCCATCCATAAGAAACAATGAGTATATCTGGTTTTTTTTCTTTCATCTGCTTTAAAATATCTTTTTTAAACGTGTCGGCACAAATTAACAAGCCAATTCTCCCGAATTCTGTATCAACAACAGAAATTTTATCTCCAGGGGTATAAGGGGGATTCATCAGCCAAGAAAGAAGATTTATTTTTCTATGCGTAAGGATGATCTTACCCATTTTATCTATTAAGATAACCGAATCGTATAACTTATCACCGTTTTTTTCTGCTAATCCAATTGCTATCATTATATTAAATTTTTTAGCTAACCCACATATGAAATCTGTATCGATTCCAGGGATCCTATTCGCAATAGTGTGTGCTTCGGGATTTAGCCACCCTAAAAGGCAGCTTTCGGGAAAACAAGCAATATCAACATTTTTTAGTTTTTGGAGCCTGTTTTCAATTCGCTTAAAATTTCCTAGACGATCACCGTCAATACATTGGATCTGACATGCGGCAACTCTGACTTTTATTTTTGACACCATATACTTGTTAAGTTTTGGAGTTAAATTATTAAAAAAAGTATCTAAATAATTAAATAACTACTACATTTGAGAATTAATTACTTTTTATAAAACATATTAATCCCCCAAAACTCTTTACTCTCATACCTGCGGCGGATTCAACATTAACAACTTTAGTTCTAATCCCATGATTTTTGGCGATTTGTAAAATTCGATGAGTCCTCCTCCTTTTTTGGGGATTGTCAAGGTATTCATCTGTAAGAATGATGTAATTAGGTTTGATATCATCCTTTTTCCATTTTTTATCTATTTCTTTTTCAATTTCTTTTAAAGTATAAAGAATTTTGGAATTTTCACTTAGTTTGTTTATTAATTCGTCTAGTTCTTTCAATATTAACATTCCTTCCTGGTTCGATGCGACTTCCACTGCCTCTTTAAATTGATCTTGCCTTATAAGGCCAAATACATCTCCTTGAGTTTTTGCTGTCCCTATTAGTTCAGTAAAAACAGCTGTATTTTCTCCCTTTTTAAATAACCATTTATGATGCTTTCGAATGTGGCTAAGAAATTCTTTTGAGTATTCTTCTTTTGGAGGAGAGACGAGTATCACAGTTTTAAGCCCTTCTTTTATAATAGATCTTAATTTATTCACAATCTCCTCGTGAAAATGATATATTTGCTTGCTATCTTGGTATTTTCTTTTTCTTCCTCTCTTTATTATTATATCTGGTTTTATGATTTCACTGAAAACTCTCCAAAATATCGCATTATTTTCATGTAAACCGATAAGAATTGCTACTGGATAACCACGTTTAATGCGAGGATTTCTTTTCTTTACCAAAATACACAGGCTCCAAGTAGCTAAAAATAGTTAAATTCAGTAAGAATCACTCTAAGTTAATATAATCCGCTTGTACTTTTAACATTTGGTTTAAAATACTTTTAGCTTGCCAATAATTTTCAATAACCGGATCAGCAAGCAAAGCTTGTAGCACAAGCTCTTTTGATTTATGTAATGCGGCTTCAACAACGAGGTCTTGAACTAGATACTGAGTTCCCAAAAGAGCCGCCAGTCCTTTCGGATAATCTCCGAATTTGATCCCGTTTACTCCATTTTTATTTATTATGGCCGGACATTCCACTATCGCGTCCTCCGGTAAATTTGTAAAGATTCCATCATTAGGAATATTCACGGAATCTTCTATATAATTAGCATCTGTTAAGATCCCCTCAATTATAGGGATAGCATGCTCATCATCAGCTTTCACGATTTTATGCCCTTTCCCTTTCTCGAGAAGTTGTTTCAATTTATCTAACCGATATTTAGTAATCACACGCCCATGAGAAGCCCAAAAATGGCGTATTCTAGGGATATCGGCTTTCTCCCATGCCCATCCTAAATATTCACCAAAGTGGCTATCAGTGGTGTATGGACAATAACTATATGTTTTCAATATGAAACTAATAAGTTTAAATCCATCATAAGATCTCAGATTTGCTAAAAATTCTGGACCTTTCTTACGGAGGTCGGGATACGCATCTTTACCTGTGTCCTTGTATTTTATACTTAAAAAAACACCGAAATGATTTAATCCACCCCCTTTAATCTCCAAATTTGAAAGCGGAGTGCCGAGGATATTTTTAAGTATTGGCAAAAAATGATGATATTCATGACAAAGGCCAACAAATTTGAGATTGGGATGTTTTCTTTTGATTGCGAGGCAAACTCGGCTCATAGGATTTGAAAGATTAATAAGAAAGGCATTTGGACAGATTTTATTTATATCATCACAAATCTCAATAACTGGCGGGATAATACGGAGACTATGAAATAAACCTCCAGGACCCCCATTTTCTCCCGAAACTTGTCTATTACCAAATTCTTGAGGAATTCTATAATCTAAATCTAACAGTGGATAACGCGGGGCTACTTCAATAGAACTTAATATAAAAGTGGCATCCTTTAATGCTTCATATCTTTCAGTTGTGGATGTAAGTTCAAAATTTAGCTTTCTATGATCTATTGCAGCTTGACTTGCTTGATGTGTTAAATCTAAAGTTTCGGTATTAATATCATGGAGACATATGGTCGCTCCCTCTAAAACTTGTGATGCTAATATATTTCCAACAGCCCCTATTCCAAAAATTAGGGATCCGGCACCAATCAATACAATTTTTTGTTTTTTATCCACTTTACATCTTTCCTAAGCATAACTTAATCTTATCCCAATTGAATTTGTAAAATTTTTTAAAAATTATAAAATTTTATGAAAAATAAGTAGTGATATATCTCTGTAATTTAACTTTTTGTAGAGAATTATTTTTTGGGATACAATATCATTAATAATTTGATTTAGATTAAAAATTTTAAAATAGATTGTTATTTTTCAACTATACACTATTAAAGTAAAAAAAAAGTCACTTATTATGAACTATACGAAAGCAGATGTATTACAAGCAGAAGCAACAATGAACCAGATGCGCAACGCAATTTACCATTTAGCACGATTTATGGAAAAAAATGGCAAAACAGATCAAGTTAAACGATTGCGCAGAATGGGACGCAATATTGCGCGCACTATATTTAATTATTGGAAACCCATTTCTATGGTAACAGTGGTAAATGTAAAAGATGTTATCTCAACTATTTATAAAAAGATACTCATTAGTAATATTTTCATTGAAATTAAAGATGATTTAATTAGGGTTAAAGAAAACAACTGTGCGTTATGTAAATATCATTATGAAGATGTAAACATTGCTGGATGCGAGATCACATTAGGCTTAGTGTCAGAATTTATCTCATTAATTAGCAAAAAATCCAAAGATATGTCTTCCATTTATTTAGAACCGTACGAAGTGGAACAATCAAGGGCGTTGGGTCATACGTCATGTATTCAGGTATATAAGATGAAATCCGGAGGGGATTTATAATGGGTACCTTTAAGTGGTTAATGAAAAAAATTACCAAAGTGTTCGGGCATTCTACTAATGCGTTATTTTATACTTCGCTATATAGGGAGATATTGAATGAGATTCATGATATTACTAATGATGAAGAGCAGAGTATTAAGATTTTAAGAGAAATCGGGAAAAAAGCAGCTTATGAATCCTGTGAGCGACATTCTGGTATTTTTAAGTTAATGCCAGGTACTCCCAATAAAGTTTTAGATTATTTCGAAATCCTCTTTTCAGTTACACTCGGTATGGAGATGGGTGAACTTTCATATGAAGAAATCCCAAAAGAGGGGGCAAAATATAATGACTATGTGTTAAATATAAAAATGGATCCTATGTGCGCGGGATATGGTGAAGACCCCGAAGATACATTTGATTTCAGTAAATTAAGTAAAGAATCGGAGGGATGTTCAGCAGGCTTAGCCGGTATGCTCGAATCGGTGGCAAATTTCATATTAAAAATAAAAAAAAGTGATTATAGAATTGGTATAACAGAAAGTAAATGCATTATTAAAGGTGACGATTGCTTACAGCTTTACTGTAAAGTATATGATCATTTAGAATGGAAGGATTTTATTGACTCGAAAGCAGAGGAGCGAAAAGCCTCAGATTTTTATTTTGAAGAAGGTGTTGAAACTGAAGTTGAGCAGGAGGCAAAATTAGATTTTATTGACAAATTGCAGGAAGTAATTACTCTAGATAAATTAGATGAATTACTTGATGAACCTCTGGATAGTATCAAACAAAAAGTAGCCGATCTTATTAGAGATAAAATGAACCTCGAACCCGAGAAATTTTTTGATTATTTCCGTAATTACGAAGATGATATGATGCGAATCATTGGATTTATACTAGTCCATCTGATGAACGAATATGGCGGTTTAATTGAAAAACCTTTAAAAAGCGAAACTATTGCTAAAGTAGCGGGTTATGCGTTCAAACATCTTAAAGAAATGGTTCTATTATTCATACCCCTGGATGTCGTTGGAGATTATAATCAATTATTTGTAAGTTTTCTCGACGGACTCGCGCCACCCGAAATGGTTGAGAATGTGAGGAAATTCTCCGGAAAAGATACAATTACGTATATTTTCGAAGGCGCTCAAATTGCTTTTGAAAACTTGGGGATCAATTTTTCTGAATTAGGAGAAAATATTTGGGAGGAACTAAAGAAAGAAAGGGAGGACGAATTAGTCCCCTCTGAGCAATCTATGATGGAAAGAACTCAAGAGAAGTTCCCCAGAGTCATTCAAATCATCCAAGAACTAGTAATGCTCTTAAATGAAATTCTTACACTCCCCATTAGAGTTTTAATTTCTGAAAGTCATTATGGAATAAAATCAGCAGTCAAGTCCGTAGTCAGTGAGGAAGAAGGACTTTATGGAAGTGTACGCGGGAGAATGGACAATATTTTTGACCAAATTCAAGAAATTAGAAAATAGTTTTTATTAAAAATCTTTAAATTCAAAGCTAGAGAATATCTTTTTAATGACTTCTTTTTCTTCTTTCTCTAACCAATTTGTTCGATTATAATTTGCTTTTACTCCTATTGATTTTGTCTTAGAAAGCCAGAGAGGATTATAAGGCAGCAATCCGATCTTTACAATTTTAAGAGACTGTAAATAGTTTCTCAAATTTTCTAAATTTTTAGTTCTGGCAGTTATGTTAGGAATAAGTGGTATTCGCGGCAATATCTCTACTTGCTGGTTTTTAATTAAATCTTCGAAATTTTGTAAAATGATATTGTTAGACACCCCACAATATTTCTTGTGTAAATCTGATTCAAAGATCTTCAAATCAAAATAAATCAAATCTAAATAGGGTAATATAAGATTATTAAACTTTTCCCGATTATAATATCCGCAAGTTTCAAGGCACACATGGATATTTTCTTTCTTGAATTCTTTCAATAACTGATGGATATAATCCATATGAAGCGTAGGTTCCCCGCCTGAGAGAGTTACACCCCCTCCAGAATTATCATAAAAAACTTTATCTCTTAGCACCAATGTTGTCAGTGTTTTTATATCATATTCTTTTCCCGCGAATTTTAGAGCTTCATTAGGACAAATTTCTATACATTTACCACATAAATTACATTTATCCCGGTCAATTCTATATTCAGAAGTGGGATCGATTGCTCCTTTTTCACATACTTCAAAACATTTATTGCAGTTCATGCAATCTTCTTTATTAAACGATATTTCCTGGGTTGCTAGTTTTGTCTCTGGATTTTGGCACCATACACAAGATAATGGGCAACCTTTAAAAAATATAACTGTACGAATGCCAGGTCCGTCATCTAACGAATTTCTCTTGACATCTACGATTAGCGTATTCATTCTTATTTAATATAAAAGAAATTTTTAACTTAAAATCATCTATTAGTAAATTAAAAAGCTAAATCAATCGAATTTAATCCTTATGGAAAAAATCTATAAAATAACTGAAAATCTATATATTGGTTCCTATCGGGCAGCAAAAAAGCTGAAAAAATTAAGAAAGGCAGGTATTACTGCAATTGTTAATCTCATGGAAAGAGAGAAATATCATCCACCTTCGGAGTTTAAGTACTTATTTAAAAGTCTCAAAGATAGAACGTATATAAATCATGAAGATCTTCAAGAGATTCTAACATTTATCGAAAATAATGCGGTAAATGGGAAGGTTTTAGTTCACTGCGCCTCGGGAATTTCGCGAAGTGGAGGAATAGCCGTTGCCCGATTACTTATAACCCATCCTGACTGGACATGGGAGAGGGCAAGAAAATTTGTAAGAGAAACTACCACCATCTCTCCCCATCCTAATATAAGACAATCAATTCTTGATTATTTGGAGGGTATTGAGGGTAAAAGAAGGTCTGATACTTATTAAATTTGAAATTCTCAAAAAATATTTCGGCTGTTTTCAAATTATCGAAGAAAATAGAATGAGATTTATTCAAAATAGAATTATCTAGTCTAATAACTGAGCAATTTTCCTGCTCACACTATCAATATTCAAGAAAACCATGCCTAGAGACGCATTTGAGCGAGCAAGGGTACAAAGAATCGCATTTCCTCCAGCTCTTGACAAAATTATTATCCCATCCTCCCCTTCTATGAGAATTCTTTTAAGCTCCCCCCGTGCGAGTTCATCAACAGCTCTTTCTGAAACGGATAAAATTGCTGCTGACATTGCTGAGACAATTCCATCATTTACATCACGAGCGAGGACTGAGCAGATGGGTAAACCTTGAACCGAAACTATTGCGGAACCTTGTATTTCCGAATTAATCGCTTCCATTTGTCTTAGAAGTTCGACGAGTTCGCTGATATTTTCACTCAAAGATAGTTCAACTTAAAAAAATGGTATCTTAATTTTATAATATATTGATCTAATATCGTATATTTTTTTAATATGTTTTTATTTCTATTTAATTTTATTTTAATTTATTAAAAAAAATTTTTATCAATTCTTATATTACCTATTTTAATGACTGAGGATCGAAAAAGTACAAGTAATAAGCAAAAAAAGAAGGAAGAGATAGAAAAAGAGCAAGAAGAACAACTGCACAAACTTGAATCTCTTAAAAAAGCGGGAAATATCGCAAAAGAAGTTAAGAATTTTATAAAACCAAAAATCAAGATTGGCAAAAATGCTTTAGAAATAATTGAAATAACAGAATCGAAAATAGTAGAGTTAGGAGGAGCAATGGCTTTTCCTGTAAACTTATCACTTAATCATATCGCTGCCCATTATACTTCTCCACTCCGAGATGATGGTTTAACAATAGAAGATAATGATCTAGTTAAAATAGATTTAGGCGTTCATATTGACGGGTATATTGTTGATACCGCATTTTCCGTTAATTTTAATCCGGATCCCTCCTTAGAGAATATAGTACAAGCTACTGAAGTAGCCGTAGATGCTGCGAAGATGATGGCTAAACCTAATATCAATACGAGAGAAATTGGCAAAAAAATTGAAAGTATAATTAAAGGTTTTAAATATAATCCTATTAAAGAATTGGGTGGACATCAAACTGAAAGATGGATTGTACATGGAAAAAAAGCGTTGCCGGAATTAGGAAATCAGAAAGGTGATAAAATGGAAGAGGGTGATGTATTTGCTGTGGAAATATTTGCATCTACAGGAGAAGGATCAGTTCATTTAACAAAAAACTCATTTATTTACGAATTAAATCCCTACTCTGGCCGAGTTCCTTTAAGAAGAAAGACCTCGAAACAAATTTTAGGTCATGTGAATAAAAATTATAAAACATTACCTTTTGCTGAAAGATGGTTAGCAAAAGAATTTAGAATGGGAGTTGCATTTGGGATCCAAGAATTAGTTCAGCAAAATAAATTGAAGGCGCACTATGTGTTAGCTGAGAACAAAGGAGCATATGTGGCTCAATCTGAAGAGACCATACTTATCACTGAAGATGGATTTGAACAGCTAACCTAAATGTATATTTTTAAATATCAGACATATCTATGCTCTCTACCATGAAAAAACTTAATATATGTCTCATATCACTTACCGTGGCTCCAGATAGTCAAGATGGAAGCGCTAAATTTATTAAGGGTGTTTTTGATTATTTAAACAAGCAAGATCACATCAATGTAAAGCTAATCTCAGCTAAATGGAATATAAAGCTTAATGATCCAAATATAATTCAAATTAAGGTAATCAAAAAAAGTTTTCTTTGGATTCCTCAGTTTATTGTTAAAGTAAGAAAATTTATCAAACGTCAATCTTTTGATATTATTCATGGCAACGGGCCAAAAGGTTCCTTACCCCTTGTTTTATTGAGCAGAAAAAGGAAGTTTATATCTACCCTTCATGATTTAGGCCCATTTGAAACTAAATTTTCCATAATTCCACTAGAAAAATATTTAATTAAGCGGGCAGCAAAAAAAGCTACCTTATTAACAACTTGTTCTAATTCTATTAGGCAAGAAATTAAAAATACTATAAATGGAATCAATATCGATAAAATTCATAATCTATATTCCGCAATCGAAGATAAATTTAAGCCATATCCCAGAGAAGCTCAAAAACTTAAAGAGAAACTGGGGATCAATGGTCCTATAATATTATATATAGGTCGAATAGCATTATATAAAGGGGTTGATGATATCATCTCTGCATATAAATCCGCAAAACAACAAATACCCAATTTGACTTTAATCTTAGGTGGAAAACCCGACTTTTCCATGGAAAAAATGTATCAAGAATGGAAAAGGACGTATGATGATATTCATTTTCTTGGTTTTATCTCCGAGGAAGAGATTCCTCTTTACTATTCTATGGCAGATGTGTTTATCATCTATTCTTATGCTGCTGAGGGATTTGGATTAACTCCGGTTGAAGCTATAGCATGTGGAACACCAGTTATTTGTTCTTCACTGCCAGCTTTTAAAGAAGTCCTACAGGATAATGCTGTCTTTGTTCCTCCAAATAATCCTAAGCTCTTGGCGAAGGAAATTATTAACTTAATTAATGACGAGGATAAGCGATCTAAGATGATAGAGAAAGCACAACAATTTATTAAGAGATATACTTGGGATTCAGTTGGTAAAAATTTAGAAGAAGTCTATAGAAAATTGTTAACCAATTAATCATATCGCTCAGAGATTTTAGGAATTTAATTTTTCTTTAACATACTCAAAACAGAGTTTATTTGGATTTTGGAATTTTTTGACTTTTTCCCTAAAAGACAAGTTGAAGCTGTTAGGTAATGGACCTTGTCGAAGGATTTGAATCGATCTCTCAATTATTATATTAGGATCTTTAATGTGTTCTAAAGGAAAACCATTATCAACTAAAAAATTTTCTTGTGGGGCGGTATCTCCCGGAAAAAATTCAATACTAGGCTTGTTGAGAAGACTTGATTCCCGAACAATTGTCCCTCCTCCACTTATAACTAGGGCACTATAAAAACAAAGATCCACTAAGTTAGGTAAATATCGTGTAATTATAATATTCCTGTATTTGGAGAATCTTGCCATCTTTTTTTTGAGGAACTCCTCCTGTTTTTCAGTCCTTACAAGTAAAAAATATTTATGGTTTGGAAATTCACTAAAAATAGAGGGGAAAATACGATTTATCATTGTTTCTTCTGGTTTTAGCTTATCAATAAGATATGATGCAAAACTTGGCTCACTTCTGATTATTATATATTTTCCCTTTTCTAAATCAAATTTATCGAGCACTTGAGGATTAGGAGTATAATTGGAAAGCCACGCAATTTCATCAATTCCATTATATCTTATAAGTCTTTTAGGATCTGCTCCTAAACTAATATACCATTCTAATGGGACACATTGAGGAGTAATAATATTGTCAAGAAAAGGCAAAATTAATTTGCATACTGGCTCATTTCGAGGCTCATCATTGAAACCAATTGATGGAATTTTCAATCCATATGCAATTCTAGTCCCCTCAACTGAAGAAAATGTAATAAAATAATGAGGAGAAAAGTTTTTCACATGTGGGAGGAGTTTACTAAGGCGTTGGATGTATGTTTGTAATTTTTCATCTAATCTCTCACCACCATGTTTTCCAATTTTATAATAATTAAAATTAAGGTCATCTAAGATGTGAAAGGTTGAATCATAATCTCTTGCTGTAATGAGCAACTCTGCTCCCATATCCTGAAACATTTCAAATAAGGATTGAAACATCACAGCTGTCTTCGGTTCTTCTACATCAAACCATATTTTCTTATCTGAAAGATCCATAAAAATTCCCTATATCATATAAAAATGAATTATACTTAACATTTTATTATTTCCAGTCATCCGGAACTTTTTTTAACATTTTCCCCGGATTTCCTATTATAATTTCTTTCTCATTAGTGTCTTTGGTAACAACTGCTCCTGCTCCTACAATGGTGCCGAATCGTATTTTAATAGCTGGAAAGATAATCGAGTTGGCTCCTAAAGACACATTATCTTCAATAGTAGGACCAATTAAATCATACGTTTTACGCATCATATACTTATCATTCGTTAATTTGCTATATGGTCCCATAAAAACATTATTCCCAATAACAGAAAAAGGAGGGATATATACTCCAGTTTGAATACTTACGTTTCTCCCAATAGATACATTACCATCAATAATACTATTTGTACCTATTAAAGTATTCTCAGCGATTGCGGTTTTTTCTCGAATTAATACATTATGACCAGTTTGACAATTAGTTTCAATTGAAACTTCAGAATAAATAATGGTTCCCGCACGGATAGTACAATTTTTCCCAATCTCAACTTGCGGACTTTCAAAGTCTGATTTTTTTTTTTTAGCTCCTATAATTTCCTTCAAATGAATTCTTTGAGGGTGCCCAATAATGCAGTTCTCTCCAACATAAGTTCCAGATTTTATTAATGCTCTGCCATAAATTTTAACTCCTTTGGAAAGATATACATCACTCTTAATTGTGACTCCCTTACCGATTACCACAAAATCGTCTATAAAAACACTATCATCAATTTTCGCATCAGGATTAATCATAATGTTGTCCATATTGTTCATATCCAAAACTAAATGTGTAAAGAACTTTGATATATATTTATTTAATTATAAGTTCTAAAATATTAAATTTTTATTTTAAAACCGATGATTTGCGTTTATTCCTTTTTTTTAAAGTTAACATTAAAACTAATACAATATTTTTAAATTACAAAGAATATTTAGAAGAAGTCCTTTAGAGGGTTATTATTTATTACACTCACATGGATTTTTATTACATTTTGTGCATTTATTTGGATATTTTCCTTTTAATGCATTTTCAATATCAATTTCTAATAAATTCGCGATAGAAATTGTCCAAGCGATAATGTCTGCAAGTTCTTGTGATATTTTTTCTTTATCAAGCCTTTTCTCTTTTAATAAGGTAGCAAGTTCTCCAATCTCCTCTACTAACCATATGAATGTGTCTTTAATTCCCCTTTCAGAGTCTTGATGAAAATAAAGTTCTTTTATTAAATTCTGAAAATCAGAAATCTTCATGAAGAAATTTCACTTCGATTTTTCAATAGATAAGATTTAACCTGTAGAACCTGGAGTGAAGAGCCATTCAAGGATTCCTAAATGGGCTAGAATTACGACACCAATTAATAAGGCGGACATAAGAATTGTACTTATAGGACCTATTTTAATACCAATTGAACTATCTTCAAAGAATCTCATTAAACCCGCTCCGCCCATCGGCATTGGGGAACTTCCACTCCTCCTTTTCTTACGCCGAGATTGTCTTTGACGACCTGACATGTTAATAATGTTATAAGTTAGTATTCAAAATATATATATATATAATATAAACCACTAAAATTTTAAAACTTTCTCAATAAGTATGAATAAAAATATAATAAATTTTTATTAATTGTTTTAATTATTTTATGTTAATTGAAGAAAGTTAAGATATTGTATGTGTAGAAAAAAAAAAGCGTTTTTAATTTTCACTGGGCTACTTTTAATGATTATCGTTATTTCATTAATTCCGACCTCCTCTAACATTAATTGCGATTATGATCAAAAAACTAAAAAACAGCCGAAAGTCGCAGCAAGTTTAGAGGGGGCCGATAATATTTTAATTACGAAAATTGAACGAGAGGCTGAACTAAATGGTTTTGGGTTAGTTAATATTGAAGACGAGATTAAAATCCATAATATGAATGATAACCCGATTACTGCTATTTTTATAGGAGTGCCTATAACCCAATCTGATGATCTTGTCTATTTTGAAGCTACAGGCGAAAGCGGAAATACTTTATCAGTTGAACAGGATGAGGTGGTTATGAAAAATTTTGAAATGATTGCTATCTATTTCGACACCCCACTAAGACCTCAAGAAACATTAGATATAAAAATCTCGCATTCATATAAAAATATGCTCCATTATAGCGAAGTAGGTGCTTCAACTCAACAAATTAACTTCACTGGGTATGTGTACCCTATATTGCCTTATAGAGCCGAAGGGAGTATAAAAGCTACATATGAAATACCTGATACTGCTTTAGTAACCTCTAAACCAACATGGGGAGATGAAGACTCCTTAGAAGACACAATTACTTTCAGATTGGGAGATTTCTCTCCTACTAAAGACCATCTTGATCCATTTTTAGAAAATTTGGATGGTGGTGAGCAAATTGAGATTCTATTAACTGATGATGAGGTAACAAGATTAGAGTTTGATGAAATAGTAAGAGAAATTTACATCTCTCCTTGGGGTATTATCAAAGTAACTGAAGATTATGAGATAAGGAACAAAGGCGCAATAGATTTTAATGAATTAGAATTTGAAATTCCTGGCCCCGCGAAAGAAATTAAAGTCTATGATGACTTAGGAGAAATATTAGGAGTAACAGTTGATCCTGAGGAAAATTATTATAATTTAACATATAAAGATTTAATTATTGATTTAACAGAAAATCGGGTTGATATAACTCCTGATTCAAAATTCAGGTTCACTATTCAATATTTTTTACCTTTTGAAAAATATTATTCATTAAATTGGTTTCAAGTGTCAATAAACATGGATTTACTCACTTCCATCTATAAATACCTGGGAAGAGATCAAACCATAAAGGTTGTTATTGAGGGGTGTTTCAGTCTAGATTATGTATCTGAAGCTCCGGTTGCTATTGAACATTCTCAAAACGCATTAATCTTAGTCTATGAATCTGACTATATCGTTCCGTTTCAAGAGATGGAAATACTGTTTACCTACACACTTAATTATTTAGACATGAGTTTAAGACCAATCACCTTTTTTATACTCATCGCACTCATCTCATCGGGATATGTGTTTTTTGTTAAAACCAGAAAAGAATCTGAAGCATTTGCAGCCTTTAGAAAAGATTTACTCCCTAGTAATGAAATACGTGAATTTTGCTCATTATATGACGAAAAAAATGCACTCTTATTAGAAGTGAGACAAGCAGAGGAAGATGTTAAGAGAAAGAAGATCATAAAAAAGAAATATAGAAATATTTTAGATAAAAATACCAAAAAAATTGAAGAAATAGAAAAGGAAATTATTCCTTTTAAAAAAATTGTAAGAGAAGTAAATGCCACGTTTGAAAATTTGATTAGTAAAATAGAAGTTCTTGAAGCAGAACGCGAAAGTATTAAAGATAGTTTAAATCTTTTAGATGCTCGCTATAGAAGAGGAAGACTTCCCTCGAAAAAGGCATATGAAAAATTATCTGAAAATTTCCTCGTAAGACGAAAGCGAGTTGATAGAAGCATTGATAAAAATATAAATCAGTTGAGATCATATCTTTTATAGTTGAATTTTCATAAGAATATAGATTTTTATGCATTTTTCTTCTTTACTTTGGAGAGAATTATGAAACCTTGGTTATTTGATATACTCGCGTGTCCGATAGATAAACATTTTCCCTTAAAATTATATATATTCTCTTTTGAAACTGGTTCGGATGAGTTTGAATCTTTTTTCAATATTTATAATAAGCGAGATCTCGATCAGATTAAAAAGGAAGAGGTTATTAAAATTCGAACTGATAATGAAAATAGCTACATAAAAGACAATGTAATTATTGAAACAAATCCCATTGAAGTGTATATTGACCTCATAATTTCAAGTATAACTGAGTTAATCAATATCACAGATAAATCTCCTTATAATATAAGTAAAAAAAGTTTTGAACTAGTAAAAACGGATATTAAGCAAAAAATAATAGAATTTTCTAAAAACATTAAAAAGAAAAAAATCGATGAGATTTTGCCTGAACTGTATTTCATAAATAAGCTCAAAATAGAAACTGAGATTGATTCGGGACTATTATTATGCGAAAAATGCAATCGATGGTTCCCAATAATAGATACTATCCCTCAGATGTTACCAGATGAGTACAGAGATGAGAAAAAAGATATCGAATTTTTACTAACCAATAAAAATTTATTAGATGATGAATTTTTAAAACAAGATTTAAAACCTTTTAACATTTGAAATTTTATAAACATTTGAACAATATTCAGCCCGGTGGTGTAGTGGCCAAGCATCAGTAGATGGGTTAAATCTTTCTACTGCGAATGGGGCCTTGAACCCCGTGACTTCTTGGTTTCGAACCAAGAAGCGGGAAACCACGGTTCGAATCCGTGCCGGGCTATTTTTCTCTCTTTTTTCATAAATCTTTACTCGTATTAAATTAGTAATTAAAAGATAAAAGATTTTTATTAAGCAAATATTTTAAACCTTAAATTTCACTGGTTAAAGAATTTTTAAGAAACAAAAAGGAGTACACAAAATGATTCATATCTCCGAGTTGCACTGGGGGATTATAGAAGTTTTTTATCTAATTTTAGTTTTTATCATTGGATTTATGGTCACATTCATAGTTCTTCCTTATATTATCAAACTAATGAAAAAGAAAGGTTATGTAGGATATGATATTCATAAAAATGAGAATCCTGAAGTGGCAGAATCAGGAGGGATTAGTATGGTTTTAGGAGTATCTATCTCATCTATTTTTTTAATAATCTTTTTTCCGCTATTCTTTAACGAGATACTAATTTTTAGTCTCACAGTTATTTTGGCAGGAATGATAGGTTTTATAGATGATAGAATAAAGCTAAGATCACGATATAAGATTGTATTGACCATATTTACGGGTAGCATTATATTTTTCGCACATTATTTGGGTTTTATTCATATAACGTCTCCTACCATTCCATTCCTTGGGAAAACAAGGTTGACTATTATATATCCATTATTAATTCCTGTAATAGTAGCGGTATTTGCTAATACGGTAAATATGTTGGAGGGATACAATGGTGAAGGTAGCGGTACGTGCTTAATAGCAATTGCTTTCATTTTAATCTGTTCTATTATCTGGAATTCAGCAGAGGCATTAATCTTTTCAATTATTGCTCTTGCGGTTATACTTCCTTTTTTTTTATTTAATAGATATCCAGCGAGAGTATTTCCTGGAGATGTTGGAACATTGAGTATTGGCGCAATGTTTGCATGTATTGCATTATTTGGTTCTATAGAGGTCGCAGTATTCTGTGTTCTTTTAATTCATATTTTTAATAGCTTTTATGTTATTAGTTCTGTTAAAGGATTTATTGAAAGCTCTGAAATTAGTGAAACTAAATCAGATATTTTTTTATTAGAAAACGATTTGATTAAAGCTTCTGATCAAAGAGGCGCAGCACTAACCCTACCTAGGTTACTTCTGGCGAAAGGACCATTAAGAGAGCCAGAGTTAGTTAAGAATTTTTTCATAATTTCAATTATATGTGGATTTTTCTCAATCATAGCTGTTTTATTAATGCAATGGACACAGGGGCTACTAGATATATTTATTCCTCTTATAATTATTGGCATTCTCATCATACCTACTGTTTTTCTATTAAATAAATTTCCTCGAATTAGGGGTATTATTGCTTTAATGATCCTCTTATTACTCGCTAGCATTGTGTTCATAATAATAATTGATTTGTTAATAATGCCTTTAAAATACCCAGATATTAATTTGATTTTTGTTAAAGTTCCTGTAAATATTGCCTTCTCTTTTATACTCTATTTTCCGATGCTACTATTCTGGTATTATATAACAATTAAATATTTCTGGACTCAAATTGATAAAATGAAAGACCTTAAAGAGGTAGTTTAGTAAAAAATTAATTTTAAAACCATACAAGTTGATATTTTATAAGGTACTTATCATTTCTTAAACATAATATTTTGCGTTTTTATGAACGTTTTTTTGTATTATTATAGGTTTAAATTCATATTTTAAAAGATATAACAATAAATTTAATTCAAAAGGTATTTCCATTGAAAAAAGTTGCGAGGTTTTTACTTCTAATATTTTATATTTTTAGCTCAATAATTACCTTCTATTTGCTTGGATTTGTAATATTTCAGCCGACCTGGTCTGAAATTTTAATTGATTGGAGTTTTTATGTTGCTGCCTTTCTTTATTTAATATCGATTCAAGAATTTATACATTGGGCTAAGATTGGACGCCGTAGCGAAATGAGCGATCTTGTAGCAATTGCATTTTTCTTCTTTTTAATCTTTTTCTTTACAAAAGATTTACTTACATCATTGATGGGTGCTTTTAGCATCTATTTATGGTTCGGAATATTCGAATTGAAAGATTATCCAATACTTAATAAAATTCTTGTAATCTCTTTGGTAACGTATAATGTAATATTCATAGCTGGCTTATTTTCTGCATATTTAAATAATCCCTTTTATCTTAATACTGCTTTTGCTTTTTCTTTTTGGATTATTTTGATACTTGGATTTATATTATTTGGAAGAAAGTATATTGTAGTTTGGAGGTTTATGAGCCCGGCTTATCTGGTATTATTTTTATATATAATTGCGTGGCTGGCAGTTATTTTTATTACCCAATATACTCCAATCGACTTTAGTATCCATACTCCCTTTGGTCCATTTGAAGTCCAATTAATATATCCGGTATTAATTATAGTTAATTGGATAGTATACTTCGTTTCTGGCCCAATTCTTGACAAATTGTTAGGTATTAAAAAAGTCGAAGATGAGGAGTTATTAAATTTAGTTGAAACTGTTAAGAGAGATATTGGTATTAAAGGAAAAGTGAGGGTAGGTTTTGGAACATATCCGATTTTAAATGCCATGGCCTATGGATCCTTTTTTGATAAAAGAATTGCTGTAATTGCAGAATCTAAAGATCAAATACCTGAAGATGAGTTGAAAGGAATAGTTGCTCATGAATTAGCCCACACAAAAGGCAATCATACTCTGATTCTTACTATTATAGCAAGCCTTGATTTGTTTATACGAATGATTTTAGATTTACCCGCAACTTACTATGATTACACATTTGGTGATCCGAAGATTCCAATGATTTACTTCATTATTCTTAATTTAGTGATTTATATGTTCATTTATATATTCGTAAGAATTCTGGAAGGAAAAGCTGATATGCATACAAAGAATTCTGGATATGCTAAAGAGTTAGCTAAAGCACTTTATAATTTAGAAAGCTTTTATGCAACAGGTCGCGAATTTGGATTAAACACGATGCTATTATGCGACGAAAAAATAGAATTAGATAATAAAATGTTAGATTTTATTAAAACAGCTGAATATTTATATCGTTCAATGATTAAACCTTCCAGAGGATCACTTTTAGCTAATTTTATGAATTCTCATCCCCCCTCATATTTTAGAATCGCAGCAATTTTAAGTGAAGAATTAAAACCTGGTAAAGAATCACTACTTCCATTTATTTGTTTAAAAAGATCGAAGCAAATTAAATATGCAATGAAATTTGAACAGGCACGTAAGGTCTTTAAAATTATAGCCAATGAGAAATTTAAAGAACTCTTTGAAATTGACAATTTATCATTAATTTTCGAAGCACTTGAAAGAAAAGAGTTATATAAATATGAACTTAAAAAAGATTTCATATTCAAAAATTTAATTACAGAGGAGCTCATTATCGGTAGATTAGATAATATTCAATTTCTTGATGATATATGTGATGCTGATCAATATATTATTACCAATTTAAAAACTAATCAAAAGGAATATCTCAATGCTTCTTTGTATAGTAAATCTATGGTAAAATTCGATGGAGTTTTTTATTTTAAAAACAAACCTTTTATCTTAAATGACATCAGCTTAAATGAAGATAAGAAAGAGGGAAACTATATCTTTCTTGCTGAAGGTAAAAAAATTCTAAAGTCTATTAAGAAAACGAAATTGCCCAATTCAGACGATATTATAAAAAATTTTGAGGATAAAGATGTTTTCCTTAAAATGAAAGGTAAATTAAAGGTTTTTAAATGCAAGAGGGTAATTCCGGCTGAAATTTTGGATGATTATGAATTGGAACTAGTCGATTTTACTGATGAAAATAACTTGAAATTTCCTCTGAAAGATTTAATAATACGACCAAAAACAATTTATCTCTCGATTAGCAATAATTTAGATTATAGGGATTCTGAAATTAATTTAATTAACTGGATGATAAGCAATCAGACTTATTCATATATTTATCTAAAAAAACCTGTAAATAATTTAGAAATCGGAAGAATTCTACAGGTGAAAGTTAATAGTAATAAATTAAAACAAAATTCAGCTAATGAAAAACATGATTCCGACAATTATATTATTGTTAAAAATATATTTGGAAAAGAAAAAGAAATTGAGTATAAGTCAATGGAATTAATAAATTTTGAATATAGTACTGCTATGATGCAATTAAAATCTGAAACGAGTATGTTTAGCAGACTGGGGTACAAAATTTTATATAAGTTTAAACCAAGAAGCATTTTTTACCTTAATAAACTTTAATTTACATGCGTTTTTTTGAAATTTATAATGTCAAGAAGAATTAAAAATTATTTGAACCTCTTACGAGTTAGGCAATATTACAAAAATACTCTAATTTTCTGGGGAGCTTTTTTTAGTGAAAGTTTACTAGATTCCTCTCTTTATTTCACTCTCATTTTAGGTTTTATTTTATTATGCTGTGCCTCTTCAATTAATTACATCATTAATGATATTAGAGATATAGAAAAGGACAGAATAATAGGATTGGATAAAAGACCACTTGCTACTGGAGAATTATCCGTAAAATTTGCACTACTGGTAATTATTTTATTGTCTGGAATAATTTTTTTTTCGGTTACTTTTATTATTCAAAATATGAATTTTACAATTATGATTATTTTAATTCTTATAACGGGACAGCTTTATAATCATGTATTTAAACGTTATGCCTTTCTAGATATGCTTTCTCTATCGATAATTTATTTATGGAGAGCTTTAGCTGGATGTTTTCTTATTCACGTTTTTATCTCTCCTTGGCTATTCTTAGCTATTTTTGAAATTGCATTGTTTTTAGTTGTTGCTAAAAGAAAGGGGGATTTGATTTTATTAGGAGAAGAAAATGCATCCAAGCATAGAAAGAGTTATGAAAAATACGATTTAAATATTTTAACCCAGTTTCAGAATATGGTCTCAAGCTCATTATTTCTCACATATTCGATTTATTTAATACTCCACTTTGGACTATTTCAAGCAGAGACTGTCAATATTCATGAATATTTCGCAATTCTAACAATACCAACGTTTCTTTACATCATTCTAAGGTATATTTATTTAACGACTTCTCATCCAGAAATAGCCAGAAATACGGAAAAGGCGTTTTTTGATAAGGGGATAATTCTTGCGGGAATTTGTCTTATAGCAATTTTATCCTATTCTTACTATTGGGAAGCCATTTTTAACATATTAGAGATGTGGTTTAATAATTTTAACAGTTTTTAATACATTAATCTAGGGGATCTCATATTGAATGCAATGAAATTGGACCTCCATATTCATACTCATTATTCTGGAGATTCTCTTATTACTCCTGATAATGCTATAAAATATGCCAAAAAGAAGAATTTGGATGGTTTTGCTATTACTGACCACGATACTTTAAAGGCATATCATATTTTGAAAAAAAAAAATAGAAACAATGATTTAATCATCATTCCAGGTATGGAAATTAAGACCCATATTGGAGAAGTCATCGGCCTTTTTATAAATGAGGAAATTAGCATTCGAAATAATGATTTTATTTCAATAGTAGAAAAAATAAAAGAAAATAATGGATTAGTGGTCATTCCTCATCCTTTTGATTTTTTAAGAAATAATCGGTTAAAAATTGATTTATTATCAGATGATCTTATTAAAAAATATATAGATGGAATCGAAATCATTAATTCCAGAATAATTTTTAAAAGATGCGTTAAAAAGGCAAGAAAATTTAATAAGTCCTATCAATTTTTTGAAACTGGCGGTTCTGATGCTCATTCTAATGAAGAAATTGGAAATGGCTATACATCTATCGAAGATGTTAATAATTCTTTTGAGAGTATTAGAGAATGTTTATTAGCAAATAAATCTAAGAGCATGGGAGAGCTATCAAGTCCATTTGTACATGCTAAAACCGTCTTTAATAAGCTAAAAAAGGGACTCTACTTCAAACAACATATATAATCGGTTATCACTCAAAGAGCAGTGGTTAGCAAAAAGAATTAAATCATAAATGAAATTTATATGGTTTGCACTTTAAATAAAGATGAGAATAACAGAATATCTTCCGCTTATTATGGAAGATTTATTAAATAATAATGAAATAAATGATTTCTCAAGTATATATGATTTTTGTGATTTTATTGATACTAGAGAAGATTGTAATGACTTTAGAATGATCTCATTACAAAGATTGTATATTCAGTTCAATGATAAGTTACCAAAAGATATAAAAGAAAGAATAAAGCAAACAATACTAAACTTCAGATATTGGATGACAGAGCCAGGTAATGACAACATGTGTTACTGGAGTGAAAATCATCAGTTGCTGTTTGCAACAATAGAGTATATCGGTTGTAGCTTATTCGAAACAGAAGTATTTACCAATGAAAATAAACTAGGTAAAGATAAGATCCAATATGCCTTTGATCGAATTAATCACTGGTTTAATTTAAGATTTAGCACAGGGTTTATTGAATGGCATTCTCATGTGTATTATGCAGAAGATTTAGCAGCTTTATTACATTTAATTGATTTTGCACATGATAAACAGATTAGCGAAAAAGCAAAAATAATTACAGACATACTCTTCTTTGATATGGCATCTCACAGCTTTAAAGGAAACTTTGCTTTAACTCATGGTAGAAGTTATGAGAAGCAAAAAAAAAGACCATCCGATGCAGATGTGGCCCCAATAATATGTGATGCATTCGGGTTTGAAATAGCAGATTATAATCCTACCCACTTTAACAGTATCTTTAAATATAGATTGAACTATGAAGTTCCTTCAATAATTAAAGATATCGCAAAAGATGATTCTGAAGTAATTATCAAAGATCAAATGGGATTTGATCTAAAAGATATTAAAAAAGAGTTAGATTTAAATAATGATTTGGATCGATTTGTTTTATGGCAAATGGAGTCATTTACTAATCCAGAAATCATCTCTCATACTATTGATATGTTGAATGAATACGATCTTTACAGCAATAAATTTTTAAAAGACTTTAAGTCGATTTCTAATCCAATACTAAGAAAACTTGGACTATTACCAATATTATCAAGAGTTCTAAGGCCATTTACTGATGGTGTAGCAATTCAAAAAGTTAATACTTATACATATAAGACAATGGATTATTCAATGAGTACTGCTCAATCTCACCATCCTGGTGAATGTGGAGATCAGCACCACATTATGAATGTATGTTTAGGGAAAGACTTTAATATATTTATTACACATCCTTCTACCCCCTATGACGATGACAATGAATACTTAAGTCTTTCTCCAAATAATTGGGTAGGAAATGGAAGAATGCCCCATAGTGTTCAAGACAAGAATATAAACATAACGATTTTTAAATTACCTAAAAGAAAAGCGTTTTTGGAGAAAGAATTAATATACAAAACTCATGCATATTTTCCTACTGAGGAATTTGATCAATATGATCTTTTTGAGAATTTTGGTTTCATGAAATATGGTAGTGTGAATTTAGCATTAATAGGTAAAGAAAATTTGGAACTATTAAACGAAAATGAATTGATACAAAAAGGTAAATATACAATATGGATTACAGAAGTTACAACTAATAATGAAGAGTTATATGAAGATTTTAAGACACGAATTATGAGTAATCCTTTAAATATAACAGAAAATAATGTTATATACAGAAGTAATAATACCAAGTATGAACTTCGCTATAAAAATGATTTTAGAATTAATGATGAAGTGGTTAACACGAATTACCTTAGATTTGATACACCTTATTTAAAAGCAAAAAGATATGCTAATGAGTATGTTATAAAATACAAGAATAAATCTTTAAGACTAAACCTTAAAGCTCAGATAAGAAATGAGGAAAAATAATGGAAAACAATGAAGTTATAAATAGAAATAATTTATTGTAAAATCCTAAAAGTTTTACACCCCTCAAAAAAACGCAGAATTCGTTATTAAAAAACTTGAAGAACACGACATACTCTGATTTCCCCTAAAAATCAAGCCATCATTTCATTAACGCCAAATTAAAAGTAAAGCATTCATTTTCAATCACGAATCTATGACCGATAGGCTTTAGTTCCTCTAAAGCCCTTTCAACCATTATTTTTGTCGAACTTCTTTCTCATAAATATTGCCATTTTAATAACTATTTGAAAAGTTAACTATATTATACCGCTTATGAGTTTAAAAAATGATTAATCGAAAAAAGAATTTTACCGAACAAATCGCAGATTTAACCAAAGAGCGAGATGAATATAAATCTCTTTATTCCAAGATTCAAATAGAATTAAGAGAAAGAGAAGATGCAATCGATAAATTAGCAAAGACTCAATATAAAGCCAAAACTGTAATATTTGAAACATGTCGATTAATCAATGAAGCACTAGAGCAAAAAGGATTCGATATTCACTGTATTGAAGAAATGAAGATCCGTATGGGAGACATTGTAGATTGCCTACAAATGATAAATACTGCCCTTAGATTTCATAATAATATTTCGGTCCTAAAATAATATTCTCTGATTTCTCATAAATTCAAGACTTCTTTTCATTAACGGTAAATTAAAATCAAGGGCTTCATTTTAAATCACAGAACTATGACCGATAACCCTAAAATTTTCGTTATAAAAACATCACCTAACACGGTTCTAGAAGATTATTCTAAATTGATGCATCTTGCTCAATATCAGAAAAGATTTCCTAAAGACCTTAAAACAATAATTAAACTCAACCTAAGCTGGTCAAAATTTTACCCTGCATGTTCTAGTCCACCTTGGCAGGTTGAGGGTGTATTAAAGACTATGATTGATGATGGCTATGATCCGAAAAAGCTCTTTACCGCAGAGAACAGGACGGTGGTGACAAATATTGCAAAAGGACTTAGTGGGAATCGCTGGGAACCAATAATTAAAAAATACGGAGTTTGGTTTGTACCATTAACCAAAATTCCGTTCATTCCATATGACGATGAATTACGTTCAAAATTCGAAACATTGAAAGATAAGGAACTACACGTTTTAGATTCTAAGATATTTCCCGATGGATTTAAGATTCCTCAATTTTATCTTGGGAAGCCAATTATTCATACGCCCACCATGAAGACGCATGGGCATACAGGCGCTGTTGGAGGATCTTTAAGTCAAACTAAAGACGAAATGAAGCATGGGGGCATTACGTGTAGTTGTAAGAACGCCTTTGGCGGTCTTTTGACTAAGAGACGCCATTTCTCGCATCAATATATGAGCGAAGTGCTTGTGGATCTTCTTATAATTCAGAAACAAATCCATCCCGAAATCTTGGCAGTTGTGGACGGAACGGTTTGTGGCGATGGTGCCGGACCGAGGACCATGATCCCCCGTATAAAAAATTATCTCCTCGCTGGGTATGATCAAGTGGCTGTTGATGCAGTTGTTGCTAAAATGATGGGATTTGATCCTATGACCCTTCCTGCTATCAAACTTGCCCATGATGAAGGGTTAGGGTGTGGAGATGTGGATCAAATTGAGCTTATTGGAGAGGATGTATCCGATATAAACTGGAAATTCGAAGTAAAACGCAGCTTAGTTATTTGGGGTGATCAGATGGTAAGAAAAGGGAAATTATCTTTTTTACACCCGTTAATGCATAACAAGCTTTTCATGACTTTACCAATTTTAGGCTCATTAGTATATCATGATATGTTCTGGTACCCCACAATCGGCAAAAAAAGGATTAAGGAGTTCATGGAGACGGAATGGGGTAAAAAATTTGAGAGTTATCCTGCAAATATCCCGGGGAAAATTAATAAATATCATTAATATTACATAAAAACATACTTTTTTTAGGAGAAATTATTATTATTTATTAGGGATATAATTACAAAAACCACACAGTAAGGAAAAGTATGATTAAAGAATTTCGGAATAGTAGTGAAATACATGGTATTGACAATGGAATATCCCATTACATTCAAGAAATCAATAGCCTCGGATATCCGACCATCATGTCGTGTTCCGGAATGGAACAAGATCACTATGAAAAAGAAAAATGTCCCTATATATGTTTTGAAAGACCGAATTTATCAGATGAAGAGTTAATCAGATATATGCAATTTATTGGCGATTGTTTTTATAATTCTAATTGGTTTGTGGAATATTTCCCCCGGTATATCATCGGCTATTTGCCATGGGGATTAGATGATTCCAATATAGAAACTCGGTTTAAAAAATTCGTCCATAACTTAAAAATGAGAGATTTTTTTAAGTATTCTTATTAAAAAGTAAAATTTATCACTGCCTCTTTTTAAAAATTTCATTTTACTACAGATTAGATAATGCTTTCAATCACTTTCCTGTAATCGAAGTCATGATTGATTTTATCAATTTTAAAATATACTAAAAATTCGATCGAACCTCCCTTTCCTAATATTGGCGATTTAATTAGTCCATATGGAAAAATTTCATTAATTATACTCCATTCTATTAAATCTAATAAAACATTTTGGAGCTGTTGAGGATCTTGAATGATTTGAAATTTTTTCTCCTCCCTAAATTTGGTTTCAAAAAGAGGTTTTATTAGTGTAATTATATCACCATTTGGTTTAAGATATTTCTCAATGTTAGGAATAATGTCTTTTAGTGAAGTAAATGTGATATCCACAGTACACACATCAACCAATTCATCTAAATTTTTTAAAAACCGGGCATCCACCCCTAACATAGGAATCACTTGATTTTTCATTTTTTCACATCTTAAAGATGGATGTAAAAGCTCTGTTGCTGTATCAATTGCGTATACCCTTAAAGCACCATGCTTTAAAAGACAATCAACAAAACCTCCAACTGAACTCCCAATATCGGCACACACTTTATCCTTCACTGAAATCGAAAATTCTTGTAAAGCTGCTTCTAATTTAATACCTCCTTTACCAACATACGGAAATTCAGCTTTTAACTGAATCTGGCATGTATTATCAACTCTTTTTCCGGGTTTTCTTACTTCGATGCCATCGACAAGCGCATAACCATTTCGGATTAGCCACTGTGCTTTTGTTCTACTTTCTACAAGGCGTCTTTCGACGAGTAGGATATCAATCCTTTCCTTCATGTCCTGCTTTTTTAAGAAATTATTGATTTAAAATTATAACGGTTTTTTAGCAGAGAGGTACATTTATATTGCATCTCATTCTTTTTATTTATTATTTTTGTTCCATAAAAAATATCAGGCTTATCAAAGTTAGGGACCAAAAATAAAAAATCCTATAAAGATCTGCTTAAATATAATTATTAACTTCTACTCTTTCCTCCGAATTTCAATAACCTTCCTAAATGGAGAGCAGACTCTACCTTGCCATGTTTTATATACTTTCTTTGCTCTATTTTGATTGCTATTACGAGGCTTAATACCCCAATTCCAGCCTTTAGAGAGGCTTTAGGCCCCAATTTTTCATACATGAACTTCAGAAGTAAAGTAAATAAAAACAAGGTAATTATAATAGGAATCCAGATGGTAACCGCATTTAACTGTTGGTAAAAAAGAAAATAAAGAACATTATGCCCTAAAAAGATCGTAAACGAATAATACGAATAGTAATAAAAAAAATTATAATTCTTTTTCGTAGTAATTTTCTCAAATTCTTCGAACCAGATAACTGTCGAAACTAGTAAGCAAATAAGCCCTATCCCAAACACAATGGCAGAGAATTTATAATAAGAGAAAAAACTTGGATATTGGTATATGATTGCAAAAATAGTGAGAACGATCCCTAATAAAAAAATCGGAAAAATAAACTTATGTTTTAACGCATGCTCTCTTTCTTCTTGATTTTTAATTGAATTAATTTCATAGAGAAGCTCTCCTGCAACGGTGCCCAAAAGAAATATTACAAAAAACGGGATGATCGGATATAAATCTAAAGGATTAAAAAGCACGTGATATAATACTCCAGCAAAATTAGCTTGCCCTTGATATGGCGTGAGGAGCTCTAATAAATAAAAATTAACTATAAGGATTATACTACCAAAAATTATCCTAAACTTTTTTGATGTATTCAAAAAAGGCCACGACATTAAAAGTGAGAAACCGATAGTTTGCAAAACGAACCACGCCCAAATCCAAGTAAGATCATTTATTGCAATGGCGATTAGAGTATTATAGATAAATGATATTATTAATAACAATAGACCTCTTAGTAGGTATCCATTTCTTACCATATTCATACTAAAATCTTCTGATTTATCAACCATTATTAAGGCTTTCTTATATGCAAATACTCCGCTTAACCCGGAAAGGAAAAGAAATCCCCCCGCTGCCAACGGTCCAAGAAGGTAATAAACAAACAAATATAACCAATAATCTTCGGGGACTAACCACCAATTTAGAATGTGCCCAAAAACCATACCAAAAACTGCAATACCCCGGACAATATCTATAGATTTGTAGCGCTTCATGTTAATTCTTGTAAATGATTAATGCTAGTTAAATACTCTTCTTTTATATTACATCTCATTTTTTTTATTTAATACTTTTCGTTTATCAAATATTTTTGCTCTTTTAGAACATAAGAACTAATTTTAATTAATAATTTCATAAGTTATAGGGGTTTATATCTTTTCTTAAAAAATAATTAATGCATGCTAAATACGTATAAAGTGAAGTCGTTTTTAACTCAGAAGGTGAATATTAAAACAAAATATTCTAAGGATGAGCGTGACTTATATCTTTTTTTTAATAAAATTACCCATGTGTATCCGGATAAAGTAATTTTAATGCCTCCCTACGTCTTTTTCTTCGCTAAAAATGAGAATTATTATAAAGGCAAAAGAAAGCTACATACAATTAGAAAGCAATTGGTAAATAAGAAAGTAATGATAGTAAAGACCGAAGCTACGCTTATTCGATTGCTCTTTAGTCTTTTTCCGGATACATACATTCATGATGTAATAGTGGATATTAAAGAGGATGGTACAAGACTAATTACAATTTTATTTTATTTTTATGAGGACAGAGGGATTGCTATTGGCAGAAAAGGAACTTACATCAAAGCTATAAATCGCATTTTTGATGAGTGTATTTATTTAGAAACAAATTCTACTCCAATAGAAATAAAATGTCAGGCGATAAATTAATCTCTATTCTTTCTGCCCATTTAGATATGAAGAGCTTACCATCAAATGGTTCAATTTTTACCCTTTAACTATATTATTTTTATTCATTTGTATCTCCTTTATCATGGAAGATGATTCTTTAAGAGAGAGCTCTCCATTTAAAACTTTTACTATAATATCTGCGATTTCTTCTAATGATATTACCTTTTCATCCAATTTTTCTTTTTTGAAATCTTCCTTTATTAAAGTTCTTGATTTAATTTGGTTAAATATTAAGTGATAATTGCTCTGAGTAACCTCAATACCATCTCTTAAAGCCAATACTAACGCAGAAACCTCATCTTTAGAGATTTTGCGTCCCTTCTTCTTATTATTAATTTTAATTTTTGATGATTTGAACTCATCAATCAATAAAATACTTATATCTTTTTCGTCACGAAATATGGTAGATATGATATCAACTAAATCTCGAGTGAGCGAAAGAACGCCTCTTCCAAATTTTAAAGTCAACTTCATTGGTTCTGGATTTGTCCTTTTAAAATATTGAGTGTAATTCTTGATTTTCTTAATTAAATCACGTGTTTCAAAGCAACAATGGGACATTAAATAGTAATCATCCAAAAAAACAACTAACCCAGATCGATTACCCGGGTCAATAGAAAACGTAAGTTCTGAATAATGGTCTTTATACCCTATTCGATAAGCAGCAATAACTTTTAAAATATACTCCTCAAAAGACTCTTCACCTGAATATGTAATAAAGTTGCCATTTTGTTGAAAATATTCCCGATTATTAAATTCTTCTAGTGTAGTTAAAATTAATGAAGAAATTGAAGGAATTTTTTTGCTTACACTAATTATTTTAAAGGGTATGTTAAACCGATTCAATTCCTTATTAAGCCTATAAAAAAAGCTTAAATTTTCAGTTAATACATATATTTTATTCCTGATGTCTCTCAAATTAAAAATATTAATCTTTTAATTTCCAGCTTATTAATATTAATTAACGATAAAATTAAAAAGTTTTAATCATGAATTTTCCAACTGCGAAATTAAATGAATTTTTTGATACTTCTAACCCAATTACGGGTATTTTATCTATTTTTGGAGATTTTGGAGTTGGTAAAACCACGTTAGCTCTTCAAGTAGCGATGAAAGCTGCTAAAAAAGGAAATGTGGTATTTATTTATAGTAAACCTAACTTTCCCTATGAGAAGGTTGGAAAACTCCTTAATGATTATTCCTCACAGATTTTAGACAATATCATCTTCATATCAGCATTAACTTTTGCAGATTTAATTCCGATTGTACAAAATATTGAGTTTTTAATCCTTTCTTCTTTAAAAGAAAATAATTCTTTAATAAACTTAATTGTGATAGATTCTATTACTGATTTATATCGATTAGAATTAAACAAAGACAAAAAAGAAAAAAATGTCCACCTTAATTATCAGTTAAATCAAATACTGGCAAATTTGTGCTACATAAATAAGGTATATGGGACTGAGATTTTAGTTGTCAATGAGCTAAGCCGGAAAAGTTATGAAAATTCTACTAAAGAAGTACAAAGTGGAGGGAAAGTTATGGATTATTGGGTCAAAAATTCTGTGAAAATTAGCAGAACCAAGAAATTAAATATGAGAAAGTTTAAAACTAAAAGAGAACCTGAAATATTATCGATAAAATTTTTATCCGATTTATCAGAACATGGGTTTGGATAAAATTGTTTTAAAATGAAAAAATGATGATTTAGTTAGAAATCAAACATCCCTTTTTGAATCATTATTTCTAAGGTATGCTTTGAAGAACTAATCACTTCAGATCTAAAGGGTGGTTTTTCTAAGATTTCAGCAACGCTATCCAAAAAAAATCTGGATATAATTTTACAACTACTGTTCAAATCTCTTATTCGCTTTGTGATTAAAAATGAATCTTTTACATCAGGAATCGTATTTACTATGCAATCAACTTGTTCAATATTTACTTTTTGTAATGTTACTAAATCCTTTGGATCTCCTGCAACAATATAATTCATATCATCAATAAAGTCGCTTATTAAATCCTCATTTTCTTCAATTAGTTGAAACTTTACATAATTTTTTGGCTTTAATTTTTTAATTAACCTTAGTGAGATATGATTCAAACCAATTATGAGTACTTTTTTATAATTAGCCCTTCCAATTTTATTCACAATAACATCCGCAGCATACTTGGACGTACTTATAGTTTCCGCTCCATATGTTTTTGAAAGTAATTCTCCTACATCATCCTCAAATATTCGAGCTATTAACCTACAAGACGGATTAAGTCTTCTAACATTATGATTTACAACTAATTGAATTTCAAAATCATTCGAAGTAACGAACACTGCTTTTGCTTTTTCAACTCCTGCATCTTTTAAGGCTTCTATATTTATGGGAGTATCATTTACCACAGCTTCTTCTTTTATTACGAGATCTTCTACTAAATCATAATTTTCCTCAATAATTACATATTTAATTCTCTTATCTGCTAAATATGCCGCTATCCGTTTACCTATATGAGTATATCCAATTATTACTACATGATTAGAATATTTTTTTGACACTTCTCTCGATGCAATACATGGATTATATTTTCGGAATAATTCTACTGTAATTAATCCAAATACTAAACCAAAGATAATGAATTCGGTGAATGCAGAATAAAAAGTCCCATATAAACTACTATGTTCTATAAAGAAAAACACAATTAATGCGCCTTCTGCAACATTGTGTGTTACATTAGAAAAATAGAGGAAATTGATAAAAAACCAGAAGATAACGATTGAAAATGCCACACAATTTTGTTTTAATAATAACTTAATTTTGATAAGTTGCTTCATGAACAATGGTTTTCACCTCAATGATGTTCTCTGAGAATATGATGGTGGGTTAACTAATTTAATCTTTGTATATATGAAATATATAGTATAAATATTCTATATAACACTTATTTTCTAATTATTCGATTGGAATTAAAATTTTCAAAAAAAACTTTAAGATATAATTTGTTATCTAAAATAGTTCAATATTTTAAACTGCTAGATAAAATTATTTTCATTTAAAATGAGCGATAAAAAAGAAAAAATTAAGCTTTCTAAATGGTTAGAATCCAATATACCGCATTATTTCCCTGATAAAGGAGATTTGATTAATTTAATTGAGATTATTGCGGAAGCAACAATTCCTATAAGAGGTTTATTAGAGAAAGGACTAACTTCTCGAGAAATCCAATACAGGATGTCGATTGAAGCGCCATTAGAAGATACGAAGAATGTATATGATGAGGAGCAAATTCACGAAGATGTACTTACCCATTCAATTATATTAAAGGCAATTCAAGAGGGAGATACTGACTATGCATTTATCGCCTCTGAAGAAGCTGAACCTATCACGAGTAATGGGACGTTTGGAATAACCACCGATCCCGTTGATGGTTCTTCAAACGTTGCGGTGAATAGAACCGTGGGTACAATAGTTGGTATTTATAATCGTGAAGGGAAAATTGTGTGCTCATTTTATGTACTTTATGGAATTTTCACAAATTTAGTTTTAGCAGTGAATGGTCTCGTCGCTGAATTTTATTTAGACACAACTCCCTATTCAATGACATTTTATCATTATATATTCCGAGATTTACTAAATCTTCCTAATCCAGAAAAAGGGGGAATACGATGTTTAGGGGGAGATTCTACTCAATGGTCTCCGAAATGTAAAGAATTTGAAAAAAAACTTATCAACAATCATTTTAAAGATAGATATAGTGGGAGTTTTGTAGGTGATTTCCATGCAATTTTATTATATGGTGGAGTATATACTTATTTTCCTTCACCAAAACCAAAATTAAGACTGTTTTATGAGTGGCTCCCGTTAGCTTTCATTGCCAAAACGTTAGGAGGTGAATTTCTACTTATAGGAAATCAAAATGAGATCAAAAAAATGGAGGATATTGAACCTCTGACCAAAGATAACATCACTAAAATTCATGCTACAACCTGTGGTGGACTAATTGGAAGTAATACTGCTGTAAATTGGTTTAAAGAAATAGGAAAATAAAAAGTTATCATTTTTAATAAAACCTCATTTTATAATATACTCGGCTACTTTTTCAGCGAATGCATTAATATTTTTGTCCTGATTTGGTTCCGCAGGTCCTTTTGTTTTTACCATCTTAATATTTAAGATTTCTGGTAAAACTTCTTTAACAATCTTATTATCTTCTAAAATTCTTGCCATTTTAGCATATTCTGAATCCCACTCTAAAGAATGAGTATAGAGTGTAGCTGCTTTAGAGATTGGATTTTTTAAATTCGAACCAAGTTTATTTACAAATTTCTTAACTTTCTTATCTGGGCTGCCTATAATAATTCGAGATCCTACAATTAAAAGATGGGGTGAATCTTTTGCAACTACTTCAGGTTTTATATTAGCTACATCTCCAATGGACACATCAAATTTTTCGCATAAAATTCTTTTTAGATTTTCACACGCGCTTTTACAGTTGCCGTGTTTTGTGTGATAAATTATCCAAATTTTTATCATATCACTTTCCTTTTTATAATATATTTTTTTTTTAAGATATTTAATGTGGAATTATATAAGATAAAAAGTTAGTCCAATTTTTATCATTTTTAGATTTACAATATTTACTTTAGTCAGTGAAATTTATCATAATTTGAAAATGGAAAAAAAAGATCTCATACTTATTCGAGAAAACACAGCAGAAATATATGTGCATAGTTCTGATAAAGATTCTATTCCCTCAAAATCGATGCATGTCTTTTATAACAAAAAGATGGAGTTAAATCGTGACATCTCAAATCTAGCCGTAATGGCATATAATGAACTATATAATCCAGACAAGTTAATCATTGTAGATTCTATGGCTGCTTCTGGAATTAGTTCCATTCGAATGTTAAAAGAATGTGATAATATTCATACCATATATATTAATGATGTAAATCCTTTAGCGGTTGAATTAATTCATAAAAGCATTTCAGCAAACGAATTAGATAATTCTCAAATTCAAATTATCATTTCTAGAAAGGATGCAAATTTTTTATTTACTGAAATTGCTCAAAAAACTTCAATTGAATCTGAAGTATTATTAAAGAAACCAAATATCATTTCAATAGATCCCTTCGGGACTCCAAATCTCTACTTAGATTCTGCTTTTAAAGCAATTCAGAGAATAAATGGATTATTATGTGTAACTGCTACGGATACAGCAGTTTTATTTGGTATAAGACCAAACGCTTGCATTCGAAAATATATGTCTAAACCTCTACATACTGAATATTGCAAAGAAATCGGCGCTCGTATTTTACTTAATTTTATTTCTCGTATGGCAAACATAAATGGGATGGGAATTTTTCCATTACTTACGTTTTATGCAAACCACTTTGTAAGGATATTCTGTTTGACTCTGAAAAATAAAAATCGGATTTCAACCTCCTTTAACAATTATGGATATATTGTACACTGCAAGAAATGTCATTACCGTAAAGCTTTTAATAGAAACCCATTGCAATTGCCACGTAAATGCCCGTCATGTGATAACATTGAAAAAATAGACTATGCTGGGCCGTTATGGATTGGCCAAATGCATCATGAAGAATTTATTAATAAATTAATTGATTTAAATAACAATCTTAAGTATTATAATGGAAGGAGAATCCATAAACTCTTGAATTTAGTAATTGATGAGATAAATATGCCAATCTCATATTATAATCTCCATAAGCTTTGCCAAAGATTAAAACTTCCTTATGTGCCAAAAATCGAAGAGATTATTCAAATTATTAAAAAAAAAGGGTATAAAGTGTCAAGGACCCACTTTGATTATTTATCAATAAAAACAAATATGGATTTAATATCTCTTCAAAACTGCTTATTAGAAATTAAAAAAAAGGAATTCGTGAACTAAGGTGCCTAAAGATCCACATGTCCATAGAAACGATCCACATTACAAACAAGCAAAGCAAAAAGGGTTTCGTGCAAGATCTGCCTATAAACTGTTAGATATTCAAAAAAGGTTTAATATTTTTAAAAGAGCGTTTTATATATTGGATTTGGGAAGTGCACCAGGCTCCTGGTTACAAATATCAAGAAAAATTGCTGAAGAAAATTTAGAAAAATATAAAGACCAATACTATCATCGCGATCATTTTAAAATTCTGGGAGTTGACCTCAAAAACATATCTCCTATTGACGATGTTAAGACAGTTAAAATGGACTTTAATACGCCAGAATTTCAAAATGAAATTGAGATATTTTTTAAAAGTAATAAGTTAGATATCATTCTTTCTGATGCGTCAATAAATAAATCAGGTAATAAATTTTCAGATCAAATTAGACAAAATCAACTCTGTTATAGTATTTTAGAGATTGCCCGAAAAAATTTGAGATACAAAGGAATTTTAGTTCTTAAGACATTTCAAGGACAGGATTTTAATAAATTAATGAAACAAATGAAGTATGAATTCCAAATTGTCAAGAGTTACAAGCCAAAAGCCTCAAAGAAGGGCAGCAATGAGATATATATAATAGGTTTAAAGAAAAAATAAATGAAATCATCCTAATTTATATGAATATTAAAACTATAATTCTTCAATCTGTCCATTGGTTTCAATTTCTTCAAAGTTTACCTTATATTCCCTACCCTCTACAGAAGCTTCAATCCATTCAGTTAACCAAGGACAATGATGAGGATTTAATTTGTTGGGATTTGTATCATTACATCTGTCAACAACATAAGGACAAATAAAGCATGGTTGATATCCAAAAAGATTCCATATAAAATCTTTCTTTTTCTTATTAACTTTTACATCTTTTACCTTAATATCTTCATATTCTTCAATGGAATTAATTCTCTTTGTCCAAGAGCTGTCTATCAGTTCACGATTTAATTTTATACGTGATTGTAATGATAAAACTTCTAAAATCTCTTCTAAATCGTCTCGATTCTTGTTTGTAAGCTCTAAAAGCTGATCAAAATACACTTCCTTTTTTCGATTTATGAGATTAAGTACTATTTTCTCATCTTTTTTCAGCGTACGTCCAATTTGCTTTCTTGTTTCTTCTATTCTTTCAATCCTGCGTTCTGCTTCCGTCTTGTCTTCTACTCCTCCTTCTACACGCTCTTTAATCTTACATTTATGTCTGGAGAGATAGGCAAAACTTTTTCCACAGTAAGGACACGTTTCTTTCTTTTTCTTTGCCATAAGGGTAATCTACCTTTCGCTTTAAATAATATTGAAATTAATTCTTCTTAAGGTGTATATATTAATTCAACTTAAATGGAGAATTTATTAATAACAAGATACTAAATTTCTAATCGATTTATTAATAACAAGATACGTTTGAAAATTAACTTTTCGGTTTTACCATGAAATTTCCAAATATACAAAAAATTAAATGTATTTCAAGAGTAGATTAATAATATAAAAAGAAATAAGTTTATAGAAAAAAATGGATTTGTTGGAAATATTAAATATTAATAATAAACAATTCATTCCAAAAGCTTCTATTTTAAAAAAAATAAAAAAAGCTGACGAAACAAGCTTTTTTCTGCCTTTGGATTCAAAGAATTTCACAAATATTTTAAATAGTGGATTTTGTTTAAATAAAAAATATTTAATATATGGGGCAAATAGCACTGGAAAAACTCAAATTTGCTTGAATTTATGTGTACAGGCATATAAATATTTTATTACCCAAAAAGAAATTACTAAAAAGAAAGATTTTACCTTTACTTTTTTTCTTGATTGTGAAAATACCTTTCGACCTGAAAGAATAAATGAAATAGCAACTGCAAGTTCACTTGATTATCGAGAGGTTCTCAAGAGCATTAAAGTATCAAAAATTATGAGTTCTTCAGCTTTGTTGCTCAAATTAAAAGAAATTGAAAATCAATTAAAAATAAACAAAAAGTATTTAGTTATTATAGATTCAATTAATAATTTCTATCGGGCCGAGCAAGGTAATAAAGAAACTTCTTTTTATAGCCTTAAAACTGCGTATTTAAAAGTATTAGAAAATATAGATACCCTTCTTAAAAACTTTAATATAATATTAATTGCTACAGCTCAAGTTTTTCCTAATTTTATTAAAAATGCTATTATCCATGAATTTCCCGTTGGAAATCAATTTATAAATCATTTTTTCTCAGAATACTTATATCTAAGTTACAAGGAAGAGAAGAATTATGTCCATCTAGTTAATTCCGAGGATTTACCGGAAAAAAAAGTCGTATTTAGAATAACATCACAGGGTATTTCGGATTATAAAATCTAGACTCTCGTTATTTTTTCAGATGTTCTGCGAACTCTTTTATCGTTAGATATTTAAATCTATTTGACGCAATTTTCGAATTTAAGAAAAAAATTTCATTACTCATTTTCTCTATTAAACATTCTATTAATTTTATAGCATATTCCAGTTTTTTTAGTTTCATTGGAGTCCCTTGATGATTTTCCGTTAAATTCGGTTTAGAATATCTTCCAATTATCTCATTAAAATCCATTCCAATAAAATAAATTGTGTTGTGAGGTTGCAAGAGGGCTCTTATGAAATATAAGATTCGATCTCCGTCTGTGAACCCTCCGGGGTTTAAAATCGTATCAATTGGCTCTACTTGAGTAGTTCCTATTATATTTGGGAACATAAGGATTTCTTCTTTAAAATGGCTCATCTTTCCTATATTATCACCATGCGCATGGATAATAAAGAATTCTGGATAATTAAACTCAACTTTCGTAATTCCATCAAGGTCAGAAAAGATAGCCTCAACGGGAATTTCCCTTTCCCGTAATAAAATGGATGCCCCATCTGCCGCAAGATTAATACACTTTCTAAATAATTCCTTACCACATTCCCTAAGCAGGTAATCAACAGTAATCTCTAATGAAGGCCCGCATCCGTATATCAAAACTATTTTCTTTTCTTGAAATAAATCACTAAAAGAACGTAATATACTTTCAGAATCCCATTTTTCTCCTTTTTGGTTTAAAAGTCTAAAAAGATAATTACGTGCCTCACAATCTTGTTGATAACTAAACCCAAAATCTCTAATGATTTCAAAATACCGCTCTTTAAATTCGACATAAAAATTTATTTGATCTTGTAGAGAAGTAGTCATTTTATCCTAAAACTTTTTAGAGTAAGTCTAATAAAAAACTTTTATATTTTTACTATAATTAATTCTATTATAAACTTAAATTCAATTTAATTTAATAACATAAAAAACTTAAATATAAAAGAAGTGAAAAAAACCATGGCAAAATGGTTCACAAAAACCCATCAATGGTTTGATGATGGGACAAAAGAAGTAGGAATCACACCTTATGCTGCTGAGCAATTAGGTGAGATTTCTTTCGTTGATGTTGAGGGACTTGAGGGTGCTACTCTTGAGCAAGTAAAGATGGATGGAGATGAGCCAGCTAGCGATCCTATTGATTGTACCGTTGAATCAAGTAAAGCAGTTGGTGATATTTATTCCCCTGTAAGCGGTGCAGTTACCGCTGTAAACTCCGATTTGATGGACGAGCCAGAAAAAATCAACGAAGATGCGTTAAGTGCTTGGCTTTATAAAATTGATCCTTCCAATTGGGACGCAGAAAAAGGGAATCTATTAGATGAAGCAGCCTATAAAGCCTTTACAGGTTAGTAGTAAATTACTTTAAATTTTCCATAAAATTCTTTTAATTTTTTTCTTTTTTTTACCTATTCTAAGGGATTCTATTGAGTAAACAGAATAAATTTGTTTTAGGATTAATTGTAAATCCAATTTCAGGGATGGGAGGATCAGTAGGACTTAAAGGAACTGATGGGAATGAAATATTAAAGAAAGCCATTGAATTAGGAGCAAGACCAAACGCAATGAACAGAACAAAAGAATTGTTAAAAGAATTAACATCGATTAAACCAAGATTAAAATTTTACTCATGCCCCGGAAACATGGGAGAATTTATTTTAAAAGAAATGGAATTTGATTATGAAATTATTAACCATCCTCTTTATAACAAAGTGAAAGGTGTTTTTGATACGACTGCTGCCCACACGAAAATAGCTGCTAAAAAAATGCAAGATATCCCGGAACTACAATTAATATTATTCGTAGGTGGTGACGGTACGGCACGTGATATTGTATCAACTATCGACATGAGTAAACCGTGCTTGGGAATTCCCTCTGGAGTAAAAATTTATTCTAGTGTGTTTTCGATTAATCCAAAATTAGCAAGTTCCATTACTATGCAATTCTTATGGGGAGAAGCTGCACTTAAGGAATCGGAAGTTCTAGATATTGATGAAGAAGAATATCGAAAAGGAAAGCTGGTCTCAAAATTATATGGATATTTGCTTACACCATTTAATCCCGACTATTCTCAATTATCTAAAATGGGCTCTCCTAATTCAGATTTAAATAATCAAGAAAGAATCGCAAAACGAATAATTGAAGAACTTGAGGATGATGTATATTATTTAATAGGTCCGGGAACGACGACGAAAGCTATTACTGACGCATTAAACCAAGAGAAAACTATGCTAGGCGTAGATATATTATTAAAAAAACAGATTATTGCATCAGATTTAAATGAAAAACAAATTTTAAACCATATACAAGGAAATAAAACCAAAATCATTGTTTCCCTGATTGGAAGACAAGGTTTTCTTTTTGGTCGAGGTAATTTACAATTTACTCCTCATATTCTAAAAAAAGTCGGGAATAAAAACATCATAATTATTTCTACAAAATTTAAGCTTCAAAATATCCCCCATCAGATTTTAAGATTAGACACAAGAGATCCGAAATTGGATGAAGAGATGAAAGGACTCTATAAAGTTATTGTTGATTATGATGAGCTAAGAATTTGTATAGTCGAATAGAAACTACAATTTAAAATAAGTTGAAATGGTGAAAAACTCAAAAATTTTAACCAATTTTCAGATTTTATATTAGAGATTCTCCCACCATGCAGGCTCACCAAGCTTCACAGCTATCATATACTGTAAAAACACATAGGATACTAATATCATAAATATTCCAATGATCATAATCCTTAATGCTAATTTTCGATTGTAAGAATGCTTAGATGCTTGATATAATAATAAAAATCCTGTTGAAGCTGTAAATATTAAAATAGAGGCGACTATACCTTCAATAATAAAACTATCCTGAATTCCGGGATAGAGAAATATTGGATCTCCATTCGCATCTGCTCCGAGAGCAGGTGGCTCTCGATAAACTAAATATACAACTCCAGTTTGTAAAATAAAGAGAATTGCATAAATAACCGCAAGTCCTATTGCCTTTGATGGAGTAGGGAGCACGATCCTTCGACCTCTTAACTTGGGATATGCCATCTTCGGTTTTCTTAGTTTATTCCCAAAGAGCCATGGAGTTCTTTTTCTGATCTTTTCTGTGATAGTTTCAGATCCACTAATCTCAAGTTTCTCTTGGGCTTTTTTTATTCTTTCTCGCTTTGACATATTCTAAAATGGAGACAATTATTCACTTAAGATATAATAATATTTAGGATTTTAAATTATTTTTTCAACTAATTCAAAAGTTGTTAAACTAAATTTTCGAGTAATTTAATTAAAAAATTCCACATCTTATTTATACTTTGAATTTTAAGGCGTTCATCAGGGGAATGACCTCCTTCCACTGTCGGACCAAAAGAAATCATATCGATATCAGGAAAGTGTTGTTTTAATATGCCACATTCTAATCCCGCATGAATAGCTTGAATAATTACTTCCTCATTAAATAATTCTTTATACGTTTTTTGCGCAAATTTTAATAATTCTGCTTTAAAGTCAGGATCCCATCCTGGATATTCACCAACATGGGAAATCTTAATATTTAAATCCGCTAAATTTAATAAAGCTTCTAACTTTTCATACATCACTTTTTTTGAAATTTCATGTAAACTTCTCTGACTTGTGGTAATTATAATTAGATCCTCATGAGTTTTTATTGAAGCTAAGTTTGTGGAAGTATATACTAAATTCGGAATTTTTGGATGCATCGAAATCGGGCCATGGGGCATTACATAAAGCATATGAAGTAATTTATTCTGAAGGTTTTCAGAAAAGACGAATTTCTCTTCAAAACCTTCAATTACCTCAACTTTAATATTCATCTTTGGCTCGATGCGAGAAATTCCTAATTTAATTTCATTTATTATGTGGTCAATGAAGTTCTTCAATATAGATACTTCTTTATTTTCCACAAATAAAATTGCTTGAGCTTCTCGTGGAATCGCATTTGCTCTGTTTCCTCCATTCAGTGAATGTAAGCAAATCGAAAACTCATGATTTACTTTCCATAAAATCTTACTCATAATTTTTATTGAATTTGCCCGATCTTTGTGGATATCTGTACCAGAATGACCCCCCAGTAAACCAGTGATAGATAATCTAAGAGGAATAGCATTTTTTAGACATTTTTTAAGCGGGCTGTATTCAAATTTAATTTCTCCAACTGTATTAATTCCTCCAGCACATCCAATTGTAAATCTATCATCTTCTTCGGAATCTAAATTGAGAAGATAAGTTCCCCCTTTGATTAATTCCTTGTCGATATTAAATGCTCCAACCAACCCAACCTCCTCATCGACTGTAAATAACATTTCGATTACAAGAGGATCAAATTTTAACGCTTTTGAATTCAACCTTTTCATCAATGCTAAAATATATGCAATTCCAACCGCATTATCTGCTCCAAGAGTCGTTCCTTTTGCCGTAAGCCATTTCTCACCCTCCATTTTAACTACTTCTAATTGTAGTGGGTCTTTAGAAAAATCATGCACGACACCTTCATTCTTTTCGCATACCATATCCATATGACATTGTAAAATAACTTTACGATGATTTTTCCTATTCTGATTTATAGCAGATTTTACCAAAAGGTTTCCGGTTTTATCAACTTGAGTTTTAAACCCTAACCTTTCTGCTTCGTTTTTAATATACTCTCTCACTTTCTCTTCTTTTCCAGAACAATGGGGAATTTTAGAAATTTGTTCAAAATATTCCCAAAATTCCAAAGGTTCACCTAAATCTTTTAATATTTGAGTCACTAAAATCGCTTCCAATGAAAATATATATATGAATAGAAGTTTACTATTTATAAAATACACTCTATTTCCTTAAAACTTTATTTAGATTAAAAAAATGAGCTGGAAAGATCTCTACTCTGAAGTGAAAAAACGCAAAATGGAAGCGTTAAATAAAAAGGATATTGTCAAAGCAGTAGAAAAACATGGTAAGGTCTTATGTATAAATGGGAGGTTTGAGAAGCCAAAAAAAGTAATTAATAATTTATACGCCTCAGAGAAAAAAATAATTGATCCTAAGGACGTGTTAAAATATAATTTTGATAATTATGACCTGATAATAATAGGGTGCCCTGGAGATAAAATTCCAACGCCTGCCTATCAAAAAATAAAAGATTTTGTGGCAAAAGGGGGTTGGATTCTCACTACAGATTGGTGTATAAAAAATTTTGTGGAACCGGTTTTCCCTGGATTTATAAGATGGAATAAAGATAGAACCGAAGACGCAATTGTAACCTGTCAGATAATTGAACCAAACCACCCATTTCTAGATGGCGTCATAAGTGAAATTAAACAAGATAAATGGACTAAGAAATCCGCCAATAATATAAAACAAGAAGAATTTAAATGGTGGCTTGAGTATCGCTCATTCCCTATTCAGATCCTGAACCATAATGCTGTACGGGTATTAATTTCCTCTCAAGAACTACAACAAAAGTGGGGTGAATCCCCTGTATTTTGTTATTTCGATTACGGACAGAATGGAGGTAGAGTAATTCACATGATTTCACACACACATTTACAAAAAGGGGGCTCCAAGGGAAAATACGCTTCTGCGTTAATTCTAACTAACATATTAGACGAAAAAATAACCCAAAAGATGGGACTTTCTAAGAATGCATCACCAGGATATGTGTCCTATGGGGAATCACCAAGGCAACAATATCCCCAACAATCTTTGGAAGATCAATGGGTTTCATTCCCTCAGCAAGATAATTACGTTACACCTTCAAATGTAGGAAATGGTGTTGGATTAACGGGTACTTCCCAAATAGTTGAAGCTAATGATACTAACTTTACGTTTAATAGTAAGTGTGTGTATTGCGGCTATGACTTCAGTGAAGTTAAGGGCAAAATCTATATATGTAAGGAATGTAGCGCACCTTACCATGAAAATTGCTTAAATCAACAAATTAATGAAGGAGTTTGTAAGAATTGTGGTAGAATTCTATTATGGTGACTTTTTAAACTTTATAACTTCTTTTTAATCATGTAAAATTTTATATATCATACAAATTATAACTCAAATTTTTTAAAACTGGAGTTAATTATTATGCTAAATTTAGATGAGATTTTCGATGCTGTAGATAATTTAGATCGTGAAGAGCTTATGAATCTGATGAAAGCTCTTATAAGTATTGATACTTCAATTCCCCCAGCTAATACTTATCGGGAATATGTTGATACTATATCTCCTTTTTTTAAGGAACTAGGCTATTCTTTAGAGGAGGTACTTGTTCCAGAAGAAGTAGTTAAAGAAATCCCTCTCCCTTTAGATGGCCCTCGCATAAATCTGGTGGCAACAAAAGATTATGATTCAGAAAGATATGTTACTTTCTACGGACATATGGATGTGGTTCCTGCTCCCATGGATGGTAAAGATAAATGGCGCTTCCCCCCTTTTGAAGCTACAATGATTAAAAGCGGAAAAATTTACGGGCGCGGTACCTCTGATATGAAAGGTGCAATGGTATGTTTGATATTAGCGCTTCGAATAATGGAGAAATTAAAACTTACTCCAAAATATAATATTAGGATAGTTAATTGTACTGATGAGGAAGTAGGTTATTATCCTGGAGTACGCTATCTGGCCGAAAAAGGGTATTTGAAAGATATAATCTTTTGCATGGAACTTGCTATTAATCCATTCGTACCTACAGGTGCTGCAGGATCACTAGATGTAATCGTTGAAACTATTGGAAAAAGCTGTCATTCTGGAATGAATTTTCTCGGAATAAATGCCCTTGAAGAAATGATTCCAATTTTAAATGAGTTGATGGAATTGAAAAAAGAAGTTGAGGCTCGTCAGAGTAAGGATATTTTAGGACTTCCAAGACCGGGTTCACAAGATAGTTTCAACATGAGCCCTATGTTTAATTTAGATATTATTAGATCTGGAGAAAAATCGAACATTGTCCCTGACTCGTGTGTATTGACAATCAACAGACGAATCATACCAGATGAAAACTATGATGATGTGAAACAGGAAATTTTAGATGCTATTGAAAGAGGAAAAACTAAAAGTAAAGCAATTGAAGTTAAAACAACTTTTAATTATATGTACCCCGCCTTAAGAGTTAATCCAAACACTGCTCCAATTAAAAGAATTAAAAAAGTCATGTCCATTGTGCAAAAAATACCAGAAGATGAAATTGAAATGTTAGGAATGGCGGGATCATTAGATATGAGCTATGTATCTGAAATCTTAAATATTGATGATATTATCATACACGGTATAGCGACTCTTGGATCCAACGCTCACGGTGTAAATGAGACTGTTAAATTGAAAGACATAAAAACATACATAAAAGAACTTATCATATTTCTGTGCGCAGACCTCTAAATTCTTTAATAACCATCTTTTTTATTTCCTTTTTTTATGATTAATCATTTAGCGAATATCTTATATCTTACAATAAATTTTTTCAGTTAATAAACTTCAAAAATGGTTATTATATAATGGAAGATTTAGAGAAAATTTATGAAGAAGTTGATAATATAGGGAGAGAGCGAGTTATGGATCTCATGGAGAAGGTTATTGTGGTTGACACCACGGTCCCCCCGGGCAATACATATCGAGAGTACGTAGATCTTATCTCTCCCTATTTTAAGGAATTGGGATATGATTTAGAAGAAATTATTATGCCTGAAGAGCTGGTAAAACAAATACCCTATCCTCTTGAAGGGCCTCGTGTAAATTTGGTGGCAACGAAAGATTATGGCCAAAAAAATTACGTTTGCTTTTATGGCCACATGGATGTCGTACCAGCACCCAATGATGGAGAAAAAAGATGGCGCTTTCCTCCTTTTCAAGCAACCATGATTAAAAGTGGTAAAATTTACGGACGAGGAACCTCCGATATGAAAGGTGCCATGGTATGTCTGATTTTAGCACTCCAAATAATGGATAAATTAAAGCTTACCCCAAAATATAATATTAGGGTTATGAATTGTACTGACGAAGAAATTGGCACTTATCCTGGAGTTCGATATCTAGAGGAGCAAGGATATGTAAAAGATATTGTGTTTTGTATGGAGGGTGTTATTAATCCCATAATACCAGTTGGAGCTGCTGGAGCAGTAAATATTATTATTGAAACCATCGGTAGAAGCTGTCATTCAGGAATGAATTTCATGGGAATAAATGCTTTAGAAGAAATGGTTCCAATTATGGTAGAATTAATGGAATTGAAAAAAGAAGTTGAGGAACGCGAAAGTGCTGACATTCCGGGAGTAAAACCTTCTGATAGGGGTGAAAGAATGAATATGAGTCCGATGTTTAACCTCGATATAATACGTTCTGGGGAAAAAGAAAATATTGTTCCAGACATCTGTACATTAACAATAAACCGTCGATATATACCAGATGAGAAATATGAAGAGGTAATTCAAGAGATAGAAGATGCCGTTAACAGAGGTAAAGCTAAAAGCAAAGCTTTAGATGTTAAAATTACGATTAAGTATGATTACCCTGCTTTTAAAAATGATCCGAACTCACTGGCTAATTTGAGAATAAAGAAAGTTATGAGTTTAGTTCAAGGTCTTCCTGAAGATGAGATTGCTGTTGTTGGATCCTCCGGTTCAACTGATATGGGCTTCTTGACAAAGTATGATGTACTTATTCACGGAAATAGTAGTGTCGTTTCAAATGCTCATGGGATCAATGAAACTATTAAGTTCAAGGATGTTCTAACATATATTAAAGAGATTATTTTGTTCTTATGTGCTGATTTGTAGAATATTAATAATTTAGTTAAATTTTTTCAATTTTATTATTTTAAATTTCAAAATGAAATATATTTTAATATTAGAAGGCAAATTAAAAATAAAAAAAAGTATTATAAAATTACTTCTTCTAAGATTGGTTAAATATTCTATAAGGAGCTCAGCGATATTTACTCTTCTATTATGGTAATTGCCTCTTCGGGGCATTGCGTCTCGCATGCTCTACATCCTACGCAATCAGGCCTGTTATCTTCATTAATTTTGACCTTTCCACCCTCTGGCTCATCAAAGCATTCGCTTGGACATACTTCGTAGCAAGTGCCACAGCCAGTGCACGCATCCATATCGATTTCGATTCCAAATGACATGATAATTTATCTCTTTTTTGTTTTTTTAATAATTATTTACTGAATTTAAGAATATATAATAATTTTAAATATTCTATTTTTAAAAAATTATAGAAAAAATAAAAACTTCTTTTTTATTCCAAAAAAGATCCCTTATGTGTCTTATTTCTAAAAATAACGCAAATGTTTTAATACTCTTTAGTAAAAAAAATCTTGAATATTAAGGAAAAGAAACATAATATAAAAGTAAAAATTTGATTCTAATTAAGAAAATTTTTATAATCTCTCTAAATTCTAATATGTTATGAAAATTATGACATTTACCTATAAAGATCAAGATGGAATCGAAATTTTCGTCTACAAATGGGCTCCGGACTCAGATCCAATCAAAGCTGCTATACAAATTTCGCATGGATTGGCCGAACATGCGGCTAGATATGAAAGAGTGGCAGAAGCATTAACCTCAGCGGGTTATATTTGTTATGCTGATGATCATAGAGGACATGGGAAAACAGCTGGAAACTTAGAAAATACGGGATATCTTGGTCCCGGAGGATGGGAGAGTACAGTGAGGGCTCAAAAAGTCTTAACCGATCTTATCAAAAAAGAACATCCAAATCTTTCAATTTTCTTTCTTGGACATAGTTGGGGATCGTTAATGGCTCAAGATTATATCCAACAATGGGGAAATGAGTTAAAAGGAGTAATTCTTAGCGGAACAAATGGTTATATGGACGAAACCCTTCTTAAGTTAGGAAAAACTATAATAGAAAAAGAAATTAAAAAATTCGGTCCCATGAAACGTAATGAGAAACTTGATCAGTTAACATTTGGTACATTTAATAAGCCCTATGAGCCAGCACCGACAAAATTTCAATGGCTTAGTCGCGACCAAGACGAAGTGAATAAATATGTAAAAGATCCTTACTGCGGGTTTATCTCGACATCAAGTCTTTTTGATGAATTAATATCAGGATTAATAAAAATTTGGAAAGAAGAAAATGAGCGAAAGATACCCCTAGAATTACCGATTTACTTAATCTCTGGCTCTGATGATCCCTCAAATGAAATGACCAAAAATCTTTTAAAATTGGTTGAGCGTTATAAAACCTATGGCATTAAAGATGTCACATATAAATTTTACGAGGGCGCCCGTCATGAAGTTTTTAATGAAATTAATAGAGATGAAGTATTTAACGATGTAATTGATTGGTTAAATACACATCTTTAACTAATATTTTTTTAATTCTTTTAAAGAATTAGATTCTAATCAATGTTTTTAATCACTAATTTTGATTTTTATTACCAAGTTATCTAGTGAAAATGAAATGGTTTTAATTTTAACATATTTTAAATTTTAATATAAGTGCTACAAAAAAAATAGCATTAATCTAATAAAACATAAAAAATAATCAAAAACTAAAAATATATTGTTCAAAAAGGTGATCTATATCGCAAAAGATAAGATAATTGGCTTCTTGATTATGATAGTTGGCGTTATAATCGCTATCGTCTATACCTTAGGTTCAGTAGTCGATTTATATATGGAAACTTTAGGCGGTAAGACTGGAGGTTTCGAAGTTGGATTTATCACCGGTTTATTTGGTGGAATTGATATTTTCAACTGGAGATTGTTTGTAGTTTTACCTCTTTGGTTGCTTGTAATTTTAATTAGCATTATAGCCATATGGATCGGGTATAGTATGCTCACTACTCCTGCGCCTGTGCCGCTAGAAGAACTTGAGGAAGAATTGGCTGCTGAAGAAGCTGCTGAAAACGATTAGAAGATTTCCTAATATAAATTATTAATTTTTTTTCTTATTTTCCCTTTTTTTCCCTTATAACCATTCAATCTCATAAATATGAACTTTTAAGAATAAATTATTATGAAATTCAATAATATGTATAAATAATATTAGCGATTTCGTATTCTTAGACCATTACAAAATTATGAGAAAAGGTAAACTTATATGATAACACTAAGGGATCTTAGAAAGGAAGATTTACCATCATTGAGAAATCTGTTAGACGACTTACATAACGCATTAGAACATAAACATGAAATTAATGAAAAAATTATAAATTCTACATATACAGGTGTTAGTAAGTATCCCGAAATTTATACAAATTATGTTGCTTTAGAAGAAAATAAAATGGTTGGATTTATCTCTATGGTGTTTTATAAAACTTTTCTTCATAAAGGAGGCACTGCTTTAATAAATGAATTAATTGTAGCTGAAAGTCACAGAAATAAAGGAATTGGTAAAAGTTTGATTAAACAAGCGATCCAATTAGCAAAAACGAGGGGAATGGATGAGATTGAGGTTGGAACAGAAGTATCAAATGTTAGAGCTCAAAATTTCTATATAAAGGCTGGTTTTAATGAAGAATATGTATTATTAGGAATAGAATTTGAAAATTAAAAAAATAACTCAAGGTAAGAATATTATGAGTAAAAAGGAGAATAACCAAAAATATGTTCTAATTATCGGATCTAGTAATATGGACTTAAATATCTATTCCCAAAGGCTCCCTAAACCAGGAGAGACGGTTACCGGTGGAACCTTTCAGCAATTTTTGGGTGGCAAAGGAGCAAACCAAGCGGTTGCTTCAACGCGCTCGGGTGCGAATACTGTTTTTATAGGAAAAATCGGAACCGATGCATTTGGAGAGCAGATGATCTCTCAATTAAGTTCAGAAGGTATCGATATAAGTTATATAATTAGGGATTCTCAACACGCCAGCGGAGTTGCATTTATTATGATTGATGAAAGCGGTGAAAACATGATAAGTGTAGCACCTGGGGCTAATTTTCATTTAGACAAATCAGATATAATCAAATATGCTGATATTATCAAAAATGCATCTTCTTTAGTGGTGCAGATGGAAATTCCGATTGATACAATTGAGGAACTACTTAGAATTGCTTCCGAAGGCGATGTAATTAAAATTCTAAATCCCGCACCCTTAAAAGCTATTCCTGTAAATGTTTTAAAAAATATTGATATATTAATTCCAAATGAAGGTGAATTAATTCGTCTGTATACCCTCTTAAATCTCCCCGAAGTAAAATCTGACGGGAAAAACAAAATCATCCAAACTTCGAAAGCTATCGCAGAGTTAGGAATAAACTTCGTTATTACTACATTAGGTAGTGAGGGCTGTCTTATTTATGACAGAGAAAATGAAGAGGTCATTGGAGTACCCGCAGTCAAGGTAAAGGCTATAGATACAGTAGGAGCGGGGGATTGTTTCAATGGTGTTTTAGCTAGTAAATTAAGTAATGGTGAATCCATCATAAATGCGGTTAAATATGCTACTGCGGCTGCTTCCATAGCTGTGACTCGAAAAGGAGCCCAGGCTTCAATGCCCTTTGCCGAAGAAATTGAAGAACAATTTAAAAAAATAAATCAGAAGTTAAGGGTAAAAAAATTATCATGAAGCGAAAAGAAGCAATTTTTAGCAAACGAGGAACTTGTCTGCGAAAAAATGGTTCATTAGAATTGCAATTATCCATTAATCACACTAGATCCCCTGATCTATTTGTAATCAATGGCAAGAAACTGATGACAACTGATCTATTCTCAGCGGGAATAATTATACAACCAAATGACTATTATATGCTCATAAACAACAGCAATGAAACGGTTGAAGTAAGGTACAGTTTAGATATTTCGAATCATGAAATTATCTATGATCCATATAAATTTGAAAAAGTAGAAAAAAAAAATTATACTCCTGATTATTTAAAACAAATATATCAAGTTCCCGAAGATTATATCGATATATTACCAAAGTGGTATAGCTTTAAATTTACGTATAAAGATTATAATATTATTTTTGTGAGACCCCAATTAGGTATTTCACTTCAAACACATAACCATAGAAACGAATTCTGGGAAATTCTTGAAGGAAAACCGATAATAATTAATGGTGATATAGTTCACTATTTTGTAGAGAATAATTCCAAGTTTGAAATTCCTATTAATACTTTTCATTCTGTAATTAACCCAAATGTAGACAAATTTGTAATTTTAAAGGAGCAATGGAGTGGATATTTTGACGAGGAAGATATTAAAAGGGTGTTTAATCCCAATAACTATACTTGAGTGAAAAGCTCTTTCAAATGAAGATAGCCAAAATAAACGATAAAAATTGCGTTTCTTTCAAACTTAACTTATTCCTTTTTAAATTTTATGCTTTTTACTTACGTTCTTTGTAAATTTATAACTCTATTTAATAAAGTTAAAAAATTAAGCAATACTAAAAACCTTACACGTAATAATTAAACTATAAATTATATACGGATTTTAATAAAAGGAACAAGTAGATTGATGAAAAATGGCTCCTAATGAAGAATTTGATGGAGAAGAATCAGAGGAATTGGAAGAAGAAGAAATCTCTGAAGAAGAAGAAGATGAATTAGATACAGAAGCAGAGTTAGACCGTCTTAGATTTCATTATCGAGGCTTTACGCTAGACGAGCTGAAAAAAATGAACATGGATCAATTTATTCAATTACTTCCCGCAAGAGCTAGGCGTTCCCTCAAACGTGGTCTTCCACCTCGCCAAAAAAAACTACTAGAACGATTAAGAAGAGCATATCGAGCAAAAAAAAGAGGAAAAGATCTCCTCACCCGAACTCATGTGAGAGATATGATCATTTTTCCAGAAATGGTGGGATTAAAAATCGGAGTATATAACGGATTAAAGTTCGAAACTGTTGATATAAAACCTGAAATGATTGGTCATTATTTAGGAGAATTTTCCTTAACTCGAAAGCATGTACAACATGGTTCGCCCGGAATTGGAGCCACTAGAAGTTCTAAATATGTTCCATTAAAATGATAATAATTATACTATTAAGAGAGATGAACATTTATGCCTACATGGGATTATAGTTTTCAAGAACAAAAATATGATACAGATAGAATCGCTAAGGCATCTGGAAGAGATTTACGAATCAAACCCAAACATGCAAGAGAAATCTGTGCAACTATTAAGGGAATGAGAGTCTATCAAGCGAAAACATTTTTAGAAGATGTAATTCAATTAAAGCGATCGGTTCCGTTTAGGCGTCATAAAAAGAAACAAGCTCACAGGAAAGACTTAAAAGAATTTAAATGGTACGCTGGGAGATATCCTATAAAAACTTGCGCAAGAATTTACGAAGTCCTTACGGCTGTAGAATCTAACGCCGAATATAAAGGTTTAGATGTGGATTTATGTCGAATTATTCACGCTGCGGCGCATAGAGGAAGGATTATAAAACGCTATATAGAGCGTGCGCATGGTCGATCTTCAGCAAAATATAAACATCTTTCACATGTAGAACTTGTAATATATGAAATCCCTGGATAAATTTAATTAATGATTATAAAATATTAAAATAATTTAAAGAAATTGAGAAAAACTTGCCATTATCAAAGCATTTTATTGAACAAGGAATAAAGTTAATGCAAATTAATGAGTATTTACGCTCAGAACTAGTAAGAGCAGGATTTGCGGGAGTTGATTTACAGAAAACTCCATTAGGAGTTAGGATTACGCTTAAAACAAGCCGTCCAGGACTCGTTATTGGAAAGGGTGGAAAAAGGATTCAAGAAATTACCGATGTTCTAGAACAGCGATTTGGTTTAGAAATGCCTCAAATCGAAGTGGAAGAAGTAGAACAACCCGATTTAGATGCTCAAATAATGGCGGAGAGATTAGCCTACAGTTTAGATCGAGGAAGACATTATCGAAGAGCAGGATATTATATTTTAAGGAAAGTAATGGATGCGGGGGCAAAAGGAGTTGAGATTAAGGTTTCAGGTAAGGTAACCTCTCAAAGAGCAAGAACCCAAATTTTTCGGGCAGGAACAATGAAAAAAAGTGGACAACCTGCCCAAGAAGCTGTCGATAAAGGGGTAGCTCAATGTATTCAAAAAAGCGGTGTACTAGGAGTAGTGGTCAAAATTATGCGTGCTGATTTTAAAACAGGAGACGGTGTTGAAATTAAAATGGACGAGTTAAAAAAAGTACAAAAAGAAATTGAGATAAAACTTGGCAAGAACCGAAGTAGATTGGATGTTGAAGAAGAGGTAATAGAAGGGGAAATTGATGAAGAAGTTCAAGAAATAATCGATGAAGTGGACGAAGAGGAAGTGGAAGAAATCTCTATAGAGTCAGAAGAAGAGGAAAAGTAAGAAGAATAATAACTTTTTAAAAGGTGAAATAAATGAAAATTATTACTGCTGAGCAAATCCGACAAATGGATGAGAGAGAAAGGCAAAGAGCATTAGTTGATTTAAGAGAAGAATTGATGATATTATATTCTACCCAGACGGGTGGTGGAGTTTCTGATAATCCTGCCAAAGCAAAAATGTTAAGAAAGCAAATAGCTAGAATTTTGACCGTTAGAAGAGAAGAAAAATTACAAAAAATAGAAGAAGGATGGTATGAAGAAGAAGAATGAAGGCAAATCCCAAATATTTAATATATCACGATTTAATTGGTTTTAATGCTTATGCGATACTTATATCGAAGAAGCAGAATGAAGTGTATAAAGATATAGGAATGATTATTGACGATACAAAAAATATGTTAATTACTGAAAAAAATAAAATTACTAAAAAATATGTCAAAAAAGACCATATATTTAGGATTAAACTTCCAAGTGAAAAGAATCAGCGTGAAGAATATATGGTGGAAGTAGAGGGGGCTAAAATTGTTGGTCGTCCCGAAAATAGACTAAGAAATTTAAGAAAAAGAAGATGGTTGAAATGAGTAGGAACATTGGTGTGCCTGGAGTAACAGCTCCTAAAATGAAAGAATGTAATGATAATTTTTGTCCGTTTCATGGGACAACAAGAATTAGAGGAAAAATTACCCAAGGGGTGGTAGTCTCTAAAAAGTCCCGAAATACAGTTATAATTAGACGTGATTACGTACAATTTGTCAAAAAGTATCAAAGATATGAAAGAAGAAATTCACGACTTTCATGTCATTTACCCGAATGCTTAAGATCAGAAATAGAAATCGGAGATTTAGTACGTGTTGGTGAGAGCAGAAAAATCTCGAAAACAAAAGCATTTATTGTATTACAAAAAATAGTCACTGGGGAGAGTTAAGTGGGAACACGAAGAAAATCAGGCAGAAAAAAAATGGCCAAGCCGCGAACCAGCGCGGGATTATGTAACGGTTCAAAAGTGCTTATCACAGATAATTCTGGAGCAAAAATTGCGCAAATTATAAATGTTGATCATAGTAAGACCCGGTTAAGAAGGTTACCTAAAGCTTCCGTAGGTGACGTATGTACAGTTACCATTAAAAAAGGGAGACCAGAACTTAGAGGAAATATATTAAAATGTGTAATTGTACGACAGAAAATGATATTTAGAAGAAAAGATGGAACGCGTTTATGCTTCGAAGATAACGCGGGCGTATTAGTATCCAAGGAAGGGGATCCTAGAGGTACTGAAATTAGAGGACCGATAGCAAGAGAAGCAGCAGAACAATTTCCCAGATTAGCTTCCATCTCATCTCTTATAATTTAATAAAATGTTAAAAAAGTGACCAATATGAAAATTAAATCAAGAAAACCAAACAAGCAGAGAAAAGCACTTTTTAATTACAAAAATCATCACAGATCAAAATTATTGACCTGTAGACTAGCTGATTTCCTTTCAGATGAGTATGGAATCAAAAGGATCCCTCTTAGAGCAGGCGATTCGGTGAAAATTTGTAAAGGAGAATACAAAGATTTCGAAGGGGAAGTATTAGAAATTAATAAAGATTTACGGGTTAAAGTAAAGGAAGCGGTATTTGAAAAAACCGATGGAACACAATTTCACCCCACTATTCATATCTCAAATCTTATTATAACTAAGTTTAAAGCTGAAGCGAAGAAAATGGATGGTTGGAGAGCTAGTATGATAGAACGAAAAGCGGGATATTGGGATGAGGATTATCTGCTGGCTCCGAAAAAAACAAAACAAAAATTAGAGGAGGAGGAGGAAGAATAAATGACAAGCCATGGAGGAAAAAAGACTTTAAAACGATTAAATACCCCTAAATTCTTACAAATTAAAAGAAAGCATGGGAAATTCTTCGTGAAAACTTCATCAGGACCTCATCCATCAAGAGACTGTTTACCTTTATTACATATTGTTCGAGATCTTCTTAATTTTGCTGACAATCATAGAGAAGCAAAAAAATTAATAGGCTTAGGTTATTTCAAAGTTGACGGAAAGATTGTAAGAGATAAAGCGTATCCAGTTGGATTAATGGATGTGTTAAGTATTGAAAAGATTAATAGAAATTATCGATTACTCCCAGACTCTCATTACGGGTTAATTCTCCACGAAATACCTGAATCAGAGAGCACTTTCAAGTTATGTAGAATAAGACAAAAAACTACTGTAAAGGGGGGGCATTTGCAATTAAATTTACATGATGGAAGAAATATCTTAATTCGCATAGCTGATCCAAAGAATCCTAAAGAAGATATTTATAAAAGAATGGATGTCTTAAAAATCTCCGTTCCAGAACAAGAAATCCTTAAAACCTTAAAATTTAAAGAAAATAATTTAGCGATTATTATGTCTGGTAAAAATATCGGACAAGTAGGCACCATCAAAAGTATAAAAAAACTGTTTGGTCCTAATGCTAATACTGTATCCATTGAACATGATGGAGAACATACCGAAACCTTGTATGATTATACTTTTGTCCTAGGTGAAGATCAATCTGAAATTAGCTTACCAAAAGTGGGGGCTTAAAAAATAAAAAAAAATAACGTGAGATATACAATGTCAGCCAAAACTAAAAAAGCTAAAAAGGCTCAAGCAAACGCATTCGATAAAATCTGGGAAAATCCTATGAGGAAACCATTTTTAGAGAAAATGGTACTCAATATAGGCGTAGGAGCTGGTGGAGAAGAATTAGAAAGAGCAGTTGCGGTTCTCGAAACGATCTCGGGAAAAATGCCTGTAAAAACCATATCAAAAAAGAATGTTAAAGAATTTAATTTAAGGAAGGGAAGACCTATTGGCTGTAAAGTAACAGTAAGAGGAAAGGACGCAGAAAAATTGCTAAAAAGGTTAATAATTGTTAATAATAATAAAATTTTAAGAAAAAGTTTTGATAATTATGGTAATTTCGGTTTTGGAATTACAGAACACATTTCCATACCTGGTGTTGAGTATGACGCCCAGACAGGTCTCTGGGGGCTCGATATTATGGGGAGACTTGTACGACCCGGAATGAGGGTGAGATATAGGAGAAAGCAACGCTCTAAAATTCCAAAACATCATTATGTAAGTAGAGAGGAAGCTCAATATTATTTAGAAAAAATATATAATATTAAAATAGTAAAAGAATTGGAATTAGAATTCTTTTAATACAATAGGGAGTGAATAATTATACCGCAATCAAAAAAACATGGTAAAGGAATCCGTGAATGTAGAAGATGCCATACTCATAGAGGATTAATCAGAAGGTACGGTCTGTATCTTTGTAGACGCTGTTTCTATGAGATTGGCAAAGACATTGGATTTCGTCGTTATGAATAGAATTAAATTATAGATTAAAAATGTGAAAAAATATGGTTAATACTTTGGCCGATATGGCGAATATGCTAAAAAATGCAGAATTTGCGAAGAAAAAAGAGGTAATTATTAGTCCTGCATCAAATTTAATACAACGTATTCTTCGAATCTTTCAGAAACATGCTTATATTGGCGAATTTGAGAGATATGATGATGGGAGGCAAGGAAAATTCAAAATAGCCTTGTTAGGAAAAATAAATGAATGTAAGGCTTTAATGCGTCTAAATTATAAGGTAAACCAATATGAAGCTTTAGAAAGAAGGTTATTACCCGCTCCTGGGCTAGGGGTAATTATTTTAACCACGAATCAAGGCATCATGACAATGAAAGAGGCAGAAGAAAAGCGTATTGGCGGTCATACTTTATGTTATATTTATTAATAGAATCATGAGGTAAATCAGAATGGTTAAAGTAGCGTTTTTTGATGAATCACTGGAAATCCCGAAAGATGTGGATGTGAAAATTGAAGGTAATAACCTTATTACTGTGAAAGGACCTAAAGGAGGGCCGATTACAAAAGATTTTGGTCATGCGAGAGGGATAAAAATTGAACTTCAAGGTAATAAATTACAATTTACCGCACACTTCCCTAGAAATACAACTCTCGCTTTAGCTAAGACAATTATTAATATTATAAATAATCTAGTCATAGGAGTAAAGGATAATTATAAATATGTTTCAAAAATTTGTTATTCGCATTTTCCCTGTACCGTAGAGGTTAAGGAAAAGATAAAAGAAATTCATGTCGTCAACTTTTTAGGTGAAAGGGCACCAAGAAAAGCAAAATTTCCTGATAATGTAAAAATTGAAGTAAAGGGTGATGATGTATACTTTATCGGACCAGATAAAGAAGCTTTAGGTTTAACAGCGGCAAATGTTAAAAGAGCTTGCCGTATTCGAAAAAAAGATCCTCGTGTTTTTCAAGATGGAGTATATCTATACAAAAAACAAATTGGGAATGAAATTATTTGGGAAATACAATAATGATTAAAAATAAGGGGTAAAAAACATGACAGAAAAAGAAAGATTATTGGAAATTCGAAAAAACATGAAAAAGAAAAAACCTTCATTTAGAAGAGTTGAATCTTGGAGATATGTAAGAGTTAAAGATTCATGGAGAAAAGCTAGAGGTATTGATAGTCAAACGAGAAAGAAAACTAAGTCAGGAGTAAAATCCCCTTCAATTGGATATAGAACTCCTAAAAAAATACGAGGTTTACATCCTTCTGGTTACCAAGAAACCAGAGTTGAAATGTTAAGTGATTTAGAAAAGTTAAATCCTAAAAAACATGCCCTCAAAATAGCGAGAAGATTAGGAGCTAAGAAACGAATAGAAATAATTGATCAAGCTCAGAAAAGAAATTTTAAAATTCTTAACATTGGGGTAACTCAAAGAGAGATGGAAGAATATGAAGCTCTGTTAGAATCGTCATTAGAGGGTATAGAAGATGACGAAGATTATTTAGATGAGGAGGATCTTGAAGACTCTTTTGATGAAGAAGAAATAGAAGATGAAGATTAATAAAAATCAATGTGATGAAAAATGAATTTAACTGCGCAAAAAAGAATAGCAGCGGATATTTTAAAATGTGGAGAAAATAGGGTGTATTTTGACCCATATCTCATGGATGAAATTAAAATGGCAATAACGAGAGAAGATATCCGAAATTTAATTAAAGAAGGTATTATTCAGAAGAAATACAAAAAAGGAATTTCTAAGCATAGAAAAACTATTCGACATGAAAGAAAGAAAAAAGGATTAGCAAGAGGCTTAGGAAAAAGAAAAGGCCCTAAAACAGCTCGTATGCCAAAGAAAAGAGCATACATAAAGCGAATTCGTCCCATTAGAAGAGAATTAAGAAAATTGCGAGATCGAAAATTAATATCTCCCGCTAATTACCGCAAACTTTATAAAAATGCCAAAGGTGGGATGTTTAATAGTGTGAGGCAGTTAAATCGCTATATTAAAGATAAAGAATTACAAAGACGAGGTAGGTAAATATGGCGCATGGACCCAGGTATAGAGTAGCCAAAAGGAGGAGGTATGAAGGAAAAACTAATTATCATAGAAGAATGAAGCTATTAAAGTCAAGAAAATTAAGAGTTGTCATTCGGGCCTCGAATAATCATATAGTCGTTCAAATTGTTGAATCTAAAAAAGCAGGGGATAAAATTTTAGTATCAGCATTTTCTGGAGAATTATTAAAAAAATATGACTATAAAGCAAATACAGGAAATATACCCGCCTCCTATCTTACAGGCTATTTGGCGGGAATAAGAGCTAAAAAGAATAATATTAATGATGCGATTCTTGATTTAGGCATATTTTACCACAGAAATCGTGTCCTTGCTGCCTTTAAAGGACTATTAGATGCGGGAATTGAAGTACCCCATAAAGAGGACTTCTTTCCTAAGAATTTAGAAGAAAGAATCAAGGGAACTCATATTGAGAATTATGCGAAAATTCTAAAACAGAGTGAGCCAGAAAAATATGACCAAATCTTTTCTGGATATTTAAAGAAAAATAAAATAGACCCTAATAAAATTAGTAAAATTATATCAAATACTTTACAAAAAATAGAAAATACTGCTTAATTTTAAGAGAGAAATTTAAATGAGTCGAACAAGAAGAATAGAAGAAGAATGGATTCCGAAAACTAAACTCGGAGAATTAGTCAAAGAGGGATTAATCGACTTACCTCGGATTTTTCAAAATAATTTAGTTGTAAAAGAAAAAGAAATTATAGATATACTTCTCCCACAACTCCGCGAAGACGTAATTACCATAAAGATGGTACAACAAATGACAGCCAGTGGACAGCGTAGTAGATTTAAAGCGGTGGTTATCGTAGGTGCTGATGGATTTTTAGGTGTAGGTGCAGCAAAGAGTAGAGAAGTTGGACCTGCAATTAGAAAAGCAATAGATAAAGCAAAACTCTCCGTAGTTCCCGTTCAAAGGGGTTGTGGAAGCAAAGAATGTGGATGCGGTGGAACTCACAGTATCCCATTCAAAATTAGTGGTAAGTGTGGAAGTGTTAAGATTAATTTAATTCCATCTCCTGCTGGAGTTGGATTGGCATGTGCCGATAAAGTTAAACAAGTCTTAAGACTTTGCGGCATAGAAGATATTTGGAGTAAAACTTATGGAGATACTCGAACAAGTGAGAATCTCGTAAAAGCAACATTTGACGCTCTTAAAAATGCTCATAAATACAATTTTAATGTATAATTATTGAGTGGTGGATATGGTTATGGCAACAAATAAAAAAGCAAAAATAAAACACGATACGTATACCCCCAAACTTTATTTTGCAGTTCGGATTAGGGGAGCTCCGGGTATGAAAAGAAAGATATTAGATACTTTAAAGATGCTAAGAATGCATAAAGTAAATCATGGAGTGCTAATCTGGGCAGAAAAAAGTTATCGAGGCATGCTAAATAAATGTAAAGACTATATTGCGTTCGGAGAGATTGAAGAAAAAACCTTAGTACGTTTACTAAGAGTAAGAGGAAGAATTGAGGGAAATAAACCACTCACAGATGAGCATCTTAAAAATTTAACCGAATATAAAAATATCAGTGAATTTGCGAAAGCTCTATTAGATGGTAAAATACAATATCGAGAAAATGATGTGTATAAGCTTAAACCAGTATTTCGATTACATCCCCCTCGAAAAGGTCATAGAGGTAATATCAAAAAGCATTATGGTGAGGGAGGAACTTTAGGAAATGTTGGACCTTATATCAATGATATAATTCATAAAATGCTATAGTGAGGAGATACCTTAGATATGAGAAAGTATCCTAAAAAAATTAGAAAAAAGAGAGGAACCCGTACCATTGGGTATGGGAGAGTGGGACAACATAGAAAGACCGGACAACGAGCTGGAAAGGGAAAAACAACTCAATGGAAAAAAAGTAAAAAATCCTTCTATTTAAAACAAAAAGAACTTGGCTTTCCCGATCCTGATTGGGATATGGGGAAAAAAGGATTTAAAAGACCTCAAGATATGGTTCGACTCTCTACAATTAATACCGTTAATGTGAAAGATTTAGATTATAAAATCGAAAAATTTGTGGAAGAGAAAAAAGCAACCAAATCTGGAGATACTTATACTCTTAATTTGGAAAGTGTTAACATTCAAAAGCTTCTCGGTCGTGGAGAAATCAATAAAAAAATAAACTTAACTGTAAACAAGGCTTCTGAACGAGCCGTACAAAAAATTGAAGAGGCTGGAGGGAAAGTTACAATTCTCTCAGAAGCAAAGTAAGTTTAAAATTATTTATATTTTTTAGATTATTGATAATTAACTCAATTCTTTTTCTTGTGTAATTAGAAAAAATTAGATAGGTTTAGTTAGTTATTTAATCATCAGTAATATCAAGCATTTTATATATCAACTGGATTAACCCTGGGAGAATAAAAATAAAACCAAGGGTATTCCCGATAAGATGTACAGTTGTGAATGGTAATCCAATTAAATAGGTTGCCCAAAAAGTATCTAGCGTTCCGAATATACTTAAGGCTCCAATCAATGTGGAGAGTATATCATAGACAAATGTCACTACTGCTCCAATTATTGCAAAAATTAAGAGCACACGAAATACATACAAATCTTCTTCTGGTTTGAAATAGTCCTTTTTACGCAAAAGACTATGGGAAATTCCGCCTAAAATGCCAACTAAAGAATAATGTGCTAACTGATATGCAAATAATGGTAAAGGTGACACACCATAAGGATTAAAAAAGACAAAAATAAATGAGCTCATTAATCCTGAGATTGCTCCGTCTCGTTTCCCAAGTATAAAGCCCGTTAAAAATATCATTAGTGTAAATATTTCGATATTCGGGAGAAAGACTAACATATAACCTAATACTACTGATAACGCAGTAAAAGTACTTAATAGAGCAATTCTAAAGGTGCTCCTTTCAAGCCAAGGAGTTCCATTCGACTTTTCAGACTCTTCAAATTCTAACTTTTGTTTTTCATTCATGCGTGTCAATTCCAGTATAATTCTCTTCTTATAGTGTGAATTAAATAATTTATCTTGGAAACATAATTTATTGGGTCTAGAACCCTAGAGATCGTAGGGTAAATTACCCACTATGTTTTTATACTTACTTACATTAATTAATCATAATTTAAAAATATAGGTTATGTTTCCTATTCAAACAACCTTCTATTAATATAAAAAATCATTTGACTAAAAATAAAAATGAAAAATCAAATAGCAAATAAAAAGCTGTTATTGATATGCTTTTTCATCTTTTTTATGATACTCGGAGCTATATTTCTATTTTCAGCACTCCAAAATAATTCATTTGAAGATGAAATTGCATATTCTTCAAATCGCGACTTTAGAACACAGGTTAATCCTAAATCGTCTTCTATTCCCATAACATATAGTCAAGATTTAGATTTAGATGGAGAATATGTCTATAATGTAACCGATTTTGGTGGACCTGCTGGGTGGTATAATTTCACAAGCTGGCCTGGAGATTCGTATGAGGGAGATTGGGAGCCAAAAGTTGGTGGGCAAATCAAAATAAATTTTACTGGTTTTTTTGATAAGGATCCTAATAATTGGGGTGATGAGTTTGATGATCCAATCCCTTGGATGGATATTGAAATAATTAAAAATGATGCTGGAGTGTTAGTAAGTAATTTTACTTTAACTAACAGGTCAAATACCGAATTATCTAATAATCTCATCCTTGGTTATAGTAGTTTTCAACCGGGCTTCCTAATCCCAATTGATAATCTAACAAATGTTAAGAAATTGGCAATAGATCATGCCTCTACAGGTTATTTTCCGGGGCAGTCTATTGTGGAGGAGTCGTATAATTTCTTATATGTCGAACATGAAAATATAGGTGGATTGAAGACTAGTTTGATTTACGATAGATGGACGGGATTATTAGTTTGGGCAAACGCATCATTAGGCCAATATAGCCTGGAAATTAAAACACTAAATTTTACTTTTAATCGGGATTTGCCTTTCAATTACACAGTAAAAAATTTTGGTGAACCATTAAAATGGGTTAATTTCACTGATGAATTTCAAGGATATGTTAATACAAACGCAACTGGAATAATAAAAGTTAATTTTACAGGTGAGTATAACAAAGATATTCATGATGAAAGTATATTTGATAACCCAATTCCGTGGTTAAATATTTCATTTATTGAGAACACTACAGGAGTTTTAAATATTAACAATACAATATATAACGTCTCTAATAGTGAAACTGCGCTTAATTTACATATTGGATTTAATAACTTCAGTTCCGGGTTTCTTATTCCAACAGATAACTTAACAAAAATAAAAGAAAAAGCGATTCTTGAAGGTTCAGGTGGAGATGCAGGTGGATTTCTTAGAATTGAAGAGACTGGTTTGACAATAAAATTTATCTTTATAAAAACAGGGGGTGTGAACTTTTCAGCCACCACTTATGATAAATACACTGGGCTCTTGATGTGGGTTAAAAGTACTTCAGGCAATTTCTCACTCGAGATGGAACTAGTCCTTTCTTATCAAGAGTCTGATCCAATCCCACCGCCTGACCCATACACCAAAACAATTTATATTACTGATGTTACAGAGAAAAAGGGAGATACTGAATACGATAATTTTACGTTACCTTTTGTGCTTTTAGTATGTGGTGCAGCAGCGTCTTTCAGCATGTTAGTATGGAAGAGAGATATTAAAATGTTGAAAAACATATTTATCGGAATTTTGGGGGCTATATGTTTTAGTTCCTTATTAGTATATAATTATTGGCTTTCAACGGGCGTAGCCTCTATTGATGAGGATAGCGATGAGACCCCTTTAGAAGTTGTAGAAGATATTACGCTGATAGTAGATTTCGGAGATGGTACTGTAAAAATCTGGAAAGATTTTACCCTTACAGAAGGAAAGACTTCGGTTTTGGACGCTTTGGATAAATATTGTGATATAAAATATGAAGACTACGGCTGGGGAATATTGGTAACTGAAATTGATGGTGTTGAGGGTGATTGGGTATATGAAGTTAATGGTGAACAGCCTGGTCACGGTGCTGACAGACATTATTTACGTGATGGAGATGAAATTGAATGGAGTTTAGTTTAAATTTCTTATATTTTTTTTTTATTTATTTCTTGATTTAAAATGAATTAATTCCATTAGAAATTTCTATAAATAATTTATTTATCAAACTTGGAATTTTACAATCCCTTTAAGTAAACAATTATTAACGATAATTCCAGAAAAAGTATATCAATTATCCTTATGCCGTAGGGATTTGTTTTAATACAGGCTCCATTATTTCAAACGCTTTTTTTAACTTATGTACATAGTATCCGAGCTTAAATGCCTTTTTACAGCTTGAAAAAAGCATGTAATTATTATCTTGTGCTCCCACTAAAATAATAGTATATCCTTTTGTGCCTCTTATTACAATCTCTTGCAATTCACCCTGATCTAATCCTTGACTAATTTTTTGGCCCAAGGAAATTAATGTAGCAGGACTTGCACTATAGATATCTGCAACAACGTCGGCTGTTTCAGAGCTGGCAATTCTTAAACCTGTTTTTGAAACAATTGCCGTCGCTTCTAAATCAGTGCTACCTTCAAGTGTTTCAAGTAAACGCATCAAATCATCTAGGACTTCTTGATCAATTTTAATTTCCATGTTTTTTCATCCAAACCTTGCATTTTATAAAAGGAAACTTAATTATATTATAAATGATTAAGAATTTAAATCTTTTTTAGATAAAAACTTCTTAATTCCTTTAAAACAACCGGATCGCCTTTCTTTACCACAATATCCGTGCTTTCAACTCCTACGATTACAGCTCCTTTGGTTCCAAAAGTGTCCAAGATTTTAGTAAAAGGTGATTCTAGTTGCCTGCCCACAATTTTTTTTGCACCAGCTGCAGATTGAGCGAGCCCTATACAAATTAAATCCTTTTGAATTTTTCCTTTTTTTATTTTGAACTTATGAAGTAAAGGTGGTGCTTTATGAATTTCTATTAACTGTGCAGACCCTAATATCCTAAGCGTCGTTGGAGGCAAATCTAAACGACTCAGGAGCATAATTGATTTTCCCTTATTGATCAAAACTTTCTCATTTAACCATAGTATTGCTTTAAACTCAATATCTTTCTTATCAGCACTACTTTGAATCTTTTTTTTGTCCAATTCAAAATAGGGATATATTTTTCCAGTAGTTGTAAACATTCCTATTGTAACATGTACTTGTGTCCCAAATTGAGTTTCAGGTTTAAATAACTTATTTTTATTCACTTTTATTTCTAATATATCACAATAATCAAACGCATTTGGATTATTAGTGGCAATACATCCTCTATAAATTTTTTTAACGTCTAAGTTTTTAACATTTATACCAACTCGATCTCCTGCCTTTGCAGAATCAACATTCTGATGAAAAATCTGAATGTTTTTAATCCTTCCTGATGTTTTTAGAGGTAGTATTTCTAGGGTTTCATTTAACCTTAATTTACCCTTTAAAATAGTTCCTGTTATAATCGCTCCCATACCTTTAATAGAAAAATGGTGATCAATAGGGATAATGATATCGTCTCCATAATCTCTTTCAATTTCTAAAGATTCTATGGTATTTAAAATACCATGTCGTAAATCTTCGAAGCCTTCTTTTGCTTTCGCAGATACGGCAAAGATCGGGATATTTGAGCCAAAAATGGTAGATGCAAAGAATTTCTTTGTCTTTTCAATCTCCTCATTAATATCTCCTTGGAAAATATCTATTTTATTGAGAATTACGATTATATTTTCAATTTTTAATGAATCAATCATTATAAGGTGCTCTCCGGTCTGGACCTGAGGGCCCTTATTGATATCAATAACCAATATTGCACAATCTATTATTTCTACTGAAGAAGCACTTATTTTAATCAAATCAGCATGACCAGGACCATCTACTAAAGTAACCAGATATTTATCAATGATAAAACTTGTAAAACCTAAATCAATCGTAATTCCTCGTTCTTTACTTTGCGGATGAGCATCAATTCCTGCTGTTGAGATTATTTCAGATAAAACAGCAGCAATTCTCGTCTTTCCTGAGTCGATATGCCCGAATAATCCTATATGAATCGGGATTTTATTCTTAATATCCATGATTTAAAATCTTGAAAAAACTTGCAATCAAATTAAATTGTGTTAAGATATTATTTCAAAATTAAAAATTTTAACTCAAGAAAAATCAATATCAAAAACTGAACTCCAGTAAATTTAATATAATTTATTATTATTTTGATCATAATATAACTAAAAACTGAAAAAATACTGAATGTGAATTATTATGACTAAATTTTGTGTGTATTGTGGTAAACCTGTAAAAGAGTCGGATAAATTTTGTATACACTGTGGAAAACCGCGACTTTCTAGCCTCCCAAAAACCGAAAAAAAGGTCGAACAACCAAGTATTGAAATGCAACCTGAAGCAAAATCCGAACCTAAGAAAAATAAAAAAGAGAAACTAAAAGAGGAAAAAATAGAACCAGAACCAATCGAAGATGATGAATTAGAAGTAGAAGAGGATAAGGTTGTAGAAGCTAAGCCGCTCCCAGATGAGGTGAAACAACAAATAGAATATTATTTGGAACTTAATGATATACGTTTAAAAAAAGTAACTTTAGCTGATAAATTGAATGATTTACAAAAGCAATTAAAAAGTTCAAGATACGAAACGGATTTTGAGTTCGGCGAAAAAATTGATGTTCAATTAAAGGCGGTCAAAAGTGTTATGGATGATTTAAAGCAACAAGGTGATGCTGTGAAAGATAAAATGACTGATAAATTTATCGTAGAAAAATTAGATTACGATATTGACACAAAGCGAGACCAATTGAAAAATTTGATGAGGGAGCATAAATTAAAAAAAATCAAAGATAAGGAAGTTGTAAAAAAGTTAAAAGAGAAATATAAAAACCAACTTGAAACTTTCATAGAGGAAAAAGCAGAACTAATCGCTGGCATACAATTATGGATTGATGATTTAATAGAGGAAAAAGTTGAGATGAATACTGAAAGAAAATTTAATAAAGCCAGGTTCTCTTCAAAAGAAATTACTGAAGAAGAATATAAGGAAAAAGACAGTGATTTTGAACTAAAACTTAATAAATTAGAAAGTAAAATAAAGACTCTAGAAAACTTAACAAAAAAGAAGAAAAAATAAAGAATAATTTTATTTGTATTCTATAATTTTACAATTTGATAACGATGAGAAAAAAATTAATAGCTGTTATGATTCTCATAGTTGCTTTAAGTTTATTAACAATAGGAATAATTGAGGGGCAAATTTATCTATTTGAACCTTTTTATGAAGAAATGGCACAAATAGACTAAAAATCAGCCTATATCTAATTTTGAATATAAAAGCAATTAGTAATTAATAATCCCACTTTCCTTTTTTGCCGGCAAGAGAATTATCAAGAAATCCCTTTTGCTGATAGAGTTTTTCTTCAGATTTTCTTAATTTGTTGACATCTTTATAGTGAGCTTTACAGAGGTATATTTTATGTTTTTTATTTTCATCAACTTTCAACTTCGCTTTTTCGACATACTGCGACCATTTATTTTCACTAAGAGACCGAATAGCGGTTTTTCCACATTCTTTTACAGAACAAAGTTTTGCTTTGCTTGCTGTTCCGCTTAAATCTCTTTTCTCTCTAAGTTCTTTCGGGAGTTTCATTTTCTAAATTAACTAAAAATTTTATTACAAATAGAATATTTGTGATTTTAAAATTGTTTATATCTTAAAATTTTTTCTAAAGCTAATGGACAATTTAGACTTAATATTCAACGAAGATTTAATCATTAAAAAACTCTATACGTATGATTCTTCAGAAAGAATTATTATTGAAGATGAGTTTTTTACACCTTCAGCAGTGTTATTCACTATAATTCCCTATAAAAATAAACCCTATGAGTTAGTTGTTATTCATCGAACTAATAAAGGTGTAAAACATCGTGGTGAGATGTCATTTCCAGGAGGAAAAATAGATCCTAAAGATAAATCCTTAATGGATACCGCACTAAGAGAAACTGAAGAAGAGATTGGGGTTCCCAGAGAGAACGTGAAAATTTTGGGGTGCCTTCATGATTTTCCTACCATGAGCCAATACATTATTACTCCCTTTATCGGTATTATTAAAGAAGATCAGGACATGATAAGAGATCAAAGAGAGGTTCAAGCAATTGTAAAAGTGCCCATTGACTTTTTTATAAATAAAAAGAAGTTCAGAGAGCAAACATTCGATATAGCAGGAAAGAAACTGCCGGTATTTTATTTTAATTATAAGGATAAAATCTCTAATAAAACCTATACGATCTGGGGGGCTACTGCGTACTTGATTGTAAGCTTTATTGAGCTGGTGTACGGTTTAAAATTGTCTAAGCTTGGAATAAGAAGATTTAATCCAGATGAGATTAAAGAATTGAAAGATTTTTTAAAATATAGAGATCAAATTACTGATAAATTAAAATAACAAAAAAATGGACACTTCGAACTTTAAATTTGATGAATATTTAATAAAAAGTAAATTAAAAGCTCTTAATTCTCCAGATAGGCTTACTATGGGAGAGGAACCTTTTGTAAATTCAGCTATAGCCTTTTTAATTATCCCCTATAAAGATAAACCTTATGATCTGGTTTTAATTAGACGAACAAAGAGAGAACATGATAAACATGCTGGTGAAATGTCTTTTCCCGGAGGAAAAGTTGATCCTGAATTTGATAACACATATATTGATACTGCATTTAGAGAAACAGAAGAAGAACTTGGTATTCCAAGAAAGAAAATCAATTTATTAGGCTGCCTTGATGATCATTTAACGCCAAAAGGATTCATCATAACTCCCGTCGTTTGCTATGTTGTTGATCAAAATCAAACAATGCTCAAACAAGATGAAGAAGTAAAAGAAATAATAAAAATCCCTATAACATTTTTTGCAAATAAAAAAAATTACCGAGAAAGGACTTATTATATTAAAAAAGATTTAATAAGTGTTGGCAAATTTAATTATCGGGCACCTAATGAGAAAAAATACGTAATTTTTGGAGCGACATCCCATATAATAGTGAATTTTATCGATTCTGTCTATAAAGCTGGATTAATGACGCCCGGATGTAGAAGAATTAAATGTAATGACATTAGAGATAAAATTGTTCAATAAATTGATTCAAAAAAAAAAATTGAATATCCCTTGAATTCAAACTCGTATAATAATAAATAATTATCAAAAAAGGATGAAAAGTACAAATGAGCCCCACGAGAAAGAGAAAGGAATCTAAAGAAAATGAAAGTGTTGAATACGGTGTAGTGTTAAAGAAAAGGAAAAAATTAAGGCATCGAATCTTTCCACAGAAAGGCAAAAAACCAGAAGATAGTGAAGATTATAAAGTAGTTTAATTTTAATAATAAACCATATATTTCTTTTTTCAATAGTTAGTAAAAATTTGTCATTGTCGATAAATTGTTAAGAACTCAATACCAATATTATCATTATGAGAGCGACTAGAATCCAAAACAAATAACATATGACCTGCCATTTATGTTCTTTTAAAGTTCTATTAACAATCCATAATGGAATGAAAGTTAAACAACCCCAAATACTAATTAAAAGAAGCGAACCTGGTATAAAAAGAAAAAGATTAAAAAGAAGAGGATTAAACCAAATAAAAATCTCAAAAACATACATTACAATCAACATAACAATAAAAAGTCTTTTTTCGCTCCAATCTTTTTTAATAAAAATGTAAAATATTAGAATTATACCCAAATATAAAAATAGAATAAATGGCATATAAGAGATCCATTCAGCTAATCTAGCATGCCATACAGTAATATATTCAACAATTACCCAAAAGATAAAAGAAAGGATTATATATTGTAATTCCTGTGATTTTTTAGTGAAATTTTTGGTTTCTTCCATACACTAAATTTAAGATTTAAAGATATTTTAACCTTACAATTATTGATAAAAACTTATCATTTTCTATAATAATCACTATAAAAATCCCTATGGTGAAAAGCCGCCACATATGAAGATCAAACGCAGGAACATCATTCATTTGATAATAGAGCTCCGGCATCAGCAGATATAGCATGCCATAGTAAATCGCGACGACAATATCAACAATCAGTATGATTTTTAATACTCTTCAGAAGTCCTGCTGCTAATTTTAGGCAAAAAACCTGAAGAAACTGAAGATTATAAAATAGTATAATTTGAATAATAAACCATAAATTTCTTTTAACACACTAAATTTTATTATTTAATATGGCCCTTGACGGTCGGAATTGTATTGAGATCGGTTCGATCTCCAACGATAAGTGGTCTCTGACGCTGGGCTTCAAACCCAGTTATCCTGCGGAGGGATAGGAGTTCGATAATCGTTGGGAAATACCCTACATTTTGAAAATCTCCTCGAGGGCCGCCATTTTCTCATCCTTCAAGAGATTATCTGAAATTTTTGAGCTTATAATCAAGATAAGATACATTATCGATAATTTTTTAAAGTAATACGATTAAGATGTTATCATGGTTAAACTTACATCTGAACAGATTTCAAAAGCTCAAAAGATATTAAATAAGATCGAAGCTCATAGATTTTATTGGAAAGCGTCTGGATATATAGATAAGGATCTTGAAAAACCAATAATTGCAATCGCTAATTCTATGCAAGATGCTGGTGTTGGTCATGTTCATTTGCGAGAGCTTGCGAGACATGTAAAAGAAGGTGTGTATGCGGCAGGCGGTACGCCTATTGAATTTAATGTTATTGGTCCTTGTGCGGGGTATGCAAAAAGCCCAGCTACGGATGATATTACCCTTCTCTATGATTTACCGCAGAGAGAGGCAATCGCAGATTCAATTGAAATTCAGATGATGAATTACAGAGCTGACGGTCTCGTTTGTATTGGTACATGCGATAAAATTGTGCCTGGTATGTGGTTAGGTGCCGCAAGACTAAATTTGCCCACGATCTTCCTTTTAGGAGGTCCTGCAACTCCAGGAAAATGGCGCGACGCTGAAATTGTGTTTCCTACTAACATAATCATAAAAGGGCTCAATATGGTACTTTCTGGCGAATTAAAAGAGGAGGAATTCTTTGAAGAAATCAATAACATGGAATCATGTTGGATTACAGGTTGTGGGGCATGTCCAGAACTTACTACAGCAAATACAACCATGATAGCCACAGAAGCCATGGGTCTATGCCTCCCTGGTGTTTCGACTACTCCGGGAAATGATATGGAGAAAATTCGCCAATCAAGAGAGACTGGTCATGTTATTATGGATATGGTAAAGTCAAAATTGAAGTTGAAGAAACTTATGACTAAACAATCAATTTCTAATGCATTCCGATGTATCATGGCAGTTTCTGGCTCTACAAACGGTATTTTACACTTGCTTTCACTTGCGAAGAGCATGAATATTGATTTCACTGTAGATACTATTCAACAAATAAGCGAAACTACTCCCTACATAAGTCCATTACGCCCTAGTGGACCTTATTCCATGGTGGATTTTCATCACGCCGGAGGAGTTATGAGTCTGATGGCAAGACTTAAACCAGTTCTAAATCTAAATTGTCTTACCGTGAAAGGAGTAGAGTTATCAGACAATTTACATAATGTTCAAGTTAAAGATTCTCAAATTATCAGATCCTTAGAAGATCCCATATTTCCGACTGGCGGCATTGTAGTATTAAAAGGAAATCTCGCCCCTAAGGGAAGCTTACTCCGACATACTGTAGTTGGATCCAAATTAGCAGAATTTACTGGTTCTGCCAAATGCTTCGATACTCAAATAAATGCTTTAATGGGGATTTTACAAGGAAAAGTTCAATCCGGAGATGTTATGGTTATTCGATATCAAGGACCAAGAGGTGGTCCAGGATTTTCTGAAAACTTTAAAATTGTCTTATTGCTTGATGCTTTAGGACTAAATGATGTCGCAGTTGTAGCAGACAGTAGATTCTCTGGAGCAACAGAAGGTGCTCTTTATGTAGGATACGTCTCTCCTGAAGCGTACGTAGGAGGTCCATTGGCTGCTGTAAAGGATGGGGATAGCATCACCATAAGTTTGAAAAATAAAAGAGTGGATGTAAAATTAGATGAATCTGAAATAGCGCAAAGACTTAAAGAGTTTGTACCTCCTAAACCAAGAATAAAAGAAGGTGTGCTTGTGGCGTGGCATCAAAATGCCACCCAATTTCACGAGGGAGCAATGCTAAAACGACATCTATAGCCGCATTGTCATATTTAATTCCCAATGGTAATTTAAAATATAAATTGATTTTTTTAAAAAAATAGTAAAAGAATTATTTAAAATAAAGACTTTATAATTTGTATTTGATATAAAATAAGATTATCGAATACTACTCGCTAAATATCGTGATATATGTTGGTAGATTATAGTAAAATTATAGATTATTTTAGTCAAACTCAAATTCCTGAAAATATGCTCAAAAGAGGGCAGTTAGTACTGAATGAGTTCTTAAAACCAATAAAGATTTTATTCGAACAGAAAAACGTTCCTAAAGAACCTTGGAGCGATGATCAAATTGAATTCTTACTTCAAACGCTTTCAAACATGGACACTGATAAAGATTCTCAAGCAAGTAGAGTTGGGGAAAGAGAAGCTCGAATTGCGTCTAGACTACATCTTAAAACTAGCGCGGGGTTTTGTCATGGAGTAGGCAGAAGCGGATTTTTAACGGCACCCCAGCCAAAAGCACCTGGAGGGTCCATAATGTATGAACTTACCAATTATTTAGCTCGAAATTTTCTGAAAAACTTTGGATTGCCTAATATTAGTAAGGTAATAGTCATCCCCTTATGTACTGGGATGTCTTTAGCCTTATCTTTAGGAGCGTTAAAACCAGAATTTCGCTCTAAGAAGACTAAAATATTAGTACCACAAGTAGACCATAAATCGCTTTTAAAAGCTATTGCTTTAATGGGATTTACGCCAAAAATAATTGAAGGAAAAGTATTTGGCGATGCGGTAAGGATTCCCATAGAAGATATTAAGGAAAACTTAGATTCAGAATGTTTCGCAATTATCTCTTTAACCAGTTTCTTCCCTCCACGGGAACATGATGATATTAAAGAAATTAGCAAATTTGCCAAAGACAAAAAACTCCTGCATATCATAATTAATGCATACGGAGTACAAAGCCCGGAATGGATGAAATTAATACGATCTGCAATAGATGCGGGAAGAGTTGATGTAATCATTCAATCTACTGATAAAAATTTCCTCACACCAGTCGGTGGTGCAGTCATTGCCTCACCTCGGGAAGAAGTGATAACAAAAATCAGTCAGGCATATGCGGGTCGAGCATCTGCTACTCCTGTGGTCAATTTTTTAATTTCTATGCTATCTTTAGGAATCAATGGATATCAAAAACTAATTGAACAGCAACAATTTAATCGTAACCTTCTAGAAGAAAAATTAAGAGAAACCGCAAAAACCATTAATGAAAGAGTATTAGAAATATTTAATCCTGTGGCAGTAGCAGTTTCTCTTGATAACCTAAAAAAAGAGCAATTAACCGCACTTGGAGGTGCTTTATACAATTTAAGAGTAACAGGACCAAGAGTCTACAGTTCTGGCGAATCTATTTTTGGAACTTGTTGTAAATATTACCCAACACCCTATATTGTGATGAATGCTGCGATTGGAGCTAAGCAAGAAGATGTATCTTTTGCAGTTGAACGGTTTGAAAAAGCTTACAAGCAAGTTGTATTATAGTTATGTCATAATACTTTATATGAAAATATAATTACCATCTTTCCAATAATGAAATTAAAAATAACAATAATTAAAAAGTATAAATATTATTGTTTAGATAATAATTATTAGAATTTATTCAACAACAATCTTAATTTTAAAATCTGTTCTAAAATATTGTAAAGAAATACACTTCAAAAGAGTTTTTTATTATGGAAAATCGGTTATTAGACCAATATAACAACACAATTATCAGCCAATGGTCCAAAACGGAATTTACACTGGAATATACTCCCGTAAACCATAGAGAAATGTTCGAATTAGCTTATCATACAAATAATTCGGTTAGTATGAGAAATATATTTATTAAATTATCTCAAGATGAAAATAAGGCGGGATCAAAAGCAATCCTTTATTCAAATACTAAAAAATTTATTTCCATTGAAGCGTTAGATGATCATATTGTATTAAGGAAATATTTTGCCGAGGGAAATACCGGAGATAAATTAATAAACGAGATTAAACCAGCCCTTGAAACAAGAAAATTAATTTATTCTGCGAAAGAAAAAGATCAAAAAACTCAGATTCTAAAATCAATTTTAGTAGAGCGTAAAATTGATGAATGTGCCAATTTAGTTATGCTTAAAGGAATTAATAGAAAAATCTATTTCGCTATAGGTGACGCAAGAGAATCTGCTGCCGTAGTCCCAATGTTCATGGAAGCAGAAGGCGCCAGTTTAGTCCAATTAGCATTGAATAAATGGATGACTACCACTCAGAATTTAGAACAAGAGAAAAACTTCCCTGAAAATTTTCAACCCGGTTTATTAAAGAATTTAATGCAAATTAAAAAATGGCTTCTGAATTTAATTTCTGTGAATTTGGAAAAATAAATACCTCTCAATTATCCTATTCTAAAGTTTTAATTTTCGTCCAATTACGAAATGAAAACTTACTAATTTCACAGTATTTTATTTAATTTATGAATCAAGATTCAAATCTTAATGATATTACCATTCGTAATGGAAATCCATTGGATTTTGAAAAAATAATTAAAGTACAACCATTATGGTGGAATGGCCGTGATTTAACTAGCTTAATTCTAAAAATATTTTTCATTCATTTTAGAGATACTATTTTTATCGCAGAGAAAGGTGGAGAAATTGTTGGATTTTTAATTGGTTTTTTTTCACAATATTTTTCAAATGAAGCATATATTCATTTTATAGGAATTCATCCCCATTTCCGAAAAAAGGGTCTAGGCCTCTCTCTTTATAAGAAGTTTTTTAATCTATGTAATCTCAACAATCGTACAGTTATTCATGCAGCTACATCTCCTATAAATAAAGATTCAATTAAATTTCATGTTAGGTTAGGATTCATAATTGAACCCGGAGATGGAGAAATTGATGGAATTCCAGTAACCCTTAATTATTATAAAATAAATAACCCCAAAGTCATTTTTAAAAAGCATCTTAAAACATAAAATCACTAAAGTAACCAAAAAAAAAATATTTATTCAAATTATAGGAATAATAACTGCTCCCGGGGGGAATATCGGGGTTTCTTTAAATCAAAAAACCCATTCGAACCCCCGATCTCGGGCGTTTATGCAGTATAGACACGAAAATCTTCTTTAAATTCTATGTATGTCTATAGGGCCTTATAAGACCCGCGCTTTAACCAAGCTGAGCTACGGGAGCTAATCTATTGTAAGCTTAATTATATTCAATAAATGATATAATTAATTATATCTTTAAAACTCAAAAGGATAAAAAAAATAAAAATTTTTTTATATTTAGAGTCAAGATACATTTAAATTTAATAAAAACATTAGTGTTTTAAATTAGATTAATACTATAGCTTAAAATTATCTCTAAATAGAATAAAAAAAGGTGTTTACAACGGCTGAAATGCTTCAAGACTTGCTTCAATCTATTTATCAGCGAATCGCACAATTAGGACAAGCCATTCAGGCTTTAAAAACCTCCTTAGATGAATTAAATCAGAATATAGAGACTAAAATATCTAATTTGAATGAAAGAATATCAGATTTTTCAAATGAGATAAATGTGACTCAAACAATTCATATTGATGCGATCAAGGAAATAGGAGAAGGGGTTACTCACGAGTTGGAAAAGGTCAAGAAAGGACTTGCTCTTGATTCTTTTGAAAATATACTAAAAAATCTCCAAAATTTTGAAAAATTAGCACAGGAGGTATTAAATCAAGACACTGTAAATTTATTACTCTCTGAGGCTATTGACTCTGTAAAACAGATGAAAGAGTCTCTTACTCAAGTAGAGACCGAAGAAAAGGAGGAGGTGAGTGGCTGAAAATGGCCGAGGTGTTATTGGAAGAGATGATACAGAAGATAAACGCAATTACTCAATCTTTAGATGGAACTATTGCACAGCTACAGAACATGAATACCTCCATTAACTCGATGAGCCTAAGATTTAGCGAAGAAATAGTAAGCTTAACGGAGAACATACGACTCATAGTGGAAATCCTAAAACAATTTAGAGTGCAATCATCCAAATCGATAAATGAGCTTTCGAAAGAAGTGGGTGAAAAAATCGAAGAACTCTGGACTAAAAAATCGGTCGAGGCAATTTTAAAGCAAGAAAAGGAAGCAATTGATAAAATTCGAGAAGGAGAAAAATCAGTTGCTAACAATCTATATTATGCTCAATTACTTTCTATTATCCGTTCTATAAGAGAGGAAACTAATCGTATTTTATTAAGTAGAAAATAACATTAATATTTTCTTTTTAACTCTTAATATATTTGTAGATCGTATTACTATTCAAGGTGATATTTTAAATGCCAGTTGGATGTTTTGTAATATTACTCAATAGTGAATCTGAATATAATGTGTTAGGTTATTACTTTAAGGAAAGTACATCAGACTTTAACATTACAAGCGATTTATACTTGAGACTAAATTTAGACCATTCAAAAAATGAATATACGATATTAAAATTAAAAGATCATCATTTAGTTTCATATATTCATAAATTCAAAGGAAAATTAAGTCGAAAAGCTCTTGGACTTATAGTTGGTATATTATTAAGTGAAAGTGATGATCCCGAAAAACTAAGAACACCTTTAAAGAATACTGCGGTAGCTTTAGAACAGATTAACCTGCTTGATATGACTAAAGAAGAATTTCAACCCAAATTAAAGGAAATTTACCATGAGTTTTTGGAAACATTGACAGATATTCTAGACCCTGAAGCCCTAAAAGAAAGTATAATTAACCGAACTAAAGAAATGCTAAGCGGAGGTAAAAAAGAAAGAAGAATTGCTCAAGAATTATTAGAGAAAATTGAAAATAATGACCATACGAAAATTACTTATTATTATCAATCTGCGGAAGATGCTTTAAAGGACTTGGATTATGAAAAAGCTTCAAAACAGTATAAAAAAGCAGCAGAAGCTGCGGAAGAACTTTTAGAAAAAGAACTTGCGAAATCATTAAATGAGAGGGCCAAATTATCTTTTAATATTCCAGATTTAACGAAAAAACGAGACAATATAGTAAAAGAAGCAAGAAGCGCACTCAGAAATGAGAATTTTCATTCTGCATATATATTTTATCTTCGAGCAGCAGAACTCTCAAAGGAATTGATGCAACCTGAGAAAGAGGAGGAATATAGCTTAAAATCCAAAGCTCTCCAAGACATATATTTATTTGAAGAACGAATGAAAACAAAAAAGTAAATTTCTAACCTATCACTTTTTTATTTCTAAATTTAATTAATTGTGTTTGATGAGATCGTGACTGAATTATATCAAGATGTTGTTGCTCTTTTAACAGATTTTGGTCCCTTAGGTCAGCATTATATTGCGAGTATGAAAGGAGTTATACTGAAAATCAATCCCAATATTAAAATAATTGATATCTCCCATAATATCTCTTCCTATTCCATTTTAGAAGCGTCATATTTAATAAAGGCAACGTATAAATATTTTCCAGAATATACTGTGTTTATTATAGTTGTAGATCCCGGAGTTGGAAGTTCAAGAGAGATTTTAGCTTTTGAAACTGCATCAAATTTTTTCTTTGTGGGTCCCAACAATGGAATCTTTTTTAATTTATTTAACAAAACTGATATTAAAGAATGTGTAATAGTTACTAATGAGAATTACTTTATTAAGCCGGTTTCCAATACGTTTCATGGAAGGGATATAATGGCACCTGTAGGAGCTCATATTGTAAATGGCGTTCCTTTGAGAAATTTTGGAGAACCATTCGATCCAGATAATTTTATAGACTATACCATTTTATTTGAGGTTTTAGAAGATAAAAAGCTAATTAATTGTACTATACAGTATATAGATTCTTTTGGGAATGGGACTACGAATATTCCTCTGGAAAATGAGACTATTACTGGAACATCCCTCAAAATCAAGCAAGGAGATACCCTTAAAATGACACTTAATAATCAAGAGTATGAAGGGACCTATTCTTCTCACTTCACTAAAGTGCCCAAGGGGTCATTTTTATTTATGAAAGGATCGAGTGGGTATCTCGAAATTGCTATTAATCAAGGAAATGCAGCAGAGCAAATAGGTTTTAAATTAGGAGATCTCATTACTATAATTTTAGAAAAGTAAGGTTTAAAGGATAGAGGAATAAAAAATGGAAAAAGAGATTTTAGCCTGCATTGAGGATAATAATATTAAATATTTACATTCAGGGCAGATATCGAAATATATTTTTCCATTAGAAAGATCTGAAGCACATAAAAGGCAAATAAGTCATTTGATAATACGTTTCTTTATAATGGCAATTACACCGGACAATGAAATCATGTATCTCGTCCAAAAAAGGGGAAAAAACAAAAAGAGTTATCCCGAATATTTTACGGATTCTGCCTCAGGACATGTAATTTACAGTCCAAATTTGGAACTTAATGATATAAAAGAAAATGCAATTAGGGAGCTCGAAGAGGAATTTGGCATCACCCCAAATAGCATAAAAAATATCATTTTTCATAAATTAAGTACAGAACAAGATAATCTTACTACGGAGATAGCTTATATTTTTTTGGGACTTGTTGATTATGGTGTGAAATTGAATCCTGATTCTAAAGAGTTGGAAGTTAATGGAAGTAGATTTTATTCCAAGAAAGAGCTTAAAAACATACTTAGTAATAAAAATTCTGTAGATTATTCAAAAGAGATCTGGAATTATTTAATACAAAAAGACATTATTTCTCTTTTTAAAAATAATCAAAATTTAAAAATGAATGGTTCTCAAGATATTGCCTTATTTATAGGGCGATTTCAGCCCTTACACCACGGACATATCTATGTAATATATAGGATTTTAGAATCGCATAAAAAACTGAAGATAGGAATAGGTAGTTCACAGTTATCAAAAACCAAAAATGATCCTTTCACCAGCGAAGAACGAATCAAATTCATTACCAGTGCTTTTGAAAAAAGAAAAATTTCTAAAAATAGATATAAAATCTATGAAATTCCTGATATATTTAATGCTCAAAAATGGGTAGATCATGTGGTTTCGATAGTAGGAGATTTTGATGTGATTTATTCAAATAGCGATTGGGTACGACAATTATTTCAAAATAAAGGTTATTTAGTTGGCAAAAAATTGGGAATATTTAAAAAGAAATATAATGCCAGTAATGTAAGAAAACTAATTAGTAAAGAAAAGAAAAATTGGACCAGTTTAGTTCCAAAAGAAGTCGCTAATTTGATGATAAAATTTAAGGGCATTGAAAGAATACAAACGTTATATGAAATCCGGGAAGAGGCATGAATGATACGACATTTTTAGAAATTGATGGTGCTTTTGGTGAGGGAGGGGGAGCCATATTGCGATTATCTGCAGGATGTTCTATTTTATTCAATATCCCCATCAAAATCAAGAATATACGCGCGAATCGTCCTAAACCAGGATTACGATTACAGCATCTCCTGGGACTAGAAACGTTATCAGAATTAACCAATAGTACTCTAAGTAATTGTAAAGTAGGCACTACCGAATTGTCATTTATTCCTAAAAAAAATGCGAAGAGAGATATTCATTTAAATATTAGCACAGCTGCCAGTATAGGTTTGCTACTTCAACCCATCCAAATAGCAAGCTTATGTTTAAGAGAGACTGGGCAAATTGAAATATCTCTTAGTGGAGGTGGAACTTTTGGAAAATGGGCACCTAGTTTGAATTATCTTCAAAAAGTCACTTATCCCATTTTTGCTAAAGCTGGGCTTATGATTGATATCGATATTCAAAAACACGGGTGGTATCCGAAAGGCGGAGCTCGAGTTAAATGTAGGATAAAACCTCCAAATATAAAATTAAAAGCTTTGAATTTAACTGAATTAGGGGATGTAGATCTTATCCGAGGTGAAATAATAATTACCAACCAATTAAGGCGTAACAGAGATAATATTGCTGTAAGGATTAGAAAAGCAATAAATCAATCACTTAAAAGAAAATTAAGGATTGATACAGACATCAAATATTCCTGGGTAAATTCAACAAGTCCTGGAATTGGGCTCTCCTTGTGGTCAGAATCTGATACAGGGGCCATAATCTCTACAGGAACTCTATTAGGTGAAAAAGGATTAACTTCAGAAAAACTCGGTGGTATGGCTGCAAATGAAATTGTAAAATATATTCAACACAATATTCCTGTCGATAATTATCTCAGTGATCAACTAATCCCGTTAATGGCCTATATCGGAGCGCCTTCAAGTATAAAGGTACTAGAAATTACTAGCCATACAAGAACTAATTTAGAATTAATTCAATTATTTGCCAATCGAGAATATAGAATTGTAAAAGAAAAAAATGGCTTTATAATAGAATATTTTTAAGTTTATCTTGAATTATTATTATGTTAAAAATTGAAAACTAATACCAATTTTTAAATAAATTCTGTGTTATGTTATTATTACTAAAAAACTAGAAAACTAGTTATTGGATTTAAATAGGATTGATAAAAATGGCTGAAAGCTTAATAAAATGTCCTCGATGCGGTAATGAAAATAGAGCTGAAGCATTTTCATGTTCCTTCTGTGGAAAAAGATTAAGAATTGAAAAAATCGAAAATCTTCCATATTTTCAAAAGATTTTCCAAAGAATTGAAAGCGAATGGGTCAGTCCCAATCCATGGTATTTAAATATCATATACCTTTTCATAGATCCATCTCGAGCCTTCTGGGATATTAATCATAAGAGGTCTCGAGCTCCAGGCTATTATATATTACTTTTCAACTCTATCCTTTGGGGACTTATGGGATTGGCTTTCCTCTCTCATTTTAGATTCGTTTCTATTGATGGAGACCCCATTAATCCCTATTCACCTTTATTATTTCCTTATGGTTTTGCCACTTTTTTAACTTTCTTAATATTTGGTTTTCTATTTCAAGCAGTTTTTTATATCATTCTAATCTGGCTATTTACTTTCGCAGCTAATTATGCTGTCGGGTTTTCAGAAAAATTAGAAGATCGATTTGGAAAAGAGAAAAAAGAGAAATACAAAGAATCAGATATGAGTCCATTTAGTATCTATAAAAGTGGCACGTTATTACAAAAACAAGCGGCATATAAATATAAAATGCTCATGTGTGCTTTTGCGCCATTCTTATTAGTAAATCTTATAAAAATCCTAATAATTCTAGTCGCATTTCCTACGGTAGAGGTAGATATCGATAGTTCTGAGTTTGATGACTCGATTTTCAATGCGATGTTCAGTTCCCCTGTGTGGGCGGTGTTAGATGTGATAGATGCAATTACAATTGCAGTATGGGTGCCTATTTTAATGACAATAGGTATTAGAGAACTCAGCAACTCATCTACAACTCGAGTATTAGTATCGTCCTTAGCGATTGGAATCATTGTTTCTATATTTTTCTACTTTTTACGGCCTACTTTGTTTGGAATATAAACTTGCCTTTTTCATCTTAATATTCAAATAATATTTTGTTATTTTAATCTCAAAATACTACTTATATTAATGGACAATAATACGAAACTTTCTGATATAGAATCTGAATTATATGCATTAGTCACTTCAATAAATAACCTCTATGAAAAATATCTAGAAGGTATTATAAATGAGAATTTCTTTAGAAAAGCCATCAAAAACGCAATGAAAGGGCTCTTAAAAATCAAGTTATATTTTAATGAAAAAAAGATCTCCCTCTCTGAAGTATTAATCTATATGAACTTTATAGAGCAATATAACAGAGCAGTTAAAATATTTAATGAAATCTATGATTTTAGTTCTTCAGAAGAGATTCTTGAGATTGGGAGTGAAAAAATCTCTCATTTTAATAATCATCTGAGGGATTCAATATTAGAATTACCCGGAATCACTTCAGAAATAACCACTTCTTTTATTACTTTAATGGATGCCCTAAAATTGGAAGGGCTTACTAGTAGGGACTTAATTTTAAAACTGTTTAAAGAATTAAAAGGTAATATAAAGAGATTTCCGGGTTTAGATACGATCCGATTTGAAATTAATGAAATTTATGATCATGTCATTAAAAATCCCCAAAATCTTATCAAAAATAAAAAATTTAGAGAGATTATAGGAGATAAACTATATCACATCTTCAAAGAATTTCAACGCAAGTTAAATCTAAATCCGTAGGTAAAATCATAAAATTAATATTTTGTTTATTCTTTTAAGAAATATTACTTTAGCAAACAATTCTATTAAAATTAAGTTTACCTCATGGAGTATAAATTTTTATGCCGCGACCAGGTTTAAGATCCCATTCTCAAGCACGAAAAACAATAAGAACGCCAGGGAATATCAATAATACACATTATTCCAGAAGAAAACCTAAAAAAAGCCATTGTGCTATATGTAAAAAACCCATTTCTTCAATCCCAAGACTTAGACCTGCTAAAATAAGGAACACTAACAAGGCGTCTCGAAGACCTAACAGATTAGAAAGTGGACGTTATTGTGCGATATGCCTTAGAAACTTAATAAGAGAATCGATTTGGAATCAATAAGATTTTAAAACTTGTTATATCACTGTTAATTCATTACATTTTACTAGATTCTATATGTTTTTATTTAATATTTATCATCATAATTTTAATCAATAAAGGATTAATTAAACCTATGATTTTAAGCATTTCTGGTCTACATGGTACTGGTAAATCCACTATAGCTAAATTAATTGCTGAAGCCCTTGGGATTAAATACTACTCAACTGGCCAAGCTTTTCGAGATCTGGCAATCGAAATGGATATGACCTTAGAAGAGTTTACTAAATACGTTGAAGATCACCCTGAAATTGATAACGCCTTAGATGATAAAGTGGTAGAAGTTGCAAAAGAAGGAAATGTAATTATTGATAGTCAATTGAGCGGACATTTACTTAAGGGTATCGCAGATCTTAGAATACACCTTACATGCCCACTTGAAACCCGAGTGAAAAGAATCGCTTCAAGGGATGAGAGACCATTTGAAGAAAGCATGAAAGAAACCATTTTAAGGGAAACATCTGAGCTAGAACGATTTAAACTTCTCTATAATATTGATTTAAGTAATTTTACAAATATTAAAGAAATTCATGATATCATTCTAGGCACTGAAGGACTTACTATTGAACAAGTTTTACAAAATCTCCTTCAAATCATCAAAGATAAAAATTTGAAAAAAAGCTAATTTGTGAAAATCACAAAAAATTTATTTTTAGTTTAATTTCTTTAATCTAACATATTTCATTTATCTTTACTGGACTCTTTAAAAAATTCAGCAAGGATAAATTCACTAAAAATAATTTGGTGACAAATTATGAGTATTTACGATATAGGAAGGATATGTATAAAAACCATGGGACGCGAAGCAGGAAGCTACTGCGTCATTGTTGACGTGATTGATAAAAATTATTTGCTTGTCGATGGATTAACTGTTCGACGAAGAAGAGTTAACTATAAACACATCGAACCAACGACAGACGTAATAGAAATTCAAAAAGGTGCTGACCATAGCGCAGTTGAAGCGGCCATTAAAAAAGCTAAAAAAGCTAAAATAATGAATCAAACTGTTTCAATCCCTCTAAAATAACTTTATAGAACAACTTCTATAAGTTAACAATATTTTTATTTTTTTATTTATTAAGCAACGGTAGCCTAGCCTGGTACGGCGCCAGCTTGGAGTGGAATTCTCTCCCAGAAAGCTGGTGTGCTTCGCACTCGGGGGTTCGAAGTATTGTTCCAATTTTCTTGGAATACGAAATTCCCTCCCGTTGCGCTCTTATACTTAACATAATTCATTAGAAAAAAGAGTGCTTTCTTAAAAATTAAGATAACAAAAAAAAAATTTTGTTATGGGTAATTTACTTCGTCCTCATTGAATATGGGTTAGTTAATTCTTTAACGTGGTAAAAGAGAATTTCACTTCCATAAAAATTGCCGTTATCCATATTCCCTAATACTAACTGAAAAACCTTATTTATTTGGTTTTTCTTAATTTCTTTCTTACATTTATTACACCTTACCATAGTAATCCAACAAGAAAATTTCTTTCAAATAGTAATTATATTTTTAAAAATGCCTATTAAAACCTCACTGAGATTTGAACTATCCTCTCATTCGCTTCAAGAACTTTTAATGAGAGAAAAAAATAGAGAGTTACATCGGTAAACATTTATGGATTAAGTGAAAGTAGATTATGAATGAGTTTAAAAAAGGTTATAAAAAGTTTCTATAAGCACTTCCTTAAAATATTACAGAGATCTCTTTCAAGCGTAGAAAACTTTTTTGGATGCTCTACAATACGACCAATTAGTTCATTTTCTTTGAAAATGAAGAACGTGGGAATCGCGTCTAAACTAAAATTAGGATCTACTGCTTCTGGAGGAGAATGTCGCTTATCCCATAAGATTTCACCTTTTTTTCGAAAGGCATTGACTTTTATTCCGTATAAAATAAACATATTAATGTGCTCATTTCCTAATTTTTTTACTATTTTTATCATATTCGGTACTTGTTCAGCACAATCATGACACCAATCTGCTCCCATTGCCAAGATTTTCAATTTTATATGCTTTTTTGCTATAAAATCTTTAATATGTTCTAGATGTTTCGTCTTTGGTTTATATTTCTCATAATTTTTAATGATTTCGGTCTTTTCTTTAAAAATCTTTAAATAATCATTAATAGACATCGTCTTTGATTTAATATCGGACCAGTTTAAATCCATTTATATCCACCGTTTCTTAAAAGAGGTACTCTTCAATAATGCTGGTGATCTAAAAAAAAATTGAACATAAAAAATTATTGTATATAAAATAAATAATGTAGAAAAAATTGATTAGGTTATTTTATTCAGCAGTTGCCGACGATTAAACATCTGGAAACTCCGATGTTGCAGTTTGTTGTCCTGTAAACATTTGTTCCATTCCACCTGAGGCTTGAGTTTGTAATCCTAATATTCTCTGAAGTAGCGTATTAATACCTAATGAACAAATAAAATACCATGCAGTAAAATTAAGCCAAGCTGCGTCGCCAATCCATAAACTTTCATCTGCTATTCCCATACCAATTGGCCATTGTAAAAGACCGTAAAATAAAGGATTCATCGGTGTGGCAGCCACAGGGGCATTCGTATAAATTCCTCTCAGAACTGCAAAAATTATGATCATGGGCAAAAACGTAATTAATGTAGGTTTCATTCTGTCCATTGCCATCCCCTGTTGGGTTTTTTTCAACATGACATCTCTTCTTTCCCATTTTTTCCGAGCTTTACGGTATCTGTCTACATCTATCTTTGCGAGTTCTATGATTTTTTTCTTCTCTTCATTATGAGCTTTTATCTGCTTTTGCTTTCTATCCATTTCTTTTGTATCAATTAATAACTTCGTAAGGATAACACTTACAATAGAAATAATTAAAGATAATAATAAGATAAACCACATTGAACCTGGAGGAGTATTCATCCAACCCGAATCTTGAAAGACCACTAACAAACCCATTTTATTAACCTTCAACTATTTATGAATTTAAACAACTTTATGTGTTATTATATTAACTTTTGCTTAATAAATTTTTTACACTTTTTTAAAAGTATTGACTTTATAAAATCGAGTAAATAGACTTCAGATTATTTACGGTTAAAAATTGATTTTAAGACTAAGGCAGAAAATGGATAATCTTGGATCTATTTTTATCTCTTTTTTTTTAATAGTTTGGAAAAGTAATATATTATCCGATCCTCACGTTCACCAGTTCTGATATACACACCCCGATTCCCGAATTTTATGAGGATTACCCGATTATCGTGTCCGAAGAAGCCTATTAGAGCAGGTTAAAGGATGAATATCATACCATTTTTAAAATCTGGGCTGATGAGGGTTCAGACATTCCGTTATTGCCTAAATATAGCACCCATTCCATTCATATGACATCCCCGTAATAAAAGCATACCTGATTTCTTGCAAAGATTTAGGAGAGGAGTTCCAGACCGATGATGAATATGCATATTTACAAGGTATCCCTATTTTTGGTTCCATGTATGGAGTTGCCTCACAGACTATGGTGCATAATATAGAGCAGAGAGAATTTACTATCTTCAACACTGATGAATTCATGTATGATAAATATTCGGGCATCATTAGTTTAGATTATGAAGCAACTCAAGAAAAATTCTTGATTACGAATTTAATGTTTAAGGAAAATTACTTTTTTAAACCAATATATTATTTTTTCGCCAAATTGATTTTTTATGTATGTTAATTCTGATTGAATTAATATCTAAATCTTGATCGATTATAATTTACAATTAAATAAAAGAAAAATTTAAAACTTATATTAGGACGTTCGAATCCTTAATCTAAGCCAAGGAAGCCTCTCATTGAGGGATATTGCTCAGCGGCAACCTCTTTCGAAATCGTTTCAGCATACTGATGAGTAATTCCTATCGAAATAAGAAGTCCGGTACCTGATGTCAATGCACCCAAACTGTCGGCTGTGAAACTTAAAATTGCAATTATTATCCCGTTAAGAATAGTAAGGGTAGGTATATATCTTTTTAATATACGTTCAATAATCTTTGAAGAACTTCTAAAACCAGGTACTTGCATTCCTGAGTCTATAATTTGATCTGCTATATCTCTAGGTGCTAGACCCGAGACTTCGACCCATATTTTTCCCAGATATATACAGAGTATTATCAATATAAAAAGATATATAACTGCTCGCAACGGATCATCCAAAAGGGCTTCTATACCTTGAGGCGGCGAGAGAATGTAAATCAATCCTGAAGATGGGACAAGATATCCTCCTGTACTTCCGGTACTTTGATATTCAAATGTTCCAATTAAATCCAACCAAAAGTCATATCCTTGTCCTCGCAATTGTGAGTCAGGTCCAGCTAGGATTTGACCAAAGAAAAGGATGTTGGCATATAGAGCGTTTACTAAAATAACTGGAATATTAGAAACATACATTAATTTCATTGGATATTTACCTTTGAAGCCTCTATAACCTTTATATTGTAACGGTATCTCCACACGTGTCGCCTCGAACCATACAGCTAATGAAAAAATAATGAATGTAGTAATTAATCCTAATATACTTGGTAATTGTCCCCGAACCCAGAGATCCTGTATATTCGTGTCAGGATCATCATCGAATAGTACATAAAATATGGCAATAATTATACCTCTTGGCAAGCGAGCCTCATCAGGAGCTTCAATAAAGCTAAACGTGTTCCAAAAGATTTGACCCGCAACCCCGGCAGCAATAAACAAAGAAACTCCACTACCGAGCCCCCATCCTTTTTGGAGTAGCTCATCAAGTAAGACAATTATTACTCCAGCGAACATTAGTTGGAGAAAAATGAGAACCATATTTTCTAACCCTAAAGTCTCAGGAGGTCCAAATGCTCCCCCAAGCAAATAAGCAATCGTGTTAAAAGCTGTTAGGAAAATTGATACGACTTTTTGAGTTCCACTGAACAATGACCGGTCATAGGGGTCGCTCATGTCAACATTAATCATTTTGGAACCAAGTAGCAACTGCATGATTAATCCGGAAGTCACAATTGGTCCTATTCCCAATTCGGTTAAAGTTCCTCTCTGGCTTGCCAGAATTACTCTTAGCCAATAAAAATAATCTGTTGAATTTTGGAGTTCAACACCATATAAAGGGATATTGGACATAATCAAATAAATTACGAGTACAATGGCAGTCCAAACAAACTTTTCTTTGAAAGATACTTCTCTCTGCGGATTTTTGATTTCCGGCATAACTCTAACAAACGGAGAGAAGAACTTCAGAAAATTACTCGGCATAAATATTAATTAATAGAATTTTTATTTTATCGAATATTTAACAAAAATTCAAATTACAAAAAAAAGATTACGCTTTTTTACAATGTGAAACCAACATATTGAAATATTTTTTATAAAAGGACCTAATAGTTTTATCACTTACCTTAATGAACTGTTTAGAACTTATTTTTTTTCGTTCATTTACAAATTTAACGTTTGGCTTGCTTCATTCATAATTGCAAATATAAAAAGCATAAAAAAAAAATTTAAAATATTTCAATTCTTGAAATTAGATTTCTTTTAATGTTTTTTTTCTGAATTTGAGATGAGTATATCTAATCTGTCAACATTTCTTTATTTCTATATACTCGTTTTCTTCTAATTCAGCGAGTAACTGCAATCTTTTTTCAATACTAATTATTACGCTAGAGTATCCCCTAGGAGAGCTAAACGTTTTAGTGATCCATTAGGAAATTATAGAAAGAAAGAGAGTAAATAAAAGTGGTCATAAAAATATAATGCTCTTTTATTTACTCCCATTATTTATTTCTACTTAGATAATAAAAAATAAGGAATTGATAATAATGCAAAAAGTAAAGTTATTGGTTGATGATAAAGAGGTCCCATTAAATGAAATAATGAGTAATGTACTCAATAATATCATACTAGGTTTTATAGATGTTCTAAAGGGTGTTCCTGAAGAGAAGAAGTATGTAAACGTAGAAATTATTAGAAGTTAAGTAAATTATGATTGACATAACAACTAAACAATATGAGGAAGATACAAACGAATATACTGGATGATTATTCATAATGCTTAAATAGTATATTTATATCTAATAATTGATCATCTAGTAGTGAATAATTATTCAAAATAAAATAAAAAAATCTATGAGTAATATGGAAAAGAATAACGTATTTGCAATTATTGGATCACCGAGAGAAAACGGAAATACAGCATTTTTAACAAATAAGCTTTTAGATTTGCTAAAAGATAATTTTAAAATAGAGAAAATTTTTTTAAAAGATTACACCATAAACTCTTGCAAAGAATGTTATTATTGTATGGATAACGATGCCTGTTCCATTAAAGACGACATGCAAATTCTCTATGATAAGCTTAGGGAGGCCCAGGTGATTATTTTATCGAGTCCTATCTTTATGGGGGGTGTAACTTCATTAATGAGAGCTTTTATGGAAAGAACTTGGCATTTAAGAAAAGGGCAACTAAAAGATAAAATAGGAAGTTATATTATTGTTGGGCGACGTGATATTGGCTCTGGACTAAACGAGATGGAAGGATATTTATCAAGACTAAAAATGAATAAATTAGCAGGAGTCCTCGGATTTGGTTTCCATGAAAATGATGTTTCAAAGGATGAAGAAGCCTTGAAAAATGTTCAAAGACTTAGTAAACAAATTATTAGTCTAAGTCAGACACAAAAAATGAATAATCAAGATTGGATCATTCTGTAATTGATTTTATCTGATTATTTGCTAAAAAATACTGTATTAAAAGGGAAAATTTTATACCATCAGCATTCGCGAATTACTTGTAGAATACACAAATTAAGAATAAGATATCAACTTACCTGATAGGTCTGATAAGATAAACGAAATCAGGAAAGAGACTATGTAATAAATATATATTAAATAAAAAAAAATCATGATTGGAGGTATTAAGTTTTGAGTGGTCGAGGTAGAAGAAGTGGTGGAGGAAGAGGAAGAATGGGGGGTTCTAAAGCTGCAGGACCCGATGGATTATGTGTCTGTCCAAATTGTGGTAAGGAAGTTAAACATCAAATCGGAATGCCGTGTTATCAACAGACTTGTCCAAAATGTGGAACAAAAATAGTCAGAAAGTAGTTCCAAGTATTAATAAAAATCAAAAAGACAATGGTTAATAATCAAAACATCGTTTATTGTTGGATTTTTGGTGTTCTTATTTCTTTTAGTTCATTTTAAAATACATTCATCCTTAGCTAGTTTGCAATTTTCATCGAAATTAATTTGTTTTAAGTCTATTACACCATCATCTCGAAATTTCTCTAAGATTATATAGAGTAATTCGCACCACTTTCATCATTTAGAAGATAGGTCAACAATAATTTTGCCCTTCTTAGAACCATTGATTCCATAATAATATAAACTCTTATTACTCAAATAATTCTGAACTCTGACAATATTTATTAAATTTTATATGCTTAACCATTTTCAGGAAGTAAAATAATCTTCATGAGCCTTTCTATCTTCATCAGTAATCCGGTCTTCTTCTAACGGGGCTTTAGTTATAAGAGGAGTAAATTCTTTTTCATTATGGCATATTATTTTTTCCAAGACATAATCATCTTTATCAATAAAATCTAACTTAAAATATAAATCACAAATTTTACAGTAGAGCTTATCACCTTTAGGTAGTAAAATATTCTCACAATCTGGACAGAACTTCATCTTTAACTATGACCTCTTCTTATTTTTTTGATTAATGTTCTTTTTATTATCACTTTTTATTATGATTGGGTAATAACTATAATGACAACAGCTCATTGGCATTGATTTTTCATCTTTTTATAACTTAAGTATTATATCTTATCTTTATATTTCTTAATTGCGCGCTTTAAAGTTCTTACTGCCAATTCTGCACAATGTTTATGATCTTCTGGTAATCCTTTTAGAGCTTCGTCTATATCTTTAGATTTTAGTTTTTCTGCAAATTCCAAGGATTTACCCTCAATTAGTAATGTAGTTTGGCTGGCTGTTGCGACCGAAGCCCCACAGCCGTCAGTAATGAAATTTGCTTTTTCAATTACTCCATCGTTAATATTCAAGAAAAACCACATTGTATCTCTACAGGGCCCTGTATAAGATTGCGAAATAGAGATTTCATTCTCAGGTAGCCTCCCCCAGTTCTTTGGATTATGAAATAATTGCACAATATATTCATTATAATCTTCAATTTCTTTTTCTATAACTTCTTTTTGAAGGTTATCTACAAATTTATTAAATTGATTCTTGACCATTTTGCACCCTGTTGACCTATCTTTGGTTCAGAAGGAAGTTTACCCATAAAAATAATTTCGAAGTCTATTGCCAAAATTTTGCACCCTTTGGCAATTATTAGAATCTAAATTTTCATTTTTTTCAAGAATTTTTTCCGAAAATTCTTCCATATTTATTTCCTTATGATAGCTATTCATTCTATCGAACAGGATTCAATTTAACTATTCTTCAATATTAACAATAAATGGGTAATTTCCATTATTCATATATGAATAATCGCATATAAATCTGTCGAATATCATTCTAGGATTAATTATTATATCTGATGAATATTCGAGACAACACTTCATCTAAGAATAATATTCATACTCCCAATTTTACTAGAACTCATATTTAGAATATATATAGTAAAAAAAATTGAAGGTAATATACTTGTTATTTTAATGAAAATATAAATAGCATAGTTCCAATTCCAGCTAAAATTAAAAATAATTGTCTTAAGCTATATTTCAATCCTACTTTCTGATGAAGTTCTGGAGTTAAATCTGATAAAGCAATATAAATAAAACTTGCAGCAGAAATTGCCAACACAAAAGGTATAGCTTCAGAGATAATATCTAAAATAAAATAACCAAGAATGGCTGCCGGGATCGTTGTTGAACCAGATAAGGAGTTATAGAAAAAGGCTTTCTTTTTCGAATAACCTTTATCGATAAGGACAGCAAGATCGCCTATTTCTTGGGGAATCTCATGAGCAATTACAGATAAACTTACAGCAATACCAATATGAAAATTAACAAGAAAGGCTGCGGCAATTACAACGCCATCAATAAGATTATGGAATGCATCTCCAATAAGAATTATAGGTCCAGCAGCAGAATGGGTAACCTCACATTCAATATCATGACAGTGACGCCATATAACTAATTTCTCCAAGATGAAGAAAAACAAAATACCTCCTAAGAAAAATATCATTACTATTTGTAGCCCATCCTTAGCTCTTGTTATTGCTGTAGGGAGCATTCCGAGTGTAGCTGCTGCTAGTAAAGTTCCCGTTGCATAGGCAACCAAAATTGAAACAAGTGATTTTTGAACAAACTCCCCTAGTTCAATGAAAGCTACTGCTGCTAATATTGCCCCAATACTCCCTAAAATACTAAAAAAAATAATCCAATAAAGAATAATTCATCACTCCCTCCGAACTTTTTTTTAAAACTATTATTCTCCCTATAAAAATTGATTTAAATTAAAATTTCATAACTTATCCTACTTTAGACTTATCTTATGGGTCATTTTAAAAACGTCTATATAGCTTGATGCATCCATTTGGGATCTTACTCCTTCTATGGTTTTGATATTATTATTTATAAATCGCCACAGATCCTTCTCGTTTTTTTCAATCACTCTTACTATAATATCATGATCTCCCGTAGTTGTAGCGACTAATTGAACTTCATCATAAGTGGCAATTTTTTCGGCAATTTCATTCAATTTTAAAGGATCCACAGAAAGGCCTATGATAGCAATGGTGTCGAAACCAACTTTAAAGGGATCAATAATTGTATCAAACTCTTTTATTACTCCTGATTTGATCATGTTTTGAACCCTGTTATGCACTGAACTGGCTGCCATATTCACCTTTCGACCTAAATCTTTGTAAGAAATTCTATAGTTTTCTTGTAGAATGGTAAGAATTTCTCTATCTTTGTCATCTAATTGAACCATATATATAATTATGTGAATAAAAACTATATAAATTTGATTAATAGCTTATTACTCGAATAAAGTTCAAAAATAATGAAAAAAATTTGATTTTTAATTTTTTTAAGTATTTCTATAAGAGCTTATTCCTATGAATTATTCATTTAAATATTCTTGATCCATTTTGAGTCTATATTACCATCTCTCTTCATAAAATATGATGTTTCAACATGAATTTTAAATAAATTATATAAGTTAGAATATTCAATATTAAAATTAAATTACTACAAATTTTAGTCAAAACTAAAATAACACGGTCTTAAAAATGAATAAATCCGAAACTGAAGTAAAACACTCTAAACTCGTCTATTTTTCGAACGGGTTTGGACGGTTTAATGATGAGTTTTTGACTATGGCGTTTGGAGCGTACGTGTTCTTTTTTTACGAAACTGAAATTAAATTGAATGTATGGTTAATTGGACTTGGATTCATAATTTTTGCCATATATAATGCGATTAATGATCCCATTATTGGCTACCTCACAGATAGACCATTTAAGTTTACTAAGAAATGGGGTCGACGCTTTCCATTTATTCTTTTTGGAGGGATTCCATGGATTATTTGTTATATTCTCTTATATACTCCCCCAAATCAAGATCCAGTAAAAGGAGCGTTGTTGATATTTTTGTGGATACTACTCGCAACATGTTTGTATGATACTTTCCAATCCATTTATATGGTCAATTTCTACGCACTGTTTCCAGATAAGTTTCGTTCAGTTAAGGAACGCAGAACTGCTGCAGGACTAGGAATCATGATCTCTGTTTTTGGCATTGTATTAGGAGCTGTTATACCACCTTTATTTATAACATTTGGCGATGTAAATTCCTACTTCATACAAGCTATTGTTGTCATAATAATAGGATTAATTGCATTATCTTTAGCAATCCCTGGCGTTCGAGATGATCAAGTCTACGTTGATCTTTACCTTGCAAAAACGTTAGAGGAACCAGAGAGGGACCCCTTTTTCAAGACGATGATAACACAGATCAAACAAAAGAATTTTGTAGCCTATTTCATTGCCTTTGTATTATATCAATCCATGACGGCCTGCATGATTGCTTCTATTCCCTATTTAGTGCGTTATATTTTTAGAATGGAAGCTGAAGCCATAACATTAGTAATGGTAGGCTTTCTTGTCGGTTCACTAATCTCTTTCCCAGTATGGATAGTTATTGGACACAAAATTAATGATAACCGAAAATCGATTATTCTTGCAGGGGCCATAATGACCGTAGTTACTGCACCCCTCATTTTTATTACGGATTATTATTTGTTTGTATTTGCAATCCTTATATGGGGTTTTGGTCTCGGAGGCTTTTGGATATTGCTGGATCCGGTATTAGGGGATGTCATTGATGAGCAAGTCATACGAACTGGGAAACGATCTGAAGGCATAACCTATGGAGTGAGAGCCTTTTTTGGCCGTTTTTCTATAGTTGCGCAAGCATTAACCTTTGCAATTGTGCATACTCTCACAGGATTTAATGAGAATGTGGAAGTGCAATCTGCCGAGGCCATTTGGGGAATACAAATGCATCTTGCCTTATTTCCAATGATCTTCATTCTCATATCAACTTTGACCTTTTGGAAATTATATGACCTCAACAACGAAAAAGTAAGAATAAATAAAGAAAAATTAGCCGAATTAGGGCTATAAATTTTTATCCTTTTTTTTATTTTTTGTTAGTTGTTATATTTTAAACTTATCCTTTAAGAAATCTCTCATTACTCTTTCTAGATTGTAGGAGAATATAAGTCGTTTTTCTTCTGTTGAGATTGGAAGTGCTAAGACTTTCTGAATTTCAACCCTAGGATGTAAGCTAGGAATATCTGTGCCAAACAATATTCTTTCCACACCGATGTCAGGATCTTTTATGGCTTCTATGAATTTGTAAGTATATGGATTACCCGACATTTCTAAATACGAATTAGGACACTCCTTTGCCACTTGAAGAGCATCTGAAACTTGAGGACATAATCCTGAATGCCCTATAATAAAAACCGATTCTTCACTTTTCTTTAAAATGGGTGTTAAGTTCTTAAGTGTTGAATGACTCCCTGTATGAGATAATACGATAATTTTATTTTCGCCACAAAATCGAAGAATTTTTATAAGTTCTTCTTGAGCTGTCTTAAAAGTAAATTTCATAATATCTGGGTGTATTTTAATGCCATATACCTTATGATCAACAAGATCTTGAAGGTCCTGATCAAGTTTTTTTGACCTCGGATTAATATAACCAAATCCAAAAAGTTTTTGGGGAAATAACTCGTTCATTCTATAACTTAGTTTTCTATCCATTTTAAAAACGGGTAAGTGAATTGCCTTATCAATTTGATAAAAATCTAATATTAACTTATATAGATACACGTTCTTCTCTGTTCTGTCCTCAGATATGCTTTTGAACCTTTGCCAATTCGCGAAAATTAAATCCATTATCTCATAGATTGCTAAAGCTTTCAGAAAAGATTTCAATGGTCTTGCCACCAAATTGGAAAAGTGAGAATGGGCATCCCATAAACGGTATTCCTCATCTTTATAGATTATCATTTTGAAAATAACACCTCCGCATTTGATTCTAGAGCCATCCTTATATCTTCTTCGGATATTTTATAGAGACTTTGTAATTTTACAAGTTCTATGCTTGTTGCGCAATAAGGGTAATTACTCCCAAATAGCAATTTTTGGGGACCTATTTTCCATATAACTTCCTCCAAAGGTGAGGTTACTGGAGACATTGAAGTTTCCAGATACACATTAGGAAATTTTTTACAGCTTTTCCACACGTTTAAGTACGCACCTGAACCTCCTGCATGTCCCATTATAAAGTTAAAATCTGAAAAATTAGCAACTATTTTGTCAAAAGTATTTTTTATACTATCTGGAGCATACCTCTGTTCTTCTTTCAATGGCCAATCCGTATGAACATAAATGGGTATCTTATAACCAAATACATCAGATATTGCGTGGAAGTACGGTTTTAAAAATTTCTTAGTTAGCTCAAATCCTTGGTCAGGGTGCAGTTTTATACCTCTTATATTTATATTTTTTTTTTGTTTTTCTAATAGCTCTCTATTATAATTGTAATCATTTGAGAAATCTAATGCTCCAAAAATCAGCGCTCTATCTTTGTATTTTTCATAATACGGTTTAATATTTTCAATATAAGAAGAAATATTTTCAAAATCGTTTTCTATCGTAGTGGGCATTAAACAAAATTTATCTATATTAAATTCAGTTAAATTTTGTTCGAATTCGCTCAAATTTGATATATGCCTATGAAAATCAAATATCTTATATTTAGGAATGTTTAAATCTAGTTTTTGTCTCATAAAATCGCTTTTTGTTTTCTTTTTTTGTTATTTGAAATTAACTTTTATTAATAATGATAAATACGGCAAACTTTAAGAAATGCCATATAATTGATCATATAAATAATGATAATAGATGCATTTGCACACATGGTATAATTTAAGGAATTATATCTTATGATTTATCTTTATTATTAGGGATAAAACAATTACCATGACAAAAAAAATAATACTAATGATGAAAAACATATTAGCTGAATAAAGATTAGCGAAATATCCACCAATTAAGAATCCAATAAAATTTCCAAGCCATCCACAACTTAGAACTATGCCATATCCAAATCCAATTTTTTTATGATGAAAACAATCATTTATGGCAGCAAGTAATTGGGGATATAGCAAAAATAATAAAAATCCAAGCAGAGCATAAAATAATAAATTTATTATCAAATCACTTGTATCTAAAAGGATGTATATTATTACCACCCCTATCATTAAAATACTGAAAAAAATTAGAGAATTTGTCATTCCATATTTCTTTTTCATACTACCTGAAAAATACGCCCCAATGACACCGAAAATTAAGGTATATCCCATAATTAATCCAGAGTATTCCGAAACGATGCCCGTTTTTTCTACTCTTAAATAGATTGCCAGATTAATTATTAACAATGAATATATTGCCAAAAAGAGGATATAGATAATAAATACCAAAATAACTAATATTTTCCGGAGTTCTTTCTCAACTTTATTAGGTACCTTGATCTCATTCACACTATCATGATTATAATATTCTTCAAAGGTTATATTACGGAAATTAATCGTAATAACTATGAAAATCAGCAAACAGATGAATGCCCAAATTAACAACACTAATTTCCATGAACTAAAGAAGATTAAAAGTAAAGCAGATGAAAAAACCGCAATGCACTTGCCCAAATCTCCCGCTGCTCCTTGACGACCAATCATAATATCATTTTTCTCTTGATACATTCTACTCGTCGTCGCATAGGCGATAGAATGCTGAAAAGCCAAAGCAATTCCAGATATAGTGGCAAAAATCAGTAAACTAACAAAATCAAATGAAATTATCATTAAAAAGGATGATAAAGCTAATAAAAACAACCCAAATAACATTAAAGTTTTATTATTATTTTGATCTGTGAAATAACCCACAATTAATTGAAAGATTATTGTCGCCAGAGAATTAAAGGCAAAAATTAACCCAATTTGGAACCAATTTAAGTTAAATTCAAAATATAAACTAACCATTAGAACTGGTAATACAAAGGTAATCCCGTCATTTAAGAAATGATAAATGTACAACCTTTTTTGAACATATGACCTTTCATCTTTATGGCTAATCATCAATATCTTTAATATTTGATTTAATAAAAAGAGCTCTTATTGCTTGAATATAAGAAATAATAAAAAAAAAAGGATATTTATTAAATTTAGAATTTTTCCGTTTTAAACCGAAATCTCTCTGTTCTTTAAACTAAACAAGCCATAAGCTAAAAGACCAATAGCAATACCAATCCATATTAGTAAGGAGAAGATCGGTAGATAATAATCTGTCCTTATCATTCCCCCAGGATTTATATCTTGATCGGGATCCGTAGGTGACGCAGTTTCATATACGCCAGTCGTCATAGCAAACCACTGCTGCCACTCTGCTACTAAAGGAATTGCATTAAATGCCTCTAAAAAGGATATATAGATGTTTGATAAATGATAACCGAGATCGATATGATATAAATAATAATCTTCGTAATAATCTGCAATGAACATCTTAAGAACCATCATTCCTATGAAAGAAAAAATAACCAAGAATAAAACCCCTAATGCAGCATTTCTTGGGCGATCCATGATTGATGAAAGAGCCAGTGTAATACTACAAAATATAAGCAAAAGAACTAATGAATATAGATAGGATGCCAATAAAAATGGCATCAATGCAAAAAAGTGAAGTAGATTGGCAGAATATCTCAGCACAGCTATCCAACCTAATAGAAATACCGCACAAAAACTTAAAACTGCCCCATATAAGAATAATCCAAGAAATTTTCCCAGAAATATTTTTATTCGGCGAATTGGCTTACTTACTAAAATCAACATGGTTCCCGAATGAACCTCTTCTGCAATAAGAGACGCTCCGCTAGTACCAATAATGCAGATGAAAGCGATTCCTAAAGTCCAAAAGAACATAGGGAATATTATTTGGATGCTTATGGCTGCTGCAGCGTGTTGAACAGAAATTGAATTATAATCAATGGTCGTTTCGAATGAAAGGAAGATGATCGGAAATAACATCATCCCAACTAACGAAATTAAAAATTTCTTAAGTGATGTTAAATCTTGATAGGTCTTTATAGTTAATATTAGCATATTTCTGAATGCTTCATTCTCCACAGTTTCTGATTTTACTCTTAAGAATAGAGATTTTGTCTTTTTTTTAATCGTTTCTAAGCTCATTTTTTACTCCCTCCCAAAGCATATACTTCCATAAATATATCCTGTAGTGACACCTCGGGTATATGGAAACTATACATTATCGCTTTATTATCTAATATTAACTTAGGTATCTCCGTCTGTAGTCTGTCAGCATCTTTAGGAATTACTTGAACTGTTTCGTCTTCCTCTTTTATCCAGGCTTTTTGCACATAATCCTTCTTTTCTAGGGATTGTAAAATTTCCTGGTTTTTATTAGTGTCTAATTGATAAGTGTTTCCGATATATTTCTTCTTGATATTTTTTAACGTATCTGAAATAACGATTTCACCGTTATTAATCATAGTTACCCGATCGCACATCTGTTCAATTTCGGATAGTATGTGGCTAGATACAAATACACTTACTGTTTTAGAAATTTCCTTGATTTTTTCTATTATACTTGCACGTCCTATTGGATCCAAATTGGCCGTTGGTTCATCTAAAATTAATAATTTTGGTTTGTGAATAAGTGCCGCTGCAATCCCGATTTTTTGTTTCATACCCCCAGAATATTCCCCTATAGGCCGGACTCTATCGTCGAAAATATCAAAATACGCACATAGCTCTTGAGCTCTCTTCCTTGCTTCTGTTTTATGCAATCCTCCTAGCTTTCCCATGTAAATTAGGTAATCCTCTCCCGTCATATGATTGTAAAAAACAGGATCTTGGGGTAAGAACCCAAATAACCGCCTCGCAGCAACGCTTCCTGCATCTTCATTTCTTATTTTAGCCTCACCAGAGGTTATAGAAATAGCTCCAACCAGCATACTCATGGTTGTTGTTTTACCTGCTCCGTTAGGCCCTAAAAAACCGTGAATTCCGGGTTCTACACGGAGATTTATTTTTTTTACAGCTTCAAATGCTTTATCCTTCTTCCCGTAGATTTTTTGGAGTTCATTACTCCAGATTTCGTATTTAAAATCTGTTTTCCTCTCCGTAACCTTCTCTTTTTTAATCATATCTTTAACTCCTCCATTTTTTTATCTTTATCGATTAGAACAATCCCCTTATTCTTATTTTTCATCCGTCGATAAGTTACCACAAGGGCTGCAGATATACCTGCTATTATAACAGTCAACACCCACATTGAATAATCTGCAGGGACCGTAATGTTTACCTCGTCTACAGCTATGACGACTCCGCTTTTATCGTACATAAAAATTTGAACTTTTTTCTCACCTTGACCAAGAGAAACTTTGCATTCCGTATACTCCGTAATACAATAACTATTATCATTAATCACTAGCTCAAAATAATCGTAATCACCTTCCGTCTCCCATTCGATCGTGAATCTACTCGATGACATTTCATCATCATCATCAATGTTTTTAAATTCGACTTCAAATTCCGAATTTATGCAGAAAAATGACTCACCGCTTGCGAGTATGAATTCGTTGTTTCCATCTCCTGTAATATCACCAACAGGATAAATTGCTTCAACGCTCTCTAAATTAAACCTATATAACAATTCTTGATTATAGACATCCAATAAGTCGGTAATATAACCGGTTATATAGGCACCTTCGGCACGTGTATATGTACGATGACCGCAAATAATGTCATCTTCACCATCATCATTGAAATCTCCGATATTTTCCATAAAGTCGACATATTCATATCTATCATCAGACCATTCATACTCATAATCATAGGTCTCTAATTGCCACGCATCTTTATCAAAACCTCGCTCATCATCATCATCGTTGTCATCACCACTATTTTCAAATTCAATAAGTTCTAAATCGGTCCCAGAACTGGAAGTAATGTCCAAACATAGAACTGCAGCTCCCTTTGAATACAGTCTTTCATCCCATTCTTGCTTGGCCATTTGCATTCCAACTATTCCATCTTCACGATGATCATCGTTAATATCTCCGCATGATGCGAATGGCAAATTGAAAGAAGTGTCAACTTCTTCTGACCACTCATTGTATTTGTCGCTAACTTCCCCTTCTTCAATTAATTCTTCAAGGTCAATACTGACAAATGCATCACCTGGATCGACGGTTGTACCGCTGAAAATTTTAATGACCCGACCTCCTTCAGCCAAAGCTACGTGCTCAAAATAACCATCTCCGGTAAAGTCCGCGTATGAAAATCTTATTTTATATCCGGCACCTTCCATACTAAAATCATTTCTTCTGGTAGTCCAATATTGTGACCTTCCTAAATAGTCCAAATTAGTCGGATTAATAATACAAATAGTTGCTAAAGTATCTGGATTAATAATTTTAATTTTTTCATGGTAATCATTATAATCGCCGTATTGCCCTAGAATGATACCCAATTTTCCCCATCTGTATTCGACTGTTCCAGGAACTTCATAGAATTGAGACCATTGATTTGTTATATCTATAGAAGTAGCTTTATAAGTTATCGTTGGATCAGTATAGTTATCGTAATTAGTTATTGTGTTATCCCAGTTCGCATTTTGAATGTATTTATGAGAAAATAGAGTAGAGGGATCGTTAAATGTACCGCTTAATAGCCAACCGTTTTGAGTATTATTCAAATATGTAATACTCACAATATTATACGGGACTATATCCCTACTATTGCGATCCCATTGAGCGTTTATAGTTTGATTTTTAACGTTAAATAGAATTAATCTAGAGCTCCAACTACCACTTGTTTCAAATCCGGCGACAACTACTACATCGAAAGAATCATTACCCGTACCGTTTATTGCTTTAAAGTCTAAAATTTTTAGATTTAAAATATTATCTAAATTTTCGTCCCATTCATCAGTTTCCAAATTATAGACATAGCTACTATCCCAATCATTACCAAATACTCCCCAGTAGAACACGCCCAGTCCAAAACTATCAATTGTTAAATTAAAAGGTTTATTGGTATTTGTGATATTTATGCGAATTTTCACATTATTGTTTGCATCAATAAATGGCCACATAATGGTTCTATTTTCACCATCAAAATCTATGCCATCGTCTATCCCCCATAAACCTGATGGATTATAGGTACCCCGTCGAATTATATACATCATATCATACCTCAAGACATCAGATAACTCGAAACTTGTAGCATTATGCCTAAATCCACCTGTTGAACTATTTTTATAGCCCCCATACCAAGCATTCATGGGGTGATCCTTATTCAGATAACGGCTACTTGCATTAATATAAAATGGAGACCATTGACCGGAAGTAGAATTAAGAATTTCATATATAAAGTTAAATGACCTCCATTCTTCAGGACCTGTAAGATCAATTAATGCTTTAGTTTGCATTTTAAAAGCGGATATTCTGTCGATCTGAGCAAGTTCATGATAATCTGTTCCAAATTGTAAAGGAATAGTTAAATTGATTGAAGTCACCCAAGTGCTTCCTGCTTGCTCTGCTTTCAGGGTATAATTTCCGAGCTCATATATATAGTTAACAACTAATTCATCAATCGAGAGAGAAAAACTATTCGAATCAGTTGCTTCAATTTTGATTTTAACTCGATTATTATCAGCAGCTTTGACAATATCTTGAATATCTTCAAAGGTTTTTTGCATGGTTGTAAAAGATGTGGAATTTATAGATTTCGGACTTATTTTAATCCAATTATCATCTGAGAAATTATAGATAAATAGTTCAATTTGAGCAACTTTTGTTGTAAGATTTCCAGCATAATCTATCATAAGGTAATCTGAATCGCTCTGAATTTCTAGAGATTGATTAAATGACATTTCAAGCGATATTTTTTGGCTTCCACTAGAGGATTCTGAATCCACAACCCAATTATAATTATCTTGTTCTTTAGTTTCTTCTGAAGAGCTAGTTTGAGGATTACCGATTAGTGCCAATGCCGACGAATTATAAGATGTAATCGTATGGTTTTTTCCATTATCTCCCCAAAGATCGAAAAGTGAATCACTTGTTGTTCCTGATTCACGTCCAAGGTTCGTTGCATGCATTAAAGTTGAACTGTCCCATGGATTTGTCCATAGAATATGATCCCGATCGCTATCGGATGCGTAGTTAGTCCAGTTAAGAGGGATACGATCGTATGTTCTATGATAAATCTCTCCCGCGTTAACTTGAGGATTAGTAGGGTCATTATAATTCCCCCCATATTCATAGTCTCGATAGTATTTATAAGGGAAATCGATTAGAGGAGTATTCCAGAAAATTAAACCGTTTGATCCATTGATAGCCAGAAATCGTGTGTACCCTACTAACAATGCTCTATTAATCGCTTCTTCAACGTAATTATTTCTTTCAGGTCCATAAGTTGTTGTTGATACAGAAGTTCCTCCTGATATATCCCGGATGTGATTTAGGACTTCCGGAGGGTAATCAGAGGGAATTATCCAGCCAGCATAGTCATCAATATTATCGCCATCGACATCTCCAATATTAATCACTTCCCTTAATCCCTCGTAATAAGCAGGATCAGGTACGCTAAATTCCCATATTACTCTGCCTGTTCTGGCACTAATGGTTAAAAATTCGGAGATTATAATTTGATCCTCTGCGGGATCTCCTTCTTCTGTTCCATAATAATTCCAACTAGGAACATCTATATCTTCACCAGAGTATTCCCTCCATGTAGGCTCAAAATCACTATATTTCTTAAATAAAAAGTCTCTTACTCCATCATTATCAATATCTTCAATTGGGATGAGTTCTGAACCTCCAGCTGCTTTAGATCTCGACCAAATAGTCTGACTGTTTTTTGTATCAATAAGCAAATATTTTCCATCATCACTTATTGCAAACAAATCATCACTGCCATCCTCGTTAACATCTCCTACATTTAATAAGTATTTTCCCCTAGTATCATCGTCATTCGCCTCATCTTCCCATTCATCTCCAGTTTTTACGACTCTTGTAGATCTAGTAGGGTTTAAAGAGTCAGTAACATAATCGTTATAGTAAATTCCTTGATAATTACTTTCACCACCCGTAGTGCCTTCAAAATTATTTCTAAAAAAATAGCATCTAACTTCGGAATCTACCCTAATGAATTCTGGATAAGAAGCGGTGTATAGTGTTTCATCATAACTAAAATCACCACCTAACGTATCATCAATCTCATCATCATCACATTTAAAAATAAATCCCTCAAACTCAAGATCTTCTATATCATGAAAATCTTCTTCAGAATATTCAAGGTGGAAAGAAATTGCCATATATTCATTGGAACCGTCGTTATTTATGTCTTTGATCTCAAATAATTTTAACCCAGCACGCTGAAAGATCCTTCTCTCACAGCTATAAGGAGATGTAAGAGCGTCTGAGGTATCACCCACATAATCCTCATATTCATCAATCTCATGAACCTCATAGTCATCTAGTTCATCTCCATCATCTCCTGAAACAAGATAGATATATCCATTATCCGCAGAAACAATAATATTGTCTCCGTCTATGATGATATCGTTAATAGAGCTTGCTATTTCCCTCTCTACAACGACTGCCATACTTCGAAGTAATATAGTTGTCGTTGGTTCTATTTCTGAAACCCATTCAAGTTTACCATCCTCCATATCAACTGCCACTAATTCTCCTGCTTCTGAACCAGCAATAATTTTATCATCTAAAACCTCAATATTCCAAATATCATTTGTACAAGCATCATTATTTATCCAAATCTCATCTCCCTCATCCCCCTCTAAGGCAATAATTCTATTCCAAGAGGAAATAACGACATCATCTGTACCATCATCATCAATATCATCTATTACTACAAGATCCCAGGTATATGTAATAAATTCTCGAGTGGCAAAGGTTTCGGAATCATAACCTTTGACTCGTGGATCATACTTCCATATCTCTTCTCCGTTACTCGAAGCAATAGCAATAACATTAGCATGGTCTCTATCATAGACAATTAAAACAATATCTTTTTGACCATCCCCTGAGATATCTTCGATTAACTCAAACGAAATTACATCACCAAAAGTCATATAACTCATACTTATAATTCCATCTAATGTAAGAGTAGCAATCCCTCCGTCAGTTCCGACTACAATATACTCTTCTCCTCCGCTTATAAAAGATACTTTTTCGGGTTGCATTGTTGCTCCCGTACCAGGCATTCCTTTACCAAACCTCCACAATACTGAATCTATATCATTATCTTCTTCATCCAAAGGTTCTTCGTAATAATAATCAAACAAGGCAGGTGCTAAAAATACAAGGATACCCGCTGATACTATTAAAACAAATATACCTATTGTTGTTGTTTTCCTATGTTCATCTATTAATGATGTAAGTTTTTTTAAATTGAATTTCATTTATAACCACTATAGACTGAATAATACTTTTTTGTTAAATTGAATTATAAATCAATTTAATTATTTCAATCTATAAAAAGTTTACACAATTTAGAAAATAAAACATTAATAATATTCTATCAAATTATGATATGAATCCATATTCCCTATAATTTTCTGTTTACACATTCATAAAAATAGAAAAAAATAATTAAAAAAATACGAATTGATATGTTAATTTAAAACAAACTCCCGATTCCTGTAGGCTCCTCTTCTTCCTCTTCTTCCTCTTTCTTTTCTTCTTCGGCTCCAGATGCTGCAGGAGCTCCTCCACCAGCAGCAGGAGCTGCCATTATAGGAGCTGCCGTTGCTGAGGCTAAAATTGTATCAATATCAGTGTCTTTTAACCCAGCAACCAGCTTAGTTATTTGACTTTTATCTGCTTTAACTCCAGCAGCAGTTAAAATCTTTTCAATCGCAGCTTCAGTAATCTTTTTAGAAGCTTTATGAAGTAAGAGTGCAGCGTATACACTTTCCATTTTTTTTTCCTCTTTTTTTTTTGATTTTAATTTTTATTTCATAATTTTGAATTTGGACTTTAAAAAAATCATCCTAATTAGTTAAAATAACGATCCGATGCCCGTGGCTTCTTCCTCGGAATCATCATCTTCAGATTCTTCTTTCTTTGGTTCAGGGGTTTTTCCTTTTATCGGTGCAGATATACCAGTTCCAAATACCAATGAATTCACAATGTTAGCGTTTAAAGCTGCTTTCTTTATGTAATCTTCAACCATACTCTCATCAAAAATCCCCAGTTCAAATAGGATACCTAATGCTTCTCTATTAGCTTTTTGAATCAATGGCTTTATTGTTGCCTCATCAATAATACCTAGTTCAAGTGCAAGGGTTTGGGCAGTGTAATAACAAGACGCAACATCTTGTTGAAATTGCTCTATATCCATATATAATACTTCTTCTGGATAAACCTCGCCATCACACCAAGCAAAGTGAATTCTAATCAACGACTCTATAGGTCTAATTCCCAATTTTTTCAAAACAGCCGCTTGTTTTACATCCACTAGTTCCCCTGCCTTATGAGTTCTCGTATCCTCTCTTATCCAAATCGTATCATTTTGTATTCGCGTAGGTAAACGCAAAGTCATATTTAACTCGCTTATTACCTGACCTGTTGGGAGTCCTGTATCCCCAGCTGGCACCCAAATATCTACAGGGGTGATTTCATTAGGTTTAGCTGGTACCATCCACTCATTTTCTAAAAATAACTTCTTTAATTCAAAGATATCGGTATTTGTAAACACCAGACTCGATTGTCCGGGAATCTTACTGGCAAGCTCTTGTAGATTTTTTTTCTTTGATTCTTTTTCAAATACTTCGATTGCACGTGTTTGTAAGGATTTTTTTGACATTCGAATTATCGCTTTATCTCTCAGAAGCTTTCGAGTTGCTTGAATTTGTTGATCGTGTATGTGTCCGACTTCAATTACTCCCACATTTTTGTATTTATTAAATAAATCAACCAATAGACTAATTTCATCCAATTTCCATTGCGGAATATCATGCTGTTTAATCATTTTTTCATACACCTATATTTTTTAAGAAAACCTCGTCAATTTTAATAGATTTACCCATAGTCGTTTTAATAAACATGGATTTAAAGTTATTATACTTATGAGGCATTAAATCGGCTATATAGTCAACGATGGCTTTTATATTTTCAAAAATCTTATCAATTTCCATAGATTTCTTCCCCACTTTGACCTGCACAATTGGATGTTTCTTAACTTGTATTCGAATGATTTTTTTATATCTTTCAAAGGCATTTTTTAAATCTTCTACACTAGAAATTATCCCATAGCCAGTAGGAAATGGTTTAGGCATTTTTCCAACTGGTCCTAAAAATCGCGCTAAATATCTGGCAACATCTCGCATTAGTTTATCTTCGACAATAAAAAAATCGTATTTTTTGACAAATTTTTTCTTATCTTTTTTCTCTTCCCGATCTAGCCCAGCTAGGCTATCCGCATCTAATGTGTCAACATTAATTCTTTTTGCTTCTAATAATATCTCATCAGACGCAATTACACAAATATTAGGACTATCCTTTGCTATGACGTCATTAGGTAATATTAATTCCTTATCAATTCTACTTTTCGGATCTTTGAGATTTATATCTTTCAGATTAATTATAAAATCAATGGTCTCGTCAAATTTACGCACTTTCTCGCTAAATCCTTCCTTTTTCTTCACTGAAAAATCAATCGCAGCATTAAGCGACCTTTTTAATAATTTATCATCTACTTTCATTTTACGTATCCTCCTTTATCATATCATCATAGTCTCCATTGTCAATCCGTTCTTGAATCACTCGTGGATCTTCTCCATCAACAGTTACTCCTACAGATAACGCCGTACCTAATACAGTTTTCACACACGCCTTAAATGTTTTGTCTAAGAAGATGTCTCTCTTCGCTTTGGCTACATTTTTTATCTGTTCAAATGTAACATCACTGATTTTTTCTTCACCTGCATTGCTCGAACCTTTTTCTAATCCCGCCTCTTTTAATAATAGCGAGGCTGTGGACGGAGTTTCAATGAATATTTCAAATTGCTTTGTCTCAGCATCACATTCAATCCTAACTGGGACTGTTAACCCCTTAAAGACCATAGTCTGCGCATTAATTTCATCAACAACGTCTTTGATGTTTATTCCTGTTGGCCCCACGGCTGGTCCAATTGGAGGTCCTCCTGATGCAGCACCCCCCGTTACCATGGCACGAACAACTATTTTACCTCTCTCGCTCATGTTGATCTAACAATTTTTTTTATTAAATTAATTCAAAATCTATTCCTAAAGAATAAAGAACGCAATACACAGGTTTATTATGATATTTTTATATCATTCCAATATCTTGAGTATATTGAAACCGCATTAAATTGCGTCCTAAGTTCCTTAAAAATATGTTTTGAACTTAGTGTGTTTTAAAATAAAGCAAAATTAAAAAATTTTATGAATCCCTGATAAAAATCCTTTATTTTCATCACATGCTTTCGATAGACAATTTCACTTTTTTCCGCTCTTTTTCGCAATTTTCTTTCTGAGTGTAATTTAAAGAAATCAACATCCTTACAAATCAATTTTCCCTCCTTATGTAGTATTATTCGCTCGATATATTCTTTTTCTGGTGTAGAGAGGTAAGTGAATCGCCGAATATCGCCACATTCGCGAATAAACAATAAACATAAATAGATCTACTAGTATTAAGGAATATTTTAAATAATAAATATTAAATTAGCGTCCTACAATATTTATATACCTAAAAATTTTTTAAACGAATAAATAACTAACAAGGGATTATTTTGGCATTAAGCGATTTATCAAATTTAGACATTATAAATGGTATCTTTACAACCTTAGCGAATTTAATCGGTATATTTGTGGGGATAATAATAGCTTGGAAATATGTAGAATATAAGCGCAGGGAACTTCTAACAGTAGGTATTAGTTTAGCTTTCGGGTCCGTGGTGTACTGGTCAAGTTCAATCACTTTTTTTTTGATTATTCTCTATAATTACGAGCCTGGACTAGTCTTTCATTTATCATTTCATCTCTTAGTACCGCTTGGATTGCTTTTTTGGATGTACTCATTCGCCATTTTAGTTTATCCAAAATCGGTGAAAAAAATTATGCTGATATTTGGAATAATTAGTGCTTTATACGACATTTTCCTGTTGTATTTTTTACTTACCGACCCAGAAAGTTTAGGACGTAGAACGGGAAAAATTACTGGTGAGGCATTTCTATATATTAGCAGTTTCTTATTATTTGTTGTTGTGGCACTTTTAATTACAATGTCAATCTTTATACATAGATGCTTCCGTTCACAAGATCCGAAAATAAAATGGAGAGGAAAGTTTTTACTAATTTCTATGATTATAGGAGCCGTTTCTGGGTTAATAGGTATGTTTCTTCCAGATACAGCATTAATTATAATTCTTACGAGAACTCTTCGGGTTATATCTTCTATAATCAGCTATTTTGGATGGCTTTTACCGAAAAGTATCGCTAAATTGGTAATAAAAGAGCAGCAAGAAATCTAAAAATTTTGTAATTTATTTATTTTTTTTCCCATATTTTTGAAATTTACAATATTACAGAAAAATCAACGATATGATAAGGTTCGCAAAGAGCTGTAAGGATATGACAGCACTTATTTAATTAAACAGATTTATAAATAGAAAATTTATTTTATTATTACTAATTTATTTCGCTTCAAAAAAAGTGATATTTATGGGCTTAGAAGGTTTAACACAATTAGAATTATTACAAGGTATTTTAACTATGCTGAGCGTAGTAATTTCAATTTTTATAGGATTTAAGATTACTTCAAAGTATTTTACCCATAAAAAAACTGAGCTCCTTACAATAGGACTTATGATGACATTTGTTACTTCAGGTTGGTGGGGCTCTTCCCTTGCGTTTATTTTATACGCATTTTTTGATTTAGAATTATCCGATTCTTTATATGTTTTTATAAGTTTTGGATTTTTGTCATTAACAACCATCTTTTGGGTGTTTTCCTTTGCGTATCTTATATATCCAAAATCAAAATGGAAAATTTTTTCCATATGGCTAGCAATCGGCATTTTATATACTATATTTTTCATGTACTTTCTTGTAGTTGATCCCTCATTTCTGGTTATTAGAGTTACTCGATTTGACTCTGAAACTAGAAACTTTGTTACGTGGTATATTTTACTTATACTTGTAGTTTCTTTAGTTACACAAATAATCTTCTTGCATAGATCTTTACAATCAGAAGATGCAAGAAACCGATGGAAGGGGAAATTTATCTTTCTTGGTTTTATTGTATTCCTCATTGGTAGTATTCTAGATACGGCAATTCCATTAAATCCAATATCTTTAGTTATAACAAGACTTTTATTGATTACAGCTTCCATCTTAAATTATATTGGTTGGACTATGCCAGAACGTATTGCAAACTGGATAGTCAAAGAATAAAAATAAAACACTTTTTTTTATTTTAAAAATTTAAAATCTACAGCACATTCTGCGCCCATAATCGAGATTATGTTTCAAATATTCATCAGAAAGAACATTCATTACTTTTTCATAGTCAAGATTCAATTTTTCTGCAATATCTTGAATCTCTACTCCAGGCATCGAAATTAATTCAAAAATTTCTTTTTTAATTTCTTCACTCACTTCTTCTGTCATTATGTTGTAGATATTTTTTCTCTTTTTTAATTTTTAGTTTAAGTTTTAGAAGGTATATTTATTAATCGGAAATCTTCCTTTTACCTTCATATATTGCTTTTCCTAGCTCAATTACCCTCTCAAACGGCTCCTCACCATCATCTCTTAGATGTAATGTGATAGCCTCTTCCGGACAGGTACCAGCACATAATCCACATCCAAGACACAACTCTCTATTCACTACAGCTATATCATCTAAAGTAATCGCATCCACAGGACAAGTTTCAACACAATTGCCACATCCAATACATAATTCTTGATCAATTTTAGATTCAAACAAAGCATTTAAGTATCTATGTTTATCGTATCCCTTTTTAGTAATTCCTTTCATAGTAGCACAACAGCAGGGGCAACAATTGCAAATATTCGACAAGTGTTTAGAATTCACTCCCGCATGAACCAAGCCTGCTTTATCAGTTTTTTCAATAATTTCTATACATTCTTCAGGTGTGATTTCTCGTGCTATCCCATTTTCAATATAATATTCAGCTGCAGCTCCGAATGCCAAACAAGTGTCTTCCATTGGATAATCACATCCATGACCTAATAATCGGGCCTCCTTTCGACAAATGCAATCATACACCGCAATTTTTCTGGCATTTTTTATACTTTTCTTAAGTTCATGGTACGGATAGAGTACAGTATTAGCTTCAATTGTCTCATCTACGGGAAGTACTTTGAAACCAGGTACATCACTTGCTCCCATTTCATCCACCATAGCTAAATCATAGTACTCTTTAAACATTTTTGCTAAATCTTTATCAATTTTATTTACCGAATATTCATACAGCCCAATCATGAATGGAGCAGCATTATAGAACGTTTTTCCTTCCCTTCGAACTCGAAATATGAGCCCTTTTTTTGACATTGTCTCTAATTTTTCTTCCATTTCTTTCTTGTCCATTTTTGCTCGTTTAGCAATTCTAGCAGCAGTATCAGGTAAAGGGTTTAGTAATACAGCAATCTCTGCTTCCTCCTCTGTAAAAAGTCGTTTTAAGATTTTAATTTCAATTCCCGTAGATGTTTCGGGAAAACCAATAGGGAATTCATTCAAATGTTCTCGTAATTTTATATATGGCTCGTCTGACATATAATTTTTCCTAAATAAATTTATATTTAAACATAGAATTCAATTAATAATAAAGATTTAGCAGAATTCCTTATAAAGATTTAATAAAATTCAAAAAAATGGTATATGACTTTTTCAATCTGAATCTTCTAATATAACTTTATTTGTTAGGGTACCTATTTTATCAATTGAGGCCTCGAGAACATCTCCAGGGAGGATGGGACCAACTCCACTTGGAGTGCCTGTAGCAATTATGTCTCCTGGGTCTAATGTAAGATATTTTGAGATATATGCAATGATTTCTGGAATTTTAAATATCATAAACTTTGTATTAGATGACTGTTTGACCTCTCCATTTACTTTTAATTCAATTTTTAGATTATGAGGATTCTCACATTCTTCAATTATTTGTGGACCGATTGGGCCAAAAGTATCGAAATTTTTAGACCGGTACCATGGTAGATTAATTCCTCTATCTTTTTTTTGCATCTTTCGAGCCGTAATATCGAGAAAAATAGTATATCCAAGGATAAAATCTTCATACTCTTCCGGGTTGATATTTTTGCATTTCTTTTTTATTATGAAAGCTAGCTCAACTTCATGATCCACGCGATTGATCTCAGGATTCTCATATAAAATTCGAGGATAAATAATAGGTTCCTTGTTTTTAATTAGACAGTTAATGGTTTTACCAAAAAAAATAGGTTCTGGGGGTACTTGAGAATTCATCTCTTTGGCATGTTCAGCGTAATTACGCCCTAAGCAAATAATTTTCGTCGGAAAAATCTCAAGGTCTCCAATTTTCATATAATACAGTCAATCTCCCTCTAATAAAACCTTATTTGTAAGAGTTCCTATTTTCTCAATAGTAGCTTCAATTACATCACCGGGTAACACAGGGCTAATCCCAGATGGAGTACCTGTTGCAACAATATCCCCTGGTTCCATAGTAAATAAACTAGAAATATATTCCATTAAGTCCGGAATTTTAAACAATAAGTGTCTCGTATTAGATGATTGCTTTACTTCTCCATTTACTTTTAAATCGATCTTTAAATTGTGAGGATCTTGTATTTCATCAACAGACGCGATCCTTGGACCAATGGGACCAAAAGTATCAAGCGATTTTGAGCGAAACCAGGGTAATTGAGAAACTATATCCTTTGTTTGCATTTTACGAGCCGTAACATCATTAAAAACGGAATATCCCAGGACATGCTCATAAGTCTCATCTTTAGGCACATCTTTGCACTTATCCTTTATTATAAACGCGAGCTCAACTTCAAAATCTACCCTTTTTAACCTACGATTGTTAAACAATAATTTTGGATAAATTATAGGGTCTCCATCACTTATTAAGCAGTTTAAAGTCTTAGGAAAAAGAACCGGCTCTTTAGGTACTGGCAATTTAGTCTCTTCGATATGATCCATATAATTTGTGCCCACACAAATAATTTTGGTGGGATTTATGGTTTTATCTCCTATTTTTATCATGTATCCATTCACCATTATGAACAATACTACTTACATAAAATCTTCATTTTAATCGGCAATAATAATAAAGTAAACGCAATTTCATTAATTTAATTAATGATTACAATTTATTGATCTTTAATTCAACGAATAAAGTAAATATGACCGAAAAATCAAAATTACTGGATATGCGAAAAAGATCTGAGGTATAAAAAGTTGAATGATGAAAGCACCGAAAAAAAAGCAATGATCCAAAATGAGTTGACGAAACGAGTAGCAACTGCGGGGATTTTCATAGCTGTCGGGTTAGTACTGAGTTTTCTAAACCCATTTGCCTATTTTTTCCTATTCGGAACCAAAATTAATCCTTTTGTACATTTCATCAATGCGTTAACAGGAGTCTTAATAGGACTCACTTTCTCTTGTATAGTTGCTTTAGGTATAGCTATCTTAAGGTTTGCATTCGGAATTGGCACAATTCACGCTTTCCATGGCGGTATTTCTGGTGCGGTGGTAGTTGGAACATCAGCATATATTTTGAGAAAAAAGAAACCTGAAAAAGTAGAATTTGCTGCTTTAACTGAGCCCATCGGAACGGTATTTATCGGTGGAACTATCGCACAACTTATCGCACCAATAGGTGGTATTGAAGGATTGTTTATTTACTGGGGCTTATTCGCTGCGAGTTGTATTCCTGGGTGTATCCTAGGATTTATTATGCTTAAAATCCTAAGAAGGGCAGGAATTTCTTGGGAAGATTATTTTTAAATATTAAAATTTGATTTTTTTTGTAATTTTTATGATATTCCATGAGGATTTGGATTTAAACCGATTTATTGGATATTCGACGATTTTATATGGCGAAACGAATACAAAAAAGACCTATTTTACCGCAAAATTTATTGAATTCCTCATAGAATCGAAAAACCTTAATCCAAAAGAGATTACTATTTTAGATTTTGCTCCCAAATTAAGTATAATCAAGAATTTAAAAATCGGAGGTAAAATTGAAGATTTTTATGATAGATCAAGTGAGTGTAATAATATATCTTTTGAAGGGGAAATCATACCACCCCGCTTAAATGCACATAATAAGAAAGAACTATATCAAAATGCCCTCCTTAATTATAAGAAAGCTCATGAAGTTTTGGAAATATTTAATGAAAATCCTACTTCTATTTTGATAATTAATGACATTTCAATATACCTCCATCAAGGAAATAAAAAATATATGTTAAACACTATCAAGAGTGTAGATACCTTTTTTGGAAATTCTTATTATGGATCTACTATAACACGCAATTTTGCTACATTTTTTACCTTAAAAGAGAAGCGTTCTGTAAGATATTTATTAAAAAGAGTGGATAACGGGTATGCAACCCAGCTTTAATCTTTATCAGAAAGTAGAAATTAATTTATATTGATCCTCAGATAGTTTATCTTTTATTACTTCAAAAAGTTCAAAGAGTACATGATCGGGGCCCTCCGCCATGACATATTTTAACATTCCTAGATTTTTAATCGACTTTCTGAACTCAAATCCTTTACTCTTCATATGCGCTACCAAAGCTTCTAAATCATTGGTCTCAATCCCTAAGTGATGAACCACACCGCGCTCCTTGTCTTTCGGTGGTTGATCATAGAAATTAATTTTAGAAGTCCCTATCGATATCATTACATTCCGAGCACCTGCCACTTCTAAATCGAAGAGTATTTCTGCTCCGAACATATTTTTATAAAATCGGAGGCTTTCATCTAAGTTTGATGCGAATAAATGGGCATGATGGAGGTTTACTTTCATATACTTTTCCCTTTTATTAAAATTTTTTATAAAACCAAGCAATTATTAGAAATATTAGATAAATAATAACTATTGAGGAAATTTATTAAATTATAGATTGCTTTCTTAGGGGATATAACTTGGGATTAGATGTAAATTTTAAAGAAACTAACGTTCCAGAGTATGGTCTTCCTGATCCTCTTACTTGTATTGATGGGACAAAAATCGATGACGAAAGACTATGGTTCGAGAAACGAAGACCCGAACTTCTTGAATTATTTGAGCAGCATATGTACGGAAAAATGCCTGGAAAACCCGAAAAGATATCGTTTAAGATTACATCCATAGATAAAAATGCGCTTAAGGGTAAGGCAACTCGTAAGGAAATTGCTATCGTTTTGGAAAATAATCACCTCGAGTTGCAAATGGACATGCTCATGTATCTTCCTAATGTTCAACCAAAACCAATTTCCACCTTTATTGGGTTAAATTTTTTTGGAAATCATTCCATTTATCACGATCCAAATATTTCTTTATCAAAGCAGTGGATGCCTACAAAAATTGCTCTTGGAATCGTAAAACATAGAGCTACAGAAAAATCACGAGGAGTTCGTTCCTCTAAATGGCCCATTGAATTTATCATTGACCGAGGATATGGGCTATCTACCATATATTGTGGTGATATTGACCCGGATTTTGATGACGGGTTTCAAAACGGAGTACATCCCTTATTTTATACAAAAAGACAAACCAAGCCAGCTGCTGATGAGTGGGGCACAATCGGCGCATGGGCCTGGGGTCTACAACGAGCAATGGACTATTTTGAAAATGATGATGATATAGATAATAGGCGTGTAATTGTGATGGGCCATTCGCGACTAGGAAAAACCGCATTATGGGCGGGAGCAAATGATCCGCGATTTGCAATTGTAATTTCTAATAATTCGGGATGTGGGGGTGCTGCATTATACCGTCGAAAATTCGGGGAAACTATATCGCATATCAATTATCAATTTCCTCATTGGTTCTGTGAGCATTTTAAACGATATAACGATAATGAAGAACAACTCCCTGTGGATCAGCATATGTTGCTTTCTTTGATAGCTCCAAGACCTGTTTATGTTGCGAGTGCTGAAAAAGATCTTTGGTCTGATCCACGAGGTGAATTTCTCTCGGCTAAATACGCGGATTTAGTTTATAAAGTGCTAGGAACTGATGGTCTTAACACTAATGAAATGCCGGGAATTCATCAACCAATTCTCTCCACAATAGGGTATCATATCCGGGAAGGAGGTCATGATGTACTTAATTACGACTGGGAAAGATACCTTGATTTTGCCGATTTTCATTTTGGCATTACTTCTTAACAAAATAATCTTTATTCCAAATTTATATAAATGTCTTTAACACATTTTAACTCAATAGATTTTAAATATCATTATATTGATTCTAAAGAAAATTATTGGCGATTATATGGAAGTCAATCCTTTTTATTTTGAAAATGTTCCTCGACGAGAAGTAAACTTTAAGGGGATAAAAAAAAGTTCTTATTATCTAACAATGAGGGACGGTGTAAAAATTGCCGTCGAAGTTCTCTTACCCAAAAATCTCTCAGTTAAAGATAAGCTTCCTGCTATCTTATTACAAACTCGGTATTGGAGGGATTATGATTTGAGAATTCCTTTCAAATGGTTTATGAATGACTATAGCTTTGGGTATAGTAAACACCTTCATAAACTCGGTATAGAACGGGGTTATGCTTTTGTTAAAGTAGATGTGAGGGGCACTGGAGCCTCATTCGGTACCAGACCGTGGCCTTGGTCCGCAAATGAGGTAAAAGATGGTCGAGAAATAACTGATTGGATAATTCAACAACCATGGTCAAATGGAAATATAGTATCAATGGGAGTATCCTATTTAGGAACTGCTGCTGAATATTTAGCAACCTTAAAACACACAAATGGCTGTTTAAAAGGAGTGCTTCCAATGAGCAGCCAATGGGACACTTATTTAGAAGTTGGACTCCCTGGAGGGGTATATAATCATTATTTTATGACAGATTGGGGAGAACTTGATAAAGGTTTGGACCAAAATAAAAGTAAAAGTTTTCTTACCCTGCATCCTCCTCTTTTTTATTTGGCAAAAGGAGTGAAGCCCGTAGAATCTGATAAAGGAAAAAAACTCCTAAAAGAAGCCGTGAAAGAACATGAAAAAAATATCTATGTTCATGAAGTTGAACTTGAAGTCAACTATAGGGATACAATTGATGCTGTCAGTGTATTTACTCAAAAGAAGAAAATAGAAAGATATAATGTCCCCTTTTGTGTATGGGGTGGCTGGTTGGATGCTGCTGTCTCAGATCATATCATTAAACGTTTCATGACGTATAACAATCCCATGAGGGCAATTATCGGTGATTGGGATCATGAAATTATCCGAAAAACAAATCCCTTCTTTTATAAAAAATATAAACTCCCTATGGATCAAACAGTCCAGCAAAAGGCTCGGCTTGATTTCTTTGAGCTATGTATTAACGATAAATTTACCGAAAAAGCCTTATATTATTATACCATGGGGGAAGAAAAATGGAAACGAACAGGAATTTGGCCTCCTGCAGGACATACTATGGAAAGATGGTATTTCTCTGATAATAATGAGTTATCGCAAAAGAAACCTCAGAGCGAAGTAGGGGAGAATACCTATAAAGTAGATTTTGATGTATCCACCGGGACGGGGAATCGTTGGCATGTGCATTATGACCAGAAGTTAAAGATGCCAGATAGAGCTAAAATTGATGAGAAATTACTAACCTTAACAAGTATCCCCTTAGATAATAATATAGAAATAACTGGACACGCAATCATTACCTTATATATGACTTCTACCCACGATGATGGCGCAATCTTTGCTTATTTAGAAGATGTTGATGAGAAAGGCAAAGTGATTTATATCACTGAAGGACAATTACGCCTTATTCATCGAAAAATCTCTACAGAAGAACCTCCTTATAAAATTACAGTTCCACATCACTCATTTAGAAAGAAGGATGCAAAACCCGTAGTACCAGAAGAAATTATGCAAATCTCTTTTGGATTTTTACCAACTTCGGTTTTAATCCGAAAAGGGCATAGAATACGAGTTGCAATAGCAGGAGCAGATAAGGATACTTTTAACCGCTATCCTGAGGAAGGTATCCCTACATATAATATAAAAAGAAATAAATTTCACGCATCTTATATTGATATACCTGTAATTGAATAGTTTATTTTACTAAATGTTAAAGTAATAGTGATTTGTTATGATAATAAGCACTCATGGACATATTATTCATAAAAATTGTAGTTCCGATAAGTGTTATGAATATTATGCAAATTTATTTTCAAAAGCGATGAATCTCACCAAAGAAGTAGTCTATGAAAAAGTACTCCCATTAGTTTATGCCTGCAATGCTGAAGCTCACGTGCAGGCGATGGAAGAAGCGAGGATAGATAAATCTCTTATTATGGCGGTTGACTGGGGTATGAACTCCGATGTTGGAGAGGCAAAATGGACAATAGAGGAAATTAATGAATGGGTTGCCAAAGAAGCAGCACAATATCCTGATAAATTATATACCCTCTGTGCAGTTGATCCTCGAAGAGGTGAAAAGGCCGTTAAATTAGTTGAAAAAGCAGTAACGAAATGGAGTATGAAAGGAGTAAAATTCCATCCCACGGCTGGTTATTATCCTGATGACCCAGCCTTTTTTCCGCTTTATGAAAAATGCATTGAATTAGATGTTCCCGTATGTTCCCATACTGCTACGCTTATCACTGCTCCCTTCATGTCTAAATACGCGGATCCAATATATCTTGATACTCTTGCAGCAAAATTCCCGGATTTGAAAATTTTATTAATTCATTTCGGGAGCTTAAGCTATACCATGAAATGTGTCGAAATTATGGTCTCAAGACCTAATATTTACGCTGAAATTTCAGGATATCAAGCCCAAGCTCTCATAATGCCTGATAACTTTCTTAAAACACTAAGGTATGTTTTCGATACTCCCGCTTTCTTAGGACCTGCGGTTAAGGATAGACTTATGTTCGGAACGGATTGGCCTTATCTAGAGTCATTCATGGATCAAAAGAATTGGGTCGAATGGATTAAAAATATTCCTGAATCAGCGAAGGAATTTGGATTAAAGTTCAAACAAAGGGAAATAAAAAATTTATTAGGGAAAAATGCCGAGAAGTTTTTGAATTTTAAGTCTTAAATTTTACAGCTTTTTTATTCTTCTTCTTTTAATTCTTTTTAGGTATTAGAAATGTATGAAAACCATTGACACAAATGTAAAACCTTAAATAATAAAAAAATGAATTGTATCTCACTACGAAATCCATTTGTAGTAAATTAAAAATTAAATAAGAGGTGAAAAGTATGCCATATGTATTATCTTATGTTAGATATCCACTAAATAAAACAGACGAAGTTGCGAAAGCCTATCTTGAATCTTACAAAGAATATAGAACCCAGTTAAAACCTTTAGCAAAGGAAGTCGTACCTAATGCTTTAAAGGTAAGTATGGAAGGTATAGAAGCCACAAGTGTTCTTGAGGTAAAAGAGGGTAAATTGGATGAATTTTTATTATTTCATGGAAAATTAATGCTGAATTATCACGGTATTGAAGGATTTCAACATACATCGGAAGTTCGATTTACTGTAACAGAAGCCCTAAATTTAGTGGGATTGAAAATGCCAGAATAATTAAAAAATCATAGAGTAATTTCATAAACTAAAATTTCCTTTTTTTTAAGTTTTAATAATGTCTTAAACCAAAAACTACTTTTATTCTTATCTATCATCTTTATAGTCTTAAGTTATAAGAAATTTGTTTTTGTGAATAATTAACGAAAATATAAAATATAAATACCATACTATCATATTGTCTATCACTACGAAATCCATCTGTAGTAAATTCAAAATTAAAGAAGAGGTGAAAAGTATGCCATATGTATTTGTAACTTCATATCTTCCTTATAATAAGGCTGCTGAATCTGCAAAAATTTGGGTTAGTACCGTTAAAGAATACAATTCCCAAGTAAGAGGATTGAGAAAAGAACTCATTCCAAATGCAGTAAAGGCAAGAAAAGACTATATAGAAGTTGTAAGTGTGGATGATGTAGAAGAAAGCAATTTAGGTAAATTTCTGCAAATAATACAAAAATATATGACAAAGTTCCATGATATAGGTGGAGGATATAGTTATAACATTGAAGTTCGTGCTAAAGCAGTAGAAGCCTTGGAAATGATTGGTATGAAAATGCCCGAATAATTAAAATATAATAAAAAAATCTTAAACTTCCTTTTTTTTCCTTTATTGTTGTTATATTTTTTAATCCTACAATTGAATGCTATATTACGGGTTCACTCTTTAAGTAACCTAAAACACTAAGAAATTTGTCAGTTGCTCGGACTGTCTCGTAATAAGGTTTATTCTTGTACACACCATAATTAAAAAATGCATGTCCTTTTCTCTCAAATGCTACAAGTTCGCAGAAATTCCCCATTTCCTTCACTTTGGTACTAAAGAGTTCCACATCCTTAAAGGGGATAATTTTATCACTGGTTCCATGAAATATGATAATTGGTGGGAGATCTTTTTTGATATGATGTATGGGTGATATATCCATAGCATCTCCTTTAATTAAACCCGCTATTCGTGGATCTGACACCGTATCGACTACGGGATTAAATAATACTAGAGCATTTGGCTTTGAACCCATAGGGCAATCAATAGACTCTGGCTCATATCCTTCAATTATTGCACTACATAAGGCTACATGTCCTCCTGCTGATCCTCCTGCTGCGATAATTTTATTCGAATCAATTCCTAACTCTAATGAATGATTCCGAATCCAGCAAATAACTGATTTTCCGTCGATTACGCTTTCTATTGGTGATGTTCTATGTTTACTTCTTATACGATATTCTGCCGAAAAAGCGATCATACCTCGTTTGGCGAAATACTCGCAATGCGGGAAAAACTGCATAGGGCTTCCGCTAAACCAACCGCCGCCATGAAAAAACACGATAGCGGATAAAAGTTCATTTCCATTTCGCTTTTCAGATTCAAAAATATAGATATAAAGCTCCTTTTTGCGATGAGTTTTATATACTTCTTGTCTTTTATTTACCTTCATAAGATACCTGTTTTTGGTAAAAAAATCTTAATCTCCGTTAATCTCAATAAATAATCCTTATTTTTTGTTGTTGAATTATAATTAGATATTAGATTATAAATTTGGGATCAGTTTTTGGAGCTTAATTCAATTTTAAATTTTATTATACTCGCAAATCTATAAATAATCAAACAGATTATTTATCTAAGAAATTCAAAAGAATGAAAAAAATAAGGAAATAATATGTTATTAGAAAATAAAAATATCGCTATAACAGGTTCAGGCCGAGGAATCGGTAAATATATTGCATTATTGTGCGCTAAAGAAGGTGCGAATATTGGATTAACTTCACGTACCTTAGGTGACTTAAATAAGGTCAAGAATGAAATTGAAAAAATAAATACTGGAGTTAAGATTTCTGTTCATGAGGGAGATATTACTGACCTTGTACAAGTTAAAACTATTTTTAAGAATTTTCATGAAGACCTCGGGCCTTTAAATGGAGTTGTAGCAAATGCAGGATGGCATGATACCCAGCCTTCATTAACCTATGATCTTAATGTATTCCGGAAAATTTTAGATGTCCATATTATGGGTGTTTATTATACTTTTAGAGCTTCATATCCTTATTTAAAAATTGATGATAAAAAAGATAAAGCTAGATTCGTCTTAACAGGAAGTATGTATTTTTTAGCCACCATGGCAATTACCAGACCTTTCCGTCTACCATATATTATAGCAGAGTATGGGTTAGTTGGATTGATGAAAGCACTCACTAAGGAGTTTAAAAAAGACAATATTACTTTCAATATGGTGGTCCCACAAACAACAGATACATTTTTAACTAGAGGGGAAAATGCAGAAGATGGGAATAAACCTTCTCTATTTTTAAATCCTTGGGATGTAAGCGTTTATTATCTTTTCCTGTTATCTGAATATGCTAATAATTATAATTTTAAATTGCTAAATTCGTTCGATTTTGAGGAGGTAAAAAAAATCATTTCTGAAGCCCCATCCGATAAAAAAAATAGCATAGATGATTTTTTCGAGTATTTTAAAATAAAAAATGAAAATGTTTATCAAAATGTCAAAAATTTATCGAAATTTATCGAATTTCTCTTACGTTATCCACATGCCCCCTCCTTATTGCTTTCGGTGTGACTTCGGAAAGTTTATTCAATAAAAATAATAGATTAAATCATTTCTCAAACTAAATTTTAATTTATTTTTCCGATTTTACGGTTTATTTTTCTAAAAAAAAAATTGATGAATAGTAGGATGTAAGATTATAAATTTTAAATCTTTTTGACAATTAAATGATACTAATTTTATAACTTAAATTAGATTTGAATGATAGATATGAAAAAATTAATATTATTTGGCCCCCCTGGCGCGGGTAAAGGGACCTTTTCGGGGCAAATCAAACGAGTATTACCAAACATTGCTCATATAAGCACTGGCGATATTTTTCGCGAAAATTTAAAGAATCAAACACCTTTAGGTCTAAAAGCTAAAGGGTACATGGATAAAGGCGAACTCGTTCCGGATGATGTAGTGATTGATATGGTGCGGGATAGGTTAAATCAGGATGATGTTAAGCAGCATGGATTTTTGCTAGATGGTTTTCCAAGAACCTTAGCGCAAAGTGAAGCATTATCAACAATATCTGAAGTAGATATATTGCTCTTGCTGGAAATTGGCAGAGATATAATCACAAAAAGGATCCTCGGAAGGTTCGGCTGCCCTGAGTGCGGCGAGATTTACAACAAATACACACTCCAGCCTAAAGTCCAAATAGGGGAGAACAAATGGAAGTGCGATAAATGTGGAGCTGAAATAGAGTTTATTCAGAGAAGCGATGACACCGAAGAAACCCTTAAAAACCGGTTAGACACCTATGAAAAAAATGCCAAACCCGTAATCGAATACTATGAAAAAAAAGGATTAGTGAAAAAAGTCGACGCGGAAAACACGCTTGCACTAACCGAAGACGACATCAAAAAAATAATTGGAATATAACCTTTTTTTTCTTTTTTTTTCTATTTGGAGCAAAGAAGTTTATATTGAAATATATTATGGATGTAAGATGAAACTTACTTTAAGAAGAAATTATAGTAGATGGAGAAATTTTGCGAAAATTGAAGAATTCGAAATAAATTGTAAGGGGAGTGGATCAAAAGAAGATCCTTTAGTTATTGACTCGTTCTTGAGATTGCCTACTGATTTTGATATTATGGAATCAGATTTATATATTCTAATAAAAGATTGTACCCTTAAGTATGTCAATTTATTATATTCAAAAAATATTACAATCGAAAATACCACATTTGAAATTTTAAACCTTTGTTATTGTTCTTATATAAAAATTCAAAAAATTAGGTGTGATTCAGTGTTGTTCATTGTTTGCCATAATTGTTCTTTTGAAGATTCAAGATCCCAAGAGTGGTTTCAATTATACAAATGCTTTAATAATGTTTTCAAAAATTGTGAAATTTGGAACATCTTTTGGGATATACTTCATTTAAGTAGAGGAAATATATTTGAAAATAATCAAGTCCATAGGCGGTATGAATACGATAGCAAAATCATCCAAAAACCACTATTAGAGAATTATAAAACATTTTCTGTAGGAGGTCTCGGTTTATTAACAGAATTAATATGTAAGGGAAATGGAACTAAAGCAGATCCGGCAATTTTTGATTATTTTGATCAAAATAACCAAGAGTTTGACCTACGAAAAATTATTAAGAATAGACATTTTCTAATTTTTAAAAATTTTAAATTAAAATATGTTAAATTAATAGATTCTCAACACATAATCTTCGAAAATTGTAGTTTTTCGGAATATATCAATTTAAAATTTTGCTCAGATATAAAAATGAAGAGTATTAGCACAAATATTCTTAAATTCGGAGCATCTAAAGATGTTATCATTGAAAATTCGGATATTCAGATCCTCAAAACTTTTAAAAAATTAGCGGGTACTATTACTTTAAAAAATTGCATTATAAAAAAAATTAAAAAAAATGCAATTGATAAGATTAATCATTTAACAACTTAATTGTGATTTAAAGTTATTCCATAAAAAACAGGTTAGACGGATTATAACCTTCTTTATTCTCTTTTTTTTATTTCGAGCAAATTTCATCAATTTTAAGAAAAATTTTTGAATAATTTTGAATAAGCAAATTTACAGAAATGTAAATTTTATTAATAAAATAAACCTATTTCGTATAACGAAATTTTTTCACAATATTGTATAAATTAGAAAAATCAACAATTAAAATAATAAAAAAGCAAAATTAAAGGGTGAAATATGTAATGAGTAATCAAGAAGGAGAAGTGATAAGAAAAATAGAGCCACGTAAACATGTACGGCTTTCCAAGCCCAGAATCCCTCTCATGGAAAAAGATGAATATATTAAAATAAGAGTAAAGGCGACGGAAGTTCTAAAATCAGCGATGGATAAATCAGAATTTGACAAAGCAGTTCAAAGGGGCATTGAAGCGTATAAACCACTAATTCCGTTTTTAGGAGGAAGTATAGACGAAGCTCCGAAGTATTTTCCAATCTTCAATCATGATTCGACAATGGCAAATAATAGAGATTTATATGTACGACTTGCGACGCTCAAACATCATTTACTTTCTTCGTCACTCCCCGACCGGGATAGAGAGCTTCTTATTCTTCGCATCGGATGGCTGTGCTATTCGAAATATGAATGGGGGCATCATACTCTTAGTGCAAAGGCGGGTGGGCACCTCTCCGATAATGAAATCAACCGTATTATGGAAGGACCAGACGCCGAGGAGTGGGATACTTTTAATGCCACATTGCTCCGTGCGGTGGACGAACTCTATTTAGACACCTTTATTACAGATGAGACTTGGAATTCTCTAGCTGAGCGGTATAATACAGACCAGCTTATAGATCTGGTCTTCACTGTGGGATTCTACAATATGTATGCTATGGCACTTAATTCCTTTGGCGTTCAGCAAGAAGAAGGTCTTAAAACACTGACACAAAAGCTTAAAATTCCCAAGATGATATGAATTTCTAAAAAGAAAAAATTGCTGAAAAAGGTCGATGCGGAAAACACGCTTGCCTTAACCGAAGACGACATCAAAAAAATAATCGGATTATAACCTTCTTTTTTCTCTTTTTTTTAAGATATTTAGAAATGATTAATGCACCGAAATTTTTTTTTTCTTTACACACCTTTGAGAATACTCTGAATTTGCAAATAAATAATGGAGTTAAAGGGAACCAGATTCCTTAATCCAACTTTTACAAATATAAAATTAAGATTTATTAATAATGTATTTAAATTTTTTTTAACTATTTCCAATTTAAATAGATCTAAATTGTATTATTCCTTTTATAGAGAATAATTAAAGCTCTAGAAATCTATTATTATATTTTCCTTAAAAAAGAAGAGATGTTAATACAGAGTGAAAAAAGAACTAAATGTTGGATCTTATGAAGTTATAAAGTTTCCAAAAGCAAGAATTCCTACTCTTGATTTTCTTGCACAGGGAGATAAAGTTCATTATGTAAAAGGATTAATTGAAGTTGATGTTACGAGAGGTCGAGAATTTATTCGGAAATATGAAAAAGATACTGGTGTTAAAATATCTTTTACAGCATGGCTTTTGAAATGTATAGGACAAGCTGCAAGTGAACATAAAGAGGTCCATTCTATAATGAAGGGAAGTAAAAGAATAATTAGATTTGAAGATGTTGATATTTCAACGATAGTTGAAAGAGATGTTAATGGAATTAAAGTACCCTTACCTCTTTTGATTAGAAAAACAAATGGAAAAAGTATTAAGGAGATTCATGATGAAATAAGAGCTGCTCAATCTGAAAAAGTAAATCGTGCTGCTGTATTAGGTAGTGGTAATCTTGATAAAAAGATGAATCTTTATGTATCTTTGCCAAAATTTATTAGAAGATTTCTATTAAAACATACACTTAAAAACCCCATTAAAGTCAAACAGCTTATGGGAACTATCGTTGTGACTGCTGTTGGAATGTTCGGTAATCTATTTGGATGGCCTATTCCGACTACGGCTCATCCATTAGCGTTTGGGATAGGAGGAATTAACAAAAAACCAGGAGTCATTAATGATCGGATTGAAATTCGGGAATACTTGACTATGACTGTTTTATTAAATCACGATATTGTTGATGGTGCTCCTGCAACGAGGTTTATTTCCCGACTTGGAAAATTATTAGAAAGTGGATTCAGCCTTGATGAATTATTTTAGAAATTTTTATAATTTTAAAAAATAAGCAGTTTCCCATTTATATATTTTTAAAGAGGAACTTACATGAACATCATGAACCCCTTCGATTATTTGGATATTGTCTCTAATAAAACTCCATAATTTTTTCTCATTTTCAGCAAGTATATGTAGAATTAAATTATAATCTCCTGTAGTAGAAGAAATCATTTTTATTAATTTATACGAGGCAAGTTTTTTAATAATTTCATCTCTCATCAAAGGATCTATTGTCAATCCAAGCCATCCTACTGTATTATAACCTAATTTTTCCATATCTACGATTGCACTAAATTTAATAATTATTTTTTCATCAATCATCTTTTTAACTCTAAAATGGATGGTGCTTGCTGGTTTTTTTAAAGCTTTACCAATTTTTTTGTATGATAATTTATCGTTTTCCTGTAATTTCTCAAGAATTTGATGATCTAAATCGTCCATAATTAAATAATACTTTTTAAAGATTTAAATTTTTTGTATAATATTTAATAAATCTCTGATTATCTATATATATTCTAATGAAAGATCTTTTTTACTAGATAATATCCAACAAGAAATGCTATTTATTAGATAAAAAACAAAAGGTTTAAATATAATATGTCTCTATTAAATTTTGTCCAAGAATTTTTTAAAAAAATTGGATGAAATACAATAAAAAAAACCAAGCTAAAATAAATAAAATATGGATGAAAATATTTATAAGATTGGTTATTGGTCGGCACTTATGGCTTTTATAGCAAGTGTGGGGTTTGATATAGCACAGATTCTGCAACTTCTAGGTTCTATTAAATTTCCTTTAGATGCGATTCTAATTTATGGATTTTCACTTGGAATTCCTGTACCTTTTATACTTGCTATGCTTGCGCTTTATCATTCAGCACCCGAAGATAAGATGATTTGGGCTCATGCAGCTGTTCTTTTTTCCGCTATATATGCAACTTATGTTATTCTGAACTATGTTGTTCAAATGGCAACTGTTATCCCTATGATTCTAAGTGGTAATTATGATGAGATTAAAGTTCTAGATCAAACACCACATTCACTTTTCTGGGATGTTGACGCATTGGGGTATATATTCATGGGTTTAGCGAGTTTATTTGCAATTCCTGTGTTTGCCAAGCAGGGAATGGAAAGGTGGGTTAGAAGATTTTTTTTAGCTCATGCATTAATGACCCCCATAATTTCTCTGGTGTATTTCTACCCTACTTTCTCCATTGCTTTACTCCTTATAGCTTCACCATGGATGATTACGGCTTCGGGATCAATATTAGTTTTGGCTCTCTTTTTTAAGAGGCAATGGTTATTGCTTAAAACAAACTAGCACTTTAAAAAAATAATCGGATTATAACCTTCTTTTTTCTCTTTTTTTGATTTTATATCCCATTATAACCATTTTATATCTCATTATAACCATAAAAAGTCAATTATAATAACCAATACTATAATTTGTAAACTAAAATGAATTATTCTCAATACGGTCATCTTTCTTTTCCTGCTTATATTAGGTAAAATTTCACTTAATTTAGGAAATAACGCCCCAGTAAAACATAGGACACCCATTATATAAACCGCAATCCATTTAATACTCCATAAAGTTTCGCATTCTTGATATTCTACAATTCCATGTAAGATACCGAGAATTACTGCAATATAAGATGCATAACAATGTAGCTTTAGGATGGTTTTTTTTTTAATATTATGATCTGTATACCATTTTGCAAACTTTTTCTTAGTCATTAACCATAATATGAATCCTGTAGTAATGCTTACAAGGAATAACATGAAAGAAAACACAGCTAGAAGTCCCAATGGGTTTTCTTTTATAGGAGGTTGGAGAATCATACTTTTCTTTTTCAACACTTTTTCATTTTTAGACTATAACAGTTAATGAACTTTGTTCATATAAAAAGTTTATGAACTTTGTTCATTATATATAATTGATGTTAGAAAAAAAGAAGAAACCTCTTAGAAATAAGGAGGAGAAAATTAAACGAATTTTCCAAACTTTCATTGATCTTATTAATAAATACGGATATAGCAATGTAAGCACGAGACATATAGCTAAAAAAGCTCAAATAAGTGTTGGAACAATATATCGTTATTTTCCTAAAGGAATGCCCTCAATAGCAAGTGTATTCTATAACTTTACAATCGATAAAATCTTAGATCTCAATCAGTTAGCTGAAATTGAGGAAGATAATCCCATTAAGCTATTCAAAATAATTGTAAAAAACCATTTAAATTCTCACAGAGAAAATCTTGAACTATATAAAGCTTTTGATCAAGCTAGGATGTCAAATAAAGAACTTTTTAGCAATCAAGAGAAGATAGTTAGGGAAATGATGGAAGGTTCAGTTATTAAATTACACAAATTAGACTTTTTTAAAAATATTCCTCAAGAAAAAATACTAAAGAAATCAATGCTTCTCTTTTCCTTTCTTGAAGCAATAATACATCGACATCTGTTTATCATGCCTATATTTGAAACGGAAGATGAATTAATTGAATTTTTAACGAGGTTGCTCATATTCATTATTCAAGGGCAAGAATGAAAAATAAAAAATGACATAACAAAATAATCAGATTATAACTTTGTTTATTCTCATTATTTTATTTAGAACAAATTTACTCCATTTTAAGATAATTTCTTGAAAAATTTTGGATTCGAATTTTAACATGAATGTAAGATTTATAAATGGAATTTTCTTACTTATTTTCTAACAAAATTTTCTTTTATTCTAAGAAATCGAATGATTTATTTTGTTTTAAATAACTAAAAAATAGAAGGGGATTTAATATGTTAGAAGAACCAAACCAGAAAGAACCGGATCTTATTGATAAGAAAGTATTTAGAAAAAAATTGAGGGAATTTAATAAAAAACATGCCCATGAAGTTGCCGAGATCGTCAAAATAGTTGCCGAAAACAAGGTTTCCTGGGGAAAAGTTGTAGAAAGAAATGCAGAAAAATATGCCGAAGATGTCGCCATCAAATTTGAAGATAATATGTTAACTTTTAAAGAATTTAATGAATGGGTAAATCGCTATGCGAATTATTTTATTTCATTAGGCTTAAAAAAAGGTGATGTTGTAGAGCTTATGATGATGAATCGCCCTGAATTTTTAATCACCCTTAGTGCCCTTGGGAAAATTGGGGCAATTAGTTCATTAATCAATACCGAACAGCGTGAGAGAACTCTGGCACATTCTTTAAAACTTAATCCCTCAAATGTTTTTATAGTTGATGAAGACTGTTTTAATGCCTTTAATAATGTTAAACCTGATCTTAATTTACGAAAAGGGCAGAATCTCCTTTTTTTACCAGATCAATGTGGAATGCCCATTCCAGATGGATTTCTTGATCTTAGCCAAGTTGTCAAGGATTTTTCTGCTGAAAATCCTTCAATGACCTCCAATATTAAGGGTTCCGATCCACTTGCTTATGTATTCACATCAGGTACGACAGGTTTACCGAAAGCTTCAATATTAATCCATTTACGTATGGTAGGCAGTCATTATTTATTTGGTCTGTTATTGGGGGAATTAACACCCGAAGATACTATGTATATTGCACTTCCTTTATATCATACTACCGGATTATGCGTAGCTTGGGCAGCAGCTTTTGGAGTCGGTGCAGCTACGGCTATACGAAGTAAATTTAGCGTTTCTCACTTCTGGGATGATATTCGTAAATATAATGCATCTGCATTTAGTTATGTCGGAGAATTGTGCCGTTATCTGATTAATCGGCCTTCCAATCCTGATGATGCAAATAATCCTGTGAGAACGATCTTGGGCAATGGTCTCCGCCCGGATATATGGATGGATTTTAAAAAACGATTCGGCATCAATAAGATAGGAGAAATATATGGAGCATCAGAAACAGGTACTGTATTTGCCAATTATTTAAACTTTGACTGTACTGTTGGTTATTGTTCAAATCCTTATGCGGTTGTCACATATGATTTCGATGAAGAACAGCCAATAAGAAATGAGAACGGATTCATGCAAAAAGTTAAACCTGGTGATACGGGTTTGCTTCTTTGGGGCCTTCAAAATGAATTTGTCTTTGTTGGCTATACTGATAAAAACGCGACGGAAAAAAAAATTTTGCGAAATGTCTTCAAAGAAGGAGATGCTTGGTTCAATACTGGTGATTTAATGAGAGATCAAGGGTGTAATCATGTTCAATTTATTGATCGAATCGGAGATACTTTTCGTTGGAAAGCGCAAAATGTATCCACGACCGAGGTAGAAGAAGTCCTCAACGTTTTTGAACCAGTTTTAATGTCATCTGTGTATGGTGTGAAAATACCGGGTACTGATGGACGGGCAGGAATGGCTTCCGTGGTAATTAGTATTAAAATTGAGCATTTTGATTTTAGTGGATTGACTAATCATTTTAGAATTAATCTCCCTCCCTATGCTATGCCAATTTTTCTAAGATTTAAATCGAATCTCTCGATCACCCCGACATTTAAATTTAAAAAAGTGGAGTTAAAAAAAGAGGGCTTTGATCTTGAGATGATAGATGACCCCTTGTATGTTATGTTGCCAAGTAAGGCAGAATACGTACCTTTGACAAAGGAGATCTATGATAATATACTAAATGGACAATATAAGTTTTAATTAATAATTTCGATTGTTTTTATTTAATTCTTTTTAAATTTTTATTTACTTGAATTCTCAATTCATATCTAAATGGATGTAAGATTTATAAATTGCGTGATCAATAATTAAAAAATAATAAAGGATAAATTAAAAGTTGAAATATGTAATGAGTAATCAAAAAAAGCAAAATCTAAGAAAATTAGAGTTGGGTAAGCGTGTGCGACTTTTAACGCCCAGAATAGCTCCCTTGGAAGGAGAAAAACTCATTAAAGTCAGGGATAAAGAGCGAAAAATAGCAATATCAGCAATATCAACGATTAATAAATCAGATGTAGCTAAATTAGCAAAACTGCTCTCAGAGAGAGAAAAAATGATGACCCCCATTTTAGGGGAAAAAACATCAATCAATGTTGTTAAGACATTGGCTAGACATAGGGATTTCTATTTGCGATATACAACATTCAATATTCATACGAGATTTTTATCAACATTACCCCTACGAGATAAAGAGATTCTCATTCTTCGGATCGCATGGCACTGCTATTCGAAATATGAATGGAGTTGGCATGCCCGTGGCGCAAAGCACAATGGGCTTCTCTCTGATGATGAAATCAACCGAATTATGGAAGGGCCGGACGCCGTGGGGTGGGATCTTTTTGATGCCACATTACTCCGAGCGGTGGACGAGCTCTATATAGACACTTTTATTACTGATAAAACATGGAATGCGTTGGCTGAACGCTATAATATGCACCAGATCATGGACCTGGTCTTTACTGTTGGAAATTATAATATGTTAGCTATGGCTATTAATTCTTTTGGAGTTCAATTAGAAGAGGGTCTTAAATCCTTTTTAGAAAGTAATCAAATTCCCAAGATGAAATGAATTTATAAAAGTTGTATAAAAACCACTTTTATAGTTTTTTTGAAGTTTTCAAATTATTCCCTATTTCCAAAAAGATTGTTTCAAAAACTTTAATTCTGGATATTTCATCGAATGTAAGATTTATAATTAGAAAAAGAGATAGTAAATCTAACCATTTTTTTTGAATAAATCGGATCTAAGCACATATTTAAATTTGAATATCAAAACTAATGGAGTAATAACTATGATAGAAGATAAAGACTTGGACCTTATTCCAAATAAAGAGTATAGAAAAAGGCGTATGAGGTTTATTAGAAAACATGCGAATACTTTAGCAGAAATACTGAAAATTAGAGAGGAGAATAAGATTTCATGGGGAACTATTATAGAAAGGAATGCGCAAGAATATGTTGATAATATTCTTATTAAATTTGAAGATATAACATATACTTATAAAGAATTTAATGAATGGGTAAATCGGTATGCGCATTATTTCATCTCTTTAGGCATGAAAAAAGGGGATGTAGTAGAATTAATGATGACCAATCGTCCAGAATATTTAATGATAGTATATGCTCTAGGGAAAATTGGAGCAATTACATCCTTAATCAATATTGATCTACGCGAACAATCATTGGCACATTGTTTAAACCTTACTCCTGGCAAGCTTATTATTGTTGATGAAAATTGTTATGAAAGTTTTAGTGCCGTTCAATCTGAATTGGACTTGTCAGAAGATCAAATCCTTTATTTTGTGCCAGACCAAGGATTGATATCAATTCCAGAGAATTTTATTGATCTTTCCCAAGAAGTCAAGAAATTTCCCACAGAAAATCCTTTAACCACGAAGGACGTTAAACCGTCAGACATCATTACTTACATCTTTACTTCTGGCACAACCGGATTTCCTAAAGCTACTAAGTTTGCTCATGCCACTTTAGTGGGTGCCTATTATGGATTTGGAGAATCAATTGGGGAATTTACCTCTGAAGATACGATGTATGTTTCACTTCCGCTATTTCATTCAAATACATTAGCAGTAGGTTGTTCATCTGCATTTGCGGGCGGTGCTGCTTTAGCAATTGCACGAAAATTCAGCATTAACCATTTTTGGGATGATATTCGCAAATCTAATGCTACTGCTTTTAATTATGTCGGAGAGATATGCCGATATTTAATGAATCAACCTCCCAAACCCGATGATGCTGATAATCCCGTGAGAATAGTCATTGGTTTAGGACTTCGTCCAGAAATTTGGACAAAATTTAAAGAAAGGTTCAATATCCAAAAAGTTGGCGAATACTACTCAGCAACCGAAGCAGTAGGATCATTTGCCAACCTACTGAATTTCGACCGTACTGTAGGGTGCTGTTTAAGTTCTTATGCAATAGTTAAATATGATCACGACGTAGAAGCACCAATCAAGAACAATGAAGGATTTATGGAAAGGGTCAGTCTTGGCGAATCAGGATTATTATTATTTCAGATTGTTGGTAATGTTGAATTTAGGGGTTATACAGATAAAGAGGCAACTGAAGCGAAAGTCTTTCATGATGTCTTTGAAAAGGGAGATATGTGGTTCAACACCGGAGATTTAATGAGAGATATTGGAAATGATCATGCCCAATTTGTCGATCGCCTTGGAGATACATTCCGTTGGAAGGGACATAATATCTCTACTACGGAAGTAGAAAAAATCCTGAATAGTTTTGAGCAGGTTATGTTATCTACTGTATATGGTGTCCAAATACCAGGTACTGATGGCCGAGCTGGAATGGCTGCCATTGTACCCAGCTCCTCTGTTGGGGATTTTGACTTAAAGGGACTCACAGAACAACTAATACAAAACCTCCCTCCTTATGGAGTCCCTATTTTTCTCAGAATGAAATCCCAATTATCCACCACATCAACATTTAAACTTAAAAAAGGTCAATTGAAAAAGGAAGGCTTTGACATAGAAAAAATCGAGGATCACATATACGTATTGACACCACTTGAATCAGAATATAAGTCATTAACAAAGGATATCTATGAGAATATTCAAAAAGGACAATATAAATTCTAATTTGTTAGCAAAACTTTTTTTTATTTAAGACGAATTTAAAACTTTGTATTTGGTATTATAAATTAAGAGTAAGGAGCATTATTTGTCAGAAAACTCAGAACTGAAAGGAAAGGATCTTATTGATAAGAAAGAGTATAGAAAAAGAAGGAAAGAATTTTTTCGAAAACACAGTCACCTCTTTCAATACCTTATGAAGCTAGGAATTGAAAACAAAATCTCATGGGGGACCATTGTTGAGAGGAATGCGCGGGAGTATTCTGATAAAATAGCCATCAAATTTGAAGATATTTTATTGACTTATAAAGAATTTAATGAACAGGTTAATCGCTATGCTCACTATTTTATCTCTTTAGGTTTGAAAAAGGGTGATATTGTTGAGATCTTTATGACAAATCGACCGGAATTATTGATAGCATTTACCGCGATCGGGAAAATCGGAGCAATAAACTCATTAATTAACACTGAACTGCGCGAAAAAACCCTTGCATATTGCTTGAACCTTACTCCAGGAAAACTCATTATAGTTGGCTCGGAGTTAATTGATGAATTTACAAAGGTTAAATCCGAGCTCAATTTATCGAACGATCAAATATTATTATTTTCACCCGATCGAGATTCTAAGCCTCTTCCAGATGGCTTTATCGATCTCAGTCTTATAATTAAGGATTATCCGCCCCGCAATCCTACTACTACTTGTAATGTTAAAACTAATGACCCAATAGTGTATTTCTTTACTTCTGGAACTACTGGTTTATATAAAGCAGCCACAGTAATCCACCACTCTTTAGTTTTTAATGGCCATGCCGTCGGACTTTTGATAACGGAGGCGACCACCGATGATACTGTATATGTTGCTCTCCCTTTTTACCATGCAACTGCTGTGTGGTTAGGGTGGGCCCCTGCATTTGCTAGTGGAGCTGCTTTAGCAATAAGCCGAAAATTTAGTGCTAGCCGTTTCTGGGATGAAATTCGCAAATACAACGCTACGATCTTTACATATGTCGGAGAATTTTGTCGTTATTTAATGAATCAACCTATAATGCCTGATAACAAAAAAAATTCCATAAGAGCGATTATCGGGAACGGTCTTCGTCCCGAAATATGGAAAGATTTTAAGGAACGATTTGGCATCGAAATTGTTGCCGAAGCATACGGAGCTAGTGAAAATGTGGCAGGTTTCGCGAATTTATTTAATTTTGATTGTACTATTGGTACTTGCGTCGCTCCTTATGCTATTGTTAAATTCGATCCTGAAGCAGAAAAGCCAATTAGAGAAGAAGACGGTTATATGCAGAGGGTTGGGCTTGGTGAGACCGGTTTATGCATTTTTGAGTGTAAGGGTATGACTGAATTCCGCGGATATACAGACAAAAAGGCTACTGAGGCAAAATTACTCTATAATGTCTTTAAAGAAGGGGATATTTGGTTTAATACAGGCGATTTACTCAGAGATCTCGGCTGTGATCATGCCCAATTTGTGGACCGGCTCGGAGATACCTTTCGCTGGAAAGGGCATAACGTATCTACGACAGAGGTAGAAGAAGTGCTCAATGTGTTTGATCAAGTCTTAATATCATCGGCCTATGGAGTTCAGATACCTGGTACTGAGGGTCGTGCAGGTATGGCCGCCATTATGCCAAGCTGTTCTATGGAAAAATTCAATTTTAATGCACTAGCTGATAAATTTAGGAAAGATCTGGCACCATATGCTATACCAATTTTTTTACGTTTCAAAGCAAACCTGGCAATCACTCCCACATTTAAACTTAAGAAAATAACTTTGAAAAAGGAGGGCTTTGACTTTCATAATATAAACGATCCCTTGTATGTTATGTTGCCCAATGAATCAGAATACCGCCCTTTAACAAAAGATATCTATGAAAATATAAAAAAAAAGAAATATAAATTTTAGAGTAAGCTTTTTCTCTTACCTTTTCTTTGATACCTTTAATCATTTGTATTTTTCAATGTGAAGATTTATTTAATTTGAGCAGAAGCATTTTTTATATAATTTTCAGCATCCTTAACTATATTTTCGATGATTTTGCTAACTTTTTCTACACTATTGATAGTTCCAATACTCTGACCTAAAAGTACAGCACCATCAGTGATATTTCCTTTATAAGCCATTTCCCCTTTTTTTAATTCGTTTATGGTATCTTGCATCGTCATTTTGGACTCTTCTGCCATTTTCTCTGATTTATCCGCAATCAATCCACGCGAGAGTGAGTATTTATTTTTCCAGAGCCTAATTGGACCTAAAGACCCAGTTACCATAATGGTATCTTGTGCTTTCGCGGGAGGTACAACATTCTTATAAGCTTCATTGAATTCACTTTCTTTTGATGCAATGAATCTCGAGCCCATCGCAATCGCTCCAGCACCGATGGATAAGGCGGCTGCAAGACCTTGACCTGTAGCAAATCCTCCGCATGCTACTAATGGCATATCTGGATATTTTTGGACAACTTGCTGTAATAAAACTAGAGTGCTAACTTTTTCATAGGATTGATGTCCTCCTCCTTCATTACCGGTTATAACCATACCGTCCACTCCTGTTGCCATGCATTTATCTGCCAACCAAAGAGCTGGTGCTACATGAAAATGTTTTATATTCGAGCCACTCTCTTTTAATTTCTGGAAAGATTTTGATTCCGGTAGCGTTTTTGAGGATCCTGCGCTGGTAATGGCATACACACATTGTTCTTTTAGTTTTGGATTATTCATGATGAATTCTGGAATTTCTTTCACTAGCGCTGGAGCATCTGTTTGCACCCTTGAAGTTCGAATGTTAAACCCGAAAGGTTTATCTGTATGCTCAACAACATATTCCATGTTTTTTTTCATTATTTCAATTGGAGTCCTTCCCGCTTCATAGTCGGTATATAACGCGGTATGACTTAATACCCCAAGACCACCGGCTTCTGAAACTGCAATAGTTAAATCGGTTGTATAAAAAGGACCCATTGGCGCAGCAATGATGGGATGTTTAATCCCTAACATTTCAGTAATTTTGGTTTCAATTACCATCTAATATTACCTTTTGATAGGTTTATTAAATATATGTTTTTTATAGAGATCTCATGAATCGTTCAATGTTCAATGAACAATTCCTTGGCAATTTTTAGTTAAAGAAGGTTCATTTAAAAGAATTTCTAAATTGTACATTTATATATAAAATCCAGCTGTTTTAAGTTCAAACTCTTTTCCAATACAAAACAAAATATTTATACAAAATAGAATAAATATCTCTAATAAATTCAATTTAAAGTAATTAAATTTTCAAAAATAGGAGGTTAATATTAGAAATGGAATACGAACAAATTATTTTTGAGAGCTCAAATCAAATAGCAACTATCACTCTAAACAGACCGGAAAAACTTAATGCATATACTTATCAGATGGCAATAGAGTTCTGGGATGCAATTATGAAAGTAGAAAATGATCCGAATCTTAGAGTATTGATAGTTACCGGCGCAGGCAGAGGATTTTGCGCGGGTGCAGATTTATCGGGCGGAGCCACCACTTTTGATGGATCAAATCGACCCAAAGAATATGAAGAAAATATTCAACGTGAAAGTAGTTTGATCAAGCGGTATTTTTTACTGAAAAAACCTGTGATAGTTGCAATAAACGGACCTGCTGTTGGAGTAGGAGTGACCATGATTCTGCCATTCGATATTCGAATAGCTTCTGAAAGTGCACGAATAGGAATCAACTTTAATCGACGTGGTATCGTACCTGAAATTGCATGTCCTTGGATTTTACCTCGCCTCATTGGAATCAGTAAAGCAGCCGAATTAATGTATACAGGGAGAATTCTTAATGCTAGGGAAGCTTTAGAATATGGACTTGTCAGTCGGGTCGTACCGGATGATAAGCTAATGGATACTGCTAAAGAAATAGCCGAAGAAATCTTATTGTGTGGTCCTGTATGTGTATCTCTCACAAAACGAATGCTCTATCAATTCCTCTCCGAAACTGATATTGATAAGGCTGAAAGAATTGATCATAAATATTATGCATGGACGGGAAAGCAACCTGAAGCAAGAGAAGGGGTAATGTCTTTCATCCAAAAAAAAAAACCAAAGTGGGAAACGAAAGTACCGGGCGACTTACCAAAGTTTTTCCCTTTAGAATAAGTTAGTAACATTTTTTAATTTTTATAGTAACCACATAAATCATAGAATAAAATATAATTAGGTTAGCTGAAATTGCCAAAAGTTAAAGTGAATGATCTAAATATGTATTATGAAATTCACGGGGAAGGGTATCCACTTGTTTTGATAATGGGATTTACAGGTACTGCTAAGTTTTGGTCACCTTTTTTAATAGATGGCGTCTCAAAGCATTTTAAAACAATCATTTTTGATAATAGAGGAGCGGGGAGAACGGATAAACCAGATTATGACTATACAATTCCCATGATGGCCGATGACACGGTCGGATTAATGGAAGCTCTAAAGATTGAACGCGCACATATATTAGGGTTATCAATGGGAGGTATGATAGCCCAAGAACTTGTCCTTAATCATCCCAATAAAGTTGATAAACTTATTCTCTCTGGAACGCATTGTGGAGGATCTAGATCTATATTTGCTCCAGTAGCAATTACTGATTTTTTAGCGGGAAAAACCACTAAGACTCCTGAAGAGTGGATAGAAAAAGAAATGCCCCTCCTTTATCCAGAAGAGTTTATAAAAAATAATCCTGAATACATCGAAAAGAAGAAAAAAGGTTATCTTGAAACCCCTCTTCCCGATAAGAGCCGTAAAAGGAATATTTTAGCTGCTGGACGATTTAATGCAGGCAGGAGACTAAAAAAAATCGGTGTTCCTACCTTAGTATTGCACGGCAAGCAAGATCTTCTCATCCCCTATAAAAATGCTGGAACATTAGCCACTAATATTCCTGGTGCAAGATTAGAATTATTCGATAATCTTGGACATGATCTATTTTCACCAGAACCAGAAAGAGTGAATAAAATTATTATCGATTTTCTTAAGTAATTATTCTACCAAAAAATATCAATTTTTATTTTATTAATTTTAGTTTTTTCTAAGAATATTACCACTTCTAACTATTTTCCACCAAAGATCTGAGTATTTGAAATATTTTGGAATGTAAGATTTATAATTGCAAAAAAACATATTAGTTCTAATAAAATTTTTTTAAAAACGAAATCTTAACAGACATTTTATTTTAAGAATAAAAAAGAATGGTGTGGCTATAATGTTAGAAGAGACTGAGTTGAAAGAACAAGATCTTATTCCTAATAGGGAATATAGAAAAAGAAATATGAGATTTATGAGAAAGCATGCTAATGCTTTAGTCGAATATACAAAAAAACTCGAGGAAAATAAGGTTTCATGGGGCGAACTTGTTGAGACTAATGCAGAAATATATTCTGATAATATCGCTATCAAATTTGAGGATATTACGCTGACTTATAAAGAGTTTAATGAATGGGTTAACCGTTATGCCCATTATTTTCTCTCTTTAGGCTTGAAAAAAGGGGACGTAGTGGAATTAATGATGACAAATCGACCGGAATATCTAATGATTGTATATGCTGTTGGTAAAATTGGGGCAATTACTTCTTTAATTAATATTGATCTGCGCGAAATGTCCCTGGCCCATTGTTTAAAACTTACTCCCGGAAAAATTATTATAGTTGATGAAAACTGTTTTGATACATTTAGTAAAGTGAAATCAGATATTGACCTCTCAGAACATCAACTTCTTTGTTTCTTTCCTGACCAAGGGTTGATCCCTACACCAGAAGGTTTTATTGATCTTTCCCAAGAAGTTAAAAGTTTTCCTATAGACAATCCTTCAACTACAAAAGACGTAAAAACTTCTGATACTATTACTTATATTTTTACTTCAGGCACTACGGGGTTTCCGAAAGCAGTTAAATTTGCTCATTCTACTATGGTTGCTTGTTATTACGCGTTTGGGCAAGTAATAGCCGAATTAACCCCTAATGATACAATGTACGTTTCACTTCCACTCTTTCATTCGAATTCTCAAGGAGCAGGTTGTGGATCTGCCTTTGGAGGTGGCGCATCTTTAGCTATAGGACGAAAATTCAGTGTGAGCCGATTCTGGGATGAGATCCGCAAATATAATGCAACAGCTTTTAATTATATTGGAGAAGTATGCAGATACTTGATGAATCAACCTCCCAAACCTGATGATGTAGAAAATAACGTGCGAGTTGTCATCGGTGCAGGACTACGTCATGAAATCTGGAAAGATTTTAAAGAGCGATTTAATATCGAAAAAATTGGAGAATACTACTCTGCAACCGAAGCTGTTGCGGCATTTGCTAATATGTTGAATTTTGATTGTACTGTAGGTGCTTGTATTGCACCTTATGCTATTGTTCAATACAATCATGAAGAAGAAAAACTTATCCTAAATGATGATGGATTTATGCAAAGGGTTGAACTTGGTGAATCTGGATTATTACTTTTCGAGATAACAGGGACGTCTTATTTTCGGGGATATACGGATAAAAATGCAACCGAAGCGAAAATATTTCGTAATGTCTTTAAAAAAGGAGATACATGGTTTAATACGGGGGACTTAATGAGGGATATTGGAAATAACCATGCCCAATTTGTTGATCGCCTCGGAGATACATTTCGCTGGAAGGGACACAACATTTCCACCACTGAAGTTGAGAAAATAATTAATAGCTTCGATCAAGTATTGTTTTCAACTGCCTATGGTGTGAAAATACCAAGAACTGAAGGAAGAGCAGGAATGGCATCCATAGTGCCAACCGTTTCAATTGAAGATTTTGATCTAAAAGGACTGACTGATCATCTTAAAAAAAACCTCCCTTCTTATGGAATTCCAATTTTCCTTAGGTTTAAATCGAAATTGGCAATCACAGCCACTTTTAAACTTAAAAAAGTACAATTGAAAAAGGAAGGCTTCAATTTTGAGAATATTGACGATCCGATGTATGTAATGTTGCCGGGTGAATCAGGTTTTACGCCCTTGAAAAAGAATATTTATGAAAATATACTAAATCAAAAATACGTATTTTAATTCCAAATAATAGTTTATCTTTATTTTTATCCTTCAATCTCTTTAGTTTTTCCTTGTAAATTTGTGATTTCTTGAAAATTTTAAAGTTTATACCGTTTTCAAACACCATTCACCGAATATTTGAGTTAGCTTTAAATTCAAGAATAGAAGATTTATAACTCGAAAAAACAAAATAATTCTAATGAAATTTATTTCGACAAAAGAAGAAAAACTCCATTTTGATTAATAAATTAAAAAGAAAGGTTTATCTAAATTGATAGAAAAGGATGAGTCAAAAGAATCTGATCTGATTCCTACTAGAGAGTTTCGAAAAAGAAATATGAGGTTTATCAGAAAACATGGAAGTGATATCGCAAAATTAAACGCTACTGTTGAGGAGAACAAAGTTTCTTGGGGCCAACTTGTTGAAGAAAACGCAGAAACATATGCTGATAAGACTGCTATCATATTCGAAGACATAACACTTACTTATAAAGAATTCAATGAATGGGTAAATCGATACGCCCATTTTATACTCTCTTTGGGCCTAAAAAAAGGGGATGTAATTGAGCTGATGATGACCAATCGACCTGAATATTTAATGATCTTAACAGCTGCTGGTAAAACTGGGGTAATAGCGTCTCTAATCAATATCGATATGCGCGAAATGTCCCTGGCACATTGTTTAGAACTCACCCCTGGAAAGCTTATTATTGTTGGTGAAAACTGTTATGAGAGCTTCAATGCTGTAAAATCCGATTTAGACTTATCAAAAGACCAAAAACTCTATTTCTTGCCGGACCAAGGTTTAATCTCAATTCCTGGAGATTTCATTGATCTTTCCAAGGAGGTAATAAATTTTCCCGTGGACAATCCCTCGACCACATACGACATCAAAACTTCTGATATTATTGCTTATATATTCACTTCAGGTACTACAGGGTTTCCCAAAGCTACGCGGTTTGCCAATTATACAATGGTGGCTTGTTATCTTTTATTTGGACAGATAATAGCAGAGTTTACACCCGAAGATACTTTGTATGTTCCCCTTCCGTTATTTCATTCAAATTCTTTAGGACCCGGATGTGCATCCGCATTTGGTGGGGGCGCAGCGGTAGCTATTGGACGAAAATTCAGTATAAGTCGTTTTTGGGATGAAATTCGTAAATATAACGCTACTGGCTTTAATTACATCGGTGAGATATGTAGATATCTGATGAATCAACCCCCAAAACCAGATGATGCCGATAATTCAGTAAGAGTGGTCATTGGACCGGGACTTCGCTATGAAATTTGGAAAGATTTTAAAACTCGATTTAACATCGAAAAAATTGGAGAATATTACAATGCTACTGAAAGTGTTGGAGGATTTTTCAATGTTTTGAATTTTGACAATACGGTAGGTATGACCTTTTTTCCTTATGCTATTGTTAAATTCGATCCAGATACCGAAAAGCCTATCAAGAATGAGGAAGGTTTTATGGAAAGAGTTAACCTTGGTGAATCCGGATTATTATTATTTGAGATTACAAGTACAATGGTATTTAGAGGATATACTGATAAAAAGGCAACTGATGAGAAAATTTTTCATGATGTATTTAAAAAAGGAGATATCTGGTTTAATACGGGGGACTTAATGAGAGATATTGGTCATACCCATGCTCAATTTGTAGATCGCCTTGGAGATACATTTCGTTGGAAAGGACATAATATATCCACCACAGAAGTAGAACAAGTTATCAATACTTTCGATCAAGTGTTATTTTCAAGCGTCTATGGTGTTCAGATACCCGATACTGATGGGCGGGTTGGTATGGCGGCAATATTACCTAGTGTTTCGCTTGAAGAATTTGATTTAAAAGGACTGGCTGAACATCTAAAGAAAAATCTTCCTCCTTATGGTGTTCCCATCTTCCTTAGATTTAAATCAAAATTGGCAACTACGGCAACCTTTAAGCTTAAAAAAGTCCAGCTAAAAAAAGAGTGCTTTGATATTGAAACCGTTGAAGATCCTATGTATGTGTTGTTACCAGGGAGTTCAGAATATACACCCTTAAATAGAGATATCTGCAATAATTTACAAAAATATGAATTTTAAATCTATGAAATAAGTTGCTATAAGTTTATATTTTTTATTTCTCTTTTTTTTTTCTTAACTTGCAAATACCTAAAATTGGATGCATAACAAATTTGCATTTATATAAGATATAAATTTAGAAAGATTATAGTTTATATTAAAAAAAAGAGGTGTTAAGGATGGGAGAAATAGCTGAACCAAAAGATATGGATCTGATTGATAAAAGAGAATATAGGAAACGTTATCGTAGCTGGGTTGGCAAGCATAGTGATGAATTCCAAGAATTCATGAATATCCCTTCAGAAAATAAAGTTTCTTGGGGAACTATTATAGAAAGAAATGCAGGAAAGTATGCTGACAATATTGCTATAAAATTTGAAGATACAACATTAAACTTTAAAGAATTTAATGAATGGATTAACCGATATGCACATTATTTTATTTCTTTAGGGTTGAATAAAGGGGATGTGGTACAAATAATGATGACTAATCGACCTGAATATGTAATGATTCTTTATGCTCTTGGTAAAATTGGAGCAATAGGTTCATTGATCAATATTGATCTACGCGAAATGTCCCTAGTGCATTGTCTAAAACTTACTCCCAGAAAATTTATCATCATAGATGAAAATTGTTTTAATAATTTCAATGCTGTAATATCAGACCTAGACCTTTCAAATGATCAAACCCTTTTTTTTTTACCTGATCAAGGCATCCTCTCTCTTCCAGAAGGATATATCGATCTTTCGTTAGCTGTTAAAGATTTTCCTAAAAACAATCCATCAACCACATCTTTAGTTAAGACGACTGATGATATTGCTTACTTATTTACCTCAGGTACTACGGGATTTCCCAAAGCTACAATAATGCGTCATTATACGCTAATAAGCAGTTATTATTTTTATGGAAGAGGTCTTGGAGACTTAACACCTGAGGATATTATGTATATTTCATTACCATTATTTCATGCTAATGCGATTGGAGCAGGATGTGCTGCCGCTTTAGGGAGTGGCGCGACAATTGCTATTGGTCGTAAATTTAGTGTGAGCAATTTCTGGGATGAGATACAAAAATATAAAGCTACTGCTTTTAATTACATCGGAGAAGTGTGCCGATATCTCATGAATCAGCCTCCCAGAGATAAGGACTCAGATAATTCTGTAAGAGTAGTTATTGGACCAGGACTCCGCAATGAGATATGGAAAGACTTTAAAGATCGATTTAACATTGAAAAAATCGGAGAATATTACTCAGCAAGCGAGGCTGTTGGAGCGTTTGGGAATATTTTAAATTTTGATTGTACGATCGGGTGTTGTATAACTTCATTTGCCATAGTGAAATATGACTATGATGAAGAAAAACCCTTCAGAAATGAAGCAGGATTTATGGAGAGGGTTAATGTTGGTGAATCCGGATTATTACTATTTGAAAATACGGGAGTGTCAACTTTTAGGGGATATACAGATAAAGAAGCTACTGATGCTAAGTTATTTCATGATGTCTTTAATGAAGGAGACGAATGGTTTAATACTGGAGATTTGATTAGAGATTTAGGAAACAATCACGCTCAGTTTGTTGATCGTCTGGGAGATACATATCGATGGAAAGGGAATAATGTGTCCACTATCGAAATAGAAAAAGTAATTAACAGCTTCGAACAAGTGTTATTTTCAACCGTCTATGGTGTTCATATACCAGCTACTGATGGCCGAGCTGGAATGGCCGCAATAGTACCGAACACATCTCTCGAAGATTTTAATTTAAAAGAGTTTATGAAGATATTTAGACAAAATCTTCCCGCTTATGCGATCCCAATTTTCCTCAGGTTTAAATCAAAACTTTCAGTTACAGCAACTTTTAAATTTAAAAAAATGAAGTTGAAGAACGAAGCTTTTGATCTTAAGAAAATTGATGATCCTTTATACGTTTTGTTGCCAGGTAAATCAGAATATATCCCATTGACAAATGATATAAGCGACAATATAATTAGTGGGCAATATAAATTCTAAAAAAATACAATATTAGATAGCTGTTTTCTCTATTCTTATTTTAAATTTGCAATCAAAATAACCGAATGTTATTGACCTATTTAAAAAATTCTTCAATGGCATTTATTACACTATTGACATTCGTAACACCGTTCAAAAATTTGGTCTCACTGGTAATTACTAATTGAAATGCCATACACTTTAAATAGTCAGAGGGGATCACATAAACATAACTGTCTTTAAACCACAATCGAACACTCGGCAATCTATATCTGTCCAAAGCATCTGCGGTTTTAAGAATATCCGTTAGGTCTTTATATTTTTCATATTTTATGTGCTTTACTATTTTTTCATAGGGTAAATCATGAAATGACATCGAATAATAAATAGCTTTAATATCGTCTTCGGATAAATGAATTTCAAATTGCTTTTCTATGAGAAAAATGTTTTTTTTAAACCACCTTGCTGCTCTTTTTCCGTGAAATAAATCCATTAAGTCATTTTTACGTCTTAAATCATGTAAAGAAGAGGCAACCAAACAATTTTTAAAAAACCGGGAAGTTTTATCCTCACTCAGCAAGGTAAGTATTATTGAATGAAAGACCACTCTTAATATGTGTCTCATACCATGGATTGAATCCCTTTTTTTTGAAACTAAAAACCAATTAGGATCAGGGATATAATTCTTTAACTCCATCAGATACTCGTCAAGGTTAGGTTCAAAATCAATTGGAGGAGGGCTGAAATTAAATGAGGGTCTATGATCTTTTATCCAATTAACAGTTTCTAAATCCATGAACTGATTTAGAGGGAGTTTTCCTGTTTGAATAAGTTTGATTAATGAAACCATTTTAACTGCTGACTCCTCTCAACTTTTTTCATCTAGGCTAAACCTAACTTAACCATAAATTTTTAGTTTAAATATATTAGCTAATTATATGAAAATTAATCTTTTGAAAAAAAAAATATTGTGACTTCCTTTTATAGCAAAATTTTTAAATAATAAGAGTGAGAATTAAGAACTAAGAAGTAAGATAAGTTGATATCTTTATGGAAAAGAATATTATAGTTGACACAAATTTAGGTAAAGTTCGGGGTTATAGGGCGAGAGGGGTCTTTAAATTTAAGGGGATACCCTATGCTGCTTCGCCTGTCGGAGAGCTTCGTTTTAGTCCGCCCGCACCTAGACAGCCATGGGATGAGGTACTAGATGCCACAGAATTCGGTCCTATTGCCCCTCAACCTCCCTCTGTTCTTTTGGCAATGTTTGGAGGGAAAGCTAAACAAAGTGAGGCTGATTGCTTAACTGTAAATGTTTGGAGTCCCGAGACAGATCAAAAAAACCTCCCAGTGATGGTATGGGTACATGGTGGCGCGTTTGTGACAGGAAGTGGTGCTGATCTGGATGGTGCGCGTTTAGCACTCAGAGGAAATGTGGTGATCGTATCATTAAATTATCGTTTAGGAGTTCTGGGATTTTTTTATATACCGGGCAAAACGGCTAATGTAGGGTTGCTCGATCAAATAGCGGCTCTTAAATGGGTTAAAGAGAACATTGAAGCTTTTGGGGGTGATCCTAAGAATGTCACAATTTTTGGCGAATCTGCGGGTAGTGTTTCCGTTTGTACCCTAATGGCTATGCCTTCTGCGAAAGGACTTTTTCATCGCGTTATAGCCCAAAGTGGTGCGTGCCATCCTATGTTTTATCACAATTTAAGACGTAAAGAAGCTTCTGATCAGGTACAATCTAAACTAAAGATTAAGGAGGGTGATATTGATGCACTCCGTAAGGTTACTATTGATGAACTTATTAAAGCCGATCCAACTAATAAAGCGATCCAAAGTGGTTCAACCTTTGCATCGGATGCTCCGACGGTAGGGCCTGTTATTGATGAAAAAACCTTGCCAGAACATCCTCTTACGGCCATGCGTAATGGTTCTGCTAAGGAGATTGAGCTTCTTATAGGAACGAATCAAGATGAGATAAAACTTTGGACCGCATTGAATCCTAACGCACCTAAAGTTGATGAAAGTAAATTACTTAAGAGTACAATTAATTTAATGAAGGCTCTTGGTCAAGATGAGGATAAAGCAGAGCAAATGATTAAAACTTATCAGCAAGCAAGAAAAGGTAAGGAACCAATAGAGCCTCAAGATATTGTCGATGCGTATCTGACTGATTTTGCGTTCCGTATTCCTTCAATACGTTTAGCGGAAGTACAAAGCGACCTCCAACCGAATACTTATATGTATTTATTTAACTGGAAGCTAAAAATGCCAGGGGGAATACAAGGAGCAATCCATGCCATCGAGTTACCTTTTGTTTTTGGATTGCTAAGTGAAAAAGCTATAGGTATTTTTCCAAGTAAAAGTGAAGAGACTGAAGCAATAAGCACTAAAATGATGGATTCATGGACTTTTTTTGCCCGCACAGGAAATCCAAACCACAAAAGCATCCCTGAGTGGCCCTCTTATAGTCTTGAGAAGAGATCAACAATGCTATTCGGCAAAGAGATTAAAGTGGTCAATGGACCTTTAGATGACGAGCGATCTGCTTGGGATGGAATCTTATAAATAAATACTCTTAGCAAAATTTTTTATATTGCTAAAAATAGTTATTTTTAAGCTCTATTATCAACTTTTAATTTTGATTTTTAATGAAATTTAATATTTGTGTGGCAGTTCCAATTCAATCTGGTGATTTTACACAAAATGAAACCGTTATAAAGATCATTTTAAAAGAGAATCCTAATTTTGTTGAATTTCGATTTGACTATATCGATCGTATTCAATCAATCACAAAAGAATTCAGCAAAAAATTATTAAAACTTTTCCAACCGAATATCCCCGTCATTTTCACTTTTAGAGATTATTCAGAGGGGGGTCAAATCAACATTAATGATGAAGACCGTTTAAGCATCCTGAAAACCTTAATTTCAGCTCAACCGGATTATCTTGATATCGAAATGAATTCTGCGAATTTAATTTTAGAGGAGACTATATTTTTAGCTGTTCAAAATAATGTAAATTTGATATTTTCTTACCACGATTATGAAAAAACCCCCAATTATCAAGAAGGATTTGCAATTATAGACTCTTTTATGAATAAATTAATAAGTAAGCTAATTGTTGAATCAAAAATAGTGAGACAAAGTATATATAAAGCTATATTTACCGCTAAATTTTTTGAAGATAATTTGATATCACTTGATTTATGCAAATCTTTTTCAAAAGAGGGTCATAAAATAATCAGTTTTTGTATGGGTGATTCCGGGATTTTATCTAGATTGATGTGTGTGAAAGTTGGTTCATTCTTAACATACGCATCTTTTGAAGATAAAACTGCTCCTGGACAAATTAACCTTAGAAAAATGAGAGACTTTTATGAAATCTTATTTTTCTGATCTTTTTTTCAATTCATAGACCGTATCACAGCAATCATCTCCTTCAGCAACGGTCTGAATTATATTTAGGGTTATTTTATCACTTACTGCAGTACGAAAATACTCATGATCAATTTCCATAACTGCTTCACATAATTCTCTTGCTGTATTCTCTAAACCAAAAGGACATTGAGTTCCTTGAATCTGGAAAATATCATCAGCAATAGTTATCACTTTCACTAGGTTTGGATCATAACTTTTAGAAAATGCCCTTGCGACAGTAGATAATTTATTATCTGGTAATTTATTCTTAATTTTTAAACCTAAAGCACGACCCTGCTTCCCTAAGATCTCTTTAATTATAGGTAAAGCTTCTTTTCCGAACTTTTCATAAAATGCTTTAATTAACATGCCTTGAGCTTCTATCTGATTGTTCGGTAATTTTTCAAGATTTTTTTCTTCCATAATATCCCCTTTAAAAATGACTCATTTTGATAAGAATAAATTTTATTTTACATCTAAGTTTTACCTAATCAGAATAAAACTATAGCATTTTAGGGGAAAAGCTTTAGTTAAGTAAAAAAAAAGGTGCATTTTTATGATAAAATATTTTAAAAAAAGAATTAATCCCGGTGAATTTTCATGGTAAATGCGATATTAATTGTACTTGATACATTACGACAGGATCATGTTGGATGCTACGGAAATACGTGGATAAAAACGCCACATTTAGACAACTTTGCAAAAGAGTCCGTGAAATTTACACGAATGTATCCTGATTCATTACCAACTCTTCCAGTTCGAAAAGCTATTTATACTGGTAAACGTGTTTTCCCATTTAATGATGATAATCGTGGAATAACAAAATCGGGAAGGGGAGACTTCATAGCCGATGCTCTCGGTGCTCCAGGATGGAGCAACATTTCAGATTCTCAACTAACTCTTGCAGAGCGATTTCATCGAAAGAAATATACTTCTGCTTTATTTTCGGATGTATATCACCAATTTAAACCAGGATATAATTTCCAACGCGGATTTGATCAATGGCAATGGATTCGTGGACAAGAAGAAGATTCTTTTCTTTCTGGACCACGGATCTCTGATAAGTTTCTAAATGAATATCTCACTTCAAAAAAGGATGGAGTATCTGCAGGGACTGTGTTTGCACAGCATATGATGCGTAAATTCCTTCAAAATACAAGATGGTGGCGCTCCGAAGCCGATACATTTCCAGCCCAAGTATTTCGCTCAGCTGGAGAATGGTTGGATATGAATTATGAGGTGTTAATAAACGGAAAAGGATTTATAACCGTCGAGTCGTTCGATCCTCATGAACCTTGGAATCCACCCCTTCATTACATTCGGTTATACGAAAAAGATCCGGATTGGGAAAAAGGTTGTCGAAAAGTTTCACATTCTCTCTATGGACCTGCAAGTATGCTTACCGAGAAAGAACTTAAAAATTTAAAGACGAGATATGCAGCAGAGGTATCACTGGTAGACACTTGGTTTGGTTATTTCATCGAATATATTAAAAGGATCGGTATTTGGGATGATTCAATTATTGTAGTAGTATCTGATCACGGTCATATGTTAGGAGAACATGGACTTATAGCAAAAGCTGCCAATCCACTGAGACGCGAGGTGAACGATCTTGTCGCTATGATTCGATTTCCAGAGGGTGAAGGTAGTGGAAAAACTTGTGATAAGTTCTGCTATCATTTCGATATTGCCCCTACAATCGCTGAAGCTTGTCGTATTTCTTCAAAGGATATGGATGGTAAGGATTTATTGAAATTGATTCAAGATGATGGATTGACGTATTATGATCATATAACCACAGCTTGGGGTGGCTCCGTAGTGGTATACGACGGAGATTTTTGGTATAACGGGTATGTATGGGATATAGAAGAGGGAAGTTTATTTGATGTCAATAAAGATCCCGCATTATGTAATAATATCATTTCCGAAGCTCCCGAAAAAGCAAAAGAATTATTAAAGCTTTCCTGGGAAGATGCGCAAGAACCAATTGATATGGATTTTATGAGAGAATTCAAGGACTTATTGGGGTGTACTCCTGTTACTACAAAACTTACCAAGTGCTAATAAAAAACATTTTAGAGAAAATTTTTTCTTTGTTCTCTCTCTATTTTATTTAAGTTCTGTAGTTTTTTCTTATAATTATAGCATCATTGTATTCAAAGGAAAAAAAATTGTATAAACTGCATTGAATCTAAGCTATTGACTTAAAAAACTACTATAAAACTATTATATTTTTATAGCGAAAGATTAAAAAATAGTCAATTTTAAGGATAATTATCAACAGAGGAGTGAGCCTTTTGAACGAAAAAATGAATGTTTTATTCATAATAACTGATGGTCAACGAGCAGATCATCTAAGCTGTTATGGTAATCCTGATCTAAAAACTCCAAATTTAGATCAACTTGCCTCTAAAGGAATTCGATTTACAAATACGTATTGTACCAATCCATTCTGCATGCCAAATAGGTCTTCGATCTTTACTGGGAAATATCCAAGCATTCATGGTGTCAGATGTAATGGTATCAATTTAAATCCTGAAATTCCAACATTCATTCATACTTTACATGATGTTGGATATTATACATACTCTGCCGGTAAAATCCATTTAAATTGGCAAGGTTCGCCATACAGTAGAAAAAGCAAATCTGCAGAGATGATAATTCCCTATTTATTTGAAGGAAAAAAAGAAAGAAAGTCTATGCCTCAGTCTTATTATGGTCTTGATGAAGTTGATTTGACATTAGGACATGGAGATGCAGTTGCTGGACATTATTTAGACTGGGTAAAAGAAAAGGCGCCTGATTATTATGAGCTCATAAGAAGCAGGGTTTTAAAACTTTCGGAACATATGTACTCTGATTCACCTATTCCTCAAAATTTACACCCAACCAGTTACATAGTTGAAAAAACATTATCATTTCTAAAAAGATTTTCAGAGGGAAGTTACAATAATAAACCATTTTTTCTATTTTGCTCATTTCCCGATCCCCATCATCCTGTTTGTTTACCAAAACCATTTAATATGATGTATAATCCAGATGAAATTAAAATATCTCCCACATTAAATGATATAAATAATCTCCGAAACCATAGCGTCTTGAAAGATTATTTAGACATCTATAGGATGAACTGGCTGCGCATAACAAATGAAAAGGAATTGCGAAAATTTCTCGCTTATACTTATGGATCTATTTCAATGATAGACTCTGGTATAGGCCAGATACTAGAGGCTTTAAATTCTCATGGCTTAGAAAAAAACACTCTAATCATTTTTACTAGTGATCACGGGGATTTAATGGGCGATCATGGTTTACTCTTCCAAGGTCCAGCGCATTATCAAGGATATATTAATGTTCCCTTAATATGGAAAGTACCTGGCATTACAAATCCGGGAACAACCACTAATTCTCTAGCCAGTTCAGTTGACATACCTATGACTATTTTAAATATACTGAATATAAAACCTAAATTTCACCCATCAGGAATGCAGGGATATGACTTATCTCCAATTTTGAAGAATCCAGACATAAAACTAAGAGATAATTGTATAATCGAGGAAGATGAAGATTCACAAAGGGATTCATATAAATTGCCTACGTTAAGAGTCCGAACAATGGTAACTGAAGATTATAGAATTAGTGTTTATCAAGGTCATGAAGATACTGGAGATTTATTTGATTTAAAAAACGATCCACATGAATTAAAGAATTTATGGTATGATGAGAATTCACAACCGCTGAAGAATAAATTAATAAATAAATTATTACATGAACTTATGAATCTCCAAGATCGCCTCCCTAATAAAGAAGCTCGAGTATAAATAATGCTTTCCTAAGTCTTATCAGATGATTTAAATTCTAATTCTACAGTCTTATCTGAAATATTGCTAGATTGCTCAATTAAAATATAATTAAACTGTTTTTTCATTAAATATTCCAAAAGTGTCTTGAAGAAAACTGAAAAATTTTTGTTAAGAGAATGTATCCCATAGATAATCACATTTTCACTATCAAGTATTCGATAACTTATCTTATCAAACCAATTAGCTTGGTTAGGACCTATTCCTTCTGTAAAGATTAACAATAACGAATTCATGTCCTTTTTCAATTGTTCATCAATTAATCGAATTTTTATGATATTAATCCAATGCTCGCCCAGAAGATTGCCTAAATCTTTTAATTCATTTTCACTAATTAAGCCAAAGAGATTTCTCATGAAATAACTTCCTACGTTCATCGAATTTAGAAACATCGGACTTTCATTTAAATTAGTCCATTTATTAAACGAAGTCTTTAAAATCTTGCTTTTTTTAATGCCGGTTTCCAGTGCAATTCTTTTTAACTTCTCATATGTTTCATTATCTAATCGAATACTCATGACACTAGATTGTTTATTTGTTTTTTTTTCTGGCATCTTCAACCTCATTTATTTTATGATACTAAGTAATAGATTGTATTACAAATATTTTATTTTTATTATTAAATTTTAACAATATTTTTTAGATATGAATTAAACCTTATTTTTACACTGCAATGCTTCATTGAACTTTAACTTTAGAGATTAATTTCTCAAGAATTCAATAACCCTACAATTAATTTTATCATTAAAGACAGTTAATTTTATAAATAAAAGATTCTTTATAAATTGTGATACATTATATTACAAAGTAAACATAATCATGATTTTGTCAGATTTTTATTAAAAAACAAATTAAATTCTTTCAAGATTATTCAATTTTAAATCTTAAATCTCAATTGTGATATTATGAATAGTAAACCGAATTTTGTTATCATTATGCCTGATCAGCACAGAGCTGATGTTTTAGGTTGCGCAGGGACTCCCGTTAAGACACCAAATATCGATCGACTTGCCTCAGAAGGTGTTAGATTTACGAAAGCTTTTACCCAAGCTCCCTTATGCGTTCCAGCAAGAGCAGCATTTTTAGTTGGAAGATATGTTCATGAAACAAGAACCTATACAAATAAACATTTCATCCATGAATCAAATCCCGAGCTGATTAAGAACTCGTTTTTAAATATCCTTAAAGAACACGGATATATTAATATTGATATTGGAAAAATGCATTTAGTGCGTCATTATGGCTATGATGCTCTTACAAAAGCGGGAGATAAGGAGTTAAAAATTATAGATCACGTCAAGAATCATTATCCTAAAATGTATGAACTAGGTTTTTCGGAGTGTCAAGAAGTATGCGGAAAAATGGAAGGTACTTACGTTGGATCGAGTTACACCGAAGCTTTGGAAAAGCATAATCTTCTAGATATATATCATGAGTGGGCAATGAAATATCCTATTATTTTAGCAGAACCAATTCCTTTACCAAAAGAATTCTTTATTGATTCGTTTGTCGGGGATTTAGCAGTAAAATGGATAGATAATTATGTTAATAGCCCTGAATCTGAAAATCCCTTTTGCCTTTTTGTTGGGATTCCTGGTCCACATGATCCATTCGACTGTATTAAAGAGTATAGTACCCTCTATAATCCTGAAGATATTAAATTAGACGAAGAAGCTTTGAAGGACCCAAAAAGGCCTTTTCCACGTTATGTCTCCAATTCAAGGACAATTAGTCGTAGTAAATTTCTTACAAATGATTATATAAAGAAATCTAAAGCAGCTTATTATGCAAATGTCACGTTAATAGATGAAAAAGTAGGAGAAATTAGAAAAGCACTTGAAAGAAATGGGTTATTAGACAACACATGGATAATTTATACAAGCGATCATGGAGAACAACTCGGGGATCATAAATTATTCATGAAATTTGTCTTTTATCGTTCTTCTGTTGAAGTTCCTTTAATAATCCGTCCACCTAATGGCATGAAAGGAAAAATTATTGAAAATGATGTCGAATTAATTGATATACCCGCTACATTACTAGATGTTCTTGAAATTAATCTACCCTCAGAAAATCGTGGTAAATCCTTAATGCCCTTTATAATAAATGACCATTCAGATCAAGATTATGAGCATAAAGATTTGATTATTAGCCAAGTGAGTAATTATACAATGGGAGTTACAAACGAGTGGAAATTTGTAGTTGATTCCTCTACGGGAAAATTACTTGAACTTTATGATAGAAAGAATGATTTCTATGAAAACAACAATCTAAGAAATACTCCTGAAGGAAAAAAAATAGGCAATGAATTATATCAGAAATATCTTGAAAAGCTAATTCCTAAAGTCAAGATTAAAGAAGGTCTTGGACTTTAAAAATTTCGAAATCTTAATATTAAAAAATAAAATGTGATTTGATTTAATGTCAGAAAAGCCAAATTTTATATTTTTCTTTCCAGATCAACATAGGGGAGATTGGATGCCCTATAACGAGGAGGTTTTTAAAACCTTTGGAATGGACAAGCTTCCCTTAAAAATGCCTAATCTTAAAAAATTGATGGAGAAAGGGGTTACATTTACAAATACCATATCTTCATCACCTTTATGTGCTCCCGCCAGAGCCTGTCTTGCCTCGGGATTACGTTACAAAGATTGTAGAGTTGCGGGAAATTATGAAAATTATCCTATTGATCAAAAAACATATTATTCGGTGTTAAAAGAATATGGATACTCCGTAGGATCTGTTGGAAAATTAGATCTTCATAAACCCACTTTTTATTGGGGTTTAAATGGGTGGATTCCAGATTTAGAAAAAATGGGATTTACCCATGTAATTGATAATGAAGGAAAGTGGGATGCTATACAGTCAGTTATTATGGAGAGGGATGATCATGGACGAAAAAAAAGAGTTAAACCAACTAATTTTAAACCAAAGGGGCCATACCTCAAATATTTAGCAGACAATGATTTGCTAATAAAGCATGTGAATGATTTCATGAAGAGATTTGGGAAAAAAAACTTAAATTCAGATCCAACCCCCTTACCAGAGCATGCCTATTGTGATAATTGGCTAACAAATAATGCTATTAACATGCTAAGGGAATTTCCCTACGATAAACCTTGGCATTTAGTGGTAAATTTTACAGGTCCACACGACCCTTGGGATGTTACCAAAAGAATGAAAAAAGCTTGGGAGGATGTTTCATTTTCAAGCCCTAATAAAGGAAATGAGAATAAGATAGAGGAAGAAATAAAAGTAAGACAAAATTATGCAGCCATGATTGAAAACATTGATCGCAATATCGGTCTTATCCTTGAAGAGGTTGAAAGAAGAGGAGAATTAGATAATACGATTATAGTATATTCTAGCGACCATGGTGAAATGCTTGGTGATTTTGAAAATTATGGAAAAACTAGACCGTATAGAGGTTCAGTTAAAATACCACTTGTTATTGCGGGACCAAATGTAAAGAAGGGAATATATAGTGATGCACTTGTCGAGCTTCAGGATTTAACGTCAACAATAATAGATTATGTAGGAGCAAAAATGCCAGAAGCAAAAGATTCATTATCATTAAGACATATTCTTGAGGGTAATGATAATGTGCATAGGAAATATCAGATTTCTGCACTCGATTTATCGAAAGTGGGGGTAAAGGAATGGAAAATGATAACTGATGGAGAATTTAAACTCGTAGTTGAATATGGAAATGCCTACAGGTTATATAACCTGAAAGATGATCCTTGGGAGAATAATGACATTTCTAAAGAAAATCCCCTCATTTTAAATAAATTGTTAAAGGAATTAAATTTAATATACTCAAACAGCTAGATTTTGAACTTTTAAAAGTTTTACTCAAATTAAACGGGAAAAACGGATTATTATGAGTGAAAAAATGAATGTGCTATTTATAATTACCGACGCTCAAAGAGTGGATCATTTGAGTTGTTATGGAAATAAAACATTAAAAACTCCAAATATAGATAGACTCGCGAGTGAGAGCGTAAGGTTTACAAACTACTTCTGTACTAATCCAATATGTATGCCTAACCGTGCAACTATGATAACAGGGCTTTATCCGAATGTACATGGCATAAGGAGTAATGGAATTAATTTGCGAGAAGATATTCCGACTATTACACATACTCTTCATAATAGAGGATGGCATACTGCCGCAATTGGAAAAATTCATCATCAATTTTGGATGGCTCCCTTCAAACGTAAGACAATATCAGCAGAAAACATAGCCAGTTGGGTAGATCCTAAAGGTAGAAAGGATCCTGTAAGAGAAAACTTTCCAATGCCCTATTATGGGTATGATGAAGTAGAAGTAGTTGTGGGAAATGGAAGTATCTGCTCAGGACATTATATTGAATGGTTAGAAGAGAAAACTCCATCTGTCGCTGAGGAAGTTAAAAAAAGATGTTTAAACTATGATATACTATTTAGCCTTTATTGTGATGATATCCCAGAGGAATTTTATAATACAACCTACGTTCAAGAACGTACAATCGCTTTTCTAGAGCGATTTGCGAAAGGAGATTACGGAACCAAACCGTTTTATCTACATTGTTCATTTCCCGACCCTCATTACCCGATAATACCTCCCAAAAGATTTCGGGATATGTATAACCCCGAAGATATAGAACTTCCAGCGAGTTTCCATGATGCAAAGAATCTATACAATCATGAATTTCTAGGACAGCATATGAAAAACCCACCATTCAAGAAAGCGTTTTTAAGAGAATCGACTGAGGAAGAGGTTCGAAAAATAACCGCTTTAACATATGCTTCTGTTGCTTATGTAGATTATAGTGTGGGACAAATTCTGGCATCTTTAGAAAAGTTAGGACTTGCTGACAATACTATCGTAATTTACACAAGTGATCATGGAGATTTAATGGGCGACCACGGGCTTTTATTTAAAGGTCCCTGTCCTTATAATGGGGTGCTGCAGCTTCCTCTTATATGGAAAGTTCCTGGCTTGACAAAACCAGGTGTAACTACAAACTCTTTAGCAAGTACAGTCGATTATCCTAAAACAATCCTAAATTTATTAGGAATAAAAGAACGGCACCATCCTCCCGACATGCAGGGCTTTGATCTCACTCCTATTTTAACAAATTTAAATACAAAAATAAGGGATTGTTGTTTCATTGAAAATGATGAGGAAATAGGACCACTTAAATCACGTTTACGACATTTAATCACTGAGGATTATAAGTTGACTGTGTATGAAAGTATGCCTGGTTATGGAGATATTTACGATAGAAAAAATGATCTTGATGAATTGAAAAATCTTTGGTATGATAAAGAATTCAAAGAAAAGAGATTTAACCTCGTAGATAAGCTTTTACATGAAAATCTTAAGGCACAGACTCCCTATCCCAAAAGGGTTGCTGGATCTTAAAAATATTATTTTAGAGAACAATTATTGGCTTAACCAAATGAATGCCCCAAATATTATTTATATTTACTGTGATGAATTAAGAACAGACGCTCTTGGATGTTATGGAAATAAATATGCAGAAATGAAAACTCCTAATATCGATCGAATAGCTGAAATGGGAGTTAAATTTGAAAACTGTTTTTGTAATTCTCCGGTCTGTGTACCATCTCGTGTGAGTAATTTAACGGGATTATATCCCGAAGACATAGGAGTATATCACAATGAGGCAGCTCTCAGTAGTTTTCATTTGGATTTGAAATATGATACAATACCAGAGGTTTTCGCTCGAAATGGATATAAAACAGCAAATTTTGGTAAAGTACACCTTCCTCAAGACCTTTATAGAAATGTGAAGGGAAATACAATTTTTCGACATTCTAATGTAGAAGGATCCCAAATGATGCATGTTAAGAGAAGCGAGCTAAAAAACATGATTGCCCCTCAAGGTTTTAAGACAGGACGGAGAATGTCTATAATTGGGGGAAGATTTCCAAAAGATAAACCCTATCCACCTGAAAAGGTAACAAATAACGCACTTGAATGGCTAAAAAAAGAGAATGCCCCTTATTTTTTAAGAATATCTTTTCTTCAACCTCATACTCCTGTTTTAACTCCTCCTCCATATAATAGTATTTATATGGAGGAAAATTTTCCTAACACAATTGAATATAAGGAAAAGTTGAGTGAATTTGAACAAAGATTTGCCCAAGTTGTAGATGCTGCCAAGATGACTAAAGAAGAGATATATCTTGCGCAAGTATATTATTATGGCCTGGTTGCATGGATAGATGCCCAAATAGGTAAAATTTTTGAGTATTTAGAATCCTTGGGTCAGCTTGAAAACACAATTATCGTTTTTAGTGCAGATCACGGAGTTTCGCTAGGAGAAAATGGGTGCTATGCTAAACAAATATATGCACCTCAAGTTCATAGGGTTCCATTATTAATCGCTGGTCCAAACATTAAATCTAAAGGAAAAATTAGGGATGAGATCTGCGAAAGTTTGGACGTGCCAAAAACACTTTTCAATCTCGCGGGGATTGAGACTCCAAAACAGTTTAAGGGTCGAGATCTTTTCTCTTCTAAACCTCCAGTAGCTGTGTATTCATCAATCGGTTTTGGGTTTTCTTCAAGTTTTACTTTTCCGATGAGGTTACATGGAAATTACTTGAATAGAAATGGATGGCCTAGACGGGCTTGTATACGCACCGATAAATATAGATTGGATAAGACAGTTCGGTTGAACGGAAAACCGGTAAAGAAAGAAAAGGAAGATATTTTTCTTGTCAATTGGAAAGATGATCCGAAAGAGATTTATAATTTAGCGAAAGATACAAATTGGAATGATATTTTAGAAAAACTATCTACAATGCTTGATGATCATATTTCAAACTGCATAGAGATCCCAGAAGAATATGTACTTTTAATAAGCTAGTTATCAAATATAATTTATTTTTTTAATATACAATAGTACGAACATTAAAAAAATAAAGGATGGTTTAAATCTCACAATTTTTATTACAGATTTAGTTATAAATTCTAATTATTTTAAATATATAGACGAAAAACAAGGATATTCTATATGAATAGACTTAAATTTCAAATGTTTAAGATAAAAACACTATATCAGGAGAAAATAGGATAATTATGGAAGCAATGTCTTTTGAGTTAAGCTTTATATGTTTGATTATAGGTATTGTTGCGTCAATATTAATAACGTATGTTGTTAGAAAGAGGCGAGATTTATTACTTTGGGTTCCAGCCTATTATGTTATGGCTATTGCTTATTTAATTGGCGCTATCAACACCTTTATTAATCCAACAAGTCAGAATATGATTAGCTACACTTTGTATGCTCTTGCTATTATCATAATATTTATAGCAATTTTCAAGGAATATAATGAAACTTTTATTAAGAATAAACCAGATAATACTAAGATTAAGCGTATTATACCAGCAGCTTTTGTCGTTAATCCAATCATACTTGGTTTAGAAATCTTTATACTTATTTTTTGTGTAATAGGTAGCATCTTAATCTTTCGAATTTACTGGCATAAAAGAACACCAATTCATGCATTCCTCTGCTTGATTTTACTTTCAGCTTTCCTAAATCTGATAATTGTTATAATAAACACAGTAGGAGATGTAGATGGGATAAGATTATATGCTCAAGGAGTAAGAATATTTTTTTCTACGATTATGTTAGTAACTGCGTTTGTAGCACTTATAGAACAAGAGATTACGAATTCAGCGACATCATTGAGAAAAGTTATTGATGCTGCCTCGGATGCTAGCGTAAATGTTTCAAATATGGCTACTGAATTAGCAGCAAGTGCCAGTGAAGTGAATGCATCTGCTGAAGAAATATCTTCAACAGTCCAAAACGTCAATCAAGAAACAGGTATTATAACAAATTATTCTGATGACTTACGTAATGTCATGAAATTAATTACAAATATTTCTGAGCAAACTAATTTGTTAGCTTTGAATGCTAGTATAGAAGCTGGAAGGGCAGGAGAATATGGCAGGGGATTTGCGGTTGTTGCCGACGAGGTTCGAAAACTTGCAGAAGAATCGAAGAGAGCAGTAATAGATACTGGTTCAAAAATCGATGTGATACTCAATAAAATTCAATCAACTACTTCTTCAATGGAAGGTATAAGTGCTTCAACAGAAGAACAAACTGCCTCGATGGAAGAAATTACTGCTACTGCAAATAGATTAGGTACTTTGGCTGAAGAATTAAAGGAATCATTAATCGAAGAAAAACTTACATAATTCTCTTAAATATATTGACTTATGATTTGCAACTCTTTAAATAAATAAAGAGTTATTAACATCTTTTTTTTATTTTTTCTTATTTTTATGATAAATCGCATTTAATCCCTAATTATGCATTTTTGCCTTTGGTTGTAAAGCTTTACGCTTTCAGACTCTCTTTTCTTGGCTATTATTAGCATTTGATCTTTTTAAGAGTAGATCTTTTCTACTCTACTAAAAAAAAAGGAATTTTTTTTAAATTTTGTTAAATTAATTTAGAGGCCCATTTGTTTTAATTTACTTTGTACGTCTTCTATCCTACTAGGTGTTAAATCATAAAATTTCCAGAAAAGTAATGTACCAAAGAGAAGTACTATTGCTGGAATAATTCCAAGGTGTAATTGGATACCCCATTGAGCTTGAGTTGATTGACTATCTGCACCTTCTACGAATCCTGTCATGGTATGTACAGTAGCAAATATAACTACTTGAATAATTATAGCCACACGATTAAAAAACATGAATATCCCACTGTATATTCCCTCTTCCCGTTTCCCAGTATTCACCACTGCTTCATCCACCACATCACTTAAAATTATTCGATTTAATGCCCAAAATCCCCCAAGTCCTACACCCCATAAAATAAATAATAGAATAAGGATGTTATAATTAGCAAATAATGAGAGCGGAATCGAGAAAACAACTAATATTAAACCCGCAATTACATAAACTTTTTTATTATCATTTAGTTTGTTTGCTAATTTAACCCAAAGGGGGATTGAAATGATGGCACCTATGAGAAATCCAACTTGTAAGAATAATTGGGCACTAGCTTGCATTTTTAGAACAAATCGCATAAGATAGGGAATCGAAGCTTGAACGCAAAACGTTAATACTTGCCACGTTAAATATATAATCAACAAAAGAACCCATGATCTTTGGTGGAATGTAGATATCATAGATTTAAAGAAGGATTCTTCTTCTTTCTCCTTTTCATATTTTTCGAGATATTTCTCAACAGAATCGGGATCATCGCGCCAACCGGGGATCCCAAGCATCAGCATAATAAATGCGATTATAGAAACAACTCCAGCTTGAATAATAAAAGTAGTGGGAACACCATAAGTAATAAGTAGAGGTGGTACTATCCCTCCAAGGGTTATTCCGACAATTCCTATGGGAGTCACGATTCCGGTAGCAGTCCTACGCTCCTTTAGTGAACGAAATTTATCAGGAAAAAGAGAATAATAATTTACCCACCAAATAGAATTAAATGTGTCAAACAAACATGTGGAAAACACAAGCCATCCAAAAAGAATCCATGCCCCTGCTACCGGATCAACAGCAGGTGGAGTAAAAACAAGAATATATGTAAGAACCCAAGGAATTCCTCCGATCATGGTCCAAGGAAACCTTCTACCCCATTTTTTAGTGAATTTAAAAGGTCGATTAGTTAAATAGCCTACTAGAGGGTCGTTAACTGCATTCCATATCGCAAATAAAATGTATCCTAGTGCGGTTATCCAAACGTCTAAGCCTATTTCCCCTTCATAAAAATAGAAACCGAACGCGACAAATGCCATTCTAAAGAATTGATTTATTGCTGCTCCCATACCATACGAAGCCATAACAGCCTTCGAGTGTGTAATTTCTTTTTCTGAATTTACCATATTAAATATCTTTAAATGCAATTGTTTAATTACTTTTTTACATTTGGGTTAACATTATATATAAAACTATCTAGTAAGAACTATTAATCACTTCTGACATATTTGGTAGTTTTTATTATAGATTAATTATTATGTGATAGAAGTTATGAGTGAAAAAATGAATGTTTTGTTCATAATTACAGATCAGCAACGTGCTGATCATCTTGGTTGTGCTGGAAATCCTGATCTGAAAACTCCAAATTTGGATCGCCTTGCTGCTGAGGGAGTTAGATTTACAAATGCTTATGTCGCAAACCCAATCTGCATGCCGAATAGATCCACTATATTTACAGGAAAATATCCAAGCATTCATGGGGTTAGATGTAATGGAATAAATTTAGATTCTGATATCCCTACATTTACAAAAACTTTGCTCGATAATGGGTATCATACCTGTTCTATTGGAAAAATTCATTTGAATTTTTATGGAACTCCTTTTAGCAGAAAATTTAATTCAGCGGAACAAATGATCCCATTTTTATACAAACCTAAAGATAAAAGAAAGCCCATCCCTCACCCCTATCATGGATTAGATGAAGTTATGCTAACCATTGGCCATGGAGATGCGGTTTCAGGTCATTATCTGGATTGGGTTGAGGAAAGAGCACCTGAATATTTTGAATTAATTAAGCATAGAGCACCTAGACTTTTCCATGAAGTGCTTGATGAGTCACCAATACCAGAAGAAATATATCATACAAATTATATAACAGAGGAAATAATTTTATTTCTAAAAAGATTTTCAGAGGGTTATTATGGAAAAAAACCCTTTTTCTTGCACTGTTCATTTCCAGATCCCCATCATCCGGTTTGTCCACCTGGAAAATATAAAACTATGTATAATCCTGAAAAAATCAAATTACCATTAACATTTAATGACATAAAACCTCTTTATAACCATAAAGCTTTAGGAAAGTATGTAAATGTGTATAGAAGAACAACGATGCGGGAAACAACTGAAGAAGAAGCAAGAAAATTTATAGCATATACATACGGAACAATTTCCATGATTGACCATGGTGTAGGCCAAATATTAGCCGCATTAAATTCTTTTGGATTGGGGAATAACACAATGATAATTTTCACAAGCGATCATGGCGACTTTATGGCCGATCATGGAATTATTCTCAAAGCTCTGGCTCATTTCCAGGGGGTTTTAAAAGTGCCATTTATATGGAAAGTACCCAGTTTAACTAAGCCTGGCACGATAACTAATTCTCTTGCCAGTTCAATTGATATTCCCTCAACAATTCTGAAATTATTAAATATTAAAGCTAAAGATTATCCACCTGTTATGCAAGGATATGATTTATCCCCTATTTTAAGAGATCCTTCAGTACAAGTAAGAGATCATTGTATTATTGAAGAGGATCAAGATTTTGAAGATGCTAAAGATTCATTAAATCTACCTTCAATGAAAGTCCGTACCATGATAACTGGAGACTATAGAATTACTGTTTATAATATCCGGGAAGATGCAGGAGATTTATACAATTTAAAGAACGATCCACAGGAACAACATAATTTATGGGACGATAAAAATTCAAGGGAATTGAAAAATAAATTAATAAGTAAATTACTTCATGAACTTATAAAACTTCAAGATCGTACTCCTAGAAGACAGGCTCGAGCATAATTCCAATTTCTTATATACTAAATAATATTTAATAGTCTAAAGTAAATTAATAGGTATTTAAGATGAAAATCACTTTCTTAGGAACAACAGGTAGTCTCATGACGGAGAACCGAACTTTTCCCTCACTTTTAATAAATAACGATCTTTTTCTTGATTGCGGTGAGGGCTGTACTCAGAAATTATTGCGATTAAAAGCAATAGATACAATTAATATAATCTGTATAACACATTTACATGGAGATCATTTCTCGGGATTATTTTCCTTACTCTGGCATTACTGGCTCAGTAATAGAACCAAAGACTTGACAATTATTGGTCCTCCCCACACAAAAGCTACTACTGAAAAAATATTTACCTTACTAAACGTTCCCGGTGGATTTGGCGCATTTAATTTCAATATTCGCTTTAATGAGTTACATGATACAAATGAGATTCAAGAATTTAAAGGAGATTATACAATAAAAAGCGCCAAGATGGATCATGCTATAATTGCCTTTGCTTATCGTATAGAAAAAAATAATAACTCTGTTTGTTACTCTGGAGATACAAGACCTATCCCGCATTTAGTTAAATTAGCAGAAAACTGTGAAGTTTTTATATGTGAATCAACATTGCCAGATAAATATAGTAAATTTGCAGATGAATATGGACATAGCACTCCCACTGATGCAGTAAAAATGGCTAGAGACGCTAACAGTCAAAAATTGGTCTTAGTTCACCTTTACCCGCTCTTTGCGAAGAAGGTGGTAAAATCTATAAAAAACTTAAAAGAAATATTTAATAAGGAAATTGTTATTCCGGATGACTTAGACACATTAGAGATTCACAATGATTAATTAATCCTTAATGGAAATGAAATTAAAATCCTCATTGGAATCATGATGAACGGGGAATACTTTTCCAACAAGTTCCTGGTTTTCCAAGTTTTCCAATAACTCCGGTGCCTCTTCAATTATAGCAAGTGTTCGACGACCATTTTCTAGATGCCCACATACAATTACTCGTTTTGGCATTCCATTTCGGTCATAATAAATCGTGTATGCTTCAATTGTAATTTGACTATTTGCTACCTCAATCGGCTCCGGTACAGATTTCGAAAAAATAGACTGCTGTATTTCTAAATCATTTCGTTCATCCCAAGGTATCACAGGTGGTTGAGTCCCATAAATTCCAAAGGATTGTTTAGTGTTATATCCTCCATTGGCTACCACCATAATTTTTTTAGCGGGATCTTTACGGATTAAATTAACACTATCAATTATAGCATGCATTGAATAATTGCTAAGGGGTCCACCAAAGTAAGGAAGCCCTCCTGTTATCGTAAGATCACGAGGATCATCGACAGAAAGACCAATTTCATTCATAATTATTTGTACCATGGAAGGAAAGCAATTATAGATGTCAAAAGCATCAATATCTTCAACTGTAAGACCCGCTTGCTTTAATGCGAGTCGTGACCCTTCTCTGGCTGCGGGAGAATCGTAGAGGTTTGGACGACTAATAATACTTAAGATATTTTTTAAATCAGCACCCCCCATAGGGTAAACCCTGCGTTTAGGATCAATATTTAGTTCCTCGGCTATTTTTTCACTCGTCATTATCAATGAGGCTGACTGATCAACAAATATATTTGAACACATATGTTTGGTGTAAGGATACATTATATTACGATTCTTTGGAGAGGGAGTACAAATTTCTTGAGCTGTATAGGATTTTTGGCTCCACGCATAAGGATTTTTTGAAGCTATTTTAGAATAATGCTCAAATAATTTACCAATATACTCCCTTTGTTGTTCAAGACTTCTCCCCGATGCTGCACGTACAGCTGTTTCAAACATAGCATATGTACAAGAAGGATAAATCATCCCATATTTGTTTTCAAATCCAGATGTATAAGGCTGCGAATTCTTTTCTATATATTTATGGGTTTTTTTCCTTGGCCAATTTAATCTTATTTTTTTTTTTCTTTCACGATAAACTGAATAGGCAGCTTCTCCGCCTGTTATAAGAATAGCTTTACTTCTTCCAGACGCAATAGCTTTAGCACCTCTATTGACTAGCATCTGAGGTGAATCCCCACCATCTGGTAAATAAACTTTTTGCCCCGGATTTATACCAAGGATGTTACTGAGTTCACTGGGGGCATCTTTATAAGACCAGCTATTAATGTTTACCATGTACAATGTATCAATATTATTCTTTATTTCCACATTTCCTGTGTCAAAAAAAGCCTTTTGGCATGTGTTAACCATTAGATTAAGCGGGTCAAGTGGCTGTGATATGTCTTTAGGCTGGGTGTATTGGGCTACCCCAACAATTATGGGACAAGATTTAATTTTCATTGTCACATAGAAATATTAAAAATTTTAAATCCATTTCGATTTGACAAAAACGTCATTGCTTAAGCAATCTAGGATCAGTTTTTACTCATCTTTTTCATATGTTTCAGCCACGTGAGGTAATAACAAATGAACTACAATAAAGTAAAGCGGGATCAAACATAATTCAACAAATATCGAAACTATAAATGGGGCTTTTGGTCCAGATATATCCCATACAAACCCTCCTAAAATAGGACCAATAATAGATCCAACATTTGCAAAAAATGAACAAATCCCTAAAATCTTTCCGCGGTGTTCTATAGTTATTCTGCTCAAAAGATTTCGAAATAATAACCCAGAAGAAATAGCAATCGTGATATCTATTAATAAAAGAATAGTAAATAAAACAAGATTTTGAGTGTTTATTAAGAACCATGTCACAATCGCTCCAGACAAACTTAGCATAACAATTGCAATTCTAGGTTCAAGTTTATCAACAATTTCTCCTAATTTTGGAGCGAGAAATGTGGCTAATAAACCAGATGGTAAATAGATAAGAATGACAATGTACAAATTATCACTAAGATTTTCGATGATATAAATATTTAAAAAAGGCTTCGCTAAATTTCCGTTAATACTAGCCATGAGAACTACGCTAAAAAGAACAAGTAAACCAACTATCATAGGTTTGGGAAATTTAAATATAGACGAATCTATCTTATCATCTTCATTTTCATTTGACACCACATTATCATCGTAAAATTTAATAGATTCGTCCACATACCTCATAAATAAGATTCCTGCTATAAAATTTGCGCTACCAAATATTAGAATGGCACTATATAAATAAAACGGATTGTCAGTAAATATTCCCACAGTAAGTAAGATCCCAAATCCGATTAATCCTCCAATTACCTGTCCTATGGCATTTGCCGAATCTCTCTTTCCAAAAGCTTGAGAACGGTTATTCTTATTAGATTTCTCTGCAATAAGAGTATCAAAAGGTATCCAAAAAAATCCAGCAAAAAAACCTAATATAAACATTCCTACCCACATACCTATTAAGACGTTTATAATGATGCTGATATAAAAAATTACGTAGGAAATGCCCCGTCCCATTGAGCCTATGAATATGAGAAGACGCTTTGATTTTGTTCGATCAGTAAGAACTCCGACGAATGAGCTACTTAATGTAAAACCAATAACCATTGCAGAAATAATTAATCCAATTTCTAAGCCCGTGGCATTCATGTTTTGCCTACTTATAATGGGAATTAAAAATCCCATAAAAAAGAATCCTAAGCTAGTTAAAATAGCTATTTTTATCATAATATTAAAATCAGCAGTATATCGGTCAGTACTATCTTTAGAAAACATAGCTGTGGTCTTATTTTATCTTATGTTTAATTCAATTCTTCATTTAACGATATTAAATTAACTTCGCTCTCTTTATCAAAATGAACATGAAAAGTTCTTCCAAGAAGGTTTTGATGTTCTAACTCTTCTAATCTCTCAGGTTTATCTTCAATTCTAGCGAATGTACGACTTCCATCTTCTAAATATCCTATAACAATACCTCGTTTTGGTCTTCCATCTCGCTCATAATAGATTGTATAAGCTTCTATTGTTATCTGTCCATTTGCTTCTTTCACTGGATCTGGTAATGCTTCCCTTAGAATCTCTTTTTGAATTTCTGTATCATCACGTTCTTCCCATGGTATAACTGGAGGTTGATTACCATATATTCCAAATGATTGCTTCGTATTGTATCCTCCATTTGCTACAACCATTATTTTTTTAGAGCGATTTTTACGAATAATATCGACTGCGGTAATTATTGCGTGAAGTGAATAATTACTCCAAGGGCCTCCGAAATAAGGAAGCCCCCCAGTTATTGTAAGATCACGGGGATCATCAACAGAAAGATCCATTTCATTTGTAATAATTTGTACTATAGAAGGAAAGCAACTATATATGTCAAATACATCTATATCTCCAAGTGAAAGGCCTGCTTGTTCTAATGCACGTTTCGATCCTTTCCTTGCTGCAGGTGAATCAAACAGCTTCGGACGTTGAGAAATATTAAATATATTTTTAAAGTCCGCACCTCCCATTAAATAAACCCAACTTGTAGGATCAATTTTAAGTTTTTTAGCAATTTCTTCGCTTGTAATTATCAGAGCACCTGATTGATCCACAAACAAATTTGAACACATGCGTTTGGTGTAAGGATAGATGACTTTGCGATTCTGTGGACTTGGGATTGTGATCTCATCAACAGTATAAGATTTTTGACTCCAAGCATACGGATTTTTAGAGGCAATTTTAGAATAACGTTCAAAAAGCTTGCCCATGTAGACTCGATGTTCTTCAAGGCTTCTGCCTGATTCTCCACGTATAGTTGATTCAAATAAAGCATATGAACATGAAGGGAAAATCATTCCATATTTATTTTCAAAATCACTTGTACCATTCCACAAATTATCTTCCATATATTTTGGAGTCTTTTTTTCTGGCCAATTCAGTGTGATTTCACCCTTCCTAGCGCGATAAATCGAATATGAGGCCTCTCCCCCAGTAATCAGTACTGCCTGACTTTTTCCAGTGGCTATAGCTTTAGCAGCTCGATTGACTAGCATTTGAGGGGAATCCCCACCATCAGGTAAGAAGACCTTTTGAACAGGTTTTATGCGAATGATATTACTAAGTTCACCAGGAGCATCTTCATAGGACCAGCTGTTAATATTAATCATATATATTGAATCGATAAAATCTTTTAATTTGTCTGCTCCTGCATCATCAAGAGCTTTTTTACTGGTCTTTAAAATTAAACGAAGAGGATCCAGCGGTTGAGGAATATCCTTTGGTTGTGTATATTGTGATATGCCCACAATTATAGGATTTATTCTTTTGGTCATATTCTTACAATTTCCAGTGCTCATTCTAGTATATAATATAATATTTTAGCTTTAAGAAGAGAAATATAATTTTTAATCAACTTATTTTAATAATGATTCTAGTGTATGAATCAAAAAATAGTTTTTTATAAAACAAATAGATTCGTAATATACTAATATTTTATTAAGAATTACGAATTCATTCTTAGTAAATCAGTTACAAGGTATTCTAATGAAGTATGCAATCGATTTTCCAAATTATGGTTATTATTATAATCCAAGAGATATTGCTAAATTAGCTCATGAAGCGGAGGATGCGGGTTGGGATGGGTTTTTTTTATATGATCAAATTGCATTCATGAAAGGTTTAGGCCTATCATACACAGATCCTTGGATCGCACTTGCCGCTATAGCAATGGAAACCCAAGATATCAAAATTGGTACAATGGTCACTCCCATTCCACGTCGTCGTCCATGGCAGTTAGCTCGTGAAGTTACTTCTATAGATCATCTTTCCAATGGTCGATTTATTCTTGGAGTAGGATTAGGAGATCCCGCATCCGAATTTACAACTTTCGGGGAAGAAAAGGATCCTCGAATTCGTGCTAAAAAACTCGATGAGGGACTTGATATTATAAGGGGATTATGGTCGGGAGAACCTTTTAAATATAGAGGAGACTATTTCACGGTAAGAAAAATTAAATTTCTTCCCACTCCCGTAAATGATCATATTCCTATCTGGGTTGCGGGAATGTGGCCTCATAAAAAACCTTTCCTTCGTGCTGCTCGATTCGATGGAATATGCCCTAGTAGTATTAGACATCCTCAATTATTAACTCCAGCGGAAATTACAGAAATCTTAGAATTTATAAAAAAAAACCGTTCCAAAACCGGTAATTTTGATGTTTTTTTCGCGGGAGAAACTCCGGGCAATCCAGAAGAAGGAGCTAAGGTTGTAAAGCCCTATATAGAAGCAGGAATTACATGGTGGAGCGAAAGAATAAATGACTTAAGGTTTTCCAACTCACCAAAAAAAATGCTTGAAAGAATCCTTCAAGGCCCTCCTGTATTGTAAGCCAGTTATGTAATCTTATATTGAATATAATAAATCTCAAAATTAAAAAATAATCCATTCAATATGATATATCATGGTGGTATATTTTAGTTTCTTATTTCATATATATCAACCTCCAATACAAATCCCGCCAGTTATTAAACAAATTGTCAATGAATCATATAAACCGATTATCAATGCATTAAAAAACCATCCAGAAGTGAAAGTGACACTTAATATTAATGGTACTTTAACAGAACAGTTGAATGATTTCGGTTATGTTGATTTAATTGAAAGAATAGCGACTCTTGCATCTAGGGGGCAGATCGAATTTACCGGCTCGGGAAAATTCCATCCGCTCTTACCTCTTATCCCCGCCCCCGAAATTAGACGTCAAATCGACCTGAATAATAGGACAAATCATCAATTTTTTGGCAATGTTTATAAAACTAGAGGGTTTTTTCCCCCTGAAATGGCAGTTTCCGAGGAAGTAATCTCTGTTGTCAAAGATATGGGATTTGATTGGATAATTATGAGCGGAATTGCGAATACTTTACCGGAGTTTCCTACAACTTTCATATCACATCATCCTAATGGATTAAAATTACTCTTCCGGGATGATTACATCTCTATTGACTGTGCGTTTGATAAAATCAATACGGTTGATACTTTTATCGAGCGCTTATATTATAAGCATACTTCCGATGACTATTACGTAATTTTGGCGATGGATGGGGAAACCTATGGTCACCATGTCAAGCATGCCATAACAAATTTTCTTATTCCTTTATTTGATGCTCTTCCTAGTCGAGGTGATGTAAAAATTTGCACCATTTCAGAAATCATCGATAAATTTCCCTTAGGAGATGTACAGAATCCTAGAGCCTCCAGCTGGTCTACAATGCATACTGATCTGCTTCATGACGTCCCTTTTCCCCTTTGGTTTGATCCCAATAACGAAATTCACATCGAGCAACACCGATTTTTTATGTATGCCCTTACACTTATACACTTATCTGCGAAATATCGGGACTGTATGAACCAAGAGAAAAAATCTATTTTTGATAATGCCCGTAACTTACTTGATCGTGGGATTCATTCTTGTCAGCAGTGGTGGGCTTCCAAACGTCCTTGGTACAGTCCAGATATGATTCTTCGTGGATTAAATGAAGTATTAATGGCAAGTGTCAATGCAAAAAGGAGTCTTCCCGCGGAAGGAAAAAATATTCCTGATATTAAAGAGGCGTTTGAATTGATTATGGAAGATATGCTAAAAGCACAAAATAAAATTATTTTATCTCTATAATTAGTTCTTATAAGTCCTACAATTATTATAAATAACTTTTTAAGACAACATGAAGAATTAGTTGAATTTATGCTGAAATATGAAATCTAAATATAAGTGTTCCTAAAATGAGCAAAAGAAAAAACATAAAAAAAATATTTTTTTAGAAACTCAGTAGATTCGTAAAAAAGTATTTTAATTGTCTCTTAGTCTTTCTTGAAAGTATATCCGCAATCTCCACATTTTATTATCTTCTTATATACAGGAGTTCCCTGCATAGAGAAATATAATACTTCATTTTTATCATTTTCTTCATGTAGCTTACGCGGATTTTCATTTCCACATTCTGGGCATTTTATTCGTTTATAGTCTGACATGGTTTTAAAAATCTTAAAAATACATTCTTATTGTTAAAACCAAAATAGTTTTGATAAATTTAAATTTAGGTTTTATTTGTACTGTTTGTGTTAATTTCTCAAACAATTGAAAAGAAGCAAACAATTCACAATTCAATTCTATTTTTTTATGCGATTCAATAAGGTAGTTATTCCCGGATAATTACTTTTTTGAATACAATATTTTCTGGTTGATGGCCCCCAGCGCTCATTTTTTGAAATAAGCTCCATAAATAGATTTGAATTATGTATATAGGTTCCTCCAACAATATTGACTCCTCTTGAAAAGAGTGGATCAGGAAAAAATCCTCCAGTAGGACCTATAATCGAAATTTTTTCAGCATTGGAACAAAATCTTAAAATTTCATCTATAGATTCATTAAGGATTGTAGTACTTGTAATCAAAACCTTATTACATGTTTCTAATCGAGCGGGATCCAATGTTACTTCCCAATTATTAGTTTTTTGTACTAATTTAGCTTTTTTTTCAATAACGGTAAGTTTAAGTCCCATTTTTTTTATTTGAGCTACTAATGGTGGAAAAAATCCGACCATTCCCGGATTATCTGTATGGTTTAATTGTAGCAAACCAAGAGAATCAGTGGTAAAATCTAAAGAAAAGTTTGATTTTTGAAAAATATATTGACTTATCGTATTAATTGCTCCGAATCCTAATGTCTTTTGAAAACTCTCTGAAGATGTGAACTCTTTAGCAAGATCTAATGGACTCATCCCTTTAAATTTAGTTAAATCTGTGTTTTCTCCAATTTCTTTTATATTTGGTGATAAACTAATATATACAACTCCCACTGTACCATCTTCTAATTTTATTGCTCCAAAATTCGATTTTTGAGGATCCCTCTTTTTTTTATCTTGACAGGGAATATAAATTTCTTGAATTAGAGGGATATCAATTGTATCAGGAATTTGGTGGATTACTTCAATAAATTCATTAGCAAGAGTCAATTTTTAATCTCCACTTCGTATCTTTGTTTTTCGTATGATCTCTTCAACAATTTCTTCGAGATCTCTTCCCGTCGTGTCTATTATTATTTCAGCTGCTGCTTCATAAAATGGTTTTCTGAAAACTAAGACTTTTTCAATTTCTGCTTTTGGATCTTCTTTATCAATCACAGGTCGAGTTTCTTGACCATCTTTCATTGCTCTTTTATATATTTCTTCAGCTGTAGCTTGAAGTAATACAATATGACTATTTTGCTTTAAATAATCAATATTTATTTTATTTAATACCACACCACCACCACAAGAAATTACAACATTGTTAAGTTTTGATGCTTTTTTACACGCTGCAATCTCATATTCTCGAAAACTAATCTCTCCATCTTCAGAAAAAATCTCTGGGATTGATTTTTTAGCGTCTTCAATAATAAATTGATCTGTTTCAATAAAATTATAATTATTTCCAAGTTTATCAGCCAATGCCTTACCTATAGATGTTTTCCCCGTAGCCATAAATCCAATAAGAGCAATAGAATCTTTTGTCATATAAGAAGACTCTCTTTCAATTTCCCTTTCCAACTAAGGTTACTATTATAAATTATTTTAATTTTGAAACATTTTATAAACTTTAGATTTTCACTATAATAAAACCAATATTGTTTTGAATTTTTATGACTGAAAAGTATATTTTAACTGGGCATACGAAAATATTCTGTATAATAGGACATCCTGTTGAACATTCCATGTCTCCTACGATGTGGAATCCCGCATTACAAGAATTAGGTTTGGATTACGTATATGTGGCATTTGATGTACATCCCGATAATTTAGAAAACGCAGTAGATGCATTGCGATTTCTTGGTATTAGAGGAGCGAATGTAACAATCCCTCATAAAAATAGTATTATAAAATTTCTTGATCAAATTGATCCTATTGCTGAAAAAATGGGAGCAATTAATACTGTTAAAAATGAAGGAGGATACTTAAAGGCAACAAATACTGATGCTCCAGGAGCTAAGAAATCTTTATTGGACGCTGGATGCTCGATTGAAGGTAAAAATATTTTATTTTTAGGTTCAGGAGGCGTAGCAAGATCCATAGCCTATCTTTTCTCGGAAGAAGCGAAAAAAATTGTATTAACCGATATCGTTAAAGAAAGAGCTGTCACAATCGCAAGTGAAATTAAAAAGAATATGGATGCCAATATTGAGGGGGAATTGGCAAGCGAAAAAAACATTTCGAACCTGATCAGAAAAACTGATATTTTAATTAATGCTACTCCCATAGGGATGGATCCTCATATTGATGCAAGCCCTATATCAAAAGATTTATTACACGATGAGCTGTTTGTTTTTGACGTAATATACAACCCAATGGAAACCAAATTGATGAAAGAGGCAGCAGAGGTTGGTTGTAAAACTTTAGGTGGTTTAGATATGTTAGTTAACCAAGGAGTCATTGCTTTTGAATGGTTTACGGGAAAAACACCTAATAGTAAATTAATGAAAAATAAAATAATTGAATTTCTTGGTATCAAGTAATGGATTTGAGTAAAAAACCTATCGTTTCAATAGCTAAAAACGAGGAAATTTCTTCTGCAGTTAACAATTGTCTTGATCAACTTGAAATCCCCGATCTCACAGGAAAATCAATATTACTAAAACCAAATGTTGGTCGAGAAGAAGACCCAAAATTGGGAATAAATACTAATCCTGAAGTGGTTGAGGCAGTTTTTGAATATTTAAAAGAAAAATATAACGCAAACTTCTGGATCGGTGATTCCCCTATCATTAATACAGATACAAGAAAAGCTTTTGAACAATCTGGTTTTTCTGATTTATTGAAAAGTGAAGGAATTAAATTCTTAGATTTGGACGATCCTGCTCCTCTTGAATTAGATATCCCTCAAGGAAAAATTCTCAAAAAAATAAAAGTTACCGGTTATTGGAATGATTTTGATTATATCATTTCTATTCCTGTATTAAAAATGCATATGCACACAGGTGCATCTTTAAGTTTCAAGAATATGAAAGGCCTAATTTACAAAAGGAATAAAATTAAACTTCACCATTTTCATTCACCAGAGTTAATTGAAAATTTAAAAAAAACTATGGAAAAAGTTAAGGAATTAGATATCGCAATAGCAGATCTTTCACATATATTCAAACCTGATCTCTGTGTTATAGATGCGTCGTATGCTTTAGAAGGAATGGGCCCTTCTTCGGGAACTTGTGTGAAATTAGATACAATCATAGCTTCAACGAATTATTTAGCTGCTGATATTATTGCTCTCGCTATATCTCAACCAAATTGGTCATTAAAAGATGTCCCACATTTAAAGCTTATATCTGAACTACTTCCTCAATCACCAAAAAGTTTAGAAGATATTACCACAACTCCTGAAAAGATCCAACAATTTATAAAACCATTGGAGCCTCCACCTACTTCCATAACTATAAAATATAAAAATGTAAATCTGATAGATGTTGAGTCATGTTCAGCTTGTTTATCTACAATATTCAATTTATTAAAACATAATAAAGATTTTATAGATGAGCATTTTACCCCTGAAAAACCCTTAAATCTCGCAATAGGTAGAGGTATAAAGCAATCAGACCTTTATTCAGATACATATCTCATTGGAAATTGTACATATGAACACCACAAACACGGTATCTTCATTAAAGGGTGTACTCCTGTTGAATCTACCATCCTAAAAATAATAAAAGAAAATCTAAAGTAATATAAAGGTTAGAAGAAAGAAAAGAAAAAAATAAAATAACGTAAATTATTCATCTAATTTGTTACCACATAACGCGCAAAAGTTAATATCAGGTTTATCTGTGAAATTTGCCCTACATTTAGAACAATAATGAACTTCCTCTGTTTGAATTGGTTTTACTTCTGGCTTATTTTGAGGTTCCATTAAAGAAGCAATAATTACATGAAAGCCAAAATACATCATTGACATTATTTTACCTCCAAATTTTCTTATTCTTTTCTAAGATCATCTTTAATTTAAAATTAGAAACAGTACTATTAGAATAATTTAGAGTCCGATCTTTGTCTATTTGAGCCTATAGGATAAGAACCTTTTTGAAAATCTTAAATTTTATTTCCATAATTAGGAAAATCTCAAGTCGGGAAAAATTAGCAAAAAATAAAGAAAAAAATAGTAAAATTTAACTTATTCATCTAATTTGTTACCACATAACGCGCAAAAGTTAACATCAGGTCTATCTGTGAAATTTGCTCCACATTTAGAACAATAATGAACTTCTTCTGTTTGGATTGGTTTTACTTGTGGTTTATTTTGAGGTTCCATTAAGGAAGCGATAATTAAATGAAAGCCAAAGGCTATACCCCATCCAATTATGGCAAATGCGCTCCAAGGAAACCGACTAAATAATACATTGATTACAATCAGAAAGCTACTTACTGAGATATAAAACCAAGCATGAGTAATGAAAAACGCACCAAAATAAGGTCGTTCTCTGATTTTCGAAAGGAATTGGATTTTATTATTATAAGAAAAATATAATACGATATGCCACCCACATGCAAAGCCCCAACCGAACATTGGGAACATGGGCCAAAAAAATCTTAATCCAGTTCTACTTACTCTGAGAGCCCAAATTAATGTTAATAGACCCATAACTGAGAAATATAAAAATGCATGAAGAGTAGTCGGGATACGTGAAAATAGTTTTGCAAAACCATTTAGTTGTACAGGGGGTTTCGCTTGATTTTGGCTTATTACCTCATTTTTATAATTTGTTATAACTCCTTGACTCATTTTTAAAACACTCTTTATTTTTTTTTTGAATAAAATAATAACTTATGTTTAATACTTATAGCGAAAGGTATAATATATGAGAATCGGAGTCCATTTTTTATTGATTTTGAATTTAGCTTTCCTTTTCTATAAAACAAGCTTACGATATTAGAAGTAATTTTAAAGCTAAAAAAAAAAATTTAAAAAAAAAGAGTAAAAAAAAGATTAATCTATGCTACTACCGCATAAAGCACAGTAGTTCATTCCCTCTCGATCAATTTCTACCCCACAATTATGACAAAAATTAATTTTGGTTTTTTCGAGTTCTTTTGGTATAAATTCAAGTGAATTATTAGCAGATATATTTTGTATATGGGAAGTTGTAGTATTTTTATGATCGTTCAGTTGTTTTGGTAAACATTTTGTTTCACAATAAATACAACGGTCTTTTTTCTTATCTATATGATATAAAATATAAATTACCAGTCCAAGTCCTGTAAACGCCAAAAGAAATGCTAATAAAAAACTAAAATCTTCTCGCTTTGTAAGCGTATTTTTCTCACAACTTGGGCAATACATCATTGACATTATTTTACCTCCAAATTTTCTTATTCTTTTCTAATATCATCATTAATTTAAAATTAGAAACAGTAATATTAGAATAATTTAGAGTCCGATCTTTGTCTATTTGAACTAAAGGGATAAAAAACTTTTTAAAGATCTAAAATTTTGCTTCCACAACTAGGACAAAAATTTTGGTTTTTTTCATCCAAATTGGCACCACATAAAGGGCAATAGTTGGCTTGCTCTCCCTTTACTATCTCAACTGGTAAAACTTTCTTTTTTTCCTGCTGTTGATATGATACTTGTTTTGGAGGTAGTGTTTGGTTTTCTAAAAAAGAATGTACTTCAGTTCCGCAATGAATACATCGGTTTCTTGGTCTCCTATAATAAATAATTAGATAGATGATCAGACCTAATCCTGCGGTGAATATCAAAAGGATAATAGCTAACCAAGTATCAATTTCTTGCCGGGTGAGTAGTACATTTTGTTTACAGTGCTCACAATACCCTATTGGGGTTGATGATGACATAATTAATTAACCTTTTTTCTATATCTGAATAAAATCATGTAAATATTATGATAATAAAAACAAGTTTATTTTATAATTTTATTCTTTAAGAGATCTACCCCCTTAATAACAAGTTAAAGCATCTTTATTTAAAATAAAACGTAATATATCTTAAAAGAGAACGTATTTTCATTAAATTTTTTATCATTATAAAACTATTAATTTTGAATTGGCTTGAAGAATAAATCATTTTTTATTGTAATCGATGGGATTGATGGAGCAGGTACAACCACCCATAGTAGTTTACTTGCTGGATATTTAGAAGGTGAAGGGTTATCCATCCATTTAACTCAAGAACCCTCAAACAGTGAGATAGGGGTGCTATTAAGAAAATTTCTAAAAGATAAAAAAATTCCCCCTTGTACTGATGCCCTTTTATTTGCAGCAGATAGAAGTCTACATTATTATAACGAAATCAAGAGCAAATTAGATGAGGGTTTTATTATTATTTCAGATCGTTATATTGAGAGTTCTATAGTATATCAATCAGTTCAATCTGATGAAATATCAATCGAATGGGTAAAAGAAATAAATAAATTTGCTGTTGAACCAGATCTGACAATAATTTTGGATATAAATCCTAAAGTTTCACTCGCGAGAAAAACTCAAGAAAATCTTGAAAAATTTGAAGATACAACGTTTTTAGATAAGGTAAGGGAACTATACCTTAAAAGAGCAGAACAAAAAGGTTATTATGTAGTTAATTCGGATGAAATCATAGAAATAGTTCAAGAAAAAATTCAAAAAATAGTAACTGATAAAATATTAGAATAAAAAATTAATTTGTAGAATTAAACTAAATTTATAGAAAGATTACAGATAAATTAATTAATTTTAGAGTCAAAGTGGCAAAAAAAACTTCCCCTAACTTGGAAATTTTTGATAAAGTACGATTGTATAATTACGTAAAAAGATTTAGCTTTCCCAGGTTAGCTGGAACTGAGGGGGAACAGAAGGCAGTAGAGGATACAATACATGTTTTTAAAGAAATTGGATTTAATGATAGTCAAATTAAAAGTGAACCTTTTGAATTCTCTGATTTTTACTCTACAACCCTCATTAATTTAATTATGGTTATTAGCTTAACCTTTATGCTAATTCTCGTGTTATTTACCTATATAAATCCTTTTATTGCTTTTGGTTTAATTGGCGGTATGTCCTTATTGGTTGCTTTAATATTAAGAGGTTTAAAACATCCCGAGATCCCTGGATTTTGGGGAAAATACTATGGCTCAACACTTAACGCTACCAACGTATTTGTTAAAATTCCTGCTCAATCTCTTCCTGAAAAACAAGCTGGAAATATATTAGTCTCAGCCCATATTGACTCTAAATCACAAACTTTTAAAACCCTTTGGAGGATATTAGCTTATAGGATTTGGTTGAACGGAGGGGTATTATTAGGTATAGTGTATATAACATTTGTCATTTTTCAAATATTAAGAATGTTTTTTCCTTTTGTTTTAGAGCAAATTTCACATATTGAAACTATATATCTATTATTGAACATTTCACTCTGGATCCTAACAGCTTTAGTTTCTTCCTCAAATATTATGTTAATGTTTCTTACTACTCATAATAAATCACTCGGAGCTCTGGATAATGCCTCTGGAATGGCTATTGTTTTTGAATTAAGTTCATATTTCAAAGATCACAAATTGAAGAATTTTAATCTCTGGTTTTGTCAATTTTCAGCCGAAGAGTTAGGAACAATGGGCTCCAGAATATTTGTTAATAACCATGATAGTCTTTTTATGAAAGATAAAGTGTATCAACTAAATTTTGATATGGTATCTTTGGCAGGACATAAGAGAAATAGAGTAGAATATATGAAATCTTATGGAGTATATCCTCGAAAACCAATCGCTCCGGTTTTAAGCACTTATTTGGAAAAAGCTGCAAGTGAAGAAAATATAAACATTTCAGGATTTCATCTAACAACAGGGGCGCATACTGACAGTGTACCTTTCCATATAAGAGGATATGAAGCTATTGATATCGTTACAAAAGCTTCAGCGAGATATACACATACCAAAGATGATACATATGATAAGGTAGATCCTCAGATATTATTTGAGGCATGTAAAATTGCAAAAAAAGTAATTATAATGATTGATAATGATTATAAAATTTAATTTAAATAAAAAATAAAGCTGTGAAAATTACTATGGGATATACTATTGCTGAAAAAATTTTAATCAATCACTCTAACCTTAAAAGTATTTCACCTGGACAGTTTATCGATTGCAATATAGATTTAATAATGGTTCATGAACAATTAGGCGGAAGGATTCACAAGGAGTATGAAAAACTTGAAATTGATTATGTATGGGACCCAAATAAAATATTTTTTATACTAGATCATTGGGTTCCCGCCCCTACAATCTCTGCAGCTCAAATGCATCAAGATTGTAGAAAGTTTGCTGAAAAATATAAATTCATTCATAATTTTGGATATCAACTGGATAAAGGGATTTGTCATCAGGTATTACCTGAAATGGGTTTTTCTCGACCAGGGATGTTAATTGTTGGCTCTGATAGCCATACTACTACATATGGCGCATTTAATTGTTTAGCAACGGGTATTGGCGCTACAGATGTTTCTGTAGTTTTTGCCACTGGGAAACTCTGGTTTAGAGTTCCTGAATCATTTCAAATAATTATGTCTGGAAAATTTAATAAAGGTGTGATGTCAAAGGATTTTATATTAACTTTAATAGGAAATATTTCCACAAAAGGAGCCATTTACAAATCTTTAGAATTTCACGGGCAAGGGGCTAAAAATCTTTCAATCGATGGGAGAATGACTATTTCAAATATGGTTGTTGAAGCTGGTGCTAAATTTGGGATATTCCAACCAGATAATAAATTGGAAACATGGTTAGTGAATCGCACAAAAGAACCTTATAAGTTAGTAACTCCTGATAATGATGCCAACTATGAGAATACCCTAGAATATAATCTGTCTGAAATTACCCCCGTAGTTGCGAAACCATCTAATCCGGGAAATATAGCTGGAATTGAAGAAGTTGAAGGAATTGAAATAGATCAAGCGTTTTTAGGAAGCTGTACTAATGGAAGGATGGAGGATCTACGTATAGCGGCTAAAATTCTTAAAGGAAATAATATAGATCCCAATACAAGACTAATAATTATTCCTGCATCAAAAGAAATATATATGGAAGCTCTCCGAGAAGGACTTATGGAGATTTTCTTGAGTGCAGGAGCGGTTGTGGGAAATTGTACATGTGGTCCTTGTATAGGAGGGCATCTGGGAGTTTTAGGCAGTGAAGAAGTTTGCATCAGTAGTACTAACCGTAATTTTAAAGGAAGAATGGGTGATCCAACTTCGGAAGTGTATTTGGCCTCACCCGCGGTAGTAGCAGCATCAGCTCTTAAAGGTAGAATAGCCGATCCAAGGGAGGTGTTATAATTGATAGAAAAAATTGATGGATTTGCTTATATTTTAGGGGATGATATTAATACTGATGATATCGTCCCAAGTCATACTCTAACAATGAGGGATGTAGATGAGATGGCGAAATGTACTTTAGAATTTATAGATCCAACTTTCGCAAAAAATAGTGCCCAAGGAAATATCATCATTGCTGGTGATAATTTTGGAACTGGCAGTTCTCGCGAAGAAGCGGTATATGTCTTTAAAGTCCTTGGAATAAAGGCAATTATCGCCAAATCATTTGCCAGAATCTATTTTAGGAACTTAATAAATCTAGGTATCCCAGGAATTATTGTATCTTGGAATGAGAGTATTTTTTCAAAAGGCGATAACTTAGAAATCTCCCTTAATGAAGGGGTCATAACTAACAAAACTAAGGGAGTAAAAATCGAATTTGAAAAGCTACCGAATTTCTTAACAAAAATTCTAGAAGAAGGTGGAATTTTAAATCAATTAAAGAAAACACTGAAAGGATAATTTCTTTACATTAAACTTTCTATTTCTTTTTGAATTTCTTCAACTCTTTTATTCGCTTTAATCAAAATTTTGGTTTTCCCATACTTATTGAACCAAATTTCAAACCTATTTTTTAAACTAACTGGTCGTCTTCCCGCTAAAAGTTTATCAGCTAAGCATATAATTTTTTCTTCCAAAGTTAAGGGAAGGTAATTTTTAACGGGAAGGTCAACTGATTGGGCGTCCTCTTCATCCAACCCCCCTAAAATATGAGTTTCACAGATCCTTGCTAACTCCTGTGGAAAGCCTCTTGCCCTAAGAATCTTCCCTCCAATTAAGGCATGTTTAAATCCATGAGTCTTTGATCTCCCAATATCATGCAATAAAGCACCAACCTCAACTAAATTTATATTTACCTTTGCTTTTTTAATTTTATTTGCTATTTCTATAGCTTTTTCTGCAACTTTAATAGAATGACGCCGAACAGAATACGGAACCTTTAATCTTCTTAATAAATCTAAGGCAAACTCCCGATCCGGTAAAATTAAGGCTAGGTCTTCTTCCTTTACCTTTACCATTATAATCTATAAATTAAGTATTAAGTTTAAGTTTTAGCTATTAAAAAATGTAAAATTCAATTATTTATTTTATAGTTCGCTCCTTGTTTTATTAATTTATTAATATTTAATTTTTTGAAGAAAGGGAACACTGTTGATCTATAATATTGTATTTTTTAGAAAGATTCTGTTCTTCGTTTTTAGAGTAATAAAAAATAAAGAAATTAAAAAATGTCTTTTCTGTAAACCTTAATACTCTTCTGCTGGTCCGGATATATATCCTCCTGCCGCACTACTTAAAGAGACTCCAAGAGCGGAGCCTCCAATTCCTCCTAAGGTCATAAATAACTGGTTTCCTTGAAAAAATGCCATTAAATCTTCCCCTGCTATAATCGAGATAAGTATCCATATAAGAAGTACAATTACCCATGCTAACAATCCTGAAATAACACCATTTCTTGCCCCTTTCTGAATTGTACCTACTATATACCCTACAAAAATCCAAGCTAATAACGCTGGTGCTAAAAAGTAAGTAATAGCCCATTCTCCCTTGGTTAAAAAGGCAATAATATTAAAACTAAAATTAGTCCCTAAGAGCATTGCCAACCCTCTTAAAAAACTTGATTCAAAAATACTTTCAAGTTGATATAGACTCTCCCATTTCGTAAATAGAGCAACGGAGATAAAACTCAGAGAAATACCTACAACCACAGACACTATAAACCTAACATTTGCCACAAAACCACCATTCGATATTAGAATAAATATTTCGTTAAAAATATCTCTTTTTAATTTATTAATTAAAAAGTTTTTATAAATAATTTTAGTATGCAATCTATTAAAAATTTCTATAAAATTTCTATTAATTTGTCTAAAATCGCTACAAAAATAAGGATAACTATTAAAGATCTAAAATAAGCTTTCGATCCGACAACTTTAGCTTGATTCCTTTCCTCCACCATTTAAATTTTAACGCGGGATTGATTAAGATTTTTTAAATTTAATGATATAATACTCAAGTTCAGTTAATAAAATACTTAATTTTAATACCGTTTTAACAAAAAAGTATAAATATCGGAAAATGAATATTTTAATATATTATTCAAAAAAAATAGGGTGAAAAGTATGGCTTTATCTGATACTCAAAGGACAATTTTTGATGTAATTATTAAGTTAGGAGCCGTATTAGGATTTGGAGTTGCTGTAATATATCTTATTCTCGAAAACCATAGCGATATGTTTGGTACTGTGATGGTTGTTTTTGTTTTATCGTTTATTGCACCAATTGTGTGGTATATGAATGCAAGATTGGGTAGACAACAAAATGTAACAAAATACGATTATGCGGTAATAATACTTATGTTTATAGTAGTAATGGTTGCAATGACATTCTCTTTTATGTACTACTTCTTTGGAATAAAACCTACTGCTTAATAATCTGAATAATATAGCTAAAGTATTTTTTATTTCATATTTAATAACTAACCTCTTTCTTTTTTTTTAATACATTTTAACTATACTTATTATTTATCTATTAGTCAATAAATCTTCCTTTGTATCTTTGTATTATTGCGAGGACTGAAAAATTCATGAAAAGCTTACATTATGCTTGACAATAAAAGGGTAAAAGAATGGATAGAAAGTCGTTTTAATAAAATATTAAAATTATGCTAAATTTCTTAATTTATTCATATAAGAATTATTATGGAATGAAGTAGATTGGCTAAAAAGAAGAAAAAGACTGAAGAAACAGATAACGTGGAAATCGAGGACAAAGACTTAGTCGATATTGATTTCGAAGTAGACTTCGAAGAAGATTTAGACTTAGAAGAGGAACTTGATTTACTTGATACTGAGGATTTTAAAACAGAGATAGAGGAAAAAGAAAAAATAATAGATAAAGATGAAGAACAAAAGCAGCTCTATTTGAGTTGTGGGATTCATATAGGAACTAAACTCTTATCTGGTGATGCCAGACGTTTTATCTATCGACAGACCAATTATGGATTATATGTAATAGATCTTACACAAACCGATGAACGAATAAAGATAGCAGCCAAATTTCTGAGCAAATATGTTGAAGAGGGAAGTGATCGAGTAATTGTTGCATCTGTTCGACGTTATGGCAAAGAACCTGTTTTGAAATTTTGCGAAGCTCTTGGCTGTAAAGCAATTATCGAACGATTTATTCCTGGTAGTCTTACAAATCCTATAATTGATACATACCAGAAAGACGTTGCTTGTGTTGTTATTGTTGATCCTCATGCCGACAAAGTTATTCTTAGAGAGGCCCAATTAGCTCGAATACCTGTAGTCTCTTTATTTGATACAGACGACGTTCTTGCAGGGATAGATCTTGCTATTCCTGCGAATAATAGGGGAAAAAAGGCTTTAGGTGTCGCTTTTTGGCTTTTAGCAAGGCAGATTTTAATTGAATTAGGAAAAATTTCAAGTGAGGATGAATTCCCTTATACTCTTGAAGAATTTACTTCTAAAATTACGCCGGTCTATAGGCAAGAACAAAATGCTTAATTTTTTATTGGCTAATTTTCTTAACTAATCTTATTTAATATAATTGCTATACTTCTTATGAAAAAATCATATTTATTGAAACAGTTTCTGCGCAATACTTAAAACATTTCTTCCCAAAATTTCTGATTGTTTTAACCTCTTAATTTGAGTTAAAATATCACCAGGTTTATCTGCAACAGCAGTAACTCCATTTAATTCTCCAGGAACACAAATAATACCACGTGATAACATCCAATTATAAATAGCGTTTATTGTAATTGCTTGACCTCTACCTGTACCCCTTCCTATAGCTATTGCACCTCCAACTTTTCCTTCGAGCGGTCTTTCAATATCAACGGCATAATGCCTATCAAGCACAGCAAGTAATTGAGAAGATATATTTCTATAATACACAGGGCTTGAGACAATTATTGCGTCGCACCATTTAAAAGCGTTATAAATTGAATTCATATCATCATCAATCACACAAATGGCATTTTTCCTACAATTATCACATGCTCTACAAGGTTTAATAGTCAATTCACTTAAGAGGAAGATTTTTATATTCCACTCCTTATCCTCAAAAGGTTTCAAAGCATACCGTAATAAAATTTCACTATTCCCTCCCAATCTTGGAGTTCCTGAAATCCCTATAACATTCATCAAATATCATTATTATAGTAATTTTGTTGCTAAAATTATAAGTAAACTAAATTAAAAGCTTTTCATAATAAGTCTGCATATGATTTATCTCAACCTAAGATCAGTTTATTTCTCTCGTAAAGCTTTATATCGAGTTTAGAATTCAAAAACCTATGAGTGAAAATCAATCATTTGACAATAACTCTAATTCAATATATGATGTAATAATTATTGGATCAGGGTTAGGAGGGCTCATATCAGGTAATATCTTACAAAAAAAAGGGAATAATGTATTAATCATTGAAAAAAATGATTATCCCGGTGGATATTACACGAGCTTTAAACGTAATGGTTTTAATTTCGATGTGAGTCTTCATTGGACTGGTGGTTGCGAAGAGGGAGGGATTGTTTATAATATTTTAAGGAAATTTAAAAGTGAAAATTGTGTAGAATTCATAAAATTAAATGAATTATACCATTGGATAGATCAACAGAATTATATTGATTTTTATGCATCAACTTCACTCCCTGAATATATCGAAACATTAGTGGAAATTTTTCCAAAAGAAGAAGCAGATATAAAGAGTTATTTTGATTTATATTGTAATATTTTTGATCCTACTGTTATTAAAAGGTTATCTAAAAAAAAAATCTCTGAAATAATTAATCCCCATTTTTCAAATCCTATTATAAAAAATGTTATACTAGCACCTTTAGGTTTTTTTGGATGGCCTCCAGATGACCTAAGTGCTGTTTTTTCGATAGCATTTTCAACATTTCATTTTTCTCAAGGCGCATATTACATAAAAGGAAGTGCTGGTGCTTTTTCAAAGGCTTTAGCGGATATTTTCATAAAAAATGGAGGAATTCTAAAGTACGGAACAGAAGTAAATAAACTAATATTTGAAGGAAAATTAATTTCTGGAGTTATAACCAAGGATACGGAAAAAATCAAGAAAAATTATTACTCTCATGTAGTAATCGCAAACAGTAATCCAACACTATTAATCAATAATTTATCATCGATAGGAGATCTTCCTTCTATGTATGCAGAAAAAATAAAAAAACGTGAACCTTCTCTATCTGCTATTAATCTCTATCTTGGTTTAAAAATTGATCTTAAAGATTATGGAATAAAAGATTATATGATATGGACTCCACTATACAGAGATCGTAATTCTGATGATTTAAAGGAGGATCTTTATAAAGCGGACTATTCAGGAATTCCAATTGGTTCAATAACAATCTATAGTAATATTGATCCTACTTGTTGTCCTGAAGGAAAAAGTCTGATCTCAGTACTAAGTTATGCAACACCTGAACCATTTCAAAAGATATATGATCCAGAAAATAGAAATAATGAGAAATATACATTACTTAAAAATAAAATCGCAGAGCAGTTAATAGAGACAATCTCTAAAATATTGAAAATACCAGATTTAAAATCACATATATCTGTTATGGATCTAGCTACTCCAATTACATTTGGACAATATTCAAATAATCCTAGAGGTTCAATTATGGGATGGCAGATGTCAGTTGAACAATTTACTAATCCATTAAGTCAAAAAACGCCAATTGAAAATTTATTTCTATGTGGACAATGGACAACTGGAGCTGGAGGGTTACCATCAGTTGCAAGAAGTGCAGAGGCCGCAAGTAAATTGGCTATGAAATATTTAAAAGAAAAAACCTAAAAAATAAGATTTCAAAATTTTTATACATTAAAAACAATGATATTTTTTTCAAAAAACCAGGAATAGTTTTATGGGGAATCAAAGTGATATAGATCATTAGTTAAATTATTAATTATTAATTTCTTCAAAACTAAGATTCTAATTTCTTATTAGATTTCCCATTCATCTTTTAAATTATGGATAATAAATTTTTAATCCTTACACTATTTTCTTTACTTAAGATAACGATAATAATTAAGTTGATATTAAATTGAAGAAAATAATCGCTTTTTCTGGAAAAGGTGGCGTTGGTAAAACCACGAGTTTAGTGTTGTTCTTAAAATATATCATTGATACCAAAAAAGCAGAAGACATCTTAGTTATTGATTCTGATCCCGATGCCAATGTGGCAGATGTGATCGGAGAGGAGATTAAATTCTGTGATACATTAGGTGGTAAAATGAAAGTCTTAAAAGATAAAATTCAGGGTTTTAAGATATCACCAAATACTCCGAAAAATCAATTAATTGAGTCGGACGTATATAATTGTCTGATAGAAATGGATGAATTTGACTTATTGGAGATGGGTCGTCAGGAGGGCGAAGGATGTTATTGTTTTGTTAATGATGTGCTTAAAAAAGTTATAGACAGTTTATCTAAGAATTACGAAATTACTTTATTAGATTCTCCTGCAGGTTTAGAACACTTTGCCAGAAAAACAGGAAGAGATGTGACCGATTTAGTAATAGTTACCGATCCCTCAAAAATGGGAATTCATACCATGAAACGGATTCTCGAGATTACAGATGAGTTGAAACTACAATTTGAAAATTTTTGGGTTTTAGGAAATCGATTCCCTGATGATTTAAAAGAAGTTTTAGAAAGAGAAATTGATAAATTAGATAGGGATAATCTTAAATTATTAGGTTTTATCTCCAATAACGATGAAATAAGCAAGTTAAACCTAATGGATGGAAATTTACTGGAACTCTCACCTAACAATACTTCTTATCAAGAAGCAAAGAAAATTTTTGCCAAAATTATATAAGTTTTTCTTTTTCTAATAAAAATTAATAAATTCTCTTTAATTAACCCCATCAATCTTTTTATTTGATTCATTTCGCTTTTTATTACGTTCTAAAATCACATATATCCCAAATGGAAAGAAAAAAAAAGTTAATCCTTTCCCAAATTTAGTTATTTTATAAGAAACCCGAACAGGTTTTCCAGTGTGGACTGTTCTTTTTATTAATTCTTTTTCCTCTAAGGATTTTAGTCTAGTAGCAAGCGTTCGAGTGTTTATTTCTGGTAAAGCTCTTCTAATATCATTGAAAAATGGATTTTCTAAAAATAAAATCATCCATAATATATCAACCGTCCATTTACCTTGCAATAAACCAGATACTTCCTGAATAAAACTTCTATCCATTTTAACAATTTTTTTTTTCTGTTTTGGTTTTTTCAATTCTCGTTCTATTCCTAAAGCTACTGCTTCTTGCATAGAGTCGATAAGACTAATAACTTCTTTAAAATTCTCTAAGTCGAAAACTACCATTTCTATCGCCTTTTGATTTATTTCTCATTTCCTTTATCATCTTATATTAAGTATAGAAAAGTAAAATTGATGAAAAAATTGTTACTTTATGATTTATATAATATCAAATGATTTTAATATTTAAAGTTAGTTTACTTTTTAAATTAACACGTAATAATTATTAAATTACATATCAATAGGTGAATTCAAACTGGGTTTAAACTTTGATGAAGTAAAAGAAGAAGATAGAGGAATTTTAGGTAGATGTGGTATCCTATGTTTAGGGTGTGACTATTATATTGGAGATGGTATAGAAGCGGCTAAAAAAATTGTAGATATTTGGGAAGGGTGGAATATTTTAGATGTAGGATCAGTAATGGGTTTAGATCAAAAGGGGATAAAAACTACATTAAAAACATTACATAAATACATAAAAACTAATAAACAAGGAACCTGTCAGGGATGTTCTCAAGGCAGTCGAACTTCTCAAATATGTAGCATATCAAACTGTGTGAAAGCTAAAGGTTATTGGACTTGCGCTGAATGTAAGGACTATAATCCCGAATCGGAAAATCCCTGTCCTCACGTAAATTCAAGATCTATGCCAATAGCAGATAAAGGACAATTTATGAAAATGATTTATACCCGATATAATCGAGATCCCGCTCAAAATTTGAAAAATTGCCGTGATGTAGGATATCTTGCATTTATTAAAAATGTTAAAGAAAAGGTCGCAAATGGCTGGAGAACATGGCAAATAATCAGCAAAGAAATGGTATTTACTAATGAAAATTCAAAAAAATGAAATAACTTTTTTTTATTATATTTTTGTTATCCTTAAAAAGAGTGAAAACAATGGAAAAAACTTATCTATTAGCTTTAGCAAACATTACAAATAGATGTAATTTGAAATGTAAGCACTGTTTTGTTTTTCGGGAAGGTACCCCAAATACACCTACTAAGATAAATGAGATGCCAGCAGAGGTAATGGTAAAAATTCTTAAAAATTATAAAAGAAAACACTCAATATTTAGAATGTTATGGATGGGAGGAGAACCTCTTCTTAGAAAAGATGTATTAAAGTTAGGTGTTAAATTATTCCAAGAAAATGTTATTGCTACTAATGGAACATTACCCTTATTTAATTTAGGTTCAAATATAAAATGGACTATTTCATTAGATGGGCCTGAAGAAATTAATGATATGATCCGGGGATATGGAAGCTTCAATAAAGTTTTATCTAATTTAAATAACTTAACTGAGGATTTTCAAGGAGATCTTCAATGTAATTGTACAGTTACAAATATTAATAAAGATTTTATGGAAGAGTTAATTAATATTTTGTCCGAAGAAACACCAATAAGAGGTATAACTTTCACATTTTATGTACCTAAGAAAAAAGACACTTCCGAATTTAAATGGGAAAATCTAAAAGAACGCGATTCTGCTGTGAAGAAAATAATTACTTTAAAAAAAAAATATCCAAAATTCATTCTAAATAATAATATGGTGCTTAGATTGCTCTTATCTCAAAATGCTATGCAAATAACAAATAATTGTCCTTTAAAAAAATATGCTCTCCCGCTTTATCTAGGAAAAAAGGGATTTGAAGTTCCGTTTTGTTGTTATGGGAATGATGTTAATTGTGATATGTGTGGATCTTGGGGAGTTTTTCATCTTGCAGCAATTTTGAAATTAAATCCTGGATTTCCAGATAAGTTATCAGGACCTTTCAGAAAGGTTCTGCCCTCTGATATTCTCTGATATGATTTTACTAAATATGTAGATTGTTTATCTCAGAATTACAGCAGTAAGTTTCTAGCAAATGATAATTTTACCAAAATTATTTATAAATCTTTCATTTTTTAGAATTGTTAGCTCATGGAAGAATATATTTTTATCTTGCTTGTTTTAGCTTTTGCAATTCTCGTAGGATCCACCTTAGGATTTGGTGACTCATTAATCTTTATTCCTATAGCCGCTCTTTTTTTAGGTATTCAAATAGCAATCGTTTTAATGGGATTTTGGACTACAACCTTATCAATTTTTAATACTATTAAATACAGACAGTATTTTGATAAGCTATTAATTAAGAAGTATATAATACCTGGCATTCTTGGTGTTACTATAGGAGCATTACTTTTGGTCATAGCGCCGATTCCTATAGTTGAATTATCACTCGGTATTTTTATCATTGCGTTTATTGTTGCTAAATTTAGGGGAATTAAAAAAGAGAATGATGAAATTCCTGTCAAAGAAACACAATTTACAGAATCTCATTTGAAATATGTGCCAAATTCCATAATATATCCGGGGGCTTTTTCATACGGCTTTATTGGGGGTTTAATTGGGACGCCAGGCCCCATAAATGTCGTAATTTTAGAAAAGAGAGGGCATCAACGTGAAAGTTTCATAGGAAATTTTTCTTTCATAAGTATTATGGTCTGCTCGTTCAGGTTGGTAATATACGTATCATATGATTTATTTCCAATGGATTTAATTATTCTTTTCTTGATTGGTATAATTATTACATATTTAATGACGAAAGTCGGTCATTGGCTAACACCAAGAATCCCCAAAAAGAAGTTTAAGTTATTGGTTTTACTATTACTCACGGTAATAGGCATTAGACTTGTAATAAACTCCCTTTTCATTCTTTTCAATCTTAAAATTTAATAAGTTACAATTCAATTATTGTATTATAATGAGTGATAAAAAAAGACATGTTGACGATTGTGGGTGCGAGCATCATGATCATACCGAAGGTGCTACACACCACATTGGAGTTGCATGCCCTACCGAAGCATTTGCAGATAATCTCATAGAATATTTGAAAAAAGAGTTTGAAAAAGAGTCTGGAAATAAATGATAGCTCTACTTAATTTTAACTTTTAGTTTTTTTTAATCTTTGAGATAAGGTTATAAAAAAATCTTATCTCCAATTATTAAAGTTTTAAATTCTCCTTTCATAATTTTATTTATTAAAATAAAACAGTATGTGACTGGTTATTATGGCGAAGTATACTGGAAGTGAAATAATAGTAAAATATCTCATAAAAGAAGGTATGAAGTATGTTTTCGGAATTCCGGGGCATGGATGTTTACCCTTAACGGATGCTCTTTTTCGGAACAAAGATAAAATCCAATTAATCCAACCTAAGCAAGAAATGGGCGGAGTTCATTGCGCAGTTGGATATTATAGGATAACTGGAAAACCACTCATGGTATTTACTTCAATAGGACCTGGTGCAATTAATACCGCAATCGGCTTAGCAGATGCATATGTTGATTCTATGCCAGTGTTAGTAATTAATGGCGACACACATGTGCATATGCGTGGTAAAGGAGTGTTACAAGAAATAGAACGAGGAAGAGATTCAGATATGCCCAGAATTTTAGAACCAATAGTTAAACGCAACTGGCAAGTAAGTTCTGTAGAACAACTCCCAACAATTATGCAACGCGCGTTTAATCAAATGCTCACAGGGAGAAAAGGACCAGTAGTGATTGATCTACCAATGAATGTTCAAGCAGAAGCAATAAATGTTGAAATTCCTGAACCTTTAGAAAGAAGAGCTACGGGAAGAACCTTTGGAGATCCAGAGTTAATTAAGCAAGCAGTAGATCTTTTAAAAAATGCGAAAAGACCTGTATTATTCATAGGTGGAGGTGTAATTACAGCGGAAGCTACGAGTGAAGTTCAGAAATTAGCAGAAAAAATAGGAGCTGCTGTTGTTGTTACAATGATGGGTAAAGATGTGATTCCGAATGATCATCCACTTTATTGCTGGTCTGCGGGATCTAAGGGAACAACGATTGGCTTAAATATGACATCAAAAGCGGATGTTATTTTAGCAGTAGGATGCAGATTTGCTGATGAAACAGCCGCTTCTTATAAGGATGGCGTTACTTTCTCAATTCCTCCGACAAAATTAATTCAAATTGATATAGATCCCCATGAAATAGGTAAAAACTATCCTGTATCAGTAGGTATTTTTGGAGACGCGAAAGCATGTCTGAACCAAATTATAGAAGAGTTAGAAGCTCAAAATTTTTCAAAGGATTATGTAAAAACAGATTATTTTAAAGAGATGCAAGAAGAAAAAAAAAAATGGTTTGAGTTTCTCGCGGAGCATACCGATGACTCCAAAGTACCTGTTATGATTTCGACTGTATTGAAAGAAGTTCGAAAGTTTTTTGATAAAGATGCTGTAATTGTGACTAGCTCCGGTAATGTACAAGCTCAAATGCTTCAAGAATTAGAATTTTATGAGCCAAGAACATGCCTTACTGCTGGAGGTTTTTCTACTATGGGCTATACTGTTCCAGCGACTATCGGAGCTAAGTTAGGATCAATTGATATTGGCAAACCTAACCGCCAGGTCGTAGGATTGGTTGGCGATGGAGATTTTATGATGACAATCTCTGAATTGTCAATGGCTGTTCAACTGGGACTTTCTAACATTTTCTTTCTCGTATTAAATAATCATGGGTGGATTGCAATTAAGGATTTACAGCAAGCTGCTTTTGGTGAGGAACGAGGTTATGGAACTGCTTTTGAAGATAAAGATGGAAATACCTACTCTCCTGATTTTGCTAAAATAGGGGAAGCTTTCGGTTGTTATGCTGAAAAGATTTCTAAGAAAGAAGAGATAATTCCTGCATTAGAAAGAGCTGCCAAATCAAGTAAACCTTCTGTTATAGAGATTCAAGTACAAAGGGAATTTCCCTTCACAGGATCACCAGCAGTAGGGTGGTGGGATGTACCGATACCAGCATATCTAACAGATCGTAGAAAGAAATATGAAGAAGATATAAAAGGAGAAAAACTTTAGTTTAAAATCAATTTTTTTAAATTTCATAATATCTAATTGTAGTTAAGAATTTTAGCTAAGAGGTTTTTAATCGTCTTAAAAACTATGTTCTTCTGCATAGAACAACAAACTCATTTTAATTACGGTTTAAATATTAACACCCGATGTTTTAATTACTAATTTGAGAAATTTTAAAATCTCATAAATAAATTATACCTAAAGGGGATATTATGGTATCTGTGGTTGAAATTATAATTATAATTTCAATAATTAATACAATATTATTAATTCTTGGAAGTATCATCTTTTTTATCGCTTGTCTTCGGAATAGGACATTGTTTCGCTGGTTACCAATTTACGTTTCATTTACATTAGGAAATATCTTCTATATTTTTCAATTTGTAGATTTTACCATTCAACTGATTGCTAATTTAATATTTATAATCACCGTATTATTCATTTTTTTTGCTGCTTTCAAAGATTACTATAAATTCTATATAAAACCTACTGATAAAAAATCTCAAATAGCAAATTCTTTAACTGCTGCTGTCGTTGTTAGCCCATTTATAATTGCACTTCAGGTTTTTTTAGTAATTTTGCTAATTATAGCTAGTATAATGCTTTTTCGATTATATCTTAAGACAAAACTAACAACAACACTACTTTTTATGATATGTTCATCTACAGCATGTATGGGTCTCCTTTTTCAGACTATTCCATACTATGACATAGAACTAACGTTATTATTAGGTAATATCTCAGCAACAATTTATATAACAATATTGCTTGTTAATGGCATTGTTGCGAATATAGAATTTCAGCTTGAAAAAACAAATAAAAAACTAATAAATGTAATTTCCGCTGCTTCAGAAACCAGTATTAACGTATCGAATATAGCTACTGAGTTAGCAGCTAGCGCGAGTGAAGTAAATGCATCTTCTGAAGAGATCGCTTCAACTGTTCAAAATGTTAATCAAGAAGCTCTAGCAATTAAAAATAATTCCGATGATTTACGGAATATAATGCATTTAATTCAAAATATTGCAGAACAAACCAACTTATTAGCATTAAATGCCAGTATTGAAGCCGGAAGGGCTGGTGAATACGGTAGAGGTTTTGCCGTGGTTGCTGATGAGGTTAGAAAATTAGCTGAAGAATCAAAATCTACAGTAGGGAATACAGGGCAGAAAATTAATGAAATAATTAAAAAAATACAGATTGCAACAACCTCAATGGAAGGTATAAGTGCTTCAACTGAAGAACAAACAGCCTCAATGGAAGAAATATCAGCAACAGCTAACAGATTAGGAACATTAGCAGAAAAATTAAAAGAAAATTTGAACATTAATTAATTTTTATAACTATTCTTTATTTTTTAAAATTCTTTAATTATTGCTTCGTTGAAGATATTAAAAAGAGAGAAAAAGAGTAATTTTTTTATTTCTATTACTATTTCTTTTACTATTTTGGTCCCGCATCTGGTAATTTTTCTGAAGCTGGTTCTCCACCAACACCCCAATGTGTTTTGGGAATTTCATGAACTACTATTTCTACAGCATGTTGGGGGACTCCCAAATCAACAAATGCTTGTGTTATTTTTTGAATTAAGACTTTCACTCTTTCTTCTCCAAAACCTTTCCAAACATTAACATGGACGATTGGCATTTTTTTAAACCTCCAATTTGTAATAATGCTTTATTTCTATTTAAAAGTTTTAATCTATTTGACTTACCCTAATAATTTCTTTCCGAAAAAGTTAATTTTCTATAGCTGATAGTTCACTCCAGCCTCAACCCCAGCTATCCGGAAAAGTTGATCCCCAGCAATTATCTCTTCTAAATCATCCTGTTCATATTGGCTAAAAAAAATAGGTTCCAAAAAGTTTTCCTTTTCCATATATGCTCTGGTAAGTTTTTTTTGCAAAGCTGGGTCATTTTTAATCGAGTTTTCTAATGATGTATTTTTATATATGCGGTAATAAAAACTAATTCCAACTGTTTTAGGACGATTCTTTTGAAAGAATTTTAATATTTCTATAGTAGAATCGATCGTCTCGTAAGGATAACCTGTCAACAAATCAATTGCTACCTCAATTTTATATTTATTACAAAGTTCTATAATTTTAGCTAGATCATCATAAGAATAATTATTGAGGGTTTGAGTTATCTTATCACTATCAACTGAAAGTGTTATTAAATACGCATTAGACTCATGCAGAACTCGAAATAATTTCTCATTATAGGGAAATGGCTTCATATATAACGTCCATTTCAAGGGAAAGGATTTTTCTGCCAAAGCATTACAAAAATCAATGGAGTAATTTAAATCAGAATTAAATTCACTATCACATAAATGAAAATGTGTATAACCAAGATTTACTAAATGCTCAATCTCTTTCAAGATATTTGGTATTTTTCTAAATGAAACCCTAGTACCTGCTTCTATACAATAAGGACATTGATTTTGACAACCCGCGTGGGTTGAAAAGCCAATTATTCCCTCATTAGAATAATAGTTCTGATAATCAACTCTTTTAGCTCTTAATTGTATTAAATCATCATCTAATCCATAATTCCATCCATTAAATATCTTGTTTTCTAATTGATCTGCTTGCCATGCCTCTAAAAACTTAGGAAATGCTCGTTCACCAGGACCAATAATGCCATAATCAGCTTGGAGATATTCTAAAATTTCATTGGGCATGGCAGAAAAACCTGCCCCCCCTAAGATTATTGGAATCTTATGTGGTTTTACACAATCAATCAATTTTTTAAATTCTGGCAAATAATACTCATTATTAAAATAAATACAAGAATCAATATTTCTAATCGAAAAACCAACGATATCAAATTTCTCTTTTCTTAGATAATTTTCTAAATCTTCTATAGGAGAGGAAGAAAAGCATAAATCCACTATCCTAACATCATAACCTTGTTTTTCTAATGGAGCTGTTAAATATTCCAAACCAATTGGAATAACTGGCGGACTGCGCATCCTATTTGGATTTATTAATAAAATCCTGAGCCCCATCTTTTCAGCGAAATATTTATAGTAGTTGGTAATAAATAATATTTGAATTTATCAATGAAAAGAAAGAATTAAATATTTCCGATTGAAAATAATTTTAATAACAAGTTCATTATATTGAATATTGAATTTGAGAATTTCAATCATAAAATAGAGGTTTTAATCATGAGTAGTGATGAGTTTCCAAAAGAGTTTAGTCCTGAAGAATTAATTAACTTATATAAGAAGATGTTATTGATTCGGAGTTTTGAAGAAAGAATAACAAAAGATGCTGGAAAAATTAAATCACCTTTAGTCCACCCTTATATAGGCGAAGAAGCTATTGCTGTCGGAGCTTGTGCTGCAATTAATGAGGACGATTATATAACTTCTACACATAGGGGACATGGGCATTTTCTTGCTAAAGGTGGGGATTTAAATTCATTAATGGCTGAAATATACGGAAAAAAGGATGGAATGTGTAAGGGTCGTGGCGGATCAATGCATGTTGCTGATTTTTCCAAACATATGCTAGGTGCTAACGGAATTGTAGGAGCAGGTCCTCCCTTAGCACTTGGGGTAGCTTTAGCTTCAAAATTGAGAAACGAGGGTAGAGTTATTCTAACCTTCTTTGGTGATGGGGCTGCAAATCAGGGAATGCTGCATGAATCAATGAATCTCGCTGCAGCATGGAAACTTCCTATAATCTTTATGTTAGAAAATAACTTGTATGGATGGAGTACTCCTTCTGCTAATGTGACTGCTATTAAAGATTTTTCCCTTCGAGCCCAAGGATATGGTATGAAGGGCTTGTCCATAAATGGAAATGATATTATCGAAGTATATAAAACTGTAAAGGAGGCGGTTGAATTTGCACGAAAAGGAGGTGGTCCTACATTGATTGAATGCAAGACATATAGATGGGGTGGTCAAACAACGATGGATGCCGATAAATACAGATCTACAGAAGAAAAAGAAGAATGGAAACGTAAATGTCCGATTGAAGCATATAAAACGAGGCTAATTCGTGGTGAGCTAGTTGATCAACAAATAATTCAAGAGATAGAGGAAAAAACATTGATATTAATTGATGAAAGCGTAAAATTTTCAAAAAAAAGCCCTAAACCAGACCCAAATACTGCATTAGATAATGTATATAAAAATCCCATCGAATATGGAGGTAATTAAATTGTCTGGAGAAACTAAAACAATGTCAGGTGCAGATGCAATAAGATTAGCTATTGAAGAAGAAATGGAACGCGATGAATCGGTATTTATCTTAGGAGAAGATATTGGAGCTTATGGAGGACCTTTCTTTGTCACTAAAGGCTTATTAGAAAAATTTGGAGCTGATAGAGTTCGTGAAACCCCAATTAGTGAAAATGCGATTTTAGGATGTGCTGTGGGAGCTGCCATAGCAGGGATGCGTCCTATTGCTGAAATTATGTTCGCAGATTTTTTAACCGTATGTATGGAAATGATAGTGAATCAAGCAGCAAAAGCAAGATATATGTATGGCGCACAAATTTCTGTTCCTCTTACGATTAGAACGCCGTTTGGAACTGGCATAATGGGCGCGGCACAGCATTCCCAATCATTTGAGTCATGGTTCATGCATGTGCCTGGTTTGAAAGTCGTGTTACCCTCAGAACCGGCTGATTTTAAGGGTTTATTAAAAACTGCCATAAGGGATGACGATCCAGTTATCTTCTTTGAGAATAAACAATGTTATTTCCGAAGTGGGGAGGTTCCTTTAGATAAAAATTTCACAATACCATTTGGTCAAGCGAGAAAATTTACAGAAGGAGATGATGTAACAATTGTCGCTACGGGAGCTATGGTTCAAGAAAGTATAAATGCTGCTAATAAACTAAAAGAGGAAAATATTCATTGTGAAGTAATCGATCCAAGAACATTAGTTCCAATGGATAAAAAATCTATTCTAAATTCTATTGAAAAAACGGGAAAACTGCTTATCGTTGATGAGGGTTGTAAAACTTGCTCTGTGAGCGCGGAAATCGCAGCATTTGTCGCAGAAGAGGGCTTTCAATATTTAAAGAAGAATATTATACGGCTTAATACCCCGGATGTTCCAATTCCCTATTCACAATCTTTAGAAAAGCAGATAGTTCCAAATGCGAAATCGATTCAAGATAATGTAAAGAAACTAATATAAAAATATTTTTTTTAAATCTTGTTTTTGAATTAGTAATTCTTTGAAAGTATTTTTTTTATAATAATTTTAATCAATTTGGAAATTAAATTTATTTTGGGATGAAATTTATGAAGAAAATTCTTGGAATCGTAGGAAGTCCTCGTCTAAATGGCAACACTCATGTACTTGTCTCCAAAATAATTGAAGGTGCTGAGAAAGCGGGCGCAAGCGGAGATATTATTCTATTAAAGGATTTGGATATAAAGGAATGTGATGGATGCCATAGTTGTTGGAAAGGTAATGAATGTAGCAAACATGATGATATGAATAAACTTTATCCTAAGATTATAGAAAGCGAAATAATTATCTTCGGTACTCCTGTATATTGGTATGGACCTACAGCACTCATGAAAGCTTTTCTTGATCGCTTCGTGTATTTTAACTGTCCTGGAAATAGAGAGAAAATAAAGGGTAAAAGAGTTTTATTAGTAGTACCCTTTGAGGAAGATGATCTTAGAACTGCCAGACCCTTAATAAATATGTTTGAAAAAAGCTTTCAATATTTAGAAATGACATTGATTGAGAAAATTATTGTACCGGGTATCGGTGAAAAGGGAGCAATTTTAAAGAAACAAGAGAGATTAGATAAATGTTACGAACTTGGAAAGAAATTAGCTATTAGAGATGAACTATAAAGCAAAATCCTCAATTTTTATAATTTAAATTAGCATCACAAATTATTTTAAAAAAATTACGTTTTCTAGAACTAATTATGACAAATTTAGAGCTATATGAAAAATTAAGAAGGCTATTAAAAGGTGGGCTCCCTAAACATGAAATAACTTATAAATTAATTTCAAATATGTATACGGAAGAGGAAGCAGAGATTTTGGTATCCTCCTTTAAAAAGGCTGGTAAACCGGTAAATATTAGAGATATAGCAAAACCTTCAGGAGTACCAAGAGATAAGCTAAAAAAAATTCTTAATAATATGTATGATAAAGGTAAACTTACTAAGTTAGGAACTTTATATGTATTATTGCCCTATCTTCCGGGGGGTTTTGAGGTTTATTTTACGAATTGCACGGATGATCCTAACAGGATGAAAAAAGTGGCAGAAGCCCATCTTGAATTATTTAGATTAGGTTTTCCCTTAGAACTAAGCGCAAGCAACTATACCATCTATCGAGTTATTCCCGCAGTAGAACCAACCGAAAAATCAATTGATATAAACCAAGATTTAGCTGCTCAGCACCAAATTATGCCATATGAAATCCTAAGGAAATATCTCTCTGATGCGAATCCGAAAATTTATGCCGTTGTTCCATGTAGTTGTCGAAATGCTGCTAAATTAGCTGGAGAACCTTGCAAACAAACAAAAGAAAATTATTGTGTAACAACGGGCACTTTAGCGCAAATGGTAATTGAACAAGGCATTGGTCGTCAAGTTATATTAGATGAGTTAATGGAAGTTATGGAGAGGGCTGAAAAAGAGGGATTAGTGCATCAAACATTTAATATGCAAGATACAGCAATCTTTGTCTGTAATTGCTGTTCTTGTTGTTGTGGTTTTTTAAAATCAGTAAAAGAACTCAACAATTATGGATCCATTACGAAATCTAATTTTGATCCAATAATTAATCGACAGTTATGCACTTTATGTGAAACTTGCATGAACATTTGCCCTATGAACGCAATATATCATCATTGGCCCCATAAAGATGACCTTTCTGATGACTTTATGAAAATAAGACTTGATCTCTGTATAGGTTGTGGGATTTGCGCTTCTAATTGTCCTTCTGAAGCAATCACGCTTGAAAAAGTTAGAAATGTCATCCCTATCAAGAGTCAAGCTGAAATGAGAGCGAAATTAGTTGAAGAGAGAATCCATTAAATTTGTTTTTTTCAATTTTTAATCCATATGAATTTGTATTTATAATCTTAAAACCATTTTTACTTTCTTTTTATTATTATTTTTAATGGTATACTTATTAGAGTTTATTAATATATTCAAATAGGTGACTCTTTTTCATTTTATTAAATAAAGAGTTGAAAAATATGGACAGAAAAACATTAATTTTCTTACTTATGTTTAGCATAAGTTTTATACTTGGTCTATATTTACTTTTAATTTCTGGAAGTTATTTTTTGTTAATTTTCTCTTCTTTTTTCGGAATTTTATTGGGATACTTATTTGGAAATCTGGCAAAACAATCCCAAGAATTAAAAAAATTAGACTCTAAAACGAATAATAAACTAAATCATCAACATAAGTAAATGCTATTAATTCTTTTCTTTATAAATTGAATATTCTTTTTGTAATTTTTTTTTAAGATTTTGAGGAAAATTAAATAACTTTGCGTATAAGTCATAAACAATGTTATCTATTTTTTTTTGATCATTTTTATAATCATAATTTAAACTCTGCTTCTTATTATCTATGATATTTTTTACGATCCTTTCTACTTCTTCTTTTGTATCATTATCAGGTAAAATAAATGGTAAGGCATGAATTCCGCTTATCTGAATGCTAGAAGTATTATTAATTATCCCCTTAGCGAGATAATTATATAAAGAACTGTTGATTACTCCCAGAGCATAATGAATTGATATAGAATTATTCCTTATAATAAATCCTATTGCTTTATTAGAATCCCAGTAGCATCCTTTTGGCATATATCTCGCAGCCAAATTTGAGCTAACTCCACTTATCACAATACCTTCTGTTTCAAAAGGAACATTTTTAGGGATATCATAGATAGGGATTGAGTCTTTATTCCAATCTAAGGCTTCCATTATTGGTCTATAATATTGGTCCGCACCACCTCTCTTCAAATATGGCTTCCATCTTCCAGATTCAAATTCTTTTAAAGTGATGATTTTGTGTTTTTTTCTTGACTCACCTTGTTTTTTATTTCGTTTTCTAAAGATTTTAGCCAAATCAGTACCATCTACTGCAGCAATGAATTTCAAGTTATTGTGAGTATGCATCCCAATATAGCCTTTGATGTAATTTTCTAATTTTGGGGCATGTGCAAATAAGTCGATTATCTCCTTTTCCACGTCTACATAAAATAAGTTAAACGGGAGTAATTCATACTTTTCCTGTGTAATTTTATGAATATTTTTAATATTTTGATAATCTTCTTCATTTTTTATCCGTGGAATAATTCTCATGATGTTCTCTTGTCTCTCTTTTCTCTTTTCTTTGCCAGAACATTTAGTTAAAATAATAATGACAGGATTGGTGTTAACATTTTGATTGTCAAAAAGATTTTCCGGAACTAAGAGTAGCTCATCGATTTTACAATGATTTAAAATAAATTTTCTTAACCGAGTATGAGTGTTTAATGTTAAAAAGGAATCACTAGTGATGAAACCCATTTTGCCACCATGCTTTAGACGCCAAATGCTATTAACAATGAACATAGCGTAGGTTTCATGAGCATTTATTTCACCATAGATTTTTCTTAATTTTTCTTTATTTTCACTAACATATGTACTTGCTTTGTTTAAATAAGGGGGATTTCCAATTATAAAATCAAACTCATTATACGAGTCAGGATATAACGCTAATAATGTGTCTTGTGATTTAAAAGATATTCCTAAATTTTCCATTTCAGACTTATATTCAGGATTAATATCAAACGCGAAGATTTGTTCTTTCTGAATTCCTTTATTGAGTAATTTTTTCACAAAGATACCAGGTCCTACGCAAGGATCCAAGATTCTATCATGTGCACTTATTGGTCCTAATCTTGAAATAATATAATCCACTGTTTTTGGAGGGGTAATTATTAAACCTAATTCCTTATTATTCGGCAAAATTATGTATCATCGTTCCTTAACTTACTCACTGATTATAATTACATTGATTATTTATTTATTATTTTTTAATTATTCGACAATAAAATTAAGTGTTAGAGACAAGATCATTCAGACTTATCGTAATCGCTTTACAAAGTCCTGCTAGAAGATAGGGGTCTACTTTATCTATCGTATCATTTACTGAGTGGATGTATTTATAAGATTCCATATCACCAAATCCAATACCAACAAAATCTTTTTTCATTAAAAAATAACCATCCGAATGGCTGCCGAAATAGATTTTCTTGGGGTTTTCTTTAACGTTTAATTCTTTGCTATTCTTTATAAACGAGCTTAAGAATTTTCCATTAGTTTTAGCAAGTCTTTTATTAGGAAACATGTATATGGTTCTTCCAATCGCATCAAAATTAATGGGTAATGAGGTATTCCTGTTTAAATTTTTTATTTTATTATTATAGAAATGTCTAATTCCCATAGTACCACACTCCTCAGCACCGCTAAATAAAAACCATAGATTATAATCGTTAATATGGTGTTCAGAATTCGAATAATAATTTAATAATTCCAAAACAACCGCGATTCCAGAGCCATCATCAATAGCTCCATTTGAGATGTTATTAGTTGTATTCAAATTGATTAAAATAGTAGCAATTAAATTTATTAGTAATGGGATAGCTCCAATGATGTACAAAAATAATGAAAATTGAGTTATAACATAGTTCTTTAAAATAATTAAGAAAAACGCAACAATAGCAGAAAATACATATGTTCTTATTGTTCTTATACGCATTAAGATTGAAAATCTCTGAGATTTGGAATCCAAATGAGACATAAAAAAGATATTTTTATCGCTTTCCTCTTCTTGTTTATCTTTTGGAGAGATCTTCACAAAAATATTTTGCGAGGTAAGTTGTTTTCTAAACTTTATTTCTTCAGGATGTCTAGCTATGTAGAATAGATATAAAAACCCTAATAATATGATTAAAGTAGCTAGGAAAAAGAAAATTGATTCTATATTTAAATAGAAAATAAGAAGTAATGCAAACCCCATGGAGAAAGCTAGTTTAGCATATGTTCTCCCAAAATAAGTGCTAAATGTGAATTCTTGGATTATTGGTTTTAAGTTTAATTCCTTTATCTTTTCTTCAACTTTTTCAAAAACCTCTCTCTCGCCATAGGTTCCCGATAATCTCGGAAAAGAAACAATCTTTAAATTCTCTTCTATTCTTTTTTCATCAATCATTATCTTATATTTTGATGATTGTACATAATTATTTAATTAATTAGCTGGCACGTTTATCAACAAGTTTTAACATGAATTAATAATAATAAAAATAAAATAACAAATTCTAAGTTATAATAAGAAATACCTTCCTTTTTTAAATCCAATAAAGTCATTCTTCATCAATTGTTCTAATAATGAATACAACTGGCTATGTATCTTTTTATGTTCATCATTTATATATAAATTCTCAGTTCTGTTATCAATTTTATCAAGATTAATATGGTGAACATGAACATGAGAGTAGAGGTATTTTTTTTCGTATAAAAATTTAATCTTCAATTCCAAATCAGAGCTTTTTGCAAGAGATCTTTCAGCAATATATCGATGTTCTCTCATTATCTTAAATGGTATATTTAATTCTCGAACGAATGGATTCTTATAACTATCTGGAACTTTTATTCTAATGTAGCCAGTTTCATCCAGAAATCTAATAAAACCAATTTTAGCTCTTTTGATTTTATGAATTTTCTCTCTCCAGTAAAGAGCCATTCCGCGAGATATACCACATAACTCACCTAGACGAGAATCTGTTAAATTAAATCTAATATCATTCACAATCGTTTCCAGCCATTCTTTATGCATGTGAAGGGGATTTGAATCTGAGCAATCTGAATATGGATCTAATAAAATTGTTTCTTCTCCTGAACCTCTACTAGTACGATATTTGTTAATAGAAACTGTCCAATTATCAGAAATCTTTTCCCAATCCCATTCTTTAATTTCTTCTTTGATTTCGGCAATATTTTCAAATAGAACTTTAAATTCTACAGGTTTAATGATTTCTCGAATTTTTCTTTTATTATATGTATTTCTATAGTCGAAACTACTATCAAACTTATATTCTCCATTACTAAAAATAATCTGTTTTATCTTGATTAATGCACTTAAACATTCATTTAAACTCGATTTCGCCTGAGTATGATGTTCTTTTTTATTTGGATATAACCACAAGTTTTCAATTCGGTTATCTGATTTGACATGATTAATATGGTGGACTATTGTTCCTACGGTTAAATATTTTCCATCTATCAAGTATTTCTTAGATATTTCTAAATCGGGGTTTTGCATCATGAATCTTTCCATAACAACCCGATGTTCTCCTATTGTCTGTCTGCGCGAAGGAATAATTGCCATTTGAGGGTGACGATAATCGGGAGGCATTAATATACTTTTATATCCTTGCTTATCTAAATAATATTCCAACTCCTCTTTTGTGTCAATTCCATGCCGTTTTCTCCAATCCCAAATTGACCTACGACTCTTACAACCACATAACTTAGCAATCTTACCATCACTAAGATTTAATCCGTTATATAGCTTTTCCAGCCATTCTTTATGCATATAAAGGGGATTTGATTCTATATCGCAATCTTTAAATGGATCTAATATAATAGTCTTTATTAAAACCCCGTTTATTGACTTGTCTATAATCCTATCATCGCTAACATTTTCCCAGTCTATTTCTATAATTTTCTTCTTTATTTTTGCTAGATCATTCGTCATTTCTTTATCATTCGATTTTTCTTCATAATTTTTTTCTAATTTAAAATATTTAACTAAATCGTCTCGAATGGTTTTTTGATATTCATATAATCCCTTCTCAATATTAATTTGATTTATAATTCTATAAACTATCCCTATTAACCATCGTACGTATATAGAATAAGCTTTTCGATATTTCTTACTTTTTCGAAGCTTTATCTGATACCTTTTAAGATCTAAGAAAAAGTCAGGGTAATCTGACTGATCTAGATATTTTAAAACGCTCAAAATCGGTTTTTTGTTTATTATTGGAGATAATTTATCTTCTATCAAATTAATTAATTCCCTTGTAAGAAGCATCTGTGAAATTGGTGTTTTTTTCTCTTTTTCAACCTCTTTCAATTTTATATAGCTCAATCGAGCAATAAAACGATGAAGTATATTTTTAAAACCCTTAGAAAAGTTTCTATCATTAATTATAATATCTAAAGCTTTATCCAACTTATCTTCAAAATCATTCTTATCAGATGATTTAACATTACTACTTGTTTCTGTCATATAATTTGTGAAATCAATTTTTTTTCCACATTCTGGACAAAAAACATACCTTAAGCGAACTTCTCCTTCATTTAATATCCTTCTGTGTGAGATCGAAATGCCACACTCAGGACAAAAAAGAACTATTTTTTCATGTTTTTTTTTACTACTCACACTATTGAAATAATATCGTTATTTTTAAAAAAAAACAAATTTCTAAAAAAAAATAATTATCTTAAAATAAAGGATCCGTTTTCAAAAATATGGGAAATCTTCCAAAATGTTTAAGGCGGGCTTCTATCAATATATTTTAACGTTAAAACTATATGTATTAAAAGTTTTTTTAAAAGATTAACATCTACTTTATCAATAGTATCTTCTTTAGTATGAGCATATTTGAAGGATTGTTTATCTAAAACACCAAATCCTCCGATACCTTTATCGGCAAAAATATACGCATCACTCCGAGATAATCTAATTCTCTTAGGCGTATGGTACGTAACTGTAAAATCCTTTGTATTTCTAAAAAAAAATTCGCCTCTCTCATCTGTTATAACATCTATGGATCTTCCAATAGTATCGAAGTTAAGCATAAATGTTTTTGCTTTATCAAGATGTTTTACTTTATTATAGAGGTGGCGAGCTCCAATCGTGCCATTCTCTTCGGCTCCTGTAAATAAAAACCATAAATTGTAATTATTTAATCTAATTTTTAAATCTGAATAGTATTGTAGTAGCTCCAAAACACATATCACTCCAGAAGCATTGTCTGTTGCTCCTGGAGATTCATTATTGGTGGTATTTAAACAGAGGGCAATCGCTGATAAAAAATTTAAGGATAAAGGAACAGCCCCTATAATAAAGAACCAGAATGTATACTGGATAAAAATAAAAATTTTTAATAAAACTATAATCACGCTTAATATTGAGGAATATATCCATAATTTAAAAAAAAAGACCCGGAATTTCATTGGTAACCGCTGCCCCTTCGAGTCAAGATGGCACATAAATAATAAATTCCCCCTCACATTGTCTTGTTCCAAACTGTCATAATTATTAATTTTATATTCGCTATTCCCAAGAAGCTTCACATATAAATTTTGAGACTCTCTTTTCTTTCCTATTCTAATCCTCTCAGGTTTTCTGGTAATTATCAAAACTGGAATAAAAATTGCTAATATTACAATTAGATTTATTATAGTAAACATAAAGTCAAAATATAAATAAACAAGAAATAAAGTCCAAAAAGTTATTAGGAAAACAATTTTCTGATAAACACGGGGATAAAATGTGGTATACAAAAAACTTTGAACTGAAGGCTCTAAATTTAGACTCTTTATTTTTTCTTTTACAATAGTAAACGCCTTTCTCTCGCCTTCCGTTCCACTTAATCGGGGAAAAGATAGTAACTCTAAATTTTGTTTCATTCGAGTTTCATCAATCATTAGTCTTAGGAGCTAAAATATTTCAGAAATGATATTTTTATTAAACTAAACTGTATTCTATTAAAATTAATTATTAACTTTAATTTTATTACATTTATAATATAATAATCTAAAAATGAGTTAAAAATGAAGACACCACTGTATTATTATTCAGGTACAGGCAATTCATTAAATATCGCAAGAGATGTTTCTAATAAATTAGAAAATTCTGAAATTATTCCAATCGCAAAATTATGGAGACATGATATCATTATTCCTCAATCTGAAAAAGTTGGATTGATCTTTCCAATATATTTTATGGGTTGTCCCTCTATTATAATTGATTTCCTCGGTAAATTAGAGGTTGATAAAGTAAATTACATTTTCGCTGTAGTAACGAGCCATCATGGCAGCCCTGGAGCCGCATTATACCAAATAAATAAAATTTTAAAAAAAAAAGCTAAAACTCTCAACGCCGGATTTTCAATCAGAATGCCCGGTAATTATATACCTATGTATGACATTGCCTCTATGGAAAGTCATAATAGAGATTTTAAACAAGCAAAAGAAGAGATCGAAATAATAACGGAAATTATTAAAATTAATGGAGAGGAACTACAAAAAACATCTCTTCCTTTTATTGGAAGCTTTTTTAATAAATTATTTAATAAGAATGTTAATAAGAGTGATAAAAAGTTTTATGCTGATGAAAAATGCAATTCTTGCGAACTTTGTGAGAAGGTCTGCCCAGTCAACAATATAAAAATTGTAAATGGAAAACCTGAATGGCAGCATAGATGTCAGCGGTGTTTAGCATGTGTTCATTTTTGTCCTCAGGAAGCAATTCAATACGGCAAGAAAACGGCAAGAAGAAAAAGATATCATCATCCTGAGATTACAGTTGATGATATAATAAACCAGAAGTAATGGAAATTACCAATGTTTCTCTCCTTCTAATAACTTATCATCTTCTTAAATTACTCCTTAGGGGCCCATATTGCTACTGCTACGAGGGAATCTGCACATCCGTAATAAATAAACCATTTTTCTTTAAAATAAACTAATCCTTCAATAAAAGCAGTTCCGGCGGTATATTGTCCAGTCAATTCATAAGATTCTTCTGGTTTGAAAAAAGCATTTTCAGTTCTAGCAATGAGTTGCATAGGATCTTTTTTATCAAATAAAGCTTGTCCGGCGCTATAAGAACGACTTTCTTTATTTTTTGCATTATATAACAATAGTATACCTTTTTCAGTTAAAATCGCTGGAGGTCCAGTTTCCACTAAAGCATCATCAAAACCGCTTTCTCGTGGATTTAATACAAGTTTTTCTGGTTTCCAATGAATTAAATCCAGCGAACTTGCTAACCAAATTTTTAACTCTCCAAAATACATCCAATATTTGTCATTAATTTTTGTAGCCTTCAAACGCCCCTCCTTTATTTCACATAGAATTGCCCCTGCTTTAGTCCATTTATTTTTCCATTCATTATTAGCACTCTCAAAAACAGATCCATATTTCTCCCAATGAATGAAATCTTTACTTGAAGCAATAGCCAAACGGGCTATTCTTCGATTCCATTGAGTATATGTTAAGAAATAGGTTCCATTTTCTGCTTCGATTAATCTTGGATCTTCGCATCCTCCTTCCCATTCGAATGCTTTTTGAGAGTCATCTGCTGGATAAAATACTGGTTCTGATCTACGCTTAAAATGTAAACCATCAAAACTTTCGGCTAATCCTAAACGAGATGTATGACCTCCAATCCTTTTCTTACCTCTGCCATCCTCTGCCCGATAAAGCAGAATAATTTTATCGTCATTAACTATCGCGGCAGGATTAAAAGTATGCGCCGATTCCCAATTAATTTTTTGTTTTTGCATCGGACACTCGAAAATAGATTCCTTAATTGGACTAATAATTGGATTTATTCCGGATGGACGTTTAAATGGACCCATTTGCCAATTTTTCATTGGACTATTATCAACCATACTTTAGTATTCTCTATTGGGAATATTGATTTTAAATGCTATAGAAGTAATATGAATAAGATTAAAATGCTTATATTTTAAAGTAAGCTCCAAATTTCGCAGAACTTACAATTTTTCTGTAAATATCTAAGAATCCTGATGTAACTTTTGGTTCTGGTTTTACCCATCTACTAAGCCTTTCTTTTATATCATCGTCTGAAAGTAGTAGATTCAACGTGCGATTATCAAGGTCAATTTCGATTAAATCTCCTTCTTTTACAATCGCAATTGGACCTCCCTCAATTGCTTCTGGACACAGATGTCCTATACAAGGACCTCTCGTTGCTCCAGAATATCGTCCATCGGTTATCATTGCAACTGATTCACCTAAGCCCATTCCTATTAGCATTGCAGCAGGAATTGATAATTCTCTCATCCCGGGCGAACCTCTAGGACCCTCATATCTAATAACCAAAACGTCTCCCTCTTCTACTTTACCACTCATCAACGCATCTCTGACTTGTTCTTCACTTTCAAACACTTTTGCCGGACCCTTATGATGCCTCATTTTAGAGTTAACCGCACTTTGTTTAATGATAGCCCCCTCTGGGGCTAAATTGCCTTTTAAAACAGCTATCCCCCCTTCTTCTGAGATCGCATCTTCAAAGTTTCTAATAATTTGATACTCCTGAATTTTGATTAGTTCTAAATAATCCTTTAGAGTTATTCCAAGAACTGTAAGTGTGGATAGATCTAAAATTTTTGTAAGTTTTTTCATTAATACTTTAACTCCTCCAGCCTCGTGAAATTCAGTAAGGTTATATTCAGAAGCAGGTTTAAATTTAGCTAAAAGTGGTACAGATTTGCTTAAAGTGTCAAAATCAAAATGATTCAAACTGCCTCCAATTTCATGGGATAAGGCACACATGTGTAAAATCATATTTGTAGAGCCGCCAAAAGAGAGAGCCACTTTTATACTATTTTCAATAGATTCATGGGTAATTATATCTAATGCCCTAATATTATCATTAACTAACTCCATTATTTTCTTGCCTGTTTCACGGCTTAAATCCTCTCTTTCTTTACTTATTGCACTCATCGTAGCACACCCTGGTAAGGATAGCCCCATAGATTCAATAATACACGCCATAGTATTTGCCGTGCCCATCATATTGCATGCTCCGGGTGAACAACATGTTTTTGATTCAATAAGATAAAATTCTTCCTCAGTTATCTTCCCAGCTTTAAACTCCCCGATTGCTTCTTTAATATCACTTGTAACAAATGTTTTTCCTTTCAGAGGGCCATCTTCAAAGACTTTAGGTTCCATAATTCCACCTGTTAAAAAAATTGTTGGGATATTACATCTTGCCGCTGCCATTAACATCCCCGGAATTATTTTATCACAAGAACAGAGCATCACCATCCCATCAAAATTATATGCCTTGATAGTACACTCTACTGATGCTGCAATAATCTCTCTAGAAGGTAATATATATTTAGAGAAACTCCCCGAATTTGCAATTCCATCACAAGATGCAATGGTGTTAAATTCCATAGGTGTTCCCCCGGTTTCTTTTATTCCTTTTTTAACATAATTCGCTAACTTCTGTAAATGGAGATGTCCTGGGTTGATTTCATTCCAAGAATTTACAATTGCAATTCTGGGTTTTGCTAAATCTTCATATGTATAACCACAGCCAATGTATAGGGCTCTTTCATATGCTTTACTCGGATCTAAATGATTTTTATTTGATGACATTGAGAAGAATAAAGATAATTACTTAATGAAATTTATTATGATAAATCATATCTCAGACAAGAACTTAAATATTTAAATAATATAAAGAAAATCTTCAAATTAATCAAAATAATTGTAAAGAGAAATTAAAATGCCAACTGTAGAGATTGAAAAAGGTTATAAAATCAATTATTTAGATAAAGGAAAAGGGAAGAATCTGGTATACATACATGGATATTTAGGAAGTTCTTGGCTCTATGAAGATTTTGTTGATTATTTTTCCAATAAATATAGAGTTATAGCAATTGATCATCTTGGACATGGAAAAAGTGACAAACCAGAATCTGAGTCATATGAACTGGTTGAATTAGCGAACTATATCGATCAAACACTGTCAAAAATCATTGGAGATGAAAAGATTATACTGCATGGCCATAGTATGGGAGGTATGATTGCCCAAATCTATGCTACCACTCCAAGTTTAGCTAAGAGATTAGATGGGCTCGTTTTAATGGCTACGGCACCAGTTTTACAAAATCCTGGCTTAGTCCAGTATATCGAAGATATAAAAGCGGGGAAGATGAAAATTATTGATAAAGAAGTAGTAGAAACAGTCTTTCTTAATTTATGCTTCCATCGTAAATTTAGAAAAAATAAAGAAAATAATGCTCTTATTAACGAATTTGCGGAAAAAACACTTGAAAATAAGGAATTTGTAGGATTTAGGACGATGGAATCAATTGTGAATAGTTTTAATGTCGAAGATAAACTCAATACCATTAAGGTACCAACTTTAATATTAACAGGTGATAAAGATATATTCATTCTTCCCGATGAATCTAAAAAAATGCATGAAAAAATTCCCAATTCTAAATTAGTCGTATTTTCCCCAAATATTGGCCATATGATTAATTATGAAGCTAAAAATGAGTATATTAAAGTGATGGAAGAGTTTCTTGAAAGCCTTTAATTTAAGTTAAAAAAAATTAAAACAAAAAATTTTTTTCTAAATCTTATTCTTTAAGAGAAGCCATTGGATTTTTATCCATGCAAGGGACTCCAAATTGACAAAAAGCACATCCCACAGGAGGATCTTGTTCGCGTCTCTCTCCATTTATGAAACGATAATGTGGTTTGAGGATTGATCCTATACGTAAATTTACTTTTCGTCCTAATTTTATTCTATAAGAATTACACTTATTCTTATCATGTCCTTCCTCTGAAATAGCACTTGCAGGACACTTTTCAATGCATTTTTTACAAGTTCCTTTTGAATAAAATAAGCAATTAGCATATGGGTCATCACTTTTTCGTGGAGTTATTTTTAATGGTGCGTCTGTAATGACAGATCCAATTCTAACATTGCACCCTACTTCAGTAATTAAGCCCTCATGCAAACTAAACGTCCCTAACCCAGCCGCAAAAGCAGAGTGTCTTTCGGACCAGTTTGAATAAAACGTTCCTTTTAATATAATTGTGAAATTTTTACTAAGAAGCCCTGCCACTCCATTATACCCTTTATCCTCAAGAAATTTTATTACTTGTCGACATGTTTCTTGTTTAAATTCATTTGCGTAATTACGACCTACAGAATAAATTTCTGCTGGGAGTTTTAACCTCTTTAACTGGATGCTATTTTTGCTTCCCTCTCGAATTTCATCAGAAAAGGGAAATACAATTGATATTATGCGTAATTTTGATGCAGGAACCGTATTTTTCCCCTCCACCTGCCAAAATTCAAGAGGCGTAAAATGTTCGGGACCTATTACTTCTTTATATTTTTGGTAGATGTAATCGTCTCCACTAGCTACACCTACTAAAGGATCAGAAAAAATTCTTCCCCCCCCATAATTCTCATGGAGACGGTTGAGCTCACTGGAAGTAAAAAATTCAATTAAAAAGTTCTTTAATTCTTTTAGCATTATGAATTAGACTTTTTCATCTATTTAATAAATATTATTATAATAAGAGATAATAATAATTCATTTAATTATTTTAATAAGAAATAATTAAAAGATAAATATCTCATATCAATTAATCTTTAATTGAAAATTGTTCTACTTCGAAAATCGCTTTCACAATTTCCTTTAAAGCATTCTCTTGCTCAAGTTCATTATATCCTTTTTGATCATGGATTAATTCTTCCCATATAAATATTAATTTGTTTTTGAATGGTAAGATTGCTGTTTTTCCAAACTTTAGGTAAGTCTTAGATTCTTTCTCTCTCGCTTCTATGATTATTGATAAAAATTTGTTTCCAAATAATTCAATTTCATTATCTAATAGACTAAAATTATTAAAATCTCCTTTATGTAGGTGTTTAATGCTTTTTTTAATTTGTTTAATTACAAATTTTAAAGTAATATCATCATTTTCAATATCAGAATCGTAAATGTTTATGATGAGTCCTACACTGTCTATTCCCTTCTCAATGTTGTTTGGAGGTTGAGTATGATATTCATAATACTGTTCCCCACCAAATATGTTAATCCCCGTGCTGATTTTTTGAGTTTTAATTTTCCATCCCTTTTCCATCAACGGTTCAAAATAAGGTAAAATAAAAGGATCCAAATCGTCATAAGATAACTCTAATCCTCTAGTATATATTTTTTGAATTTTTTCTAAGAAATTGGTTTTAATTTTCTGAAGTTCTTCAAATTCTTGCTTTTTTTTTAAAAAAATTTTATTAAAATAATCCTCTGGGGCTGTAGCAATAAAAGTTTTTAATTTTTTTGATGAGCTCGCTTCTTTTACGCAGCTTTTTTCAATAAGTCTTCTTAAAATAGAATACAAAGTTGTTCTTTCAATAAAAGGTAAATCTTCTCTCAATTTTCTTACAATTGTACCATTTTTTCCATATTTCAATAGATTAAAATAAATTTGAGCCTCATCATTATTAAGTTCCATTTTCTTTAAAGAATCAATTAACGAATTTTCAGCGTTTACCATATTTAAAATATATATTTTAGAATATTTAAATTTTGTTGATCTGTCTCGACACAATAACATTTATATATGTTGAAGTGTTTAGTCACAATAACAATATAAATAATTAAAAAGTGATGTAGAAAAATGATGAAAAAGCATGTTGAAAAGAGGCGTGATAAAGCACAATCGAATATAGATTTCAGAATCATGTCATTTTGTTTCTCTATTAGAGATAATTTTAAGAATCCTATGGATAAAATAGAAAAAACAGGGATTAAGTCTGGCGATTGGGTACTTGACTACGGATGTGGTTCAGGAAGTTATTCAATTGTGGCTGCTGAGATGGTAGGTTCCACTGGGAAAGTTTTTTCAGCGGATATTCACCCATTAGCTATTAAAAAAGTAAGTAAAAAAGCATCAAAAAAAAGTATAACGAATATAGATACAATTCTTACCAATTGTAATACTGATTTAGAAGATAATAGTATAGATGTTGTTATTTGTTTTGATACATTGCATGCACTTGGCAATTTTAGTGAGAATGTGATAGAGTTTTATCGAATTTTAAAATCAGGAGGAACTCTATCGGTAGATGATCATCATTCTGAAGAAAATGAGATAATTTCTAAGATACAGGGGAATGGGCTTTTTAGGTTATTAGATAAAAATGATAAAATCTATAATTTCATCAAAATAGAAAATACAAAATTAAGAGAGGGGTAAGATAAAATGGCAAAAGATATGATGAATCAATTGGATTATTCTAAATATTTTTTTCAGTTTGATAGTGCCCTTTTAGTTGGCTTTTTGATTCTTGGAGTGGTTTTAATCGGCTTAACAGCATTTATTTTAATCTATACACGAAAATTAACTATAAGGAGAAAAATTATCCTCCTATCAACTTCAATAGTGTATGGAGGATTTATTTTGGGAGGTTTTCCAAACGTTGTATTTTTGACAGGATTAACTTTTCTAATTCTAGGGATATCTCTAATTTTTAGCAGAATATTTTGTGGTTATGTTTGTCCCCTAGGGGCGATGCAAGAACTATGTTCCATGGTGCGATTTAAACCCACTTTAGAATTTAATAAAGAAATAAAAAAAAATAAAATCTTACCTTATGTGCGTTGGATTTTTTTTGGAGTATTTTTTACGTTTATCCTGATTTTAGGTTTTGAAATTACATTATTCCTCAATCCTATGAACGGTTTCCTTTTCCCTTGGTATCCAACAAATATCTTATTGATAATAGCTTTAATAATATTGATTGGTATAATCATTATTAGTTTCTTTGTTTATAGACCTTTCTGTCGTTATTTGTGTCCCTTTGGTGCTATTGCAAGTTTAGTGAGTAGGATAAGCCCCTTAAAGATAAGAAGAACTAAGTCATGTTTCGATTGTGGACTCTGTGAAAAAATATGTCCTACTTTAGAGGGTTATCAAAATAGTAATAAAGGAGAATGTTATTTATGTTATCGCTGTGTTGAGTTCTGTACAAATGAGATGTTTATAGATACTCAAAAATTATCACAGATTAATCGACTTCTTACCACTTTTTCTATGAATTTCGAATTTTTATCAAATCAAAAAAATTTTGAAATGATTCTTAAAAATACTATTCGATTATTCATTCCATGTAAGCAGATGCTCTATTTTGACGAATTCCTTGATGCTCTTAATGGCAAAAATGAATTTTCTGTTGAATCTATTCAAAACATTGTTGTAAGGTTAAGAGAGATTTTTCCCGATGAGATCAAAAATTTAGACCCTTTAAAATTCAAAGAATGGATTGAACAAAATAAAATGCAATGGCAAGAACGAATCAATTCTTTTCAGCAGGATAAATTAGTTTATGGCTTAGCTCAAGAATCTGTATGAGATATCATCTGAAAATTTTTTAGATTCAAAGGGTAATAGCAAGCTCTATGAATTTAAGCGTTTATACATCTTACGTGTAGCTTTATAAATATTGATGAATTCTTTAAACAGCTTATCATAAACTTTCCGATTTTCTGGGTTAGGGGTAAAAATATTTGAATATTCAGTAAATTTAGGGATATCATTCCAATCGATAAATCCAAGCCCTACGGAAGCTATAAAAGCAGCACCACGAGCATTTGCTTGGATTGGATTTTTTAGCTGTTTGATTTTTCTGTTCAGAACGTCAGCAAATATTTGACACCACACATTACTTTGAGCCCCTCCACCAATTATGTTGAGCTCTGGCATCACAAAATCCTTTTTCGTCATCCCAGCTCGTTCCTTCATGACCCATTTTTGAATATTCTTTTCCACATACATAAATAACCATCGTATATTATATGCTATTCCTTCTAAAATAGCTCTTATAATATGTTCACGTGTCATTTCTAATGAAAGATTATATAATCCCCCCCGAATAGTGAGATCCTCAATAGGAGTCCTCTCTCCATACAGCCAAGGTGTAAAAATCAGATTATTAGAACCAGCAGGTACTTTTTCTGCGATTCTATCAAAAATTTTATATACATCTGGTACTTCTTCTTCTTTTAAAAGCTCATCCTTATGGTATAAAATCTTATCTCTTAAAAACTGCAAAGCTGCCCCAGCAACTTGCTGTTCATTTATAAACATATACTTTCCAGGGATTGCTGCTGGTACAGATGCCATTATATGAAAAACATCGGATTTTTTATAAGGCACGTGGCAAACAAGCCAATCGGAGGTTCCAAGATATATATGGCCCTGATAATCTGCAACGGCTCCTGAGCCAATCACAGCTGTAGTTATGTCTGGAGATCCCATCACTACTTTAGTTTCTTTACTTAAGCCAAGTAAGTCCGCAACATCCGGTTTAATAGGCCCTAAGATATCTATAGACTTTTTTAGTTGAGGAAATTTCTCTGGTTCAAGCTTTAGTGTTTTTAAAAGCTTTTTTGAATAATGAATATTGTTGATATCTCTAATATCTGTTATCCAATGCATATGGATTGAAGCTTCAGATGCAGCAAATTTACCTGTAAAGCGTAAATTAACATAATCTTGAGGTTCCAAAAACATATATGTTTTTTCATAAATATCTGGATATTCATTCTTTATCAAATAAATATGCCCAATAGGATCATTTCCAACAGTGGAGGGACCTCCACCAGTAATTTTAATCCATTTTATAGCCTTAAACACTGAAAATCCTGATACTTTAATTAAACCCTTATTTAATTCCTTAATGTAAGGAGCACCGCGAGTATCTAACCAAATTATAGAATTCATAAGATGGTGTCCGTTCTTATCTAGAGCAACAGTTCCTGCCCATTGGCCTGAATTGCATATCCCAACGATATCTTCAACAGGTACATGCCCCTTATCTATGAGTTTTTTAGAAGTGTTTACTATTGCATTCCACCAATCATCAGGGTCTTGTTCCGCTCCTTGATTTCCAATAAGATGTAACGGAACTTCTTCAAACTCCCAATCAATAACATTTCCCTGTGTTGAGACAATTGCAGTTTTTGCTCCAGAAGTGCCATGATCTATTGCTAAAATATATTTTTGTTTTGAATTACTCATTCCATTCGCCTCTTAAAGATTATTATTTTTGTCTCATATTTATTACTATCTAGTCAAAAAAAAGTTCTAGAACAAGGGGACTATATCCATAGATTTACAAAAAGTTTAAGCTAATTGAAAAAAAATTATAGAAAAAGATAAGTTTAGCTAGTTCTATAAGCTTGAGTCTTTTTCTCATGAATTTCTTGAAGTTTTACTTGGAGATTTTTCATATTTTCTCCGTATAATGGAAAAAATAGAAATCCCAACAAACCTAGAAAGCTTAAAATTGACATAACTATAAAATATAAAAATAAAATTCCAAATTCTGCCTGATTGGTCTGTGAGGGTGCATCTCGAACGAAACCAAAATACAATAAAACAAAGGTTCCAAGAATAGGACCAAGACTCTGCGCAATTTTTATGAAAAATGCATTAGTCCCCATAATCATGCCTTCACGTCGAGTCCCGTGAGTAACTTCATCGTCATCTGTGATTAACATTAACAATGGGTAATCAAAGAGTAAATATCCTCCACATATGCTACTTATAAAAATAAATATCCATATTATTAGCTTCATTCCGGTTAGTAAAATGACAAAAAATCCAATTATATTTAATAAAATTTGAAGAATTCTTCCCCGTATTACAAGAGTTCTCATATCATACTTCATTGATAGCTTTTTATAAATTACATATCCAATAAATGCAATAAATGTAGAATTGAGAAAAAAGAGCAATGAAGCCGTAAGAAGATCCACACCCAAAACATAAAAATACGCAAAAATAAAACCTAAATTTAGTGAAAGGATCATATGATTAAAACATCTGAAAATTGTGAGAGTCACAAATGATTTTGATTTTAAGACTTCTTTTAGAGATCTTCCTAATGGAACTGTTTCTTGTTGAATATATAATTCTGGTCGTTCTCTAAGCTTACTTCCAATATAATAATAACATATTGCACATAATAATGCGCAGACACCTGCGAATATTTGGAAGGCTAATAGGCTCGATTCATAGATAACAAAAGCTATTAAAACCGGAAAGACTCCAATGATCCCCATAAATTGGACATACAAAGAGATTTTATTCCTCTCCTCTATATTTTCTGTTAATTCGGGTAATACAGCCAACCAAACTGTCCAAACCAGAGTTAATAACATATCAAATGCGCAAATAGCAACTACAAAATGAATAAAAATTATAATTTGATTGGTATAACTCCAAGGAAACCACATAGCAAATAAGATAAATGCCCATAAAACACCCCCGAATTTGATATATATTAAACGTCTGCCACCCCATTTTTCAACATTTGTATTATCGCTCATCCTCCCTAAATAAAAATCGTTGAGTGAATTAACTATCGCATAAATTATCAGTCCAATTGAGAAATAAAACTGCTGTAGCTTTAAATCGTCCCAGAAAAAATTTACGTAGGTTAGTTCAAATATTCCGGCTAATATTATATTTGCTAACTGAGTTAATGAATATGTGAATCGTTCTTGGCTTGTAAGATTATAATCTTCTTTAGATGTAACAGATAGACTCTTATTTGGTTCTTCCATAAGCTATAATCCACTAATTCTAATATTGGGGTAAAATTATGTGAAAAAATATATCGCTCTTTTAAAACTTGCCTAAATTTAATTTTTATCGAACTTGATAGTTAAGTTTTTTTGTAAAGAGATCATATTCCTATCTAATTCATTATAGAAATTTTTAATATACGTCCTGTTAAAATTAGATAGGTTAGGGAATTGGATAATTATTACATAATGAAGTACATAGGTAATAAAAATCCAAAATGGGTAAATTTTAAGTTGAGGGAACTCATACCTTTTAAATATATATAATATATTTTGAAAAAAGTTAACAAGTGATAAGCAAAGATGGCAAAAACATATGGATCAGGATATTTTGGCGAATGGATTGAGGATGAATTTGGACTTCCTGCATATAAATATATATGTAATCAAATGGAAGATCCAAAAGCAATTACACCTATGAAAGAGCTTTATCTGTTAAAAAATGAGCATATTCATCAAGTGGGTAATGATAGGTTAGTGGCGGTCGCTTCTAATTATGGTCATATTCAAGTACGCCAAGATGAAGGAAGTCCGAAATATCTCAATGAATTTGATCCAGCATATGGGCAGTACGCAGGAGGTTTTGGTTATCTCATAGATGGAGAGAAATTTATTTCTACGTATTATAACGCGAATTATAGCTCATTTGAAAGAATTTTTGGAATCGGTTATTTTAGGAAAATCATAAAAAATTCTGATCTTAAAATTGATCAGGTTGTTTTTGCTCCATTTGGAGATGATCCTCTTTTAATTTCTCAAGTTAAAATTCAAAATAATAAAGATGTCCCAGTAGACCTACGCTGGATAGAATATTGGGGCTGTAAAATGCATCAATTTTCAATCCTTGCCTATGGTAATTCTATAGAAAATAAGGATGTTTCCTTTATAAGAAAATTACGGCGAGAATTTAGCGAAAAATTCACTCATGAATTTAGTATCATTGAAGATAATATGGGACTTCTTGAAAAGAAATATTTTCAAGGAAGAAAAGACGCTAAAAAAAAAAGAATTCCAAGACCCTCATTTGATGACATGTTTCCCCCATCGACTTTTCTCGTATCTTTAGATGCGCCTTTTGACAAATATACTACTAATGGAGCAGATTTTTTCGCTAAAGGGGGAATTAAAAATCCTAAAGGTATATATTCTCACCTTTCTTCAAGTTTAGGTACAACTGATGAGAAAAGTGCCTTATTTTTAGAGCGAAATTTTCATTTAGCGCCAGGTGAAAGCAAGACCTTATACTTTGCTTTTGGATATTTACCCAATGACATCGAACTGGTACCGCTTTTGGAAAAATATAGAAAGAATGTATCAAATCACTGGCAAAATACATGTGAAGCTTGGAAACAAAATCAAATCAAGTTAAATATACCAGATGAAAATTGGGTTCAACGTGAATTAATTTGGCACAATTATTATCTACGTAGTGCGATGACTTACGACGATTTTTTTAAAGAGCATATCTTATCTCAAGGACATGTATATCAATATATTATAGGATTCCAAGGTGCCTCCCGTGATCCAGTACAACATGTCTTCCCGTTTATTTATACCCAACCAGCTATAGTTAAAGAAATCATCCGATATACTTTGAAAACTGTAAATGAAGACGGGGAAATTCCTTATGCTATATGTGGGAATGGGATGATCCTTCCTGAACCCTTTTTTCCAAGTGATTTAGAAATGTGGATATTATGGTTAACTAGTGAATACATCTTAGCCACGAGAGATACACCCTTCCTTGAAGAAATGATAGCAACATATCCAGTATATGGAAGAAAAGCTAGTCAAGCATCAATAAAAGATATACTTGCCCGATGCTTTACCCATTTTACTGAGGTGTCTGGTAAAGGAAAGCATGGAATTCAGCGCCTATCAAATGGGGATTGGAATGATGGAGCTGTGATAGGACATGTTCCCAATGATAAACATGATGAAGTTAGGGAAAAGGGTGAAAGTATTCTTAACGCAGCAATGGCTTCTTACACTTTAAAAATATATTCTGAAATGTTAGAATTTATAGATGATGAACAGGGAGCTGTTAAGGCTTTGAATTATGCTACTTCACAAAAAGATATTGTCCATGATCTTTGGACGGGTAAATGGTTTAAAAGAGCATGGTTTACAGAAGACTTAGGTTGGATAGGAGAAGAAAAACTATGGCTTGAACCACAACCCTGGGCTATCATTGGTGGTGCAGCGGATTCAGAGCAAAGTATAATATTAAAGAAATCAATTGATGAGTTGGTACGGCAGCCATCTAAAATTGGTGCCAGATTACTCAGTCAACCTTTAAAAGTAATGAGTAGAGAAATTGGTATGAGAGTTAATGGGGGGATTTGGCCTTCTATAAATGGCACACTAATTTGGGCTTTATCATTATTAGATGGAGAGATGGCATGGGAAGAATGGAAAAAAAACACACTCTCCACGCATGCTGAGATATATCCAGAAATTTGGTATGGTATTTGGAGTGGTCCAGATACGTATAACTCAGAATTATCGGAGTATCCTGGTCATACACACTTCTTTAAATACTTTCTAACTAAGGATCCAGAGGATTTGAAAACAATGAAAGAAGATTATATCAGTATTAGTTGGACAGATTTTCCCGTTATGAATTTACATCCACATTCATGGCCAATTTTCACTACTACCCACTTAATAGGAGCAAAATTTACTAAAGAAGGTGTGGAGTTTTCTCCTTCTTTGCCTAAAGAAGAATATCAGTTCTCATCTCCTTTGATAGGGTTTTCAAAATCCAAGATGGGATATTCTGGGTGGTATAATCCGAATGTAGAAGGTAATTGGAAGTTCTCATTAAGGATAAAGGAAAGTGAAGCTTCAGAGTTTAAAAACTTAACCATTAATAATAAGATAGAAAAATTAATTCTAGAGGGAGACACCTTTATTTGGAAAGGATCGAGCGCTCCCAATAAACCTCTTGAATGGAAAATTACGATGTAATTAATATTTGATAAAGTTGGAAAAACTAAAATTCATTTTTATTTGATTAAATATTTTTACAAATGGATATTATACATAAGTAATTTTAATAGAAATTTTGAAGGAACATTATGTTAAAAGTAGGAATAATAGGAACAGGAGCAATTTTTAATTTAAATGTGCTCGGGTATCTTAATAATACCGATGTGGAAATCAAATGCTTAAGTAATAGAACTGTCGAAAAAGCTAAAAATAAAATTGAGACGTTTAATCTTAATAAATCAATCCCAGTGTATTCTGATTATAAAAAAATGATTGACAATGAGGACTTAGATATAATAGAAATTCTTTTACCACATCATCTGCACGCTGAGGCCGTGATTTATGCTGCTCAAAAAGGAATAAAGGGTATATCGGTTCAAAAGCCAATGGCCATGTCATTAAAAGAAGCAGATTGTATGATTGATGCTTGTAATAAATCAGGCTCGATTCTGTCTATTTATGAAAATTTCATGTTTGATCCCCATATTCTTAAAGCAAAGGAACTCATTGATCAAGATTACATAGGGGATCCCTCATCTATTAGAATTAAAGTTGCTATGGGTGTTAAAGGAGGATGGAATGTTCCAGAAAGTGCTGATAAATGGCGATTAGATCCAAATCAGGTAGGCGGTGCTGAAAAAGGATCCCCTGTTTTATTTGATAATGGCTGGCATGCATTTTCTTTAGGATGGTGGCTATTTGGGGAAGATATTGAAAAAGTTTTTGCGTGGACAGATAATTATAAAGGGATTGATGCTCCTGCATACGTAATGTGGAAATATAAAGCAAGTAGAGAGCATATAGTCCCTCAATATGGTAATATGGAATTTGCATTAATGCCAGAAATGGAGCTTCCCTCTAAGTACTATCCTACAGATGAGTTTATTGAAATTATTGGGAGCCGAGGCTTAATGAAAATTAATCAAGGAACATCAATTGGAAATAAAATGTCAAATTCAGAAGTTTTTCCCCCAATAGTTATTATTCGAGACGGTAAAGTTGAAATATATACCGATTTTGAGAAAGATTGGAAATATAGTTTTATCAATGCAACAAAACATTTTATTGAGGCTGTAAAAGGAAATAAAGTGCCAATATTATCTGGTGAACAGGCAAGATATGTTTTAAAATTTAATTTAGCTACTATAAAATCATCAGAAATCGGTAAAGAAATTTTTATTGATGATATGAACTAAATTCTCCTTGATAAAATGAACGAACAAGATAAATTTAATTTACATTTAACACTCTTTCTGAGTTTAGGTTTTTTTATTAATATACTCTGTTGGACTTTTTATTATGCTCAGGTATCTATTACTCTCTTTCAATATTTAGGTTCTTATGGATTAGTCGGTTTTTGGATTGCGATTTTCAACATTATCCCTATTATTGTCATCCCAATAATCAGTTCTGTTTCTGATAAGACTCGGACGAAATATGGGAGAAGAATGCCCTATTTAATGGTTGGAATTCCTATATCTGCACTTTTTTTTGTCCTTATCTCAACTATAAATCCCAGCTCAGATCCTCTCTGGTTATTGCTCCTCTATATGGTTATATTTACTTTTTTTATGTCGAGTTTTAGATCCCAGTCTATTGCTCTTATGCCGGACTTTATAAAACCAGTCAACAGAAGTAAAGGATACGCGGTTTTTAATTTTATGGCAAGTATAGGCTCCATTCTTGCGTTTCTTATAAGTTTTTTCTTAGTGCCTATTAGCCTTACTTTCGGATTTTTAATGATTGCTATAATTATGGTGTTGTGTTTAATTTTAATGTTGCTAAAGATTAATGAAAATGAATCTTATGGATATCAACTAATCATCGAAATGGATAAAAAGAAGGATAGCAATAATGATGGTCCTTTTCAAAGTTTGATTGAAAATATTAGCTACATTTTTAGAAGCAAGGATAAAAGTGCAATTGCTATATTATTAGCTATTTTCTTGTATTCAGCAGGATATTATGGACTTAGATCACTTTTCAGTGTATATGCCACAGATGTCTTGAAATTGGAAAGAGGTCCCGCAGGGACATTATTAATATTTTTATCCTTATCTTTTTTTTTGATGACTATTCCTTCTGGTATAATAGGAACCAAAATTGGAAGAAAATTAACAATTAAAATAGGTCTGATTACATTTTTTATTGGAATGATATTTTGTCATTTATTTCAAACTCCTCTAATGATAATTATCGGGCTTATTATAGCGGGAGTAGGGTTTTCTTTTATGGTTATACATGTAGTTGTTATTCTATGGGAACTGCTTCCTTCAGGTAAAAATACGGGAACATCTACAGGCCTCTATTTCCTTGCAATTTTCGTAGGAGCTATAATAGGACCTATCTTAATTGGTTTTATTATTGATTTCCTGGGGACTAATTTTTTCTTTCTTATTATTTCCCTTTTCTTTATGGCAGCTTTAGCTTCTATACTTTTTGTTAGAGAAGGAGATGCGGGGGATATCGGAAAAATTGATTAAAAAAATGGTATAATCATATAATCGTTTCTTATTTTACTTCTGAGTCTTTTATTTACTTAATTGGTTTTTGATTAAATTTGTCAATTCTTCTTCGGTAAATTCTTTTTCAAGCTCTCTTTTGTAGCCTTTATTAAAATACTTTTTCATCCATTCTGGCATGAACCAAGAGATTGAAAGTAATATAGCATAAGTAATTCCTATTACTGCTGTTATACCAAAGATAAGAAGACTGATTGGATCGGTAGGATCTCCCCAAGGGATCTCTCTTGGTTGAAAATATCTTGGAATGGGGTATAAACTTATTATGAATGAAGAAATTGCGATTAATTTGTACCTAACTTTTATCCATGGTTCAATATCTTGATTTTTCAAACGCCTATATGCTAAATAACAAGAATATGCCAACCAATTAAAAACCAAAAGTACATATGGCAAATCTAATGAAAGTCTTAGATAATAATATAGGTCGCTTTTTATTTCAAGAGGATAATACAAATTTAATAAAACTATTTGTATAACACCTAGAATTATAGCAATTATTAATATTATATTTGCTTTTTTCATTCGTCCTTTATAAAAGGTCATATTTGTAAATACGACTACAGAAATTAATCCAACAAATACAAAATATTCTTGAAACACTTGGCCCATATTAAAAACAAAATTTACAATAAATCCTAATGGAAATGCTAAAGAACCAATCCCTAATATGGCAATATTTTTCAATCTGTTTTGACATGCTTTAAATAAGAAAAAAATTCCAACTAAAAGTAGTATTATTATGAAACCAAATAATAAAAATATGAAAATCCAGTATAATATTAAGTATACTATAAATAAACACCTGCCATTGTTATTAGTGATTGATTTAATTCTAATTCTATTATCATATGATTCACAATTGCTTCATAATTAGAGATTTCTAAATTAATTAGTCTTTTTTTAAAGGAATTTTGTAGTACATTTCTCAATTCATTAAAAGTGATTTTAAATAAGGGTCTAAAGGGATCCAACTCGTCCTTTATAGAAAGTTTTAATAAACCTCTTGCCGCTGGAGGACTAATATTAATTTCTTTTGCTAGTTTATCCCCCAAATATTTAATGATCTCCATTAGAACCATTTATAAGGCTTGAAAATCAAAATTTTTAGATTTTTAAGATATTTGATAAAATCTAATTATTATACTTTTTCGAATTGATTGATTATATAATCTTACCTTCTCTATATAAGGCTTGGTGACATTTTGGTCTATATTAAAAAAATTTTACAGAAGTGCTTTTACAGGTGTGGTTTCAATCTACGCTTGATCTAATTGATTTTTAATTATATTTATCAATTCTTCCTCTGTATTTCAGCTGTATGATAATAATAATAGCATCCTTAGATCAACTTTGGACAAATATATATAATAAAAAGACGAATATTAAAATCAGTATCTGTAAGGATATTGTTATAGATCGTTTAACACTTGAATTATAGTCAAAATAAATAAGGATTTAAAATGAATGAACAAGAAAAATTTAAATTAGGATTAGCATTCTCCCTCAGCTTAGGTTTCTTTTTAAACATGATGGCCTGGACTCTCTATGATGCCCAAGTTCCTATAACACTTTTCGAATATTTAGGTTCTTATGGATTAGTTGGATTATGGATGGCTTTAGATAATATGATTGGGATAATAATTATTCCTATTATGGGGAGTGTATCTGATAACACTCGAACTAAATATGGGAGAAGAATGCCATATATAATGGTAGGGGTGCCCATTTCAGCTGTTTTCTTCGTTTTAATTGCAACTATTAATCCCGCGTCAGATCCTTTTTGGTTATTAATCCTTTACATGCTTTTTTTTAACATAGCGATGGCCTGTTTTAGAGGTCAAACCATAGCACTTATGCCCGACTTTACAAAACCCATTAATCGTTCCAAAGGATATGCCATCTTTAATTTAATGGCAGGATTAGGTACTATTGTTGCCTTTATTTTAAACTTTATACTTGTCCCCATCAGTTTAGTATTAGCCTTTCTAACAATTGCAATTTTAATGGTAATTTGTTTAATTATAATGATGCTAACAGTAAAGGAAAAAGATGCGTATGTTTACCAACAAGTTTTAGAGGCGGAGAAAGCAACGGGTGAAAAAACCAAACGGGAAGAAGGCCCTTTTGAAGGCTTGATTGAAAGCTTTAGGTATATTGGTAGAAGTGAAGATAAAAGTGCACTAGCCATTCTATTAGGCATATTTTTATGGTTTTGTGCGTATTACGCCCTTACATCCCTTTTTCCTGTATATGCAGTTGATGTTTTAGGATTAGAACGCGGTCCTGCTGGAACGATGTTGATATTTATGTCATTAACCTTTATTCTTATGGCAGTTCCCGCTGGAATCATCGCAACTAAAGTTGGAAGAATATTACCGATTAGAATAGGATTAATTCTCTTCACTGTGGGGATGCTAATTGGTTTTATCTTCCAGACTCCGACAATGATAATTATAGGCTTTATTATTGCAGGTCTTGGATTCGCCTTTGTAAATACACTAGCTGTAGTTGTTTTATGGGAGCTAGTACCCACAGAAAAGCGAACAGGTACATTTACGGGTATTTATTTCCTCGCAATCTTTTTGGGAGCAATAATGGGCCCTGTTATTGTTGGATTTTTAACTGACATCTTCGGAAATACTACATTACTTTTATTCACTTCATTCTTCATTATAGCAGGGTTCGTTTGTATGCTTTTCGTTAAAAGAGGGGAAGCCGGGGACGTTGAAACCCCAGTTGGAATGGATTAGAAAAAGTATTTAAAATTTAATTATTTTTTTTTTATTATTTTTTTGAGTTTCTATAAAATTTAGAAATAACTACGTGAAATACCTGTTTCACGAAGATATAGTTTCAATTATACTTTAACCTTAAATATTTTCAGTGATCGCTTTCTGTTTTTTAGAACGCTGTTCAGCGAGCATTAATTTATTTTCATCAAGACGCTTTCCATGAATGGGATATAAATACAAGCAAAATAAAGCCACACTTATAATTATCAAAGGATAAATACCCATTAAAAATCGTAATCCAAAAATTACATCTGCTCCCGGATTAGGATTAAATTCACTCCAACCGGTTCTAGTGAAAATAATACTAATCACTAAAATGTTAACAATAGTTGCAAATCTATTTATTAATCCCGAAATCCCATAATATGCCCCCTCACGTCGAGCCTCGAGTCCTGATCGAACACTATCATCATCAATTATTTCAGCCACTCCCTGCTCATACAAATAAATAGCTCCACCTAGTGCTGGTCCCATCATACTAAAAAAAAGGAAAGATGTAAAGATATCATTAGCAGTCATTAATAAAATGAAGGTTACACCCCAATAACTCAGACAAATCATGAAGCATTTTCGGATTCCATACTTTTTCTGAAGTGACATCCAAACAGGAGTAAACAGAATCCCTATTATAAGACTAACAAACACAATTAAACTAATAAGAAAGGAATTTTCTTCTGCGAGTCCAAGCACAAATGTTCCATATAAAGGCATCATACTTAAAAAAATACTATAAATACAGAAAATACATAATTCAATAATGCAATAAAGAACAAAAGCCTTATTTTTAAAGGTGATCTTAAATGAATCTATCAACAAGGGTGCTTTTTCAACATCTCCCGCAAATTCCTTTCGCTCAAATGAACCCCATTTAAGAAAAATTGTAAATGATATCAAAATAATAATTGAAATGATTACCCCTGTGAGCATATACTGCTCTGGAGTTTCTGCTAAATTGCGTTGATTGGCAATATCTATGATGATTAATCCGGGAATGAGGTATGCGAGTGAGGTCCCAATGACCGTGAAAATACTACGACATAATCCTACATTGGTCCGGTCTTCTATTGTCAAGAACATTTCTGGCCATAAAGCGTTAGTATTAACAGTAAAAAAGGTATATGTCAAATCGAATAACATTGCAATAATAAGAAAATAAACGAATAAAATAATGGTGGAGGATCCAAATGGAGGTGTCCATAGTAATATATTCATCAATACAAAAGGGATAAAAATAATGTATAGCCAAAACTTCCGCCGACCATAGCGCGATTTTGTACGATCTGATATTACTCCAATAATGGGGTCATTAAAGGCGTCCCAAAAAGCTACAATAATTAAACCTATAGTAATATAAATTATAGGCAACCCAACAACGGCGAAATAGAATGTAAATCCAAGAAATGCCCAAGTAATTATAGAAAGTGAATCAACAAAAGGACCATTGGAATAAGCGATTCTTGTGCCGAGTGAAGTATCTAATTGGCGTTTATTTAAATTTGGATTAATTTCATTCATAGAACATCTCTAAGTTTTTATTGTTTTAATAAATAATTTAGATAAACATTATTTCTAACTACTTAAATATGTGATTATTATTTGTCATATTCAAATTCAAGCTTCTTATGGATTAATCCTTGTTTTTTGCCTTTCCTAAAATCTTTATTATTTCGTATAAAAAACTTGGATATTCCACTCTCATCCGCTTCTTCGGGGTTTTTAATAGTACATAAACCTTTTTCTTCATTTTCAGCTGTTAATTCATCCCAATATACAGTATCCCTGCGCTGATCCGACATTTGAGGCATTTTAGCAAAAACACATAAATTTCTTCCTTGCTCGCCCGTATAAATTGGCTCATCCTTTTTAGTTTTAACTACTTCAATAAAATGCAATGTGGAATTAATAAAAGAATATCTCCAATCTCTTGGCAACTTCTCTCCGTATGTCTCAACATCCCCATTAATGTATACAACAATCGGAGGATACTGGGGTGATTTAGAAACGAAATTCCCTCCAGAAGTACATTGATTTATCCACATTATTCCTTTTGTGCCCGAAATCTCGATAAATTCATCACAATTATAGTAATTAGAAGGATAATACAGATTAGATGCAAGAGAAAATTCCATCGAGCCATATTTTGGGAGGTCTTCATTATTTTTGCTGGGATATTTCCAGAAAATATTTGCAGGTAGATCAATAACGCCCATGAAATAATCAACCCAACAATAGACTTTTTCAACCCTTTCCTGATTCATTAACCAAAGCGCCATGGAAAATTTATGCTGTCCATCATCATAAATCATTGCACCTCCGCCACATCTATCTACTTCAGTTCGCCATAAATTTGCCCTTAATGTAAGCGGCCAACTCGGGCCTCCGGTTCCTATAGTAACTATTCTAAAATTTAAAAGCTCTCCTATTAACCCCTGATCCAATAGCTCTTTTGCTCTAAGATATACCGGATAAAATCTGAAATTTTCAAATAATTTCAATCTCACTTTTTCATCTTTACAAATTTCAATCATTCTATCACAGTCAGAAATAGAATGTGCCATAGGTTTTTGCACAGATATACCCGGTACACCTGCTTTAGCACAATATTCTGTCATAGGGCCATGTAAATCATGAGGTGTGAGAATTTCCACAATATCAAGATCTTCTTTATCGATCATTTGCTTATAATCCTTATAAAGTTTTAATGACCGTAAATTCCATTTCGCTAATTTTTGTTTAGCACATTCTGTATCAATGTCAGAAACAGCAACTATTTCGGTATCATATGAATGGATATAGCCTAAAATGTTTAGATCTGCAATATCTCCACAACCAATTATCCCCACTCTTAACATAATTAAATAAAATTAATGATTAAATTAATCGTATTAATATGCTTAGTATTAAAAAGTTTTACAAATATGATTGATGATGTTTTTGAAGGTAAAAGAGGAAAATTACTTAATTAAACGCTGATTAAACTCATATTCGAGCTTATTTCATATTAATATCTTACTTGTATTCAAAATCGATACATTTTAATCCTTGCTTTATTCCATTTTTTAAATCTCTACTTTTTCTTCTAGTAAATCTATGTAATCCACTAGGATCTGCATCTTCAGATTTTTCTACAGCACAAAACCCTTTTTCTTCATTTTTTGCTGTCATTTCTTCCCAATAAACAATTTCTCCCCGTTGATCTGAAATATATGGCATTTTAGCAAAAATACAGAGTGCCTTTCCCTGTTCTCCTGTATAGATTGGTTCCCCTCGTCCAGTTTTCATAACTTCAATGAAATGTTCTGTAGAATTTATAAAAGAATATCGCCAATCTCGTGGTAAATCTTCCCCATAGGTTTTAACTTCTCCATCAACATAGACAACAATTGGAGGATACTGAGGTGATTTCGAAACATAATTCCCTCCAGAAGTACATTGATTTATCCACATTATTCCTTTTGTACCTGATATTTCGATGAATTCGTCAATTCCATAATAATTAGAGGGATAATAAAGATTGGCAGCCCATGTAAATTCCATTGAACCATATTTAGGGGGATCATCGGGATTTTTAGAGGGATATTTCCATAGAATATTAGCAGGGCTGTCGATAACTCCAGTAAAATAATTTATCCAACTATATACTTTTTCAACATTTGATTGATTCATTAACCATAATGCTAATGAAAATTTATGTTGTCCATCATCGTACACTTCAGGACCTCCACCACATCTGTCTATATCAATACGCCATAACCATCCCCTCAGATCATCAGATGCAACCCCTCCTGGACCCCCTGTTAAAATATTCTTTAATCTAAAATTTAATTGTTCTCCTATTATTCCTTGGTCTAATAATTTTTTTGCTCTTAAATAGACGGGATAAAATCTGAAATTTTCAAATAACTTCAATTTCACATTTTCTTCACTACATGCTTGGATTATCTTATCACAATCTGCAATCGTATTGGAAAGAGGTTTCTGAACAGATATGCCTGGTACTCCTGCTTTAGCACAATATTCAGTCATAGGAGCGTGTAAATCATGCGGAGTTAAAATTTCTACGATATCTAGATCTTCCCGATCAACCATTTGTTTATAATCCTCATAAATTCTTAAAGACTGTAAGTTCCACATTGCCAATTTCTTTTTAGTTCGATCAACATTTATGTCAGAGACCGCAACGAGCTCTGTATCTTGAGAGTGGATATAACCGAGAATATTTAAATCCGCAATATCTCCAGTCCCTATAATGCCTACCTTTAACATTTTATAAAAAAAGTCTAATTTTTGATATTATTCTTTAAAATTTATCTGAGATTAAAAATTTTTACAATGTTCCCTGACTCTATATCATAGAAAGGTTGAATAATTGAAAAATTTACTTCATTAAATGACCATCAATACTCCTGGAAAATTCTTCAAAGCCAAGGCTCTTTATGAAAGCATATGGTATCATATTATCCTTATAGACCTCACATCTTAGCTCCTTAGCTCCTTTTTGTTTAAAATGATCCCATGCTGCAATTGCTAAAATAGTACCAAGGCCTTTATGCTGGAAATTCGGTAATACACCTAAACCTCCAATTATTCCAATTTCATTATTCCTTCCCTCGTAATCAAGAAGAATGAAACCAGCATCCGTGGAATCGATACTTGCGATTAAAAATACCGAAGTAGATTCTTTGTAAATTTTTAAGAAAGTATCTTTGCCTACCTCCCTAATTGGCATTGGACTCGAATGCCAGGCAAGATCATATACTTTCATTATATGCTCAATATCTTTTTCGCTTGCTTCGCGGATTTTGGCATGAACTACATTATGCTCAATTTTCTCTCTTAATGAATCCTCGAATTCCTTTGTTATCTTATTAACTGGTAACCTCATTTGGATATAATCTATTCTACTGTAAAATAATCCTGTAATTCCATCAATAACATGTTGAAAAGCACTTCTCACCCTATTCTTTTTTAGACTAAACCGACTCTTGGATTGTTCATCTGACATACATATCAAATAGTATTTGTAATTTTATTAGATATATTAAGACGTGGTAATATAAGTTTAAACTAAATTCTAATTTGTGATTCGTTCTTTTATTATTTATAATCTCCTCTTATAAACTCAAGGACGGTTCCTTTAAAGCATTTCTTCGAAACCTAGCCCTTTAATAAACGCATATGGAATTTTATTATCTCTATGAACTTCGCACCTTAGCTCCTTAACCCCTCTCTCTTTGAAATAATTCCAAGCAGCCATTGCGAGCGTAGTACCCAAACCTTTATTTTGGAATTGAGGCAAGACTCCTAATCCGTTTATTACCCCAATATCATTTTTCTTTCCCTCGAAATGGATCAGAATAAACCCCCCATCAATACTATCAACACTAGCTATCAAAAAAACGGTCTTAAAATGCTTTTGAAATTTTGAAAAAGTCTCCTCACCCACTTGTCGAAATGGCATTGAAGTGGATTGCCATGCTTTATTATATATCTTAAATATTTTCTCAATATCATCCCCTGAAGCTTCCCGTATCTCCGCATGAACTATATTATGTTCATTTTTATTCTTTAAAGAATCCTCAAACTCTTGTGTAATTTTCTCAACCGGCAATCTCATTTGAACATAAGAAGGACGTTCTTCAAAGATATCTAGAATTTCACTTGTGATATTCTGAAAAGTGTCTCGTATGTTTTTTTTAATCTGATTAAACCACTCCTCAGACTTAGGTTTAGGCATAAAAAAAATAAAGAAATTAATTAATATAAATATCTTTAGTATACATTATTAATCGCTGGCTTTTTTTTCTGAGTACCATTCTGTTGATTTCCACAATTGCGACTCCTCTTCCATAAGAAGTTCCCCTTTTGCATCCTCCTCTATTACTTGAAAAAGCTCATTGCAAATATCTGGATTATCCTCGGCAATATTTTCATTCCAATCGGGATCTTTTGATAAATCAAATAACTTTTGAAATTGTTTATTATTAGAGGTAATTAATGCATAATGATCATCTTTATACAATGTAAAGGCATGAAATCCACAGGTAATATAATCTCGGTTTTCAATAAATTGATCATTTTGTTCAGTAAAGATAGAGAGATCTATACCTTCAAACACATTAGGTTTGTCTTGATCTAAGAATCCAAAGATTGTAGGTAAAAGATCATGATCATATACATAAGGTTTTTTAATTCTTTTTGGACCGTTAAGACCACCGGGGGGTTTTATCATTAATGGAATATCAACCAATTCAGGATAAATATTAAATGGAATTTTACCAGTAGCATTATGCTCTCCTATACTGTGTCCGTGATCACTTATTAAAATAATTAATGAATCTTCATACAATTCCATGCTTTTAAGTTCATTGATAAAAAAGCCGAACCAATTATCACACATAGAAACTTCACCCGCATAACAACCTCTCATATATTTCAATTCCTCTTCAGTAAGATAGTCGATATCTCTTCTATAAGCGGGAGTGACAATTTTTTTACTATTATAGGTTTTATCAGTATAGAGATCACGATAATTTTGAGGTGGGTCCCATGGTTCATGCGGATCAAATTCATCTACACAACAAAACACATTTTTGAACTTTAAACTATCCTTCACAAACTCTACTGCTTTATTGAAAGTTTGACCAGGAAAATAGTCATTTTCCTCTTTTCTTCCTTGAACATTAGAAAAGTGAGTTTTCAAGACACTCCTTTGATAAGCTCTTCCTGCAAGATCCTTAACTGTGTGTTCCTTAAGTATTTGTTTGAGCTTTTTACCTCCTTCCCGAAATATAACCCTAAATTTATCACCTTCATGGCCTCTTATCCAATTCCATTGATCGAATCCAATATGAAAATTCATATTAGGTTTAAATTGGTGATAAGTACTTGTTATAAAAGATGAGATAAAGCCTTGTTTTTTCATATATTCCGCCAAATGAGTCTGCTGAGGGGGTATTGGATGCCATCCTGGAATTTTAACAATATCATCTGTTCTGAGCTCTGGTCTTTTATGATTAAAGGGAAAAGTTCGTATTCCGGTATGTATCGCTCTCCGAACAGGAATTGTGGGCAATGATTCAGGATATGCTTTATCAAATACTATAGAATCTTTTGCAAAAGCATCAAAATGAGGTGTTTTTATCCAATTATTTCCATAAGTCTTACCTGTATGGTCTTTTCGTAATGTGTCAAATATAATTAGGAATATTTTCATACTTAGGCAAATTCTTAATTGTTTTTAAAAATTTTTTATGTATTTTTATAAAAAAAGGATATAGTCAAGTATGATTTACAGTCCCATCTCAACTAGTTTCTTTTTGTTTAGAAGTGCCTTTTCTTTATTTATAGTATACATAATTACAAAGATTATGATTGCCACTAATGCAAGGGAAGCTGGAATTAATGATATATTCAATTTCAATCCTAATCTTGCAAGCTCAGTTTGATTAGCTCTTCTCTCAGGGTTATAGCCAGTTAGTGTCCACACAATTACAAAAATCAAACTTTGGAAGAAGTAAGTAAATGCCGAAAATACACGAAGGATTCCTTGATATGTAGCTTCTTCACGTTTACCATTTGTAACAGAAGCATTATCAATTGCTTGTGCTTGCACCATTCTACCAACAATTCCCCAGTTACCACTCCATACAATTCCCATGAAAGCACTCATAATAACAATCCCAGTGTAATCATTAACAAAAAAATAAACAAAGAATCCAATGGCAGATAAACTCATTCCTATAATATTCAAATTTTTAGCGCTAATTTTTCTTGCCAATTTAACCCAGAAAGGTATTGTTACCACCGCACTAGTGATAAGTATAAAACCAGGTAAAATAGTTGCTTCTATTCCCAATCCGAGATAATGGAGTACAAAATAATTCATCCCTCCTATAAAACAAAGTCCTCCCGTACCCCAGATAAGGAATGAAATAACAAGCCCCATCCAGTTCCTATCTTTCAAAACTCTCTTTACTGTTTTTAATACAGGTTCATGCCCTTTAAGCTCTTGATCTAATTTTACTCTTCTTTGTTTCATTTCCTCTGATTCTTTAACACCCCAGAGCGCATAAGGTACTAGCACTATATATGTTAAAATGATGATATAAATGGCCGTACCGATAAACGCGATTGACTCAGTAGCTCCCCCTAAGAGATAAATAATCAATGGGATCGTAATAGCCGCTATGAACTGAGCTACTAGGGTAAAAAACATTCCATATCCTAAAACAGTCGACCTTTGATCTTCGTATCGGAATAAATCTGGGAAGAGAGCTTCTTGATTTATCTCTCTAAGGGTTGCTAAGGTTTCAAATACACACATCATTACAGTTAACCAAATTACGGCTAAGATCACTGAATTAAAAATCGGAATAAAAGCGAGAATGAGCGGTATAGGGGCCAGAATACTTCCTATTATGATCCAGGGGTATCTTTTTCCATATTTCTCAGTAAATCTTGTGGATCGATCTGTTAAATACCCAATAAGAGGATCATTAAAACCATCAACTATGGAATAAATGAGATATATAATAGGAATTATGAATATCGGAATTAAAAGGATCGTTACCGCATAAAATTGAAGAGAACCCCACATACCAAACAAGAGAATGTAAAATGAAGAAAGTGCAAATCCTATCTCTTGCTTTTTGTCAGGCCGTTTAAACATTCCTTGGATATTTTCATCATCTTCAGAAAAAATTGCTGTCATATCAGTTATTTCTCTTTAAAATTTTTTTTAAAATAAGGTGTAATTTTTTTAATTAAATGTATTTCAAATTATTTTCTATCACATAAAAAAATCATGGAAAACTTTATTATAGTATAAAATCAAAATCAAAAATAGTGTTATTAAAAAAACTTAATGGAAGTTAAAATCATGACAGAATCAACGATTGACGCAGATATTGAAAGCGCCTTTAGAAGACCCGATAAAAAGACAGAAATATTTTTCTCATTAAGTAGTTTCTTCGGCATTTTAATGTTTGGTCTGTGGGGCCAGATTCAGTTCTTCTCCGTTGCGGTACTTTTGATACCAATATTATGGATACCGTTAATGTACCTTACTTATTCCATTGTAGACGGATTCAATGATCCCATACTCGGATATCTTACAGATCGATCCACAAGATTTACAAAAAAATACGGAAAGCGATATCCGTGGATTATAATAGGAGCTATTCTTGGACCGATCCCGTTACTTTTTGTTTTTATTCCGATCTCGACCTCAGTACTTATAGCGGCCATATGGATTACTATTATGATGTGTATGTATGAAACTTTTGCCACTTTGCGAGAAATTAGTCACCAATCCCTTTTTCCTGATTTATTCCGATATGATGATCAACGAGCGAGTGTTAGCGGAATTACAATGCTCGTAACTGTCATAGCCCAAATCATGGGTGCCATTAGTATACCCCTCATTATTGCGAGTTTAGGTGGAGTAACTAATCCTGCCGCATTTTTAGGAGTTGCAATTTTCATTACCATAATTTGTTATCTATTAATATATCCTTATAGTAGAGGAGTACGTGAAACGCCTGAAATGATAGAACTGAGGGTAAAATTAGATCAAGAGAAAAAAGAACATGAGCCAATAGTTAAAATTGTTAAACGAGTCTTAAAAGATCGAAATTGGATGGCGATAATAATCACATTTCTTTTATGGGGAATCGCAGCTTTATGTTTCTCTGCAGGAATGGGCTTTTTCATACTACATGGGTTAGGTTTAGGCATAGAAGTGATGGTCCTACCAAATTTATTAGCTCTTGCATTTGCTTTTATCTCAGTGCCTTTATGGGTTAAATTACCGAGAAAAATTGGCATAAAAAAGTCGTATATCCTCGCTCTTGCCTCAGCTGCATTCGTCTACCTAGCATTCTTTTTTGTAACTGACTATTTGAGTGCTGCTATTGTATTTGGTCTTATCGGTATAAGCTATAGTGCTTGCTGGGGAATAATCTTTAATGTAGTTCAAGCCGAGGGTATTGATAACGCTGCTGCTAAAACAGGTAAAAGAGAAGAGGGAACTTACATTGGAATTTTACGAGTCTTTTCGGCATTTATCTATTTTTTCCAAACACTTATTTTCGCAATTGTATGGGGATACTTTGGCTATATCCCAGCAAAAGGTCCTAACCAGACTTCTACTGCTGTTTTTGGGTTAAAATTTGTTATGTCCATAATCCCTTTTATCATTGCGGTGATAGGTATCGCTATATTCTATGGTATGTATCAAATAGACAAAGAAAAAGCAATTGAAAATAAGAGGAAATTATTAGAACTTGGTATTTAAATCAATCTAAAACAAATTTTTTAAAAATACTTTTTTTTATTTTTAATTTTTCTTTTATTTCTTATGACTTCATTAAAAAATTATATTTTCGAGTATTGATTTATTATACAAATAATTGAGGGTTTAGAAAGATATTAATATAATTGTGTTATTTTTTTAAACTATTTTAAATACAATTAATATGAGAGAATATGCGATACATTGAATATCAGATTGTCTTAGGAGATTCACCTCCAGGAATAATACTTAATGATCTAAGAAATTTAGCACATATTGAATATTATACCTCAGATGAGTTATCTACTGAAAAGGAGAATCAGCAAAATCAAAACGCATTATTTCCCGAAGGAATTATTTATCACCTTCCACAAGAGAGCTATGTGTGGAATTTTTCATTAGTCTATAGGGAACATAATTTCGATATAATCAAGTGGAAAACTTCATTTGCTTGGAAAGAATTAGATAAAATGAGCGAGTCGCCTCAGATTATAATAAATAAGGCATTATTTATTGGAGCTACTGCTGGTATATTTTTTATACTGATAGATGAGGAAATTTATGAGAATTTTAATAAACTTGCAGACATGATGGATGTATTTATTGAAAAAACTAATGGAAATGCTCCTTTTTTAGTTTATGGATTAATTGAAAACAAGCAAAAAGTAGCAGAACTAAAAAATAGTGAGGAATTATTAAAAAATTTGGCAGATGTCAAAAAATGGGTAAATCAACATAGTGGCGTATTTAGAATGGAAATTATAAAAGAAATCCAATCCAATCCAATCTATCTCATCAATGATTATTCTCATTTTATCTTAACAGGACTTAAGGCTAATTATCCAAAACTCCAATTAGGCGAAGTCCATTATTTAGATTATGATGATATTCTCGCATGGAAAGGAATTGAAAATTCATTAGCACATCAGGTTGGAGAGGGTCAATCAATAGATCAATTAATCTCTACTCTAATTTTCAAACATTTAAAAAGTGCTGATTTCCAAGCAAAAATGATTGAAAAACCAACGGAACCTTTAGATACCAAGCAGTCTCCAAAGAATGTTATCGAACCTCGCCCCTCTAAAATGAAGAGAGTCATCCAAGAAATCAAGCAAACAATTAGACGTAAGTGCCCAAATTGTGGAAATAGCAATCGCAATTTAATACGAGAGGTAATAGATAAAGAAAATATTATTATGGTGAATCCCAAAGTTTATGGTTTGAAATACATCTGTGGAAATTGTGGTCATGAATGGAAATAATTCCCATACCAATTGAAATATCTATTTTCTAGCGAAAGATCAACCAGGTTTAAATCTCCAATATCTATTCATCTGACCATAATAGTCAAATAACGCATCAACACCTCGAATTTTAAGGGCTGTATTGAGACATATTTTATTATGGAGAGCCCCTTCAGCAGGTATTTTAGCAATTTCAGAAGCCAGCTTATTAACTTCTTCTTCAAGTTTGTCTCGAGGAACACTTATACTCACAAGTCCTATTTGTTCAGCTTCCTTTCCAGTTATTCTTCGACCACTCATTAAAAGATACCGTGCCTTTTTAACACCTAAATAAAGTTGCCATAATGGCATGCTTTGTGCACCTCCCCATAACTGAGCTGGATGCCCTAATAGCGCGTCTTCCGCAGCTACTGAAATATCACATAAAAGCTGAAGATAACATCCAGCATCAGTACAATAACCATTTACTTGAGCTATTGTTGGCTTAGGGAAATTAAATATGCGTGGATATTTAGCATATATTTTCTTGTTTAGTATCTCATAAGAATTTTTATATTTCCAACCTCCTTCTGGCGGTGTCAAATAGTAGGATCCCTTAAGATCAAACCCTGAACAAAAACTTTTACCCGCACCCTTTAACACAATTACTTTTGCCTGATTATCTGCTTCAGCATGGTCAAAAACAGCGTCTATGTCATCAAGGAGCTGATAGCTCAAAGCATTGTGCTTTTCAGGTCTGTTTAATGTAATATATCCGATTTTATTTTTTGATTCATATAAAATTGTTTCAAATTCCATTTTTTCACCCTTTTATTTTTTATTTATTAACTAAATTTAGCTATCACTATCTATAAAAATTTAATCAACAAAAAGAGATGTGGTAGAGCTTAAAACGAAAAAAAAAATTTGTATTCACAAAATTTTTAAAATTTAGTTAATGATTAAGCTCACGTTTCTTAAAACTTATAATAATTATAATGGTGTTAAGTATTAAAATAAAATTTGCCGAAAGAGTAGGTAGGTTGCCACCGTACATTTTTGCTGAAATAGAACAATTAAAGGTAGAAAAAAAAAAGCAAGGTGTGGATTTAATAACCTTAGGGATTGGAGACCCTGATTTAAAAACTCCAGATTTAATCCTAAATGAGCTTGTTGAACAAGTCAAAGTTCCGGAAAATCAAAATTATCCAACTAGTATGGGAGAAGAATTCTTTAGGGAAGCTGTAGCTAGATGGTATAAAGTAAGGTTTGGATTAGATTTGAATTTGGCGAATGAGGTTACGAATGTTCTTGGAGGAAAAGAGGGGGTTGCAAATATTGCTAGAGCTTTTATAAATCCAGGGGATATTGTTCTTTGTCCAAATCCTGGTTATCCTGTATATGCAAATGGAGCAACAAAATTGTGTGATGGCAATCCTCATATAATGCCATTAAAAAAAGAAAATAATTTTCTTCCAGATTTAGAAGCAATTAGCACCAAAATTTTGAAAAAAGCCAAAATGATGTATTTAAATTACCCTAACAATCCTACCGGGGCAACAGCTCCTATTGAATATTTAAAAAAAGTAGTTGATTACGCGGATGATTATAATTTTTTCATAGTTTATGACAATCCATATTCAGAATTTACATTCAACGATTATATAGCCCCATCATTACTCCAGGTTAATAGAGATCACATAGAAATTAATAGCTCATCAAAAATGTTTAATATGACTGGATTTAGATGTGGATGGGCTGTAGGTAACTCAGAAATCATTGAGGGATTAAGAAAAATAAAATCACAAATAGACTCAGGATGTCCTGTATTTATCCAAAAAGCCGTGGCGAAGGGTTTAAATGAATATTCCTCAGAAAAAAAACCTGATATTGTTGCAAAAACAATGAAAATTTATGAAGAACGCAGAAATATTTTGGTCAGAGGATTAAATGATATTGGATGGAGAACTGAAAAACCTCAGGCAACATTTTATATTTGGACCCAAATTCCGAAAGGTGAAGAAAATAGTATGGAATTTGTTAAAAAATTAATAAATGTAGGAGTCGTCTTAACACCTGGAATAGGTTTTGGTGAGCATGGTGAGGGTTTTGTACGATTTGCATTAACCCAATCAATTGAGAGAATACAAGAAGCATTAAATAGAATAGAAAGTGTTATTAAATAATAATATAAAGGTTTTAAGATTCTTTAGATTCTTATCTTCCATAACGCGCCCATAAATAGCCCAATCGAATCTCGTCTTCAATTTCAATTTCACCTGGTTTAACATTCGACATATCAAATATATTAGCGTAAGAGAATTCGTGAAATGGTTTATCTTCAGGTTGTTTTTTTTCTTCTTCGTAAAAGTCTGCCGAGAGTTCCATACAATCTTTACCTATAACAAATTCTTTTTAATTAATAATAATCTCATTAATCGTTTAAAATGCTATTATCTTTTATATGTTAAACTATATATTTAAATCTTTTGATTTAATTAATCGAAAATAAAGATTAATCTAATTTTTTAATAAATTTAGGAAAAGAATTGAAAATCTCTATATATATCTATATAGAAGCCAACTTATAATATTTCTTTATTAATTAAACGATAATGGTAAGAAGATCCAATTCTTTACCATGCTAAATCTTTATCACTAAGATAACATTCAGCAGATATTGGGAATTTAGTAGAATCAAAAATCTCGCTGTAATCAAATGATTCTTCAATGATTTCCGGCATATTTATATCTTCTTCATGAATGCTGGTCATATTACACCTCTTTTCTGTTTAGTTTTTTCATCATTTTTAGACCTCTAAGCAGAAAATTAACCGAATATAACCTTTTTCAAATATAATTCACATTCCAAGCAAACAAATCCGTGGAAAGATTATAAGAAAAAGGTCAGATTCGCTTGCTTGCTTTATAATACTACTACTAATACTACAACGCCTAAAACGCGTAACAATGTATTTGATGTAGTAGTAAATCGGGTCATTATTATAAATTATTATAAATTTTTCTCTATATAAACTTTTTCTTAACTTACTTAATATTAGAATTATTTAAAGGAAAAGACTATTTAGCTAAACTCTAGCCATAGATATTAAAGATTGATTTTTTGTCAAATAATATACTATATATTCAATTAAAATTTCATTATTATGGATATTTAGCTTAATTAATCTTAATTTTAGAGAGTTTTTTATAACAGATATGAAATCGTTGAAATTGATTTCACTGATCAGTTTAAACGGTCCTAATTCATCTTTGATTGCTAATTTAAACAATCCCCTTGCTGCGGGTGGACTTATATTGATTTTAGTTGCTAGTTTATCTCCTAAGAATTTAATTACTTCCAAAATGATTCTCCTTAGAAATTTGTTCCTTAATTAGATGCATTAATTCTTCTTCTGAATACTCTTTTTCCTCTACGGGATGATAATTTCGGTTTAAATATTTCTTGAGCCGATTTGGCATGATCCAAGCTAGAGAAAAAACTAGACCATATATCAAAACTAATATAGAGATTAATCCATAAACGATAAGACTTTGCGTTGTACTAATATCTCCAAATGGAAGATCATATGGATGAAACATTAAAATTAAGTATGTAAGAGGGATAATAGGCGAAGATAAATAAGTTAATTTATATCTAACTTTTATCCATGGGGCAATGTCAATATTTTTAAAGTTTTTATAAGCAGAAAAGCATGAAAAACCTAACCAATTAAAACAAATCGAAGCATGAATGAAATCAATTGCTCGACTTAATATATAAGTTGTTTGAGAAATATCCCTAATAGAACTAAAATACCATCCAACAATGCCAGAGATAATTGCAAATATTAAGATTAATTTTGGAAGAATAGATCTTCGACCCCTATAAAAAGTTAAATTAGTAAAAATTACTAAAAGAATATAACTAACCCTTAAAAATAAAACGTAAATCACGACATGAAGATGTAATAACTGATTTAAAAGTTGGCCGCAAAAGTAGATAATCCATGCTACTCCTACTATGTAAATATTTCTGGCCTCAATTTGATAAGCCCGAATTATCAGAAAAGTGCCTACGACTAAGATCGTTCCTAAAAAAATAATTATAAGTAATCTAAAGAAGAAAGTTAATATGATCTCGATCATTTAAAATTCTTACTCGAATAAATATATTATTTGCTATAATAAAAATTAAATATTGCTTATATAAAACTAATTGTTATTGAATATGAAAATAAGCTGTAGTGTTTTTTATTTCGTTGAATCATAATGCATTAATAAAATGCCTTTTTTTAATTTAAATCTTAATTTATTTTATGTTGAATCATCGATTAATTAATCCTCCGCGAGAACCTAGAAAGTTTGTTGAAGCAGCTATTCAGTTTTTAAATAAACACGCAAGATATAAAAAAGTTTTTTGTGCGCTCTCGGGGGGTATTGATAGTTCTACAGTTTACTTATTACTAAAACAAGCAAAAATTAACACTATTCCAATTTTCATCGATCACGGTCTTATGAGAATAATTCGAGGAGTTGAGGAGCGAGAATACATTAAAAAACTTTTTCCAGATGTCATTATATTAGACATTCGTGACAAATTTTTGCCTAAAATATATGAAGAGGGAGATGCTGAAGGCAAAAGAAAACTTTTCAAGGCAGCATATTCAGAAACAATTTCTAAGGTAATCAAGGAAGAGAATTGTGATCTCCTAGCAGATGGAACTATTTTGCCAGATATTGAAGAGAGTTTCGGTGTCAAGATAATAGATCTTAAAGAAACTATGTCACTTAAAGAAGAAAACGAGTTAATGCAAAAAAATATTGAAGGATTTGTGAAAAGTCAGCACAATGTCGAAATAGAATACGAAGTAGAGGCAACTATCCAACCAGTGGCTAGTTTGACTAAGCATGAAGTCAGGAAAGTGCTTGAATACCTTGAACAACCTCAAGAGTTGATTTATAGAAAAGCATTTCCAGGTCCTGCACTGGCTGCTAGAATCGTGGGACCTGTTTCACAGGAAAACCTTATATTCGAAAAAAAAGTACATGACCTCGTTGAGTCCACAGTGGAAGATTTCTATAAAAAGAGATATGGGAAAGCTATGATTATTAATGAAAATGGAGAGCAAGAACCTTTTCAAGTTTTTGCTGCAATTGGTACAGATATCCTAAATACAAAAGTTACTGGATTGTTAGAAGGGAAGAGAACTTATCAACTCCCACTATGCGAAAAAGGAGATTGGAATTATAATTTATTAGTAAATAAAGCTTCACACATTACAGGATATGCAAGAGTTTTCTATGAACTAGGAAGTAACTCCGGGGGAAAATATGATGTTGTTATTCGATCTATCAATAGTAGAGACGCAAGGACGGCAACAGTTACAAATCTGCCAATTGAAGTGTTAATTGATCTAAAACAAAAAATCATAGGATTTGCTGAAACGAAAAATATATATTTTGATGTAACTCCAAAACCCCCTGCTACCATCGAGTATGTTTAGTAAATCCATTAAAGCAAAGAGTATAAGTTTATCACTCTTGATAACTTCTCGTCAACATCTTGCTTTAATTCAATAATTTCCTTATTATTTTCTCCACAATAATAAAGTAATTTATCATAATCTTCTTTTTGCTTCGAGAGCGATATTATTTGATAATCGAGATCACTTTTATGTAAGCGAATTGCTATATCCAAGTTTTTTACACCTCAATATGTAATTTACTCTATCAAATATCTTATAGAAAGGGATTATAGGTTTTTTAATTTCCATTTTCTCATAAAATCTTTAAAATTTTTGTCTGAAATACCAAGGGAATTAACTTTTAATTTAGAAGATCCATATATCTTATTCATATTCTCTTTTTTCGATCGATCTGAATTTTTTCTAAAAGCTAATTGCCAATCAAAATAAGATTCTGGTTTTGACATTGATTTATAATCGTATAAATATATTTTACAAATTTGATAAACTAATAAACTCCGTATATAAACGACTATGTTTTCAACATCAATATACGTGCTTTTAGAACGGATATTTTACGGAAATGTTAAATTTTCTTTCTATTTGAAAACATCATTTTAAGTAATTAAAAAACAATTTTTTGGATACAAATAGACCAAAATGAAATTATGAGGTCAGAGGTTTTTTTCTTTCCACTTTTTCATAAAATCTTTATAATTATTATCAGAAATTCCAAGAGAATTAACATCTTCTTTATCTCTTATTCTCTTTGTTTCAATTTCAGAAATATGACTTAATTGAGATTTTCTCCGAAAATTTAATTCCCAATCAAAATAAGACGAAACTGTTTTTGACATGATCTTAAAATTATTGTATTCAACTATAAATCCAAAGAGAGTAAAAGATTTCTAAAACATTATTTTTACAATTTCTCGAGAAAAGCTTTCAATTATGACTAAAATCCATTCAGAACACATTTTAAGTATAGCATGAGAGGTTTTTTTGACTTGACCTTCGGTTAGCACGAGACTTCAATAGCTCTTCAAGTTTAGGAAATTCAAACGGAAATATGTTTTCAAACGCTCTTTGTAATAATTCAATATACTTTTTTTTGTCATATTGATGTTTTTTCTTGTCATACCAATCTGAAAGGATTACCTTTTTTTCCGGGAAATCGGGATCTGCCTCCGCATTCAAAATGACATATCTCACGTTTTTTCCAGGAGTTGCCATAACTCCCGACTGTTCTAATTGTTTTGCCGCCACTGCTTGATAAGAGTTTACCTTGTATTTCGAAGGAGTTCGAGAGATTCGTTGACGAATAGTGAGTTCTTCTTTCGAAACTGCGCCACTTTCAATTTTATCAGCATATTTGAAAAGGATTTTCCTAGCTTCGGGTACTTTTTTCATGAATTCTTTTACAGAGGTTGCACCTTTAAAGACATCTATAAATGCATATTGAGCTTCTTTGATTATTTTCGGTATATCTCTTCGTCGTACCTCAATTCCTCTTACTTTTATTTCACCATCAGCTTTAATGCCCCAGTAATGGCTGAGAGCCGGAACATCAGGTTCCGCTTGAGAAGGAAGAAAGACAATGATATTAAATCTCCCATCCCAACTCATAGGAATATTTGTCTCCTCTGTAATTCTATCGGCAATTTTTTTTGTGATGCTTTCGAATTCTTCGGGAGATCTCCCTAAAGTATCTTGAATATAAATCGAATCCACAATTCCATGAATAATTCGACATCCAAAGGATTCTGCTATCTCAGCTGTGCGCATAAGAAATTCGCGAGCAAATGCACAAACAGTTTGATGGGCCTCAATTTTTCCGAATCGAGCGTTTTTAAATCCCAGATACCCAAAACTTACCACAAGCACCCATTTTAATGCTATATCTGTGAATTTATATCTAAGATCCCCTGTTTTTCTCACATATTCCTTGCAATGCAATCGTTTTGTTAATGGCAAGCTAATCGACTTTGAAATGATCCCTTCTCTTTTTGAGCATATGTGAAAATTTAATCCAGGTACTTTTATTCCTGTGCCGTCATCTTCACAACATTTACAGTTGAGAGTTTCTGAAGAAATATTGTAGTTTGCCATTAAAGAGGGATACATTGAAGAGAAATCTAATTCGACTACTTGATCGAACACTCCAATTAATGGTTCAAATATATGCCCTCCGCGATCACCTCTAATTAAATCCATACCATTCCGAAATCCTTCAGGACTTTTCTTAAAAGGCGGAATGAGATGGTCAAGTTTATAAGCGTTATAGAATTGTATTGATTGAAGTGCGCCACCAATTGTGATTCTACATAACCTCTGTAGCGGGACTCGGGAGATGCGAGCTACCTCTATTACTCCGGGAATGTTTCCCTCGCTAAAATGCAAGCTTCCATAGGTAGTTGTATCTAAATGAAACCGTCCGGTAAAATATACCTGTGTCTTTGAGCGACGCCTAATTATACCGTAGGACATATAATGATCAGATCCTCCTGAAAGCTCAAAAACACAGTTCTTTAGTGGCGTTTTGGTTCGAGAAAAATACAATTCCTTCGATACATGATTTACTGACGCTCGAGCTGCCAGATAAGGGAAAACGAACTCATCGCCACCTTGTGTAAGTATAATGTCAGGATCGAGGTTTTCAATTAATCGAGCGATTCCCTTTAACGTCTCTGCTTCGTCAGCATCATCAACGAGGATTCTCCTTCTTCTTAACCCATCGGCTCGAGGAATATTGTTCTGCCTATCTTTTTCAACAACACTGATTTCAGCATAGGCAAGTGGTTCATTATAATAAGATCTTAGCCCATGTTGCTGAACTTTAATGTCGAGCCACACTGCCTTGAGAGGTGGTAATTCATAAAACAACTCTTCGTTATCATCCTTGAGCTCTAAGGAGATCAAACGTAACATACTGCTTTTTTGGTCTTTATCTTTTTCAGTTTTAACCTTGAAGCTACAAAAAGACATAGGGAATAAATCCTTTACATAAAAATACATCTGTGAGATTGGGAGATCAGTATTATACAGAGTAAACTGCCCGATTTCGTCAATCTCTTTAATTGTTCTTTTAAATTCCGATGGTTTGGATACAGACACGCCAAAGATTTTCGTTTTTTTATGATCCTCCAGCTTCACATATTTCTCACACACCCGTACGTTTTTTACGTTAGGATGCGCCTCGATAATACCTTTTAACCTTTTAAAATCACTGCCAATATTCTTCTTTGGAACAGCAAAAAATTCGGGATAGAATTCTTGAAATATCTCCAAGATGATTTTCCCTTTTTTTACCCAAAGGACTACTCCATCACTACATGTTGAGACATCTAAAAGCCAACCATCAAATTGCTCGAAACGTTCCAATTCTATTCTTTTCCCTTTATTTTTACTTCTAGTTCTTTAACCTTACTCTCTAATATTTCAATTTTCTTCTCCTGCTCAATTGCAAAAGACATGAAAAGAATTTCAGAAAGCATGGGTCTCGCACTTAAACTCCCCGCGTCAGCATGAATTCGCGCAAAATTCATTAACTTATTAAAAATTTCTTGCTCTTGAAGACGAAGTGCCCTTTTAAAATCTTTCCAGCTTTCTATTTCATGTTCTAAAGCAGGCCTAAAGCTTGGCACAGTTCTGCCGACCATTCTTCACCTTAATTTGTGGTTTTGGTATAGTAGGATAATAAATAATCAAAAGAAATAGTTTGGTATTGGATTTAAAAGAGAATACATTAAGAGTTTTCTGATTTTTAATTATTCATAACTCATTTTTAAGGCGATTTTAGAGCGAGATGTTAGATCAAAATTTTAATTAAAAATGTTTGTTTTATAATCTAACATATCTTTGTAAAACACTAAAAATTTAAAAATAATCAGGATAGATAAAAATGAATTATAAAATAATCGATAGTCTTTGCTATGTGCCAACTGAGGAGGTGTTTATTGATTTACTGATATCATTGCCTCCTCAGATGTCTAGATATTTAAAGGACGTATTTGGTCCTAGAGTCGCTCCATTATTAGGTATCACGGCTGAAGAGCTTTATAATATGAAAGTATCTCTTAGTCCAAAAGAACTTAAAGAAGCTGTTGAACCATTTCTACCGAAAATTAGAAAGTTAACCATGACAGTAGAAGAATTTATCTCACAACTTAACAAGATGGGCGTAGAAAAAGCGGTAATTTTTAATCTTGACGAAGAAACACCAAGCGGAATTGCAGGACTTCCAAATGATTATTATGCTGAAATTGTTAATCGATTTCCAAATAAGTTTGTTGGTTTCGCAGGTATAGATCCTTTAAAAGGAATGGATGCAATAAGAGAGATTAGACGAAGTTATGATTTAGGACTAAGAGGTATAGCTGTTAGGCCATTTATGTTTAAAATACCTCCAACTCATGCTAAAATGTATCCTATTTATTCTACTTGTGTAGAACTCGATATTCCAATTTGGTTTCATTTATCTATTAATTATTCAACATATTCAATGGAGGTTGAGAGACCAATCCTTTTAGATTTAGTAGCTCAAGACTTTCCTGAACTAGTAATGATTGCTGGACATGGTGGATGGCCTTGGATAAATGAAATGGTTGCTGTTGCTTGGCGTAATCCGAATATTTATATAGATATAGCTTCATATCAGCCTAAATACATTGGAATGAAAGGAACGGGATGGGAGCCATTAATTCATTACGGAAATTCAGTTCTTCAAGATAAAATACTTTTCGGATCAACGTGGCTATTTATGGGACAGTCAATTAAACAATTGGCTGACGGGGTTATGAATCTTCCGTTAAAAGAAGATGTAAAAAGAAAATGGTTATATCATAACGCAGCAAGACTACTTGGCATGGAATGAGTTGCTTTTAGAATCCATTAAAACATATTTGAATATAATCATTTAATTTCAAAACACAAATAGTTTTAAAATCTCTAAGCTAATAATTAATAAAATATAAAAAGTGCATTATTCATGAGCGAAGATTTAAAAGAATGGCATGCACCTTGCGGGATCTATTGTAAGAGATGTCCGGGTGTGAAATTTTATAACTGCAAAGGATGTCGGGAGCAAAAAGGGCAGATTTATAAACTTCCCTTATGCAAAACATATGAATGTGTGACAAGCAAAGGATATGAATTTTGTTATGAATGTGAAGATTTTCCCTGTGAAATGCTCCAACCAATCGTGAATTTTGAAATATTTGCCCCTCATAATTCAAAAGTATATAATTCTATAATGATTCAAAAGCTTGGATTAGAAGAATGGGATAAAATATGTGAAGAAAAAACCACACTTTATTATCAAGGAAAAAAGGTTCAATATGGTGGAGACCCTCTTACTTTAGAGAAGAAAGATCCTAAGATGTACAAAAAGAAAAACGACAAATAAAAGCAAATTAAATTATTATCTCTAAAAATTCATCAATTACTTGAGCTGTTCGATCGATTCTTCCCGATTTTTTAAGTTCTCTACCAAGGATATACGTATCAATTTCTAAAAAATCTAGGCCAATTAATTCACATTTTTTTAGTTCCATGAATGCTTTAATAACTCTTGCAGCATTCAAGATCAATTCTTTCTCAATTCCTATAACATTCATAAATCGAGCTGCTAGAATTTCTTTAAAAATCCCTACATCTACATCAAATGAGATGTAAACATAAGGCACTTTGCACTCTTCTAAAGATTCCTTTAATTTCTTTACCATATTATTTTTATTTATTGTTCCAGGAATAATTTTTGCACTCTTTTCCTCAAAAGATTGATAATATTCTACAAATTGCCTTACCCTTGAATCGTCTATAAAGCGATATTCCTCACTAGGATAATCTTGACAACCAAAAACAATCAAATTTTCTGGTAATATAGTACCATCTTGAATTAAATAATCCAAGAAAGAAGCACATGTATAACTATCTTTTAAGATAATAGAATTAACATCCATAGAGTCGAGTAATCCAGGAGAAAGTACATGTATTTCCTTTTGATGTTCTTGCATATATTTTACTAAATCTAACGAGATTTGAGCAGGAATGGCATCGAAGTGAGCGTCAAATATTACTATTAATATATTTTCCGGTCCATATTTCTTCGAAAGAGCACTCAAAACTCCCCCAGTTAAAGAATGATCCACACCTATCATTAACGGTATATCTGGTAGTATTTTTTCCAAAACAAAATTCTCTAAATTTTTAGAAAGCGCTCTCACGGCCCCACTATTAACATATTCTTGATATTTAAAGGGATCTAATAGGGGATAATCTTCAATTTTAGGTTTAGGAGTTAACCATGACTCAATTGGAAATTTCCCTATTTTGATATATTCCTCCTTATTCAAAACCTTTGAAAACTTAAGTAAGCCTTCATAAGGATCCAAAAAAGCTCTTTCAGGATCAACAATATTTTGTGCTATCCGATTGATATAAGAACATTTGGCAAGAACTTTCATCGGATCGTCTATAGGATCTAACGCAGCACCAAAAACTTTTATCTTTTTATTCATAAAATAGCCATCCTAAGCTGATAGATTGATATAAATATTGAATAAATTAAGGTTTTATCACTCTTTTGATGACTATAGTCTAAGCAATTCTTTTAGAACCAGCAATCTATAGTGGTATTTTTCGTAGGATTTGACACTTTTCTTTTCGGCTCCCGAGGCTTCCACTTTAATAATCGATTTTCTGACAAAAAAGGATGTTGGACAAGGTTATATTCCACATAACGCTCGTCTTCATTTATCAATACCAGAACATTTCCGAAATGAGAAAGAATCTTGCCACCCTTTGGCCTAAAGAGGGAGTGTTCATTTAAGGGGGCAGTTAATATAATTAATGGTTTTGTTCTTGCCAATATCTTCTTGATTCCGTCTATTGCTCTCAACAGGTCCTCAAATGTCTGTTTCTCATAGCTTTGAAAAAGAGTAGTGATTCCTGAGACCATGACCACCTTGACATGTTCAAGCTTGGCAAGTCGATTCTCCAACAGTTCAATCATTTGATCCCAGGTGAATGCTCGGGCGATAATGATGTTTTCTAAGACTTTGGTAGGGGATAGTTTTTGGGTGACTGCATATTTACTTACATTGTAGGGATTAAACCGATTATTTCCATCAATAAACGCAACTTTTATCCCATCCCCCATTCCTCCATTCACAAGTGCCTTCTGTGCTGTAACTGCGGTAGTTAGCAAGATACTGGTCGTTTTTTTTTTATCTCCATATAAGAGATACACTAAATCTTTATGAAAGCCTCCCCCAAATAATTCGTCCAGCGTAGAATCTCCGCTTGAAATGATCGGGAGTCTGTTGTTCTTTTGATATACTCGAAAACCGGAATCAAATGGAGCTAATTTTTTCACAAACGAAAAAGTGATCCGTCAAAATAAAAACAAAATACGTCGACAATTTTCTGAACTTTGCTCAATCTGCAAATGATTTAAAAAGAGAGTTCCATTTAAAAGAATTAAGAGTACTTTTGAAAGTAAGATGATTACATGGAGACAGAGGGAGGAGATTAAAAGTAAAAGTAAAAAGAGCTTTATAAATTAGTGTATTTGATGCCGACAAAAATAGAATACTTCTTTTTAAAGAAAAAAGTTTGATATATTAGAAGAGTAAACTAAATAAAGAAAAAAAAACATTAGATATCCTATAAATCTATTAAAAAAAATTTAATTAAAAACAAAACTAAAAAAAAGTGAGATTTTAAAATGTTAATGCAAGGAGTAGCTGGTCTTATTCTTTATGTGTTGCTTTTAATCTTTTTGTTGCTATTTATCACAGTTTTTCTCAAACTAGGATTAGGTTTTGTTGAATCTGAAAATGATTCATTTGGTTCGGCCTTTCTTACTGCATTAGTCGGCGCAATTATCTTATGGGTGATATTAATAATCACACCGGCAGGTATCTTATGGTTAATAATTTCGTTATTAATCTTTTTACTAATCTTTTGGCTTCTCGTGAATGCGCGCCACAAGACAGGGTATGGAGGGGCCATAGTAGTTACAATAGTAGCAGTCATATTCGCTATAATCATAGTAATTGTACTACTTTTCATAATTAGAGTAACACTTGGTCTTGCCAGTATTCTATTCTAATCTAAACCTAAATTTCTATTTTTTTATTAAAAATTTTTTTTTCCTTTTTGTAGTGGTAATATCTGTTAATTTTTAAACTTGAAGTGGATTATTATTGAAAAAATTACCAAAGAATTGGGTAGAATTTATCTAAAAAGATTTGATAAATTTAATCGTGTATAGCATAAATAAGAGAAATTGTGTTACCTAAAATGCCCTAAATCAACAATTAATTAATCTTTTTTTTCTATTTTGAGAATTGTTTTTATTTTTTTTAATAATTATTATTAATTTTCAATATTAAAATAAAGCATAATTAATAATATAGAAAAAAATGGATGTATAAAACTTTTATAAAAAGAATTGATCAATTATAGTTACACATAATAAAATTTACAAAAAAAAAAGAAATCAGTGATAAATATGGCAGAAGAAATTTATGCTAGCCGTTTTTGGAAAAAAAATTGGGATTCTGATGTTCACGATATCGATCCAAAGGAATTCGACACCACATATGTAAAAGGAATAGAACGGACATTTAAAGAAGTTCCCGATAAAGTTGCTTTAGCATTTCAAGGTTTAGAAGTTACATATGGGCAGCTGGATAAATACGCAAATTCGTTAGCAAATGCATTAATTGACCATGGATTTAAAAAAGGGGATGTTGTAGCAGTAAATTTACCTAATATTCCAGAATATGTTATTGCCCTCGTAGGTATATTGAGAGCAGGATGTATCCTTTCAGGAGTTTCTCCTCTCATGTCGGAGATTCAAATGCAATACCAAATAAACGACTTAGGAGAGGGTGGAAAAAATGTTGCATTGATAACTTTAGATGCAATTTTTGCGGGAAGATTGGTTAAAATCGCTTCGAAATGCCCTCAATTAAAACTTGTCTTAACCACCAGCGTTATTGGGATCTTTCCAAAAGAACAACAGGAAAAAATTAAAGCTGTTCAGGAAATTCCTTCGGGAGAAGTCACACCTTTAGAGGGAAAAACTGTATTAGATATTCATGATGACGTTTTTGCAAAATATCCAACTGATCCGCCGAATGTAGAGATTTCTCCCGACAATATTGCATTTATTCAATATACTGGAGGCACCACAGGACCTCCCAAAGGAGCAATGATAAGCCATAGAAATACAATTTCTAACATTATGTCTATTCGGTCATGGCTTAATTGGGAATGGGGAGTGGGAACAGCATTATCAGGTTTTCCTTTCTTCCATATTGCAGGTTTAACTGTTTGTGAGAGTTTTATTTATCTGGGTTGGACCCAGTGTCTCGTGCCTGATTAATTAAGACGATTCGTCTAATGCAGGACCCACGAAACGCTTTGTCCATATGTAATCAAATTAAACAGTACAAACCTTCTGGACTTGTGAATGTACCTTCCCTATATCAGATTCTAATAAATTTCAAAAAATTCAAAAGGTTGGATCACTCAACTTTAGAAGTCTGTATTTCTGCAGCATCTCCTTTCCCCATCGAATCTCAGATACAATTAGAAAGTATAGTAGGAAAGGGAAAATTATTGGAATTATACGGAATGACCGAACTGTCCCCCGTTGCAACAATGAATCCTTCGAAAGGAGAAAGAAAATTAGGTACAGTTGGAATGCCTATTCAGAATGTTGACTTAAAGATTGTTGATCCAGAAACTGGAAAAGCAGTACCCTTGGGAGAAGCTGGAGAGATTTGCGTAAAAGGTCCATTAGTCATGCAGGGTTATTACAACAAACCTGAAGAAACCAAAAAAGCGATTGATGCGGATGGATATATGCACAGCGGTGATGTGGGAATGATGGATGAGGATGGATATATACGTATTGTAGACCGTACCAAGGATATGATAATTGTAGGGGGTTTCAAAGTTTTCTCATCTAAGGTAGAAGACACATTAACCAAACATCCTGCGATTGGAAGTATGGCACTAATAGGTGAACCGAATCCCGATCGCCCGGGCTCTGAAATTGTAAATGCCTATATTCAGCTAGACCCTAACTATGAATATGACGGAAATGAAGAGGCGTTAAAAGAAAGTATCATTGTATTTGCAAAGGAGCAATGTGCTCCATATGAAGTCCCGAAGAAAATTAAAATCATAGAAGAGCTCCCATTGACTGCTGTTGGAAAGGTTGACAAGAAACTTTTACGAAAATAAAAGCAGTATTCCATAGTATAACGTAAAATATCAATATAATTTCCATTTTTTTTTAATTAATATTCTAATTTTTATTTTTTTAATTAAAGATATTAATGAATAAAAGAAAATAAAAAAAATAGAAATAAAAATTTAGAAGTGAAATAAGGTACGGAGATCTTGAAATGTCTTGTAATCAGTATAATCTGCGTACCTGAGAATCTCTTCGATTTCATTGACTTCAAGCACGGGCATTTGCTGGAGTGCCTCAAGTTACGGAGCAAATACGTTTAATGCCACTTCCTTTAGAATTGCCATTTCTAAGAGTTCGCACATGGTCTTAACACCTGCTTAGGAGGGTTTGATATATGGTTAATTTTTTGAGGGCTTCTCTCTCAACGAGGAATGATATGATGGCGTTAATATGAGCATCAAATGTGGTATCTGCCTTTCGGATTGGTTCCCATTTCTCTCCATTGTGTTTGTATGCGATTAACTTCAAACTCTCATTATGAAATCCTATGAATGATCCATCGTTAAAACCGAATATAAAGTATTTCTCGGTGAGTTTTGCTCTCTTAATTTTCAGCTTGAGGATTATGCTCATATGGGGATCATCTCCTTTTAATGTTTAGCATATTAATATGGAGTCTCGTGTGCAATTTGGATTTATGATAAAATAGAAATATAATGAAAACTTAGGTTATGAATTTCTTTCTCTTTCCTTAATTCTTTTTTTCATCCTACAGTAAAAGTGGTAGGATCGAATTCTTCAGAAAAGAACTCCTGGATGAAAAATATAATGTTCATGGTGCTACACTATATTTTACGCACGGAACGGAATAACTCATTAATAGAAATGGCATCATTCTCTAAAAATAGTTTATCTATAAGCACGATGGTATAATGCTTAGAAAACTCATAGGAATAATCTACTTCCAAACGAAATAAGATTTTTTGTAAATTCTTCACGAAATTTTTTTTATCTCTGTCAGGTAAAGCCATAAATCCTTGTCGGTGCTCTGTAGAGAGGGGGGTACCTTGTGAAATTTCAATCACAGATTTATTTTTTGGTTGGGCAATAAGCAGAAGTCTGCCTCTTTCATTGGGATATAAGAACCGAAATCCAAATTCAAATCGAGGTTCCTTTAATTCTTCTTTTAAAAGCCCACCGATCTCAAGTATGTAGCTGCGAATGATAGATTTAAGAGGTGATTTTTGGTCGGACATTGCTCTATTTTCCTCATCTAGTATTCCTTAAACTTTTCCATAGTATTCCTATTATAAAAAGTTATTTGGATTTTTATCATAGTTTAACAGAAAAGATAGTAGTAGTAAAAAAAATACTGAAAAAATGGCAACAAAAAACTCCTGGTATCGGGACCTCACACAGAGGTCAAAACAATACAAGGGGGAGGAGGGCAAAATCAGAGTGTATTTCCATACACTAACCAAAAGACAAAAATCCAGGGTGATACCGGAGTTATGATGCTTTTGTTGCCATGATACATTATGAAACATTCGAATTTAAATATGTGTAGATTAATGAATTTTCAGATTAGTATGAAAAAAAAGGGACTTAGGGATAGGATATAGATTTAGATGTAACCGATTGCCAATAGGTATCTATATGCTGATATTCTTTTATTGCAAGGACGAGGGTAAGCAGTATAAAAATTAATGTGTCGGTATAGCCAAGGGAGAAAAACCACAGTCTTAGTATAATATCAAATATAGATTTAGAAATAGCAAGTGTGGCACCCCATTTTTGCTTAGAGAAAATCCCAACCATTGATAATGTAATTAGGATTATAGCGGACACGGTAATAGCATCAGAAACTAAAAAGGTATCGACTAATAATATTACAATAAGTAATGCTAAATTAACTACTAATCCTATCATGAGCAGAAGTACTAATGTATAGGTTACGAGGGTAAATTGTCTTTCCATTTACATTACCTTAAATTCTTCTTTGGAGTAAATTACTGATGCCTATTTATAAAGAAAAAATCGAAAATTATCCTAGTCTATAAAAATTTAGATAGATATCTGTAAAACTACTTCTTTACTTTAAAGATAAATTGGGGGCAATATTGGATATGATCTAAGATATACCTATGCGAGCCCGATAAATATGTTTTTCCACAATTGCACACAAACACTCCGTATTCATTAAAATGTGCCAGATTTTCTATGTCCTTTTTATTAATGGAAAGAAGAGGGGGACTTTTCTTCTTTACTTCACGCTCCTCCTTTTTACACACCTTATTTTTTATATGTCGTATCAAACCTTTTTTATATTTGGTGGTAAAACCACAGTTGGGACACTCATAAATCTCTTCTTTATATAAATGCTCACAAATCTCTATCATTTGTAATACATCTAATTTGTTTCGTTTTTTGATCTCCTCGATGATTTGATCTTTCTTATTTGAGCAGTGAGGACACGAAGAGTTATCAATCAATAAATGATCAGCATACAATCCAGCTCTTTCTCCAGAAATGAGCTCTGGAGGAGTCTTCTTATCTGGGAAAAGGGCGTTATAAAGATCATGTAATGAATAGGTATGCCAACTTAAACAATTGGCAGTCCTTTGTAAGGCATCATAATATTTCATTTTTATTTTGTGGGACTTTAGGATTGGTCTCAATACTTGATGATCATATCGTGACCACGAGACTAAGGTGTCAATAGCATTATCTTTCAGATACTTAAGGAACTTTGGAAACTCTTGAGGATAAACAAACTGTTTAATCTGTTTCTGGCGTCCACTTGCGATCCCTATCAACCATAATCTACCCGGTTCATCTGCTTGAAAATTTCCGGTTTCAACATCAACAAAATAATTATCATAAGGATTAAATGTGATACTTTTTTGTACCTTTGGGGTTCTTTTACTCAAGGCTAATATCCTTTCTTTCATTCGTAAAGTAGAAATTCCAAAATTCTCCACCTCATTTAAGACTTCAAACGCATCATCAAAAATGCGAGCAAAATACAATTTGGCGTATAATGAACTAGCTTTCTCATACTCTTGCCGATATATTGATATATCAAGGCTGAGTTCTTCCTTTAAGAATTTCTGTATTTTTATTTGTTCTGCAGGCTCCTTTCTCTCTAAAGATCCTACATCTATATAAAAGCCCCTCTCCCTATTAACTCCCACTAATCCTTCTAAGTTTTTATGATATTTATGATATATTTCATTTTGAATGTAAATATCTCCTTTTTCGCGCAATTTTTTTCTTAAAGTATTAAACCCCCTTATTTTCAGGAGAGATAGGGTATTTTCTGGGAGCATACTTTCTTTTTTAATTTGGTAAGACCAATCATTAGTAGTAATGGTAACGTAATTTGCTGTGGTGGTAAATCGTGGACTGTCATGAGAACTTACATTTACAACTACCGTGCCATTGACGTGTTCTGCTTCTCCGCCCCACATATGAGAGTGTCCGCATATCACAAATTTAGGGTGATAGGTATGTATTGCCTCTAAAAGTGCTTTTGAGCCAATATGGTTGATTCCAAATCTACTTGATAAATCTAATTTCCCTAATGGTGGTAAATGAGAGAGGTAAATATCAGCATATTCGTTGGGAGGAAAAATAATTTGACTTTCCCTTCCAATAGAGCAACCGCTTCCAAATATGGATATTGATTCATTTCGAGTATTGAACTCGGTTTTTCCATAGGTGGGGGATATTTTCACATATATTCCATTATCTTTTGTATACCACAAAAAAGGGTCAATGTGGTTCTGCCCTTTTTCAATCGCATAAAAAATATCATCTTGCCCATAAATACTATATACCTCATAAACCTCCTCATTGTGAAGATATTTTTTAATTTCTGGAGAACTTGATAAGATTTTATATTCCTTTTGGTCTCTTAAAACCTTTTTTATATAGGGGATATTTTCACTTAACTCCTTATACTCGTCGTGTGGGATAAAATCTACTCTTCCCTCAATATTTTCGCATATATCATACCATTCCTTATTTATTCTGAAGCTTTTAGAAATTTTAAGATAATTCTCTCCATTAATCTTTAAGATATAATCATCATTTCCATTTACGTATATGAAAGGAATATCAAGCTGCTCAATGAGATTTAAATTATTATTTTGAAATTCTAGGATAATTTCCTTAATTTTAGGATTTTTCGCAAATGAGTCATTTTGGTACAGATCATCTAATTTATTTATATCTACCTCTATAAAATGATTATACGTTTTAAAATAAATCTTACTGCTTGCACCAATTAATCGATCTAAATCATCTCCCGCATAGAGTAGTAGGTCGGGATTTTCCTTTTGTATAATGCCCATTAATGTCTCTAAAGATTGGATTCTCCAATCACTCCATGCTAAAATCTTCATATTTTGTCTTTTTTCTCAAATCTGTATAAAGTAATGAAAAATACTATTAATATTTACTATGAGGACTGTTATGATTTAAATGAAAAAGTATCATTATGCCCTATCCATTAAGTATTTTCAGAAAAATTTTCCTTTAAATATTTTTGTAGATATTAACTTTCAAGACTAATTTCTCAGTATCAAAAGGCAATGTACCGTGAGTGTGAAAGAATCCGAAAATATCTCTCCATTTGTGGTTAATGAGTATATTACCTTAAAACTGGAGAATAAAAAGACCAATATATATATTAAAGGGCGCTATTATGGGCATTGCAAATATCTCCTCATGAATATTCCCACAGAGGATCTTGTAAAAGTCAACGAATATAGCTCTATAGACCAGGCTTCAGAAAATTTGGACGGTACACTTGAGACCGGAAAAACGAGCGACCATGGGATTCAGCCAGGAGTGGAATTTTGGGGGCATTGTTCGAATCTCCAAGCGTGGGCGGAGCACAACTACAATACTAATTTATTACATAGGAATTTAGCGTTTAGCTTGCTAAAAAAGCTTCAGAGCGTCGGAGATCCCATCGCGAAAAAAGTGTTTAAAGAGGAGATTGCCAAGCGGTTTGCCGTAGGGTATGAAAACGTGATGAATTATTTATTAGCATGCGATTATTTAGAATATCTTTCGGCAGAAGAGATGGAAAGTGTATTGGAAGAGATGGATTTTTCCCACATTGATTATCCCAATTTCATTAAAAATGCTATAAAAAATATTCTAAAGAGCACTCATGCAAAAACAATTCTGAAAAAAATGCAGCATGATGCTTTAGAAACTAAAATATATATACCATTTGATGAGTTCTTCTTAGAAAATGCTTCAGAAGAGGGTTTTGAAGTGAGCTCTGATGGAAAGAAGATATATTATGGCACAGAAAATAACGAATTATTTTATTACACACTTTCTGGAGGGTATGCGCATTACTTACATACTTTTAAAGATAAAGTAGATGAGATCGGAATTTCGCAAGATGGGACTCTTTTAGGATTAGGATTTTACAATGGAGGGATAGCCGTATGGGATACAAACCAAAAAAAAGTGATCTTTCAATGTGAAACTCCTCACGCATCTGCGAGATGCCTTAAATTCTCGGGGGATAACACTTACTTATTGGCAAGTTTAGTGGATGGTGATATTGCGTATAGCGCGCTTTTTATTTGGGATTTAAAATCAGGAAAATTATTCGATAAACTTACTTCCTTTCATGATTTAGTGCCGTTTGATGTATCTCCTGAAGGAAAAAATGTTGTATTTGCCACAAAAACAGGAGATGTAGTACTCATGGATATTGCATCCAAAACCATCTACAAAACATTGTCAACTAAAACAGATTTTACTCGAATCTATTTTAGCCCAAATGGACAGAATATAATAGCATCAGTAGGACATAAAACAATACGAGTATGGGATATTCCCAAACGAAATTGCAGATCTGTATAATCCAGAATATTACGTGCAGACTATTATCAATGACTTAGATGATTATGATAGCTATAATGATGTAGAGGTTGAGATATCCAATAAAGAGCCGCTTCTTTCGCTGGTTCATGATAATGATAATGTGCCTGCCTTATATGAAACGGTTATGGAATTTGCTGATGGAGAATTTTCCACATTAAATATTTTAACCGCCAATAAGACTTTTGATTTAACAAGCAGTTATAGCAGTTGGTCCGGACTAAATGAGGAGAATATTGTATTAAATACAATTAAGGTAGCACCTAAAGATGGGGTATACTACGATAATAATATGGGTAAATACCCTTCTAAGACGGATGGGGCTTATTACTATTACGATGGCGATAGTGACGGCTTTTTCGAGACAATATTTATTGCCGATGATTCTGGAGATATGATTGGTGTTGGATTCGATTATTATAGCGATGCCTATTTTAACCCTCACGGTAAGCATATCGTGCAAAGGCAAGTTCGCAGAAATAGATATTCTACAGAGGCAGGGGTGTTCAATGTAAAAAACCTCATTTACAATGAACTGATTGGGTTCCACCACGAAGATGACTTCGGGGGGTATTATCTGGAGCCTACCTTTTCGGACGCGCTTTATGACCTCTGGAAGATACAATGGGAGGGTACAGCCTCTCAACTTATTAGAGAAGCGGAAGAGATTACGTTTAATACTTTCTTAGAGTCCCTGTCCTGCGAGCAAATCCAAGCCGATATTATGTGGCAAACTGAATCGCTTTTAATTTCGGCTGTTATATCTACTTATGTCTCTCCTATAGGAGGTGCGGCTGTATATGCCATGCTCACTACCATGAAAGGGTGGATGGATGTTGCTGAGCAAGAAAATTACATTAAAGCCTATACGTATCATGATTCGGAGCATTATCGGGGAAAGAAAACCTTGTCCAGAAAATGGTGGTCTGATGAGTGGTTTGGCGAGACGATGACCACCGCATTTACTTGCACTACCAACGGAATTTATGCGCCGGTAGTATTTGAGACTGAGAAATACACCTATGAGGGGCAAATAGTATTAGCTCCTGCGAACGGAGACTTGGGCGAAGGGAAGACCAATATGCTTGGATTAGATTCGATTGATTGGGACACTGAAAATTGGTGGGATCCATTTATTACCAATTACAAGAAAATGAACTTGGATTATAGCATGCAATCAAGAAGCTATATTGCCTATTCTGATTTTGATGATCCCCGAGTAATCCAATATATGCAAGAAGATGATATCTTTTATGAATATCAAGATCCCATTTTATACTCGCACAACTCGATTGCCTTTTTAGAACAGGCAGTTGCCGAGACTACCGATGCCAAGAAAGATAGGGATTTAAACAAGGTTATTCCTTACATGCATGATTATTATCCGGTTATGTTGTTTGCCAATGAAGAGCCCACTTCACCACTTCCTGAGTTTTATGAAGATTATCCGATCATTGTATCTAGCGATGAGTATAGTGAGATTTCAGCCATAGGAGGCAGTTATACTTACGATAAGATTTATAAAATCTGGGAGAAAAGCGATGGAGAAGATTTGAAGATCGTTCCCAAAGATACTTTGCAAGAAGGAATTAAGGATATTGACGTGTATTTGGTGTCATCGTTCAATGATGATGATGAGAATGATAATTTTAAGAAAGTTTTCGTGGCAACGCTGGACAGTGATGATTATACATTTGATCCATCTTCTGGAGAGCTCACCTTAAGCCCGGATAGATATCAAGAGTTTTGCGAAAAAGTAGATCGACGATTGGAAGCGATTGAACAATCCTGGGATGAAGATTATTGGGAGCGATATGGTCACTTGATCACTGCATATATGATTTTTGAAATTCATATCGAAAAATATCGTTCCATTAATGATAAGGGAAACTTCACCAGCGAAGAAATGGAGCAAATTGCCACTATGCAAGCAGTACAGGCTGCCATTTTAGAATATTATTATCAATTCCAAATTGCCACCGAGACGCAAGCTAAACTGGATGAAATCGCATATACCACCGTCATTACAGTGGTAAGCACCCTCTTGACCGCGGGTATCGGCGGTGCGGCAGGGCTGAAAGGCTTAACTTTATGGAGTGTGGCTTCAGAGCCGTTTGAAGAAGTCTTTATCGACCCCTATATTGAAGATGCGACCGCCGGGCTTGTTCGCCAATGGGGAGGCGATGAATATATGGTAGTGGCTGCCACCACTCTGGTATCCACAGGTCGGGAGACGAAATTCGGTATTTTTGGAGGGTCCCAGAATGTTAAGCAAGATGGGCACGCCCAACAACAGATTGACGCTACCGGTAGTAATACCATGAAAGAGACTGCCGAGCAGGACGAGCAGACCAGAGAGGATGCCAAATCATCATCAAAAGGAACTATTGCCAAAGCGGCAGCCACAATCATTACTGTGTTAGCGGTTCCTGTGTTAGGGGCGGGGATTGCAGCATTTACGTCTTTAGGTACCATCTCTACCGGAGCCGTTTCTGCGTATTGGGCTAATAAAGTCCCTGTAAAAAAAGCGTTTGGTGCGCTTATCGGTCGATTCCGAGTGCAGCAAGTTATTGAAGAATTTTCGGGAGATGAGGCTTCTGCGCTGACCTTAATGACAGCCAATATGTTAGCTGCTTATCCCGAGCTGGATGAAGCGCACGATGAGCAATCAAGTAAATGGAGTAGGCTGCGCTGGTTTAATTATAAAGATGACTCGTATGCAATCCCTGATTCTGTAAAACCTTTATTGCCTTTAAAAATAGCGGATTCAATATGGGACTATCTTGTTGCGAGGTATGGTCTTATTGAGGCTATTAAAAGGACGGGTATAAAATTTTCACTTGATGTTGGTCCGATGGGTGATTCCGGCTCTAATATAAAGATGAACTCCAAAATCGATGCAAATGATTATAAAACTTGGGATGAGATAATAAAAAAAAGAGGTGATAAATTATCTAAACTGTCCCCGCAAAAGTTCTATAAATGGTTTATTAAAAATATTAAGTCCGAGTATGCTAATCGATTTAAAAATATTAACCTAAAGAATAGTGTTTGGAATAAAAATTCTGAAGCTCAGATAAAGGCTATCTTTGATGCAATTTTAAAGAAAGGCAAGACTCCAGTTTATATCTATATTATCATTAATAAAGAAACTGGGCTTGTTCGAATAGGTCAGACTAAGGAAGCGCCACCTCAAAGATGGGCTAAATATCTGTCTAAAGCTCGTCATGGGAGAAATGGTAAATTTTATGATGATGTGAGGGAGGTTATAGCTTCCGGGAAAAATCCAAATGATGTATTTGTAATGAAGCTGCTTGATGTACAAGAAGGTTCGCTAAAAGGTACGCAATCAGAAGAGTTTTGGACAATTTATTATAATAGAAAGATAAATCAAAAAGGTTATGACTTAAATATCAACTTAGAATATAATAAAATTGTGGGGGATTTAATCGATAGTCCTTCAGAGAATTTTAAAAATATTGATTTAGATCTTGTTATTTCTTTAATGAAGCGAGGGGTGCCATTAACACATGCTGCCGCCATTATAGGAGTATCATATACAACTCTTCAAAATAGAGTTTATCAGTGGTTTGAAAAGTCTTATGAAGATCAAATGAAAATATACATAAAACCCATTTTAGAATCCCTACGTGCTCAAGGAAAGACAGATAGAGAAATTTCTAATCATTTCTTTAGATTTGATGATCTAGGGAGAGGTGATTCATTACTTGGAAAAAGAACTATAGTTGCGCAATGTGTCGCTACTTGCCTTGATATTGTTAACTATAATCCTTCACATCTTTTTATTAGATCTTATTTATTAGAGTTTGTAAAGGAGGGGTTAACTAGAGATCAGATTGCTGATAGGTTAAAGGCCTTAGGTATTAGAAAGCAAGAAGGGGAGAACAAAGGCGACTTTTATGAGGCTGACGATATTTCTCATCTTTTTAATAGATATTTTGATACATTTAAATATGAGATAGATCCTATAACAAGGATTTCTTATAAGCTTAAAGCTATTGTCTATCGACCATTGACAAAAATGCGACATATTTATTTAGAGCCTTTTCTAGAAAACCTTATACGTTATAGAGATAATAACGGTAAACCACTTAGCTTAGTTCAAATAGCTGATGAACTCGGATTCATTGATGATAAAGCGCAAGAACTTGGTTTGGACAGGGATGGTCCAAAAGTCATAGACAAGGCGATTGGGTATTTAAGAGGTGTTCTAAGGTCAAGGTTCAGAACTAGATCTATAACAAAAATCCGTGATTTCTTAGAAAATCATTATCTCGGGCATCATGAATATGATTATTATTTCTTTTATAATGATGAGTTATTATAACCTAAAATGGGCTAAATAGTTAAATATTAATATTGATTTTATTGTCTTAAAATAAATTTGTAATTATTGAAATCAGACTCAATTATGTCTAATGGTATTATAAGTAAAAAAGTTAATGATTTAATTACTCTTAAGTTGGTAGGCAATAATATAAATTTATTCATTAAAGGTTTACTTTTTATAGAAGATTTAGTTAGATTAATAGATTCTGATATATTTTCAATCGAAAGTCTCACAAATGTTGAAATTTTTAGATATTTTTATCAGAGACTTAAAAAATGGGTCGATAACAAGTATAATATCAATTTATTACAATCAGAGTTAGCATTTCCTATATTAGAAGAGCTTTCCAATAAAGGAGATACGATTGCAAGAAAGACATTTAAAAATGAGATTATAGTCAAAATTAGAAATAATTCTCTTGATGATGTAAGTTATTTACTCCAAGATCCAATATATAATAATTTTACTACAAGAGAGCTAAAACCAATACTGGACGAAATTGGATTAGATTATGTATTATTCAAAGGGAAAATTTATGGAATTGTATTAAATAATAGATTAGATTTGCGAAATAGATATATTGATAATTTGGCAAAAATTGATAGATTAGATTCGCTTACTTCTCTTAAAGAGCTTTTACTAGGAAGGAATCAATTAAGTGTCATACCAGATACTTTTTTAAATCTGTGTTCATTAAGATCTTTAGATTTATTTTCTAATCAATTTAAAGTATTTCCCGAGATTGTTATAGAATTAGATTCACTAGAATCTTTAAATCTCGGATGGAATCAGTTAGAGACTCTTCCAGATACTATAGGTGATTTTGGTCAGTTAAAAGAGTTATTTTTAAATAGGAATAATCTCATATATCTTCCTAGTTCCATAGGAAATATCAAAACACTTCATACTTTGATCTTGAATTTTAACAATTTGACAGAATTGCCAGAATCTATGGGAAATCTTGTGTCAATTAAAAAGCTTGGTCTAAGATCAAACAATTTACTAAACTTACCAGCTTCAATATCAGATCTTAATTCGCTTGAAGAATTAGATATAAGTTTTAATAATTTCAGAAAACTCCCTGATTCGCTTACCTATTTTTATTCATTAAAAAGACTTTGGATAAATTTAGAAAATTTTAATGCTTTTAATAGTTCAATAAAGATTTTAAGAGAAAGGAATGTAAAAATTAATAATTCTTGAATATGGTTAATTAAAGAAATAGACTGTAAATTTTTAAAAAAAAATTTTATAATTTTAATTTATTATTCGCTTTTTTTTGTGAAATTATCCTACTATTTTTTTGCTTGTTTCTTTAACTTTTTTCAGGTCTGCTTATTTTACTATCTTTCAATTATTTTTATCCTTATTTTAGCTAAATTTAGTGAACCACTAGATCGCAAATTCATAAATCATACCTAATATAAAAAAAGTTAGAAAGAAAAATAAGAATGCCTAACGAGGTTTTACCCCCCCATCGCACACACTACATAAATTTTTATAATCTTGCTCAGCTTTCGAAAGCTCATTTAACGCTTTTTGCTTCTCTTCGGTCAAATTCTTAATCTTATTATCTCGTATAGCTACTAAATCTGTTTTTAACTTGCTTTTGTTGTGATAATCCAAAATTAACGCCACTGTAAACGCTCCGATTAGCAACAACCCTAACCACAGCAAAATCATTGATACCACGATAAACACAGGAATCATTACAATTGTTACGTATAAGAATTTGCTATCGGTAAGCTTCATTCTTTTCACATTTTTACGATCAGCCTCGACAATATGAATTTCTTGATTAAACCGATGTCGTACTACATCCTTAATTACTTTTATTGGAACACTATACACCTCTTTCCCGCACTTTTTACAATATCCCATCCTCTCTTGTTGGATTCTCAAAATTTCCTCATCTAACTTAGCCCCCGATGACATATAAAACCCGCAAATTTTGCATATTGGCGAGTTCTTTTTATTTGCATTTGCATTCTTATTGCAATAATGACAATAATATTCAACCACGGTTAGTTTAACCTAAGAAAATTTTTAATCTTAATATTAACTTAAGAATTAGATTATATAAATTAATACACTCTAAAAGATATTTATAACTCTATTTTTTAATTACTCAAACTCAAATGATAATCTAACATATATAATGCTAGAAATTGATTTGTTTGATTTTTTAAGCAACCAATATTTACAAAAAAAGAAAAATTGATCAAATCTAAATTGAAGACTCTAAAATTAAAACTTTATAACTGATTTTATCAATATTAACTAGTAACAATTGCTTTATTTAAAAAATTAGAAAATAATGTAAAAATTTTAAAACAAAAAAAAGGTTACTAGCGAAAATGTCGTATAGTGATAAATTTTGGAAGAAAAATTGGGATCCGCACGTTAAGGACTTAGATCCTAAAGAATTCGAAACGACCTACGTTGACATGATTAAGAAAGCGTTTCAGAATTATCCAGATAAAATCGCGTTAGCGTATTTAGGCGTTGAAATAACATTCAAAGAATTAGACGAAATGGCCAATAAATTTGCAAATATGCTCGTCGCAAATGGCTTTAAAAAGGGAGATGTCGTTGGTATCAATTTACCAAATACTATTGAGTATATAGTTTCATTAATTGGCGCTCTACGTGCGGGATGCATAATTTCAGGTGTCTCGCCCCTTCTGTCTGCCCTACAGATCGAATATCAGTTAAACGATCTAGGTTCAGGGGGAAAACAAGTAGCGTTGGTGACATTAGATGCAATTTTTGCGGGGCACATTACAAAAATTGCTTCAAAATTAGGTTCAACCAAACTTATTATTACCACAAGTGTCGGGTCGTTCTTGCCAAAAGTAATTCAAGTGCTTGGTAAAGCTTTAGGTAAAATACCAAAGGGAAAAGTCACACCTTTAGAGGGAAAAACTGTACTAGATTTCCACAAGGATGTATTAAAAGGAGAATTCTCTTCTGATCCACCAGACGTTAAATTAACTCCAGACGATATAGGTTGGATTCAATATACTGGAGGGACGACGGGTCCGCCAAAAGGAGCTATGTTAACTCATAGAAATGTCGCGTCTAATATTTTAAGCATTTCAGAGTGGCTTCAATGGGAATTTGGAAAAGGTGTTTTATGCTCTGGGTTCCCTATGTTTCACATAGCCGGATTAACGGTCGCCGAAAGTGCCGTATACTTCGGGTGGACGCAAATATTAATTGAGAGAACATGCGTCTCTCTAGTATAAATTCCAAACCCGAGAGATACAAACCATATCGTAAAAGAGATGAAGAAATACCATCCAACCAATTTAGTTAACGTTCCTTCCTTATATCAAATGCTAATCAAAAACCCTAAGTTTAAAGATTTGGATCATTCCGACTTAGGAACGTGTATCTCAGCCGCGTCTCCGTTTCCTAAAGAATCTCAAGTAGAATTAGAGAGTATAATAGGGGAAGGCAAGCTATTAGAGTTATATGGGATGACGGAGACATCTCCGGTCTCAACAATGAATCCTTCCTTAGGAGAAAAGAAATTAGGTACGATTGGAATGCCTATTCAGAACGTAGAATTAAAAATAATTGATCCAGACACAGGAGAGGTGGTACCTATAGGAGAACCAGGAGAAATCTGTGTAAAGGGGCCATTAGTCATGCAAGGATATTACAACAAACCTGAAGAAACCAAAAAAGCTATTGATGCGGATGGATATATGCACACGGGAGATGTAGCACTCATAGGCGAAGATGGATACTTAAAAATCGTGGATCGTACAAAAGATATGATCATTGTTGGTGGTTTTAAAGTATTCTCTAGTAAAGTCGAGGACGTTTTAGCCGAACATCCAGCAATAGGGATGATTGCTCTTATTGGAGAACCTAATCCCGACCGTCCGGGTTCTGAAATTGTAAACGCATACATTCAACTTGATCCCGAATTCGAATATGATGGAAACGAAGAAAAATTACAAGAAGATATCGTAAATTACGCCAAAGAGAAGTGTTCTCCTTACGAGGTTCCCAAAAAAGTTCATATCATGGAAGAGATTCCTCTTACTGCTGTAGGCAAGGTTGATAAGAAAGTACTACGAAAATAACTGGAGAATAATAATCAAAATTAAAAAAATTTTTTAACTCTCAATAAAATTAAATTTTTTTTTTCAATATTAAGGTCCTCTAAGGAATTAAATCATGCATTAATTCTCTTTTCGACTAACTCAATTATTTTTGGCAATGTGTCCCCAATTTTTTTGTGTATTACGACTTCTGCATCATCATCTAAATCAGTCTCTTGGATATTTATGATAGCTAATTTAGCTCCTAAGGATAACGCTTTGCGAGGATAAAACGCAACTGGATAGACTAATAAGGAACTTCCTAGTACGATCAAAAGATCACATTTCGCAATCATTTCATCTGCTTTCATAAGTTTCTCAGATTCTAAAGGTTCTCCAAAAAATATAGCGTTTGGTTTTAATAATCCAAAACATATCCCACAGGAAGGATTCATAGCTCCTTTCATTACTTGATTTATCATCTCTGTTATAGGAAAAACACGCTTACATCTCATACATTTAGCTTCATTCACTGTTCCATGTAACTCAACAACATTCTGAGTACGAGCCTTTTGATGCAAACCATCAACATTTTGAGTAAGAACTCCTATTAATTTTCCCATTTTTTGGAGTTTAGTTATAGCTTTATGGCCTTTATTTGGTTTTGCCCTAAAAATCTTCGTTCCCAAATCAAGCATCATTTTCAAATTCCTTCCGGGATTTGCGACGTAAGAGTGTATCGTAGCATATTTTTCAGGATCTACTTTGTTCCATAGGCCAGTATCCGGGCTTCTAAAGTCTGGAATACCAGATTCAGTACTCATTCCCGCTCCCGTTAAAATTACAATATTTTTAGAATCAATAATGAGTTGGCTTAATTTTTCAATTTTATCTTCGAGGGAACTCATAAATAATACCAATAATTGCAAAAATATAAAATAAAATACTATTATTTATTGGATATAATAATATATTATAATTTAAATATGAGCATAATATTTCACTGATAATCATGTCTGCCTCGAAAAGTTTCATATATAAAATATGCGTTGTAGGCGATGGTGGAGTCGGAAAAACTTCAATGGTATTGAGATATACTGAGAATTCATTTAAAGAGAATTATATAATGACAATAGGAAGTAATTTCTCTACTAAATCTGTAGAATTAGCTGAATTTCCTCAATATAACATCAAGTTACAAATTTGGGATTTAGCGGGTCAAAAACATTTCTCTTTTGTTCGTCCACCCTTTTATCGGGGTGCTACAGGGATCATATATGTGTTTGATTTAACTCGAAGGAGTTCATTTTCTAATCTACTTAATTGGAAAACTGAAGTGGAAAAAGTTGTAGCGGGAAGACCCAGCATTTTAGTGGGAAATAAATTAGATTTAGCTGAATCAGGCAACAGAGAGGTAGCGTTACAAGATGGTGAATCTTTAAAAAACGAATTACAAGCACTCTCATATTATGAAACAAGTGCTAAAGATGGATTAAAAGTTGAAGATGTCTTCAAAGACACAGTGTTAGCAATTTTAAAAGCATCAAACAAGATATAAATCATAATTTTTTATAATCAATAAATTAAAATTCTGTAATAATTTCTAATTAGTAAGAAATTACTTATTTAAAACAAAAAACATTTAGATGTATAATTATGTTCGGCGGTGGACAAATTAAATATGATCGGGCCCTTACAGTTTTTAGTCCAGAGGGGCGCCTATATCAAGTTGAATATGCATTAGAGGCAGTAAGACGTGGTACCTTAGCCGTTGCGATTGGATCTAAGGAAGGCGTATGCTTAGCCGCTCAAATTAAAATTCCTTCAAAATTAATGGATCCGGATTCCATAGATAAAATATTTCAGGTTGACGAGCATATTGGCGTGGCAATTTCAGGATTACACGCGGATTCAAGAGTATTAATAAATTATGCTCGAGTCCAAGCACAATCTTTCCGATTAACTTATGATGAACCGGTTAGGTTAAATATGCTGGTTAAATCTATTGCGGATTTAAAACAAATATATACTCAATACGGAGGCATTAGGCCTTTTGGATGTTCATTGTTTTTTATTGCCGTTGATAGTACTGGTACCCAGATTTATACTACATCTCCGAGTGGAATATATCGACCTTATAAAGCGTATGCATTGGGAAGTGGGGAAGCTCAAGCAAGGGAATATATTCAAAACAACTATAAAGAAGATATGAGTTTTAGTGATATTATAAATTTAGCTCTCAATGCTCTCAAAGAATCTATTGATGAAGATTTAAGTAAAGAAAATATTAGGATTGCTTATATTAAATCAGAGGATAAAAAGTTTAAATTATGTTCAAAAGAAGAAGTTGGGAAATACATATCTGAATTAATATAAGCTCTTTTTTTCAAATCATTTAATTATATAATCTTTAAAATTAATTACACCTAAATTAATAACTTGAATTTAATCTAATAAGTTAAGATTTATTAGTGTTAAGAAAAAATATTATAATAACTAAGAGTTATTCTAGGAGAATCCTAAAAAATCAAGGTAACCTCAATGGGGAAGAAAAAAAAGAAAATAAGAGAAGAATTTGAGGCTATTTTTCGTTCTGGAGACGAATCAAAAATTAAAAAGATGTTAGCTAAACATCCGTGGCTTCTTGATGAAGTATCTGGAAAAATGGATAAAACGATGTTAGAACAAAGAGAAATTATCGCAGCTATCGGAGTAATGGAAGATGAACTTGGTGGTCCTGTTAAAATTGATGATATTATCCTAAGTTTAAATGTTGATTTTAATATTCATAAAACTGATGCGGAAATTAAAAAAATTTTAAATGAGGTTGAGAATTTAGGGCTTATAACGCAAGAGTCCTCTGGATGGATTTTAACTAGCGAGGGCGGACAGATTTGTGATGAAGTTCTTAATAGAAACTTCAAGGATTTTGAGCTTTAGCTCAATATAAATTATCTTAGTCCTGTTTTCCTATACTATAATTTCGATTTTCTATAAAATTTTTATACTTTTCAATTTATATCATAACTAATAAGTTTAAAATATTAAAAAACTATTTAATATAATAGAAGAATAGAATTAGGTTTAATAGCTCTTTATTAATAACTTATTTTATTTGAATTAGGTTATCAATCAGGAATAAATTGTTGAGGAAAAAAAAATTTAGTGTCATCTATTTGCCTATTCGGAACAAATAATATCTAATATGAGGAATATGGAAGAAAAAATAAATCAAGAAGCTTTAGAATTAGCACGACATGCAATCTCCTTGTTAGATTTGAAATTATATGATGATTCTATTGAAATCTTGCGAAAAGCTCTAAGATTATATGAGCAAATTAACAAAGAAGAAGAGGTAAATGCTTTAAGAAAAAAGATTGCAGAAATATATAATTTAAAAGAAAACAAGAAAGATGATGATAAGAAGGAAACTGATAAAGATAAAATCGTTTCAGTAGCAGGAGCAATTTCAGCAGATCAAGAAAAAGAAATAATTAAAATGGCTCCGGAACAAAAGATATCTGAGACGACCTCTGCTCCGACAGCAGAACAACTAGTTGAGGTGGCAAAAGCACTTGTTGAGACACATAAATTTGAAGAGGCGCTTAGTAAGTATGATGAAGCAATAACAATACTTAATGAGAATAATCGGAGTTCTGAAGCTGAAAATATCTATAAATTAATTGAACAATGTTATGTTTCTAAAGCTAAATTTCTACGAGAACCCAAGAAAGAACAAGAGGAAGTTGACTTCACAGTAAATTCAAAAGCTTATACACAACCAAGTGACCAAATTGCGGAAAAAAGGGTAGCGCAGGAGGGAGATACATTAGAGGTAGAGATTGAGAGATTAAAATCTGTTGAAGAGAGATATAAAAAAGAATTTGAGGATGAAGAACTGCAAAGAAGGATTACAGATCTGGTGAACAGAGCGAATAAAATGGCTCGTGAATATGAATCACAAAAATTAAGAGCGTTAAAAGATGGTCAATTCGAAGACCAATGTGTATATCCTGATGTAATAATAATGTATGAAGAAGCACGCAAATTGCTTATTGAAAGAGGATGGGTTGACCAAGCAAAAATTTATGCAAATCAAATCCAAATATACAAAGAGAAATTGACAAAAGATATAAAAATTAGGGAATTAGAAGCCACGAAAGCTAAAAAAGATCGAGAATACCAAGATATAATGAGAACAGGGAAAGTAACGAGAGAATTAGAAGAAGATAGTAAGAGAGAAGAGAGATTTAAGAGCATTGAAGCTAAGCTAAAAAAAGGGTTTGAAGATGAGAAATTCCAAAATTTTATAACTGAAACTGTAGGAAACACTGAAAAAATGGTAAGAAATTATGAATTAGAGATAAAGAAAGGGAACTTTAAAGTGGATCCGCCATACCAGAAAGTAATAGATATTTATACTGAAATTCGCCAAAAATTAATAGAAAGGGAATGGATGGATCAAGTTGATATTTACACTAACCAAATCAGGATTTATAATTCAAAACTGGAGAACGATAATAAATTAAGGGCAGTTGAAGCTCAAAAAAAAGAAAAAGAAAAAGCCTATATAGATTCCTTGAAATTAAAAGCTGATGATGCTGAAAAATTAAAAGACCTCGATGAGAAAATCTTAAGTAAATATAAGGGTGAGATTGAAGAGGCAAAATTTCAAAATTTAATTACTTCCTTAGTTGAAGAAGCTGATAAAATGGAAAGAGATTATGAAGCTAAAAAAAAGAAAGCTATAAGAGAGAAAAAACTTCTCGAATTGGAAGCACCCTATCTTAAAATTATAGAAATCTATGAAAAATTGCGCGAGATGCTACTTCAAAAAGGTTGGAAGGACCAAGCAATGATTTATGTGAGCCAAATTCAGGTCTACACTGAAAAATATGAACGCGATAAAATTTTAAGGGATATTGAGGCTCATAAATTGCAAAGATAAAATCCTTTTTGGAAAAACGAAATATAGATCTTAATTTTTATATTTAAAGATATTCAATTGAAGTAACAAGAAATCGAATAAAAGTAAATTATATATGCTTTAAATTTTCTCTAGTTTCTAAAAGATAATTTAACTTATATATCTTTAAAATAGATTTCATGAATCATAGGGAATTTTTAAGAATTCCTAAACTATTATATTAATATATAATTCTTATAAAATGCCAATTAATAGTGGAGAAAAATGGACGAAGACAATCAGAAAGAAGAATCTGAAATAAAAAAACTGAAGAAAGTTGAGGATAAATACAAAAAACAATTTGAAGATGAGAAATTTCAGAAACAAATTGATGAGCAAATTACAGAAGCGGATAAATTAATCAGAGAATATGAGTTGAAAATTAAAAAAGGAAATTTCGATATTAACCCACCTTATCAAAATGTAATAGAGATTTATACTAATATTAGAGAGCAGTTGCTTGAAAAAGGATGGAATGAGCAAGCAAATGTGTATTCAAATCAAATCAAAATTTTAAATCAGAAACAAGCACAAGATAACAAGTTACGTAATATTGAGGCTCAAAAAAGAGAAAAAGAGAGAGAATATCAAGATTCATTCAAAATTAAAAAACAAGAAGAAATTGATATTGAAAAGCTAAAAGCAGTAGAAAAAAAATATAAAAAAGAGTTTGAGGACGAAAAATTACAAGAAGATATTGATAAAAAAGTAACTGACGCGGAAAATCTTTTACGGAATTATGAATTGGAGATAAAAAAAGGAAATTTCGAATCAGAGCCCCCATTCCAAGAGGTAATAGAGATCTATGAAGATATTAGAAATAGATTATTAGAACGTAACTGGATTGAGCAAGCGAATATATATTTAAATCAGATCAAATTAATAAAAGAGAAACAAGCGAACGACCAGAAGCTAAGGGAATTAGAAGCTCAAAAAATAGAAAAAGATAAAGAATACCAAGAAGCAATAAAAGTCAGGAAGGAAAAGAAAATCGACGAGGGCAAAATGAAAGCAGTTGAAGATAAACTATTGAGAGATATGGAAGATGAAAAATTTCAAGATGAAATTACTGAACGAGTTACTGAGGCAGAAAATCTGATTAGAGAATATGAGATTCAAATTAAAAAAGGGAATTTTGATAATGAACCCCCCTATCAAAATGTTTTAGAAATATATGAAGATATTAGAAAACAATTTTTAGAACGTAACTGGATTGAGCAAGCGAATATATATTTAAATCAGATCAAATTAGTAAAAGACAAACAAGTGTCCGACCAGAAGCTAAGAGAATTAGAAGCTCAAAAAATAGAAAAAGATAAAGAATACCAAGAAGCAATAAAAGTCAGGAAAGAAAAGAAAATCGATGAGAGCAAAATGAAAGCTGTTGAAGATAAACTAATGAGAGACTTGGAGGATGAAAAATTTCAAGATCAGATTACTGAACGAGTTACTAAGGCAGAAAATCTGATTAGAGAATATGAGATTCAAATTAAAAAAGGAAATTTCGAATCACAACCTCCTTATCTAAACGTGTTGGGGATTTATAGAGAGATTAGAAAGGAATTATTAGAACATAATTGGAATGAACAAGCGAATATATATCTAAATCAGATTAAACTAGTTCAAGAGAAGATCACACAAGATGAAAAGTTACGGAAAATTGAGGTTCAAAAAAGGGAAAAAGAGAAAGAATATCAAGACTCTTTAAAGCTCAGAGAAAAACGAAAAATCGATGAGGGCAAAATGAAAGCAGTAGAAGATAAATTAATGAGAGATATGGAGGATGAACAATTTCAAGATCAGATTACTGAACGAGTCACAAGGGCAGAAAATCAGATTAGAGAATATGAGATTCAAATTAAAAAGGGAAATTTCGAATCAGAACCTCCATATCTAAAAGTAATAGAAGTTTATGAAGATATTAAAAAACAATTATTGGAGCGTAACTGGAATGAGCAAGCAAATATCTACTCAAATCAAATTAAGCTATTAAGAGAAAAACAAACTCATGATGAGCGATTGCGCGAAATTGAAACTCAGAAAAAACAAAAGGACGCCGAATATTTAGAATCAATGAAATTAAGTGAACGTAAAAAGTCTAAGCATAAAAAATTGAAAGCTGCTGATGAGAAATTAAGAAAAGAGTTAGAAGACGAAATTTTTCAGAACCAGATAGAAAGTCAGATATCTGAAGCAGAGAAATTAATTAGAAATTATGAGCTTGAAATAAAGAAAGGAAATTTCAACCTAGAACCTCCTTATAAGGATGTGATAAAGGTTTATAGAGATATCAGACAAAAGCTAATTGAGCGTAATTGGAACGATCAGGCAATAATATATCAGAATCAAATCAAAATACTTAACGATAAATTAGAAAAAGACCAATTCTTAAGAGAAATTGAAGCTCACAAGACCGAGAAAGAAAAGGCACATTTAGAAGCGATGAAATTAGGAGAACGTAAGAGATCTGAATATAAAAAAATACTTTTTGCTCAAGAGAGGATTAAGAAAGAGGCTGAAGATGAAACTTTTCAGAACCAGATTGATGGAAAAGTTACTAAAGCAGAAAAAATGATTCGAGATTATGAAGCGGAAATTAAAAAGGGAAATTTCGAATCAGAGCCTCCCTATCAAAATGTAATTGAAATTTATGAAGATATTAGAAAACAATTACTGGAGAGAGATTGGAAAGAGGAGGCAATGATTTATGGTAACCAGATTAAATTAATAAAAGAAAAATTAGAAAAAGATATAATATTACGAGAGATTGAGGGTCAAAAATTAAAAAAACAATTGGAATATGAAGAACTCATCAAAGCAAGCACGGAAAATGGACAATTAAAGACAAATTTAGACCACTTAAAAGAAGTTGAGGAAAGACATCGCAAAGATTTTGAAGAAGATGTATTTCAAAAGAAGATTACTGAATTGGTTAATAAAGCAGAAGAAATAGCAAGAAGATATGAATTTGCAATACGACAAGGGAATTTTGAGGAAACCTGTCCATATCAAGAAATAATTGACATTTACACCGAAGTAAAAAATAAATTAATTGAAAGAGGCTGGTCTGAGCAAGCCAACAATTATACTAAACAAATTAATCTTTACCTAGGAAAATTAGAGAAAGATAAAAAATTAAGGGAGATAGAAGCTCAAAAAGCTCAAAAACAGAAAGAGTTTGAAGAAACTTTTAAATCCAAGCAAGAGTTGAAAATGCTAAAGAAGGACGAAGAAAAATTAAAAACCGCAGAAATTCAATATCAAAAGGAACTTGAAGATGAAAAGTTCCAAACTATGATAACAAATATGGTCAATAAAGCTGAAGAAATGGTAAGAAAATATGAATTTGCCATTAGACAAGGAAAGTTTGAAGTGATATGCCCTTATCAGGAAGTAATTGAGATTTATTCTGATGCGAAGAATAAATTAGTTGAAAGAGGTTGGTCTGAACAAGCTTTAATTTATGCGAAGCAAATAAATCTCTATTTAGGGAAGTTAGAAAAAGATAAAAAATTAAGAGAGATAGAAGCTCAAAAAGCTCAAAAACAAAAAGTATATGAGGATTCTATTAAGATAAAAGAAGATGACAAACAAATAAAAGCAGATTTGGAAAAGTTAAAATTAGCAGAAGAAATATATCAAAAAGAATTAGAAGATGCGAATTTTGAAAATGAAATTGCTAAAATGGTCGATCAAGCGGAAGAAATGGCAAGAAAGTATGAATTTGCCATCCGACTAGGAAAATTCGAAGAAAACTGTCCATATCAAGAGATAATTGATCTTTACACAGAAGCAAAGAATAAATTAATTGAAAGAGGCTGGTCTGAGCAAGCGAATATTTATACTAAACAGGTGAATTATTATATAGGTAAACTAGAAAATGATAAGAGACTTCGTGAAATTGAAGCTCAAAAAGCCCAAAAACAAAAAGAATTTGAAGAACTTCGAAAGATTCAGAAAGAGGATAAGCAATTAGAAGAAGATTTAGAAAAATTAAAAGCAGTAGAGGAGCAATATCAAAGAGAAATTGAAGAAGAAAATTTTGAGAACGAAATCGCGAAAATGGTTGATGAGGCAGATTCAATGGCAAGAAAGTATGAGCTTTCACTTCGAAGGGGGAAATTTGAGGAATCTTGTCCTTATTCCGTGATAATAGAACTCTATGAACAAGTAAAGAAAAAACTCTTAGAAAAGGGATGGAGTGATGAAGCTGCTATTTATCGGCGACAAATTCAGTTATATCAAGATAAATACGAGCAAGATAAAAAATTGCGAGAAATTGAAAGGTTAAAACTACAGAAACAAAAAGATTTTGAGGAACAATTTTTAATAAAAGCTGAGCAAGAATTAGAGGGTGAAGCGAAAAGAATAAAAGCTGTGGAAGAGAAATACGAAACTTTAGCAGAAGAAGAAAATTTTCAGAGAGAGATAAGTTCGAAAGTTGACCGAGCAGAGGAGACAGCAAGAAAATATGAATTTGCTATACGACAAGGGAAATTTGAAGAAAAATGTCCCTATCCCGAAATTATTAATATCTATAAAGATGTATATCAGAATCTTAAGGAAAAAGGATGGATAGACCAGGCTTTCGTATTTAATAGCCAAATCCAATTATATGAGGAGAAGTTAGAAAAAGATAATAAATTACGAGAATTTGAGGCGCAAAAGGAAACTAAAAGCAGAGAACTCATGGAATATCTAAAAACCCAAGATTCTAAAGCAATTGATGAAAGTAAAATAAAGATATTAGAGGCTAAAAAAAGAGAGAAAGAGAAGTTTTTTGATGATGGTTTTTCTCTTATTGATAGAGCAGAAAAATTAGTGAAAGAATATGAATTAAGGCTAAAAGTAGAAAAGAACATCTTACAATTTGAAAGTCCTTACGAGGAAGCGATAAAATTATATAGACAAGCAAGACAAATATTTCAAGACAATCAATGGGATAATGAAGCAAATGGACTCATTAACACTATAAATTATTACAAAGATAAGCAAGAAAAAGATGAAAAATTACGAGCATTTGAAAAAAGTAAAGCTGAAAGAGAAATAGTTAGACCTTTAGCTGTAAAATCAAAAGCAGAGAGAGCTCAGAGAGAAAGGGAAAAGAAGGCTTTGGCATTAGAAGAACAAAAAAGACAACAAGAAGAGTTATCAAATGAAGCGTTTCAAATAATCGATAATGCTGAAAGTATGGCAAAAAGATATGAGTTAGATCTTAAAGACGGCATATTCCCAGAACCTCCTTTCGAAGAGATTATAAAAATGTATCGCAATGCTCGAACCATCTTTGAAGAAATTGGATGGGAGGATCAAGCAATAGACCTTATAAACACGATAAATTATTATAAAGAAAAAATGGAAGCAGATAAGAAATTAAGAGCTTTAGAAACCAAAAAAATCGAAAAACAAAAACGCGAGTTGGAGGAACAACAACGTATCCTTAAGAAGCAAAGAGAAAAGGAGATGAAGCAATTAAAATTAAAAGAAGAGGCACTTTTTGCAAAAAGAGAACAAGAAAAAGAGTTAGAGTCCAAAAAATTTAAGGCATTTAGTCTTATGGATCAAGCAAGAAGACAATTAGACCAAGATTATTTTGATTCTGCAATTGAATTATACGAACAGAGTCAGAACATAATATCTGAGATTAATTGGGCAGAAGGACTTAAAATGGTTCAGGAATCGATAGCTGTAATAAAGAGGAAAAAGAAGGAGTTTGAACTTAGAGAAAAGGCAATTGAAGAAGAGGAAGCAGAAAAGAGACGTTTAGAGATGGAGCTAGAAGAAGAAATAACTAAAACTAAGGAGTTGGAAAGACTACAGCAAGAACTTCAAAGAGAAGAAATGCTAAAGATTCAAAAACAAAAAGAAAAAGAAAGTCAAGCTTCCGAAAGGGCTTATGCCCTCCTTGAGGACGGTACCCAACTTTTAGAGAAAAAGAAATTTAGGGAAGCTTATGATGCTTATATAGAAGCACAAGAAATTTTTAAAGAATTAGATTGGATTCACGAAGTAAATCGAATTAACAACGAATTATTGTTAACTTTACAAATGGAGGAGACAAAACAAAAAAGACTTGAAGAATATAAGCAGAAAAAAATGCAGGAGAAACAAGATCTTGAAAATATGCTGCTAGAAGCAGAGCAACAAAGAAAAGAACTAGAAACTGCGAAAATAAAAGAAAAGCGTGAGAAATTGAAAAAATTACGAGTCTCTGATAAACTTAAAGACAGAATAGAAGAAAACTTAGAAAGAGCCAATATTGAAATACAGAATGGTAAATACAATAAAGGAGTTTTAAAATTGAAAGATATCATTAAAATGATGGAAAGAGTTGGCTGGGATAAAGAAATTGTTGATGTTAACAATCAAATTCATGTGTTAAAAAATAAAAGCCATGTTCCACTTATCGTATTAGAAGAACCTGATGAAAATGAGAATATAGAGAAATTTAAATCTGCCTATATAGCATTAGACAAAGCACATGTCTCATTACTTAAGAATCGAATTATGAAAGCAATATCAGAATTAAATGAATCAGTTTTTAATCTGAAAGAAACTAAAATTGGCATTCAATATATTGAACAAATTGAGACGAAAATTGAGGAATTAAGAGAAGGAATTGAAAAGAAAAGACAATTAAAAGATGTCTCTGATATTGAGGGGATTGAAATAGAAGAAGGAAAACCCTTAGAGTTGTCATCAGAACTTGCATATGAATACATGGATAAATGTAAAAAAGAGGAGCGACGCAATAATTTTAAGAAAGCAATAGATCTTGCCACAACGGCAAAAGAAATTTTTGTGAAACTTGGTCCTGAATGGTCTCGTGAAATTATGTCAATTACTAGATATATTAGCACCTTAGAAAATAAACAAGTCGCACGAGAAGAATCATTTAAACGTAAAAAAGAAGAATTAGAAGAAAAGGAGAAAACATTAAAAGAAGAAGAGGAGGAATTTAAAGAGAGGATTGCAGCTCGAAAGGAGGCAAGAAAGAGAAGAATTCGCGAACTCATGGAAAAAAAGTGATAAACTTATGATTTAATTAAAAAATTATTAAAAGGCCACCAAATTTAGGATTACTAATTTTTAATTTATTTTATTTAAAATTTTGCATGGAACAGAAATTTTAAGAAACTTAAAAAATAGGAAAAAAAAAATAAATTTAGACTAATATTTTATCTTGAATTTCATGCTCTATCTGTTGTTCTATTGAAGCAGGACTGATATTTCTTTTAACTGATTCTTCAATTAAATATTCTGTTTTAATTAAATCTCTTATCGCTACGCGAATTGCTTCAGATCGATTTGGAAACTTTCCTTCGGATACCAATAATTCTAAAACTTTAATATAGGCTTCAGGCAAATTAACAGATATTAATTTCATAACTTTACTCACCAGATCTTTAAAAATTTCGATAATAATATATATATGGAGGTGATATTTAAGATTTCAGTGGAAAAAGACCCCAGTAATTCCGACAAAAATAATTTTTAAAAAAATATATATATAAGATCTTATATGTAACATATAATACAATTACAGTAAAAAATAAAACAATATAATAATTAAAATTATGGTGAGAAATAAGTGGCAGATATACAAGCTCAATTAAAAGAACACCTAAAGAGTGGGAAGGATTGGGAAAAAATGGAAACTCCAGTTGAAGGGGTATTTGTTGTAAAAGTTCCTGCGACAAAAACAAGACCAGCATTATTACATTTAGAAGTAAATCCCTTAACTGATGACGGCAAACCAATGAAAAGAAAGGGATTATTTGTTGGAAGTAAGGAAATGTTGATAAAATTCGGCGAAGCTCTAAATGACGATAAAGTGTATCAATTGATTGGAGAACTCGAACGAGTAAATCCCGAAGTAAAAGGAACAGGTTCAACTAAAAAATTGACAATGTAAAAAGATTGACTTTAATCATTCCTCTATAAAGGTTAATTTTAGTTAGCAATACATAAATAATTTGAAAACTAAAAATTTTTAAAAATAAAATTTATTACATATACAAATCCCTAATTAATTAAAAATAAATTATAACAGCAAAAAGAAGGTAAATAATTTTGGTCGAAAAGGAATGTACGCAATGCGGTGGAAAAAGTTTTAGAATCGTTAATGATGAGTGGATGAAAAGGACCTTTAGATTTGTTGAAAATGGCACACTAGAAATGTGTGATGGGTGTGGAGCTAAATTTTTAGTTTGTGAGAAGTGTGGCGGGCTTTATACTCGCGTTCATCCAGCACTAGAAGCTTGGGAAGTAAATCAGCAATGTCCCGCTTGTGGTCATGTTGATCCCGAAGTAAAGGCTTGGGACGGAGTTTCTGCACGTTAATTGATAATATAAAACCTTTTTTTCAATAAATTTATCTCATTATTTATTTTTGCGTTGTTAGTCATAATACTTAAGAACAGTTTGAAAACAACATTTCTAAAAAAAAAATCTATGATTTGATGGTTTTTAAGTATTTTTTATATCCATCATTCCATCTATTTACATCTTTAGGAGTGAACTCTATAATCGGAAATGAATTTCTTACAATTTGTCTTAACTCAATAATAGTTTTTATTTTTCCTAAGGAAAGTGCTTGAACGAGGAGATTACCTATAGCTGTAGCCTCTATTGGTCCAGCTTTTACCGGAATATTTAATACATTAGCGGTAAATTGATTTAACAGCGCATTTTGACTCCCTCCCCCTATAATATGAAGAACTCTTATTTTGTATCCAGTAGTATCTTCAAGATTTTCTATTGCTTCCCTATATCTGAATGCAAGACATTCAAAAATTGGTCTTGAAAGTTGTCCGATAGTTTCAGGTATTTTTTGATTTGTAGTTTTACAGTAATTTTTGATAGCATTTATCATGTTACTTGGATTCATAAAAGTATGATCGTCAGGATTAATGAAGAATTGGAAGCTCTCCTCTTTTTGAGCCTCACGCTCAATATCATCCCAGGTTAATCTAAGATTATCTTTTTCCCATAATTTCTTACATTCTTGAATTAACCACATTCCTGTAATGTTTTTTAAGAATCGAATCGTTCCATTAATCCCGCCTTCATTCGTATAATTATATCTTAAAGCTTTATCTGAAATTATAGGATTTTTTAACTCAACCCCTATTAAACTCCAAGTACCTGAACTTAAAATACCAAATTCACCTTCTTCATATTCATTCATATCAACCGGCACTGCTGCATATGCTGATCCTGTATCATGTGTGAGGGGGGCAATTATTTTCGTCCTTTTATTTAAACCTACTTCTTCTGCAATATAATCTTGTATGGAGCCTAATATCGTACCTCCAGGCACGATTTTCTGAAACCATTCTGGTTTTAGTCCCAATTTTTTAATTATATCATATGCCCATTCTTTCTTGACAGGATTATAGAGTTGAGTTGTTGTAGCATCTGAGAATTCTGAAACTATAACACCTGATAACAGATAGTTAAAATAGTCGGGGAGCATCATAAAAATCTTAGTAATTTTCAGGCGGGGCGATTTATTCTTAACCATTGAGTAAATTTGAGTAGAGCTATTAAGTTCCATAAATTGGATACCTGTTTGATTAAAAATTTCCTGCTTAGGAACAACCTTGCACATTTCTTCTATCATTCCAACAGTTCTTTTGTCTCTATAATGATGCATAGGCCCAATAAGTTCATTGTTTTCATCTAAAAGTACAAAGTCTACCCCCCATGTATCAACCCCTATTGATTCCAATGACGTTCCATATTTTTTTACATATTTCAATAATGCATTTTTCATTTCTTTAAATAATGACAAAAGATCCCAATAAAGAGATTCACCAATTTGAATACTACTATTTGGAAAACGATAAATTTCTTCTAATTTTAATTTATTTTCTTCTATTGTTCCGACTATCACTCTGCCTGAAGAAGCACCTAGATCAATAGCTAAATATTTAGATTCTTTAATTTTATCCATGTTTGATATAAAGTTACGTTCTTAGAATTAATAAATTATTTTCTAAACAAGAATTTGTCAAAATATTAAGTTAGACATGATTTATTTTGAAATAAATAAAAAATTTTAATTAATTAAAATAAATAAAATATATAAATCACTTATTTATCTTATAAAATTTGAAACTATTTAAGAATTTGAAGCTGATTTAAAATTGATTAAAGTAGAAATTGCTTCTCCAGATGAGATTGATGCTTTAAGAGAATTTACTAAACAGTTAGTTGAGGGACTAGGACAAAAATTTGATCCAAAACGTTTCGATTGGGGAATTCAAAGAAGATTATATGATCCATTACAAAGACATGGGATTTTAATAGCAGTAAATGAAGATAATAATGACGTTGCCGGTATGATTATTGCAGAACTGAGAATTGATCCCTTTGGAATGTCAGAAGGATATATTAAACAATTATACTTAAAAAGCGAATATCGGGGTCAAGGAGTAGGAGAGCTTCTCTTAAAGAAAGCACTTGAACATCTAAAAAGAATTAAAGTTGAAAAAATTAAAGTCAATATTAAAGATAAAGCTGTAGAAGCCTCTAAATTATATGAAAAGATGCACTTTAAGAAGGTGTACGAAGTTTTAGAACTTGATCTTACTAAAGATGATCCTAATGATGATTAGATTTAATAGGAATTAATAATATGACTCTCAATTTAGACGTACCTTGGGTTGAAAAATATCGACCTAAAGATTTTGATGATATTGTAAGTCAAAATATCGTAATTAATAATCTAAAAGACTTCGTAATGAGCGGTAATATGCCACATATGATCTTTACCGGTCCAGCGGGGACCGGAAAGACAAGCACCGCATTAATAATTGCAAAATCATTATTAAAGGGAGATCATTATTATAGAGATCTTTTAGAATTAAATGCGTCGGATACGGTAAGAATGGGTTATGTTCGGGGAGTTATTAAGGATTTCGTGAATCAGAATATGATTATTGGAGAAAAATCCTTGAAAATCGTGATTTTAGATGAAGCTGATAATATCCCAAACCAAGTACAACAAGCTTTAAGAAGAATCATTGAGAAAACATCAAATCAAGTAAAATTTATCTTGATGTGTAATTACATTAATCGTATTATCGATCCAATAATATCTAGGTGTGCTGTTTTTAGGTTTGTAAGTCTTTCCAAAGAAATGATAATAGAAAGGTTAAAATATATTACAAAACAAGAAAAATTGAAGATTCCAGGTAAGAGCTCTGAAGATTTTTTTGAAACGCTCTTTTTTATCTCTGGTGGAGATTTAAGAAAAGCGATAAATACTCTCCAAAGTGCAGTGGCACTGGAATTATTAGAAAACTTAGATATTAATGAAATCCTAAAGATTTCTGGTTTTGTAGATAAACCAACATTAAATGATTTATTTGAAGCTATTTTGGCAATGGATTTTATTCGCACAAAAGAAATCTTAATAGAAGTTGAAAATTTTGATAGTAGAAATTTCATTAGACAAATTATAGGTCTTTTACCGAAGCTGAAAATTGAACAAAAAGAAATCATTTATTTGTATAATTTTTTAGGAAAGATAGATTATAGAATCAGTCAAGGAGCAGATGAGCATATTCAAATATTGGCTTTAATGGCAGAAATAATTAACAAAATGAGTAAATAGAAAAAACGATAAAATATAACAAGTGATAGTAAAAGCTTGAGTGAAATGATTCCCATATGGCGTATAAAATATTTACCCAAAAGCTTAGATGAGATATGTGGAAGACAGGAAGTTATCAAAAATTTAAAAAATATAATTAAAAAAAGAAACTTTCCTCACTTATTAATGGTCGGATCCGAAGGTGTCGGAAAAGCTACTATTGCTAGCTTATTTTCTAAAGAGTTTTTGGGAAGATATTTTACTGCGAATTATAAATTAATTTACGCTGATGTACCCTTAACAGAAGAAGAAAGAAATTTGGCTAAATTGGGATCATATGTCTCAACAAGTAAAATTGGAAGTATAGCTGGTAAGAGGATCACTACTCCTGCTTTTCTTAAAGTTAAAGTCAAACCATTTGTACAACTTAAGGTTTTAGGAGATGTCCCATTTAAAATCTTGATCGTTAAAAATTTTGAGGCATTAGGTTCTAATCAACAAGGATTTAGACGACTAATGGAAATATATGGGACAAATTGTCGCATGATCTTAATTACAACTAAAATTTCAGGTATAATAGATCCTATCGTAAGTCGATGCCAAATTTTTTTAATCTCTCAAGTGGATTTTCAATCATTTAAAGAGTTGATAATAAGCATTTCACAGCAAGAATCTTTACAAATTGATGTTCCTGTCATAGAGGTTCTTTATAAACTCTCTGAGGGAAAAATATCTCGAGCAATTGATTTATTGCAATTATGCAGCGTAAGTGGGAACAGTATAAGTTTGGAAAAACTATACGAAAATGCTCAGAAATTTCAAATTGATATAATAAGGAGCCTTTTACTACTCACATTAAATGGTAATTTTCCAAAAGCAAGAGAATTAGCAAGAAAAATTATATCTAATTATAAATATAATGCTCATGAGCTATTTAAGTTATTACTTGAGGAATTGAATAAATTACCATTGAGTAAATATGCTCGAGTTAAATTACTTAATTTTGTCGCAGATGCCGATTTTAGAGCTCTTGATGGGATAGACAATGATATTCAAATATCTGCGCTCTTATCTAAACTATGCCTCTTTTCAGAAAATTTATAATAAAAACAGGTGGGAGAAATAGCGAAAAAACCTACAAAAGTAGCAGTTGAGATGCCTTGGGTTGAAAAATACCGCCCAAAAAGCATGAACGAAATGGCATTACCCTCTGCGAAAGTAGAAGGTCACCGAGTTGATTTGGCAGAAGAATTAACGAATTTTATACGAACTTTTTTCAAAGAAATCAAGAGCATAAATGAGAAAAATAAAAAAATAAGAGCTTATAATAGAACAGCCGTAGAAAAAGAACAAAAAGAAGAAATAAAGCTTCCTCCTGAAAAAACAGCGGTCTTATTAGAAGGCCCTCCGGGTATAGGAAAAACTTCCATTGTATATGCTTTGGCTCATGACTTAAATATGGATGTTATTGAAACAAATGCTTCTGATACACGGACTCGAGATACTCTTGAAAAAAAATTAAAAGAGACTGTCAAATCTCGAGGAATTATGGATTTTATAACCGAATCAAAACAAAAATTAATCTTAATTGATGAGGTAGATGGTATTTATGGAACAAAAGATCGAGGAGCTGTCCCCACAATAGTGGATCTCATTGGAAGCACTCAGTTCCCTATAATTATGTGTTCTAATGAATACAAACAAAGCCTTCAAAATCTTTACAAGAATATACGAAGATTCGAAGTGCATCCTTTACCAGATGAAGAGGTTTTTAAGATTGCTCAGAATATTCTCAAACGAGAACATATTTCTAGTCTTACTCCAGAAGATTTACAATTAATCATTAAGAAGAATATGGGTGATTTAAGAGGGGTAATCAATGATCTTCAAGCTATAAGTCAAGGATCAGTGAGTATGGATATTAAGGAGTTAATTTTAAATCTGCATAGAGATAGTACTGAAGAAATTTTTGCACTAATTCGAGATTTATTCCAAAAAGTTAATACTTTGGAGGAAGCGCGTAATTTAACTGATAAATCTGACGTAGATTATAATTTCTTGTACAAGTGGGTCAATGAAAATCTTCCCACATTTTTGAATGTTAATGAAGATCTCGCAAATGCTTATGAAAATCTATCATTAGCAGACGAGATTTTCGGAAGGATCAGAAAAAATCAGTACTGGGCCTTATTACCTTATTTTTACGATCTTTTTGCTGGAGGAGTTGCCTTATCTCGTAAGAGAAGTCCGCCAACAAAAGGATTTCGTCGAGTTGTTTTTCCAAGATATATCACGTCAGGATCATATTCATTGACAAGCGCCGAGAGAAGCATGATTGATAAGTTAAATGCGAAATATGAAATATCATCAATAGAGGCAGTACAAGAGTTCCTACCCTTTTTAAGGATTTTATGCAATTCTTCACGGAAGCAACTCAAAACTATTAGTGATTGGCTAGAATTAGATGCAAAAGAAAAAAAATTATTAAAATAATATTTTAAAAGCAAATAAAATTGCAATTATTGAATTAGACATTTTCTTCTTTAATCAATAATTTTTTAACCCATCTTGGCAAGAAGAATCCAAAATAGAATTCAATAGCACTTGACATCAAAATTAATCTAGCAAGAATCAAAAGAAATGTAGTAAATGCAAATAGTCCCGCATCTAAAAGTGCTCCAATAAAGAAGGAGAGCCAAGCCGCTAAAATGAATTTTCCTTTCAATTTGATTTCTGGATTTGTTGATTTAAAAGATTCAAACCCGAATGAAAATCCTGTGATTATTGCAATTACTAAAATAACTAATATATAGATAAGAAATGGTGTCGTTAACTCATCATTAAAGATACCTTTCTTTGTCGCTATTACAGATATATCGGTGAATAAATAGTAAAAAAAGATAATTTCATAAATTATACCCTGAATAATGGTAATGATGATTATCTTATTATGATATTTTTGGTATTTAAATTCAGTGTAGAGAGCTAACCAAGCCACTAGTGGAAAAGGAATCCAAAAATAACCTATTAAGAAGTATAATTGATCGGACATTGACACTCCTGCTATAAAAACATATAAGAAATTAAAACCGGTATTAAACCAGGGGGATACCATAAAAATCCATGTCAATCCTGCGAAAAGTAGCGTACTTTGCTTATGTGTAAAATATTTCAGCAATAATTTTATTGCTACAATAAAAGAAATTAAGATAAAAATGAAAGCTAAACTTCCCTGTAAAAAATCCTCTAAAGTAAGTTCAATAGCCATTAAATATCCTCCTCAATTTTAATGTTATATATTTAGTTAAATATGAGATATATAAACTTTTTCCATACTCTTTATGATTATTTAAGAAAAAAGGAAGATAATTATGAATCATAAAAAAAAAGTTATAAAAATCATTAAATAAAAGATTAATCTTATTTAGGTTTAAATCTCTTCGCATACCCATAATACATGAGATAAGCACCAGTAATTGATAATATCAATGAAATTGGAGCAAATATTGTACGTAAAGTAGGATTATTAATTGCATGTACTAAAAATGTTCCATATTGCACGGTATATAGTTCACTCATCCCTATAATAACATATTTCCATTTTCTTTTTAGCTGATCATCATCAAATTTCTTATATAACATCCATGAATAATATAATGAGGGTCCATCAGAAACCATAGTTAATAATATTGCTACATAAATAAAAAGTGGCCAGCTCCAATGAGGATTCCAACCAGTACTCTCATTAATCTCGACTCCATTCGGGATGAGAAATATAATAGCTGTGAGTAAAGCATAAATCGTAATTAAAGCAAACTGTTTATTAGTTGTAAAAACTTCCTCAGTTTTTAAAAAGATTAATGTAAAAAGTAAGAGGAAGATTGGCGCTAGAATAATAAAATAAATTGCAATATAATGCATGGTTGTGGCTATTTCTGGATTTGTAATAGGCGCATAAATAAATGTTATGATGATTCCGATTGCAGTAGATATATACATAAGACTAAAAACAAGGTTTAACTTTTTTTTTTCTTGTTTAAATGTTTTATAAGCTAGATAGAGAAAAAAAGCTGTAATCGATCCATAACCTAAATATACTTGAATAATTCGAGCAGTAGTAACTTGACATAATACCATTAAAATCTATCACCATGAAATAAATTTAAATGAAATTAATATATGCATTGTAGAACTTTTATATAAAATTCTTCTTATCCGCGATAAATTTTGAAAAAATTAAGTAGCTTTTTAAAAATTAGAGTTTAAATAGAGTTAAGAAAACTTTGAGATATATTAGGAACATCAATTTTAAAATAATATCTTACAATTTCAATTAAAAGATTTAAATACTTACTATCTAGTTTTATCTGATATGTATCTTCCAATTCTTTTGAAATTTTTAAGATGTTGATTTTTTCATCCCTTTTCTGATTTTGAATAATGTCAACAATAGCTTTTGAAAGCATAAAAGCCCTTTGTATATCATTACGTAATAAAATTAGGGCCGAATCCCCATCAACTTCAGAAAAAAAATTATAAACGATTTGTTTTTCTACTGCTAATTTTTTCGGATTTATGGATTTTTTAACATTTCTTATAATCTCATTCCCATCGAACACCATAAAGTCTTTATATGTTTTAGAATTTGCGTTATACTCTTCATTAGAGATTATAGAGATATTAATTTCAAACAAATCTTGGGTTATATATTTAAAAAAATTTATAATATGGCTATATAGAAATTCCTCTTCAAAAATTAATACAATTTTCCTCTTAAGAAAAATGGATTTTATAACATATGTAATTAATATTGCAGGCAAATTAAGTTTAATTAAATCTAAATTAATGATTTTAGATTCAGGAATCTGTTCTTCAATTTTTTCAAATGGGATTTTTTCAGGGATTTCAATTTGAAAATCAGTTATAAAATAATCTCGGATTTTCAAATTTTTATCCACATATGTGATAAATGAGTGCTCACAGATTGTATTTACTTTTACATAAACTGCTAAAAGCCCCCGTGTAACATTTTTTAAAGCATTATCCTCTACCTCTATAATTCCATTCGTGTTACAGGAGGGACATCTAATTTGAATTTGTGGCATTAATTACCTTAATTTGATATTTATTTTATTCAACAACAATTCTTAGAAATTTTTTTGACCTTAATCCGTCAATTATATTCAAAATATTGTTAATTTAATATGATTATTCTTTTGTATTTATTTTATTCTTTTCTTGTTACTAAATAAAATTGACTCTCATGATGTTGTACAATTAAATAAAAGAAAAAAAAAGTACTACACAGTAAGAGATTAATCAATCAGTTTTGAATTTTTTAGCTACACCATAATAAATTAAATAGGCCCCTGTGAGAGATAATATCAGTGCAATGATTGCCCATATGCTTCTGATTAGAGAAATATTAAGAGCATGGGTAAAGAATGTTCCATAAAGAACAGCAAAGAGTTCACTCATCCCGATAATAAAAAATTTCCATTTCCTTTTTATTAATTCATCCTCGAATTTGTTATATAATTTAATAGAATAAATGAGAGATGGTCCTACAGACATACATGTTATGACTATTGCTACATAAATAAAAAGAGGCCAGCTCCAATGGGGAGACCATCCGGTATGTGGCCCTACTTCAACGCCATCAGGGATTACAATCATAAAAAAGAGTAATATTGCATAGATAAGAATGAGAGTAAATTGTTTTATCGTAGTAAAAACTTTCTCGGTTTTTAAAAGGATTAATACAAATACAGTTAGAAATATAGTTCCAAGAGTAATAAAATAATTTGTAAGAAAGTTTAAGAAAATAATTAGGTTTGGGTCAGTCATGGGAGCATAGATGAAATTTATAAAAATTCCAATCGCAACTGAAATATACATCATGCTAAAGTATACATTTTGCTTTTTTTTACTTTGTTTGAGAATTTTATATGCAAGAAAAATAAAGAATGTAAAAATGATACTATTAGCTACATATATCGCTATAATTCTACCCATGGATAATTGAAAAAATACCATTAAAACACCTGCATAGAGAGGTTTTAAGTTATAATAATATATCATATTATTACTTATTTAAAACTTCTTTATAGTTCATTTAATACAGCAGTGTATTTAGATGAATACACTATATAAGGTTTTAAATCTTATACATTAATCTTAAATGAATCCAAGAAAGCTATCATATAATGTAGGAACCTCAATTTCAAAGTAAAGATTTACAATTTCAAATAAATAATTTAAGTATGGTGTATCTACTTTAATATCATGAGTTTTTTCTAAAAATTCTAAAATTTTTGCCGCATTTAATTTTTCTGCTCCCTTATGACTTTTTATAAAATCCACAATTGTCTTGGATAAAATATATGTTTTATGAAATTCGTTTTTAAGAAGAATGAGACTTGTAGACGGTTCTGATTCTGCCATAAAATGTTGAACAATTTTCTTTTCTACTTTTAATTTTTTTGGGTCGACAATTTTATCCACATTATTAACTACTTTAGATCCCTCAAAGACCATATCATTCTTAAATAATTTCTTGTTTTGGTTATATTCTTCTTTAGAAATTAAAGAGATATCGATTTCAAAGGAATCTTGAGTAATATAATTGAAGAAATTAATAATATGAGTATATAAAAAAGACTCATCTGAAAGAATGATTACTTTCTTCTTAAATAAGATTGATTTTATAATATAAGTTATTAGTATTGCGGGCATATTAATCTTGATTAAATCTAAATCTATTATTTCAGAACCAGGAATTTTTATTTCTTTTTTTTTTTCAATTGAGGCTACTTTAGGAATTCTTATCTTAAAGTCAGCCATGAAATAATCTCTGAGTTTTAGATTTTTATCTAAATAAACTATAAAAGAATGTTCACAAATTGTATTAGTTTCTATATTTACCGCTAAAAGTCCCCGAGTGACATTTTTCATCGCATTCTCTTCAACTTCTATAAATCCATTCTCCTTACAAGCGGGACATCTTATTAATATTTGCACCATGAGCTTATCTAGTTTTGCTTTTAATATATAATCCGTTCATGTATATCTGGGTTTATAATATATTTTAGAAGTAAAAAAGATATAAATCATTTATATTAATTTCTTTTTTTTTAGGTTAGAAAATTGAAAAAATTGAGCGAATTTAAGGTATCTGGAGCTTATTATTCGAAATTTTAATCCTTATAATAGTTTATAAAAACTTTCAGCAGGACTAGGTACATCAATACCGAAATAACCTCTAACTATATCAAGTAGAAAATCTAAGTATTCATTATTTATTTTAAATTTATAACTTTTCTCTAAATTTTTGCCAAGTTTAGAAATATTAAGCTTATTAATATTATTCATTTTTTGGATGGTTTCTACTATTGAATTTGAAAGCATGAAGGCCTTTTGAAGTTCATTTTTTAATAGTATTAAACTAGAATTAACATCTGCTTCAGAAAGAAAATTTTGCACTATTTTTTTTTCCACTTTAAGTTTTTTTGGATTTAATAAATTATTAACATTATTAATGATTTCACTTCCCTGAAATACCATAAAATCTTCTAATTCATTTTTTCTATTTTTGAAATCCTCTTCAGATTCAAAAGATATATTAGATTTAAAATTGTCTTGTGTTATTATTTGAAAAAATTCTAACATATGAGGATTCATGAAGGAATCTGATGAGAGATAAAGTATTTTTTGGTTTATTAAAATTGATTTAATCATATAAGTAATCAAATTGGCTGGCAAATTTAGCTTAATTAAACTTAAATCAATTTCCTCTGAAAATGAGATATCTTTAATCTTCTCAGTTTCTCCTATGTGAGGTAGCTCATATTGGAAATCAGCAATAAAATAATCTCTAATCTTCAAATTTTTGTCAATATATGTAATAAATGAATGAGAACAAATTGTACCTTCAGGAACATTCACAGCAAGGAGTCCACGTGAAACACTCTTTAAAGCACCATCAGATATTTCTATATTTCCTCTCTGTGAACAATTTGGACAAACAACTTGAAGGAGTGTCATTTTTCTAGGGTTATTATCTTAATTAGGGATTTATAGAGGGATCCCCCATTTATAATGCATTTTCATCTCTATTTTTTAATATAGATGTTAATAATCTAAGTAAAAAAAGACGATAATTTAAATGTATTCTACACAAGGTAAATTATCGGTTATAATAAATCATGGAAACTTTCGAAAATACTCGGTACATTAATCTCAAAATAATTTCTGACAATATCTACTAAAAATTCCAGATATAAGTTATTTATCTTAACATTATGAGTCTCTTCCAAGCTTTTATTTATCTTTAATATATTGATTTTCTCTTTCTTATCAAGACTATTAATTGCGTCAACAATCGATTTTGAAAATAAATAAATTTTATTAATATCGTTTCTTAATACTAATAAACTTGAATTTAGGTCCATGTCGGAAAGAAATCGATGCACAATATCTTTTTCTATAGCCAATTTCTTTGGATTGATTAATTTTTTTACATTATTGATAATAGTACTACCCTCAAAAACCATATAATCTTTATATTTTTTTTTCTCTTGTTTATAATTTTCATTAGAAATCATAGAGATGTCTAAATAGAAATTATCTTGTGTTATATACTTGAAGAAATTGAGGATAATGTTGTTCAAGAATGTTTCCTCTGAAATTATTAGTACTTTCTTTTTTAAAAAAATTGACTTGAGAATATAAGTCATTAAATTCGCAGAAACATTAAGCTTGATCAAATTTAAGTTAACTAAATATTTTTCTGGAACGATAACATCCTTTTTCTCTCCAAGAGTATCCAGTACCGGAATTTCGATTTGAAATTGGTAATCTGCGATGAAATAGTCTCTTATTACCAGATTATTATCAATGTATATAATAAAAGAATGAGAACAAATAACATTTGGTGGGATATTGACTGCTAGTAAACCTCTTTTCACATCTTTCAAACTTTCCTCTGAAACATCAATATATCCCTTTTCAGAACAAGAAGGACAGCTTACTAATAAATTCGTCATCTTTTACTCAAATCCCCTGCATTTGATTTTTAAATAAAAGTTATGAAAAAAACATAAAAGAATTTAGTTTTAAATTTAATCTTTTGTACAAACTTTAATTTGGGAGAAAAGAAAAAGAATAAATATAAAAAAGATATTAGTTTAACAACAAATCAAAATCTGGTTAATAAATTACTAAAATTACTATATTATGGTTTTGATGATCATGAAAGATATAAAATCCTTGAAAAAAATTGATGTATTTCTTATCGCATTATTTGTAGCAATCACTATCATTGCCATTTTAGCCGCATTAAATCCCAATTTTGGTGAGTATTTTTCTCTTAAGAATTTTTTCGAATCAAGTGAACTTGAAAAAGTGCCAATATGGATAGCTATGGGATTTACCATGCTCGTGTGTTTTTTAGGGGCTCTTGTTCCATTTCCAATTCCCTATGCATTGCCAATTACTTTATTTTCTGCGGTGTGGATAAAAGCATATGGATTACCTGCTTGGGGGTTAATATTACTTCTAGTACTTCTTGCTACCATTGCAAATACTGTGGGAGACTTAATGGATTATTTTATTGGAGAGGGTGCACAATATGTCATGAGTAAAGATGATCCTGAAGTACAAAATAGATGGGCCCAGATAATCTTAAGCAAACCAAAAGCAATTCCCGGCGTAATAATTATATTTGGCTTAACTCCCCTACCTGACGTTTTACTTATGGTACCTTTAGGAATGGTGAAGTATGATCTTAAAAAGACGATTTTTTATATGTTTATAGGTAGATTTATTATGCTGTTTATTTTTGCGCTCGCAGGTGTGTTTGCAATCGAATTGGCTTATGCGGAGGGCAGCGGAGAAGGTGGTACGGAATGGATACTTGGTATTATTTTACTTTATCTTATGTGGTTATTAATTGCTGTAATGGTAAAAATTACACCTAAAGCAGAAAAACCTGTTGAAAAACTAATAGAGGCAGTAGAGGAATCATAATTCTTTTTATATTATATCATTTTTTTATAATAAATTAAAGATAACTCCAAAATTGGGTAGATTAAAATTAAATTGAAATTAGAGGATTTTAGATTTTTTTTATATACAATCAAAACTTAATTTGTATATATAAAAATCTTGGTGTTTCTTTATTTATTATTAAATATCTCCTTAATTTTTAAAAATTTAAATGAATGGAATACTTAGATAAATATAAATTCTATTTCGAAACTATTATAAATAGTGAGATATTGAGTTTTCTCAAATAATTATATAAAGATCACTCAAAATTAAGTAGATATGATAAAAAATGTCTAGTTCAGAAGAAAAAGAAACTTTTATGCCTAAAAGAACTCAGCTAACAATACAATTAGCTGGAGCAGCTATTTTTAGTGCTCTTTCTCTTGTTGTTTCGGTTTTTCTTGTTCCCATTTTACCGAGGACGCCAGAAGGGATGGCTTTTTTTGATCCAGTATCAATCATATGGGTTGCATGCTTTTTAATATTTGGTCCTATAGCCGGGATTTTATGTTGTATCATTGGTATGGTTCTTCTCATGCCCTTTGATCCTTTTGCTCCAATTGGCCCTTTAATGAAATTTGCTGCGACCATATCCTTAATAATTGTTCCAATCGTCTTGTTAAAATTATATAAACGAGAAGAAGGTGTATTAAAAAGTAAAATATTAAAAGATCGAAAGAAATTTATCGTTTATGGAGTATTAGGGACAGTATTTCGAATAGTAGTTATGGTAATATTAAATATAATTGTGTATTTAGCTCTTTTTGGGTCTCAAGGTTTGGAATATTGGGTTGTATTGGTTATATTAATTAATGCCCTTCAGAGTGTATGGGATTTGTTAATTCCGTACTTACTGGTTTACGGGACAAAACTTGATGAAAAATTTGAGATATGGTAATTAAATAGAGCTGAATTCTTTCTTATTTTTTTTATAATTTTTTTCTTAATCTTTCAAGCTCCTCTTGCATAGCGAGATCTTCCTTTTTATGTTGATCTATGTCATGAAATATTGCTTGGACAAATAATTCTTTACCTATCCTAACGAGAGAAGCCTGAAGATTTGTCCATATTAGGTTTCCATCTTTTTTCCTCAATTGTAAATCAACTCTGTGTAAAATTTCTCCACTTACCATGCGCTTAAAGAGATCCAGAAGCATAGGGAGATCCTTAGACTGAATAGCTCCGAGTGTTCTAAATTCTTTTTCGAGTAATTCATTTTTTTTATAACCGAATAATTCGACGGTCCTTGGATTACAATCTTCAATTACTCCTTTTGAGTTAATTAGCAAAATAGCAAAAGGTGTATTTTCATAAAGAGCCCGATACCTCTCCATAGCCTCGTTTAAGTGTTTTTCCGCAATTTTAAGCTCAGTAATATTTTTAGCAAATCCTAAAAATGCATGTACTTTTCCTTCTTTTTTCAATGGGATGGAATATGCTTCAATATAAATATAATTACCATCCTTAGTCCTAAGTTTATATTCACCCGGTTTGGCTTGTTTGCCAGTTTCAGTCATCTCTTTTATAACATTCAATGCTATTTTCACTTGATCCTCATCGATTAAATCATCAAATGAGATTTTCGATAACTCGTCTCTTTCGTATCCTAGAGCTCCTAATGCAATATCATTGGCATCGATAAAATTCCCTTTTAAATCGTTAAGATATATAAAATCCAATGAGTATTCAAATATATCCTTATACTTTTCCCTAATTTCATTTTTTATATTTGACATATCTAAAATATGAAAACTCTACAAATTTATTTTAATAAGTATTCTCAAACCCTTGTTAATTATAGATTAAAAATAATATATACTTTTAGGTAAAAAATTAATTCTCCTCCTATTTATAGTTTTATTTTAAAACAATTAATAGAAAGAATTTTTCTTCCATAATACCTAACTTTTAATCTGTCCAAAAATCTTTTGCAAGACTTCTACGCTTATTCCATAGACTATCTTTTCTGGAAAAACCCACCACTCCCTTACCTTGGTCGGCATCTTTTATCTTCCACATCCCACTAACTGCACCTGTTAATCCAGCTGATATGGCTTCAAATCCTTGTGCAGTATAAAGATCACATTCAACACCGCGGTTTATGATGAATTTCAATTGACGAACTCCCTGCTGATTTTTAGAATGGAGGACTTCTAATAATTTTTCTACTTCATCATCAAGTTTATCATTTGGAACAACTCTATTCCAGAGATTCCACTCAACTGCTCGTTTAGCAGGATGTAATGCTCCAATTAAATTGATTTCTTTTGCTCTGCGACGACCAATGAGTCGGGCTAACCTTGTTGTTCCCCCCCAACCCGGAGTAATCCCCACATCAACCTCAGGCATACCCCATTTTGCGCGCTCAGTCGCAATTACAAAATCAACTGCCATAGTTATTTCCAAACCTCCACCCACTGCATAGCCATCTACTGCCGCTATGGTAATTTTATCTAATTCTTCAAGCTGATTTGCCATATTCTGGTAATACCTTGCTCTTCGCATAATTCCATTTGCATCTCCCCATCTCATCATTTCCTTAATATCATCACCTACACTAAAATTATTTCCTGCACCTTTGATAACTAAAAATTTTAATCTTTTTGATTGTTGGATAATCTGAAGAGCTTCAACTAGTTCGTCAGAAAGATTCATACTTAAGGCATTTAAAACTTCTGGTCGATTTAAAGTAATCCACGCTACTTTATCTTTCTCTTCATATAATAATTGTTCAAAATTCATAAAATACATTTGAATTTTTTACTATATAAAAATTGCTGAAAAATTAATTAAAAAAAGATTTTTTATAATATCTTAAAAATTATATCATCTATGGCTCTTTTAGGGACGTGCATAATCCAGTTTTCATCTTTCCAATATTTAAAAGAATCTTTATATAGTTCCATGACTGATTCCTCATCAGGATACCCTAGACTTATTACATGTGTAATTTCATAATAATCTGGAATTTTAAGGAGCTTTCTAATTTTTCTTCCATTAAATGATCCCATCCAACACGACCCGATATTGAATTTCATAGCTCCTAAGAGAATGTTTTCCACTGCAGCACCTATATCATATTCAAAATAGTTCTTTTTAATATTTGTATTCACAAGAACAATGATATATGCAGTAGGACGCCTAAAAACCTCGGGATTTCGATCTTTTTTTGGAAGTGACGCGGCCCATTTAACTAATGGAAAAACATTTTCTGTCATTTCAGGCGTATTGATAATAATATATTCAATACTTTGTATATTACTCCCAGCAGGAGCAACACGGGCATAATCAATGAGTTTTTTTAGAGTTTTTATGGGGATCGGATCCTGCTTGAATCTTCGGATTGTGCGTCTTTTATAGATGGCATCTTCTATATTCAAATATATCACATCTTTTAATTAATTGAATTTAATTCTTAATTAACAGTTATAAGTAATAAATCTTTATCTTAAATTTTATATACCCGAAAAAAAGCATTTGTTTGTGAAGATTTATTAGTAATTCATACATAATACCCAATTAGCCATATATCATAAGAATTATTCAACAAAAGGGGATTTATATTACTTTAGAAAAAAATTATAAATATATTATATATAGATTTGAGAATGGGATTGGTACTATAACTCTTAACCGACCAAATCATCTTAATGCGTTGCAATACCCTTTAATCATGGAAGTTGTTGATGTTCTTGAGGCAAATATGAGAAATAAAGCTTTAAGAGTGCTAGCGATTGAAGGTAATGGTAAATCATTCTGCTCGGGAGATGATTTAAAGAGTATGGGGCCAGAAGGCGTAAAATTTAAACCACTAGAGGATGGTTCAGAAATGCCCCATCAAAGAATGCTTTATCTTATTCGAGAAATTCAAAAACCAGTGGTCGCATTGCTCCATGGTTTTTGCCTCGGTGCAGGATTTGAATTAGCTTTAGCTTGTGATTTTCGCTTAGCTGCCGATGATTTAAGAATAGGAGATCATCGCGCATCACGAGCTATATGCATATTATGCGGAGCAAGTTGGTTATTACCTCGAATAGTGGGGTTTGGGAGAGCAACAGAAATAATAATGACGGGAAGACATCTTGATGCAGAGGAAGCTTTGGATATTGGATTAATTACTAAGGTATATCCAGCGCCAGAATTTAAAGCGAAATCGAGAGAGTATCTTGAAAAAATTGCTGAATTACCTACGAGATGTCTTGGATACAATAAAGCTATGTTAAATTTCTCACAGTTTAATGAAATGATCCCTTCCTTACACCATGAATTCAAATTATATTGTAAAAACATACGTACAAAGGATTTTGGAGAGGGGATGAAGTCTTTCATGAAAAAACGAGAACCTAGATTTACAGGAAGATAATGATTTATTGAAAACTATTACTTTTACTTATCTTAATTACCTTAAAGGAGATATAAAACCTTCTCGACAAATAGTTGAAATTATTACAAACCATTCTAATTTCTCATAATATTTATATTTTCAAACATTCTAATTTTTTTAAACAAACTATAGTTAAAAAATTAAATATGAGGAGTTCATTTAATGACAGTTTCCATTGGTGTTGCTGGAGCTCAAGGACTCATTGGTAAAGGTGTTTGCAAAGCTCTCATTGAAGGTGGCAAAGTCGAACGAGTTGTGGCGCTTGATTTAAAGACTTCGGGAAAAATTAAAAATGTTGAAGAAGTAATTGTAGATGTTCATGATAAACCTGCTTTAGTTAATGAACTTAAAGATCTTGATCTTATAGTCAATATTGTGGCTCCATATTACCGTCATGGCACTGCAGTAGCAGATGCGGCTCTCGAAGCGGGAATTCATTATACTGATGCATGTGCAGATATTGCAATTACCAAAGCCTTACTTGAACAAGATGAGAAATGGAAAAATTCAAGTCGTACATTATTAACAGGTTTAGGAACATCTCCAGGACTTACAAATATGTTGGTCAAAATTTTGGCATCTCGATTCGATGAAGTTCTTGAAGCACATGTTGTATGGGCTACTGGAGGTGCGGAAGTTAACCGTGAAGAGGAGTCAACAGGAACCTTGCTAGATTTTATCAGAGAAGAATTTGGAGAGATTCCAACTTATATTGACGGTCGCTATGTTAATGTCATAGGATTTTTGGATGGGGCAGAAGAAATTCACTTTGGAGATTGGACTATCACAGTTTTTCACTCTGGACACAGTGAACCAATTACGATCCCACGATATATTCCAGGCATCCGCACTGTATCTTGTAAAGGAAATGTCGTCCCTTTCGGGCTAGTGCAACTGATTCAAAAGGCTGTGGATATAGGACTTGATTCAGACAAGCGGATTAAAATTGCGGGTCAAAAAGTTTCTCCGCTAACTTTCCTTACTGCATACCTTGAATCTCCCAAAGCCTTTTCTTTTTATGATTTGGAGAGCTTAAAATTCCCAGGTGGAATACAGGTTAAAGTAATTGGTATTCGAAATGGAAAGCAAGAAACTGAGATTGAAAATTTGCGCTCTGATGCAGTCTCTGAGCAAGCAGATATGACAAGATCAACCGCAGTTCCAATCGCAGTAGTATCTGAAGCAATTGTCCTGGATAGAGTGAAACGAAAAGGAGCTTTTGCCCCTGAGGCATTAGATGCAAATTTACTTAATCAGTTCTTTGATGAAATTATAAATCGAATATAGACAACGGCTCTCAAATAAAATATTAATTTTTTTTTAATAATTTCTATTATCGTAGCATTAAATAAAATGCTCAAACTGAATCCTATAAGAGCTGTTAACTTTATTTTTTAAATGAAAAGAAATAAAAATCACCAATTGATAATATTTTTGAGGTATACAGTATTAAATAAAGGTGCCGCGATGATAAATGATGGAAAAGTAAAGGATAAGAATAAGAATTATGAAGGTCTATTGGAAAAACTTAAATTCGATGAAGAGAGATTAACTGCTCTTTTAAAAATGACTCAACTAAAAGGGCTTTCAGAAAAAGATTATATTGATTATACTTTAGAGGAATGTGTAAGATTAACAAGAAGTAAGGTTGGTTATCTCCATTTTGTAAATGAGGATCAAAATACATTATCATTATTTACATGGTCAAAGGACGTTTTAAGGAACTGCACTGCTGAAAAAGTACCTCATTATCCTATTACCGAAGCTGGAATTTGGGCAGATTGTTTTCGTGAAAAAAAGCCAGTAATACATAACGACTATTCTAATAACCCACATAAGAAAGGTTATCCTGAAGGCCATTTTCCCGTATATCGTCATATGAGCGTTCCAATATTTGATGATGATAATAAAGTAGTTTCTATTGTAGGAGTAGGTAATAAGGATGATCCTTACGATGATTCTGACACACGCCAACTTACTCTTTTTATGGATAAGATGTGGAGAATTATCAAGCAAAATCGAGCTGATCAGTTATTAAAGGAATCTGAAATAAAGTATAGAGAAGCTTATAATAGAGCAGAGTTCTATAGAAGGATATTCGCTCATGACATGCGAAATATACTTCAGGCGATTCAAGGTTCCGTTGGAATACTTCCTTATATCTTTAAAAATATAGAAGACGCAGAAAAATTCAATGAGATGGTAAAGAAGATTCAAACTCATGTATTTAGAGGGGCAGAATTAATAAAAAACGTTTGTACTTTATCAGATCTAGAATGTTCCGAGGAACTCGAGAAAATTGAAGTAATCTCTATCCTCCACTCTGCCATTGAATTTGTATCAGAAAAGTCTACTGATAAAAAGGTCAATATAAAGTTTGAAAATAAGCTGGAGAATTTCTTCATCGCGGCGAATGACCTGTTATTAGATATTTTCGAAAATATATTAATCAATGCTATTGACCACAATGAAAATGACCAAATTGAGATTCAAGTTAGAGTTTCTAAGTTAAAAGATAAGGAAGGCTCATTAATTAAAATCGAATTCATTGATAATGGTATAGGTATTCCAAATAATATGAAAGAGAATATACTCCAAGGAGATTACGAAAAACGATCAGGCTCTAAAGGGATGGGGATAGGCCTCACATTAATTCATACATTGACGAAATCCTTTAATGGAAGTCTTTATATTGCAGATAGGATTAAGGGAGATCATACAAAAGGTACCAATTTTATACTTGTTTTCCCAGAATTTACCTAATAAAATAATAGGGAAAAAATAAATATAAAAAATTTTATGATTTAATCTGGCTTAAATCCGTGCCTAGAGTTTCTATCATAAATTTATAGATTAACGGTAAATTAAATAAGAGAATTATTACGAAAACAACAAATACGACAAATAAAGAGAAAAAGTAGGTGATTATACCAGTAACTATTAAAGCAGTAGTTCCCGCTAATGTTCCTATTAAAGATTTAAAGCCCGTTCCAGTCCCTCTCGCATCTGTTGGAATTAATTCTATAGTAATTATACTAATAAGAACCCATGTTCCCCAATAGGCTACATTAATCATAGCCTGCCCTGTACAAACTAAAACTAATGCGATACCTGGTGTTGCAGCTCCCACAAGAAAAATTATAGCTCCCACGAAGAATAAAGCAATATAAACATACAGTAATGGTTTCCTCCCAATTTTATCTGCTAATAATCCCGTAGTAAGAAAACCTCCCGCTATTGACGGAACTAAGATTAATACTACTATGTTAATATCTCCCTCTTTTAGATTAGGGCTTTGTGCCATGTATAATTCGGCTAAATTAATATATATCCCATTTAAATTCCATATGAAATGAACAGTTAAAGTAGTGATATAGGCTTTTCGATTGTCAGACTTAAAAATGGTTTTAATGTTTTTCTTTAATAGTTTTGCTCTATCTTCTCTTGTGAGCCTTTTTTGTTTGATTTCTTCATATTTAGATGTTTCTTTGATTGTTAATGCTACTAGAATTCCTAATGGAATTCCAAGTAGGATCGAAAAATATGTCATACCCCTCCAAGCTCCCACTGGAGATGTGTCGGTGATATAAATTGAACGAAAAACTGCCATTAGCAATATACCAATCATACCCCCTATTAAAGCTATATTTACATAAAATGCTTTTTTTTCAGGGGGAGATTCCTCATTAATATAAATCAACCAAATATCCGAACCAACAAAAATAGCAAGAAGAAGGCGGAATATGGTATATTCAACAATATTTCTCGACAATAAAATACCTAATGAAGCAAATGCCATTCCAAATACGGATATGACTAATAAAAATTTCCTTCCAACTCTGTCTGATGAATACCATACAAGAAAAACAATATAGCTACCTATTGAAGCTATTGCTAATGAGAAAGCAAAGATTGAATTGGCAACATTTTGTGGATAATGTCCTAAAAATTCTTCAACTACTTTTGAAGGTATTATAGCACTATAAAATTGAGTATAGTTATCTAAGATTAAGACAAGCATTAAGATGATCATCATATATTTGAAATAACCCGGCGATCTTACAGGTGAATCTTCATTTATTTGGGTCATAATATTGACCTTAAAAACATAGTATTATTTTTTTTTGTTTAATATTAGAGTAAAAGATCTATATAATTCATTACAATTTTTTCCATTAATGAAAAAAATTTTTCACGTTTTTATTAACTAATAATTTTTTAATAAGCAAAATAAGTGTATTACTTGATTGAAATTTAGGCTAACTGGAAATCAACTAACATCAACATAAGATTCAATTCGGGTAATCAAACTATCAATACTGGTAGGACCATCTATAGAAATACTATTTTTTTGATTTAATTTTTATCTCTAATTCTTTGTTGGGACCAACTTGTAAAATTTCCTTGAATTTAATTTCAAGAATTTCATTTGAAATTTCGATATCCATCACATCATTTAAACTTAGATCGTTTAGGATCGCTTCAATTACATGATCAAAGTCTTCTTTCGGTTTCCATGTTCTTAAGATTTTCAATTTTAATTCTCCAAAAAAAGGTTTAATAGTAATTGTCAGGTTGAGTGAATCATCTTTTCTCCTAATCAACCCCCAAGAAGAATTTGTAATAAATAATGCTTGCATTGGATTATTGGTAAATAGAGGCAAAAAATTGATACGATTCTCAAGTGCATTCCAATAATACCCTAGAGCTCCCTCATAAACTCTCCAAGAAGACATTGCTCTAATATAATGATCTCCACATTCTACTTCATTCCATGGATTTCTATACTCTCCATTATAGCGTTCACGAACAGCTTTCATAATTTTTAAAGCATTATCAATTCTTCCGTGTTCGAGCAAGAGCGCAGCAATCTCATATTCTATTCCTGTCCACACTTCATGTGCGTATAAGAATGGAAATTGAGGCTCTCCACCTTTAGGCCAAGAACAAACCAATAATCCCTTGTCATGTTCAGAAGCAAAAACTCTCGGTTTCTGAACAATCCCGTAAAAATTCTCCTTAAAATTGTATTTCATTATATTGTCTAAAGTAACTTTAATCTTATCATCAGGTAAGAGGGAACCAAGTTCGAGCATATACGCCCAGAACTGACCAAAAAGTTGATCCGAAAGACAGCCAGTACCATATTGAGAGCTTTTATGTTTCTTTTCATTATATTTTTGAATCCAGTATTCTCCATTCCATAAAGAATCGTCATAATTCTTTTTTCCATTAGTAAATCGTTTGTCACATTTCTCTTTAAATTCACTATCATATACCATTTCTGCCATTCTTCCAAAGGCTTTTAACGCTGCAAGGTATAGAGCTCCTATAAATAAATTTTTTCCATAGAAAGAAATATCATAAGTATTTGGTTGTTCGCTCTCAATAATTCCCTGCTCATCGGGATCACATTCTCGGAAAATATAATTCATTAAGTCTCTAATTTTAGGATACGCTTTCTTGAACCATTCGAAATCATTGGTAGTTATTAACATCCGGTATGTTTTTAAAATACATCCAAACAAACCATCCATAGCGGGATGATCGGGTCCCCCAATTCGTTTGTCCTCTAGTTGTGGCAAATAGGTAGGGACAACCAATCTATGAGGTAACATTCCCCTTCGAGTTATACGTTTAAATTCATTTTCTAGCATAGAGATTTCTAATGAGGGATAGAGCCTTGATTGGGTGACAGCATAATTCCAAACATGCGTACAATTCATTGGACAGCATCCTCCAGTTTCCTCAGTATGAAATGCTGTGCTAGCTCCACAGCAGCCTTCAAAACCCATGAACTCTCCTTTATTTGTTAAAAAACATGAAGGACTTCGTATAGTTGACATTGTCGCGGAAACAGAGCTTATGATCTCTTTAGGTAGTGTTGTATTAAAGAGCAAATTATGAAAATTTTTAGTACTTTCTTTAAGAAAGTTAAAATTGGCAATTGTATACTCGATCACCTCCTCAGTATTTCTGAACCATCGATTATATCCGTTCCCTAGCCAAAACTTACTTTTTTGATCAACTTTAACTTTGCGATATAATTCTTTATCCCAATTTTGATATCTATTGGGAAATGACCAACCTAAAAGGAAAATTATATTTTTTTCTTCCATTGGAGCTAGGGAAAATTCGTTAATTAATGCCCCACACCATGTTTTTCCATGAGAAGAGGGCTCAGTTCTTTCAATTTGTTTAGTTTTCATATTTGAGTCATTTAATAATTCATTTAAATTGGACACATTAGAAAAAATCAAACAATCTCTTTCTAAGGATGCAAATATTATCTCTCCTTGGAGTGAATCATCAAGCACGGGATTCTCTGAGTGCATATAAATACCTTTATAATTATCCTGGGCAGTAGATTGGTTTAAATTTCGATAAAAATTAGGATAGAAATTCAAATCCATTTCAGAGGCCCCGTCCCAACCAATAAAATTTAATATTTGTCCTCCAATTCTCATTTTCACTGACTTAGTTTCATTTGGGTTCTTAATCTTAAAACTAAATACAATTACCGGTATACTTGAATTTTTGATATCTAAAGGAATCATTGGATTCCAAGCTTCAAGTTTGATATCAACAGGTACTTCATCTTCAGAGAATTTAATTAATGCAATAGGATATTCACCATTAAATTCTAAATCATGAAAGCACTCATAATTCTCATGTCTTGTTAAGACATCGTTTGGAATTATGAAATCATTTACACTTTCGGCAGGTTTATAGTCTTTGGGAAGTTTAATCTTCTTTTCAAGGAGTTTAAAAATCCAATTATCTGAATCTTCTGTGCGAGTTTGAATGAAAAAAAATGATGAGGGAACATAACCTAAATGATATACATTATTAACGATTTGCCATTGCCTTAAGCTGCCATCACCTGCCAATGAGATGTTTCCTGTTCCAATACCACCTAAAGGAAAGGCAACACAATTTAAATAAGAACTTTTAAGGATTTTCACTATTAATCACGATATTCTATCTTAGAATTAAATAAATTGATCACGTTTTTATAAATTTTTTAATTAATAAAAAGCAAATAAATTCTTAAAAAATTGGCAAAATAATTGAAAGGGTTAATAAAAAATGGAAAAAAAAATTGAAAGAAAAACCCCAAAACACCTTGCTGAACCTCGAATAAAACCTTTAGAAGAAAGTGAATGGGATGAAGATGCTCGAATCCTTATAGAGGGTTTACAAAAAACAGGTAATCCAGTTATCAATATTGTGAAAACCTTGGCTAATTATTCGAAATTATATAAAAGATGGCGAGTCTTTGGAAATCATGTTCTATTTAAATCAGCTCTTCCTATACGGGAGAAGGAAATTCTTATTCTGCGCATTGGTTGGCTTTGTGGCTCAGAATATGAATGGGGTCAACATGTGATTATTGGAAAGCGTGCCGGACTTAATGATGAAGATATTAAGCGCATCACAGAAGGAGCAGACGCTACTGGATGGGATCCTTTCGAAGCTACATTAATTCGAGCGGTGGATGAACTTTTCTCCGATGCCTTTATTAGCGATGCGACTTGGAATGCCCTCAGTGAACGGTATAATACAAAACAATTGATGGATGTTGTTTTCACGATTGGACAATACAATCTAGTAAGCTGGGCACTTAACACTTTTGGCGTTCAAAGAGAAAGGGGACTACCAAGTTTTCCAAAATGAAATATGAACGTAATTCTCTAACTTTTTCTTTTTACTTTAATATCTAGTATTCATTCTCTTTTTATTGGTAAAAGTTATAATCTTATATTAAATATCAAACAATTTATTACTATCAATTTCAGGGAAATAAAATGAAGATTTTAAAAGATAAAAATTGCCTACTAACTGGTGCTGGCAGCGGAATAGGACGCTCACTAGCAATAGGATTGGCAAAAGAAGGAATGAATCTTTTTCTAGCGGATATCGATATTAAAAATTTAGAAAAAGTAAAAGAAGAGATTTTAGATATGGGAGTAAAAGTATACATTCGAAAGTGCGATGTTTCTAAATTCGAGGAAATAAATGAAATGGCAAACGATTTCTACCAAAAATTTGGGGAACTCGATCTTCTAATTAATAATGCGGGAACCGCTGGTGGCGGTTTTGTTGATGCCATTGAACTTGATGAGTGGAAACGAGTTTTAGATGTTAATTTATGGTCGATAATCTATTCAATCAAGGTTTTTCTGCCCAAAATGCTTGAAAGAGGTTCTGGTCATATTGTTAATACCGGTTCTGGAGCAGGGATAATAGGCTTAGCATATCATCCGCACTATGTAGCCTCAAAATTCGCTGTGGTAGGTCTCACAGAAGCACTATATAGCGAATTATATAATACGGGAATAATATTTTCTGTAATTTGTCCAATACGAGTAAGGACTAATATAGGAAGATCCAGCCCTATAGATTTCGACCCGCAACTCTTCACAGTCACTGATCAGGAAGAGATAAAAAAAAAATTCGAGAATTTCAAAGAATGTTTTGCTGTAGAGTATTTTAAAGCAGGAGTAGAACCCGCCTTCGCGGCTAAGAAATACATAAAAGGGATTAAGAAAAATAGACTGTATATTTTTGATAAAAGGATCCTTAGATTGGCACTTCTTATAAAAGGAATCGCGTTTAAACGAGGGTGGAAAGCAATTATAAGAAAACAACGGAAGGAAGATTATGCTGCGATAGAAACATGTCTCATAAAATCAGGATTGTCAACAAAAGAACATCTTAAAAACACGTTAGGAAATCGAATATAAGATAGCGAAATTTCTAGCCTAAACATTACCTTCTTAAGTTTCTGTTATACTATTGCTTCTTTTATAAGCTCAATTTATAACTAACTTGTATATGTAAACTTTTATAAAGCTCTTAGGAATATAATAATTTAATTATAAGTTATAATATGGGTGATAAAAATATCGAAAGTGAAAGATGCTTATAAAGAAATAGAAGGGGCAGTTGGCACCGATTATGTCACCGATAAAGACTTCATGAAAGCTGCATACTCTCGAAATGTCGATCCCGCCTTTCCCGACCGATGGGCTGATATGATCGTGAGGCCTGAGACCACAGAAGAAGTTTCAGAAATCGTAAAAATTGCTAATAAATATAAAATTAAAATGGTGCCTCGTGGTGGAGGAGCCGATTTAGTTGGTGGGTCAGTTACCGAAGGGGGCATACTAATTGATCTTACACGCATGAATCATATTATAGAAATTAATGAAGATGATTTCTTCGTTGAGGTAGAATGCGGAATCACTTGGGGTGATTTAGTTTCACAGTTGCATTCTAGAGGATATACAACGGGTGTTCTTGGTCCAGGAAGTGGATATGCAGCAACGATCGGAGGAGGCCTTTCAAACGCAACTGCAGGATTTGGTTCTACAAAATTTGGTTTGGTGCCTGATATATGCCTAGGCGTTGAAGTAGTTCTTCCAAACCCACAGGGAACCATTCTAAGAACTGGAGCCGCAGCGAACAAATATGCTATTCCATTCTGTAGATATGGGGTTGCTCCTGACTTCACAGGGTTATTTATGGGCGATGTTGGAACTATGGGTATAAAAACTAAAGCATTTCTGAGATTGGCTCCATTGGGACCATATCAAGCACATCGCTTCTATTTATTTAAAAAAAATGATTATGATAAAGTATTCGAATTAGGACATGAATTACGTAAGAAAGTTGGAGACGCAATTTTAGACTTAGTTGCATATCCTGCAGTAGTTGTACAACTTGTAGCAGGAAACGTTGAAGATAAATTTAAGCCCCCAAAAAAACCACGCTTAAGAGGGCCGCTTATGTCAATTCGATTAGAGGCATTTGATGAAAGAATCTTAGATATTTATTTGGAGCAGATCGATGAAATTATGACAAAAGATGAGGTTGCCCGACCTTTTGAATGGCAAGAAGTAAATCTAGATGCCGAATTATCGAAAGATTGGAAGTTTACGTTAAAATATGCATTTAACTTTTTTCATATGGCTATTTCTCCTGCTCCACCAAAAGTCAGCTGCACAACTTGTCATAAAATCCCTATCTCAAGTTTATCCGAAGTTGCAAGAAAAAGTACTGAATTTTACAAGAATAATGTGAAAGACTTTCCCGTAGGAAATGTAGATTTATTAGCTATGATTTTAATGTTTTTACCTAATGGAAATTTAGTGGTAGTCGGAGGTATTCATGCTGATAATATTGATGAGGAACGTGATAAAGCTATGAATATGTGGCACAAAAAATTACGACATCAAGTCCATTACGGAGGGGTCCATTATTGGTTGGGTGAATCAATATCTCAATCTATTGTGGAAGCTGGTGCATATACTCCAGAATTCTTACAATTCTTTAAAGATATAAAGAAAACTGTTGATCCAAATTATCTGTTAAGTCCAAATAAGTTCCATCTTTACTCATATGAATATGATACTTTACAGCACGTTAAGAAGGATGAATAAGGGAGTGTATCAATTATGCCATTAGAAAAATATCAAGATATTTTACGGCCTAATATGGAACATGTCCATATGGGAGTGATGAAAGTTGATCATGATAAATGTACGAAGTGCGGGTTGTGTATGCGGAATTGTCCATTCCAAGCATGGGAACTCGATGAAGGGGGATATCCAGCATTGAAAGAAGAATATGAATGCTTTAGTTGTTATAATTGTAAAGTAGCCTGTCCAAATGATGCGCTCATTATCGTGGATCCATACCATGTAGATGAGGGATACTGGAAAACTGATCCGTATCCTTTACCCGCGAAAATGCCTCTTGAGCCAAAAGATGAGAATGGGAATGTTACAGAATGGAATGCTGTCGAAAAAATTATTTATAATCGCCGTAGTGTAAGAAATCTCAAGGATAAACCAGTGCCTGAAAGTTTAATTCAGAGAGTTCTAGAAGCGGGAAGATTTGCACCTAGTGCGGGGAATTGTCAGCCCTGGAAATTTATAGTGATTACCGATAAAGCTTTAATTAAAGAAATCGAAAAGGGAGTGACAGGTATTTTAGAATTCTTTTATGCTGCTTATAAAAGTGATAAAATGGTACAAAATCTGGTACCTTTAATTGAGGGACCTCCTTTTGCGCCTGGTTCTGTAGATCCACGAGTTATCTTAGGAGGAGTAGGATCTGTAGTTAAAAATAAGGAAATAATGGGTGTTGCGTTTAATGCTCCTGTGCTAATACTTGTCCTAGGTGACGAGAGATCTATTTCCGGTCCTGCGTTGAATATTGGTATATGTGGACAGAATATGAATCTAGTAGCTAATTCATTAGGAATTAAAGCGTGTTGGAATGGATTTGTAGCAAATGTTCTCAATACGTTGCCTCCTTTGAAGAAAAAACTCGGAATTAAAGCACCTTGGACAGTCGTTGTTTCTTTCTGCCTAGGGTATCCTGAATTTAAACAAGAAGGTATCGTTCCCCGTGAATATCGACCAGTAACATGGTTTAGAGAAGGAGCAGACGGTCCTGAAATACACAAATGACTTTCTTAAATCAAATTTTACAACAAAACTTTCTTTTTTTTAAAAGAAATTCAAAATAATATATTAAATTAAAAAATTTTTGAAAAAAAAGCTAATAAAAAAATTATAAAAAAGGGATATAGAATGCCAGCAAAAAGATTTAGAATTACCGCTACAACCACATTTAACGATGTCATGAAAAATAAAGCAGAAACTATAGGCGATAGGGTATTTTTAACGTATATAAGAGATTTTGACAAGGGCATCGATGAAGACTACACTTATCTTGATGTGCACTTACAATCTAATCGCGTTGCAAATGGATTAGCTGAGTTAGGAGTGGGCAAGGGTGTCGGGATTTCTTTAATGGAAATTAATTGTCCTGAATTTTTATACACCGTGTTTGCAACATTCAAACTTGGAGCATATGTTGTACTAATAAATACAGCCCTTAAAGGTGCAACTTTACAATATATTATTGATCACAGTGACAGTGAGGTCTTAATACTACACTGGAGTATGTTAGAAAGCTATCTGAGCATCAAAGATCAATTGCCGAAAATCAGGCATGTCATAGTTGATGATAATGAGGCACCTGGAGATTTCAAGATTCCTGAGGGAATGAAACCATTCAAGGAATTACTACAAGCACCGGATAACGATATTGAAGAGGAGATTGATTTTGAAGAAAAGGCGATGCTTATGTATACATCAGGTACAACAGGACCTCCTAAAGCAACCACATTTTTCTATCGGAAATTTATAGCCGGACAAGCTCTTCAAATCTTTACCGCTCTCCCTATGGTTGTAGGAGTCACTAAAAAAGACGTGTATTTTACTTGTTTGCCCTTATTTCACGGGAATGCACTTCAAATAACAACCCTTCCGGGGTTTGTATCGGAATACCGTGTGGTACTTTCAAAGAGATTCAGCGCAAGTCGTCATTGGGATATTTGTAGAAAATTTAACATTACATTATTTAATACCCTTGGAGCAATGCCACAATTTCTATTAAAGCAGCCTGAATGTCCCAATGATGGAGATAATAATGTTCGCATAGTCATTTCTGCTGCTTGCCCCAAAGAGATGATAGAACCGTTTGAAAAAAGGTATAATGTGTCGGTTAAAGAATTTTACGGTGCAGTTGATGGAGGAGGATATTTACTTGGACCTTTCTTTGAGAAAGGACCTGTTCCCGCCGGAACTATGGGAAAACCTCTTCCCGGTACCTTTGCGGATATTATGGATGAGGCGGGTAATCTTTTAGAACCGGATGAGGTTGGAGAATTAGTGTTTCTAGTTGATAAAAAAGAACTTGATCAGAGAAAAGTTACTTACTATAAGGACAAAGAATCCACTAATAAAAAGATCCGAGAAGGAAAAGACGGACAACTATGGTTTCATACTGACGATTTAGCCTCAAAAGATAAAGAAGGTTGGTTCTATTTTATTGATCGGAAAAAGGATGCTATTAGAAGGAGGGGTGAGAATATATCACCTTGGAGCATTGAACGGGTCATTAATCAGCATGAAAAAGTTTTAGAATCAGCCGCTTTTGCCGTTAAGTCCTCCGAATACGCTGAAGATGAAGTAATGGTTTCAGTGGCATTAAAACCTGGTGAAAACTTGACACCAGAAAAACTGCTTGATTATTGTCAAGGTAAAATGGCCTACTTTATGATACCAAAGTATATTGATTTTGTTGATGAACTCCCTAAGAGCGAGGTTCATAGAACATTGAAACAAATTCTTAAAGAACGCGGTGTGACAGAAACAACATTTGACAGGGAGAAAGCAGGCTACGTTGTGAAAAGAGATTAACTTGTGTAATATTCTTTTAATTTTTAAAACCTAAAATTATAAATTTATTTTATACTAATTACTTTTTATTGGTAAATCGAAAAAGAGGAAAAACATGAGTGACAAAGTATATGTATATAGCGTTGGAATGACCAAATTCGGTAAATTTCTTGATAAAAGTATAAAAAAGTTAACGGGGGAAGCTCTTAAGTCCCTCAAAAATGATAATGGTGAGGTAGGTTTTGATGAGTTAGAAGCAGCGTGGTTTTCCAATTCTGCTTGGGGTATGTATGAATTTCAACATAGCATTCGAGGACAAGTGGCTCTTTCTGCCAATAAGATTGATAAGATACCCATAATTAATGTAGAGAATGCTTGCGCCAGCGGAAGTACTGCTTTTCATGGAGCATGGATGCAAATCAAATCAGGGCTTTATGATTGTGTATTAGCGATTGGTGCAGAAAAAATTTACCAAGAGGATAGGAAAAAAATGATGAGCGGCTTTATCACCTACACCGATGTGGAAAGAACACGAAGTCTAATAGAACAACTGAAAAAAATGGCTGAGAAGCAGAAAGCACAGAAAGCTAAGGAAGGAAGTTCTGAACAAACCAAGGGTAAAAAGGGGGGACATTCGGCGTTCATGGATCTCTATGCTATGGCAGCTCGAAATCACATGAAGAAATACGGAACCACTAAACGGCATCTTGCTTTCGTGGCTGCAAAAAATCATAATAATTCAACCTTAAATCCATTAGCTCAGTACACTTTTCCATTAACTGTAGAGGAGGCTATGGAGGATTATGAAGTCGCTTACCCTCTCACAAGATCGATGTGTGCACCTGTTGGGGATGGTGCTGCTGCTGCAATTTTATGCTCTGAAAAGTTTTTAAAGGAACATCCGACAGATAGAGCTGTTTTAATTCGAGCATCTGTTTTAAGATCAGGCTCATGGAGAACGGATGATGTTCCTCATCGAGCTTCTAAGGCCGTTTATGAAATGGCTGGACTTAGTCCTCAAGATATAGATGTTGCTGAAGTACATGATGCAACTGCCTTTGGGGAGATTCACCAAATAGAACAGATGGGATTTTGTCCTATAGGGCAAGGTGGTCCATTTACGGAGAGTGGAGCTACTGCGCTTGATGGAAATATCCCAGTCAACCCAAGTGGAGGTTTACTCTCCAGAGGCCATCCAATAGGCGCTTCAGGACTGGCACAATTATATGAATTAGTAGTTCAATTGCGAGGTGAAGCAGGTGAAAGACAAGTTAAAAATCCAAGATTAGCTCTTGCTGAGAATGGAGGCGGAAATATTGGTTTTGGAGAAGCTGCACTTTGCGTCCATATTCTAGAAAAAGTTTAATTTACATCTCCAAAATATAATTCTTTTTAATTTACTAAATTATTTAAATGGTTTATGTGAATAACAAAAAATAATATTCCTCCCCTTAATCTCGACAATTTGCTATTTATAACACCATTCAAATATTTTTACCTCATCAAACACAAAAAGCTTTATAAATGAAAAAAAACACAAAAGCACTAACAAAAATGTTTTGATTTTACTACCCAAATTTACGGTCGTAAAATGGAGTTTCGATAGAAAATGAGAAGAGCAAAGGGAAAAATTACTAGGAAAAAATCTGGGGGCGGCGGCTATGAAAGCATCTGGGTTTATATTCCAAGCAAAATAGCTAAAGATAGTTCTTTTCCGTTTTCAAATAAAGAAGATGTTAATATTGAAATTATCGATGATACATTAGTAATAAGTAGACGTGATGAATTATACGATGTTATTGACCGATATGGAGTAGAAAACGCTACTATTCCGAAGCTTCTCCAGAGCAAGGCGGCTGAAAATAAAAATAAACCATTTCTCTTTTTTAAAGACGAGATTTATTCATATCAAGATATTCATATAAATTCAAATAAAATCGCAAATGGTCTTCAGAATATAATTAAAAAGAAAAAATTAAGGCGGCCAAATATTTCTGTTATGCTTCCAAATTGCCCCGATTATATATTTTGCTGGTTCGGAATCATTAAAACTGGCAGTGTCTTCGTTGGAGTGAACACATCTTACAGGGGTGAGATGTTGGAATATATCTTGTCAAATAGTGATACTGAAATTTTAATATTGGACTACGAATATTATGTAAAATTTAGAGAAATCAGCGGAAATTTACCGGAAGTTAAAGCTATTATCATTAGAAATGCTCCTGAAGGGTTTGAGTTTAATGAAAATTTTGTTGATTATAAAGATATCTATACTTCGAATGAGAAAAATCCAAAAGTGATTGTGAAACACTGGCATACTATGCAAATAAACTACACCTCTGGAAATACTGGAAAACCGAAAGGAGTAACATATAGAAACAATTTCGTTCTTACGGGGATTAATATTGGAAAAGAATTGGTAGATATAGCAGGACTTAATCAAGCTCATTTAATTTATTGCCCCTTCCCTTTATATCTAGGTTCTGCACAGTATTGGGGTATTTTACCCGCAATCTTTTATAATGCATCAGTCTTAATTACTGAGAAATTTAAACCTTCAACCTTCTGGGATGATATTGCAAAATATCATCCCACTGGTTTGTTATATTTCGGAATGTATCTTTCTGATTTATTAAACCAACCACCTAGAGATGATTATAGAACTCATTCAATCAAATGGGCTTTTGGTTCCGGAGCAACTAAAGATATATGGGAGAAATTCGAGGGGAGATTTAACATTCCAATCTATGAATTATGGACACTTGTAGAGGCTATTGGAATAACTATTAATAAATTAGGATCTAAAGGGGGAAAGCTTGGTTCAATAGGAAAATCATTAAGTGGATATGAGCTAAAAATTGTCGACCCACATGGGAATACATTACCACCCGGACCAAATAATGTAGGAGAAATAATATCAAGATGTAGATTGCCAATTTCTTGGGATTATTATAAATTATCGGTAGAAACTTTAACGAAAGAGGGGAGAAATAGGTGGATTCATACGGGCGATTATGCCTACAGAGATACTGAAGGCTTTGTTTATTTTGTTGGAAATAAAAATAATCTTATCAATAAACATGGAGAAATTGTATTTGCAAATCGGATTGAGAATATTGTAAATGCTTATCCAGATATAGTCGAATCCGCAGTTATCGGAGTACCAAGTGAAGAAAGATTTGATGAAGAAATCAAACTTTGTGTTGTATTAAAGAAAGGAAGCAAACTCTCTTATGAGGATTTATATAATTATTTAATCCGAAATATGGCATCTCATATAGTTCCCAGATATATTGAATTTAAAACAGAATTACCTCGATCGAATAATTGCATGATTCAAAAATTTAGGTTAAAACAGGAATGGGATAAAGTAAAAAATAATACGTGGGATGCTCAGATAAAAAATTTAATTAAATTAAAAAAAGGAAGTAATAAATTAGAGGTATTTGAATAATAAAATTTAAGATTATACTCAATAAAATTTAAATAATATAAGAGCAAAATTAAAAAAAAGGTGAATAGACTGTCAAAAATAAAAGATATATATCATGAAATTGAAAAAGTAGTAGGAGCGGACTATATTACTGATAAGGATTTCATGAAAGCCGCCTATTCTCGAAACGTTGATCCCTCATTTCCAGACCGATGGGCAGATATAATTGTCCGTCCTGAAACCCCGGAAGAGGTGTCTGAAATTGTGAAGCTTGCAAATAAGTATAAAATCCACATGGTGCCCCGAGGGGGCGGTGCGGATTTAGTTGGTGGTTCAGTGACAGAAGGAGGAATTTTATTAGACCTTACGAGAATGGATAAAATTATAGAAATTAACTATGATGACTATTATTGTGTTGTGGAATGTGGAGTAACATGGGGAAAATTACTTTCAGAATTACATCCAAGCGGATACACTACTGGTGTTATCGGTCCAGGGAGTGGATATGCTGCCACGATCGGAGGAGGTTTATCCAATAGTACCGCAGGCGGGGGCTCTACTAAATATGGACTAGTGCCTGATATATGTTTAGGCGTTGAGGTCGTCCTCCCTAATCCGCAAGGTACTATAATTAGAACTGGGGCAGCGGCAAATAAATACGCAGCTCCTTTTTGCAGATATGGTGTTGCGCCGGATTTTACCGGTTTGTTCATGGGAGATGTAGGAACCTTAGGTATTAAAACCAAAGCCTATCTTAGATTATTTCCAGATCCTCCCCATAAAAGGCAACTAAGTTATATCTTTAAGAAAAATAATTATCAAAAAGTATTTGAATATGCACATAAAATACGTAATAAAGTTGGCGATGGTTTACGCGATTTATCCGGATTACCGCTTATGGTAATTCAGCTATTAGCAGGTAACGTTGAAGTGAAACCTGCTAAGCGCCCGAGATTAAGAGGCCCAGCCATGCAAGTATTATTAGAAGCATCTGATCTAAGAATTCTTGATGTATACACAGAAATAGTTAATGATATTATGTTAAAGGAGGAACTTGCACGACCTTTTGAATGGAGTGAAGTCGATCCCAGCATGGAAACTAAAAAAGAATGGAGCTGGGATTTAAAGCAAACGTTTAATTACTTTCAAAAGTATATCTCTGTCGCCCCTCCAAAAGTAAGCTGTACAACGTGTCATAAAATTCCAATCTCTAAGTTGCCAACAATATCGAAAAAAGCGCAAGAATTTGATAGCAAACACCGCGATGAATTTCCACCTGGAGCTATGTCATTTTGGTCTACGATTATATATTTTTTACCTAATGGAAATTGTGTACTTGTAGGGGGCTTTAACGCGGATAATGTAGATGATGTACGGGATATTTCAATGAAATTATGGCATAAAAAATTAAGGGCGCAAGTAAGATATGGAGGGATTCATTATTGGTTGGGAGAAGCAATTTCACAATCAATTTTAGAAGCTGATGCCTATACTCCTGAATTTGTGCAGTTCTTTAAGGATATTAAAAAAACTGTAGATCCTGATTTCTTGCTTAGTCCCAATAAATTTCATTTGTATAGCTATGATTATGATTATACAAAACATTTAGTAAAAGACGAGGAATAAGAATTAGTTTTTTTTAAAAATTAAAATAATGAAGAGGATATTTTAAATTATAATAACGAAGAAGAAATATAGGTGATAAAAAATAACCGAATTTGAACCAAAAGAAAAATTTAAGCATTTTGCCAAAATGGGAGACATAATCCTGCAATGTATCGGTTGCGGAGATTGTAGAGAAGCCACAGATTACACAGATGATCCTCCGAAGTGGGGAGTATGTGTAGCAAGAGAAAATACTCCTGGTTTTGAACCTTTCTTCGGAAGAGGAAAAATGCAAATTATTCGTTCTCTTTGGCAGGGAAAGTTAGAACTGAGTAAGGACATGGCTGAAGTGATTTATCAATGTCCAACATGTAATGCATGTGCTCAAACTTGCGCCTATGATATGGATAACGCCGCTATTTATGAAGCTTTGAGGGCTGAATTAGTAGATGCGGGATGTGGTTTGGAAGCGCATGTACCAATGAATAAAGCAATGGTTGAATTATTAAATCCTTACCAGCGAGATAATAAAGAAAAAGGGACATGGATAGATAAACTCGATTTTAAGGTGAAAGATGCGAGTTCTGAGACAGCAGAGTATCTTTATTTTGTAGGGTGTACTGCTGCGTTAACTCCGGAGATTCAGACTGTAGCCATAAATACCGCTAAAGTCCTTAAAAAATTAGGGGTTGATTTTTCTGTATTTGGAGACAAAGAAGTATGTTGTGGAAGTGTTGGGAAGAGAACTGGAGATATTACAGGTTTTAATGCAGTTGCGACAAAAAATTATGAATTATTCAAAAAGAGCGGTGTTAAGAAGATCCTAACAAGTTGTGCTGGCTGTTATAGAACCCTTAAAACTGACTATACTGATTATCTTGAAGATTTAGGTATAGAAGTACTTCATACAGTTGAATTAGTCCGAGATATAATAAATGAGAAAAACATACAACTAAAACACTTAGGACTTAAAGCGACATACCACGATCCTTGCCATACGGGAAGAAATTCAGGAATGAAAGAGGGAGTTAATCCCCTATATGAGGAGCCAAGAGAACTTCTAAGTAAGATGGCAGATATTGTAGAAATGAAAACTATTAAGCAAAATGCAAAATGCTGTGGAGCTGGAGGAGGCGTAAAAAAGGGTTTTCCTGAATTAGCGTTGGCCATCTCAAACGCTCGGATTGAGGAGGCTGAGGAAACAGGTGCGGAAATAATAGTTAGTATCTGTCCTTTCTGTTATCGGAACTTATCTGATGCAATTAAGGATTCAAACTCAAATCTTAAAATGGTTGATCTGACGGAATTATTAGATCAAGCATTACCCTAATAAATTCTTTTTTTCTATTTTTTTCTATTATTAGAGAAATAAAAACCAGAGGTGAAAAGGAAAAATGCCAAAATTAAGTGATCCTGTTACTATAAGAGGGATGGAAGTTAAAAACAGATTAGGCTTTCCTCCCATGCTCTCAATGTCGTCAGATGCTAATGGTTGTCCTACAGAAAAAACGTTTAATATTCATGAAACAAAGGCTCGTGGAGGAGTAGGATTAATTACATATGAAGCAGTTTCCGTAGAACCTGAGACTTTTGGTCCGCAAAATACTAGTGCGAATATTGGAAAAAATGCAAATATTCCGGCATATAAAAGGGTAACAGATGCAGTACATAAATATGATGCAAAAATTGGGATGCAATTAGCTGATGGTGGGTTAATAGGTTTTGTTCTTGCTTCAATTTTCGGTTTTAAAATTGAACCGAGAGGTCCGTCAACCGTAGATTTGTTACATCTAACCTCAGCTTATGAAACAATGGTTTCATCATGGCCAGATACTTTAAAACAAACAGGAGCGGTATGTAAAGAAATGTCTGTTGAAGAAATAGCTAGAGTGGAAGATTTATTTGCGGCAGCCGCAAAAAGAGCAATTCAAGCGGGATTTGATTATATCGAAATCCATTCCGCTCATGCAACTTTACACTCTGCCTTTTTAGCGCCATACTCTAATGTGAGGACTGATAAATACGGAGGCTCAACAGAAAAAAGATGTACATTTTTATTAGAGACCATGGAAAAAATTAGAAATAGTATAGGAGAGGAACCACCACTTTTTGTTCGATTATCAGTAGACGAGTTATTACCCGATGGCCTGAAACTGGAAGAATCAAAAAAAATTGCAAAAATAATAGAAAATGCTGGTGTAGATTGTATTGATGTGAGCCAAGGAAACATGATTCGTAATCCTAAAGGGATCCAAATACCCACATATGTAGAGCATGGTGGTTATATTCATTTAGCAGAAGAGATAAAAAAGATAGTGAATGTTCCAGTTATTGGTGTAGGTAGGATTGTCGATCCAAAAATGGCCGATGAATTTATTCAGCGAGGTAAAGTTGATATCATTTATATGGGTCGACAATTGATTTGCGACGCGGAGACACCTAATAAATACTTCAACGGACAACTGGATGACATTAAATATTGTATGGGATGTTTACAAAGCTGTGGAAGTACATGCGTCTATGATGCTTATAGTGGTCAAAATTATACAACTATTAGCCCGTCATCTGATTTAAAGAAAATTGTAATATTAGGAGCAGGAATTGCTGGAATGGAAGCAGCAAGGGTAGCCAAACTACGCGGTCATGATGTAGAGATATTTGAGAAGTCCGATAAAGTGGGCGGATTAATCCCTCTTTTAGCAATGGAATATAAAAAAGAAGAATTCATGAACATTGTGAATTTTTTAGCAACTCAATTAAAGAAATTAGAAGTACCCATACAACTCAATAAAGAGCTAACAAAACAAGAAATTTCCGATTTAAAACCAGACATATTAGTCTTAGCGACCGGTACTGAGGCAACGATTCCAAAGAGTTTAGAAGGCAAATCAAATGTGTTAACTCAGGATGAGGCGATATTAAAAAGTAAATCAATAGGTAAAAATGTCGTCGTATGGGGGCTAGGAGCATATTGGAGAGGAGGACCGGAAACTGCAATAACTTTAGCAGAGCAAGGATATAATGTTAAAGCATTGATGGGATCAAACACCACAGTAGCAACCGAAATGTTAATTGCAACAGGAAGACGATTATGGATACTTGAATATCTAAGAGATAACAACATATCAATATATTTTAAAGCGAAATTATTGGATGTTACAGATAGAGGGGTCAAGTTCCTTGATGAAAATAAAAATGAACAATTTCTTGAAGCTGATACTCTAGTGTATTGTGGTTCCCGAATTACCCAAGGCAAAAAATTAAAAAAACAATTTGAAGGGGCAGCACCGAAAATTCAACTTATAGGTGATTGTAAAAGACCTCGAGATATCGGAGAAGCAATGAAGGATGCTCAGACGTTTGCGAGAAAATTAAAATAATCTTTTTTTTAATATATTTTAAACAAGTTATAGAACATACTTTCAGAAATATAAGATACAAATTGATTAAAGATGTCGCAAGAACAAATTGAAATGTATTTAAATATGGTTAAGAAAAAAGAAGGAATTACCCAAACCACTACTTTTGGTGATATTGTAAAACGGAAAGCAGAAAGAGTAGGAGATAAAGTACTCTTAACTTACATTCGAGATTTTGATAATAATATTGAGGAGAAATATACATATAAAGATATGCATATACAATCCAACCGATTAGCCAATGGTTTAATGAAATTGGGATTAAAAAAGGGGGATGGAATTTCCATATTTGAAATAAATAGTCCTGAATATCTCTTTGTATTGTTTGCTAGTTTTAAAATGGGCTGTTATGTAGTGTTAGTTAATACGGGGTTAAGAGGGGATGGATTACAATATATTATTAATCATAGTGATTCTAAAGCCTTTATCCTTCATTGGACTTTAGTAGACGCGTATTTAAAAATAAAGGATCAATTGCCAAAAATCAAATATGTTATTATAGATAAAAATGAAGCCCCAAATGATTTTAAATTACCTGAGGATACATTATCTCTACAAAGTGTAATGGATGCCCCTGAGGATGATATCGAAGTAGACATCGATCCAAACGATATGGCCATCCTAATATATACATCAGGAACCACCGGGCTCCCTAAAGCCACGACTTTCTTTTATGGAAAATCTTTGATGGGCGATGCGCTGGGGTATATCAATTTAATCGCGTTTATGGTAGGTCGTCCAGGTGATGTGTTGTTCACTTGTTTACCATTATTCCATGGAAATGCTCTTCAATTAACCACAATGCCTGGATATATGGCGGAGTGGCCCGTTATCCTCGCAAAGAGGTTTTCTGCTTCAAGATTTTGGGATATGATTCGAAAATATAAAGTGACAAATTTTAACCTATTGGGCTCAATGCCACAATATTTGTTAAAACAACCTCCACGACCGAACGATGGAGAGAATAAAGTGTGGCGTGTGAATTCAGCTGCATGCCCTAAAGAACTAATTGAGGAATTTGAAGAGAGATTTAATGTGAAAGTCTATGAGGCTTATGGTGCAGTGGATGGAGGGGGTTTTTTCTTGGGAACTTATGGCAGAGAAAAAGAAAAACCTCCAGTGGGTACTATGGGAAAACCCGCGGGTAATGTTGTTGCAGAAATTATGGATGAGGATGGTAATATTTTAGGATCCGATGAAGTAGGAGAACTAGTCTTTTTAGTAAGAGAAGAGGAAAAAGAACAGAGACAGGTTAAATATTATAAAGATGAAGCTGCGTCTAAAAGATTAATTCAAAAAGGAGCAGATGGGCAATTATGGTTTCATACCGGGGATTTAGCAACAAAAGATAAAGAGGGATGGGTCTTCTTCGTGGATCGGAAAAAAGATTCAATTAGGAGACGTGGAGAAAACATTGCAGCATGGAGTATTGAAAAAATAATTAATAGACATGATAAAGTTTTGGAATCAGCAGCTTACGGTATAAAATCGTCTCAGGTGGGAGAAGATTATGCTGAAGATGAGGTGATGGTAGCTGTGATTTTAAAACCTAGTGAAACCTTGACTCCTGAAGAATTACTTGACTATTGTAAAGATAAACTTGCTACATTTCAAATTCCTCGATTTATCGAATTCGTGGAAGAACTTCCCAAGAGCGAAGTCCATCGGATAATGAAGCGATTTCTTAAAGAACGCGGAGTAACAAAAGATACTTATGACCGAGAAAAAGGAGGATATTTTAAGGGGGCATAAGTAGATTAATTTTAATAATATTCAATATTGGAAATAATTATTTTATTTATTTTTAAGTAAAACACATCATTATGAAAAAAAAATTAAAAATGAGGTAAAATGTCAAAAACCAAAAAATTCAGAGTTTCAAGAAGAACCTTATTAAGAGATATTATTAAACATAAAGCAGAGACTGTCCCGGATAAAGTGTATATGACGTATATTAGGGACTTTGATAAAGGAATTGATGAGAAATACACTTATAAGGATATACATTTATTATCAAATCGTTTAGGAAACGGACTTCTTAAATTAGGTTTGAAAAAGGGTGAAGGTGTTGCTCTCATGGAGATTAATTCCCCTGAATTCCTTTTAACTGTTTTTGCCACATTTAAGACCGGAATGTATTCTGTGATGGTAAATATAGCCTTAAGAGGAGATGGCTTACAGTTTATAATAGATCACTCTGATGCGTCGGCTGTTATTGTTCATTGGTCATTTTTAGACGCTGTTATGGAAGTTAAGGAAAGATTACCCGAAATTAGATGTATAATTGTTGATACCAATGAAGCTCCTGAGGAGTTTAAATTACCAGAGAGCGTTATATCTCTTCAAGAAGTTATGAAGGCATCTAATGATGATATCGAACTGGAGATAAGCACTAAAGATATAGTAATGCTCATGTATACTGCGGGCACAACGGGACTTCCTAAAGCAGTTATGTTTTGGCAAGGTAAATTGATTGGTGGACTAAGTATCCAAACACTAATGGGAATGATTTCTATGCTGGCTGCCTCAGATGATATATTATTTACATGTTTACCCTTATTCCATTCAAATGCATTATTTCTAACCAGTTTACCAGCTTACTTTTCAGAAAGACCATTAATTTTAGCAAAAAGATTTAGCGCCAGCAGACATTGGGATATTTGTCGTAAATATGGAGTGACTGCACATAACGCATTAGGAGCTATGATTCCAATCCTAATGAAACAACCAGAAAGACCAAATGACAAGGATCATAGTGTAAGGCAAATTAATTCTGCAGCATGCCCGAAAGAATTATGGGTGGCATTTCAGGAAAGATTTGGTGTGAAACTATCTGAAGGTTATGGCGCTACTGACGGAGGAGGATTCATGCTCACAACAGGTGGCGCAGAAGAAGTTCCTCCCGGTACAATGGGAAAACCATTACCAGGAGTAGTTGCTGAAATAATGGATGAAGATGGCACAATTTTCAAAGAATCAGAAAAGGTCGGAGAATTAGTTTTTTTAGTCAGAGAGAGTGAAGTCAAGCAAAGAACCGTTAAATACTACAAAGACGAGGAATCTTCGAAAAGTCTAATATTTGAAGGCAATGACGGCCAAAAATGGTTTCATACGGGGGATTTAGCATATAAGGATAATGAGGGCTGGTTTTATTTCGTAGATAGGAAAAAAGAATCTATTAGACGCCGTGGAGAAAATATTGCACCCTATAGTGTTGAAAGAGTAATAAATTTACACGATAAGGTTTTAGAATCAGCTGCTTATGGTGTTAAATCTGAATTAGGTGAGGATGAAGTAATGGTTTCGGTAGTATTAAAACCGGGTGAGAGAATGACCCCAGAAGAACTTTTAGATTTCTGCCAAGGGAAAATGGCCTATTTTATGATTCCTCGATATATTGATTTTGTTGAAAAGCTCCCTAAAAGTGAAGTTCATCGAGTTATGAAACGCTATCTCAAAGAACGCGGAATAACAGAAAGTACTTATGACAGAGAAAAGACGGGATATGAAATCAAACGAGATTAAATAAATTTTAATAATTTAAGAAATCACTCTTTTAAATACAATTTAGTCAAAAATATTAAATAAACCAAAAAAAATAGCTCTAATAAAAAAAATTAAAATAAAGGTGGTGAAATGTCGAAAGTAAAAGATGCCTATAAAGCAATCGAAGGTATTGTTGGACAAGATTTTATTACAGATAAAGATTTCATGAAAGCTGCATATAGTAGGAATGTTGATCCTGCTTTTCCGGATAGATGGGCGGATATGATTGTGCGACCCGAAACCGTTGAAGAAATTTCCGAAATTGTAAAGATTGCTAACAAATATAAAATTAAAATGGTTCCAAGAGGCGGAGGAGCCGACTTAGTGGGTGGTTCCGTAACTCAAGGAGGAATTCTTATAGACCTTACAAGAATGAATAAAATATTGGAGATTAATAAAAAAGATTACTATATCGTTGTGGAGTGTGGAGTTACATGGGGTGCTCTCATATCAGCACTGCACCCTACAGGATATACTACAGGTATTATTGGTCCAGGAAGTGGATTTTCTGCAACAATTGGAGGGGGTCTTTCAAACAGTACTGCTGGAGGAGGTTCCACTAAATATGGTTTAGTACCGGATATTTGCCTTGGAGTTGAGGTTGTACTGCCTAATCCCCAGGGAACTATAATTAGAACTGGATCTGCAGCAAACAAGTATGCGCAACCCTTTTGCAGGTACGGTGTTGCTCCTGACTTCACAGGCCTGTTTATGGGCGATGTAGGAACCATGGGGATTAAAACTAAGGCTTTTCTGAGGTTACACCGCGATCCTCCCTATAAAGCCGCACGAATGTATTTCCTTAATAAAGAGGATTACAATAAAGTATTTGAACTATCGCATAAGATAAGATTTGAGTTAGCAGAAGGATTACATGACCTCTCTGTACTGCCTACAATTTTAGTTCAAATGGTCGCCGCTCAATCACCCATTAGGGAATTTAAAAAGCTAAAAATAAGAGGTCCGCTCATGAATATACTATTGGAAGCAACTGAAAAAAGTATTCTCGATACACATCTGGAAAAACTTGAGAGGATTATGGAAAACGATACTCAACCTTTATCGTATAAAATTTTTAATCCCGAATTAGAAGCGGCTCCAGAATGGGGTTATAACTTAAAGACAACATTCCAATTTTTTCAAGCATCTATTTCCCCTGTGCCTTCTAGAATTTCAATGGCTACTTGTCACAAGATTCCAATTTCAACTATGGGGGAGGTGTATAAAAAGATTAAAGATTTTAGTTTAAAACATAAAGATGAATATCCCCCTGGAAGTTTTCCTGGCATATTTGCCTCTATGCTATACTTCTTACCAAACGGAAATTATGTGGTATTAGGAGGTGTCGGCGGTGATAATGTGGATGGGCAGCGCGAAAAGAATATGAATATTTGGCATAAGAAGATAAGATCTCAGGTTCGATATGGAGCAGCGCATTATTGGCTTGGAGAGTCGATTTCACAATCAGTTGTTGAAGCTGATGCCTATACCCCCGAATTTAGGCAATTCTTTAAGGATATGAAAAAAACTGTAGATCCAAATTTCTTACTTAGCCCTAATAAGTTCCACATGTATAGTTACGATGATGACATGGCAAAATACATCGTCAAAGAAGAGGATTAAGCAGTAAACTACTCAAAGAATTTAATGCATATATTTTTTTATTTCCATTTTTTTCTATTTCGATTATAAAAAGTTGAGAACAATTCTCGAATATATTGAAGTTTGAATTAAGATTTTATTCCATAAAATTTTCAAAAAAAGGAGAAATATAAAAAAAAGTCAAATTTCATTTTTGTGACTATATTTTTACGAGAATTCCGTAATTCATTAAAAATACGGAATTTCCGTTTAAATCGAAATTTGTTTCGATATATTAGGATAGCGTTGATTTAACAGAATTTTCCATAATATTTAAAAGCAAATATTAATTTTCTCACAAAAAACTCGAATATTTTTTAAAATAAAAATTAAAATGAGGGAAAATGTCAAATACAGATATTCAAACTTCAAAAAATTATAAAATATGGTGGAGTCTCCTTTTAATCGACTGTATTATCATTTCTATTTTTGGAATATTGATGTATGTAATGGGACTAATGTCCAATTCACAAGCTTTATTAAGTAGTGTTGGTCAGGATTATAATAGCTATAATCCACAAGCATATTCGTTCATTAATTTTCTTACCGCAGTAATGGGAGCAACCATAATTGGATGGAGTAGTGTAATGATCTTTATAGTATGGTATCCCCTTAGGAAAAAAGAGAATTGGGCTTGGACAGCAATGGTTATTACAATTTTATTATGGTATATCCCAGATACAATGGTCTCTATTTATTTTTTAAATTGGTCAAATGCCATATTAAATACTATTCTTTTATTAATGATTGAAGCGCCTTTATTTGGTCTTAAATATACTAAGGAATTATTATAACCTCAAGAGATCTATAATGGAATTAGAAGATAAATTAGATGGGTTTCTCAATAAAGGAAAATTATCTCCAAATGAAAAGAAGGAATTCTGGAAATTAGTCCATGAAGCGAAAGTAAAATATAATTCCGTACCAGAAAGAGTAGCAGAAAAGTTTGGAAATATAAAAGCACAGAATACTCCATGGAGATTGTATAAGATGTGGAGTAATACTTTATTATCGGTGGGCACACTATTGATTGGTATTATAGCATGGATGTGGTGGTTTGATTTCTTTATTCTGAGTCAGTCAATTCCTTTAAATAGATCTAAACAATTATTTTGGATTGGATTCTTCTTATGGATATTATTTATCTTTTTAATAATGTTAGGACCTCATGAATTATCGCATCTTCTTATTGCGAAGCTATTTAAAATAAGGTTTAATGGGTGGGGAATATATAGATTTCAACCAACATTAGATATAGAATATTCATCATATTTAAGGTCAAATTTCAATAGACGGGCATTATTGCATTTGATTGGAACGCCAGTAAACTTGATTCAATTTTTAGCACATCTTATTATCACTACTTGCTTAAATATCAATTATTGGATATTATGGCTTCCATTTACAATTATATATTCTTATTTACTTATTGCTGGTGCTGTGGAAGGATATGGAGATATACCTAGATGCATCAAAGAATTAAAAAGAAAAAAATTACATAAAGAATTACACTAATTTTATTTATTTTTTACTTAAGTTTTTGAAGTAAAACATTCTTCAATAAAAATTAGAAAAAAAGATATTAAAGATCTCTAAAAAAAACATGCATTACATTAGTAAAACCTAAGCCTGGCTGTCCTAGAGTAAATTTTTAAAAATTATGATACTTATATCGCACCTATTAAAAATTTTGCCGAGGCGTGTGAAGACCCTCAAATTATTGCACGTAATATAGTTGTTGAAATGGACCATCTAGTATTGGGAAAAATTAAAAATTTAGCTTCACCGATTAAAATGTCAAGGACACCTCCTACAATACGAAGTCCTGCCCTCAAAATAGGACAGAACACAAAAGAAATTTTAGAATGGCTAAATTATACTGATGAGGATATTCAAAAATTTTAAAAAGAAAAGATTATTTAGCTTATTTTTATTTTAAATTTGACTTATAAAATCAAAAGGAAGTGGATAAAGTGGTAAATATTTTAATTAATGTATGGTACCCTATTGAGAAAAGTAATGAAGTTGCGAAAAAATTTATTGAGGTTGAAAAAATATATCCTATAAATTCTCCATTCATAAAACCTCTAACTCCATGGGAGTCTTGGGCAACTAAAACTGGTATAAAGGGAACCGGTATATTTAAAGTAGTAAAAGGGAAATTTAAAGAAGCAATAAATTTTTTTGTTAGACGCTTGAGTAGTTACGCACAAGATATCGAAGGATACACATTTGAAATAGCGGCATCATTAACAAGTAGAGAAGGAAAAACATTAATAGGCAAAGAATTATCTGAATTCCTAATTCCTGAATAAATATAGGTAGTCATAATTAAAAAAAAGATTTTAAAAAGTTGTATTTTTTTTATTTTTTAAAATCTGTCAAATCAACAAATAAAAATTCTTTAGTAGAGCTAGGATCCTCTGTTACCATTTCTCCAAGCTCTAAATGGAAGCCGAGTTTCTCGAAAGTATTCATCATATGGATTGGTGGTAGGTCGGTTTTAGCATTCTCGATTACTTTATTCCATTGAAGTGGAAACGTGAAAACGGGAGTTATTCCCTCTTTCTTAAATTTTTCAGCTGTTTCTGGAATATTGTCCACTATAAATGTGATATTGTGAACATAGGACCCATTTTTATCCAGAAGTTCAGACCAACTTGGAACACCTTTCTTAACTAAAGGTTGGCAGTATTGTAAAACCACATTACTCAGATTTACATGAATAATGTGCATGAAAGGAGTGTCTAAGAAATCAGCAAACTCGATTTCTACTTTTTCTGAACCAAAAAGCTTATGTAGTAGCTCATAGGTCTTCTCAGCATCATTCGTGACTAATTCTATGTGGAGCATAGGTGATACATTCCCAATTAATTCATTGAATCCTGTCACATAACGGGTTTCAGGCAGTTTTAAATCTTTAGTGTAAGGAACTTCAGCGAGCTCGAGATGAAATCCAAATTTTTCCATAGAATCCATCATATATATGGTCTTTGCATTCGGATTTAAGTATTGTGAAGGTATCATTTTTTCCCATTCAAGATCAAACGAAAAAAGGGGTACTATTCCACCTTCTTTCTCCAGTTCTTTCACGGTCTCTTTAATGTTTTCTACAGTAAACGTCAAATTATGAACTCCAGGACCTTTGGTTTTCAGTTGTTCATACCATGAAGTCCCCTCTTGTACAGGTTCAATAAATTGTAACACCACATCTCCAAGTCCCACATGAATCACTTTCACAATTTCACCATCTAAAAATTTTTCGAATGGTTCTTGGACTCTCTTAGCCCCAAATACCTTATGAAGAACTTGATAAGCCTCTTCTGCATTGGGAACCGTAATTTCAATATGAACTAAAGGTGAGAGTTTTATGGTCATTTAAATCTCCTTTTTATAATCATTTTGATATATAATTCTTTCATATAACCACTTGGTTTAGTATCAATTTAATCTTGTTCTTATTTAAGTTTTCTATGTCTTTTATTGTTCACTCTTCCATTTTTTAAATTCACTAAGCAGACCAGCTTCATCGAGTTCTGCTTCTCGGGTTTGACCATCTCTTTGAAGGTACCAATTCATTCTCTCTTTAGCAGCTGGTAAGGCACAAGCTTGATTAAATAAATGCATTTCTTCAAGCAAGCCTTGAACTATTGGTTGTTCTAAAGCGGTTAAAACAGCCTTTTTAGCAATAGCAATTGATTCAGCGGGAAATGAAGCAATTCGATACGCAAGATCCTCCACGTAAGATGTTAACTCATCTGGAGGAAACGCACGATTAATATATCCATATTTTTCAGCTAATTCAGCTGGAAAATCTATACCTCCAAGTATTGCTTCCATCGCACGCGATCGCCCCATCAAGCGAGGGAGTCTCTGGGTACCACCACCTCCAGGAATTATACCTACCACTATTTCTGGTTGACCTAAGATTGCTTTACCGATTGCTCCAAATCTCATATCAAGTGCAAGAACGAATTCACTTCCACCTCCGCGTGCTATTCCTTCTAATTTAGCGATTGATACTTTTGGCATAGTACGGAATGCTTCACAAACCGGATGCATACCAATTAAAACATCGGATTTTGGAGGGGGCTGATCTGGATATACCACGAGAGTAGAAACATCAAAATGTGCGATAAAAAAATCAGGATCGGCACTATCAAATACAATTACCCGTACTTCATCGTCTCTAGCAATTTTTCTCTGCAGACGATTAAATTCGCCTATTAGTTGCATATTCAAAAGGTTCATAGGGGGATTATCAATTGTTACAAATGCAACTCCTTGATCAATGCGAATTTTAAGAAATTTAAAACGTCCGTATTTCATATAATATACCCTCATTTAAATTTTAAAATTAAGTTATATTTGATTTGCTGGAAATATAAATATAATTAATTAATCAAATCAACTACATTCATTGAATTGGATTTTATAAAAAAATGACTGCTTTCCCTTAAATTGAATAAAAAAATAAGAAATTAGAGAAGAACTTGTATTTTTCATGAAATTTTATCTACTTCCACGTTCCATTTCGCGTGATTGACCATCCATTTTAAGAAGAAGGGACATTCTTTTTTTTGCTGCCGGTAAGGCTACAGCTTGATTGAATAAGTATGTCTCTTCGAGCAAACCTTCAACGATGGGCAATTCTTCAGCAGCTAATACTGCTTTTTTTGCTAATGCAATTGTCTCTGGTGGGAGAGATGCAATCCGATAGGCAAGAACTTTAACAAATGAATTCAGTTCTTCTGGGGGAAAAGCACGATTGATATACCCATAACGTTCAGCTAATTCTGCGGAAAGATCGCTTCCGCTAAGAATGACTTCCATTGCTCGGGAGCGCCCCATCAAGCGGGGGAGTCGCTGAGTACCACCCCCTCCGGGAATAATACCCACTAAAACTTCTGGTTGCCCTACGATTGTCTTACCAATCGCCCCAAATCTCATATCAAGCCCTAATATGAATTCACTTCCTCCACCACGGGCAATCCCTTCGATCTTGCCAATCGATATTTTAGGCATAGTACGAAAAGCTTCAATAACCTTATTATATTCATGAAGCTCAGTGGATTTAGGGGGTGCTTCATCTGGGAGTTCATTCAATTCCCCAACATCATAATGTGCGAGAAAAAAGTCGGGATCGGCACTATCGAAAACTATAACCCGAACTTTCTCGTCCGCTACGACTTCTTGAGAAAACATTGAAAGCTCTGCGACAAGTTCTGTGGTTATAAGATTGATAGGTGGATTATTAATTGTGGTAAATGCAACACCCCTATGAACGCGAATTTTAAGAAGTTTATACTTTTCGTATGACATTTCAAATCTCCGTAATTTTTCAATTAAATTATTATTACTCAATTGAATGAAAAAGGCAAAATAAAAATTATCTTACACTATGTATAAGATATTTTATTAAATATTGTCTCTTGGTATAAATTAAAGTAAAAATCATGTCCTCAAATTAATTAATTCAGTACTTAAGAATTTTTTTGAGACTTTTTTATTAACACCAAACTGGTGGTGTATATTTTTTTAAGGGTAAATTAATTATTTTTTGAGTTCGAGAAGATTCATATGACGCTAAAACCAGTTCCAAAGCTGCCCTACCATCATATATCGTTGGAATCCATTTTTCTGGAAATCCAACATCATCGTTTGAAACATCTAATGCTTGGTTTATAAATGATCGAACCTCGCGTGCGAAAGAAAGATTCCATTCGTCCTTAGGTAGTTCTTTTCCTATATTTTCCAAGCTTTTTCTCCTAGTTTGTTGTTGAATCTTCATTGGTTTTAAGAAATAGGCGTGAGGAACCTCAAAAAAATAATTCCCTTTTATTCCATGTATCTTTCCTATTTCTTCTCCGAACCGATCTCCAAATATGGCTTGCGAACGTTCAAAAGATGCAGTTATGTCCTTATTTTTAAATGTTAAAATTATATTTATATGATCTTCGTTAACCCTACTTTGATTAATCCGCCGAACTTGAGCGTAAACACTTTTTATATCACCAAACCACCATCTAAGCAAATCAAAATAATGAGGTCCGTGATCAAGTAAATCTCCACCACCACAACGCTCATCTGTTAACCTCCACATGCCTATTTCTTCAATTAATTCTTTCCTTGGATTTGGTCCGAGATCAGTCATAGAATGATACCAAAAAATTGAAACGTGAAAGATATCTCCAATTGTTTTTTTCATAATCTGTTCTTTAAGATATTGAAAACCATAATCAAATCTTTTTTGAGTAGCAGTTTGAAATAAAATTTTATTTTTCTCTACAGCCTTAATCATTTTATCAACTTCTTCTAGATTTAAACCAAGAGGTTTTTCACATAAAATATGTTTTCCATTTTTAGCTGCTCTGAGAACTTGATTAAGATGAGCCCAGTGAGGAGAACAAATACTAACAGCATCTACATCGGGATCATCTAGTAATTCATCAGGATTATTATATGCCTTAGGAACATTATACATATCTTGAACTTTTTTAAGATGAGCCTCTGAGGGATCAGCAATAGCTATAATTTCTGAGAGGGGGGATTTTTGATAAGTTGGTAAATGCCCGATTTTTGCAGCATTCCCGCATCCTATTACACCAACTCTTAATTTTTTCTTCGACATGATTAATTTCTTCAAAGCAAGAAAATAAAAAAACTTTATTTAGATACTTAATCTAAGATAATAAAGATCTTTAGAATTCATAATAAAACAAACTATTCATAAGAGATTGATATGAAAGAAGATATGTTTAAGAATATGACCCTAATAGATTTATCTGTTCCAATCTATAATGGTGCTCCAATTTGGAGTGCCGAACCCCGGTGTATCGTTCATAACTGGTTTATTATAGGTCGAAATAGAGGACAAGAAGAAAGAATAAATATGAAGTATTTTTGCATGTCTGGTCACCAAGGAACTCACATAGATGCTCCTTATCACCTCAATAATGAAGGAGTTAAGCTTGATGAGATCCCTTTAAATAGATTTATGGGTTGGTGCAAGGTTCTAGATTTCACGGATAAAAAACTAGGAGATCACTATAATCCTGATGATTTTATTAAAAAAAATGTCCAGAAAGGTGATAATATTCTAATTCATACAGGATGGGATAAATTTTTTGATCCTTTTGATGAGAAATATTTTAATATGGATCATCCACATTTTTCAGAGGACGCAATAAATTGGATTTTAGATAATAAAATTGGAATCCTTGGTATGGATACCCCCAGTACGGACCCTTCTCTAATAGACCATCCAAAAATATTCAAGAATAGGGAAGATTTTCCGATTGTTATAGAATTATTGACTAATCTCGACAAAATCGTTGATAAAGAAGTCTATCTCATCGCATTACCTATTAATATTAAAGAGGGGGATGGTTCATGGATACGTGCTGTGTGTTTTGTTCCAAACGATTAACTTATTAGGCGAAAATTTATTAGATCTCCCTATTGAAAACAAATCTTATCAACAAGCAAAAGAAATCTTCGCGAAAATTATATAAATGTTGAAAAATTCGGCTAATTTTTACTTTTAAAATTCCACCTTTTCCAAAACTTAAGAGATTTTTTAATTTGGCGTCAATCCTCTTTAGCAAGTGTTATAAAAACTCCTTTTACTATTTACTATTTTTTACTGAAAATAAAATACACCCTTAATTTTAAAAGTATTAGTTGAATTACTTAATATTTTCAGTAGTTTTTATATTTTTCTTCTTTTATTGTTTATTTTTGTATGTTTAGGGAAAAAATCAGATGCAAAGGACAAAATAAAAGTTATTTTAGATGTTTAATTTGAATATATATCAATTCAATTTTTTGGCTTGAAATTTGTTTAAATTTGACTTAAAATCTGAAATCAGCGAAATAGATAATAATGTAATTAGATTTAAAATTGATTTTCCCCCATTTGAAGGGCTTAGTTTTGTATGCATGTATCTATTAAAAATCAATGGCTCAAATGTATTAATCGATGCGGGATTGCATTTTTCTGATTGGAGGAAGAAATTCTTTACAGGTCTCAAGGAATTTGATATTTCTGTCAAAGATTTAGATTATTGCATAGTTACACATTCGCACATTGACCATATAGGCCTCATTAAAACTTTGAAACGCAAAAATCCTGACATGCAGATTTTAATGCACAAAATCGCCCATGATCTTATTGAATGGAGCACAGATGTTAAAAACAATTTTGAAGTCGAAAAGTCTGCTACGGAACTTGCCGAACGAATGATAAGATTTGGCATTGGTGTAGAAAAAGGAGACAGAATTATTCAATTTTTTACAAATTTCTATAGATTAATAAATTATTGTAAACCCGACCGGTTATTGCATGATAATGACGAAATTTTATTCAATTCGAATAAATTAAAAATTATTTGGACGCCAGGTCATGCTGCAGGTCATGTCTGCATTTTTGATATCAATAATAGGTATTTATTTTCGGGAGATCATATCCTTTCAAGAATAACACCCCATATCGGAAGTTTCATGATGAATCCAGCTTTTAAAAGTGAGTACGATTTAACCAATATATTAGATTATTATTTAAACTCATTAGATATAATTGATAATTTAAATCCGAAAATCATTTTTCCCGCACATCAAGAGGTGATTTATAATCCGCATGAAAGAATATTGGAGATTAAGAAGCATCATGATATCAGATTGCATGAAATCTCAAGTATTATCAAAAATAATCCGCTCACACCCTTTAGAATTTCTCAACTCCATTTTGGAGAAGAATTAAGTGAAATAAACACATTTCTAGCGATAAGTGAAGTTATCAGCCATCTAATCTACTTAGAATTTCAAGGTAAGGTAAAAAGATTAGAGAAGAATGGACGAATCTATTTTTTAAGTTGAGTTATATTTTAGATAAGCTAAGAAATAAATAATCAACAAATATTTTTTCATTTATTTGTACAAATCCATTGAATAGTTTATTTGCAATTAAATTGAATATTACATAAGGAGTAAATTTTGTTAATGGTGATTTTGTATGAGTTTTAAAAGATCCTTAGAAGAGATTAAACAAAAAAAGAAGGAATTAAGAACTACTATATTTAAAAATGCAGAAATGCTTACTGTTTTATGGGAAACTAAAGCTGAGATTGTAGAAAGATTACTCCCTAAGCCGCTTAAGCCAGCAAGTAGACCTGTAGCATTTGCATTTATCGCGAATTATTCATCTACGAATCAAGGTGTTCCTTATTATGAAGGAGCTCTTATCTTACGCTGTGAATATAATGGTGAACAAGGTAATTATTATTTAGCTATGCCGGTAACTGATGATAGATCAATGATAGGGGGCCGTGAAATTTTTGGTTTTCCTAAAAAAATTGCTAATGTCAAACTCACACGTACAGGTAAGGAAGTATATGCATTTTCTAAGCGGTTAGGAACGAAAAATATTGAAATAAAAGCAAAATTAACAGGTAAATTTAACGATCCGGATACAGCTAAAATAATTAAAGAACTTAGCCTACTTCCAGGGAGAAGAAAAAATACTGTAAATTATAACTTTAAGTATTTTCCAGCTCCTAATAAAGAAGGCTTTGATTATAATCCGTGGTTAGTTAAACAAGAAACTTCTGTGAGTCCACAATCTATGGAAATGGGAGAAGCTGAAGTTAAGCTTAACTCCACAGTTCACGACCCATGGGCAGAAATAGAGATTGTAAAGGTTTTGGGAGCATTATATCTCAAAACAGATAATATAATGTTACCTGGGGAAAAGATAGCAGAAGTTAATCCAGATGAGTTTTTACCTTATTCATATAATAAATGGGATTGGTATTAAAAGCCTATTTACTTAAAGGAAAGAGCAAGACAAATTTGGATCCTTGGGTATAGTCATCTTTAACTCTATTTTCAACCCATATTTTTGCATTATATCTCTCTAAAATAGATTTGACCAGCGATAAACCTAAACCAAGACCAGATACACTCCGATCACTTATATCCCCTCTTTTAAAAATAGTATCTTTTTTAAAGTCAGGAATACCTCTCGCATTATCAATAAATTCCATTCTTAATAATTTATGCCCGTTTTCTTGAATTTCAGAGAATTTTACGTTAATTTCTGTGATTTGATTATCATTATGTCTCACGGCATTAATTAACACATTTTCAAAAACATTAATTAAAAAATCATCAGCTTTTATAACAAAATCTTCTTTTAGATTCTCATGTTTAATATCTACTTGCTTATGATTCGATAGATTTTTAATTATTTTTTCAGCATCCACTAAAACTGGTTTAATTTTCATAAATTTTAACAGCTTATTTGACTCATAAAATTCAGAGAATTTTCTTACATTATTTACTAAATTTGCCCCTCTATTAATTTGATCTCTGAAATTATTTATGTCATCTTTTAATTCATCAAAAACGTCAATAGCTTTAATTTTATACTCACACATTTCTAATGACATTAACATAGATTGAAGAATATTACTAGTATCATGCATAAACAGATCCTTATAGAAATTTTCTCTCTCATATGCTATTCGATAGTTTTCTTCAGTTTCTTTTAGTTTTTCTTCTGTATCTTTTCTCTTTGTAATATCTTGGAACATAATGTGGATAACTGTCTCTTCACCGATATGGATAAGAGAAACAGTCGGGTTTACCCACGCTAGAGTACCGTCCTTTTTATAAATTTGGAGCTCAATAGGATCTAAATTTTCACCATTGGCATAACGAATCAGCCTTTTCTTCAGAATTGGCACCATTTCGGGTTTAAATAAACCAACTTCTAGAAAATTTTTACCGATTATATCTTTCCGTTCGTAACCAAGAAAATTTCCTAAAGTAGAGTTATAATCAATAATTATTCCCTTCAAGTCAAATAATACAATGGAAAAAGGTGAATTGTTATATAAATGACGATATTTTTCTTCCGATTCTTTTAATTTAAGTTCAGCACTTTTTCTTTCAGTAATATCTTCGATATGGGTTACCACTAAATCTGGAGGGACAAAATTACATCCTACTCGAATGTCCCTTTCTGCATTCATAAAATCTACATATACTTTTTTTTCCGTAGTAAAATTTGATTTTTCTTCAAAACACCGATTTAGACCTTCAATAATATCTGGTCGACCTAGTTCTATTAAATACATATCAGAGGCCGATTTTCCTATATCTTTTCTTACTTGTCCATTTGAAATTCTCTCGGCAGTATCATTATAATCAACTAGTATAAAATCATTCTCCTTTTTCTGCCATGCTAAAGTGAAACGTGGACCTCCTTTAAATAAACTTCTGAATTTCTCCTCTGATTCTATTAGTTTAAGTTGAGCTTCTATTTTTTCTGTAAGATCATGTCCCAAACCTAAAATAGCAACAATCTTACCATCTTTTCTTATCGGTGTTCCATGAATTTCAACATATCGAAATCCACCTTGTTTATTTTTAATTCTATATGTGTTAGCTTTTGAAACCTTTCCTTTTTTTCTAAGTTCCTTGAAAGCCTTTACGGCTTGTGTTAGATCTTCGATATATATAAATTCCTTAATTGGTTTATTGATTATTTCTTCTCTAGTATACCCAAATGTGTTTAAAGTGATATCATTAGCATCCAAGAGCACTCCTTTTGTATTATAAATAATAATATAATTTACCGTATTTTCAAAGAGATCTTTAAATTTTTCACGTATATATTCTCGAAGATTTTCCAAGTTAATCCCTCTTGTATTTAAGACAAAAATAAGTAAAAATTAACTTATTTAATAAATGGTTATAACTATATTTTAAAATATTTATATGGAAAAATTATCGTTATATTGGAACGTTTTAACAATTTTATTAATTTTATTTTTTTCTTCTAAAATAATTGATATTAATATTTGGAAAGCATGAATCTATTAATTCCATTTCCTCTAAATCCCCTAAAGAAATTCTTCTCTTTTCTTTCATATCTTTAGCAGCCCATAAAAGTTTATTAAATCTTTGATGATGATGGTGAAATCTTTGGTTAGCATATTCCTTAGCTTGTTTTGTGTATAATAAGAAGGGCCAATCACTTCCTTCCATCAATAAAAGCTCTCTGGCAAGCTGCTTTAATATTCTTTCTTCCCATTCATTTGGGTTTGGAATTTGAGCTAATATATCTTCAAATTGCTTAATTGAATTATTAATATAAGGCCATACCCACCCATGTTCGGGATTTTTCCACACTTGAAAATGGCCACCTTCACCCCAACTACTCTCTTTCATGTTTATCATTGAAAAATTACCATTATATTTAGAAATATACTCAGAAATCGTAATCATTTCTATTTCTTCGTGATAATAAATCAACTCAAATATTCTCTTCAACCAGCTTATCCCTTCCATCCACCAATGACCGTACAATTCAAAATCATAGGGAGATACAATAATTCCATTCAAATTATATTTGGCATTAAAGAATTTTAATTCATCATATAAAACTGAAATAAAATGATTAGCATGGGATTCCACTTTTTCTAAAGCATTGTCGATATCATAAAGTTGTTTTTCCTTTTGTCCAATAGATTTATCTGTTATCTTCCAGTAATGCAGACCTGAATCATGATCTTTCTTATGAAATTCTCTATAATTAGCATCCCCGGGATATCCTATTTTTGCGTCCCATACCTGTCTACTAGTATTATTGTTTCTTCCAAACACATTAACTCCTGTCTTCAATTTAAATCCGTAATTGGTATTTAAACCAATGTCGTTTTTTTGTTCTATGATTTCCGCATCCAAAATTCCGTGTGAATCTACAAAAAAATATTCAATACCCGAATTATGGAGCCAATAGTCGATGCTCTCCCTAAATTCTCCATTTTTATGTTCTTCTGGTCGATAAGCACATTCAGGAAGCCAGATTCCTTTAGGTTCACGATGAAAATATTTTTTATGAGTATCCACCGCAGTCTGGATCTGAGCAAATATTCCTGAATCACTCTCTAGTAAAGGTAAGAATCCATGTGTAGCGCCACATGTTATTAGTTCAATCATACCTTCATCTTGGAGCCATTTAAAAGTTCCTAAAATGTCTCGATAGTAATTATGATAAAAGATGTCTAATACATGTTCAAAATTCTCTAGATAATATTCTGCAATTAATTTTCTTTGGGTATGATCTGCAAATCGTTTGATGTCATTTTTGGCTCGCGAAATTAAATCATCCATATACTCTGTAAATCGTTGTTTCATATAGTCATCTGCTAATTGTTCAGCTAATATTGGTGTTATATTAATTGTTATAGCTGTTTTGACTCCATTATCCTTGAGTGTTCTCAATATATTAAGAAATGGAATATATGTCTCGTTCATGGCTTCAAATAGGATTTCCTCCCCAAATGGCCAAACACCAGATTTTTTAACATAGGGCATGTGTCCATGTAATACTAAACCAAGATATCCAAGAGCCATTGTTATAGAATAAAAGTACTATATTTTTATTATATTTTTTTAATAAAAGGAGGAGATGAAGAAAAACAAAGAAAAAAACTAAGGGGCTTATTTGCTGATACCTTTTAAAACCAATTATGTAAATTTCTTTAAAACTCAACTCTAAGGAAATTCAAGATGATAAAATTCGTAGGGCCCGTTTAACAAATATTTAAATTTAATATTAATTAATTAAATAAGTGGTCGGTATAAATTCAAATAACGCACGAATTCAAAGGATAAGGGAAAGATACCAGACAGAAGTTCCCAAAATTTCAATTCAGAGGGCAAAATATTATACAGAAAAATGGTTTGAGACTGAAAAAAGTGGTTTTCCTCTGAATGTTCGAGTTGCTCTTTCTATGAAACATGTATATGAAAATATAGTCCCTTATATTGATCCGGATGATAATATCGTAGGACAATGGACAGAATTCTTTTTGGGCGTCCCTATTGATATTGAAAAAGGAATTTTCAATAAAGTTTTCCAAACGGAATTAAAATGGAGTACAATGTTCCATTTTCGAATTAAGGCCATGTTCAAATCATTTATATTTCTAATTAAGAAACATCAATTACGTAACTTTTTTCATAATAATAAGATTCTAAGATCTTCAGGAACCAAACCCTTGAATTTAAAGGTAAAAACTATGGGTAAAAGAAAGATTAATCCTTTCATTATCAATAAAAAAGATAGAACTCTATTATTAAAAACATTATTTCCAAAATGGAAAGGTAGGACCATCGTGGATATCCTCGAAGATACAATACCTAAATCTGGTTTTATTGCAGGAGAAATGTTGGATTTTACCCGAGCATTTCCCTCAAATACCTCACGACAGACAATACTGATCTCGATATGCTCTACAATTGCTTGTATTCAAGGTCATTTAATTTTAGATTATGAAAAGATATTAAAAAAAGGATTGTTGGGAATAAAAGATGAAATTGAATTACAACTTGGCAACATGGAAAATCTTTCCAAAGAAGCAAAATATTTTTTTGAATCTATACGAATTGCTATTGATGGGATTATTATTTTCTCAAAAAGGTTAGCTGAAGCTGTTGAAGCAAAATATAATTCTGAAAAAGATCCCTCAAATAAAGAAAAGTTAAAATTATTAATGGAAATCTGTAGAAAAGTTCCTCTCAATCCTGCAGATAGTTTTTATCAAGCAGTTCAATCAGTTTGGACTGTAAAAACAGCAGTTGAAATCGCTCATCCAATTAATCTCCATTGCCTTGGCAGAATGGACCAAATATTTTATCCCTATTATAAGAAGGATATTCAAAGAGGCACAATTACCCAAAATCAAGCAAGAGAACTATTGGAAGAGTTATTACTCAAATTAATGTCTCAAAATATCCGTCCTGAGACGAATTTGTTAAGTAATTTTTATCATCGGTATCTTGGATCCACACCAGTCACTATTGGTGGATTAAAACCTGATGGAAGCGATGGTACAAATGATTTAACTTATTTATTTATTGAAGCTGCTGGAAATTCAAGAGCAGTTACAAATGTCTCTGTAAGAATTCATGAAAATACGCCTGATGATCTATTATTAAAATTAATAGAGATCACTTATAATGGAAGTTCAAACATCTCAATCTTCAATGACGATATAAATATAGAAGCAATGAAAAGAAGGGGCTTTTCAGAAGAGGATTCCTATAATTATGCTATCATGGGCTGTGTAGAAATGACATGTCCAGGAAAAACCGGTGCTATGAGTGCCAACGCTTTGCTACTTTGCCGATTACTTGATATTACATTGCGAAATGGCGATTCTAATACTTTAATGGGACCAATAAAAAATCTTGGGTTAAGTACGGGTGATCCCGATACATTTACTTCATTTGAAGAATTTTTAGGCGCACTTCTAGTTCAAGCAGAAAGGCAAATACAACTAATCGTAAATATCTCAAATCTTCGCGATCAAATATTTGCGGAACATTTACCCGCCCCCTATATTTCAGCGTTTATTGAAGGATGTTTGGAAAATAAAAAAGATGTAACAAAAGGGGGCGCGAAATATGATCTCTCTGGAATTTCATTCATTAATAGTATTGCTAATCTAACAGATTCATTATATGTTCTTAAAAAGCTAATTTTTGATGAAAAAATATTTTCATTTAAGGAATTGTTAGAAGCGATTGATAATAATTTTATGGAAAATAAGGATCTATATCGTAAAATAATAAATCTAGAAGGTAAATGGGGGAATGGTTTTAAAGAAGTAGATGATTTAGCACATTATGTCTCATCCTGTTTATTCAAAGAGACTTATAAATATAAAAACTTTCGGAATGGCCCCTTTGTGCCTTATATCATAAGTATGACCACCCATACTATTGATGGGCGCATATCTATTGCTACTCCTGATGGAAGAAAAGCTGCAACCCCATACGCGGCGAGTTGTAATCCATATAATGTAGAAAGAAATGGTATAACTAATGTATTAACCTCTGTAGCATCATTAGAATATTGTGATGTTTTAGGATGTGCAGTTAATATAAAGTTTCATCCTACTGCGATAGGAAAAACTCAAAAAAGTCGTAAAAAATGGATTTATTTACTCCGTACTTATTTTAAGTTGGGGGGCGCTCAATTACAACCAACAGTGATATCAACAGAATTACTCCGAGATGCTCAAATAAATCCAGATAATTATACGGATTTGATTGTAAAGGTTGGTGGTTATAGCGCCTATTTTACAGAATTAGGTCTTGAAATTCAAAACGAGGTTATCTCAAGAACAGAACATTAAAAAGAATAACGTTGAAATTAAAATTTACATGAGATTTATGGTAAAAACAAAAAAGGCTTAATAAGAAATTGAGGACATTATTGGATCTAAATTTGTTACTAATAAAGATTTTATTATTGATACTCCTCAAAAAGGTTTAAAATTTTACGTGAAAATAATTTATATTATTTCTCATTACCTATTTTAATATAATTATTCTTTAAAATCAAGGGGAATGCATGTCAAAAGTTAAGAATGCCTATAAAGAAATGGAAAGCATTGTAGGATCTAAATATATTACTGATAAGGATTTTATGAAAGCAGCATATTCACGAAATGTGGATCCCGCATTTCCAGATAGATGGGCAGATGTTATTATTTTGCCTGAAACAACACAAGAAGTATCGGAGATTGTAAAAATTGCGAACAAATATAAAATACACATGGTTCCTCGTGGAGGAGGAGCAGATCTAGTTGGAGGATCTGTTTCGGAGGGAGGGATCCTCATTGACCTTACGAGAATGAATAAAATTATAGAGATTAATGAGTCTGACTTTTATTGCGAGATTGAATGTGGTGTTACTTGGGGAACATTGCTTTCTGAATTACAGGCAAAAGGTCTAACTACTGGAATTATAGGACCGGGAAGTGGATATTCGGCAACCATAGGAGGTGGTCTTTCAAATAGCACCGCAGGATTTGGGTCAACTAAGTATGGTTTGGTCCCAGACATATGCTTAGGTGTTGAGGTTGTGCTTCCCAATCCACAGGGTACGATTATTAGAACAGGTTCTGCGGCAAATAAATATGCTACCCCTTTCTGTCGATATGGCGTTGCACCTGATTTTACGGGATTATTTATGGGAGATGTAGGAACACTAGGAATTAAAACTAAAGCGTTCTTAAGATTATTTCCCAATGCGCCTATAAGAATCTTTAGGAACTATATGCTCCAAAAAGACGACTATAACACCGTTTTTAAATTAATGCATAAATTGCGAAAGGAAGTGAGTGATGGCCTACAAGATCTTTATGTAGTGCCTCTCGCAGTAGTGCGACTATTGTCCACGTTAGCAAAAAATCGTCCTCCGAAAAAAGCTAGATTGAGGGGACCCGTTTTTTCAATATTTCTTGAAGCTTTTGACGAGAGAATTATGGATGTGTATCTTGAAAAAGTAGATGAGATATTAAAAAATGACTCTAGACCTTTTGAATGGCAAGAAATTGATTTAGATGAAGAATTATCTAAGGATTGGGATTACAATCTAAAATTCTCGTACACTTACTTTAATAAATTCATTTCTTTAGCCCCTCCTAAAATTTCATGCGTTACCTGTCATAAAATTCCAATTTCTGCCATATCAGAAAAAGAACAATCCAGCATTCAATTTGATAACGAACATAAAAGCGAATTTCCACATCAGAGCTTTTCATTGTTCGCGCGATCTTTGCATCTTTTACCAAATGGAAACTGTGTAGCAGCGGGTGGTTTTAATGCTGAAAATGTTGAGGATCAACGCCAAATTGCCATGGATATTTGGCATAAAAAATTAAGGTACCAAGTGAAATATGGTGCGGTACACTATTGGTTAGGAGAATCTATTTCACAATCAATAGTCGAAGCTGACGCATACACTCCTGAATTTAGCCAATTTTTCAAAAATATAAAAAAAACTGTTGATCCGAATTTTCTATTAAGCCCCCATAAATTTCATATGTATAGCTATGAAGATGATATCACTACACATATAATAAAAGATGGTAATTAAGCGATCTAAACTCTCTTAATTATTCAATATCATTTTTACATACTCGATTTTTACTCTAATTTCTTGAAGATATATATAGCTTTATGACAAAGTTGTAATCATGGCTGATTTAAATAATGAAAACTCAACTGTAAGATCTGAAGGCTATTTCAAATATATGATATTCATTATGATTCTTGTCCAAATTCTCGATACTTATACAGGCTTTTATAATGCGGTGATTCCTTCTAAAGTCGTTGAAGAATTCTTGTCAGACTATCCTCAAAATGTTGCAAACTCCATTTTTGCGTTTTCAGTGGCAATTGCTTCTTTAGGGTCTTATGTAGCTTTTCTTGTTTGGTATTCATCAGATAAAATTGGAAGAAAGCATTTATTAGTTATGACTATTTTTGGTTTGGCTCTTTCTTCAGTAGGAATTCTGTTTTCGAGGAATATTGTCGAATATACTATTTATCGATTTTTACTTGGGATTTTTGCCGCTTCGGATATTTGGTTGATATATATTAACGAAGAATCACCTCCTGAGAAAAAAGCTTTTTGGACAAATATTGTCTTAATTGGCGGTATAATCGGTGCTGTATTAATGCCCGTATTTCGTTCGATTTATATATATGAGGGTGCCCCTAAGGGTGCCTGGCGAGGTATGACATATTTTTCAATTGCATTAGGAATTCCCTTAGGGATAATAGTGATTTTAACAATTAAAGAAACGTCAACATTTCAAGAAGCCAAAGCAAATAGACCTTCCACAAAAGAAAGGGCTAATCAACTGAAAAAAAATCTTCATATTATTTTTAAATCTGAACGTCGAATGGCATATATCTCATTAATGATATTAGCATTTATTTGGTCAATGAATTATATTTATATCACATTAGGAGAACTCTTTATATCACAGAGCCCAAATTTGAATGAAGGCGACGTCAATATAGTTGTGACCGTAATGAGCTTAGCAGTTATTCTTGGATATATTCTTACTGGCATATTTGCAGATAAAATTGGAAGAAAACCACTATTATATATTTATTGTTCAATATTTTTCATAGGTGCTATGATCTTAATAAATGGGATCCAAATTCCTGGATCGGCATTACTTTTGGCTTGTATAGGGACAAGCATGATGAATATTGCATTCTGGGGGCTCTGGGTACTGACTAGTATAACTACCATAGAATTAGTCCCTACTGATGCAAGAGGAACAGGAACAGGATTTAAAATTGTTATTGGCGCAATAGGAGGTACCACGGGATTAATAATAACAGGTATAATTACATATTTTTATTCATTAGAAGTAGCTTTTCTAATATTTTCGTTGCTTCTATTAGTAAATATACCACTAATTTATAAATTCTTAGTAGAAACTAAGGGTATAGATTTAAAGGAAATTAAATAAATAAAAATTTGCTAATTTTTTCACTTTTATCCTATAAAACAGTAAAATCTAAATAAAAAAAATATGTTTTAGTACACAAAAGTAAGTTAAATAAACACAATACATTTATATCGGGGTTAAAGGATATAAATAATATAGAAATATCATAAATTTTGAAAAGATCATGGTAGAAATTGAAATTTTGTGTCCTCTTTGTACTAAAAAAGGAACAATTGAGGTAGAAGAGAATCTCATCCTTAAGAGTGATAGAGGCATTTCAGCAATCAATGTCTCTGAAAATTTAATTTGCCCACATTCTTTTGTAGCTTACATAGATAAAAATTTGAAAGTAAGAGATAGTTTTATTACCGATTTTAAAATTGAAACTCCTAAAATTGAGTTAGAACATAATTTAGTAGAAGCAGAAATTCCCAGTCTTGATCTTATTGATGTGTATTTGATCACTCTCAATATTAATGCTCTCTGGCTAACATTTATTCTCCGTGGTGTTTTTTATAAAAAAGATATCTTGATTCTAAATAACATGGAATCTCTACATAGCCATTTAAGTAATTTTTTCAAATTTATCTTTCAAAACTCGTTTGAACTCAATATAGCTTTGGAAACAAGAGAAAACTACAAAAAAGATAAGAAAAAGTATAAAAATTGCGTCATAATTGATGATAATGCAGTTATTAACGATAAGAATGATATCATGAAACCTAAAAAGATAAACATAGAAAGGACAATTGTACAAATGTTTTTAGCTGAACAAGATACAAAATCTAGTTTAATTTTATTAAGAAATGAAATTCAAAAAGTATTTACATTAACCCAAGAAATTATTTTATTTAATGAAAACTTAGAAAAGAATGAAGAGCTGACAACTAAGAAGATTATAGATTATTTTAATGAGACTAAAGATATAAAAATTCAACCACAATATATAGATTTCTTATTTGAGGTTATTCATAATTATTTTAATATAAAGCTTGCTATGAGTTCTAAAACATCCAATTTTCTTGGATATTAATTATTTTAAATAATAGGAATTAAAAAAAAAAAGAAAAACTCCTGAAAATCAAGAAGATTCTTGCTTCAAAAAGAGTTTTTTCATCCAATTAGGAAGTAAAAAGGCACCATATACTTCTATAGAAGCTAAAACAAGAAGTCCTCTTACTACGATTATAAGTATGATGTTCAAAGGGAAAGTATCTAAAATCGAGGCTATCACTAATGATGTACTTGATAAGAAGAATAAAAGTCCTTTTAATCGGATTTCCGAATCTTGACTTTTACGACTATCGCGGAAAAATAAAAGTCCGGTTATAAATACATTAATTAATATAATGAGAAGATAACCCGTCATAAAAGGTCCATTATGCGGATCAATTGGACTTTCTAGTTCCCCTATTAATGCAATATTCGTAAACAAGAGATAATAAAAAATCACGGTATATACAACTCCAAAGATGGCATATATTGATAAAATCAATTTCTGCTTATCCTTGTACATAAGTTCAGTAATTACAACCATCCAAGCCAATGTAGCCCACGGAATCAGAGTATACTCACATATGAAAAATATTTCTGGAGATAGTCCATTTCCAGTTGTAAGTATTAAAATAAGTGCTAATCCATGCGTAAACCATACTGATATGAGTAATATCAGACTAATGCCCATAAATAGAAGAGGTCTACTTTTGTATTTAAAATATTTCGAGATCAAAGCTATACCTACGATTATAATGATAGTGACCATAACGATAGACATTGAGCCATTTAGTATTTCTATAGGTGTTAATTCTACCATAATTAAAATCAACAATTTTTTAAAGAGAAATTCTATACATGTAATATTTAAATTGGAATATATAAATAATAGCTAATTTGTTCTTAATTATTGAAAATACCCAAAAAATTTTATACTTTTTTCATAAGTTATTCTTAAATATAGTTGTTTTTAGTTTAAAATACATAATAATTAAGAGTTAAAAATGAAGATATCTAAAGAAATTCAAAAATTTTTATTACAAGATGCGATGGAACGTTTTTTAAGATATGTAAAAATTTGGACAACTTCCGATATAAAATCTGCTTCATTTCCATCCACAGAAAATCAATTGGAATTAGGAAAATTATTGAGCAAGGAATTAAAAGATTTAGAGTTAGAAGATATTTTACATGATAAATTTGGTTATGTTTATGCGAATTTACCTCCAAGCGAGGGTTTTGAAAAGGTCAAACCAATTGGATTAATTGCTCATTTAGATACCTCTCAAGCGGTAAGTGGAAAAGATGTGAAACCTGTCATTCATGAAAATTATGATGGGAGTGAAATACTTTTCTCCCAAAATGAAGAACTTAGCTTAAATATTGCAGATTCACCACAATTAAGTGAATATATTGGTTTAGATATAATAACATCCCAAGGAGATACTTTATTAGGTGCAGATAATAAAGCTGGAATTGCCGAAATTATGGCTGCCAGTGCTGCATGGAAAAAATTTCCCGAATTAAATCATGGGCCGATAACAATTTGCTTCACGCCTGATGAGGAAATTGGGCGGGGTACAAGAAAAATTAAAAAGAATCTTTTGCCTAAGAATTGCTATACTTTGGATGGTTCTGAAATGGGGCAATTAGAAATTGAATGTTTTGATGCGTGGGGGGCTTCCATTAAATTTAAAGGGCTTAATGTTCATCCGGGATATGCTAAAAACTTGATGATAAATGCAATCCATATAGCCAGTCGATTTTTAAGTGAATTACCTGAAGCAGAATCACCAGAACATACAGAAGAAAGGGTAGGATTTTATCATTTGATGAATTTAGAGGGCAATGAGGAGAAGGCCACTGCAACTTTAATACTTAGAGATTTTGATTTGAAAAATAATCAAAACCGCATGAAATATTTGGAAACTTTAAAAACTCTATACGAACTTCGCTATCCTGGATTAAAAATCGAATTAAATTTTCTACATCAATATCATAACATGTTAACCTTTCTGGAAAAGGAGGAAAAGGCTATTAAATTAGCTAAAAAAGCTATTGATTTAGCAGGTTTAGAAGTCAAAATTCATTCAATACGAGGGGGCACAGATGGGACTAAATTAAGTGAGAAGGGAATACCAACACCAAATATATTTGCTGGAGGCTTGCTATTTCACTCAAGAAAAGAATATATTCCGACATTAGCCTTACAGAAGGCCGCAGAAGTCATAATTTATTTGGCAGAACAATGGACAAATGAATAAAATTGACATAATATATTTTACCTTTATATCCCTATAAATCATTCATTAAATTATGGACTATTAAATATTCATATATTCTTCCGAAATATCTTTTAACTATATGAGAGGTTTTAAAAAATGAGAATGAAATATTTTATCCCATTATTCATCTTTCTTGCTTTTACAATAGTAATTACTTTGTTCTATATGCTGGATTCCATTTGGATCATTATTCCCTCTTTTCTATTTTTCTATCCGATGCCATATTTTTTTGGGATTAAAGAAACTATAAACAATAAAGATGTAGTTTTAAAAATTAATAATAAAACACCATATATTATCCCGATTTTATTTTTTTCTATACCTACAATTATAATGAGTTTAGTTTTTCTTTTGGGTAGCTTTATTGCCTTATTTCAATTTTTATTCATTTACATGGTTAGCCTAGTAATTTATTTTTTAGCTATAATCATTTTAATTCGAGATTTGAAAAAAGAATTCGAAATTGAGCTATTATCTAAGAAATTTGAACTGTTAAAAGGTAAAAAAAAGTTAGTATTAATTAATCCTGTAAATGAAGATAAATCGGGATTAACAATTAATCCTTCTTCAAGGTTTCCACCTTTAGGTTTAGGCATAATAGCAGCATTAACTCCCCAAGAATTTCAAATTAAATTAATCGATGAAAATATGGAAAAATTTGAGTATGAAGATGCTGATTTGGTAGGAATTACAGCTTTTACTTCAGTGGCAAACAGAGCATATGAAATTGCTTCTTATTATAGAAATAATAATATTCCAGTTATTATGGGAGGAATACATGCATCAATGAGGCCTGATGAGGCTTTAAAACATGTAGATTGTGTTGTAATTGGAGAGGCAGAAAGTATTTGGCCCATGGTTATTAAGGATTTTTTAAACAATGATTTGAAGAACAAATATGAAGGTGTTCATCTAGACCTCAAAAGCTCTATTGTTCCAAATCGGGAGATATTTAGTAATCAATATTTATTTGGAACAATCCAAACTTCAAGAGGTTGTCCTATGGATTGTTATTTTTGTTCCGTGAGTGCTTTTAATGGCAGGAAATATAGACAACGGTCATATGAAGAGGTTTTAGATGAATTAGAGCAAATTCCTCAAAGATATATCTTTTTTGTTGATGATAACATCCTTGGGTATGGTAAAAATGCAGAAGAAAGAGCAATCAATCTTTTTAAGGGAATGGTTGAGAGAAAGTTAAATAAGACCTGGTTCTGTCAAGCTTCACTTAATTTTGGCAGCAATGAAGAAGTATTGAAATGGGCAGGAAAAGCGGGATGCAAGATGGTATTTTTAGGATTAGAATCGGCCGATCCTGAAGAGCTAAAGGTGATGGATAAAAAATTAAATCTTCAACTTGAATACGAACAGGCTTTTAAGAAAATTAATAAATATAAAATCGCTGTTTTAGGAGCATTTATTTTTGGTTCGGATTCAGAAACTATGGAAAGTATGTTCAGAAAGGTTAATTATATTTTAAAGAACCGGATTGATATCATTCAAACTACGATATTAACCCCTTTACCGGGTACGAGATTGTTCAATGACTATCAAAAAAACAATAGATTAATATATGCTAATTTTCCTCAAGATTGGGATCTATATGATATGGGATCGTTAACTTATTCAATTAAGAAATTAGAAAATGAAGAATTTCTCAAAACTCTAAATAATTGTTCAAAAAAGCTTTATTCTAGAAGAACCCTATATTTAAAATTTCTTAAAACATGGATTCACAGTAAAAGCATAGAAACTGCATTATGGGCTTATAGTTCAAATAAAAATTATAGAAATGTTAGCTTAAGTAATCAATTTTAAAATTCATACTGTTTTAAAAAGAAATTGAAATGAGAACAATTTAGATTAGAAAGAAAAGTTAAATATCCTTTTTCTCGATTATTTTAGAGAAATCAGTCATAACAAATACAATTATACATATGAATAACATAATTGAAATATAAATAAATGCCCACGTATATGAATAGATTTCATAGATTAAGGCAAAAATTATAGACTCAGCAAGTGAAATAAGGCCAACTGATAAATAATAATATCCGTAAGCTCTACCTCTTTTATTTTTACCTGCTAAATCAGCTATGTAAGCCCTCGAGATCGGATCCACTGCCGCTAAATAGAAACCGAACAGAAAATAAACTAAAATTATCAAAATCAATGAATTAAGAGAAATTTCAATCGGAAAAGCTAATATAATACAAGAAATCAGTAAAAGTGATAAACCTAAAACAATTACAGGTTTTCTCCCTATTTTATCAGATATTGAACCGTTTATTGGGGAGAATATAACATAAACGATATTTGTAAGGAGATAAAATAGTGGGATTAGGAATATTGATTCTGCTGGTATATAGTCCGTTGAGCGAATAATAAGAAAAGCGATATCTAAACTTGCAAATTCAATAACTCCAAGGATGATAATCAGTTTCACAAAATTTTTATCGATTTTATCTACTTTAGGATGTCCATAGAATCTTAGCTTTGTATCATCTAGTTTTGTAGGATCTACATCTTTTACAGTTAAAATCAAAATGATTGCACAAATACCAGGGATTAATGATAAGAAAATTATCTGGGAATATGTCCAAGCAAAGTATAATAGTAGAAATGCTAACAGAGATCCGATAACCGCCCCTAAAGTATCCATGGATCTATGTAAACCGAAAGCCTTACCTCTCTCTACAGCATAGTAGGAAATAAGCGTATCTCTTGAGGAGGTTCTTAATCCCTTACCAATACGATCTGTCGCTTTTAGGCCTAATACAAATTCCCAAGAAGGACTGAAGCCAATAAATGGTTTCGATAGATTTGATATAGTATAACCTGCAACTACAAATGGTTTTCTTTTATTTATTTTATCGCTCATCCATCCCGTAACTCCTTTTAAAATGTTAGATAATGCTGTAGTCACCCCAGAAATAATACCCAAAATTAAAATTGTGCCACCGATGGATAGAATAAAGAGAGGTAAAATACTTTGAATCATTTCGCTCGAAATGTCGGTAAAAAGTGAAACTAATCCCATAATAAAAACGGGAATAGATACTCCGAAGATAAGCCGTTGATTGGGTTGAGTTTTATTTTCTTCTTTCTCCATAATTAAACAACTCAGAAGTATGATTTATTTTCTTTCTTCTTTTTTTTATAATATCGATAATCGATATCGATCTTAAATAATATTAGTTTTAGCTATGTATATAAAGATTATGAATTATTGATTAATACAAATAAGTAATATTTTTAAGTAGTTCTTATTATTTTATATAAGGATTTAAAATTTAGTATAAAATAAATAAAAATCTCTAAATTCATATTATTGAATTTCGATATCAAATTAATATTTTTTAAAATTAGTTAATATGAACCCATTATCCCGTTTTAAAAAAGGAGCTATAATTGCTCACATCATATACTATGCAAGAAAAGAGCCATTTTATGGAGTTTGGTTAAAGGAAGAATTAGCTAGGCATGACTATAAAATTTCTGATGGTACTTTATATCCATGGTTAGCAAGATTGACGAATTCAGGATATCTGGCCATGGAAGAAAAAAATGTTGAAGGGAAGATTCGAAAATATTACTCAATAACAGATGCTGGAGAAGATCATTTTCATAAAATTAAAAGATATCTTGAAGAACTATACAAAGAATATATGGAACAATAATTTAATTTTTAATTTAATTTAGTTTTTCGATATTAGGAACCGTTTTATTATTAGTAGGAATGCCAATCGCGTCGGAAGTAGCAGAAAAATTGAAAGAGAAGGAAGCTCCACCTCCTAAGGATGGTACGCTGGATTAAATTTTAAGCATTAATTTTAAATTTTTATTATTTTTTAATAATTATAGAAAGTTTAGTATATTAAATATAGGAATTCTTTATAAAAATTAGATGTCTCATTTAGATCCTAAAGGTTTATTCGCTGCTTACCAGAAAAAAAATTTAGATAGAATAGCTAATAAAAAAAAGTTCGATTATTTTCTACCTTAAAAGATGTCTTATAATCCTTTAATCTCAATTGTTAGTACATGAGTATATTTAAAATATTCTTCTTTTGCTATACTTCAAAAAATAATCCATATAATTAAAGCTTAAAGAAATAGATAGAGAACTGAGTAGATCCCTAAAGCTTGAGAGATCGCTGCGCTAAAGAAAATTTCAATTATGATAAAGGAGGATATGATAAGTGTCAAAAAATTTTTTGTTTTTGCGTAGATTATAGAGTTTTTAATAATGACAAGCAAGAATATCACATAAAAAACTAATACAGCAGGTAAAAATGCTAGTGAAAGATTTAGACTAATAAGGATAATCTGGTTAATGATTGCTAATGTTGTTATTATCATAGTTTTTGATTTCTCAGAGTGAATAAAGAATAATTTAGGATATAAAATCTTTCTGTAAAATATCTCAAAGCATAAATATAAAGGATATACTGAAAGTGCCAATACAATACTTAGGATATTTGATGGAAAGACGAAAACAAATGGGTAGACGATCGAAAATGCTAAATATAAACCTAAAAAAATTCCAGTACATACAATCGTATAGACTATAGCATCCTCATCATATTGTGATTTTATTATATTAAGTATATTTATTTTTTCTTTCTCTCTTTTTTCTTTAGCTAAAAATACACTTAATTTTATAAACAAATAAAGAGAAAGCATAACAAGAGAAGCATAAAAAAGCCCAGTAAGCCCATATTGCATCGTGAAAAAAAACCATATGCTTATAAAAACGAAAAAGTAGAATGCAATCTTGACACATTGTTTAATTTTTTCATTTTTCGAACTTTCTTTAGAACTCTTTACTGATATCTCCGGTTCAGCATCCTGTTTAAGATCAAAATAACGTGAAACATACCCCATAAAATAAAAAACTGTTGAAAACAATGCAATTAAGCTTATCACAAGCAAAATATAGTTAATGACATATGAAATTGTAATGGGTCCGTTTTTTGTTTCAGAATCAAAAAAAATCTCTTCAAACCAATTAATCGATTCTATTAATACTTTATCAGAAATCAGTTGATGTGGACTGCCGAAACTTTCTGTTATTTTAATAAGTTTACAACCCGTTAATTCATGAACAAGTTCAGCATTATCTTCATAATCGAGTACCTCATCATCAACATGATGGATAACTAATAAATTCTTGGAATTATTTTCATTTAGTAAATTTTCAGGAATGTAATCTTCAAATTTATCTCCTTTAGAGATCCCGAGCTCTTCAGGATCAAAACTTACTAATGGAGCCCATGCTACTGTAGCTTTAAATCGATCATCAAGCGCCTGATTTTGTAACACAATCATTCCCCCTAAAGAATGGCCTATTAATCCGATTTGTTTTTTGTCAATGTTCTCCTTATAAACTCTCATTTTTTCCAATTTATCCAATAATTTAGAACAATCTTCGGCAACAGCTGGAATATTTGTATCGGAATCTATATCCGTCAGCTCTCCTTCACTTTCTCCATGACCGTGATAATCTAAAGCGGCTACGAAGAAACCTCTCTTTGTTAATTCAATAGTAACTCTTAAATCAATATCTCTTTGACTTCCAATCCCATGAGCATATATTAATAATGGATGCTTATCTTGGAAATCTATATTCTTACTTGGATAATATAAATTTGCGTATAATGTCGATCCCGCAGATTCAAAACTAATTCTTTCATAATAGTAATAACTTTGGGCTCTATTAATATATAAAATACTAATGCAAAATGCGAAAAATAAAAAAAAAACCATTAAAGTCATACTACGAGGTTTTTCATCATCTTTTTTTTTTTTCATCCCACATAAGAGAAGTTTTTATTAATAAAATTTCTTTTTATGATGCATTTTTTAATTTTTTAGCGCGGATATAATATAACTTAGGATATAAAATGCAGAGGAGAAACAAAAACAAAGGGAATACACAAAATTAAATGGATATACAATTGAAAACGCGAGGTATAATCCTAAAAAAATAACTGTACATAATATAATATAAACTAATTCGTCTTCATCATATTGAATTTTTAATAAATTATTCAGATTGAATTTCTCTCTTTCTTTAATCATGTAAATTGCTAGTTTAATTAATATATATGAAAATATTACGATAATTGAAACATAAAAAAGACCAATCAGTCCAAACGGCCTCCTGAAAAAAAACCATGAAATTAAAAATGCATAATAGTAAAAAGCGATCTTAATAATTTGTATAATTATCTTTTTTTTTGGCTTTTTTTTAAGAATTTGGAATGGTGGTTCTTTTTTTGTGTCTTTTTTAAACTCAAAATATCTTGAAATATAACTCAGAAAATAGAAAACTGTTGAGAACAATGCTATTAAGCTTATAACTAACAAAATGTAGTTAATTATGTAGGAACTATTGATTGGTCCATTTTTTGTTTCAGAATCAAAAAAAAACTTTTCAAACCAATTAATCGATTTCTTAATAACTTTTTCAGAAATCAGCTGATGAGGAGATCCAAAACTCTCAGTTATTTTTATAAGTTTACATGCCGTTAATTCTTGAGCCAATTCAGCATTCTCTTCGAAATCAACAACCTCATCATGAACATGATGAATTATCAATAAATTCTCTGAATTATTTTCATTCAGTAAATTTTTAGGAAGATACTCTTCAAATCTTTCATCTCCCATGGTTCGGAATCCTTCAAAACTTACTACTGGAGCCCATGCTACTGTTACTTTAAATCGATTATCAAGCGCTTGGTTTTGTAAAATAACCATCCCGCCCATAGAATGTCCTATTAACCCGATTTGATCTGTATCTATATGCTCCTGATAAACCGACATCTTTTCTAAAATATCTAATAATTTAGAACAATCTTGAGCAACAGCAGGAATATTAGTATTGGGATCAATATCTGTAAAGCTTCCTTCACTTTCCCCGAGACCGTGATAATCTAATGCGGCAACGAAGAACCCTCTCTTTGTTAATTCCATGGTAATTCTTAAATCAATATCTCTTTGACTTCCAAAACCAGGAGTATAGATTAATAATGGATGGTTATCTTGGAAATCTATATTCTTACTAGGGTAATATAAATTTGCGTACAAGGTCGATCCAGCGGATTTAAAACTAATTCTTTCATAATAATAATAGCTTTGGGTTCTATTAATGTATAAAATACCAATACAAAATGCTAAAAATAAGAAAAAAACCATAAAAGTCATACTAGGAGGTTTTTCATCATCACTTTCTTTTTTCATCCCAAATAAGAGAAGTATTTATTTATAAAAATTTTTTTTAAATAACTACTCAAATAAATTTATATTTTTTAATAGCTAATTATAATTTGATTTCAATGTCCGAAGAAAAAAATACATTACAAGTTATAGATGGGACTATAGAAGCAGTCCAAAACATTACTAAAGTTTTAAATGCCGCCAAAGAAGAATTAGTAAAACTTGAAAAAGAAAAAGAACAGCTTGAAAGCGATAAATCAACTTTAGAAAACGCTACAAATGAATTAGAAAACGATAAGAAGCAATTGGAAATTGAGAAAAATCAATTAGAACAGGATAAAAAGAAATTAGAAGAGGGAACAATCCAATTAGAGAAAGATAAAAAAGAAAGAGATGAAAAAATTGGTGCTATGACTGAAGAACAAATGAAACTGTTAGATGAATATGAAAGTTTAAAGGTGGAATTGAGTAAAATCGCGAAAATCGCTGAAGAAAGTCAAGAAGCCGAATTTAATTTTGAAAGAATAAAAGCGCTTTTATCAATTTACGCTGTCTTAATTGAGAAAATCTGGCAAGGTCAAGCTCATTACCGCATTATTCTAACTCTCCACGGTGACAAAGAAGCAATGACAAGAGATGAAATTAAGAATACGACTGGTGTAGCAGGTGCATTTGTAATAAGAGCAGTGAACGAATTAGCGAATGTAGATATTTTGGATTACGATGAGGAGACTGGTTTGGTAAAATTAAAGCAAAGACTCTTCGCGAAAAAGGCATTAGAACAAAAAAAATAAAGAATAATTTCCTTTTTTTAGTAGATTTAATTAAGGTATTAAAATACTAGAAGTGGTTTAAGCAATTAATCTCTTTGAGCTAATATTGTTACAGAACAAACCGCATATGCTCCGCCCAGATTATGGGCCAATCCAATTTTAGCGTTAGGAACTTGTCTTCCCTCGGCTCTTCCTTGAAGCTGTTTCGTAACTTCTTGGACCATTCGACAGCCCGTAGATCCAATTGGATGTCCAAATGATTTAAGCCCACCTGAGGGATTTACTGCAGTTTCTCCATCCCAGTTAAAAGTTCCTTCTTTAACTTCTTCAGCGGCTTTTCCACGGTCGCAAAATTGTAAATCTTGACAATTTAACAGTTCGGTAATTGTGAAACAATCGTGAACTTCGGCTAAATCTATTTGTTTTCTCGGATCAGTAATTTCAGCCTCCTTATATGCCATTATAGCCGCTTTCGCAGTGGCTGGGGCATGGGTAAAATCAAAATCAGGCCAATACCAAGGAGTTCCTGTATAAACTGAAATAGAATTTGATTTCACTAAAACATAATCATCAGCATGCGCATAGCTTTCTGCTAGCTCGGGGCGAGTTATAATCAAAGCTGCGGAACCGTCAGATACCGCACAACAATCAAATCTTCCCAAAGGATCTGCAATCATTGGAGCGTTTAAAGCCTGTTCTAGTGTAATTTTCATGCGAAAATGTGCCTTGGGATGATAATACCCATTTTCATGGTTTTTTACAGCTACTCGTGCTAAATCCTCTCTCCCCCATCCATATTCATGGAAACATCTCGTTGCCAATAAACAAAATATAGCAGGAGCTGATGGACGAGGTAAAACAGGATGCCCAAAAATTGTTGTTCCGGGTAAGCCTCTTCCTCCTTGATCCATTATTTTTTCTACACCACAGGCGAGCGCTATATCATATACTTCTGAAGCAACTCCGAAGCAAGCATTGCGAAATGCATCCATTCCGCTTGCGCAATAATTCTCACATCTCGTAATGGGTTTCCCCTCTAACCTGAGAGAATCTTCTAATGTAGTTCCAGAAAGACCGGTAAAAAAATAATAATTTCCTAACCACGCAGCATCAATTTCATCTTTAGTTATTCCAGCATCCTTAATAGCACCTTGACATGCTTCTGATAGTAAATCAAATTGACTTTTATCCCACAATTCCCCGTATTTTGTAGCATCGCACCCTATGATCGCAACTCTATCCTTTATTCCTTTTTTTACCAATCTATTTTCACTTTGAATATTGTTTATTAGAATAGTATATTAATTGGTTTAAACGCTTTTTAAATAACTATATTTCTATTTTTATTTAATTTTACATTAGTTTTACAAAATATAATAAACTCCTATTTTTTCTCGGTTTTCCTTAGATTATATCAATTTATATTAAAATAAACAATTAGACGTTAGAAATTAATTCAAGTTCTTTTTTTCTCCATTTTAAGGTATCAAAACCAAACTTTTCTTCAAAAAAGAAATCAAAGGGATCTCTGACATCTTCTAATAATTGTTTAGAATAGAAGTGTTCATAAAAATTTTCTCCTTTATTCGTTATTTTAATGATGTTATTATTTGTTTGAACTAATAAGTTATCGACAATTAATTCTTTAATTATAGATTTAATACCATTCTCTTTATATACATAAAGACCAAAATGAGCGAATTCTGTATAAATTTCATCACCTTTTCTCAAAGATTCATAAAAAAAATCATCTAATCTATTGGGAGAGAACTCTGAATTCGGAATATCATTCAAAACTGAGAAAATCCACTTTATCATATATTCTTTAAAGAATGATTCATAATACACTTGAACCTTTTCAAATTCGATTTCTTCTACTTCTCTGGTAATAAACTCAATAATTATCTCAAGCGCCTCTTTAAAAATTAGAATGCATATGATTATAGCAACAATGGGGTCTATTAAGTAGAAAATTGGCATACCTATAGATGACCCGAATTCAGATGATAAAGCTCCTATTATAACCCCAATAGATAAAATGACATTCACTTTACTATCTATTGCGCTTGCAACCAATGAAGAATTTCTATTCTTTTTTCCTATAAAATTCTTTAATGCTCTTAAATAGGTATTTAGAAAAATAGAAATTAATGCAATTAGAATTATAATATAGACATTTGAAATAGGGTGCGGATTTATAAAAGCTTCAATTGCACCAAATAAAATTGAAAATCCAGCAAAAATCATCAAACAAACTAAAATAATATTTACTAGCTTCTCCTTTTTATATTTTATACCCAGTCCAATTAATATAACTGCAGTACAATCAAGTAAATTCTCAAAACCTTTTGCAAACAAAGATTGCGAATTATGAAAGCCAAAATAAATTTTAAAGAGACTTAAGGCTAAAAGTCCCAGAAATGACTTTATTAATATGCTGTTATTATTTAATATCTTGTTAAATGCTTCTATTTGTTTATTTAATGTATCTTTCCAAATTTTTACTTCTTTTTGGCCAGATTCGTTTAAGGTAACAAGATTGCTTTCAATATCTGCTAAGCCAAGAGCACATAATGAATATATGCGGGATGCGGCCATTTGATCATTAAAGTACCCTTTTGGGATAAAAATATTAAACATCCCTCTTATTTTTCTTTTTAATTCGGAAAATTCCATAGATTTTTGCTCCTGCTTTAATAAATAATGTATTGCTGGTAATTCAACCCTGTTGATTGGAAATAAGCTATACTTTCTCCTGTGAAATCCGACGGCAAATACTCTAATTAAAGGATCTATGGTGATTATAAGTATAATGATTAATCCTAGCAAGAGTATAAAATTTAAAAACCGCAAGAGGAAATAGTTTTCAGTTATAACTTGAGTAAAGTATATGATATAAATGACTATTACAATACCTATAAGAGTCCAATGAACAATGATACCCCTATATATTTTTTTTATATGTAGTTGTTTGAAAAAATGATTAATTGCTTCCTCTAAATAATGCCCTACAAACAAAAGTGAAAAAAGTATGAACCCCAAACTCTGAATAAACTTCCCTGTTATTAAGATTTCTATTGTTATTAGTGAAATATCGATAATCAAAAATAATAATAATACTTTTTTAAAATTTAAATTCCACATAAACTTGTGCGTCGTATAGTGTGCAATAATAAATATTCCCGCTAAAACTATCCAATAACTCCAAACAAGCGTTTGTGTTGTTAATAATTCTAAAAAAATAACTAGGAACGAAGCAATTATAAACGTACTTAGTACTATTTTATACTGTTTATCCCATTTTTTCGGTTTAGACTCTGTTAATATCAAAAAAACCACAATTTTAAATTAGTAATCTGTTTAATCTTTTATGAGTTTTTTTCTATCCTTCCTAAAAGCATATCCGCGCATTTAATCCCCGAATCAGCAGCCAATTGTGTTCCAATTCCATGAGCATCAGTACCTGCGGTATCTCCCACTACATATAATCCTTCAATGGGTAACACAGAGGAAGGTTTATTTTTACCCGTTTGATCTGGTGTTAAAGCTAACCCTTCAACAGGACCAAAAGGTTTCCCAGTCGCTCTCGCGAAATCTTTTGGAAATGATACATCCATGAAGCTTAGTTTCTTTTTTAATTCGGGAAAAAATTCATTTAAATCAGCATAATAAACCTCTTGCCATTTATCCCAATTAGAAACTTTTGCGGGAACTATTGTTCCAAATATAGCGACTTGACCTCCTTTTGGAGCCAAAGAAGGATCAATATTCGAAGGAATTGGCCCAAAAAATCCGTTTGATTTAGGAGCCCCTGGACCATATTTCCCTTTCCAATCGTCCAATGTCGGATGATAGAGGTTAACACACCCCCAGTCTTTAATTAATGGTTCTTTTAGGGCCAATTTAAATGTCATGGAAGATAATGAGGGTTTTAAGCTCTCTATTTTTGTTAAATAATTTCTCTCAAAATAGTCTCGTCCCGCTAAAGTTAATACTGTCATTCTAATTGATAAATTGCTAACAACTATAGGGGCTTCAATCATTTCATTTTTAACTGTTACCCCTTGGACTTTATCATTTTTAATTACAATAGAATCAACTCGAGAATCTGTTTGAATATTACCACCATATTTTCTGATGCCCTCTGCTAATGCGTTCGGAACAGCTTGAGATCCACCTCCTAAAGGATATTGATACCCTTCTTTTGTAGTCATTTCTGTTTTAAAACAATGCACAAACTCACCCGCACTTGCTTGCTTTGGTGAAATTGCAAACATTCCTGCTAAAAGAAAGGCAAATAAACCATGAATGAAAGGATCTTCCGAAAATTGACTAATATATTGTGTTACCGTCAAATCATCTTCATATATTTGCATCAGTTTTTTCTTTCTCATTGTTAAAATGCTTGCCATTACTTTTCCCAATTCTTTAAAGGTTTGAGTGGATATTCCTAACTTTTTTAATCGTGTCATTATTGCATTTTCTGTTGCTTTTTCGCTCCTTTCTCCGTTAGATGTACTTGGTTTCATAGCATTAATCATAGAGTTCACATTAAAATCCGATGGGTAATAACCTTCTGTTTGATAATATTTCATTGCCGTCCTTTTATTTACTCCTTTGACGAATTGTAAATTGTTTAAACCTAACCTGTTTAAGATTTTCCCAAATGGACCATTTAATCCTAAGCTAAATAAATGCACAGATCGATCGAGCGTATACCCTTGTTTTTTATATGAACTACATGCACCTCCAATATAAGAATTCTTTTCAAGAACCCTTACTTTGTGACCCCCATGAGCCAATAACGCAGCACAGCTCAAACCACCGATTCCCGCCCCAATTACTATAATATCTTCTTTCATAATAATAATTTAGTAAACTATAATTTTATTATTATAGGTTAATTAGCACAATAATAGATAAAAAATTTAAAGGTATGAACTGTGTCTAAAAAAAATGTAACAGGCTCAGAAGTAATAGTGGACAAGAAAAAAGGAAAAAAATTATTTAAATCTGGCTTGAAGCTTTACCGCATTGGTGATTATGAAGGAGCAATAGAATATATCGATGAGGCCTTGATTGCTCATCCAGACAATTATGAATATTATAACCAAAAGGGTGTTCTTTTAGATAAAATCGAAGACCATGAAAGCGCAATAGAAGCGTATGATCAAGCGATAAAAATCGACGCTACTCAAACGAAGGCATTTTACAATAAAGGATTAGCACTTAAAGATCTCAAAAATTATGAAGATGCCATAAGAACTTTCGATGAAGTTACCAAAATTAATATAACTCATTTATCGGCTCATTTTGAAAAAGCCGTCATCTATGAATTACTTGGAAATTATCCAGAAGCAATTAGACGATATGAAGTTATTTTAGAAATACGCCCTAGGGCTGATAATGTAAAGCGCAAGTTAAATAAAGCATTAGAAAAATATTCTAAAATTACTAATGTGTGGAAAGATAAAATTTAATAAATTTGAATAGTGGCTCTAAAGAATTTTCTTGCGTAATTATTAATTCTCTTTTATTTTATATTCAAAGCTGTTTTTATAAGAAAATAGAAAAATTACTATTTTATAAATTAAAAATTTATAAAAACTGGCTTCTTTAAATCTTAAATATAAACTATTGTTGTTTTTACATATAATTTAATTAAAAAAAAATATGGTTTAAATGGTAAATTTAACAATAAAAGATCTATTTCATGACAAATTCAGAATTGTTCTAGTGATACTAGGCCTTACGGTGAGTTTACTAATGGTACACGTAGGCATGGGCATGATGACAGGATCTGTTGACCAGAACACCCGTGTTGTCGATGAAGGTGATTATGAGTGTTATATCATCCAAAGTAATCGAGCGAATATTATGATGGGTGGCAGTGTTGAAGATGATATGTATGATAAAATAGAAAGCATTTCAGGAGTAAAACATGTCGATAAATTCATAGATGATTGGCTAGGTGTACGATATAAGGACGATGAAACAGGGGTGAGGTTATTGGGTTTTAAAATAAAGACTCAATATTTTGATGTTTGGGGATGCATTGATTGTGATAAAGATGATATAAAGAAAAATAACAGCATTATTATTGATACCATAGTTAAGAAGTATTTTCCCGAACTTGAAGTCAATTCAAAATTAAAAGTTGGTGGGTTTGAAACTAAATTAAAGGTTAAGGGATTTTGCGAGGAGAATAATGTGATGGGAAATCCAAGAGCTTTTACTAATTATGAAACTGCTCAAAGAATCCTACATATGGAAAATAAGAGTTCATACTTAGCAATTAAACTCGAGGATGGTTACTCAGTAGACCAGTTGAAAGATCGTTTAAAAAGATATGATGATGAGATAAAAGTGGTTTCATCCGAAGAAATGAAACAGGAAATTTCAGATTATCTCTTGTTTGGTTTCGGATTAGCATTTAGTATTGGAATTGTAGCGATTTTAGGATTTTTTGTTGCCATGATCATTATCACTATCACTTTATATCAATCAATTGTCGAAAAAATCCCTGAATTAGTTTCTCTGAAAGCTCTTGGTGGTAGTAAAACATTCATTAATAAGATGTTAATTCTTCAAACAATATTTATAGTAACTATTGGATATGGTTTATCCATAGTTTTAGCGATATTTTTGGCACCGATACTTTCATTTTATTCAGCCTTACCCGTAGGTATTAATCCTATAGTAACATTGATGACATTTGGGGCGTCTCTAGTTCTTGGAATCTTTTGTTCCTTATTTTCCATAAGAAAAGTTCATAACACAGATCCAGCAATAATTTTTAGAGGGTGAGATGAAAATGGTTAATTTAACAATACGGGATTTATTCCATAAGAAAGGTAAATTTATAATGATACTATTGGGTTTGTCCATTAGTATTTTTCTAGTACAATATAGTGCTGGAATGTACAACGGGGTTTTAGTTCAATCTACTGATACCTTCGATAGATTTGAGTTTAACATGTGGGTACTGACTGAAGATGCGGATAATTTTTTCGAAGGGGAACCAATAAATGATTCCTCATATGAGCTAATCAAAACTATGAGCGATGTTGATGATGTGGAGAGGCTAATATTTCAGGGTGCGAATTTTGAGACTGAAGATTATGTTGCGGATGTGACATTACTTGGGTACGAACTTAATAGTGAAAAAATTAAGCCCTGGGATATCATAAAAGGGGATGTAGATGACCTTGAAGAGGAAAACACGATTATTGTAGATGAAAGTATAAAGAATGATTTTCCTGAACTAAAAATCGGGGATCATGTACAATTCGGTGAAGCTAAAATGGAAATTGTAGGTTTTTGTAAAAATACAAGGTTCATGTTTAATCCATATGCTTGGGCATCTATCGAGACTGCTCAGAATATTGCCCCGTTTTATGGTAATTGGAGTAGTATGATTGGTGTAGAACTTGAAGATGATTATGACATGGATGATTTTCAAGATGATTTAGACGAGATGTATGATCTTGAACTAATCGAAGAACTTGAAGTTTTTACAAAAGATGAACTTAAGGAAAATACACATACTATGATTATTAACGAAGGAGGCTTAGGGGGAGCAATTTATATTTTGGTGGGATTGGGCTTCTTTGTAGCCATGATAATAATAACGGTTGTAATGTATCAAACAATACAGGAGAAAATCCCCGAATTCGGAACACTTAAAGCTATAGGTGCTAGTAAAGTATTTCTAAACAAAATGTTACTTGGTCAAGTCTTTATCCTAATAACTTTAAGTTTTATTATAGGTACTATATTAGCATTTATATTCGGCGCTCTAGGAGGTGGTGCAGGAATCCCAATATTACTTGATTTCTTTACTTCAATTGCTATTTATTTAGCATATCTCGGAGTAGGAATCCTTTGTTCCTTGTTTTCCGTAAGTAAAGTGCACAGAATAGATCCAGCAATAGTGTTTAAAGGATAAAATAATTATACGGAGAAAAGTGAATAAAAAATGGGTAATAATAATATAATTATAAAGCTGGAAGAAATTTCTAAAGATTATGATCTTGGAGAGGTCGTAGTAAAAGCTTTAAAAAAATCCAACCTCCAGATGAGAAAAGGTGAAGTTGCATTATTAATGGGACCTAGTGGAGCGGGAAAAACCACTTTATTATCTATTATGGGACTTCTTCTACGTCCAACGACCGGTAAAATTTATTTTGCTGACAAGATCTATGATAAAAAAACTAGGCAAAAGATTTTGACTGATACACGTAGAAAATCAATAGGTTTTATCTTTCAAGCATTTAATTTAGTTAAATCATTAACAGTAATACAAAACGTTGAAATCATGTATAAAATTGGTCAACTTGAAAAAGCTGGTTATAAAGATAAATGCAAAGAAATATTAGACATGTTAAATATGGGACATCGATTAGATCATCTCCCTAAAAATTTGAGCGGTGGTGAAAGACAGCGCGTTGCAATTGCAAGGGCATTAATTAATGATCCGGAGTTAATCATGGCAGACGAGCCTACTGGCAATCTTGATTCTGAAAATGGAAAAATAATTGGCGAATACTTTCAGCAAATTGCAAAAGAAAGAGGAACAACTATCTTAATTGCGACACACGATGATAGACTTAAATTTTGCTCTGATAGAATAATCCGAATGGAAGATGGAAACATTTTAAATCATGAGCATTCGAGGATAAAAGATGAATGATGAAGAGATAGAAGTACATAAAAATTGGTTTTTAAGATTTTTAACGAATAGGATTGTCTATGCCTTACACCTATTTACCTATATCATGGTAAATGGTTTACTTATAACAATTTGGCTGGTTAGTTGGAGGTTTACTGGACTTACATTCTTCTGGCCATTCCATCCATTATTTGGCTGGGGATTTGGATTAGGTTTTCATACTCTAACATATATAATGTATAATGATAAATCTGAATATCTTACTTATATTAGAGAACAGTCACCTTACATAATGACCTTCACTTACCACACATTTTTCTATATATCCATAAATCTCTACTTATTTTTAATAAATCTCATAGACTTGACTTTCATTTGGTTTACTTGGTCATTAGGCATGTGGGGAATTGCTTATGGGTATCATGCAATAGGATATTTCACTTGGAATAAAATTTTTAATGCTCAATGGAATAAATTACGTCTAACTCATGAGGAATTTTCAAAGAAAAGACTGAAGCACGAGATAATAGTTAAAATTGGGAATTTCTGGATGTTATTGGTTCATATAACGTATTATATAGTTACTTTTATAATTATTAACGTTTATGTGTTTGTAGGAACGGGGTTAGGTGAATTGGCAGTCCTTATAATAGCAGAAATCTTTTTATCATGGGGGATATTCTTAGCCTGGCATGCGTTTGGCTATGTCCTTTTTTACCACGTAGAAGCTATTAAAGCTGTATTAAAAGGGTTCATCCTACATATAACCTTTTACATTTTACTCAATGTACAGATAGTTATGGGGTATTTAATATTCTCAAGATATTATGAATTGTTTCCATGGGAGGCAATCATATATTTACTGCTTTTATCTGCTGTGGGAATTCTTATCCACGCATTACTTACTGTAAAATGGGAATATTTCCTCGAAAGGGCCCAGAGTAAAGTCAGAATACAATATGCTGAACAGTATCATGATGATGATGTACGTTTAATAGCAAAAAGAATAATATTTTGGAGATGGTCATTAGTAACCCATTTCTTAATTTACCTTGTATCTTTGGTTATTATTGGGATATATATAGCAAATCAGGGATTAGACCTATTGTTATTAATCCATCCGGCAATGGGTTGGTTGATTGGTATTGCATTTCATGCAGCGATTTATTATGTATATTTGAACCGCGTAAAAGGCTTTTTTGCTATTACTGCTTTGCTTCATACGCCAGTTTATATTATCACCAGCATTTATCTTGTTATTCTTAATGTAGTCTTTCTTCCAGGAGCACCCTGGAGTCTTTTTCCGATTTTAGGATGGGGAATTGGGCTTGGGATCCATCTTCTAATAATGTACATTACACGGATAAGTAAAACCAAAGAGAAGGAAAAAAGATCTACCAAAGTTTTATTCTGGAAATGGTCGTTCATAATCCATTTCTTTATTTATATCATTTGCTTGGTAATCATAGGGGTAGCTCTAGAAATTGGAGGTCAAAATCTTTTATTACTGATACACCCTACTATGGGGTGGTTGATCGGAATAGCTTTTCACGGGGCCATTTATATTGTTGTCAAGAGGCCAATTAAGGGTTTTCTAAACTGGTCTGCTTTTCTCCATTTGATTGGATACATCGTTGTGAGCATCTATTTAGTGATTCTCAATGTGTTCTTTTCTCCTGAATTCCCTTGGAGTGCTATAGCAATAGCAGGATGGGGTATAGGCATTGGTTTACATATAATTCTAGCATACATAACTAAAAAATGAGAATTTTAAGTTGAAATTCGAAATAAACAGAATGGATTAAAATACTATCAACTGTGCGATTTCTAAAATTGAGAAAATTAATAAAATTAAAAGATTTTTTGTAATTAACATTTATCAAGGATGGTTCGCATGGATATTAGTATATTGATGGCAATTCAATTTTTTACGTTCGTTTCTATATTTTTGGTGGGATATACCCTTTTTTATGTTTTTTCTGAAAAGTATTCCAATATCATAAGAGAAAATCTCTATATCATCATCCCTATTTACTGCATTCTCTGTTGGGCGCTCTATTTCGCTATTTTTGTAAGACCATGGCTAGTGGGGGTACCATATGATTTTACAAATTTGTATTATTGTGGGGGAAAAGTTCTAGAAGAGCCGTGGAATTTATACGCCTTTAACGAAATCCAACCCGTTGGGGTAAAATACGGCTATAAATATCTCCCTAATTTTGCTGTATTTATAGGAGTCCCGCTTTATTTATTGCCCTCTATATTCTTTGCCTATAGAGTGTTTTATGTTATTAACATTATCTTGTCGTTTCTTTACATAATACTATTTAACAAAATTTTAATATTATTAAAGGTGAGAAAGAAAACGATTAGATTTTTATTTCTTTTCGTAATGGCAAACGGTTTTATTGTTTTGGAACAATTTAGAAACGCTCAAACGAAATTCTTTATTAGCGTTGTATTACTATACATTATGAAGCGAGAAATTGAATATAGAATCAAACCATTTAAAAAAAATTTAAAATTCTATTTGATTACGTATAATCTTTTCATATTAATTATCGGAACGTTTCCCTATCTGCTTTTTTACTTTCTCATATATCTCTTTAATGATATTCAAAAGAACGAGTTATTTAATAAAACAAACCTAAAGAAATACGCTATGATAATCTTCTTTTTTGTTGCTCAAAACTTTTTATTTTTACTTTACCCTTCATTAATTCGAGATTATTACGTATTTGTCCGACAGGAAAATTATAGATTTAACAGACGATTTTCACAACATTATCTAAGCTTCTATCAGGATTATGATATTGAAATATCAAGGGAAAATGCATTTTTGGTAAATAATATATTAAATATTATATTGTATATAATCGTTGCTTTATTAATTATAAGTAGGAATTTAAGTCTTGAGCAAAAATTCGGATTACTAAGCATATCAATGTATTTTATTAGTTATGTTGCCTATAGGTTATCGATCTTCTTACTACCATTAATAACTTTGCTTTTCGTTCCTTTTATAGTCCAAGATGCGACCGGTCTGGAGTTTATTAAAAGAAATAAGCCCTTTATCGTAGGGTATATTAGCCTTTTAGGAATCAATTTTGTAAACTTTGGAGAAAAACACTATTATTTTAATATACCGGGCTATAAGATAGTACACTTCATTCTAGTTATTATATTAGGAGTTAGTATGCTACTGTTATATAAAATGACTGATTTTTTAAAAAGAAAAGAATTCAGTAAGCAATATGCAAATAGAGGGAAAATCATCAATTAGTTTTGAACATTAATTGATTTTTATAATTAGGGTCAATTTACTTTGCTCTCATTATCAAAGGTTAAATTATTGTCTTAAAACAATTGCCCTCCCTCTTAATCTAATTTTAATAATAGCAATTAGAACAAGTAAAATCTTCTTTAAATTTAGTTTTGATTGTCCCCCTATACGCTCGTAATAAATTATAGGTATTTCTTTTATCTTTGCTTTACATAGGACGCATCCATACAATAATTCTTCGACTATTTCAGGATTCACTGAAATAAAATTATCAAAATCGAGTTTTTTTAGAAGTTCTTTCTTAAAAACTCTATACCCACTAGTACAGTCTCTAACATTAATTCCGAATAGAAACCGAATAAAAAAATTAGCTAATAATGAAAGATAACTTCTTGTTATTTTTCGATCTTCTTCTCTTCCTGACGTAATTAAGCGAGAACCAATGACTACATCATAATCTGGAAAATAATTTAAGAAATTAGGAATATATTTCGGATGGTGCGCAAAATCCGCGTCCATTTCAACTAATATATCGCAATCAGATTGTATAAAGTATTTAAATCCGACAATACCAGCAAGGCCCCGCCCTTTTTTGCCAGTTCTTATTATAAGGTTCACATTTTCGGTTTCTTTCTTTTTTTTCATTATTACATCGATAGTACCGTCTTTGCTATTGTCGTCGACAATTAGTATTTCTTTTTCAAAGTTTAATCGATTTAGATTATCGATTATCGCTCCAATATTCTCTTTTTCGTTATAAGTGGGCAAAAATACCAATATCTTCATATTTCGAACTTATAATTGTGCTTTAATATCTAATTATGGTGAAAGAAAATCATATCTATTATTATATAATCTTTTATCATAAATTTAAGATAATTCTTATCAATAAAAATATAACAAATCGTTTAATTTTAACGATAAAAACTTTAATCAGATAAGAAAACTCCTTTCATTTAAAGTAAGAAAGTTATTATTAATTCAAGTGTAATAGGAGTAAAAAAAAAATCATTATATTTCGATTATTATTATGCGTTGTTTACCACACAACAATAACTAGAATTACAACAAAGATAATTATAATAACAATCAAAAGAATGGCCACGATGATTTGTACTACAATTACAAAAGCCAATGATTTGCCAAAACCTCTGTCGTAGAAAATCATGACTAAAATAGCACCTACGATGAGATTAACAAGAATAGCAATAAAAAATCCATAAGTAGGTAAAAACCAGTTAATTGTAAAACCGAGTATCAGCCAGATCACACTTATAAGGAAAGGAGGACCCCATCGTTTTGATTCAAACCAATTTCAAGCTTTCTTGTGCAATATAAGAAGATTTAGGAAAAAAGAAATGATTATCGCAGCTACAGTTATATAAAATATACCCGCTTGAATTGCTTCTATATTTTGAAGAATCATTCTAACCCTCAAATATTAACTTTTTTTTAATTTCTATTTGATAGACTTTGTTTTATTTAGATTATAAAGATCTATTTTAAATAGATATGAATCAAAGGTATCCATAATTTTAAATTTCAATTAACGTGTTTTGAATGGAAAATTCCATTAAAAAAGAAAGAAGCTATGAACTTGATTGGCTAAGAATTATGGCAACCATCCTTATATTTTTCTTTCATAGTGCTAGAGCTTTCAACTATGGGGATTGGGAGATCAAGAATGAGGAAAAGGACTTAGGGTTGAGTTTACTTATCTATTATATAGATTTCTGGGTTATACCCCTCTTTTTTATCATTGCTGGAATGGGAACTTTTTATGCTTTGGGCGTTAGAAAGGGAAATGAATATGTTAAGGAGAGATTTAAACGCCTTATGATTCCTTTAATCGTTGGTATGTTTACACACGCAGCGCTACAAGTCTACATTGCCCGTGTAACCCATGGTGATTTTCAAGGTTCCTTTATTGAGTTTTATTTATACCATTATTTCAATGGAGTATATATGGGTCCATCCAATCCAGAAACTGGAAACTTTAATCTCTTTGGGGGGCATATGTGGTATTTGTTTTTTCTGTTTGTTTACTCGTTAATTTTGCTAAAACTATTTCAATATCTCAGAAAAGAAGAGAATTCAGAGAAACTAGCAAAATGGGGGGCTTTTTTGAAGAAGCCAGGTGCTTTATATTTGCTAGTAATACCTATATTTATCGTAGAGGAAGTTACTACACCTTTAGGTCTACCTCCTCAAGGGGGATACCAAATTTTTACATACATTGTTATTTTTTTATATGGTTTTCTGCTTGTATCTAATGATGAATTTAGAGAAGCAATAGAAAGGCATGGAATCCCCTCGTCAATTATAGCAATAGTTTTATTAATAATTCTTGGCATCGGAGATTGGACAGGAGTCTATTCTTTAGAACCACTAACAGGATTACTTCGTAATACATGTGGATGGAGTTGGGTGATAACTGTCATATATTTAGGACGAAAGTTCTTAAATTTCAATCATAAATCATTAAAATTCTTAAATGATATAGTCCTGCCATTTTATATTCTCCACCAATCTGTAATAATAGTCGTAGATTTCTATGTGCTCGGTTTAGATCTCACTACAACAGTAAAATACTTAATCATTTGTTCGGTATCATTCGTGATAATTATGGGATTAATATTAATTATTAGAAAAATAAACGTACTTCGATTTTTATTTGGGATGAGATTAATAAAGAAAGATACTCCCACATCATAATTCTTAATATTTTTATAATTTTAATTAGGAAGAAATTCTTTCACATTTTTTTAATAATACTAGTTATTCACTTTCACTCAATAAAAGTAGCATCTTTTTTAAAACAAGCAATTTTCTAAGGCCTCTTACTTTTACTTTTCCTGTTAAAACTTTTAAACCCAACTTAGACATCGGCAATCTATTCATTGCTAAAGCTAAATAGGTTTGAGAATCCATTGCCAATAGTGCGTCCCACCCCAATTTTTTCTTTTTTAAATTCTCTTTTGGCTTGTTTGGAATACTTTCGATACTTAAAACTCCATTTTTTATAATAATGAGCGCGGCAAAATTCACATTTACAGCATTTAGGAGGATTTTAAGATCAGTATTGGCAAATTGTTCCTTAAACTTCTTTTTTTCATTTAAAGGAAGGAGTCCGCTTGCAATTAATCCCGCAAAGCCTCTAATCCTTTCCTTTTCTAATTTTGTTTCGAACATACACTCTAGTTAGAGAGGTTAATTTTGAATTATAATTTTAAGATTTTTAATAATAATGATAAATTACCAGAGTATTGAAGTATTTATTATTTTTATGAATTTTTATTTCAAAATAATCTAAAAAAGGTGTTGCAAAAAATCATGAGTGATAAAAATTTAGCTCCTCCTTGTGGTCTTTATTGTGGAGCTTGCGAATATATTGGAAATAATTGCCTTGGCTGTGGAAATGTTCTTGGGAAACCATTTTGGACAGAAAAGATGAGTGTTAATATATGTCCCTTGTTCGATTGTTGTGTTAATAGTAAGAACTTAGAACATTGTGGATTATGTAATGAATTGCCCTGTGATTTATTTAAAAGTTTTTATGATCCGTCTTTAAGCCAGGAAGAAGCAATGAAATCAGTAGCTTCCAGACAAAATGAACTTTTAAAGCGAAAAGAAATTGGAACGGAAGATTGGATTAAGCTAAAGGTTAAGGAATGAGATAATTTCTAAATACTTTCAAAAATTTTTTATTTGGGAGTTGATTTAATAATTACTTGATATAACTAATATTTACATTTTTTATACTATTTATAGCCACTACCTTATAAATCTTACAAAAATGTGTAACTTACTTATTTGTAAAATTTAAATGAGATAAGATCCAAAGAATAATTACGATATTTAATCTAAATTTTTAAAAAAAGTTGATGATAAAATGGGTGAAAATAGTTTAAAGGTTTTAAGCTTCTTAGCAATTATTATTGGGGCGTCTGGATTAGGATTTGGTACATATTCACTTATGCAGGTACAATCTGGGGCTGTGAAAGGAGATGAGGGGGATGATGGAGATGATGGAAGTGATGGTATAACGACTTATAGATATGTTAATTTTTCAAAATATCTTTGTTCTTCGGAATTAGAGATTATTAATGCGTTAAATGATATTGGTATGGAATCAGGAATTATCACAATTATAGATAATATTACTTTAAGCAATAAAATTAATATAAATGGAGGTGGGAGCTATATAATCCAAGGTCAAGGAGCAAGTACCATTATAGATTGTGGTTTTGATCGTACAGCTTTTGAAATCACGGATGCGGAATCTTGCACTATTCAAAACTTAAAAATTGATGCTCTAGATCTTTTTTCAATATTAACAAAAATTATCTACATAGATGAATCGAGTGATAATCCCATATATATTGAGAATGTAGAAATTATTGGAGATACTTTAAATGGTATTGGTATTTCTATCAATTCAAATAACGTTTGGATAAGAGACTGTTATATCAGCGGTGTTTATAGAGGCATTTCCCAGTTGAGTGGTAATATTAAAGCTCATATTAATGGTAATACTCTATATGATTGTAATTATGTTGGAATTGAAGTGTGGGGGACTTATAATGAAATTTGCGGAAATATCGTGGATTATGGTCCCGATTTCGCGATCTCTTGTCATGAATCTTGGAATACTATTTCCAATAATATAATTAGCAATTGCCAAACAGGAATTCATGTACAAGGAGATGATAATACTATAGGTAATAATATTTTGAATACTATAAATACTGGCGCCGGAATATATATCAACGGAGATCAAAATACTATTTCAGGGAATCAAGTCTCAAATGCAGATTATGGGGGAGTTTATCTGTTAACAAGTAGTTATTGTGTAGTTTCGGGAAATACCATTACAGATATTAATGATTTCGCCTCCTTCAATATAACTGGAATAGGTCTAGACTCAAATTGTGATTATAATACAATATCGGGTAATGGATGCTTCTGCTGTAGAAATACCGGAAGTGGTGATGGTTACGGTTTTTTTATCTCTGATTACACTTGTGATGATAATACTCTTGTTGGAAATACCACTTATGACAATGATATTCCTATTCTAAACAAAGGTACATATACTTCGATAAGCGGAAATAATTTCAATTAATATACTAAATTCAAATTTTTCTTTTTTCTTTATTTCTTGAAGACATAAATGCTAAGCGAATAAATGGTTTTATTTGAATGGGATTATGAATATTTAAATGCTGGAATCAATAATAATCTTAGTTCAATAGTAATTTACTTATAAAATAAAAACATATTTGAATGAAAAACTACTAGCAATACCCTAAAAATAACATTTTTTTTGTGATTTTAAATAATATTTTAATTTCTCAAAATTCAATAATTTGAATTTTTTATTCATTTTTAGGTGAAATATAAAATCCCGAATCGGCTATGGCATTCGGGTCAAATATTTGTCTAAAGTCTACTATTATAATCTTAATAATTATTCCTTTCCCTGCAACTATTTATATTTTTTATACTAGTTAGAGCCACTACCTAATAAATCCTGCAAAAGTGTAAGTCTTACTTATTTGTAAAATTTAAATGAAATAATATCCAAAGAATAATTACGAGATTCAATCTAAATTTTTAAAAAAAGTTGATGATAAAATGGGTGAAAATAGTTTAAAGGTTTTAAGCTTCTTAGCAATTATTATTGGGGCGTCTGGGTTAGGATTTGGAACATATTCACTTATGCAGGTACAATCTGGGGCTGTGAAAGGAGATGATGGGGATGATGGAGATGATGGAAGTGATGGAGCTGATGGGACAATAATAAGAATAGATTCTAAAAGATGTAGCGCTGTTTATTGTAATCCAATAAATCAATATTTGCCAATAAATGAGTTAAATATTACATTTAATATATTTTTAGGCGAAGCAGTTTATTTTCTTTATACTGGTGTTGGAGAAATTTTTGGGGTTTCATTTGTAACCGTTGTTTTTATAATAGATGGAAAAAGAGTTCCAAATGTATTTGCGAGTTTTTCACTTGGAGATGTCGATCCATCGCATTTCTATGAATCTTCTTTATCAATGCAGTTTTCAAATACTACAATGTCTGAGGGATCCCATGAGATTACAGTTGCTAGAATAGGAGATGAATCATTTAATTCCGTAAACTCGAATATGTTGTACATCCAGATATATCGATCATAATCTGTTCGGAAAAAAATAATCTTTAAAAATCTCTTTTTTCTTTTTTAGTTTGTCTTTATTTAGTTCGGAAATTAAATAGTAAATATATAAGGATTCTTTTATCGGATTGATTAATGAGCTTAAGAAGAAATTTATTTTTCTTTTCTTGAGATATAAAACCCTGAATCTGCTATATCATTAGGATCGAACGCTTGTTTAATTTTTCTCAACCATTTATGGTAATTCATCATATGAGGGCCAAAAGTTTCATGCATCTTATCACCTTCCACGAAAAACGGTGCTCCAAGATGCTTAAGCAAATCCATCTGATTGCTGGCTTCCATATAGTCCGCCATGCCTTCCACACTACTTTGCTCCGTTTGGTCGAACATCGTGGGAGCCTCCACGTGAAAGTAATGTCCTGATTCATAAGATGTCATCCAATGGCCCTCACCGAAGTCGTTTGCGATCGCACCTGTTTTGATATATTTCTTTTTCAATGGAATATTCTTTTGTTCACTTCGGAGGCATATTGCAGCAGTATCACAAACACCTTTAGTGCTTTGAAATCCTCCGGTAGCAATGAAGCCGTGAAGACCTAAGTTTGATCTTAGTGCTTCTGCGTAAAAAATTGGATTAGGTGTGTATAGGCTTCCAATAATGTTAGTTAATTGCATCTCATCTAAAATCATACTCATAACTTTTTGTTTGTATTCAAATTCCCTAGTTGTTCGAGCAGCTATTATAACGACTAAGGGAACTTTCATACTCCCTATAGCCATTTTATCCATTAAATCCTCAATACTGGTTGCAAAGATTGCCATTACGGCAAATCCAGATAAATGACTGCACATAAATGAAATTTCCTCTTCTTCTACCCGCAACATTGCTTTTTCACAATACTTAAATGTCCCGCAGTCTATCACATATACTCTCATAAAATCAGGAATATCAAAATCATAATTTGGAGAACACCCTTTTAACTTAAATTTAGTGCTACAAGGATATGGAAATAGTTTAACTGCAACTCTAGTGAAAACACCGATGCCCGATTTTGCTCCAGCCCATCCTCTCATTATACCTCTAAGACTAGGTCCCGGGCCATCACCATTATACCAATTACGGTTATTTTTAAGCCCACGTGAACCTAACCTCATGATTTCTCCATCAGGCAAGACCCATTCAACCCCTAATACATTACGAGCGCTATGCCCTGTAGAAGGAGAGGTAAATCCAGGACCATTCATGCTAGTTGCACTCGCTAAAGGGGAAACTTGAGGTCCCGCACCTGGCATATGGCAATTAAGACCATATTTCATAATTTCTGCTTGAAGTTGCGCCCCACTTACATATGGTTCCACGACGGCATACAGATTTTTCTCATCGATTTTTACAATTTTATTCATCCTTCGCAAATCAATAATGATCGAATTCTCTGTAGAAGGTTGATTCCATGGTCCGAGACCAGTTGATTGTGCTTTGAATTTAATGCCATATTTATTGCATATTTTAACAATTTGTGCTACCTCCTCTGTAGAAGAAGGTAAAACAACCGCTTTAGGAATAGGTGAAAAAGGGATTGCGGGTTTACTTTCCATGTGATTGAATAAATCCATGCACCAATTATAAGCATAAGCATTTGTCATAACTTCTCCATCGTCAATATTTTCTTTTCCAACTATTTCAACGAACTCGGTTAAAATCTCTTTATCTAATGTCATTTAGGCAACCTCCGCCATTTTTTTTTTTAAGCTTTTCGTTTCTAAACCTAAAGCCATTAATAATAGCTCATTTATATCATAGAATTTTAACTTAGAGCCTCTATCTTTTATTGCGTCTTGAAGATTTGTAGAACAAAATGGACATGCTGATGTCAATATCTTAGCTCCAGTATCTTCTGCTTCTTGTACTCTAGTTTTAGCTGTATTGAGTGCAAATTCGGGAAATGCTGATTTTACCCCTGCTCCAGCACCACAACAGTAAGAATATTCTCTTATTCGTTCCATTTCAATAAGTTTTAGTCCCGGAATCTTTTTTAGAATCTCTCTTGGAGCGTCATAGATACCCTTAGCACCTGTTTTTTTGGGTTTTGGCGGCATATTTATAGAAACTAATGGCATTAAATCGACCACATCCCCTTCCCATTCTTCATAAGGTTCAGCATTTCTCCCTAAATGACAGGGATCGTGATATGTTACTGTTAAAGGCACTTCATTTATCAGCTTTAATTGTCCAGATTCAAGTAGCTCATCAAAAAACTCAACGACATGAAGTACACGGAAATTATATTTTCGATATAGGGGATAATCGACTTTAAAGGTATCATAACACCCCGCACAGCTAAATACAACGGTTTCAATTCCTTTCGACTCAATCATATCAAGGTTTTTATTAAGAAATTCTTGAAATGTTTTGGTATCACCTGTTCTTAAAACAGGACTACCACAGCAAAATTCATCATCACCTAAAATAGTAAAGGGAACTTGGGCCTCATTCATTATGCGGACTGAAGCGATTGCCATCTCTTCCCGTCTATATGATGAGGTACAGCCAACATAATACAAGACTTTCGCATTTGGATCGAGTTTAATCCCTTCTGGTAACCAATCTAATCGCTTTTCATGAGGTTCATTATAAGGATTATTCTTATTTTTGACTGAATCAATGTATTCTTGTTGCTTAGGCATTGGACCACATCCTGCATCAACCAATTTCTCCCGTAGTTTCATAATTATTTCTAAAGGTTCTAAAGTGTTTAAAAATTTACAGGAAATAGCACATGCCCCGCATTCAGTACATTTATAAACGATATCCCGCAACTCATCTGAAGGATTGATTCTGCCCATTTCAAGTAATAAAGCCAAGATTATTTTACCCCCACCACTATACGGGTGGAAATTATACATATCCATTGCCGGGCAGGCAGTCGCGTACTTTTGGCTCTTAATCTGAACTTGCGGTATCCACTTGCATTCCGAATGAAAGAATCAATTTCTATTCATTTATCGAGCAGCGCAGACACCGCTTAATCATTTTCTGATATTCTTTTTCATCAATCATTGACTTACATCTTGATTTTAAAGTTATTTAATTCTGATTATAGAGATTATATAAGTATTAATTTATAAATTTAAAAATCTGAGTCTTATCTGGGAATAACTTAAATGTTAAAAAGCTTATTATTGCATACGTACACAATATATACTTATTAGTCAACTTCATTCCTCTATTCTTTACTGTGTGGTGATATATAAAATCCACTATCTGCTATATTATTGGGATCAAATGCCTGTTTAATTTTTCTTAGCCAAATATGGTAATTAGACATATGTGGCCCAAATAGCTCATGCATCTGGGTCCCTTCTACAAAAAACGGAGCACCGAGATGTTTTAGTAAATCTAATTGATTGCTGGCCTCCATGTACTCCGCCATTCCCTTAACGCTATGGTCATCTGTTTGATCAAACATAGTCGGTGATTCCATATGGTAGTAGTGGCCGGATTCATAGGAGGTCATCCAAACACCTTTTCCTGAATCGTTCCCAATTGCCCCCGATTTAATATATTCCATCTTCAACGGGATGTTCATTTTTGTACTTAAAAGACATACTGCAGCAGTATCAGATCCTCCTTTAGAAGATTGAAAACTTCCGGTTGTAATAAATCCGTGTAACCCTAAATTCGAACGTAAAGCCTCAGCATAAAACACTGGTTCAGGAGAATATGATTTACCGATAATGTCTTTAATATTTAACTCTTGAATCAAATTATCCATAACTTTTTGCTTGTAATCAAATTCACGGTCTGTTCGAGCGGTAATTAGTATAACTATCGGAACTTTCAACTGAGCGAGTTTTGCTTTCCCTATTAAACCTTGCAATGAATTGGAAAATATTGCCGCTAAACCTGATCCAGATAAATGACTGCACATAAAAGAGATTTCTTCCTCATCAACCTTAAGCATAACCTCTTCCAAAAATTCGTAGGTCTTACAATCCATAACATATAGTCTTAAATATTTCGGAATTTTAAATCCGTAATTGGGAGATTTTCCAGTAATAGTAAAATCCGTACTGCAAGGATAAGGAAATAATTTTACCGCGACCTTAGTAAATACTCCGATTCCTGATTTTGCTCCAACCCAACCCCGCATTATCCCTCTTAAACTAGGACCTGGACCATCACCATTATACCAATCAGGTTTTTTTTTAAGACCAATCGCACCTAATCTCATAATATCTCCGGTAGGTAATACCCACTCAACACCTAGGACATTTCTTGCGCTATGACCAGTAGAAGGAGAGGTAAAACCTGGACCCGCCATTGATGTAGCACTTGCCAGAGGAGATACGTGAGGACCAGCTCCGGGCATATGACAATTAAGCCCATACTTCATTGCCTCAACTTGTAGCTGTGCTCCACTTACGTATGGCTCGATAACGGCATATAAATTTTTTTCATCAATTTTTACAAGTTTATTCATTCTTCGTAGATCCACAATTATACAATTGTCTGTAGAAGGCTGATTCCATGGTCCTAATCCTGTGCTTTGGGCCTTAAATTTAATCCCATATTTATTACATAATTTTATAATTTCAGCTACTTCCTCAGTAGAAGCAGGAAGAATTACTGCTTTAGGAATAGAAGAAAAAGGACTGGGTTCCTTATCTTCCATATAATTGAAAAATTCCATACACCAATTATAGGCATACGCCGTAGTTATTACTTTTCCATCGTTAATATTATTTTTACCTACAATATCTTCAAAATCTTTAAAAATTTCATTTTCTAAGACCATTTAAGCAACTTCCCCCAAAAATTCTTTTAATTTCTCATCAGTGATCCCTATTGCCATCATTAATAATTCGTTTATGTCATAATATTTTAATAGAGAATCGCTTTCATGAATTGCATCTTGAAGATTAGTCGAACAGAAGGGACAAGAAGACGTAATAACTTGTGCTCCAGTATCTTCAGCTTCCTGTATCCTATTTTTTGCTGTATGGAGAGCAAATTCGGGAAATGCTGATTTTACACCAGCCCCCGCTCCACAACAGTATGAATATTCTTTAATCCGTTCCATCTCAATGAATTTCAATTCGGGAATCTTTTTCAGAAGCTCTCTGGGAGATTCATATACCCCATCAGTTCCACATCGTTTAGGTTTAGGAGGTACGTGAATAGATATCAAAGGCATTAAATTCACAACTTTACCTTTCCATTCCTTGTAGGGTTCAGCATTTCTCCCTAAATGACAAGGATCGTGATAGGTAACAGTTAAGGGTACTTTTTTCGTCAATAATAATTTTCCATTTTCAATTAGTTCGTTAAAAAATTCAACACTATGCTTAACTTCAAAATTATAATTACGATAAAGCGGATAATGAACTTTAAATGTATCGTAGCAGCCTGCACAACTGAAAACTACTTTTTTAATATTTTTAGCTTCAATTGCATCTACGTTTTTATTCATAAAATCTTTAAAGGTGTTAATATCACCAGTCCGAAAAACAGGGCTTCCACAGCAATATTCCTCATTATCTAAGATATTAAATGGAACTCCTGCAGCATTTAATACTCTACAGGCGGCAATTGCCATTTCTTTCCGTCTATAGGAGGAAGTGCATCCTACAAAATATAAAACTTGAGCATTAGGATCAATATTTATATCCTCTGGCAACCAGTTCAATCTATTTTCATGGGGTTCATTATATGGATTATTGTTTTTTTTAACAGAATCAATGTATTGTTGTTGCTTAGGCATTGGGCCATAGCCTAAATCAACTAATTTCTCCCTTAATTTTATTATAATTTCTAAGGGCTCCAAATTATTCAAAAATTTACATGAGACATCACAGCCTCCACATTCCGTGCATTTATAAACAATATCGCGTAGTTCCTCAGAAGGTTTAATTTTTTCCATTTCTAAAGCAAGCGCAAGGATTATTTTACCACCACCACTATAGGGATGGAAGTTATACATATCTATAGCGGGACAGATAGTCGCATATTTTTTACTTTTAATTTGAAGCTGTGGAATCCATTTACATATAGAGCAGCGGATACAACGTCTTATCAGATGCTTGTATTCCTCATCATCCATCATGTCCTATCCTCCTTCGTATTACCTATAATTAGGTAATTTTATCAATCTAATCTTGAATTTGAAAAAGATTAGTCATAATATTTATGGTTATTTATTCATCAAAACATAGTACCCCTGGATTTAACACATTGTTAGGGTCAAATATCTTTTTTACTTTTTTTAAAGCCGTCTGAGTTGAATCATCATGTCTTTTATATACTTCTTTTGTTAAAATTCCGTAGGGTCTATTAAAAAAGGCACCAGAATCCATTAAGTTAGTACTAATTTTTAAGAATTTCTCCTTAATATTCGTCTTTTCTGCATCATTTGAAGGATCATAATAAAGATCAAATTCACAGTGATATGAAGTTCCTTGGTTAATCGGTTGAATGTAAATTCCTAAATCTTGTGGAACTTCTTTTTCTACAATTGAAATAAATTCTGTAATTTTTTCAAAACTCGTAAGGAAAAATATATCTTGATATCCCCCCTTTAACTTTAACCTCCAAGGATCAGGTGTTGCTTGACTTAAAACTTGTAAAATATCATTATCATTAATGATGTTTTCACTGATTAAACCTTTAAGCCCAAGGTCTCCTATAATATCCCTAATGTCTCCTTCTAAATATGATATTTTATCTTCTGCTAACTTTCCTCTTCCAGCAATTATATAAAGTAAATTCCATCTCTTTATTTTGTTTTTCAGCTCGGTTATCTCTTGTGCATTCTTTTTAACTAAACAAGCTAAATTTAAGTTGTTTAATATTAATAATTCGTTGCATAAACGGTATTTTATTAATTCATGCTGAAGATTTAATAATTCGGGAATAGTATCTGATTGGATATGAACCACTTTTTGAATAGTTGGGATTAACTCTAATTTAAGTGTAGCCCAGGTTACAACTCCTAAACTGCCCTGAGCGCCTTGAATAACTCTGAAAGGACTGAATTGAGTAGGACCCATGGGATTTACCTGGGCTTGACCAGTTGCTTGTTGCTCTTTTATTGTTCCTGGACCTGCTGCTGTACCTGTTCTAAAAAGATCTCCTGTTCCAAAAAAAACTTCAGTACATAACAAGGGATCGGAGCTGTCCCAATGATAACGGGGGATGGTAATTGGTTCTCTTTCTAATGCGCTGGTTAAGACAGATTTAGAATCCCGTGGATGGAGGGGTAATAGTAATCTTAATCCTTTATTTTGGAGTTCCGGTATTAACTTCCCGAAGGTAACTCCCGGTTCAATCATAACTACTCTGTTCTTTCTGTCAATATTAAGAATTTTATTCATATTAGAAAGATCTAATACAATAGTATTATCCTTATGAGGAATAGTATCTCCATGATGACGTGGACCAGAGCTTGAACTGATAGGAATAACAGAAAATTTTAATTCGTTAGCTAATTTTAAAACCTCTTCAATCTTTTTTGTATCAGTAGGCCATGCAACATATTTTGGAGCTTTTTCAGGATAAAAGCTTAAATCTTTGGAATAGTTATTTAGAATATTTCGTTCTCTTGATACATATTTTGAGCTAAAAATTTCAACTAATTTTTGAAATAATATATCTTCAGTCATAATTTTTCCGACTTTAATTATGATAAATCTTCTTAACTGAATTATTTTAAAGATTGTTATAATATCTTTTTATTGATTTAAATACTTTTCAAGAATTATTTAGTTGTAAGTTATACTCATTAATTAAATAAAAGTTGTGAAATTTAATTGAGCGATCACGAGAGGGTAGGAATTCTATCTTTTGTAACATTTATATTTAAGGTAACTCTAAAGATATTCTAATATAATTTTCTTTATCCTCTTTTAATGTTTTATAATCTAAGACATCACATTTAACTTTCATATCAAAAAATTGGGCAAATTTAGCTTCTACAATTCCTGAGATAATATAAAAATGATAAATATAAGGAAGCTCTTCTTCTAGAAGGTCAGAATCTACAAAATCTACGATGACCCTCTTACCATCTTGTGATTTTATTATTTTTTTTAAAGTAATCTTATCATGCAGCAGAGAAAAGTAAGGCTGTAAAGAAGAAAACAGTTTTAAATCATTTAACTTTATTGATTCATCTGTGTTAACCAATTTCTGGTAATCTTCAATTTCAAAAGGTATGTCTAAATATCTAGCAATTTTCTTTCCTAAAACTTTGAATCGAATAGGATTTAATTGAATTTCATCATTAAGAGCAATTAATAATCCTTTATAAAATGATAATATGATTTTTCGTGAAATTAATCTTGCTTCTTTTGAATAGTACAATTTATAGGACCCAACTTGACGTTTAAAGACTTCATTTTTTCCCTCTAAAATTCCTATATAACGATATATAGTATTTCGACTAACACCAATCTTATTTGCAATACCTAAGATGGTCATACCGTAATTATTATCGATTAAGCACTCAACTATTTCTTTTTCAATGTTTCGCTTAGATTTTGAGTTCATATTAACACTCATGTTAAACAATCATGATCAAAAATAGTTTAATAACTGAAATCAAACATTTTTTTAAAGATTTTGGTATGTTTTAGATGAACTGAAACAACTTTTAAATAATTCTATAGTGATAGTATAGAATAGTAATAAATGCCAAAGTTATTTATTTATAGGGAGGGAATAAAAAATTGAATGTCTATGATATTGTTATTGTTGGTGGTGGACCAGGAGGTTCCATGGCTGCCAAAACTGCAGCTGAATTAGGATTGAAAACCATCTTTTTTGAGCGAGGTAGAAGACCTGGAGAAAAAAACTCTTCTGGGTGTGGCTTAGGGCCCCGTATGTGGAAAGATTTCCCAGATCTGATGAAAGAATTGACTCCTGAAAAATGTCCCTCTATGAGAGCAGGGAGTGCAGCTCGATGTTATTTTATTAATGAAGAGGGTGTAGTTGCGGGATATGTCATGTCACGCCCCACTGAATCTGTTTCTTATGAACCCGCGAAAAGCTGGATTACGATGAATTGTTATCGCAGTGAGTTTGACCCATGGATTGCTGAATTTGCGACTAATGCAGGTGCTGAATTGAAAAGTTCCACTCTTGTAGTGAGTCTGCTAAAGGAAGATGGCAAAGTTTGTGGGGTTGTGGATGAGCATGGAGAAAAATATAAAGCCCCCGTTGTAATAGGAGCGGATGGGGCTATATCGATCGTTGCAAAACAAAGTGGGTTAAGAACAAAATGGTCAAAAGACCAGATAACATTAGTTCCCCAGTATGACTTTCACGCACCTCCAAAAAAGATCGATGATATTATGGGGGATGAAGCGCTTGCGGTGTGGTGGTCTGCTACATTTCCAGCATCTTATCAAGTCTTTTTTAATGATGGCTTTCATCAAGGTTTAGGGAATTGGTTAATTAAATGGGATAAAAATCCCTTATTTTATCTAAATAGAGTTATTAATCTGAAATATTACCAAAGATTATTAAGGATATTAGAGGCTAAACCTAGGGAGCTACAATCTCATCTTCTTCCATGGTTACAGTATCCGTATAATACACATACGGATGGTGTCATCTTAATTGGAGATGCCGGAGGATTTCCATGTCCTCTCGAAGCGGAAGGTATTTATCCAGCAATGGTCACGGGAAAAATAGCTGCAGAAGTCGCAGCTGATGCAGTTACATCTGGAGATGCTTCCAAAAACAAACTCTCTAGATTTGATAAGATGTGGCAAAAAACAAGTGTAGGCGAAGAATTCGAAGCAGGCGAAGAATTATATAATATATGGAAGGCATTACCCTTTAGTCCTAAAGAAACGATGACTTGGTTCGTACCAATGCTCATGGAAGCACTAGGAGGGATTTATGATTGGTCACAGCCACATACAAAACGAGTTCGACAAATTGCAGCTCATATTAAATCATATATGCCACAAGCCTTACCTTTTATCTTGAAATATGTCTTTCCGCTTGTTGCCAAAATTTTTGAGGATGATCTTGATGACATGATGGATCCTCAGAAATTGATGAAAGCACTTCCAAAAGTGATGGAATTGCTTCCAAAAAAGAAAAAGCGAAGGAGGAGATCATAAAAATGGACGTTAATGATTTAACTAATCATATTCCAGGGACGGGAGATTTTATTAAAATCGATCAAAATAAATGTAATGGATGTGGTATGTGTGTTAGAATATGCATTGTAAATTTATGGGGAATAAAGAATAATATTGCATTCATTAGAGATGACTATAAGGAAAAATGTTTAGAATGCGGAAGCTGTGGTCAAGTGTGTGAACCTGGTGCTATAGATTTTAATTATCCTGCGGGGGGAACAGGTGTTATCTTCGAGAGGGGATGACATGATAGATGATGATTATGATATAGTGATTATTGGATCAGGTTTGGGTGGATTAACAGCAGCAAGCCTTCTTTCCCGTAAGGGGTTTAAAATACTTGTAGTGGAGAGTAGAAGTCGTGTAGGAGGCAGATTTTCTACTTTTGAATATGAAGGTTTCAAATTACCCACTGGTGCGATTCTTATCCCAGATGGATGGGTGATAAAATTACTTGAGGAGATGGGAATTAATATTGACAATTTAAGACCAATAACACGCGTGTTTTATAGAATTGATGGAAAAAGATATGAAATCCCACCTGACATAGGGGTACCAAAAGCCCTTGACATTATTGATAAACTCGAGCGGGAAGATGCTGAAAAGAAGAAGCGTCCAATGAAACCTGTCGAATTAAGTAAGATCATGCGTGGTTACTATAAAAAAATGCGGGGGATAAAGCAAGAAGAAATTATAACTGTTCGAGATTGGCTTCTCCAATATACTGAGAATGAAAAGGTGCACGATGCTTTTGATACTCTCTGTACAGGATTGATGATGGCTCACTCCTGGGAGCTACCTATTTCAAAATTTTTCCTTTTCCAAGAAATGACTAAATTTTATATAACTCCTAATGGAAACATCAGCATTGCAGAAGAACTTGCTAATGTAGTTAGGAAAAATGGAGCTGTATGGACTAATTGCTCTGTGAGGAAAATAATTATCAATGATGGAAGGGCTACAGGTGTAATCGTTGAAAAAGGTGGAGAACAACTAGAAGTAAAATGTAAGGTTGTTATCAGTAATACGGGGGCCAAAACAACAGTAGATTTAGCAGGAAAAGAACATTTTAATGATGAGTATCTTAAAAATATGCGCATTAAGCTCAGACCAAGCCCATGTTTACTGGTTTTAGTCGCAAGCGATAAGCCCCTCTGCCTGGAAGGAATAGACGATGGATTGGAAATAATAATGGGCTCTCGAAGAATTAAAACAGTCATCCCAATTAGTAATATCTGCCCAGAACTTGTTCCCACGGGCCAGCATCTTTTTTATACATCAGCTAAGTCCGAATCGACTCTCCACCCTATGGATGTAAAATATGAGATGGAGCAGGTTAAACTTGATATTAAGGAATTTTATCCTGATTTCGAAAAGTACGGTCGAATTTTAAAAATGAGGGCATGCGGCATTATTAATGAATGGCCTGAAGGGCGTACATGGCTTTGTTACGGTATGCCATTGGAGACGCCAATAACCAATCTATTCAACGTGGGTGATTCATGCATAACTCCAGGCCTTATAGGGACACCTGGTTCTGTAGAAAGTGGTTATCGGGTAGCCGAAATAGCTGAGAAAGTATTATAATTCAATTTGAAGAATAATAAAAAGTGATTTCATGGACATTAGTGATCTAAAGATAGGAAGAGAGGGAACCTTTATACCCCCATTTAAAAGTAATATCAACACAGTCAAAAGCTATGAAAATGAGGGATATGATTCTATATTTTTTGCCGATCACATCTTAAATTGGGTACCGGAATCTATATGGATTCCAGAGATTACCGATCTTGCTACAGTTTATCCCAGCCCCCATCTCATATATGATGTTTTTGCTATGATGACTGCTACTGCCTTAAACACAAAAAAAATTAACCTTGGAACAGGAGTAACCGAACCTTTTAGAAGGAATCCTGCGGTACTTGCACAAACCTTTCTAACTTTAGATGAATTATCCAGAGGGAGGTCAATACTAGGGATAGGAGCGGGCGAAAAAGAAAATACCATTCCTTACGGAATTAAATGGGAGAAACCCGTGAGTACATTAGAAGAAGCTGTTATAATCATTAGAAGGTTATGGGAAAGTGATGAAAAAATAGACTATGATGGAAATATTTGGAAGTTAAAAAATGCCCTCCTCAGATTAAAACCTTTTAAAAAAGGAAAATTTCCCCCAATATGGATAGCCGCTCGTGGAAACAGAATGCTAGATATAACCGGCAGATTGGGTGATGGTTGGTTACCTATATTTTTAAAACCAGAAATTTATAAAGTAAAACTAGGGATTCTTCGAAAATTCGCACAGAAAGCAGGCAGAAATATGGATGAGATTACTCCTGCACTTATTATGGGAGTTATAACTGATGAGGAAAGGGATGAAGTTGATAAAATGCTCAAAAATCCAATTACAAAAAATACCTTAATTCCCTTATATCATGAAGATTTCAAGCCATATGGATTATCACATCCTCTCGGAGAAAATATTGATGGAACTTTAGAATTTATTCCTACACATTATGATAAAGATTCAATGCTACAGATACTTGAAAAGATCCCTACAAAAATGTGCCGTGATTTTTACCTAAGCGGTACTCCAGATGAGGTAATTGGTCAAATTGAAAACTATGCGAAGGTTGGTGTGAAGCATATTATTCTATTCAATATTTCAATTTTATGTGGTCTTAAATATATTCCGCGTTCAAATAAGTGTCTGAAAATGGTTATTAAGTATTTTAGAAATTAAAAATCTCATAACGTATTTTTATCATTCTCTCGTTTTAACTTTTTAGGGCCAAATATGATTATTAAAATAATATCCATGAGGAGAATGATTGAATTTAAATAGTAATAAAGGATGTCTCTATCTGCTATCTTTAAGGGGGTGAAGAAACTTAATAGAACATTTATGATTGCATGAAAAAATGTAACAATAAAGATATTTCTGTTTGTATTATTATAGAGAAATGTAAACATTATTGATAAAAAGACGACAAAAATTAGATATAAATAGATAAATCTAATGGGAAAAAGCCAATAATAAATCAATAACGGTAAGTGCCATAAGCCCCAAACTAATCCAAGAATTAGACTGGAAAAGAAAGCATTGGTTTTTGATTGGAGTCTATCAAGAGCGTATCCTCGCCAGCCAACTTCTTCGAATGCTGCTGCTATATAGAACAATATTGCCCACAGAATAAGATTTGAAGGATTTGTTGTTAATACCTTACTTAGAAAGTTTTCCCCGGCAATTAAATTTAAAACCAAAAATATAAAGGGCATCATAAAAAGTGTTGGTATCAACCACTTTTTATCAAATTTGAAACTCCATACTCTTTTCCATAATATTTTGAAGCCTTCCGTTTTTTCAGTAATTAAAGTTGTTAAATATGCCCCTATACACGGACCAATTACCCCACCCGCATAAAACACAAAACGGTTTATATTTGAAAAATTAAAGATTATTGGAAAAAGCCAAATTAGCCATGAAATAATATAGGTAATTGAAAAATATATTAGTAAATTCCGGATTTCATTTTTTCTTTTCTCACTCATAATATAAGATGTTAATTATTCTGTTTTCGATTTTTATGATACAATTGCGCAAAAAGCGGTGCAGGTAAACATACTCTCAATGGTCCGAATAGGATAATAGGGATTGAAAAGATAAAATAATATAAATGTTTTAGTGGATAAGTCGTTTTTCCTCTTTCCAAAATTCTTCTCTTAGTTTTCTTTTTAAAATCTTTCCTTGTGCACTAACGGGTAAGTTATCTCTGAATATTACTTTTTTAGGCTTTTTATAACTGGCAAGATATTCTCCACAGTAATTTATGATTTGTTCTTCATTGAGGGTTGCGCCTTTTTTGGGCACAATTAATGCCACTACCGCTTCACCCCACTTCTTATCTGGTATACCTATAACAGCACACATTTTAACACCATTAATTCGGTAAATAACATTTTCAATTTCCTTTGGATATATATTTTCTCCCCCGCTTACAATCATATCCTTTGCCCGATCCGTTAAAAATAAATAATCTCTACCATCAATCTCTTTTACATACCCCATATCACCTGTAAATAACCATATTTTACCATTAATTTCTCGGATAGTATCTTGGGTTAAATTGTCTTTATTCCAATATCCTTTCATTATAGATTTTCCTGAAGCTATTACCTGTCCAACTTCACCTTTAGGAAGGATAGTTCCATTCTCATCAGCAGTAGCTACTTCAGTACCAACTAAAGGTCGACCACCACTTTTTAAAATTTCGGGATTTTTCTTTGCATATTCATGATCTTCAGAAGTTAGTTGAGTAATAACAGGAGAATATTCAGTTTGTCCGTATGCTTGTCGGAAGTTAGTATCCGGTAATAATTCTAAAGCTTTAGCTAATACTGTTGGAGATATAGGTGCTGCACCATAAGTTAAATGTTTGAGGCCGCTTAAATCATATTTTTTAGCTTCTTCAGATTCCAAAAATTCTATGAGCGAAATAATATTAGTAGGTACACAAACCAAATGATTTGCCTTAAATTTATCAATTGTTTGGGCTATTTTTTCTGCTCGAAAACCTCTATGTAAATACATTGTATATCCAGCTCCGGATGACATCAAAAACACAATCATTGCTGCTAAATGAAAAATAGGAATAGGAATAATTACTTGTTGCTCGAGTATTTCCAAGCTTTCTGCTTTAAAATCAGGTCTCTCTTTAAGAGATTTTAAGATGGTATCCGCACTCCTTGCCATATTGTCAACAAGTCCTTGATGGGTCAGCATAACTCCTTTAGGAAAGCCTGTAGTCCCTCCAGTATAAGCAATAAATACTGTATCTTCAGAGGTTGGCCTTCTTGGAGGCTTCAATCTCCGTTCCGTAAACGGAATTAAGCTAAGTTCCTCAAATTTTTCTTCAGAAATAAACTCTTTAATGTAAGGACATTTTTTTCGATAATAATCTATATCATCTTTAAATCTACTCCCATAAATCAGAATTTTTGGTTTACAATCATTTAGACAGTATTCTATCTCCTTTTTTGCCATAAAAAAATTAAGTGGAACCGTAATTGCAGATGTTCGGCAGATAGAATAATAAGCCACACAGATCTCAATACTGTTTTCGAGCAAAAGTGCAATTCTCTCGTTGGACTCAATTTTAAAGTCATTAATAAGATAATTACCAAAACTATTACATCTTTGCTCATACTCCCCATAAGTAATAGTCTTCTCGCCCGCCATCACATCTACAAGGGCAATTTTATCATGATTATTTTTCGCGATGATTTTAATAATTTGATCTAATCTCATTTTATTCCCCAATAAATTTCGTTTTTACTATTTATAATAATTTTGACAAAAGAATTGATCATTTATAATAGATTTTAATCAATTTAAAGATTAAATAGGTATAAATAACATCTATTCAATAGAGAAAGGTGAAAAAAATCACCAATAAAATAACTATGAAAGAAATCGAAATATGCCGAAAAACTATGAAAGATGCAATTGATCAATTTTACATATTGAAACCGGAATGGACCATTTATTTAGAGAAATAATTATTAGCACTATTTATAATCTTAAAAAATTTTGGTAATCTATATAAAGAAAAACATTCAGATCATATTATATAACCTAAAAAGAAATCTTTTAGTGCAAAAAAGTGGATAAGAAAAATCATTACAAATATTTATTTATCATTGGGGCAGCTTGGAATATTTTAATTTCCTTGAGTTTTATCCTTACATCTATTTTTAATTTATCGGCATTCCCCGCTTACGGGATTACAGTGCCTATTAGTATGATTTGGCTTCAATCATTTTTATTTTTATTTGCCAATCTCGGGATAGAGTATTTCTTTATTAGCCTTATCTACTTTATTATAGGTGAAATCGGTCTACTGACCCACCTATTTGCAGGTGTTGATATTGTATTTTCAATATTATTTATCGAATTCTTACTAAATTATAAAAAAATTTAAGATAATTATCATGAAAGAAGGAGATTTGTTAGAAAAGTTAAAAAACGCGATTGTGGAAGGAGATCCTCACAAAGCAATTGAAATAATGAATGAATGTATTAAATTAGGAATAAATTCCAAAGAAATTTTGAATAAAGCAATCGTTAAAGGTGCTGAAGTAGCGGGAAATTTATACGAAAAAGAGGAATTTTTTCTTGCAGATTTACTAATGACTGGTGATGCCCTTAATGCTGCGACTGAAATACTTATGAATTCATTAAATGAGAAATCCGAAATACAGTCTAAGGGTAAAATTTTGATTGGAACAGCAGAGGGAGATGTCCATGATATAGGCAAAAGTTTAGTGATCTCATTATTACAAGGACAAGGTTATGATATTGTTGATTTAGGGTCGGATGTTCCACCAGAAGAATTTCTTCGAAAAGCAAAAGAGATAAATCCCGTTATTATAGGAATAAGTGGTTTAATGACAATGAGTATCTCAAAAATGCAGGAAACAGTCAATTTACTAAAGAATGAAAACATTCCGTCGCGAATTATAGTTGGCGGAGGAATTCTGTCAAAAGAATCATGTGAAATGATAGGAGCAGATGATTTTGCTAAAGATGGATGGGAAGGAGTTAAAAAAATAAATAATTTAATTAAAATCTAGAATAGGTGTTGAGATAAAATGGGTCATGATTGGGTTGGTTCAGTAAATAGAATATTTAGGACAATATCAGGATCAAAAAGAATCGATAAAGTTCCGTTTCTTGCTTTCGCCGGGGAACAAATGATTTGTCGAGTTACGGGGAAAACTGTGAGAGAATTATATAGTTCCCCAAAAATATATGCTAATGCCATTATTCAGACATTTGAATTTTTAAATGCTGATTCTATAAATGTTCCCTCTGCATATGCGGGTCCGAGTGAAGGGCTAGCATTTGCGGAAGCCAACAATAGATTAGATGTAATAAAATGGTTTGATTATCAAACATTAATGGTTAAACAGGGAGAAATTTGTAAAACCGAAGAAGATATTGAAAAGTTGGAAATTCCTGACCATGGTAAGAATAATCTATGGAAAAATTCCTTAGAAGCAGCAAAACTGATTAATGAAAAAACTCAATTTCCACAAGTAATCAGTTTGAGTATATGGTCTGTCGTGCAAGAATTGCGTGGTATTGAAGCTTATAAGGATATGCGCCGCGATCCAGAATTGTTGTTAAAACTATGCGAAAGGATATATGAATCTCAAATGGATATCTATGAAAATTGGCTTGAGATTGTGGGTATGCCTCCCAATGTGTTTATCGCAGGGTATTCATTTAATAAACATATGATGAGCTTTCCAGACGCAATGAAATATGAGGGACAATTTATTAAAAGAATGATGAAGAAAATTAACGTTCCCTTTATGCTTCATAATTGTGGAACTTCACCGTACATTGATGAAGTCTTTAAGGAAATCGATTTTATTGCAATTAATGGGTCTCATCCTTTAGACATTGAATTTTGGATTGATTTTAAAAAGAGATTTCCTAAAGTTACTATCATTGGTGCTAATATTGATGTAAGTCGAGAATTACTTACAGGAACTCCCTCTGATGTGGAAGAAAAGGTAAAAGAAAACATTTTGAACTTGGCTCCTGGTGGAAGATATATTTGTTGTCCCGTCTGTAGTTTACCATGGGGAGTACCTATCCCTAATATATTAGCGATTCCAAGGGCAATTGAAAAGTATGGACATTATCCTATAAATACATTGGATTAAAAGGGAAAAATGTCTATTGAATCTCATAGAATTGATGTTCATCATCATATTGTACCAAAAGAATATCTTGCTGCTTTAGCTTCAGTTGGTATAAAAAATGCTGTTGGTGAACCATTTCCTCAATGGGATATTGAAAGCACTCTTGCTTTCATGGATCGCCGAGGAATTTCTGCATCTATTACTTCGATTTCTGCGCCAGGAATCTACTTTGGAGATAGTAAATTTACTAAAAAACTTGCTCGACAGTGTAATGAGATTTCTGCTAGTATAGTAAGCAAATACCCAAATAGATTTGGAGCCTTTGCTACATTGCCCCTTCCAGACATAGAAGCATCTATCCTTGAGTTAGAATATGCGTTGGATACTTTAAACTTGGATGGTGTTGTTTTACTTACAAATTTTAAGGGAATCTATATAGGAGATAATTATTATGAAGAGCTTTTTTTTGAGCTAAATCGTAGGAAAGTCGTAGTTTTCGTCCATCCAAACGTGCCACCTTTAGATACTCTGCCTACGATAATTAAACCTGCGGTATTAGAATTTGTATTCGATACTACAAGAGCTATTGCTAATCTTATACATAGAGGTGCGACGAAACGATTTCCAGATATCCAATTTATTTTTTCCCATGCAGGAGGAACGGCTCCCTTTATCACGTGGAGGATTACTTTTGGAAATAAAAAGATAATTAATCAATTAAAACACTTTTATTATGACACCGCTGTTTCCGGAACCCCATATGCATTAAGTTCCCTGATGAACTTAGTAGAACCAACTCAAGTTGTATTTGGCAGTGATTACCCATTTTTACCCGAAAAGGTAGTAAAACTAATGAATGAGGGTCTTCAAAATTATGGGTTTGATCGGGAAGTTCTTATGAAAATTTTTCAAAAAAATACGCTTGCTTTATTTCCAAGGTTTAAGGATATCATGGTTTAGAATTATTATGAAAAAAGAATGAAAAAAAATAAACTCAAGATTTTTCATATTATTTTAATGAATATGCTTTTAAGACAAATTCGGTGGCTCGTTTGCCATCATTAAAATCGGGGTGTTCTTGTTTCCCCTTTAAAATACAGTCAATAAAATGATCTATCAATAAATGCTGAGCGATATCGCTTGTTGGCTTATATTCTAATGCGTTCTTGATAAATTTATTTCTTTTTAACTTTTTTGGCGCAAATGAGAGTGGATTAGTGGAGTGTGGGTTGATTTTTAAGGTTCCCTTGGTTCCATATAACTCAAGGTGTTCCATAGGTTCATTACACCATGAAACACTTATTATGCCAAGTGAATTATTCTTGAAACGAACGAGTACATTGCCATTATCTTCATTTTTTATTTTTTTGCATGATGTGTTCCAACTATAGCCCTCAACTTCATGAAATTCACCCAGCATATAGCGGAGGATATCTATACAATGAACCCCGAGGTCTAGTAATACACCTCCTCCAGCTAATTCAGAGTCAAAAAACCATTTCTGCTCGGACAAAGGTTTCCAAGAAGTATAAGGCCCATAGTGGCTAAAAAAATGTCTAACCAAATTGATTTCTCCTAATGCTTTATTATCAATAATGGCCTTTATTTTACTAAAAAGCCCAATATATCTTTTTTGAAAAGAACTAAAGTAAATTAATTCTTTTGATTTCAACATTATTTCAATTTCTTCTAATTCTTTTTCCGAAATACAAATCGGCTTCTCACATAGGATATTAACATTATTTTTTATCGCCTCGATAGTCATGGGAGCATGTAGATAGTTAGGGGAACAAATTGAGACTGCATCTAAATTGTTTTCTTCTAACATCTTAGTCCAATCATCACCACAATAATACTTGGGGATATCAAATTTTTTAGCCGCCTCTTTTGCATGTTTCTCAGTTCTAGATGCTACTGCTATTAATTCACAGTTTTCATTCTTTTTATAACCGGATAAATGAAGGGTTCCAAAACCCCCTGCGCCAATTAAACCAATTCTTAATTTCATAATATACATCTAAAAAAGATTGTAAATAAAAATTTTGAAAATTCAATTAAATAAAATACTATTAACACATTTAAACAAAAAATAAATATTTAATATACTAAGATTTTTTAGTGGTTATAATGGTAACTGAAGCAAGTCAAATGGCCTTGGATAATCTCAGGGTTGCTGACAATTTACAGTGGTATGTGATACCCTTACTTGTATTCGTTATGTATATTTATCGCAATGAGCTTGAGAAAGGAAATAGTGGCGCGGTGTATATGGGGATCTATTGGTTTGCCATCTGTGGAGTTGTATTAGAAATTGTTAACGCCCTCGTTCTCCACTTCACTCAGTATTCTGCACTTTGGACGACTCCTGGTAACTCTGCTTACGTTATCTATGTAGGATGGAATATTGAGATAGCTCTCTTAGCTGCAGTAATCGGAATGTTAAACCTTAAGGGATTACCTAAAAATAAGGATGAAAAGATTTTTGGTATTCCTAACCGGATATTCCTGCCAATTACTTGGGGTGTAAGTGGAGTTATAGTAGAGTTATTATTAGTTTGGGCGGGAATTTTAGTCTGGGAATACTGGTGGTGGAGTTGGCCCCATATTTACATTATATTATTATGGTGGACGATTCCGAATCTTATATTAGCATGGCTTTACGATAAACTCAACCTTAATGAAAAAAAAATTTTGGCAGGAGTAAGTTTACTTATCGCTTTTTCATGCCATATAGTATTTGCTGTGATTTTACAGTGGGTATAAAATTGGATGACTTCCAAATTTTAAAATATAAAAGTAAATTTTTATTATTTTTTTTATAATTTTTACTACTTGAGATCTATTAGATTTTAAAATTCAATTTCTTGGTCAATAGTTAATATCTTCATCAAAGAGTAAGCAGAACCTTATAGATTAGTTGGTATTGTTAAACCGCCTAATTTCTTTAATCATTTTTATCTCTACAATTTTAATTAAATGAGTAAAATAGAGAAGGTGTCAACATTTTTTTTTATCATATTCTTCAATTATTACATTCTGTTGAGCAGCCCACCAAATCCACACTTGCCTTATAAAAAAATGAACGATACCGAGATTTTCCTTCCAAGCATGTGTATTTGACATGTGCTCGTGGCAAATCATTACATATTTCTTATTGTCCTGTTCCCAAATATTTTTTAAAAATATTTTCCCACAATAATCAATGATATTTGATTCTGCAAAACATCTCGGACAAACTTTAGGATATTCTGAGGTTAGGAGAACCTTTATATCAAAATTAATTTCCGGGCGCTCTGGAACAAGTAAATTACCGTTCCATATTAAATAATTATAGCGGGGATTTTTCTCGGGAAACAATTTAAACCATGGTTTGTTCTGTGTCATTTTTAAGTAATTAATATATTTGAGGATCTTTTCGATTTCAAGTTTGACGCGATCTTTCCATGCGGGATGTTTTGGTCCAACAGATTCCCATTTCTCAGGAAATTCTTGAATTAATTCGTCAAGAATAGATCGCTGCCAACTAATATCATGTGATTTTGAACCTACAATGCCTCGATCTATGATATCGAAAGTGTTTCCGAATTTATTTACTAATTCACTAATTGGGATCAATAAATCTGTGGTTGTGAGAACTTGGCCTCCAATGTTAGCAACACATACATTTTGTGAAGAAATTCCAAATTTTCTTGAAATTTCTGGAATAATATCCATCAATTTAATATTAGGGGCAACAGGGAACGGTATTTGTTTTTTTTCAGAGCCAAATTTATTTACGAAATAAATCGTATTCAATTCTGGTTGCGACATTCTAAATCCTTACCCTCGGGTTTTTCTCTTTATTTGTATATAATTTACTTTAATATATTTTAATTTTTGTAATTTTATGCTTCTATTTTTTTCTTTAAGATATTATTTTTTCAAGATTTTTGATAATATTTATTATTTCATTATGCCATAAGAAATTTTGAGAGACTTTCTTTACGTCGTGAAGGAATGCCATAATATGGCTTTTTATTTTCTTAGACAAATCAATTTTTTCAAAAGAATAAAACATAGCTAAGATCTTCTTAAGAAACTCAAAATATTTCTGCGAAAATTGTAATTCATTTAATTCTTGATCGTTAAAACAAAGAATTTTTATATAAAATCCAAAAAAATTTAGATGATATTCTTTTGGAGGAATTATCTTTCGAGTTTTAAAATCGATAACTGAATGGTATACTTTTTGAAGTAAGTTATTACTAATAATTTCAGATTTGATGATGTGACTTAAGTCTCCAAAAGTATTATTTTCATTGCTTTGGTAAATTGGAATTTTTAAACTCAAATCTAAGGTAAAAGGTACATAATCATCATTTATAAGATCTGCTTTAGAAATTAGTTTTTCATTATTGCTTATTATGAGTTGATTTAGTTTTTTATTTTGCGGATGTGAGGGGATCTTAAGTTGAAGCGGCTGTTTTGTTAATTGATCTACTAAATATTTTTTTATAGTAGTATTTTCAAATATTCTGGAATTCCTTAAAAATAATTTCAATTCATCCCAAATATTTTTTAAATAGTTACTCATTGCATTAACAATTCTAACTTTCAAGTTCTTATCATTATTTATATCCTGTAAGATATTCTTATTTATCTTGATTACAAAATGCTCATTCAAGTTAACTAATAAGAATTTTGGAATTTCAGAAGTAATTATTTTTGCCTTAATCTCCTTTATTTTGCTATTTTTTCCCATCTGATAAAAGTTGATTTGTTTTCCATTTGTAACTAAGGACACACAGTTAGGAAATTGATTACTTAAGCTAATGAGAGTTGTGTCATCAGTATGACTGTGAAAAACTTCACTAGAGAATGGATGAGAGTGATAAATACCTATAGTACCTATGCCCTGGGGCATAACTGAACTAAGTTCATGGAACTCTTTAACATCTGGAACTGCACTTATGACAGATTGTTGTTCAAATCGAGTGCATTCTATAATGGCTAACACATTAGGGATATCTTCTCTTTGGTATCCCAATAACCAGCCATATATCTCTTGTTTACTTGATAATGCTTGGTTTTTAATGGCATTAATGAATAATTCTGGGATACGAAATAGTCTGATTGATTTCACCTGTTATTCTTTAATTTTATCTATTAAATCATTTAAATCTCCTTGAGAGATTTTAGGTTTTACTAATTTGTTTTTTATGTCAGATTTTTGACCACAAATCGGACAGTTTCCGTCTCTTTTGGTTACATATTCTAAGAATTTACCTGTTATCATATTATACATTAAATAATCTATCAATCGACCAAATTTTAGAAGATATTTTAACATTTCTTGGATTTGGATACTCGCTAAAATTGCCATAGTTGAGGGTAAAGAGGCTACACAAGGCTCACCTCTCTCATCGGGAATATCTATTGCTATGCTACTTAAACACTTGGCACAAGCTGTTTTATATGGGATTATAGGATGAACATATCCAGATAATCCGCTTCTTGAAGCGCCAGCATCAATATATGGAATGTTTAACAAGATGCATTTAGCATTAAGATATTCTCTGGCTGGTATGTTATCCAATCCATTTAAAATAACGTCCATCTGTTTTATTTCATTTTCAAATTCAGATTCAAAATTCAGATCCATTATATCCCTGTTAAAATATTTTATTTTAACCTCGGGATTTATCTCTTTTAGTATATTTGCTGCAACCAAGACTTTTAGTTGCCCTATATGTTCGTCTTTAAACATATGCCGGTTCAAATTTACTGCCTCAACAGTATCAAAGTCAAAAAGAGTTAATTTTCCTATACCGCATCTAACAACCATTTCAGCAGAAACACAACCAAGCCCTCCAACACCGACTATTCCAACATGAAATTTTTTAAGATCATCCCAATTGATATCATAACCGAACTCCTCAATTGCCTTAAGTCTTGTATATCTATTTTGAGTCATATTTTCCCAAAATTTAATTTATCATAGTAGTTTCTTAAGCGGCTAATCACCCATGTTTTCGAGGAATAATGTAATTTTATATTTACTAATATCACCAATCGCTAAAATCTTCGTTTTTACTCTAAATTTTCTACTATTATTCATTTCTATCTAATTTTATTAGGTAATTAAAATTTAATATCTCAATGCCTTAGGAATTTTTGAAATCCTACTACAATAAATACACTCAACTATTCCATTTATATCCACATTATTTATTGGAAGATTCGCTCCACATTCTGGGCATTGAGCGCTGACAACTTCCACTTTTTGTTCCAGACCTTGTTTTAATTGAGAAATGATTGTATCATATTTATCTAATATCTCAGAGATAATTAATTCATTTTCTCCTGTAACCCATATTATTAGTGTTCCTGATTGCCCGGAAGCCATAATTTGAATGTCGATTAATTGAATCGCAGTCGTAGCATGACTAATAAGGAATACTGCTGATGCAAGATAATCTTGTTCCCTTTCATCAAATGTTTGTTCTACAGGTTCTTCGAGTGAATCAAATCCTTTAAATACATTGAGGATGGATTTAAATAGTTGCTTGGGATTGGTTGCTTTAAATATATATTTTTGCCCTTTATTTGGATAGTTTTTCTGTTTTATTTCTCTCATTAATTTAAGCGTTTTATGTTTTATTTGTGCTTCTAATATGTCAACCCGGTCTTCTTGAGTTAACATTTTTTCCCTTTTGATTTCAGAGAGTTCTTCATTAGAGCTTTTTTCTAGATAAATCTGAGTTTTATCTCCAATTATAACTGGAGGATTAGGTAAAGTTGAATTTATTATTCCCGTGCCCACTATTGGAGCCCCTCCTTCCCAAGGAATCAAAAAAGACACTTCTTGTCCGTAATCTATGAGTTTATTCAATAATGATGGTTTTATATTTGACGTCCATTCTCCTTTAGTAATTATTCGATAATCTTTTGAAACATTTATATTGACTTCTAAGGCTATTGCAGGATTGTATTTTAAAATAAAGACTTCATCCCCTTCTCCAAGAATCCCTAGATTCCTCTGATCTATATATATTTTAGGATCCTGGCTAAATTCGACAGCTTCAATTTTGGAAATTATTGAATGCTTTTTTGAGGGTATGCTTGAAATTAAGAAAATAACATCCCCTATTGTAAATTCAGATAGCCACTCCTCCCTCCCTTGAACGATGCAATATTCACGTAACTGCGGTATTAATTTATAACTTATCATATTTAGTTTTTCAATTCTTCCTGGGCTTCTTTGATAAATATTTGGATTTGTTTCTTCTTTTTTTCATAATCATCTTGAGAAATTTCATCATTAAGTAAAAGATCTTGCAGTTCTTTCAATTTATTTTTTAATTCGTCAATATGCTTTTGGATATTCTGTTGTTGTGTAAGAGAATGTTCCCTACTTTGTTTTTCCTGTTTAAAAAGTTTTTCCGCATTGTCAGAAGTTTTTATACCAATGATATTTAACGAGTCAAGTTCAAGTCCATACCTCAAAAATTCCTCTGTGATTTTAGAAGTTACTAAATTAATGACACGCTCACGATCTTCTAAAATTATATTCTTCGCATTATAATTCTTAAATATATCCCTTAATGAAGTGTGTAACAGGCTTTTTATCCATTCTCTAAGATCTTGGGAAGTCCATGATTTAACACCTGCTACTACATCGTTGTAAAATACTTTCACATCATTTATTTTTAATTTCAAGTCTCCATGCAATCCAACAATATAACCATCCTTAGAGGGAATGCCGTTTGATTGAGCAATACCCCAGGGTATTTCAATAAAAGATGTATCAATCCAGACAATTTCCGTTCCTTTAATTCGCGCTTTCTTATCAAGCTCATAAATACCACCTCCAAGTACTCCTATGAGCTCTCCTTTATTATAGAAAAGCACTTTTTCATAGTCTTTAACTGCAAAAAATTTCTTGTGCTTAATATTATCTCCTGATTGAGGAAATGAAAACATTAAAGGAGTATTTAAATTTCCTCTGTCTTCTCTATGCCAAGCAATAATTTTTGGATCCTGATCTTCAAATCTTTTATTTTTGATTTCTTTATACATTATATTAACCCTATTTTCAGTTTTATATACTTTTTTTTCAAATTATGCTTTAATATTGATTTATATATTCTTTTCGGAAATAATATACCAATTTTCGCCATGTAAAAATGATTTTGAGTATTTTAAAATTCCTTGAGAGGTAAGTTTCTCCAAAAGTCTAAGAACCTTACTTTTTGTCCATCCAGTTTCGTCAATCATGTCAGCTAAAGAGAATTTTTGAGATTTAATAGCTATGGATATAATTTTTCTCTCATCTTCTGAAATATCATGTGCTTTGAATTGTACGATTTTAAGAAAATGATCATGATCTTCTTGAATCATTCTTATTCCAGGAATATAACCCTCAGTGGCAAGTGAATTTATGATCTGCTCCAATTCTTCAATTGAAAATATTAAGTGAGGTTTTTCATCCAGTATTAGTTGATACAATGCGAAAAGTGGAATATTCTCAGAAATTTCGTAGTTATGGTCATTAAGCTGTTTTTCTCCTTTTTTTAGCATTGCCAGGAATTTAAGGACGATGTCTTTAATATTTTCTTGCTTTAAGTCATCATGTAAGGGAATTTGAATGATATTATCCAATAATTTTGAATCAACTTTCCCCCTTGACAGAATTTTTAAACTATCCTCAGGAAGAATATGAGAATTTACCCGAATCGATTCTCTCTGGTTGATTAAACTTGTGAGTGTTCGAATTTCTTCCCGTAAATCTTTGGCTAATGTGTATGCTTTTGAAAACATCTCATTTTCAATGAGATAAGAGATATTTGTATTAAAATCCGAAATTCTCTTAAGTTCATTTGAAATTATGGAGGTTAAAAAATATATTTCTAGTAAAATATACTTCTCCTCCTGTTTAGAGATTTTTTTTTGTTTTTCACTAACTTTTTTAATCTTTTGAACTGCAGTAGGATCTATAGATAAATTCGATACCTTAGTTTTAAGGAATTTCATCCGTTTTAACATGAAACTCATCAAATCTTCAAAAATTGGATTATCCAAGTTTAAAACTGAGCCAAGTAATCTACTGATTTCAACTTGCACTATGTCTAATTCGTTGATAAGTGATTCGTGTTTTTTTTTGTTTGCATCTTTAATACTTTCTAAATCCTCGGGAATTGTAATGTTATATATTAACTCATCTTCTATACTTGGAAATTTAATAGATTTTCCCATGTCTCTCGCTTGTTTTATCACTCTTCTACCGAATTTCGTTATTTTCCACTTCGGTAAAATCTTATTTTTTTCAACTACTCTTTCAACTTGATTGAATCTCTCTAATTGTAGTAGAATATTTTTTACGACTCTCATAGAAAGACCTACTTGTTCACTAATGCTTCTGATACTTGATTCTTCTTTATAATTCTCGTTTAAAAATTGTAATATGGTCTCAATTCCCTGCAAACTTATAGGTATATCTCGAGTAGGTTTTTTTTTACCTGGCATTATTTTGAATTAATTTAAAGTAGATTAAATTATTCAATAATATATAATTAATACTATGAGACTATTCTAATTTCTTTCCACATGCCCGACAATATTGACCATCAGCAGCTTCACCACAATTTGGACAAAATTTAGGTTTTTCATTTTGAATGGATTGTTGATATACAGGTGGTGGATAAGATTGTTGCTGAGTTGCTATGGAAGTAGGTTTTTGATTTGTTTCCATCTGATAATTTTTTTCATAATCTCTATATTCTAAAATTGCCAAAACTAAAATACTTCCAAAAATAATCACTCCAAGAAGTGATAATCCTATTATGAATATTAATGATGCTAATGCTGAAGTAATTAGAGCTGAAATAAAACCATATTTTTGTTTGGTAAAAACACCAATTACTGCAACAATATATCCAACGATAAATATCAGAGAAAGTATGTTAATAGTCTGATACAATACAATATAAATACCAATAAGAGCTGCAAATAGTACTATTGAAAAAATACATAATATTAGAAGTATTATTGTTCTATTTTTATAACTTTTATCCATTTTTAAACCCTAGTTGTTTTAATTTAGAATATTATAATTAAAATAAAAATTATGTGTCAATTTTCTCACCACATACCCGACAATATTGCCCATCGGCAGCTTCACCACAATTAGGACAAAATTTGGGTTTTTCATCTTGAATAGATTGTTGATATATTGGTGGTGAATAATATTGTTTCTGAGTTATTTTTTTAGTAGCTTTTTGATCTATATTAGTCTGATAATTTTTTTCATAATCTACAATTTCCATAATTGATATAATTAAAGTAATTAGAAAAATTGTCAGATCGATTAATTCTAAAATAGTAAACATTATGAAGCTTACTAATAAGCTAATTATCAATCCAATTGCTGAAAAAATAATCGCTAATATAAAACCATACTTATGTTTGTTATAAATCCCAATAATCGTAATTATAAATCCAACAATATAAATCAGAGCATCCAAAAAAATACTATGATAGAAAAAAATTCCAAGAGTCAAGAAAATTGAATTTAAGATTAGTATAATTAGACATAATATAAAAAGTACTATTGTTCTTTTTTGGAAACTTTCAAACATTTTAAATCCCATTTTTTTTGCCTAACATTATTTTGAATTATTTTAAAATAAAGGAAATTACAAAATATAATTTCTTATAAATATATAAATGTTTCCATATGGAAAAATATTTCCTTTATATAATTAGAATTTTGTTATTATAATAATATTTAAACATATTTATATTCTATAAATAAGCCTTGATTATCTTTCACTTCACAAAATAATAAGATTAACATATGTCTTCGAATTAATTTTAAAATATTTTTTTGATAGTATAAATTTATAAATATTACATTTTTAGTAATAAGAAATTTAAAACTCTTAAATTTTTAAAATAATATTTTAATATATCTTTTTTAAATTAATATTAACAAATAATTAAGATTCAAAAAAATGAAACCTAAGTTATTTGAATTTAGATTTCTTTTTATTTTAATCATCTTATCAAATGCTTTTGGATTTATCTTAATAGCTCAGAATTCAAATATAGAAGAATCGAATAAAATTCATATTTTTCAGAAAAGATCAATAGATTTAAAGAGTTCAGCATCTAAAAATTTAACATTAAATAAAGAATTGTCAATGCAAACTATCGATGTTGGAAATCCAAAAGACTTTAACATTAGTTTAAATAATGGACTATATTACATATGGATCGAGCCTTATGGAGTGGATATCAAGTTTGAAATTGCTTTTGACGACCAATTTTCTAATATTATAAAATCTATTGATGAATATGAAACTGGTGGAGAAGAAAGATGTTCATTCAACTTAAATCAATCTTATACAATTTTCATTGAAGTGAGTTGTCCTAGCGGAAGTGGATTTTTTGATATAATTGTTTTTAATAATATCAACATAAGATATAAATTCCTGGAGTTAGATGACGAAAAAGAATCTGTAGGTATAGTCAATTATTTTATTGATCGGTACTATACTACTGCACCAGAAGGGAATATCTCTATTTCTGTCGAAACTGATAATATTGGATTAGATTTAGTTTTATATGTTTCATACGATGTGTTTTTTAAAGATATTGAAGAAACAGAAGACAGTACAACTGGAACATCTGGGAAGGAAGAAGTTGAACTTGAATTAGAAAAAGAAAGAAATATATATGTTGAGGTTTATGCGAAAGAAGGCTATGGTGAATATAACATCATTATATCAGAAATTGAAGAACCTGTTGACTCGAACCTCGAAGAAATTGTAATTATTATTATCATAATTATCTCAATTGTTGCCGTTGGAAGTATTGTAGGAGGTTTTGCATATTTTAAAGTGTATAAAGGTAAAAGGAAAGTTAAGATACCTGATCAAAAAGTTCAATTAGAGAAAAAAATAAGAGAACCAATAGAAGTATTTGATAGGATGCTAAGAGTCTCTAACCGTATTAAATTTGATATGATGAGAAATGTTCTAAATATGGATGAAGATACCTTTAAGAGGAGTCTATTTGAGTGGGCAGATAAGTTTAGCTTCAAAATCGAAAGTGATGAGATTATTGTTAATGCAAATACTATCGATGAATTCATAAATGAGTTAGATAAACAATTTGAGACATGGAAAAAGGTAGAAAAAGAAAAAAATAAGAAAATTTAATTTAATAGTTAATTTTTATGGATATATCAATATTGTTAAAAAGTATAAAGATATAGTAAAAAAGTATAGAGGATTCCTATGAAAAAATATATTTTAACAAAAGCTCTCGTAATCTTGTTTTTTGTTGTTTTTATTGGATACATCATTTTAATGTTTAGATTTCGAAGCGAAAGAGAAATTATTGTAAATATTACTGCCCTTATTTTCATCATAATTATGTTTTCATCTATTCCAATTTGCATTATTGATCATCAATTGACAAAAAAAAAGAAAACAATGGAATTTAAAAACGAATTAATTGAAAAACAGTCAATTAAAGAAAGAGAATTAGCTGAAAAGCAAGTTAAATTAGAAAAAGAGAAGGAAGATATAAAATCAAAATTTGAAAAACAAAAGATCATAAAGATTGAAGAGAGTTCAATTGAACAACTTTACGAATTAATTACTAATTCTGATAAAATAAATTTGAATACTATGGGAACTACTTTAAACCTCGATAAAAAGATATTCGACGAAATTATTTTCGAATGGGCTGATAAATATGACTTTACTATTGATGGGGATTATCTATTAATAAATAATCGGGAAGTGATTTCAAGCTTTCTAAATTATTTAAGAGGACAAGTAAAACAGAAACAAAAAGTCTATTGCAAACATTGCGGTAAATGGATTGGTGAAGATCTATCAATTTGTCCCCATTGCCTGAATGATCAATAACATTAAATATTTTACATCACATTCTAAAATTTAAATTGTCTACCATAAAGGAATGAAAAATACTTGAAGAAAAATGATAAAATTTAAGCTAACGATATTCTGGATAATTTTGATTATATCATTGCTCATTTTATTTACAATATTGATTAATGTTTATAAGAATTATTTCTATTTGGAGTTAGGTGCGTTCATTTTAGCAATTATAATTTTACTCTCAGTACCTATTTGCATTATTGATAATAAGCTAAATAAAAAATACATTAAAAAAGATAAGTTAAGCCAAGAAATTGAACATCTCAAATATAAAGAAGATGTTGAAATAAAACGGGCTGAACAAGTTTTAGAACGAGAGGAAATTCAACTTGATAAGCTAAAGGACATCTTAATTATTTCAGAAAAAGGTAAATTAGAAAAAATAAAAAAAATAGTTAAGGTTTCAAATCGTGTGAATATTGAAATGATGAGAAATGCGCTTGATTTAGATAAAAAATCATTCGATATTCAATTAATTGAATGGGCGGATCGCTTTGATTTTATTATTGATGGTGATTATTTAATAATAAATCAAGATACAATTTCTAGTTTCATAAATATGCTGGATAAACAATATGAAGAGTGGGAAAAATTAGAAAAAGACAAAAAATCTAAAATCTAAAATCATTTCTTTTTAATTCAGTAGTAGAATTTATTTAATAGTTTAATTAACTTGCTTCTGTATAATAAGTTTTTTTACTTTATTTAATCCCTTTTTCCCACTGGGCATGACTCAATACACACATTACACCAAATTGAAATACTTTCTGAGAGTTTTTTTAAATTTGAAAAGTTATAGTTTAAACACTTTTCCTTATTATATCTTCCCTCTGAAAACGCTTGAGCAGGACAAGCTTTAATGCAAAGACTACAATTCTCACAATATTTGCTATTGGTTATAGGTATTCCGCATTCAAGAGGCGCAGTAGTGGTTAATGCCCTTAAACGTACTTGAGAGCCAAATCTTTCTGTTATAAGCAAATTGTTTTTCCCAATTGGTCCAATTCCTGCCAGAGCGGAAATATCTTTTAAATAAAATCCAGGATTGTATGAAATTATTTTAGAGGAATATCCTTTTTCGTTAAGAAAGTCCTTTACCTTATAACATAATGTTTCTAATATAGAATCAGCAAAATGAAAATATTTCCTTGATTTTGGGGGTTGATAATAAGCGTCTAGCATTATATCATATAAATGTTTACCGAGAATAATTACTGTTTGTGAATCTTTTAAATAACTTTCTGGTCGATTAGTTTTAGGAAAACGGTCAAAATGCTTTGGATCAGCAAACCCTACTACATCTACCCCAATTTTTTTACAATATTTTCTAATTTTTTGTGTCAAATCAATATCTCGTTCCATATTAAGAAAAATATTCAAAAATTATTTAATTTTAGCTAACATCCTCAATCTTTCCATTTGTACTTCTACTTGCTTCTGATTTAAATGAAATTGAAAAGCCACAAAAAAGGCATCTATTCATGAGAAAAGTGTAGGTGAGCGTGATTTCACATAGAATTGCTCTATTCTATACGAATATTTAACTTCTTAATTAGTTCTTTATATCGTGAACGAAGAGTTACTTCAGTCACTCCAACTGTATCTGCGATTGTTTTTTGTGTAATATTAAATTTCTTTATTTTACATGCTAAATATAATGTCCCTGCCACAATTCCTTTAGGATCTTTTCCGCTTGTCGAAATATTAGCTTTATAGACCTTTAAAATTTTTCTTACTAATTCTTCAATCTCTAAATCTAAGTCCAATGCAGAAATATACTTTGGAATAAGGGATAAAGGATCTGTATTTGGAACTTTTAAATTTAATTCTTTAATTAAGGCTCGGTAACACCTTCGCACATCTTTAGCATTTTCTGATGTTTCATCTAAAATTTCTTGGAGCGTTCGAGGAAATCCTTTTTTTCTGCAAGCGTAGTATATACTTGCAGCAACCATTCCATTAATGGATCTTCCTCTTAATAATTTTAATTTGAAAGCTTCTCTATAAAGGCGCATAGCTTCCTTTTTTATATGATCTGGTAAATCTAAATTACTACTAATTCTCTTTAGTTCTGTGGATGCGATTAATAAATTCCGGTTCTGCCACGTCATTCTTGAATTCCATTTGGCAGCTCTCTTTAAATCGGGATTAATAATACTTTTTTTATCAATGACGGTTGTTAATCCCATTGTTGGCAATAAAATTGAGACTGGCGAGCCAGTTCTTTCTCTATTATTTTTTTCTTGTGTTGTAAAGGCCCTTTTACCACTATGTGAATAATCTACCATTCTTTCACTTACAACTAACCCACAATCACCACATACTATCTCTCCGTTTTCAGGGAGAGCTATAATTTGTCCCCCACACTCGGGACAGATATTTACACTTTTACTTATATCTGAAAGCGCGCTTATAATAATAACCTCTTTTTTTCACTTTTATTAAATTTTTTAAAAAAAAATAATGTAATAACATCACCATAATATTTTTATTTCAATACCTCTCTTAATTTTTCAAAAATCAACTCATTTTATTTAAATCTGTAAATCTATCTTTGTCAACCCCTTTTTTACAATATCACAATTACATTTGTGAATTCAACTATTTAAACCTTGCGATTTGGAACCATATAATATTTAGAGAAATCAACTTTAGAAAATTAATAATAATATATTTTAAATTATTTTATAAATACAGATAAAGTATGATATATAATTACAAGCTATATAATCGTATCTCAACGGCTTTTTTGACAATGTGAGAGTATAAAATGTCTACCTTAATAATGCTAATTTGGAGTTGATTGATTATATTATGTGCAGGAGCAATATTTTTTATAATCCCAATATATTCTTATCCTGCAAACAACATGGAGGGATAAAATGGATTTTGAAAAATTTTATTTATGGATGAGTATTATAGTAGGCATAATATTAGGGATAATTGCATTCATTAGCGGTATTAATTTCCTTGAGGCAAGTACTGAAACTGAAGAACATAGATGGTTATTTATTCTGATAACGTGCTTTGTTATTATCTTATCTATGGGAGTCTTAGCTAGCATTTTAGATATTAAGAAAAGACCAGATAAGTACAAAAAACCTGATTATGTCAATAAAAAAAAAGCCAAAATAGCTGGAAATTTATTGATTGCGGGAGGGTTGTTAGTTTTAATTTCTGGGATAACCTTAATTTATATATTAGCATTAATTCCAAAAAACTCTCTTGATACTTATATTTATCTCATAAGTGCGATAATTTGGATTGGTTTTATATTAGTGATTATAAGCATAATTTATGGCGCAGTAACGGACGCATATAAAACACAAAAACAAAAAACGTAAAACTATTCTTAAATTCCGCTTCGAGTTGGGTCAGATTAAAAAAGATAAAAATCGAAATTAGATAGAAGAATTTAATGAATTGTTCTAGGAGTAAATTTCAATTTTTTTAAAATTTTTAATTTAAAATTATTTATAAATCAAAATTGGGAGGGATAATCTTATTTAATAAGAAAATATACATTGGATATAAATAAAGAAAAAATTTTATCAATGAAAATCCAGTTCTATTTAAATAAAAAAATTATATATATATGTTCAATCAATTTAAGCAAAGATTTTTATTAGTGTATTTTTAGATTTTTATTAAAGGGAAAAAAAATAAAAACAAAACTATGAGTGAAATAACTAAAGCATATGAAAAGATTAAACAAAAAGTAAAGCAAGTAGGCAAAATGAGATCGGGAAAGGAAGGCATATTAATAACTAGTATTGAAAAATTTGCAGAATTGGCAAAAAAATATTATCTTAGTAAATTACCTGTAGAAGTTTGGTGTGGGACTTCTACTCATGAGTATTTTATAACAATATGGGACCGATTAAAGCAAAATAAATGGTGTAGACAATGTTATGATGATAAAAGGGTCATTAATTTTTATAAAATTGAAAAAAAAGTAAAAGAACTCGGATTGAAAAAAACGGGTAAAGCGGGTATATTGATAACCAATCGTGAAGAATTTGAAGACTCAATTGTCAATATAATCCCTAGTTTAGCACATGTAGAAGTTTGGTGCGGGATTTCTAATCATGAGTATTTTATAACAAATTGGGACCGATTAAACCAAAACAAATGGTGTAGACAATGTTACATTGATAGTAGAAAAATAAAATACAATCAAATAGAACTAAAAGTGAGAGATTTAGGTTTAAAGAAATCGGGAAGAGAAGGTATTTTGCAAACTAGTTTTGAAGAATTCGCAAAAATTACAGAAAAAATTAAACCTAGTAAGGCTCCTGTGGAGGTGTGGTGTGGGGATGATAAACATGAAAGCTTTATTACTATTTGGGATTATTTAAATCAAGAAAAATGGTGTCGTAAGTGCTATGATGAAAGTTTAATTAAATATACATTTAGTTTTATTTTGAAACTCATAGATGACATTGGTTTAAGTAAAACAGGAATTAAAGGAAAATTATTGAATCCTAAGAGTGAAATTGAATTTTTAAGATTAGGGGAGAAGCTAAAAAAACCCCCAAGTTTAATTCCCTTAATTATATGGTGTGGAATATTAGATCATGATCCATTTGAAACAAATGGAGATCGTTTAAATCAATGGCATTGGTGTCCTTTATGCTCTCAAAATGAGTATGAAAGAATTTGCCGTTGGTATTTTGAACAGATTTTCAAGTCTAAATTTCCAAATACAAAAATAAGTCAAATTTTACCTTCTTATAAGGGAAATATGCATTTAGATGGATATTCTGTTCTTATTATTAATGGAGTAAGGATTAAATTAGCTTTTGAATTCAATGGTATACAACATGATGAATTTCCTAACTATTTTCATAAAACTTATCAAGAATTTGTCCAACAGCAAATGTGGGATAGGGAAAAAGAAGACTTGTGTAACAAAAATGGAATAATTCTTACTATTGTACCTCAAAAAATTGATATAAACATGAGTCATCCCGATATAATTCAAAATTATATTATAAGAGAATTTGAACAAAAGACGGGAATTACTTTACCTATAATGCCACAATATGTTCATCGTAATTTTGCGAATAATAATAGAACCATAGATGATTATATTTAGAATTAAAGTTATTAATTCTGGGATAATATTAAATAAAACAAGATTGTAAATCTATTACTTAAAACTTCACTTCATCTTTAATAAAATTAGTAATCTATGTTTATAATCTTATTATATTAAAATTTTAAAAATAAATAAAAAAGGATCTTTTAAAATTATTTCCTGTTCATTATCTTTGTTGTCTTATTAAATTTGAGAGAATCTTTCGAATTAACATCAATTTCAATTATATCATCCTCAATGATTTCGCCTTCCAATAATTTTAATGATAAAGGATTTTGAATGTAACTTTGAATCGCTCTTTTAAGAGGTCGAGCCCCATAGTCAGGATCGAAACCTTTTTCAGCAAGAAAATTTTTTGCATTTTCTGTAATTTTCAATTGGATTTTATGATTTGATAAAGTCTTGTTCAATTCTCTAATTTGAATATCTACTATTTGCTTAATTTGTTCTTCTTTTAAGAAATCAAAGATTATTATATCATCAATGCGGTTCAAAAATTCTGGTCGAAAATGTTTTTTTAAAAGATTCATGATTAATTCATTAACTTTACTACTATTGTCATTTCTAGTTTCTAAAATTAATTGACCTCCTATATTGCTTGTCATGATAATAACAGTGTTTGTAAAATCAACAGTCCTGCCGTGACCATCAGTTAAACGCCCTTCCCCCGTGATTTGTAAAAATATATTAAATACTTCCGGATGAGCCTTTTCAATTTCATCAAACAAAATCACCGCATAAGGTCTTCTGCGTACTGATTCAGTTAGATAGCCACCTTCATCATATCCAACGTATCCGGGTGGAGCCCCAATTAAACGTGCAACACTATGTCTTTCCATATATTCGGACATATCGATTCGAACCATCGCATTTTCATCATCAAATAGAAATTCTGCCAATGCTTTTGCAGTTTCCGTTTTTCCAACACCAGTAGGTCCTAAGAAAATAAAAGTACCAATTGGTCTATTTGGATCTTGAATCCCTGCCCTGGCTCGCCTTATTGCATTTGATATTTTGGTAAGGGCTTCATCTTGTCCAATCACTCTGTTTTTCAAACGATTTTCCATCTTTAAGAGTTTTTCCCGTTCACCTTCTAACATTCTTGAAACAGGAATACCTGTCCACTGAGAAATAATTCCTGCAATATCTTCTTCGTCGACTTCTTGTTTTAGCATAGTTTTATTTTTTTGAATGTTAGCTAGTTCTTCATTATATTGCTTTAATTGCTTGTTCAATTCATTTAGAACTCCGTATGTTAATTCTGCTGCTTTTTCTAAATCTCCTCTTTTTTCCGCCCTCTCAGCTTCCAGCTTTGTTGTTTCCATTTTCTTTTTAACATCATTAATTTTCGTAATGGTTTCTTTTTCGTTTCTCCATTGAATTTTCATTTTATCACTTTCTTCACGTAAATTATGTAATTCTTCGTCAATTTTCTGCATTTTTTCAGCACAGGATTTATCATTTTCTTTTTTAAGAGCTTCTTTTTGAATTTCCAGCTGAATAATCTTTCTCTCAAGCTCATCTATTTCGGTAGGCATTGAATCGATCTCAATTCTTAAGCGAGAGGCTGCTTCGTCCATCAAATCTATTGCCTTATCAGGCAAAAATCTATCTGAGATATATCTATGAGATAATGTTACCGCAGCTATAATAGCGGAATCGGTAATGCGAACTCCATGATGAATTTCATATTTCTCCTTTAACCCTCTTAAAATAGCTATAGAATCTTCAACAGAAGGTTCAGCTACATATACAGTTTGAAATCTACGAGTTAAAGCCGCATCTTTTTCAATATACTTACGATATTCATCTAAAGTGGTAGCTCCAATTGCTCTCAATTCACCTCTGGCTAATGCGGGTTTTAGCATATTTGAAGCATCAATTGCACCTTGAGCAGCTCCAGCTCCAACTAACGTGTGCAACTCATCAATAAATAAAATGTATCTGCCTGCTCCTTTTTCTATTTCTTTTAAAAAGGCTTTTAGTCGGTCTTCAAATTCTCCTCTATATTTGGCTCCAGCTATCATAGCGGCTAAATCTAGTGCAACTATATCTTTTTCCTTTAAAGCATCTGGTACATCATTATTCGCAACTCTTTGAGCAAGCCCCTCAACTATTGCTGTTTTACCTACTCCCGCTTCTCCGATTAAAACGGGATTATTTTTAGTTCTTCTCGAAAGAATATGCATAACCCTCCTTATTTCATCATCTCTTCCAATTACAGGATCAATTTTGCCTCGTCTTGCTAAGTCAGTAAGATTTCTACTATATTTTTCAATCGCTTGATACTTTCCCTCAGGGTCTTGATCAGTAATAGTTTGAGATCCCCTTATACTCTTTAATGCTTGTAGTATTCGATCTTTACTTATTCCATACCTTTGTAATAGATTATAGAGGGGTAATTTATTATTAGCCGCCATAGCTAATAGCAAATGTTCCGTACTAAGGTATTGATCTCTTAAAATTTCTGCTTCTTTCCATGCGCTATCAAATAAATTACTTGAATTCGAAGATAAAACAACATCTGTTGCTCCTGATCCGGTTACTTTAGGTAATTTATCTAATTCATTCCTTAGTTCTTCTGAAATTTGTTGAATATTAATACCTAATTTCTGAAAAAGTGGAGTAGCAATTCCATCTGGTTGTTCTATAAAAGAAATTAACAAATGAATCGGCTCAATTTGTTGATTATCATTATTTCGAGCCAATGACTGAGTGGCCACTAAGGCTTCTTGAACTTTAATCGTGAATTTATCAAATTTCATCATTTTAAAATCACACTCCTATAAACCTGTTTGTTTTAATTTCTCTAATAATTCTTTTTGAGTCTTATTCAACTTATTTGGAACTTTAACTTTTATCTCAACCAAAAGATTACCTCGTTCATTATTAGAGTTAATCTTGTAAAATCCTTGATTTTTTAATCTTAAAACAGAAGAATCATGAGTTCCTTTTGGCACGGTAACGTTTAGAGTCTTTTCTACACCAGGTACTTGTATTTTACCTCCAAGTGCCGCTGTTGTAAAAGGAACCTCTTGAACAACATATAAATCATCATCTTTTCTCTCAAATATTGGGTGGTTTTTCACATGAACTGAAATATATAAATCTCCTGGGGCGCCTCCATTTTCTCCAGGCATTCCTTTTCCTTTAAGTCTTAATTTTTGATCATCCCTGATTCCTCTAGGTATTTTTACTTTTAACTTTTGAGTCTGCCCGGATATAGGATCCCTATATTGAATCCTTCTTTCTCCTCCATAAAAAGCATCTATAAACTCTATTTCCATATCATAACGCAAGTCATCACCTTCCCGGGATCTATCCCTAAATGGACTTGATCTCGCTCTTGTGCTTCCCCCTCTATTGGAAAATACGTCAAATATATCTCCTAAATCATTAAAAAAATCAAATCCCCCAGAACCACCTCGAGAATTTTTATGGTTGCCAAATATTTCACTAAAATCAAATCCTCCCGGTGGTCCCGAAGTTGAATAATAATAGGTTGTTCCATCCGGCGATCGATAAGCCTGTCCTCCTCCTGGAACTCCTCCTCCCCATTGTTTATATGAAGAAGGATCTCCCTCTACAACTCCAAATTTATCATACATTTCTCTTTTTTTATCATCACTTAAAATTCCATAGGCCTCGTTAATCTCTTTAAATTTTTCACCTGATTTTGGTTCATCTGGATTTACATCAGGATGATATTTACGAGCCATTTTACGAAATGCTCTTTTGATTTCTTCCTTTGATGCACTTTTATCTATTCCAAGAATTTTATAATAATCTTTTGCCATATTTTACAACCCCTTTAATATAATCATGATTTTTAAAAAAAATAAAAAAATAAAATAATAATATAAAAAAAAAAATTCAATTTATTCATACTCAGCGTCTACAACGTTGTCGTCCTGACCACTCGCTCTTCGGAATTGTTCCTCTTCGATCTCGTCTTGAGTTTTTCCTTGATATGTATGTGCTGTGTCTCCCATTCCTCCAGGTGGAGCTCCAGCATACGCACCTGGACCTTGTCCTTGTTGTTGTCCATACATTCGAGCTGAAACTTCGTGTAATGATTGTTGAAGTTCTTCCATAGCCTTTTTGATTCTGGGTACATCATCAGATTCCATAGCGCCCCGTAAGTCTGATATCTTTTGTAATATTCGATCTTTTAAATCACCTATTACAGCTTCATTTTCTTTGAGTAATTTCTCAGTTTGATAGATTAATGCTTCTGCATGATTTTTCGCTTCAGTCAACTCTTTGAATCTTTTATCTTCTTCAGCGTGCATTTCTGCCTCTCGAACCTTTTGCTCAATTTCATCTTCAGATAATTTTGTGGATGCAGTTATGGTTATTGATTGACTTTTTCCAGTTCCCTTGTCTTTAGCCGAAACATTGAGTATTCCATTTTGATCAATATCGAATTTTACTTCTATTTGAGGTACTCCTCTTGGCGCTGGGGGAATTCCGGTCAAATGAAATTTCCCTAATGTAATATTATCTGATGCTTTAGGTCTCTCTCCTTGTAGTACGTGAATTTCTACCGCTGGTTGATTATCAGCTGCAGTAGAAAATACTTCAACCTTTTCTGTTGGAATTGTAGTATTTCTTTCTATTAATTTAGTAAAAACATTTCCTAAAGTCTCAACGCCTAATGACAATGGAGTGACGTCTAGTAAAAGTAAATCTTTCACCTCACCAGTTAAGACACCACCTTGTATCGAAGCACCCATCGCAACACATTCCATAGGATCAATACTTCTCTCAGGAGCCTTGCCAAGTAAATCTTCAAATTTCTTTTGGACAATAGGCATCCTTGTAGGTCCACCTACTAGTATGATTTTGTCAACATCTCCTCTACCCATACCAGCATCTTTTAAAGCTTTTAGAATTGGAGCATCTAATCTCTTTAATACAGGGTCAATCAACTGTTCCAATTTAGCTCGAGTAAGAGTCATGTTGAGATGCTTTGGACCATCGCTTGTGGCAGTTATATAAGGTAGATTAATATCTGTCGTAATCGAAGTTGATAACTCTATTTTTGCCTTTTCAGCGGCCTCACGAATTCTTTGCATCGCCATTGAATCTTTAGTTAAATCAAAACCCTCTTGTTGCTTAAATTCATTAGCAATATACTCAACAAGAATTTTGTCCATGTCAGTACCGCCTAATTGCGTATCTCCTGCCGTCGAAATCACTTCAAAAACTTTATTAGCCATTTCCATGATAGTTACATCAAAAGTACCACCGCCTAAATCCAAAACCGCAATCCTTAAATTCACGTCATCTTTATCCAAGCCGTATGCTACTGCCGCAGCAGTAGGTTCGTTGATTAATCGTTTTACATTCAAACCAGCTATCTTTCCCGCATCTTTCGTTGCTTGTCTTTGGTTATCGTTAAAATATGCAGGAACAGTTATAATCGCTTCGGTAACTTCTTCGCCTAAATACGCGCTCGCATCCTCTTTGATTTTCCTTAAAATCATCGCAGAAATCTCTTGAGGAGTGTACTCTTTGCCGTCAATATTAACATTATAGGATGTCCCCATTTTCCTTTTAATTGCTGTGATTGTTCGATCTGGATTGGAAATCGCTTGCCTTCTTGCGGGTTCACCGACTAATCTTTGGCCATCTTTTGTAAACGCTACAACCGAAGGAAAGGCTTTACCCCCTAAAGTAAGACCTTCCGCACTAGGTATAATCGTTGGTTTGCCACCAATCAGGACAGCGGCTGCTGAGTTGGATGTTCCTAGATCAATTCCAATTATTTTTCCCATATTTATTCACTTCCATTTAATTTCTAATTTTTATTTTCGTTTTTTAAATTCGATTTTTTTGAAATTTTTACTCGTGCTGGTTTCAGCACTTTATCTTTATAATAATACCCTTTATCTAATTCTTCCAAAATTGTATTTTCAGGGAGATTATCATCACTAGATTCCTCAACCATCATAGCTTCATGTTTGTAAGGGTCGAAAATTTCCCCCTCACAGTTCATAGGTTTTACCCCCTCATCGGAAAGTAATTTTTCATAATTTTTTACTAATATTTTAAAACCTTTCACGATTGAATCAACATTTTCACTTACTTCTAATAGGTCTAATGCTCTATTCAAGTCATCATAATGATTAACTAACTTGAGTAGCAAATCTTTCATCACATAATCTCTGTATCTTTGATTTTCTCGGTCTGATACTTTCTTGTAATTTTCAAGATCCGCCCTCGCTCTTAATAACGAGTTTAAATATTTTTCTTTCTCTTCTTCTAATTCTTTGAATTTTCGGCCATCATCTTTTAAATCATCAAGTTCTTTGAGTAAGGCATCATTTTGAGATTTGATTTTCTTGTGTTCAGCCGCAAGTAATTCATATTGTTCTGTGATATCAATCAGTTTTTGATAGTCCTTTTTCGAGATGGTTACACGATCTGATCTCTGATTAAAACCACGACCATTGAGAAAATCATCAAAATAATCTTCGATCACGGTAATTTTCACATCTCCCTCATTACTTTTATTTTTATCATATCAATTTTCATAGTTTTTTTGTTTTACTCTTATAAGTTTATGTAAACCAGAACTTTGTAAAGTAATCGTTTACAGTAAAGTTGTTATTTACTATATATGAATTTACCTATTTAAAGCTTACGTATTTAAAAAAATAAGTCTAGAGTGCGCGAAACTATGAAATATAAAAATTACAAAAAAAATTTTATGAAAAATTAATCATAATTTTATTACAAAATAGCATAATATAGCTTTTTATAATCATAAAATCTAAATCTCAAATATATTATATCTCAATTAAAGAGAATTTTAAAAAATCTTAGATTCAATGACGATTTATGATTTTATAAAAATATATTTTTCCCTTTATAATACTAAATAATAACCTTGGGTAAATATCATATCCATCAATTCTAAATTCTTGAAATATATCTACTTGATCTAATTTCTTTTTTTTTCCGTTAATTTCAACAAATTCATGGTTTAATTTATGCATTCTATTTTTCATTGATATAGGATCTGCAACTAATTCCGATATAGTTTCGATTAATTTTTCTTTGTATTTTTGATTATCTATGACTATTAAATCACTCTCCCAAAATTCATCCATAATTTGAAGTTTGGAATTAAGGGGATCATCAATATCTTCATTTTCATCTTTAGAATCTATTAAATCTACAATATTAATACCCTTTTTTATCAAATGAATTTCAATAAGAAATTTTATTTTTTTTTCTTTTATTTTATCATCATCATCCAAAGAAGGATAAAAGGCTAAAATCGGAAAATTACGTTTTAAATCATTTGGATTTTTAAAGGGAACAAATTTTTTATTATTTTTTAGAATTGTTTTTTCGGTTATGAAGACTGGGACATTAAGTGAAAAATCTTCACATATACAAGAAGGATTTCTACTCTTAATACATCCATCTAAAAAATCATTAAACTCTTTTTCAATATCTGGTGGAATTGATTTATTTTCATAAATCTGCTCTTGTTCACATTCAAAATCAATATTGCATTCGATCATATATTTTCCTTCAATAATATTAAATATTTTATAAAAAGAATTCGTTAATTGAGCATCTAAGCTAGGCGGATGCATTAGACATTTACAAATAAAATTATTTTTTATGGGAATGTTTATTATCTTCTGCCTAGCTCCCTCAAAAAGAAATTTATCTTCAATTTTGATAATTTCGTTATGAAACTGCGCAAGTTTATGCAATAATTTTTCTTTTTTATACTCATCAACATTATTCGTTGAAAGAAAAGCAGCATCTAAAAAATAATTTACAGGTTTCATTACTCTTTATTAGTATGGTTTTTATATTGTTTTTTTTTGTAACTTTCTTCTAGTAATTTACCATCTTCATTTTCATCAAAAAATCCTTTAGGCCAATTTAGAATTCTTCCAAATTCATTAATCTTAACATCAATTATATCTGATCCTCCATTAATTTGATTAGGAATAATGAAATAAACGCTGATTAGTTTTGAAAGATCAATATCTTTAAATTGGGCTATTCTAAGACATAATCTTTTAATTAAATGTTCACTATGAGTTTCTATAATAAATTTCTTACCTAAATAGGCATTACATAATAAAAAATCAGCAAGATCTCCTTGCATCCTTGGATGAAGGTGAATTTCTGGTTGTTCTAATATTAGTGTTTCATCTTTTTGCATCATTAATGTTTTAACTAATACTGGTAATATCTGACTTAGTCCAAAGCCTACATCAGGAATAGATACCGGTGAATCAGGAGGTTGGTTTTTAGAATAATCAACTAGTATTTTTGTTATTAATTCCATCTCTAATTTTGGTCGTATTTGTTGTAAATTCATTATTTCCAACCATTCATTCAATGTATCTAGTAGAGATTTTTTAGATACGTCTGAAAACCCAATTTGATTGTTTAAATTCTGTAATTTCAGAAAATCTATTTGTACATCTTTTTGAATTGTTAAAACTTGAGTTGTATTTTCACCTTTTAAACCTAGATCTAAAAGTCCCAGATCGGTAAATGAATAAAATCTTTTTGGTTCTTCCCTTAATGGCCCGAGATATTTTATTTTCTCATAAAAGTTATTTAGTGGATAATAACAATCGTCAATTGTATGGTTTATAAAATAGCTAAAAAAATCAAAAATATCTCTAGCAATAAATCTCTTGACATCCTCAACAGAGAATTCCCTGATAGATCCAATTCTTTTCTCATCAATATTTAATAAATCGTCAAACTTTTTTTTAAAATCAGATTTTTCTTTTAAGTATTCATATATATCCAGACTTTGTGGAAATATACTTTGAAAACTAACTTTTATTTTTTTTATTTTAATTTCGGTTATTTTATTTTTAGCATCAACTATATATATTTCATCAAATATTGATTCAACAAAACTATTAAATGCCTTTTTATCTTTTATTAAAAACTTTGGAATTTTTACTCGTTTTGAAGAAAATTCTTTTGCATCAAGCTCTAAATTTGTAAAACTTACATCGTAATAAGGTATCTGTTTTTCATTTAATGAAAAATTGACAAATTTTGATCTATCATCTTCTATTATCTCTGTTTTAATTTTTTTGACCAGAGGATAACCTTTAGTGAAATAGTCTTCATCCTTAATATAACTACAATTTATTTCATTAAGAATTATTCTACCATTGCGCTTAAACTTCCATTTAAAGATTAATTCATTATTTATATTATTCTCAAAAACAATATTTCTAAAATCTTGAAGATGACAATGATGACCCTCAAAAATAAAAATTTGAGGAATTTGTTTCTTTTCGATTACGTATCGGGGTTTATCTCTAGAATATGATTGAGAAATGAGTAACTGGCTTTGGAGTATAGAGCTTTTGCCTGAACTATTTACTCCACAATAAATTGTGATAGGTTTCAATTTCATAAAAACTTCAGAAGTGATAGATTTAAAATTATTTATTGAAAATTCTAGTTTTCGAATTGGAGTTTTACTTTTATATGAATTTCGAGACATTTTTGATTTCACTTGAAAATATTTGTCTATATATAGGAATGTTCTTATTATATTAAAATCGTTTTAAAACTCCACTATAATATGAAATTAATAATTAGGAATTCTAAATCCTAAAACTATAAAAAATAAAAGTTTAGTTAAAAAAAGTTACGAGACATTAATCATTATTTTATCACATAACTACAAGTTTTTCATTGAGATTAATTATAAAACATAATACCGGAATTTTTCATCTTCAACATAATATGCATTAAAAATCTCCTTCCTTTTCATTTTTCAAAAAAAGAGTCTTATCTATGTTAGTAATTAGATTTTACCTTATTTTAGACCAAGTTTTTTATTAATGCGAGCTAATTCGTTAATTAATTTAGCAGTATTACTTCCAGATAAACTTCCAATAACACCATTCGGACTTGCATCAAATTGTTTATTTATTTCTTGACTTATCTCACAAGCACGTCTCATTAATTTTTCACGTCTCTTTTCATCCAATGTTTTCACCTGCATTTTATAATTTTTAATAGCGTATTTTTAATATTTATGTTATATTTCATTATCTAAATATAATGCATCTGAATATATTAATTTGATGAATTTTATTAACCATATATATAATTTATATAATTTAATTAAAAGATATAAAAAATTTCATTAAAATATTTGATGAAATAGAAAAAATGAATAAATTAAAATAATATTTCTATAGTTTTTCAAGAATACCTCTCATTTTATAAAAAAAAAAAAGAATGAATGCTTGTAAGAAGCACCATAGTTCGATTCTTCCACCATCAAACAAAATAAGACCATAACCCTTTATAAGCTTTTGTTATTAAACCTTACTTAAACTCTTACTCATTATAGGAATCAAGAAGATTACTCCTTATCTTATCAATTGCATCTAACCTCTTAATTCTTGATAATATACTTCACTTTTACGATATGATTTTATCTTCTCAATAACACTTTACTTTAACTAAATTTGTAATTTCTTTTTTTTAGAAAATAAGTTGAGTCCATAAAATTATTTAATGTTTTTCTTTATATAGATTGAATAAAGGTACAAAATAATGAAAAGTAAAATACAAAAGATCACTATAGGTACTAAAGAATGGGCAGATAGCAACGTTAATTGTTATTATGGGTGTAGTAATAATTGTCGTTATTGTTATGCTAAAAAAATGGCCATTCGATTTGGTCGAAAAACCAAAGAAAATTGGAAAATTATGGTTCCGAATCAAAAAGCAATTTTTAAGAATTACAACAAAAGAACAGGTCGAGTTATGTTCCCTACATCCCATGATATTACTCTTGAGAGCTTAGAAAACAGCATAATTGTATTGCAGAAATTACTTAAAGCGGAAAATGAAGTATTAATCACTACAAAACCAAATCTATATTGTGTTAAGAAGATTTGTGAGCGATTTAAGGACAACAAAGATTCGATCCAATTTCGTTTTACCATAACCTCAATAAATAAAGAAAATCTTGACTTTTGGGAACCTGGAGCTCCTTCACTTGAAGAGAGGCTAGATTCATTGAAATATGCATATGACAATGAGTATAAGACCAGTATATCTATTGAACCTTTTCTGGATTCAGATCCCTATATTTTAGTGGAAAAATTAAGACCTTTTGTAACGGAGTCTATTTGGATTGGTAAAATGAATTATATAAGGGTCGCTAACTTGACACCTTATGAAAAAAAATTTTATAATAGAATTAAAATGATTGTAGCTAAAGAAAATCTTATAAAAATTGTAAAAAAATCCAGTAATTATAATAAGGATATTCTCAGAATTAAAGATAGTATCTTTAACTTTCTTTTAAGTTAATACATTCTGAATCATTAATGAATTTTAGACACTAATATATTATTAAAAAACTATCACTCCCAACTATTATATAAACCAATTCAAATTATATCTTTATTAGTATATAGAGTATATTTGTCGGAATATTATTTGGGCTATTATTTGAGCTCTTCCCGACAAAAATATCTGTTTCCTTTCTGGATTCATTTTATCTATATAAACATCAGATTAATAACAGAATTTATATTAACACATTGACTGCTGCATATCAATTAATTAAGAAAATTGTGTAGATCAATATGGCTGCTAGTGAATCATATAAGAATAAAAAAAATAAAAAAAATGATTTTGATTTCCACCTAGGGAATATTCAATCTCTTGTAGATGATACTAATTATCTCAAAAATTTACCAAAATTTCCTTGGCTTAATAAAAATCAATATTATACACGTCTCGATGGTTCTGGGTGGTGGATGCCTATAAAACAAATTGTGATTAAAAGTTATATTTCAGAATATTTAACAATCTTAGGGAAGTATAAATTTATAGAAACTTTTTATATAGGACTTCTCAGTAGTTATGGGATGAACCGAATTACGAAAAATCAAGGACGAGATGAATTTCTATTTCCGGGTACTTCTATAAACGCCGCATTAATATCAAAAAGGAAAAAAAGAGGTTTTAAAGGTTTTTTTATGAACGATTGGTCATTGGAAAGAAGAAAAGTGCTACAAAAGAGATTTGAAGCTATAAGTAATTCAAATTCTGAACCAATTAATTTTAAAATTGATACTACGCAAAAAGTAATCGACTCTAATTATTGGGTTATTGACGTTATACGACGCATTAAGGAGAATTATAAGATCTCAAATTATCTTATGGTTATAGATAATGAAGGAATGGATATTGATTTTTCCACTATTCAATCAATTATTAAGATCCATGAATACGGAGATATGATAATCACTTTTCAAGATAATGTTGTTCGATGTCTGAAAAGATCTCCTGCGAAAGTTAGAAGATTTTTTGGAATAGAAATAGATCCCCTTACAAAAAAAAAAGATTTATGTGATATTTATATGAACCAATTGAAAAAAATTGGATTCGGCAGGATTGAAAGATTAAAAATTTACAATGATAAAAATTTCTATTATTCATTGCTGTTTTGTTGTAGAGAGGATAAGGAAGCTAAATGGTTAGACATGATTGAATATTATCGGAATTTTAGATTTAAAAATTTAGATGATGTCTTGGTAAAAAATTTCTGGGATATCGCTCAAAAGAAAAATAAATCCTTGGATAATTGGTTAAAACCTAAAAGAGTATAAAATCCTTCTTTTCACTTTAAATGGCTTTTCTGGTCGATTGGAAAAGCAGTTCGTACAGTATAGAGAAAGAACGGGGTCTTTCTATAATTCCAGTGCCTTTTTGGTTGTGAGAGAGGGATTATTTCTACAAAACTCAGGAAAGGTAAAAAAATAAGAATAATTTTTTATAATTCTCTTTTTTTAAAAAAACAATTAAAATAATAATTAAAATCTGTTAAATTAATTTTTCTTAAATAAATTCAATTCTTGTGTTAATCGTTCTGCTTCTTTTCTTAATAAAATATTTAAAGAATATTTAGGAAAAATAACTAATACAATAAATTTACTAAAAGTAGTTCTTATAATTATTTTAAATATAAAAGTAGAAAATTAAAGATATTACATAATATAATATCGAAATTTTTGATCCTCAACGTAATATGCATTAAAAACCTCATTTTTTTGTTTTGTATTCCAAAGATTTTCAATATTTTGACTCCATTATAAAGATCAATCAAAAGGCTTTTGTCGCAAGGTGTTTGTCTATGAGATGGGTAGAGTTCAAGCTGTTCATTTTCATCACAAATATGTATCAATTTAGAAATAGAATCAATTTAATCTTAATTACCGACGCGACGTTTCCATATTTCAACTATATCATTTCCATTGCGTCTACCTCCAGATTTTTCCTTTATCTTGTATCCAGAAAGATTATTTGAAATTTCAGGAGGTAAATCAACTACGTGTTTTACACCTCTTATTAGTTTTGATACATAATTCTCAATGGCCAGCTTTTTCCTTTCATTCATGTCATATATCCAAAGATCGGAATCATATTTTTTCTTTATTGAATCAAGAAAATCTTTCTCTTTTGAAAATTTGGTCTTCTCATTCATGAATTCATCAAAGATAGAATCAATAATTTTTAATTTAAAGTCTTTTTCCATCGAATGTATTTCTTGTTGATAATTTTTATCAGTTCTAAAACTCATCTTTCTTCTAACGAAATTACTTTCAATCCCCTTTTCTATCATTTGTCGTTTAATTTTACGCTTAAAAGGATGACCAAATATCTCTTTAATTCCTTCCCTTCCCTCTTTCTTTTGTTTCTCATTATATTTCTGAATGTGTTTTTCACATGTCTTTTTCAGATCTAGAGTAAATTTTTTTGTATAATGTTGATGCGATAATTTATGTCTTTGATCAATATCATTTTGTATGGAATCTTTAAGCTCATCTGGAAGATTCAAATGAATCATACTCACTCCTAAATATTTCCTACGATAGGGTTCGAAAAAATTTCGTGGCTTTATAGTGTCAATAAATTTCTTGATCTGTTCTCTATTTTGTATATGAACACCAACTCCTTTTTTATTATTAGATTTTTCATATTCAGAATAGTCAGACATTATTCCAAATTTCGTACATAAAGCTTGAAAATCTTTTGCCAAATTAGGTGCTCCAAGACCAAAATGTATTCCAAAACTACTCTTTTTCCTATTCAACGCTATAGATCCATCAGTATCGGTCATCTCTCTCAAGCAATCTATTTGAGCTTGTTCATCATTACTGTTAAGAATTTCCGGAGGAATATGTAGATCATTTTCAATTTTATTTCCTGGTTTTAAACCTATGTGTGTTAATGCTTCGTGAACTTCAGCTCTAGAGCATCTTAATCTAACTGCCTTATTCCTCTCATCATCATTTTCCTTAAAAGCATCTGGTCCAAATATTTCATTTACTTTTTTTTTTACATGATAGAAATAAGCACGGTCATCTTCTTTATTTAAGGTAATTGATGTCTCATAGCTTCTAGCACTATACTCAGATAGAGATCCATCACCAACCATTATTCCAACGAGATCTGAATTTTTTACGGGATTTAATCTAATGAGAGGTTCAGAACTTTTTCCAACACTCATGATAGAATGATCCATTATCTCTTTTTCAGAAATTCCAAAATCATTTATAAGGCACGTTTTTACATTTTCAAATACTTTTTGATCGATTCGTGTTCCCATGCGAAGCATTGAAAAATTATGAAATTTCCCATCAACTTTCCTTTTAAATTCTTTTTGAGTGGTACCCTTTTCTTTTAATTTTTCCTCAATTAAATCCACTAAATGCTCATCAAATCTTGTCCAATACTTGTAATGTGGATTATATTTATCATAATCAGGTTTATATATTTCATTCCCCTTTTTTTCATTAATCCTTTCGATATTTTCATTGTTAACATTAAATTCTCGATATCTTCCTACTGCTATTTCTTCTTCTTTATTATTAAGCTTACTTTCTAATTCAAGTAGATTATTCACATATTTTTCCAATTCGTTTTTCACTTCTTCATAATCCTTATCCTTATTTCTCGTATCTCTTTCTTTTTCTAATCCTTCTTCTTTACTTCTCGGTTTTTCTTGTTTAGGTTCATATGTGTAGTCATTATATGTAATTTTTCTGTCTTTTTGCTCTTCATTTTCATCTTCCTTCTCCATAATATGTTCATGTTTAAATTCAAAATCTTGTTCAAGCTCATTTTCTAGATCTAGTTCATGTTTACTAAGCATTTCATCTTCATATTTCGGATTAAATTCCTTATCATTTTCTGAATCAAGCTCGCTTTCATAATCTAAATTAGTGTCTGATTCCTTTTCTTCTATTTCTTTTTCATTATATTCATCAAAATCTTGATTCATTTAGTAATTCCTCTCCCTTTCATCAGAAAAATCCCTTAAAAATTCCACGATATCTTATATAACTTCTAGATGATAAAATACCAAAATTATATTAAAGAGAAGGAGGTTTTAATTTTCTCAATATTTCCTATTTTTTCTTCTTGAATGTTTCACAATTCATTCTAAAGAGGAGAGATAATGATCTATTAAAATCTAAGAATATACGTTCATTAAAACCTTTAAAAGAGTTTTTTTTTAAAATACTTGTTCAATAATTCGTTGTTAAAAAACTAACTTTTTTTCAATTGAAAAAAGTTCATTATTATGAAATTTCAAATATTTTTAAAAATCTAGAGTTAGTAAAACATTTTTACGATTAATAGCGTGAAATATAATACCTGAATTTCTCATCATCAATTACCCACGCATTAAAAAAATTATGTTCTTTCCGGTTTTCCCATAAATTTTCAATATTTTTAATCCCATTATAAAGATCTAGTAAAAGAGTATTATCACAAGGTATTTTTTTATGGGAGGGATATAATTCAATTTTATCATTGATTTCGCATAATCTTATTAGCTTTGAAATGCTTTCGAGAACTATAGGAAAGGACCTTCTACGGGGTAAGAATATATCTCCATAATAAGAAACATCTCCAATAAAAAGTTCTCCTGTAGTTGTTAGTAAGCAAATTGAACCCGGAGAATGTCCTGGTGCATGTATAACTTTAACTTTTATCTTTCCTAAATCAAAGGAATCTCCATCCTTTAGGGTTTTGATAGTTTTAGCGGGAGGTATGAGAAAATTTCTACTCGCATAGCATTTCCCGAAGATTTCTTTTGAGAATGAAAGGTCGTAAGGTCTAGAAACCATAAATGCTTCATTTTCATGCACATATACTTCTTCGAATTGTCCATTACCAAAAACGTGATCCCAGTGCGTGTGGGAGTTAAAAATCAACAAATCTCTTCCTCTGATTAATTTCTCAACTAATGGCTTTAAAGGAGATAATCCACATCCTGTATCTATTAAAATAGCAGTATGATCTCCTAAAATCAAGTAGAGATTTAAAGGATCGTTAGTATAAACGGGATGGACAATGGAGATATTTTCTTGTAAAACATATAAATAATCCTTAAGTTTCGTAATTTTATACCATTCTTCCTTAATGCCTGCCACTTTTTGAGTTTCACCTCATTTGAAAATAATTTCTAAACAAAAAAAAAGACATAATTAAAGATTAATTCATCTTTAATAAGATTTTATCAGCAGTTTATAGCTATTATGAGCGAAGTTCCTGCTTTTTATTTAAGATATTTTCGTACAATGCATCCCAATCGGCAGGAGGCGTAGTTTCTTTTTCTTTTTTGCGAAGTATGATTGCCTCTACAGGGCAGGTTGGCACACATGCCCCGCATCCTATACACTTATCCAGATTTACAGTAGAGATATCATTCACGAGAGTCAATGCATCCATTTGGCAGCGATCTATACAGGTGCTGCAACCTGTACAAGAATCAGAGTCTATTTCAGCGTAATAATTTGATTTGAGAAAATCTGTTGGCTTAGGTAATGCTTTCATATCAGCTAAATATCCGCAACAACATCCGCAACAACAACAGAGAGATCCAGGTCTCTGAGCGTTACCTGGTTGGTACACCAATCCATCTTCTTCTGTTTTCTTTAAAATTTCGAGTGCTTCTTCTTTACTTATTTGTCTACCCCATCCATTATCGATATACATTTGAGCAAATACATCACGCAGCACAAAACAAGTCTCACGCAAATCAGTATGGCTACATGGTTCTCCGTAGAGATCCTTTTTATTTCGACACACACAATCGTTCACTACAATTGGACCTTCTGTATTTTCAATAATTTGACGAATATCGTCATAAGACGTGATATGATGTTCAGGAGTTATACTTGTTTCTATTGGTACAATTCGAAATTGATTAATTCCTGTGGAAAACATTTCCGCATCCATAGCTTCTTTAAAATATTGAGAAGAGGTTTGTAAAAAATCAACAAGAGTTTCATTCCCTCGATGGGTTTGAATGTCATACATCCCAATCATAAACATTGCATTAGCATAATATTTCTTATCACCCTCTTTTTTGATGATGACAGCGCCTTTGGAGACTGCATTATTTAATATTTGCTCTAACTCATTTATGGACATCTCCTTGCTATCAAATCTCTCGTAAATGTCCTCCAGTAATTCGAAGGAGAAGTTTAACTTAGTTGCAGCTTTCGCTTCTTCTGGTGTAAAAAGTTGTTTCAATAAATTTATTTCCACCCCTGATTCTGTGGCAGGATATCCAATTGGAAGCGTATCGAGATGTTTTTGCAATTCTCGGTAAATATCACTATTTTCAGACATATAAAACACATTTCATATTCTTAATTCAATGGGTTAAGGTGATTTAGAATAATTATAAATCTTATTGTTATATAATAAAGCTCTTAATAAATTTAGAAAAATAAAGAAAAAAATTAATTAAAAATTTGGTTGGTTGATTCTCTTGTGGTTAAAATGGATTTTTTAAGATTTTTTTCTTTATGTAATGTGATTATTATTATACTTAATAACAAATGAACTTGTATGGAATTGTATATTCTTTTATCCAATTAAGTTATAGATTCAATATATCGATTTGATTTAAAATTTTATATGTTTGAATGCTTTCAATGAACTTGAATTAGGTTTTTAAAATGTATGTTACTTGATGCACAAATGGAGCTGTTTTTATGATTCGGTATTCAATAACTTCTATATTTAAGTTCTTAAATAATTGAATCCAGCCATTATGGTTTTTATTGCTATGAGGATGGTTAAAAAATTGAAAGTTAGTAAAAGAATCAATTAAGAATAAAACGTATTTATGTAATAATGAATTGTAGATATCTTCAATAATGATTATTCTTTTAGCAACTCTTTTCGCTTCATTTAGAATTATTTCCGGGGATTTTGTATGATGTAACACTGTGAGAATGAGTGCTATATCATAAGTATTATCATCAAAGGGAAGTTTTGTCCCGCCATATATTAAGGGGTGAATATCTTTAAAAATAGAAACATCTTGAACATCTATAACTTCTGAATCGTATCCCCTTTTTTTTAAAAGGTAAGACACAGTTCCGAGACCTCCACCTATGTCTAGAATTTTATCTTCTTTATTAAGAAATTTCTCAAATCTTTCAATCTTTCTATAAGCATCTTTCAACCAGAGTTTTAAGATTATTCTATTAAAAAAATTCCTTTTTTTTAAAATTTTCAATCCCATAATAAACAAATTTAAGAAAATGAAAATATAAAAAATTTTATATAGATAAATGAAGTGATTAATGCTTTAAATGAACTTTTAGATTGAATACTCATGAAAGGGATTTCTATATCCATTTTCAAAACGATGGAACAATGATCAGAATTGTCTAATACTATTTCTAAATCGTTTATTGACATCTCCTTGCTATCAACTCGTTTATAAATATTATCTAGGGATTCGAACGTGAACCTTAGCTTAGTCGCGACTTTAGTTTCTTCTGGTGTAAAAACTTTCTTCAATATCTTTATTTCCACCGCTGATTCTCTGGCAGGAGATCCAATTGGAAGCATATCGAGATGTTTTTGCAATTCTCAGTAAACATCACTATTTTCAGATATATTAACCATTTTTCATATTCTTAATTTATTAGGTTAACTTAAATTAGAATAATAATAAATCTATTGTTATATAATAAAGCCCTCAATAAACTTAAAAAAAAAATGAAAGTAAAAATTGAATTAAAAACCGAGTTCTTTAAGTTTTATTTTTATCTTGTTTGTTTCTTCCGGCGTAAGCGGGAATTTTTTCCAATAGATTAGAGTACATATCGCAAGTATTATGGCAGGAATTACAGTAAAATGAAGTAACACTCCAAATTGAGCTAATTCTGTCTGGGTTTGTGAACCCTCAACAAATCCGGTTAGAATATGAACTATAGCAAATATTGCAATTTGGGCGCCACGTGATAATCGTGTAAAGAAATTTTGAACTCCTACAGTAGTCCCTCTCACATCTGAACGTGTTAATACTACTCTTTCATCGAGTACATCTGAAAAATAGACCGGAATCAAAACCCAGAGGTTTCCCATGGCGAATCCTAAAATAAATACAAAAACCAAGTCGAGAATGCCGACAAAAAATGTCACTATAAACGTAACAATTGCACATGTAAATCCTCCAATAACAGCCGTTTTTTTGTTATTTTTCATTTTCTTAGCAAAAAAAACCCAAAAAGGAACTGAGATGATTGTTCCACTAAGAAACAATGCAAATAACATTATCGCAAAAAATTCAGAGCCTTGTATTACAATAAATACTACGTACGGAATGGAAGCTGTTAAACAAGAAGTAACAACTGTAAATCCAAAGAAGAGGATGATATAATATACAAAACTCGTTTGTTTCATTGATGATTTTAATGCGTCTAAGAAGCCTTCTTGAATTTCTTCACTAACATAATATCTTTCCTTTAACTCTTTATTCTCAATCATCCCGGGCAAGAATAATATCGCAACAATCACTAATATTCCAACACATAACCAAGCCATGGGGATATAACTTGTTGGATCTTCGAATGTAATAATTAATGGAGGTATAATGGCACTTGCGGGTAACGCAAGCATAGAGAATGTTGCACTCAATCCTGAAGCCTTCCTACGTGCTTTGTCTGTCCGAAATTTATCCGGAAAAAGTGCAGAAACATTAACCATACAGAGCGTAACTAAAGAATCAAATGTGCAGGTCGTTATAATAATCCACCAAAATAATACAATTGGAGCAGCCCCCATTGGTGGCATAAATAATAGTGCAAACATAAAATTCGCTGGCAAAATGCCAATTACAATCCATGGAAATCTCTTGCCTGCTTTTTTTGTGAACTTTGTTTTACGATCGGTAAGAAACCCAATAAGCGGATCATTTACAGCATCCCATAAGGTAAATATAATCATTGCTAAAGCTATGAGAATGGTATCTAAACCCACTGCTATCTCATAAAAGAAGAAAAAATATGCTCCGAAAACTGAATACGCAAACATACTCCAAAAACCAGCCGTTCCGTAGGAAATCATGCTAGGTACTGAAGGTTCTTTATATGACTCATCAAGTAATTCTTTTTCATTTTCACTCATAGAAAATTCACAATTTAAAAATTTAATATTTTTTATTAGAATTCTATTTAAAATTTAATTAAACAGATTTCTATATAAAGGTTGCTTATGCAATAAGATGAAGAAATTTCTTACTTCCAAATGAGACAGAGGGAGAACAAGTTGTAGTAGAATAAGAGGATTATAAAAAAATAATGGATGATGTGAGCTAAAATAAAATATAGTGAGATTTAAATAACAGAATTCCGAAGGATAACAAATCTTACTTCAGATAAATTATAATAAATTTTATTCGTAGGTATATTTTAATGGCTATTTTAGAGAAAGAAATAAAATCTGCTGAAATTTATGGAGAAATTGAATATGGAGAGATAAGATTTGCAGAAATAGATAATCCTCTTCTTGAAGAGTATGAAAAGGCTTTCAGGGATTACTTTAAGGTTTGGATTTAATTCTCCACTCTTTTGATAATAGTATTTCTAATATATTTTTTTATCTTTTTGAAAAGAAGCCATCACTCATTTTCCCTTTCAAACTTAATTAGAATGATGAAAGCTGAAATCGCGGGAAAAATAATCATAAAATACATGGCAGGATAATAATTGCCAGAATATAGCACGAGTAATAGGCTAAACATTAACCCTCCAGAAAAGGAACCTAATTGAGTGCCAGTATTCATATATCCGACATATTTTCCCTTATTATGGGGGGTAGTATTTCTAGTAACGTAGATTTGAGTTGCCGTCATGAACATAGCAAAAGAAAGTGAAATAAGAATTTGACAGATTAAAAAACTCCAGAAATCAGTGGCTAAAATCCAACCCAGAATAGTAAAAGCACTTAAGATATAACCTATAAACATAATCCATTTTAAATTCTTCTCGGTTATGACATGGGCTAATAATATATTTAGAAAAAATTGAATTAAAAAATTGATTCCAATCAAAAAACCTATTTGGGTATCACTGGAAATATGAAAAAACATTAATATTGCAAGAATTACTAATATTGGACGCACACCAAAATTGCGAAAAAATAAGCTCGGATAAATGGATCGGGATATATGATTTGAATCATCCCGGTTGTTTAATATAATATCATCTAAATTTCTAACTTCTTCTTTTTCATGGCGTTCCAAGATTAATGTTCTATTTTCCTTGATAAACATGATGATAACAAGGTTTATTAAAGAAACTGATAATAATAATTGAAAATACTGACCAATTCCAAATAAATCAACAAAAATACCCGTTAAGAACGCCCCTAAAAACCATCCTAAAGCGGTTATGGCAGCAAAATAAGCGATAAAACGATGATCATTTTCTACCAACTCTGCATATAATACAAATTTCAATCTAGCAAACGTACCAAAAAAACCGTATAATATCATTAAAATGATTATAAGAACTAAATTGAAGACTGTGGTAAATAGAAAAAAGATAATGCTTACTCCAACAGCTCCAAGTTTAAAAAGCATTGATCGATGTTGTATTTTATCAGATAATTTCCCAATTAATGGAGGAAATGCTAAAGTAGTGAATATATACAATGTTAAAATAAGCTGAATAACTATTATATCAACTCCTAAATTTAATAAATATCTTGGAGCATAAGCAAATACGCCCATTCCAGTAGTATTAGCAATTAATACCGATATAAGGATAAAAATAATTGATTTTTTTGATAAAATCAAGGTTTTATGCCTTTTTTGAACTTAAAATTGTGATAATATTTTTAAAGTAATAATAATCATCTAATAAAATTTGAGATTTTAGAATATTTAATAAAAATTTAATTTAAAAATATAATTTACATCGTAACGTAAAAATAGAATTTACATGAATGGAATATACATTCGGTTTCTGCTCTTTTCTTAAATGATTTTGAGAATTTTCTAATTCCTCTAAAACTCTGAAGTATACTCTCTCGTTTTTTACCCATATTTTATCCACTAAAACATTCACACTGTGGTTATGGCTGTATACTTGAAAACTATCGAGCTTTTCCATTCTAACAATTACATTTTAACTTTAATTACAAATTTAATCTCTTAAACCCCGTGATTTTTCAAGATAATTAGATCTTGAAGAGTTTCATTCTATTCTTTTAACAATTTAATGATCTGTATGGTGATAATCTAATATCATTTTTTTTATTAAAAAGCTAAGAATTTTCTGATCTTTCGTGACGATATTACACATTTTTACTTTCAAGATCTATCAATTTCAAATAATATTAAATTATGCAAGTATAATTAGATGGGTAGCTATACTCTATCATTTAATATTATACGAATATCCGTCCGGTAAGCTTATAATCTAATACATATTTGAGGAAATTATTAAGGATAATTCATAAGAAACTCTCAGTGCGTTTCTTGTCGCATTAAATGAATTTGAAAAAGGATTATTCAAAAAAAAGCAAGATAAGTTAGATTTAGTACGGTTTGGTGATCAAGTTATTAAGTTGGATCATTTAATAGAAATTTCAATTGATCTGGCCTAAATTTTTGTTTTTTTTTAGAACTTATTCTATAGGATTCATAACTTTTCCGATAAAGAGGATTGTTTTTGTTTGTGAATCTTGAATAAGAAATATGAAAGGATGATCTGCGCGAAATACGGGCGGCTCTTTTCTTGGGCCAATAGAGGCTCCCACGACACTGATTGCTGTTACGGCTGCTGCCTCAGTACCTCTCTCATTTACCTCCACGAAAGCTTTATGTATAACATCAGAAATAAAGATCACTGGTTCTTTAGATATTGCTGAAAGATCTGCATTTTTAGTGAAAACAAGAGCAAGTCCTAAATCCGAAAGAGCTTTTGTAAGTTTGTAGCTTATTTGAATCGTAAATCGAGGAAAAAAAACCCTTACTCTCTGCATATATTGCTCACGTAGCTCCGAAACGTAAACTTCCATCTTTTCAAAAGTAAGCTGGGATTCTATCAGTGGAAGTTTATTAAATTGTTTCGGTAGAAAAATAACCATATTAACCCGTTTAGTTGTACCAGAGATAAGGGTTCCCTTATATGGCATTTCAAGAATTTGGAACTTATCATCATCTAAATAGGTGAAATTCCTCGTTTGGCGCATCATCGGAACCATTATTTTTTCACCAGATGCAAGTGTGAAGTTTTCCTCTTTTGTAAAATTTTTATCAAACGTATTTTCCCACATCCCTTTAAAATAGATTGCGTTAATCAAAATAAGCCTCATCTCAGGATCAATCGAATCAATAATATTAGAGATTTTACCTTTAGTTTGTTCAGCCACCCAATTATTAATTTTTGCAGAAGATTCCCTAACTAATGAGAAATTTAATTTCCATATCGGAGCATTATAATTATCTTCGATACTCCATAAAAATTTTTCGAGAAGATCATAGCCTTCCTTAACACACAATAAATTCGCTATACTCAGTTCATTATCCTTGTTAGTCTCTTCACTACCCAATATACGTAAGAGTTTTTTAAGAGCCCTGTGGAAATGATGCTGCTCTAATGGAATGTGGAGAGTTTTTTCCATTTGATTCGCTGTGGACCCCCGAGCACCAGCATAAACCATAGATAGCGCAGTAAAAATACTAAAGGGTGAGAAAAATAGATTTTCTTCAGGTTTACTTAGCTGATGATATAGTTCTATAGCAAAAGTGTTAGTAGCTTTGATTAATCCTTCCTCTTTTTCATTTCTCATACAATCACATTTTTAAAAAGGTGCTATTCTTAATTAGTTCATTTTGAATATTTATAATTTCAACTTTCTTACATTGATAATAAAAATACCAGCTTAAGAATAAAGAAAAAAATAAATTTAATAATTTGAAATTTGGTCTATCTCTCTTTTTCCCAATCAAAATCTAAAGTAATTAATTTCTTAGTGAATAAATAGGTAACAATCAGAACTCCTGAACACCACACACCCCATAAAACATAACCCCAAGAATAGTCTTTGCCTGGTACATTTGGGAGGCTTAGAATAAATCCTGTAATAAATAATGCAATAGCTTGAAATATATTAAGAAGAATTTGTGGAAATCCCGCATATAATCCAGATTTTCTTCCCTCACCAGATCTTACTTGCGCATCTTCCGCTAAATCCGCTAACCAGATGTATGGAAATAAATACCAACCCCCCATAAACGCTGCGATTGCCAATACCCAAACAACAGTGATTAAAAAGTTAATTTCACCTGGGACTAGTCCTATTAAAGTCAAGGGTAAAACAATAATTCCAGTTAAAATTATGATTAAGAAGGTTTGCTTTTTCCCCTTTTTATCTATTAATTTTTTCCACATAAAAAGAAAGACCATAATACCCACTAAAAGAATTACCGCTGTAAGATATAATGTTGTGCCCTCTATTTTTAACACGATTGTAGCAAAACCTATTACAGATGGTGTTATCATCCCAATAGCTAAAAATGCTATGCCCTGTAGCCAGCATACCCTCATGAAATTTTTATCTTTAAGCACCTTTTTCAAATCTTCAGAGAAATTCATTTCAGCAGCCTCAACTTTTTCAACTGGAAATGCGAAAGCACAGATATAGAATAGTAATACTAGTAAAAATCCAAAAATAAATACCAAAATTACAAAAATAGGGTCTACGGTTTTTGTTTTTTGAAAAGTCTCGATCAACGGGGGAAATACCAATAAGGTAAAAACGATTCCAACTCCAGCTCCTATAAAACTAAATAGATTTTGGAAAGCAGATGCTTTAGGGCGTTCATGCACAATAAATTGCTCAGATACCCAAGATTGATAAGGCGTAGTAAGTCCTCCATAGGACCATTGAAAAACTGCATCAAACACTAAGATCCATACGAATAAAATGATGGAACTTGGATTTTGAATAAAGATCATCGGTAATAGAGCACAGATAAATGATAATGCCGTCAGGGGTGCATAAAAGAACATGAATGGTTTTCTTCTACCATACTTGGTTTTAGTTCTATCTGATAACCAGCCCATCGAAAATTGACCTAGTGCAATACTTAATTTCCCAATTGCTAATGCTAAACCTGATAGTATTGGAGGAAGCCCATAGACAACTATATATAGGAATAATATGCCGAAATCAACCGTATCTAATACGATACCAGCACTGAATCGGGGCATTCCATAGGTAATGAATTTTCCCGTAGAAGCTTTTCCCTCTGATTCCATTTTTTATCAATTCATTTTTTTTTATATAACATTGAAATAGTTATTATTTATTTCGGTTTCCTACTTTATAAAACTGACACTCCAAATAAATAAAGAATAAAAAAACTAATAATAAAAACCAATTGAAACCTAAAAATTAAGATGTACTTCTATTTTGAATTTTCTTCTCTGTCCCCTTCAAGAATTTCCCCTACGTAATAAAATCCTACGATATTGCCTCTCTTTTTCCATTTTCTCGAGACAAGTAAGATTACTACATGTTCATTCTCGTCTATTACTCCCAATTCAACGGCATATTTCACCGATTGTTGAATGATAGCTTCAGCATCTAAATTAAAGAAATTAATATTCTCAATATGTATAGGTTGTACTGCCCAGAGTAAATTCATTTCCCTTGCAGTTCTTTTATGTGGTGTAATTGCAATGATGGGTAGCGGTGGACGATACTTTGCAATCATTCTTACACCAAATCCTCCTCTTGTTAAAACCAAAATCTTACCTCGAAAATTTAAATCTTCCATCTCAGTAGTTAATGAATGAATTGCATGTCCTAATACTTGTGTATGAATCAACCGATCAGAGTCATACTCATCGGGTTTTCGTTTTGGCATATTTTGGGTAGCAGTGTAAGCAATTTTGTTCATATATTGCACGGCATTTAAGGGAAAATTCCCTACAGCAGTTTCAGCAGAGAGCATGACTGCATCTGTCCCATCTATAACCGCATTGAACACATCGTTCGCTTCTGCCCTTGTAGGTATTGGTGCATTTATCATTGATTCGAGCATTTGAGTCGCAACTATTACTGGCTTTCCCTCTTTGTTGCATTTTTTAATCAGTTCTTTTTGCCGAACAGGGACTTGATCAGGGGATATCTCAACCCCAAGATCCCCTCTTGCCACCATAATCCCATCAGAAACCTCTAAAATATCGTCAAAATTATCTAACGCGATGGGGCGTTCTATTTTAGAAATAAGTTTAATATCATTATTTCCATAGTTTTCAAGAATCCTTTTCACATGAAGTACATCAGCCCCAGAAGAGACAAAGGAAATAGCCACATACTCCGGATTGAGCTCAGCGATTAATTCTAAATCTTTTATATCTTTTTCAGTAGGAACTCTTTGGCTTAATGCTCCTTTTGGGATATTAACTCCCTTCCTATTGCTTATAATACCACCTGCCATTACTTCGCCAATTATATGGTCACTTTCTTTCTTTTTCACTTGAATTTTAATGATCCCATCATTAATAAAAAATACATCCCCTTTCGAAATGGTGTTTAGGAAGCCTACTAAAGGCACAGAAAATTGATTCTGATCTCCCATTATGTCTTTCTCATACACCAAGACTTCTTGTCCAATATTTAAATTATAAGCCTTATCGTCTTTGAAATTACCCACTCTTATTTTTGGACCTTGGATATCACATAAAATTCCTACATATTCATCAACTTCCCGAATTCTTTGTACTAACTCTCTTTTTTCATCATGAGTACCATGCGAAAAGTTCAAGCGAAATACATCAACGCCAGTATCTATTAGTTCTTTAAGCATTTTTTTGGATTCAGATGCTGGACCTAAGGTAGCTACAATTTTAACTGTATTTTCACGAATAAGCCTTGAAAAACGTCTTTTTACTTTCATTATGTATCATTGGTAAGATTATTTTTTAAAATCTAATCATTTACAACTATTATTATTATTGTGTGTATGTTTAAAAATTATGTTTATTCTAAAGAGGATTTAATTTTTCCTAACATATTTCTAAAAAAAGTTCGAAATTCTTTTAGAATGTCAACTGAAAACGAATAATCTTCAAGATTTTCAATTTCTTTTAAAGAAATTAAGCTAATTCTCAACTGCTTTGGATTAATTGCATATTGTATCAATTTTAAACCATTTTTCTGAGCAAAATTATTTGCCAAACTTACTAAAAGATCAGAACTTTGAGCGGCTAATATAATTGCCAAATAAAATCGTTCTTTTGGAGGTTTGGAATAGTTTCTGATGATAAACAGATATAAATTCTTAGATTTTTCACTTAAATCATAAATAGCTTTTATTTTTAAAACTCGATATTCATTATCTATAATTTCTGAGAAAGGGGCAAATTTTCCCTTCAACTTTTTAGACTTTTTAAATATCTCGTTTTGGAGAAAAGCTTGTAATTCTTTCTGACTCATGACTAATAGTTGAGATGAGCTTATTTTGCTTTGACTTAAAGAAAATAAATATAGTCTAAATTTTAATTTTTACCTTAAAATTTTGAGAGTTCCGACTCTTTTTTGAGATTTGCTTAAAATCCAATACATTATAAGGAAAAACCTTTTTCTTAAAAGATCGTTTATATAAAAAGCATAACATATAAATAGGTGATTTGGCATATATTTTCTGGTACCACATTCAGAGGTTTATCTTGGAGACAGCTGTTATTTTATCATTTTTACTTAAACACAGTACTTACGTATAATACATGAAATATTTATTGAGTTTCATTAATGTCTAATAATATATTTTAAATAAATTGGACAAGGGTGATTAAAATTTTAATCCCAACCATAAAAAATGAAGATTTTGAAACAAGAAAATTTATAGATTATGATAAAGGGAAAAAAATCTTTTATGATAATCTGTATTTGGATGAGTTCAAAATCGTAGTAAAAATACCCCTCGTGCGTAAAAATAAGGGGAATAATAAGGAGGATATAAAAGTTAAAAAATTTAACCTTGAACGATATACTTATTTACTCTCTTATTAACACATTAATATTTTTCTCTTATATCTTCCTTTCTGCTCATTTTATCTCATCTTAAGAATCCTTTTCTCTATTTTCTTTGAGATATTTATTCCAGCAAGAAAAGCAAATATATTTACCATTATCCTGCAAAACTAGATCTTTCGTGGATCGTATCATTCCACACAGTACACATTTCCTTTTCATATTTTTACCTATTTATTACTTTGTCTTTTTCTATGAAAATAATGAATGTATTCATAACCAATTTGCTTTAAGTGTTTTTCGGGCCGGAATTCTATGATATTTTGCTACGGGATATCCTATTGCTAGGGAGTATCCAACTGTATGTTTTCGTGGAATCTGTGCAATTTTAGAAACTGACTTGTATATATTTAAAAATGCTGTAATATAACCCAATGAACACGTCCCTAAACCCAAGGTTTCTGCAGCAAGCATTACTTGCCCTGCTGCTAACGTACAATTCTCAGTTAATGATGTCGCGTCTTTAGGAGAGTGGATTATAATTAACTCAGCGTTCCATCTCCAAACTTCTTTACCCTGTTCAATTCGGATTAATTTCCTCTTAAAAGATGGAATTCCTTTCTCAGCCTTTTTCAATAAATCTTCTGGAAATGCCTTTCTTAATGATTCCCTTCCTTCTTCTGTTTCAAATTTTTTAACAAGATTTGCTACTTGCAAAGTAATCTCATCTGAAATTTTTTTCAATAAGTTACGATCTTGTACCACAGTGAAATATACGTTTTGTTCATTATGTCCTGTTGCTGAATATACTCCTGCGACATTTAAAAGCTTTTCTATTAAATCTTTCGGAACAGATTTCTCTTGAAATTGCCTTCGTGATCTTCTTATTTGAAAAAGATTTGACAACGCATCAAATGTTGGTAACTCCTTGCTATCGGGTAATTTTTTAACTTTATCTGGGGGATAATTTTTTAACATGATAGCATTCACTGGGCAAATTGCGACGCAATGACCGCATTCAAAACAAGATTCTTCAAAATCTTCAATAAGATGAAGTTCATTATCCTCAAAATAATAAAAGTTACACTCATTTACACAGGCTCTACATTTAGTGCACTCCTCAATATTAATTTGAATAGCAGAATTTTCTAATGCTTTCATTATTGCATGTTACACCTTTTTGAAGAATTATATCTTCAAATATATTAAATGTTTATTATTTAACTGTATAAAAGAAGAGAAAAAAGAATCTAAATTCGAAGCAAATAGAAAAAAATAAAAGATAATTAAACTCTTCCAGGGGTTTAATTAAGGGCGAAATCCAATTTAAGCTCGAATTTAAAGATTCTATTTTTTTTTACAATTAATTTACAGACATTACTGATTTAAAATGTAGTGGAGTCCAATATTTCATCTTTATTTCATATTGTAACTACATAAAAAAAAGAAAGAGATAATTTTATAAAAGGAGTTAAAAGCCTTTGAATTTTGGCTCTCTTTTTTGAAGGAATGCTGAAATTCCCTCCCGAATATCTTTTGCGGCAGAATTGACCCCAAATCCCATTTGCTCGAATTGCAACCCTATATTTAAGGGCACCTGGGTTCCATACCTTATGCACTTTTTGATTATTGCCAAACTTCCGGTAGCAGCTTCTCCTAACCATTTCATTTTTTCATTTAGATAATCCTCGAATTTATCATCATCTACAACATGGGTGACAAAGCCCCATTCATGCATTTGTTCGGCGCTGTAATGCTCTCCAAAATACATCATGTTAAACACTCTAGCAGCTCCGATATGCTGCACCATTCTTTGCGTTCCTCCATTGGAAGGAAAAATACCTCTTGCTATTTCCGGGAAGCCAAATTTCGATCGCTTGCTGGCAATCACCACATCACATACCAAAGTAAGCTCTAGACCTCCACCTAATGCAAATCCATCTACACCAGCAATTAAAGGCTTTAAAAATCTTTCAATTTGATCGTAGTATTTGTGCCTATATTCCTGGGATTGCATCATGTGTATGGGAATGTTCGGTTTCACATTTTTTCCCATAGTTGCAGAAAGATCAGCCCCTGCTGAGAACGCGGGCTTTTTTGTAAAATCTTTCGTACCCCGCAATAATACACATCTTATATTGGGATCCAAATCCATAGTATCTAACGCTGTGGCGATTTCTTTTAGAGTTTGAACTTGAAGTGCATTCAATTTATCGGGTCGATTCATCGAGATTATAGCATAATTCCCATCAACGGTGCCGCTTTCCATAGTTTTAGGATATTCTATTTTAATATGCTCATAGTTTTCTTCAACCATTATTATCCTCTCATATTTTTTGTATGAAATATAAATTTAAATTATAATTTCAAATTTATGATACTTTTCTCACGCCTGGTTTTGAAAATCACCCCTGAAACCTCCAGAAAAAAACCTTAAAGAATTGTTAATTTCGAATTTTTGTCATTAATAACCAATTAATATAAAAAAAATAATTCAAAAAATATTTAATTTGTAAAGTTCGAAGTTATGTGTTGGTTTGAACAGATCTCGAACTAGATTAATGTAATAATAAAGAAAAAGGAGTAAAGGAATCCAAATTCGAATGAAATTACATAAGTAGGAGAGAATTAAACTCGTACAAGAGCTTAATAGAGGGCGAAATCCAATGTTTATTCGAATTTCGACGATTCCTTTCCTTACATAGGTATTTGGTATTAGTCATATAAAAAGCTAGTAATAAAAATAGTTTGTCGTTCTATCGCAACAAACAAGCTAATTTATTAGGTATAACTAATAAAGCTTATATAAGAAGTATACAAAAAAAATTTTCTCTTTTCTTTTCGTTGGTACTACCTAAAAAAATATAATATAAATAAAAAAATCGCTGATTGGGTTATGCTGGATTCGATCTGTATCATAAGACCTATCGAAAAGATTAAACTGTACGACAAGGTGTGAAAGACCGTTAATATATGGTCCAATAATTGAGTCTAAGAGAAGAATTTGAGGTCATAAAAAAGTAATATTATTCTATAAGACTATTATATAGGATTAAATATGCTGTTGTAGAATAATAATAAATATAAATACAGGCAATACAGTTCATTTCAATGGATACGAAAAAGGAACAGGGAAATACTTGGGTTGAAGATTTGCTCTATCCTCTTTTGGAAGTGTTGGAATGTATTGAGATACTCGAAATTTACATGTATGGTTTGGACCGCAAGCAATTTATTTCAAATGAAAATGGCACAGCAGAACCAACCTGGGAATATATCATTCACCTAACTACGCTATTGGAAAAGCTATTGGAGAAATATCCGATGATTTTTGGCAATTATTCTGAAGTACCATGGAAAAAATATGTGAAAATAGGAAAAGCTCTGGAAAATGGTCATTGGCCTTTTGTCTATCAACTCTGTTGGAAATTGGTCTCGAGAGGGATTATGCAAATTAAAAGTATTGTATTAGATTTGCTTTATTTTGCACACCAATAGAATAGTATACACTTTTTTCTAATGGATAATTGGAAAATTTAAAATTCAATTCCATCTTATTTTCCCTATTTTATGATTTTAAATCAAATTCGCTTTGATTTAAGGAATCATTAGTGTATGAAACTTAAAAACCGACATGACTGAAAGCACATTATTACCATTCATTCGTGTAAAGGGGACTAATCACGAAATAGGTAAACAAATAGGAGAATATTTTCAAAAGCGCATTGCTCAAGCTTTTGAAGAATGCAAAGAAGTGAACAATCTCATAGATTTTGATAGAAAACATCCAAAAAGATTAGATAGTGTGGAATCCCTGGCCCACAAACATTTTCCACATTATATGGATGAAATTAAGGGAATATCGGAGGGATCTGGTCTCGATTATCGCCAGATTTTAGTAGCAAATTTCCGCCATGTACCTTTTAAGGACGATACTCTGGAGAGTTGTTCCACAATAATCTTCAAAAACGAAGATAAGATCATTCTGACCCATAATGAAGATTACGAGAGTATAATGGGCAAATATTCATATTTGACCGCTGTGGAACTCGACAACGGAACAAATTTTTTTGCGCATTCATATCCTGGGTGTATTTCCGGAAATTCGTTCGGATTTAACTCTCATGGAATTGTATTTACCGCAAATAGCTTACCAAATCCAGTTAAAAGAATTAGCTTTAGCAGAATCTTCTTTGGAAGAAGTATATTAGAAGCGAAATCTATTGAGGAAGCAATTGAAAGTGCCCAGTTATATTCCCCGAGATCAGGAGGGGTAAGTTATAATTTAGCATCATTGCGAGAAAATAAAGTAGAAAATTTAGAAACTACCGCAGACGATTCTTGCCTTACAGAGATTTCGGATAAATACTACCACACTAATCACTATATCTCTGAAAAATTCAAGAATATTCCCTATCCTAAGTATGGAAACTCAAAAACGCGATATAGACGGGGAATTGAGTTGTTATCAAACTTAAAAAAAACTACTAACAATGCTTTAGAGGTTCTTTCGGATAAATATATTGCTTTTAATTCTGTTAAGGATCCAGAATCGGGATATATATATGATACGATTTGTACTGCGTTATTTGAGATTTCAAATACGATAAATTTAAGATTATATCCCCCAGATCGAAAAAAGGATGATTATATAAGTTTTTCTCTAAATGACTTAAAGAAGTAAGAGATTTTAGCTTATTTTTCAATTTAAATATTGCAGATTCATAGGATTCATAGGATTTTAAGAAGCTATGGGAGGTTGCCATTTCAATATAGCAGTCTTTTCATCGCTTCCCTTGCTATTTGTTTGTAAGAAAAATAAAATCAAATAAATAAAAGCTAAATTAGATGAATTATTGGAAATAATAATATTATATTTAGGTGTAATAAAATGGAGAATAAAAAATGGATATTTTTATGTATTTTGGGTGGAGCCTTAATGATTATTGGCTCTATGGTGGGGAATCCAACAATTTTTATGCTTATCTTCGGTGTTGCTGCTGAGTATGTTGGTCCAAAAACTCAAGGTGTTCTTTCCGTTATTCTGAACATTTTCACGTATATAGCCTTAGGAGGGGGAATTTCAGTTATCTCTGGAGCTACATTAGTTATGATGCATCGATATAAAAGTGGTAAGCTCATTATTTGGATTGGAGCAGGAATGGGTATGATTGGATTATTGGTCTTTTTAATAATGCAGGGTATAGAGGGCACTTTAATTTCGATGATGAGGTTAGAAATAATAACTCTATTAAGTTTGAATGGGGGATTTGGTTTTACGGGTCTTATACTTGTTGTCTTATCTCGATTCAAAATGAAAAAATCTAAATATAGGAAAGATACTAAATATGAACCCCAAAATTATTAATCGATTTTAACACGCCTCTATAAAAAATCATCACAATAAAAGAACTTTAATTTACTACTAATTAATCAATTTTTTAAGCAGGATTCCATTTCACACGCAATCGAAGATCATCCTCGTTAAAAGGTTCAAATCCTAAGGCATCAAATAAACTTTTTCCTTGAGTATCTTCTTGAAACACACAAGATATTAAAGGTTTTTTTTCTTCTTTTGCTTGTTTTAAGGCGACTTTTATGAGAGTTTCATCAATACCTTTATTTTGAAATTCAGGTAAAAGATACAAAAATAAAATAAACATATTTTTCCTGCGTACAATTACAGATTGCGCTCCAATAGGTCGATTATCATATTCGATGATATACACATATTTCGGATTAAAATGATTTTCATAATGGTTCTTTTGATGCTCCTCACTGAAAAGTTCCATGACTTTAGGAAATTTTTCAAAATTTACTTTTTCTAAATGCTTCATGAACTCTCTATCTTCCATGGTAGCCGGTCGGAGTAGATAATCGTCGATCATTTTTTCTAGTTCAAGGAATTTTATTTATTTGATAAATTTCACTTCAAAGAGAGGCTGTTCCTTATCTAAAACGGATTTTTTATCGTGGAGAGATTTCCGTATATTAGCGTCAGAATAGAAATTACTCATATCATAAGATTTTAACGATACCATGACAGGAGTCCTCTCTTCATTGGCAATGGCGAATAAATAATGTCCTACATCCATAAGGTGATTACATGTTTTTCGAGCTCCACCAAGTTTGATCTCAACAATTTCAGCAGTTTTTCTTTTAGCTATTTCATCACTATTCTGTTTATTGGCAACTTTTTCTTGTTGAGTGGTAAGCAAGCCCATTTTTCCAATTATTTTCTTAAGTAGCTCAGAGGATTTTATGAGGGTAGTAAAACCCGCAATTTGATATTGGTCAAAAATACGCCTTTTCACTTGCGATTGAATTGTGCTCATTTTGATTCCTAATTTATTGCATATGGCACTAACGGACACATCCTTACTCTTAAAAGCACATAGCACTGATATCGAGGCTACTAATCCAGCAATTACTTCATCTTTCGTATTTTTAATATTGTCCCATAGCCGAAATAAGATTTTCTTGGACTGAAAATAAAATTCCATACCAAGCTTGAAATGTTCCGTAAGTTCTAAGATTTTTTGTAAGATGTATTGTTTCCTGTCTCTTTCTAGGTATTCGGGAAAAAAATTTAAGATTTGCAGCTTAAATGCATTAAAATCCTTTTTTGAAATTTTGGAAACTTCTAAGAGATCGGCCTCATTAATAGAAATTTTTTCGAATTTGCAAATAAAGTAAATCGTGAGAGGTACTAATTTTTGGGGAGCACGATATTTGGTCCCGGATCGAATCGCAGTTCGGATTTTGATGAATTTATGATATACTAATTGTTTTAATGTTTGGGGCAGATTTAAACACGTAAAAATTCTCGATATTTCGATTTTTGCATGTGTTAGTAGCTCCTTTTCGTTTGATTCAATTGAGTGAAGTTTTTGTAAGTGAGTTAATTTTTTAGAGTGGGCGTGAGCAAGTCTTTCTCTTGCATTTCCGATATGTGTTGCCCCCATCTTAGCATAATACTGAACATCTGAGAAATAAGGTTTATTAAATACAATTATTTTTCCCTCTAATACCATTCCACAATATCTACATACATAGCCTTCTCTTGTCTCGACAATATCTGTAGAATTACAAGAATCACATATCAACCCAGTGAATATCTGTGTTTTATTCTCTTCCAATGGTGCTCTTAATCGGTCAGATTGGGGAGTATGGGTCTTATTATAGTAATTTTTATCAGTAGCCATCTTTTTTTATCACCTTATAATAAAGTTACATTTTTTCTTAAAAACTAATTAATTAAGATCCCGAGTGGTCTTTTTAAACCTTTTTTTTTGACATGCGATATTGTAGGAAACTTGAATATAAAGATAATACGGCAAAAATTATTTCCCAAAATTATCTAAAAATCAAACAGAATGACCACTTCAAGAAATTGGTTCTAATTAATGAAAAGAAATTTTCAATTTTTTGAAATAAATTTTGTTTTTATGATCTTATTGATCAGCTTCTGAAAAAAGCATTTTTCTAAATACTTAAAAGTATGAATTTATGAAGAAATAATGCATATTTTTTTAAGGGATAAAAAATTCAGCCTTAATTTATGTCTAACACTTAAAACTTCTAAGATATTACCTTTGGTATGCCTAAAATTAAACCTTTACCTGGTAAGTTTCAAATATTAAGTTCCTATTTTTTCTTTTTAATAGTTGAGTATAAGCTAATATATGATGAAAATTCACAATACATCAGAGTTTGATCTAAAAAATTCTATGCATTCTTTTAATTCTTTGAAAAGTAAGATCTCATATGAGCTCAATGACACCGTTCGGTATGAAACGACAAAAGTTTTTTATGAACAATATCCCGAAGACAGCATCCCATTCGTAAAAGATATGCTGATAACAGATTTTAATTATAATTTTCGTATCCTTGAATTTTCAAAAGCAAGGAGATATAGCATAAATGATCTGCTTAATAGCATAATTATTAGAAGTCGTGATAAGACTCAAATGGCTAATGATATCATTAACAATAATCTAATCAAGTTTGCGCTGTCCTGGAAAGATTTCTCAACAAGCTTTGATATCTTTTATGACCTCCATTTAGGAGCTTTTATTTTATTTCATAAAGATATGGAAACAGTTGTATATCTATGTTCCAGAGCAAGCGATCCCTTTCAACATATTCAAGAATCTAAGGAGATACTCCTTTCAAAATTATCTGTATTAAAAGATGGTTCACGAAAAGTATTAATGTTGATGGTCGGTTTATTAATAAAACTGCTCGACGTTCAAAAAAAGGAATTAATACTTACTTTTCTTAATGTTGAAAAGGGAAATGGATTACCTCAATACAAATTATCAAGTAATTCACACGAAATTATTATATATTTTGGAGTTCTTAGTAGATAACCTGATTTCTAAAGTAGATATTAGAAGTTATAATATTTTCCCAATAACTGCCTTATCTACATAGGTGCCATTTGGAAGCTTAAATGCCCTTTTTTTGCGACCTTCAATAGTATAACCCAATTTTCGGAGATATAATGCTTTTGCTGAAGAGTTTTCCTCTATAAATTCAGCTTCTAAACGTTTTAGTCCAATCTTTTTGGCAATTATTTCTATACAATTGAGAAGATGTGTGCCTAAACCATTATTCTGGAACTTAGGATGAATCATAACAGCCCAGTATCCTACATGCTTCTCCCTTGGAGATAATATATTCACATTAAGTTTAGCATGTGCAATAATCTTTTCATTATAAATTCCCCCTAAAATGATGTTTTCCGCATTATTTAATGATGTTAAAAATTGCTGCTTATCCCAGTCCATGTCTTCCTCTTGGAAATCATATAATAAATACTTACTTACTTGAGCTAACCAGTTATGTACATATTCATAATTCATGCCCTTTTTATAATCTTCTTGGTTCATTCTCTTGAGTATTATTACTCTTCCATCCTTTAGGATAACTTTTCTGTACACGCTAATATTAACAACATTTCTTAGCATCTAATCAACTCTAATTGGTCTCTTAATTGAATCCAAAAATGTAATATGAATCTTAAACTTACTTACTTTTCACATCTTTTTGCAGAAAGAAGTAAGAAAAAAGAAATCTGTTTTTGATTAATGGCTTCAAATTTGATCAAAAAGTTAAAAAACTCGTAAATTTTTACGTTTTTGCTCCTACAAATGGTTCGACATGAGAATTCCATGACAAATTTTCTTTATTTAGTACAAACCGCATTGATTCTTTGAATACCAAAATTTTAATAATTTCTCTTTTGGATATAAAAGATTTATGGGAAATTGGCTGATTATTTAAATATCTTTTATGTTCTACGGCGATCAATTCACATTGTTCTGAAATCAGATGCTCCTTATCCACTTCGCCAATAATTTCTATCGCATTACTCGTCTGTGCTGGAGTATAGAGAATTTTACAAATTAATTTAGTCATGATAGTATTTTTAGCTAATTTTATTTAAACAAAAAATCACAAGATTATTTAAATCAAAAGACTGAGATTATTTTTTTCAATATCTTTTTTTTTAATAAGAAACAGTCAAAGAATAAATAGTGATTCACTGAGAATTTTATCGTTTATCCTTAAATTTTGATTCAATAACTTTTTTTAATTTATAATATGAGATTTATTTTTGACAAAAAAGTTAAATATAAGAATATCAATTTTTGTTATTGCTCAATCCAAAATTTAAAAACTTTTAAATCGAGGTTAGAAAAACTTGAAAGATTTTAAAGATAAGGTAGTTGTTATCACTGGCGGCGCAAATGGAATTGGACTTGGAATAGCTAAAAGGGCTGTTAAAGAGGAAATGAAAGTAGTTATAGCCGATATTGACGTACATGCTTTAGAGAGGGCAGAAAAAGAACTCAAGAAATTAGGAGGGCTTGTTCTGCCAGTGTTAACAGATGTTTCAAAACCCGAAAATGTTGAAGCTTTAGCTCAGAAAACACTTGAAACTTTTGGGGAGGTTCGTATATTATGTAATAACGCGGGCGTAGGCGGGGGAGGACTTCTTTGGGAGTCCACTCTAAACGATTGGAAATATGTTATGGGAGTAAATTTATGGGGAGTCATTCATGGAATTAGAGTATTTGTTCCAATTATGCTAAATCAAGATAATGAATGTCACATTGTCAACACATCATCTATGGCAGGTCATCTAGCGGAGCCTTTAAGCGGAATATATAATATTACTAAATTCGGTGTAGTAGCGCTTTCAGAAACATTATTGGGTGAGTTGAAAAATGAAAATACAAAAATAAAAGTGTCAGTTCTTTGTCCCGGGTTTGTAAATACCAACATTGCAACAAATTCTTTTCGAAATCGTCCGGCAGAATTACGTGATCGCGATATTGACCAAGAAACAGCAAACAAAGAATGGTTAGAGACTCATCCAAAATATAAGTCATATTTTGAGACTTTTTACAGAACCCTTGAAGAAGGATTATCACCAGATAAAGCTGGAGATATTGTATTTGAAGCAATTAAGGATGAGGCCTTCTACATATTTACTGATACAAGCTTTATATGGAAGAGAATGGTAAAAAATAGAATGAATGGAATTCTTGAGGCATTCAAACAAAACAAACCTTATACACGGGAAACTATAGAAGTTTATTAAGAAAAATAAAATATTAAGGTAATCTACAAAATATTTTTTTTTAATTACACTCTTTTTATTTTAATCTTAAATTTAGTCTTCTTGAAAATCTTGTTTATCACAATTAGACTTGATAATTTCATCATTATCAGATTTTATTGAGGTTGAACATTTAAATTTGTCCTCATAGAAGTTAGAACACTCCATTTCAATTTTATGAATAATATTTTTATGAACAAAACCACTCTCTTCTATATGGTTTTTAGTTATAGAGCAATCTTCAAATCCCATGTCATTCTTAAATTTTTCAATCGCAGGTTTGCCTTTATATCTATCTTTATCCATATTGTTCTTTATTGTGATGGGTAAATAAATTTTCTTATTATGAAATCAAAAGTTCTTAAGCATTTCCTTAAATTTTTGAGGTAAATCACTTTTCTATTTATAAAATGTAAAAAGAAGATTTTTATTTTGAAATAAATAAAACTATATGGTAAAACGCACGATGACCGAGAAGGAAATTGACAACTATAACGTAAAAGATATCATAAAATACAGAAGGAAATTAGTAAAAGAGTTTAACAGGCATAGACCATTTGGAGATGAAAGAGATTTGCAAATATTTTTGCATTTTCATAGCCATCAAAGCGGATTCATGTGCTTTATCCATAAAAAAGCTCCTCAAAAATTTCCGGAATATAATTTTGATCCTAACAACATTGTAACCATTTGCTCTAACTGTGTTGAAGAATACATAGAAAATTTTAAAGAATATAATAAGATTAACGAAAATAAACTATATAAAAATTAAAAGTAGCTTATTTTGGGTTTTATGTAGAACTTAGTTAAGAGCATTACTTGAATAAACTTTAGAACTTTAAATTTTTAGATACAAAATTCTTTTTGTGGCAGTATTAGTTGAAAAAACATTAATTGTAGGTTTTGGAATCTTTACTCTTATACTATTTATAGTTATAGTATGGGACTATTTAGAAAAAACGGGAATTTTTTCCTAACAATAAATTTTTTCTTTATAAAGTTCAATATTAATTGGTTTTGGAGACAGAAAATGGAATATAAGGAGACTCTAAGAGCTGTATTCGATCATATGGTAGCAGATATTTACAAAGTGGAGAAAACCAATTTTTATGTGATATTTATTTACGAAATTTCAATGAATAACAAAATTCTTCTTACTAAAAAGATAAGAGCCGTGTTAAAAGGAAGGGGATATCAATCATTAAGAAATGAAATTAAGGATCACTTATTTCAAGAAGCGTATTACAAGAAATATCATCAATCACCCCACGTTCAAGGTCTATCATTAATAGCATAAACATAACTGCTAAATTGCTGTTCAGATTTTATTTGGAGGAGTTTAAATAATTTTATTTTAATTAAAATAGACGAACTTTACTACAAAAAACCATACGTTAAGAACAGAGGTAGAGATCAAGTGAACGCAAATAAGCGCGTGATTTCTGCTCTTGCTTTACTCATTGTTCTTTCACTAGGTTTATCAATGTCGCAGGCAGGTGTATCTATACCTGGATTAAAGCCCTAAATTCTAGGTATTTTCGACAGAAGCGGTGAAGGTTCTCCCTAGCTGAAGATACACCACTCAAGCAGAGCTGTAAATATTTTTTCTTTTTTTATTCTCATTAATAAAACCAGTGAGTTTAAAAAATTGTTATTAGAATGAATTAATAGATATGACTTTAGAGGATGTAAAACATTCAGAAACAATAAATCACCTTGTACTTAAGAAATTCTTTTATGACAATCTTTCAGTATATAATGAGATAAATAACATTCAGCAAGAAATAAAAATTGGAAATAGAATAGCTGATATTTATGTTGAGTTAAAAAATGGTAAAAAAATTGTCATTGAAATTCAACATTCAAAGATCAGCAGCTCAGAAATAATTCAGCGTACAAAAGAATATAATCAGGAAGGAGATTTCGTATTGTGGGTACTTGAGGGGAAGGGATTTGACAGAAAACCAAAAAATGAAGATTGGGTATATACTTCTTCAGCTGAAAATTATTTACATGAAATCTATCAAGGTCGCGTATATTATATGAACGCTGCAAAAGAGGGATTATTGGCCCCTTTATATGCCTTACACTTTACACCTTATTTTGAGAACAAGATTAGTAGCTTTGGCGCGAAATATTTTAAAAAATCAAAGAATAAGAGAAGTGTGGTTTATAATGAAGTTCATTCTTTGGAATTGATACTGTTTAGACATAAAGGATTTAAATTGGCTCGGTTTAAAGATAAAAACTTAAAGGAATTATGTACATCTGAGGTAATTAACTTCATAAATGCCTTTAATTCCTATCAAAGTAGAAATCCCGACGAATTAAGGAAGCTATCTCCCAACGGACTCACATTAGGAATCCTTATAAGAAAATTCCGAGAAAATTTTGGACTTTACTTACTATTTGATGTTTTAAGATCATTAAAGTTTGTAAGCTCCGCCGATGCCATATTTATGTTTAATGAGAAATATTGGCTTGATAAATATATTTTCTCATGAAAAGATAAACAAATAAAATCTAAAATTTCTTTAAGTCAGTTTATAGAAAATAATTAAAAAGGGATTCTTGTTGATTGGACAATAATTAGAGATATAAATAAATTAAAACTGATTTTAGATAATTATTATCTCAAAAAATTTGAAAAGGGAGTAGTGTGTCTAGTTTAAACGAATTAGCTGAATTAATCGCAAAACGAGTAGTGGAGCAATATGGTATAAAGATATCCATTATTGCTATTTATGGTTCTATAGCTACAGGCAAACAATCTGATTATTCTGATTTAGATATGTATGCTATCACTAGCTTAGAAAATCAAATGAAATGGAGCTTTATTTTTCAGGATAAGGCAGTGGACATTTGGTCCATGGATTGGGAAGAAGCTGAAGAGATTGCTTCAGCTAAAAAAGATAAATTAAAAATCTGGTGTGTTGCAGCCCACATTTTTGTGAACTGTAAAGTTCTTTATTATAGAAATGAACAAGATCTAGAAAGATTCAATTCATTAAAAAAATCAATTCAGAAGATAAAAGAAGATACTGAAGGAAATTTTATGCGGGCAATGAGTCAATTTAATATGGATTATTCCATTGAACGAGTAAAATTAGCCAAAGTGAAGAATGATATTTTAACTGCACGGTGGGCTTTATGGGGATTAATCAATAATATCTGTGCTACTTTATCATGGCTGAATAATGTGTATTATTCCAAAAATTAGGGTTCAAATCTACAAAAAGTATTTCAACTTCCCATCATACCTAAAAATTTGGATAATATGATTAGAATCCTTGTTAGTTCTAATGATTTTGATAAATTACTATCAACTGGAAGAACTCTTATGTTAGAGATTCGAAAGCTTATTAGAAGTCAGCAACAAAGTATTAAAACTAATCGAAAGATATTGAATAAAAACGTCCTAGTACATATGAAAGAATATTTTAACAAGATATATGCTGCTTGTGATAAAAGGGATATCCTATTAGCTAGTTATGCAGCCACCGAATTACAAATTTGGATCTCAGAAATCATTGCTCAAAATAAAGGAGATCTCATTAGTACCTACGATTTTAACCTTTTTCATGAAGTAGAAGAAAACTATCATGATTTAAATCTATCTGATCTAACAACATTTATTTCTAATAGAGATTTTTCTGGACTTCAAGAAGCAACTAACAATTTAGAGAAGAGGATAATGCAATTATATAGCCAAAAAGAGCTAAATTTACCTATATTCAATGAGATAAAAGATTTGGATGTATATTTAGATTCCTTACGTCCTTGATTATTCGTCTTTTAGAGAAAAAATTAGATATGGCATTCACTAACTTCATAATCCGTAATAAGGCTTCTTTGTTTCATCTTATCCCAAAAACCTTTTGCCACGGGCCATACATCCACGATAAAAAGCTTCAATTTGCATCCTGAATCAAGAAACATCTGGTTTAGGAACTCCAAAGTTCTGCTACCAAGCCCAATCTTTTTTGGAGTACTTACAATGCTCCAAATCTTAAATTTTTCTCCCTCAATATAGGCAACAAGCCTACAGCGTGTGAAATTTTCATAATGAAATTGAAGCCAAATGTTTTTTTCACCAAGTTTTAAGTAATCTCCACATTTTGCATAATTTTTTTCTTTGTTATTGATCTTAAATTTTGAGTGATTGGACAAAACATCATCTAAGAGCGGATCATAACTTATATTGTAGTTATTCCAAATCTTTGAGATTTCTGAGCATTCCAATCATGTCTCACCAGTAATTATCTATTGAATATGTAATACTAATTAAAGAGGAGATATATATAAAAAATGAAAGCCCGCTGATTTTCTTGTTTTTCTTAAAAAATATTATTTTGGAGAATTAAAAATTATAAATCCTTGGGTCTCAAAGATTCATTTCTGCGAGAAGTTTTATATTTTGTAAATCAATTGTAGGATGCAATTAAAATTGGAAAGTGAATTTAATCTTCTATTTAATGTTTTATCACGCATAAATAGAAATTTCTATATTTTTTTCACAAATTTAGAGTTATATACTTAATAAAAAATCCAAGTTGATCAAAAATGAGTGATATTGAAACAAAAGATGAGGTAGAAATTGAAAAAGCAGAAGAAACACCTTCAGAAATAAAAAAAGTAGAAGAGGAGCCACAAAGAACTGTACTTACTCCCCAGATGTGCTCATGGATCAATGAAGAGGATACTGGCTATGAAATAGAAGTATATCTTCCCGGAGTAGAAAAGGACACAATTAAGCTTAAAATGTCTGAAGATACCTTCTTTGTTGCCGGGGATACAGATAGAATTAGATACGTAGGGTATTATACCTTATGCTGCCCCGTAGAACATGAGAAAGCGACTAGTTCGTACAAGAATGGATTACTGAGGATCCATGTACCAAATAAAGAAGTTGAAATGACCTCTGTGGATGTAGCGATTGAATAATCACTTCTACTTTTTTTTATTTATTTTTTTTTAATTTTTAAATTAGATAGTCATTTGATTAATCAATTTCTATTGATCTTAATTTTTAAGCTTTTAACTTTCTAAATAATTTGTTTAGTCTGAGTTTGATAAATTTTTAATCTTAATTTTTTACTATATTATGATTTCCCTTATATTTGATAATTTAACTATGTGTAACTAAAGTAAACATTTTTATACATGAAAATATATAATAAGCATTGGAGGAAATTTCAATCCTATCGAACATTGGATTTCGCCCTTTATTAAACATTTTAATGTTTAATTCTCATTATTATTTTTGATTAGGATTGATTTCCTCTTTCTCTTCCTCTTTGATAACTAATTTTCGTTAATTATCAGAATTAATTATGATTAATGCATATTTAACTCTAATGTGATCTTTTGACATTTCTGTAAATGATCAGAAAAATAGAATAACTTCCATATTTTTTTTTAATTTTTTCAATTCAAAGTTATTAATATTCCATAATTTTCTTAATATTTTGCTGCAGAATAATTAGTATCCTCTGAAAGACTGACTCATTAAAGAGCCCAAAGCACTTAAAAAAATTCTAACCTCACAATTATTAAAGATATTTTTAAAAAGCTAAAAAATAAAGATTCAATTATTAAGATTTAAAATAAACAAAAAAAGGGATGCATATGGAAACTCGTATTTTTGGAAGAACTGGAGCAAAGGTTTCTTTTGTTGCTCTCGGAGGATGTGGACCTGGATATGTTGATCAAGAAGAAGCAGATAAGGCTGTTAGACTTGCGATGGATAACGGAGTAAATATGATAGATGTGGCTCCCACGTATGGGCAGGCAGAAGTACGGCTTAATCCATGGATTGAAAAATATAGAAATAAGTTCTTTTTAGCCGAAAAAACTTTAAAAAGAAAAAAAAGAGGAGCACAAAGACAACTTCATAAGTCATTAGAACGATTAGGCGCGAAATATTTTGATTTATATCAATTTCATGCTGTAGCATCTATTGATGAATTAAATCAAATATTAGGTGAAGACGGAGCCATGGAAGCTTTTAAGGAAGCCAGAGAAACTGGACTAATTAAGCATATTGGCATTACGGCTCATGAGGATGTAAGAGTTTTACAGAAAGCTCTCGAATTATCTGATGAGTTTGAAACAATTTTAATGCCTGTATATGCTGGTGCGTTAGTAAAACCTCATCCAGTAAACGATTTCAGGCCAGTGCTTAAATTGGCACAAGAAAAGAATATTGGTATTACAGCAATAAAAGCGATTAGTAAGGGTAGATGGAAAAGTGAAACTCTGCGCAGTGATAACAAGTATACAACTTGGTACGAACCTCTAGATACCCAAGACTTAGTAGACCAAGCCGTATGGTTTACATTGTCTCAAGAAGGGGTAACAACTTATTCGCTACCCTGTGATGTAAGGCTTTGGCCATTAATATTTGATGCTGTTAAACGCTATAGAAAGCTAAATAATGAAGAACAGGAAAAAGTTATTAGTATGGCAAGAGAACTCACTATGCAACCATTATTTCCAGGGGCAAAAATATAACCATACTTTGTTATATAATATAATTAAAATGGCAAGAAACGAGTAATAAAAAAAAAGGTTGAATAAATTAAAAACCAACCACAATTAGAGTCATAAACCCTCTATTTTTACACTTAGGACGAGTATTATCCAGGCGACAATCAAAATTATCCAGGCAATAAGCATAAATACTCCTCCTATTCCTAGACCTACAAGTCCTAAGATAATCCCGATAACTCCAAGGATAATAGAGAGATATAATGTTATTGATTTTGGGGGAGTTGTTCTCATTTTTGTCTACCTCAAATTGATTTTTTTGCTAAGTACATAGCAAGTAAACAATATGTTAATTGTTAATTTAAATATTTTATCTATAATTTATTACAATTTCAGAATGATAAATAGCTTTTTTAAAAAAAAAAAATAAGGGAATTAATCTCTATAACCATAATATATATTTATGAATAGGAATAATGTAGTACGTAAAGTAAAAGCATAGAATAGCAAAGTTAGCATCTCATAATCAATATCAACCGTGTATAAAATCAATGCAATAAAAATAGCAATTAATGTTATTACGGAAAGACAGTTTTTCCCTTTTCTCTTTATTTTACTTTTTTCTTGAGAAGATATATATTCAATTATTCCCTCATTTGAAATTGAAGCGTCTTCTGCTAATTTCAAGTTAATTAGCCGTTTATTTCTTTTATTTTCTCGAATATTACTGATCCTTTTAAAAATCGAGCCAAGAATAAAAAAGCTAATTATCAACAAAATATCCATTAAAGTATTTGTTGTTTCAAAAGGCACCATTGGTCCATATGCATTAATAATCAATACTAATACCAACATCGTTACAAGTGTAATTCTTACAGAATATTTTGGCAAATAGAGAGGATAAATCACATTTTCCTTAGGAGTCTCAGGATATCTCACGTCATTTATAAGTTCTAAAAGTAATTCTTTTTTAGCTTTTCGTGTCTCGAAATAAAAAGCAACGAGGATGAATATCGCGCTGGTAATAGCACTCGGGATCTCTTGTCCCTCAATTAAATAACTGAAGGGAAATGCTACCACTGAAATAGCAATTAATGCTCGTACTGAACCCTTTGGCATTCCAAGCGGATATCCTTTCACATACCCATCCTCTCTACCGAATCTATTATATAAACACCAAATAATAAGAATTGATCCTAAAATCCACGTTATCATAATTACTTCATTTTATTTTATAATTGGCTGTTAAGTTCATTATGATCCCTCTATTGAAAAATGTATTGAATTTTTTAAAATTCAAAAATACCCTAAAGAATAGATTTGATTATAAACACTTTGAATTTTTCGCTTTTCAAAAGTTTTTAAAACAATAATTTTGATTAGGTTTGTATAACATTTTTTGAAGTTAAAGCAATAATTCATAATATGACAGCTTATGACGAAAGAACTCAAAAAGGAAAGAATCCGAAAATATAAAGAGCAGATTTTTAAAAATTTAAATTTTCCCGAATCAAAAACAGGTTCAGCGCGTTTTCTGGCATTTTTACTAGTATGTGCTAGCTTAATAAGTGGTCTTATAACAATCTTAGAAACTGATGAAGATTTAGTGCTAAGATATTCCATCGTTTTTATTCTAATTGAAGTTATTTCAGTAGTAATTTTTACCATAGAATTTATATTACGGTTTTGGACATGTGATATAAATCCAAAATACCAAGATAATAATTTGAAAAGCTTAGGATATATGATAAACTTTAAGGGTATAATTGATTTCGCAAGTGTTATTCTATTTTTATTAGCGTTAATCATACCTGCTGAATACAAATGGATGGAGGGTATAAGACTACTTCGCGTAATTGCGCTCCTTAAATTAATTCGGTATTCTGAATCATTTGAAATAATTTTTGGCGTTATCAGACGTAAAAAAGAAGAACTATTAATTACCTTAATTTTATCGTTGCTGTTAATGTTTTTCGGGTCATTACTTATGTATATAGCAGAACATGATGCCCAACCTGATATATTTACGAATCTTTTTAGTTCAATGTGGTTTACAGCAATAAATCTTTTCACAATCGGATACGGAGAGATGGTTCCGAAGACCGTTATGGGTAAAATAATATCAGCAGTTATATCAGTCTTAGGTATCACATTGTTTTTATTACCTGCATCTGTCATTGGTTCAGGATATATTGATGAACTTAGAGAAAGAAATCCACAGTATGAGGTTTGTCCAAATTGTAATACCACAATTCAAAAAGAAGCATTGTTTAGGGACTTGTATAAGAAAAGGAGGGGGAGGCTTCCTAAGATAATTAAACAAGCCTTAGAAGCAGAAAAAGCTAAGGAATTACCAAAATTAACACCCCAGCAACAAACCAAGCGTAGATATTATGATTTAGTGCAATTCGCTTTTCCTAGAAGTTTGGGACAGTTATTGGTCTTTATTTTCTTTATGACTTTTATAACGCTTAATGTGTTGGCAATTATGGTTGAAACTAATCCTATACTATCCGAAGAACTAAGATCTGTATTAAATACTGTGTATATAATTTCTATAATAGTGTTTACCTCAGAATATGCTCTACGATTTTGGAGCTGTGAAGGTTCAGAACGGGAAGAATATCAAGATCCTGTTCAAGGGAAATGGAATTTCGTCAAAAGTCCACTCGCTATAGTGGATGTTATCGTGATTATTGCTTTGTATCTTATGTTAATTCCGGGTCAGTTAGTACCTACAACGCGGCAGTTTTTCTTAATTCTATTGATGGTTGTAGTATTTAAAGTTGGACATTTTATAGACGTATTTAGTATATCTGGCTTAATATTCAAAGATACTAAAAGAGAATTTTTAAGCACAATTTTCATATGTATCCTATTTCTCATATTCAGTTCTACAGCAATCTATTATTTTGAACATAATGCCCAGCCTGAAAAATTTGCAAGTATTCCAGCAACTTTATGGTTCGGCATTGTTACCTTTACTACAACTGGGTTTGGTGATGTATATCCAGTGACAACGGCCGGCAGATTCCTAACCATCTGTTTTGCTTTTCTAGGAGTTGCATTATTTACGTTACCTGCGGGGATCTTAGGTTCAAGTTTTTTCAGCAGCATGCAAGAATATCGGTTACATAGAATTTGTCCGAAGTGCGGATTTGTCTTAAGTAAACCTAAAATCATAAATCATACTGGATAAAGACATAATTTTCTTTCTTTATTTCTTAAAAATTTTCATAATTCTCTTTTGAGCGATTTTTGGAAGATATAATTGGTTAAATTCTCATAAATATTTATTATTGCTGCTAATTAACTATACCTAAGGATTTGATCAAAATTTTTAAGCCTTATACCTTTCACTTTATCATAATTATAATAATATTTTAAGTGAAAAAAGGTGTTAAAAAATGGTTTTAAAGACTGAAATAACCGAGATGTTTGGAATTAAGCACCCGATTTTCGCAGCACCTATGGGTCCTTTTTATACAAAAGAATTAACTGTTGCTGTGTCGGAGGCTGGAGGAATGGGTGTGATAAGTCATACTAACCTATTAGCGAATGATAGTTTAAAAGAAATGAAAAAAGATATGGAATATGTGGTTGAGCATACTGACAAGCCTTTTGGATTTAACATTCGCACTGGGAGAATGCAATATGATGCTAAAAGATTATGTAGGCAAGTGCCAAAAATCATTAGGGATAATCAGAAATTAAGAGAACAATGTGTTTATGCTCTTAGTAGTGCCGGTTCTGCACGACTATTACCTGAAAATAAAAATTTTCAAAAATTAAGAGAAAGTACTAATTTAAAACACTTCCATGTTGCCCCTGCAGCTTGGCTTGCAGACAAATGTGTTGCCTCAGGAGTTGATGGCATGGTCGTGACGGGAAGTGAAGGTGGTGGACATCAATCATATGAAAAGACCGGCACATTAGTTCTTCTCCAACAAGTAAAGGAGAAACATCCTGATATTCCCATTATCGCTTGTGGTGCGTTTGGAAACGGATATGGGCTTGCCGCTGCTTTGGGATTGGGAGCAGGAGCAATTGCTATGGGCTCGAGATTTATATCTTCACAAGAAAGTGAATTTCATGTGAAGTACAAGGATATCGTCCCTCCTGCGAATCCGGAAGATACAATATTAGTTACGGGCTTCCTGGGACCAATTCGATTATGGAGAAATGAATATGCTTTACATCATGGTCTCATAGATAGCAAGGAAGAAAAAATGGCTGAGGAAAATGGATTTACGATGGAAGAGTTGATTGAAGATGGAAAGCATTATGAATCGGTCTATTTAAGAGGTGACTTGGTTACTGGTGCGATTCCGCTAGGTCAAAGTTGCGGAGTAATACATAGCATCGATAAAGTCCCCGATATAATAGAATCAATTGTAAAAGTTGCTGAGGAACAACTTAAAAAATCATCAAAATACATTCAATAAGGTAATTTACTTTTTTTTTCTTATAATATATATTTCTAAAAATTTAAGATTATAATGACCGATTTACTTAATATTGATGAGTTTAGAGGTATTTTTCTTAAATATACAAAGAAAGCATATGAAATGCTACCCAAAATAAATAAGCCCTATATACTAGATATTGGCTGCGGTAGCGGACTACCTACATTAGAATTAGTGAAGCTCAGTAATGGAACCATTGTTGGGATCGATATTAATCAAGATGCTTTGGATAAATTACAAAAAAAAATCGAGAGAATGGGGCTTTCAGGGCGTATTAAAATAATGAACATATCTTTATATAATACAAATTTTCAAGATGAGAACTTTGACATTCTCTGGGAAGAAGGAGTTCTTCACATTCTTGACATAAACAAAAGCCTAAAGGAATGCTCTAGGATTTTGAAACCTAAAGGTTTTTTAGTCTCGTTTGAGACGATAAAGTGGATGGATAAATCATTAGAGATGTTCCCGAACTATGGTTTTGAGCTTATTGATCATTTTTTATTACCTGAGAAATACTGGTGGACGGAATATTATGCCCCATTAGAAGAAAGAATTAAAGAATTGCATCAAAAATATAAAGGATCTAAAGAACTTGAAATTTTAAAAAGCCATGAGAGAGAAATAGCCATGGTTAAGAAGGATCCCAAAGAATTCGATTGCGGATATTATATTATGCAAAAAATTAAATAAATTCGTTGGAGTGTTTGAAAACTATTTCATTTTTTAAATCATACTTCGTTAAAATTAATTAATGCTATTCTTTCAAATTAGTGGAGAAGAAGAACGTAATTTATTTTTTATTGGGATGATCTATGAATCAATTGTATTAGTAATATCACTTATTCTTTTAATTCTTATTATGTTTAAGTATCTTGAAAAACGGCATGATCTCACCTTGAGGTTATTGGTAATTTTTCTTATTTATACTCTTGCTATATTCTTTTCATTGCTTTCGAAAGTGTTTGTAGTTTTAAGATTAGACTTGGTAGTGGAGCCCTATTCTCCATTAGGCTGGATTTTTTTTAGAATATTAAGCTTTAGAGTGAGTGAATTTTTAGTCTGTATTGCCATTTTGTTATCATATAACTTTAAAGTGAAGATATTTCAAGAAGATTACAAAAAAAATCAAAAATATATCGTAATAATTTTTGGTTGTTTCACTGCTTTTTATGACTTGGTTATATATGAACCAGTCCATGGTTTTATGGCTGTATTACTTGATGCAATTGCCTTTCTCTTAACATTAATTTTCATGTCAATGATTTATATCGCATTCATGTACCGCTCAATTGAAGCATATAAAGGAGTTGAAGAATCCATTTATAGACAGGCATTTCTCTCTCTCACTTTAATGGCTTTAAGCTACATGTTAATATTTTTAAATTTTTTAATAGATAGAATTTTCATATTAGTATTTGAGATTCCTGGATTTACAATATTTTATTTTTTAGCTTGGGCTTTTGCCATTCTAGGGATTGTTTGTGCATATCTCGGATACATTAAACCACAAGCTGGGCAAATAGAATAACTTATTAATTTTTGCTTATAATTCTCTCAATGAGTTCGGGAAGCATTAAAATTTTTACCTCCTTTATTTTACGTTTCATTTTTAATGCTTGACTATAACAACCGGTACAGATGTGTATCATCTGTTTTGTTTTTACATGTTCAATCATGTGTTCGAGTCCCTCGGGTTTATAACAACATACTGGTGCGCTAATACGGTTAATTTTAAGCCCCTCTAATTTTGAAAATATCTTATTAGTGGATTTTAAATCCATAGGAACAGGAGAAAATCTTTTATGTAAGCGATAACACCCAGCATAATAATCTATAGAATTATCGAATTTATATTTTTCCATGACCTCATGTATTGCTTCAGGGTAAAAAATAATATTTTCATCTGGAAATGCGTGCTTATAAATTGGATAGCAAGGAGAACAAAAGATTATCAATCTTTTTGCTCCAAGCTCTTTAGCTTGCTCTATATTTTTCCATATAAATTCTTTTGAAAGGATTTGGCATTCAGTTATTGCTTCTTGGTCACGAGCTTTAATTGCTGGACGATAAAGATAATTCCCGCAGCAATATTCTTTTGACAAAAAAGAGTAAGATAAACCTTTTTTATCGAAAATATTTGCTAAAGATTTTATAACTTTAGGGAGTACTGATATAACCACACATCCGGTTATTATAATATTGTCTGCCTTTTTATCATATGGCAAATTATATTTATCTAAGATCTTTATTCTATCAAGACCCTTTCCTATGGAACAGCCCTCGGTACGAATGTTGTCTATCATTAATTCATCAATGAGTTTGCTCATAACTATGTTCTCCCTTCTCTTATTATATTTAAATGTTCACGCTTTCTTCAGAAGCGATGCGATATAGTCCCATTTCTTATTAATTCTCTCGGCTGTGCGTAATCGATTAAAGATTTTATATTCAAATGCACCTATTAAATTATAATACCCTTTTACCTGCTCATACACTTCAAAGTTTTCGAAATTTTGCTTATATTCGTCCGTTTTTTCAAATAACATTTTATTAAGTTCTGAAAGCTCTTCTTCGTGTACTAAAATGTTTTTCAAGTCTTCCGAAAGCATTTTTACCCAGAAATTTGCCATTTCCATTGAATAAAGAAGTCCTGAAGACCCAAAGGGATTGACAAATGCGGCACTATCACCTAAAAGAACTACACCTGGAATTGGAACATAATTTTCAACCATTTTAGCATTTGGAAGCCAAGTTAATTCTTCATAGTCAATTTTTGCTCCCTTGAAAAATACACTATATCCGGGATATGATTTTTTAATTTCGTCCCACACTCTCATGATTTCATCATCGCTGGGAATTGTAACTGTTTTCATACTGCGAGCTTGTGCCATACGTAGCATTAATCCTACTTCAGCTCTTTTATTTGCTAGAGGAAAAAAGTAAGCAACGCATTGAGGGAATCGCGGTGAATATTTCAAATCTCCATTTCCTATGAAATAGAACTGAAGATCAGGGGTTTCTTTTATATTAAAATTCGCCTCACTGATTAAACACTTTACAATAGGACATATGATTTCCTCCTCATAAGGAATACCATAATGCCTCCCAAGCACTGCTGAATACCCGCTACAATCTAAAATCGCATTGCCATGGAGTTCTTTTATGCTTCCACTCGCATCCTTATATTTAACTCCTATACAAATACCATCTTTTTCAATTGGTTCTGTAGCTTCGCTTTTTAAAAGAATTTTTACCCCTAACTCTTGAGCAACATCGACAAATCGATCAATAAATTCCCGCCATTCAAAAAAATAGTGTGGATACTCTCGGAAGGTGGTAGTAGTGTGGATATCTCCTGGGGAATGCCAAACTCGTCCTCCATTTGACCTTAAACCAATTGAGGGCAGATAATCCTTTCCCAAAATATTATCTACAATTTTTCCATGAGCCATTCCCTCACCACGGGGCTTAGGACCTGCTCTCTCTCCCTTTTCCAGAATTGCAACACTAAATCCATTTCTTGCTGCCACGATACCAGCTGTCAACCCTGCCGGACCCGCACCTAAGATTACAAAGTTATAAAATTCGGAATTAGACATAGTTCAAAAATAAGGAACTAAAGAAATTAAATTTTATTATGATTACCTAAGAAAATATGTTAATAGAAAACATATTATAGAAAGATTAGAGCGTAAATACAATCGGAGGATTCATTTTGGAGCCGAATCCGATGATGGCGGAAGCATTTATTAGTGTGATTTCAAAGTTATTAAAGCTTTCTTTAAAAATTCCATAACCTTCATGAACATGGCCAAAAATATGATATTTAGGTTTTATTCTTCGGAGAGCAGAAAGCAAATCCTTCGATCCCAAGTGGCTTCCACTTCTTGTTAAATCACCAATCCCATAAGGAGGAAAATGAGTTATTAAAATATCAATTCCAGCTGGAACTTCTTTCCAAAATTCTAGGGGATTAGCTTGAGTTTTTTTTCGTTGTATTTGATCAGACAACCAAAATTGCCATGAAGTTCCCCAAATTCTAAGATTTTCAATTTCGAGTAATTCATGTTGCAAATAATACGCATTTGTAATCAATTTTGAAACTTTCTCAGGAGATAAGTCATGATTTCCGTCAGTAATGATTTTATATTTATGAGGTAATTCACCTAAAAATTGATTAAATTCGATTAGCTCTTCGATACGACCTGTTTCAGATATATCTCCTCCAAAAATAAAAAGATCTCCATCGGGAATTTTCAAATAATTGTGCATTCCATGTGTATCAGATGTACATACCACTTTCAACTTAATTTTCCTGGTAAATAATATATTTTAGTTATTATCAGATTTATTTAGAATAATAACAAAATAAAATCATTAAATATTTACTAATTGGATTTATAATAAATACTTTGTAGATAACGTCTAGTAAATAAATTAAAAGAAAGTGAAGTGCTAAAGTTTGAATGAAAAAGATAAAGATTTTAAGTTTAAGCGATCTAATCCATTTACCAGAATTTGCCTCATTGCAATCATAATTTTTTGTCTTATTTATATTATAGCATGGTTGATATTCTTCTTTACCAGATAGAAACAATTCTATAAATACTATAAGAGACCAAATATTAACTATGGAGAGTGCATTAAAATGAATGATGATAAGATCAAACCATACACTAAAAATAGCCTCATCTTTTCTTCATTTTATTTAGTTCAGGGACTTCATCATGGAATTTGGGGGATTACTCTTGCATTTTATCTCATTGTCAATATTCGCCGATTAGATGAGGCTCTTTTATTCATGATAACTGCTTTGACTGTTTTACCATGGAGTTTAAAGTTTTTCATAGGAATGATCAATGATAAATACCAGATTTCAGAAAAGTTTGGACGAAGATTTCCTTTTATTTGTATTTTTGGAACTTTTTGTGGTATTTGGTGGATTATCATGGGATTTTACTTACCTTTAGATGTTTCGTTATTGTATATCTTTCTCATGCTTTACGGAGTTCTAATAAATATAGGTTTAGCAGTAGCAGATACTGCGATTGATGGACTAATTCTCGATGTTACCCCTAAAGAAAAGCTTGGTCGCATGCAAGGTTGGACAATAGGTATGTATATGTTAGGTCAAATGGCAGGAGGTTATCTGTTTGGAATAAGTTTTATTATATTATCATTACCAATTCCTTGGTTGTTCATGATGGAAGGTATTTTAATGATAATTGTTTGTTTTACTCCATATTTTATTGAAGAAGAGCTGATATCAAGTAAAAAAATATACGTATGGAAAAAGGTAAAAAATATCTTTAGTAAAAAAGAAAATTGGAAAGTGTTTACATTCTCTATTATTGATAGGATTGATGGTATTATTATTGGTACCTTTTATGGGCTCCTCGTATGGATGACTCTTGGATTAATCAAGCTTGAGGGAACGACTGTAACGTATTTATTATCCGATGAGGGGCTTGAATTATATTTAATTAGCTTTTTTTTCAGTGTATTAGCAGTTATAGGGATCCTGTCCGCTACTTTGATCGGTGGGAAGCTTGCAGATAAAAATAGAAGACTTGCGGTATATATTGGACATTTAGTTTACATTCCTTGGCTGTTTTTCAGTATATTCCTCATAGGTTTGGTTGGGGGCATTATAGGCTATATTACTTTTGCTTTTAGTAATTACATTATAACTGTAGCAAATCAAACAATTAGAGGAGATATGTCAAATAGATATCCTGAAATGAGGGCTACATATTACGCAATTACTATTTCTGCGACTAATTTCGGGATGATGATTGGGGCTTTTATTGGAGGGCTGATATTTATTTTACTTGCTTTATATGGTGCTGATTTTACTTCAATATATTTCGTTGTTGCTATTTTTTGCGTAGGAGTACAACTTCTTAGTTTTTGGGTATTTATGACAATAGATCCCGCTGAATACGAATTTGAACGCCATTTGAAAACATAAAAAGCAGAAATAGGATTCAACAAATTTTAAAATATTTACAATTAAATCTTTTATATATAGAAGATCCCAAATTTTTGGAAGAAATTAAGAAAAACCTGATTTTAATCCATATGTTATTTGATTTCTAAGAATTAATGATATTTTCTGGACATTTAGGTCAAAAATAGATATAAATAGAAACATATCTAAATTTTAATTACCCTTCACTTACAAATCCAATTTAACAACAAATTAAAATTTTAAATTAGAGGTATGAAATCAAAAATGAGAGAAAATAATCTAATAGTGTTAGCTCTTCTAGGAGTAATAATCGGAGCAAGTGGATTAGCTTTTGGAGCCTACTCTGCTATGCTAGTTCAGACGGGAGCTCTAAAGGGAGAAGAGGGAGATGATGGAGATGATGGAACAACAGGACCTCCGGGAACAGTAGGGCTCGTCGTTGGACTATGGGAGCATCTTCAAAGGAACAAAAGTTATTCTCCTTTTTCAGATAATTGGAATTGGCTAATTTCAGCAGCAAATAATCTATTTAACAATAGCGGATATATTATCTTGAATCATAATAATACTCGATACTACCTAGTTAAAAATGGATTATATCGAATAACCTTAAGGTTAGTTTTGACGGGTTGTAATCCAGCTCATTCTTACTATCTTAATCTTTATAAAAATGGAGTGATCGATGAAGAATTAGAATTTATTCATCCAACATATTCGATTCATACAATTAATGCTGAATTTTATATTTCTAGCGATAGTGATGATTATTTTGAATTAAATTGCTTTAACGGATGGGATGATTCTATTGATATGGATCCTGGAGAGGAATGTCATCAACTTGTTATTGAATACGTTGGGGATTATTAGAAATCTAGTTTTACCTACAGTTTAATAGAAATTCTAATTAATATCTCTTTTTTTTAAGAAATATCAACACTATTTCAACGGTTTATTTCTATATTATCTTTTAATCACTTGCATAGTTTTATTTGGAATTTTGATAGTCTAAAAGGTTTGTATTAATAATTTTATTACAATATTTGGCTTATTTGATATTTATTTTTATTTCCACATTTCACAAAATTTGAATGATAATTTCAAGTAGAGCATATATTTAAAATAATAAAAAAAATTTAAAGCTCTAAATATCGTGACATAAAAATAGAATTATTTCCTTGATAAAAGTTTTCAAATCTTTTAATCGAATGTTCTCGTTCACTCCATGTCCATTAGATCCGCCATATCCTGCGCCATATACGACAATGTCCTCCGTATTTAGTATTTTATTGACAAGCCCCATATCCGTGCTGCCCGGCATACCTAAGTGAGTTATTTTTTCTTCTGGGATATTTTTAACCAAAGACATTACTTTTTTCAATCTAATGTTACCTGGGCTATTAATATCGACTTTCATTGGAGGGTAACCAATGTGGAAAGTGGTTTTCACATTTACTAATTTACTTTTGGATTTTCCTCTTTCAATTGCTTCTTCAATTTCTTTCTTCACGTCATCGTGTTTTTCTTCGGGTATAATTCGCCGGTTTATCAGCAATGTTAAGTGATCGGGTACGATATTAGCCTTTGTACCAACATTCAGGATGTTAAGATTAAACATTGGAGAGAAGTTCCACTTTCTATTCGATCCAGGTCTAGGGAGTCCTGGAATAGAATTACTTTCACGTTTTTCGACTATTTCTTTAAGTTTCATCAGTTCTGTTAAAATGGGTACTGTTTGTTCTAAAGCATTTACCCCCATAAAATTAACAGCAGAATGACAGCTTCTTCCAAATGTTTCAACAATTATATTCATCGATCCATATGAACCAACCATGATTGTAGGAGTACTGGCCCCATCCATGCAAAATACAGTACCTTTCACATAGCCTTTTTCGGCTAGATACGCAACTCCCGCATAAGGACCTCCCTCTTCATCAGTACAATTTAAAACTCTAATGTTATATTTGGGTATAAGGCTCAATTTCTCAATAATTTGCAACGCTAAAATTAAACCTACCATTGAACCTTTCATGTCCGCGGTACCCCTTCCATATATTTTTCCACTTTTTATCATAGTTGCTTGAAAGGGAGGAAAACGCCATTTTAATTGGCCTTCATTTGTTGCGGGCACTACATCCATATGTCCATAAAAGCTCACGTCTTTATCTTGTCCGTAATTTTTAATTCCGACAAGATTAATTCGAGGTCCTTTCAAATGGGGAGCTAATTTTTTGTAACGCTCTTCTGGTATGACTACTTCTTCTAATTCATACCCTAATTCTTTAAAGTAAGGAGAAATAGCCGACACGTATTCCCTATAAGTCTTTCCAGGGGGATGGGTTGTGTCAATATTGATTAGAGAGCTCATTATCTCCATTACTTTTTCACGGGATAGTTCGTCCACTTCCTTATAAATAGCTTCTAAATCAACCATTTTTATATTCACTAAAAAATATAAAATAAAAAAAAATAAAAACTTTAAAGATTCATCTGCTTTAACTTTTCATGGATTTGAGCTACTTTTTCAGGTTTTAAATCCCACCACTTCCAAAAAACAAATCCGGCAATAAACATGAAGATTGCCGTAGGTAATCCAAATTGAAGCCGAATCCCCCAAATTGCTAAATCTGTTTGGTTCGTGCCTCGTTCTGGATCAAAATCTGTTAAAGTATGGATTATTGCTAAGATAACTATGTAGAGTACTTGTCCTACCTTTCCAATTACTGATTGTAGTCCATAATACGTGCCCTCTTTGCGTTCTCCATGTAATACCGCAGCCTCATCAAACATTTCTGCATCAATTGGGGACGATATGGTATTTAATCCTCCATAAAACGCACCCAAAAATAAGACACAAATCACTGCGGATACAATCTCAAATATAAATATTGAAAATAAGAATGCAATTCCAATTAAAAAGCATAATATTGGGTAAAGTTTCACATATCCCATCTTTTTTCCTACTTTCATCCATAAAGGTACCAAAAGCACGCCAGGAATTAAGTAAGCGGCGTAAAGATAAATTTCCATGATGGCTTTTCCTTTCAAAACATAACGTACATAATAGGGAGTGCTCACAACAAAAAGAATGCTAGCAGCCATTATGGGTATTCTATTTAAGACAAATATCCTGAAATTTTTTTGCGTCCATGCCTTTTTTAGCGTTCCAAAAAAGGGGGTTTTTTCCTCTTGAGCAGCAGTAAAAGCACGCTTTATCATTATGTCATCCTCCTTCATGCCTGGAAAAGATAATATAAGGAAAATGACAGTTATAATGCTCGCGATGATTGCCATAAAAACGTATGAAGTTCTATCTCCGTAAGTTATGAACAAGGGAGGAAGCATCATTCCTATTATGAGTCCAATAGTAAAGAAGGGGACAAAAAATCCGGCTAATTTTTTACGTTCTTTATCAGTTCGGAATTTATCTGGTAATAGAGCACTTCGATTTATCATCAATATGGAGAGTAAACCATCAAACAAGAAAAGCACGCATAAAAACCATGTAAATGTTGCCCATTCATTCACTTTAGGATCTGGTGGAATGAATATCAAGAAAAATGCCATACATAGGAGAATTGAAGAACCAAAAATCCATGGGAAGCGTTTTCCGTATTTTTTCCATAACCTGTTTGGTCGATCCGAAAGGTGCCCCATGAAGGGATCATTGAATGCATCCCACGCTGTATAAATTGCATAACCAAGCATTATTAGCCAAATAGATAATCCAACCTCAATTTCATAGAAAAAAATTAAACGGGAATTATATATGAGACTAATTAACTGCGTTCCAAAAAAAGAACAATTGAACGATAACATTGCTAAAGTGGAATGATTAATTTCACTCGTTTCTTCTGTATTTTCTGTCATAATTTTTAAAATTTTGATTTAATTCATTTTTAGCATATAAATGATTACTTTTATGTTGTCACTACTAATTTAAATTTGTATATTAAGATGAATTAAATGAAATTAAATAGAAATGAAAAATAAACTTAATCATCTATATAGAAATTAAGTTATTTGGCGAAAATAGTATCAAAAAAATATAGAGAGTGAAAATGTATGGTAAGAGAACTAACAAAAAAAATGGCTGATATGGTAAGACTTCAAATGCTTTATAATATTTCTAATGGGTGGTCTTGGTATGCTTACAAAAGGTTGGGACCTAAAGAAATCATTAATTTAGAATTGGAAATGTGGGATGATTTACTCCCTCCTGCTGTTGATCTTTTATATCAGCTCATTGAACCTGAAGGAAATGATATTGAACAAGCAAAACATGTACTTACGCAAGTTTGCAAAGTAAATGGCTATGTTATTAGAAATTTAGAAGAAACTCCTGATTCATTGAAATGGGAGTATAAAACTTGCCCGAATTGGAATTCTATGTTACAAATGAATTTAGAGGAATATATATGCATAGAGGGGAATCCCGCAGAAGTATCATGTATCCATGGCTGCACTAAAATTCATGAGAATTATTTTAAAAAAATAAATCCTAATATCAAAGTACAAAACATTAAAAACAGACCCAATGCAGACAAAACCTGCATATTTGAAATCTCATTCAAGTAATTTTTTCGTGGTCTAAAATTTGATAATTATGAAGCGTGATATAGTTTGAATCTCGTACTTTATTTTTTTCTTTTTTTTTCTCAAATCTTTTCAAGCTTGTATTGGGTAAACTCATAATATTAATTAGAACTATCAACTTTGGGTATCGGGATAAATACGCTTCTAAGGTCTGTCTTTCTTAATACTCTAGCGTTTTCCGGACATTGATTCACGCACACTCCACAACCTAAACATTTGTTATTATCAGTACGAGATTTTCCATCTATCAAGGTTATTGCTTCTATAGGGCATTTTTCGACGCACGCTCCACAACCTTTGCACTTATTTTCATCTAGTTCTGCGATGTATGAACTTTTAGTATGGTACGGCCATATACCTCGATAATAACTTTGAAAAATAATACAACAACATTTGCAGCAATTACATATCGCATTTTCTTCTTTATCAAGATCAAAATCGTAATGAAAAGCTTTATGAACAAGACCATCTTTTTCTGCTTCCAATAACACCTTTTTCGCTTCTTCTCTAGAGATTGGTTTACCAAATCCATGTTCAATAAAATAACGCCCGATGTGCCCAAAATGTAAGCATCTAAAATGATCTGTTGTCGCTTTGCAAGGATCACCTAAAAGCTCCTTATCTAGCTTACAAGGACATTGGGATAATGAGATAGTATCATACCTATCAATAACTTTCGAGGCTTCGAAGAATGGTAAGGTTTCTTCTTTTGGAATAATAAGCTCCTTATCAATTGGTAGAATCCTTGTAAAAGCGGGCATTTTATCTTTAAATATGGATAACAAAGTCTCATAGTTTTTGTGGGTTAATTCACCTGCCTCCTCAAGGATTTTATCGTATATTTTCGCAAGTTTCTTCCTTTTTTCTGTCGTATTTTTTTTAACCAAAGAATATTCGAAAATATCAGGAATGGGCGCCAATAGATGATATTCTGAATTATTAGGATCTTTTTTAGGCATATCAAAGATGATTCCCTCATCCATTAAAGAATTGAGCATTGTGCTTAATCCTCTATCTTCCATCCCGGTTTTTTCTTTTAATCTAGCAAATGTCATTTTAGGATTTCTGAAATTCAAGAGGAACTCTGCTTGTTCTTCATTTAATAAAGTCTTGAAAAGCGTAATCATAGTGTCATTGGCTTGAAAAAGAGGATTTCCACCAGCTTTAACTAGTATTTTCGCCACTTTTTGCCATAATTTTTCCGACATTTTAAAAAACCTTTTTTTAATAAACTCTTGTAAAAATAGTCCGTCAATGATATTATATTTTTTCCTGCTTTTTTTTGAAAGATATCAAATGATGGCTATAGCTAAAAAATTGATGCTGGGTGTTTCTTCAGTAGCATATACTGCAGGACAAAAAAGTACCATAATTGTCATTATTCCAGCGATCAGAGGAAACATCTAAATTTTTTCTTTTCTATTTAGTGTTTTATATCCACTTCTGGGAGGTCCTTTCATAGGAACTAGAATCTCTTGTTCTTCTAAGTTTTTCCACAATAGGGACATATCTTTAAATCTTCTTGAATTTCCTTACCACAGAAACTACAGATTTTCTAACTCATAAGTATTGAATTTTGGTAATTTGGATAATAATAAATTGCCGACAAAATATAGAAAGCTTTATCTCCTGAACAAAATAGTTATGATCAATAATTTAATTGGATGAAAAAAGATGAGAAAAAAATCCTCGCACACAATTATTTCCAAGGGTTAGGGGACCAAGTAGGGGATTTTGTTCGAAAAACAATATGTTTTGGTGAGGATTTTAATCTCAATAAATACAAAATATTTGAATTTCTATTTAAATATTTTTACTTTTTGAGGGAATTAAGGAATTTCCTCTGCAAGGTTATAATCGATAATTTATAAGACTGATTTTTGAAATTATAACTGATAATTCTTTCTAAAAAAAGAGGAAATAAAGATTTTCACATCATCCCATTTTAAATTAGTTGAAAAAGAATAGCATTTCTATCCTTGCCAAAAGACAAAAATCCCAAACAATGTAGAAATCTTCATTTCAATTACTAGGGAATAGTGAGCAGACTATTTAAACTAAACTCTTCTCTAATTATGTCCTATAACTTATTTTAATATTAACTTATAATGTATTTCAATTTAAAAAGAAAAAATTAAAACACGCCCCTATTAAATATAACCTTTTGAAATGAGACAGGTTCCAAGAATAAGACAAATAACTCCAAGTATCAAAAAAACAAGAGCAAGAGCCGGGTGGATAAACAATGCGACCACCATACAAAATAATAAAAAGTTACCTAAAATTATGAATGACATTCCTAACATGGTATATTCATTTAGATTTTTTATAATTACATTTATGTAAAAACTTTTTTAAATAAATCTGTTCTAAAACCTTATACCTGAATAACTTAATCATATTTTTTAGATCCCTTTATTAAAGAAAAGAAATCTTTTTTTCAAAAAATTTAAAAAAATAAGCACCAATAAAAGTTCCTTATACCTCTTTTTTCCGATTTAAATAAGAAAGAGAAGAAATAAAAATCTCTACATTATTTCAATTTAATTTTGAAAAGAAAAAGTATGAAGTGTTTCACACTAACCAAAAGACAAAAATCCAGAATAATGCAGAAATTTTTATTTCAATTACTAGGTTATTCTAAGCAGACTATTTAAACTATACTTCTCCCTAATTTTATCCTTAACATGGTTCAAAATTATTTTATAATGAAATTTCCATTTAAAATGAGAAATCTTTGCATTATCTCAAAGCTCATGTTATTTTTAATCTCCGAAAATAGGATTCGAACGTTCTATCCTTATCGAGAGTAATTTTAAGTAAAATGTGAGATTTCTTTAATTTCTACTTATAATTAAAATAAGATTTCTCTTGTTCAGTTATCCTTAAAAAGAATCAATTGTTGATTCAATAGAAAACTAATTAGTAATATAGGATCTCATTTAATTCAGTAAAAAAGAGTAATGAAGTTCAATTATGCCTACTAATTATAAACGATTTTTTTTGAAGTTATTCAACGAAAAGGCGAGGATTGCCAAAAATTTTGGAATGAGATTAACATATAACGAAAAAAATCAAGGTATTATCACCCTACCGTATAATCCTCATTTAGATCATGCCGGAGATGGGATTCATGGAGGTGTAATTGCCACTGTACTAGATAATGCAGGCTGGTTTACATGCGCTCTAGCCCATAATGGTTTTGTAGTCACTACAGAAATGAGTTTCCATCTTCTCCGTCCTGCTGAAAAAACCATAATTTGGGCACGCGCAAAAATCATTCGAATGGGAAAAAGGCAGGCTGTAGCAGAAATGCGGTGCTGGGATGAAGAAGAAAATCTAATTGGACATGCAATTGGAACCTATCTTTATTATGAAAGTAAAATAACTAAAAATTTAAGAAAAAAATTATAGTCACTTTTATAAGACAACTGAATTGCTCTCTTATTTATTCGTAGTGTGTTTGTTGATATACGGTATTTCCATACCACCTTTTTTAATCATACTTAAATGGTTTGAGTAATATTGTGAGGGGGATTATTTCCCTATCAGAATAGTAGTCACGTTTTATTTAGGAGTCATAAGCTTGATAGCATTTATGCTTTTATTACTTTTTAGGGATCTATTGATGTTCTTGATATTAATTGGATTAGTTTTACTCCTTATTTTCTTCATTAAAATGTTGAAGATTCATCTTCACTAAAAATATTTTAAAGGTTTCTCGATGAGGAAATCTAGCTAAAAAATTTATATTAGGAATATGTTCTTATTAATCTATTATCTAAAAAAAATAAAAAAAAGAAGATTAGACCTCTAATTTGCTAAAACATTTTTCGCAGTAAAATTTCTCATCTACTCTCCATGCTTCAGCAAGATCGATTTCGGCTCCGCATTCTTCACATGTTCCCCTTTCTTGAATTACTTCGTTCATATGTTTTATTTACTTTTTTTATATTAATTTATTTGCATTCTTTTAATATTGTCTAAAGATTAGTTTATAACTCAATTTTCTCAAACCAAAAAGTATATTCAAATCTTTTATATGTAAATTAGGTTGGATTTAACGGGAGAAGATGTGAATTATACATGTGCCCCCAAGACCTATCATTTGTGTTAAGGCATGATTAGGTGGATCAGGTATTTGTCGCTTTCCTGCTTCTCCACGCATCTGCCAAAAAACTTCAGCAACCTGTCCTATTCCCGTAGGTCCTATTGGATGACCCATTGCTAGTAACCCGCCGCTTGTATTAATTGGAATGCGCCCATTGATTTGGGTGGACCCTTCTTCCACCAATTTGCCACCTTTTCCTATCGGACAAAGATCAAGTTGTTCGGATATAGAGATTTCCTCAATTGCGAACGCATCATGCAGTTCTACTAATCCCAAATCGTCCGGACCTATACCCGCACGTTTATAAGCTTCCTGTGAAGTAATCATAGTAAGGTCACGAGAATCTATTTTGGGATGAAACTCGCTCTTAGATACAGAAGTGATAACCCATACAGGTTTGGTAATTCCCATTTGCTTAACTATATCTTCGCTTGCCAAAATACAAGCTGCTGCACCATCACCAATTGGACAGCAGTGAAGTGCTGTTAGGGGATAATCCAATATGGGTGCATTAAGCACATCATCGAGAGTTATTTCCTCTTGATATTGTGCATACGGGTTCATAGAGGCATTATAATGGTTTTTCACAGATACTATAGCTAATTGTTCCTCTGTGGTACCGTATTTTTTCATATGGGCTCGCGCATCCGAAGCGAATTTTTTAATAACTAGTGTTGGTTGGCTTGGTTTTTTCTCTTTAGACACGTTTAATCCCTTAAATCTTTTATCAATACCAAGTGCAAGCGCAATATCAAATTCTCCTGATGCAACCTCTAAATATGCTCCTCGAAATGCATATGAACCTGAAGCTGAGGCATTCTCTACATTAGTTATAGATAATCCCGTTTTGCCATATCGAGAAAAGATTCTTGCTCCAGCAGTCATTCCTTGACCAATGTGCCCACACCACCCACTCTGTATTTGATCCCATTCAAGGCCAGATGTTTTCAAAGCTCCATTTATAGCTTCTTTAGCCAATCTATACGAGGTTTTATTATCCCATTTACCATAGCGATGCAAACCAACACCTATAACAGCAACTTTACGCATATCTAATGACCTTTTATACTTAATTGATAGTAATTCTGTAAATTTGTTATAAAATTTATTTTCATCTATTTATTTTTTTTTAAGATTAAATTCAATTTTATTTCCACAGTTGGGACAGAAGATTGCATCCGCATCCACTTTGTTATCACAGAATTTATACGTCTAAGGCTATTTCAAACATTTTTCGAGTATTAGAGTGGAGAAGTCTCATTCTTTCAATGAAACCTTAAATATCACTTTTTATAAGATTAAAAACAATTATCATATAATAGTATTAAAAAGCTTAACAATTGAAAAGTTCAAAATGTCTTTATAATGGATATAGCACCGTATCGAATTGATATTCATCATCATATTCTTCCTCCGGAGTATCTCTCATCGTTAGCGAAAATTGATATTGTTACCGTTGATAATACCAATTTCCCTCCCTGGAATCCAGAACAAAGTTTAGCACTCATGGATCGCCAAAATATTGCAATCGCAATAACCTCTATCTCTTCTCCTGGGATTTTCTTTGGAGATATTGAATTTACTAAAAATTTAGCACGTCTTTGCAATAGGTATTCCGCTAACTTAATAAAGAAATATCCAAATCGTTTTGGAAGTTTAGCTATCTTACCCCTTCCTGATATTGAAGCTTCTCTGCATGAATTAGAGTATGCATTAGGTACATTAAAATTAGATGGTGTGGGAATGCTTACTAACATTAATGGTAAATATATTGGGGATCCTGAATTTGAAGATCTCTTCTCAGCATTGGATCGACGAAATACTGTGGTATTCATTCATCCTAATTCTCCGCCCCAGGAAAAGCTCCCCAGCCTCAGTTTTCCATCGGCTGTTTTAGAATTTGTGTTTGATACGACACGAGCACTCGCAAATCTGCTATACAATAATGTTTTTCAAAAATACAAAAATATAAAATTCATCTTTGCTCATGCCGGAGGAACTGCTCCCTATATCGCTTGGAGGATTACCTTTGGTAATAAGAGATTGAATAAATACTTTAAAAATCTCTATTATAGTACCGCATTATCGGCAACTAAAAATGTGTTTCGCTCCCTTATGGAATTAGTTGATATTTCTCATATCCTTTTTGGAAGCGATTTTCCTTTTGTTCATGAAATCGTAGTAAAAGAAATGATCCAAGAGATTGTAAAAAACCAAGATTTTGACTTAAATACACGTTTTATGATTGAACAAAAAAATGCATTGACACTGTTCCCTCGACTTAGATCTTTTATAAATATATAAAATTTTTCTGTTCGCAAATTCTATCTGTTCAATTTGCGAGCGAAGATCTCAGATTTCTCGACGAAAAGATCATTAAGTGCTCGAGAGGGTGAATAGACCAGTAAGCCATAGGATCATTTTATAATGTTTTCAGATATCCATTTATCTCCCTTTATTTCTTTTTTAATCTAATTATAGCTTTATTTAGTTCCCTTCAATAAATCTGCCTTAATATAGAAATAAATCCCCCGAATGCCAAACACGAGTATAAAAACAATTCCAATCAGTTGAGTTGTAGAATATAGCTCATCTATTCCATAGATAAATGCTACGACCAAGATAGGAAGGGGAAAAATACCAGAAAGTATCATAATAATAAAACTATAGAGGCTCTTTTTTCTATATTGTTCATAGGATTTAGAATCAAAAGATAATTCACGGATTTCATTCATTCTTTCGAAATCTTTTGCCCAATTCAAATCCCTTATGGCAATAACAGATCCATTTTTGGAATACCGAAAGTAAATATATCCTATAATGCTTGATTTAAGTTTATTTTTGCTAAATACTGTATAAGCAAAGTAAAAAAGACTTGAAAATGATATTATAGCAAATAAAACATAATTGGGAATTAATAAGTAAATAAATATAGCCAAACACATAATTCCAAACATTATTAGGCACGGATAAGATAGCATCTTCGAATCTGTAGTTTTTCTGTGTATTTTATAGTGTGTGCTACAGAGAGGTACTTTTATATATCTTGATTTGTACCCCATATCTGAAACTACTTTCAAATCTCCTTCGATATTTGTTGTACAACAGATAACGCATTTTTGAGGGCAATTTATTAGAATTTCTTTCTTTTTTTCATTCCGAAAATTATTAGCTATAATATACCTTTTATGTTCTTTTTCTGAAAACATTTAGAATTTCTAATATGATCATACTCATTTGGATTTTAAAATGTATGGATTTTCTATATTTTTCCTTTTTTATATTCCAGAAGAACTTAACAATTCAAATAATTAGATGTAATTTTTTTAAAGAGACAAGCTTCTTAATTGAATCTGGTATAGTTTCTATTTTATTCTCGTTAAGGTACAGTTCTTTTCTAATTTTTCTCTATTCTGAATCTCGTTGTTTTTCTTTCCTAAGACTTATAAGACCATCAAGAATAATATAAATACATATAGGAGTAAGAATAAATATTAATGCGAGTAAGATCTTAATGGAAGGTTCATCATAATTTGTATTTCCCCTTAAAAGAAGTCCTATTACAGCTATCATTACTACTAAACCATATATACCGACTGAGATTTTTTCCTTTGTAGTAAACGATTCTTTCTTTTCAGTCATTCATATTTCACTATGACTATCCATTCCCATAATAAATAAAGTAAATACAGGTGGTAAAACAATAACTCAGACCATCTTTTGCTTTTTCCTCAATCTTTCTCTTACGGACATATCTCTAATATACATAGAAAACCCCCGAAGATTAAAAAAAGTAGTACACAAATGAGAATCGCTAACCAATAGGTCATTGGAAGTTTTTGAAATAATTTTTTCTTTTTTTTTTCCATTCTTGATTTTAAAAGGCTTTCTTCTCCAAACATACTTTTTTGACTTGTTATAAAAAAATCTATTATGCTTTTTAGCAGTAAAATTACTCATCAACTCTCCACGCTTCAGCAAGATTGATGTCTGCCCCGCACTTTTCACATGTTCCCATTTCTTGAGCTACTTCTTCCATATGTATTATTTGCTTTTTTTGTATTAATTTGTTTGTATCTATTTACTTTTTATTTATGATTAAATTCAATTTTATTTCCACAGTTGGGACAGAAGATTGTATCCGCATCCACTTTCTTATTACAGAATTTACATGTTTGAGTCCTTTTTATTTCTTCTTTTACTAAATATGATGGTAAGACATCTTTAGTTGTTTCGTTATAGAGATCGTTTTCATATTTCTTTTGTTTTTTGAAAAGATAATCGATTTTTACATGGGGAACAATTCTTAATAAAAACTTTAGAATTTCTATGTAATCTTTTTTCGATAAGTTATCTAACCAAACATTTGGGGCATCATCACCATAAATTCTTTCATTTAAATCAAAATAAAGCCCAAGCTCATATCTCTTTTTTTTAGGATTAATATTTTTACATATATTTGTTAATTCACTCAAATTATAGAAGCAAAATTCTTTACGGTATTCGTAAATATGGGAAATATCGTATTTCCCATACCATAAAGGATAATCATATCTATTAACTTCATGTCTAATGATGTGTTTATTGGTAAGAGTAAGAATAATAGGGTAGTCTTCTAAAATTTTATCAGAGCGAGGTACTTTCATTGCTTCATAATACTTCTGAATTCTTTTGTTTGCCTTTCTTTTTTTTCCTTTCTTATCATAATAAAAAGGTAATATAGTTCTTCGACTCAATTCTTTTATCCAGAATATTTTCTCATTATTATCTAAAATATCTCTTAACAATTCCATATTCTTCCACCTTCTTAGTAATAGGATTCCAATGCAATTATTCTTTCAATAAAAATTTGAATTTAAGTTTTCCAATTTCTCCAGCTGGCCCATAAATAAATGATAAATTATTTATTCGAATTTTCCAGTAAAAACTCTTAAAAGCTACTAATTTAATCACCGCTCCAATATTTTCCTTTGTGAGATCACCCAATGCGAGTGAGATGTGAGGAACCCAGTTATTAGGTGCATATAAAGTATTTGAATACTCCGCAATAGTCTGTGCATTTTGATAAATTTTTGAATGAATCTTGAGTAACTCAATGGTATTGACTATTTTTAAATATAATACTGGTGATCTACCAGCAAAAATCCCTAAGCCCGCCGTTCTAATCTCGAAAGATGGTATACTCTCACTTAAATCTTTCATTATCTTTTCTAATTTGTTGAAATCATAATTCCCAGCAACATGCCAAGCGAAATGTGGATAGGGAACTATTTTGATCCCCGAAAGACCCGTTTTAGTTTCAATTAAATCCCATAATTTCTCAATTCTTCCCGAATATTTTTCATCTAAAAGTGATACGAATCCGTGCATCACAAATCAAATAGATTATTTACCTTATAAAGCTCCTTAATAGTATAAAAACATCTTCTAAATTAAAAAGAAAAATTAAAAAAAAAGGATTTTTAAGATTCTTTGTGAAATAGTACTTCATCTCTTTTATTCCAAAAAACTCTCCTTTATTTGATAAAATTCAAGAGCTCAAGAAACAATTCCCAAAACTAGATATAACAGTCATTTAAAAGGAGACATCCCTCGACTTAGATCTTTTATAAATATATAAAATATGTCCTCAATATAAGCATCTATGAGATTAAGTGCTCTAAATGCTCCAACGTAATGTTTAAAGAGCGTAAGATTTATAAAATTACATTAGTATAGTTTTTCTGAAAAGAAGAAATTTCTCTCATCTACTTTAAAATCATACTCTGGATGCAAACAAAATGCCTTGAACTCTATTGCTTCAGGTTCAAACAAAAGCCTCACAGGAACTTTACAATCTAAAGCTTTTTGTATTTCCATTGCTGAAGAAAGACCAATATACCCTTCTTTATTATACACTAAGAGTAAATCAGCATTTTCAATGAGTTTTTCAAAAATTTTATGATTCTTTGCTTTTTCGATAAGACCGATGCCTTGATAATATATATCATCGCTTGGTTCAATAATTTTATTGTTTCCAAATTCTCTTAATTTGGTTGATAATAAAGTCATTTCTTCTTTAAATCTCATCGAGCCACTAATTAGAATTAGATATTTTTGTTTAGCCATAGTTATTAAATTAACCTCATTATTTTAATAAGAAATATCAAGTAATGATAATGATGCTGATAGGTAGATCATTAAATATAGAACTAATCCTAAAAATTAATGTTTTCACTACTATTTAAATAATTTGACGTTAAAGATTAAGTAATTTTTGCTATCTTCTTACCTAGTTCAATTTTTTTTAAAAATTATATGTAATTTTAATTTTTCCCTCAAAGAATTTTGTCTATACTGTTTAAAATATATTTATCCTATTGATTCTGCAATTTTTGAATCAATAAATGTCTTTTCCTCGATTGTTAAATCACATGTTATGATCATGTGTCATGATTGTCACGGAAGGGTGACAAAGATTTATATAGGTAGAATTTTTATTATATTATCAAGTAATAAAAATTTGGAAAAAATAACAAAGGAATCAATACTGAATTTGGATAATATATTGCGGTAGATGATTTTAGGCAAAGTCAATCTAAACAATACTTTTATCATCAAATTCATGCTTGATTCCTCAATAAAAATCTAAAAAAAATAAGATATTAAAGTGGAGGAAAAAATTATGGCAGATCATGAGCAACTTTCAAAACCAATCGTCTTAGACAACGGCACAGGTATTTCAAAAAACGGTTATGCGGGTGAGGATCAACCTCGTTCAGTATTTCCTACTATGATCGGCACACCAAAATATCACAATATCCTTTCCGAGTATAAACACTTTACCAGAGAATATTATATCGGAGAGGAGGCTGCGGAACTCTCGGGAGTTATGAAACTAAATTTTCCCATAGAGCATGGAATTGTCGATGACTGGAATTCTATGGAGAGAATCTGGCATTATACATTTTACACAGACTTAAGAATAGATCCTTCAGAGCATCCGGTACTTTTAACCGAAGCTCCATTAAATCCGAGATCAAATAGGGAGAGAATGGGCGAAATCATGTTTGAAACCTTTAACGTTCCTGCATTATATGTAGCAACTCAGGCAGTATTATCTCTTTATGCCTCAGGACGTGTAACGGGAACGGTCATAGATATCGGTGATGGAGTTTCCCATATTGTACCGATCTTTGAAGGCTTTGCGTTAAGTCATGCAATCGAGAGAGTCGATCTAGCAGGGCGTGATGTTACAAGATATTTGCAGAGGCTATTGAGGCAAAAAGGAGTGACCCTTATGAGTTCAGCCGAAATGGAGATCGTCAGGGACATAAAAGAAAAACTCTGTTATGTCGCTTTAGATCCGGAAAAGGAGGTAATGCTTTCCAAAAAAGTGGCAGGAATGGAGAAAAGTTTCATGTTACCTGATGGAGAAACTATAAATGTAGGTGTGGAGAGGTTTCTCGCACCCGAATGTTTCTTCAATCCGTCGGCTGTAGGAAAAGAACTGGAACCATTAGATGATCTAATAGTAGGGGCGATCTACGAGTGTGATGTAGATTTAAGGCGAGATCTTTTTTCGAATATCGTTCTTTCGGGAGGTTCTACTATGTATCCGGGATTCAAGGAGCGTTTAGCTAAAGAAATTAAGGAACAGATTCCGGATTCTGTAGATGTTAGGATCATATCCCCTCCCGAAAGAATGTATTCTGTGTGGATCGGGGGGTCGATCTTGGCATCTCTGAAGACTTTTAATAGGATGTGGATCACTCGGCGCGAATATAAAGAAATGGGACCTCAGGTAATCCATCGATGCTTCTAAGATCCAAATTATCTTAAATATCAAATTAGGGTGAGGAATTTGGTGAAAATAAGAGTGATAGATGGTATTCCCTGCATACTTTTATCAGATGAAGCAGATGAACAAAAGAATGCAAAAAAAACCCCAACAGAGCGATTTTCAATGCTAAATGATTTTACACGTATTCAAAGATCTAAAGAAAACGAGTGTATGAAAGATTTGCTGAAAGACTTAAAAGAAAAATTCAAAAACAAATACAAATAGCCTACTATAAAATCAAAAAATTCGCGGGTAAATTATTTTATTTTTTTATTTATACTATAATTATATAACGAAATGATCATATGAAAAGTAAAAGAATTTCTCTCTATATGACCAACTACGAAAAAATTGCAGAGTCATTTCTGGAATCTGATTTAAATATAAATTCTGTAGCAATTATAGAATTAATTGAAGAAGAAAAGGGAGAAGAGGAAGAAAAGAAGAGAATAATATACAATTTAATATACTCTACATTAAATTGGGATATTGGTGGAGATATAGAAAATATCAATTCTGTATGGGAATCTGAGAAAGGAAAAACAATTCAGATAATGGGTATAATTTATAGAGTTATACAAAATACCTTTGACAAGCTAGTTGCATTTTCTTCAAATCGAAAAGATTTTATAGTTGGTTTTAAAGATGAGGAAAGAGGGATAATTTGTAAAATTTCTCTGGATGAAGGGGATACATTAGTTCAGCTAATTGATGTTATAACTCTATCTTCAAGAACATTAAGATTAATGAGTACAAAAGAACCTTATATGGCCCCAGATGTTTTATTAGGTAAAGAAGATCCGTTTACCAAAGAGGTTTCTACTAAATTTTTATTTGATACTTCCAAAATATTGCAGACATTAGGATTGCAGAAATTTGGATTAAGTCCGGATGAGGCAAGAGTTTACTTAACCTTACTTAATAAAGGAGAAAAAGGAGAAACAGTAGGTAATTTGAATAAAGAATTAGTTATAAAAAGAACTACAATATATAGAATAATAGAACGGCTTTTGAAAAAAAATTGGGTTGAGAAGGTTTTAGAAACTCCAAGAGGTACACAAATTTATGTAGCAAGGCCTATAGGTGACTTGGTAAATAAAATAATTCAGGAAAAGGAAGAAGAGATAAAAATTCTTAAAAGTTTCAGACTGTTAATAGACGAATACATTAGCAATGGCTGGGAAGATATCTCTGAACGTTATAAAGATTCTCGATCTTTGGGTAGGGAAGTCTTTGACATTGATGTTTTAGGTATAATGGGGCTTGAAAAAGATTTCGGAATTATATTCTTCGAATATGATAAAGATATAATTGATGAGTTGCGAGTTCGTGATAAACTAGATCTAGTATATAATAAAATTGAAGAACAGATTGAAAAATTAAAAAATGAGGGTGTCATCCCTGGTTTTGAAGAGATGAAAATCGAATATACTAAAGTCCAAGAATATCTAGGAGCATCAATACTTCTCAAGTTTGAAGAGGGTAGTAAAATAGCAAATAACATTGGTCATGATTGGGTTGTTGCCATAAAAGAAGTTGCAATACCAATCGATAACGTAATATATGTAATATGGGGTTCAGAAGAGAAATTTCAAAACATAATGGATATTATTTTAAAACTATATTAGAGGGAGGTTTTTATCACGACAGCACAAATCCCAGATGAATTTTTATATAATGGAGATAAATTTTCCCTTGTGGGTCTTAAGGGTGGTAAGTTGCCCATTCCTGAAGATTTTGATATACAATCTTATTTTAGATGTACAGCATGCTGGCGGGGGTATGTGATGAAATATAAATTTACAAACGACCGTTTAATCTTAGATGGAATGTTAGTAAATGCGAAAAAACCTCCTGAGATTAATGGAGTCGAACCTATAACGGCTAAAGAGACGGGTAATTCTATATTTGACTATTGCTATCAAAATTTAAATCTGAAAGCAGAATTCACAGGAACAGTATTGTTAGCAAAAGATTTCATCCAGCAAATGTATGTCCATATGGGATTTCAGCGGCCAATGGCTTTTGGAACGGTGGTTGAGATTCAAGTTGAAAATGGGAATATAACAGAAATTCGGGATCTTTCCAAGAAAATGGAAGAAGAGCGACAAATTAATATTTATAAAGGTGCACAACCCCGAAGCAATTCAAATAAGGATATTGAAGATTGGATTAAAAATACATTTTCTCTTGAATATTGAGTTTTTTTTAAATTATCTTTATTTAATACTTTTAAATTTATTTTTTAAGCCGTTTTCGTTCAAGATAGGTTTAAATACAAATAAAACATGGTATTTGTAAAAAACATTAAACTCTTAGGCATAAGCTAACATGGTAATTGATACTACTATTGTGATAAATGGTCTTTTTAGCCTTCTTTTTGTAATTTTTTCGGTAATAATAGGCTTAAAAATTGCGTTAAAATATAGAGAATTCAAACAAAAAACTCTTATTCTAGTAGGAATAACGTGGATAGTGATGAGTAAACCCTGGTGGGGATCGTCGATTAGTTTCTTAGTCTATTTATTTAATGGTGTCGGATTATCAATCTTTTGGTATATTTTAATTACATTTTCATTTATTTCATTAACGCTAACTGTATGGTTTGTGGCATTAAACGACCTCACTAGAATCAAGAATTTCAAACCCCTAATTAGTGCATATATTATCTATGCTCTAATTTTCGAGGTATTAATCCTATATTTCCTATTTTCAGATATTTCTGTCTTAGGAGTGCTTGTAGACCCAGTTAATATCGATTTAGGAGTATTTTTAATTATTTATCTTCTATTGGATTTGGTGATATTTATCATATCTGGTTTTTATTTTGCTTATAGATCATTACAATCAGAGAAACCCGAGATTAAATTAAAGGGAAAATTCTTACTCTTAGCATTTCTGATATATCTGATAGGAGCGGCTTTAGAAACAGTTTTGTCTTTTCCACCTTTTCGCGTGATATTAGTCATAAGCGCGATTATGTTTTATATCGGTTTTATGATGCCGGAAATGATTAAAAGGAGATTCCTAAAGGAAGAATAATAAACTAGTAATAAATTAGCATAAAAAAGAGTTTTTTAATTTTTTATTTTTTCTTATTTATTATGAATTATTAAATCAAATAAATCGGTTTTTAATTCATATCTATTTTTCAATTTGGTCTGATTTAATATTTGGTTTAATTCTTCAGGAGTATATCCGGCCATTATTGACGTTTTCCAATAATAGCTCATGGTTTTAGAAATGAAAAGCTTTGCTATATTAAATATAAATTTAGCGGGTAAACCAATATCTCTTCGCCCATCTTTAATACAAAACACACCATTTTCTTTTAACACCCTTTGAATTTCATTAAAAACTCTAATGGGATCTTCCCAGTGATGTAAACTATCATGAGAGATCACTGCATCAAAAGTTTTATCTTTTATTTCACTCATATTCTTTGCATCTCCAAGAATGAATTCAATTTGATCAGATATTCCCTCATTTTCTTTGTTTTCATTTGCTACCCTGATCATATCTTCAGATATTTCCAAACCGGTTATTTTTAATGTGGGATTTGCCTTTGCTAAAAGAATTGTAATCCATCCTGGTCCCGGACCGATTTCTAATATTTTAGAATAATCCTTAATTCCTACTCCCTTTATAAGGAACTTCACAAACTGTTTGTATTCCCACATTCGTTTTCTAAAGCTCTCATTTAGCTCTTCCATGGTTAATTCAGGCATATCTAAAATTGCCTCTCCTTCAGGAATTCTTTTTTTGCTTTTAGACATATTTTCACTTCTTTAAGTTAGTTTTTACTATTTAGAGAAAAATTTTGTTTATATTTAAATATATTGAAGTTGTCGTCACCTAGTGACAACATTTATATATTTTTCAAAATTATAAGTGTTTAACAGACTTTACTCCTAAATCAACGTGATTTAATTGGTTAATGAAGAATACATTCAAAAACTCATACAGTTTGGTTTAACTCCAGAAGAAGCAAGAGTATATCTAGCGTTATTAGAGAAGGGTTCGAATGGTGATATGGTCGGAAGGTTAAAGGATAATCTAGAAATAGGTCGCACAACCATATATGGAATTCTGGATAGGTTAATTGGAAAAGGTTGGGTAGAGGGTATTGAAGTCAAGAAAAAACCTAAAAGAACGCACTATGTCGCAAATTCACCGATTAAAATGTTAGATAAAATCATCCACAAGAATGAAACCGAATTGAAGCAACTTAAAGACTCTTATATTTTCATAGGGGATAATCTTGAAAAAATATTTCAAGAGAAAAAAGAAATAATTTTAGAAAATGTTCATCCTGGTTTTATAAAATATTTAAAACCACTTATTGAGCGTAAATGGGGGATTAAATCGGAAGTCATTGAACGTTCTGAATCGCTTAGTAGAACTATTTTTGATTATGAATTAGTAGCTGCTAAAGGATTTCCTACTAATGATTGTGGACTTATAATTTTTGAGTATGACCGAAATATTGAAACTGATGAAAACTTGATAAAAGCTGCCTTAGCAACATACAAAAGCAAAACTGAATATGAAATTAGGAATCATGATATTCCAGGTTTTATAGATTTAAAGATAGAAGATGCGACATTTGATGGATATGTAGGTGCTAAAGTCTATATAAAGGAAGAAATCCAAAGAGAATGGATTTTGGCTGGGAATGAAGCAGTAATTCCTATTAAAAATAGATTATTTCTAATCCATGGAGCCGAAAAAAATTTTCCAATACTTTTAAATGTAATCTTAAAGACGTAATTCACTAATTGAATCCTCGAAATTCGGGCTTTTTTTCTTCTTTCTTCTCTTTTTTAGAGTCAGTCAAGACATTCCATGTACTAGAAACACCTAAACTCTCCAGTTGTTCTTTCTCTTTTTTCACATCTTCACTATCAGTTTCTTCTTCATTATTAAATTCTTCATCTTCAGCCATAATATAATCATATCAAGAATTATTTAACTTAGTTATAAATTTTCTCAAAAGAAAAAATATATTATAAAAATATTAAATTAAAATTTGATATATAAAAAATATTTGAATATTATATTATGATTATTAGAATTAGAATAAGGAGCATAGTCTTTTATCATGTCAGTAAATAATAATGAGATAAGGAAAATAAGAACTGCCTGTCCAGCACATTGTGGTATTGATGCTTGTGGTATTTTAGCTCATCTCCAAGGAGATCGTATCATAAAATTAGAACCTGCGGAGTTTCCGAATAAAATAGATCGGAGAATATGTCTTAGAGGGCTTTCTAGTTTGGATATCACATATCATTCTGATCGTTTAAAATATCCTATGAAGCGTGTGGGAGAGAGAGGTCAAGCAAAATTTGAACGAATTTCCTGGGACGAAGCTTACGATATTATTGTTGAAAACTTTAGAAGTATTGCAGATAAATTTGGATGGAGATCTATCGGGTGGGTATTAGGTGGTCCAGGCGCAGGTACAACTAAATTTGGAGCATACCTTAGAATAGCAAGTCTAACTCAGAGTACTCGAGTAAGTGCTTGGGGTTATGGGGATGCGGGGTTGCCATGCGGGAGTCGAGTTATTTTTGGTAGTCAATTTCCGTATATGTATCTTTTTGGGAAGTTTTGGCAGAGGAATTGGCCTGAATTGCTAGTTGTGTGGGGCGCAAACCCAGGAGAATCTATGCCTCTTCAGACTATGAGAAAAATAATGGACGCAAAAGAAGCCGGTACGCAAGTAGTAGTTGTTGACACACGCTTTACTGTGACAGCTTCTAAAGCTGATGAGTTTCTGGGATTAAAACCTGGTACAGATAGCGCTTTAGCGTTGGGATTAATGAATGTAATTTTTCAAAATAAGTTCTACAACATAGAGTTTATTCGGGAACATACCAATGGTCCTTTTTTGGTAAGAAGTGATACAGGTAAACTTCTCCGAGGTAAAGATATTGGAGATAAAAAAGCCAATTCATATATTATTTGGGAGGAAACTTCAAATTCTCCTAAACCACTTCGGAAAAAAAATGTACAATCTGCAAGTATCACAGGAACTTATGATGTAAATGGAATTGAATGTAAACCTGCCTTTCAACTTTTAAAAGAATTAACTCATGAATATCCTCCGGAAAAAGCAGCAGAAATAACCGGTGTTGATGCTAATCTTATAATTAAATTAGCAAAAAAGTTAGGAACTACTCATAATGTTACATTTTTTACATATATGGGTTTTACTCGAACGTATCACGGAGACATCTCCTTAAGAGGGTTATGCTCTGTTGCAAGCGTAACCGGTCATGTGGCAACTTCTTTTAGCTCGGGTTATCTGCCAGCAGTACTGAACTGGGATCCATTTCTTAAAGCAGTTCCAGACAAACCAAGTTTTCATAGGCTCGGTATATTAAACTTATATGAAGCCGTAATTTCCGGTAAGCCATATCCTATAAAGGCTCTATGGTTTTCTTTTATCAATTTTTTAAACCAATGCGTTGACCATAACAAGATTATAAACGAGTTTTATCCAAAATTAGAGTTTATTGTACAAACAGAATTGTTTATGACACCCTCCGCTCGTTATGCGGATCTTGTATTGCCAGTATGTAGCTTCTTAGAATTTTCTGATTTTGTCTCCCATCCTTATCCCTATGTACAACTCCAACAAAAAGTAATTGAGCCGCTATATGAATCTAAATCTGATGTAAATATTGTCGCCGGGCTGGCTGAAAAACTGGGATATGGAGATTACTTTAAAGGTGGAGAAGAAGCAATGATTGACATGATAACTAATCATTCTTCATTAGAAGGATATAATCGAGAAACTTTAGGTAAAGGTGCTATGCTCTTAAGAGCACTTCCTGAGGGAGGAAATTTTCCTTTAAATTTTAGAACACCTTCGAGAAAAATTGAGCTTTATGCCGAGCAACTTGTAGAGGACGGGCAAGCACTTCCGGTCTATTTACCACCTATAGAAGCCCCTATTACTCCCGGAGACAAAAAATATCCTTTAACATTCATCCAAGGTCACAGCCGTTTCCGCACTCATTCGATGTTTTCTAATATAAAGTCTTTACTTAAATTAAATCCTGAACCTATCGTTGAAATCAATTCGATAGATGCGGAGGCAAGAGATATTTCCGATGATGATATAGTGACTGTTTTTAATGATAGAGCCCGAACCACGCTCAAAGCAAGAATAAGTGAATCCGTAGGACCAGGAGTTGTTAATATTACCGAAGGTTGGTGGATTGATCAATTTAAAGAGGGCAGTGTTAACCATCTTACACATGATATAATCAATCCAGTTCAAAATAAAATATATGAGCCAAACATGCATATGAATGATGTAGCAGTGGAAGTTATTAAATATAAGGAGGGAGAGTAATGAGCAAAAGATTAGGTTTAGTTATTGACCAGGAACGATGTATAGGATGTGACGCTTGTACTGTCGCTTGTAAAATTGAGAATAACTCAATAGGACACTGGATTCAAGTTGAGACTCGAAATGTTTCCCAAAAAGACACGCCATCAGGACAATATCCCGATGTAAGATTTGAATGGTTGCCACGTCTTTGTAATCATTGTTCTAACCCCCCTTGTGTAGCAGCTTGTCCCAATGAAGCATTGGTTAAACGAGAAGATGGCCCCGTTATTTATATAGAAGAGAACTGTGATGGATGTCAAGCATGTATAGCAGCTTGTCCTTATAATGTTATCCTATATAATCAAGACAAGAATACAATAGAAAAGTGTAATCTTTGTGTTCACAGAATAGATAAAGGGATTCAACCTTTCTGTGTGATCTGCTGCGAGGGTCAAGCAATCTATTTTGGGGATCTGAATGACCCTGATAGTGTAGTTTCACAAAAAATCGCATCTCGGGAGGGATTCCAGCTTATACCCGAAGCTGGAACAAATCCATCTGTATTTTATTGTCCTCCAAAACCACGGAATCGACTGTGAGGATTTAAATGCCCTTTTTTATTTTTTAATATTGAATTTCCTCAATTTCTTGAGATATTAATGAATCAACATCCTGTTCTATTGAATTAATATCTGGTAATTGTTTTATAATACTTGGAGGTAGTATGCTATAAACCATAAATGGAACCAAGAGAAGGAACATTCTTTTACCACGTTGAGTTACAGCATAATTTACTCTAATAGGACGTTCATTCTTAATAGTTCGCGAAATAATATGTTCTTTTTCTAAATATTGCAGTTTATCCGTCAAGGTTCTTGAATTCAGACCAGGTAATGCTCTTTTGAGATCGTTATATCCACAATTTTTATACATTACAATCGTGTAATAAATTTCAAGAGACCATTTATTTTGAATTAATCGAAATACCTGTTTGTACATTGTTGCCTTTATTCTAATCCTTTTTGCATCATATACGTGGGTTTTTAAATCACGAGTTAATCCTTTCAAGACAGCATTTTGGATGGTGGGAATTAATTCTATTAATTCCCGATAATTGTCATGAGCTCCATATTTCCCATTTTTTCCATTATCCATCTTTATCATAAGATATCAGCTTTATGCCTATTTTTTTTAATTTAAAAGTAAGTGTAGTCAAACTCTGTTAATGTAGTATGACTCTATTAATGAGTATTATTTCTCTTCTTGTTTTAAATAGTATAAATTAATTTTCTTATTTAAAGATAGGTTACATTTTCGTACCTAACAAATTTTTTTTCCCCATCTTAAGAATTGAGTTGGGTAAAAATATTTTAAAAATTAATTAACATTGGATGTGATTATAAAGATGAATAAAGGTTTTTATGGTAAAATTTTATGGGTTGATTTATTTAATGAATCTTTTAAAGAAGAGAAAATTCCAGATCAAATCTATCGACAATTTTTAGGTGGATACGGTTTAGCATGTAAAATTATTTATGATAATACTAAATCAGAATATGATCCACTTGGGCCTGAATCAATATTTGGATTCTTTCCCGGTTTATTAACGGGCACACCTGCACCTTTTTCAGGAAGATATATGGTTGCGGGTAAATCCCCCTTAACGGGAACTTGGGGAGATTCAAACTCAGGAGGGACTTTTGGACCAGAGATAAAAAAATGCGGATATGATGCTATTTTCATTAAAGGAAAGGCTAATACACCGAAATATATTCTGATTATCGATGAAACTTTGGAGATTTTAGACGCATCAGAGATATGGGGTTTAGATATTATTGAAGCGGAAAACAGACTGAAAAAAAAGCACGGAAAATATATAAAAACTGCTGGAATAGGGCAAGCAGGTGAGCAGATTTCATTAATTTCAGGGATAGCAAATGATAAAGGGCGCATTGCTGCCAGGTCTGGATTAGGTGCAGTGATGGGTTCGAAAAAACTCAAAATGTTAGTTTTAAAAGGACATCGAAAAGTAGAATATCATGATCGAGATAACTTTATGGAAAATGTAAGGGCGTATCATAGCGAAACTGAAGGAAAAAAACCGGGATTCTTTGGAAGATGGCTTATCAATAACTCTCCTAAAATGGCAAAAATGATAAGGCGATTTCGGATGAATACCTCAATGTCTCCTGAAATAATGAGAGAAATCTGGAGGAGATATGGTACTTCTACAGGTAATACGATATTGGCAGAAGTTGGTGATTCACCAATTAAAAATTGGGCTGGAATTGGCATGTATGATTTTCCTTATAGTGTAAGTAAAAATATTTCCGCAAGTGAAATTGAAAAATATAAGATTAAAGACTACGGATGTTTTACATGTCCTGTTCAGTGCGGAGCTAAATTGAAGGTGCCAGAGGTAGATTTAGAAGAAACTCACATCCCTGAATATGAAACGTGCGCGTCTTTCGGAGGGATGCTTTTAAATGATGATTTACTTTCCATATTCCAAATTAATGAGTTATGTAATCGCGCAGCAATTGATACAATTTCCGTGGGTGGAACAGTTGCCTTCGCAATCGAATGTTATGAAAATGGTATTTTAACTTTAAATGATACAGATGGTTTAGAGTTGACTTGGGGAAATTCTAAAGCAATAGTGAAATTAGTTAAGAAAATTATTAAGCGAGAGGGGATTGGCGATATTCTTGCTGATGGAAGTAAAATAGCCGCCGAGAAAATTGGTAAAGGGAGTGAAAAATATTCGATTCATTCTTTAGGGCAGGAAATAGGAATGCATAGTCCGCTTCACTTTGCTTCATTAGGGTATTCATATGCTTTTGATCCAACACCGGGAAGACATACAGCAGCAAGTGTTGACATGGCAGCAGGTATGAGAAGCCCTGATGTGTTCTTAAAAGGCTTGAAATTCCCTAAGAATTGGCAAAAAGATGATAAAAAAAAAGTCCAAGCACAAAAAATCGTAAATGGAATATGTCAATATGTTAATTGCGCAGGATTATGCATGATGTCGAACTATTTTGGGCAATATCCTATTAGAGAACTTATTAACGCTCTTACAGGGTGGAAGATCACTCTAGAGGAAATTGAAGAAACTGGATTAAGAATTCAAACTTTAAGGCAAACATTCACCCTAAGAGAAGGAGTTAATATTGCAGAGAATAGGCTAAACGGGCGAATTTTTGGGAATCCTCCCTTTACTCGTGGTCCTACAAAAGGAATTATAATATATTATCAAGATTTTTACAAAAAAGTATGCAAAGAATATGGATGGAATCCTGAGAATAGCTATCCGTTAATAGAAACCCTTAATAGGCTTGATTTGGATTTTGTGGTTGAAGATTTGTATCATATGGAAACCTTAACGGTGCCCCTAAAATAATAAAAACTCAGAATCTTATTTTTTTTTCAAACTCTATTTTTTTCCTATTAACTAATTTTTTCTTTTTTTAATTTTCTATAGAATTCCAATACAATATTATGGCGCTCTTCGGCAATTTTTTGTGTATAATCTAAATACATTTTATCTTTTAAGGTTAAAATCTTGTTTTCAAGATGCTCAATCACTTGTTCAATTCCACCGTATTTCTGTAAAGTAAATCCAATGGTCCGAAAAATTCCTATAGCACCAATTGCGTCTAATTTATCCGCATCTGAAAGGATTTTTGCTTCAAGCGTATAAGGAGCAATCTTATTTGAAAAAGAATGAGCCCTTATAGTATGAACTATATTCTCAATATCCTTTTCGGAAAGATTGAAATTATTTGTAGTTAGAAATTGTTTGGCTTTTAATGCTGAAATTTCTGCGTGATTTCGTTTTAGAAGAGATTCTTTTTCTTCAATTCTACCAATGTCATGAAGAAGAGCAGCAATTTTTAGTACTTTCATATTAGCGTTTAATTTGCGGCCAATCTTAATACATGTATCATACACCCGCTCAACATGAGAAAATCCATGGATATCATTTTTCTCAGAGTTCTCAATAGCAAAATTCCTTATTTTTAAAATAATCTCATTTTCTAACATGAAAGTTAAATTCTTTTATCTTGTTTCTATTTATATTAATTATAAAACAATTATTAAACTTGAAAATTTACTCCTTAATAAAAAAGATGATTTTAGACACAGTAAATTTTGAAGGAAATCTTGGCGCAGCGTATTTTTTCATGATAGTTGGAGCAATAGGTGTAATTGCTATAGGTGTTTATATCATTCTTAAAATTTTGCTCTATATTAGAAGAAAAAGTTTGGAAACTCAAACGAGAGAGAATTGATTATATTTTAAAAAAGAAATTAACTATAGAATTAATCTGCATAATCAAAATCATCTATTTTTCAATAAATCGTCATATGAAGGTTAATAAAAGTAATTTCACACAATATTTCTGATATCCTTTATGATTCACAAGAAGAGGTAATAAACTATGTATGAATTAAATAATGATAAAACTAGAACGTTAGAAGAAAGGTATGAAAAACGAAGGAGATGTTCCAAAATATACTCGTGTACTGAAGATTTCTCGTATTTCCTTACTTTGGCACTGCCTTTTGCTAACTAGAATATTCAGATTTAAAAAATTAGAGGTATTTTTTTATTTTTTTATTTTTTAGCTGTGGTAATCAGTTAAACCACGACCAAATCCATCAGAGATATGGACCAGCTCTTTTGAATTTTTATCAAAAACAACTTCAAGTGTATAGGCTCTTCCATTAGCATAACTTTCGGCTAAAAAAAGCAATACAACAACAAACCGATTATTGTCTAAGATTATCGGAATTACTGCCTCCCATTTAGAAAAGAACATATAGTTTTTGCTAAGCGTTTTCGCTTTATTAAAATATTCCATTTCTTTAGATCCAGTTATAATTTCAGTTTCTATTAATTTCATAGTTTTCGGAAGAAATTGATATTTTTTGGAGAGTGTAAATATTAGCCTAGCATCTGAATTGTGGTTTTCGTAAATATAGTAAACAAATGGAAGAATTCCGGGGATATATTTTTGATTTTTGGGCAGTCTTAATTGAACCCAAATTTTAGTAAGTATTTTGTAAGCTAAATATCCGAAATAAAACAATGAGACGTAATATATTAAATCAGAATAAAAAATCTCGGGACTAACAAAATAAATAATCAAATAAAAAAGAAGAACTATACCTGAAATCATTGCTAATATAGGGTTTATTGCCCGATCGATAAAAAATCGAAACCGTTTCTTTGAGATGGGATAAAAAAGAGGGATTTTAGATGCGGCTGAAGCATCGAGGGTAACATGAAGACTATAAAAAATAAAGCCAATCATCCAAGATAGTAGAAATGATTCTCCTGTTATTAAAGAAAAAATACCCGCAGCAGGCGCAGACACAATTAGAGCAGCAAAATAAGAGTGAGAAATTCCTTTATGGGTCAACAATTTAGATTTTCTCACAACTTTAAAAGAATGCAAAAAAACATCAAAATCAGCCAATACTGCCATTAAACCTGCAAAAATTACAAGTTCCTCGCTGGATGACCTCATAAAGTAAACACATAGCAGCATTGCAAATAAAAAATGTGAGAAAATATCCATATATATTCACGATAGAAAATATAACGAGATTTTTTAAATTATTCATTAAGAAATATAGGAGGCGGTCCTATTGTCAATCTTTCACTACAATTTTTTGAAAGATTTCATTCAACATATTATTTTTCTTTTTCTTTTTTAAAGTAATGTGCAAAATAATCGTTATCTTTCCCATATCGTTTACGTAGGACTGTTTTAAATTTTCCAATATCCAGCCGATCTTGCACCGCTTCTCATCAACATCCAACATCAGGTTGTAATTGAATTTCACTGTCAGGATATACGTTAAATTCTACATTATCTCTAATTGGAATGAATTTTCTCATAAGTCCATTTTCATCCGGACCATAAGCATATACCCCTACATCATCGTAAATATAATTTTCTTCGATGTTAACCAATAACTGTAAATAATTGTGGATAAATCCCTCGTTTATAGGAAAAATGGATTTTGGATCTTCGAGTTCTTGCTTATCAACCATCGCGAGACATTCTAAAAATGTAGCGTTGTCTTTTACTTCAACTGTGTACTTCTTACCCTTTTGAAAATTCTTTATTGGTAAATTGATATCAAAAAAAATCTTTTTCATTATAATTACCCCTTGTGCTTTTAATTTGAATTTAAATTTATAGGATTCCCTTTTCTTTCAATAAATTAGGTAGATCTTTCTTTAAGGCATATGAGGTTGTATATTTTTTTTCTCCGTCAACTATAACGCATTTGCTCCGAATATTAAGGCTTCGAGCTTCTTTAGAATTTAAGTTTTTTGTTTCATATTTAATATATTTAATATGTGGTGTAAGGGCACTAAAAATAAGATTCATAAATTGAGACCACTCGCATGCACAGGCGTCTAGAGGAACATATATATCAACATTTAGCTTACTTGGATCTAATTCATTTTTAATCCCCTTATTAGTTGATGTATCGATAAGATCTGACTCAGCACTTCCACAGCACGATGTGCTTTGTGTACAACAAGAATTTTCAATTTTTTTTAATTCTTCTTTTTCCATATTAATACACTTTAAATTTTAGTTTAACCACAGCATAAATTTTGCTGTGAATTTTTTGCTCTTTGACGTGTATCCCATAAACAACCACATCCTTTTTGTTCTTGCATCATAATGGCTTGTGTAGGGCAGTTTCTAAAACAAGCACTACATTCAGTGCATAGTTCGGGATGGGGTATTTCGTACTTTCCTGAATTATTCTGTTTAGGGAGACCGAAAGGGCATACTTCTCCGCATAAGCCACACCCCGTACATGTAGAAGTATTTATAAAAATACGAGGAAGCACAATCGCTTGCGGAGTGCAGCATGAACTTTGATTTGATTTTAATTCTGTCATTTTTATTTTTTTTATGATTTTTTTTTAATTCTTCATTTTAAATTATATAAAATATTATTCCAAAAGCTAAAAAAAATAAGCTTATAATAAGTAAAATTTTATTTACCATCAAAAACAACCTATATTCGGTTTGAATTTCCCTTGGACTTGTTGACATTGTATATCCGCTAAAAGACATAGTGGAAAAAAATGCAATCCAAAAATAAAAACTCAAGTTCCAGAGAATAAAGAGTAATGATCCATGCAATATCCAAGAAATCCCTCCTAAAACTAATATATTAATAGTTCCAAAGAAAATTCCCTTATTAATGAATTTTCTGGTAAAATTTGAAAGAGGGAATAAAAAAGCGATAATTGCGTTTGTTATTATAATCCACATGAATAATTCTCCAATCCACCATAACTTATTTTCCCAATTTAATGCTAACAACAAACCTGCTATGATTATAAGAGGTAAAAGAAAGATTTTTCTTAAAAGAAAAGTCGTATGTGTAATCCCTGCTCGTATTCGATGGGAAACCGTAAATTTAGCAATTTTCATTGAGTCTGGTTTTCTTACGGGTTGTTCATCATTATACTTCCGAATATCTTTTGACCAAATTGGGCCATAGACAATTTTAAATGGAAAATTTTCTGAATTTCTAGGTAATTGTGGTATAGCAACTCCACCAGCAGAGAGTTGGGGAAGTAAAAGTTTTTTTTTCTGTGTAAGATTGCGAATTTCTGTTGCCTCCACTGCTTCAAGTAATTGGGCATTTCCAAAATCATTACCACGAGCAGCGCACCATACATTTATTCCATTGGAATCTACACATAAAACCCACGCATCAAGTCCTTTTAGGTTACGCATAACTTTAATGTATGTATACTCGTAATTCGCTGTAACTATAATGGGGGAATTTTCATTAGGGTGCCCGGATTGATAAATACCGGGTTCTATGGGAACATGATCAATCTGACCAGTAAATAAACATCGATATATCCTTAGTTGAGCGCGGATTCCTTTAAACTTTTTTGGTTTGGGGCGATAAAATCCTGGTTCTTTGCCTAGCTTTACTAATTCCATAGCTTGTATGGAACCGTGTTTCCAAGTTTTTAGGGTTTGAATTTTAAAGCCGATTGGCTCAATATAATTATAAAACCATTTTACTAAGAAAGTAGTTCTTAATCTGAGTCTACGTAATTTCTTTTTAAACCACCAACGCTTTATTTTAAAAGGAATCCTCCAAATTCCTGAAGGAATAAATTCAGCAGCTAATATGATTCGACCATTTGGTTTTAGAGCACTCCATGCTTTTCGCAAAAATATTTGATGTTCAAATGGTCTAAGCTCAGATAACATAAAAGTACTCACAATTATATCCTTTGAATTCTTCTCAACTGGGAATTCTGTAAATGTTCCAATTTGATATAAAAGATTGACATTCTCTTCAGAAGGATAATTTTGCATTGCATAATTAATCATTTGAAAGTTTTTATCAATTGCAACAACATTATTACCTTTAAGTGCCATTTTCGATGCTAGAGCGCCAGTACCGCAACCTACTTCTAAAATTGATTGGGAATCAGGAATTCGACGCAATACCCACTCTTGAACTTTGATATTTAGTCCCTTAGTGAGAGCTGTAAATTTTAAATCGTAAGTTTCTGGTTCTTCCTCCAATCTACGCATATAGGTTACGGCCATTTTTCCACCTTATTCTTTCTTACATTCGCTCATTTCTTTATTATTTATATGCTTTTACTTTTATGCTTACTACTGAATTCGCTATGTCTTTTAACATTTGAGGCTCAATATTCATCTCTTTGACTATTTCCATAACTTTTGGATTAATAGTTAAAACATCGATTGGAAACATAGTTTCATCCAACACTTCAATCTTCGTAAATCCTGCATTTTCCATTGATTTAATATAGTCTTCTTTTAATATCGCACCAGCAACACATCCTATATAAGCATCTATTGATTCTAAAACGAAATCAGGAAGTTCTTTTAATAAAACAATATCTGAAATCATCAAGCGTCCTCCGGGTTTTAACACTCTATAAGCTTCTTGAAATGCTCTATCTTTATTTGGCACTAAATTGATTACACAATTGGAAATGATAATATCTACAGTAGTTGTTTCTACTGGTAAATGTTCGATCTCTCCGAGTCTAAATTCAATGTTATCGTAATTACTTTTTTCAGCATACATTCTAGCTGACAATATCATATCAGGTGTCATATCAATACCTATAACCTTCCCAGATTTTCCCACTTTATTAGCAGCTAAAAAACAATCAATTCCCGCTCCAGAACCTAGATCAAGAACAGTCTCCCCCTCTTTTAATGAAGCCAAGGCTACAGGGTTTCCACATCCTAGCCCAAGATTAGCCCCATCTGGTACAGATTTAAGTTCTTCATCACTATATCCTATGTTTTTACTAATCATACTCATAATATCTGTTTCGGAACTTCCACAGCAAGAACTTATAGGTGTGCAACATGAGTTTACAGGCGCACAACAGGAGCTGCTTGATTTTGCTATCATTCCATATTTTTCTCTAACAACCTTTTTTACATTTTCATCCTTGACAATACTTATTTTTACTTTTTCATCTTTCATATTTACTATTCACCTCAAATTTAATTATTATTTGAATCTTCTGGAAATTTCACTTCCCAGAAGCCTCGTTTTTGAAGAAATCGTCCTAAATAAACTATTGAAAGCATCACAGGAACTTCCCAGAACAATCCCATTGTGGTTCCTAAGGCGGCAATAGATCCAATCCCATATATGGCAATCGCAGTAGCAATTGCAATTTCGAAATGACTTGATGAGCCAATGATTACCGTAACGACTGCTTCTCTATATTTTAGCTTAAAAAGCTTGGTAATAATCACATTATAGCTAACGACGATTGCAAATCCAACCAGGAGAGGTATGCTAACTAGGAGTAAAAGTTCAGGATTTTTAAGTAAAACATCTCCGTTTAAAGAAAAAAGGATAATCAACGTTATCAGTAATGCCACAATCGACATTTTTCCTACCATAGGACGATAAGTGCTTTCAAACCATTCTTCCCCTTTAGTTTGCGTTAATAGTCTTTTTGATGTTATTCCTAATGCTAATGGAAGTCCTATAAAAAATATCAACGAGATTATTAATAGAGTTGTATCAATTGGAATATTTTGGATGCCAGTTAATAGAATAACAATAGGAACATAAAGAAATATAATTGTTATGGTATTCAAACTTGTATTGGTAACGTTTTGCTCTTGGTTCCCTCTGGCCATCCAACCCCATACAAGGACCATAGCGGTACAAGGGGAGGCAGAAAGTAAAATAATTGCTACGACTAGCTGCTCATGACCCTGTAAAAAGATTCTTGCCATCATTAAACCAACAAAAGGAGCTATAATCCAATTGGATATTAAAGTTAAAATGATAGGTTTAGGATTTTTACCAAGCTTCTTCAATTCAGATGCTTGGAGATTCAGCATTCCTGGATACATCATTAAGAATAAACAGATTCCAATTGGAATGGATATTTGCCCTATTGTCCAAGAATTTATCGTCTCACTGATTCCGGGAACAACCTGAGAAAGGACGATTCCGGCAAAAATACATAAAGCTACCCATAAGGGTAAAAACTTTCCGAAAAGTCCTAGCTCATGAGGTGTTCCTGCTTTATTTATTCTGTCGTTTTTAAAATTTATTTCACTCATTTTTAACTAACTTTATTTAATAATATTCTAGAATTATTTATTCTTTTAGAGTATTCATCTCTCATACTTTCGATGAAAAGCCTTAAATTTTGATCAATCTGAGACAAATCTTCAGGAGATATCGCATTTAAAAGTGAAACTAAATGATTGACTCCAGCAACTTCCTTATCACATGTATGGCCGAACCGGGGCGCGCGACATTCATGACAAACACTTAATGCAAAATTTTGAAGGTTTTCAGTGTTGAATTCCTTATTTAAAAGAAAATCTGCTCCTGCTTCAGAAGATCCGCATAATGATGAGCGTTTTACTTTTATTTCTTTAAATTTTCCACTTTCATCAATTTTAGGCTCATAAATTGGCCTTCCGTAATAGGTTGTAAATATGTCAATTTCTGGAATTCCTGTATCATTCTCAAGAGAACACATGGTGGGAGCATGAATTACATATGGATTTATGGTTCTTGCTTGATTTAATAGACCAACACCCGGTAATACGCCAAGTATCAATGGCTTTTGAAGGTCTACTAATTCCAAGATAATATCTGGATGTCTAACGTAAGAAACGTATAAATCGCAATCAGGGATATCAAGTTCTAAATCATCATCTAACATGATGTTAGAAGGTATGTCTGGAACGAGAATCCAGTATACTTTAAAGTTCCTCTTTATATTCTCAAAAGCTCTTTCACCATATTTTCCATCAGATACTATTCCAACTTTCAATTTTTTAAGTGAATTAGTTTTCATTTTTAATTTTTTTATATTTTAAAATATATTTTTAAGGCTTGAAATATTAATAGAATTTGTCAAATTTATAGTTATCGATTTAGATTATTTAAATCAATTAGATTTATATTTATCGATTTATATATATAATATAGAGAATTAAAGAATCTTCTAATTTTATCATTAAAGTGTTAATCATGAATACAAAACGCAAGGCTGAACTGATGGATATGTTATGTGCATGTGATAGTGTATGTAGTTCAAGTAAGTATTTCGAGGATTTACAGAATTTAGGTCAATATTTAAAATATGATGAAGATTTTATAAATATTGCTGATTTTGGCACCTCTATTGCATCTGTGGAACGCCTAATTATTCTCAACTCGCTGAAAGAGAAAGATAGATGTGTTTGTGAACTCGAAGCAATCCTTAATAAATCACAATCTACAATCTCTCATCATCTTAGGAAGTTAGAGAGAGCGGATTTAATAAAGAGTTGGAAAAAAGGGAGTTATACTTATTATGGATTAAAAAGGGAAAAATTACAGTTATTTTTAAAGATATTGAATAAAGTATTTAATTCTGCTGAATGATTAAAAACGATTAATTCATTCAATAAAATAAAATTTATTATTTCAATTCTCTCTATTTGATTCATATTTTTAGTGATTTCAATCATCTATTAAAACTCTCACCATCAATGAATTTTATAATCACCCAAAATTAATGATAAGAAGGTTTAAAAGAGTGCTATTCTTATAAAAAATTGATAACATTTTTGTAAAATTTGGGTTAAAGGTTAATTTTTTTAGAAATTTTCTAGCGAATTCATAATGATTAATAATTATTTCAAAGTATGCATATTTGGAGACGGAGGAGTTGGAAAAACTTCCTTATTGACTCGGTACATTACTGGGAATTTTAAGGATAATTTAAATATGACACTTGGAGTTGAATTTTTCATTGATATTATAGAAATTCTAGATCACAAGATTACTTTACAAATCTGGGATTTTGCAGGGGAGAAAAGATTTAGACATCTTCTTCCTGATTATGTAAAAGGAGCATCTGGAGGGATTATCATGTTTGATCTTACGAGACGCACAAGTTTTAAAAATATAAATGAATGGCTCACACTATTTAAAAAAGGATTAAATGATGCAAAGGATGATGTTCCTATTATTATGATTGGAAGTAAAGTAGATTTAAACCAAAAACGATCCATCCTTATGAACGAGGCAATTGACTTAGCAATTGAGCATAAAATTTGCGATTATATCGAAAGTTCTGCTAAAACGGGTGAAAATGTTCAAAACATTTTCTCTAAAATGGCCTATATATTAGCTGAAAAAGCACATCTAATTTAAATTATAATAAAGAAATTAAAACATGTAATTGTTGAGGGAAACCAATTGGATATAAGGGAGTGAGTCATGAAAATTTAAATTTTCCTACAAAATGTTTTTGTTCAGAATACCTTTATAAATCAAAATCTACGATATCTCATCATCTTAGAAAATTAGAGAAAGTAAATTTAATAAAGAGTTGGAAAAAAGGGAGTTATTCTTATTACGGATTAACAAAGGAACAATTACAGTATTTTTAAAAATATTGAATAAAATATTTAATTCTATTTAAGGACTAGAAATGATTCATTTATTCAGTATTATAAAATCATTACCCTCTACACATTATAGATATACTATAACATTAAGTAAACTATTGTTATAGAGGATATAAGTATGCTATTTATTGTCGGAAGAATGTTTACCGTAAAATATATAAGTGATAATTGAGCAAGCAATCATTTTATATATGCGGTTTTGCATTAAATTAATATCCAAAAAAGAAAGAAAAAAGTGAAGTTAATATATAAATGACAGAATTAAAAAGCAATACGGAATTCTTAAGATTTTTTCAAAGGTATTCACCTTCAGAGATTCATATTGATAAGAATAGTCTCTTTTATCGGGATAAGTATAATGAAATAATTAATTTTATAAAGCTTGTAGTTTCCAATTCCCAGGAATTAGAACTTTTTAATTATCTAGATCCAAAAGGAGGGCTTCTAATAAATTTAAATCCCGGTACGGATATTATTGACTTTTTTAAATTAATTTCAAGTAATTATTATTTAGAGTATTTTGAATTAGATAATGCTGAGGTATTAAATAGTCCTAAAGAGTTTTTAAATTGCTTTGCTGAAATCGTAGATTATTTTAATAAACCGATAGAGGATAGATCTACACAGCAACCTAAAAATGCAAAACACAAGGATTCTAAAAATGATGAAACTATCAATAAAAAGTTAATTTTAATCAATCAGAAACCTAAATTGAATGACAGTTTGCAAAATATAAGTATTTTAGATAATTTTTTAGATTTATTTTATAATAAAAATAGAAAATTTAATTTTATCAATAATAATTCTATACTTGTTTGGCTAAATTACGATTATGAAGAACTAGTGCACATTTCAGAAAGAATATTTAATGTATTTGATCTCTTTATTAAAATTCCATTTCTAAATAGTGTGGAGCGAGAAACCTACCTAAAAGATTTTGCAGAAAAGAATTCAAAAATTGTGTTTGATATTCACACACTTGTAAAATACACTGAAAATTGGGAAGTTAATGATATTAAACAACTATTAAAAATGGGTATTTTCAAACATTTTTTAAATGCGGATCTTAATGATATCAGTAATGAAATTACTGATACTTTGCTTAATATAATTGAATCAGGTGAATATATATTATCAACAGCGTTTGCGACTCCAGAAAGTAATAATTCAATAGGGATGACGCATAATACAAAGGTTAGTATGAAAGAAGATATCAAAATTTTAGATAATCGAAAAGATTTAGTGGAAAAAAAAAATGAATATTTAACCGAAATTAGAGAAGAGTCCGTTTCAGAATTCATGATAAATCAACTCTATGAAAATGCGGCATCAAAGAATTATAATGAATTATTGATAATTATTGATAAATTGAATAAAAAGGAAGTTCTTGAAGATAATGAGAGAAAATTAGTAGCAAAATATCCTTTTATATTAAATGATTCCCCTAGCATGGCACAGATTAATTTAGAGAAAGCAAAAAAACGTGTTGATCTAATAAAGAGAGCTTTTGGCAAATAAAATAGTGTGAGGTTATAAATATGGCTGCCCAATCCCAAAAAAATGAAGTTTTTATTAGAAAAGTGATCTTAGAGAATTTTCTAAGTTTTAAAAGGGATGAGGTAACTTTTGACGATAAAAAATTCATACTTGTGATTGGACCTAATTGGTCTGGTAAAACTTCTATTTTTCAGGCAATTAAATTTGCTTTGGGAAGTAATGAAAGAGATGAGCGCTATAAAAAGTGGTCGGATTTTATAAGGCTTGGACAAAACCATGCCATGGTTGAGCTTCATATCCAAAAGGACCATGAATTGATAAAAATTAGAAGAACTGTCATTAGAGGTCAGTCGCCACATTTCTTAATTAAAAGTAAAAATGATAAAGATTTTAGAAAAGCCCAAGTATTAGAAGTTCAAAAACTTATTAGTGATTTTAAGTATAATCCCGATAACCATTTTGCGTTTGTTAGCCAGGGTAAAATTGATGCCATCAAAAACCTCAAACCTACAGAATTATGCAATTTTCTTGAGGAGGGAATTGGACTAAAAAGCCTCAGAGATGAGATCTTACAACAGAAGCATAGCGTTATGAATTTAAATAACGAATTAAATGCCTTAAAGAGTAAAAAAAATGTGTTGAATATTAGCTTAGATCTCTTACAACCCAAACTTGAGCGATTAGAACAAAAACATAAACTCTTAGAGGTTAAAAGAAAATATGAAGATGAACTATTGTGGGCTAATAGACATAAATTAAAAGAAGAAATTAAATATCTTCAAAGAGACTTCTCTAAAGCTAAAGTAGAAATTGATGAGATAAAAGTCAAAAAGGAAAAGGTGGATAGGGAAGTTCAAAAATTAGAGGCTAAGGTTTTTAATACAGATCAAATTATAAATTATCTTAACAGCAAGTTGGGGCAACATCAGCAAAAAAGAAAAGATTTAATCGCGGAAGTTAAAAAATGGCAATCAGACGAAATTATGATTACCCAAGATTTAAAAAACTTAACTGGGAAAATTAGCAAAGAGAAGAAACAACTTAAAAACTATAAGAATCAAAAAAAGAGCTTAACTCAAGAGATTAAATTAATTAAAGAAAAAATCAATAGTATTGAACTACATCTTGACGATTTGATTAAGGAACAAGATGATTTACAGAAAAAAATTAACCGTAATATAGAATTTGTGGAACAATTTAATCAAATAGTCTCAGAAAAAGAAAGTAAACTAAAAGAAATTTTAGCAAATAAGGATGAAATTAAAAAAATTAATAATGAAACTCAGCAAATATTCCAAGGTCTCGATGATATTGACCATAAACTTGATCAAAATAAATGGTTTTTAGAAGACCAAACAGAAAATCTTTTAAAAAAGCTTGACAACCGACATAGAGAAATCAATTCTAGACAATTTTCAATTCAGCTTAAAAAGGAACAATTAGAACAAGAGAGATATAAAAAATTAAAAAAATTTAATCATCTCCAAGAATCTCTTAGGAAAAGAAAAATTATTTATCCTTTTAAATCAAATATAGAACTGCTTAAAGAAGAAATAAGACGACGTGATTTAAGAGTTAAAGGGCCGATAGTCGAATATTTAAAGTATGAAGATTCTTTAAGCTATGCTATTGAGTCTGTGTTAGGGGAACGATTATTATTTAGTTTTATTGCTGAAGACTGGGAAACAATGACCCTAATGCAGAGATTAAGAGACAACAATAGGGCTATTTGTAATATTTATACTCCTAAAAAGATTAATATTAGCAAATATCCTCCAATTACAACCAAGGGCGCAATTGGATATTTAATAGATTTAATTGATGTTATTGATAATGATCAGGACATTAAAAAAGTACTTTATTCTAAAGTTAGGAATTGTATGGTAGTTCAAGATTATCGTAGTGGAGTGGAACTATACAAGAATTATAATTTTAAAGGTAAATGCGTAACATTAAAAGGAAAACAAATAACCTCATATAAGTATGTATATGAAACTCCCTATATAAGACCCTTAAAAGGATTATTGAGTGCAGGTACACAGAGAGAACAAGCCAACAAATTAGAATTAGAAATTGAATCTTTAAAGGAACAGATTTTAGAATGTGATGTAAATTTATCTAAATTTGATAAAGAGGAACGAGAAACTCTAAGAAAAAAAGAGGCATATCACGATCTAGCATATATCTTTAGCCAAAAGCAACGCCTCACAGCCAAGAAGAATAGACTTTTTAAAGATCGCACTGTTTTAGAAAATAAAAATGCTGAATTCCAGAATGACATAAAAGAATTGGAGCTTAAAATAGAAGATATTCAATCCAAAACTAGCCCTCAATTTTTTAAGTGGAATGATCGCATTAAAGAAATCCCTACGGAGCTTAAAGTATACAATAGTGAAAAAAAGAAATGGAATATAAAACATACAGAAAATCAACAAATTTTAAGCGAAGTTGAAAATAAGATAAATGCACAAAATCATACTATTTCCCTGTTAAATCATGAATTTAAGACTAAAGATGAGGATCTAAAAAAACGGCATAAAGAAGCATACGCTATCTACAATAAATTAGGGAAGTTAGAAGATAAAATATCTGAAGTAGAGAAAAAAATAGTAGATTTAAATGAAAAAAAGCTGGATATTCAAGAGAAGAAAAAAACGTTTGATATTAACAACATTCAAATCAATGTCCAGCTTGAGCAGGAAAACATTCGTTTAAATTATATAGGACAAAAGTTAGATGCGAAAAAGGAAGATTTAGATCGAATCAATTCACAAATTGGCCCTTTAATTACAGAAAAAAAGATTAAATTAAGGTCTATAGAAGAAGTACAGATGGATATATTAAAAATCGACAAAGATTTAATCAAATTTTTAGATATTGATGATTCGCTCCTTGTTGAACGTGACCAAATCGTAACTGGGTTAAAGGATATTGCAAGCAATCAAAAAGATATCGAAAAAGACATTGATGCTGCGATAAAGACCGAAAATAAAATGGAAGATACCTATTATACTAAATTTGAAAACGTTCTGAACGATTTAAAAACGAAAATAAATCATAAATTCAAATCCTCTGAAATTAAAGCCTATTGTTCTCTAGAATTAATAGGTGATTTTGAGAATTTAGGAGTAGAAATAAAAGCGGCACTTTCAAAAAATCAATTACGATCCTGTACAGCATTAAGTGGGGGTCAAGTTTCTATGATCTCAATTTGTTTGATACTTTCTCTCCAAGAATTAAAACCCTCCCCACTTTGCATGTTAGATGAGGCAGCGATGTTTCTCGATGATAAAAATTCAGAAGTTGCATATCAAATGATAGAGTCCACTCTTAACGAAAATCCAAATATCCAGATGATAATCTTCTTACCGAAATCATCAAATGCCTTATATCTCCTTGCAGAAAAATTAATAGGTGTTGCAAGGACAGGTAAAGATGAAGTTTCTACTATATTTAAACCGAAAGTAATTCGAAAAGAGTGAAATATGACAGTTAAGGATATTACTCATGAGCTAAATGAAAGAATAGATGATATCCAAAAAAAAATTCTTTCGGGAGATATTAAATTACTTGATTTTGAATTAGTTCCATTATTTGATGAATTAAAAGACTCTTTAACCGTCCAAAATCTTGAAAAAAGTTCAGAAACTTATAAAAATGCCTGCATTCTACTCAATCAAAAATTTGATGAATTAAGATCGATGCTCAGCTCTTTAGAATCTGAAAAACAGTTTCTAAATTATCTAAATTCAAATCCTTCTGATTTAGAAATATATGCCCTTTTAAATGAATGTTGGATAGAATTATTCACAATTGACGCACTCTCACTGGACTTCTTAGAATTAAGTCAAAATAGATTAAGTATTGACAGAGGGGATCCAATAGCAATTGAGCATCTACGCAAAGGTAAAATTAAAAATAATTTTCTATTAGAAATACCGAAACATAAATTTACCGAAAAAATGATGAAATTTTTTAACTCCATTCGAACAAAATTGCCTTGCTCACTTGAAGATATTTTTGAAGATTATACAGAACAAGAAGTTATTTATGAAAATTTTGTGTATCTTTTGCATTTACTCCAATTAGGTACACTAAAATATCTAAAAGAAACTAATGTAATCTATTTATAATAGGGAGGAAATAAAAAAATGAATGAAATATCAATATTAATGCATATGTTGAGCAATAAAAATAATTTGTATGTAATAGGTGCTACTAAGAGCGAAATTTTTCATACTCTTAATGTTAAAACCAAAAATAAAAGCGGACATTTCCACTATTTAATAATTAATTTATCCAAATATATTGAACCGTTAGGACTTCAAATCAGATACAATCCTATTAACTCTCATTGGTTTATCTCTTATGATTCGGAAGTTTCTGATCTTATTTCAGCAAACCCATTCGAAAACAAACCAAGATTAGCAGCCACTTTATTTTGCACTATAGTTTGCTGTCTGAAAAATCCTGATGGAATCTCAAAAATTACTGAAATTCAAACTATTCGAAAAAAGAAAGGTGTTATAGAGGATTTAAGAGAACTAGAGCAGAAAGGCTATTTGAAGTTTGATAGGAATTTAAATCACATTAATCTTACTCCTTTAATTGGGTATCAACTTGATCTAGAAAGACTCTTTGTAAAATTAGCTTTAAAGATAAAGCAATAAATATTTCCAAAAGTATTAAATACCCCTAAAACTAACCTTAACATCCAAGTTTTTATAATAAAGGTGTAAGTTTTGGAGCAAAATAAAGAGATGATGAATGGTGGAGATGTATTAATAAAGTGTCTCCTTCAAGAAGGAATAGAATATATGTTTGGTATTCCTGGTGGACAATTATTAAATGTATACGATGCTGTTTGTCGATGGGGTCAGGAACAAGGCATTAAAACTGTATTATTTCGGCATGAACAAGCTGCTGCTCACGCAGCAGATGCGTATGCTAGAGTAACCAACAAACCAGGAATTTGTATGGGTACAGTTGGACCAGGAGCGTTGCATTTAGCTCCAGGAGTTGGGACTGCATGGAGTGATAACATTCCACTCATAGTTATTGTTCCACAAGTAAATAGTACATATGCGGATTCGTTTACTTTGCAGGGAAACCTCGACCAAATAACCATGTTTAAGCCAATTACTAAATACCAAAAGAGTGTGCTAAAACTTGAAGAAATTCCATACGCCGTTCAAAAAACTTTTAGAGAAGCCACAGGAAATCGACCTGGACCGGCTTTATTAGAGATCTATGAAGATGCGTTTTTATCTAAAGTTGAAGAAAAAGATCTCCCAATTGTTCCACCTAAGGAGTACCGAGCAGTTTCTAATCCTAGTATCGATGATACTATAATATCAAAATCATTAGATTTATTGTTAAACTCGAAAAAACCATTAATAATTTCGGGTGGTGGAGTTGCACGAGCAGAGGCATGGGATGAATTAAGAGAGTTAGCTGAATATTTACAAATCCCTGTGATAACAACTTTTATGGGCATAGGAACGATTTCAAATGCATCTGAATGCTTAATTGGATCTTCAATGGGTAATGATGTCGTCTTACAAGCAGCAAGAAGAGCAGATGTGGTGTTAGCTCTTGGTTGTCGGTTTACTTTCGTTATGGGCCATGGTATGGAGCCTTTTTGGAAAAACTCCCAGAAACTAATTCAAGTAGATATTGATCCTTCCATGATCGGCCGTAATAAACCTATAACTTTGGGAATTGTAGGCGATTGCAAAAAATTCTTGGAAAAAATAGTTAAGAACGCCAAAAATTTTGAAAGAGTTGAAAAAAGGTCGTGGCTCGATAAACTCATTAAAGCTAAAAAGAACAGTATTGCAAATATCAAAAATAAGGCATCGAAAGCGAGTGAACCGATTAGTTCAAGGTTTCTAGTAAGTCAAGTTTTTGAATTTATGGACGAAGACGCCATCCTTATCGCCGATGGTGGAGAGATTGAAGCATTTACATTAGAACAAATTAACCTTCACAAGCCGAGACCCCCTTTGTCAACTCTTATCTCAGCTTGTATGGGGCATCTAGGAGTTACTATACCATACGGATTAGGGGCTAAATTAGCTAAACCAGATAAACAGGTACTTGCCATCGCGGGCGATGGGGCTTTTATGTTTAACGTTCAGGATTTAGAAACTGCAGTAAGGTTAGGTTTAAAAAATTTAATATACGTAGTTGCGAATAACAATGCGTGGGGATCCATGAAAACCTTCCAGAAATTTGCTAAGAAACAACGCTATATTGACGTTGAATTCTCCGGATTTAATTACGGAGCATGTGCAGAAGGGTTTGGGTGTTATGGAGAGCAAGTTACCGATCCGAATGATATTAAACCAGCTTTGGAGCGAGCTAGAAACTCGAACAAACCTGCAGTTATAGACGTAGTCGTGAAGTATGAAACTCACGAAATTACTAGATTACTCCAGTCAGCATTTTACAATCTTGAAATGTGAGAATTACAGTATTAATTTTTAAGGTCCAAATAATTAATACTTTGAATTTTTAGCTAATAGTTCTAATTTACATGTTAGAAATGATAATAATAATGTCCGTTTAAATATACACCCTTAATTTTTTTGTCCTTTACCATTTTATTTAACTCATCTTCGACGAATTTTTCATCAGCTTGTAATTCCTCTTCAAAAAAGTTGTCAATAAACGCATTCACTGTAAAAGCTATTCCATTATTTTTTTCGAAAAAATGATAAAATTTTGCCTGCCAACGTCCGAAAATTAGGTCTGAATTAATGCCTTTCATCTTGTAAATATCATCTACCATCATTATTCTATGATCATCCCCAAATATACTGTTCCCTTTATCATTAGTATAATATACAGGGAATCCCTCTTCAATTTCTTTAATTTCCAGATTAATCCCTTCTGATTCTGTCATTCTTTATCTTGCTAAATATTTATTTGTTTGTTTATGAAACTAAATTCCTTTCGTTGTATTTAAAGAAAAATTTGGAACTCTGAAAGAGGTAAAATTTAGCAATTACCTTATTGCATGCATGAAAACAATGCAATAGAATTATATAACAGAGCTAGAGAAAGCTATAATAAATCTATAACTTAACTGAAGTTTATTCCTTTATGAAAAAGATAATTTTTATTTAGTTTAAGAAAGAAGAAAAAAACTTATTATTCAGAAGTTATTTGCAATATCATTTGCGCAACTTGGTCGTTATAGGATTCAATATCTTCAAAGCCTTCCACGGTCTCGCCACAGGTAACAAAAAAATCTTTGACTGCGATTTTCTTTGACTTGAAAAAGGCTTCAATTTCCTTTTTCATATCTTCGACTGTCTTTTTTACTTGGGTTTTATTACCCTCAATTAAGTCTATTTTGTTTATACAGGCATAGATTTGATCTGGAAAGAATCGAATGTCGTTAAAAAATTCAAATTGAGTTTTTATCTCTCTATCACATGAAAACACGGCAATAATCTGCGTAGCTATGCGGGATATTGTTATAACGCCCATCTTCACAACTGCCCGGTTAACATCCCCCCCAGGTCCGAAGATGGTGTGTGCTTTATTGGTGTCGTCCTCTCTAAAAACGACTCTGTTTGGATGGATTGTTTTTGTTTCTTTTTGATTGAGTTTATCTTCCTTTTCGCCGCCTGGAAGAGTAGCTTCCCCGCTGAAGTCTGTTTTGACTACGGTACACTTCTTTCCACCTTCGACGTTTTCAATATCTCCTTTATTTAAGTATCGTACAAACAATCTTAAAAGACTCGTTTTTCCAACACTAATATCTCCAAGTAAGCCAATATTCACCACTTTAGGTCCCCTCCAGTAGCTTATTTAGTAATAATTCATAATCTTCAATGAGATATTGTTCAAGGAATGCATTGTTGTGGCTATTAATAAAGCCAATCATCACTTCCTTGAGATTTTTGGCTCCCTTGACAAATTTTACGATATTTTCAGAACTGCTCTCACCGGTAAATGCCTTTGCTTTTTTCTCAAATCCAAAATTTTTACGAGGTGGTAAAGAATTGAAAAATCCAAACGCAGAATACCCTTCATGTTGGAAAAATACAAAAAATCTTGATTTAATATTGGTGATTATCTCTGACAAGTAGACACTTGGATAGATCTCCCCGAGAGTGAGATCCTCATCTTGCTGAATAACAAAATAGGGAGAAATCGGTGAGACTTGGCTACCATACATTTCTTTAGGAGGCAATGAAATAAATGGTAATTTTTCTTCTACTATTGTCCATAAATCTTCTCTTTTATTCGTAAGTAAAAGTTCTTTGATCTCATCATACGCGAAATAAAAATCGGCCTGAAGTGATAATAAAGAACTTAAATATACTGATAAAGATGCGAATGTAGCTTCTAATAGAGGTTGTCTTCCACCTTTATCTGTGGGCTTTACTGCTCCTTTCCATGCCCGTAAAGCGCTATAAACATAGCCTTTTACATCGAAGAAATTCCCGCAGAGAAAGATAAATGATGGCGGGTCACCCTTTCCTCCAGGGGATAAAAGTTGAACTGCCTTATTAATTAAAACGTCTTCTAAAGCTTCATCTTTAAATTTTGAATGTACTTGTGGCATTTGTAGCCATGATTTTTTCTTTTTCGCCAATATTACCTACACTCCTACAATATTTATATAATTAAAAATGGACGTATGTATTAATTTTTTGTGTTTTAATAAAACAAAATAATATCTCAATATATTTCTTTGCTAATGATAAAAGTTGCTAATCTATGAGATTATTTCTCAGATTTGATTATAAAAAGCAATTCCCGTATTTTGGACGTAATTAAATCATAATCGTTAATAGAGGTTATATTCGAGATCTCTATCTTTTCAATAATATTAGAGTTTTTAAAATGAACATAATCTAGTTTCATTTCGGGATATTTCTCTTTTATTGGAATTAACGCTCCTCTTAAGAAAATATTAACAAATTCTTCACAAGATTCTTTTATATTTCTTACGTCTGGATCAATAAACTTAATTTGAATTTGATTAAAATCAATAAAATTTAGAACACATAACAGGTCTTGGTCATCTTTAGAAAATATTTTTCGTTTTATTTTGGTTCCTTTCGCTTTCTCAGCCGGAACTTCTTCTTGAAAATACTCCTCTACCGAATTTTCCTCTTTCTCTAACGTATTCAAAGCACTATGATATAATTCATCCGCACTATGAAAAGATTTGTTTGAGACAATCGAATTAAGATGATTCAGCATAACTTTTAATTCAGATATTTCTAATTGTAATTCATCAAGCTGCTCTTTTTTTTTATAATATAGATTTTGAATGCTACTTAGCACTTTGCTTAATTTTTCGATTTCTTTTTCTTTTTCTTGACTGTCCATTGAGTTCATCTATATTTTCATATAAATTAAATATATTTATAGTGCCTCAATTTATAAATATTGATCCTACCCAATTAAGTAATTTCTTACAAGGAATAAAAAATGTATACCATGATTATAACTCCTAATCCTAAGGACCCGGAAATTCAATTATTAACAAGTGAATTTAATAGTAAAGGATATGAAGTGCAATATTTTATTCCCTCAACCATTAAAGTGAAAGTTAATATCCATAAATTTGAAGATCAATTTCTCAATCTTGAACCGAAAAGAATTCTGGTTAGAGGTTTTGGGGCAAATGTAACTCAAAAGATATTTTTTAGGCTCGATATATTAAGGGCTATTGAAGAGTATGGAATAAGATTGATTAATTCAAGGGAATCCTTAGAGATTGCGAGTGATAAATTTTTAACATCAGTATTTTTAGAAAAACATAATATTCCAACCCCCAAAACAATAATTTGTGAAGATCCCCATGATGCAATTCATATGTATGAAGAACTTGGCGGCGATGTAATTATTAAACCTTTATTTGGTTCTAAGGGCATTGGAATTTCTCGATTGAATGATAAAGGATTTGCAGAAAATGTAATAATTACCTTAGGACAGTTAAACGAGGTTTTCTATCTTCAAGAGTTTATAGAGCATTATAACCGAGATATTAGAATCTTTGTAATCGGAGATAAAGCGATTGCTGGTATGTATAGAGTAAGTGATAACTGGAAGACAAATGTATACGCTGGTGCTGAAGTAAAACCATTAGAACTTACTGAGGAGCTAACAAAATTGGCAGTTAAATCGGCGCAAGTTACTAAAACTGAAATTGCTGGGGTCGATATATTAGAAAGCGAAGAGGGTTACTATGTAATTGAAGTAAATTCAATTCCCGGTTTCACTGCTTTACAAAAAGTTACGGAAATTAATATACCTGAAAAAATAATATCTTATTTTCTAGAAACTGGGATGGATTAGATGGTTAAATCGTAAAAAAAAAAGAAATTCATTATTGCCTTATTTTACACAAATTCATCAATAAGACCTAAGATAAAAGCAATAATAAGCAAAACACAAGCAACTATACCGCCTCCAAACAGGACTAATAATATTCCTAAAATGAGAAATGTAATCCAATGAAACGGAACAATTTCATTTCCGGTTTTTGACTGTTTTCTTAATCCGCAGATAATTGTTAATACTGAAATAACTATTCCAACTAATAGAATAATTATAATAGAAGTTCCCCACCAGTTTGGAATGATCCTGGGGAAGTATGAAAGTCCAGCTAAGTATATTATCTGAGTTACTAGCCCAATAAACCCTCCCAATATAACAAACACTTTAATAAGAGTTTCGTATTTATATTGTTCTATTTCTGGCATAATATACCATCTTCATTTTTTTAATACTAGATATAAAATTATTAGAATATAAAATAGTATTCTTTTCACTTTTAGAGATATTTTAAATCACTTCAGGTTAAGAAATATGCAATTTTGAAGTGAGAATGATATTAAGATATTTTTTTCTATAAATATGCAATTTTTATGTTACTTTTATGTAATTTTTACGTAAAATTTATATATAACTTATGTAATAATAATCTTAAATCGAAATAATTTGAAAAAAAAGGAAAAAAAAAAATTGGGAGGTGAATAGAATTGCTCGATCAAAAAATAGAGAGATATAAAAGAGATATAGCATATGCAAAGGAACTTAAAAAAAAGAAATATGCATATCAAGATTATTACAATGGGCTAATAGCTAAATTCGAAAAACTATTGAGATTCTACGAACGATTAAAAGAGAGTTCGGAAGCTTTGGATCAAAGCAATACCTCCCAATTTAACGACATTTATTAAAAAGTGATAGAATATTAAAAAAAATAGAATTAATTTTAATTTTTATTTAATAAAGGTTAATTAATCAAATTTCCAAGAGTAAATTCAATGGTTCGATGGACATCAGATAATAAAGTATATATAAAGATTGTTTATTGGGGTCCACATCAAGCCGGTATGACTACAATTCTCGATACACTTCATAAACTAACTAAAGATAAAAATAAAGATATCATTCCAGTTGGTGATATGACCAGTATAAAGAGAGCGAGCGGAACAACTTTATATTTCGACAGAGTTGTTTTTACTGATTTTTTAGAGGAACTTCCAAAAATAGATAAAGTTTTTTACCAGATATATACGGTTACAGGTGTAAAAAGTTTTGTTACTATAAGAAAAAAAGTATTTCGCGGAACTGATGGCGTCATTTTTGTTTTTGATTCACAAAAATCTCGAGTAACTGAAAATATAGAAAGTTTAAAAGAACTTCAAGAAATTTCTAAGGGTAAATTGGTCAAAAAAATTCCGCTTACCATTATGTTAAATAAACAGGATTTATCAGAAACGGTTAATAAATCTGAAGTTGAGCAAATTTTAAAAGATGAAGGCTTAATCTTTGATTCAGAGGATCCATCATACACATGGAATCCTATTATTTTTGAAACAATTGGCCTGTATGACAAGCAAAAAAATGTTTACGAAGCCTTTATGGAATGTGTCCAACGAACCAAGCTCTATCTCGAAGATACAAAACCAACAAAAACAGCAAGAATTAATTTAACGCTAACGGAAGAATTAAAAAATGAATGGGAAATTTTTGCTAGGGATGTATTGAATAAATCCATGTCTCAAATGATTCGGGATGCTGTCAGAGAATATCGCAAAAATTATGGAAAATCTGAGAAAGTTCAAGATACTTTAGAAACGAAAATTGAGAAAATCATCTCAGAAAAAATGGAAAAAATTATGGAAAAATTCAAATTAAGAGATGATGAGGCAGAGAAATAATGATAATCAAAAAAGCTCTATCAATCATAATAATTTTTTTAACATAATTAGGTTTTATATAACATCTTTAAATATTCATTTTTGCTTAGTATAACATTAACATAACATTTAAATAATTAATTTGGTTTATAAATAATAGATTTGTTATTTATGAAAAAAGGTGATCTATTATTCGAATGACAATAGGACAACAAATTATGCGAGAATTGAAAAACCAACCACTTACAACTTCCCAATTAAGCGAAAAAACAGGTATAGAGGAACCTAAAATAAGGACTACTATTAATAGATTAAAAGAAAAGGGCTTAATTGAGGAAACTGGATTGTTTATTGATAGATATAAAATTTATAGAATTACCAATAAGATTTTAAATGTCACATTATTGCTAAAAATGATAATGAAGATTGAGGGTGTGCTCGCAGTTGCTTTAATTAATAGTCAAGGTATACCAATAAGTAGTATTCTCCCAGAAGGATCTGATGATACTAAAGTTGCAGCCATGACGGCAGCGGTATTATCTTTAAGTGAACGGGCTTGTAGAGAATATAAAAAGGGAAGTTTAAATATAGTATTTATTCAAGGTGATAAGGGAAAATTGCTTGTAGTTGATTGCGGCTCTGATTTCTTTTTAACATTATCATTAGATGCTACTATAAGCAAAGAACAGTTATTTACTGAACATTTTAAAACGATAGATTTAATTCGATACACAATAGCGGATTTATCCCCCGATTAAGACAAACTCAAATTTGAGTTTTAAAAATAGGATTTGGAAATCTTGGAGAGAAAGAGGGTAAAACCAATATTAATCCAAAATAAAAGTTTATTGTTTCATAAAATATGATTTATGCAACGTTGCGAAATATTTAAATATGAAACATTGCATAATAATCATAAGTTGAAATAATTTGAAAAAAAAGTAAAAAAAATGTGAGGTGATTAAAATTGCTTGATCAAAAAATACAGAGATATAAAAGAGATATAACACAGGCAAAAGAACTTAAAAAAAGGAAATATGCCGATCAGGACTATTACAATGAGCTAATAGCCAAATTCGAAAAACTATTGAGATTTTATGAGCGATTGAAAGAGAATTCGGAAGTTTTAGATCTAAGCAATACCTCCCAATTTAACGATATTTATTAAAAAGTGATAAACTGTAAAAAAAATTCATTAAGAGGTGATCTGAAAGTATGACAATTGAATTTAAGAAACAAACACAACAAGAAGAGAAAAATGAAAGAGTAATGAGTGAAAAACTTAAGGGGGTAAAAAAAGAAAGAAAAAAAGGATACTTTGATGAATTAGTAAAATTGGTCCTTTTTTCTTATACGAAAGGAAAATCATTCATCCTAAATCCTCCTAGTGCCAAATTTTCTTCTACTCTTTTATTCTTAAAAGGGAGAGGATTGTAATAAAAATCTAATAGAGGTGAAAAAATAAAATGGTTAGATGTAATGTGTGTGGATTAAAAATTAAGCAAGAAGATTTAGACAAGGTTTACCAGATAAGCTATGGTGAATTAAAAGATGGGAAATATGTTGAGGGAAAAGATAATACCTTATATTATCACATTGAATGCTTTGATAATTCCAATTCAGACAAAAAGAAACCAATTTTGGTAAGCGGAGTAATTTAATCAATATAAAAAATTTTTTTTTGAAAATTTGATTGAAATAAATTTTAAAAAAAATCAATGGTGATTTATTATTTCGACATTTAAATTAATAAAAGAAGAGAAAGAAGACGAAAAAGAATCATATCTGAAATCACTCCGGAAAATTTTAAAAGAACTATTACATATCATACCTGAAGTGAGAGCGGCAACAATTTTATCCCAAGAAGGATTACCAATAGCTTCAGCACTTCCACATGACGTTGATGAAACACAATTAGCAGCTTTAACAGCATCAATTTTATGTACGGCTGAGAAAGCTTCTTTACAAATGCGTGCGGGTGATTTGGAACAGGTTTATATACAAGGTTCCGATCGCAATCTCCTTGTTTTAACAGTTGGTCAAAATGCAGTTTTAATGATTTCTACCAATAAAAATGCGAATATTGGTCTAATTTTTCTTAACTGTAGAAAAATATGCGAAAAAATCGCATTGCTCGTATAGAATATAATATAATAAAAAAAAATATTAAAATTTTCAAAAAGTTCTGTTGTATAAATTCTTAATATGTGAAAATTAAAGTGATCTTAAATAAAATTAAATTGAAAAAAATCAAAGATAAAATAATGGCTGAAGGTAGTTTTAAAATTTTAGTAGTTGGAGCGTCAGGGGTTGGCAAAACAACATTCACCAATCCATTTATGAAAGGTGGAGAAGACATAAGAGATATAATCGGAGTTGATTTCCTTCGACATAAATTAATGATTAACAAAGAAGAATACATATTTCATTTTTGGGTTTTTTTTGATGATGAAAAATTCGAGTTTGTTCATAAAAAATATTGTAAGGGTGCTAATGCCGCAATTTTCATTTTTGACCTTACAAAACCAAAAACTTTGAAATATATTAAAAAATATCTCAATTTAATTCGAACGAATGCTGAGATTGATGGCCCTTTTATATTAATTGGTAACAAAATCGATTTAGTTAAAGAAAATAAAGACATAGATAGAAATAAATTTATTAAATTTGCTAAAAAGGAGGGGATTACTCAATATATTGAGACCTCAATAAAAGATACAGAAGAATTTAAAAAAGAACTCGATAAAATTTTTCAATTATTAGTTGGCATATGTTCAACAATTACTAAGAAATTACTACTTAAGATTTGCTTATTTGGAGATAAGGGTGTAGGGAAATCTTCAATAGTTACTAATTTTGTATCTAAAGACCCTAAATCCGAAATTAAAAAAACGGAAAGCGGTGTAGATTTTTTTAAAAAAGATTTAGATGTAGATGGAAAAAAGATCACTTTACAAATTTGGGATATTTCTGCTGATGATCGATTTAAATCTATTAGATATTATTATATGAGGGGAGCTTCTGGAGGTATTTTTATGTATGATTTAACTAATGATTTAAGCATTAAGAATATGAATAAATGGATTCAAGAATTTAGAAATGTTAGAGGAAATATAGAAGTCCCTATTTTAATGGTCGGTAATAAAACAGACCTAGAAAAAAGAGCTATTTCAAATAAGGAGGCTATGAATCTAGCTAAAAAACATCAATTATTTAGTCATATATATAGTTCTGCTAATACTGGTCATAACGTAGATGAAATTTTTGCTTCATTGAGCCGCAGGATATTACGTAGTATGATGTTTAATTCTTTTTCAGAAGTTCTCGATAATGAATTCTATATGAAAATCTTATTATTTTTAAGGATTTATAAAGAATTAAGCCTGAGTGATTTAGCTAAAAGAATAAATAAAAGTAAAGCTACTTTATCTCGTTATACCAGACATTTAATTGATTTAGGTCTTATCGAATCCTATGTTAAGGAGGATGAGCCGCAAGCAGGTACCATCAAAAAAAATTACTATAAATTGAGTGAGGATCTAGACTATAGTACAAAAAAAATTGATTTTTCAAAATTTACTTTAGAATCAATGAAATCCTTTGAAGAGATATATGAATTTTACAAAAAAAAATCTTTCACATTCAAAACAATCAATTTATTATCAAGACAATTGATTAAAATGGTAGAGACATCGAGATTAAATCTTTATGGCCAATTTTATGAAACCAAACCAAGAGGTATTCAATGGGTTGAAAATATTGAAGAATTACCATTTTTCTTTCGTTTATTAACTGAAAAGCAATATCAGGAAATTAAATCTCTAATACAAGAGTTTCAATCAAAATTAGACGAAATTTTGAAGGAAAAAACTTCCTCTAACGGACATTTAGAAAAAACGTACATGCTGGCAACAATGTTATTCCCAGTTTTAGATATGGTTGATTATTTTGAAAAGCTTGGTCTTGAAGAACTTGATAAATAGCTTTATTTAAATAAATATAAGGTATTGAATAAAAGAAATTCATTAAATTAATCTATAACGTATTTTTAATTATAAGTCAATATTAAATGAAAATGAGAAGGTTAGATAAAATTGAAAGATTTTAAAGATAAAGTAGCTGTCATAACTGGCGCAGCTAGCGGAATAGGTCGTGGGATTGTCAATAGAGCAGTCAGAGAAGGTATGAAAGTTGTTTTAGCCGATATAGAGGCTGAGGCATTAGCTCAAACTGAAAATGAATTGAAATCTCTTGGAGCAACCGTGCTTTCGGTATTGACAGATGTTTCGAAAGCCGAAGATGTCGAGAATTTAGCCCAAAAAACAATTGATACATTCGGGGAAGTCCACCTATTATGTAATAATGCGGGCACTGCTCCAATTGGCATAAGTTGGGAATGTTCCCTTTCCGATTGGAAGTGGATAATGGATGTAAATTTATGGGGGGTGATTTATGGGGTTCGAACCTTTATTCCCATCATGCTCAAACAAGATGTTGAATGCCATATTGTAAATACTGCTTCTCTTTCTGGTCTAATGGCAAATGAGATTGGCCAAGGAATGTATATAGTCACGAAATATGGGGTTGTGGGTCTTACAGAGGCCATAGCTAAGGAATTTTCCCTTTTAAAATCAAAAATTAAGATGCATGCGCTTTGTCCTGGCATGGTAAAAACTAGAATTATGGATTGCGAGCGAAATCGTCCAGAGGAATTTTGTAATGATATTACTGTACCTATAGATCATCCTGAATTGGAGCAAATTTGGGACGCGATGCGTGGTTTAGGTGCGGAGGGAGAAGTTCCTGATAGAGTGGGTGATATGGTATTTGAGGCAATAAAACAAGATGTTTTTTATATTTTAACCGACACAAGGCTGGCTTACAGGAGAATGATACAAACTCGCAATGAAGAAATCATGGAAGCATTTAAGCAAAATAAGCAAATTCATAAATCTTTAGAATAAAGACCTTAATTTATATATTTTATTAACAATATTTAACATTATAACAAAAAGGAAGTGTAAAAAATATGAAAGAGTTTAAAAATAAGGTGGCAGTTATTACCGGCGCTGCCAGCGGAATAGGACTTGGCATAGCGAGAAGGGCTGCCAAAGAGGGTATGAAAGTGGTATTGGCTGATATTGAAAAAGATGCTTTGATTCAAGCTGAAGAAGAATTTAAGGCATCGGGAACAGAAGTAATCTCAGTTTTGACTGATGTTTCAAAAGCCGAAGCTATTGAAAATTTAGCCCAAAAAACAATCGACGCATTTGGAGAAGTCCATTTATTATGTAATAATGCCGGGGTTGCTGCTCCAGGACCTATTTGGGAGTGCACATTAAAGGATTGGAATTGGGTTATGGGAGTAAATTTATGGGGTGTAATCCATGGGATTCGAACTTTTATACCGATAATGCTTCAGCAAGATAATGATTGTCATATTGTTAATACCGCATCCAGCGCGGGATTAGTCTCTGGAGATCCAGGAAATGGAATATATAGTATCACAAAACATGGAGTAGTTGCACTTTCTGAGAATCTACGAGCAAGTTTTGGAGGAATGGGAAGCAAGATTAGTGTTTCAGTTCTTTGTCCTGGATTTGTGAACACTAATATCATAAATAGCGAAAGAAATCGCCCAGCAGAATTTTGTGGTCCGGATTATGAACCATGCTTGGAAAGAATGATAAAAAAATATCCTGAAACAGAACAATTTATCAAAGCATTTATAACATCACTGGAACAAGGTACTTCTCCCGATCAAGCAGGCGATGTTGTATTTGAGGCAATGAAAAATGATATATTTTATATATTAACGGAAATCGGATTAATATGGAAAAGATTTATAAAAGCTCGATTTGATGGTATTATGGAGGCGTTTAACCAAAATAGACCTATATTAAAGAGTTTATAACTCATATAATTCCCTATTTATCCGAGGTAGTAAGGCACAAATAACAGCTTGCGTTAGAATTTCTGTTCGTGTAATAACATTTTTACTTAAAAAACTGATTGCACCAGCTTCATTTTTCAAGTTTAAGTTATTTGCGAGCTTTCCTACGATAGTACCTATTTCATTTTCTTGGTTTGAAAGAATTTCATTAATAACTGACTGTGGATATTCAAAAGCTATTCCAGAACCTAGGGTTGTGATTCCATTTTCGTCTATTATAACACAAAACTGAAAATCCATATAGTTTGTTTTCGTAAATGGTACTTTAACTAATCCCGCTTCTATGCCAATTCCGAAAATATTTGTATTTATATGTTTTTCATTAATGAGGTATTTTAATGCATATTCAGCTCTAATTTTTGCTTCTTTTAAAATTGATTCCATTCCAATAGGCTGATTAGGAACCTCTGAATTCACTTCAATGTTGAAGATTTCAAATTCAGTAAAATATTTTTCAAATGCAGCTTTGACCGCATTTACTTTTGTAGGATTAAGAGAGCCTACACACGCTATAAAACTTGTCATTTTGATTTCTAATTATGAAAGATAATTTAAATGAGTTCAGTATTGAATATATGTTTAAATACAATAAGTATTATACAATAGTTATATTACCATTTACAATAAATTAAGTGATTTTATGGGAATAGAAGAATTATCGGAATTAGATATACTTCATGGAATTTTTACCACAATATTCGTTGTAATATCGCTATTAGTAGGGATAAGGATATTACTGAAATATTTTGAGCACAAACGTATGGAATTGGTTGGAGTTGGAATTGCGTGGATGGGTATCGCTACTCCTTGGATGGGAAATTCACTCGCGTTTCTATTGTACGTATTAGTTGACTATGAACTAGAATTATTTCCTTATCTTTTTATGGAAAATGTTTTTATTCCATTGGCTATAGTATGTTGGATTTATGCTTTTTCTACTCTTGTCTATCCGAGATCGGTAAGAAAGATGACAGTAATCTTTGGAATTATTTGTGTAATATATGAAATATATCTTATAATTGCATTGATAATAAATCCTGAGATTATTGGAACATGGAGTGAGGAGGGAAGGTTTGACGCTTCTCATAATATGATTCCTGATATCTTTAAAGTTTTTGGAATATTTACTGTACTTATTACAGGAATTATCTTTGCAAGGAATTCAATGCGTTCAGAAGATCCTTCGATTCAATGGAAAGGGAGGTTTTTCTTGATAGCCATTATATCATTTGCCGTTGGTGCTTTTTTAGACGCTATATTAACATTTACACCATTAGAATTAGTGATAGTTAGACTATTACTAATTTCAAGCGCTATTGAATATTATTTAGGATTCTTTTTACCTGATCCTATAGCAAATCGTTTGATAAAACAGGATTAACATTTTTTATTATTTTTTTTTACTTCATTTTAAATCTATAATATAAGCATTAAAAATCAAAAAAGTAATATCATATTAGCTAAACTTTAAATACAAAATTCATTTAACGTTTTAATGAGAAAGGCCTATAGATTAACAGTAATATTTATATGCTTGATTTTTAGTATTAGTTCATTTTTACTTTATGATTATTCCAAAAGAACTTATGTATATAATTCCTTTGAAATTGCGTTTAGCCGCTTTTTACTGCTCATTCTACTTAATATTCTTTTCTTTTCATTTATCTTTTTTCTTAATTTTAACCACTATCTCCGGTTTTTCAAATATATTATGCTTTTTATGATATTTACTTGGATTATTGCATATGTTCTAGGATTAATTCCATTATCCCGCTTCTTTTGGGATTTTTGGGAATTAATTACTCTAATTTCCTTTTCAATGATAGCACCTGGATTGATTGTCTATATTGCTTATGATATAAAGAAAATCACAGCCAAATTTGAAGCTGCTACAATTTTAGGGAGATATCATTTACATGAGGGATTCGTGGGTCTTATTTTTCTCATAATAGGATTTTTTTTACTCCTACTAAGACCATCTTTACTTTTTTTAAGCCATCCTTATTACCGAAGATCAAGCTTAATTCTATTATTTGTTCAAATTCTTTCATTCATATTCTTATTATTAGGGAGTTTTTTTTTCTTTCGAGATTGGCGTGATATAATTCATTTAAACTTCATTGAAATTAAATTAAAAGCGCAAAATAATCTTGAAAAAGTTCAAAACCGTGTTTTTAAACATTTAACAAAAGAAGACCTCCATTTTTTTAAAGTTCCTAAATTAATAATATATCCACTTGGAATGTTATTGACCATCATTTCTGTAAATATGATCATATATGGAATTGATTTCTTACCATATCAAATTTTTAATATCGATGACGAATTAGTTATTCAACTGGGTTATCTCCTTTGCTTTATAGCAGGAGGATTAATTGGAATTGATTGGTATAGGATTTTTAAAATATTTTATCCCCAAGATTATGAAATAATTGAAAAAGAAATCATTAATTTAAAAGAACAATCATTAGAGTAGAATTTGATTAAATTCTTTTTTTAAGATCTGGTAAAATTTAGACATGGGTAATCCTATAACGTTTGAAGAGGAACCTTGAATGGCTTCGATAAAAAGACTTGCCTTTTCTCTAATAGAATATGCCCCAGCTCTTCCTTGCCATTCTCCAGATGCAATATAATCCCAAATTTCTTTATCAGTTAAATCTAAAAATGTGACTGAAGTAGAGTCATGATCTAAGATGATTTTAGGATTATAAGTCTCAGTAACAGCAATACCCGTAATTAAATTATGAGGTTTTCCCACTAATTTCTTTAAAATTCTAAATGCATGCTCCTCATCGTTAGCCTTCCCAATAATTACACCATCTAATTCAACGATAGTATCAGCCGCTACTATGATTGCTTCTTTGTTCTCTTGAGCTAATTTTTTTTTTGCGTTAAGCGCTTTTGCATTCGCCAATTGCTTTACTAATTCAATAGGATTAGAAATTTCTTTTTTATATTCATCCTCATCTATGTTGGTTACCATAACCTCAAATGGAATATTCGCGCGTTTAAAAATTTCCCCGCGGTCCAAGGATTTGGAAGCTAAAACGATATTTTTCATAATTAAGCTTTATTTTTAGTAAATTATATTTATGGTTTCTTTCCTTTTAAACTCAGATTGATTCATTTAATAAATTAACTAATTTATTAGTTGTCAAATGTTTATTAGCATTTTCTATATTTGGTATTTATTATTGTTGGTTTCTTATTTTCTTATGCTTTTTGGATTTCTGTATTTTTCATATAGATCAGATGTCCTTAGTAATATGGTAAGTTTTGGAGCTTTATTTTTTGTGTTTATAAACATACTCTTATTCCTTATTTTAATGGTACAAGATGAGGACCTTCATCATGAAACATTACCTCTCTTCACATTCACACTCCTTTTGCCTATTGTCTTAATTGGTGCCATATTACTCGTATCGACAGCATTCGTAGGTTTATTTAAATTATTATCGAAAGAAAAAGACGTTAGTAAATTTATAAATAGATTGGAAAATAGATTAAATGAAACAAGCAAAATTAAAAAAGATATTATCAGAAAGATAAATCACGTATTAATCTTTATTGGTCTCATTGGTCTTTGGTACATTAGTTATAATATGGTAAGGGAATCTACTAATAATGATGATAACAATGAAAAAATAAAAATTGATCCAGATTCAACCAATATGCTTTATTTATACTTTAGAATATTGACAAAGCCAAATTCTATAGAAAATATTATGTTTTCATTACAATGGTTCTACTATGTACTATTTTTCTTTTTCTATATCTTTTGCATTATAATGCTTGTAAATGAACTAACGCGAAAAACTAAATATCTAGCGTTTCCGTTTAATATCCTTCCAATATTAATTATGTCTGAGGAGGAGAAGCAATCATATTGTACATATCTTTATTTTTGTATAGGGCAAATGTTCGCAGCGTTTTTATGCCCCCCAATGGTTTTTTTTGCCATTTTAGGAATGAGTTCGATAGGAGATTTAATGACAAGCCAAGTTGGAATACGATATGGGAAAAAACATATCGCATGGAATCCCAATAAAACATATGAAGGGACTTTAGCAGGTACCATCACAAGCTTTATAATATGCGTAATTTTTATAGGACCTTTTTATGGAATTCTTTTGGCTGGAGCATTTATGATTTTTGATATAAGTACGAGTAAACCAATAAAATTATCAGATAATCTTTTAATCCCAATAGGATGTTCTATTATGTACGTAATTATTCGTTATATTTTAGATTTAGAGTATTATTCAGTTATACTCCAATATATTTAAATGAGTTTTAGGAGAATAAGAAAGAAAAATTTAAATTTTTTTAAACTTACCCTCATATAACAATTATTATTCCTTAGGAGCGTACTACTTATTTTAAGGTGGACTGTAAAATGATGGAAGAAGATAACAAGAAATTAAAATCAGTACTCACTGAAACGTCAAATAATGATGAAGACACAGTTAAAGCTGAAAATGATGAGTCAGAAATTTTTGATTTTGACTGGATTTTTGAAAAAGGGTGGTTGAGAACAAAGAAATAACCTAAAAGATACTCTTATTCTTAAAATATCTTTTATAAGTGTTAAAATATTGAAAAACAATCAATAATTGATTAAAAAATAATAAAGAACTCCGGAAAAAAATGCTTTTATTCTCATATTTACCGGTTACGATTTTATGCCTCATTTTTGCATCAATAATGCTAGTGCATATAGTAAGAACATGGAATGTTGAGGATAAAAGCGCATATAAGAAAATCGATGAGGTTATATATACCCTTTTAACAATAGCATTTGCATTTGTTTATCCGCATTTAATATTGAAATTCGGTAGGAATGAGAAGGGGATAATAATTCCTAATGCGATAGACGAGCTATCTCTTTTAGGTAACATTTTTATTGTAGGAGTCATGATTGGTGTTTCTTTTTGGGGGATTTCCGCAAAAATAAGAACCATTAGAAATCCCGAACTTTTACTCGAACAACATAATTATGAAGTTTTTTGTAAAGAGTTCTTGGAAAATTATTCCGAAAGAAGCCAAATAAAGCGGAGAATCACTCATATTCTTCCTGGAGCTGTAGTTGGATTATGTATTGTAGTTAGTTATTATATTTTTTTCGAATTATTGGGAAGCGCATGGATTAATTATGCGATGTTTATTGTAATTATAATCGGGATTGATTTTGCTTTAACTTTTATTGCCCAAGATTTAATAAGGTTATTTGATTTTGGTTATATGCCTCCTGCTGCAATTAAAATGTGTAAAGCAGGACTTACTCCTGATGAATTAGACTCCTTTTCTAGCACATCTGTTATGGTTTTTTCTTTTGGACCTTTTATTTTCTTCACTTTTCCTATATTTTTTATCGTACTTTTAATAACCTCTGTGGCAGATGCTATGGCCTCGATGATTGGCATATTTACTGGAGATAAAAAACATCATTTTCCAAAAAGTACTAATAAATCTATTGAAGGCTATATCGGAGGTTTTGTTTTTACTTTTATTTGTACAATTTTCGCAGTAGCTTTTTCTAATCATTTTCAATTATCAAACTGGGGATTAGAATTAACATTATACGTCGCCTTAATTCTTTCAACGGTATTTGTTTTGATTGACCTTTTAACAAGCAAAATTAAATTACAAGATAATTATTTAAATCCGTTTATTACTGGATTTGTTCTCATATTATTTCTTATTACTATTAAGATCTCTGTATTTTAAATATTCCATTTAACAATATACCAGCTTAGGCTGATAAGATTATTATTTGAATAAAAATTATATCCTAATGATAGAAATTATTATCTAATGTTCCTATAGAAATAGTCATAAAGCATATTCTTTACTACATAATACAGGTGAAAATTGCCATTCCAAGAGAACAAATAGATTATGAAACAAAAATTATGGACTGTATCAGAGAAAATCCTAGTGGCATTACTATAACAGACATAGCAAAAGAAAAAGGGTATTCAAGAAATACAATCTCTAAATATGTGTCTATGCTTGAAATCAAACAAAAAATATTTAAACGAAAAGTTGGGGCATATAACTTATATTTCAGTTCTAAGAAAAGTTTTTTTCCAAAAGAAATTATCTCATCATATTATAAAGCACTTTTATCAGGTTTAAAGAAAAATTTTCCCAATAACGAGGAAGTCTTTAAAGATATAGGGCGTAGTAGTTTAGAGTATATCGATTTTTCATTCGGTCCCACTGTGAAGAAAGGACTAAAAAATCTGAGGAATATTTCAATTCCTAAGATATATTTTGAAGTTTTCGGTAAATTTTACCCTTCCTATGATATCCTACAACCTTCAATTGAGATCTCCGAGCCAATAATGGATGAATCGGGTAATAGAGCAGTTTACAGATTTACAAATTCGGAATTTTTAGACAAAACTAAAGATTTCATTTATCATTTTTATATTGTATCCGGGATTATTGAAGCTTTATGGGAAAGGGAAGTTGGAAGGCCTGTGGAATGCAAAGTTGAGAAAATTAATGTCGCTAATAAGAAAGAGGATGCATTTTTTGAATTATCTATCGAAATAAAATAGGTTTGATTGAGTAGAAATTAGAATGAGTTGATTATCCTCCAAAGAAGATGTAGATAAAGGAAATATCATCACCATCTTTTAAGAGGGTTTCTAAAAAATGCTCATCTCGATACGATCTTCCGTTAATTATTATAGAAAGCATTTTGTGTAGTTCATCCTTTTTTTCCTTATCCCAAACTAGATTTTTAAATTCATCACCAAACTTTTCCTGAAAATATTCAATTAATTCAATCAATTTTAATTCCTTATCGAAATATACTATATCATTTGATTTTTTAGCTAAAATACTAAATGGAGGCTCCATATGGATAAGATACTTCACAGTTCCGCTACTCAATTCAATCTCCTCATATTATCTCATTACTTTTTGTATAAAAGAAATTAAAAAATATATAAAATTTTGACGTTATATTTTTATAAATAGTAGGAAAAAAAGAGTTAAAGTTTAATTTAAGCTAGAGAGAGAAGCTTAAAATTAATCTTTAGTCATTACCTAAAGCTCCTTTAATTAGCTTCTTACCGAATTTTTTCATCCCTTTTTTGACGTCTTTCTTGGCTTCTTTTTTAGCTTTTTTCTTCTTTTTTTCGGCTTTTTTCTTTTTTTCTTCTTCGTCTCCCATAATTTCTACCTTTTTAAATATTTAAATTAGTTTTTTGAAAGATTTTATTATAGTAAAAATATGTAAATTTACTACTTAAAAATTTTAGTATATAAAATTTATCAAGGAAAATTCTCTATTTTAGTAGAAAAATTTATGGTTTTTGTTAAAATATCTTAAAAAATAAGATTATAATAAAATAAAAAAACAATAATAATTAATTAGAAAAGCAATATTTTGATAAATATCTGCTTTATAATTATTCTGCTGCTTCTTCTTCCTTTGCTTCTTTTTTTGAAATCTTTTTTCCGGCTTTTTTTCCAGCTTCTCCTACTTTTTTTCCAGCTTTTTTTCCAGCTTCTCCTACCTTTTTAAGGCCATCTTTTGTTTTTTCGCCAATGTTTTTAAGGGTATCTTTTAAAGGCATGAAATCATCTCAAATTTATAATTCAATTTTAATATTTTAATTTTTATATTATGAATTTACTCAAATTAATTATTGGGCTAGCTTTTATAAATTTATGTTTTTATAAACCCCATTTATATGTATTTATTCAACTTTAAAACAATTATAAATTACTAAAATGAAGTCTCTTTATACAAATTATATCAATTTATTAATTATTGATTGTATAGCGATAAATTTTTTACAAAATAATAAATAAAAATGTTCTAATGAATTTTTTTTTTGATTCATTTTTTAAAAAAAAAAATCCTTAAATTTTTTAGGGTAAATTGAATCTATTTTGATTTGTTAAATATTATTAAAATTTTAACAGATATTTTATATAGTTATGAAAAATACATTTTCAATATAGTTTAACTTACGTATATCAAAAATGGCTAAAGTAATTTTTATTTCTAAAGAAAATGTACGGGATGCGTGGCTTTCTGCTTTAGCACAAGTGTTATATACTGGTGATGAAATCAAAACAGAGTATGATAAACCTAAAGAGCCCCCCTCTAAAGACGCGACAGTGTTAATAGAAATTAAGAATCCCATGAGCAATCCAATTAAGCGTAAAGATAAAATCTTAAGAATCAAGTCAAAGTATGGTAATTCATATGAAGTATATGGGAATATGGCAGACACCTTTTTAATTGGAAGCATACAAAGCGGATATATTGAAGAAATCATGGATGGTACAAATGATCATTATATATGGGAGTCTGGCGCGAGTTTTCCATATTCTTATCATGATAGAATATTTAATTACACTCCATTCTCCCTAGAAGATACTATTCATGCGAATTATGAAGTAGAATTGGTGGATAATGAATTCGTGAAAAAGCATCAGAAATTAATAAAAGCAGAGAAGATCAAGAGTACTCCAGACTCAAATACCTGGAAATTAAGAAATGGAGTAGAGTTCGATTTAGATAAAAAGATCTCTGAACAAATAGGTATTGAAAAACTGCCACTTGATATTTTAGAATTTCCAAAAATTAATCAAATTGAATATATTATTCAGAAATTAAAAAAAAGCCCTTTTAGTCGCAGAGCACAAGCAATTACATGGAGACCCCTAATTGACCCATATCATGTTGATCCTCCTTGTCTTCAAAGAATTTATATGAGAATAAAAGAAGGGAAACTTATAATGCAAACAACATGGCGAAGCCGAGATCTCTTTCGTGCGTGGGAGGCTAATGTAAATGGTATGGTTAGAATCCAGAAGAATGTAGCCGATAGACTTGGAGTAGAGATAGGACATTACTTAGATTTTAGTAATTCTCTTCATATTTATGGAGTTAACATTCCTGAAGTCAAGGATATGTTTAATCGGATGAAGAATAGAGGAGAAACCCTTCCAAGCGAAGTTATAGAGCTAATCGAGAAAAAAGAGAATATCTAATAACTAGAGTATGTTGTTTATTATTGTCAACAATAGTATTAACAGAAGTGATTTTATTAAATGCCAAATGTTGTGATAGATGGTCCCAAAATTGATGATGTAGAGGTAAAGCGAATCTTAATAAAAGAAATTACGGATGCTCTTGAAAAGGCTTATAAAATTCCAAGATCTGCATATGTGATCGTTATTAATGAACATTCACCTGAAAATGTAGGAGTAGCAGGTACATTATTAATAGATAGAAAACAGTAGGATGTATAATTTTTAAAAGATTCTTGGAAAGATATCTCGAGTATTTTTCTCAATTTGCAGCTCTAAATCATCAACAGGGATTTCTTTAAATTTTGATATTAAGTTTAAAACTTCGCGAGTCATTGCGGGAGTTCCAATTTTTCCAGAATATTCAACTGGGCCATCGCTTTCTAATAGTATATGTTCTTTATCTACATTTAAAACTACTTTTTTTACCGCAGGAGAATATTTTATCGCTGGAGTAATTGAAAAATAATACCCTCTTTCAATTCCCTCTTTTAAATAGGTTTCTGGTCCCGAATACCAGTGAATGTTTATATTGGGAAGGTTATAGGAAGGTAAAGTCTCGAAAATTAATTTCTCTGCTCCTTTTGTATGGAGATTTACAGGTAATTTTAATTCTTGAGCTAATGCCAGCATTTTATCAAAAATTATTTTTTGTATTAGATATAACTCCTTTTCCTTTATAAAATGGTGATCTATGCCAATTTCACCAATAGCGCAAATAATCTCTCTATTATTTCTTATAAAATCAATAATAGCGTCTAATTGATTTTCAACATCTTTATTTAATTTTACTTCTTCGGGATGAATGCCCAGCGCGGGGTATATTTGATCATATTTTTTAGCGATTTCTAACACTCTTTTGAGACCAAATGCACTCATTCCTACAGAAATGATTTTGTTAACTCCTTGAGTTTCTGCTTCCTTAATAATCTCATCAATTGCCAAATAAAGATTACAATGACAATGTATATCTATTAACATTATGAATAAACCAAGTTAATTATTTCTAATAAATGATATTTCTCTTATTATTCAAAAAAAAGATAATATGAATACAATACTATTTTTTTCATAATTCGTTTAATTTTTCTCTTAATTTGGCAATTTCCATTACTAGAGTAAATCTTTTAGAACTTCTGATATTTTCTGATTCTAAAATCAATTTTAAATCTTCTAATTTTTTCAACAAATAATCCTTCAAATCAATTGGTTTGATGCTTGTGGGTAAAGGTTCAATTTTCGCAATTTTCTTTAATCTTAAGGAAGATATCGCTTTTGCTAATTGCATTTGAAAGCCTTGATGAGAATCGACCTGATCAAGAGAATCAAACGATTTCTTCAATCCATCAATAAAAGCTTCAATATCTTCGATGTCTATTGGTTCATCGTTCATTATAAAGTAAAATTATAAAGTCTAAAATTAACTTGGGTAATATTTAAAAAAATTTAAAATTTATATTTTAAAATTCAAAATAACTAATCTGAATTCAGTAAAAATCACAATCTATTAAACTTTTCAAATTTAAATTTTATTTAGATATTTTAATAATTTAATTTCAATTGAGTGATTTTAATGAAAAACAAGTATATAATAATGAATGCTGAAGATAATTGTGCGACAAGTTTAGCAGATATACCTAAAGATGAAATTATTCAAATTCCTGAAGATAATATAAAGATCAATCATGATATTCCTATGGGTCACAAATTCGCTTTAAAAAACATAAATCAAGGTGATTTAATCAAAAAATACGGTCAAATTATAGGAATCGCCACTGAGATGATAGAAGTGGGTGATTGGATTCATACTCATAATATAAAAAGTCATTATTTAGAGAGGGTTGCAAATGAGTGAAGAATTTATGGGTTATGAGAGACCGAAAGGTAAAGTTGGAATAAGAAATAAAATCGCTGTTATTCCCTCAGTAATATGTGTAAATCGTGTGGCTCAACAAATTGCAAATAAAATTGAAAATGGCGTTGCTATAACACATCCTCTCGGTTGTGGACAATTTGGACCCGATTATACTTATACTCTTCGCACATTGGTAGGTTTAGGTAGTAATCCAAATGTTTATGGAGTGATTGTGGTAGGACTTGGTTGTGAAAATTTAAGCAATAAACTTATCGCCAAAAATATTAAAAGATCGAAAAAACCGGTCGAATTTTTTAATGTTCAAGATGTACAGGGAGGTACGGCTGCTGCAATTGAAAAGGGAGTTAAAATTGGTAAAGAAATGGCAGATCAAGCAAGTGAGTTAAAAAGGGAACCATTTGATTTCTCCCACTTAGTTTTAGGCTTAGAATGTGGAGGTTCAGACTCAATATCAGGAATCACTGCTAATCCTGCAGTGGGGGTAGTTTCCGATAAAATTGTTGAGCTGGGTGGTACTTCAATCCTACCTGAATTTACTGAGTGGATCGGGACAGAGCACTTATTATCTAAACGAGCTGTTAATGAAAAAGTAGCTGAAAAAATTACGAATACTTTAAATAACTTTTTAGAAAACATCCTCCAATACGGAATTGATTTTAGGGGTGTACAACCAACCCCTGGGAATATTGAGGGGGGTCTCACAACAATTGAAGAAAAATCTTTAGGAACTATTGCGAAAGCAGGAAAGGCTCCCATCCAAGGTACTTTAGAATATTCTGAACCTCCCAAAAGTAAAGGATTATGGCTTATGATTGAACCTGGATTGGATGTCGAATCTATGACAGGGTTAGCAGCAGCAGGAGCTCAGATAATTTGTATGACGACAGGTAGGGGGAGTCCATGTGGAAATCCTGTTGCTCCAGTTATTAAACTCTGCGGGAATCCTCAAACCTGCGATTGGATGGCTTCGAATATCGATGTTGATTCCTCTAAAATAATTACCGAAGATAAAACGATCGAAGATATTGCCGCTGTTTTATGGCAAAAATTAAAAGCGACCTGCAATGGAGAAAAAACGTATGCCGAAGTATTAGGGTTCGAAGACTTGGCGATTTGGAGATGCTCTGCTGCTCCCTTTCAAATCCTCCAATCTAAATAAGACCATCTTTTTTTTCTTTTAATCCGTGAACAAATATCCACGGTCGTAATCGCTTACGTGAGTAAAATCTAGGACAAGAACCTAAAGATTTTTATAGAAGATGACGATTATAAATTAATAATACTCATTTATCTAAAAAATGAATTTTAAGCATAATTAAAAATTTAAAGCGTGTATTAAAGTGTCGGTTGAAGAAAAAGTATGTGTTCGAGTATTAAGTAGTATGATAAGTTATGCTGCTGGAGAAATTGCTAAATTTGATGATGATTTCAAAGGTAAATTAGCCGGATTAGATGAAGTATTACAATGGAAAATAGGAGATGATATCGCTACATATACCGTAATAAAAGATCAGGTTATCCAAGGTTTTGATGGAATAGCAGATAATCCAACAGTAACTTTTGAAATCGAGAATGTTGCAGATGCGTTAAAAATGCTAACGGGACAAACAGATCCACTTGAATTTGTCAATATCGTTAAAGTATCAGATCCAGATAAGGCAGCTAAATTAACATTCATTATGGAAACTGTAGGAGAATACGCTCAAGGACTAGGAGGGGGTTAAGATGGAAAAAAAAGAACTTCAAGTAAAAATGATGTTTTATATCATGGCAAAAACGTTAGAAGAGATTGCAAAAGTTGACGAGGAATTTCGAGAAGATTTGGAAGATCTCGAGGGGACCATACAATGGAAAATTGGTAATATCCGGGCGTATTTGACCTTTGAAGAAGGAAAGTACTCATTCGTAATGGATGCAGAAGCTGAAGATCCAGATGTAACCATGATATTGGAGGATATTGATTTCGCTCGACAATTTTTTAATGGAGAAGTTGATGGGACTTCTGCCTATATGAGTGGAGATCTCAAAATCGAGGGGGATTTGCAAATGACTATGTCATACGGATCTCTGGCAGAATATATTACAGACTATTTAGCACCTATGAGACCAACTTAAATAGAAATTTAAGATATAATGGATTCAAGCATTAAATAGGGAATTAACCCTATTAAAAAGTTTTTTTTTAGTTATTAATTACTTTCTCTTTTATTTTTTCGATATTATCAAGAATATCGGCAATAGAATCAAATATAAAATCAGGTTCGAGTTCAAGTAATTTTTGACGAGAAAATATACCTGTTAGCACGCCAATAGTAATAGCATTCACATTTTTGCCTAAGAGGATATCGGTATGCATATCACCACATAATACAATACGGTTAAATGGAATACCTAAAATATTAGAAACTTTAGTTATACTTTCTGGATGTGGTTTTAAATTTTTTACAAAATCTCTTGTAACTATTTTACCCTCAAACTTTTTATAAAACTCTGGGAATTTTTTTAATCTAGCATCAACTTCCTTATCTGAAGATGTAGTTATTATCGCATAATCATAATAATTTTCGTTTTCATCAAAAAAATCTATTAATTCTTCGGATCCTTTAAATAACTTCACTTTTGGAATTTCTTCTTTAAAAATACTATTAGCTCTTATCAGTGCCTTTATTCTCTGCCAAAAAGTTAATCCTAATTTTTTAAAGATAGCCCACATCAATTTGGTTCCAAGTTTCTTATGATTTTCCCCAGCAATAATTTCATATGTAAGATCTTCAATTTCTTTTTCAATTTTATCATTAGTTTGAATATTAAATTCTTTATAGAGTTCTTTTTTAACTATGTCGCCAATATCAGTGCTATTTATAAATGTCCCGTCCAGGTCGAAAACAAAACCAATTTTTTCAGCCATATTATCAAATAAAATGAAAATTCACTATAAAATATTATTATTTAGAATTATAAATTATAAAGTTCTGAGAGTTAGAAGTAATTAGTGGTTATTATAAAAATGAATTTAGTTATAAGTATGATATATATTAGCAAATGCTAGCATAAATTCTATTAATTTACCTTATTTGATAAATACATTAACAATACTTCTGCAAGTGAAACTAATATCTTATTCTTAAGTTCTTTATCATATATCCTAATTCTGTCAGAAAATTCCATTTGCATTGTCTGACTGCCTGAGATTTCAGATATCCCATATTTTTGTGTAATATAACCTCCAGTTAGTATATACTCTTTTCTTCTTGGATGTCCTGGAGCTATTGGTATGTCTAAACTAAGAAAGTTTTTAATAATCTCTCCACGTATGTTTTTATCTCTATTTTTTATGGGGACAGGATCTTGGTATAAACTAGCTAAATTTTTTGTGCCTAATACAATTTCTACATCTCTATATCCTTGGGGACGCTTATTTTTTTCAAATCCATGAATATCGATTAAAAGGGAGAAATTATATTTATATAAATTATAATCTACTAATTCTCTAATTTGTTTATGGTAAAATTGATATAATTTTTTAGCAAGAAGGGAACTTGGGATATATGCCTCGGCTTCCATTCTATTTAAATCTATTTTACTACGACGGATTTTTGATATAACATAAGAGGGAAACCTCTTTCCAGAAAAGTATTTTTCAGATAATTCTTCTAGATGAAATATTAAGTCCTGAGTTAATTCAATTGTATTTTTATCAATTCCAAGAACTCCATCTAGTCTTTCAGGAATTTCACTACATTCTAATGTACCCCCATGAGGTACTGATAAGATTAAGGGAATGTTTCCTTTCTTGGTTTTTATAAATTTAGTTATATTTTCCACGTTAAAATAGAAAAGAAAGTTAAAAATAAAAAAAATTGTGTTTTAAGTTAAATTACTGGCGAATTCATTAAGGTTAAGTAGCGAAGGACTATAAATACCCCAAACCATAAAGCAAATGCAATTAAACCAAAAACATAGTACGGCCAATGTTTCTTTTCTTTTTCAAAGGATACATAGGCAAAAAGCCACGAACCTAGCGCTCCTATAATCCCAAAAACAATATCTGTAAAAATATTTTGTGGACTATCTAATCGGTCCTCAAATTTCCAACCTAACACTAAAAATAACGTGTTCTCAGCGACTTCCCAGACAATCAAGATAATGAATGTTAAAATAAATACTAATAATAATGAAAAGATGGGTGTATCACCGCGAGCTTTAGGGATAGAGTAGAACAGAGAAAAGAATAAAAATAAGCCCATAGCAAAGCAAATATGACCAATGGAGTAGAAATCAAACCAAGAAACGCCTACTTCTTCGGAAGTTGTAGCAATTATCTTATTTAATAGCAATTTTTTCTCACTCAATTTTTTTTAATTCTAATTATCATATTTTATTTTATAAATCTAATATAATCCAATATTTATATTATTTAATTTTATTTAGATTACATAATAAATTAGAGTTTTCAAATTTTTCAGCGTAATTTATATATGAGGGATAAATTGCCGAAAAAAATCGCCTTTGTCGTATACTATAATAAAATTAATAAATACAGTTTTAATGCCTTAATTAGTGCCTTAGACAATGAGAAAGAGCTCGACGATATTATTGTTTATTTTATAAGTACAAAAGAAGAGCTTTTAAAGGAACTAGTTTATATTACTGAAACATATGACGAAATCATATTAGGAGTATCTTTCTTCACTACTCAACTTTGGGAGATTTCCAGATTAATTAAAACGATAAGAAAAAATTTTGGAAATAAAATTTTGTGCATTGCAGGGGGACCACATCCATCTGGAGATCCTAAAGGAACCCTTAAAATGGGATTTAATGTTGTTTTTACTGGGGAGAGTGAAGAAACTCTAATAGAATTTTTAAAAAAAATTAAAAATAAAGAGAATTATCATAATATAAAAGGTCTAGCTTATATTAGTAAGAATAATAAATATCATTATACTGGTAAGAGGAACTTGATTGATTTAGATAAATTTCCTCCTTTTCCAGTTAAATATAATAAATTTGGAGCAATTGAGATAACGAGAGGATGTCCCTACCTCTGCTCTTTTTGTCAAACACCTTTTATATTAGGCATAACTCCTCGACATAGAAGTATAGACTACATATGCAAATACGTTAAATTGATGAAAAGTAAAAATCTAACGGATATTAGATTCATAACACCAAACGCATTTTCATATGGTTCTAAAGATGGTAAAACATTGAACCTTACTAAACTCGAAGATCTATTGCGAAAAATTAAACGAATCATTCAACCAGAGGGACGAATTTTTTTTGGATCATTTCCCTCAGAAGTTAGACCTGAACACGTTAATGATTCTACATTAGATTTAATCTTAAATTATGCATCAAATGATAATATTATAATTGGGGCTCAATCCGGTAGTCAAAAGATCCTAAATTTCTGTCACAGAGGGCATACCGTTGAAGATATTCATAACGCAGTAGAGTTAACATTATCTAAAAAACTTAAAGCCAATGTGGATTTCATTTTTGGATTGCCGGGTGAAACTGAAGAAGATATAAGATTAACAATCAACATGATGAAAGATTTGTCAAATAGAGGGGCAAAAATCCACACTCATTCTTTTATTCCATTACCCCACACTCCATTTGCTAAAAAAAAAGTAAGTAAAATAGATGAAGAAGTTAAAGGGGCAATTAATGAATTAACCTCGAAAGGATATGCTTTTGGAGAGTGGAAGAAACAAGAAAAATTGGCTCTAAAAATTGAAAAGTACTTTAAGACAGGAAATTTAGACTAATTTTCCTAATTTTTATTCCACCGTAATCAAATCATCATTAATCTTAATGAAACCCTCTTTTTGTAATTGAATCAAAATTTTATTAAGCTTATTTCGAGATATCTTTAATTTTTCAATTAGCTCTGATATTAGTAGCGTTTTATGATTTAAAACTAATTTTAATACCTTACCTCTAATTTCTCTGTCAGATCCCTTAAACTGAGATTGTTTTCGATAAGTCCTACTCCTTTTATTAAGCTCTGGAAATTTTTTTTTTAACATTACTCCATAATCCATAAGGGCATAATACCATTTACGGGGATTTGAAGTATCGAGAGATTTTTCTACTAGTGGAAGAATCTCTTTATCATCGATTACTTCTTTCTTTGAAAAGAAAAAGTAAATGAAAACTCTCCGTATATTAGTCTCTATAAAGATGGAAGGCTTATTAAAGGCAAAAGCTACAATCGATGAAGCTGTGTTATGTCCTATTTGAGGAAATGTTTTTAAAATACCAATTGAATCTGGAAGGTTTCCCTCAAATTCATTGATTATAATCTCTGCAATTTTTTTTAAAGCTATTGCTCTTCTATTATATCCCAATCCTTGCCAAGCTTTTAACACATCCTCTAGTGAAGCTTTTGAAAGAGCTTCAAAATGAGGAAATTTTTTTACAAAGTTAAGAAACTTCTCAGAAACTCTACTTGTTTGAGTCTGCTGAAGCATTATTTCAGAAATTAAAACATTATACGGAGTTGTATCATCCCGAAATGGAAATGTCCTCCCGTACTGTTTATAATATGAATATATAATTTTTCGAAACTCTTGGATAGTCTTCTCATCTAAACCATTTTTGCGATATAGTTTATGAAACTCTGAAATAAGTATTTCAATGCACCTAGTCTATTATCAAGATTGCTATTTCGTAAACTAAATATATTTCTCCTAAATACTCTTATTTTGAAATATCCATAATAAAATCCAAAACTCCTCCTTCCATATGTCTAAATGTGATTTTATACCCAGCATTATCAATAATATGGAGCATTGGCCTGTTTTCAAGAAGAATTGAACCAGATAATGATTTGTATTTTAATTCGCGGGCAATTTGTACTAAATAATTCAATAAAAACTTAGTAATTCCAAGACCACGCCATTTTTTATGAGTGACAAATGCCAATTCAGCAATTGAAGGGTTCTCTGACTTGAAGATTCCTCCAATTGCAATAATTTTTTTCTCATTATCTTCAGAATATTCTCCAACTAAGATCATATCTGTTGCATAATCAACATTTATCATAGGTTGGACTAATCTATGGCGAAAATCATGAATAGGTGTAAAAAACCTATAATACCGATCTTGATCATCTAAAGAATAGTGGAGCTCCTGAAACATTCTCTCATCTGTAGACTTAACAGGCCTAACTATTATAGTCTTTCTATTTTTTAATTCAAGGGAAGTCTCGTATTTTTGAGGATAAATGCTTATTCTTCCGTCAATAGATACTGGCAGTTTCTGGTCTGAATACACATAATTCCATTTCTTTGCGTGTTCTAATAATTTTTCCCTAAAATCCGGATGGGCAATATTAATCATTTCAAGAACTCTTTCTCTTACGCTTTTGCCATAGAGATAAGCAATCCCCCATTCAGAGACAACATAATGCACATCCCCGCGAGTCACTACGACCCCTGAGCCAGTTTGAAGATGAGGTACTATACGAGAAACTATCGTACCATCTTTAAGTTTAGCAGTACTAGGAATTACCATTATAGGTTTACCATCATTTGCACGTCCAGCGCCTCGAATAAAATCTACTTGTCCTCCAATACCGCTATAAAATTGATAACCTATTGAATCTGAGTTAACTTGTCCTGTCAAATCCACAGTAAGAGCCGCATTTATCGCAATCTGCTTATGGTTTTGGCTTATAATATAGGGATCATTACAATACTCGCATGGATGAAATTCTACCATTGGATTATCGCATACAAAGTCATAAAGCCTTCGAGAACCCATTACGAATGAACATATGATTTTATCTTTATGAATTGTTTTTTTTTTACAAGTTATTACTCCCTCTTCTACAAGATTTACTATACCATCTGAAAATACCTCACTATGCACTCCTAAATCTTTTTTATCGATTAACTCGGCTGTGACAGCATTTGGTATTTCACCAATACCCATCTGAATTGTAGATTCATCTTCAATTAAACTAGCAACAAATTTCGCTATTTTTTTAGAGACCTCATCAGGTTCGCCATAGGAAAATTCAATAATATCATGGTTAGTAATTATAAATGCATCGATATCATCCATATGTATGAATGCATCTCCTAAGGTACGTGGCATGTTAGGATTAATCTCAGCAACAACTTTATCTGCCGCTTCTGCTATTGATTTAGCAATATCTACATTGATGCCAAAACTACAAAATCCATATCTATCAGGAGGACTGACTTGAATGAGCGCAGTGTCTAAATGCATTTGACCACTCTTAAAAATTCGTGGAATTTCAGAAAGTAACATTGGTGTGTAATCTGCTTGTCCTATTTCAATGAATTTACGCATTGATTTCCCAATGAAAAATGCATTGTGTCTAAAGAGATCTTCAATGCCACCTGCCGTCTCGTAATAATCTAAGTCGCTTAAGCTTAAAAAGTGCAGTATTTCGACATCAGGAAGTTGTGGACCCAATTCTATTAATTTTTGAGTAAGATCGATCGGTTCAGCACACCCCGAGTCTATAAAAATTCTATTCCCTGGCTTTATAAATTGTTTGATCGCTTTGTTTAAAGAAACTTGCTTATTACCATATTTTTCAATAAGTCTATCAATATCTTCATTATGGTCTGTTGACATTACATCACCTAAAGAACTAATCACCTAACATATAACATGAATTCTTTAACTGTTTTAAATATTTCACGATAAAATATTGAAAAGGAAACTATATTAATGTTAGCGGGTAAATAAAGTAAAGCTTAAAAAAAATGGACTTAAATTTAAAATAGAGTAGTTATATTTTAATTTTAAATTAAATTTCATTTTATAATTTAACTAGATTTCATTTTATTTAATCTGAAATATTACTTTTCATAAAAAATTGATTAAACTATTAATGTGACCTTAAGTGATCTATTCATTATTCCTATATCAGAGCAAATCGGGTCTTTTATTATACGATAAGAATTTTCAGGACGTCAGCGACGGCAAGCTCGAAATGTTCAGCGCGTTTTTTTCTGCGTTAAAATCCTTCATTTCTGAAATGGTTCTGAGCGGTTCTAAGGAACTAAAAAACATCGAATTAGGCGATTACTTTGTTCTAATTACATACATCCATGAGACAGAAGCAGATCTCGTTATAATAGCTGATAAAGAGGACAATAAAGCAATTAATAAATTAATCCCTAAGGTAGTTAAAATTATCTTAGAATATAAGGAGTTATTTATTAACTGGGATCAGAGTGTAAAAACATTTAAAATACTAGATAAACCATTAACAGAACTGATTCTTTCAAAAAAGAAATTGGTTGAGGGAACCTCGTTAATTGAAAAACAAGAAGTTGTATTGAAATCAATTTGGGCTCATCGAAAAGATTTATCAGATGAGCTTAAACAGTCTCTAACTGATGAGAAAAAAATTTTACAGAAAAAATTAATGGAAACCGAAAATTTTAAAGATAAACTGGTTTTAACTGAAAAATTAATTCAAATCTCAGGAAACTTGAGAAATGAGGATGACTTTATTCATTTTCAAAAACAAGCAAAACGTATTAAAGATGAAATTAATGATAGAAAATTAAAATTACAATATTACTTAGAAAATGCAAAAAAAGCATTAAGTTACACTCTTGATAATTTAGGGACAAAATCACTCAAAGCCGGAGATTACAAAGATACATATTTAAATTTATATTCCTTTAGTACTAAACTTAAGAATTTGGCAGATAAAGATACATATAAACACTATCAAGCTCTTGCTAAAGCATTGATTGATAAGGATGAACTTTCTGCCGATGATCTATCCCAGATTATTTCTAAAATTCTGGCAATGAAAGACGATATAGACTATTATTTACCTTTAGAGTAGAAAAAAAAGATTGCCTTAGAATGTATTCATTTTTCAGAATGAAAAATTTTAAATTTAACTTGAGGATACTATCATCCTTACAATTCGATTAATGAATTTGCTCTTTTGTATATTACAAATATGCACTACCTTTTTGTAATTGAACGATTCTGCCAAAGCACATAAGTATGATATATTATATAAGATTGAGATATTTTTGTTATTTCTCATAAAAAGATTATCCAATGCTTCTTGAACCTCAACTTCACTTAGAACAGAAGATTTTTTTCTGGATTTTTTACTGATTCTATTTCTAACTTCTTCAATAGAGTCATTAAAATGAATGTCTCTGATTCTCGAAATTAAGGCACTTAAAACAAGGGTATACGTAATGATATTTCCAGTTTCCGAATTTTCGTCCTTAAAGTGTTCAAGTTTATTTTCTAAATCTTCATGTATTTGATGAATAGTTTCTTCGTTTACCCCTTTAATTTTTTTAAAAGGTTGCAGAAATTTCTTATAATTGCCTTCTATAAAATAATGGAGATTATCATTGAATAAATCTTCGAATTTTTTGATGATTTGTCCCGACTTGCTGATTTTGACTTTAACATCAGGCGTTCTACCTAAAATAATATCTTGCCCTTCTTTATAGAATTGCTGGTGCACCAAATTGCTAGTGGCGTCAACTAGCTTTTTCTTCTCACCATTCAAAGTCAATTCACTTTAATGTCGGAAACAATATTAGTTTTTAAATAATAATAAAAATCTAACGTTTTAACTGTTTGCAATATTATTGATAATAAAAATACTACTTAGATCACTAATATTAATTCAAAGTAATATCAACATATCATCGATAATTTATATCCTAAAATACAAAAAAATATAATTGCGGTAAGAGTTTATTTACCTAAGAATGTATATTCTGATTTTCCAAGATAAAATAAAAAAAAAAAATAAAGACTAAAAGGTGATTAACTATAGGTCTGAGATTAAGTTCAACTTTGGCATTAATAGCGCTATTTGGACTCATTTATGCAATTGTGTTTGCAATAGGGATCTGGTACAACTGGTCTTTATGGTTAATGATTGGAATAACATTGTTCTTCATTTTCCTACAATACTTAATATCTCCTTTCATCATTAATTGGATATATCGCATCGAGTGGATACCTTACGACCAATTTAGAGCTCAGTTTCCGCATCTTGCAGAAGCCGTTGATAAAGTGATTGCTGTAAGAGGGATTAAAACTCCTCGAATGGGTATTATACGGGATGGGAATCCTAACGCGTTTACATTTGGATGGACGAAAAATACGGCAAGAATCGTAATTACTACAGGAATTTTAAACTATCTAAATGAAGAAGAGCAAAAAGCTGTTGTAAGCCACGAATTAGGACATGTGGTTCATAACGATTTTATATTGATGACGTTGGTTTTTGCAATTCCATTATTGCTGTTAACAATTGCAAGATGGGCTTTCTATTCTAGTAGGTGGAGCAGAGCCAGTGATAAAGAGGGAGCAGCTATAGGATTAGCTTTAATCGCAATCGCCGTGCTATCATATATCGCTTACTTTATTAGTTATCTAATATCTTTAATTATCAGTCGAATAAGAGAATATTATGCTGATGAGCATGCTGGAGAACTCACAGAAAATCCAAATACATTATCCACAGCACTAGTAAAAATCGCATACGGATTATTAATAGATGCTCAGTATGAAGAAAAACAGAAATCAACTGTGAGAGCTTTGAGAGGCATAGGAATTTTTGATCCAAGAAGCGCAGTATCGTTTGCAGCGGCAAGTATGAGCGGTTCAGGAAAATATTCTAAGGATGCGATTCAGGCAGCAGCAAGCTGGGATCTTTTTAATCCATGGGCAAAATATTATCAAATGTTTAGTACCCATCCACTACCAGCTAAAAGAATCATGCGATTGAATAATCAATGTGAGCTGTATGGACTCAAACCAGAGTTAGATTTCTCAAAAGCTAAGCAAATAAAGAAAGAACAAGCAGGAAAAACGATGATGGACGAGTTTTTAGTAGATGTAACAGTAAAATTCTTACCTCTATTGATTTTTATTGCTTTAGGTGCAATGACAGTACTTTGGATATTTGGAGCCGCAGGTATGTTGGATATTTTAGTAAACACCCTAACATTATCTAATCTCTTGCTATTTTGGGCAGCTGGGTTTTATTTAATCGGTTTTGGCTCACTCATAAAAACAAAATTCATCTATAAAAGCGGCTTTGAACCGAAGAATGTTTTGGAACTCGTAACGAATATTAAAGTGTCGCCAATACGGACTATTCCAACATTTATAGAGGGACGAGTTGTTGGGAGAGGTATGCCTGGTTACTATTTCGGAGAAGATTTATATTTACAGGATAATACTGGACTTATGTATATTGATTATAGGTTTGGTCTGGGCATAGTAGATTTCTTTTTTGCCATTGCTCGAGTTAAAAAAATAGTTGGTCAAAGAGTAAGAATTAAAGGCTGGTACCGACGCGGTCCAAGCCCTTATATTCAAGTGGATACTATTGAAACAGAAACCGGAAAACGATTTCGAAATTATGCGAAGCATTTTACATATTTCTGGGCAATTCTCGCTTTTATAATTGGCTTAGTGCTATTTTACTTCTGGTATACTACATTTTAATCAAAATTTTTTTTAATTATTATTTCACTTATTTTTTTTCAAAATTATATCATAAACAATTAAGATTAGATTCATTATATTTCATTAGTTAAAAAAATTTTATTTCAATAATCTAAAATTTTACCTAAAATAGACCATCCATCTTAAAGTTGATTAAAAAATGAATAAAAAAGTTGAGCTAATGGCTCCATTGAAGAATTTCAAATCTTTAAATGCAATTTTAGACAAAACAAATGCCGTGTATTTTGGAATCGAATCATTAAACATGCGAATGTATAGCGATAATTTTAAGCTGGAAGATTTAAATAAAATTGTCAAACTCTGTCATGATAATAATATTAGGGCCTACTTAACCACGAATGTAATAATTTACGAAAATGAATTCGAGATGTTAGAGAAAATTTTAAATAAAGCTGTAGAAGCTGAAATTGATGCACTAATCATTCATGATATTGGAGCAATAGAATTAGCAAAACAAAAGGGTCTAAAATTTCATATTTCAACCCAAGCAAACATCTCAAACTCTCGAACTGCGCAGTTTTACGAGGATTTAGGAGCAGAAAGGTTGATACTCGCAAGAGAATTATCGTTAGAACAAATAAAAGATGTAAAAAGTAAATTAAACACTAGTCAAATTGAAGTATTCGTACATGGAGCCCAATGTACTTCAATTTCAGGGAGGTGTTATTTCTCAGCAGAAGTGTGCGGATCTCAGGATTATTCGGCAAATAGAGGGAGATGTATTCAACCTTGTCGCAGAACGTGGAACGTGTTTGATAATCAGAATAATAAATTCCTTTATGATGGAGTATTTTTCATAAATTCCAAAGATCTTTGTATGATTGAGTATATCCCTAAGTTAATCGAAGCAAATATTGATGCGTTTAAAATTGAGGGTCGAATGAGAGATCCCATTTATATTGAAGAAGCGACTTCATGCTATCGTGAAGCAATCGATGCTTACTATAATAATTCAATTACTCAGAAAAAAGTTGATGATTGGTTAAATCGATTAAGAAAAGTTTATAACAGGGGTTTTTCAACTGGTTTTTATTTTGGATTACCAAAAGGAAGCGAGATTGAAAGAGAAAGAGAAGGAAATGTGTCGGACTTTAGAAAAAAAGAAATTGGTAAAGTTTTATCTTATTATCCTGAAAAAAAAGCTGCGAAAATTTTGTTAACTTCGGGGAAACTGAAATTAAATGATGAAATTTATATAATAGGGACTCATACAAGCACATACCTACGTCAAAAAATCAATTCTCTTCAAATCAAGCAAAAAAAGAATTTAACTGAAACACCTCTGGTTAAGAGTAAAAGTATTAGTGTCGGAATTTTAGTAGATAAACCTGTGAAGAAGAACGATAAAATTTTCAAATTAGAAGTAATAAAATAAAAACATAAAAAAAAAACGAGAATAGTAAATAAAAAGAAAAAAGAATTTAATTATTTACTAATTCAAAATGCTAAAGGCTTATTTCTAATCAGCTAAATCTTCAAAAGCTTCCATGGCTAATTCAATAATCTCTTGAAAGGCCATAGCATCTTGAAGGTTACCTTCTACAGTAATGTCCCCAGCCATGTATGCGCTAGTGGCGTCTACTTCACCATAAAGCATTCCAGCACCGACAGCTAAGGTGCATGAGAAAGTGAAACTTGGATTGTCAACATCACCAGAGCCATACTCAAGAGCACCTTCTTTGGCTTTCATCCAGAATTTTGCGTCCTTGTCAGTGATGACTTGTTGGACAACAATGTCCATGTCTTCTAATTCTTCTTTAAGATCTTCGTTTTCTACAGCAATTTGCTTGTATAATTCATACATGGTAGTTAAATCATCTGGAGAGGCTGCATCCGCTCCAGCGTCAATTAAACCTTTTACTTTACTTATAAGATCTGCATCAACCATTATTCTTCAACCTTATTTTTGAATTTAATTATTTAAAAATTGTATTTAAACGGTATGTAATATAATGCAAAGACAATATAAAAAGGTTTATTTCAATAATACGAAAATTTAAAAAGTATATTTTTGGATTCGCAAAGTAGACTTAAAATTCACGTGAGAAAAAAGTCGATATAGTGTAAAACTAAAATAATCTTTGAAAAAACGGAAAATTTTTTCTTATATGAATTATTTTTATTGGTATTTCCTTACCTACAAATGAGCGAGTCAAGAAAACATAATGGAACACACCGATTTCGACCAAAAATGGCGGTTCTGGCCCGTAATATGCTTAGCATTACTTTATCCTATAAATAATTCCTTAATTGCTTTAGCAATCCCATTATATTTTTTCAGACAAGGAGTTGATGTAAGGATGATAGGGTTGATTGTCGCGGGAGCTGCCATGACTTATTGTTTTTCTCCACTTTTATTTAAGAATATTGGGGATAAGATTGGCAGGAAGTCAAGTGTTACAATAGCTCTTTTAGGAACATCCTTAGCACAATTAATATTTTATTTTACCTTAGATCCTATAATATTTCTTGTTTCAAGATTGGCGGAGGGATTAATCACAGGATTATTTTGGACCAATTTACAATCAAGTATTTCTGATAATGCATTTCAAAATCATAATAGACAATTGTCAAGGTTCAATTTTGGATGGAATTTCGGAATCTTATCGGGATTTCTTATAGGGGCCTTAATCTTATATATAATCGATGATTTGAAAATCATATTTTTTGCCGCGCCAGTATTAGTTTTTGTTGCTACCTTCATTTCTTTACTCTTTTTTCAAGAATCGCAAAAGTATAACGTAGATACAGTGGATCTGGATCGAATTAGCGGACATTCAAATTCAAACTACAATAAATCTAAAGATTATAAGATTCCTAAAATCTTACCTATATTATTAGTTACTTCGTTTGCTTTTGCGAAAGGGAGTATTAACATTTTATATCCTATCAAATCTGAAATTATTGAATTTGAGCCATATACTGTCTATTTACTCTCAGCCTTTTCATTAATAACACAATTAATATCGACTACCTTTTCCAGTTATTTATCACTTAATTCATTAAAGAAAGCAGCAGTCATTTGTTTAACTGCTTTACTTGTCATATTTTTCTTTTTCGGGATTAATACAGACTTTTTTATATTTGCAATTCTGTATTTATTGATGGGGTTTTTTGCTGGGATCTTGATTTCTTTCGGAATAAAGTTATCTTTAATGCAAAATGTCAAATATCAGACTTCAAAGTATTCGAATATCATTGAAAGCTCATTAGGATTAACCTTCTTAATTACCCCCATATTTGCCGCTTATTTAGCGAGTATTGATTTAACTCTTGCCTTTTTTGCGATTTCAGTGGGTTTCGCCATATATTTAATAATTGCTTTAATTTTACTAATAGATTTACAAATGGAAAAGATTTAAAACTGTCGATATTTTTGATTTTTTTCAAGATATAGTGTATCAATCTTCCAAGAATAGAGATCTTTAGAATACGGATAAAGAATTTTCTTAGTGAAAAATACAGAAAACCTCTTACTCTAATGCAAAATAAATAAAATAGAAAGAATGGCGCCCACAGCGGGATTTTCTTCATGTGCGGAAAGCGCACATCTCTTTGAACCCGCGTCGCAGGAGTGACAGTCCCGAATGCTGGACCGAGTTATGTGTAGGTTCGAAGTAAAACCTTACTCTACACTATGTGGGCAGAAAAGTTAGAGATACAAAATTTCTATAACAAAACAAATAATTAAAAACTTAAAAATTTTATTCTAACACTTAAATTTAAGCATATTCTAAGAGTAAGGTATTATTTTTTTTTAATTTATTTAATGTTAATTTTCAAACCGAAATGAAAATATAATGATTAAAAGCTTGCAAAAGAATAGCTAAATAAACTAATTGAAAGATTTAAAATGACTTATCAATTTTTAACACTTTAATTCCATTTTAGCATCGTTTCAATAGAAAAATATAAATATTTTAAAAAGTACAATTTGTTTATAGAGCACCATATATATCTAATAACAAATCAGTAAATAGAGAATTTACAGTGTTAATCACCTATTCTATTGATTCAATTATAAATAAATTAACTGATAATGATCAAGAAGTAGTGCAAGTACTAGATAAATTTATCAATTTTGGCATTAATTTAATCCAAACAACTGATGAGTTATTAGAAGAAATAATTGATTTTGATGCAGTATATCAATTTCATATAACCGATTTAAGCTTTAACTTTTGGATTGGTGTTTCTAAAGGAAATATCACATATAAAAAAGGAGTTAATAAGAATACTTCAATCCGAATTTTTTTTACCAAAGATTTGATACTAAACATATTTAAGGGTGAAATAAGCGGGACTGAAGCATATATGAAAGGATGGATGAAAGTCCATGGAAATCTTTCTCATGCTTTCAAAGTGAAAAATTTTCTTCGACTTTTAGTAGATTATATGAAATTAGTTTCCAAATGTAAGAAATAAATAATTTATCTTTCAAACCCATGTTTTTTAGGAACGCAATCTTTTTAAAATCGCTTAATGGTTTATGAAAATCTTTTTTAGAAATACTAGATGAAAATATAATAACATTAGTCATCTTAATATTTTCATCAAAGAACGCAAGATTTTCAACGCGGGCCTGTAATCTAGTCTGGATTTTACCTTCCACCAAGGAAGATTTCCAGAAAGGGTACCCGGCTTCGGACTGGGATGTCGCAGGTTCGAATCCTGCTAGGCCCATCTTTTATCTTTTTTACATTCGAGTAATCAAATCTTAAATATCAATTAATTCTACTAATTTTTAAAAAATATGAGCTAATCATCTAATGGTTAAACTTCTTTATACGGTTAATTGAATATATATTCAGTAGAATTGGTTTTTTACTCTTTTGTAGTTAGATTGTATACAACTATACTCTTAGGTAGTGAATTCGAATTAATATTTAAAAAAAACTTATACGTACGTGTAAAACAAACAATAACTTATCAAGGAAAACTTAAGTAAAAATTATAGTACGTTCTATGTAACAATAATTATTATAAAACGAGGAAGGTGATAATTAATGCCAGAATTTGAACTACTTGAATTCATACCACTACTGCTTTGTATAATTGATTTTGCTTTTGCTCCTATCGTTATCAAAAAGAGAAAGGAAATGCTTTTAGTAGTACCAGGTGCCTCATTTCTTGCACTTTCATTCCTTTTTACAAATATAGAAGCTTTTGTTGCACCAGACTTATTTAATTTTTTAGAGCATTTTTTTATCATGCTAGCTGGAATCTCTTTTCTTGGTGCAATGATCTTTATGCATTATATCAAAATGTCTAAAAAGCTAACAGTACAATCAAAATCCCCTAAAAAGGAGGGGTGGTGAGAACTACAATGGTGGATCTTATTGATGGAACATTTAATTTTATTGGAATGATTTGTTTCTTTGGTGCAACAGCAATAGCATTCCATGCATATTTACGAAAGAAAAGTATGACAAATTTAACTTTTTGCTTTTTCTTTGCTGGAGCGGGGTTATTTGCTTTAGGGAATGCTATGGAAAAATTGGGTTTCTGGAGTGAAGCTTTTGGAGATGCTTTTGCATCGGGTTTTATGATATTTGTAGCAACTGTCGGAATCTTTTGGATTATAATCCCAATTATCGAGTCAGGGCTTCAAGAGTCTAATGACAAAATGAGAAATGTAATTGATACCGCGTCAAATGCAAGTATAAATGTAGCTAATATGGCAACAGAATTAGCTGCTAGTGCCAGCGAAGTCAATGCTTCTTCTGAAGAAATTGCAAGCACAGCCCAAGTTATTTCTAGCAATGCTCAAGAGGTTACTGCTTCAACTAATGAATTAAACACAATTATGCATCTGATTAGAAATGTTTCTGAACAAACGAATCTTTTGGCCCTAAACGCAAGCATAGAAGCAGGGAGAGCAGGGGAGCATGGACGAGGATTTGCAGTCGTAGCTGATGAGGTCAGAAAATTGGCTGAAGAATCAAAGAAAGCGGTAATGGATACTGGTAATAAAATTGATGAAATTATTAAAAAAATTCAAATAACCTCTGGTTCAATGGAAGGGATTAGTGCCTCTACAGAGGAACAAACAGCGTCAATGGAAGAAATTACTGCTACTGCAAATAGATTAGGAAATCTTGCAGAAGAATTAAAGGGATCCTTACTAAGTACAAAAGATTAATGAATTATTAATATTGATTAAAATTTTTTTTAAATTTTCTTTATTCTTGGATTATATTAAATTATGTAATATTTCTTTTACTTATCGTTCATTTTTGATTTGTTCTTCAATATTTTTTAGATTATTCAATCCTTGAATCACTAATTGTTCTGGAGAATCTGCGAGTGGTTTCCAAATATTCCCAAAGCCAATATAAAAAGATTCTATAACCAACCATCCAGAGTACTTAATCTTTTTTAAGGCTTTATACACATTAATCCAATCTACTTGTCCTGTTCCAGGAATTCCTCTATTATTTTCAGAGGTATGAAAATGCCCTAATCGATTCCCGGTCATAAGAATCGCATCGTACAAGTTCAATTCTTCCAGAATTAAATGATGAGTATCAAGTAGAACTTGCATATTTGGTTTTCCAACATCTAAGCAGTAATTTAAGGCGTCTTTAGTGGTATTAATAAAATATGTCTCGTACCTATTGATCTGTTCAACACAGATTGAAATGTTAAATTGATGGGCATATCTTGCTATTTCTCGCATTGAATTAACTGAATTACTCCACTCTACATCTGAAGGTGCTGATCCTGTAAACATACCTCCCGCTTTATAAACCACCCCTCCAATTTTGGTTGCTCCTAAGATCTTAGTGTGATCTATAGCTTTTTTAAATCTTTCAATGCCTTTTTTTCTTATTTTGTTATCTAATGATGCAATATCAGACTCCCTTTCGCATCCATAACATACACATGCTTCTAACTCATATTTTACCAGTTCATTTTTAACTAACTCGGAGGGAAAATCTTCAGGATTAAAAATTGGTATTTCAACAACATCACAGCCTAGTTCTTTTACTTTTTTAATTAAGTATAAATCTTTTTTAGTAAAACAGCTTGTCCACAATAATAAATTAATCCCATATTTATACATGATATAAAATCCTAGAATAAATTTTTAATTAGTTAAGATAACTAGATTTAAATAATTAGATTTAAACTAAAATTATTTATTAATTCAAATTTATAATTATAAATAATAAACGTTTTTCTAATTTTATAAGATTATGACTGTTTCGATAGATCTTGATTCTATTTTAAATAATTTAATACAAGAATTAGGTTCAAGCGTCTATTTTATAATCATTAGTTCGGAAAATGGAGTTGTGAGAAAATCCTATATTAATGATGATGAGTTCAATAAGGCATCGATTTCTTTAAATATCTCTCAACTCTACGAATTAGCCGAAGATATCACAGCAGAGATTGGAATTCATAATCCCGATTTTAACATTATCCACTCTGCTAATTATTATATTGTATCTATTAAACTTCTTGAACATATCATCATTTTATTAACTGAAGATCAAGTAGAAGTAAGTCAAATTTTTAATATTATTAATAAAACAGTTGAACCCGGCTAAAATTAAAAAAAAAGAAAAAAAATCATGATTTAAGGGGGATATCTTAATTCATAGATACTCTTTCCACCATTCAGAGGGCCTTTTATATAGGGCTCAATGTCCTTCGGATCTCTCTGCGTTATACCTTCAATTGGGGGCAATTTTCCAGGGGGAAAAGTTTTCAAAATATCGTTCACCAATTTTTCAAGGTAATCTAAAAATGCTTCCATGCCTGGTTTACCTTTCTCGAAAGTTGCTTTACTAGGGCAACCGACGTGCCCTTCAGGATATGCTGCAACCTCTATAGGACCAAAACCAACTTGTCCATACCATCGAATTGGTTTTTGATATACATTTCCCGCTTTATCAACATGTCCATCTGGCATCCATCCCACAACTTCATTATCCTCGCAGGCATCGATCTTTTTTACCATTTCTGGGAATAAAGTCATAGAAAATGAAGTTTCTGCTTCGTCTGCATGGATAAAAGGAGTCTCAAAGGGACCTCCATGCTCTTTATCCATACAATGATCAGGAATTGCATGATACCAATTTACATTGCATATCACCATTGGTAATTGATAATTTTTTGCGAATTCATGGATAGCAGAAGGGATCACATATTCTTGACCGTGCCCGTTCAATAAAATCATCTTTCTAAAGCCCATATTCCAGCAGCCAGCCATTACTGAACGTAAGAGACCTTTAAACGTTTCTTCGGGGACAATGATGGTACCTGGCATTCCCACATGATGATAAGGATGAGAACCATACCAAGTAGGTTGAGCTACTGTACATCCAGTTTTTTGTGCTACTAATTCGGCCATTCTCGTTACAAGAAAAGTATCTTCACCAATACATGCTGCGGGACCATGATTTTCCGTTGATCCAGTAGGAATGATGATAACATCGTTTTTGCTGACTCTCTCTTTAATTTCAGCAATACTCATATTTTGTAAATAAATCCCATCGGGTAAATCCATGTGTCCGCCCTTAGGAGGTAAATTCCAATCGGTCATTTTTTACTTATCACTTCTCAAATTTAATGGTGTTAATTAATTAAATCTCAAATCAATGTTAAATCTTTTAATATTCCAAAAAAAGAAATTAAAAATTCAAAAGAATTAGATAGTTAAAAAAATCTTATTTATTTTTCTTGATGCCAATTTTATCTTGAACCTTTTTTAAATGGCTTTCATAGTGTTGACGTAAAAGAATCTCATCTTCCAGTTTTTTCTGCAATTCCCTAATTTCATTATGGAGATATCTTACCACCTCTTCTTTAAATGGATTAAATACCGTAATTTTGCCTAAGAATTCTTTTGCAGCGTCTCCATACCCTTCATGGAACTTGGAATTTACTGCAGATAAAACTTCTGAAATTTCCATTGTTCCTCTCGCAGAAATAAATGCCATGAAATAACCGGTCCCCTCTAAAATTCTCCTATGAACTTCTTTTTCATTTACAATCGTACTATAATCTGTTTGACTATTAAAAATAGGCTGGTATTCATGAGACTCCCCTGAAGTCTCTCTACTGAAATTGCGTATTGCTGTTAAAAAACCTCCGATGAGCGCAGAATCTCGAATCATGCCCTCTTCTACGAAGACTTTAAATTCTTCACCCAATACTTCGCTAAATCTAAATTCAGTGATTTCAACCATCGTAGTTCCTTGTTCAGAATGTATAACCAATATCCAATAAATTCCAGCAATTTCTGATATTTGTGTTTGAATGAGGGAAATATTATCTTCTGTAGCAGCTATTCTCGTCTTAAGGGCTACGAGTTCTGAGTCCAATTCTCTTTGAGCCTTCACTCGTCTTCTCGAGATAGTCATATATACTCCAAAAATGCTCATGGCGATTATAGCAAGGATAAGTAATAACAATAGGAACCAATTTTCTTCTAACCATGATGGTTCTTCTTTTTTGGATTTTCCACCTGTGGCCTCAATTGAAATTATTCTTTCAGCCTCATAGAAAGGACTAGTAAGACGATACGTGATAGTATAATCTCCCTCATCAAGCTTAAGAGGTAATACTCCCGAAGAGGCATTAGTTGCTGTTAAATTTACCGTGCTAATTAGTCGTCCATCTAAATAAATTTCTAATGTCATGTTTTCTCGATTACCCGTAAAATTTCCATGTTCTAATGACCAAAGGATATCAAAATCCTCATCCTCATCTACCTCATTATCATAAACCAAGGAAAGATCGAGCTCTTTCTTTTGAATCTCAACCTCAACCGATACATTTCCTTCATAATACTCTGATAAAATAGTTATATTCAACGTATAATCTCCTGGAATAGTTGTATTGCCTATGACATCTTGAAGGGTAAGTGATTGAACCACGTTTGGGACATTGAGATGATCCTCTAATACAGTTCCCCTCCATATGTCTATTGATAAATTTACAGGTACTCTTAAGAAATTCTCATAATGGGGATAATATACATGCATGCTTATAGCAAGAGCAAAAGGTTCCTCAATCGTGAAGATATTATCTGGAGGGGTTACTTGGACGAGTATATATACATCTTTTTTAAAAATATGTAAAGATGTAATATATTCCACACTTGTGTATCCAGGTTTACTTGCTCTAAAGGTCAGATTATACTCTCCTGGAGGTATTAAGTATTCCCGTAAATCTATTACTTTAAAATAAAAATTAGCATTATATAATACTCCACTTTCATTAATTACTAGGATAGTGTCTTCTAATTCACCAGAAATTTCTCCAAGTTCATAAGTTACTGTAGCACCATGAATTATACTTCGATTAAGAATTTCAAATATCGTTAAACCAAGATTATAAGTGTTATTACGCTGTACTAAGTCATTAAAAATATCATAATCTATATATGGGGCGATAGCGTAAAATTCTGAAAAAGCTGTAGTATTACTTGTAAAGGCATAAATAAACCCTTGCTTAAAGAATGTGATATCAGCGAATTTTGCACCAAAATATATATTTGAGGAATTTGTGAGAGTAATGTTAAGAAAACCTATACCACCAGATGAATTTAGTGGCATGATGTAGTTATAAAAGACAATTTGCCCATTTTCAACATTTTCTGTAACATTTCTAAATAGAGTGCCATTAGCATCAGTAAATTCAATAGTCAGGTTACCAGGCATATTACATGTTGCATAAAGACGTAGTTCGTTATTTGAAACAGTTAGATTGTCGTTAAATGTCACAGAAAGATAATTGGGTGTTCGAAGTTCAAGCAAATATTCTAGGTATGACTTATTAAAAAAAAACTGCGTTCCAATTTTAGTATAATTAATAGGTCTCCAATATCCCTCTTCATTACCTAAAACACGATGCAATGTAAATTTTGAGATTTCATCGACTTCTAAAACTCCGCTATAATTACCCGGGGCATAACCGGAAAATCTTAATTCCCAATTAATCATATCAGTTATAGTATTATCCGGATCTGGAATGAATTCTGTTCTAATGATCTCACTTCTTGTACTGTTTAAAGTTATAGTGACATTATATATGATACTTGCATTAGAGGCTATTAAAAAAGTTCCAGGAACATTATTTGGAAATGCAACATTACCCTCAAGCGATTGATAAGTAAAATCAGTAATGCCAGCCAAGAATTCAAGGGTATAAGTCCCATTTCTGTAAGCCAAAATAAAATAATACCCATTTGCTGAGAGATCACTTGGAAGTATTGGTTGCATCGTCGTTTTATTTCTCAGATCATTAATAGATATCAGATAAGATACATTATGACCCTCTGTATATGGTAGTTCTAAATCTTGAAAACTCTCATAATTTTCGAAATACCAGGTGCTATTCCAAACATCATCTAATTTTGAATCAAATGAAAAATTTAAGCTTGATTCAGATTGACCGTTGGCTGTTTTTAACTGATCTAACTCCTCAAAATCAGTAGGGTCTTCCTTTGTTAGATCATCATTTAGTTGATGAATTTTTGTATTATTATCCGTTGTTAAATCATCATTATTGCCGATTTTTGTTATATAAAAAAGAGAGGATGTAAATACTAGAGTCAGTATTAATACTGTTAGTAATTTTTTTTTTTTATTCAAATCAATCCTACCTTTATCTTTAAAATAATTACGAGGAAATTGGTTTATTTCTTCATAATTAAATCATATTTTATTTAATTATATAACGTACTATTTATATAAACTTCTCGACCTTGAGAAAAAAGTTTTGACATATAATTCTCAAAAATTATCTTAAATTTTTTAAAATAAGGACAAATAATTAGATTATTATGAAACTAAGTATAGTTTCAGGGTTGAAAGAATCCAAAAACAATCAAGAAAAGATACTTAACAAATTTTCCTCGTTATGTGATTTTTTAAAGCCACTGAATTATGATGGGATTGAGTTAAGCCTTTTAGAACCAGAAAAGATAGAAGTGCTAAGACTTAATGAAATCAAGGAATCCTATCAGTTAGAAATTCCTGCTTTAGGAACGGGTGGAACTTATATCAGATTTGGGTATTCTTTAGGGCATCATGAAGAGTTTATGAGGAAAAAAGCAATTGAGCGGATTGAAAAATATATAGAATTTGCTCGTGAGACAAAATCCAAAGTGATAATCGGGTTAATTAGAGGGCGGTATAATTTTGAAAGTAGTGCGAAAAAAGAGAAATTAAATATCATCTCATCGTTAAAAGAATGTTGCCGCCTAGCTGAAAATAATGATGTTATATTATTATTTGAGCCTATTAATCAATTTGAAATAGATTCATACAATACCATTTCAGAATCTATTAGCCTACTGGAAGAAATCGGTTCTGATCATTTGAAATTACTTGTTGATTCCTTTCATACGTATTTAGAGGAAGATCCACTTTATATTTGGGAATACATGCAAAACAAGGCTCATTATGTCGCACACTTGCACCTTGCTGATGACAATCGTCGGGCACCAGGTACGGGACATTTTGATTTTAAGAGTTTCTTGAATATCTTTAAAAACTCAGGATATAACGGTTTTGCTTCAATTGAAGCAATAATGAAACCTTCGTTCGAGGAAGTCGCTAAAGAAAGTTCAGAGTTTTTAAAAATGATTATGTAAAAGTATGTATTTCATTTACAGAAGAAATTAATAAAGAAATTTAGGAAAAAAAATGTTAGATTTATATGATAATATTTAAATAATCATTTGATTTAGGTTGCACTTTAGCTTTAGTTTTCGTTGACTCAATATCATTAGCATACTGATTTAAACTAGTTTTCAGTTCTTCAGCTAGTGCACTAAGTCTCTCTGCAGTTGAATTGATCTCTTCCATTGACGATGTTTGTTCTTCAGTAGATGCACTAATACCTTCCATTTCCATATATGTATCTCGAATTTGTTGTATTATCTCATCTATTTTTTCAGAAGAATTTTTAATTGAAGTCTTTGATTCTTCGGCCAATTTTCTTACCTCATCAGCAACTACCGCAAAACCCCTGCCATATTCACCTGCTCTCCCGGCTTCTATACTCGCATTTAAAGCTAGTAAATTCGTTTGCTCTGAAATGTTGATAATTAGGCTCATAAGTTTTTGAATATCATCAGTAGAAGACATTACTTTCTTACTATTTATAAAAATATTTTGAGTTGTTGATGCTATTTCTTCCGCTGCAGCATTAACTTCATTCGAACTTGCTGCAAGTTCTGTTGCGATATTTGCAACATCAATGGAAGTCTCTGAACTTTCAATGAGCATATTTTTAATTGTTTTTTCATGTAAATCTAATACTTTTATGGTAAAGTATAGAGTGTAAAGAAAGAAAGCAGTTCCTAAAGCATAAGACACAATTGTACTAATAATTTCAAGATTCATAGTTCCTATCGCGAATACAGCGATTAACAACAGAAATAAATTCGAGAGCACCATTAAAAAAGCAACCTTAAACTTTGAGGTGCCCTTTTTTAGATTAAATCTACTTCTATAAATAAGAAAAATGACTAGGATTATTACTGGAATTATAACATAATTTAGTTCATTTGGAAAATTTGCCAAATTCTGTCCTACCTCCTTAATTTCTAAGATTTGCAATTATAATCTTTATAAAAATAACCCCGGATTTTTATCAGTGAAAAGGGGATATAGTATTTTTTTGTCCGAATTGAAGTTGAAAATGTAAAAATAGATTTTATATTTAAGTTTTTGTATAAATATTGATTAATTTCCCGTAATAAATTATAATCTATCATTAATTCCCTATAATAAATTATAATCCATCACTGATCTTTGTAACGGATTATAATTATTTATAAAGTTTTGCGATAAATTATAATTTTTCATTAAAAATTATAATGAATTATAAATTCTAATTGATTAATTCTGTTTAGTTCTATTAGAGAAATTCATCCAGATTTGGTTGAGATTGAATAAATTAATAATTTCTAGAAATGACTTTTTTATAATTTCGATTCCTAAAATCCTATGATAAATTTATAGTGTTTGAGTGAAAATGGAATCAGAAAACTTGAGGCAAATTATTCATACAGGGCACGGGATGGCAAGGTTTTTAAAAGAACATGGTGTTGAGCATGTCTTTGGGATTCCAGATGGTCATACTTTGGGATTTTACGATGGTATTCTTGCTACGGGGGGGATTGAACATGTGTTATTTAATGATGAGCGTAGTGCCTGTTTTGCTGCTGATGCATATTCACGGGTAACAGGAACACTTGGTGTTTGTGATGCTGGAGCAGCAGGATCTATGAATTTTCCAGTAGCACTTGCTGAAGCTAGAGGTTCAGCTTCTTCGGTGTTAGCTATTGTTGGAGTAATAAAATCACATGATGAGTTGAGGAATATTCCACACGATATTAAAGTAGCAGAAACATTGACTCCAGTTACAAAATGGACTGGAAAAGTATTATCAGCAGAATATTTGCCAAGATTTATGACATACGCTATCAAGCAAGCTGTAAATGGGAAACCTGGGCCAGTTGCCTTAATAATTTCAGAAGATGTTATATCCTCTTCAGAATTGAAATTAAAAGAATTCATTCCTCGTATAAAAGGATCTTGTTCAATAAATAGCTGCCGTATTGCACCTCCTAGTGCTGAAATAGAACAAGCTGTGGAAATGATACGAGATGCCAAACAACCTGCATTTTACACTGGAGGGGGGGCTGTTAATTCTGGAGCATTTTTTGAAATTAAAAAATTAAGTGAATTATTAAAAGCTCCTGTGTTTTCTACCATATCTGGCAAGGGGATAATGGTCCAAGAAATTAAAGGTCAAGAAAACTTGTATCTTGGGACTGTTGGTCTTTTTGGTGAGAAACCTAACCATAAGTTTATTAGAACTAAAGCTGATTTGCTTATTGTTGTTGGAAATAGATTGACAGAGGATGATACCGCAAATTTTAAAATTCCAACTCAGAAAACAGAAATGATTCAAATTGACATCGACCCTGCCGAAATTGGGCTTAATTATCATCCTTGGGGGGTTGTGGGAGACCCTAAAGCAGCCCTTTCAGATATATTGAAATTTCTTACTGAGCGAGGCATAACCAATTTACAAAATGATCATGATTTAATTAAAGAGCGATTAATAAATATTGAGAAGTTGAGATCTGACCATAAAAAATATCGTGAAATAGATAATGCAAAATGGATGAATAGCGATCCTATAAAGCCTCAAAGAATTTTAAAAGCTATTTCTGATAATATGACAGAAAATGATTATTTAGTTACTGATGCAAGTGCCAGCTCCAGATGGATAGGGGCTTATTTTCCAGTCAAAAGCATCGGTCGAAAAATTATCACTCCTCGAGGTGTAGGTCCCACTGGATTTGGTGTGGGAGCACTTATCGGAACATGCATAGCAGCTGATAAGTATGATTTTGATAAGAGTAATCCTAAGAAGATTTTATTAACTGGAGATGGAGGTTTAATGAATGGAGGTTTAAATGAATTCGAGACCATACAAAAATTGGATTTAGATTGTGCCATTGTGATTATAAATAATTCTGCATTAGGATTTGTTAAGTTCGGACAAGCAATGCTTTACAAGCATAGATATTATGATACAGACAGGCCAAATACTAATTTTGCAAAGATATCAGAAGTATTTGGAGGAACTGGTATACGAGTAGAAAGACTCTCAGAACTTGATTCCGCAATAAAAGATGCGATAAAATCAGATGGGTTTAATTTGGTTGATGTAGTAGTTGATCCTATGGAATTACTTCCACCAAATTCTTATTAAGTTTGATTAACGGGAAAAGCTGGATATTTTTTTAGAAATTTTTTTGTAATCCCAAATTTTATGTAAAATCATAATTTTAATATGATCGATAACAAATTTGGATTAGAAAAATGTCTGAAACTCGAAGCAAACCGCTATTATTTGAAAAATATCCCGACCTTGAAGGAAAGATCCCATGGATGAAGTTAGTACCTACACAGACACCAGTCAAAAAATTAACTAAATTAGAAGACAAGTTGGGTATTAACTCACTTTGGGTAAAATGTGACGATATTACTTCTCCACTGTATGGAGGTAATAAATCTCGAAAGATGGAATTTATTTATGCAGATGCTCTAAATCAGAACTATAAAAAAATACTCACAGCAGGAACCATTGGATCAAATCAATGTGTTGCAAACGCAATATTTTGCGATCAATTAAAATTGAAACCTGTAGCAGTTATGATGGATCAACCAGTTTCTACTTTCGTGAGGGATAATTTATTATTAGATTTGTATTATAAAACCGAGTTTTATTATCCAATCAATGCTATTCCTAAAACTGATGATTTTTACTACATGGTAGTAGGGTGCAGTAATCCATTAGGGACTTTAGGATATATAGATGCCGCGTTTGAATTAAAAAATCAAGTTGATAATGGAGAAATACCTGAGCCAGATTATATTTTTGTTCCGACTGCTTCGGCTGGAACGGCAGCAGGTTTAACGCTAGGAATAAAACTTGCTGGACTAAAGACCAATATTCATGCTATACAAGTGTCCTATTCGAGAGATTGTAATTTCAGGGCAATACGGCGGTTATCCAATAGAACTATAAAATATATAAACAGTTTTGGTAATACCATATCCGATATTACTTTTGAGCATTTACATTATAATGAGGAATATTATGGAATTGATTATGGGATTCCAACACCAGAATGTATTGAAGCTATTAAAATCTTAAAAAATGGTGAAGATATTATTCTTGAGCCCACTTATTCGGGGAAAACATTTGCAGCGCTATTAGGTTTCGTCCATAAAAACAAACCAAACATTAAAAATAAGACGATAATATTTTGGAATACCTTTAACAGCCGAGATTTTACGGATATCATAAAACAAGTGGATTATCATGATTTACCTAAAGAACTTCACTGGGTTTTTGAAGAACCTTTACCAGATTATAGGTTTTAAGAGTAATTAAAAAAAGAGAGATTTAGAAATTAAACAAAATTTTATGCTATTTTCGCAGAAATTTTACAATTTTCTCGATCTGTTTGTAAAAGCTTGAGATTTTCAGGAACTTGATCTAAACTAATTTCTTTGGTAACCATGGGTGTCATATCCATACCCGCTGCCATCGCATTTATAAATTCTAATTTCTTTTTAACTTTAAACAAATAGTTTGAATTCAATTCATTTTTTATAAAAATTTGTACGAAAGATGATGGAAGAAGAGCCAGAACTAATTGTTAGACTAGACAAATATCTGAAGGATATCAATGAAGTTTTTGATGAATTTGTGAGAAATATTACAGCAAATATTTATGGTACTAAAAGATCTCGCTATAATATAAAAGAATATGGCCCTCGTGAACATTTATCGACAACATTAAAATTAATTACAAAGAACTTTTTATTTAAGATTATATTTAAAGTCGAAAATGGTGTATTAAACATATTTTATAAAGGAAGAAGGGAGCAAGGTTATGCTGTGCCAAAAAAATCCTTTAAAAAAAAAATAATACCTGCAGTTCTTAAGTGCATTAATATGATCTTAGCAAGAACAGAAATATTCGATCATTTAGAAAGAGATGAAAGGATTTTATTCAGAACATATGGTTTAAATAAAAAATTAACAGATACTAGAAGAGATAAAATATTAACTAATAAAAGATGGATTCAAAATTATCCGAAAAAGAAACTTAAGAATTATTTAGAATTGAAATCTAAGTATTCAAAAAAAAATTTTAATTTAACTGAAAAATATATTTTTGTCAATATATTTAACATTAAAACAATAACTGTCGATCACACTTATACAGATTATTATAAAATTGGATTATATTTTGATTATTTTAACAATTTAGATGAAGGAGATTTTCAGAAATACTCATTTGAGTTTAAAATTTTTGATTTAGAAACCTATAATTATCTTTTCGAAGAATTATTTAAGCTAATTCCTTTTAAGAAAATCGAAGGAGAATTTATAGACTATTATCATTAATGAAGTAAATATACAAGAAATCACATAAGAAGCGTTCCATGACCAATATGTCCCTTCATTGATTAGTCTAATTAAAACAAAATTTAATATTCAATTCATATCTGGTTTTCTTTTAAAAATAAATAAATTATGTTACTGTTAGTATTAAAAACGTTAGATGATTTTTAGACCATTAAATTATACTCTTGATTATTTAAAAATAAAAAAATATGGTAAAAAGAATATCATTTGAACGGAAAAAACTAATATTGGAATTAAATCATTTTATTATAAATTTAAAAAAAGAGTTGAATATTAGAGAAACCTATAAATTCGTTCATATTTTAAATGATATCATTAAGATAAGAAGAAATAAGAAATTATTCAAAAATCCAACATATGAAAAAATTTTCTTGGAAATTGATAATAAATTTCATGATTTTGTCAATAAATATAAATGTTCGAGAATACAAACTGATAGGCGCAACGTTAATTTTAAAACAATTGAAGATCATTTCCTTCTAGTTTTAGATATTATTGATTTCGTTTTTGGAGTTTCATTAACAGAATTGAAGGAAAAATTTCATATGACTGATTCAACTTTAAATCAAATAGCTAAAATTGTAATTAAGAATAAATTTGATAATCGATTTAAACATACTTTCTCCGACAATTATATAATTAAAGTAGCAGAAAACATTGAAAGAATAGAATTTAAAAATTTTACTCATCCCCAATTTCAGAGATTACTAAAATATTATCGAAATATATCAGGAACTAACTCTCCATATAATGTGGTTAGAATTACAAGAGAGTTTGCACTATGGATAAAAAATATTGATGAATCTAAATTAATAAATATTTTAGATGGTTATTCGTCTAAATTGAATAAAGATGAGATTCTAAAAAAATGTGAAATAATTAATAGAAATTCTGAGATTGTAAAATTTGTTGTACATAGAATCATTCAAACAGAAGAAAGTGCCAGACAAATAGCAAAAAGAGCAGGCATTTCAAAATCAACCGTCTCGAAATATATAAAGCTCCTTAAGAGAGGACGAGATATAATTACTAAAGAAAAGATAATGAAGATTGCTAAGGATATATTAGATGATAAAATAACAGAAATTAGCTTTCAGAATTTTAATAATCCTAAATTACAATTTTTATTAAAAGAGTACAGTTTAAGCATTAAATCTGATAAGTATTTAATTCGCCCTATTCATAGTTTTAAGATTATAAGTGATTTTAAGACTTGGACAAAAAATCAAGACATTGACTATGATGAAACCATAAAAAAAGTAGTTTCAATCAACAGGAACAATGAAATTATAAATTGTATATTATATAGGATGTTAATAGATAAATGGGTACCCGTGGATATTGCCAGAAAATATAATATACCACGAAAAAAAATTCAAAAAATTGCTAATTTCTTGGGTTTTTATAACACATTATCTAATATAGACCTTAGGGATAAAATCATTAATGATTTGGAGCTTGGAATCTCTATAGAAGTGATAAGTGATAATATTGGTATAAAAATAGATTTAATAAATGATATTTCCGAAATAGTTAATGAGATTAGAGATTTTGAAAATGGAAGATCTCTAACTAAAATTGCTAAGGCATATGGGGTAAGTAGACGACCTATAACTGATATTGCGAAAAAAATCCTCAATCCTACCTTATATGACATCCGTTTTAACGATACATATTTTGCTAAATATAGAAATATAGGTATTCTTTCTCATAAATGTATCAATTTTTTAATGACCAGGAAACTGGGAAGTCTATATTATTCTGAAATTGTAATATTTCTTAATTATAACTACCGAATTGATGGATTATTAATAGTCAATAAAGATTTCACTCAAAAAATTAGAGATAATCTTGTTAAATTGAAATTAGATTTGTTTAAATATAAAATTATCTTATTCGATTTTACTAGTAATTTGAATGAAGAAAATATCTTAGATAAAGCTAGAAAATATTATACACCTTATACTTTACTTTTTATTATTGGTATTTCAGATATGCCTTTAAAAGTTATAGATTTTCCTAAGAATGCTAAAATTTCGGAAAAAGAAAGAAATTTGTATTCTAAAAGGGTTATAATAATCCGACATGACTTATTTGCTGAAATAATGGATTTTAACGAAGAAGAAAGAAAAATCTTCCATAACATAGTAATAAATAATATTGTTGTCACGAAAAACAATATTACATCCAATTTAAGGGAATTAAAAGATTTGAAAATTAAGCTTTCTAACTATTGTAAAGTAAATCATAAAAAAGAGTTAAAGAAATTTTTAGAAAACCATGCTCAACTAAAAGTAGAATTTAATAAAATCCATAAATATGAAAAAGAAAATCAAAAAAAAATAGATGATTTTTAAAAAATCTAGTTAATTTTGGCAGAAATTTTGCAATTTTCCCTATCCGTTTGAAGTAATTTTAAATTTTCTGGTACATCATCTAATGAGATCTCTTTTGTAACCAATGGTGTCATGTCCATTCCAGCAGCCATACAACTAATTACATTTGGAAAGGTTCCGTGCCCGCTGTGGCCATACATTTTAAATAGGAGATCTATTTAAGCTTGTGCACCAACAATTCGGGCTCTTCTTACTTGAAAATATTCACCGCAAACAGGCATTCTCTGCTCTGCCCTTGCCACAATAACAACAGTACTATTGACGGATTTACATTCCCAAATACAGTTTTGAATATCCTCTGTAACTACTTGAGGAAGTCCTGTTGCCTCAAGATATAAAGCAGCTCCATCGTTATCGGTATACTCCTTTACTTTCTCTACAAAGTTTTCTTTTTGAGGATTAATTGTATAATCAGCACCCATTGTTTTAGCAAATTTTGCTCGATGCTCGTTAGGCTCAGAAACAATACAAAGTGCAGCTCCTGCAGTTTTCAAAATACGAGCAGAAGCCAAACCGACTGGACCAGCTCCTAAAATAACAACATTCTCACCCGGTCTAATCCCTCCCCCTCTTTCTATAACAGCATTATAAGCTACCGAAGTTGGTTCGACTAAACTGCCTATTTTATATATATCTTCATACTTTCCTTCCAATTTTTTTAAACTCCAACATAATTTAGAAGGGACAGCAATATATTCAGCAAAAGCTCCATCAATTGAGAATCCTATTTCTTGCAATCTTTCACAATGGTTTGGGAATCCGTCACAACATGGCTTACATTCACCGCACCACACCATTTCTTCCACAGTTACAGGTTCACCTTTCTCATATAATTTGCCAGTCCTCTTATTTATTGCTTGGCTGCCAACTTCTACTACTTCACCAGCAAACTCATGACCGAGGGTTGCAGGAAACGCAGTTAATCCCGGATAATAGATATATCCATCATCATATGATTGAGCCATATGAACATCAGAACCACATATTCCGCATCTTTTCACTTGTAATAGAACTTCATTTGGCTTGATTTTTGGAATCGGTTTATCGTCAATAACCGTTACTACTGGATTTTTCCATACTTGGGAACCTAAATAAGTCAGTTTGCCATCAATATCTTTAGAACCGAGTTTAAAACTCGGTTTTGGAGACCATTCAGCAGATATTTCTACAGCTTTCATTTCTTTTGATTTTCTCCATTTATTTAATTAATTAAGATAGGAATATAATTAAATTAAACTTTTATGACCGATAATAGATTTGAGAGGTTCAAAATCTTTTAAAGAAAAGTTATGGACACATTGCTCTAATCTTCTCTGATTTTAAATTCCTCTATAAAAAAAGCGAATATTAAGCAAACTGCGAGTAAAACTGTTTGAATAATTAATGCAGGGAAATAATCACCAGACATCTTGACATTTTCTAAGCTAATAATTAAAAAAATTCCGCCTAGTGACCCAACCATCATTAATATCCCATTTGAGCTTGCTTCCGGAACTGGTTTAGTCGCATCTACGGCATATTCCAATGCTAATGGAGCCGCGCCCATTAAACCAAATCCAAAAAAAAACCCTGATAATAAGAGTAAGATTCCATCAGAGGTAAATGAAAAAACTAAAAGTGAAATTGTTGCGATAAATAAAGAGATTATCATAATTACCTTTCTTTTATTTAACGTATCAGATACAACCGCCATTATAATTGTTCCTACTATCCCGCCCAGTATTAATAACATTCCTAGAATTCCAGCAAATATCGAGTCATAACCCCGAGGGATGACAATCAACTCTATATAGGTGGTAATCATATTAAAAATCCCCATTGCTAGAAAAAAGATTAGTACTAAAATCATAAAATTTCGGTTTGAAATTAGCATTTTTAAACCCTCAAATACAAAAACTCTATCATTAGTTAAATTTTTCGAAGGTGGTGTAGGTGGTTTATTTTTAGCGAAGAGAATGAAGAGCATGCCTGAAACCAGTGCCAAGACTCCATAAATAAGCAGCATGCTTCTAAAATTAATCATTACAACTAATATTGGGGTTACAACCATACCTAACGCAACACCTATTGCAGTTGCTATTAAAGAAATCCCCGTTGCAGTTGTACGTTCTTTATCAGGAAACCAGTTTGCCGATAATTTAGTTATAGTATTCAATAAGAAGGGTTGGGCAATTGCTATTCCAATACTAAATATTAAGGCAAGTATATAATTGTTATCTGCTATATATCGTAGAAAGCCAAACACACCCATGAATAATGCTCCAATCCCTGCTCCTATTTTGAAATCATACCTATCTACTAGCCATGATGCTAGAAAAGTTATAGGAATATATACGATCAAAAACATAAGTGTTATTAAAATTATGTAAAATTCATCTACGCCATAGAATTCCATTGCAAGGGAAATAATAGGATTATAAGTAGTCCAAAGCATATTGGAAACTACATTTGCGAAAAAGAACAAAAATAAAACAATCCAACGATATCTGTAGGTTTGTATATCTTGAGCATTCATAGGAGATTTTTCTATTATTTAGTATTATGTCTGTTTAACAATTAACTATAAAAAAAAGAAAGAAAAATGGTTTAAAAACTAATTTTATTTTAGACTACTTCTTTTTTGTTCATGTAATTCAGTTAATTTTTTTCTGTTTTCCATTAATCGTTCTCCATGGATCGGGTAGAAATACATTCCTATAAACGCAAAAATCAGAACTATGAAAGGATAAACACCAATTAAAAGTCGAAGGGCAAAAATAGTATCAACTCCGGGATTCGGCTCATATGTTTGCCAATCGGTGCTGGAAAATACTAACCCTATTACTATAAAATTAATTATAGTCGATATTCTTATAAGGAAATTTATTACAGCATAATATATACCGGAGCGTCTCGTTCCATGCGTAATTTCATCTTCATCAATGATCTCTGCTAAACACTGATCATAAAAATAGATCCCTCCTCCCAACCCTATGCCCTCAAAAATCACTATAATTAGAGCCATTTCAAAGCTAGTGGCAAAAGCAAAAAATAAAACAGGGATTGCCCAAACCACGATACCTATCATTCCACTCATGCGAGCACCTTTTTTTACTCTAATCTTTTCCCAAATAGGTGTAGAAGCCGCAGCAGAAACGAACATAACAAGAAGAAGAACCCCAATTAACAAAGAATCGTCTATTCCAATCGCATATGTCATGTGTAAAGGTGCCAATGCTGGTAAGATGTATATAACCATCCATGTACCCAGTGCTGGAAACATAAACCATAGAAATGACTTATTTTTAAAAGAAGCTTTCACAGTGTTTGTAAAAGATAATGCGGTCTCAGCATCTTTTGAGAATTCTTTAGGTTCGCGAACGCCCCATTTCAGTATAATGAAATATGAAATGAGAATTATACATGCAGCAACGATTCCAGTAATTTGGTATTGAGTTAACGTTTCAGGACGATTGTATCTATTTGTCAAGTCTTCTATAATGATTGTGGGCAGGACAAAAGCCAGTATTGTTGCTATCATGGTAAGAGTTATGCGTATTTCTCCTGTTTTACTCCGATCTTCCATTTCAACAAACATCTCTGAAAAAAGTGCGTTATAATTTAAATTAAATGAAGTAAATACGGTGTCGTAAATAATAAGGATTATCAATAAATAAAAAAAATTCACTAAATCTGAGTTTAAACCGATTGGTGGAGTAAATAACATTATCATTACAATCGCTAATGGAATAGTCGCTCCCATCATCCATGGAACTCTACGTCCCCATCTGCTTTTTGTTCGATCGGAGAGATATCCTATCATAGGATCGTTAATTGCATTCCAAATACTCCAAAACACAAATGCTAAAGTAACCAGCAAAACAGGTAGCCTTACAACTGTAAAATAAAAAGTAAAAATTAAAAATTGGAAAGTAAATTGAGCAACAGTATCTCCTATATCTCCATTTGCAAAAGCAACTCTCATTCCCTTAGAAACTTTTTGAGTATTGATTTCACCCATAGAATCAACTTATTTTAAATTATATTATTACTTGTTATCATTTCTATAATCCTAAGATATATATAAATCTTTAACAAAAATAGATAAAAAAAAATAGAAATAAATTTATTTATGAACTAATTCCCTTTTGCTCATGTAATTCCGTAAGTTTCCTTCTATTTTCCATTAAGCGTTCTCCATGTATAGGATAGAAATATAATCCTATAAAGGATATTACAAGAAGAATGAGAGGAAAAATACCCATCAGAAATCTAAGTGCAAATATGGTATCCACTCCAGGATTTGGTGTATATGTTTGCCAATCGGCGCTCGAAAATACTATACCAATGATTATAAAATTAGCTATCGCTGAAAATTTAATAAGGAAATTCAAAACTGCATAGTATATACCAGATCTTCGAGTACCGAGGTTAATTTCATCTTCGTCAATGATCTCTGCTATACATTGATCATAAAAATAGAGCCCTCCTCCTAATCCAATCCCATCTATAATTGCGACTATTGCTGCCATTTCAAAGCTAGTTGAAAATGCTAATAATAAACCTCCAATAGCCCAAACCACTACACCGACCATTCCAGACATTCGAGCACCTTTTTTTACCCTAATTTTTTCCCATAATGGAGTTGAAGCAGCAGCAGAGAGAAATAAAATAAGGAGAACTAACCCAATTAACTCTGAATCCTCTATTCCAACAGCATACGTCATAAAGAGGGGTGCCAACGCCGGGGTTATGCCGATAACCATCCACGTACCCAGTGTTGGTAATAAAAACCATAAAAAAGACTTATTTTTGAAAGAGGCTTTTATGGTACTTGTAAAAGATAGCGCAGTTTCGGCATCTTTTGAAAACTCCTTAGGTTCACGAACTCCCCATTTCAATAAGAAAAAATACGTCACAAAAATAACTATTGCCGCTAAAACTCCAGTAATTTGGTACTGGGATAGTGTAACAGCTGTATTACCTTTTCTATTTGTGAGATCATCAATAATCAGGGTGGGGAAAACAAAAGCAAAGATAGTTGCCAGCATGACACAACTTATACGGATTTTTCCTGTTCTACTTCTATCTTCCATATTAATGAACATTTCTGAAAAAAGTGCGTTATAATTTAGATTAACTGCGGTATAGACTGTGTCGAAGACCATAAGAATAACTAATAAGTATATGAAATTTACCAAATCGGAGTTTAAAACAATTGGAGGTGTAAATAACAGTATCACAACAATACCTAATGGAATAATAGCAGCCATCATCCATGGAACTCTACGACCTCTCTTACTCTGTGTTTTATCGGAAAGATATCCTACTACAGGATCGTTAATTGCATTCCATACGCTCCAAAGGATAAAAGCTAAGCTAATCCATAATACTGGAAGTTTTACCACACAAAAATAGAACGTAAATACTAAAAACTGAAAGATATTTAAGGCAACATTGTCTCCTACTTCCCCGAAGGCGAAGGAAACTCTCATTTTATCAGAAATTGTTTGAGGACCACTTTCACTTTCACTCATAAAATCAACACTTTTTATTATTAAATTTTTTTGTAGTTAATTCAAATTATTTTTATGTAAATATAAATCTTCAATTAATTTATTAAAAGATTCACTTAAAGAATCAAATATTAAAATACTGCTGACATAAAAATAAAAAAATTACTTATAAAATATATAATAACTAATGTTATGGTTGAAATTAAAAAAAATAAGGAAAAATTATGAGTAATAAATTCATTGTTGGAGTAATTGGTGCTGGAAGAATAGGAAAAATTCATATTGAAAATCTCTTACGTAATATACCAGAGGTGAAATTAAAAATTGTAGCTGATATCAAGCTGGATAATCAACTAAAGCAATGGGGTTCTGAGATAGGTATTCCATATCTCACCGCTAATGCAAGCGAAATCTTTACTGATCCTGAAATAGATGCGGTTGTAATTGCATCATCGACTGATACACATGCTGATTTTATTCAAAAAGCTGCTAAAGCAAAAAAACAGATATTTTGTGAAAAACCTATTGATACCGATTTAAAACGGATAAAAGAAACCTTATCCATTGTAAAAGAAGAAGATGTGAGATTAATGGTGGGATTTAATAGGCGATTTGATCATAATTTCAAACGAATTCACGATGCCATTGTTTCTGGGCGAATTGGCACACCTCAAATAATAAAAATAACATCAAGGGACCCTTCCCCTCCACCGATAGAATATGTCAAGGTTTCAGGAGGCATTTTTATTGATATGACCATTCACGATTGGGATATGGCTAGATACCAAGCAGGAAGTGAAGTCGAAGAGATCTATGCAACTGGAGGAGTTCTTATAGATCCAGAAATCGGTAAAGCAGGGGATATAGATACAGCTGCTGCAATTTTGAAATTTAGAAATGGAGCTATAGGTATCATTGACAATTCACGTCAAGCTGTATATGGCTATGACCAACGGGTTGAGGTGTTTGGTTCTGAGGGGTGCGTACTGGCAGAAAATGATACTCCTAATACCGTTCGCATATATACTACTCAAAATACAAGCATAGATAAAATTCCATTCTTTTTCTTAGAAAGATATATGGAGTCTTATGCGGCAGAATTGCAATACTTCTTTAATTGTTTACAAAATAATCAAAATCCTTCTCCTAACGGGGAGGACGGACTACAAGATGTATTAGTAGCACTAGCGGCAAAAAAATCATTAAAAGAAAATCGTCCAATAAATTTATCTGAAGTAGATAAATAATTTTTTAATGAACTAATCACAATTAATTATTAAACTTTAAAAGCGGAAAAAAAGTATAAAAGTGGATATATTATGAATTTGGAAGATCTAAAGAATCTGAAAGTTCCGACAGCAATGATTAAAAAGGTATTCCCTCCGAAAAAAAGTGTATACACAGTAGATACTAGCGGAGATGGGAAAGTCGACAGCGTAAAACTTGTAGCGCTCAATGTGATAATGCCATTTGGGGTTCCCGCAAAAGAAGATCTAGGTGAAATAGATGTTGATGAGATTGACCCATCGGAACATGGTAAACTTTTACTGGATGGCGAACAAATTGACATCTCTAAGGGTGCTTCAAATATTAATCTCATCAAGGAAAGTCTTCGCATTTATCACAAAGGAGATACTTTTTCATTCGAAGATGCCCTCGGAGGTAAAATGGGAGGGCGAACAATTGCGATGGGAGATGAAATTATCGTTGTGTTTAAGTTAGGTGAATCGTTTTTAGCAAAATTAACAGAGGGTAAACATACAATTTCCCTTGAATCTGATAAAATCCCAAATATGGAAATAGGATTTGAACTCACGAAGAATAGTATGAACCAAACATTTTCCCCTTAAAACTAAAAGGTCCAGATCTTTATTTTTTTATTTTTAATTTTCTCATTTTTCATGAATTAGAAACTGAGTGAGTTATAAGACCATAATTCAAAAAATAAAAAAAAATATGAAAAAAACTATCTTTTTGATTTTTTAATCTTCTTAATCATGATGATTGAAACAATTGATACCAGAGAAATAATAATTAGCGGATCATAGCCAGGTACTGCCCTTCTATCTTCATTATCCTCCTCATCATCGTTACTGTCCTCATAAGGTTCTCCTCGCCACATTTCAAACACCGTTTCCATGCCGTCATAGTTTTTATGAATCATCATGCCTTCTAATATCCCTCTCGAATCATATTTTAAATGTATTCTAAAATCATCATAGCAGAATTCAATGCTATATTCATTCCATGTGGGTTCATACCAGTGTTCAATATTATATGTGCTATACCACTGTTCTCCATCATAGTTGTCTGCCCGGCCTAGATATTGCAGTATCTCTCCACTAGGAATAAAGAAGTCTCCGCCTCCTTTCATATTCAGAGGATTTTTATAAATTCTATATTGAACCTCATCTGTTCCTTTAAGCTCATCAAAATCATCCCAAGGTTCCCAGAATCTAGCGACAATGTCCCAATATGGGCCATTATCAACGATAGAGTAGATTTCTAATTTTATATTCGCCCCAGAATCTAAATATATATCTTTTCCGAAAATCTCATTACTCCATAAATAATGATCAATATATGGAATATAGTAATAAAATTCATCTCCAACACTAATACCAAGTGAATTTCCTAAGTTCGTGTCGTCCTTAAAGCCCTTAATTTGAATATTGTCAAGTTTTACTCCCTCATAATTATTATCAAAATCATTCACTTCAAAAGAAAAGATAAGATCTACATCCTCAAACCCACAGAAAAAGGATAAATCTATCACGATAGTTTCCCAATTGTTAGTATCATGCGACGTTCCTCCCATCTCAAAGATATTATTTGTGTATTTTGGATTAAGATAAAATTGATCCCCTAAAACATTCACGGAAAGATTTAGTTGTTCTCCAAATCCAATTGAAATATTGGCATCAAAAATTAGCTCAGCATAACAAAAATCGGTTAAATCGAGATCATTAATTATCGCAGACTCTTTATACGGGGTACTAAAACTACCTTCTTTTTTATCATAAGTGCCAGAACTTTCATTTCCACACCATAAACTATGAGTAGGACTGGAAGGCGAATAATCTCGAGATGATACATGCATATAATTATTCCCTCCAATTCCAGACCATAACGAAGATATGGGGCCCTCAAAATCTTCATAAAAAATAGTAAATTCCGGACCGCTTATTCTCATCTCATAGTCATTTTCAACTGAAGATGTTTTTCCGTACACTCTAATATAGTAAAAACCAAAGTAGTTAGCACTGAATGTAAGCGATTCATCGTTAGTGAGAGAATCACTTCTTAAATAAGCAGAGAATGGATTTGACTCCTCATAAATCTCTAAATCCAGATCCCCATAGGTTTGATTGAAATAGATATCGACAGTCAAAGATTCCCCCCAATCACAATAGAACTTATACCAGTCATCCGTTCTTTTGTTTAAATGACGATAATGTCCTTTATAAATCTCGGGAGCACTCCAAAAATCATTATTCATCTCATATTTATCACCAGTGTTATAAATATCAAGATCATAATTATTGGGCACAGCATAATTAATAACCCGAATATAATAATCACCCGTATATCCAGTAATCCAGTCTATTCTTTCATAATCATTTGAAGTCATGGACCATGCAATTGAAAATCCTGTAGAATTAAATATTTCCAAGTCGATATCGCCAAATGCATGAGTAAATTGTATTTGCACCCCAAATTCCTCTCCTTCTTCAAGCCATATTTTAAACCAATCATCATCCTCACTCATTAAAGAGTACCATCCCTTAGAAATGACTTTTGCCTGACTAAATACATCATTATCTTCATATTTATCATCGCTAGTCAAGAGTATATCATTTAAATCATTATAACCTTGATTTAAGTCTTCGCTTTTATCAATAGTACTGAGGTTTGTGGTATTTATCACATTAAATAGTAAGAACATACTTGGAATGATAAGTAGATTTAACAATATTAAAACTCTTATTTTTCTCATACCTATACTTATACCCCAAAAAATAATTCTGAAATTAATATAAAAGAATTTATATTTATTTTTATGTCAATTTCAAAATTCTACTAAGATAGAACAACCTTAAAATTTGCTTTTAATCTAAATTTACGTTTTAGGTTAAATTTTTGTGTGTAAAAATTGTATAATTTTATTTATAATAAAAAAATAGAAAAAAAATACTTTGAGCTATAATGTTTTAAAAACTGAGCTTAATGCATTCGCAATGATGTAGAGTTGAATCTGACGAGATCCGCCTACGATCTCTTGTATCCTTGAAATATTAATAAGATCATGCATCAATGTGTTATCACAAAGACCTGCGCCCCCCATAAGATTGCCAGCTTCATAACAAACATTTTTACTTAAATCTGCGCAAGCATACTTAAATTGACTTGCAATAGCTACTAATGTCCTACTGATATTTGGAGGAATAGAATGTTCCCCTCCGTATTTTTCTGCTAGTTTATCATAATCAACGCAAAATTTCAATAATCCATAAGTTATCGTTTGTGTTCTCGCAAATAATTCGGCAAGAAGCATTCCTACACCCTGAAATCGCATAATTGGTTGGTCAAATTGTTTTCTCATGTTCGAGTAGATCCCAGCATGAACTATGCTATTCCAAGCTTCGCAGATGTTTTGCGTAGCTATCATAATTCTCTCAACCACTAATCCTTCAAAAAGATGATCTCTACCTTTACCAATGCCCCCTAACACATATTCTTTAGGTACTCGCAAGTTTTCTAGTTTTTCACTCCCGATATATAACTTAGGTGCCCAGGGAATATAGACCCGCTTACAATTCCATCCATCCCAAGAAGTATCAATTAAGAATTGGGCCATTTTGCTCCCAACATTCTTTTCTGCGGTTGCATATGCCACAGCCCATTTTGACTTAGGCGCATTAGTGTTAAAGATTTTATCTCCGTTTAATAAAAAATTTCCATCTGATTGCTCTTCACAGGTAGTCAGTTGATGAGTCGCATCAGAACCACGTTCAGGTTCCGTGATTAAGATACATCCAGGAGAATTCCCGGTTACAACATCTCTTAAAGCACCTATCCGCACGGGTATATTTTCATGATGTGCCTCAAGTGGATTAATAGCTAATATTGTTGCCCCAAACATCATTAATACTTGAGGATCAAAAAAGCAAAGCCCTAATGCTCTCATTAACTCGGCTGTTAATTCGTAGGGATCATAGTTCAAATCTAGCACTTCAAATTTATGTGCTCGAGAGATATAGCCTTCTTTGCCAAAATCGGAAATCCACTCATAAATATCCTCATCAGGTCCATGAGTGATATTTTTTGAATTTTCATAATTTAAACAGAATTTTTCAACTTGCTTAAGAAAACTCATCTCATCAGAAGAGACCATGGGTCTTACACAGGTATTTAAGAAGTTATATCGATTCTCGAGGTTTAGCTTCTCTAAAATTTCATCATTTATTGCTTGTGTTTCAAATTTTGCCATTTTCTTCACTCATATTGTTATTTAAAGAAAATTTAATTTTGTAATGAAGAAAATAATTCAAATAATTAAAACTAAATTAGAAGAAAATATTTAATTTACACTTGATTGAATTTGCCATTTTTAATAGTATATTTCTCTCTTAATATACGAGGATTGTCCATAACTCTTTTAAGAATATAATTTTCAATTTTCTTTGTAGCATCAATGATTTTGTGAATAGGTTTCTCTCCTATAGCCATTTGAGCTAATTCTGTGATATAATATGGTTCAATATCGGCTCTTTTAGCAAATGGAGAGAGTCTAAAAAGACAACCGGAGCAAAGAAAAGAAATTGCGTCTGCGTCAATGCTTTTTGCCTCGGCTATATTCATTTTTGATATTTTCTTCCCTAGATCTCTATTTACCGTAGCTATAGGTGCTCCACAACATAACGATTTTTCCTTTGTGTGTTTCATTTCCACGACCTCTGCTCCGATGATTTCGAGAAATTCCCTAGGCCCATTATATACCTTCTTGTCTAAACTTCTCCAGGGACAAGGGTCTTGAAATGTTACTCTCTGATTGATTTTATTTTTGAAATTTAATTCTCCTCTATGATACTTTTCAATAAAATATTCAACAATGTTTTGTCCTTCGATGTTAAATCCATTGATAATTGCAGGATAAACCCCTTTAATCATTTTTTCACAGTCTGGACAAAATGTTATAAGTTTTTTTACATCGAGGGCTTTAAATCTCTCAAAAAATTCAGTTCCTTTTACTTTTGCCTCTTCCTCACCAAAAAAATTGTAAACGTATCCATTACAGCAGTTTTCTAATCCTCCTAATTTCGGTAAATCTTCCAACAATTTTGTTTGAGCCAAGTCTGGGTACAAATACGGAACACCACAACCTAAGTAAAACATCTCATTACTTTTTGATGGTATTTTATAATTTTCTATTTCCCGCCTTTTTTCTTCATTTTGAGCCTCAAAACAAAGATACATAAGATTATCTGGTATTTCCTCATTAATAAGGGCTAATTTAGAGATCCCTCTTTCATGAAAGCCTTTTAATCTTATTTCTCTTATAAGTTCTGAGGGATTTGATTGTGTAGGGCAAATTACATTGCAGTAGGCACACCCTGCACAATTTTTAATGATTTTTCTATAAGATCTTGATTTGATTAGCTGTGAAATTTCTTCCTTGGCTTGGTCAATTGACAATTCTAAAAAAGGACATTGAACAAGACATACTCCACATTCCTCACAAGTAGCTTCATTAAATTTCATGATATCTACAAATTCCTATTAATTTTTCTGAAAATTTAATCTAATTTAAAAAATAGTGAAAAATGACCACAATTTTTAATTAATTAATAAAAATTAGAATAAAAAAAAAGGTATGGGAAAATTTTTAATTTGAATATTTTATTTTTCTGTCCATTTATACTCTTTTGGTCCCGCAAAGATTAGTATTAATAGAGGTACAATAATTATTAAACCTCCCCACCATGACATAAATATTTCTAAGATTATTCCTATAATAAGAAACAACGGAATTCTCGCACTCCCGATTTTGACAACATCATTCAAAAGATAATCATAATCTTTATCAGCCCATTTATTGGAAAATCGAGGTTTTACAAATGCAACTGCGAAAATTATTCCTAATATTCCTCCTATAATGTACATCACACCGTATAATGTTAAAGATGCTATGTCGGCTGCAACATAGCTGTATGCCCCATATTGTTCAGCAACCTGCGTCGCTACAGAAGCCCAGTACAAGTAATAAATTCCCCAGAAAATGAAAATAAATCCTTCAATAAGCACAACGATCCATGCGATTTTTCCTAAAAACTCAGCAAAGTTCATAGCACCATCGTCGCTAGAACTTTTTTTTTGTTGAGATTTTGATTGTGTACTCATACATATCACTTTATTAGATAAATTTTTTATTAAGATAGGATAATCATAAATAATTTATACTTATATTTGTTACCCTAATAATAATCTTTAATTAGTACTTATTATCCATTTGCGAATTTCCATAAAAAAGTATAAGATTATAGAAATTGAAATAAGTAATTAATAGATTAAAAACTCATTCTAAAGATGAAAAGAGGGGAATTAAATGAGTGTAATTTTATCGATTTTGATGTTATATTTTTCTTTCATTAAAGTTGGATTCTCATCGATTTTATTTAAAATAGACTTTCAATTTGTTTCGAAGGTTCTATCATTTTATCTTATAACTCATATATTTTATTCTAACTCGATCTGGAAGTACTCCGCCTCAATACGCAACATCTCATTCAAAATATGTTCCGCTTGCCAATAAGTTTCTACAACTGGATCAGCAAGCAATGCTTGAAGTGCTATTTCCTTCGATTTCTTAAGTATTGCTTCTACTACAAGATCTTGAACTGAATATTGGGTGCGCAATAAAGCCGCTATACCTCTAGGATATTCTCCTAATTTAATCCCTTTTATACCATCTTTATTAATAATTGCCGGACATTCTACAACCGCATCTTTGGATAAATTTGTGATAATACTATCATTCGGAATATTTACAGAGGATTCAATATAATTTGAATTCGTTATTATCCCATCTATAATTGAAATTGCTCTCTCCTCATCGGGCTTCACAAACATATCTCCTTTTCCTCTTTCAATCAATCTTTTAATCTTTTTTAAACCAAAGTTCAGATATTCTTCATATGTTCGCTGAAAATGACGCGCAGCAGGAATATCCGCATACTCCCATGCCCATGGAAGAAATTCTCCATAATGAGTATCTGTTGTATAAGGACAATATCCATAGGTTTCTAAAAGAAAAGCAATTAGTTGAAACCCATCATAAGCTACCAATTTACGTAGGAATTCAGGACCAGTGTTACGAACTTCTGGATAAGCATCTATACCCGAATCAATATATTTAATATCTATAAGATTACCAAAATGGTTTAATCCATATCCGGTAATTTCTAGATTTGATAAAGGAGTTCCTAACATCTTACTTATCAATACAATAAAATGTTGAAATTCATGACAAAGTCCAACAAGTTTGAGAGACGGATATTTTCTTTTAATTGCAAGACAAATATGGCTTAATGGATTTGAAAAGTTAATAAAATAAGCGTTAGGGCATATTTTTTGAACATCTTCACAAATATCTAAAATGGGAGGGATTACTCTTAGTGAATGAAATAAAGCTCCAGGTCCGCCACATTCTCCTGCAATTTGTTTGCAACCAAATTCTTGAGGAACTCTATAATCCATATCTAATAATTTAAATCTCGGAGGGATTTCTATAGCATTTATAATAAAGTTAGCATTTTTTAGAGCTTCTGGTCTATTTGTTGTATGCTCTAATGTAAAATCTAACTTCCTATTATTAATAGCCAATTGGCATACTTTATACGTTAACGCTAAATTTTCAGCATTAATATCATGTAAGCAAATAGTAGATCCTTCCAGCACTTTGGATTCTAAAATATTGCCTAACGTACCCAATCCAAATTGAAGCGACCCAGCACCTATTAAAACAATTTTTTGGTTATTTGACATTGAATTTTTTCCTTCTTTTTATACTATATATGAATTATTAGATATATTAACTTCAATTGGAAATATTAGAATTCATTAGATATTAAATAATTCGAGGTTAATTTATATATAGGTTATTTTGCATTTTAATATCCTAATGACTTAAGAGAATGAATAATGAATAACAATAAAAAATATTCAATTGATCTTGAAATAAAATATCAACCTCTAGAAATTATTGATATCTCGAAATTGATAGAAGATACTACTAAAAAATGGCAAAACATATCCCTTTGTAATGTTAATGAATCGGTTATCAGATTGGCAGTTATTGAAGGAGAATTTCATTGGCATAAACATGAGAAAGAAGATGAATTTTTTTTTGTTATCGATGGATTATTATTAATTGATTTGGAAGATAAATTGATTGAACTAATGCCAAAACAAGGTTTTACGATACCAAGAGGGGTAATGCATAGGACAAGAGCACCTTCTCGGACATCAGTTTTAGTGGTGGAAAAAACAAGTCTGATTCCAACGGGAGATTGAAAGAAATTAAATTGAAAATTCCGGCAAATTTTCTGGGGGCCATCCTCGAGGAGTAATCCCATCTTTAATATAACGGAAATCACATAAAGAAGCTCCGTTCGATAATGTTTGAGTACGATTGAAACCGAATCCTGCAGACCGGATTGAAGCATAGTCGATCAAGCATACAAAGGGAGTCAAATCTTCTGCATTCTGCTGTTTAAAAAATTTGCAAATCCCACATTCAAAAACATCATAACCCCAAGCAAACGTTTTATTAGTGCCTTCAACATATTTAACCACCCAATCACCTTTATATCGTCGTAATTGTGATTTCGTTTCATAAATCTTTATAGCATCTTGAGCCTTTTTATTAAAAGTTAATTCTTTTGACAATTGCATTTTAAGAATTGGTATTTTTGATAGCATGGAAGAATTTTCGGGATTGGTCAGTAACTCGTAGAAATCATAAATTGATTTGCCAATCTTATAAATTTCCATTCCTTCTTTTTTGAGTACATTCATAATTGCCAACATGGAAACCCCGAAAAAGAGTAAACTTAAGTTACCATTACTTCTTCCGATAAATGGCAATTGATGAATAAACATTTCATGTTCACTTCGCATTTTTATGAAAAGTTCTTCTACTATGGAAAGGTCATATTCCTTAATTATGATTTCTTTAAAGATTTTCAAATAATTGTTGAAAATTTCCATCAGTTCTGGTTTTTTCTTTAAATAATGGATATTTTTCTCTTTAATTGTCATATATATTCATTAAATTATAGTTTTAATATTCATAATTTAAGATCATTTTTAAGTATTTAGGTGTGACTAATAAATAGAAATATTGTATAAATTCTATTACCATTGCAATTCTTAAAATACAATATTTTTTCAAAAATATGAGATTTTTAGTGGTGGAAAAATCAAGTCTGAATCCAACGGGAGATTGAAAGAAATTAAATTAGAATTAGAATAAATTAATAAAATTTCCAAGATTCAAGAAAAATTAAGTAATTATGCAAAAAATGAAAAATCAGATTTGAAACAAAGATTGGAGCAATTTTAATTCAAGATACTTTCATAAACTTCACTAAAAAAGGAGTTATTTGGTGCCAAGAAAATAAGTTACCAAAAATTCACTGTGATAATTTAGATTGAGTTCCCCAGTCCTTCATATAATTTCGCAAGGATGATTCCTCTTCCTTGAGGCCCAATTGTTGATATATCTTTACCGCTCTCTCCCCATATTTTATAGCTTCTTCAATATCTTTTTGAGCTAACAATTCTCCAATCCACTGGCATGAAGTTGCTATACCTTCTTGATATCCTATTTGTTCTCGAATCTCAAGAGATGCTTTAATTTTTTCCATTGCTTTTTCAGGATTACCAACCTTATAATAAGCCCCTCCAAGGTTATGTAAAGTGTTTGAAATTCCTAGAAAATTGTTAAGTTTCTCATCAATCTTTAGTGCTAATTCAAATTTTTCTATAGCAATTTCATATTGACCTTTAATTTCATATAAAAAGGCAATATTGTTTAAGATAGTCCCTTTTTTGTCAAGGTCTCCAATTTGTTCGCTAATCTCAAGTGCTTCTTCGAAAGATTCCAGTGATTTATCATATTCTCCCTTTGCATTATATATCATTCCGAAATTTGTTAAAACCCATAATTTTCCTTCAAGATCATTGAATTGATCGGATATATCTTTCGCATCCTCATAATAAGTGAGAGCCTCATCATATTTCTCTTTTTCAAATAAAACCTGACCAATATGATTCAGAAGTATTTGTATTGTGTATATATCACCAATCTTTTTAGCAATCTCGAGGCTTTCCTTAAATTTCTCAAATGCTAAATCAAGATTTCCTTGATCTTTATAGGCGTGTCCAAGAAAAGTGAGAAAAACTGATTTTAATTTGTCATTCTTTTTCTTTCCTTTTTTTTCTATTATTTGAAGGCCCTTTTCAGAGGATCTTAACATTGATTTTAAATCTTTCTTCATCGAATACAAATAACATGCGAAGTATAGTTTATCAAGTTCACTTATTTTTTTGAAAACGGGTAAATCAGCAACCCACTTTTCAAATCTTGGATAAGAGAGCGCTTTTTTAGTCAACAATTTTCTATTATCCTCCAATGAAACATTTGGAACAATCTGAGGAAAAAGATAATTTTCTGTTAAGGATATAGTTGGGCTAGTAATTTTAACTATTTCATAGGGTACATAGGTACTCATATCTGAAAGGAATGTCTCTACTTTCGACAATTTTTTTCCCATCTGACTATCTTTAGTGATTATTTCAATTTTAATATCATCTTCATTAGTGTGATCAATCCATATCAATTTCTTTAGGTTAGTTACTTCTTGTAATAAAGGAATGATATCAAAATCATCACTGCCGGAATAACCAAGAACCACGAGTGTTTGTTCTCTAATGGTGGCATTTATTGCGGGGCTCTTGAACGGTTCAATTGCAAAAGTCTCTCCTTTGTCCCTAGCCATCCCCAGATCTGCAATTGTAGTAACAAGAGAATCAAATGTATTCTCTCCAGAAATTAAATTTTTCTTAGACCCATGTAATTTCAAGATAGGATATTTTCCTGCTTCAATTAATTCTCTTGGATTACTATGATCTAAATATTGTTTCTTAGAGATTATAGGAATAATATTTGAATGTTTTTCCTTAGGTAATATTCGTTTAAGAGCTATTTCAATACAATAATCAAAATTAGTAGTAAGAACGTTATGACCTTGTAAAATAGCATGAGCTAAAAACATATGTATAAGATTGGGTTCAGTAGCTAAATCAAAATAATCCATTAAAGTAAGTTCTCTATCCATGATATCTTTTACAAAGCCAATAAGCATCTCATATTTAAATAGTTCTGAAGAAAGGAGGTTTTTAGCTTCATTTTCAGGAGTACAGACTTTAATTAATCCTTCCACAAATCCCATTGCTGAAGACAGATTAGTAGGGGGATTCATTGAGATCCCCGCACCAACTAAAAAGGTATATTTTTCTTTATCTAGAAATAAAGATCTGAGATACTCTTGAGGATTCGTTTTAAAATAATCTGAATCTTTTAAGATAATTGGTGCTTCTTTCAAATATCCCTGTTCGAACAATAAACTTAATGATTCAATTGCTGCTGAAACGTTCTGAGCGTCAATCTCTTGTTTTAGTTTTTCTATTACTTCACTTGGAAGATTTTTTTTGATTATAATCTCAATAATCTTATTCCAATGATCAATATCATCTGGTGCTATTTCAGAAGCTTTCTTATAAGCTTGAAGGGCTTTATCATATTCCTCTAAATCTTCATAGATCAATCCCAAATTATACCATGCACTATCATATTCACCATCTAAGGTTAAAATATTTAAAAATGTCTTTATCGCATTATCATTATCATCTTTCTGATAATAACTTACACCTAAGCTATTCAGAATATCAATATCATTCACATTTAAATCTTTTGCCTTCTGATACGCTTCAATTGCTTTATCATATTCTTCAATTTCATCGTAGAGCTTACCAAGAGCATTCCACGCACGATATTCGTCTGGACTAAGTTCTAATGATTTTATATAAGCTTCAATTGCTTTATCATATTCTTTTTTTCCTTCATAGGCTATAGCTAAGCTGACCCAAGCATAATTATGATTAGGGTTCAACTTTATAGCTTTTTCTAAGGCATTTATTGCCTCATCATGTTTACCCATCCGTCCATATGTATTACCTAAATTATACCATGCACTGGCATTATCCGGATAGATTTCCAGCGCTTTCGCATATGCCTGTACTTGATCCTCAAGGTTGTTTATCATTCCGTATGCTACTCCAAGATTATACCAATTTTCAGCTTCGTTTGGGTTAATTTCAAGTGATTTTTTATAAGCAATTATGGCATCCTCAATCGAACCTTTGTGTCCACAGGCTAAAGCAAGATTTTGCCATAATGTAGCATCCATAGGTGCGAGTTCTAATGCTTTTTTATATGCATCTATTGCTTTTTCGTAATAATAGTTAAAATAAAATGCCCTCCCAAGCGTATTCCAAATCTCAACATCATTGGGGTTGATTTCTAAATATTTATTACAAGAATAAATCAAATTCTCATAATCTTCTAAAATAATATATATATTACAGATATTTCTCCAAGCAATTGAATAATTTGGATTAATATTTATTGCATTCTTTAAAGCCTCAAGAGCATTATCATATTCCTTTAATTCTGTATAAACTGTACTTATATTATTCCACGTACTGGCATCATTTTCATCAAAACTCAATGACTTTTTAAATGCTTCAATGGCTTTATCGTATTTTTTATCATCATAAAATGCAATACCTTGATTTTTCCATTTAAGGGCTTTTTTAGGATTAGTCATATCAATTTCTATTTGATATATTTTATTAACTTTTCTAAATTATTGCGTGAAAAATCTGGAGCTTTAACGCCCTAATTAAGGATTTATACCAAACTTTTTTAAACTTTAAGAGTCATCAACTTAGAGGTAAACTGAATATTGTCAAATCTCACCATTCACAATTTTTAAATATAAATAATATCAACCTTTCTTGATTTTTTCTTGAATAATCTATTCATTTATTCTGCATTAAGTAATAGTTCCAGCGATATATGATTAAATGAATTAGATCTCGTCTTACTCTAAATTTAACTATTTGAAACTATAAAATTAACATTCTTATCAAATAAGTGATTATTTGTAATTAATAAAAAAACATCAAGATTTATGTCAGATTTCTCCATAAAAAGTGTGATCATTGAATTTATCGATGCAAATTGGGAATCGCTCTATATCGTTTTAATGAGTTTTTTTACAATTATTATGATAATAGTTAATGTAATCGCTAAAACTGACCTTTATGGTTGGGACTTATTTTCAATCATGATGATTGTGTGGTTACTTTGTTCAATTTTTATTCCAAGACATGCTACTACACCTTCTAGAGCATTTATCATTCTTGTTTTTTTTATATTTCTCGATGGCATAATTGACAGCTTATCTACTGGATTTTGGAATTGGATTGGATATCCTTGGATTTTATGGTATAACTATGGATTATATCCATTAACACATCCACTTACTGTTACCTATCTCGTAACTTTGTGGGTATTTGCCATTCCTTTAAGAACAATTATAATTGGAACCTATTTTGTTATGAATTATTATGATGCAGATTTCAATGATACAAAAGAGCAATTCAAAATATTTTTTGATAAAGAGAGAAAAAGAATCATATTATTTTATTTAACAGGATTGGCTATTGTGTTAAGTTTTATCTGTGATTGGATTAATTTCTTAGTAAGACCAGAAATACCCGATTTCGATAATTATATTCCACCACTCGGTCTCTGGACGCCTGAAAAAATGGCGATAAGAACGACAATAATATTGATTATTGGGATATATTGTTTTTATTTAGCTGTTCGAGAAAAAGAAACTAAGGGATCATCAATTAGAATTCTTCTTATTCTTGTTTTAGTTGTAAGTTCAATGACATTTCTAATTGCATTTATTTGACTGATCATGTTCTTTAAAAAAATAGTTATTTTCAATAATTACTAAAGATTTCACCTATTTCTGTAAAAGTTAATTAACCTAAATCTTTTTTATTTTCTAATAAATTAAATATGGTGTTTAATAGCAAAATTTTGTGAATCTCAATTCGACACTAACGGAACTTCTAATGGTATTTAAAAAAGTCACTACTCTGAGTATAAATAACCAAGAAAAAAAGTCAAAAAAGATAGATTATAAATATAAAAATTAGAAAATTTACTGATGGTATAAATATAGTATAAATTGATGATGATATAAAACAATATACATTAATATCTTTATTTAAAACATTATTAGAGACTAAAAATAGTATCGAATTATGCAAAAAAAAGGGACTGTTTTATGGACAGGTGGGAAGGATTCTGGGTTAGCGCTATATAAAGCTAATCAATCGGGAATTGAAATAATAAATTTATGTACTTTTGCCCCTAAAAGTGCTAATTTTCGCTCGCATCCCCTAAAATATTTAACTTTGCAAGCGGAAGCTCTAGGACTTCCACATTACATCTTGAATGTTGAAGAACCTTATGATATCAGTTATAGAAACCAATTAACTTATTTAAGAGAAAAAACAGGGATTTCTATAGTAATAACCGGAGATATCTCTGAAGTTAACAATTATCCTAACTGGATTACTGAACAGTGTAAATCCATAAATTGTGAAGTTTTCTTACCTTTATGGCATTCCAACCGTCTTGAAATACTTAAAACCCTGCTAAAAAACAAATTTGAGATTATTTTTTCATGTGTTAAAGAACCTTGGTTAACAAAAAACTGGATTGGAAAAAAAATGAATAGAACAACCATTAAGAAGTTAATCTCATTAAATCAAGAAAACAACTTAGATATATGTGGAGAACAAGGTGAATATCACACTTTAGTCCTTAATTCCCCGAATTTTAAAAAAAGAATTAAAATTTTGGACTATTCTGTGATTTCCGATAAATCCATTCATTATTTGAACTTAAAAGAATATTCACTTGAAAATAGATAAGATAAATAAAGATTATTGTTGTTTAATTCTAATAATCGTGAAGGTCTTGGTCATAAATATTATGGCAAGAATTAAAGAATAATCTCCAAGAGTATCACAAATATACTTACTCTGAGTAACTCCTTTAAACAAGCCGTCATGACAAGTTTTTGTTCTTTCTTTGGTATAATCGAAAGTTCTCAAGGAGAATATGGTAATCTAATAATGAATGTTGAACCTTTATTCCTTCCCTCGGACTCTACCCAAATCGTTCCTCCATGTAACTCAACAATTCCTTTTGAAAGATATAGACCGAGTCCAGAACCTTGAGTATTCACATCCATTTCTTTTCCATATCTTTCAATCTTTCCAAACTTTTTAAATAATTTGTCCTCCTCTGATTTAAGTAAACCAACTCCTGTATCTTTAAAGAAAATATCAGCATAATTATCATTTTTTTCTAAAATAATGGTTATTTTACCTTTTGGAGGTGTATTTTTTATAGCATTTGATAAAATGTTTATGAATACTTGCTCAATCCTTATTTTATCTACTTGGATATAAACCTCTTCTTGAAAATTAAAACTAATAAGAATATTTCGCTTTTGAGCGAGAAATTTTAAATGATTAATACAATATTCAAGAATTTTTGTGAGATTCACTTCCTGAACTTGAAATTCTAATTGTTTAGAATTTATCATTGAAACATCAATTAGATCATCAACGAGGTGTTTTAATCTATTTGCACCTTTGTTTATAATTTCGATTAGTTCGACAACTGACTGTTCCATCTTTTCTTTATAATATTCCAATAAAAATTCAGTTGCCCCCCATATCGAAGCTAATGGAGTCTTCAATTCATGGGAAATTCTCGTAATAAATTCAGTTTTAACTTGATCAAGTTCTTTTAATTTTTCTAGCTCCCTTTTAACGAGAATTTCTGCTTGCTTTAATTCAGTAATATCTTCTCCAACAATTTGTATATATGAATTAGTACCAACATCAATAAAAGTAGATTTAATCCGTGCCCAAATCATCTCACCATTTTTTTTTCTCACTTTAAACTCTATTACGGGAAGTTTCTCACCTTTAGAGACCTTTTCAAGTCGTAATAATAGTTTTGGAATTATTTTTTTTGGGAGAATATCTAAATCTTTATACTTCTTTCCGATGATCTCTTCTTTTGTGAATCCTAATATTTTCTCAAAAGATTGATTACAATCAATAATAGTACCGTCTGTAGTGACGAGAAGAATACCTAAATATATTTTTTCATAAAGAGCTTTAAATTTTTTTTCAGATTCTTTTAATTTTTCTTCTATTAATTTTCGTTCAGTAATGTCCCTAGAGACCAAAACCGCGTTAACTTCTCCATTGTTATCGTTAACAATTTTAGCGTTAACTTCCAACCACACATAAGAACCATCCTTACATCTTAATCTAAATTCCCCAAATCCTTCTCCCTTCTCTATAATTTTTTGAAAGAATTTGAAGCTCCGAGTAATATCAGCAGGATGAATATACTCCGTTAATTTCTTTCCAATTATTTCATCTTTAGAAAAACCTGATATCTTATGCTGTGCCTTATTAATATATATGAGATTGAAATGCTTATCAAAGATAGAAATCACATCATTAACGTTTTCAGTTATGAATTGGTAGTTTTGTTCGGTTTTCTTTAGCTTTTTTGATTTCACTTTGATTTTTTCCTTTAATTCTTGTTTATATTTCTCTAAATCATCTTTAATAAGGTTAAATTTTATCTCATATTCTTCTTCATAGTTTTTCTTTATTTTCTTTAAAGATAAAGTTATGCAGTCAATAGATTCATTTATAATTTTAATAATCTCATTATTATATTCCTTAGAAGTGTCTCTAGGCGAGGAATCTTCTAATATTTGTCTCAATATTTTTAACTTTATGATATTCTCTTCTAAAAGTTCCAGCTCGTTCATTATACCCTGTTATTTCCTGAGTCGTTAATTGGATTTAAAAAAAATAAAGTTATGAAATAATACTTAAATTTCGCATAGCCTATCTGGTATGGAGTTTTATTTCAGTAGATAAAAGATAATTAAATTTATATTTAAATTTATTCATATTTTAAATTGGATTTGTGTTCTCCTTCGCAGAATTATACGCGATAATTTAATATAACTACGTTCTTTGCTATTGTTAAAAAGTAGAGAAATAAAAATCTCTACATCATTTCAAATTAATTTAATTTTAGTTAACATAGTGACTTATGATTCTGGTCTCGTTCGATTACATTATGTAAGACATGTTTGATGTAAAAAAGTATAAAGAAAAAAAATATGATTTTAGTTTAATTTGTTCTTAGATTTTTTCTTGTATCTAAGAGTTTCGATCTTAATCTGAATCAGAGAAACAATTGATCTCGAAAAAATTAAAGCGATTAAAACTAATGTTCCAATAAAAATGTATCGAACCAATATCAATGACTCTTCTAATTCGCTAAAGACATATGCGATTAAGAGTAAAGCTATAGCTAACAAAATAGTGGGAGTAAATAAGAATAGTTTTTTCCACGCTTTCATGTGTTTTACTGTCCATTGAGGATTGTATAGAAATAGAAATCCAATCATTGAAGCGAAAAAACTAGCAAACAAAAACCACTGAGCGAGCATAAATAAGTTATATTGAGACGACGAGAGCTCTCGCTTAATACTCAAAAACACGGGAAAAAACAGAGCTAACATAATTCCAATAGTTTGAAAAAGCGTATTTCCCCGACTTTTATTTTTGTTAAATACGCTTTCTTCGAGTCCTTGAGGATCTGAATAGGTTGGAGGAGTGCTCAGGGAATTTTCAGAATTGAGATTTTTATCCATCAACAATTAACCTCCATTTTGAATTTTGGTTTGATTTTGAATTATTTAGTCTATTAGTAAGTACTAAATTTTTTGATCTCTAATTATTTTTACTTAACTATAATATTTAATTCTTTTAATTTCTACATCCTGTCAAAAAAAGTGAAGTGGTCTGCAGGAAAAGTGAATTATTATATGAAAAAACTTCTGAAAGATGGAATTGTGCAAAATTCTCCTGAAATTGCTAAGGGAAGAACATAAATTTGTTATTCATCCTCCCCTATGAGAGAAATGATTAATTGAGAGGAAATAAAGCATGTGACCCTCGGAGACCTTAAAAAGTCTAAATTTTCTTATTTGTCTTTTTATGAAAAGAAAATTAAAGAAATAAAATTAGAAAAAAATCTTATCAATTTATTATTCATAAATTTCAATTAAAGAAATAATAGCAACAATAAGCATAATAATTGCAGTTATAAGTTCAATTATTCTATCCCCTGAAGGTCTAGATCTCAAAACTCTTTCATATCCTCGATATTCTGGATCTTTAAGAAAAAAGAATATAATTAATATACTGATTAAAAATCCAAAGATACCTAATATTGCTATAGGCATGTTTATTCCATATTTTACAAAAAGATCATAATATATTAAGTACAACAATAGAAGGTAGCCGTAACAAAAACCCATTATGAAACCAAATCCAATTCCAGCACTAGTTGGATTATTGATAAATAATGAAGCAAATCCGAGTGTTAAACCTATTAAGCCAATAATTATCCAATTTGCGTCGTTTATACTTAACCAAGCAACTAGAAGCTGTATAACTATACAGGAGATAAAAATACTAGTATTTACAATTGATAAAATTAAATTATTTGACATCTTTAAGCCCTTGCTTTTTTATAAAATTGTCAAAAATTCTATTTTATTCAATATTCATTTGGATATAAATTTTTTTTAAATCTAGATTTCATAAAATTTTGATAACACAATTATTTAGATTCTAATCCTATTGTTATTTTATACAAAATTTTAAAAGTTTTTACAATTAATAAAAAATTGACAAAAATTTAAAATTCTAATCTTGAATCGAAATCAAACTAAAATAAATCCAAGGTGATTAAAATATCAACTGAATATGAAAGTTTTGATGATCAAAAAGTTGAAAATATTGTTAAAGAGCTAATTAAAAGGAATATGATCTTTTACGTAGGAATTACAAATGAATTATATAAAAAAATTCAGAGTATAGCTACTAATATGGATTATATGAATGTAAAATCACGGGAGCTCGTTTTATCTAATGAAGATTATCTTAAAGTTTCGGATAAGATATGGGAATATATAACATCGGGAATTTTAGCTCCAAGCCTTGATTACAATAACCCATGGTTTCCCAAACTTCATTTAACCGAAAAAGCTAAAAAGTTAATCGAAAAACAATTAATAAATTAAAAAATAAGCTCAATTCAAATGAAAATGAGTTAAAAAAAAATGAGAAATCTATTTAAAATTTAAAAATATCCTAAAGCAGATCAAACGGATTAATATTTCATTAGAATTATTGATAGAAGAAAAAGTTCAACTCACCTTGTTTAACGCGAGCAAAGACGAAATTGAACTGCATGAGCAAAAAATTATGTTCTTCCTGGAACGAAAAAATCAAATTCAAACTGACTTGATGATCTGGATCGACTTTTTAATTGAAGATGGAATGATCTAACATTGAAAATTTAGAAATTATAATATCAAAATAATCATACAGCATTAAATAAAGCTAAAATGCAGTAAGAGCTTAAAATACAATAACTAAATATCAATAAACATACGACATAAACACTTATGCAAATAACCTCCAAAATAATCCAATGGGTTTTTATTTTGTTTAAATTATCAATTTCAGTATCAAATTCCTCTTTTTTGTCCTTGGATGGCATATCTTTTATTTTTTTTCTCATTTTGTTTCGGTAAATTATGGAGATTAGTATAATAGCTACTAAGCTAGCTCCCCAAATTATACTAAATAACCACATCGTTGGAAGGAATATAGCATTAATTACGGTATATTTGGAGATGAACACCTCTGTTATATAAAATAACACTAAGAATATAATAAAAAAAATTAAAAAAATAGTGTTTCCATAATTCTTACTCGTTATGGATAAGTTCGATAAGTAAAATTTATATATAAAGGAGAGACTCACACTACAGCTAGCTCCAATTAGAATTATTATATATAAAAAAGTCCACAATGGAAAGTCCACTTCTAATAAAAAAGCGTGTGCAATACATGCCATAGCAATCACAAGATTTAAAAGAGGAATGTAGATAAATGTAACATTTAATGCCATCTTCATATCATCCTTATTGCCCCCTTCGCTCTTATTTTTACAGAGTAGACCGCTTGTGCTGAAAATTGCCCCCATAATTGAGAAAAGGAAGCTTAAAACTATTGCTGATAATCCTATGAGTAAGATATTAAATGAGTATTCGTGCTTAAATCTATAATCTAAAAAGTTTAGATATGCTGCAATAAAAAATGCAACCATTACTCCAGTTATTTGTATTAATATTTTTGATCGTTCTTGTAATTTTTCTACGTAAGTCATAACTAAGATAAATCACCATCGGGGTAGAAATGAACTTGACACTAGGCTTTCAATTTAAAATTTTTCAAGAATTTCATTCAATAAATAATGAGGCATCTTTTGATGATAATGTAAAAAAAAGTTTTTTATATAAATTTTTGGAGAATTTTAATCCAAATTTACTAAATCGATCTAATTTCAAGTCTATAAGCACAAAATTACACCTTTGCAAACTTTATCCTATTGAATAAATGTAAATATAGTGAATATTACCGTGAGAACGCCGAGAATGATCCCAAATATCCACTCTATTCTCTTTTCATGCCGTTCCATTCGAGCTTCATGTTTCTCCCAATCTTTTCTTAGATTTTCCTGGGAGTTTTTTAAATCATTTATAGACGTAATAAGACCTTGTAAGGATTTTATAACATTCCCCATTGTCATTCCCTCTGCTTCTATTATATGGGAAATATCTTCGGGTGGTATTGTCAATTGTTCTTGATAAGGACCACTATAAGGTTTTTTTGCAGGTACATTTAGTTTAATAAATTGAACCATCCCAATTTTATCCCTGTATGATAATACGATTTTTTGGGTACTTGTATTGAACATTCGAAGCGTGAGATATCCTTTAAATCCTGGATCAATCTGTAATCCTACTAGTAATATTAATCCTTTCCGGGCATACTTGGATTTCATCCCTATATTTCCAACGATATCATTCGGCATTTCAAAAAATTCCAAGCTCGTGAAAACTGCGAATTCTCCAGGTTCAATTGCCAAATATCCTAACTCTTCTATATTGACTATCTTTTTATTGCTGGATGTAATCCCCTCAGTACCCAATCGAATGTCATAACTTGCAGGTTCTAAACATTTTTCTTCGAAATTTCGCGTAATAATCTGATTTGTATTGATATATTCTAAAATCTCATCTCGCGAAAGAGCCAATTTTTATTCCTCCTTTAACTCATAATTTTGAATTTTGCTTCATTGTTAAATTGAATTTTAAATAATATAAAATTATCGCCTATTAATAACAATCATACTCCAAAAATTTTCTATATTATTTAAACCAAATCCATTTAAAGAAAAATTTCGGGTTGGTTACAAAACTCTGTGATTTTAAGAATACTTGATGATAATTTATATCCAAATTTTTATGATCTATCCTTTCCAATAGAAACAGAGGTTATGGGGTGTGATTTCCATCGTTAAATCATAATATTAAAAGGAGAGATTTATTAGGAGTCCTTTACTTAATTTTAATATGCCCATACCAAAATCAAGTAAAAGAAATACTCCCATAAAGATAGAACAAACCACACTTAATAAATTTTTTCCAGAAATTTTTGATCAAAAAATCAACGGGTTAATATCCGACGAAAAGAAAAGAGCTACCAATTCCATTAGAAGCGATTACAAAATAAAAATGATGGCAGAAGGAGACGTTTATATAAAAGAAACGCACTGTCTTGAATGTGGGAGGAGATTGAGAAAAAACGGGCAATATCCGCGAATAGCAATCTTAGATAAAGATCTCGGGAAGCATGAATTTCGCATTCATAGAAAGCGATGTAAGCGGTGTGGCGAAGTACACCCTGATTATTCTGAAATTGCCCCAAAATATGGCAAATACCATGAAAATCATAAACGTCGGGCTCGGCAACATTATATGAATGGCCTGATGCCTTCACAAATCCAACAAATATTCAAGGTAGATTTTAATTTAGAAATTCCTAGATCTACCATTGTCTATTGGATAGAGGAGGTCACTAAACCGCTTAGAAAAATATTAAAAGAAACTCCAGTCCCATCAAGCGGATATTGGGGGTATGATGAGATTCACATGCGAATTGGAGGTGAGAAGATGTACACCTTAGACACCGTGGATGTGGTAACGAGGTTTGTACCAGCCGCAAAAATATCTGATTCCATGGGCAGGAGCGCCGGATATCATTTGTTTAAAGAGGCGCGCTGCCATAACGTACTTTGGATAAATGGAATTGTAAAAGATTGTACGACTAATTTAGGAAGGCTATTTAAATCACATAGTTTCAAACATATCATCCAACAAAATTGTTTAACCCATGTGAAATGGATGATATCCAAACATGTGAAGGCTTATGCAGGTTTATCTACTCAGTCAGTAAAACCAATTCCAAAGAAGTGGAGATGGCTTTTAAAACGCTTCTATAACTTGATTGATTCGAGGCATGAGGCAGATGCTTACATACAATTAGAAATCGTGCGCCATACAGTAGAAAAATTAAAGGGTAAAAAGATTAAGCACTTACAAACAGCGTTAAAAAACTTAGAATCATGGTTTCCAAAAATTATAGCCTATCAGCGGAATCCGCTTATCCCTACAACTAATAACCTTTTAGAGGCATATCATAAGAAGTATACCTACTACCCATCGTTTAAGCGAGGCATGATGACTCCTCAAGGCGCACAGCGAATTCTTGATTATCGTGTATTTAAACATAATTTTGGTCGATTTCCCGAACATATTAGCTATTTAAAGACGAAATATGATGAGTTTAAAATTATTCTGTCCGAACTTCCAGATAAACGTACCATGAGTGCTCAGCATCGCTATTTTCAAGCGGAATTTAATAAGCTTGAGAAATGGTATGGAAATTACCAACAACTTTGGCACGAATACTTCGCAATCCAAGAAGGATAAAATGTCACCAAAGATTTAAAACCCATCACGAAATTTTGTAACTACCCAAATTTCGAGTTTTTTCAATATTTGCTTAAACGATCATTTGAAGAAAAATTCTATCCGCCCTATAATAAGTATCGTAAAATCATGGTATTTAAATGGAAATCTAAGCAAGACAGGCAAAATTATATGTATAAAAAAAATTGTTGATCATTTTGATTTGAGAGCAGATTACAAACTTACCATTGAGATTGAAAGAGCTGAAGGAACTTCTTAATCTTAATTAAAAAAGAAAGATAAACCCAAACGTGAATAATTTAGGTTTTTAATTATTTTTATTAAGGTACTACTTAAAATTACCATATACTCAACATATTGAATCTGTAATAATTATTACTTTTTATTTTGTAAATAATTTGAGATATCCTTTAATTTTAAATCAATCGAATAGAGTAAATGATGAGGTAATTTTTTTATATATTTTTGATAATCCCATTCATTTAGAAGAATATCTTTAATTGTTTTCGCATAGTGATAAAAATTATCAAATAATTCGGGATTATTTTCTGGAAATTTAAATTCCGTATTAAATTTACAATCAAATTGAATATGTTCAAATTGATCATTAATATTTTCTTTTCCTTCATATAAATATTGATTTAAATAAGTAGCTCTTCGTGGATGTAATTGATCAAGACCTAATCCCCACATATCAAAATTAAAAGAGATAATAAATTTAAAATCTTCATGTTCCATTATTATTTCATAACCAACTGTCTTTTTTTTAAAAATATTTAAATCCATATTAATAGGGATAAAAAATTCCCGGAAACTCACCTCATCTAAAATTTCCCTAATATCAATTGAGAATTTAGATAATATTGAATCATTAGGGAGAGTTGGTAATTCATTAATTTGAATTCTTTTCTTTGGCACATTTGTAGAAATTGCTCTACTACTTCTTTGACCATTATGTCTTTTAACCTCTATTAACCAGGAATATTTAAAATAAAAAGTGAATGACATAAGTAAAATATAAGGGGTGATTTCCATAAAAAATCGAAATTTATCATCGAATTCACTCTTAATACTTTCGAGAATCTCATTTGGTATTTTTTCTATTAGAGGTAAATAATATTGTTTAATACATGAAGGGCTTTCAAGACCTAATGGAGGAATTCTTAAAGAATCTTTTATGTAATTAATAACAATTTTAAAGGGGTATGAAAAATTGATTTTTTCTTCTTTAAATAAATATTGTAATTCTTTATCTGAAACATCTCTTATCCCATGAGAAGTTCTAGTATAATATCCTCTATTTATTATTTTTCCATCACTTTTTTTAACAACAGCATTAGGCATATCTTTTCTTTTTGGTGTATTTATGACTATTACATCACCTTCAATACAAGGTAAAAATTCAATCTCACAATTTAAATTAGGACTAATTCTATCTCTAATAATCCCAACAATTTTCCCTTTATCAATATCAACATTAAATATATTCTTTCCTTCAAACGATCTATCTTTATTAATACCTAAAATTAATTTCCCCCCGTATTTATTTGCAAATGAGACAATCTCTTTTGCAATTTTCTTCTTACCCTTGTTTGTTTTCAATATGTGTGAATTTTTAAATTCTATTTTTAAATTTTCTTCATCTGGATTATTTACTATGTTTTTCAATTCTTCACAATTAGTCATGCTAAAACATTTTTATTCTAATCTTGCTATAATCTCATAGATTTCATATGTATTTAAATTTATCGGGGAATAATGAGATTTTAGGGATCTCTTTTCCCTCTTTAACTTTTTTCATAAAAATATAAAAAGTGATAACTGAATACAATTAGATGAAGTCGAATTTTAAACAAAATTAGATGGAAAGTAATATTGGATGAGATATTTTATAATAAAAAATATAAATTTTTAATTCATGAAGACTTCTTTTCTCAGTTTTTAAAGAATTCAGAATGATAGAAAAGAATTGAGTCATAAAAATAATGTTATAATTAAATAATTCAATAAATTTCTTTCAAAATACAAATTAAGATTTGAACATGATATTTTGAAGTGTAGCAAATCAACATTATATTGTTATGATAAAGACATCTATTTTATTAAAAAAGAGATTTTTATTATTGAGAAGATCATTGCTGATTGGATTTTTTTTGAAACTTACTTAAAACAGAAAAATAAAAGATAAATACTTGAAAAAGGAATTCTAGTTCAGAAAAAGCTAGAAAAAATTTAAGTGGAATTGACAAGATCGCTAAAAATGAAGCCAAAACAGATACATTATGAAAATAAACTAAATAAGGAACAATTAAAGATTGTAAATAATCTAAGGGGTAAAATGCTTATTTTAGCAGGTGCAGGTTCTGGTAAAACAAGGACAATTACTTATAGTGTAGCTAAGTTAATTGAAATGGATGTATCACCTAAACAGATAATGCTTGTTACCTTTACAAATAAAGCCTCAGAGGAGATGTTAGGACGTGTGAAAAAATTATTGGGATTTATGCCTTCCATTACAGCAGGAACATTCCATAGTATTGCTCATACAGTTTTTCTGAAACGTTTCAAGGGTATGTTAAAATATGGAAGATATGATATTTTAGATGAGAGTAAAGCAAGGGATTTAATTAATAAATGTATTGATGATGCATGTAGAGATGAATTAATATCTAATCCACAATATTTAGTGATTCATCCAGATAAAGAAGATGATCTATTACAAGAGATTAAGAAGAAATTTCCTAAAGCTAAAAACATAAAAGAGGTCCTTAGTAGTTCTGCTAATTGTAATAGAGATCTTGCTGAAACAATAGATTGGCGTTTTCAAGAGTTTAAAGGATTTCTTTCTCAAATTAGGGAAATTAATAAAAGATATAAAGATATAAAAAAAAAATTTTCAAAAATAGATTTTGATGATTTGCTTATACTTTGGAGTAGATTATTAGATTTTGAGAGTGTTAAGAAGTTTGCCAAAAGATATAAATATATTTTAGTTGATGAATATCAAGATACTAACTTTATTCAGAATGAGATAATTACAAAACTAGCTAAACTGAATGAAAAATCTTGCTTAATGGTTGTTGGAGATGATGCTCAATCCATATATGCTTTTAGAGGAGCTAATATCAAGAACTTTCTAAACTTCCAAACGAACTTTTATGGGTGTACACAATATAATATAACTACGAATTATCGAAGTATACCTGAAATCCTCTATTTAGCAAATGACTCTATTAAAAATAATTATTTTCGATATGAAAAGGACATGCGTTCTAATAGAGAATCTGGAATGAAGCCCTTGTTATTTGAAGCAGAAACCTTTCAAGAACAAATAAATTGGCTTCTTGAAAATATTATAAAATTACATCAAGAGGGAAAACCTTATGGGGAAATCGCTTTATTATTTAGATCGCTACGAGGTAACAGAGAGGAAATATATTATATTAATAAATTAATGATAAAATTAACAGAAAATAAGATTCCTTTCGAAGTAAGAGGAGGGCGTTCTTTATTTGAGAAAGCTCATATACGTGATTTATTGGCTTTTCTAGCGTTTAGATATAATCCAAAAGACGTCTTTGCGGAAGGATACTGGAAACGAATCGCAACAAAATATATTTACGGATTAGGAGAAACAAATGCAATAAAGATCTATGAAGAACTTATATATAAATCGAAAAATCCAGTGTCTCTTTTAATCAATAAAAGGGAACTAAAAGCAAGAATCATTAAACTTAAGCAGAAAGGTAAAATATCTCGTTTAGGTGATAAAACTATCGATAAAATTATCGTGATTATGAAAACATTTTATTCTTTCACAGGAAGTGTAGGAATGATAATTAACTCATTTATCAAATCTCCTTTATTTTATAATATATTTGAGGAAAAATATAAGAGAAATGAGAATGATGAGAGCTTTCAGGAGAGATTGAATGATATAGATTTATTAATTGAAATCGGAAATGATTTCAAAATAATTGGTAAGTTTCTCAATGATTTAAGTTTGAATGAAAGTGAATATCATAGTGAAAAAAAAGGAAATGATAGAGATAAACTAATTATCTCAACAATTCATAGAGCTAAAGGATTAGAATGGGAAAATGTATTTCTTCCCATGTTAGAGAATGGTTTTTTTCCAAGCTACCAAAATCTAACTATAGATGAGGATTTAGAAGAGGAAAGACGAGTATTCTATGTAGCATTGACTAGAGCTAAGACAAATCTGTTTTTATCAAGATCGAGATTCAGTGGAAGGAATGATTTGCTCGAGGCATCTATGTATTTAGAAGAGCTAGATGATAACCTTTATGAAACATTAAATTAAAATATTCATAGAAAAGGATGATCTAAATTATTTTTTCCCTGATCCCTCTTTTATCTTTAAAAATTAATGGGAAGAAATGAAGAATAAAGAGTAAATAAATGTTAAAGGTATATTTTAAAGATTAAGAAAAAAAGCTTATTGGAACTAAATTACAAACAAGGTTGTAATCTACTTTTTTTTACGTTTTAAAAAATAGCATTAAAAAATTAATTCTCGGTTTTTGAACACAACCTTTTTTTATAATTTTTATTATATATCAAGCAAATGATTATATGGAGAAATTATTAAAATGACTGAAACAAATATTCATATATATTATGCTCATAGCCTCAAGATATATAATACAAGAAGGGGAAAAAAAAGAGCTTAGATATTTAAAAAAAAATTCTCAAAAATATTCAATCCAAAATCCGGGCTTTAGTAGGATAAAAATACAAAAATGCAACCCAATTTTGATACAATTCTAAGCTTAAATATAATAGTAGCTTCAGAATATAAAAATCATATTACAAAAGGGATTTTTTACGAAATAAAATCGCTTTTAAAAATGATATTCCTGTATTTTGTCTTAGAAGAAAATTTCTTAGATTTAACCTTGTAAGAATAGAAAATCTTAGACGAATTCGAGAAGTTTGAAAGGTATATTATGGAAAAGTAATAGTAAATTTAGAAAATTATTAGAATTTATTAAAACCGATCTTTTTTAAATATCTAGATGGAGTTTGAGGTCTAATTTCACCCCAAGGCATTTTTTTTCTTTGAGGAAACGAGAGAAATAGTAAACGTTTTGCACGAGTAATAGCTACAAATGCATTTCGTAATTCTTCTTCATGATCTACTCGAGTTTTAACTCGATAATCTGGAAATATACCTTCTGCCAACCCTACAATAAAAACAACATTAAATTCCAATCCTTTCGCAGAATGAATTGTTAATAAAGCAATTCCATCTTGACATGCTGGTTGCGTGCATCCCAGTGCTATCTGGCTTAAAAATGTGCTTAACTTATGCGCTCCTCCATGATCTGCTCTTAAAAAAGTATCCCAATGTTGTTTCCATAAATTAATATCATTGATTAATAGTTCCCGATCATTAATGGTTAATTTAGGTGCAAAATCCTCAAAAATTTTAATTGCATTTAAGAAAAGAACATTCTCTTCCGTCCATTCTAATTCTTTTATTGCATGTATAACTATTTTATGTTTTTGATTAGTTACTTCTTGGTTTAATATTTTAAAGAAATTTAATTTATACTTCAAACTCTTGTTAAAAAGGTCTGAATCAAGATTCCATCTTTTGAGAAGGATCTCTCCATGCAATTGATCTATTGGATTTACTAATAATCTCAAACATAATTCAAAATCTTTCATAATGTTTGATTCTGATTGATGTTGAGAAGATAAATAAATATAGTATTTTAAACCAGCTTTTTCCAATACATTTTGGATTTCTAAAAGAGCATAGCGAGTACGACCTAAAATGGCAATATCATTTAGAGCTACTAGATTTTCTATGTCTTTATGACCTTTTTCCAATAATTCTGAAATTTCTTTTAAGATAAGCTGTGCTTCATGATTTTCACTTTTACCTATAATTAATTTTATCTCACCCTCAATAGGGTAAACCCCAACTGTTTCATATTTCGGATTTAATTTATTTGCAGCAACTATGACTGATCTCGAACTTCGAAAGTTTTCTTCAATATTAATCACTTTAGCATCAAAATCTTCTTTAAATTGTTCTAAATATTTTGGACTCGCACCATACCACTCGAAAATGGCTTGATTTGGATCTCCGACCATCATAACATTTTTGTACGAATTACCACATAATGCAGTAATTACTCGATATTGAGCTTCATTTAAATCCTGGGCTTCATCTATACAAATATAACGATACTGTCGACGATAGAAGTCTGCAATTTTTGGCTGTTTTTCAAATATTTGGTACGTATATAGGAGTAAATCATCGAAATCTACAGCATTTGAAATCCGGAGATAAGCATTATAAGATTCAAAAATATTTCTTAGTGTTAACTCATCTATCAATTCTGGTGTTTTTAGTTTAATTTTAGCAATTCTAATCTCTTCGAGCCAGTGATCAAGGAAATTGAGTTTTTGTTTTGAGGTTTCTAATTGCTTGAATTCGTTATCTAAAATTGGAACTTCTCTAATTGCCTGAGATAAAATCTTTCTACGATCTTCAATTAATTCAAAAATGATGGGAAGACCATTGAATCCTTCTGAATTACCTCTATTTGCAAGAACTTCTAAGCAAAAACTATGGAGCGTACCAATAAATGCTTTCTTATTTATTCTTGGAAATTCAGCTAATCGTTCTTTCATTTCATTAGCCGCTTTATTTGTAAAAGTTAAAGCTAGTATTCGAAAATTTCCCTTAGATTCCATTAATAAACGGCGTATACGTTCTGTAACAACAAAAGTTTTACCTGAACCTGGTCCTGCAAGGACTAATAAAGCTCCATCCCCATGTTGAATTATTTTTTTTTGAATTAATGTGGGTTTAATTGTCATAAATTTATAATATTATTTTTTTTTTAATTTAAAATCAATACTTATTTTTTCGAAAAGCAACCGAATTTTTTCAGGAAATCTTAGATTCTCATCAGTATTATGTAAAATTGCTTTAGCTAATGGTATTGCACACTTAATTTTATTATCCTTAGCATATTGAAGAATATCATCTAATGTTTTTCTATTATTGTCAAAATCATCTTTTAAAGCGTTCTTATGTTCTGCTTGCTCTCCTTTTAAATTGATATACATCTCTATAAGCTCCTTTTCATAATCAGACTTTATTAAATAGGATTCATAGTTTTCATTATTAGGCAAAACAAATACATTAGGATTATTGGGAATAATATCTTCATTCAATTTAGTAAGTGCCCTATTAACATTATTAATTGCTTCAGGTTCTCCATCAGAAAAAATATACCATCGAATACCAAAACTTTGAGCAAGCCTTAAAAATGGGAGATAATTACCATCACCACCTACTCCAATAAACTCCATACCTAAATTACTCAGGCGTTTACCCCAATATTCCTCAGCAAATGTAGGTAATCCTCTCTCATCGGTTTCTCCCTCTGCAAGAATCAATACTCGAGCGTAAAACATATAGCCTCTGGTTTTTAACACCATATAATTTATTTTTCTTAGATCATCTTCTGAGAGATCTTCCACATTCATTTGAGAAATCTGGACATCTGAGTCTATCTTTTGGAAATGACGAATCTGCTGAATTCTAGCACATTCAATAATATATGGTGAATGTGTTGTAAGTATTATTTGACCTTGAATTTTTTTAATTAATTCAAATATTGATCTCTGAGCTTGAGGATGCAGATGATTTTCAGGTTCTTCAATAGCGAGCATTGGATGCATTTTATTATTCTTCATCTCTTTTTGTTTTAAGGTAATATATGCCTTAAATAATACTATAGTTGCCAAACTTCGAGTCCCCATTCCATATCGAGTTAGGGAGAATGTTTGGGAATTTTTCATTGAAATTCCGATATCAATTCCTTTACTCAAATCATCTAATTGTCTAGGAATTGGAAATATTTCGGGTTTACCAAATTCATGAGATACAATTGGATATAATTCATTTAAATGGTCTAAAATATGTTTTAAAACTGAACTTCCCTTGATTATATTTAGATTAAGATTATTTAATGCTTTTTCGAAATCTTTTATCTGATCTTCATTTAAACCAGGATTTGAAATCAATTTATACCAAAAAGATGTTTTTTTACTAAACTCATCTATGATATCTCTTTTTTCATCCATTAAATAAAGTGCTAGAGGTTCAATCATTTCAAAATTTATTGCACCTGCTTTTTCAATTTTTTTTGCTTTCTCAATTTCTTCAAGGTCCTCTTTCCACTCATTTAAAAAACTTCGAGTAGTAGAATAATCATTTTTTCTAGGATTCCATTTATATTCAGTTCTCATTCCAATGAAATCATTAAAATTTTTATCTTGAGCTGTTCCATCTCCCCAAAGAGCTAACCAAAAACTCCCTTGAGGAAAGACATCTATTACTTTATTTTCTGTACTATTCCAAGGGCGTATCAGCAAGTCGACAATAATTGCTCGATCTTTTGGTGGTCTTTTTTCATTTTGAGCTAAATAAATATCTTCCTCTGTAAATCTTTGACTCCCAACTCCAATAGCTGATTCAATGGCTTTAATAAAACTAGTTTTACCCGAATTATTTTGACCAGTTAATATTGTTAAATCTTCAAGTTTTAAAGCTACTGATTTAAGACAACGATAATTACGAATTCTTACTTCAATTATTTTAATTTCATCATCCATGATGATAACACCCTAAGAAAACTTCATTTTTTATATATTGTACTGAAAAATAATACTTCAAAGAATAAATTTTTTATGACATCCTATAAGAGATAAACATTATTCTTCGAATTCAAATACAAATAAAGAAAAGCTTTTTTATATTCTCAATGTTTAGAACTTTTTCTTTCTAAAATTTTTATTTAATACAATATATATGAATTTATTTTGACTTTCTTTCATTTTTAGGTGGGGTAGAAGTGGGATTCCATTTTTTGTCGTTTAGACAGGACTTTTTCTGATTTTTAACAGAATGTTAGTTTGTATTCGAAGAAAATGAATCATTTTGATACATCTATCAGAAGATCCTCAGTGGGGCGTATTGATATATAACTTATATTGATAAAATCAGAGTGTAACCATGCACACTAACTAAAATTACCAAATCCTTGTTTTATAATTTCTATAAAATATACACCTTTTAAAATGAATTTTTGAAATGATTAATGTTTGTTATTTAATTCTAAATTTGATGTTCCATGGAAAGTGACACTTTATTTTGGCAAGCTCGCATTGAAATTACGCAAGTTCCTCAACCATTTGAACCAAAAGAAGCTGAAGATATCCCAGGTTTCGATAATGAGGGGGAACTTAAGGTACGGTCATTTTTATTAGATCCAATTGGATCAATTCCATTTAAAAGCTATGGACTTGAATTAATTGCTTCTGAAAATATTAAATGGGAATTTTTTACAGAGGCATCTTCTAAAACTGAAGCGCTGGTTTTCGGTCATACTTGGTTAAATAACCTAAAATATGAATTCATAGGATTAGACGGCAAGGTGCATGCAAATTTAATTACTATGGAGACACTACAGGAAAACGAGGATTATGAAATTGAAGAAATCATCATTCCAGATGGAATTTTATCATATAAGATTGATATTGTTGAGAGGTTTATTTCTTCTTTTTTTTTCCCTAGAAGAAATGAAGTACGACTTTATGCAATTTGGCAGAAATTAACTGAACGATCAGATTATCTTTACACTGGGCATCCTAAATTCTCCTTCAGATTTTTCATTAGATATAAAGCAAGGAACCTAAATGAAAATGATGTAGTGAACTTAAAAGGATTATTGCAATACTTATGCACTGCTATTGAAAATCAGAATAGAATTCGGGCAAATTTATTAACACCTTCAGATATAGACTATTCGGATATTTTAAGAGGTACAGTTTTTAAAAATGAACATGAGAATTATAAATGGCTAGATAGAACTAAAATTGATTTTGACTTTCCAGAAAATACTCCCTTACTTAAATTACCCATATTAAAAGATGAAATTGTGCGATATGCTGATATAAATGAAGATTTTAAAAAAAACTCCTTAAGCATAGGATTTCATGTAAAAAATGGGATTGTTTCTGACCATATTACTTACGTTCCTATTAACAAACTAACTCAAAATATGGTAATTTTTGGAAAATCTGGAACGGGAAAAACGTATCTACTCGCTCAATTAATTGAAGAATTGAATCAAAAGGCGGATAGTATTGGAGTTTTAGTGCTCAATGTTGCAAAAGAATCTCAAAACATTTATTATAATAATTTTCTTCACATTAGCTTCTCTGATAAAGATTTTAACATCCCATATTTTGTGAAAGGGGAAAGTGCGCAATTAGATAAGCACTTACAAGAACTGGCAACTTATTTATGTGCCTCATTAGGACTAAAAAATGTGTTTGAAAAAATTTTCTATAGTTCTGCTAAAGCAATTATGACTACTCAAGGCAAAATGCCCTCATATTTCCTTACGATTTTAAAAAGCGTTGAGAGCTATATAAGAAAAAATCCCTATGGTAAAGATCTGCAGGGCAATTTTTTACAGGCGTTAAAAAATCGAATTAATGTGTTTAATGATAAAAAGATCCAACAAACTCTTAGTATTACTTCCGAATTACCAACCTGGATTAAGAATTGGATAAATGGACAGAATATCTTTTTAGATTTAAGTATGTGTAATAAATTTGTTAAATTATTAATCGTTAATGCTATTCTTCAATTGATTCGAGTGCTGACAAAAGACCGCGAAATTGAGAAATTGAATCAAGTTGTTGTTATTGACGAGGCCCATGAGATTTTAGAAAAGCCTATTACATCAAATCCAGATGATACCGATTTTATCATGAAAGAGCAAATGGCTAAGATATTCTCTAAAATGTTAAAAGAGTATCGTAGCAGAGGTGTTGGGTTTATAATTGCAGACCAATCACCTTCTCAATTATTTGAAGATGTTCCCTCGCAACCCAGCGTAAAGATTATTTTCCGGGAGGATTACCCCAATAATAGTTTGTTTACTGAAGACCCCGAGGAACGACAATTAATCACCCAATTAGAAAATCGATTTGCTTTAGTGAATAATGGTGCAACTGGGGAAAAATATATCATTAAAACAATAGATTACAGGCAATTCGGCTAAACTAAACATTTTAATAGAAATATGGAGTTGAAAATATTTTTAACTATTTTATATAAACTCTCATAAACTTTTTAATTTTTAATATCTCCTATTTGATTAACCTTTAAAAGATATTTATCTGCTTTTTCAGTCCATTCTATATCATCTTCTATTTTAGCAAGAATTCTTCCAATTTTGATGTTTTTTATAGCGTCCTCAAATTTGCCTAATCGTTCATAACATCTACCCATTTTGATCAAGGTTTCTTTCAAATAAAGTGAATCTTCTCCTGATTTTAAAATAGCTTTTTCAAACGTTTTAATTGCTTTATTATATTCATTAAACTTCATTAAAATCTCTCCGTATGAATCATAGTATTCTCCATTTTCGGGATGATGTTCAATTAGTTTCTTTACTAATTCAATAGCTTCACCTTTTCTTTTGAGCCTTGTCAAAGCATAAGCTTTTTGGTTCACAATATCTGGATCATCGGCATCCAGTTCTGAAGCTTTATTAATTGCTATTAATTCTTCCTCATATCTTTTTAACCTACTCAAAATTTCTGCTTTAATTAAATAATTTAAGGAATCTTCAGGTTTTATCTTTATTGCTTTTTTTATCGTTTCCAAAGCCAATTCATTCCTATTCAGTTCTAATAATATAACAACCTTAGCAGAATAATATAAGGGATCCTTTGGGTCTATTTCGATGGCCTTTTCAATTGTTTTTAATGCTCCTTCGCCTTTATTTAGTTTTGATAAAAGATTTGATTTCCTGAGATAATATAGGGAAGTTTTTGGGTCTATCTCGATGGCCTTTTCAATTGTTTTTAATGCTGTCTCGTTTAAATTTAGTAATGATAAAATAATTGATTTCCTGAGATATATAAAGGAATCTGTTGGTTGAAGCTCTATTACTTTTTCAATAGTTTCTAATGCTGCTTCATTTCTATTCATTTCCATTAACACTTCTGATTTTCTATATTGAAAAAAGAAATCTTTAGGCTCCATTTCGATTGCCTTTTCAATAGTTTTTAACGCTGCTTCATTTCTATTCATTTTAATTAGTATTTCTGATTTAATATCATAATAATAGGGCACTGTAGGGTCCATGTCAATTGCTTTTTCAATAGCTTCTAACGCTGCTTCATTTCTATTCATTTTAATTAAAATTTCTGATTTAGTATCATAATAAAAGGGCACTGTAGGGTCCATCTCAATTGCTTTTTCGATTATTTTTAAGGCTTCTTCATTTTTATTAAGTTTCGATAAAATTTGTGCTTTTATTGAAAAATTAATGGATATTTCAGGATTTAGATCTATTGTTTTTTCAATTATTTCTAAAGCTTCATCATTTCTATTCAATTTTATTAAAGTTTGTGCTTTTATATAGTAAAGGGAATTGTCTGGCTCCATTTCGATTGCCTTTTCAATTAATTCTAAGGCCTCTTCATTTTTCTTAAGTCTCAATAAAATCCTGGCTAATAAATAATACAAAAAGGTATTATCTTGCTCAATCTTGATTGCTTTTTTTATCGATTCTAAGGCTTCTTCATTTTTATTCATTTCATATAATAAAATTACTTTATTTATATAATAGCGGGAAATATTTGGTTCAATGTTAATTGCTTTTTCAATTTCCTCTAAGGCTTCCTCTTTTCTATTGATCTCATTTAAAATGTACGATTTTATTGAATAAGACCATGAATCTTCTGGCTCAAATTCAATTACTTTTTCAATGGATTCTATGGCTTTATTAAATGATTTAAGCTCAAAATAAGAACGAGTTAAAATTTTATAAATCCACCCATAATTAATATCACCGCTATTACTCTCGATAATTTTGTTCAAAATTTTAGAAGCTTCCTCATATTCTTTCATATGATTTAAAATGATTGCTTTATGACATAATAATTCATAACTGTCTCTTTTCAATTCTATTGCTTTTTCTATTGTATTAAGAGCTTCAATATATTTCTCTTGGGCTTTTAAAATTAAGCTCTTGCACAACAAGATTAGAACAATGTCGGGATTTTCAGTCAATATCTTATTTATGATTTCTATAGCTTTCTTATAATTTTTCATTTCAAAATAAGTATTTGATTGAAATAAATAACCTAAATATGCTTCAGGCAGTTTTTCAATCAGATTGTTTGTATGCTCAATTGAGACTTTATAATCTTCTTTATATGTGCATAGAATATCTTTTAAGATTATTTGTTCTAATTCATTAAATTTGTCAAGATTTTGCTCTAATGTAGCTTTAGCTTCATTAAACTTGTTTAGAATTAGTGAATCTTCAAATTTTTTAATTAATTCAAAGTTTTTTGATTCAAAATATGCATTTTTGAAATTTGTCAATCTTAAAATTTCTAGTTTTTTAAATTTTATTAAATTGAATTCTTTAGTAATGTTTATAGTTTCAGTATCCATAATAGATTCATTCATTTCAAACGAATCAGATATATTTTTGAAAGATTGTTTTTGAAATGATAATTCTTTAAGTATTCTATCCGGAATAATCTCAACCTTTGAAGATAAAAGATCAAATTCTTCTTTAAATTCTTTATAAAAACGTTCTGATACTACACCTTTAGGAATATCCATTGAGATTTTTTCAGGTTTAACTCCTTTATAAATATTTAATTCGTCTAAAATCAATCTTAAAGTTGAATAAATATAGTTTGCTTCATGAAAAGAGCTGGCATAATCATCGTGAGTACACGAAATTCTTACATCATTAAGCTGGGATAAGAGTTGATGTGTAAAATATTTAAATTCAGTACTGCATTTTTTACTAATTGCTTTAAAAAGATCAGTTACTCTAAATAGCCCAATTAATTCTCCAATCGTCATTTTATGATATTGTTTTTTTTTCTCCTTTTCATAATCTAACGCTTTTTGCCTTTCATCTAAGTTTAAATCAAGATTTATATCCTTATATAAATTTTTAAGAAGTTCCTCAATTATAGATAAACAATCTCGTATAGCATTATTGAAATGATTTCGATTTATAAAATCTTTAATTTTTTGAATTTTGGAATCTATATCTCTAATCATAGACTTTTTGCCTCTTTATTTTCTCTTAAGATTAAATTAGATAGAAGTATTAAAAAAGATTTTCTAAAAATTGGTAAATAAATAGCTAGTTTCTTTTTTTTTATCAACAAAATAACTAAAATAATAAGGATTTTTAATTAAATATTTTAATGTCTGAAAAGAATTAGAGTCTATCTTATAAAAAAAGAGGCAGACATGTTGTCCACCCCGTTAACATTCCTATGACTACTCCACTCATGAGTAGTGTAAAGCTCTTTCTATGATCCGTATTATTGCTGTTTATTATATGCCATATGCTTAAAACTACATCTAAAATAGCACCTAAAGAGATAAATGCCACCAAGTAGTATATAGTTTTCTCATGAGGGTATTTCGCAGCATTTAAATCTTGTATTCTATTCAAAGCTTTCGGATCAATCTTTCCTGAAAAATTAATTAAATCAAAAATAAACCTATCTGGTAATGGATCAAGGACGATAATTAAGAATAAAGTAAAAAAATTGAATAAAATTCCAAACGCCATCATAATATAAAAAGTTCCTAAGATTAATCGAGGTTTTTTAAGCAAATTTTCATCTTCGGTATCAATTTTGGTACCTTTGATTCTTTCTGTTTTATAAATCCCCCTTAATTTCAATAGAGTTAAAAATCCTATAGAAAATAAAATAAATACAAATATGATTTTCATGTAGAAGAAGAATGTTACCGCAAATCCATTAAAAAACATGCACCATTTTTCCACGTCTTTAAAAATATCTTCTGATACACCTGAACTTTTAATTTGTAATGAAAATTCCATTGATAACCTATCCACCTATTATAGATTAAATTTGTAAATTTTTTTATTTAACCATATCAGATGGTCTCTTTAAACAGCTTTTTTTACTAAATATAATAAACTCGTAGAAGATGGTTGATGTGCATAGAATAGCTAAGAAAATATTACTAAAAACGATATTGATAAAAGGAATTTGATCAGCTTCAGTATAAATGTATGGAATAGAATCTAAAATGAAAATTGTTGATGATATGATAAGTAAAATTCTGAGTAGTCCATCTAAATTAAAAATATTTTGTCTTTTGTTTTGATATATATAAAGCGCTATACTGAGCGCGAGTAATACTAAATTTAAAATTAAATAAAATACATAAAATGCTGCTGAATCCATATAGCTAAACATCAAGTTAAATTTGACCTATGATTTTAAAAACTACACGTATTTAGATAACCCTATTTACTCAACAGAAAAGGGGCATAATCGGAAAAGAAAAATCCAAGGATTATATATATGAAAATTTAGAAGATATTTTAATGTCTGGCAATGAATATGACGAAAATCTTGATGATCTCAAAGATTCTAAAGAGGATTATGGGGAAAAAATTGAAGATAATAATAATGATCAAGATAATGAGAAGGAGTTTATTGAGGAATTATATGATAAGCTAGATGATAATAACATAAATATAGATTTTTTAGAAAACATAGAAGATAAACCAGTAGATACAGATAAATTATATGATATCGTCGCGATTATACCTGAGTGTGTTAGATCAAAAAAATCAGATACAGATGTGATCTTTACAGATAGAATAGAAGATAAATCAGAAAATAAGGATACGAATAAAGATTTTCTTGAAGGAATTGAAGATAAATTAGAAGGAAATAGTAATGAGATTGATTTTGTGAAAGGAGTAGAATATAAGCTCGAAGATCAAGATACTAATCAAAATTTAATCGAAGATACAGGAAATGAATTAAACATTTCAGGTGCAAATGAGAATTTATCAGAAAATCTTGAAAATCAAAGTTCAGAAATTATAAAAAACAAGCAAAACGAAAATGAAAGAATTAAATTAGACCAGAATGATTTGAAAAAGGTCTGGGGTGAATTAAGAACTAAGGGATATACGTTAATACAAATTTCAGAACAAATTGGATGTGATATCAAGGGTGTTTTATATCGTAATTATGGAATTAAGAACGAATCTTTAGCAAAACTTGAAAACTTGATAGGGAGAGAAATTGCTAAAGTAGAAAATATACCCAAATCAGAAATCGAATACAGAATTCAAATCGAACCTTCTAAATTAAAACAAGTCTGTGATAATCTAAATAGTAGAGGAATTTCAAATAATCAAATAAGTAGAAAAATTGGAACTTATATTGGTAATGCTTTATATAAAGAATATTCTTTGGATATTACTAGTTTTAAGGAGTTAGAAAAGTTATATGGAAAAGAAATTAAACATGAAATTAAGGAAGATAAACCAACAGAACGTAAAATCACGGAGATAAGAATAAATAACATTGAAAAATCAAATGATAACAGTAAAATGACAACTCAAGAGGAAATTATAAAAGATATCCGACAAAACTATGATTCAGAAAAAGATACAATAGAAGAAATTAATAATCTCACTAAAAATGGTGATTCAGCGGAAATGGTGTGCATTGGTCTCGGAGATGGAAGTATTCCCCATAATAAACAACGTTTTAGAGTAACAACAAATAAGTCAGAAGAAATAGAATACGTAAAAGATATTAATAATTTGATGAAAAAGGTATTTAATAAATATCCCAGTATATATGAACCGAAAGAGGCAAATGCGATAAAACAAACAATTAATGGTAAAGAAATAGTCAATGAATTAGTTAATTTAGGGCTTAAACCGGGAGATAAGAAAGTAAATCAAGTAAGTGTACCTGAATGGATCATGGAAAACAAAGAATATCAAAAGCGTGGTTTAAGGGGATTAGTGGATACTGATGGCTCATTTCATATACATAAAGCAAACAATTGTATCCGCATTGGATTTAAAAACGCCTCCTACCCACTTATGGAGGATTTCAAAAAAATGTGTGAAAATAATGATATAAAAACAGGAAAAATCTATCCTGTTACAAGAGAAAATACTTATGAATTACATATAGAATCTAAAAAAGATGTAGTCAAATTTATCAATGAAATAAAACCAAGAAAATGGGATTATCGAGCAAAAACTCTTGGATTGGTTTTAAAGAGTAGAGGTGATCCTGAAAAACGAATAAAAATAGAAAGTGAATTATCTAAGACATATCCCAATAGAAGAACTTATTATTCTAAAGAATATCGGGATGATTTAAGAAGATTATGTAAAAAGCATGGATATGATGTGAGTAAAGAGTCAATAATCAATGAAATAGAAGAAATTTTGATGTATAAAGTAAATGCAAAGGGTTATCCTTCAAAAGACGAAAAAATTAATTATAATATACAGGCTAAAAAAATAATTGATGATTTAAAGGCAAAATGGAAAATGTTATAAATGCCAAGAGCGAGATTTGAATTCGCGTTCAGTTGCGAATCGCAACAAAAGCTCGCGATACCCAGATCTTCAGTTTCACCTTTATCGGCAATTCCGATGAATCTGGTGCGTTCCTACCCAAGTAGAGAAAATCTCCCACTCACCGGGCTACGCCACCTTGGCATCGATTATAAAACTTTTTTTCTTATTTTGAGGTCTTAAAGTTTTTTCAAAATAAGATATAATGTAAAGTAAAGTTTTAAATTTAAAATTTTCCGCGGTTAAGAAGGTAAGATTTTATTCTTTTAAGGATTTTTCCCAGTTGGAGAACAAACGAAAAATATATTTACCAACAATATACGCTAGTAAAACTCCCGCGATTTCGTCAACAATATAATGTTGTTTTACGAAAAGTGTAGATAATATCGTACCAACCGCGATGATAAAGGATACTATTGAGATTATCTTTTTTCTCATATTAGGCTTTATTTTATAATACTGATACCACACAAAAAAACACATAGTTGACATCCCTGCGTGCATGCTTGGAAAGCAATTAAAGGAAGTCTCGTTTTCGTAATAAAAATACATTGTTTCCGCAAAAACGTTCCCTTTAATTCTATTAGCTAAAAGTTCTTGTCTCCACCAATAGGTTGATACGGGAAATATTATATAAACAAAGGTTGCGATTAGATTCATTATTACTATGGCCCAGCCTAAAGCGTATCCCTTTTCTTCGTCTATAAATGCAAAATAGATGAGTGTTAATGTTACCATAGGAAAGAATAAGTATACATAAAAAATTGCCATTTCGGGTATAAATGGGATTAGGTTATCACCGAGAAAGTCTAAGCGATATCCAGACCCTTCCGGATATAAAGAACCAGTCCAGTTGTAGAGGACAAGCATTATAAGAAAACTATACAAAAATGCCATCAAAAATAAGTTTCCAACTATGAATGAGAGCTTTCGGCTCCATTTCGTAGAGTTTCCTTTAAAAAAAACCTTTTCAATACATTTCTGAAATTTATCGTGAATTTTAATCGTAAATCCCTTGTTATTCAATAAATTTATTAAATAGATATTAGTGAATAATGAATATAATCTTAATTAAATCACTAAAAAAATATAAAGCCAAATTTTTTATATGAATTTAATAGTCACTATATTAAAATTGAAGTTTGCAAAGTAATGCACAATTTCAATTTTCTATGAGTTTAGGGATAAAATATGCTTTTTCAACTAAATCACAGTGAAGAAATACAATTTTTGGTATATTTGACGACACTAATTTTAGGGATTCAATTAACGATATATGTTATTTATCGTTTTTTCAAAGCTAAGCACATGGAACTACCATTAAATAAGAAATTTTCATCGCTTGGGATTGTTTTAACTTTATTCGGAAATATATTTAGCATAGTATCAGTATTATCAATTTTGCATTATATTACAGCTCTAAATTTATCAAGTTATGGAATTTATTTTATTTCTATAGGGATGATATTGCTAATAATCGGTTTTATTACTGCTTTAGTCGGGTTATACACCTTTCCATCCTTCTATGGATTTAAATGGGAGGGAAATATTTTGAAACTATTTATAATTAACGAAAAGAATAATGTTTGTTTATACAGTCATGATTTTTCTAAAATAAAATCAGAATATACCCAAAAAGATTATGAACAAGTTTTTTCTGTTGGAATAATAGGAATTGATATCGTTCTCTCAGCAATAACTAATACTCGGGGAGAAAAAATTAATAAAATTAAACAAGCTGACTCTTTAATTTTGTTAGAGTATAGTTCTGGTATCTCCTCTCAGTTAATTTATGCTTTAGTTGTTAAAAAGGATTTAAAAAGCAATATGAATTTTTTAAAATCTATTAAAAAACAATTTGAATCGTTTTATAAAGAAATATTAAAAGAGCTTGACAGCTTAAGGGGAAATGAAGAACAACTTTTTGGAAGTTTTGATGTGATAATTGAAGATGTAATATATTAGAGGGTATTTAAATGATATTTTTAGAATTTCCTATTACGGGATCTATAAGATTGCCATTGTTAATATTAGAATGGAGTTATATAGTTACAGGATTTGAGATAAGTCTCTATCTCTTATTTCGATATTTTAAGCAAGAAAAAAACTATCGAAATTTACTAGATGTTGGCTATTTCTTTATTTTTTTTGGTTTTTCGCTTATGTGGTTTTTTTATATTATAGGAGATTATTATGCTTCTGATGAAATTGTATCACCTTTTCTAATATGGAAGCAAGGTAGTATGAGAGCATTATTTCTTAATTTTGGTTATTTTACAATAATGATCGCAGCATTTTTTTTACTCTTATGTGTGGAAAAGTATGAAGTCTTTCTCTTCAAAAAATATTTGTTTACATTCATATTTTTAATTTACTCTATACTATTTTTAATCTTATTTCTAATCGATATCACTTTGACGCAGCCTGTAACGTATATCTTTTGGCCAGCTTTTTTTGCCTATTTTATGATTTACTTAGTCAAATTCATAAGGAAATTAAAAACAAAAGGCATATTTTTATTAGCGGGCCTTGCTTTCATTGCTGTTGGCTTTTTGTTAACTACAGATGAATTAATCAAGATATATGGACTTGAGGGAAGAATGATGGGAGCTATTCTTCAGTTGATTTCTGTTGTACTTCTTTCTTACTTCTTTCTAACACTACCTCCTTTTAATGAATTTGATTGGCAGGAAAAAATCAAGGCTCTATATTTAGTAGATATCGCAGGAATTTGTTTATATTACAAAGAATTCAGCGAAAAAAAGGAATTAGTAGACGAAAACTTAATATCCGCAGCGATTGCGAGTATAAATATAATGCTCCAGGGATTAACTGAAACGGGTGAGAGACGTAAAGAAATTTCGGTTATTAAAAAGAAAGGTGAAAATGTAATTATTTACCCTGGTAATTTAGTCTCAGGTGTATTGTATACTTCTGAAGAATTAAATTTTCCTAAGATTGTTTTAAAAGAGTTTGTAGAAAAGTTTGAGACTCTTTATCATAATATCTTAACAGACTGGAAAGGCGATACAGACGTCTTTAATCCTACTGAAATCATTGCGAACGAATTATTTTCCAAGTAAATTCAAGTTTTCTAATTGATGGTTTTTAACTTAATTTAAGAAATTCGAAGATTTGCTATTTATAATGCCTAATAGGATTTTATATAAAAATGTTGTTTCTCATCTACTAATCTTAAAACAGGATGCTTATTGAATAATGTTTCTGTTTTCCCCAAAACTAATAAGCCTCCTACATTAAGCTGATTCTCAATATTTTTAAGAAATTTATTTCGATTAATCCGATTAAAATAAATCAGTAAGTAGCGACAAAAAACAAGATCATACTTCAATGGTTTAGTATGACCCTTAGTAAGATCTTCATCAATAAATTCTACTTTATTCTTAATTTCATCATTGATAGCGTAGTTGAATCCAAAATACGATTCCTTTTTCCGAAAATATTTATTCTTAAAATATTCTGAAATTTCTTTCATTGCCATTTCTTCATACTTTCCTTGTTTGGCTTTGACTATTGCATCTTTATCTATATCTGAAGCGATTATTTTATAATCTGGAAAATTCGGAATCATTCGTGCAAGGTTATCTAGGATCATTGCAAGAGTATAAGGTTCTTCTCCTGACGCACAGGGAGCGCTCCAAATGTTAATCGTATTTTTGGACGTTTTAGGGCCTTTGATTTTGCGAAAGAGTGAAAGTGGACTTAAAATTGCTAACACATTCAATTCAAAGGGATCTACTTTTGTACTTCTATTTTTTTCTTTTGCTTGGTTTTTCTTATAATTTTCCGTACTGCGAAATTTCATTAACTTGGAGGCGCTTGGCTTGATAAAATGTGTGAATTTTTCTGGAGATTTATTTAAACTTGCAAGAAATAAATCTTGAAACGTCTTAAATACTTCCCAATCTCTAAAAAAATGGGTATAGTTAATAGTAAATCCATCGCTAAACTTTTTTATTTCTTCATCGTTTGAAAAAAGATAATCATAATAATCATTTAATTTAGTGCAAGAAACTCTAATCATCCTTGATTTGATTCGTTTCTCAATAAAATTCTTTCGATAATATTCAAAATTGATTCCTGTTTTGTTTTTTAACAAGCGCAGTAAAACCGGATAGACTTTATCATCTATTTTAATACTTTCTATAAATCCCACTTCCTTTTTTTAAAGAATATAACCTTTTAAATAATTAGACTAGTCAATGGTAACCTTTATTGAGTAGCATGTTGAAATAATTTAAATATTTCTAAAAGGATAAGATTATTTAAAGTGGCATTAGAATTTATGAAAAACCTCTTCAATGGAATTTCCAATTACTTCAATATGCTCTAAATTTGCTGTCCCTAACCCTTTTTTTTCACAAAATTTGAGATATTTTACTTTCTCTATACTATACCCAATAATTTCACTTCCAACTCTGTCAACAGCTACCGGATCTACTCCTGCAATAATTAAATCCATTTGTACGGGTTTCCCGCCTAATTCTGAACCTCTTGAGCCAATAATTCCATCAATTAGTTGAAATTTCATTTTTGAACGAAGAATTGATATTAAATCTGCAATTTTCTGATGAAGATTGGAATGCATAATTCCTTTCGGTGAAATAGTGCCCATCATATTTTTAATGGAGAGTGTGGTTCTTGCCATATTATGGGTTTTTAAAGAGGGTACAGAAATAATGCAGGACGCATCCATAGCTGTTTTAGCAATATTCACGGAATTTAAGGCAAAATGATTAGGAATTTTTATATCATTTATCATTTTATCATCGTTTAAATTGTCGACTTTTACGCCATATTGTTCTAATTTGAACACGTTGTTTATTTTCATAGTTTTATCAGTTGAATAACTTCCCCCATCAGCTACTATCACTTTTTCCGGCACTATTTTTGCCTCTTCAATTAAATACACGACGATCCCTTCAAGAGTATCGGTCGATGTCACATTGCCTGTACTCGAGTGATCTGAAGTCACCCAGTTTGGATTAATTAATATTGAATTCTCAGAATTAGTAATATAGTTCTTTACTGATATCATTTTAAGTGTTCTAAGCACAACCTCTTGATTTGTTTCTTTAGGTTGTCGCTTTATCACATAAACTTTGGTTTTAGACATAATCACTCCGATTTTAATATTTTTATTCTCTTATCTTTACGTAAATGTGTTTATTTTCTTCTAATTTAGATTTAATTTCACTTATTATTTTCCTAATCATAGAAACTTATCCAATCCTGTTTTTAGTTCTAAATTTTTACTTCTATCTAAAAATGGTTTAATGAATTTCACGATATTCATATTAAAATTCTTTAATTTCAATAGATCTCCTCTTTTATAGACCTCTAAAATTGATTCTTCCAAGTTATTTATATTTAAACCTGCCCACATTAAATTTTTATTAGATTTACCGAAGTTAACTCTGTCGATATACTCTTCATTTAATAAAACTTCTGAAATTTTGTAATTCCATTTCCGATAATCCGAGGGGATCCATCTTTTTATCCTAATAGGTATTTTATAATTATCACAATAACTTGATAAAATTTTGTGAATTTTTCGAGCATAATCAGCGGGAGGATAAGTTTGACCCTTATACAGATGTAATAAAGGTTTAACTATATTTTTGTATTTACTATCCTTAAGTTTGTTAATGAAATATTGTGCTTGTACATCTCTCAGCGTCAATCCTGGAGAGAAAAGGATGAAATCGGCTCCTGCATTCTTAGACTTTTTAATTACTTCTTTCAAATTTTCCTCACTATCTTCCAAAAAAGGAATAATTGGCATGAAATAAGTGCCTACTTGAACGTTAGGGGCTTCACTTTTAATAGTTTTTAGCGCCTCCAATCGCTCAATAGGGCTCGAAGAGAAAGGTTCTAAAAATTGGGCCATATCCTCATCAATTGTAGTAATAGAGAATCCTATAGTGCACCATGTTTTTTTCGCGATTTTTTCAAAAAGATCAATATCTCTCATAATTAAATTTGATTTCGTAGCAATATTGACAGGATATTGATATTTCGATAAAACTTGTAATATTTTACGGGTATTACCGACCTTTTTTTCACACGATTGGTATGCATCATTTACACCTCCTGCTCCCACTACATCAGGCAATAGTTTCTTTGCCCGTTTAATCCTAAGCTCTAGTTTCTTATCGATATTAGTCTTAATTATCACTTCATTTTCAAAATCGTCTAAATAATAGCGCTGGCTTCTAGCATCACAATAAATACACGCGTGTTCACAGCCAGAATAAGGATTTATAGTGTATCGTGCCCAAAACCACGAATCCGGAAATTTTAACTTGTTAATTGCGGTTTTAAATTCTTTTTCTACGTATTTTACCATTATTTAATGAGGATTATATTAAATTTGATAAAAAAATTTGTGTTTTATTGAATATAATCACTAAGGGTAATCTAATTTTTTATTTTTAATCAATAAAAGTAATTAGTATTAATTTTAGGTGAAAAAACGCCCGTGTGAAAAGTTGGTTTTTAGGATGAAAGCAAAATGCACGGGCTTTTTTTCATATTTATAAAAATTTCATGAACTTAATTCTTTTTCATTATAAAATATATAGTTATTTCAAAATTCAAACACATTATTGATTGATAAAGATAAGGTGAAGAAAAAAAAACTCTAAAAGTTGGATGAAAGCAATAATGGTTGATGAAGCTTTATTTATTAGAGAGTTTTTTTCTGGAAAAAATATGAAAGAATTACTATTTATACTTTTTTGTTTGCAAATATTAATAAATTGTTTAAAAAAATGAATCTTCAAAAAATTTTACTATATATAAAAATGCGCCCTCCGGGAATTGAAGTCCCGGATAACTCCGATTTGGAGAACTCTCCCGGGTCCTCGGGTTGGAAACCCGAGATTCTAACCACTATACTAAGAGCGCTTTTATATTTTTAAAATCAGTGATTATTCAAGTCATTGATTTCTTTTAACTTTTTTTAAATTATTTTTTGAATTAATTCGTAAAAAGTAATAATTCTGCTTACTACTATATTAGCATGTAATGAATTCTTAGATATGGAAATCATATTATTCGATAATTTTAGAACTTCATTTGAAAAAGGACCTTTCTGAAAACCTCCGATAATTACAATGTAGTTTTTAGATATATCAGGGGAAAATAAATTTCGATAATCTTTTACTAACTTGCCCTTGCTTGAAAACAATTGGATCTCAGCCCCTCTAAAATTATTTGTAAGATCTTTCAAATTGCCGTGAAACGGGATTATAGATGAGTTGGCCTTTAATTTAATTTGTCCATCTATTAACAATTTTGCCATTAATCCTTTAAACCTATTAAAATTCCTATTCATTCTAATTTCAGGCTTAATATTAAAAATTTTATTATTCGCAGTATGAATGAATAAATTAAGATTACCACTTTTATTTAAAGGAGAGCCTAGAGCATTAAGTATGCATAAATGAGCTATATCTGGTCGTCCTCTCTTTTCAAAATTTTTTAGTTTTTTCATCGCAGAATGATGAATCGCATTATCTAAAAGTTGAGAAGAATATAATTTATTATTTATATTCTTTTTTATAGCGGGATGATTTCTAATTTGGTTTGGAATCAACTCTAAACCACAATCAACTAAAATCAATATTAGAGGCATTATTTATCACTGTTGCTAAGATTTTGTCTTGATATAATATCGGGTTATTTTATTGCACTCGAAACAAGTTATAGAAACATGCGATCCTTTCCCTTTTCGAGATTGCATTCTTATTTGACAATTAATACCAGGATAAAGAAATTTCTTGCATTTATGACATATTCTTTTTTTCCACATTGGAGGAATTTGAATTTTTGCTCTTTGAGCATATCTTCTTGCTAAAAATACATACCTATTTGCTAATTCTTTATTCTCGGGAAAAATTTCATGAGCCCTTTCCAGTAAAAATTTCATACGAGATTGAGCAATACTTTTAATGATATTTTTAGGGGCCATTTTTTTAATTTTGTCTCTTAATAGGATTTTTAGAAATAATAAATATTTTTCCTCTTACATCTAATAGATGTGAATTCGTTAAATTTGAGATCTCGCTTGCAATATCCCTTATATTATTTTTATTAGCAATAGATTTTAATGCTTTAATTTTTACAATTTTATATTTCTTTAATAACTGATTTACGTGAGTTATGAACTCGTCTGTAATTCCTCGCTTCCCTAATGTACAATGAGGCTGCGATAGCAATACTTCCTTAAATTTTTTTTGATAAACCATATCTAGAATAGTAAAATACCAAAATTTTTAATTTATCCTTACTTTTAAAATTAAAAGTATTGTTTCATATTATTTCAATATAATAATTAAATTAAAGAACTATTGAATTAAAGATATTAGCATGTCGATATATGTCGTTGAACCTGGAACCTTAATTAAAACAGTGGCCGAAAAGTTAAAAGAATATCCTGAAATAAAACCTCCTCAAGGAAGTGAGTTTTGGAAGACCGCATTTTTTAAAGAATTAGCACCCCTCGATTCTGAAAATTTTTGGTATATAAGATGTGCTTCATTGTTAAGAAAAGTAAATAAGTTTGCTCCGATTGGTGTGAATCGATTACGGAAGTTTTATGGGGGAAGAAATCGAAGAGGTTCTGGATTAAATCATAGCGCAAAAGGAAGTGGAAAAATTGTCAGAGTTGCATTACAACAATTAGAAAATGCTAAATTAATTACAAAAACTGAGAAAGAAGGGAGGAAGCTCACTTCTGAGGGAAAAAGTTTTTTGGAACGGACAGCGTATTCAATTTTAAGAAAATAAAATGTAATTATTTGAAAAAAACCTCTGATGTGATTAATTTTGAGTGATGAAGAAGAATTAGAAGAGTTAAGAAAAAGAAAACTTGCACAATTGCAACAACAGGCTGCACAGCAAGGAATAGCAGAAGCACAACAAAAAGAATTTGAAGCTCAAAAATATCAAATAATGCGGAAGATTCTTTCGCAAGAAGGTCGTCAGAGATTAGAAAATATTCGAATGGTTAAACCCCAGTTTGCTGAACAAATCGAAATACAATTAATCCAATTAGCTCAATCAGGGCGATTAAGAGGGCAATTATCGGATGCGGCATTTAAAAAGCTGTTGGAACAAATAGCTGGTAATAAAAAGGAGTTTAAAATCAAAAATTTTTGAAGTATTTATACAAAAGATGAGAAAATATGGCTAGAAATAAAGATCTTCCTTCAAAATTAAGAAGGGCTAAAAAGTTCAACCAAAGTAAATCAATTCCAAGCTGGATTATCTTGAGAACCGGGGGAAAGGTGAGAGAAAGCCCTTATACTCGACGAGAATGGAGGAACAGGCGTTTAAAAAGAGATTAATATCTATTTATAAAAATTATACTGAATTGATAGTTAATGGCAAAAAAAAAAAGTAAAGAAATTAGTTTAGACGATTTAGAATCGGAGTTAGAAGGAGTCGAAGAACAAGAAAGTGAAGTAGAAGAGCAAGTTGAAGAAGAGATTGAAGAAATCGAAGAGTTTAGCTTAGATGAGATCTCTGAAGAAGAAGAAATTAGCGAAATTTTCGAAGAGGAAGTTGAAGAAATTGAAGAAGCTGAAGTCGAAGAAGCTCCTACAGAGGAAATTATTGATGAGCGTATTTATATTATTCCTTTAGGAAAAGCAAGAAAAGGGCCTCGAAATAAATGGGCTAAAAAGTCGATTAGATTTCTCAGAGAATATATGGAGCGCCACTTTAAACCTGAATCTTTAATCATTTCCCAAGAAGTAAATGAAAAAATCTGGGAGAAGGGGATCAAAAAACCTCCAAGAAAATTAAAAGTAAGAGCTACTAAAAACATTGACGGCTTAGTAGTTATCTATTTAGCATAATTATTTATTTTAATGTTTTTTGGAGGACAATTTCAAACTTTAAAGGCACTTTTGGTGAAATTTTAATCATTGACTATTTTAAAATCTCAAATTTTTGGTGGAAGTTTAATAGGGATTTACTTAGCTGCAAATAATTCCTTTATTTTATATCCAAGATTAATTCTCAAACCTTTACTAAACAAACTAAAATCAGTGTTTAATGAACCTTTATATCCCATAACGATAAATAATTCAAATCTCATAGGAGTTTACACCGCATCGAATAAATATGGAATTATTGTCCCTAGTATAATGAAAGATGAGGAGTTAGATAAATTAAAGACATATTTAGGTGATCCAGTAAGAGTAGGTGTTCTTAAATCAATTGACAATGCTTTTGGAAATTTAATTCTTTGCAATGATAAAGGAGCGATTATAAGCTCACTGTTAAAAAACGAATTAAAAAAGATAGAGGACATTTTAAATGTTGAGGTTTCAGTATATGAATTTGCTGATTCCTATCTTCCAGGTTCTATTGCACTAGCAAATAATAATGGATGTGTGGTACACCCTCTTACTACTGAGGATGAAATTGAGCAAATTACATCAATTTTAAATGTTGATGAGACCGATGTATCCACCATTAATCGAGGTATTCCTTATTTAAGTGCTGGAGCAATTGTGAATGATACTAGTGGAGTTTTTGGAGAAGCAAGTACAGGACCAGAAATGATGAGGCTCACCAATGTTTTGAGGTTATGATTTTCAAATACACACTAAAATCGATACTAGTTTAATGAAAGGTTAAAACTCTACTTTTTGTTAAAATAAAATGGAAAAATTAATTTAAAATGCAAAATTTAGTTGAACAATTACTATTTTTATAACCTTAGAATTACTTGATTTGAAAAAAAATGTCATCGGAGATTAAAATATTTCGGATTCAAGGTACATACATGAAAAACCATAAGAAATATTTATTTCGAAAAGAAATTCGTGCATTAAAACAAGAAGATGCATTAGAAAAAGCATTATCTCAGATCACTAGCATCGGACTTCTTAGGCGACAAATAAAAATCCAAGAAATTAAAGAAATTTCTAGTGAGGAATGTCAAGATTATCTAATAAGAGATTTATCTCTATAAAATAAACATATGTAGGAAAAGAATTATGGAAACTAATCAAAATGCACAAGAATTAGTATATAGATTTAAATATTTAAAAGACCAACGCGATATGTTCGTAGGTCAATTGGATCTTTTAAATGCATCTTTAGGAAATATTATGAATACTAAAAATACATTAGAGAATTTAAAAACTGTTGAAGAAAACGAGGAAATCTTAGTTCCTATTGGAGGTTTAGCTAATGTAAAAGCAAGGATAAAAGATCCTCAAAAAATAATCTTATATATAAACCAGGATACAGCAATTGAAAAAGATTTAGACAGTTCTATGGAATTTCTTGATAAAATTATCACCCAACACAATGAACAAATTAATTTCTTAAGAACCCAAATCCAAAACTTAGATGTTAATCTTCAATCGATGTCACAACAATTTCAAAGAAATATGCCAACACAATAAAACCTTCTATATAATGGTCCAATTTTATAAATTCAATATTAAATTATTTCGCTTTCTGTGAATAAACAAATGTTAGATAAGCTAAAATCTGCTTTCTCTAATTTTATCAATAAAACATTAACTGAGAAGAAATTAGAGGATTCTATCCAAGATTTAAAGCTTCTTCTTTTAAGTAATGATGTAGCGATGGATACAGCAGATGAGATTTGTCAAAATTTAATTAATTCATTTAAAGGAGAACAAATAGGGAGATTATCATCAACTAAAAATATATTATTTGATACGCTAGAAGAAATTATTACTGATATATTAACACCAGATAAAGAGATTAATTTACTAACAGAGATTAAAAAGAAAAATGCAGAGAATTCACCTTATGTCATTGTTTTTTTGGGAGTAAATGGAACAGGCAAAACTACTACAATGGCAAAAATAGCTCACTATTTAAACAAAAATAAAATTACTTCTGTCGCAGCAGCGGCTGATACATTTAGAGCAGGTGCAATTGAACAATTATCATATCATATGAGTAATGTTAATATTAGAGTTATCAAACATGAATATAAATCTGATCCTGCCAGTGTATGCTTCGATGCTATAGAACATGCCAAAGCAAAAGGCATTAATGTTGTTCTAATAGATACCGCTGGCAGACAAGTAACTGACAAAAATCTAATGATTGAGATGCAAAAAATAGTAAGGGTTGCTCAGCCAGATTTAATAATGTTCGTTGGTGATAGTCTTGCTGGAAATGACGCATTATTTCAAGCAAAAGAATTTAAAAAACATGTCGGAATAGATGCAAATATTTTGACAAAGCTTGATGCTGATGCGAAAGGAGGGGCAGCTCTATCAATTTCGCATGAAACAAGTAAACCTATCATATTTATCGGAGTAGGACAAGATTACGATGATTTGCTACCTTTTGATCGTGATCAATTCATTTCAAACATTTTAGACATAGATTAATTCCAGACTTTAAATCCATTGTTAGTTCTGTTTTATAGTTAAATTTTTTAAAGAACATGAATTTAAGAGATTAGCATGTCAACTAAATATCCAAAATACGAGAAGTACTCTAAATACCAACAGAAAAAAAAGGAAAGCATATATGTGCGCCTTATGGCTTTTCTTAAAAATTCCAAGCGTATATTAAAAATAGCAAATAAACCCGACCGAAAAGAGTATTGGCTAGTATTTAAAATATGTGGGATTGGTTTGGTAGTTTTAGGTGTTCTTTCATATATAATTCAATTGATTTTCTCCGTTGCACTTCCACTAGGACAATAGTTTTATTCTTTTAAAATAAAATATTCTCTTATTCTAAATTTTCATAATTAGAGGAAATATTATGAAAGTTACTTTAAATTATTCAGAAAAAATGCATTTTATCGCATCTGCCCGACATTTCACTGAAATTCATATAGATGAGCCATCATCTTTCTATGGTACTAATTTGGCTCCAAGCCCTATTGAATATTTTTTAATTGGAACTGGCAGTTGTATTGGAAATACATTCGTTTATTGTTTACAAAAACACAAAATTTTATTTGAAAAGCTTAAAATAATTGTCAATGGGAAAATTCAACATATTAATCCTAATGATAGGTTAAGATTAGTCCAAATTAACATCGAAATCTTAATAGATTTAAAAGAAGACATACCAAATGAGAAATTTGATTTATGTTATCAGAGTATTCAAGAATACTGCCCAATAACACATGTGTTAAATCATGGAATTTCTTTAAATATTGAAGTTAAAAGAAATTAATAAAAATACCAGTTTTTAAAAGAAATAAACTGTGATTTGGTCAGGTATCTTTAAATTTTCTTCCTTGTTTTTACAGGAAATAAATTGAATTTTCATATTAATTGAAATGGAAAGCAAACGATTAGTAAGAATTCCATCAATAACTAAAAATTTGGTGTCTTTATGATCGCGAATTTTTTCGAATAATTCTCCAACTGGCATTTCAAAAGTTTTATTAAGTTTTTTATCAAAGCCTATACTCTGACCACTTTGTATGGTATTTATTGCCTCCACAATTTTAGTTGTATCTTTAACTTTAAATTTTTTTAGCATTTTGTTTAGCATTTTTACCTTTGACTCAATTTCTTTTGCTTCTATAGACTTGTCTGAATCTTTCAATTCTGCTACAGATTTTTTGTTTTGTAATGCTTTTATCATTTGTTTTCGTGTCAGTTCTTCTACTTCATACCCTTCAGGAGCTCGGGCTATGTAATCTAGTTTTGCAACTTGAAGTAATTCATTTAAAATTATGGTTCCACCTCTGTCACCGTCTAAAAAAGCTGTTACACTAGCTTTTTTTTCAATTAAATTGATTATTGATTTTGGCACCTGAGTTCCTTGAACTGCTACTGTATTTTTAATACCAATTCTTAATAAATTTAACACATCAGCCCGTCCTTCTACAATAATAAGATCCTTGCTCTCATCTATTTCAGGACCCGCAGGAAGATTGTCTGGTCCCCAAGTAATTATTTCTCCAATTTTAATGTCTGTATCGATCTTTTCTTCTATTTCACTTGATTCTAATGATTTTGTATCCCATTCTTTTAATAATTCTGCAGCTCGAGAAATTATTTGCTTTCTTTTAGTTTCCCTTACATCGCTTATTTCAATTAATTTGATTTCCGCTTCACAAGGTCCTACTCGAGAAACAGTTTCAATCGTAGCAGCTAATAACGCGGTTTCTTTCCTCGTTAAAGAGGAGGGAATCTTAATGACACCCCCAGAGATTCCTTCTTTTGATTCATTTTCAACTTCTATCCTTCCAATTCGACCGGATTTTTGAAGATCTCTTAAATCAAGATCCAAAAGAAGCCCTTCTGTTTGTCCAAAAATCGCCCCCACAATATCTGACTTCTCAACTACACCTTTTATGGCAAATTTTGCTTCAATTATATATTTTGTAGTAAAATCAGTTTGATTTGTAATCTTTATCACTTCCTTTTTATTTAATTTATACTTTAGTTTTCTATTCTTATTACAAAAAAAATCAGAATGATTATCTTAGCTTTAAAATTCGAATTATAATCTCATCTTAAAAAATTATTAGATAAGTTCGCTTAAAATGTTGAAATTATGTAATGAATTTAATTATATTATTGAAATAATAACTATGATGTAGTAATTTATCTAAATAATAAATTTAAAGTATATTTATGATTTTCTTTTTAAATCTCTTTACCTAATTAACTAATTTTGTGAATTTTTTTAATTGATGATTATTTTCTATTTGAATTGATTATAATTCTAATTTCTATGTATGATTAATAATTCTGATTTATTTTTTGATTATTACTTTTGATAATAATGATTGTAATAATATTATAATAGAACAAAAAACATATATTCTTTTCGATTACCATAAAATAAGAAATTAATATCAATTAATTATTTCATAAACTTAACAAAAATTATTAGAAAGTGTGAAATTATATGGAAAACCAAAAGAAAATTGAAGTCGATGGGGAAGAAATGCTACAAATTGTTAAAGATTTATGTAATTTTGGGTTTCGACGGTCTGGTACCCCGCCTGCAGATAAAGCAGAAAAATATATTTACGATAAATTGAGACAGGTTGGATTAGAGGATGTACAATTTGAAAAAATTGATTTTACTAGATGGTGGTCTGAAAAACACGAGCTTAAGATAATTGCTGATGAAACTCCTGGTGTTTCAGAAGATCAAATCATAGAAACTTTTCCAGCGTGGTTTAGTGGATCTACTTCTCCAGAGGGTATTACCGCAGAAGTTGTATATGTAGGATATGGCACTAAAAGTGATTTTAACCAAGTTGATGTGAAAGATAAAATTGCCTTAATAGAAGGTAAAATGATTCTTAATTTCTTTCCTACTCATCATGAACGATTATTTAATACGATTGGAATGGCAAAAAAAAAAGGAGCATTAGCAGTGATCTGTACCAATGGATCCCCATTAGATAGTATTTCTTATATTATACCTACTTTAGAGAGCATTCTCCCTACACTTTCAATTAGTAATCCTAATGGTGAATATTTAAAGCAATTATGTACCCGTTTTCACAAAAAACTTTTTGTGAGATTTGTTGAAATTTCAAATAGAGGTCCTGCAACCAGTAATACTATTATTGGAGCGCTACCTGGAAAAACCGATGATATTATCCTAATCGGGACACATACAGACTCTACTTTTGCTGGGGCCTTAGATAATGCTGCAGCTAACGCGGGTTTAATTATATTAGCAAAGCTTTATGCTAAAGTTCCCTTTGAGAAACGTGAAAAAACGATGCTTTTCGTTGGCTGGACTGGCCATGAATGCGGGTCTGTTGGATCAAAGTTATTCGTAGAAAAGCATGAAGATATGCTAGAGAAAATAACAACATACATCTTGTTAGATGGATTTGGGTGCCACGGATATTATAACGAAGTAAATGAAGGTGTCGTCCCTACCAGGCTTGATGAAAGAAGAGGCTTATTTGTTACTGAAAACCAACCTCTACTTTCTTATACGTTAAATGCTGTGATGAAATATAATTTATTGCCCGCGGTGTATGTTTCAGCACGTGCATTTCCTGTAGCAGACTTACCACCTTTCGTTGTAAAAGATGTTCCATCAATTTTAATAATTGGAAAACCTATTTTATATCATACAACTCTAGATAAAATTGAAATAATCACCCCTAACCAGCTTGAACGCTCAACTAAAGCTCATGTAGAGATAATTGATAAAATCCAAACCACTCCAAGTGAAGAAATCAAGAATGCTGACGGTAAATTAACTGATATATCACAATTCATTACTAAGAAAGACGGAATTGCATCTCCTTCTGCCACTTTTTATGTTGTACCTGAAGTTTTAACCGCTGGCGATCTTGCAATATTTGTTCCGGCAGTTTTATTAAGTCCCGAAGGGATCATATTATCTTTTGAATGGGATTTCTCAGACGGCATGACCAGCGATCGTATTATAATGGTTCGAACATTTAGAAAACCAGGGAGTTATAGAGTAAGCTTTAAAATTAAAGATAATTTTGGGAATGAGAATACTTACGAGAAGAGGATAAGAGTATTAGAGAAATTCAGAAAAAAACAATAAAAAGCGTTTAGTAAAAACTAAATCTTTATATTCTTTATTAACAAATTTCTTTTTTAACATTGCCTCTTAATATGTAAACTAAATATAAAACTTGAAATTAAAAATTAGAGTAAATTTAGATGAGTGATTCAAAATTAGAACCAACTGGATTAGATAGACAATATAATATTCCTCCCTTAAAGAAATTAGTGGCTATGAGTGTTGGGATGATAATTTGGTTTATGATATTTACAGCGATGTCAAGGATTCAACTATATGCGCTGGTCGTGCTTCAGTTAGATATTATCTTAGTAACCATTTTTGTTTTAACTTTTACTATTATTGATATAGTGAATGATCCAATTGAAGCTCGGATTTCTGATGAAACTACCAGGTTTACCAAAAGATTTGGGAAGAGATGGGTATTAATTTTGATTGGGGATGTTGGAATGGTGATTTTTTTAATCCTAATGTTTATTCCTTGGGAATTAAAACCAGGTGGTGGGTTGGCAGACCCAGATATGACTATTTTTGTGGTAATTTGGATTGCCTTAACGTTATCCATTTTTGATGTGTTTACAACTTTCCAAGAAATGAATGAATGGGCAACCAAGAATGATATGTTTCGAGATCAGGAAACTCGACGGCGTATGGCATTATTAGAAGCGTTTGGTGCGAATTTAATTGGGTTAATCCTCGCAATATTGATGATACCTCTATTGTTAAGCTATTTTAATGCTTTTGATGCACAAGGAAAGGTAGCCAATCCAAATGCATTTTTCTATATGGCCTTAATTGTAGCATTAATATATTCGATAGGACTCCCAATAAAGATGTATGGTTTTTGGGAACCAAAAGAAATGCGAACTTTTCGAGCAGAACTTGATGAGAAAATAGAAAGACCACCTTTTCTTCAGGTGGTAAAAAGAGCACTCTCGGATAAAAATTGGGTTGCCTTTATGATAACCAGCTTACAATGGGCAATATTAAATAGAGTTTGGATTGTTGGCATCGATCTCTGGATAATACATGGTTTAGGTGAAGATATTTCAGTTTCAATATTTCCACAGCTGGGTATAATCTTGGGGATGTTTCTTTTTGGAGTCATTGCTTATTGGATTCTGAAAAGGAAGGGATCTAAAAACACCTTTCTTATTGGAATAGTAATTTCCTGTGTATTCTTTTTCTTAGCGATGCTAACCACAAATATCTGGATGTTTTCTCTATGTGCCTTTTTGGCGGGTGGAGGTGTTGGTATACAAAACGCAGCTAGGTCTGTATTTAGACTACAAGCACTTGATGATTCCATATTGAAACATGGAACGCGCGAAGAAGCACAATATAATTCAGTTAATGGTGTGATTAGATCAATTAGTTCGGGAATCCAAATAATAATTTTACTTCTTATAACTATCACCTTTGGTTATAACCCCGCTCTCGGCACCGGAAACACAGATTTGGCAAAATTCGGTTTATTATTCCAGATTACTGGAGCTCTATCGATATTATGCTTAATTACAGGAATTATATTCTGGAAGCTCTTTGATATTACTCCAGATAAAGCGGAATCGATTAAAGAAAGCCTGCTTAAACTTGGCCGTTAAACGATAAAATTTTATGTTTATGTCATAATTCTTTTTTTTTACTATTCCTCATATTATCACTATAAGATCCTCATTTTTTAAAGGGTTGAGTTTAAGAATTGATATGAGTCGCTATTGGAATAAAATTCTCATAGATAAGCTCTTAACAAATAGTAAGAAGCCCCGCGTTAAATATAAATTAAATACTGATATTGGAAGATTTTATTTTTATTTTAGGAAAGAGGGAAATTCCATGGTTTCCGGGAAACTGGTTTTTTTTCCGGATATTAATTCTACTGATGAGAAAAGAAACTGAGGAAAAGATTTTTAGATATCTTGGTAATCTATAAGCTTTGCTAAAATAATCAGTTTTTTATTCTATTCTGATTTTTATTTCATATTCAATTAGTTTGAAAAATACGTTAATAACCGTTTTAATATGATTGAAAGGATACTGATACTTGGAGGCAAAGGTGGTGTCGGTAAGTCATCTATAAGTGCGGCAACTGCTGTTGCGTTATCAGATTTATTGCCTGATAAAAAGATCCTTCTTATTTCATTTGATATAGCACATAATTTGTCAGATATGTTTAATACTGAAATTGGAGGCAAGTTAACACCAATTACAAATAATCTCTGGGGTGTTGAACCTGACCCGGATGCATATGCCGAAGAATATACGAAAGTTTTTGCGGCAAAAATGAAGAAACTCCTTAAAAAAATGCCAATTGTAGGATTAATTCCACAGATTAAAGATTTCATTGACACTACGTTTACAGCAGATTCTATTCCTTTAGCTCTTAAAAATGCCATGTTTTTTCAGAAAATTTTGGATGCTGAAGATACAATTTATAGAAAAGGTGACGAAGAAATTGACTTTGATATGATTGTAGCTGATTTCCCTCCAACAGGAAATATGGTTGCTCTGTTTGATGTGCCAGAAGATACCGTTAAAGTGGTATTAAAATACTCTCTCAATTTTTACAATTCCGTAAGAGGATCCCTTCAGGGGGTTTCCAAAATGTTTAAAAAAGTAATGCATCCTTTTGAACCTACCTCTAATCAAGAGGGCTTAGGCGAAGAGCTAGTAAAGATGTTAACGGAACTTGAAGAGAGAGGTGAAAGAATTAGCGAATTGATACATAATGTTGGTTCACTTCGACTCGTAACTATTGCTGAAAAACCAAGTTTCGAAGAAATAAAAAGAGCTCGGGATTTAACAGAGAAATATGTAAATCTTGATGGTGTTCATATCAATATGTTAATTCCCGAAGATCATGCTAAAACGTGCGACTTTTGCGGAAAGGTCCGCTCTCTACAGCAAAAATATTTGAAAGATATTGAGAATGAATTTCAACACACTAAAATCTGGCAATCTGATAAGCTTATCGAAGAACCAATAGGATTAGAGGGATTAAGAAGGCTTGCACGTGCAATATATGATAATGCGAGTGCTCAAGAGATCTTATATCCCAAATGAAAAAAACACCTCCCACAATTTTATTTCCTTTAGATTTTTTAATTACTACTTTTAGAATTTTGATTTAGGAGAGAATATCTCATTTTTGAGTTATAAATGAAAATTATTTAAAACCAAAAGATTTCCTATAAACCAACACCTTACAATATAGAAATGGTGAATCAAATTAAGGATAAATTTCAATTAGTTGGTACAAAAATTCAAGAATTTGAATTGCCAAATTCAAGAGGAGAAATCGTCAACATCAGAGAACTTGAGGATAAAAAAAACATTATTATCATCTTATTTAGAGGGATTAGTTGACCATATTGCAGATGGCATGCCGCGAGACTACGAAAAGATCTTGAAAAATTTGAGGAGTTGGATGGATACCTGTACCCGATCATGGCTGATAATGAAAAAAATGCTAAGAAAATGGAAGAAAAATATACCCGAAAATATCCAGTGTTTTATGATGAAACCAAGGAAGTTCCAAAACTGTTAAATCAAGAAATTAAATTAATTAAATTGGGTCGAATGCCGGGTTTATTAGTGGTTGACAAAAAAGGCATAATACAATATGCTTACTATGGAAAAAATATGCATGATATTCCTGAAAATGAAGAAATTCTTGAAGTTTTAAGAAGAATTAATAAATAATGATTTGGTAGGAATAAAAAAGAAAATAAAAATGACATTTTATTCTTTAAAGTTAGCCAAACTTAACCAAATCGAATTTTTATTTTTTATATTATAAATAATATAGTTTAAAACCGTAACCGATCATATTGAATAAGTATCCGGAAAACCTCCTGAACATCCGGAGAGCTACTATCGTAGATGCTTTACTCTCAATAATTCTTATTTATAATAATTTCCATAATTTCATCTATAAATCTCTTCGATTCTGCCCAAATATAGAATATTTTGTTTTTTATGGGTATTATTACACCTATGCCTATTTCGATTTCGCGAGGGATATCATGCTGTTTTTCAATTTGTAAAAAATCAAGTAACTTTGAGAACCATTCATGATTTCTTAAATTTTCAGAATGGATTTTTATAACATAACCAGGAAATTCTTTTTCTGCGTAAGAATAAGTTATATCCTTTAAAGTAAACTTACTAATATTTCCGTATATTCTGATAAATTCTTTACTCTGATTTTTTATATACCTCATTGTGAATTGCAGACCATTAGTATCTTCTGCGATATTATAATCAAAAATAAATAGATGGAAGTATATATCTTTATATAAAACAGTATCTGGGGGTTCTAGATTACACTCATAGACTGAATAATTAAATACAGGGACTCTTTCTTCTTTTGTATAGAGTTTAATTTTCCATCCTTTTTCATGAAGAAAATCAATATATGGCTTTATATTTTCATCTAAATTTAGGTTCTGATAATCAAATCCATGATGATAGATACTCTCTAATTCATTGTCAAATATAGCTTTCATTGTTTCAAGTTCCCTTAATTCTTTCTTTTTTTGTTTAATGAAATTTGAAAAAAAAGTTTTTGGTGATATCACACGGTATTTTTTCGCATTACGTGGTGAAGATCTGTCTTCTAAGATCTCAATTGCTCCAAGAGCAGATAGTTTTTTCAAGACTGAGTAAAGAGTGGTACGTTTTATTTTTTTTTGTAATTTATGAATTAAATTATACACAACCGTACCCTCAAGTCCGAACTTCATTAGAACAAGGTAAACCTGGGAATCTGTTTTATTTAATCCCATTCTTTCAAGAATTTGAATTTTAGTTTCGTTTTCAGTTTCTGTACTCATATTCAATTAATTATAATAATTATAAGAATATAAATATGTCGATCTGTCTTAGACACAAAAACATTTATATTTACAGAATTATTTTTTAATAATATTATTGTCGGAATGTCGGAATCTGTGAAGCATTTCGAGAATTAAAAAAAATTATAATATTCTCTAGGAGTTGAAATAAAAGTGTCTCAAGAAAAATTAGTCTTTCAAAATAATACCGGAAATAGTATGCGTCTTGGATCTATGGAGTTCAAAGCAATGAATAATGCAATCAGGAGATTAGTTCAAAAAAAATTTGAATTTCGATATTTCCGAAACATGCTGAGATCACAAAATATTAATCTAAATAAAAAAGTAATAATCGATGCAGGGTGTGGATCTGGATACAGCTCTCAGCTTATCAATGAAAATTTTACTCCAAGACGTTTAATAGCATTCGATTATATGCCTGAGCAGATTGAACTAGCAAAAATGAGAAATGAAAAAAAAAACCTTAATATTAATTTTTTTGAAGGGGATATTCGCAATATCAATGAATCCAGTGAAAGTATTGATGGTGTTTTCATATTTGGTGTAATTCATCATATCACAGATTGGCAAAATGCATTAAAAGAAGTTTATCGGGTTCTCAAACCAAATGGTGTGCTCCTTATTGAAGAACCACATCATCAATTTGAGTTTGATGAACTTGAAACTGAGATGGAGCAATTAGGATTTAAAATATTAGAAATAAAAAAGTTTCTTTTTGGATATTTCCGCAGCTTTCTTGCTATAAAACTTTAGTCCTATAATGATAAACTAGATTATTTTTTTTTTCTCAACTTTTATGATTTTTCAGCTTTCAAATATATCAGTCTTAGTTAAAGTAAAAAAAATATAAAAAATAAAAAGCAAATCGGAAAGAAATTAAAAAGATATTTAGATTTCGAATTCCGATTTAGTAATAGTTCGACATTCAGGCATCTCCTTTCGTAGAAATTTTAGACGCTTTAACAAAATCATCCTATATACAAAGTAAAAAGGAAAACTCATTATTATCCATAGGGGGATTGCCATAAACATAAAAACTAAATCCGTTATAGTTCCCTTTCCTGGATTCATTATATAAAAAATAAGAACTGCTACATAATAAATGATTGCTGAGATTCCTGCATAACCCTTAAGGATCTGAGTATATTTTAGATGCATTGGCTCGATTTCGAACAAGACATTTGTTTTCTCTTCGGGAAGTTTATAATGAATAAAACCTAGATCTTCCATTACCCAACTAATAGACCACAACCCAATGACGAATGGAAAGAAAATAAATAAAACCGCTAAAAATCCATCTGACGAATACTGAACAGGTATGCCCTTCTCTTGAAGATATTCTAATTGGCGTTCAGATACAAATTGATTAAAATTTAAAAATGTAGAAAATGTAGCTAACAAGCCGATGGCTAATAGGGCAACATAAATAGATCGTTTTACGTATTGCTTGAAATTTATCGTAGGCTTTTCAAGATTAACATTAACATAACCGTTTTCAAAGTTTCTAAAAATTAAGTTTTTTAACTTTACGAATATGGGAATAAAGATAATTGGAAATATAAAAACAAATAATAATGCTAAGCCATAGGGCAATGTAAAAAGAAAAACCGCATAATGAGTTGATTGGGGTAAACCCGAAATCGGTACAATAGAATTAGCATACTCCGGATTTTGAAAGAAGACTATAATGAGAAACAATATACTAAGGAAGAGAAAATATAGTATTATTAGAATAAGTGAAGTTCGCTTTTCTTTTTTGTCCATTAAATTAACACTCCAAATATATTAATTAATGTTACTATAACTCGATTTTATTTAAAACTAATCTTTAAATCTTTCGGAATTAATATCAAAAGATGGTGTATGAATAAGAATTAGGGTAGCACCACTCTTTTGAACATTTTTATAGGAAAAATGTTGTCCCTTTAAAACGACCAAAAAATCATCCTTAGATAATGTAAACTCCTTGTTTTCTAAGATAAATTGAATTTCTCCATTAATTACATAGTAAAATTTATCTGAGCGTGTAGACCAAGCTTCTTTATGCTTAGAATTGGGTGGCACTTGGACAACAGCAAAAGAGGATTTCGATTCAAATCCAGCTGTAAAATCATATATCATTAATCCGAAAAAATCTATAGGTTTTAAAGAATCCATTTTAATTATCATGATATTAAATGAAATATGAAAAAAATTAAGAATATTTAGTTTATTTATGTGCCTTCTTCGTAGCCGTGGATGTAATTATATTGCTCCTCAGTCAATTTATCAATTTCAACACCCATTGATTGAAGTTTAAGCAATCCAACTTGATCGTCAATATCAACAGGTACATCAATCATTCCTGGTTTTAGTTTGTCCTTATTTTTGACTATATATTCGGACATTAAAGATTGAAGACCAAATGACATATCCATAACCTCACTTGGGTGCCCCTCAGACAATACTAAGTTAGCTAATCTACCCTTAGCCAATAAATAAATTTTCTTGCCATTTGGCATTAACAGTTCTTCCACATCACTTCGGATAGGTTTAATTTCTTTGGCGTACTCATATAACTCCTTAGTTGGGATTTCAATATCAAAATGTCCCAAATTACCGAGTATAATGCCATCCTTGAGTTTATCAAATACTTCATTTTTAGGAGGGATGACGTGCTTGCATCCGGTGGCGGTTAAAATGATATCAGCTTCTTCTAATGTTTCTTTTATTGGTTTGATTGTATAACCCGCAAAAACAGCTTGAAGTGCCTTAATTGGATCAACTTCAGTCACGATTACATTAGCCCCTAAACCACGTGCCCGTAATGCCATTCCGGAACTACAGTGTCCATAACCCGCAATGACCACTTTCTTTCCTGCAAATAAAACATGCATACCAAAAATAGCTGAAACAACACCCTGACCAGTACCTAATTCATTATCAAATTGATTCTTGCATCGGGCATCATTTACTGGAAATAAGGGAACTTTCAAGACACCTTGCTTATCCATAGCCTTGAATCGCTTTACACCTGTGGTAGTCTCTTCTTGACAAGCAAGGATGGTCCCACTCTCAATCAATTCAGGAAATTCTTTGTGAGCAGTTACAATCATATCTGCACCATCATCAATTAAAATGTTTGGTTTGGCCTTTAAACATTGACGTATACACCAATAAAATTCTTCATCCGTATTTCCGTGCCATGCGAATATATTTATTCCTTCTTGGACCAAAGCTGCTGTTACATCATCTTGAGTAGAAAGGGGATTACTGCCACAGAGATATACTTCAGCTCCTCCCGCCTTCAATGTTCTGGCTAAGTTTCCTGTTTCTTTGGTTACATGTAAGCAACCTGCTATTGTAATACCCTTTAAAGGTTTTTCCTTAGAAAATCTTTCACGTATAACCTTAGCTGTGACCGGCATCTTATTTTCAGCAATATATAATGCTTCTTTACCCTTTTCCGCTAACGATTCATCAGCAATCTTATAATTTACCATTTTCTGATCACTTTTTTAATAAATTTGTCATTATTTTATGTCATTTAATTTTGATTCAAATTTAAACATATTTATGATTAACTGCTGAGAAACAAATTCTTATATTTAACAAATAATTAATAAATATAGTAAATACATAAAATTATTCGAAAATGAGTAATCATAAAGAAAGAGCAAATAATCTAATTCTTGTAAAACAGTTAAATACTAAAATCAAATTTAATATATCAAAGAATTCTCAAGCTTTAGGTATATCTCGACAAACAATACAAAATAAGCTAAATAATTTGAAAGATCAACAAATAATTAGAAATTTTACAATCAATATAAATCCAAATATCCATCCAAATAATTTGAAATTTGTAATGCTTGAAATTAAAACAAATCCAAAAGAGCCCAAATTAGTTGAAGAACTACTAAAATTACCCCAGTTAAAGATGCTGGACGGAATTTTCGGAGAATTTTCTTTAATTGCACTTTTTGTTTTTAAATCTTCAGATGATTATTATCAGACACTAAACTTAATAGACAAAATTATGGCCCATTCATATTTTAAAAAATATCAGATAATTGACACAATAAAAGTGTTTAAAACCAACGGAGTTAAATTAGAAAATTCAGAAATTAATAAGCAATTTGAGTTGGATAAGATCGACGAATTAATTTTAAAAATATTGCAGGAAAGACAGGGAATAAAGTCCATCTCCACCTATGAAATAAAACATATAATCAATGAAGAGTATAAAAGTATTGCACTAAAACACTATAAAGAAGGGATTTCCCAGCCAACAGTTCATAATAAGATTAAAAAACTTGAAAAGAATAATGTGATTTTAAATTATTCGATTAATTTTTGTCCAAAAAAATTAGGTTTTAAGGGAAAATTTATTGTTCGAATTAAGCCTAAAGATCCATCGAAATATGATCTTTTAGCAAGAAAACTTGAAGAAAAGGATGAAATAACGGATTTATTTAGAATTGGAACACAATATGGCCTATTTGCCATTGTAAGAGTTAAAAGAATTGAAGGCTATGGTAGTTTCATAAGAGATCTTTTTTATGAAGAGGATGTAGAAGACACATTTACTAATTTTGTACTGGATGAGCTCAAACCATTTACAAATTTTATAATTTTTTAAAAGTGAGAAAAATTTAGCTTTCAGTAATTTTTTTCACAGTAAAAGTGTTGATTTAATTATTTTATTTCAATATTTACAACAATATTCTTTATTGGAAATGAAATATGATGGATTATTCTAATATTTTTAGAGAAATTTCAATAAGGATAATCAAATCGAAAAAAAATTAGTCAATTTGAACGGAAATTGATGAAACTAATAAGATAGCAACTCTCTTAAACTAATCATGAATAACTTTACTACTACCAAACATATAAATATAGATTCCATTACGTTATTTTTGTTAGAATAATTGTATTAAAATTAGATCATGGTTTTTAGTTTAATATTTTTTCAGGAGAAATTCATTAATGCGAGATAAACCTGAGAATGATTCTGAATTAGAAAAAAAATCATATGAGATAAAAGAGGTGTTTTATGATACTTTATTCAGCACATTCCCAGATATACTATTAATGTTAGATACCGAAGGAAAGATTATTAATATTTCAGACAGCACTCTAAAATTACTAGGAACTCATGTTAAAAAAGAGGATATAATAGGTAAAAGTGGTTTTGAATATGTAGCTCCAGAACATCTTGAAATGGTGCGAAAAGATTATGAAACGGCTTTAAATGAAGGAACTCTAAGAGGAGCCACCTATAAATTTAAGAGGGATGACGGTACTTTTTTATATGGAAAGTTAAGCGCGACTCTAATTAAAGATGAGCAAGGAAAGCCAAAATTCGTAGTTGTAGTTATAAAAGATATAACTGAAGAAAATATAGCCAAAGCTGAATTAATTGAAAGTAAACAAATGTTTCAAATTGTTCTTGATAATATACCTCAATTTATTTTTTGGAAAGATATTAATTCAGTATTTTTAGGTTGCAACAGAAATTTTGCGAGAGTCGCGGGAGTGGGTGATCCTAACAATATTATTGGAAAAACAGATTACGATTTAGCTTGGGAAAAATCACAGGCAGAATCGTTTTTTGAAATAGATCGCCTTGTGATGGAATCTAATAAACCAGAGTATCATATTATTGAACCCCAATTACAAGCCGATGGTAAGGAAGCTTGGGTTGACACAAATAAAATTCCACTGCATAATTCTCAAGGAGAGGTAGTCGGATTATTAGGAACTTACGAAGATATTACGGAAAGAGTCCTTGCAAAAAAAGCATTGGAAGATTCAGAAAAAAAATATCGGCATTTATTTGACAACTCTCCTTTAGCAATTTATCTATTAGATTTCGAAGGAAACATCGTAGATCTCAATGAAACTGCGAGAATAAGATTCCACTCACAGGTGAAAGAACAGATATTAGGGGATAATATTTTTGATTGGATTGGGCAATATAATAAAAAAAAAGTACCTTTTTTTAGAAATATTTTACAGGCCCTCATTAATGGAGAAACTATAGATTCATTTGAATTTACACTTTTTAGGGAAGACGGTACTATAGTTTGGATAAACGCTTACCTTTCATTATTGACAATTGAAGATAAAACGTTAATTCAGGTAATGTTAAAAGAAATCACAGATAGAAAATTTGCAGAACAAAAATTAAAAGAATCAGAGAAAAAGTATCGCGAATCTTATAATCGAGCAAACTTTTTTAAAGATATTTTCTCACATGACATAGGAAATATCCTTCAAAACATCGGTTCTGCAAACGATCTTATTAATATGTTTTTGGAAGTGCCAGAAAAAACGGATGAATTAAAAGAAATCAGTACCATAATTAAGGAACAAATTTTAAGAGGAGCGAAATTAGTAGATAACATACAAAAATTATCTCAAATTGAGGAATCTGAAAATCCATTGAAAAAAATAGAGTTATACGAAATTTTAAAAAAATCAATAAGTTTCATACATAACTGGATTCAAAAAGGCAATCTAAGTATAAAGATCGACACTTTTAAGAACATTATAGATGTTTTTGCCAATGAGCTTTTAGCTGATGTATTTGAGAATTTGTTAATTAATGCTGTAAAATATAACGATAATCCCACAATCCAGATTCATATTAAAGTTTCTCAAGAACAAATGGGCGATACTAATCACATAAGAATAGAATTTACGGATAACGGGATAGGGATAGAAGATGCTCGTAAAGAAGAAATATTTTTAAGAGCATATAATAAAGATAAGAGTATTAGTGGTTTGGGGTTAGGTTTATCTTTAGTTAAGAAAATTATTGAAACATATGAAGGAGAGATCTGGGTTGAAGATAGAATTGAAGGAGATCACTCGAAAGGAAGTAATTTTATTATTTTACTAACGGAAGCAGATTAATTAAATAGGATAAACTATATTTAGTAAAAGATTATAGTTTTTTAATTTCCATAGTAGAATAATGACTTTTTTTTTTGAAGTTTTAAATTCACAGGTAGGATTAGCTCGTAGTGGGAGGATTTTAGGCTCGGAAAAAGATAAGAAATATATCTATACTCCAAATATCATTATTCCATTGAATAGTATTTTAATGAATCATATTGACTTCATTAGTGAATTCCAAGACCATGTTTTATTTAAAATTTCAAGAGAGGAAATATTGAAAAATGAAGCTCTAAAAAAAAATTTCCAGTCTTCGAGCATCATATACACTAGCTATGGTACTCTGGAAAAGTTTAAAGAAGTCTTATTAAGAAATAAAAGAATTCTTATTGAGAATGGTATCTTCGCTATTATCCCCTTTGAAATACCAACTACTGTAATAAACAAGAATTTTGCAAACAGAGAAATTGAAAATTACTTAAAGAATGCAGAAAATATTCTTAAAAAAAATGCTGACCTTAGTTTTGGGTTAACAATTAAAATCTTTGACTTTGTAGAATTATCTGATCTCTATTTTAAACTAATCAATAGGAATCAAAATATTAAGATTTTGAACTTAGCTGATATTTTTGATAATATTTCCAATTTTAGGAAAATACTAGACTTAATTTTAAGGATTAAGCAAGAATTAGATAACAGTATCATTATAGTCGCATCAGGCAGAATTATCCCAAATATGTATCCCATACTAGTTTATTTAGGTATTGATTTAATTGATAGCTCTTACCTTTTGTATTTATCCTCAGAAAACTTCTATAATGCTATAGAATATTTATTGCCGATATATAAAATTAAATATTTACCATGCTCATGTCGAGCTTGTAGAGGAAAATTGAAACATTTACTAAAAGAAAAATATTCCTCAGAAAAAATATACTGCTTAAGTCTTCATAACTTAATTTCAGCGAAAACATATATGAACAAAATCATACAATATCTAAATTATGAGGACTTTCGGGCTTTTGTTGAAAAATCCTCTTTAGATGATACTAATATTATCTCTATGCTAAGAATCTTGGATAGAGACTATTTTAATCTAATTAAATATGAAACCCCCATCACTCAAAAGAACAAAAAAGTAAATTGTCTTGGAGCATTATCATACCACAGACCAGATTTCCAAGAATTTCGAGAAAGAGTTATAGAAACTTTCGAACCGGAACATCAAACAAGATTGATCATATTATTTCCTTGTTCAGCAGGAAAGCCATATTCCGAATCCAAATCCCATAAAAAATATTTAAGTATTTTAAGAAAATATCCCGAATTCCCTGATTTCCAAGAAATAATTCTAACTTCTCCATTGGGTGCAATTCCAAGACAACTTGAAAATATATACCCTGCTAATTCATATGATATTTCAGTTACGGGAGAATGGAGTGAAGAAGAATTAAATATTTCTGCCGAGATGCTTGTTAAATTACTTGAAAAATTCAATCATAACATTCCTATAATATGCCATCTCAATGAAGCATATCTCGAAATTATTAAAAGAGCGCAAAAACAACTAAATCATCATTTTTACTTTAGCAGCATCACTCATAATTTAACTACTAAAGAATCTTTGGAATCATTAAAATCTCTAATTGATACTAAAATAAAGGATTTTAACCCTATTGGTCAAATCTCTAAAGAATTTTATGTATCAAAAACCTGGGATCGCAAATTTATTAAAATTTTAGATTATCAATATGGGCAAGGCTCAGGAAGCAAAATCATTAAACCCGGTATTAAAATAAGAAAAGGTAAATCTCATACTCGAATTGAAATAATAGATACAAAAAATAATAATTCTTTAGGGTTTTTCAATTATAGCACGGGGCAAATTGATCTTACAATAAAAGGTGCCTATATTTTGAAACCCTTTTCAGAACTAGAAAAATTCATTATATTTAATGGTAAAAAAATGAGTGGAAATACATTGTTTCGACCAGGAATATTAGATTTTAGTCGAAACCTAATGCCTTATGATAATGTGATAATTCTTGATGAAGATAAAAAAGAAATTATTGGAATGGGACATGTTATAGTAGGATCTCATGTTATAAAAAATACAGAAACAGGTCGAGTTGCTACAGTCTATGAAAGTGTCAAATGAAAATCATCAGAATCCATTGGGAGATTTTATCTCTTCATTAAGGAAAAAGGCATTAAGAAAAAAACGAGAACTTACAAATGAGCAATTAGAAAAACCCGTAAGTTTCTGGACCAAAACTGATAGGCTTATAGATGAAATAGGCAAAGAATTTACGATAATATTAAGGACCAAGGGATGTAGCTGGGCTTTAGGTAATTATGGAGGGTGTTCCATGTGCGGATACATTCAAGATGCTAATATTAAAGAAGTACCCTCACAGTACCTTATCAAGCAATTTGATTATGCTTTAGAAAGAAAACAAAATGAAATAAAAGATCCACAAAATAATTATATACTTAAAATTTTCAACTCAGGTAGCTTCTTTGATGATTCAGAGCTTGACATAACTGTTCGCATGCATATTTATCGGAAAATTGCTGAAATTAAAAACATTAAAGAGTTTGTAATTGAGTCTAGAGTTGAATATCTAACCGCAGACCAGCTATCAATCCTTAAAAACAATCTTAAGAATAAATATATTGAAATTGGAATTGGACTTGAAACAACTAATGATTATATAAGAAATAATTATATTAATAAAGGCTTAATGTATGAAAAGTTTCTTAAAGCTGTTGATTTATGTAGAGAATATGATATAGGCGTGAAAGCTTATTTGTTATTTAAACCTCCTTTTCTTAATGAACAGGGAGCTATCGATGATTGCATAGATTCAATTACATCTTTAATAAATTTAAAAGTAAATTCTATTTCAATAAATCCTCTAAATATTCAAAAAGGTTCATTAGCAGAATATCTGTGGTATCAAAATAGATATCGACCACCGTGGTTCTACTCCCTATTCAAGTGCCTAAAAAAAGCAATCAAACAAGAAGATCTCACAAATATTAGAATAGTCTCTGACCCCTCAGGAGCGGGTACTAAAAGAGGAATTCATAACTGCTTAAAATGTGATGACAAAATGATACAATTGCTGAAAGACTTCGTTTTAAATCAAGATATACATAAATTGAGAGATTATAAGGAAGTAGATTGCGATTGTAAAATAAAATACGATATGCAAAGAAATTATCATTGAATTCACAAATTTTTTTGATCCAAAACAAGATTATTTCTGTGAAAATTTGTAAATATTTAAGTACTTTGGAATAAAAAAGTCATGTTTTTTCTTTCGATACTAATAAATTTTGACAAAAAACCATATAATGTTGCCAAAAATCGACTCTACTTTTTTGTAGGAATTAAATAAGTTATAAGCTAAAATTAATTAACTTTAAATAGCAAAGATCAATTATTTTAGTTTATATTTCAATTGCCAAAGATGGTAAAATATTGAAAAGTTGGGTTAAACTAAGTCTATTCTACATAGGGAAATCTAAAAAGCATCAAATATTTAGAGTGAAACAATGGAATAGAAACTTTGAAAAAATTTACCGTAAACCTGTTTTTAATATGAATTATGAGGAAATAGGGTATATTAAAGAAATATTTGGACCAATAACTTTACCATTTATTTCCATTAAAACTCTGCCGAATAAAGAATTTAGCCCATATAATGAACTTTTTGTAAAAGTCTGACAAGAGTTCTCAAAATTTTTAAAAAAAGCAAATTAAAGGTGTAAATTATTTCAAGTTGGAATAATGTAAAGATAACCCTCGATGAAATAAATAAAGATTCTTTTAGTGCAGGTGATAGCTGTAATGAGTGTGGACATTCAATTTCTTTTGATGAGAATAGAGGCCTATTTGTATGCGAAAATTGTGGATTAATTGCATCAGAACGCTATATTGACCAAGGCCCTGAATGGCGTGCGTTTGATGCAGACCAAAAAAAGAAACGTACAAGAACGGGAGCACCAATGACTTATATGATTCACGACAAAGGTCTCTCAACAATGATTGACTGGAAAAATCGCGATATTTTTGGTAAAGAAATTCCTGCAAAATTACGAGCTCAGATATACAGATTAAGAAAATGGCAAAGTCGAATAAGAGTATCAGACGCGACTGAAAGGAATTTGACTTTTGCTTTATCTGAATTGGATCGAATGGCTTCCAACCTAGATTTACAGAAAAATCTACGTGAGTGTTCTGCAAAGATATATCGAGATGCTGTAGAAGCTCATCTTATTCGTGGACGAAGTATTGAAGGTGTCGCAGCAGCTAGCCTTTATGCTGCGTGTAGAATGTATAAAGTTCCTCGAACGTTAAATGAAATAGCTGAAGTTGCCCGGGTCGATAAAAAGGAAATCGGACGCTCCTTTCGCTTTATTTCTAAAGAATTAAGATTAAATTTAAATCCGACCAAACCGGTTGATTTTCTTACTCGTTTTATTAGTGAATTGGATTTATCTCAAAAATGCCAGCAAGTATCTAAAAAAATAATTAAAATGGCAGAACAAAGAGGTTTAACCTCTGGAAGGGGTCCTACAGGGGTTTGTGCCGCATCAATCTATGCCGCATCTATCTTATGCAAAGAGCGTAGAACACAGAGAAAAATAGCTAAAATCTCGCAGGTGACAGAGGTCACGATTCGGAATCGGTACACAGAGTTAATCGAGAATCTGAGCTTGGGAATCTCTCAAAAAGATAAAAGGAACAATAAATAAAAAGAGAAATAATGCAAATTAATCTTATTTTTTTTTGCAAAAAAATTCAATTATTTAAAGAAAAGAAAAAGAAAGAATAATTTTTACCTTTAAATAGAAAAGTCTACTTATTATAGTAAAATTCACAAAAGAGTAATTTTAGAAAATCTAAATCTGGGTATATCTTTAAAAAAAAAATAATTAAAATTTAATTTATCTTACTTTTCTCTTTTTTAAATCATTTTAAATAATTGTCTTAAGGCTAGGCTCATGATATACTGTTGAATTTGTCGTGTTCCACCGCCCATTTCCTGTATCCGTGAGATCCCTAACAAATCCTGCATAAGGGTATTATCACATGCTCCAGCGCCCCCCATTAAGTTGACACATTCATAACATACACGTTCACTTAATTTGGCACTTTGGGATTTGAGTTGAGATGCATTTGCAACTAATGCTAAATTAAATTGTTTTGGAAGAGTTCTGCCAAATTGTTCCATTTTCTGATCAATAAGTTCAGAAATATGTAAAAACGCTAACGTAAGATTCATTGTTTGAGCCCATAAATCAGCCAAAGGAAACCCTACTCCTTGATATTTCAGAATCTCTAGATCAAATTGCTTCCTCATATTACAATAAATAATAGCGTGAGTTATCGCATTCCATGCTTCTGCTATATTTAAGGCAACAATACCCAGTCTTTCTAAATTTAATCCCTCAAAAAGGTGTTCTCTCCCTTGACCGGGTGGGCCTAGTATGCACTCATTAGGCACTTTTAAATTAGTAAATGTTTCTTTGCCAATGAACATTCTTGGTGTCCAAGGGATAATTACTCTTTCAGCATTCCATCCCTCCCAAGAAGTATCTACTAAGAATTGACCCATTGTATTTCCGTTATTTTCTTCTGTACATGCATAAATGATGGCCCAATGAGCTTTCGGACCATTTGTTTGATAAATTTTTTGCCCATTAATTAGAAAACTACCATCTGTTTGTTCATTACACGTCGTTAGCATATGAACCGCATCAGAACCTCTTTCTGGCTCTGTAATACAACAACAACCTACTTTCTCCCCCATAACTAATTCTTTAAGTGCTCGGAGCCGAATATCAATTCCTTCATGGTGTAACATTAACGGATTTATTACAAGAACAGAAGCTCCCATACCCATTGCCAATTGGGGATCAAAAAAATCAGTAGCAAGAATTCTCATGAATTCTGCTGTAATGCCAAAAGGTTTGAAATTCAATCCCAATTCATCAAATTTATTTACTCGACTAACCAAACCTTCTTTCCCAATCTCGGGAATCCAATCATAATAATCCTCTTTATGAGTAATATTGTTTTTCTTCTCAAATCTTTCATAGAATTTTTGAGCTTGCTTAAGAAAATTAAAATGTTCTGGTTTAAGAATACTAATTAGGTTATTAATCAAGAATTTATTACGATTTTTTAGTGATAACTTATCTAATATCTCATCATTTATACATTGTACTTCTCCTTTCTTACCAACCAATATATCCATCTCATGATTTTAGTTAAGAATTAAAATTTACAATTAATTTAATTTTGAAAAATTATAATAAGAATAAAATTTTTGGAAAGTAAATTAATTATTTGCTCCGTTAATAGACTTAAAAATTAACTATTTAAAATAACATTAAACCGATTTTATAACTCAATTCAAGGATGGTTAAAAAAACTTTTATACATAGCAGTTTAGAATAAGATATAGAAATAAAATAAAACATTTGTTGAATATTAAAATGGAGAGCATATTTTCAGATTTAACAGAAGAAGAATTAAATTGGAAGGCAGAAATTGACGACTATCTTAAAAATAACTTAGGGCCATATATAGATGATATAGAACAAGGTAAAATGGATATCTGGGATGTGATTAGACCTATGGGAAAAAATGGATTAATCGGTATCTCTTTTCCAAAGCGTTTTGGAGGGCTAGGCGGTTCATATATGCAAGAGTTATTATTTTCGGAACAGGTGTGTTATTACAGTCTTGCAGTTGATATGAGCCGTCTTTCAAGCACATATCCCTCTACTTTAATAAGGACGTTCGGGAAAACTAGACCATTAAAACATTATATTAGTCCAATTGTTAAAGGAGAAAAGATAGGGTGCTTTTGTTTCACTGAGCCCGAGGCGGGAAGTGACTTATCAAGAATGAAAACATTTGCGAAATACGATGCTGCCAATGAACAATACATTATAAATGGTGAAAAGAGGTTTATAGTTAATGGAAGTGTCGCAGATATTCTTATTGTCTATGCAAGAAACGGAGGGTTTATTGTACAATCCGATTGGGACGGATTTGAGGTTATTGAAGAATATAATTTAATGGGACTTCATGGATTACATTTAGGGCATATGAAATTTAATGATGTGAGGGTTCCTAAGGAAAATGCGCTTTTTTATAAAGAAATTAAAGAAGAGCCTGGTGAAAAAAGATTAGGGAAAACTGCAGCAATAGCGGGTTTACAAAATTTCTTAGGACCTGAAAGGGCTATTTTATCTGCCCAGGCTTTAGGTGTTGCTAAAAGAGCATTGGAAATAGCCATTCAATATACACAAGAGAGAGTTCAATTTAAAAGACCCATTTCTGAATTTGAGGGGATTAGTTTTAAAATTGCTGAAATGGTGACATATTATGAAGCGGGTAAAGCCCTTGTTGAAAGATCAGTAAAAAATATTGAAGATGGACATTTTGCTGCAATGGCAAAGTTGTTTGCTTGTCAAGCGGCCAATAAAATATGCGATGATGCGCTTCAATGTTTAGGAGGCATAGGGTACACAAATAAATATCCTGTAGAAAGATGTTTGAGAGATGTTCGACTTTTACGCATTGGAGGTGGCACAGATGAGATCATGAAATATGTAATTCAAAAAGGGATTTACAGAAAAATTGAAAAACAACAAACGATTTCAGATATGCCAAAATCAACATTTTTTAGCGCAGCTGATGAATCTCAAGAAAAAGAGGATTAACTTGAAAATTTTTACTATTTTCAATTTTTTTAAAAATTTGTTAAAAACTTATAAATACTAAATTGGGATATAGATTATCATGAATGAAAATGATGCTAATAAAGAGAATTCTAGACTTCCCCCGGGTCAACATCTAACGGAGCGTTTTCCAGTGCTTCAAAAGGGAAGGATTCCGTCTGTTGACAGAGAGAGCTATTTATTGGAAGTGGAGGGTGAGGTTGAAAAAACTATGAAATTTTCGCTAGCTGAATTGAATCAACTCCAAGATAAACAAATTATAGCAGATATCCATTGTGTCACCTCTTGGAGTAAATTTGATACAAATTGGAGCGGTATTTCATTTAAAAAATTATTCAACTTAGTAAAGCCTAAAGATAGCGCTAAATTTGTGGAATTTCTATGTGCGGATGATGGTTTTACAACGACAGTTCCGATAGAACGGTTAAACACAGATAATGCTTTGTTAGCCCTTTCATATGAGGGAGAACCAATTAATGATAAACATGGAGGTCCAGTTAGACCAATCATTCCAGAATTATATTTTTATAAATCAGCCAAATGGGTTATCAAAATTACATTCCTCAAGGAAGATAGACTCGGCTATTGGGAGAGAGGAGGATACTCAAATAAAGCTGATCCTTGGAAAGAACAACGATATAGCTATCATGACTAAATATTTACACCTCATTATCTTTTCGATTCTTTTCATGTTATCTTCATATTATACCATTTTAAGATTTGTTTTTCTAATTTTTACCTATTAATTAAAAAATTAATGGGTTAAGTGAAAGTTTATTGGAAAAATTAATTAATCAATCGGATGTTAACTATTTTCTGTCTGAAATTAAGCAAATGTTTCCAAATTTTATTGCTGGAATACTATGCGATCGCCATGGATTTATGATAGCTTCAAAAATTCCTCAAGGTTTTCATATTCAAGAAAATATATTGGCATTATCAGCAATTTCAAATAAGCGAGACTTTATAGAAGAGAACGGGTATCTTAAGGTGAAAAGAGATTTGGATAAATCAAAAGAAATAAAACTAATGTTATTACTGGAAAAGTCTTATAGAAATATTATATGCTTCAAAAAATTAAAGAAGCTTATTGAAACTCAAGGTCTATTTTAGCGCATATAGATATGCAGGAAAAAACCATTAAAATTATTTCGCGATGTTCAGAAGAATAAAAGGGAGATTAATCGATATTTATATACTAAATTTTATTTATATTATTTAGGAATTAATTAGGCTACATTTTAGAGTTAGGTTTAAATAAATAAGTTATAAGTTATAGAAACAATAAATATAAATTACTCTCCATAATAAAATAGAAAAGAGAAAAGCATTAAGAAGGTTGACGTAATTTTGAGTTATTCTCAGGACGAGGCCATTTTAAAGAAAATCCTTACTAATATAATTAATAGTACCGCAGGATTAAAACATGCGATTATTATCGATGATACAGGCCTCACTATTTTAAGTCAATCTAAATTTAGCTTCTCTGGGAACAAAGATATTTCTGTTGAAAAAATTGGAGCCATTGGTGGAGCTGTTTTTACAGCTGGAGAAGAACAAGGGCTTATTTTAGGATATGGAAACATAAAAACTCAAATTACAGAATATGATAAGGGATTAATTTTTTCTGTGAAAACTGGAAAAGGTGTATTATGTTTAGCGACTGATCTAAATGTTCAAATTGGCTTTGTACGTGCTCTCATAAAAAAATGGGCACCAAAAATTGCATCTGTGTTAGAAAGTTACCTAAAAAGTAGCGATCAAGAAGCCATCAGCGATGAATTAAAAGAATTATTTAGTCCAGACTCAATTGGTTTCTAAAAATTATTTCTTTTTAAAAAAAATTCAGCATTATTGTTGCCTAAAGCACTAACTCTTACTTCTCATTTTAAGGATTTTCCCTTAAAATCGAATAAGTTCTCTCGTGTTAGGCGTTAATTTCATGCCTTTATGGGGCATAATCATATCTGCAATCTGGGTAACTGGCTTCCACTTCATCGCATTGATACCTATCATCGCTTAGTTAAGAGCCCATTTTGCTTGCAGTTTTTTACTTACTGATTATTAAACTCTGGATGTTTGCGCCGTTTTGCACACATACTCATCTTCGATCATATGTGCCCTCGAAGCGCAGTTATTCCATCATCGCTTTCCCAAGAATGATTATAGAAATTGAAAGTAAAAAATTTTGTGGTTTTATTTAAGCAATTAAAAAAATAAAATTTAAGATTTATAGTACTGGTAAAACCTTTTTATTTAAAATATCAATTGTTTTTGGTTAGAATTGTGATTTTGAATTAAATCTCTAATCTCGTCGTAAGATCCCATAATTTCTCTAATATTAGGAAGGTTCAATCCCTCTCTAGGATGTCCCTCAAAAATTCCTCTTCCTTCATTTAAGACTAGCATCTCATCAGCCCAGTGCTCTACAAAGAACAAATTATGTGAAGTAAATAAAATTGTCATATTTTCTTCTTTCCGTAATCTTTCTATTATAGCAAGATGGTTAATGATTGATTTAAAATCAAGATTTGCGAAGGGTTCGTCCAATATCAATAATTTTGGCTTCATCACAAGCAATCCTGCCAAGCATGCTCTTTTTTTTTGGCCCCATGATAGATTAAAGGGTGAAAAATCCTTAAAATCTACTAAATCTACTGCTTCTAATGCCCATTTAACGCGTCTTTTAACCTCTTCTGGTTCAAGTTTTAAATTTCGTGCTCCAAAGCTCACATCTTCTTCTATAGTTGGAGCAAAAAGTTGATCATCTGGATTTTGGAATAAAAATCCAATATTTTGTCTGATTTGCCATAAATCTTTCTTTTTTCTGGTAAGAGCTTTATCAAAGATTTTAATTGTACCAGATTTTGGTCGTAATAAACCTACCAATAATCTTAATAACGTGGTCTTACCAGCCCCGTTATTTCCGGTTAAAGCATATTTAGAGTTCTCTTCAATTCTCATTGATAAATCCTGAATACTAAACTTAGAATTATATTGAAAATTTAAATTTTTTACTTCTACAGCAAAAATAATTTGAAAACCTCCGCATAAATATTTTCTAAATTTAAAAAATAAAATAAATACACACTAATGAGTATAAAGACCAAAAGAATTATGAAATCATAGACTCTAATTTTCTTGGGCGCAAAGGTCAGTTCACCAGAAAAACCCCTCATTTTCAGACTTTCATATAAATGTTCACTACGTTCCATATTTGCTACTAAACTTTTTCCCATAATAAACGCGTGTACTTTCAGTCTTTGCCAATAATTTGTTATTTTCTTTCCCCGCAGTTCTTGAGCCTCCAATATCTTTTTATTTGAAGTTGCAATGATTGGAATGTAATGCAGCATTATTATGAAACTCCCAACGAAAAACGCCGGTAATTTTAATGAAGTAAGTGCCTCAATAAATTCTGAATATGTTAAAGAAGAGAAAAACGACATAAAGATAAATGTAGCAGCGAATATTCTCATAAAAAGGAAAAAAGCTCTATATATTCCTTCTTCATAGATATTTATTGATATTCCGATATTAATCTGAAAAAGGATTGTCTCTCCTAAATACAATGGTAAAAAAATAGTGATTACCAGGATAAAAGGAATGACATTTTTTAATCTTTTCAAAATCCTTGAGAGATTTAAGCGGGTGATTATAATAAAAATTAATGTTAGCAAGATATAGCTATAAATTAAAAAAAGATTTTCAACAAGAAGAAACGGAACTACAAAAATAAAGGGTAACCCCAATCTGACTACAGGATGGATACTATTCAAAACAGTTTTTTCATCTTCGTGCCTAAAAGGTAAAATTGACTCCAAATTGCTATTTCTCCTAAGTTATGTAAGGTTTTTGAACTATTTCAGTTGGTATGTCATTAAAATGTGTAGTAATACTCAATTGTAAAATAATAATATTAGAATCATTTAAATTATTTTCTTTTATAAAATAAAGTTCTAAGTCTGATTCTGATGAAAGTAATCCCTAGATTTAAAGAATTACCCTAAGTAGTTTAGAATGAAATTGTGTGATAAATGAACTTTAATCTTCTTTTATTAGATAGAAGAATCTCTCCATGTAGTAGAGCGCCATTGTCTTAACTAAAACACTGATGTCATGAGCATGTCCAAGAAAATAGGTTGTTACCAATATCACATCTACATCTTCTTTTTCACAGGCTTTCTTTATCTGTTCAGCATTTATATATGGTACGTAAGTATCTGATGTGCCTTGGAAGATGAGACAAGTAGGATCATCTTTATCGACTAGTTTACTTGGGGTGTATAAATCATAAAAATCGGGATCTTCAGTTGGGGTTTTATATTTGCTAATACCCGCATCATACAAAACATTTCCATAAAAAAACTGACGAGCATCATTTGGAGGATAAAATAAAACTATGCCTTTAATTTTTAATCGCTGGTCAAGCCCCCACTCATCATCATTATAACCAAAGCCGGTAACAGCTGCTAGGTGAGCACCAGCTGACTGCCCTATAAGAAATACATTATCTAAATCCGCTCCATGAACCACTTTTTTCTGCTCATTTACTGCCAAATATTGGGTAAAATTTGCTATATCCCTCATCATATGCTCAATATTATAATCACCTACAAAACTTTTGTCGGGAGAGCCATCAACTTCTAATAATCTATAATCTATTGTAAAACACACATAACCGTGAGCCGCAAAATATCTAAGATAAGGCGCTCCAGTTTCTCTTTCTCTCCTTGACCAACCTCCACCGTGGATAAAGATTATTGTAGCTTTTTTTCCAATATGTTGGGCTGCTACTTTACCAGGATAATACACATCAAATTTCAATCTATAATCTTCTGTCTCTTTATAAACGTGTTTAGCATCTAATTTCCATGAATCAGGATCAAGTTTGGGTTCTCCAAACCAAGATTGAATTAAGACATAAGGCATATCTAAGAATTCTTCTTCCACATCTGGATCAAATTTATTCCAATTCTTTCCAAATGCTTTAGCGAATTGATTATTTGCGTCAATTATTGTAATAGGTGCTGTAATAAATGGAAGAGATAAAGTAACAGTCAGAAAAATTCCAACGATGGTAAATGCCTTACCAATTTTTTTCCAACTCCGTGGAATTGTTTTATGCAACAGCAATGTTACTGTTGGAATTATCAAAATGAGTAAAGCGAAAAAAGCCGGAAGAATAAAATTAATCAAATAGAAGATTATATGTAAGGGTACTCCACTTGATAACATATTAAAAGCAAAAGTACCAGCAAAAATAAAAGTAATAAGACATAGAGATATTAAAAGTACTTTTAAAAGTCCAATGATCGTTGATAAAAAATTAGGCTGTTTCCAATTATATTTTAAAAGGAGCAAACTAATTATTGGAAGAAATATGATAATTACAAGAAAGAGGATGGGTCCTAGATTTGTAAGTACTAAATTCGAACTTTGTTGAGTTTCACTTAATGATAGATTAAAAAGATAGAATCCTGTAATAAAAGGTATTAAAAGAAAGAAAAGAATTACAAAAAGTCTCAAAATTTTTCTGTTTTGCTCCATTTGGGTGGATCTCCTCGTATTATCTCCTTCAATTTTTATGAAATGTTGATAATCTAAATATGAAATATAAAAAGCATAGCAAAATAGAAAGTAGTAGACTGGTTGAAAAGGCTGTCTTTTTACATTTCCTAAACCCAAACTCATCAAGGTCATAACTGTAATTATAGCGGTAATCAAATATCCATAATTCAATAGTTGAAATTTTCGAATCTTTTTAATGTATTTATTCATGTATCTATCGTTCAAATAAATCAAACCTAAATTAGAGAAAAAAGTTAGTAAGAAAAGAATCCCTACAATTTGACCGTAAATAGAAAACATAAAACCTAATTCGTAAATAGAAGAGAATATTATTACTAATGTGTTTAATAATAGAGAAATTCTTATGTAATTCTCACAAAAGTTCTTTTCGTCTTTAATTATCTTTTTTAAGGCTTTAAAGAGTTCCATGATTGTAATTTTATTTCAACCTAATTACAAATAAGGATTACGAAAATTAAATTAAAAATAAAAAAGATTTTGATTAATTTTAAAATATTTACTCTACAATAGCATAAGCGTTCCCTAGGACTACGGTGTTTTCCTTTCGAACTTGAATTATGTAACGTCCGTTATCTTTCCAACCTTCAGTCGTAAGGGTCTCTCCAGGAAATACAACTCCTTTAAATCTCGCATTGAATTCTTTAAAGCGAGAAACATCCCCATCACATAGTCCATATACAATAGAACGTGTAGCAATTCCGTAAGTACACAAACCATGGAGAATTGGTTTTGGTTGACCAGCCATTTTAGCAAATTTCGGATCAATATGTAGTGGATTATAATCTCCATTTAATCTATAAAATGCTGCTTGATTTTTATCGGTCTGATAAGAAATGCTAAAATCTGGCTCTACACCATCGGGAGGAACAATAGGCACAGTTTTTGGTCCTGGGTCTCCACCGAAACCACCTGCCCCACCAACGAAAAAGACATACATTGTGTCAAATATCTGTTTATCTTTTGAATATCCAGATATTTTTGTATGGATGACAGCGGCTTTACTTTTATCGTATATATGTTCTATAACTCCTTTTGTTTTTATTGTTCCTTTTGGATTAAAAGGTGCATAAAGACGGATTAATTGCTCCCCATGTAATAATCGAACAAAATCAGTTCCTTTTGGGAAAAGCAGTCCGCTCCCCGCTACAATGGTGGCGAAACTTGGAAACACTTTCATGCCCCCTTGTACATTCTCATATACAAAGGGTAAATCTTCTGCTTGTGCACCAATTCCTAAATTATACAAGGCACATGTTTTCCAATCATACTTAAATGTTCCCTCTCTTGTTTGTCCTACTGAATTTACATCTATTGGTGACATTATGACCTACTCTTTTTTTTTTCGAATACTCTTTTTTAGATTTTAATAAAATAAAATATATTCTATTCAATAAAAAAATATCATCATTATGGTAAGATTTTTACATTCTAAATCTTTTTAATAACAAGAGATTTTTAAGCTTCCCACGTTTGTACTCCTTTAAAATCTAATTTCGCGGGAAGGATTTTTAATCCAATTTCATTCAATTTTTTTTTTATGATGTCTTCGTTTCCTACTTCAGCTAATATTGTTACAGATCCTCCTCCTCCCGCCCCATTACATTTAAAACCAATGGCACCATTTTCTCTTGCGACTCTTTCTGTTTTTTCAATTATTGGATTAACCATTAAAGGATGTAGTTGTTTTTGGGCTTCCCAATTTCTATACATAATTGTTCCTATTTTTTTTAAATCGGCTGAATGAATTGCTCTTCTCATTTCATAGGCACAATTTTTTATGGTCTCAAATGCATCTAAGGTACTTTTTAAGCCATTCTCGTAATTATTAATAACCGCTTTATGCATATTGCTTGAGCTCCTTGAACTTAAATACACGAGAATCAATTGATTTTCTAATTTACAAATTTTATTCTCATCGACATTAATATTTGAAATGTTAACTGAGGGATAGTCAATTTCCATGAAATTAATTCCTCCATATGCTGCTGCGAATTGATCTTGGACCCCACTTTCCAAATGCAATTCTTCAGTCTCTAATTTGTGAGCTAATTCCGCTATTTGATAGGGTCTCATTTTTTTGTTAAGATACCGTGATAAGGCAGCAATTAATGCAACTGTTACACTTGCGCTTGTACCAGTACCGCATCCAGGAGGTGATTCTGCACGAATGAAAATACTTAATCCAGATTTTATTTCCATTCTTTTAACTGCTGCTTTTAGTAAATCTAAGGTTCCATCATATTCAATTTTATTATAATTTTTAATTTCGGTGGATAAATTCAGATTTTCTGAGACAATTTTGATACTTTTGGTCTTATTTTCTTCAATACGTACATGGCTATAAAGGTCGACTGCGAAGTTAAAAACAGCACCATTTTTATAAAACCAGGTGTCAGTCCATCCCCCTATATCATTTATTCTCACTGGTGCCTTTGAAAATACAATTTTACCCAACAAGCTCACTTTTACTTTGATGTAATATAATATATTAGATCTGATGAGTTAATATATTTTCATGATATTTTCTTCTGAACCTTTCCAATTATCACGATCTTAAGAATTCTCAAAAAAGAGAATGCTAAAAAGACATTTTTATATATTCAAGTTACATAGTATTATTTACTAAAAAGTCAATTTTTAGTAGGTGAAATTTAAATGGTAATAATTATTCAACGTTTAATTCAAAAAATATATAATGGGAAATGGGAAGAACTTGAAACTATAGATAAAAAATTCACAGAAATCGAGAATAAATTGGGTTATCCTCCTAAAAAACGTTATCGATGCTTAACTGGCTCTTATGATACAAATACAATCATTATCGAACACCAATGGGAGAGTTTAGCAAAAATGGAAAAAATAGCAATAAAAGCCTTTTTAGATCCAGAATACCAAAAACTTTCCGCTAGTCTTGATAATATAATTGAGAGTCAAAAGCAGGAATTATTGGTGCCACATCCTCCATTCCCAGAATAAGAGGTAAGAAAATAAGATTTTTCTACTAATAGTTCAATAAAATTATTATCTTTTTTTTATTTATATTTAAATATAGGTTTTAATTAAGAGAAAAGTGGTGATTCTGAGGTATATTGTCTATCTCTTTTCAATATCTTATTTATCGCATTAATAAAATCAGAATGTGTAATCACATCTGCATCTCTTCTAATGGCAAACATCCCAGCTTCAGTGCATATCGCTTTTATATCTGCTCCAGTAGCTCCATCGGTCAGATTTGTAAGATTTTCAACGTTGACATTTTTCTCCAATGCCAAATTTTTTGTATGGATTTTAAAGATTGCCAGTCTCGATTCTTCATTCGGGATTGGAAATTCTACTATTCTGTCAAATCGACCAGGTCTTAATAATGCAGGATCTAAAATATCAACTCTATTTGTTGCCCCTATAAATCGTACGTCTCCTCTTTGATCAAATCCGTCTAATTCACTAAGTAATTGCATTAAAGTTCGCTGCACTTCTCTATCTCCTGAAGTTGCTTCTTCCATCCTCACTGCAGCAATCGCATCTAGCTCATCCAAAAATAAAATAGTAGGCGCTTTTTGTCGTGCTAAATTAAAAATTTCCCTCACATACCGGGCGCCTTCGCCGATAAATTTTTGTACTAATTCTGATCCAATAACTCTTATAAAGCTAGCTTGAGTTTCATGAGCAACTGCTTTTGCTAATAATGTTTTACCCGTACCAGGCGGACCATAAAATAAAACTCCTTTTGGAGGGTCAATCCCAATTTTTTTAAACAATTCAGGTTTTTTAAGAGGTAATTCTACAACTTCCTTTATTTCTTGTATTTGTTCCTTAAGACCTCCCACATCTTCATATGAAATATCTGGAATTGAATCAATCATTTCCATACCTTTTACAAATGGATCCAAATTAGTTGGGAGAATTTCCATTATTGCGAAAGTACGCTGATTTAATGCTACTTGCATCCCTGGTTCTAGTTTATTGTTTTTTAAATGTTTACTCTTATGCACCACATAATCAGGACCAGTTGAACTCTTAATAATTACTCTTTTTTCTTGCTCATCTAATACATCTATTATTGTAGCAGTTATTAATGGGGGTTCTCTTAATAGATCAATTTCATTTCTTAAATTATGTAATTCGGTTTCAAGTCTTAATCTGCTTTCATCAATTAGTAATTTCTCGTTTTCAAGCTTCCGAATTCTTTTTTCAAGATGTTCCACATAATTTATTAAATATTGCTTATCTCTCGGGTCTTTTTCTTCTTTATAATCTTCTGTCTCTGTCGGCATAAAAAACTAAATGATATCTTTTTTAGTTATTTAATAGTATAATTTTTTTCAAGTATTTATTCTTAATTAAATCCTAGAGACTGCGTTAACATAAGTTTTCTGCATTTTTTTTTTAAATTTTTAAATAACTATCATGGTTCTAAGAAGGAGCTATTTTGAATATAAACTAATTTTAGGTACTTTATAGATTCATTTAATCTATTGAATAGTTTTATATTTATCAAAGATAATTAAAATTTAATGAAATCTCATATTTCAAAATCAAAATAAATAGGTATTATAAAAGATGCCGTACTTCGATAATGAAGGTGTTAAAATATATTATGAAATGGAGGGAACTGGTCCAGATTTAATCATGATTCATGGATTCGCATCAAATATTGATGATAATTGGAGAGCAACAAATTGGATAAAAACTCTAAAGGATTCCAATCGTTTGATATTGTTGGATTGTCGTGGTCATGGAAAAAGTGATAAACCGACGGATCCCACCCAATATGGTTTAAAAATGATGGAAGATGCGATAAAACTTTTAGACCATTTATCGGTAGAAAAAGCTAATTTCTTCGGCTATTCGATGGGCTCACGCCTTACATTAAATGCGCTTTTACATGAATCTAAAAGGGTTAAAAGTGCAATTCTAGGGGGATTTGCTTTGAGTGATGAACCAACTACGTTTATATATGAAGGTATTGTTAAGGCACTTAAGGCGGAAAGTGTAGACCAAATTAAAAATCGTATTGCTCAGGAATTTCGCAAATTTGCTGAAACGAGGAGTGCAAACTTGAATGCTTTAGCGGCAGTAATGAGTGCCTATGTCCAACAGCCAGACGTTATGTTTACTTCGAAAGCAAAAATACGGAAAAATCTAAAAAAAATTTCTGTTCCTGTTTTGACTGTTGTTGGCTCTGATGATTTTATACGCGGAGATAAAGCCTTATTTGCAAAATTAGTGCCAAATGCTTGTCATTTCCAAATTCAAGGCAGAGATCACCTTACCGTCGTCCCTGATCCAAAATTTCATATGGTTGTTAAAGCATTTTTAAATTACGTTAATAAGATATAGGGGAATTACAGCATACCTAACTTTCTAAATTTTTTTCAAATTACACTTTAGAATTCAATCTATCAATCAAATTATTTAAGCAATCGAATAGAATTCTTTTAATTGTTTCGTAGCCTAAATCAATTTCTATATCATTATAGCGAAAATCATCATTTTTATAAAAAGCTTTAAAAATATTTTCTTTAGATCTGATTTTTTGAACAGTATCAACCAAGAAGGTATAAATTAATCTACTTTCGTATTTTTCTTTCATAATCAATGAGAGCATAGCGAGTTCTTTATTACCACGGGCCCATTCAGAGATAACCTCGAAGTATAGATTAATTATTCTTTTTTTTTTATTTATCAAAATTATTTCAAAAAAGGTCTCATTAATATCTAAGTCAAAAAATCGTATTAACTTTTCAATTATATCTTCCTCTAATTCAATTTCGGGGTAAGATAATAAGATTTCAGGTCCTTTTACCTTATGAAAAAACGTTAATACGAGATGCATAATAAATCCCCTATTTGGTGTAGTATGTAGTAGTGTAATTATTTTTATATTTGAGTTATTGCAAAATTAGACATGGTAACTCCTTAATGTCTTTAAAAAGACTGCAATTAGAGTTCTAAATATAAACTGAAAATGGTAGTTTAAAGAAATAACTCATTTTTACTTTTAGATTTTTGGTCAAAACATCTAAATTTGGCTCAAATACTTGTAAATACGGTGGTTCCTCTCCAGCATCCTTATTAATTTTTGAGGAAATAAAAAAATGAGGTATAAACGCTGGAACTAAAATATTTATCCCAATATCATATTCAAAAGCAATTATATCGTCTATTGTAATAGTACCAATTTCGCTCTGAATTAGTCCAATTCTCTCATCTACAGATTTTCTTGAAAATTTCTTTACTAATGATTTAGGAAAATTTGGGACGACCAAATATGGTTTGCTTTTTACTTTAGTTGATGATTTAAGGAATACCACCCATTCTGGGAAGGGGTGAATCTCTAACATTTTTTCACTTTCTAAATCAAGAACAAGATCGCCAACCATAGGGGTTCCCATTTCAAAATGGTGTCTGACTTTAAATAGATTAATGTTTTTAGGGGGAAGCTGAATTTCAAAAAGATGTTGATAAGTGTCTGGATTCTCATTATAGGCTTCAAGTGTAATGATTTTCTTCAGTTTAACTAAATTATCTGTCATTTTTAACTCGTGGGATTCTTTTTTATTTAATTAAATCTTCAAAGCAGATAAAGAAAAAAGGAATTTGAAATTTATTAAAATCACTTTTTTTCTGTTAAACTCACTCTTTAATTCTTCGCAATGCTATTTTAACCGCATTAAACCTATCCATACATTCTAGCTCTACCACATCGGGATCTGAAACCCATTTTTCTGGAAATGATCCTCCAAACTGGAGCATGATAATATATGGAAAAATATCATGATAAAAAAAACCGCATAATCCACCTGTCTCATATCCGCTAAGTTCCATTTGATCTCCCTCTTTATGTCCAGCATTGCAAAATCCTTTCACACTCTTTATGGTTCCAATAACTTTATATCCGATCTTAGGTTTTTCAGCCAAATTTAATCATCTCCTAATTGAATGTTCATTCTATTATTAAATTGCTTTTTCGCCTTATATACATTTATGAGTATTTTAAAATTTTTGATATGAATTGTTAAAAAATTTAATTTTCATCTTCAAAATAATAAAAAATTATAAGTACTACAAGAAAAAAAAGAGAAATTTAATTTTTGAGATTTTCAATGAGTTTATTTTTCTAACTCTCGATTTATTTTTTTTACCGCCAGTAGCGTTACTGAAGTTAAATAAACCGTTTGGGAAGCCATCAATAACCATTCCCATACGGGTGCCCATTGCCACCATGGCAAAAAAGTCCAAAAATGATCCGTATACCACAGATAAGGCACTGTATAAAACATATAATAGAATATTGGAATTAAAATCCAAGTATTAATTACAAATAAAATTCGCACTCTTGTTGAATGTTCTATTCCAATCTTTTCCTCAAGGATATCTGGAAAAATTATAAATTGTGAAGCCACAAGAATTCCACTGATCAAGAAAAAAGTAAACGCAAAATCCGCGACAAGGTCATGCCATGATGGATACCAATACCAATCACCAATTGGAAAGAGATTATCCCAAACTTCTCCAACATCTTCAGAAATTACACCTGTAAAAAATAATCCTCCCATTCCTATTAACATACAACCAACTGTTAAATTTGCTAGTAGTTTTCGCGATAATTTTGAATCATCTCCTATAAGGATTTTCTTTATGTACAACGTCGGAGGAATCATTAATAAAGCTGTATTCATCATTCCCCAATTAATGATAATTGGCATTGGAGTTAAGTCTTGGTTTCCCAGATCACTTATATAATTAATAGCTGGATTAAATCCAGCAGGATCATAAGAGGGCCCAGCAGGATCTAATTGAGCTATCAAAAGTGCTATTATTACACTAGATAACCACGTCATTGTTGCTGCTATCCATGAAAGCTTAACGACTTTTGGATTAGTTATTAACTGATGAAAATCATTTAATTTATTTTTGAATCCCATGCTAATAAGTTAATCTAAAAATTATATAAAGCTATTTCCAATTCACTTAGATTTTTATATTATCAGAGAACTTCAGTTTCAACTTTATAATAAAAAAATAATAGGATTGTATTTATGATAATCCTAAAAGAGCGGTCTTTATACGCTCCATTGCTAATTGAATTCTGCTCCGTGGAAATCCTATGCTCAACCTCTGAAATCCTTCTCCATTAGCAGTGTAATAACTGCCATCAACAGTTATCAACCGGGCCTTTTGAACTAAAAATAAATGAACCTTTTCATAAGGTAGAGGTACTCTGCGAAAATCAAACCAGGCAGTTGGTGTACCCTCCCGATGAATTAAATCGATATCTAAATTATGATTTTCAATAAAATCCTTCATAAACTGGTAATTCTCATCTAAATAATCAGTAAGTAAATCTGCCCAAGGACCGCATTTTGAATATGCTATTATTAAAGCAATTATACCAAAAACACTTGGCGCGTATGCGAATTTTTTATCTAATATGTTGAAAAATACTTTTCGCAATTCTGGATTTTGGATATGGATATTAGCGACTTTTAATCCAGATAAATTGAATGTTTTCGTCATTGATGTGATGATTATTGAATTCATTGCATGCTCATTAGAAATAGAAGCATAAGGAATATATTTATAGTTCTTGGCTGTGAGATCGCAATGAATCGCATCTGAGACTACTAAAGTATTATGTGAAAGACAAAGATCTCCGATTTGCTTTAATTCCTTTTCCGTCCACACCCTCCCAACCGGATTATGAGGATTACATATTGAAAACAATTTAATTGGCTGAGTTTCAAATGCTTTTTCAAGTAAATCAAAATCGATTATATATTTGTTATTTTCTAATGTTAAAGGCACAGTTATCAAATTTCTCTGATATTCTTTGACCGCTAAGGATAAAGGTTTATATATTGGGGTAAGCAACAATATATTGTCATTAGGCTTGGTAAAAAAATCAACGACCTGCCTATAAGCAGTAATAACTCCCGTGCTGTATATTATATCCTCCCGGGAATACTTAATATTATGCCTACTCCTAAACCATTTAATAATTTCATCATAATATTCTGATTTAACGAGGGTATATCCATAAATCCCATGATTTGCCCTTTCTTTTATCGCTTCTATGACTGGTGGTGGACACTCAAAATCCATTTCAGCATGATTAAAAGGAAGGAGATCTGTACGGTTATAACGTTCAATCATGTAATCGGGGTCCCATTTCACCGACCACGTCTGAGTCCTATCAACAATTTTATCAAATTGTTTTGGGTCAAATTCCATATATACGAAATTTTAGGAAAGCAAAAAAAATTTGTGAATTTGAAAGAATTATTTGGTTGAAAAGGCTTTAAGTATTGAATAACTTGCAAAATTATTAGATAAAAAAGGTAAAACTATATGGATTCAATTCGGATTGATGAGTTAACTTGGGTGGATGTAAAAGAAAAAATAGAAAACGGATACAAAACTGTTATTTTTGGAGTCGGATCAACTGAACAACATGGTCCCTCCCTCCCTGAAAAAACTGATGCCCTACAAGCAGACCAATTTGCGAATATACTCGCCTTGGAATTAGGGAATGCATTGCAGGCACCAACCATTTCTGTTGGCTATTCAGAATATCATCTTAATTTCCCGGGAACAATTTCATTACGAAAATCAACCCTTTCTGCAATTATTGAAGATTATATTGATAGCCTTGCAAGGCATGGGTTTGAAAACATTATTGTTTTCATTTCGCATGGTGGGAATGAAGAACCCGTAAAAGATATCCTCCCAAAAATGTGTGAAAAATATCCTGATAAAAAAATTTTTTATTATTATACTCAAGAGATATTACCTGCTATTAGAGAGATGGGCCAAAAATACAGGTTAACATTAGGAGAAATTGGCTCACATGCGGGCGATATGGAAGCTTCAATAATGCTTCATTATGCACCGGATTTAGTCAAAAAAGATCGGTTTGTGGAAGGCTATACAAAAGTTATGACACCGAGAGTACAAAAAAAATCTCGAGCAGAAGGCTTTAATGCAGTTAGTGAGAGTGGTGTGGTGGGGGATCAAAGGAAAGCATCCGCCGAAAAGGGCAAAAATTACATTGATAATTTTAAAAGTATTGTAGTTAATTATGTAAAAAGAAAGCTTTCAGAATGATAAATAAAACATTTATTTAAATATAAATAGAATAAAAATAAAAGTTAATTCTCTTTTTAATAAAATTAGATCTCCTATTGAATTTTTTTTTCGAGATTAGTAATTTTTTCAGTTAAAATATCGACTTTTCTGGATATTTCACTCAATTTTTCGTCTAACATTAGGCGAAATCGTTCATAAATGTCGATTATTCCAAGGCGTCGCCCTTCCTTTTCCATTAAATTGATTTCGCGTTTAAAATTCTCGATATATTTGTATATATCTTCGCAAAATGCATCAAAGTTATCTTTATCAAATTCTATGCCTAATTCACGTGAAAGATTTTTTTCCGCTAGATCCTGCCAACTTACATCATAACCCTTTATCGGAATTACTGGAATCGAGAATTTATCTGCCAGTTGCAATTCATTTGCGCAATCTGCGGAATTAAACACGGATTTATTGGTTCCAATAAAAAGAATCAATTGGCACTTCTGCACAGTATCCAACATCCATTGGTCAATATTTCCCGCAAGATCCTCTTCACAAAAATAAACTTCAGAAATTTCTTTTTGTTTTTCTAAATATTTTACAAGATCTCCAATATGATAAGTCTCAAAATCTACTACAGCGTGAGATATAAAAACTTTTATAGTTGCTTTCTTTCTTAAGTGCTCTCGGATTAAATCTGGGACCTTTTGTGAAACGGTCATATCTTCTGGATTAAGTGGATTGTTATCTAAATTTAAATCCGTGAGTTCTTTAAGAGCCCATAATTGTGTAGGTATTTCAGTAAGCTGGTTATTACTTAGGTCTAAATACTTTATGGAGATCAAATTAACAAAAGATTCAGGTAAAACTTTTAGTTTATTATCTGACAAGTTAAGATACCCGAGTTTTTTTAATTCTCCAAAAGATTCTGGTAAGTTTTGTATATTAGTGCGAGAAATATTCAAGGTCCTTAAATTGGTAAATATTCCGAAATTTTCAGGTAAAGAGTCAATGTTATATTCAAATAATTTCCATTCGACTACTTTTCCTTCTTCAATTTTCATGCTAATAGGATTGACATGTTTTCCTGCTTTTTCATTTTCAGTATTATCTTTTTCAAGTGCGCGGATAATTTCTATCTGTTCGTTTGGTAGGTTATAACGTGCTTGGAAACTTAGTAACCTTGGAGCCGTTATTTTACCATTTCTTTCACATATTTTCTTTAAGATATTAAGGTTAAGATTGTTCCATTCAAGCCAGTTTTTAGTTAATTGAAGGATCTCTAATTTATCCAAAGTTCCGAGCCATTCAGGTAATACCTCTAAATTGTTAAAATTCAGATTTAAATAGCTTAAATTCTTGAACTCTTTCAACCATTCTGGTAAAGATTTTAAATTATTATTTTGCAGATTTAAAGATTCTAAATTCTTAAAATTCTTTAGAAATTCTGGAATTTCGTTATTCTTGTTATAAACTATACTTAAACCCTTAAGATTTTTTAATTTGCTCAAAGAGATTTCAATTTCCTTTAATACTTTTTCAGTTAAATTTAATTTCATTAAATCCATACCTATGTAGATAACATTTTCTCCTTGAACAGCATAACGATAATCAGTAGTATCTCGATTGTTATCCAGAAACTTCGAATCAAAATCTTTGAAATCTCTTCCAGTTAATTTCGACAGTTCTTTAATTATTTTCATATCATTACTCATTAGTTTATCACTTAAACAAATTTCTTATTGAAATTCATATTTTAGGATAAATATTATTTTAGTTTGATTCTATTTAATTTTTCTTAGCAATAATCACTGTTGAATTTTTCCATGCTCAAGAAGATAGAATGTTTTAATAAAAGAATTTAAAAAATAAAACAGCCTAAATATGAATTATGCAAGATCCAGAAAAAATTAAAAAAGTTGCGATGGATTTAGATAATGCCTTAGAAGCTAAAGATTTAGAATTTTTTAAATCTTGTTTTACAGATGATTGTGAGATTGAATTAATCGGAGTGACTTTAAAAGGTATTAGTGGAGTCGAAAAATGGTGGAATTATACCTTTAGTTATGTTAAAAGTTTTACCCTTAAGCCTGTTGTAATTATGGTTGATAATGATATCTTTTTTGAAGAATTTATCGTCAATGCTCAATTACATGATGGTTCTATTGTTAAATCAAAATGGGCGGAAGTCTTAGTTTACGAAAATTATAAAGTCAAATCGCTTCGTTTATATTTTGATCGTTTAGATTTCGCAAACGCAATTGCAGATGGTTATTTGAGCAAGAAATTAATTAATCTTATCATAAAGAAATCTTTAAAGGGTTTAGTTTAATTTTATCTTCCTAAATTAAAAAAAACATTCATAGTTATGAGGGATAATAAGGAATTTATTAAAGAATATACTGAAACTCAATATAAAACTCCCGAAAAATTGAAAGCACGATATCAAATTTACGAGTTTGGTACAAGTAAAACCTCCTGGGCAAATTGGATTTTTGATAAGATACACTTTTTTAATAAATCTCTTATTCTTGAATTAGGTTCTGGTCCTGGAGAATTATGGAAACAAAATTTAGAAAGGATACCACTTGATTCTCAAATAATACTGTCTGATAATTCAGAAGCGATGGTTAAAGAAGCTAAGTTATCTTTATCTTGTGTCAATATGTTTATTGATTTTAAGAAAATTGACGCTCACTCAATCCCATATCCAGAAAATAAATTCGACATAATTATTGCTAATCATATGTTATACCACTGTATTGATATTGATAAAGTTTTACAAGAGATTCTAAGAGTATTGAAACCACATGCTCGATTTTATGCTTCCACATTAAGTAAAAATCATCTTATTGAATTTAAAGATTTATTTGGTGATTTTGATAAATTTACAGAGGGTTTCATGGCATTTAGAGGTAGATTTGAAATTGAAAACGGTGCAAAAATTCTCTCTAAGCATTTCAAAAAGGTTAAACTTTATACTTTTAGAAATAATCTAATAATTCCAAATGCAGAACCAATAATTCAATATCTTTTATCATATTCAAATTACTCCAAAAGTTCTTTATTACAATCAAAAATAAACGAACTTAGAATTTCTCTAAAAGAAAAAATAGAAAGCCATGGCCCAATTAAGATAACTGGTATTTCTGGGATGTTTGAAGCACAAAATTAAAAATAATGTTTCAAATTCACTAATACGATCAGAATTGAGGATGTGAGTTTCTGAGAGTGGGGGACTAAAAGAAGGTATTCACCGAAAAGAGAAAAGATAATATCGACTCCTTTAAAGAAATCGTAATGAATTACGTGAAAAAAAAGTTATCAGAATAGTTTTAAAATAACAAACAATATTGCAAAAAAGAATTTAAAAGGTTAAGCAATATAAGTATAGATTATGCAAAATCCAGATTTTAACTGAACATCGCATAAATTAAGATAAATTAGGTTTGGGTGTATTTGCGAATGTTAATGCAACAGCATCTTCTACGTCTTCTGGAATTAAAATCGTTAAGTCATCGTTTTCTTGGGACCAAGTTATCTCATTTTTATTCCCGAGCAATTCTATAGTTGAATTAGGATTGATTTTGAGATTTTTAATCGTAATATGATTCTCTTGAGGCTTGCCTAATAAGAAGAGATAGAGAACATCTTGTTTCTCAGTGAATCTGACTTCAAGATTATCACTTGTTTTAGTTTCAGCACGTTCCCAGGGTCGCGTTCCGAAAATTGCTTCTCCATTTACGCCTAACCATTTTCCAAGACCTAATAAACATTTTTTTTGTGCTTCAGGTATTGTTCCATCTGCCATAGGACCAACATTCAGCAGCAAATTTCCGTTTTTACTCACTACATCAATTAATAAATGCACTAACTCTTCTATGGTTAAGTAAGTTTCTTCATTGTCGAATTGATTAAAGCTGAATGAATTGCTGATCCCTCTCGTAAGTTCCCATTTTTGCTTTTTGGCTTTCTTAAAGGTCTTATACTCTGGCGTTGTGAAATCATAGTGAAATTTCGTCCCTCCTTTTTGAGGTTGCCTCCACCTATCATTAATTACTCCTTCGGGAAACTTGTTATAAAAATAGGCAAAAATTTCATTAATATTTGTATTTGGGGGATATGCAATATCATTCCATAAAATTAACGGCTCATATTTATCAATTAATTCATACCATTGGTTATTGGCGTACTTAATATATTCTGGGTCTGAAACTACATTTGTTATAAAACTCTTCCCATCACTAATGGGATATGGATTTACTGACCAATCTAATCCTCCAGAATAATAAAAGCCCATTTTCATTCCATTAGCCTTTACTGCTTTCGTAAGCTCTCCAGCAATGTCTCGACTTGCCTGATATTTCCCCTTCTTTGGATTTAGGTATTTACTTGACCACAAAACAAATCCATCATGATGTTTAGTCACTAATACAACATATCTCGCTCCAGCTTTTTTAAAAAGATCAGCCCATCCATCAGGCTTCCACTTTTTGATTGCCTCATTGAATAATGGAATAAAGTCATCATAAGAAAAATCTTTACCATAATGTTCTTGATGATATTTTTCTGTAGGATTCCCTGCGATTCTTAGAGTATTTAAATACCACTCCGCATAAGGATTTCTTTTCAAATATTCTTCAATTCCAATTTTTGTAATGTCATCCGGATATCGCAGCCCAATTGGTGCATATGCAGGCACGGAATAAAGGCCCCAATGGATAAAGATTCCAAACTTTGCATCATGAAACCATTTGGGAACCTCATGTTTGCTTACGGATTCAATTTTTGGTTCAAATTTCAATTTTGTCTCCCTATTTGAAGGTTTTCCATCACTTTAATATTTTAAAGATAATAAGATATTTAGGTAGATGAGATTTAACTCTTTTTGATTTGAAATTATATAATGAAAATCAAATGAAAATTCAAATATATTTTACTTCTGTTATATCCTTTTCAATAATAATAATTTAGACAATCCCTTTGTTTCATTCTAATTTCTAATTTGATTAGGAGAATAGTTTTTCAATTTTCTTTTCTCATCCCAAAATCCAATTGTCACTATTATAAATGCAAATATTAATCCCAACATGCCTATTCCCGCTCCAAGAGCTAAAGTAGGATTCTCATCTACATATCTCATGTATTGAAAGAAAACCAACGAAAATACTCCACATAGTACAAGCATAGAAAATGGATATAACTTTTTCTCTAATCCGCCGTGCTCCAGCATGTCTTGGAAAATCTTAGGAAGCTCACTGTCCTCAATAATATTGGCTCTGCTTGACGTTGTCTCTCCCTCATAAATTGTGCAATTTCTAAAGTTATTCTCAAAACTATGCGCCAAATTAAGATTAGCAATTGTACAATTCTGAATAATATTGTTTGCACTATTAGTTAAAAAGAAATAGCGATTGATGTTTGAATTCTCAATGGAAAGATTAGAACATTTTGTAATAATAAGTTTATTAAACTCACAACCTTCAATCGTATAATTTTCTGCTTTTTTTAAGATTAATTTATGCAAATTACAACCCTTTATAATAATATACAGGTTAGATTTTTGAATCATTAGTGATTTTGGAAGACTTTTGCTTGACCCTATTATATACGGGTCTCCTTTAGTTCCAGATCCATTCCATTTATGTTTAGAAGCCATAATATTTATATCAGTTTCCGTGATCTTTACAGGTTCGATTTCATCTTCATGGACGTAAAATTTCATAGGATATTCACTTCTTTTCCTCTTTCAGTTATTTTAATCCTCTAAATTTCATTTTGTAATTGTTCTTAACCCAGTTTTATAAATAGGGCATTTTTTCCATATTTTTTTGACACATAGAAGCACAATTAGGACATTCTATTAATTTTTAGATTTGCTTAAAATTGATTTAGATAACTTAAATACTTTTGGTTTGCCATTAGAAGAGATATTGTTAATAAAATTATCAAATAGAGGTCTCTCAAATAAATTTGAAGAAGATATAGAAGAAATCTTAAAAAGTCTAATTATAAATTTAACTTCAAGAAAAATACTGACAAAAGGAGAAGTATTTAGAATCGATTCTCGAGGTGGAATAATGTATTTTAGAATATTAGATTTTGTACCAAATACTGATGCAATTAGAATAGATTTTAGAACCGAGATCACAATATCTTATGAGAATTTTAAATTTTAACAATAATTTAACATCATCTAAGATTTTATTATCAACTATAGAGGATTCAGTGAATAATTATTTCTCAAAACCCCTAATGTTCTCATAGGAATAGGATTGCCATCTATAACTATAACCTGTAAGCTTTTTAGCAAATTTAATCCCTCTATTTCTGTTATTTCATTATTTTCTAGTCTTAAATCAAAAAGTCTATCAAAATTATCCAGAAACTCCATTTCATTAATTTTATTATTATTAAGAATTAGACATCCTAATTTTTTTAGTGTTTTTAGGCCCTTAAATTTAGTTATTTCATTATTATTTAGTCTCAACTCTAACAAATTTGTAATACTCTCGAGCCCCTTAATTTCAGAGATCCTATTATTTTCTAGACTTAAAAACTTTAATTCCATTAGATTTTCTAATCCCTCAATCTCGGTTATTTTATTGCCATCTAAAAATAAAGTTATTAGTTTTCTGAGTTTATTAAGCCCTTGAATTCCATCTATCTTATTAACTTCGAGACTTAGATGTTTTAAATTTACCAGTTTTTCAAGACCTTTAATTTCAGAAATTTGATTGCCCCCTAAATACAAGTGAGTTAGCTCAGTAAGATTGTCTAAACCTTTAATTTCACGGATTTGATTATTCGTTAAATCTAACCACTTTAAATTTCGAAGATTATCAAGACCTTCAATCTCCTTTATCTCATTACCTCATAGATATAACATATCTAAGCTACTGAGACCATCAAGCCCCTTTATATCCCTAATACTCTTAATTCCTTTGTTATCCAAATCTAATCGTGTATACTTTTTTATGCAACTTTCCTCAATGATGGTAAGATTGTAATTTATTACGATATAACTTTTCCCTTTATACATAACATAATTTTCTTCACTCATAATCAATAATATAATAGAAATTTAAGTATTTAAAACTATTATTTTTCAGAAGTTAGATTTTTAAGTAAAATATGGTAATTTTAAAAAATATAATCCTAATCACCAAATCATATTTTCTTTAAAATTAAATTATCTTTCAGAAAATACGAGATTTATTTTTTCAAAAATGCACTTTCATACTTTCTTCTAATTTTTTCATACTCATTTATAAAGGATTAATCCTTTTTTTCCTCAGTATTATTTCTTTATAATTTATTAATACTGACTTTAAAAATCATTAAAAACTTAGATATTCGAATTAATAGAGGTTTTAAAAAAAAAATGCATATTCCGGATGGTTTGTTGGATCCTGTGACCACGGTAGTATTATGGATTGTAACCATAGTGGTACTGGTCTTTGGTTTCAAAAAAATTAGAAATTCTTTCGAAGATGAAGATTCAGAGAAATTAATCCCCTATATCGGTGTTTTAGCGGCAACTATCTTTGCATTTCAGTTTGTCAACTATCCAGTTCCAGGCGGTACTTCAGGGCATTTGGTAGGAGGTACCTTAGTTGGCGTAATTTTAGGACCCTGGGCAGCAGTTGTCGTGATTTTTATGATTTTAATTGTACAATCTTTATTTGGTGATGGCGGGATAACAGCAATCGGCGCAAATACATTTAATATGGGCATCATCGGCGGAATGGTTGGTTTTTATATCGTAAAACTCATTATGATGGGATTAAACAAGACAAATATGGAGAAAGAAAAGAAAGTCACTATTGCAACGGCTATAGGATCATATATTGCCATAGTTTTAGCGGCTTTAATAGCAGGCATTGAGATAGGGATTGGAGGAGCCATACCAATGTCAATCGCTATTCCTGCGATGGTATTTTGGCATCTCATAATTGGAATTGGGGAAGCAATAATTTCCGCGTTTATAGTGTATTTCATTTACAAGACAAAACCAGAACTCATAACAACAGAAGAAATATTAGGGGTGAGCTAAGAAATGGTAGAGTTTGAAAAATATAAATGGCCCATTTTAACTGTTGTAATTATTATTGTAGTTTTAATGGTCATGATAGCTGTTGGATTTGCGATCGGAATTTTATCTGAAGATCCCGATGGATTAGAGAGAGTTCTAATCAATGCGAGAGGTGAAGAATGGCTAGAAAGTTTACCCTCGCCTTGGGAACCAATTTTAGGATGGATTGAGAGTGATTACGTCGCAGGCATAGTAGGTGTTTTTCTTTCCATAATTTTGATGTGTGTGGTGTTCTACGCAATTATTTATTTAAAGAAAAAATAAATTCATTTTTTTTTTATATTTCTTTTTTAAACTTAAACTTTTATATTTATTACGAAAATCTTAAATAAACAGGAATTTTATTCTTTTTTTTTTCTTTTCTTAAACTTTAAAAGTCCATACTTGGTTATTTATATGAAAAAAAGTTTTGTTTTAGAACAATCACTTTTGAACGGGATAATACCTCTAACAATCGTATCTTTTGTTAAAGTTTAAAAGTTTCAATTAGATTAATGAAATGAAATAATATGGTTAGTAATGAAGAAAAGACATTATTGAATATAATTTGTCCATACTGTCAAATGAACTTCAAAAAATATGTCGAATATACGAAAAAGCAAGGTCTTTTTACGGTTTTGATAAAAGAACATCCCGATAATGAACAATGCCCTCCTTTTATTGCGTTTATAGATGATCACGGGAAGCATCGGGGTAGTCAAAAGATAGATGATCATGGAGAGCTCTCTTCTGTTAATGATGAATTGCTTGAAGGTGCTATGGAGAGAATTAATGAACTTAAAAAAACATTAAGATTCTATCATTTAAAGGTACCTCGTAAGGCTAATAGAGGATTTGAATATAAAGTTGCTAATGTAACTGATAGAGCGTTTATGAGTTCAAAATTCTATCTTACATTAATAGATTTTCTCTTGGAGAATGGTGATGAAAATACCTTTGGAGCAATACAAATTCCGATTGAGGACGGATTATTAGCCTATGGTAAATATCTTGGCATAATCTATACTATTTTTTGGACAGATCAAAAATCTCTTCAAAATAAAACGTTTGATGATTTGAAAGGATATGCAAATCTCACGATCGAGCAATTAATAGAGATTTATGATCTAATGGACTTCTTTATTTAAACTAACCGCTTTTTTCTCATGAAATTTTTTTCACTTCTAGTTGTATTCGGTTGAAACTACAAATTGAAAGAATAACTTTAGAATTCCAGAAGAAATTTATTGATAGAATTAAACCGTATAGTGAATTATTATAAATTTAAATAATACTTCTTTCTTAAGATATTTAAGGGAAAATGAAAAGATAGCATAAATATGAGCATTGATACATTAGATCTCCTTTTATTACATTTTAATAGCTGGACTGGTCCAGAGATAGTGTTTTCATTTCCAGAGGTCATTCCCGAAAAGATTGGCAGCAAAGTTAGGAGGATATTTGATTTAGATATAGAGGAGCACTTCTTTGAGATTACAATTAGAAAAGAAAATATTAAAATCACAAATTTATTTATTGAAATTCCTTCAGTCTGGGGGCGTGGTAAAGTTGAGATGGTCATGCTCTCAGTAATTACAGATGAAAATTATAATACGCGGACATTCCAGGATATTCTAATGGAATACGCACTTAAAATAAAAAGAACCCCTAATGTCTATAAAGTTTTTTACCAAAATACTGATATCGATCTTAATCATACTGAAATTCAAGCAAAAAAAGCAGAATTAAAGCAAATACTATTAAAATGTTTTGAAGATTTAAAAACTCGGAAATTATCACCGGATCTTAAAGAGGGAGAAATAGTTAAGAAATTCAAGAAACTAAGTTGGTAATACTTATGGAAAAGATACATTTACTTTATTTTTTAGGTTTAGTTATTATTGGGATAATTTCGACCTATGTTTTGATTTTTTTACCTCGTGGTGTATCGATTCCTGCCTTGGAAAAGACCTTCTTTTTATTTGGTCTCGCTTTGAACACAATTATCCTCTTATGGTCGATTGCGGGATTTTTATTATATAGATGGTTTAAAACGGGAAAAAAAAACCCATCATTGATTATTTGGAGTATTTCCTTTTTTATATATAGCATAACATTTTTAGCACACCTATTCAGAGCTTTAGGCTATAGTATAGCGAATGAGAATCTCTCTGTCTTTCATTTTTTTATATATAGATGGGGGATGATTGTATGGGCTGCGGGGATATTATATGGCTTATTAAAAATTTTAACAGAAAATAAAACCCTTCAACAAATTCCGAGTATTATAACTTTAATTATGGGATTTACATGGTTGATTCTGGGACTATTTATTATTCCTTCCAAAAATCCTATTGAATTTACAATGTATTTATTCCTTCATACTATTTGGATTCCTGTGTGCTTTACGATGTTTTATATTTTTGCATATTACGGATATAAAACAAAACAAAATGGACCTAAATTTGTAGCATTAGGTTTTTTTGGAGTAATGATTTCATATCATGGATGGGCTCCCTGGCATTTCTCAGATTTGGTCTATATTTATTTTATTTGGTATTTCATCTTTTTACTTTCTTTGACTCCCATTTTGATTGGATTCATTGTAATGGCTGTTGAAGAAAAATAATGAGGTTTAAGAACTAATAATTTTTATCCTCAATTTTCACGATACATTACAAGGTTGGTTTTTATGGCTTAAAAACTCTTTTTTATTCAAACAGCCATCGTAATTAATATATTTATTAATAATGAGATGGATATATGCAATTAATAATTCTATTAAATAATCTATTAATCCATTTGCTATCCTTACTTTCAAACATACTTAATAGAGAGGTTGAGAATTCTGAAGAAAAAAAAAGGTTTTTTTGCAAACGTTGTATTAAAACTTCCGATTGAAAAGATCACTTCAGAATTCGAGAAAAAATTTAGAGATAGAATTAAACCGTATAGTGAACTCCCGATTATTAGAGAAGTTAAAGAAGATGATTATGAAAGTATTGTACCTATATATAACAAAGCTTATAAGAATTTACACGCGAAAATTTTACCGATTAATATTGATATAGTAAGAGATATGGACGAAGATCCGGAATCAGTAATTTTAGTAGCTGAAATGAAAGATAGTATTGCGGGGTTAATCATCTTAGAATTTGAGGGTCCAAATAGTGAGTATGTGACCATTACGGATTGGGCGGTATCCCCTAAGTTTCGACGTAAAGGAATTGGTACAAGTTTATGTATAGCAGCTTGGGATTATTTTAAGCCCAGAGGGATTAAAGAAATTAGATGCGAGGTATATGTTAATAATCCTGTAGCATATAATTTTATCAAGTCAATGGAATTTGAAGAAATTCGGACAGATTACTATTAAAAGTGAAAACATTTAACTCAATTTTTAAATGTTAATCCAAATATCAAGAGATTTATTATTATAAATAGGATAAAAAAAGACATTAAAATGATTCCATCTTTCTTCCCAATAAATTTCTTTTTAGAGATGATATTAAAATAGAGTATTAAACCAAAGAGGATAAGCCAGTTCCAAATCAAGATCCACGTAAATTCTATATTCATTACGAGCATACCACTAATTCCGAAAGTTATAGTTAGATTCCAGATTAATTTTCCAATCATACCTCCAAATCCAATCTCTACAGTCTGTTTTTTAATCGATTTAAAAACCAAAGTTAATTCTTCCACGTTAGTAACAAAAGCAATGATAACAAAACCAAAAAGGGCTTCGGGTATTTGAGTAATAAGGATAAGTTTTTCTGTTGCTATAATAAGAAGTTCTCCCCCGATGAAGATAAAGATAAAACTACTTATAACTAATACAATTTTTTTCAGTTTTGAGGATTTCTTGATATCTAATTGCTTAAATTTTATTTTTCTTTCATTCTCTTTCACTGTTATAAAATCAATATCCCCCTCTTTAGAGAAATGTCTTAAATTCCTATAAACATAGAAAAAATAAAGGATGAGAGCCAAAATCCCGAATATAAATAATCCTAAATAGATTAAGAACCCAATAAGAATGAGAATCATGCTTGTATATATTATAATAAAGTAAAATTGAGGTACCGATTCAATTTCAATTTTATAGAAAAAAGCAGGCATCGCAAAGCATAAAGACAATGCTATTATTGAATTACCTATGACATTTCCGATTGCGACATAATGAAGTCCGTTCATAGCTGCTACAATGGATGCGATAGACTCTTCTGGATCAATTCCAAGAACTAATAATCCGATAATAAAAGGAGATATGTTATACATAATGCATAAATCTTTTAAATTATCAAGAAAAATATCGGCAGAGAAAAATATAATTAGATATCCAATGCTAAATAATCCAATCCAAATAAATAAGGTTAACATAATTATTCTATTTCATATTTAACTCATCTATTTAGAATATTAATGTGATAAAATATAAAATATATATAGTAAAATCTTAATAGAAAAGAGTATAAGTTAGATATTATGAAATCAATTATAATTTATAATACTAAGTCAGGAAATACTGAACAATTAGCCAATAAAATGGGGGAAGTTCTTCAGAAAAATGGCCATGAAGTGGACATGTATCGAGACAAAGATATTAAATCTCAAATCCAGAGCAATGACAGTTTTTTTGATCCATATGATTTACTCGTCTTTGGATCATGTACTCATGCGATGGCACCCGCACGTACATTAAAAAGTCTTTTAAAAGTTATTAAAAAGCAAAATATTCAAAATAAGAAATTAATTTGCTTTGGGACATCAGGAGGGCCTGATATGTGGAAAAAGGCATGTAGTGGAATTCAAAAAAGATTTCCACAGTTGGAACACATCGGGGATATTGGATGTGTCGAAAGAGAGAATGATGGCGCCATTAAAAAATTTGAGGAACTCGTGCAGAATTTACAATAACTGGGAGAAAAAAATCATTTATTTTTTTTTTTTAATTTCTATTTAAAAGATTTAGAGGCTATCTTAAGTCTCTTTCGGGATTTAAATCAACCTTGGTAAAAATATCATCGATTTGGTCAATTGTAATTTTTTTTTCTTCAACTAACTGACGAATAAATTTATAAGCAGCGCATTCATACTCTCTTTCCCAATATTCTTGTTCTTCATGATAAAAATTACATTTATGACATACATGGTTGATTAACTGACGGTTAAGAGGGCTAATATCTGCTTCCGTTCTTAAAATTTCATGTTTTTTAGCCATAATATACACCTATTAAGAATTTTATTTCTATTTTGTTTAATTATTTTAAAATTAATTTTCTTTTTTAATTTCATTAATTTAATCTTCCAAATTGCGCACATTTAAATGAATCTATTCCACACATATTTCCTGTTGCTTGATATGCTCGATATCTACAACCTCCACGACATGCTTCAAGATATTCACAATCCAGTTTGTTACATTCTAATTCCGGGATCCTCCAATTCAAATTCTTCTGAATTAACTCCCAGCTCTTTTTAAGGCCCAGTTCAAACACATTCCCTATATTCTCATTATAGAAGAAACCACATTTGGTAACAACACCAAGCACATCAATAGCCATAATATTAGGTCCACAGGCAAAATCATAACTTTCTGAACTATGATATTCACCCCATCCATAATCTCTCAAAATTGCACCCCCTTGTTCTGCCGTTATTTCATATTTATCTCGAATCGATTTAGGGGTTGTTATATCGAAGGTGGGAACGTCTATTGACCAATTTTTGATGTGTTCTAATGATTTAAATAAATTATACATCTCATCAAACTCATTAAGGTTTTGTTTATGAACCATTGTATTGACTGACACTGTTATCCCTTCTTTTAACAAGGTCTTTATTCCATCTATTGAATCTTGAAAGCAATTGGCATCTCTAAAATCATTATGAGTCCCTTTTAATCCATCGATACTTACAAAAACTTCAAAGTAATTATCCCTTAATAGGTCAATAAGTTCAGGATTATCTTTTATTAAAACTCCGTTTGATAGTAGTACTTTTATTAGGGGTATATCCTTAAGATATCGTAATAATTCTATCAAACTGGAATATAATAATGGTTCTCCTCCCGTTAATACTAATTTAATTCCTTGGAGTTCATAAAATTCTTTTATTATTTCTTTTAATTTATCAAAAGGAAAATCTGTAGGATTTTTATTAGTAATATAGCAGTGTTTACAAGTTAAATTACATTTTTCAGTGATGTTAATCATTAGATTCTTTAAGTACGGGGGATTAAAAATATTCTTTTCAGGTAATTTAATAGGATCTATTATTCCTGTTGATTTTTCTGGCATACTATTAGAATTTAACTTGACAATATTTAATTCATGAAAATCATTTAACGCTTCTCTAACTTCTTGTCTCTTTTTTTCTGGATAATTGCCAAGAAGATTTTCAACAGAAACAATCCCATTTATAAGCTTTAAGACTGAATAAGCCTCATCATCGATAACAAAAGACTCGTCATTTTTCAAATCAAAGATATTAATTTCTTCATATCTTCTTAAAACAATATAATGGGGTATGGATGGAATATCTTTGAGATTCATTGATGAAAATAAGGTTTGAATTTATTAAAATTGTGATATTATAAATGATAAAGTTTTAAAAAAAAAAAATGAAAGATTTTTAGAGGTTTAGCAATCGCCACCGCATTTGCAGCTTATTGAAATGCAATCTCCTCCACACTTACAGCTGGTTGAGATGCAGTCCCCGCCACATTTGCAGCCGGCACTTGTAATTTTTTCTTTCTTTTCGATTTTCATAATAATCAATTTTTTGATTAGTTATGAATATTATCCCCTACCTATATTTAAATTTCTCGGTAATAAACAATAGTATGAAAAAATTCCGAATAAATATGATGAATTGGTTAAATATCTATATTTAAATAAACTATCGGTAATAAATTTCCTCACAAATCCGGTATGAAAAAATTAGATAAAAGTATGAAAATGTATTTTATAGACATAAATGTTAAATATAAATCATGTTATTTTTCCAAAATTCCAAAGCTATATTATAGCGATTAATTAGCTGAAGAGAATATATAGAGCTTTCCTTGGTTTATTCTTTTCATTAAATTTATATAAGATATCTTTGATAATTAAAGTATGACTGGGGATAGAATTTATTGGAAAACTGAAAGGGGAAAACAAATTCTAATAATGGACTGTAGTGGACTAAATAATGATCAAATCAAAGAATTGATTGCAGGAGGTTATAAATATTATGAAAACAAAGAACCCAATAGCGTGCTCTCGTTGACGGATTTAACCAACACTTACTTAACTTCGAGTACATATCACGCTTTTAAAGATTTGGATGCAAAAACTCATGAATATGATCTAAAAACTGCAGTTGTGGGATTAAATAAAGCTAAAACAATTCTTCTTAATTTGGTAAATAAATTTAGAAAAAGCCAAATTAAAGGATTTAATTCAAGAGAAGAAGCACTAGCCTGGTTAGCCCAATAAGAAGAGATTTTACTTTATAAATTTTAATTATTTTTTTTAATTTAGCTTAAAAATTCTTTGAGAAGATTCAAGCAAATAATAGTAAGGTTTACAAAATTTGACACTGATATTAAATATTTAGGAGAAGAATTGCTGTTTTATCTGGAACATCTGTGATTAACCCAAAGAAAATTAATATGAATATCTAATAAACTAGAATAAGTAATATTGCCTTTTTATATTTCTGTATACCCAGAAAATTCAGTACATTAAAAAGTGATTATAGGATTTTTTGTTTTAATTTTATTTAAGTGCAATAAAATTGAGAATTACTAAAGATTTTGAGGTTGTTGATGGATAATTAAAAAGTTTTATTTTACAATCTAACTAATTTATCATTATCAATTTAATTTTTTTTAGGAAAAAAGTAGAGTAATTTAAGAAATTAACGTGATAAAATGTCTTTTACTGAAATTTTTAAAGATGTGTACAAATTTGCTGATTATGTCAATGTATATGCTATTAAAAGTGGAGAAAGTGCGATTCTTATAGATTTTGGCTCTGGAGATGTACTCAATCATTTATCAGAAATAGGCGTCGACAACGTGGAATATATCCTTCATACCCATTACCATAGAGATCAATGTTATGGCGATAAAAAAGCATTAGAATACAATATAAAAATTACTGCTCCTGATGTAGAAAAAAAGTTATTTTCAGTAGCAGAGGATTTCTGGAAAAAAAAATCATATTACGACATATACTTTTTCAAGCCAACATTTTTCACATCAACGTATAACATCCCTTTAGAGCAAACATTTAAGGAAGGCGATATTTTTGAATTTGGACCTTACAAATTGAAGATACTCGAAACAGCCGGGCATACGACGGGCAGTATTTCTTATTTATTAGAGATTGAAGGTAAAAAGTTGGCGTTTACTGGGGATTTGATTCATTCAGGAGGGAAGGTAATAACTTATTATGATTTAGAATATATTTATAATGATAATGGAGAAAATGGTATTGTCCGGTCTTTTGAATCGTTTAAAAAACTTTTGGATAATCAACCTGATATGCTTTTACCCTCTCATGGAGATCTAGTTAAGGACCCTAGAAGTGAAATTAAAGCTTTAACCGCCAGATTTGAACGTGCAAGGAATATTTTTGCCACGAGAAATGCCAGCATTGAATATATTTTCACTGAAGAACATGAGCAAATAGGAATTCCAATGGTAGATCTTGAAGAATATTTTCCCAGTATTCTACATAAAGGATTTAGCCCTCCCTATATTCTTAAGGGAAGCCATGAGAATTGTATTCTTATTGATTTTGCGGGATGTAGTTTTTTTGGATATACAGAAGCTCAATTAAATAAACTTTTAGAGGAAAATGGTATTAAACACATTGATTTTGTAATTCCTACACATTATCATGATGATCACACTGCGGGCTTTGATCTATTGCAAAAACGAGGCATAAAAATATACGCTTTTGAAAACATTGTAGACGTATTAGAAAACCCAACCCATTATAGAATTGGATGCCTTACAGAGACTCCAATCAAGGTGGACCGAGTGTTAAAAGAAGGGGAAGTTTTAAAGTGGGATGAGTATGAATTTCAGATTTTTCATTTTCCGGGTCAAACTGAATATCATATGGGAATGTTTGGTAAGGTTGACGGAAAGAGTGTTTTTTGGACAGGAGACAGTATTGCGCAGTTACTCTGGGAAAATAGATTTAATAATATGAATTGTATAAACTATTGTCGATTGGGTGAAAATGTAGGACACATGAAATGTGCTGATATTTTATTAAAATGCAATCCGGAATATTTAGCGATTAGCCATTATGGAATCATTAAAGTAAATCGAGAGCTTTTAGAAGAATATAAGAAATATGTATCGGAATATGAGTCGATTGTAGCTGAGATAGTTGCTCAAGATGACCCAAACATGGGTTTTGACCCTAATTGGATAAGTTTTAAGCCGATTCGAGTGATATCAGAACCCGGAAGGGAATTTAAAACCAATTTAGTAATACGGAACTACCTCAATACAACTTCATCGGTACAAATTAAGTTAAATCTCCCTGATAATTGGGATGCTGACTTGAAAGACTCAAAGTATAAAATCGACCCAAATAGATTTGAAGAGATCCCTATGACCATTAAAATTCCTAACAATGAGGATCCTAACGGGAGAACAATTATTACAGCAAACATCGTTTGGAATGAAGTTAATCTTGGACCATTTCCTGATTTAATGGTTGATCATGGATATAATACTTTAGAAACGTGGAGCGGTTGGACCCCCGATCAAAAGAAGAATTTAGTAATGTGGATTTTCAAACATATTGCAAGAGACAGAAGATTTTTTAAATAATACTTGGAAAAATTAAGTGTGCGTGTAAATATATTTTCTCTCCTTAAATCCCAATAAATTTGGACTTATTTTTTATTAGAATAACTAATTTTAATATTGATTGTTATATTGTAATCAATATGATATTCCCAAAAATCTTACAAATCTTTCAAGAGGACCAGGATTTTCCACCACTGGAATATCCCGAAAATAATCCATTTAACCAAATTCCCGGTTTTGGTTCAACTCTTTTGTTTATTATAATAATAGTTATTATCTGGTTTGCAAGTGGAATACTTTTAGCCTATTTAGTGAATAGAGACCTTCAGAAAAGAGAAGCTTCAGGAATTCCCTATGTTATTCTAACATTATTGATGAGTATTGTAGGATTATCTATTTATCTGATAGTTCGATATAATGAGATGTGTGCCTTAGAAGAAGATGAAGACGCTTGTATATTAGAGGATGCCACAGAATACCTAAAACCAGATGAGATCTAAGAATATAAATTTATATTTTTATTGTTAATCCTTTCTAACAATATAAAGATATTCAAGGGTTTTAAAGAGATCTTCCTTAAACTCATCAAATCCTTTACCAGTTAAAGCAGAAACCTCATAATATGTCATTTTATTAGCATTAGCGAATTCTATAGCATGTTGTCTATCAACCACACGATTTAGGGCATCAATTTTGTTTGCAAGGAGAAAATAAGAAATTTCTACATTTTTAGGAATTAATTCTAACCAACTTTTAAGATTCATGAAAGAGCTATATCTATCAATTGTAAACATAAAGATTACTATAGTCGCCCCATGAAAGAAATCATCTTGGATCTCTCGAAACTGGTCCTGGCCTCCTAAGTCCCAGAGTTGACAGTCAATAGATTCATAACTTTCAATTTTAAAACTTTGGAAATCAATTCCAGGAGTCATACTCAATGCTTGGCTAATATCTAATGTTCCAGCAAGTCTTTTTGCCGTAGATGTTTTACCAACTGCGCCATCTCCAGCAATTACAATTTTAAATGCTTCTTTTTTTAGATATTTATCAATTGTCATTCAGTTTCTCCTAATATTCAAGATGTTTTTACAATTAATTTATCTTTTAGAATTTAAAATATATTCTTATTTAATTATTAAATAAACAGTATAAATTTTCCTTTATCTGTTTTTCGTTTATAGTATTGAGTGAAAGAATTTATAAATCTAAGTATTAATACTTCGAATTTTTAATAAAATTAGTTTTTATTAGGTTCTAGAGAAATATACACCACATATGACTATTGGGATCTATAAATTTCATGGTTTTCCCTTTATAATAAATGAAAAACAATCTTTATAATTTAAATTTTAAAAAGGAATATATGTAAAAGAAATTGTCCATTAAACCAATTAAGAAATAAGGTTTAAAAACATAATGACTGTAATTTTTTTAATTTACTCAGAGACAGTAGACATAACTAATTATACAATTAAAGATATTCCTGGATCGTCAGGGAGATTAGATGTAATTTCTCGCTGTATATTGGCAGCATTAATAGGTGAGAATGAATTTGATAAAAATACACAAGTGTGGGTATTTTTAGATAAATTAGGGACGTATTTTTTTGATCCAAATGTGCTAGATTTTGAAACATTCCCTAAAAATGAATTAAAACTAACAGATTACTTTGTCGATTTAATCAGAAATCGCAATTCAAAAGAAAAACTTAGGAATAATCCCTTAAGAGTAGTAAGAACTTCGGAAAAAGGAGTACGTGAAACCTTAAAAGAAGTGTTAAAATTGAATTATAAAAAATATATTTTACATGAAGAGGGTAATGATTTTTTTAGTAAACTTAAATCGATCCTTTTAGAAAAAGACGTAATTTTTATTATAGGAAATCAAAGTGGTGATATTATGAACTTAGAAGAAATATTAGCAAGTGATCTTCCAATTCTTAGCTTAGGAAATCGCTCGTATTTAGCTTCTTCAGTAATTCGATTGATAAAATTGCACTTATTAACCCCACTACAATAAATTTTTTATAAAAAACAACTTTTAACAATAATAATCCATACATTAAGACTCAGAGAAATAGAAAGAAATTGAATGAGAAAGCAGGCACAAATAAAAGAATACGCCAAAAGGAGATTTTACATAGGTATAGTAGATATATTGACCGTCCTGTGGAATTCTTAATTAAGCATAAGGTAAGTCCTAATGAAATTACCTTTATAGGATTTGCAATTTCATTGACAGTTGCAATTTTAATAGCTCTAGGATGGGTTTACTTTTCAATGTGGCTGGCGTGGATAGTACCTTTTTTGATGGGATTAGCGGGTGCGTTTGATTTGTTTGATGGAGAGGTAGCAAGAAGAACGGATAAAGAAACTCAAGCGGGGGCCTTTCTTGATTCAAATTTAGATCGAATTTCAGATGCTTTACTTATATTAGGACTAATTTATGGGGGACTAGTAAATTATATATTAGGATATCTTGTATTATTTTTAGTAATTATGATCTCTTATACACGTTCAAGAGCAGAAAATGAGGGAGTAAATATGAAGGGAGTAGGATTCATGGAGCGTGCTGAAAGAATTTTGTTTTTACTATTCGCCTTGCTTTTTGAAATGTGGTTTTATTTCTTGACTCTTTTTTTCTTAGGTGCTCCTATTACAATATTTATTCCATTTATAACTGGAATACCAGTTACCCCTGTATTTTTAATAGCAATAATTATTTACACTATAGCGCTCTTCATCACAGTTGCTCAAAGAATAGTATTTACTTTTAAGGTCCTTAATAATCAGAATTCTGATGAAGAGCATATTTAAAAAATTTATAAAAATATTTTTTTTTCGTTAGTTTGACTTAAATTAAGAAAAAGGAAAACTATTCGCTTTTATCATATCACGATACCATAATGCGCTTTTTTTCCAGATTCTCTCTTGGGTTTCATAGTCAATTTTAATTAACCCAAATTTTTTCTCATACCCCTCGAACATCTCAAAATTGTCCATTAAAGACCAGACAAAATATCCTTTCAGATTTACTCCATCGTTCATAGCTTTACTTGCTTTTTCAATATAACGCTTAAGATAGCTTAATCGATCATCATCTTGTACAATTCTTCCAACTATTATATCATCCTTACATGCCATTCCATTTTCTGTGATATAAATTAGAGGGTGATTGTAATCATAATCTATTCGTTTGAGAATATCAAATAATCCCTCTGGATAAACCTCCCACCCTGTTTCTGAACTTTCAATATTTTTTTTATTTTTAAGGGGTGTTGCTAATTTGCCGATTAACTTAAATAAATTGTTAAGATCTTCTTTCTTTCTAGCTCCAATTCGCCAGCAGGAATATAAATTGATCCCTAAAAAATCCATTGGATTTTCCTTTAGTAATTTTAAATCATTTTCCGTAATTAAAGATAAATCGATGGTCTTACTTAGCAATTCAAATGTATCAGGAGGATAGGAAGCTTTAAAAACGGGATCTAAAAACCATCTATTTACTAATCCATCAACCACCGTAACTGCTTCCTTATCTAACGCAGATTCAGTTATTGGATAAAGAGGGAATGGATTTAATGTGATACCGATTTTTCCATCGGGATATTCACATGATCGATAAGCTTTTATTGCTTTTGCGTGGGCAACATTAACTAAATGAGAGGCACAAATACCTCCTGAAAAGTTGCCTTTTTTCCCATAGAGCCCAAGAATATAATAATATAATGCAAAGATCATCGGCTCGTTAAATGTTATCCAATTTTTAACCCGATCGCCATAATGATTGAATATAAAAGTGGCATACTCAACATAGGCATCACCAACTTCACGGTTTTCCCATCCACCCAATCTATTCAAGGCTAGGGGTAAGTCCCAATGATAAAGATCTGTGAAAGGTTCTATTCCGTTTGCTAGCAGTTCATTTATCAAGTTATCGTAGAATTGGACCCCTTTAGGATTTATTTCCCCTTGCCCCCTAGGAAAAATACGGGGCCAAGCTATTGAAAATCTATACGCTTTTAGTCCCATTTTTTTCATTATCTGAACGTCCTCTTTGTATTGATGATAATGGTCGCATGCAATATCTGCGGTATCATTGTTTTTTATTATTCCTGGAGTATGTGACGCTAAATCCCATATACTTTCACCTTTCCCATCCTCATTCCATGCTCCTTCAATTTGAAAACTTGAAGTTGCAGCCCCCCAGGTAAAGCCATCGGGGAATTCGATTCTTCTCATTTTTAATCCTCAGAATTTCATTAATTATGTAATTCTCTTTATGATTAAAGAATTTTTTACTTCATGTAATTTTTGTGAAAAGACTTAATCTATAAGAACAAATTATTTAAGGTTTGTAGAATTCAAATTCTTAGAGTTTAGAAGAATAGATGAGAATTACAGAAAAGGAGGTTGGAGCTATGCCTAAGAAAAGAAAATCTGGTGGTAAAACTGGCAGCAGCAAGGGAAATTATGGCAAAGTTCAGTGTAGTAAGTGTGGAAGATTTGTTGCAAGAGTGTTTAACATTTCGTATTCACTGTAAAAAGCAAAGCTAAAGCAGTTACTCGTCGAACATCGCTCGTTGATGGAAGAATGTATGGGGAACTTAAAAAAGCTGGGACGATTATCATGAGCGGACAGAATAAAAAGTATTATTGCATAAGCTGCGCAGTTCATAGTCATCAAGTTAGTCAACGAGATAAAAACTTGCGAAAAGAGTGAGTACAATTTATAAAAAAATATTAATTTTTAACTTTTATTCCTTTTTAACTCAAGGTTTTAAGATAGAATACCCCTAATGTTAAATCTAATTTTATCTGAAATTAACTGAATTCTTATAAATTAAGTTGTTTAAAGAAAGATGGCAGAGTATAGATTATTTCACATTGATTTTTTGCGGTAACTTCCATTATGGATTTATTTCTGCAATTATACTCCTATTTAACTCGAGCTTCTTAATTTGCTCATCTATCCCAATACTGAACTGTTTCCCAAATGAATACAAATCCTTCATTTTTACATACTTCATCTAATCATCTCTTAAACAATTAACATTAGAGAACAGATGTTAAAGTATTCTTAATATCTTTATTTATTTTATCATTCAAAGTAATTTCAGTGCAATTATGAAATGTAGCAAACTTCCAAAGACCTTTAGCTAATTTTTCATAGAAGTTTTTACTTGGTTTAAACCAGTTCTCAAAAAATATTGATTTTATTTCTAGTCTCGACTCTTTCCTATGAGCCTTAGGTTCAAGACGACCTATGATTTGATGATCGATTAGAATCGGCATCAAATAATAACCAAAAATTCTATCTGGAGCAGGAGTATAAGCTTCTAGTTTGTAATTAAAATTCCAGAATTTTCTTAGTAAATTTCTGTCTCGAGCAACGTTATCAAAAGGATTAATCAATTTTGCTTCTGCAGACTCTAGTGATTTAACCGTTTCAATCTTCTTGCTATCTGTAGATTTAATAAATTGTGTTCTATCAATGCCCTGAACATTGACTTTTATAAGTGTATCATCCTTTACCTTTTCTTCCAAGTATTCAGTAATTAAACTAGGTTTATTATTCCATATTAATTTTAAAGTTCGACTTCTGATATAGCTCTTAATTTCCTCATAATCACAAATACCTAATGATGATAAAGTAGTATTTAATAGATAATCAGGTGCATCCTTAATGGTCATTGGTTCATGACTAATATTTAGGGGGAGAACTCTCTCTGGTATATCATAGTATTTTTGGAAACCTTCTCGATGGTTAATCAATAAATCACCACGATAGAATAGATATTCTAACGCTCGCTTTTCTTCCTTCCATTCAAACCAACCTTTAGATTTTCTTTCTTCAGGAACTTTGAAATCTTTACTTGACAATGGGCCTTCCTTTTTCACCCTATTCAAAACAAAATCTACAATCTTTTGATTGACTGTTAACCATTTCTCCCACCTTGAGTTTTTTTCTCTGTCACGATAATCATCCATACAGAATTTATAGAATGGATAATCTTCTATAGGTATTAAACAGAGTCCATGTGAATAATACTCGAATAACTCTTTTCTCCTTAAATTATCCCAGATTTCCTTCTCAGTGTAATTCTCAAATCTATTGTATATTGTTAAATCATGTGATCTTGCGACAACTGAGATAGTATCAATTTGAATATTATGAATCTTTCTAGCAACTTCTAAAACCGATTTTGCTGGTTTTGTAGTTAATAATCCTTGTTTCTCAAGAATAAAACGTTGAGCTTGTTCTAAGGAAATCTCAATCATAATCTAATACAATATTTTAAATTTATATCTTTTTAGTATTTTCTAGTTCTTTTGATTTTTCTTTAAATAGTTTAGATTGAATTGTCTTCTAAAAAAAAATGAAGTGTAATCTGGAAATATTGGAATAAACTATTTTAACCTTTTGTTCAAAAAAGTTTTCATAGCATTCCAAGAGGATTACCGAATGGCTCTTAAAACAGAATTTATTGAAAAAATATCAAAATTTGCAAAAGGGGGCGCTATCGCCAAGAAATATTTAAGTGCTTAAATATCTTATTTTTTATATTCATAGATTCAACTGTTTAAAGAAAGATGGAAGCGTATAAATTATTTCGCATTGATTAATTGCCGTAATTTCTATTACAGCACGAATTAAATAGGCTTCTTTTAATTCTTCATCAGGTTCATAAATTTTTGCTTTACTTGTAGGTTTTAATTTGAGGGAGTAGTTTTCAGCAATTCCTGTGATATTTTCATCTGTTTTCACTTTAATCCCTAATAATCCTAGTTCATAGTGAGAGACAATAAAAAGGACTTGATTTTGTTTCTCATTGTCTAGTTTCTCAAAATGAACTACTTCTAAGTAGTCTTCTTTTAGCTCATCTGGAAGCTTAGAAAAAGGGATTACTTTTTTTTTTCCTGAGATGTGGGGAAAAGGTGTATAAAACAGGATATTAAAACTTGAAATCTTTTTAATTTGCTCGTTATATTTTTCAACATCTTTCACTGAATAAGCCTTGTCAAGTAAAATGTCCAGTTTATCAACCATAATATCTTCTGCAGAATATCCTTCTAGTACAGTCGCTATATATGCCCGTTTTAATTTTTCGATTAAAATATCGCTTTTAAAAGATAATTTGTAATCAATACTTATTTCTAGTGCTTCATTATAAAGGTTAGCAGCAATTTGAGAATGCCCCAAAGCTAAGAAGTAATCACCAAGTTCACTAAATACTATAATAGCATCTAAGAAATTTTTTTCAAGATCTATATTCGAAATTTCATCCATGATGGTTATTGCAGTATTCCTATCCTCTCCTTGAATATAAATAGCAATTGCCTTACCAATTAGGCATTTAAGTTTTAACTTATCATCATTGTAGATTTCAGCGAGTTCTTCTGTGAAGTTATATTGCATTATGGCGTTTGAATATAAACCATGAAATAACAAAATCAATGCTTTAACATAATTTAATGTCAAGCATGTTTGAAAATTATGAATGATCGTTGAAAATAAGGCAGCTCGTTCAAGAGAATCTATAGAAGTACTGATCCGACCAAGAGAAACGAGGAGGAATGCTCGTAAGAATTCCATTTTACTGATTTCTGAACATATAAGTTGTTCAACAATTTGATAATCTTTATATTTTTCTAATTGCCCCGAAGCTAATTGTAATAATGAAACTAAAAATCCATTTCCTTTTTTTAAAAACTTTACTGCATCTTTGGATTCATTTTTGATTATGGCTTCTCGTGCTCGTTTGATGTATTCTCGTGAAATCTTAAGATTTTCAAGAAAGGTAATTATAGATTCAACTTTTTGTTCTTCACTTTGAGGTAGTTTTTGATTTTCAATATATTTTTCACATACTTCTAGCTCCTCCGCATACTTAGTTGCCCCAATTTCAAATCTTACACCAGCATCTGGATTCACGATTTCAAGATCAGATGATAGAATTGAATCTTCAGTCACGCTGATTGCTTTTTCAATAAGCCATTGAATTTTTTGCTCTGCTGGATATATTTTTGAGCGTTCAATCATGTAGCTCAAAGTGTAATTTAAACTTTTCTGCCAAATATTTTTGAAATAATTCCGTAATTGTGGTTTCGTTGACGTTCTCTGAAGTTTTAGGAGGAAACTTGAGAGAGACAAGATATTGAATTTACCCCTAAATAAGAGATTTGTATTTTTAGCTAATTTAAAATCATCTGTGACTAAATGTAAGGGTGTTTTATCATCATCACCCATAAGTCTCTTACCTAAAACCACAAGAGATAAATCAGGATCTTGGGCAGGAAATTTAACATTATACTGTTTTAAATCTTCCTTTATATCTGAAATCTCATTTTCTTGAACTTTTTCAACATTTACAATCTTTTTCAGTTTATCTTTAAATGTTGTTGGAGATTTTATTTCATTAAGAACAACTTCAGAAATATAGTAATCAAGTTCTAAATCTTTTGCTGCCCTGTTTAAGTTTTCAAGAATATTCTTTGCTTTTACCGCCAGCATACATATAAAAAAATTAGCATCAAATACGATTCGTTCTCCTTTTTTGGACATAAATTCACAGTACTATTTTGTAAATGTTGAAAATATATTATAAATATGTATGAAAACTTTAATAATATTTGCTGAATTGTAGAACCTCCATAAGGTAGTGAGCTGGTTTGCCATAATGTATTTTATTTGAGATACTGATTATTTAATAGAAAATCTTTTAAAAAGAGCTTTATGAAAAATCTTTCAAGATTACAATTTTCTAAGATTTTTTGAACTGGCAGAAACGAATTTTGCCCTAGTAAACTGCTGACTTTTTTAATCGTTACAAGATAATCTTTCAAATCAAAACATTCAAATGGATTAATTTTTTTAAAGGAAAATATTTTATCTAAGAAATACGCTTCAGGAGCGTTTAACGTTGAGATGATTAATTTCGATATATTAGTATACTCATTTTTTGAATTATTATGAGTAGTAAGTAAAAAAGTTAGTTCTGAAATGAGTGATGACTTCCTTTTTTGAAATTCGTTCAAATTTAACTTAGATACCTGAGGAATATAATAGGTTTCTTCGATAATATCTTGATATCTTTTTTTATAGGTTTTAGCAATCATAATATTGCTTCTCTATATCAAGTTAAGCAAATTATTCTCAAAAACTGTAATTATTTAAAGAAAAATTGAAGTCAATTATTATTTATATTTAATTATTAACCTAGAATTAAAATTCCGGAAGATAGATACATGATAGAGTTGATTTTAAGCTCTTAAATTTATAGAAGTCTCGATCTTTTCTAAGAACTTAGATAATCCATAATATGCATATATTTAATGCTAGTTTTTTTGTCGGAATTACCCGTATTTTTAACAATTACAAAACAAACAGAAATATTAAGGGAAATTATCATAGATGCTGATTTAATAGAATAATTAAATATAAATCCACTAAATCCTTAGGTCAAACTAACTTACAAAATAATAGATTTTAAGTAAGTCAAGAAAAATGCAGTCTAATCTTAAAGTTATAGGATTAATTGGATATTCTGGAAGCGGAAAAACTCATTTTATTCTTAAAGCTATTAAAGGTCTAAAAAGTAAACTAAATCTCAATGCAGCAGTTATTAAATACATTCATGAGCATCAAATTGATAAAGAGGGAAAGGATACATACGAATATTCTCAAGCAGGGGCAAAATTTGCCATTACAATGAATGATTTTAATGAGACTGTTATTTTTATCAAGAATAAAATTGAAATCGAAGAAGTAATTAAATGGATTTCCCTTGGTCCATTTAATGTAGACTTAATTTTTATTGAAGGATTTAGAAATCTGAACTATCCTACAATATTATGCGCAAAAAATTTTAAAGAGATTGAGTCTCAATTATCTATTGATGTAAGAATGATTTCAGGATTAATTTGTAAAGAAAATGATAGAAATTCAGAAATTTTAGACCTACCTATTGTGAATATTGAAAAAGAATTTCAAAAATTTTTAGAAATTTTTGATTTAAAGTAGAATATTAATTCGATTTCCTAACCCAAAATTGAGCAAGTCGCTCACTTACAAATTTCAATTCATTTAATGTTCTCTTATCTATCGTCTTGCGATCCTTGCGGAAATAATTAAAAAGTTGTTCTGTAATTTCTTTTTTATTAAAAGGGTCCTTTACTAATTTTCTAATATGCAAAATAAACTTATTGAGTGGCAAGATAATTTCATTTATTAACCATTCTTCAAAAAATAATGCAGGACTAAGTGATTGCAGATTATAAGTAGTGACAAACTTGGTTAAATCTTTATCATTATAAAAGGATTTATTAGGAATATCCACAATATTTTTCAAATCTTTTTTAACCTTATTAGCATTTAGAGAGATCAATATCTCGGGCCAGATATCATCTGAATAATTAAATTCTTGGAAAATAAAAAGTTCAAGAACTCTTAAAGCAATATTTTTCCCTATATATCTTCCTCGAGGATCAATAAAATTTTTTGAAGAGTCATCGGGATTGGATGAAGTGAGGAAAATTTTATCTATTAATACGTATAACATTCTGGAAATATGGTCTACAATAATATTAAATGTATAAAGCTCATTTTTCGGGTTCTCAGATAATATCTCATTCTCTTTATCTATTAAAGATAAAAATTTCGTATTAAAACTCTTTAAAAAGGACCTAAAAAATCGATAATTCATTTGAGAGACTTCCTTATTAAATATTGTTTTAAAATTGCTATTTATATCCCCACTGTTTGACAAAATTGCAAAGTAGTTAATAAATTCATTTATATCATTGATAATATTTGATCCTATTACTCCTTCCTTCACAGATTTATTATGTTGATTCAACCTCTTTTTAAACGTCTCGGGTAGAAATAGTAAGTCACTCACTTCAAAAGCTTCTAATCCACTCGCAAAGTAATATTTCATTATCAGTAAAAATAAATTAAATTGAGATTTTTGAGATGGAAGATTATTTGCTTGAAACGTACTATAAAGGGTACTTTTCTGATCCAAGAAATCGAAAATTCTGGTTAATGAATTTTTTTTTTCAATAGTATAATCAAAATTATCTAAAAACTCTTTTCTAATAACATCATGTTTAGAAAACGAAGAGTCTTCAACACGCGAGCATACAAAGTTTAAAAAATCTAACAAGGGACAGAAGTTTTCTAATAAATTACATTTTTTATAAAAATAATATAGTAAATTGGCTAATCTCTCTTTTACCGTAGGGTATTGATCCAATGCAATTTGGTATAATCTTTCTCTTCCTTTAAGCAATCTATCATAATATTCATCTGGGATTCCTTTAAATTGTTTAAGAAAGTAATATAATGTCATATAAAAGTAATTTACATAAACTTCTTTTTTATCACTTCTAATTAATATCAAGAAATTTAGAAAATTATGGTCATCTTCGTTTTTTATTATTCCACAATCGAGATTAATTAAGATTTTCTCTCCTATCGTCTTTCTAATTAAAATCCCTATGACATCAGTTAAAAGATATAAATATCCTGTAAAGAATAGTAAACCATAAAGGTTACCTTTAACTTTTTTAGAAGTAGCTTCATAAAGATCTATCTCTTCAGAGGTTAAATGATACTTGTATTCTAAAAGTAGAGTATCATCTGATATATTTTCTTTTATAATTAGTTCTAAGGAATCAGCTTCAAATCCAAAAAAATCCTGTAAATATAATTTAAAGAACTGATGGAAATTAATGTATAAAAAGCTGGTAAATGTTTTCTTTATTACTCTTTTCTGATTAACTTTTTTAAATTCCAACCATTTTGATCTTATGAGATCTAAGAATTTCTCGAACTTATCTTTATTCTTTTCTAAAATATTGAAGTAGGCTTTTTTATGCATTTTAAGATTAAAGATTTCCTCAGAAAAGATCTCACTGAGTTGATTTAGAATCTCAGTTAATTCTTTATTTACCACTTTGAACCAATTTATAGATCAATATGTCGATGTTGATATCAATATAAAAGATTAATCAAAAATAAATTATGTAGATATAATATTAGTTTAAATTCTGAATATAAAAATATTCGGTAAATAATGATTTATCTTGAAATTCTGAGTTTATTTAGAATATTTTGGTAATTTCGTCCGTTTCAGAGTATTTTAGAGGTTGGATTTTTCCATCTTTTCTTCTTATCATTAGCCCTTTCTTTTTATCTACAACATTACCGATTTTATTAGCTAAAATGTTGTTTTTATTTAAAATATCAATTAATTTAGAGAATTCCTCATTATCATCGCGTAAAGTAATCAATAATGAACCTGAAGATATAGTTCCCATCGGATTTAAATTATAAATCTTACTTAATTCTAATGGTTCTGGTAGCACTTTTATTCTTTCTTCTTCAACGAGGACTCCCGTTTCAGAAGCTATTGCCATTTCTGCGATGCCGCAGTATAAGCCACCTTCCGTTGGATCATGAAAAGAATTAATCTCAAAGTTTTCTCCGGCTAAAAGTGCTTCCTTAAAAACACTTATACCTGGTTCAAAGAGGTAATTTTTACATGTGTTTATAAATGACAAATCAAAACCTCTTTTTAAGAGTTCTGTTTCTTTTTCACGGCCAATTATAGCCGTCCCTTCTATAAATATTCCTTTTGTTAAAATAATCGCATCTCCTGGTTTTGCCCCAGAGGTTAAAACAAGCTTTTCTTTTTCAACTTCCCCCAATAAAGAACCAATTACAATTGGCCTATCAAGCCGAGGAGTCACTTCTGTGTGCCCCCCAATTACCGTTATATTCATAGACTTGCATGTATCATGGATACTTTTAAAAATACTTTCAATAGATTGTTCAGTTGTATTTTTTTCGGGTAATAAAATAGTGGATTGAAACCACTTTGGTTTAGCACCCGTGCATACTACATCATTTACATTAACATTTACAGCATAATAGCCTATTTCATCTGTAGCAAATGTAATGGGATCCGTTTTTGCAATTAAATATTTTTCCCCCATATCAATTACAGCCGCGTCTTCTCCAATTTTAGATCCCATAATTACTCTTTCGTCTTGAATAGCTAAATCAGAAATGAAATTATCAAGTATTCTAGCTAAAAAGTCGTGTTTGAGTTTTCCAACTGGGAAATTCTTCTTATTTTCTCTCATTGAGGTATCATTATAATAAGAGAAGAAAGATATTTAAATTTATGAGGTTAAAGTTGAAAGAGATTCAAGGAGAAGAGATATTTTTATGATAATAAAGCAAATTTGTAAGTTTTCCTAATAATTGAAAACTACAATTTAAAAGAGAGAAGTTATGAACCATAGGATAATTATTGCTGCTATACTAAACAATAAAATTGCCAAGGGGAGAACTCTAAAGATGTAAAATTTAGCACTTATGGCATTATTAGGGCAACTTTCTCCGCAACAAAAGCATTCAATACACTTATCATGATCAACAAAAATCCGATCGTTTTTCTTGACTAAGGCTTCCGCAGGGCAGTGTCTCACACACTCTTCACAGAGGATGCATCGTTTGCGATTGATTTTTATAGATATTTTCATTAATTTTTCTGATAATTTTGAAATAAGAGTACCCTCTCTAATCCGATCCTTTTTCAGGAGGGAAATTTTAGGTTTTTTAAAGTCTTTAATAATGAAATTATTAATGTTATCTATTCCAATAATGTCTAACTGATTAATATCAACAGGAAGTTCCGTTCTTTTTGCTAATGAGGTTATGGCATCTAAATTAGTCGGATTTCCATTCATTAATGTATATCCTACAATATCTACCGCTGCAGGATTAAATCCCGCTATCATAAGGCCAATTTTCCTTGGTTTACCTGCTCTAGGACCTTTACCCTCCATTGCTATGACTGCATCCATAATAGTTAAAATCTTGGGGAAATCGCTACTATTAGTTTCTTCTACTGCAAAAAATATGTCTGCGAGCATTTTTTGAAATTCTATTTTATTTTTATGCGTCATATGCATGTTCATTTTATTTCCTAAAAGACCAAAAAGATTTTTAATCGCACCGGTATAAACATATCCATTATGAGTTTTTAACTTGGGTAGATTAATAATTATATCAATGTCCTTAATTTCTCTTGGTAAATAAATTATTTCTTCAACGTCATATACAGGATTATTTAAATTGACTTTAATTCGTTCAGATTCAAAAAAGTTAAGAGTTTTAACCTTTTCTGCTTCACAAATATCATTGAATTTACTTCTTTTAAAAGTAATACTAGTTAATTTTTTGGTCATTGTGGAGTCGCCAACGAGCACTTCTTTTGCAAGCATATCTGTTTTTATAAGTTTAATTAATTCCAACACAATTTCGGGAGGAGTAAATGCATTTTTCGATGGAGCGAGAAGGTTAGGTTTTAGCAAAACTGATTTATTGGCGATGTACTCCTTAATTCCTAACATATTGATTATGGATCGTAAAGTTTTTTGAATTTTTTCTGGTGAATATTCATCTAATGGGAGTACAACCACTTTATTTTTCATGTAGTTAAATTTTTGGGGTAGATGCTTCTCTTTTATTTCGGGTACATTATTCTTTTCTATTTTTGAACTGACATTAGCCATATTAATTCACCTTTAAATTTAAGAGTATAATTCTAAACTGATTTAAAATTTTTCTGATTATCTAAATTAACTAACTTAATAGATTATTTGAAAATGAAAAGAGATTTTTTATGGGAATTCTAATAAAGAATGGCTCAATTATTGACGGAACTGGTACCCCACAATATAAAAGTGAGCTATTGATAGAAAATGAGGAAATTAAGGAAATCGGACCTAATTTAGCATCAAATGGAAACATTCTAATTGATGCTACGAGTAAAATTATTGCTCCAGGATTTATCGATATGCATTCACATGCCGATCTGACGATTCTCCAAATTAATAAGGCTGAACCGAGTATTATGCAAGGAGTGACAACTCTAGTTGTGGGAATGTGTGGTTTAGGACTCGCCCCTGCCAATGATAAGGTACGAAACTACTATGCTAATTTTGTCACCAACATGTTTGGCTCTTCAAAACTACAATTGTATGATACGATTCAAAAATATATGGAGCTACTCGAGAAAAAAGGAATTTCTCCAAATTTAGCGTTTTTTATACCACATGGGAATGTAAGGGCGAGCGTTTTAGGCATGGAAGATCGAACTGCTACTAATAAGGAACTTGAGATAATGAAAACGATTATTAGAAGAGGAATGGAAGCAGGTGCATTTGGATTATCCACGGGCCTTATTTATTCACCTGGTATAATTACATCTACAGAAGAGATAATTGAACTCGCAAAAGTTGTTAGTGAATATAACGGGATATATGATTCCCATATGAGAAATGAAGGGACCAATGTGATTGATACGGGCATGACCGAACTCGTAGAGATTGCTCGTAAGGCAGAAGTTCAAGCTCAGATTTCACATTGGAAAGCAGTGAGTAGTACAGCTTGGGATTTAACCCCGGAAATGATAGCATTTATCAAAAAAGCTCGTAGTGAGGGGCTCAATATCCACGCAGATATTTATCCATACGAGGCAAGCTCATCTAGCTTGTCAGGGCTCTTACTGAAGCCATGGGTTTACGCTAATTTTAAGGAAAATTTGACAAATCCTGAAGTGAGAAAAAGGATTATCAATGAAATTTTAAATACACTAACAACAAATTATATAAAAAACGTTCCTGAAGGTATTTCAAAATCAGAAATAATAGAGGGGATCATCTCTTATTTAGGGAGAAACACTAATATCATTTCTGTGTTATATAATAAAGAAATTCAAGGTTTTAAGTTAGAAAAAGCATTAAAAACTCTTTATCCGAATGAAAATACTCTTGATGCTTTACTAGATTTCATAAGGGATGAGGAGGGGGCCATAATGGTTTCTATGAAAATGATGAATGAAAGAAAAAGCATAAGATCTCTGTTTAAACAAGACTTTGTAAGTATTGGATCAGATGGTATAATCCCTCTAGAAGGAAACACTCATCCTCGCGCTTACGGTACATTTCCCAGAATATTAAGCCGATTTGTGAGAGAAAAAAAAATTATATCACTAGAGGAAGCAATTAGAAAAATGACTTCATTACCAGCCTCTATCCTTCATTTAAAGAATCGGGGCATAATTAAGCCAGGATATAAAGCTGATTTAGTTATATTCGATCCCGAAATTATCATTGATAAAGCAACATATAAGAACGGCTGTCAATACCCTGTTGGTATTGATTATGTTATTGTGAATGGTAAAATTACGGTTGAGAGAGGAAATCATATTGGAACTTTAAATGGGCAGATTTTAAAACATAAATAAAGAAAACTCAGTCTTATTTTTACTATTATGAGTTTAAAAAAGGAAAAAAAAGAGAATTTATTTTTAAGATTGTCTTTCCATTAATTTTGCATGCTTTTCTTCATGCATCCTTAATACTTTTTCTTGAACTTTCGTTAAATATTCACCTTTCAGGGGATACCAAATATAAATTAGTGCGCCGATCAAAAGAGCAAGTCCCGGAAGAAAACCAACTACTATTTTCATCATAAATATTGCAGATTCAGGTTGATCAAGAACTATTCCTTTCTCTCCAGCTGGTATGAAACCAGATAACTGCAATAAAATAGCGGCTACTGCTATGGCAACAGATTGAGCAGGTTTAGTTATGAGTGCGTTTGTTCCAAAAAACATAGCTTCTCTCCTTACACCTGATATAGTTTCGTCCTCATCGGCAACTTGAGCAAAAAGCACATTAGTCAAAACTAATGGTCCCGATATTCCAACTCCAGCAAAAAATAAGCATACATAAATAAAAAAATTAGGAACGAAGGGGATTACCATTAGGAAGATTGCACCAATAATTAATAGTACTTGCTGTGCCTTTACTACCCCTAATTTTCCCGCTAGGATATTAGCAAATAACGTACCAATTACTAACCCAACAAATAAAGATAAAACTAAATAGAGAGTAGAAGTGCGCAAGACATAATCTCCCAAATAGAACATTAATCCTAAGAGTATCTGTTGCATAAAGATACTCATGAAATTGGCGCACGCAACTATTATAAATGCTTTGCTTTTAAAAGTGTATTTAATGGCATCAACAAGGCCTACAGGTTCGTCAACAAGCGTGAATTCCGGACGTTCATGGAACCTATATGTTGGAATTACGATAAATATGGAACCTATAATTCCCACAGCTATTACTCCTATGTATAACGGTATTAATGATATTTGACCAACCTTAGGCCGTAAAAGTTCGGGAATGACAAATCCGATAATTACTCCTATAAGATAGAAAAGCCCTGCATATTTATTGAACTCACCTCTTTCGTGGTCATCTTCAGTAATTTCCGGTAATAAAGCAGATTGCATGAGAAAAATTATCGTATAGGCCGTATCATATATTAACATTGAAATTAACATCCATAAAAAGATGGAAAAATTGTCCAATGTTAACGGTACGAACCAAACCAAGATAAATCCAAAGGCCAATAACGGAGTTGTGTATCTCATGTAAGGTATACGCCGACCCTTTTTTTTGTAGCTTTTTGAATCAGAAATATAGCCAAAAAGCGGATCGTTTATTGCATTCCAGATTGCATAAATCGCTGCGGCAATCGCTATCAAGAACGCATCCAAACCTAAATAAACTTGATAAAAATAGAGAAGTAATGCTGCAAATATTCCAGAAATTATTGATCCTCCTAGACTCGCCAAACTCCATATAAGTTTATCATTTATAGTATATGTTGGGATTATACTTTTATCAGACATAAAATCACTTTTTTTAATAAAATTTTAAGACTTTTAAATAATAATTCTCTCTCATTTTTATATAAAACTTATTATACTAAGTAAGTTTTTTGAGCTATTTATTATTGAATTTACAATCCTATATTCAATTCCAAAAATAAAAAAACATAAAATTAATGTTAAAAGTTTTTAGAAGGAAAAATAATAGTTATTTTTGTCTTTCTTTCAATCTTTTCATAGCTTTTTTCTCTAATATTTTTGAATATCCCTCCCATTTATCCAGTTCACCGGGTTTTTTTTCTGTAATAACAAATCGGCAATGTTTTGCGCCAGCCGGAATGGTTTGAGTGAATTCTACCTGATAATCATTCCCAAAAGGATTTTTTTCCCTAAATGCATCTATAATTCCTTGAACCAAATACCTCTGGACTCTACAATCAAATGCTCGGTATACATCCTGTAATGGGCACCATAATATATTAAATGAGCATTGATCTTCGCTATCAATAGTAGGGTCCTCAATTGAAGTCCAAGCTTGCGTATTAATAATCGTGGCTATAAAACTCATTAATTCTATGGGAGTAATATCTTGTGGTATTTCCGCACTTTCAACAATTTCCTTTCCTACATTATATCCTGTTTTGATCAATGCCCTATTTGCTGCTTTTTGACCTTCTACACCAAAAGTGGCTTCATTTTCTTTTAACATATTAATTACTGCCATTGACATAAACAAACCAAATTGTAATAATGCTGTGGGATCAAAATCATCACGTCCAAGCACACTCTCCCTAAATGTGTCTAATGCTTTCTTAAAGGGTTCTCCAAGTTTAGTTTTTTTCCAGATCGGTTCTTTACGGTCTGCCCCTTTTAATATTCCCTCTTTTATCAATTAATTTCATCTCTCAAATATTGACTTATTGATAATTAATTGGAATGATCTTTGAAAAATTAAGTCTTTTGATTTTAATTATTATTGTTATGATTATTTAAAAGGATTCCAATAAGAAGGGCATTCAAGTTTGGATTTATATCCATAAAATTCTATCCATCCTTAATGAGCTTCATAAAATGCTTTAATTTCCGAACAATTTCTTCTTTATTCATATCTGCTTTTTTAATTTCATTCTCGATATAGACAACATCTTTAGCGAGAGAGGTAATAACTTGATTTGAAAAGGGATTTTGAGTAACGATTTGAATTGAAGTTGAATTTGGATTAGATTTTCGTTGCTTTTCAAGTTCTATTTTTAGTTTTACATTCTCAGCACGTATATATCCCATTTTATCTTTCAATTCACGATATTTTCTTTCTAATTCCTCTTTTTGAAATTTTAATAAGGGAATTTCGCTTTTTTTAGTTCCTTTAGAGGAATCATTTTCTATTTCCATTATCGTATCTTCTAGATATTCTATTCTATTGAGATAATTAGAAATTTCTTTATTTTTTACTTCTAATTGTGATTCTAATTCTTCAATTTTTTTTTTTTGGAAATCTTCTGCCATACTTTCAATTTCTCACTTTTTCTTGTTTTCATATCAATAATTTTTTATGTTAGATTTATAATTTACGTTGGTTTTAAATTATAGCTGATAAAAAAATTTTAAAAATCAACGATAAGTTCAATGTGAGGTATCTAAATAGGTTATTTCCATCTATTTTCTAATATTTGTTGATGCAATTCTTCAAAAGTGTTTTCAGGGATTTTATTTTTTAAATCATCCCGAATAACTATTTTAATTGCATCATTCGGGCATTTGGATACGCAAACACCGCAGCCAATACACCAGTCTCTTTCTACTTGAGCAATGTTATCTACTAAATGAACAGCATCAGCAGGACAGATTTCAATACAATTACCACATCCTATACAATTATCTTCAATAGTATTGCGAATAAAATAAGTGGCAATTATTTCATCTCTCGGGATTTTTCTACGCTTGATACGTCCCAGATTCCAACAACTGCAGCCACAACAATTACAATTCTGGAGCACATTATCGATAATATTATCTACAAAATGAACTAACCCTGCTTCGGAAGCCCATTTATTAATTTTCTTGGCTTCCTCTTTAGAAATTTCTCTTGCAAATCCCTTTTGAATTACATATTCTGCTAATTCATTAAATTTCATGCATACTTCTAACGGATGTCCGCAGTCTCTTCCTATAAGTTTTGTTGTAACCCTACATGAACAGTTCGAAACGGCAATAACTCTTGCCTTTTCAATTATATTGTTCATGATTTGATATGGCATTACCGATTGGATATCAGGTTCAATCGTTTCGTCAACTGGGACAAACCGAAAAGGTGTTGGTGTAGGAGCGAATACTTCTTTTGTTACTTCATTATTAAAATATTTTAGAATGTGTTTTGCCATGTTTTTTGAATGAGGAGTAGCCTCGTCCTTCCAGAAAAAAGTTTGCGGAAACCCATAACCTGGCTGATTGATGGCATACTTTATATCCCCTTCTTTTTCATCTTTACATGAATATATTAACCCTCTTTCTGAAAGATTTCCAAGCATTAGTTTAAGTTTATCTAAAGAGAGATCCGAGTTTTTTGAAATTTCACTAATCCTAGCACCTTGTAATGGTATTACATAATTAGGTAATGCGAGGATTACTTTGGCTTCCTCTGGATTAAGACTTTCCTTTAAAATTGGAAGTAAATCTTCTCTGGGCGCATAACTCATCGCTAATTTAGATAAATGACTCATTAATTGCTCGTATATATCTTGATCATTCATTTTAGCTACTGAATAAATAGGTTTGTACTTTAACTTGAATTAATTTTAAATGGTTTTTAAAACCTTATTTTTTGTTAAAGTTTAGTTAAAATCTCTATTTTTATTCGAATTAAGAAAATTTAAATTAAATAATTAAGATTAGACTTTTAAGAACATTTTAAAGGAGTTAGTACTATGAGTGAAATAACTAACGCGAAAACATCTTTAAAGAAAATTATTAGTACTATAGAAGAAATAACCGGGATAAACTCTGAAACTGTTCCGAAACTAAAGGATCATCCGTCAAACTTATTAAATTTAATAGAACAGTTCGAAAATGAAAAAAACAATAACGTTAAAACTATTGAATCTAACGACGATGAAATAAATTCCCTTAAGAATAAGATATCGCAGATTAACAGAGATATCATCAAATTTGAGGAGGAAAATAGTCAATTATCTAAACAACGTCAAGAATTATTGGACAAGATTCAAAAAGTTCAAAATGAATTAAATGAAACTCAAGAGAAAATTAAGTCAAAAAAGGAAGAATTAGAAAACCGGAGCCAACGATTAGCAGAATTAAAAGATAGAATTCAAGAATTATCAACCCTTCAAGATGAATTCGATGAAAAAATGACCCAAATTGAAGAACAACTAAAAACTGAGTTTGAAAAGAAAGAAATCTTTGCAAATTCTTATATTAATAGAGTTGCTGCGATGAAAGCGTTAATAAAATCTAAATATATCGTTTCTCAGCTCCTGCAATTTATAATGTCATTACAGAAAGATGCTACATTAGAGCTAAGAAACATTACTTTAGCGATCGATATGAAAGAAGAAACAGCTAAAAAGATTTTAAAGAAAATGATTGAACAAGGCGGGCCCATTGAATATGATGAGGCAGCCGGAACAGTAACATTAAAGGGGGAGATTGATATATAATGAGCGCAAAAGAGATACTAGCTTTAATAGAACAATTTGAGACAGCTTTTGACACCTACCATCAACTTTTAAATAAACACGGAGAGGATATAGTTCAAAATTTAAGTAATACGTGGAAAAGCATGAAAACAGTGCAAGCAGAAAACGAACAATTATTAGAGAAAATTAAAGAACAGAATTCAGAAATAACCAGCTTACGAACAGAGTCCGAAGGTTTGGATAAAAAACTTGAAGATCTTAAGGCTACCAAAGATGATTTAACATCAAAAATTACGGAACTTACTACCACTCTTGAAACCACGACAAATGACTTGAAAAAACCACAATTTGAACTGGAGACATTGCTTTCTAAATTAGATACCGTAAATGAACAAATCACTGCAAAAGAGTCTGAAAAAACCACATTAGATCAGAAAAAAGTTGATAATGAATCAAGAGAAAGTGATTTGAAAACTGATTATGCTAATAAAATGGATGAGTTAGAGAAAAAGATTAACGAATCAAAACAAATGAGCTTTTTTGCGTCCTATTTGATGGAAAATTCTGATGAAGAAATTCATGAAGTAGATATTCTCGCAACAATTATGGGGAAGGGTTCTGCAAATTTAGACGATTTGAAAAAACAACTTGATGTTCCCCCTATTATGGCTGTGAGGACAATAAAGCAAATGGCTGTAAAGGGAATCATCAATCTAAACGAAGATACAAATGAAATAACGCTTCCCTAATCATTTTAACCTTACAAATATATACTTCTTTTTTTTTATTTTAAATTTTTCAAAAGAAATAATCTAAATTTTAACAGTAATTTTTTAATTATTTAAAAACCGACAGCTTGTCCGTCCTTTCGCGGATCTGATGAGGCTATATATCCACCATCTACTTTGTAGATCATTTGAGCCCCTCCAAATTCAACAAAATGACTGGTCGAAATTTTATGTCCTCTCTCCTTAAGTGCTTTCACTGTCTCTTTATTGAACTCTGATTCTACTATTACATCAAGACCGTCCATTACACGCCAACGGGGAGCGTCATTTGCTGTTTGTGGATTTTGTTTGTATTCAAATATGCGAATCATCATCTGTGCATGTCCCTGCGGCTGCATGGGTCCTCCCATTACTCCATAGCTCATTAGAGGTTCACGATTTTTGGTAACAAAGGCAGGTATTATGGTATGATAAGGTCGTTTATTTGGACCAACGTGATTGGGATGTCCCTCTTCTAATACAAAACCAGCACCTCGATTTTGGAGGCTAATGCCTGTACCAGGTATGACAATTCCGGAACCAAACGCAAAATAATTAGATTGAATGTATGAAATCATCATGCCATTTTCATCAGCAGCAGTTAAATAGACGGTATCTCCAAAATTAGGTAAGCCATATTCGTAATTTTGGGCATTTTGACTATCAATTAGACTTGCCCTCTCTTTTAAATACTCAGGATGAAGGAGATATTTTGGATCAAATTCGAGAGTAGAGGGATCGGAAATATAACGATGAGCGTCAGCAAACGCTAATTTCATAGCTTCTAATTGAAGATGGATAGAATCCACAGAATCTGGCTTAAAGGAACTTATATCAAAATTCTTCAGTATACCGAGCATTATCAACGCAGCTAATCCTTGACCGTTAGGGGGAATTTCATGCAATTCCACACCCTTATATTCAATTTTTATAGGCTCTACCCATGTAGGATTGTGATTTTCAAGATCCTCAAGGGTCATAGTTCCACCCGTCTTTTTAGCATAATCAATGATTCTTTTTGCTAATTCTCCGTGATAAAAAGCTTCCCCCTCTGATTCTGCAATTAATTCCAAGCTGCGTGCTTGATCCGGAAATTTAAATAGCTCCCCTGGCTTAGGAGCTTTTCCGTTTCGTAGAAAAGCTTCACGATAACCGGGATACTTTTTAAAAACTCTAGATAAGGGATTCCACACATCACCCGTAATCGGTGAAATTAAATATCCCTTTTTCGCATAGTCGATGGCGGGCTCAAATAATTCTTTAAAAGAAAGCTGTCCATATTTTTTCCATAGCTCAACCCAAGCTGAAACAGCTCCCGGGATGGTAACTGTATCCCAGCCAAGGAGCGGCATTTCTTTATATTTTGAAAAATATTCTGGCGTCCATGCTGCGGGAGATCTACCCGAAGCATTAAGCCCGTTAAGTTTTTTCCCGTCCCATAAAATAGCAAATGCATCGCTCCCTAAACCATTACTTGTAGGCTCTACAACTGCTATAGTAATTGCAGTTGCGATAATGGCATCAACAGCATTCCCGCCTTTAAGCAACATTCGTAAACCTGCCTGAGCAGCAAGGGGCTGAGAGGTTGCAACAATATTTTTAGCGCAAATAGGCATCCTTCGGGAGGGGTATGGAAACTTCCATTTAAAATCCTTAGACATATCTATCTTATCTTTTTATTATGTTTAATATTTAAAATTGTAAATACTTCTATTAAAATTCAGCTAGCTATTAGAAATTTGAATATTATGAGCTTTTAGAAAATCGGCATAGTCACAGAAGAGAGAGATACTATTCGCTGCTTCTTTAAAAGACAAGAAGTAAAGTTGCCTTTGTTTTCTTAATAATTTTCCTACTTTTTTGAATCTTTTTGCCAAATCAAATGAATCTGCAATCCATGGCAAGCAAAATAAAAATGGCTTCGGAGTATTTTGCTGAATTTGAATCATTCTCTTAATAATATAATTATATAAGTGATCTGGCCAAAGAGGAACAACAATAATATCGAGATTTGGATCTTTTACAGCAATTTCAATACAGGAAGCAAAAATTTCTAATACAAATCCCGGTGCTCCTAAGTCTATTGGATTTTTAACATTCACATTTTCTCGAGGTAAAATTTTAGCCAATTTTTCTTGAGAATTATGAGTTAATTCTGGGACCTTAAGGTTATGATAAGCAAATAGATCTGTCATATTAACTGATGAACCACCTCCAGGAGTTATGATTCCGACATTTCTTCCATTAGGCATGTGTTTGGGAAATAGTATTTCAAAAGTCTTAATTGTATTCCAGAATTCTTCATTATCTTTCACTAATATTGCACCAGTTTGTTTAGCCATTGCTTTCCATAATTTTAAATCTGAAGCAATAGCTCCTGTATGTGAAAATGCTGCCCGAGAGCCATCATCTGTGTGACCTCCTTTCCATATAATAACTGGTTTTATTTTAGTAGTTTCTTTTAGCTCTTCAAAAAATTCATGGCCATATGCTGTTCCAAAAGATTCCAAGTATGCTGCAATCACTTTAGTTTTCGGATCTAAATGATAATGTCTTAAGAAATCCAAGGCGTTTAAATCTATTTGATTTCCAAATGAAACGCCGTATCTAAATCTTATATCACGCTTAAACCCGATGTCCAATAATTGCGTCAAATGTCCACCTGATTGTGACATAAAAGATACGGATCCTGGAATTACATTTGGAGAGTTAAGTGCAAAGGATATCCCATTTTCGGTATTAAACGGACCTAAACAATTGGGACCAATCACTCTGGTATCCGAACCCTTAATTATCTCCTGAAGTTCTTTTTCTTTCTGTGCACTTTCAAGATCACCAGTTTCTGAAAATCCAGATGCAAATATTGTTACCCATTTTACTTTTTTTTCCACACACTCTTTAAGAACTTGCGGAATAGCATTAATTTTTAATGAGATATAAGCCATATCAATAGGATAAGGTACATCCAGTACTGAAGGATAAGATTTCCAGCCCAAAACTGTATCATGCTTCGGATTAATAGGGTAAAATGTATCTGAAAATTTCGAATCCTTAAACGCAGGTAAATATAACATAGCCCCAAATCTTGAGCTTTCAGAAGCCCCTATAAATGCGATGTGTTTTGGATGAAACACAGAATCAAATTTTTTGAACTCTTCTAGACTGTGTGGCATTATTTAAGAAAAAAATAGAAATTTTTTATTCTTTTTGAAAATAAAACTTCAATTATATTACTAATACTTACTAAGATCATATTAATTTTAACCTCAATAGCATTATAAGGAGGGCTTTTTCCTCCCAGTTAGATGAGAAATATTTTATTAACAAATATCTGATTTCGAATTAAATAAACTTGATTTTAACGTTTTTACTGGTTTTTTACCTTTCTAGAGATCAAGTTTAAATATAATAAAGCAAATGATTATTGATAAAAGTATAAATATTGAAATTGGTATATTAAATTTAAATACCTTGAGTAATATACGATCGTTTAATTATGCCCCTCCTCCAAGATATTTGGATCCTTTCTAATACAGGAACAGTCTTATTCAGTAGAGTTTTTGATCCGCAAATGGAGAATCAACTTTTTGGCGCTTTGATGAGCGCGTTGAATACGTTTGCCGAACAACTAGCAGATGGAGGATTGTCAAATTTTGAGCTTTCAGATAAAAAATTTGTGTTAAAGAAAAGGGGAAGCTATACTTTTGTAGCAAGTGCCTCAAAAAAAGTAAAAGAGAAAAAATTAGTAGAAAGTTTAGAACATGTAATAGAGAAATTTATAAAAAAGTTTCCCGATGATTGGTTTAAAAATTGGGATTGTGATGTAAGCGCTTTTGAATGTTTTGAAGAAGATATCGGAGATTCACTTGAAAATCCTATAAAGCAATTCTGGAATGGATTTTAATTACATTTAGAATTATTTTTTATTGACTTTTTTAAGATATTTGTAATAGCAGTGATTTAAATATAACTTATTTCTTGACTATAGATAATAATTGATACTTATATGAAGAAATTTTAGTAATTTTTAAGAGTTCGGGAAAAAAATGGCATTAGCAGATTTAACACAATTTGAGATTCTTGAGGGGAGCCTCGGCTTAGTCTGGGTTCTTATTGCAATTTTCATTGGACTAAAAGCAATCGCAAGGGCGATAGCTATTAATCGCACAAGAGATTTAATTACCGTCGGCCTTTCATACATTTTCGTATCTTCTGCATGGTTTGGCGTTGCGTTTCAATTTATATCCTATGGATTTTTTAATGTGAAATTGGACGCATTTACCTATTTAATGATTGCAAATATTTTTATCCCTCTTGCGATAATATGTTGGATTTGGTCTTATTGTGAAATTCTCCAACCGAAATCCAGAAACATTATCCTGATCATTTTTTTTGGATTTGCAATTGTGTGGGAGTTAACAATCATTATCGGACTGGCAACTAATTTGAGTATGGTAGGAACCCTTAATAGCACTTTTGACTCGTCTCATAGCCCGCTATTATTGATTTTCGTATTAGGAGGAGTATTTATGTTTCTTATCACGGGTATTATCTTTGCTGTCAAATCCATGAAACTTGACGACCCCGAGGTTCAATGGAAAGGACGGTTTTTATTACTTGCCTGGATTAGCTTTGGTGTAGGAGCCATATTAGATGCATCACTTTCTTTAAACGCGATAACCTTAATTTTAATAAGGATAATATTAATTACAAGTGCGATAGAATTCTATTTCGGATTCTTTTTACCAAAGAAAATTAGTGATAAGCTTATTTCTTAATTCTCTTTTTTTTTATTTTTTCAATTACAATAGTGTTATATATTTATACTTATTGACTAAAATATATTTAAATAGTATAAGGAGTATACTAGGAATTATAGGAAGTGAATTAAAACGAATTTTTAATTCTCACGGGATATAAAAAATGAAAGTTATACAAGACATATGGATACTTACTCACTCGGGAACTGTATTATTTAACCGATTATTTGATGCTCAAATGAAATCTCAACTTTTTGGTGCTTTAATGAGCGCACTTAATATGTTTGCAGAAAAACTTGCTGAAGGGGGATTGTCAAATTTTGAATTGTCCGATAAAAGGTTCATACTGAAAAAAACCAAAAACTATATCTTTGTGGCGTCGTCGGAGAAAAAAGCAAAAGAAAAAAAAGTTGCTATGGAGTTAGAAAAGATAGTATCACGATTTCAAACTAAATATTCTGATGAATGGTTTCAAAAATGGGATAGTGATGTAAGCGTGTTTGAGGGTTTTGAAGGGGAAATTGAGGATACTTTGCAAGAGCCCATTAAAAAATTCTGGAAAGGATTCTAAAGCTTCAAAGCTAATTGAATTGATTTTTGTTAATTTTGCTTATTTATTTACGTTTTTCTTCTATAATTTTACCTTTAATTTCGATTTCAAGATAAAAGATTCAACTTACTTTTCCTTTTTTTGTTATAATCTAGTGGACTATATCCGTTAGACACTATTCACAGATTTTCGAATTACAAAAAATAAGTTTTTAATTCTATACACAATTGATTTACACATATTATATTAAAATTCTAAATTTCATTAAATGGAGATTTAATATGGGAAGAGCTTCACCCTTGGATGTTTACGCATTGCTTGATAAAAGCAATTGCAAAGAATGCGGGTACGAGACTTGTATGGCATTTGCCACTGATATTTTAGAAAGAAAAGTAAGAGTCCAAGACTGCACACACTTAATGCAGGATCCTAAGCAAGCTAAGAATCGTAATAAATTGATTGAAATCACCACACCACCCCAAAAACCTGTTAGAATTGGTGTAGGAGAAAGAGAAGTTGTAATTGGCGGTGAAGAGGTATTGATGCGACACCAGCTCACTTATTATAATGAAACCGCTATTTTTCTTGAAATTCCTGACGACTTAGCTGAATCTGATTTAGTAGAAATGGTTAAATATTTAACAGATTTAACCGTTGAACGAATTGGTGATGTATTAAAAATTAATGGTATCGCCCTGAGATGTGTTTCAGGAGAGGCTGATAACTTTAAAGCAGCTGCGAAAAAAATCGCGGAAATTTCAAATCTTCCCGTGATGCTATGTTGTTTTAATGCCGATAATTTATTAGCTGCTGCTGGAGAAATAAAAGATAAGAGACCGCTCTTGTATGCGGCAACAAAAGATACTTGGGAACAAATTGGCAAATTTGCCGTTCAAAATAATTTACCTATGGTGGCAACCTCTACGGATATTGAGGAATTAATGTCATTGAGCGCTACCTTACAAAAATTAGGCGTTAAAGAATTAGTCTTAGATGCGGGCACACTTTTCGGATCAGGTAATTTAGCAGCAACCTATGATAATATTATACAGATAAGGACTGCTGCAATTGATAAGGAAGATGTGAATGCTGGCTGGCCAATAATGGGAGTTCCAGCCGCTTATTGGAGTCAGGTTGAGGTAAAAGATAAAGATGAATTATGGCGACACCAATATCAAGAAATTATTATGGGTGCAATGATGATTGCAGTCGCCACTTCTTTAATAGTTCTTCATACTGGTCAGAAAAAAGAGGATATCTGGGCTTTATTGGCTTTAATGACCATGAGACAAACGGTATATTCTGATCCGAGAATATATCCCGCTGTTGATGCTGGATTATATCAAGTCGGAGAACCTGGACCAATGGCCCCGATATTTGTTACTTCAAATTATCGTATGACGAAAATTCCCGTTGAACAAGATCTTAAAAGTGGAAATATTGATAGCTGGCTTTTAGTAGTGGATAGCGAAGGAATTGGAATTGAATCAGCTGTAGCTGGAGGTCAGTTCAATGCGGGTTCTATTGCTGAAGCTGTAAAGGAATTTAAAGCATTTGATAAAGTAGACCATCGAATATTAATTATTCCGGGTATGGCAGCCCGATTAAGTGGTGCTCTTGAAGATGAGGCAGATGCGTGGGTTGTTGTAGGCCCAAGAGACAGTTCAGGTATTATTAAATATATGGACACGCAATGGAAACCCGAAGAATTCATGAAACAATACGAAGATTTAAAGGAATAATAAAGCCTTTTTCTTTTTTTATTTTATTTTTTGTTCTAATTTTGACCCTATGAAATTTACATATCAAAAAGAGAATAGATTTTCTGTGAAGTAATCTCTACAACATTATTTAGGATTAAACTTTTAACTTTCTTTCTATTCGATTTTAACTCTTCATAAGAATGCATACCCGTAAGGACTCCAATAAAGGGGCATTCCAGTTCTTCAGCTAATTCTCTGTCATGAGGTGTGTCTCCTATCATAACAAAGTGAAAACCTTTATATGTTTTGAGTAAATATTGAAGTAATTTGGGATCCGTTTTGCTTTTTCTCTGTTCAGTTTCTCCTAAAATAAAATCAAAACATCGGGCAAATTTTAGATAATGCAGTAGTTTTTTTGCGATCTCTTCTTTTTTCGAAGTAATCACTCCTAAAGTAAACCATTTATTTAACTCTATAAGTAAATCTTTCACGCCGGGAAATACTTTTACTTGGAAAATACCCTCAGATACATAAAATTCTCTGAAGGCTGAACATAATGGGGTTGCATCCATATCAGTTACTTGAGCAAACATTTTTTCTAGAGGGGTACCTATCATTTTCTCAATTTTAGTCGTAATAAGCTGAGGAAGATGATATCTTTTTAGCGCATAATTAAAGGAATTTACAATTCCCTCCCTATTATTGATAAGAGTAAAATCTAAATCAAAAATTAGGACTATATTTTTGTTAGTGTTCATAATTATATATCCCTCTAGATCTTTAAACTCAGTATTTTTGATGTGATATAAATTTACCACATGCTAAGAAAGGAACTGAGGTGGTGGTTGAAAGCTCTTGAATAAAGAAATAATATACATAATTTCTTCAGATCCTTCTATAATTTTCTTTATTCTATATGGAAAGCTTTCAATTTTAACTCGTTTTCCCTCGGAAACCCATTCAATAATCATTTGTATCATTTCTTTAAAAATACGAACTGTTTTCCCCTCAGAGTCAATTTCAGACATAATTTCCCATGCTTTTTTGACCTTGCCGTTTAGGATGCTGGATAAAGTGGCTAACACATATGAGTGAACAATATGAGAATACCCGATTTTTTTGAGATTCGCCGCTTTATAATAGTATTTGTAGACGTTTCTAACCATCTCTCTTAAGACTATATCTTGTGCGATATCTAACTGCTCGTAAAATTTAATGCTTTCTAAAATTAGTGTAGCAGCTGTGAAGAACTGTTTATTTTTAAGCCCCTCCTTTGCGATTTTATTTAATCCTCGCACGATTTGATTAAATATACCAAATCGATTAAACTCCAAATTTCCTTCAATAGCCGTGTCATATGCATTTAAATAACTTTCAGTAGAAGGATTTAAATCTTCAATTTTCCAGTAATTATCTCCCGCTTTTACAAAATGCTTGTATGCCATCTCAAAATTATTAAGTTCTTTAAACACGTTAGCCGCATCAATGAAATTAATTGCAGCTCCAGAGTAATCTTCAACCTTTTCTGAGTAATTGCCTGCTAAAACAAAACAAGACGCGCATTCTATTAAATTATTATTGATTTCTTGGTAGCATAAGCCAGCACCTCTATAGTATCGAGCGATCTTTTGGAATTGTTCTTCTTTTTTCTCAAGTCCTTTTGCAAGACTGATATAGGCGCCTGCTTCCTTTTTTGAATAACTGTAAAATTGCTCATCATCATCCAAGATCTTATAAAGATTCTTTAAAATTTGACAAATTTGAGCTAGGGCTAAATATTTATTTTTCTCTTCAAATACTTCAAATAAATTAGAAAAATAATCGATTCCATCCAGGATGATATCTTTTGATTTATTATAATCATCTAATTCTTCATAACAAAACGCAATTTGTTGATAAGAGTAGGATAAAATATCAAAATAACTGTAAAGTTTTGCGAGTTCAATCACATTCTCATAAAAACCAATGGCATTCTTAAAATCGAAAACCTTTAAATATAATTCAGCAACATTTTCATAGTTTTGAGTGAATTTTCGCATGTCTGAATTACCGGTTTCCGGATCACTGAAATCTTTGAGAATATTGATTTCCTGGATCAAGTATTCGATACTTTTTAGAATATTCTTATTTCTCGCTTTAATGTCATTAAATTTTTCTCCATATAAATCAGCAATACGAAGGTAAATCTCGGCAGTCTCATGAAGTTTTGCTTGTATTATAAGATCTGCGATGAGTTTTTCCCATAATTTTATATTTTGTTTATACAATTTAAGCGCGTGGGAATAATCAAGTTCTTCTAACAATTCCCCAGCTGAATATAAAAACTCTCCCGCCTCAAAATAATCCCCATCACTCACAATTTCATCTGATGTTTTAATGGATGAATCTACAAGTTGGTGAATGGATTTATGTCTCTCTTTTGCATCCTCAATTATCTGGACTTTCTCTATCGAACTTCGTAAATTCTCTAGGAAATCAGTGTATTCTAAGAAATCCTCCTCATCGATAATCTCAAAACCAACTCAAGCTTATTGAATAATGAATATTAAAGATTTATTATGCATTAGAATTAAGGGAACAATAAAAAGGAATGGTTTTTCTTTTCAAAATCGTAAAATTTAAAAGAATTGGTTATTATCATTGATGATAATCATAACTTTTCATACTAGTTATTAATTTATTTATACGTTACACTTATTGAAATAAGTGTAAATGCTTAAAAGAAATAAGGACAATAAATATAAATATAAAAACAGTTTTATAATTATTAAATATAAATTAATTGAGGTTAAAAAATGAAACAAGTTGCTGAATTGTTAGAAACTGGGATTTATGAGACCTTCACCCCTGAGAGGACCATGACTGTTAAAGATCTTCTAGTGGAATTGAATCTGGAACAAAAATATTTTGGAATTCTTGTGAATGGGAAGAAGGCCGATGAATCAACGAAGATTTCCCCCGAGGATTCTATTGTTATCCTTCCACATATTGCCGGGGGCATATAAAAACTTAAAAATTTTTTTATTCTCTTTTTTTAATTTTTATAGTTTAAATATATAGTAGAATTTGGGCTTCTTCACTACTTATTCTAAGATCATTTAGAAGGAAGTAATTTTCCCTATAAATATTATAGAAGTTTATTAGCAAATTATGATTAAAAAATAAAATAAAAGAAGTTAGAGATTGGAATTTCGGCCAAATTAAATCCCTAATTGTTCTAATTTTTCATTTGAGGGAGCACCAGTTTCCCAATCCCAACCACGCAGATTGTAATAAGTTTTTAAATTTTTTTCTAAATCAATTTTGATTCCGGCTGCTCCACCACTTTCTATTGGCTCGGTTACAATTTTTGGTAAGTGATCATCTTGTCTGGTACACCCTAGTTTACATGAAATTACCCGTTTCAGATTATTGGCTCGTTCTCCAGCTATTAATAAAGTTTTCTTATTTCCTAAGCTATTAAATCCCGTAGCAGCTTTAAATAACCTGCCCAAAATGGGTATTTTAATATGGGGAAATTGGCACACTGTTGCAGAATCATAAATATTAGTGATATCTTGGTACATAAGTACAGCAGCCTCTCTACCGTCAACACTAAATCTATCACCTTTTCGAACTTTTGCGTATGAGGCAGCATCCCCATCGATATTGAAGAAATCACCCTTATTATGGTTTGCACCTACGCAGCATGTCATATATGAGAGTGCTTGTCCAACATAAGCTCTTGGATCATGCATAGGAACTTCTAGCCCTTTCACATGAGCCGCTAACTCGGGGTCAACTTCAAATTCCTTTGCCATTTTTCTGACGCCTTCAGCTAATAAATTTCCAATCCCTTCCCTATTAATAATCTGGTTAATCAATTTAAGGAGTAATTTATCGTTGCCCCACTTAATCTCTTCTACTGGAATATCTTTTAGATAAGTAGATATTTTATCCACATTGATTTTTTTCTCACATAAATAAATTAGAAATGAAATGGATACTCCACTAGAGATGGTATCTATTCCTTCGAGATTGCATATGTGATTTGCTTTGAGAATTGGCTCAAAATCAAGAATCCCACACATTGGACCGAAAGCTGCTGTAGTCTCATACTCGGGACCATCTATTTCAACTTCAGATCCGTCAATATCTGCCATCGTTGTTCTCCCGCATCCTATTGTGCATCCGGCACATGCGTAATTCATGACGGGATAACGTTCTTTTAAAGTTCTTCCCGTTAAGGTTTCAGCAGCAAATTCCGTCTTAGTATAATAATTCACTGGTACATCTCCCAATATCATTCCCATATCAGTATAGCATAATGTCCCATAGTGATTCCAAAAACTTACGGCAAAGGAAGCGTCTAGCATTTTTAATGCGTTTTTCCCTTCTTTCATTAATCCCTCTTTATCTGAATACTCAATTGATTTATTACCTTTCACTGCAATGGCTTTTAGCCTTTTCTTTCCCATCACTGTGCCCAAACCACATCTTCCAGCAGCTCTTCCCTCATCATTTATAACACATGCATAATTTACTAAATTTTCTCCGCCTTTCCCAATGCAAGCCACTCTAATTTTATCATCTGTTAACTCTTTTCTAATTAACTCTATTGTATCTCTGGTATTTTTACCCCATAATTCATTTGCATCTTTGATGTTAACTTCTCCATTATTTATGTGGAGATATACTGGTTGTTGAGCTTGCCCAGTAATAATAATCGCATCGAATCCACTTCTTCTTAAGGCTAACGGGAAAAAGCCTCCAGATGTTGTCTCACCCCAAATTCCAGTTAAGGGCGAAATTGCAGTTATAGAATACCTGCTACTTGAAGGTGTGGCAGTTCCAGTCAGCGGTCCCGTCGCAAAAATCAGTGGATTATTTGCGGATAAAGAATCATCCTTTAAGACCTCATAATCCGAGTCTGTAAGTAAATTATATGTTAATTTTGCAGATAAGCCTGCACCACCTATATAATCTTCGGCAATTTTAGGATTTAAATCTTTAACTTCGATTTTCTTAGAATTTAAATCAATATACGCTAATTTTCCATTATAACCTAATAATTTTTCGCTCATTTTATATCCCTTCTGTTTTCATTTATAATGCAACTCCATTAAATCATCTATTTTATTTTTATATGCGATTTCAAAGATTTTTTTAATACTTTTCTTATTTAAAGGACGAGTTGATGAGAGAGTACAATAATCATTAAAGCAATATTCAATTAAATGCTCCATTTTTGCCATATACTCGTCGTAAGAAATCGCGGGATCTTTGAGTTCTTCAATGCAGAGAGGGCATTCAATGCTTTTCATGAAATCCTGCAATTTTTCGAGTAATTCCCTTAAAATTTCATCCTTCTGTCTTCCCGATCTTTTAATTTTAAAGAGTTTTGCGAGATCATAGAATCTATTAGTGACTTTAGATTGATATGCAATTGAAGCGCATAGAAAGAGTGCAACACAGATTCCGTGATGAACATGAAAAATTGCCCCAAAGGATTGTCCAAAACCGTGTTCAATACCAGCTATACTTGATGTAGCTAGCCACGCAGCGATTTGCATCTTTTCTCTGGCTTCCATATCATTTCCCCTCTTAACTGCCCTAGGTAAATATTTTAAAATTAATTCAATTGCTTTTTGATTATGCATATCATTATAAAAAGAGCTCATAATGATCATATACGTGCCCATAGAGTGAGCCAAGGCATCCATTCCTGTTCCCATAGTGAGCCAGGGTGGCATATTTTTTACAAAATCCGGATTAAGTACAACAAAATCGGGGCAAAGTTCATAAAGCACTACTGAGGTTTTCTTAGGTGGATCACGATTCGTATCAGTTACTACCGAAACAAAGGTCGCCTCTGAACCCGTCCCGCTGGTAGTGGGGATAGCGACAAAGAGATGGACTTTTTTTCTTAACCCTAAAAAACTGGGAGCCATCATTGTATTAAAATTAATATTTGGTTGTTCGTATAATAAAAATATCATTTTAGCGGTGTCCATAGTAGATCCCCCTCCAATGGCGATAATAGTTTTAGGCTCATATTCTTCACATACTTTCACTCCATCCTTGATAGAATATCTAGGGACCTCAGGAAAGACTTGATCGAAAATTTTGCTATCAATTTGTTTCATAGACCTCATTTTATCAGCCACTTTTTCTGCCATTCTTCGCAGCGCTGGGTCAACTATAATCAACACTCTCTTCTCATCATCAGCTAAATACGCTCCAAGGTGATTAATAAAATCAGTAAGGCTATTTGTACCGATCCATGTCGTTTTGGGGCATATAACAGGAGCAGTATATCCCCGAAATGCGTTACTCTGTGCTTTGACGTATAAACTTTTGAGTTTTTCATCTTCATACCATGCTTTTTCTTTACTTGACATTCATTTCACCTTTTTAATTAGATTGTCATTAAATGACTAATTAAATTGAATTTCTATATAAAGATTTTTATGTTTTAGAAATAGTTAAACTTTTGCTTTTTCTTAAATTTAAGAGAACATTTTCATTTTAAAGTAATTCGCATTAAATCTTCAGCTAAGATGGTGTTGGAAAAGATTTCTTTAGCTTCTTCAAGCAATTTAAGGGCGTCTTCTTGATATCTAGAGGAAATATGGGTTAACACTAATTGTTTCGCATTCATTTTAAGAGCATCATTGGCAGCATCGACTGAAGTCGAATGTTTTTTTTCTTCAGCAGTTTCAGCTAAACGCTCTGAGAATGTTGCTTCATGAATTATAATATCAGAATTTTTACCTAATTCTATTAATTCCTTACATGGTGCTGTATCTGCTGAATAAGTGATTTTTCTTCCCGGTCTTTCTGGGCCAACTATTCCTTCTTTCACTGGATCAATATTTTTACCATTAAATTCAACACTTTCACCTGCTTGAAGTTTTTTCCAGAGTCTACTTTCAGGGATACCTAAATCTCGTGCTATTTTTGGATTAAATTTACCATATCGAGGTTTTTCCACAAAAGCAAAGGCATAGGTAAGTACAGAGTGATTCACTAAGCTATACTTTAGATAATACCTATTGGTTTCGTGGATAGTGTTATCTACTAATTCAATTTTGTTAACAGGTTCCTCAGAGTCTAAACCCTCATATTCAGTTAGAATATTATTAAAGTGATCTATTTCAACAATAGTAATAGGATAGTTTGCTTTCAATCCCAAGATTTTTCTATGAAGGTATAAATACAGAAAGAGGTTGGGAGGCCCTAGGATTGTAAGTGGAGCGGACCGATCAGTTAAAGAAAAACGAAATAATAACCCTGGAAGCCCTATTATATGGTCTCCATGAAAATGAGAAATTAATATTTTTAAAGGTTTATTGAATTTCAAACCTGCTTGTATAAATCTGCGCTGGAGATCTTCTCCACAATCAAATAGGATAATATGATTCTTATATCTTAATGCTACGGAGGATAAGTTTCTTTTTTCTATGGGTATTGCGGCACTTGACCCAAGGATTATGAGTTCTAACATTGATTAAATTTATTTTTTTCTCAATTTAGAGGTTTCTAATCTCTGTTGAATATTTTGAGTTTTCAGATCTTCAATTAAGTTTTTCAATTCTTTAATCATTAACGCGAGATGAGGATCTTCAGATGAGGTGTGTGTAATTTGATTTGAAATCTTATCTAATTCACTTATTGCATGGTCTTGAGCTGAAATTCGTTCTAATTTATTTCTTAACTCTCGGATTATTTCATCTTGAGAGTTTTCAGCGGGAGCTGCTTTCCATATTTTATAATCTTCTAATTGTTTTTGAAGATCTTTAATTTCTTTTTTTGCTTTATTTAATTTTCGCTGCAATTCCTCTGTTAGTGAATTAACTGAGCTTTTTGGAGCTCCTTGTTCTAATTTACCATTGATAAGTTTTTGATTTATTCCTAAACCTAAATTTTTATTACTTAATTCTTTTATTTTGATATTTTTATTCCTTATTTCTGCGTTTAATTTGTTAATAGTCTCTTTCATTCGCTCAATTTCTTCAATCTTAATTTTCTCCTGTAATTCAGCAATTATAATCTGTTGTTTGTTAATTTTATCTTGCAATTCCTTTACTAAAGTCTCAAAAGGCTCCTTCTTTTCTTCAATTCGAATTAACGTTGTATTGTTCTCTTCTTTAATAAATCTTTCAAGTTTGCGTTGGATCTGAATTTTTTCTTTTCTTAAGAACCCCATTCTATCTTTTAAGTTTCGTATAGTTTTTTCTTTTTCTTCAAGTTCAGTTTCAAGAATTGAATCCTTTGCTTTTTTCCATTTTTTTTTGGAAGATTTTGCGTTTTCATCCGATATAAGAGTTTCTAATTTAAGAACGGTCTCTTCAAGCTCTTCGATTTTATCTAGATAATTCAGTATCTCTTGCTCTTTGGTTTCTAATTGTCTTTCTAATTCCTTAATTTTAGCCGTTAAATTCTCTTCAGTCATTTTGAATTGGAAATTTTTCGTGCAAGAGGTATTTTAATAACTTACATTAACACATTTTTTTAAATTTTAAGTTTTTATTTAATAGAGTGAAATGATTTTTAATTTGGTTTCTTTTTAATTAATATTGATTTTTAGTTTTAATAAATCATTCTGGAATGATTTACTAATTTTATGAGATTTGCAAAGTTTTGATCATATTAAACTAAAATTTATATTTTTTTTAAAAAAATAAACTCAATTCTTCAATTATTCCGGAAGTCGGTATCATTAATAAATAGTTTTAAACGATATATTTACTCATTTTTTCATTTAATTCTTCAAGCCTTTTAAGTTTAGATTTAAGCTGGGAATCAGACCAGAGAGACTTCTGAGATTGAATTTGGTTTTTTAATTCACTAATTATTTTATTTTGAAAGCCAAAAACTTCTTTTATATTTTTCAATTGATTCTTCTGTTCTTCAATTTTATTCTCAGATTTTTCAATATCTGCTTCTTTTGTTTTCATTAAATACAGTAAATTATCCTCAGTTTCTTCTTGGGTGTTTTTAATAGATAACACATATGCATTTAACTCTTTATTTTCATTTTCTAAGGATAGAATCCTCTCTTCTTTGAGTTTCATTTTTTCTTGGAACTCTTTGCTTGAAATTACTTGATTTTTTAAATCATTTATTAATCTATTCTGTTTATTAATTTTGTCTTGTAGCTCTTTCACTAAAGTCTCAAAAGGCTCCTTTTTCTCTTCAATTCTTATTACTGTTCCAGTATCAACCTTCGTATATTTTTCAAGCTCGCGTTGAATTTGGGTTTTTTCCTTTCGTAAACCTCCCATCCGATTTTTTAAATCTCTTATTTCTTTTTCCTTTTCATCAAGTTCAATTTCTAATTTTGTTTCTCTAATACTTTTTTTCTTTTCCTTTGAATTTTTTTCCCCTTCTTCATCGAGACATAATTCTAATTTCATAATAGTCTCTTCTAGCTGATCAATTCTATCATAGGAGTCATAAATTTCGCGATCTTTTTCTTTAATTTCATTTTCTAATTCCAAAATTTTAGCTTTTAAATCCTCTTCAGTCAATTTTTTATCCTTATTTTTTGTCAAGAGTTTTATTTGAAATACTTATAATTTCAGAACTAAGCCTTAAGGTTGAAAAGTATTTCATTACTTTTTTTCATTGCTTTAAGTAATAATAGTGCTAACCTATTTAATATATATCAAAGTCTTTAATCGAAAATTTATTGATTTTTTTCATAATTGGAATTAAACTTAACAAGTTGAACAGTATCATTACTCCAAATAATATTGCAATACCGATAAAAGGAAAATATAAAGGAGGCAGATAGGCACGATCGAATAAAATAACAGAGTTAATAATCATCCCCAATGCTAAACTCAATAAAAGAGAGGGGATTATGACAAATAATGATTCTAAAAACAAAATTCTTTTTAACGCTTTTTTTTTGGACCCTAATGCTCTCATGATTAAGAAATCTTTTGCTTTTTCAACTAAACCTGCTTTTTGATAATTGTATAAAGAGAGAATTGAAATAATGGCCATTATCATTATTAACATTATCGGATATAGCGTTAAGCTCGACAGATAATTAATATTTTGTTCAAATATTTCATCTAAATTTTTACAGGTAAATTCAGATCCTAACTTAGCTTTGATTAGATCTTTTAAGTCCTCTTTTATATCATCATAGGCATTACTGTCAAGTTCTAGTAGAATTATATTAACTTCATTAGTAGTAAAGTTCATTCCCTCTTGAAACTCTTGTAAGTCGATATATCCAGCATATCCACTATAAAAACTATCAATAATGACTCCAGATATATGAAACCTATGACCTATATCTTTAATTTTCATGCTTTGATCAAGTGGGTAGTCAAAAAAATCATAGGCTAGCCCATCGCCTATGGTCATATTATCATTAGCATCGTCTTCATCAAACCACCTTCCCTCAATTTCAAAATCTTGTATAATCTCGTCTGGATCAACACCAATAATCGGATAATTACCTTTTCTGTCTTGACCAACTGTTCTATATCCTCCACCTCCTTCCTCTCCCGTATAGTAATAATATCCAATTAATTCCTCAATATCACAAAACTTAATTAATCTATACTCATATTTATGAACCTTATCCATTTCTTTAATTTCAAGTATCTCTGTCTTATTAAACATGTATTTAGAGTCCGTAAAATCTATATCGTCCTCATCCACAGAAATCGTTGGATCAGAAAACATTTCATACATATTCGCATACTCATCTACCACATCTTCATGCCCAATTACTACGATATCTTCACCCTGAGACTTTCTAATCCATTCCTGTGAAGATGTATTTAGCACAAAAACACCTAAGCCTAACGTAAAAATTATTAAGAATATTATAGAAAAGATAAGGAAAAATCTTATAAATTCACTTTTTCTCCTACTTGTATTTATTATTGCTATTTTTATATTAAATCCAAAAGAGGAAAGCCATCTCGCTATGATGGACATTTTTTTAGAAGCGACGAGATCATAAGGAACGTCCTTTGAGAATGATTTTACTATTTTTTGATTTCCTATTTTTCGCAAAGAATACCCAGGTATCACAAAAATTCCTATAAAACAGGAAAAAAATAATAAGGGAGTATAGACATAATCAATTCGATATATGAGTTTAAATCCTAAAAAATTCATAATTAATGCACATACGCCGAAGGAAGCTAAGCCCAGAAAAAAGCCTAAAAGAAACCCAAATAAAAAAATAAGATATGCTTCTAAGAGATAAAATCCATATAGTTTATCAGGCAATGTACCTAATGCTTTCATTATCGCGATATCTCTTTTCTTATGAATCACTAACGTAGTAGTTATCACTACCACTATCATAAACGCAAGCACGAGTACTAATGTAAGAATAAGGGTATTAAATCGGGTATATATAAGATTTATAGCTCCTGAAAAATAATATTCGTTATCAATGTCCTCTTGATAGAATACATTGTTTTGAACAATTAAATTCACACCTAGCGAAATTGAAAAGTAAATTAAGAATTCGGCAAGTGCTATGACTAATGTAATAGTTAGCACATAAGGAAAATTCGATTTTCTTTTTCGATAAAAATCCTTTAAGGCAAAATCTAAAGACATGTTTAATTATATCAATATTTTATTCATTGTTTTTTATTTGAGATTATTTCCTCATTTATAATTTTACCCTCTTCAAAATCGATTATTTTATCGGCAAGTTCGATTAAATAATCATCGTGAGTTGCTATAATTATTGTTTTACCTAACGCTTTTAAGTCTTTAAAAAGATCTCTTATAATTTCAGCAGACTTTTTGTCCAAATTCGCAGTGGGTTCATCAGCCAATAACACTGGAGGATCATTTGCCATTGCTCGAGCGATAGCCACCCGCTGCTGCTCTCCTGCTGAAAGTTGAAAAGGTAAATGTTCTCTACGTTGCCCCAATCCTAATCTTTTTAATAACTTTACGGCAAGGTCTCGTGCTTGTTTAAAGGTTACTCCAGCAAGATTCATAGGAAACATCACATTTTCTTCAGCGGTCAGAGTACTAATGAGATTATAATTTTGAAAAATAAATCCGGAATTAATAAGTCTAAACGTAGCTAATGATTCTTCTTCCATATCACTTATTTTAACTCCATGCTCATAAATTGTCCCTTTATCTTTCTCAGGTGAATCTAGCCCACCAATTAAATTAAGAAGTGTGGTCTTTCCCGCACCTGAGGGGCCTCTTATAACGATAAACTCTCCGTCTCTAATTGTGAGAGAAACACCATCAACCGCTCTTACAATATACTCTCCGATATGATAATCTTTTACTAAGTTATTTGCTTGAATTACAATATTATCTTTCATTAACGCAATAATTTCGTCTGCTTCTTTGTCTTCCTCTAAAATTTTCTCTTCTTCTTTTTGTTTCACATAATATACAATTTTTTTAAAAATTTAAAATTCAGCCTTTTACTACTTGAGATTTGCCCATATTAATGGAGTTCCATATTAGATTTTTCTTTTAATCGTATCTTTTTGGAAAAAACATTTATATATTAGATTTTCCTTATGAAGATAGAGGGAACTCGAGAAAACATACATAATATCCCCTAATTTCCTAATTAAATGGTAACTAAATTTTATCCCATGTCCGAAACGCTTGTGTTTTGGATTGCTTTTCTCGATTCTCTCATTCTTTTTTTTCCAAGTTTCCAATTATTTCATAAATTTTTTGATCTTTTTTTAAGCTTCATCCTTTTTTCAGAAAGGGATTCCTTTTTAAAGAACTTATAATTTATAAGGTTCTTTTAGAAAGGGATTAATCGTATTTTTAAGAGTGCCTTGTAATTTCACTAATTTATAATGAGAATATTTTTGTTTTTACTTGTACTCATTAATCATAGAGATCAATTCAAATTTAAAATTAAAAAAATAAAATATGGGTATTAAAATGAACGATAAAGAAGATATTGAAATTATAGAGGAATTAGACACTACTGGATTATTTTGTCCTGAACCCTTGTTTGAAGTACGCAATTTATCTGAATCTGTTGAAGTTGGTCAATGTTTTAGGGTGGTAGCCGATGATCCTGCTGCTGAAGAGGATTTACAGAGATGGGCAAAACGTACCGAAACAGAAATCTTAGATTTTACCAATGAAGATGGCATTTTAACATTTATATTTAGGAAAAAAAAATAAGATGGGATAAGAGAAAATGAGTGAAGATAAAAAATGGATTTTATATGTACAGACAAGCGATGCTCCTGAGAGGCAATATTCTCCCTTAATATTAGCCCAGACAGCAAAAGCTATGGACCTTGGAGCAAAAGTGTACTATTTAGGAACAGCATTAAAAATACTAAAACCTGGAGAAGCGGAACAAATAAAAATCGGAGATTTTCCAAGCGTAAAAGAAATGCTAGATAAAACATTGGAAATGGGCATAGAAATTTTAGTATGTGAAGCTTCAAAACGAATGTTAGGATGGGAAAAGGTGGAATTAATTCCGGGAGTAAAAATTGTAGGTGCCGCGACATTAAACGATTTGGTTCTTGAAGCTGATGCTACACAGTGGTTTTAATTTTAAATTTTTTTATACTTTTAATATATGAATTAATAAAAATAAAAAAACAAGATAAAACTTATGGAGGAATAATGTTATGAGTATATACTTAGATTATCAAGCCGCACGACCAGTAGATGAGCGTGTATTGACAGAAATGGTTCCTTATTTTAAAGAAAAATTCGCAAATCCCTCTTCTTTACATTGTGACGGAGATGTAGCTACAGATATATTAGAACAATCTCGTGAAAATGTTGCTAAATTTATTAATGCTCCAAATCCTTCTGATATTATTTTTACATCAAGCGCCACAGAATCTAATAATTTAGCCTTAATTGGTGCCGCACTTAATCGTCAAAAGAAAGGAGATCATGTTATCATATCTGAAATTGAACACATCTCAATTTTAAATCTTGGAAAATATCTAGAAAGACAAGGCTTTAAAGTAAGCAGAGTTCCTGTTGATCAATATGGAATTATTCGGTTGGATAAGCTTGAGCGTTTGATTTCTGATAATACCATTCTAATTTCTGTTGCAACTGCGAGTAATGAAGTTGGTTCCCTTCAACCAATAAATGAAATAAGTGAAATAGCATCTAAGAAAAAGATTTTGTTTCATACCGATGCAGTTGCAAGCGAAAGTACCATACCTATAGATGTGCAAAAAGTACCTATAGATTTAATTACTTTATCATCAAACGATATTTACGGACCGAGAGGAGTAGGGGCTCTTTACTTGAAAAAAGGTGTTCGAGTAAATCCAGTTATAATTGGTGGTGGACAAGAGCGAGGGATGAGATCAGGCTCAGAAAATATACCTGGAATAGTGGGTTTTGCAAAGGCAGCAGAAATCATGAAAGAAGAAATGACTACCGAAGCGGAACGTCTTAGGAAATTAAGAGATAAAGTTATAAAAAGTGTCTTAGACACAATCCCAAAATCACATTTAAATGGCCATCCTGAAAAAAGGCTTCCTATTAATGCCCACTTTCGTTTTGATTACATTGAGGGAGAGTCTTTAATTCTTGGTTTAAAAGACGAAAAAATTGCAGCAGCAACTGGATCTGCTTGTAGTTCAAAAACATTAGAACCCTCACATACATTAATAGCTATGGGCTTATTGCATGAAGAAGCTCATGGTAGTTTATTATTATCTTTAGGAAGATTTACGAAAGAGGCGGATATAGATAAAATTATAGAAGTATTACCTGGAATAGTTAAAAGGTTAAGGATTTTATCACCATTAACGCCTCCTGATTTATTAAAACAATATAAAGAGGTGGATAGTTAAATGAAATCAACAAATTATTCAGAAAAAGTATTAGATCATTTTCGAAATCCTAGAAATGTAGGAGTAATAGAAGACCCTGATGGATATGGGAAAGTCGGAAATCCTGTATGCGGTGATCTTATGGAAATGTTCATAAAAGTGGGGAAGAATGACAAAGGAGAGGATATCATAGATGATATTAAATTTAGAACGTTCGGATGTGGTTCAGCAGTGTCTACATCATCAATGGTTACAGAAATGGCAAAAGGTAAAACACTTGATGATGCATATAAAATCACGAGGCAAGATGTCGCAGATGAACTTGATGGATTACCTCCGATTAAAATGCATTGCTCCAATTTGGCTGCAGATGCTTTACAGGCGGCCATTAGAAATTATCGAGATGGAACTAAGCCTGAGGTTGAGGTCATGACATCCTGTCAAATAGATATAAAAGTTATTCTTGGCGTTGATGAATTCTTAGGAAAAGGAGTATATAAAGAAGCTCAAGATTTAACTGAATTTAAAAACAAGAGAGTTTTAATCTTAGACTCCGGAGATGAGTCTTTAGAACTTGCACTTAATTTAACAGAATATACAGGTCGAGTGATAGTAGTTACTTCAGCGAAAGAAATACCGGGGAATACTGAACTAAGAAGCAAATTGAAGCACTCAGATGTGAAAATCATTCAACAATCAGAGCTCTTGGAAATAAAGGGTGAAACTGACGAAGTGGAGAAAGTTGTCATCCATGATTTTGATGAAGATGAGAATTATGAGCTATTTATAGATGCGGTTATAATTCTGGATGAAAGACAACCTAAATTAGATTAAAAATTTTTTTTTTAGCTTACTTTTTTCAAAATTTTGTATAAATTTTCTTGAAGCTTATTATAAATTTATCAACATTAACCTAAATGTGCGTTATATTAGATAAAAACAAGATAAAATATGTCTAATTTTTAAATTTGTTATTATTTATCCAAAGTATAAATTATACTTAAAGTATAATGTATTATTTAGAAAAAAAACTAAAAGATTTTAAAAGAACTTGTGTTATTTTACCGATTAAGCTTATAGAGATAATTTATAGTAATTTAATCAGCGATGTCAAATAGAAATTTTGGTAAATCTGAAGATATTTCACAGCTAAAACAAATTCAACGAAAAATTAATTGAAAATGTAAGGATTATTTTTCTTGTATTATCCCTCTAAATTATAATTATAATCTTTTTAATTCATAAGAAATTTCTAAAGAAATCTGTATTAGAAAAGAAAATACAGATTCATAATTTACAACTCATAAGAATTATCTTAAAAAATGATATTTAATCCCATCTAGTAAAGTAGTGAGTATTTTTTGAGTAACTAAAAATTAAGAAGTAAGAACATAAAAATGATGAGATAATTATGAAGAAAGTAATAATTGTTGGTGGAGTTGCTGGTGGCGCATCTGCCGCAGCTCGTCTAAGGAGATTAAGAGAAGATTTTGAAATAATCATGCTTGATAAAGGTCCTTACGTATCTTTTGCAAATTGTGGCTTACCATATTACGTTGGAAATGTAATTAAGGAAAAAGAATCATTGGAATTGGTCACACCTGAAAGATTTCTTGAACGGTTCAATATAGACGTAAGAGTTAATAACGAGGCGATTTCAATCGATAAAGCCAAGAAAAGGATTAAAGTGAGAGATTTACAAAATATGCAAGAGTACGAGCTTTATTATGATTATTTACTTCTAGCTACAGGTTCACAGCCAATAATTCCTCCATTTCAAGGATTAGATTCTATTCCTTATTATACCATATGGACAATTCCTGATGCAGTCAAGATTAGAGACTTTGTAGATAAGAGAACAATTAATCATGCGGTTATTGTAGGTGGCGGGTTTATTGGATTAGAGATGGCAGAAAATTTAGTAGAAAAAGGTGTTAAAGTAAAAATTGTAGAAATGCTTGATCAAGTTATGCCCGCGTTCGACAAAGAAATTGCCCAATTCATTCATCAGGAATTAATTTTAAATGGGGTGTGCTTAGTTCTGGAGGACCCCGTAGAGTCTTTTGGAAGAATTAATGGTGATAAGCCTTATGTGAAGACTAAAAATGGTCGTATGATTGAAACAGACCTGGTTATATTAGCGATTGGAATTAGATCACAGAGTAAATTAGCAAAAGACGCTGGACTGGATTTAGGGCAGAGAGGGCATATTATTGTGAATAAGAAAATGCAAACTTCCGATACTCACATATACGCTGTAGGAGATGCCGTTCAGGTAACCCATTTTCAAACGAGAGATCCAATCGCTATTGCCTTAGCAGGTCCTGCTAATAAGCAAGGAAGAATCGCAGCAGATAACATAGCAGGGAGAGATAATGAATATAAGGGTATTTTAGGAGCTTCAGTAGTAAAAGTTTTTGATGTGAGTGTGGCAGCCGTGGGTTTAACAGAAAAACAGCTGAAAAATTCTGAGATTAAATATGATAAAGTATATGTCCATCCTAATAACCATGCTGGGTATTACCCGGGAGCTGTTCCTATGGCTTTTAAACTTCTGTTTGAAGTCCCTACAGGAAAAGTATTAGGAGCACAAATCGTGGGAGGGCAAGGGACGGAAAAGAGAATTGATGTAATATCCACGATTATAAAAATGGGAGGTACAGTTTTTGATTTAGAAGAGCTAGAACTAACATATGCACCTCCTTACAGCTCAGCTAAAGATCCGGTGAATATGGCTGGATTTGTTGCAGCAAATTTCCTCAAAGGAGATATGCCTATTTGGCATTGGCATGATGTTGATGATCTTAAAAACAATGGTGTAGTCTTATTAGATGTAAGAACACCAGAAGAGCATAACGCTAGAGCCATTGAGGGATCTATAAATATTCCGATTGAAGAATTAAGAGATAGAATGGAAGAGATTCCAAAGAATAAACCCATCTATGCTTATTGTGAGGTGGGATATAGAAGCTATTTAGCAACTCGAATACTTCTCCAGCATGGTTACAAAGAAGTATACGATCTAACAGGAGGGTATAAGCTCTATGAAATGGCAAGTGCTTCATGTGAAGAGATCGTAGCCTCATGTGGAGGATTTGAGGCGCAAATGGAAACTTTCGTAAAAGAAAAAGCAACAGGAGATGATGAATTTATTACAGTAGATGCCTGTGGATTAAGCTGTCCAGGACCTTTAAATGCATTAATTAAAGGGCTTGATACACTCCCAGAAGGCAAAAAATTGAAAGTATATGCAACGGATCCAGGATTTAAATCAAGTGTGGAAGCATATTCAAAATTAAATGAGGCCATTGACTTATTATATTTAGGGAAAGAAGAAGGAAAGCTTGTTGCTACGTTGGAGAAGGGTACAATCCCTCAAGGGGAAATTATTTCACCTGTAAAGGTTGAACGGAAAACAAGAAAAGAACTTAGAACCCCTGAAGCCCCTGCCTTATCAGACATAACTGCTGATGAGTTATATGAGAGGCTTGAGTCAGAGGACGCACCTGCTATCCTGGTTGATGTACGCACTCCTCAGGAATATAATGGGGTGGGAAGCCATATTAAATCAGCTAAATTAGTGCCACTTGGTGAACTCATGAATGATTTCGATGCTCTCAACGATTATAAAGATGAAGAAGTAATAACTATTTGCCATAGTGGAGCACGATCGATGATGGCAGCCCAACTTTTAGTACAAGCAGGGTTTAAAGACGTGAGAAATTTGACTGGTGGAATGATGATGTGGCATCGTAAAGGATATCCAGTTGCAAAGGAATATGACTAAATTAAATTAAAAGCAATTTTAAATTTCAATTTTTTACTCAATTTTTTATAGCATTTCTGGACATGTTCGAACATGTTCGAATATAGATATATTTACTTAAGAAATTTCAATAATTTAGAGATAGAATTTTTATAAACCAATCTATCTTAAAAAATTTTTAACAAAGTAATGAGGTGTGGAAATTGGAAGGTGAAAGATTATCGTATCATGAGTCAGTACGAAAAGTTTATGAGAGAATTAAAAAAGATGGTATGATTAATATCTGGGATCGTTTTGAGGCACAAGGTTTTGGAGGTGTCCCTGATAAAAGATGTCCATTTTGCTTAAAAGGTGCTCGATGCGATTTATGTTCTAATGGCCCTTGTAGAGCGGATGCTTCTATCGATAAAAGAGGTGTATGTGGAATTACAGCAGATGGAATGGCAATGCGAATGATGCTACTTAGAAATGTTTTAGGGGCTTCCACGTACCATTATCATACAGAAACAACTATTAAAACCCTTAAGGCAACAGCTGAAGGTAAAACACCTTATAAAATTAGCGAACCGGATAAGTTGAAAAGTTTTGCAAAACGTCTTGGAGTTGATACTTCTGGTTCAGATAAAGAAATTGCGCTTCGCCTATGCGAATTTGTAAAAGATGATTTTAATAGATCTTACACGGATTCAAGTAAAATAGTAGAAGCATTAGCACCAAAAGAAAGGAAGGATGTCTGGAAAAAATTAAATATCTTTCCGGGAGGAATTTATAGCGAAATGATGTTGGCAACTAGTTCATGTCTTACAAATATAGATGGTTATTATGCCAGCTTAGCACTTAAGGCGATGAGACTAGGAGTGGCTATGGCATACCAGAGTCAGATAGTGAATGAATTTTGTCAAGATATTTTATTTAATGTACCTAAACCCCATAAAATGCGAGTAAACTTAGGTGTTTTGGACCCCGATTATGTGAATGTTGTTCCTAATGGTCATGAACCATTTTTAGGATTTGCGATGGTTCAATTGGCGCGTAAACAAGAATGGCAAGAAAAAGCTAAAGCAGTTGGTGCTAAGGGATTAAGAATCATAGCTAACATAGAAACTGGGCAAGAAATGATACAGCGATGGGAAATGGATGATGTGTTTTATGGATTCACAGGAAATTGGATCATGCAAGAAGCAATCTTAGCGAGCGGTTGTATTGATGCGTTTGTATGTGACATGAACTGTTCTATGCCCATAGATCCGCTCTATGCTGAAAGATATAAGTTTAAATTGATTCCAGTATCGGAAGTTGTAGCTTTTGAAGGAATAACCGAAAGATTAGATTATCTTCCTGAAAAGGCAGAAGAACAGGCAGGAAAACTCTTACAAATGGCTATTGATAATTTTCAAGAACGGAGAGCAAACATAGAGCCAGTGACAGGATTAGAGATGAATGAAGCATTGGTTGGATTTTCAACTGAAAGTATAGTTGCAGCACTCGGTGGTAGCATTGAGCCTTTATTAGAGGCTATAAAAAATGGCACAATTCGAGGTGTAGCTGGATTAGTTTCTTGTACAACGTTAAGAGATTATGGACAAGATGTACATACTATAAATATTGCTAAGGAATTAATTAAAAGGGATGTATTGGTCCTATCTATGGGGTGTGGTAATGGAGCATTACAAGTGGCAGGACTCTGTTCTTTTGAAGCAAAAGATTTAGCTGGACCAGGTCTAAAAGCTTTATGTGAGAAATTATCAGTTCCCCCTGTGTTAAGTTATGGTACATGCACAGATACAGGGCGAATAGCTGATTTAATCGGAGCTATATCTGGGGCTCTTGGAGGTGTGCCTATTCCAGATCTGCCTATAGTCGCGGCTGCTCCAGAATATATTGCTAATTAATTCAATATTAGCGAGTTCCAATGGAGCAGAAGGCAACAATTGATGCAATCTTCGCATTAGCCTTTGGTCTTTACACATATGTTAATCCGGTCCCTACTGTCACTGGCGGTCCCAATTTAGTTAAACTCTTAACTGTAGATTGTAAGGATGTTACAGGGGGAATCCTGCATGTTGAAACAGATCCTGTTCAAGCCGTTGATGCTATGATGGAGCATATAGAATCAAATAGAACAAAATTAGGTATTTAAATTCTTAAAAATTAATTTTTTTTTTTATTTTTCTTTTTTTATTATATAGAATTACATAATAAAAATAGGGATGTAATATCATATGGAATATGAAGAAAATCCTACATCCCATCAGAAGGAGGCAAGCACGACAAAAATAAAATAACGGAGAAAAATTTGACTATTCTACATCAATACCAAAATCCGCCATCACAATAGGGTGAGCCTTTAACATGATTTCACAGTCACAATGCAAATCTTATATAAAAATGATTTATATAAACCAAATTCTATAGAATAATAAGTAGAATCCCAATATTATCATTAGAGATTGTTTATTGCTGTATTAATTATTAATCCTTAAACCTCTCTTATTTATATAACTGAATAGTTTTATAAATCATAGAATTATAGATCTCTTTCAAAAATTGATAATTTTAGTTTTCTTTGTATTTCTTCCTCTTCTCCATGAATTCCTTTTTAGGGAGCAACACGATATCTACCTTAAGATCCTTCGAGGAGAATTTAATGACATTGCTGCTACGTCCCTTTTGTACTTGGCTACTCTTGTAATGATTCCTTAATTTCGGGATAATGTCATCATAGACTTTCTGCTTCTGATATGTTTCAGCTATCCAGAAATCCATATCCAAATCGCTTTTATCCTTAAAATCTCCTTCCCTGCGAGATCCTTCCTTTGCTACTCCTCCCACTTTCCAACCAGATTTAGTTTTAAGCCAATCAGATAATGATATCCAAAGATTCTTATATCTTTTGGCATAACTTTCTCGTTCACTCATAAAAACACATCTTGAATTCTAATTTCACAATTGAAGATCATTCATATCAATATTCTTAAACTTATAATTTTTTGTAAGTTATATAGATGAAAAAAATTAAAAATGATATTTTTAAAGTTCCTCCTTCAAAAAAGGCTTATAATGAGGCTATACACCTTGCAAGCGAGATCTTGAAAAACATTGAATTAAGTGAGATTTCTCTAGCTTTAATTGCACTCAAGACAATTCGTCTCGCTCGTTTGTTGAATAATTTTGAGATGGTGAGGCTAATGGAATTAGAAATCTCTGGATACCCAAAAATTAATGTTTATGAAGAAAATATTGAATTCCGTGAAGTAGAAAGATTGGCAACATTGGCAGGAAGGGAATATTTAGAAGTAGATGGATTTTTAGAATTTATTCCAGATGCAATAGAAAAATTAGAGAGTGAGAAAAAATTTATAATTAAGAGAATAGACTCAGCAAGCGATTTAGATGAGCGTAATAATTTACAAAAAAGATTTCAAGAAGTCTCAGAAATATTAGCACATCGACGATCATTTATTTATGAATATATTACAAAAACCTACTTAGAACTAAATTATTCGAAAATAGCTGAAGATATCTTTAGTGCGATAAAACAAAATGTTGATCAAAAAATAGGAGAAATAGTTCCAGAATCTCTTGAAAAATTAGTTGCTATATATGAAAATCTCACTTCTGAGAATCCTGAAAATTGGTCAAACGCAGTCCATATTTGTCGAAGAATTCTAAAAGATTTAGCAGATGCTATTTATCCTCCAACTAAGAATATCAAGAAAGGTATAGATGGGAAATCTCATAAACTTGGTGAGGAACAATACATCAATAGAATTATTGAGTTTATTAATCAAAAAAGTGAATCAGAGACATATATTAAAATAGTAGGATCGCATCTTAGATTTATTGGGGATCGATTAGAAAGTATTTTAAAGGGTTCACATAAAGCAACCCACGCAAAAATCGACAGAGAGGAAGCAAACCGCATCGTGGTTTATACCTATCTCCTCGTAGGTGACATTCTTAACTTAGTTTAAAGCTTTATGAAGTTTTAATTACCCTTCTAAGATTTGGTTTTTTACATCTTCTAAATAGGAATACCAATCTTCATTCGACTGGAACTTCTTATTAACCCATATTTTTAATAAAAACCATAGGAACTCTTTGAAATTAGTTTGAATGTCCTCTGTTAATCTTCCATAATAATAATTCTGAGGAATCCCATCATATAGAAATTCAGGTTGATATTCGGGTTCTATTATTTTCTCTGGATGAGCAATGTTATTTCGTACTGTAAAAGCATCGTTAAGGAATTTCTCTAAATTTTCTTCATACTCATTGTTATTATCAAAGTGAATCCACATCTTACTTTCTATCTCACTCACTTTTTTAAAAACTTTGATAACAGGTTCACGTTTATTTCTTAGATTTCCAATTAAATCTTCACCAATTGACTCTTTATATAACAATCCTTCAAATGTGGATACCAAAATGAATACCTTTAAATCAGCAAATTGAATGTTATTCAGCGTACGGATAGTGTTTACAGCATATCGAAAAATTCGCTTTGATTCTGATTCTCGACCATCACCATAAAAAGCATTATAGTACCAATCATAATGTGATTGCCAATTGGATATCCAAAAGGCCCATGTATCAGTGTCGTACATTCTTAAATAGGCGTTTGGACGGGGAAACGAATAATGAATGTATCCCTTTACAAATGGGAAATAATCTGAAAAAGCTGGAAGTTTCACCCAATAATAATGACTTATCGAAAATGGAAAAAATTCATGGCGATCTGAATACAACATAAAGAAATCTGGAATGCTAAGTACTAACTCGTTAAATTCTTCTTTTCCATTAGGATCTAAAGGATAATATGGCATCGCTGTATAAGGTTCCTCATCACGAAGTCTTTTTGTTTTGTTATAAGAGACTTCGATGCTTGTTGTTGCATCTTTAATCCATTTCTGCTCTTCCTTGCGTTTTGACCAAAAAAAGGGAGGATTCCTGAAATCTTTAATACCATAGGGCACTTCATTATCCGTAATATTGATAAAAATATGATTAATATCGAGTGAAAGACTTTTTGCATCCTTTAGTATAATATTAAATGCGGGGATGAGTATTTGGTAAGAAAAATAATCGGGAATGAGAACCTCGGACTCTAATAAAATGTACTGTGAATCGAAATGGTCCTTAAGGCCCTGGTTAGTTTTTAATTCTGCTTTCTGCATTTTTTTTAATTGATTCTGACAATATACATACATGTTTCCTAAAAAATGCATCATATAAACAGGAAGAATGTTAAATTCTTCGCCTGCAACTGCATTCCATTGAAATTTTCCAATTTCAGGAGTTTGAGTTAAACTCTCAATGTATTTTTGCCCTATTGTTTCATTAAAGATTTTCCTTTCATAACCCTTTTCAAAATTTACGAGATAATGGTGCACTAATTTCCATGTTTCTTCTTTTAATTTTGGTAATTCTGCTAAATTTGTCATTATAATAAGTCTCTAGTGATTTTATTCTTAATTAAGTGATCACAATATTTTACTAATTTGACTATATAATCTTTCGGCATCTTTATTAGTCTTGCCATAAGCATTTAATACTGGTTCAAATAATCTTTTAATTACCTCTAATTTACCCGTTGAAAGTTCCTCTATATTTACAATAACTTTTATATTATCAAGTTTTAACTGCTTAGGATTAGAAGGAGGTTGTAGAAGTGGCCAGCTTGAAATTCCCATAATTTTCAATTGAATAGTTAAATCTCCAAAATAGAGAAAGTTTTTATATAATTCATATAAAAAGTTAAAAAATCCCAAATAATAATTAGATAAATATACCAAATTTAATTTTTTTTTAAGAGTCAATTCCTGCTGAGAATTAAATGGTACTTCATATCTTAAATTATAAATAATTATTCCATCTTTATGAATTAATATATTTTTAAGTCGTTTTGAGTCAGAATCGTAAATATAATCGTTTTGTCTGACAATAGGAGTTCCTTCGAACAATTCATCAGTTTTATTTGAATTTAGAAATAAGTCTTTCTCAAGAAAAGTAAGAATATCATCATTGAATATCGTTTCTCTAATATCTAAAGGACTAATTATTAAAAAGGAGCTCAAGATTAAATTTCCATGAGTATCATTACCATCAGTGGAGCTATAACTACTTAAATAATTATTTCTATGCAGATAATCTAAAAATTCTCTTTCAATAAAACCTACTAAATCGTCTTTTTCTTTCTCAAGTGTAAAAAAAGAATCAAAAACTTGCTCAATTTCGCTGTTCACCATAGGACTTGAAGTAAATTCTGTCCGTTTATAATATTTCTTATAACCTTTCGCCTGATGGATTCGGGGGTATTTTTTTGGTATAAATAATACATAAACATATCCTTCTATTTCATCAGTTTTAACTGGAATAGGAAATATTCTTATATTCAATGGGGGATCTATTCCATCCTTAGTAATTAAATCGATCCTTTCTCTTACATCAGTTTGTAATATTGGAGTAATCTTTTTAGGTAGATGTTCTTTTTCATCAATGCCATATATGATATTTCCACCATCTGAATTCGCAAAGGCTGAAATATCTTTTGCGATTTCATTATTGTTCCCACTGACTTCTCTTTTATAATCTAGATGATGGCTTTCCTGGATTTGATTTTTAATCAAACTTTCAAGATATTCTTGATTAATGTTTTCGGAATCATTGGGTGTGAATAACATAAAAATTCCCCTTAAAAATCTTATATCCTTTAATTTGGATTAATAACCTTATCATAGATTATTTCTGATGATTTAAAAGATTGTCCAATTTTTGGTTTCAAATTAATCCCAAGGAAATTGGATTCAATGTCCATATATTGAAATAAAATTTTGCTTTCTTCATAATTTTATTTAGAATTGCCATCTCCTTTTCTACTTTTAAAATATCACATGACATTTTCTTTATTGGTAAATTATAAGGTATTATATCAACTTTTGATTCAAATAATTTCAAAGGAATTTTAATTGAAATCAGATGCTGAATTTACCTTTGGAGAACTTCAGAATCATCTAATTTATTTCTGATATTAAATCTCCAGATTAAATTTTCCATTCTTTTTTTCTTTATATCTTCTAGAATTTTTTTCCAATCTATATGGAAATCTCTCCAATCTATTTTCTCATCTATATTTCTATTATTTAATAAATCTGCATAGAATTTACAACAGATTTCGACAATTTCTTCAAAGTCCATATTATAATCTAAGATAAGAAGCCTTATTCCTCGAATTTTGCACTCATCAATTTTTATTTGATCTTTTTCTTGAACAGCTTGAACCTTCTTTTTTGCTTCTGCAAGTGGAATATTAAACATTTTCGAAATTAGTTTAGGATTGTTATGATATGGTCCATTCATTTCAAAAGCAAAATCAGCTTCCTCAACTAAACCATCTAACTCAAGTCCGCGACCATTAGGACCAATGAGCCAATCAGGCCAAGCAGATACTACTTCAATATCTCTATAAGGTGAATTAGGGTTGTTAAAAAGTTGTTCGAATATTTTCTTTGTAAATTCTTCTTTAATAGATGTCTTATCTCCAGAGTAAAATCTCTTAAAAACATTTATAGTCTCAATAATTTTTTTTTTCATGAATCTTAATTGATCTTCAGATAGGAGAGTTATGAAGAAATTAAAATCACCTAATTCTAACTCTAATATGTTTTCTTCAATTCTTTCGTAAATGACACTGTCTACAGCCAGATTTATTCTTTCTTCAATTAAGAATTTTCTATTTAGATATAATTTATCTTTAAATAAGATATAAGAAAGTGATCCACTCGAAATAAACATATTATCTGGAAAAATTTTTAATATTTCTTTTATAAATTCACCACGAATAGTATTTTCGGCGTAAAAAGGAATAATTTCTGTTTGAATTTCATTAAATAAATTCTCAAAGGCGAAATTGAAGACATTAATTAAATTTTTAGATCTTAATATATCACCATATTTATCTATTAATTCAGCATATAATTCTATCCATAAATTAGTGATTACATTTTCATTTTTTTTTGATTTATGTTTTGAAACTATAGAACGCAAATTATTTAACATTCTGCTCTCTAAATTTAATTCACCCAATCCTTCATAGGTAGGTGTACTAATTAATTCAGCTTTATATAGAAGATTTCTCAAGCTTGCACTTAGTTCAAGAATAGTAAAGTACATTGGATTCTCACTATATTGAGAATTATAAATTGCTTTTAAATAATCATTTACGGCATTGTCAATTTCTTGAAGAAAATCTTCAATTTTATCTTCAATCTGAAATATTTTGTAGTATAATTCAGATTTAATCAAGAATAGACTATCTTCAGTAATTCCCATTTGAGAACCTATATGTATTCTGTCTATTGTCGTTTTTAGAAATGCTTCATTCATTCCAAATAAAACCGATAAAGCATAAGATCCATATAACTTCTTCTTAGTATAAGATCGATTTCCTTCATCCTCCTTAATTAGTACTTTGCTTTTTTGAATCTCTAATATTCGAGTTCTTAATGTTCCATCCTCTGAATACACTAGTTCCTTGAAAGATATATTATTTAAAGCATATGTTATTTTATTTAAAAATCTATCAAGCTCAAACTTTAATCTAGTCTCACTGATTTGATCAAGTAATGGTGCTAGTTCACCAACATATTTTTGAGGAGCAATAAAGATGAATGAGTCTACAAAATATCCAGCTTTTTTTAACCACACATGATGAATTTCTTCTAATGGGAGGATTCTTCCATCAGGCAAAAAAGCAATAAGTAATTCATCTCCATTATAATATTTATCAGATATCTCATTTAATATATCACTAGTTTTTGCTGAATGTATGACATCTCTTTCAAATTCCCGCTTAAATTTTATTTGACCATATTTATATTTTAGAAGAACATATTTTGGGTCATACAAATTGATTCCAGTAATATCTATATAATCCAAATTAGTATAATTAAATTTCAATGTTTTACGTATAAGAGATCTTAGTTCTTCGATTCTTTCCTGGAAATCTAATTTCCTAACATTTTTCTTGATAGCTATAAGCTCTTCTTTAATCTTTTGAAATCTTTCATCTTGTATTAGTTCGTTAATCCAATCTGAAATCCGAAGTTCATTAAGTTTTAGAGTAAGCTCATTTTTAGTACTAGATTTTGGTTTGAGATTAATCAAATTTGTAATACCAATCTGAGATCCATATTTCATTAAGTTTTTTATTGAATGCATTTCAAGTATAAGCTTTAAAATGGGATGGGTTAGATTGTAAGTGTTAATTCTTACATAAATTACTTATATAAGATAAACTATTTAATTGAAAATAAAAAATGACTGACTATATGAAATTTTTAATTTATTTTAATTCATGTTTAATATTAAATCCTTTATTAACTAATTTTTTTTAATCCTATGATATATGTCTATACATCTAATAAAGTATACTTTTCTCTAATGCTGGACCATATAGAAGCAAACCGAAAAAAATTGAGTATTTAATTTATTCCAAATTTTAAAACTGTCTCAACAAATTAATTATTCAATTCAAAAAAAAATTGAAATTCTTTTTTTTATTTATTTCTTATTTTTTCAATCCTTTATTATGATATTATTACCTTGCCATCCCTGTCCAGAATTGTTTTACGGGATTCTCTAATTGATCCTTGATGTATTCTTCAAAGTCCGAGAAAACACTGATTTCCATATTCCAATTATCAAAATTATCAAGAATTTCAGAGTATTTGTTGAAAAATCGTTCAGAGATTATATTTAATTCATTTAAAATTTTTTTTTGTTTAAATTTTTTTGAAGAATTTGCAATAAAAAGAAGATTTCCACTTCTGGTAATGGTAAAACGTATATTTTGTATTTCAAAACTATCTATCCCTCCTGGTCCGATTCCAACTTCTTTAGAATACGAATCTAATGCTGTCATTAATGCTCCAAAGAGTTGAGCACAAACTTTTGGGTCATAAACTCTGTTAAAAAGTACAATACCCCCATCAGTTAAAATCCAAAGATCTTGTATCACTTTAACCATAGTGTTATAACCCCATTTGAACTAGTTGACAAGCAAATTATAATGAGACATCATAAACGCATTTAATATTAGAAAAATTATTTTTAATCAACAATATTATTTCACTGTTGAGAATTATAAAAATATTCATTTTATTTTCTTCCTTATATGGTAATTAAAGTAGTAAAAATCCGGATAATAAAGATAATCACGGTAAATCCAACTACTCCAATTAAGAAATAAATGGGATTTCCTTTTTCTTTTTCTGGGATTACTTCTCTTACGATTGTATAAAGTATAACCCCGGAAATAAAAGAATATAAAATATATATTAATTCGATATTAACTGGGAAAAAAAGTTCGAATAATGTACCAATTATCACCCCTACAAGTACGGATGAAGCTAGAACAAAACGTATAGTACCTGATTCCTCGTACTTTATCTCAATACCTAAATCGGAAAATATTTCTTTACTAAATTCTGAACTTCTGGTAATAATAAGTCTGAAAAAAGCAAAAATAAAAAACAGTATACCTGATAATAAATCTATGATTAAAAGAGCAATCAGGATAATCCCTACGATAAAATGATAGATATAATCAGTAAAAAAACGTATCTCTTTTAAATCTCTTTCAATTTTCATTTGTATTTTCTTTTTTTTTTGCTCTATTTCTATTTTTATTTCCTCTTCTTGATCTTTTAATTCTGTTATTGTCTCTCCGAGAGCTTTAAGAGCATCTTCATCTAATTTTTCTTGTTTTAATTCCTTATTTAAGATATTTTCTATATTTTCCCCTACCAGTTCTAAATTTTGTTCCATTTTTATTAATTTGCGTACTCTTTTTTGAGATTTTGATTCCACCTTCTGCAGAATCAATTTTTCTGATACATGTATAAAAATAAAACCGATTAATATAAATAAATACTCAAAAATTTTGAGATCAAATGGAAATTCGGGCAATCCTTCAGCTATCTCGGGTAAAAGGATGAGAAAGAAGTAGGCTATTGAGATTCCAGCAATAAAAGATTTATTTAATTTAAACCGAATCCCAGGGATAAAATCTTCAATAAAAAATAAAAAACTAAAAATTAGAGCAAGTAGTATGATTATGATTAGACTAAGTTCCATTGAATTATATTATATAGGTGTTGTATATAACCTTAAATCTATCTGATTCTTTTTAATTTTTTTGTTATGTTTGATATAAAATTAAGCTAAAAATTTGAATTGTATTTATGATTTGATGATGATATATCACATCGGAATTGGTATCAGCTTTTCTTTCTTTTTATCTTTTCTTTTATGCTTAACTTCATAATCATTTTTTATTGAGGAAATTTCTTTTTTTTCTGCCATTGTTTGAAAAAATACAGCTTTTCAACCATGAGTAAATGGTGCAATAAAGCTCAAAAACATTTCATGTTTATCCTTTTTTTCTTTAATTTCAAGAACACCTATTTAACCATTTGAATTTCGTAATAAGAAAAGAAATTTGTTTATTTAATTGTCTTCATTTTTGTCGATAAAATTTTGAAAATGAAAATCCATTTAGAATTTTAATGATTTTGTGACTTATATTTAGATTTAATCAAATTTGTTCAAAAAAATAGAATATTACTAGGTGAATAATAAATACCGCAATTTTTGATTATAACTTCCACTGAAGATAAAGCTTCCATGAATATCCGAGATAAATTTTTACATTTATTTCAATTTAAGGAAATTAAATCAAAATGGCATGAAAAACCTCTTTTTCAGTTAGAGTCTAATGCTCAAAATGGCATTCCTTTAGAAAATGTTCAAGTATATTTGGGTTTAACAGATGATCCATTGATATATTTAAATGATTTGAGATTAAGTGAGACGGATATCAATCCGGATTTACTTATTTTTGCGAGTCGTCATAGATCAGAAGCTGCTCGGCCAGCATTTTTAATCCATACAACGGGAAATTGGACAGATAAAGCAGATTTTGGAGGAAATCCCCGAGAACTTTCTTACGCAAGCGCATTATTATTAAAAGCAGGCTTTTTATCATTAATTGAGCAGGAAAAATCTTCACAACTCGCGGAATTTTCATTTGATATTGAAGTAACCCACCACGGTCCAACTCTGTTAAAAAAACCTTTAGTGTTTATGGAGTTAGGGAGTAGTGAGGAAGAATGGATTATCGATGAAGGTGGTCAAATAGTAGCCAAGTCCATAATTAATACAATAATTAAATATCTACAATTTCAGGAAGAAAAATCCCAAAGGATTTGTATCGGATTTGGAGGTACGCATTATGGGCCTCAGTTCAGAAAGTCATTAATAAACAAGAATGTAGCTTTCTCTTATATTTGCCCTAAGTATTTTATCCAAACCTTAACGTATGAAATGGTTGAGCAAATGATTACTAAGAATTTGGAAGAAGTAGAGTATTTTGTAATAGATTGGAAAGGGACGAATTCTGCTGACAAGGCGCATCTTATCCCAATATTAGAAGAATTTGATATTCCCATTAAAAAAACAAAAGAACTTTAGTTTAAATCTTTCTTAATTTCCTCATAATATTTTATTAAGTTTTTAATAACATAATCTGCTGCAGGAAAACCCTGAGTGGCTGTCCTACTTAAGACTTTATGCAAGAAATCTTGGTTAGGAATATTATCTTCAACCGTAACATTTAATTCTCTTATATTATAAAAACTCCTCCAAAATTGAGTGGGCCAATCAACTAGGGAACGTAAATTTCTATTAAAAGTTTCTATACCTTTATCTGATAATTGTAATTCTTGTTTTAATTCGTAGAATAAATGGTCGCCTTTTTGTGATTTGGTTATAATCCCATCAGCTATAATTTCATCCATAATCTCATGTAATTGAGTCATATTAATGTCAATTTTCAATTTTTTCAGATTTTCAAGAATTTCTGAATCATTCTGGCCTTTAAGTTTAATTAATAAATAATTTCTGGCTATCACATTGTATTTAAGGGGAACAGTTTCATGATCCATTTGATTATATTGAACTAAATTGCCCAAGATTTCTCTTGCAACATAGTATTTTAACATAAGTTGGTCTGCTTTGGAAAAATCTTTATTAAATAACTCAGAGTTGTTAAAATATGAATTATACAATGTTTCCAATAAATTTTTTATACTATGATATCCATCTGCAAAAGCATTCTCTATTTCTTTTAATATTTGTATTCGATAATTAATGTCATCAATGAATTTTTCTTTATCTAGCTTTATTTGGCGGACTGAATGTGGATTATCATTGATATCTTTTAAATACTCGTTCCATTTAGTTCTAAATCTGGCTCCCTGATTATTTGCTATAGATGTGAGTTTACGGATAGTGTTTAATAACTTCTCTACAAATTCTTTTTCAGTAACATTTGTCATTAGAGTTAACCGCTAAAATTGGATCATTTTTTCTTTTAATAATTAAATAATAGGTTATGGTTGGTTTTAAATTTTCAATAAAAGAGTTAATAATTTAAATATTGCTTAAGCCTAATTCATAGTTATTCCGAGATCTTATGCATAACATCTAAAACTTTTGCCACTTGACTGTCATTTATAACCAACGGAGGAAGAAGTCGTATCACTGTTAAACCAGCATTCAATACTAGAACATACATTTCTTCAGCCTTTTTAATCAATTCTTTGACTTTTTTCTTATATTCTACCCCTATCATTAAGCCCTTTCCTCTTACAGTTCTAATGAGGTTACTTTCTTCAGCCAGAGTATTTAAATCTTTTAATATCTTTTCCCCTTGTAATGCTGAATTATCTATTAATCGTTCTTCTTTAATTATGTCAATAACCGCATTTGCCGCAGCGCATACTATAGGATTCCCTCCAAAAGTAGTCCCGTGTTCACCTTCTTGAAATTTATTATATAAATCTTCTGAAGCAATCGTGGCTCCCATAGGTAATCCCCCAGCTATCGCCTTTGCTACGCAAATGATATCTGGAATGATATTATAATGTTCGAAGGAAAACATCTTTCCTGTTCTTCCAAATCCAGTTTGAACTTCATCTATTACTAAAATCAGATCCTTTTCATCGCATAATTCTCTTAAGGCTTTTGGAAAATCATCAGGAACTAAATGAATACCTCCTTCTCCTTGAATGAGTTCACAAAATATGGCAACAGTGTTCTCATTTACTAATTCCCTTACAGATTGAATATTTCCGTGGGAAGCGAATTTCACATTAGGAGATAACCATGATAAGAATGGTTTACGATATTTCATATTATGGGTCATTGCTAATGATCCTAAGGTCCTCCCATGAAAATCTCTTTTAAACGCGATGATTTCTGGATTTGATTTCTCTCTATTTACCGCTAAAATTACTTTTAAGGCAGTTTCAATTGATTCCGTACCACTATTGCATAAAAATGACTGTGTTAGTGGCTTCGGAGTTATTTCTGCCAAGTTTTCTAATAATTTAGCTCTTTCTTCTACGGGAAATCCAGGTGGCACCATAACGACATTTTCAAGCTGTTTTTTTATAGCCGCAATAAATTTAGGATGACTATGACCGATATTCAATACCGCATGTCCCGCCACGCAATCAATATATTCATTCCCCTTTCCATCATATAAAAGAGCCCCACTTCCTTTAGTAATAACGAAGTCTCGTTTACTAAATAACTTCGTATGATGGGCTTTTTCCAGTTCAATTAATTTAGAGTAATAATCTGACATCTAATCACTTTAAAGATATTATTTCTGTTTAAAAGGATAATATTACATAGTTTTCTAAAACAAAAATATTTTGAGATTTTTCCCAAAATTTTAGAAAACAAGATGAAAAAAAAATGAATAATTTACTCTTTTATTCTTTTTCTCGTAGTTGTAAATATAAGTAAATACAACTGGGCACCACAATAATATCGACAATAACATGGAATATAATAAAATAATTTACAACACTTTCTTCTGTAAGTATTGTTATAAATCTGAGAACTCCAAGAGTACCACCAATCGCAGGGATAATTATGCATATTAAGAGTATGATTTTATTGTCCTTGAATTTAAGGAGTAAAATTCCAAGAACAGCATAACTAGCTCCATATAACGCGGCGGTAATTTGATGCCAAGCAAATCCATAAACGAATAACTGGACATTATGCGTGATGGCAGAAATGATTAATAGAATCCCTGAAATATATCTTAATTTATCTTCTTTTTCCATAATTTTTAATTCTCACTTCATTTAATTTAATTTGATATTCTATTTCTTACTTTTAAAATAATATTGACTATTATTTAATTAAGACATTAAATTTTGATATATAAAAAAATAATATTTGTGGTAAAAATATGAAAGTTGAACATATTGCTGTAGCTTCAAATTCAGAGGTAAGTAGTGACGATTTTTTCGTCAATTTATTAGACTTAAGAAAAACTCGATCATTCAATGTTTCTGCGGATTTAATGGAGCAATTCTTTGACGTAAAAAAAGAACAAAAAATCATTAGATATGAAAACGATGAAGTAAGCTTCGAGGTTTTTATTACTGATAATACTTCAAAATCTAAAGATATTTTTACTCATGTGTGCTTAGTGGTGGAAGATCGTGATGAATTCTTAAATAAAGCATTATCTATGGGATATCCTACTATAAAGGTTCCCCGAAAAGATGGGAATGGTTATTATTTATTTATTAAAGATACCTATGGAAATCTTTATGAAATCAAATAAAATCCAAAATAATTATAAAGATAATTGAACAATATTTGATTAGATTTTGTTAAATAACGACTATTATTTATGATTTTTTGTTACCAAATATTTTTTAAATCAAAAATTTTTAGTATTATAATCAATTGTATTTATTAGGTAAGGTTAGATGGTGCATTTAAACGGCTAAGTCATGTATATTCAAAATAATCATGGGTGGCGCATCAGGCGCCGGGAAAACAACGTTTATAAATGGCACCTATTTTCCTTTCAATGATGAAGAATTTTTCCATATAGGGGTTTCTTTTAAACTAATCGACTGTCTCGTCAACGATGAGGATTCTTACCTCCTCCAATTATGGGATTTTAAAGTTATGGAGCAATTCAAATGTTTATATCCTAGTTTTTGTCGAGGCGCAAAAGGAGCTCTTCTCTGTTTTGATGTATCTGATAGAAAATCATTTGAGGAATTGCATTATTGGATAACTACGATAAGGAAAGTAGCCGGAACAATCCCAATTATCTTGATTGGCACTAAAAGTGATTTAAAAAGGGAGGTAACTGTTCGTGAGATAAATAAAATTATTAAAACTTACCAGTTAGATGGCATATTTTATACTTCAAAAGATAATTATAATCGTGAAACAATTTTTAAAAAGTTAATAAAAAAATTGGATAAAATTTCTATTAAGGAGTTCGCTATATTCCTCCCAGAATATGATGAGAATTTCAAAAATTTTATCGATTTTTTCTCAATCTGCCCCGTGTGCAAGCGTAAATTACACTTTAATTATTTAAAAAAGTTTTTTTATAGCAGAAATGAAGAATCAATAAGATTAAAAGATACTTTATTATACTTGATTGATGAGTCAAATGATTTCGATGATATGTTTCATCGTAATATTGAATTTGGAATACCATGCTGTAAATGTTATGAACAGCTTTTTGGAGTAAACTATTAAAAAAACCTTATTATTTCATCCTATAAAGAATCATCGATGCTTTACTCCGAAAATCGATTGTGATTAAGTAAAACATCAAAACATTTTTTAATAAGTATTTTCATGTTAAGTTTGAGGTAATTTTTTTTCAGGTATTTGAGGGTATTCTCTATATCATGGTTAGAACATATAAGCTAAAAATGATAATTGGAGGAGCTGCTGGCTCGGGGAAGACTTCATTTTTAGATGGAAAGGCATCTTTTAATCTTGAATTCAATAATTTGGGAGTGTCATTTCGGCCGATTGAATGTATTATAAATAATGGAGATTCCTATCAATTTATCTGTTGGGATCCTAATGTAAAAGAAAGATTTCGTTTTCTATTTCCTGTATTTTGTAGGGGGGTATCATGTGCTATTTTATGTTTTGATTTATCAAATCATGCGTCTTTTAAAGAATTGAACTTCTGGATAAAAACAGTTAGGAAAAATGGAATAATAAATAATTATAAAATACCAATTGTTCTAGTAGGAACTAAGGATGATTTAAATATACGTGAAGTTACTGATGAAGAAATTTATAACTTAATTGAACAGTTTGATTTAGATGGGATTTTTTTCATATCTATTTATGATAAAGATCTCAAACAGAAAAAAGAGACTATCTTTAAAATCTTGATTGAGAAAATTGAACCCTATTATCAAATAGAAGATTTTTCTATTTTTATTCCAAGAGAAGACAGTGAATTCAAAAAGTTTTTGCAATATTTTTCAATTTGTCCCATCTGCAAAAAAAAAAATCATTATGACGCCCTCAAAAAATTTTATTACAGTAGAGACCCTAGCTTGATGAAGTTAAAAGAAATATTATTAGATCTTATTGAGGAATCGGAAAATTTTAATGATTTTTATTATAATGAGATAAATATTGGTATACCTTGCTGTAAATGTTTTGAATTATATTTTGATAAAGAATAATCCAATTTTGATTGAAAAATTTTAAACTAATCTATATTTTTGATTATTCCGGCTCTTTTTAAAATATCTTTATGGTCAAAAGCAAACTCTAAAGAAGCAAGTTTTGAAAATGGCACGATTTCTAATCCGGAAGCATCATCTTGAGCCTTAGGTGCTTCGCTCTTCTTTTGGGGTTCACATAAAAATGCGACTGTAACTACAAGCCCTCTTGGATCGCGGTCGGGACCTGAAAAAATACCAATTTTTTTAATAATTTTTATATCTAAGTTGGTTTCCTCTTTAGCTTCTCTAATGCATGCTTGCTCTGGAGTTTCTTTATTATCTACAAATCCTCCAGGCAAAGCCAGCTTTCCCTTAAAAGGGGGATTTTTCCTCCGAATTAGGACTATCTTATTCTTTTCGTATTTAATAACTGCATCAGCAGTTAATGCGGGATATTTATATTCAGGCATGATGTGATTTTACTCCTTTTCTGAATTAACTAACTATCAAATTTTATATTTAAGATTTTATAGTTACAATCATTCATCCCAAACTTTTGAAGCAAGCAAATGATCTATACGTGTTTTACGAGGTCTTATGAATTTTGTATGATGTTCTTGTCGCTCTAATAAGAGACTTTTCTCTAAATTAGTGGAATTCACAATAAACACTTCTAAATTGCCTTCATCGAGAAAAATGTGATTAAAACAAGGGTAATCATCAGATCTGACCTTATTCGAAGTTGAGGTACCACAATAGAGAAAAGTAGTGCTTGAGTTATCTTCCCAATCTATAACATATGCATGAGGTACATGACGATGTCCCATTAAAACTAAGTCCACTTCAAAATATTGAGCAAATTCTAAGAGTTCTCCGGCATCCCTCACTGTAGTAAATTTTTGTCCCGACATAGGCACAGGAATTAAATGATGGTGCAAAGCGAGTACCTTATTTTCTAAATTTTTATAAGCATTTAGATATCTTCCACAATAATCTAATTGCTCATCTCCAATTTCCCCCTCTGCCATGTCATCTCTTGCACTGCAAAGTCCAATCAAAATCGAATTTTTTTCCTCTATGTGCATATAAGAACGTCGTGGACCGATTAGTTTCTCAAAAAAAATAAGACCACTATTCTTTGCATCATGATTTCCTGGCACGGCTAAAAATCTCGTAATTCCTTTAATTTCATTAATATAGGGAAGAATACCTTTATATTGCACAATTCTTCCCTTGTGAATTACGTCACCCGTGCAAATTACAACATCAGGATTACAGAGTTTGATATACTTAATGACATTTTTGATATAATCATCTTTAAAGCCTGAGCCAAAGTGTAAATCACTTATCTGAATAATCTCAATACCCGCCATAATTAATTCAACGATTTAATTTTATGATATTATTATTTAAATAATAAGATATTAATTGAGTTAAATAAAAATATCTCTTGAGATATTTAATTCTTTTTTTATTCAATGAAGAAAGAGAACGTTTACTAAAATGTATCTTGAAAAACTTTAGTTTGTATTAAATGATCGATTCTTGCCTTTCTTGGTCTGACATAGTCAATTTCGCCTCTTTTTTGCGAAATTAAGAGCTTTCTTTGTAAACTACAGGAATCTACAACAAAAACTTCCAATTCATCCTCATAAAGACTAATCTGATTAAAGCAGGGAGATTCATCCGCCCTAACTTTATCGCTTGAAGTTGTCCCACAATAAAGTAATGCAGTATTACCAAATCTCCAAACATGAGGTACATGTCTATGTCCCATAAGTACTAAATCGATGTTATATGCTTGGGTTAATTCCAGCGCTTCTCCCGCATCAATTAGTGTATCTCGCTTCGTTCCAGCATAAGGCACAGCTACCAGATGATGATGAAGTGCAAGTACTTTAAGTATATTTTTTGAATGTTTTAGATGGTTCACCATCCACTCTAATTGTTCATCCCCGAGCTCTCCTTCAGACGTATTATCCCGGGGGCTACGGACACCCATAATCATCGTGTTTTTCTCATTAAGATTTATTTTCCATCTCCTTGGTCCTATATACCGTTCGAAAAAGACTACTCCATTGTTCTTCACATCATGGTTTCCAATAACATTAAAAATTGGAACTTTAATATCAGCCAAATACTGAGCGATATCCTCATATTGATATTTCTTAGCTTTATGGGTCAAATCTCCTGTGCATATCACCGCATCCGGTCGAACATCATTAATATAATCTATTACATTTAAAAGACATTCTTCATTAAATTCATTACTTCCGTAATGTAAATCAGATATTTGTATTAATTCTACCATATTTCATCTAATATTTATAATTCTATGTTTTATTTATTTTTAAAATGATTTACAGAAAGGAGTTCATTAGAAATCTGATTTATTTTTTTATTAATCTGGTCGATAATATTATTTATCGATAACCTTATTATTGAATTCTGGGATTTTCCAAGATAATATTGGAGGTTGCTATATTCCTCTTTTTCTTCTAATAATTCAAATAATAAATCTTCTTTCACATATATCCCTTTTTTCTTCTATTCTCAATAAAAAAAAGAGAATAGGGGGTTATAAGTGAATTCCTTATATTTTATAGTAACATATATATTCTATATAGATGCTAAGTATTGACGGTTTGGGTTAATTATACCAGTTATCTCCCAAAAAAATTAAAGATTTAAAATCTCTCTATATAGAAGAAAAATTAGTATTTTTTAAAATTAAGGATTTAAGAGCTTCTACTGTTCTTCAAATAATTTTTTATTTACATAGTTTTTAATTGCATCCATAGATATATTTGCTGCGGAACCAGAACCAAAATCTATTTTACCGCCCCCTCTACCTCCAAAGTGTTCTACAGTTTCACGGATGAATTTCCCCATGTTAAAAACTCCCTCTTCGATTGCTCTCGCCCCCAACATACCTATAACACTTATAGCTTTAGTTTTTTCATTAAAAAATATAGTAATATAGTCATCATCCCTTTTTAATACATTAGAACTTACACTCTGAATGTCTTTATTATCCAAATCTCGAAAAGATCCAATAACAACTTTATAGGTTTTATAGGATTTTGCGTTCTTAATTAATTGATTAATATATTCTGGACTAATCTGGTTCAATTTTGATTTATTATCTTCCCACTCACCAAGTAATTTTCGAACCTTTGACGGGATTTGGTCTTTCTTTACATTAAGAATTTGAGAGATTTCAGATAGTAAGTCTCCCTCATAAGTTTCACTCGAATTCAGTTCCAAATCTTCTTGTTTAACTTTGCCACTTTTTAGGGCTTTGTTTACATTTTTCCATTTTTCTAATAATTCCTTAACTCTTCCCACAATTTTATCAGAATCAACATTTAAAATAATTCCAAGTTCACTTAATAATTCTTTATTTCTTTCTTTCAATTTTTCTGTTGCCTCTCCTGCAGTAAAAGTTAACCTCACTATCCCATCTTGAATTTTCTGGGATTTGGTAATTTTAATCTCACCAGCTTCAGATGTATTATTAAGATGAGTTCCGCCACAAGCCTCCACATCCACACTTGGAACTTCTACTATTCTAACAAATTTTCCGGGAACTGCCCCACCTTGATATATTGCCATTCCATATTTTTTTTCGGCATCCGAACGTGGAATAAAATCAAGATAGAGATCTATTCCTTTCTTTACGATTTCATTGGCTTTTTCCTCAATTTGAATAAGGTTCTCATTAGATATCTGTTCATGATGGGTAACATCCAAGTGAGAGTTCTTCAATGTTTTTTTAGCTCCGGCTTGATTTATATGTGAGCCTAAAATTTCCCGGGCAGCAGCATTTACAATATGAGTTGCTGTGTGGTGTTGTGCGAGTTGTGTTCTCCATTCATGATCTACCTCCACTTTGACAACATCCCCCTCTTTAAACCTCGGCTTTTCCTCTAAAACATGTATAATATGGTTTCCTTGTTTAAATACATCGTTGAAAGGTTGATTATTTATCGTTCCAATATCATGTAATTGCCCTCCTGATGTCGGATAAGCTACAGATTGGTCTAAAATTACCATATTATCAAGGATTTTTAATACTTTCGCCTCATTAGAGGTTTCCGTATAATCATAGTAGTAGAGGGATTTCGTTTCTGGGATACCAGCTAAATCTAACTCGATTTGTTTTGTTGTCGCATGAATTTGTTCGACTTTCTCATGTCTTTCGACAACTAATGAGTAAAAGTCATCTGGTATTTTAATTTTAATATTATAATCTTTTGCTGTGGTTTTGACCATATCGGGACTAATCCCATTCGAATCGTATAATTCAATCAACGTCTCTTTAGTTATTCCACCTTTTTCTAATACCTTTTCTAAAATTTTTTTAGCTTTTTTCTTTGTAGCATAAAATTTCTCTCTTTCAACTCCAAGTATTTCTCTAATTTCATCTAGGTGTTCAGAAACTTCTGGAAATAGTTCTTTTAACTCTTTTGCGTGCCAAGAACATACATCTGCAATATCAATATTCCAATTAAATTTATCAATAAAACTTATAGCACGCCTAAAAATCACTCTTAAGTTGTATCCACCTCCTACATTTGACGGTAATTTCCCATCATTAATGGCAAATAATAAGCTCCGCGCATGTTCGGCAACGGAATAAAGACCGGTCATAGGCAAGATTTTTTTTTTTAAATCCTTTACATCAATATTAAGTTCTTGAGCAACACGCCCCCAAGCTGCATCCATATTATCAACTTCATCCATGTTTAAATAAGCAGAATACTGAGAAAATTTATTATACAAATCCAAATCTAACTCGATTTTTGTAATTTCTCTCAATTTTTTTAAAACATACGGAAATACTGCTTCATACATATTAGGAGTGCCTTGTGAAAACCATGCGACGCGTTCCTGACCCAATCCCATATCAAGTACTTTAAGCTTCAAATCTCGAGGACCATTAGGAGTCTGTTCAAACATAGTATATACTTGATTAAATAATTCAACGCCTCTACTGAAAAATTCGAGGCTACAGCCGAAAGATCCTCCTCCTGCCCAAGAATCTTCATGAATCGTAATTTCTTCTTTAGCTAAACCAACACCTTTATGAATGAAATCATGCATATCCATGAACAGCTGTCCTTGATCCCATTCTTCTGGAGAGACAAACGTGTGTTGCCCTATCATTACGAAGCCACAGCAATGTGAGCCAGTCAAACCTACGTTCTCAATATCATTGAATCTTAAGCAAAATTGGGGAATTAAAAGCTTTTTTGCAGGAGGTTCCACTTCACCTGTAATTACATAAGGTTGAAACGCAGAAATCGAGGCGATCGTAAATTCGGTGGTTGGATTCCACCTAGCCACACATGGATATCTTTTTATAGGTTTATAACCCCTAGGTTCAAGAACTTCTACGATTTTTTTCCAAACATCGATATACGATAATTTCACAGGAGAGGGATTGTCTATAACCACTTGAAATCCTCCAGAACATGCAGGATCGCCACAAACATTTCTATTTTTATTGGTGGTCCAGAAATAAGTCCCGCATTTGCAATGTTTTCTCATGTATCCTAAATTTTTAAGTTCTTTAGTAGGAAAATATGAATCTGGGTCTTTAGAAGCGATTTTTTTGAATTCTTTCTTTAACTCTTTGTCTGTCTTGAATCCTTTTAGCTGTTCTTTAAGTTGATCAGAGAGCATTAGTGTTCGTTTTTTACGAGTAATTCGATTTTTATCGTTAATTAATGGGAGATATAATGAATCTTTTCCTAAAACTATTTTGATTTAATTTATTATTGCTAAATTTTAACTTAAGGAATAACATTTAATATAACTATTATTTTCCTTTTTTCATAATAATCTTCATAGCCTTTATATACACAGGCGTCGGGATTATTTCTATGTTTTGAATGAAGGTAATCGAGAAAGGTCGATCACATCGAGAACAAAGTCTCGAGCTTTTTAACCAACTTCTAAACTCATCAGCGTGTGCTGGGTGTCCACAGTGAGGACAAATAACAATTCCTCTTTTCTCATCTTCAGGAAGTTTTGGTAATTGAAAACAAAATATACACTTGAAATCTTCCTTGTAAAGAATTGTACCCCTTGGTCTTAACTTCTTTAAACTATATGTTTTTTTTGTAACTGCTGACCTTCCACTAGTATAAGTTCTATGAACTGATTTTGAATTCGATGTCGTTTGCCTGTATACTGTTTGGGTATTCGTTGTTCTTGTTCGATTAATAGGGCTAGTATTAGAGTGTACTGTAGTACGTGATGTAGTGCGAGATATTGTACGATTTACAGTTCTTGTAGGAGTGCGCATAGTAGTGCGAGTTGTTCTATGATTTACTGTTCTTGTAGGCGTTCTCGTAGCAGTGCGAGAAGTAGTACGATTTATTGATCTTGAAGGAGAGCTTACAGTGGTGCGAGAATTTCTATGATTTGTGCTTTGTGGTTTTGAAAATAAATTAGCTAGCTTAGCAAACCATTTCTTTTTTGCCAATTCTAAGCACCACTATTTTTATTTATTTTAAAAATAATATAAAAAAAAAAGAATTAAATTTGGAAAGTTATAAAACCTTTATTCATATCCTGCGGTACTAGCAGGGATTAAGAGGACTTCGTCTCCATTGGATACACTATAATTATTTAGGGATGAACCATCATCCATAGTTACTCCACCCGAGGATAGGTGAAAATCAGCCGGATTTAAACCAAAAATATTTCCAATGGTTCGCTTGATATCGCTTACGGCATTGCCGTCGTTAACGGTTAACTTCTGTTTTTTCTCACCAGGACCAATTGTAGATGTGAAATAGAGAGCAATATTACTCCCTCCTGCTGTGGGAGTCTTGCCAGCTGGAGTTTTTGATACTGGTACAGGGACTTCAATACCATCTCCTAAATCCTCATCAAATTCATCTTTAAAACTCATAATAATCACTCATTTTATTTTTTTTTATTTGTTTTAGTTAATAGAATGATACTGTTGGGATTATTTGAATGAATTAGGAATAAATGTGAAGATTTTTATTATTCTGAAAAAAATAAATTGAAACACTCAAAGTTTCTTAAATAACAATACTATAAATTGAGTGAAGGAATAATATAATTTATAAACATAATATTTTAACTTAGAAAGAAAGAAGCTTATTAAAAACCGGGCTATTTGGCACGAGTAAAATATTAGATTATGAGCTCTTCGAATAATGCTGAAAAGATAGTTTTAGAAATAGTTAGAGAATATTTGTCAAAGAAGCCTTTCTTTTCAATGAAAGATATAGTGGAATTTGTAAATAACAGGGTTAAACATAACCCTGATATAAATAAGAATAAAATCGAACTCATTATTAAATCCTTAATCAAGAAAAGGATAATAATTTCTGGAAATAAATTAATGAAAAAGGATATTATTGATAATCCAACAAGGAATGAAATTTATAAATACATACAACAAAATCCTGGTAAAAACATCAATGAAATAATGAAAGCACATAATTTAGGAAGCAATTTGGCCTTGTGGCATCTTTCAGCTTTGGAAAAATTTCAATTTATCAGATCTAAAAAAATCAGGAATCGATGCATATTCTTCAATTTTGATTCAAATCCTAAATATGATCAATTATACTATTATATGGCAAATGATATTGTCCAGTCTATTATTACACTTATGAAGAATGAAAGACCGCTCAAGATTACAGAGATAGCCGATGGTCTTAAGAAAAATCATAATACTATTAAGAAATATTTAGAAGCTTTAACTAATTTGAAGTTGGTAGAAGTAGAAAAAGAAAAATCAAGAAATTTGTATAAATTAAATAATGAGAGGTACTTAAAAGCTGTAAAATTTGTTCGTAGAGATTGAATTTGAATTACTTCATATTTAATCCTATTGCATTTTTATTGAAGAAAATGAATATAATAATCGTGAGAAAATGATGATAAAATTATGAGTACAAATACATCAAAAAAAAAAATAATAAGAATTGGGGTATTAATAGCTCTATGTGCTGTTTCTATACTATTCTATCTCATTTTTTTCTTTGGGAATCCTCTTTTCTTATTCATATTGGTTATAGGGAGTGTGGTAGTGTTATCTACAGGCACGATTTATACAGTTATACATCATGAAAGTATGGATGATAAGTTAACTGGAAAAAAACAATTCGTGTCTAAGGTAAGGGCACTTGAGAAGAGAAAAAGTTTACTTAAAGAAAAGGAAACGACTGATATTATCGAAGTTTATATGGATGATATGCCATCTATTCAGAAATATGTTGATTCAGATAAATCTTATGAAGAGATGCCTTTTATTGAGAATTTTATTTTTACAGAGCTCAACCCTAATGAATTGGCTAAAATTAATCGTTTAGGTTTATCGGAGGTTGATAAAAAGCAATTCATTAAAGAATTACTATATTTTACTCAGGAAGAAAGAAGTAATTTAATTAAAAGCATGTTTGAGAACCTTTATAAAACTGACGAAGAAATCATATATATTCCACCAATGAGTCTTGTTGAAGAGCCAAAAATTATTTCTGTTTATGCAATCTCATTAATTGAATCAAAGGAGAAGAAGAAAACAATCAATATAGAATCAAATGAATTTGTACATGTAGTTAAGGATCAATTGGCAGTTATATTTGATTACAATTTGGAAGATTTTCTCTTATCTACAGGAGGTATAATTATGAATGAAAACGCCCAAATAAAAGATTATAATCTAAGAGTTGAGGATGAAATTGTTTTGATTCCTTCAAGAATACCTCAAAAATAAAATTACAAATAGAATTTATGTTAAATATTTTGATTTACATTTTTAAAAATCTAATTTTCCTTTTGTAAAGATTTAAAATTACTTTTTTTTATTAATAATGAAAAACTGTTTTCATAAATAGAAAAAGAGGATATTATCTTAGGTTTAAAAAACAATTAAATTCAATTACTAAAAAATCTTATAAGTGGATAATATGAGTGATGAGAGGGGATTAGTTTATAAAATAACCGTTATTGGAGATGGTGCCGTTGGTAAAACCTCTCTAATAAAAAAGTATACTAAAGGAGAATTTGACGCTGCATATGTAATGACGCTTGGTGCCCAGTTTACACAATACCAAACAGAGGTTTCTGGAACCCCCATCCAATTAGTTTTTTGGGATATAGCGGGACAAGAAGCATTTGGGCAATTACGACCGAATTTTTATCAAGGTAGTAGCGCAGCTATTATTGTGTTTTCTCACGAGGAAAACGAACACGGCGAGAAAAGTTTCCAAGATATTACAAAATGGCTTAGTGATATTAAAAAAAACTGTGGACATCTCCCAATAATATTATTTGGAAATAAAGTTGATTTAGTTGAAAACATTGATAGTATAGTAAAAAATAAAGAAAATCCAAAGTCGAATTATAATGTCGATGCTTTAATGAAAGGATACAACTTTTTAGGATATTATTTAACCAGTGCATTAACGGGACAAGGAGTAAACCAAGCTTTTTCAGTATTAGCCAATAAATTGTATCAAATTTACAAGAATTTTGCCTAATTTTTGAAATTTTGAATAATTTAAAGTTTAAATTTTATACTAAAATTTAATCAATCTTTTTTGCTAATTATTTATAGATTTTAATCCCCTAGATTGATATCATCCTAACTTAAAAATGAAAAAAATATGATAAGTCTGACTTAATTTAAGTCAACAATTCTTTATTTTAATTTATTTTTAATCTCGTTTATTCTTAGTTCTTTTCCAATGATAGTTAAAACTGATTCTGATGGAATCTTTCTTTGTTGGGTGTATATTTGTCCTAAGACATAATCTATTTTCATGGAAGTATTACCCTCTAAAGAAAGAAATCCTTTCATCCGAATGACTTCTCCATAGTTTTTTGATTGTATTTCTTTGAATAGTAAATTTATTTCATTTTTTGAGTATATTTTTTTTGGTTTAACTGTAATGTTATCAAATCCATCAAATGAATGTCTTCTCTCATAATCACTAAGAATAATATTGTGGGATTTTTTTTTATTTTGAAGTAAGTTTTCTAGACAAGAAATACTTATTTTAGTCCAGTCATGATTGACTATAGGAGCATTTGAATTCAGATTTGATGCATAAAACTTCGCAAATTCTAAATCAGAAGAAGAAGCTTTATCTATTTTACTTAAGACCAAAATTTTGCAATTTTTTATTTGGTCTGTAAAAAAAGTTCCAAAATTACCTGCAAAAAGTTCTAATTCAAGAACATCCAAGATTGTTATAATTAGATTAAGGTTAATAGTATTTTTATTAACAGAATTGAATAGTTCTAAAAGATCTGAAAGGGTTGCTAGTCCTGTTGGCTCGATAATGATTCTATCAACACTTCCTTCTTCTCCTAATTCATTTAAAATAGTAATTAAACTTAGAGAAAGGGTGCAACAAATACAACCAGAAGTGATTTCCTTAACAGACGCTTTAAGTTCTTGAAGATCTTTTGCATCTATATTCTCTTCTCCTATTTCATTTTCAATTATTACTATTTTCTCGTTTTTCGAAAGGTCTTTTAATAATTGTTTAATTAATGTGGTCTTACCCGCACCTAAAAATCCTGAAATAATATCAACTTTAGTCATAATCTATATTTTAACTAATTCTTAGTTCAATTCATATATGCCTTATAAATTTAAGAACTGAAGTCTAGAATACCCTTTTTTAATGAAATCATAATCTAATAATTCGATTTTTTCAGGTATGATTTTTAGAAGTAGTTTTCTTTTTCCCCGAACTATTTTTTGAGCGTGGTCGAATCCTTCATCTCCTTCCCTTAAAAAATTTAACCGATCTTTTCCCGTAGCTGTAATTTGCATTCCCTGAACTTTCCCGATATCCATAGGTGTATATATTCCGATGCTTACAACTGGATTTTCTTCTATATTTTTAACTTTTCTCCCGGGAGCCGGTCCTACGTAGATATTAAAATCATCTGCTTTTTTGTCAATATAAAAATCCATAGGTGTTGCTCTTGGAATGTTATTGGAGCACGTACATAATACTAACACTTTTCTCTGTCTTAAATAATTTCTAATTTCCTTTTTTATCTCTTCTTCAGGCATTTGTTTATTACTCATATAAACAATCTCCAATTTATCACAATTTAATTTGATTAATGAAATTTGTAATGAATTATGATTAAACTAATTATGATACAAAAATAAACTTTTATTAGATTTCAGAAAATTATTCAAAGGGAATTGAACTCTCTGAATCAACAGCGGTTCTTACAAATGGCGAAATCGGGCCTCTTCCTAAAACGAAAATTTTGGTTTTAGTACTTAAATTTGGGTCCATATTAGCTCCAAACTTAATTTTCGCGTCTTCAGGAACCTCATTTGAAATGGTAGAGACGATTTTATCCACATTCGATAAAGATAATTTATGATCACTTGTCACGGATACCAAACACCTGTCAACTTCTTTTGTATTCGGATTTAAAAGCGGATTATGTATTGCTAATTTGCACTTCTTTATCAAGTCATTTCCCAACGTTTCAGTTATCCCAATTAACCCAGAAGGATATTCCCCCGTCTTTTCAAATATCTTTCTCACATCTGCAAAATCTATATTTATTAATCCACAATTATTAATAAGATTCACGACCTCCCGGATACTTCTTACTAACACTTCATCCATAATTTTAAAACATTTTAAGATAGGATAATTCGGCACTAGTTGCAATAGATTATCATTTGGTATAGGAATTATAGTATCTGAATATTCTGCTAACTTTTTAAGACCTGTTTTCGCCCTCATTCTTCTTTGCTGTCCCTCAGACCTAAATGGAATAGAACAAAAGGTTACCACTAATGAGTTATTTTTCTTCGCTTCCCGAGCTATAATAGGTGCAGCTCCAGTTCCAGTTCCCCCGCCTAATCCACAAGTTAAAAATAGTATATCGGCTTTCAAAAGTTCACGGAGACGTCTGGAATCTTCTTCTGCGGCTGTTTGTCCAACTATTGGATCATTTCCAGATCCTAGACCACTACACTTATCTTTACCAATTAATATTTTATGTTTCGCATTACTATAAAAAAGATCATGGGCATCTGTATTAATATTTAAGGTTTCAGTAAATTTTAAACCCATTTCTTGGAGTCTGGAGATGATATTGTTACCAGCACCTCCAACTCCAACCACCAAGCTTCTAATTTTCAACGCATTTAATAACTCTGATAAATACTCATCGGAGTCGTAATTTTGTGTTAATGAGGTATTTTGAGAGAAGTTAGAAATGCTTTTGAAGCGAGATTTGATAGATGTGTCTAGTTGAGTAAAATCAGGTATTTTCAAGCCTAGGGAGTTAAATTCAACATCTTTCACAGTAACGGTCTCCAAGATTCTATTCTCTATATAACACGAGAATCATACAACGATAATATTATAGAGTGATATACAAGTAATATTTATTTAAATCAGAATAGGTAATTTGCTTTCTTGAATAGAAAATAATAAGGAAAAATAAGACTTAATTAATTGCGATAATTTAGGATGTACCTCTTGTTCGTAGGAAAAAATTGAAATGAAAAAGATTATAAGGTAAAATTTGCACTATCTATAATGTAAAACACGAGGTTACATAAGTTGGAAAGTGATTTCAACAAATCTAAAAATGGCGAAAAAGTTCCTGTTGAAGAGGAGCTTGATAAAGATACTGTTAGTGTTAGAGCTATAATCTCATGTCCAACGTGTGGCACTGAGAAATCGTTTAAAAATCGTTTTTCTCTGAAGGCTATAGAACAGATGGTTGTGAGCCTTAAAATTTTTGATTGGCTGACGTGTTCTGATTGTGGTGAATTGCTTAAATTAGATTTAGAGTTTAAATTATAACCTCATTTGTTTTTGCGTTTATTTCTGCTTTCTTGTTAGAGATTATTTTCACAGTATTTAAAAATTGTTTTCAATCTCACTATGTTATAAATCCAATTTTATTTGACCGTATGTGCCTCCTCCACCTGGAATGTAACTAATTTCATTTTTTCTAAACGCATTAATAACATCTGCTATGTCTTTATTAACCTCTTCAATTTTATTAATAGATATGTCAATAAGAATTTCCAATTCTTTACCTAATTTATCTATTAAATCATTATATATTTTTAATACAGTTTTACTCGAAGTGCTTTTAATCCCTTTGACTGAACGAATAATATCAATTAAAGGGATGGCATTAATATAATCTGGTCTATGATCAGGATGATTAGGAACTTCGTAATTGGAAATCACATCGATTCTTTCACTTACTCCCAATTTTAGCTTAAAATTTTTTTTTAACTCATCTTTACACGCTGGACATATCATTTTATTGATTGAAACTTGCTCAATATATTGTTGTTTCATTGAAGCGGGATCGTTTGAATAATAAATCACAAAATTTTCAGTTGAAGTACTTTGAGAAAATCCAAAATCAAGATTTTTCTTTGCTTTTTTAAATAAAATTCTCCTTCTACATTTGTTGCAAAACATCGTATAATATTTTCCAAGCTTCGGATGCAATCCTACATTCAAAGTGATTTTTCTCCCATTTTTTCTAGTGAGTGCTAATAGAATCTCTTCAAATGACGGATTATCAATATCAAATCTATTGAATTCCCGACCTAATGAGCGAGGATCCTGAGAGTGGGCGTCACTATTACTTAAAAATGTTATCTCTTTTAAATCCTCCATTCTGTCTGCCAAATCAGTATTCGCAGAAAGCCCCAATTCAAGAAAATGAACATTTTTAGCAGCATCTTGATAACAATCTTTAAGTGTACTAAATTTATTTTGGCGAAATATCGCTTTAAATGGAGTAAAGGCATGAGCAGGTCCAATTAAACCCCCACAATCAATGATTGTATCAACTAATTCAGCAGGAGACAGATTTACTCTAGGACGACCGCCCCATTTATCAAGAATATTCTTTGAGAATGGTTTTAATTTTTTTTGAACTTCTCGGACAGAAGCAAAATCAGGAAAGAGAACTACTTGGTGGATGCTCTCTTGATCCTCTATTTCTGATTGCAGAATAAAAAAGACATCCTTATAGATATAAGAACCGTCCTTATCCTTTCTAAGATTTGACTCCAAATACTTTAGCCAATCTGGTTGCAATACATCTCCTGTGCCTAATATATTTAAGCCCTTTTTTCGGCATGTCTCAAGCATCGTATCTAGATTGAGAGACTGAGACACAGCAATAGAATGGGGACTGTGTATATGAAGATCCGCATTATAGAGTTTCATTCGTAATCACTAATTTAAAAAAATGATTAAATAAAAAGTTTAGACTGAAAATTATTAATAAATTAAGTAACTTTAAGCTTCCATTTTGAAGCTTCTTTAAAACATTCTTCGGCTTTTTGATAATCATTTCTGAGTTTATAAATCATCCCTAAATTCTTCCAACTTTCAAAATCGTTAGGAGTTATATCTAGAGCTTTCTCATAACACTTAATTGCGTTATCATAATCTTCTTTGTTTTGATATACGCTTCCTAAGCTTTTCCAGCCTGAAGAGTAATCTGGATTTAATTCTATTGATTTTTTATAATATTTGATTGATTTATCATACATACCTAATTTATTGTAACTGAACCCAATATTTTCATATAACGCATCATCATTAGGATCCAGTCGAAGTGCTTCCTTATAGCTCTCAATGGATTTTTCAAATTTTTCAATAAAGGTATAAGAGAGCCCTAAACCATTCCATGTTTCAATAACATACGCGTCAAACTCAATTGCTTTTTTATAGCATTTAATTGACTCCTCAAAATTATTCATATCATAATATACGTTTCCCAGCTTATTCCAAATATTAGCACTTTCAGGTTTTAGTTCCAGCGCAAGTCGATAATAATAAATTAATTTTTCATAATCTTCCATATCATAATAGAGCTGTGCGAGATTTTGTAAAATGAATACATTGTCCGGATCTATTTTAAGTGCGGCTTCAAAATTTTTAATCGCATCATCATATTCCTCATTTTCTTTATAAATAAGAGCAATATTATTCAAGGCATCGATATAGGTAGGATCTATTTCTAAGGCTTTTTTATAATAGTCAATTGCTTCATCAACTTTTTCCTCTTCTTCATAGGAATAGCCTATGTTATATAATACAATCGCATCATCTGGAGAAAGTTTTAGTGCCTTTTTGTAGTATTCAATTGCTTTTTTATTATCCCCGTTATAAGAATACATTAACGCTACATTATTTATTGTTTCACTCGAATATGGATCTAATTCTAAAGCTTTTTTATAACTATTTAATGCATTAGCATAATCATTTTCTTCAAAATATACGTCTCCTAAATTAAGCCAAGCGTCTAAGTCTTCTGGATCGAGGTTGACAAACTGTTTATAGCGTTCAATTTTTTTCATTATCTCTAATATTTTGAATGAAATATAGAAAATAAGTTTAATTTAATCCAAATGTCCTTATTATAAGAGAATGAATTGAAAAATAAGAAAGAGGTTTATTGAAAATTTCTCTTACTCATAGGCCAGTAAATAGGTATATTTTGCCAGGTTAAATTCTTCGATTTTGAAATCCATTTTAGGATATTTCTCTGAATAATTTTCTCTTGTTAGTGGCATTTTTACTACAATTTTTTGCTCATCTAACCAAATATTATCATAAAACATTCCTTTTTTCTTATCAAAATCAATAAATTGACCCAATCAACCACCTCTATTAATTATTATTTTTTTTATTTTATTTTTAATACATTTCATTTTCAATGGTAGTACTCAAATAGCCAAGCTCATTTTTTTTAGTATTAATCAATATTAATTTTTTTTATTCCAACCTCCTAGATTTTTATTTTTTAATATATTTAATTTATATTTTAGTAGTAAACTGACTAAAAAACTCTGCTATGTTTGAATTTTTTTGTTTATCACCTCAGTTCTATTTTATCACTTAGGCTATATTTTTTTAATTTTAATCATATTAAGATCAATTAGTGCATTCTCATATTTAAATGCTTAGTTTTCTATCAGATAAGTTATGCATATGTCCACTTAATAACCATCTTTCCAACCATATGATTAAGATTAAGATAGAAATAGTATTGAAGAAAAAAAAACCAAAAAAACTAAAGCTTTAAAATAAGATTTGAAGTAATAAAAATCGAGATTTCCAGTTATTCATAGGCTAAAAGAAATACTTTATTTGCTAAATTAAACTTCTCGACTTCAATATTAGTATACAAGTCATTTTTTTCCACTAGCGGAATTTTAATGACAACTTTTTGATCGTCAAGCCAGATATTATCATAAAAAATATTCATGTTTTTATCAAAATTAATAAATTTTTTCAACCAAAACACCTTAAATACAATTTACTTTACTTTATAAGAAACTTTTATGAGCTACTATCAATTACATTCTCGATTAAAGAGAGGGTTTGCGTTTTTTCTTTTGCAGTCGCTTTTCTTAGGTGAGTTGACATGCACATACCACAATATCCTTGATCTATGTGATTATAAGCACCACATTTATCACATACATATTTTAAAAGTTTATACCTTTGCTTTCTAGCTCTTTCGTATGGTGTTCTATATTTTTTTAGAATGCTCAAATACATCATCTCTTTTTGTTTTCTTACTAGTTTATTAGAAGTTCAGAATAAAAGCATAATCGACGTAATATATATCATGATATAGAGGGACTTAAGACCTATATATAATATATAGATGAATTTAATTGGAAGTTCTCTTCATGAGAGATCAGTATTAAAATATCATTTATTTAGAATAATCATTTTATCCCTAACCTGGTCACCTAAAAGAATGCGAGAATATTTTTCCTTATCTTTGAAAATGACTTTTTCTAATTTTCCTTCAACTAATACCTTTTCTCCTTTTACAGCATGCTCACAAAATCTTCCTCGGAAAGAATTAATCTCTTTCAGAGTGAATTCATCAATTTCATTGAAGAGTGGATTACTGCTTAAGATTTTAATTGGACGTATTTTGTATGTACAAGGAGTAAATATAGAATCTGTGGAGTCAATAATTTGAGCTGTTAATTTCAATCTTCCACAATTAAAATATTTATAATCATAAAAATTTCCTTTCCAATCTTCAGGACTTTTTATATATCTGATGAAAAAGTCAGTATTGAAATATTTTCCTTGATGTTGTTTTCTTTTCTCACTTCTCATAAAATCCTCAAAAGATACATTTGAACCCCCTGCCCTCCAATTAAAATGATGTTTATATTCCTCTAATGAATATTTTCTACAATGATTTTGTCGTTCGAAAATTTCATTCAAATTTTCTTGAAACGCTAAACTTGTTTGAGTTCCGTATATAATTAAATCAATGTCTGAATCTTCTTTGGCTAAGCCAACCATAGGCGATCCAGTAATTCCAATGGAATTTTCAGAAATATTTCCATTATTAATAAAGAGTTCACATAACTCCTTTGAATATTTTTCTAAGCTAGACAAATTATCTTTTTCAAAAAGACTTTTATAATAATGTTTCGGAGAATATATTTGTTTAATATCCTTAACATCAACGCCCTGAAGTTTTAAATCAAGCTCTTCAGAGTAAAAGAGATATCTTGGAAAATTCTCTTTCAAAAAGGAATACCGCTCACTAAGTTTATAAATTTTTTTATATTGTATTCCTTCTCTAATCCGATCTCCTTCGTTATGAGGATGAAATCGAAGAAAACAAATTTTTCGATTATCAGGGTGTAATAATCCCTTTATATCAAAAATAAGGTTATCATTCTTGGTTTCAATGTAATCTCCTTCAATTCCTTTAGGAATTTTCATATTTTAATGCTTATTAGTAATTCAGATATTCTTTAATTTGCCAATTATTAAAATTTTTACTTGAATAAAATAAATCATCAATTATTAAAAAAAATGTAGGAGTAATTATCGCATCTTTTATGATTGAAAATAACTCTAGCAAAATTCATAGAACTACTTGGCCCATATATTGAAGATAAATTTTTGAATCTTTATATTCTAAACATGTAACCGAGCCATGAGGGACTTTAATATTCCAATATAGAGATAATGAAATTTTTAAAGAGTTAATTAGTGTTGCACGAATAGGTCCACCATGAGTAATTAAAAAAATTGTATTATGATTGGTACTTAAAATAACTTCCATAACTTTCTTTAATCGAGAAGACAATTCCTTAACACTTTCTCCATTATTTGGAGTAAATTTATCAGGAGAATTCATCCATTTTAAATATTCCTCCCTATATTTTGATTTAATCTCGTTAAATGTTAAACTTTCCCAATCACCAAAATCAATTTCTCTCAAATCATCCAGTTCATTTGTTGTAAGATTAAAATAATCTGAAATTATTTTAGCAGATTGTTTTGCTCTGAGAAGAGGACTTGTATAAATAGAATCAGGATTGTAGTTTTTTAAAAATGATATTAGAGATTTTATTTGTTGATAACCATTTGCATTTAAGGATTCATCTGTTCTGCTACCACACAACCTATTATTTAATGATGAGTTAGTCTGGCCATGCCTTATGAAACAGATATTTTTTGCATTGTTTTTCGTCTTTTTCTCACTTCAAGATATCATATTTTTAAATTGTTTTTATGAATCGAAAGTATTCATGTATTTCAATAAAATATCTTTGTAATCAATCCTATTTCTAGGTTTTTAAATTAGTTTTAATTTTTTTTTTAGCTCTCCTATTGTAGTACTTAATTCAGCATAGACATCATGATGATGAATAGATTCACAGCTCTCAATTTTAAAAACTATTTGCATATGTATTATTATACTGAATATTCTTAAAAATTGTAGACAAATTTTTAAATTTTTTCTGATCAAAATTTGTTTAAAATCATATTGCAAAATGAAACAGAAATAATTTTTATTCCTCCTAAGTAAATAAGTTTTGAATAATCGCAATCTACTTAAACGGATAAAGTAGAGGAAATTTAAAACCAATTGAAACAATTAGGTCTATAAAAATATAAAATTATAAAAAAAATAGTATTAATTTGCTTTAACTAATATTATAACAATTAGTAATCGAAACATATTTTACGAAGTAGGATATTATGAACAATATTATATAATAAAATCTAATTCATGAATTTTATTACCGTAATTTTTTACGGGTAAAAAAATAAATTTATTTAAAAAATAACCTCCCATTTACGGAAATATTTAAAAAATATCTTTTATTCTTAACATTATTCTCATTAATTAAGAGTTTTAATAATATGAGAGTTTTCATAAATTTTAAATATATAAAAATAAGTAAATTAACAAGTTTATTTAGAAGAAATCATAAATGAATAAGATTATGAGTGAAAAACCACATATTATCATTTTTAATCCAGATCAATGGCGAGGAGATGTTTTAGGGCATTTAGGAAATCCCGCAGCAGAAACTCCTCATCTTGATCAATTAATTAATACAAATTCCGTATCTTTTAGCAATACCTTCTGTCAGAATCCTGTGTGTACGCCCAGCCGATGCAGCTTCATGACAGGATGGTATCCACATGTGAGAGGGCACAGGACAATGTCTCATATGTTACATCATGAACATGGTGAACCTAATTTATTAAAAATACTTAAAGATAATGGATATTTCGTATGGTGGAGTTTTAGAAACGATCTCATTCCGGCAAGAAAGAATTCAAAAAAGGTTTGTGATGTACAATATTGGCCATCCTCAAAGGATCTTACACGATGGGGTCATAATTGGAAACCAAGTCTACATGATTTTAGGAAGGAGGAGTGGAGAGGAAAAACAGATGGCGATAATTATTATAGCCTTTATGCCGGTAAGCTAGATACAATGGGAGATGATATCTATTTTGATTTTGATTGGGCAATGGTTTTAGGAGCAATTGATTTTATTCGAAATTATAAAGGAGATAAGCCTCTTTGCATTGATCTTGCACTTTCATATCCACATCCACCTTATGGGGTTGAAGAACCATGGTTTAGTAAAATAAATCGTAAAACTCTTCCGCCCCGAATCCCTGCCCCACAAAATTGGGACGATAAACCCTCTATTTTAAAAGGCATTTATGAGCACCAAAATCTTCAGGGATGGACAGAGGAACGCTGGAATGAGCTACGTGCTACCTATTATGGAATGTGTACTCGCCTGGATCATCAATTTGGATTAGTAATAGAAGAATTAAAAAAGGCAGGGATTTATAATGATAGCGCTATATTCTTCTTTTCTGATCATGGTGATTTCACAGGTGATTATGGAATAGTTGAAAAAAATCAAAATACCTTTGAAGATTGTCTTTCAAATGTTCCGTTAATCGTGAAACCACCTAAAAATATTCCAGTAAAGCCACGAGTGAGTAATGCATTAGTTGAATTAGTTGATTTTTCTGCAACAGTATATGAACTCACGGGTATAGAACCAGGTTATACTCATTTTGGTAAGAGCTTAATTCCATTGTTGAAAGGTGAAACTGAATTACATAGAGATGCGGTATTTTGTGAAGGAGGCCGCCTTTATGGGGAAAAACAGGCCACGGAAATAGAGGCTAAGATAGAAGGTGGAGTTTATTGGCCCCGTGTTAGGCTTCAACTCATTGATGAGGAACCTTATCATGGTAAAGCAGTTATGTGTAGAACACAAGATTATAAATATGTTCGACGTCTTTATGAGAAGGATGAGTTATATGATTTAAATAAAGATTCATCTGAATTAACTAATGTAATAGATGACCCCGCTTATGCAGAGATTCTTTTCAGCTTAAAAGAAAGGCTACTCACATGGTATCATGAGACTTGTGATGTCGTTCCATTTAAGATTGATGCGAGATTTTAAATTTAAAATGAAACTATTCAGTATGCATTAATATTTAAAAAAAGGGAATTTACAATGAACGAAAAATTGAATTTTTTATTTATTATTACTGACATGCAGCGAAAGGATCATTTAAGCTGCTATAATGACAATTTAGTATTGCAGACTTCTAATATTGATAAAATTGCAAAAGAAGGAATTAAATTTACCAATTTTTATTGTAATAATCCTATCTGTATGCCTAACAGGAGTACTATTTTTACAGGACAATATCCTTCGGTTCATGGAGTTAATACAAATGGGAGAAATTTACCACAAGATACTAAAACATTCGTAGATCTTTTAAGATCAAACGGGTATCACACTGCGAATTTTGGAAAGATTCATTTAAATTATTTCGGCGTAATTCAGAAGAAGCGTTTTGGTAAGAAGCGTGTTACTAAGAACCTTAAAAGTCAAGAATTTGCTGTTCCTAAATATTATAAAAATCTCTCTGATCATGAGATTTATTTTGGATTGGAGGAATTTAAAATTGTATCGGGACATGGAATTTATTGTGGGCATCCCGACTTTCTTGAATGGGTAGTAACCAAAGTGAATTTGGACGAGAATTTACAACTTAAATTGGGAATAGAACCTGAAGATACTTATCGGGAAATTCTACGAAAATATGGTAAATCAATGATACCGGAAAATAGTTCAAATATTAAGATTCAAGTATGGAATCACAATGTACCAGAAGAACTTTATTCTACTACGTTTGTTAAAGAGGGAGTCATTGATTATTTGAATAGATTTAATGAAGGGAAAGTTTCCAAAGATAATTTCTTTCTATTTTGTAGTTTTCCCGATCCTCATCACCCCTTCACCCCCCCAGGAAAGTATTTTGATATGTATAAACCAGAAGATGTTATTCTTCCAGATACATTTCATGATAATCATGAAAATAGCACTTTAATAAATAGAAGACACTATTCAAAACCAGTGAATACTGAGGGAACACAACCAAATGTATTTCCAAAAGCAGAAGATTTAACAGAATTGGATGCTAAGCGAGTTATTGCCGCATGTTATGGAATGGAAAAAATGGTGGATGATGCAATTGGAGAAATTTTAGATGTATTAGAAAAAACAGGTTTGGCAGAGAATACTGTGATAATTTATACAACAGATCATGGTGAATTAGGAGGAGCGCATAGATTCTTCTTTAAAGGTCCATTTTTATATAATACTTTAACTAATATTCCCTTTATAATGAAGATCCCAAATGGGGTAAAAAATACAGTATCTTCATCTTTAGTAAGTTCAATTGATATTCCAGAAACGATATTGGAATTAGTGGGAATCCCTATACCAGAATTCATGCAAGGAAAAAGTATGGTTCCAATTATTCATAATCCAAATACTGAGATTAATGATGATGTGCTAATTGAAATGGACGATGATTTCATTAAGGAAAAAACAAGGACATTAATTACTGATGAATGGAGAATTACAATTTTTCGTGATGAAGGTGAATTATATAACCTTAAAGAGGATCCTAATGAGATGAATAATTTATGGGATGAAGAATCTTTAAAAGATATTAAGAATGAACTAGTTTTAAAGTTAATGAGAAAAATTCTCGAATCCACTGAGAGTCATGTGAAAAGAGAATGCCATTTTTAATGACTTTAGAATGAGGCTTATATATTATTAAAATTCGAAGAAAATGGATATCATATCTCTAAAATCTCGAATTTATTTTATATTCCTATTAGAAAGTTGATTGATATCTTTGATAAACTGAAATTAAAGGAATTATAACATAGCTTTTTTTATAATATTAGAATAGAAGAAAAAAATAAATTTAATAAAAATATTTAAAAAAAATACGATTTTCGAAAATAGCTGTTTAAATTCGTTTTCTTAAATGTCCTAATGTAGTGGTTAATTCCGCATATACATTATGAGGGTGAATGGATTCATAACTTTCTATTTTAAAGCTAATTTTAAAATTATCTTCTAAATTTGGAAAGTCCCTTGTTATAAAATTTTTTGCCATTTCTCGAATTACATCTTCGGAGAATAAAGGCTTTAAATGGGCACTTCTAACTAACTCAGCTTCCTCCGGTCTTTTTAAAACAGATTGAATTCGTCCGCTCATAGATTCCTCTATAATATCAATAATATCTAACACATCAACTATATGACTATTTAGATCTTTTATTTGTACAACAATAGTGCCTTTTGACCTTTGATTATGAGAGGAGAAAGGAAGTATATTTATCAATTTTTTAATGTCTTCTTCGGAAATATTAATATCCTTTCTTGATTTAATAATTTCTTCAGCATATTCTTGAGACATTTCTTTTGCACAGGGACAAACAGTAATCCCTACTGCGCTCGCTCCTATGAAATAGTTAAAATCAATAACGCCAGATTTCTTTTTCTCTGCTAGTACATAAGAACTTATATCATACGATTTTTGGATGGTTCTTTGTTCGCTTTCTCTGACTTGAACAACAATCCTTCCCTTTAATTTGACTTCTGCTTTTGTGGTATAGGGGTGTTTTTCTAACAATTTTTTTACTATTCTATCGCCAACACGTTCAATCGTAGGTGTAGGTCTGAATATTACGTCATTTATAATCTCTTCAATTGTTTCAGAAGTTCGAGACATATGAATACCCCGTTGTTGAGCTGGAAGATTAATGAGAGCAGAAATTTTCGGATAAAAGGAGTAGCGCTTATTTTCTTGTACTATCTCAACTTTCTTTTCCAAATCAACAATACCCACTTTGTCAAGTGCGATGACTAATGATGAGTTAGAATCTTGTAAATCCGATTTGAATGGCATGTAAATTTAAGAAAATATTTTTTTGCTCTAATTTTAAAAAAGATATATCAATTTTAATATTTAATATTCAAATTTAATTTTTTTTCATGCTTATCCACATTATTCATGTAAAATATGACGAAAGTGAAAATTGAAAGTAGATATGGACTCATAGGAGATAATTTAGAGCTTAAAGAGAATGTTTCTTTAGTTATTAATGAGGATGGAAGAATTTTAACCATACGATACGACAATCCTAAATCCAATATTGAACTTGCATCATATAGGCATAATTTTTTAATGATTCCTGGTTTTATTAATTCCCATACCCACATTGCTGATAGTTTTGCTAAAGAAATTGGATTTAACAAAGATTTAATAGAGGTTGTTGCGCCTCCGAATGGAATAAAGCATATCCTACTAAGGAACACTTCTCGAGACGTAAAAATTAAAGGTATCGAGAGTGCAATTTTAGAAATGCTCTCAAATGGAATAACCTTCTTTATAGATTTTCGAGAAAGAAATATAGAAGGTATACAACTTTTAAAAGATACAGTTAAAAATTTCCCTTTAAATTGTTTAATTTTAGGTAGGTTTACGGAAGCTAACGAAATCGAAGAAATTTTCAAAGCAGGAGATGGAATCGGTTTATCCAGTTATAATACTATATCACCTTACGTTAAGGAAATGTTAAAACATTTTAAGGATAAATTCCAGAAGCTAATTGCATGTCATGATGCCGAAATCAAGAGAGATAAAGGTTTACTTGAACAGATTATAAATGATGATTTAATAGATGTTATAATTCATGGAACTCAATATACGAAAGAAGATTTAGCATTAATCAAAAAAAACCAAATATCCCTAGTCTTATGCCCAAGAAGTAATGGTTATTTTGGAGTTGGTTTTCCTCCTATAGCAGACATATTAAAATTACGAATTCCTATAAGTTTAGGAACAGATAATATCATGATTAATAATACGGATTTATTTGAAGAATTACGTTACATTTACCGAATTTTACGAGTTTCAACTAGAAATGATTTAGATGTGAAAGTAGATGCCAAAGAACTGTTAAAAATGGTAACGATTTATGCTGCTAAAAATTTTAATTTAGAAAAAAATCGGGGGTCTATTATAGAAGGAAAAGTAGCAGATTTCTTGTTAATTGATTTAAATGATCCAAATTTCTATTCATTTAAAGTGGACTCTAGTAATATTTTTCCTTTAATAGTGCAAAGAGCCAAATCTGAAAATATAAAAAGAGTTTATATAAAAGGTAGGCTTGCGTTTGAAAGAAATTAAAAATCCTTACATAATTTTAAGTGCTGCAATGACCATAGTTGGTAAAATTGCCTCAAGAATGGAAAATTTTCTAAAATTATAGAATTTGTTGAAACTCTTTTTGCTTAAATATGGAAAATGTAATTATTTAGTTTAAAGCCAAATTAAATAAATGAACTTATAATGAGTATAGTTTTTGATGAGAACTACAACCGTATATTAAAAAAAAAAATTAAAACAATAATTTCACATCTATCAATTTCCCAAAATCTCAAAGTTGAGATATATCAAAAAGCTTATGATTTATATTCTTATTCAAAAGATATAAAGAAATTGAAACGATTAGATTTTACAGAATCTAAAAAAAATGGTATATTTTCTATTATTTTAGTTTATTATGCTTTACTGTCATCAAATATAGATAAAATTAATAATAAAAAACTTTCAGCAAAATTTATTTGGAATTCATTAGGAGAGGATTTAGAGAAATTTGGTTTATCGAAAACTAGTTTCAAAATGCTAACTCCAGGAAAGTTTAAAAGATTTTTACCAGATAATTTGAAGGAAAAACTTGGTAGAATTCCATATGAAAGCACTTCTAGAATAACTTATGAGAAATGTCAAAAATTAGCTGAAGAAAGAGAAGGTAAATTACTAACTACTAAAAATCAATTTATGAAATTAATTAAAGAAATTAGACCTAGTAAAGCCAAATTAATATGGAAATGTAAGATTAAAGAACATAATTCTTGGAGAGCTCCTTATTATAATATCAAACGTGGTACATGGTGCCCCCATTGTGCAGGTAATTACTTACCTAAAACCTATGAAAATTTTGAAAACCTTGCTGCTCAAAAAGGAGGGAAACTAATAACTACTCATAACGAATTTGAAAAATTGATTAAAAATCAAAGCCCGAGTAAAATTATATTAACATGGAAATGCGGAATTAAAAAGCATAAACCCTGGAGTGCCTCTTATTCTAACATTCAGCAAGGCAGTTGGTGTCCAGATTGTGCTAAAAATAGACCTATGACTTATGAAGATATTCAAAAAATTGCAAAAAACCGAGGTTTACAAGAAAACGGTATACCAGGTATTCTTTTAACTAAAAAACATGAATTTCAAAGTTTAGTTAAAACTATTAGTCCAAGTAAAATTAAACTAATTTGGAAATGTGGAATTAAAGGCCATAAATCTTGGAGTACTACATATAATAGCATCTTAAGAGATCATTGGTGTCCATATTGCTCAGATGGAAAAAGTGAAGAAATATGCCGTTGGTTTTTTAAACAAATTTTTAATGAACCATTCCCTAAAACTTCTATTTCTAAAATAATCCCGAATTATAACGGGAAAATGCATTTAGATGGATATACTGAAGTTAGAATTAGTAATATTAATTATAAATTAGCTTTTGAGTTTAATGGAATACAGCACTATAAATTTCCAAATTTTTTTCATAAGGATTATCATGAATTTTTTAAGCAACAATTATCTGATTATACAAAAATGAATTTATGTAAAAAAAATGGAATTCTCTTGATTACTGTACCATATAATATTGATTATGAGCAAATGCAGGATTTTATAATTAAAGAATTTGAACGTTTTTCTAATAATAAAGTAATTAATTTGCCTAAATTTAATTACAAGTTTAGGAACGTGAAATTATTATCTTTGGTTTCCTTTACTTAATTAACTTAAATGTATTATATTTTTATATTTATATTCTTTTTGAAATAAAAAGATAAAGAATATCTAATATCAACTGAGAACATATTTGATGAAAATTCTAAAACCTTATGTTATTTTAAGTGCCGCAATGACTATTGATGGAAAAATTGCTTCAAGAACAGGAGATCCTGAATTATCTGATGAGAAAGATTGGAAAGATGTTCATAAATTGCGTACAACTGTCGATGCGATTATGGTGGGTAAGGGGACAATCTTAAAAGACAATCCAAAGTTGCATATTAAATATTTTAAGCATAAAGGATATTACAGAGTTGTTGTTGATAGCACTTTAACAATTCCACTAGATTCAAACGTAATTACTTATCAACCACAAATTTATCCTACGATAATAGGTACGACAGAAAGCGTGACTATGGACAGAATTAGAGAATTCGAATCTAAAAACGTGAAAATAATAAAATCAGGGACCGGAAAGAGAGTAGATTTATTAAATCTTTTATTAATACTATCAAACATGGGAATAAAATCAATTTTATTAGAAGGTGGGGGCAATTTAAATTGGAGTTTTATCAAACAAGATTTAATAGACGAGATGAGAATAACTATTGCACCATGGATTATAGGTGGGAGAGATGCTACTAGTTTAGTAGAAGGGGAGGGTTTTAATAAAATGGAGCAGGGGAGAAAATTTAAATTACTCAAAGTTTACAAAAGAGATAATTATGTAAATTTAATTTATATAAGGAGAAATTAATGGTTGATTCTAAGAAAATCGAATATTTAAAGAATTTGACAATCAAAGATCTAAAACAAAAAACAAGAGAAATTAAAGCTCAACTCCCTCAAGAACAGCGAAATGTCATCACATATTCTAAAAATTTCACAATATCATTGTCAAATTATTGCCAGAATCAATGTGGATATTGCTTTTATAATTATAAAGTTCCTAAAATCAACGGCGAAGGGAACGTTGTATTAATTAGTAATGAAGAAATTGTTGCTTTAGTGCAGAAAGCAATTCAATATAACTGTAAAGAAGCATTATTAATGTCAGGAGAACGACCTGAAATCTTTCAAGAGGTAGAGGTAGAATTAAAAAATAGAGATTGTGATGATTTTATACAATTTGTTATTGATATTTGTTCGTATTTATTGGATTTTAATTTATTACCTCATACTAATATAGGAGAACTGACATATGACGAACTAAAACGATTAAAAAAATATAATGCTAGTATGGGATTGATGTTAGAAAGTACTAGTATGCGATTATTTGATAAAGGTGGAGTTCATGAATTCTCTCCGGGAAAATTGCCCGAAAAAAGAATTAGACATATTAAAGATGCAGGAAAGTTGAAAATTCCCTTTACAACAGGATTATTATTAGGAATAGGAGAATCTCTTGAAGATAGAATTAAGGATTTATATTTAATAAAGACCATTCAAGAAGAGTATGGGCATATACAAGAAGTTATAATTCAAAATTTTATATATAAGGAAGGAATTTCATATCATCCAAAAAAACCGATATCAATAGAAGAAATAGTTAAAATTGCTGGGATTGCCAAAATTATATTTGAAAATGAGATTCATATTCAGATTCCTCCAAATTTAATTGCTGGTTATGAAAAAGACTTTATTAACATTGGGATTGATGATTTTGGGGGTATCTCGCCAATTACAAAAGATTTTATTAATCCTAAAAAGCCATGGCCTCAAATAACGTATCTAAAAAAAATCTGTGAAATAAATGGTTACACATTAAAAGAAAGATTTCCTATTTATGATAAATTTATCAATAAAACCGAATTTAGATCAAATAAAATTAAAAAAATTATTGATATAATAAATATAAATGATAACAGAACAGATATTTAATAGGATAGATCCTGGAATAAAAGAGATTTTAAAGAAAGCGTTAAATTCCGAAGAAATTACTACTGAAGAAGCCTTAAAATTGTTAAAAGTAACTGGAAAAGAATTTCTGGCATTACAATACACAGCTAATCATATTTGTTTTGAAAAAAAAGAAGATATCGTTACGTTTGTAATAAATAGAAATATAAATTTTACAAATATCTGTTATCAAAAATGTAAATTCTGTTCTTTTAGCCTCCCTGCGAAGCATGAAAAAGCTTTTCTACTTTCTCTCGATGAAGTTAGAGATAGGGTTATAGAAGCTAAGGATGCTGGATGTTCTGAAGTATGTATTCAAGGTGGAATTAATCCCGAATTAACTTTTGACTATTATTTAGATGTTTTGAAGACTGTTAAGAATGTTGATTCACGTATTCATACTCATGCTTTTTCTCCTCAAGAAATATATTATATGTCAACACTCCATGATGATTCAATAGAAAATACTTTAAAAGAGCTTAAGCATGCGGGTTTAGATTCAATACCAGGCACCGCAGCAGAAATTTTAGTTGATGAGGTTAGAAAAATTGTTTGTCCAAATAAAGTTAAAACCGATCAATGGATCGATATTATAACAACGGCTCATAAGATTGGAATTCCAACCACTTCAACCATAATGTATGGACATATTGAAGATATAAAAGATAGAATTGCACATTTAGAAGTTTTAAGAAATATTCAAAAAGACACCCAAAGCTTCACCGAATTTGTTCCTTTACCATTTGTAAAAGAAAATCCTATACTATCAAGATTAGAGAATAATCCTTTGAAGCCCAGTTATGGAATGTCTGATTTGAAACTATTTAGTGTAGCAAGAATATTCTTAAATAATTATATTGATAATATTCAATGCTCATGGGTTAAGTTAGGACCAAAGTTTGCTCAAGTCTCATTGAACTATGGAGTAAATGATTTCTCGGGAACTCTAATGGAAGAGAATATTTCAAGAAGCGCTGGTGCTGAATATGGTCAATATCTATCTCCTGATGAAATGATTCAAATCATTAAGGCTGCCGGAAAACGCCCTGCTCAAAGGGATACTATTTACAATATAATTGAGTATTATTGAACACGATACTCCATTTAAATATAAATAGAAGTTAACATTATAAATCACATCAAAAATATTAAGTTGATCCTATGACAATCACAATAGTTGCGAAAATTACTATTAGAGAGGGAAAAATGGAAGAAGCTAAAGCAGCTTTGAAAGAAATTATGAAGGTTGTTAAAGAAACTGAACCAGGAACTTTAGAATATACGGCTCATACTGTAAAAGATGTTGATAACGAAATCATTTTTGTTGAAAAGTATAAGGATGGAGATGCTGTAAAAACACATATGAGAAGCTTAGGAAAAAATATGAAAAAGCTCAGTCCCTTTTTAGAACCTGCCCCTCCTGATATAAAAACTTGCTTTCCGATTGAATAAATAATTTTTTTTCTTTTTTTTTATGCGTCTTGAATATATGGTTTTCCCAAAAACAAACAATTTTCTGCTTTATTTAATTCTCTTCCTAAGTAATTGATATGATAATTGTTATTTGATAACTTCATTTCAATTATCTTTTTACTTATAGCTTCCGCACTTCTGCCAATTATAGTATTTAACAATTTGTGTTCATTAGAAAAATGTAGTACATAAATTTTTTCATCATAGTGGCTTATATAAATTTTAAAATAACCTTTTTCATCTGGTTCATAAGTTTGGTTTAGTTTATCAACTAATATTGCTTTTTTATCATCAATATAGGGATTTTCTTGAGAAGTTTTACCTTTTGCTTTAAAAATAGCAGTACCTAGATTTATCGGAGGGGTTTTTCTGTTTCTTGCAATGTAATTCAATTTAACACATTTTTTTAACTCTGCAACGCCCCCCATCAACTTAGTACTATGTTCAACAGTGAATAAAACACCCATATCCAATTCCATTGCAATACTCGCTAAAAGACCATTTATTCCAACGGAATCAATGTCCATTAGCTCAATTACATTCGAAATTCCGAAAAAAAGAGGTAATTCTAAGTTTTTGTATTTTGATTCACTAATTTTCTTCTTGTATAGAAAATATGTTTCAAGTGAATTACAAATTCCCGGAGAAATGGGGGTTTCTAAAAGAGGATCCGCGATTAATTTTGTGAATCCTAATTTTTGCAATTCTTTCGTAAGTGTAAACAAATTTTTAACGCGAGTATTAGGATCCTTTGGAAAATACGCTTCTTTTATATTAGTAGGGAGTATCACGATAGGAATATTTTTTGGTATATTTAGAAACTCCTTATAGTTCCCCACATCAAAACTAAGAATCATATCAATACCAGTTTCAACTGCCGCTAAGATTTCGTTGGGATCCATTGAGTCTATACTGATTAGTACATCAAAATTATTTCGTATTAAGTCTATAATTTCCTTTACTTTTTCTGGAAATGGTCTATTGGCTATACATCCGATATCAATGATCTCTGCCCCGGAATCAATATAATGTTTTGTTTTTTTTAGTATACTCTGGTCATCTTTATTCGTACAGTTAACAATCTCGGCGATAATTGGAGGAGGAAGATTCCGACCTATTATTGTACCTGAGGAATTTTCATTAATATAAAAAGTATGATGTCCTAAGTTATTTTTAGCATTATTTATTTGTTCCCTCATGATTTCATTGTATAAATTCTCGCCAGAAGTTTTAAATATTCTATTTGCTGGAATTGAGGTTGATAATGATATTTCTTCCAAATTGTTCAAGATCATAGGAAGATCAGAGGCAAATTCGGGGCCTTTTTTGATCATAATAGAGAATTCTTCTTCTAATTTGATTGTATCCCATTGAACGAATCCAGGTAGTAATATTAGATCTAAATTAGAAAGATTAACATTTCTTAAAATAGAGTTTGTTATATCTTCAGTTAAAAATGCAGATATTGAAACGGGAGCTTTCTCAATTATAATATCATGGCCTTTTGTTCCACGTATTACTTTCTCAATGATTGGATAACTACTTTCTCCTGTAATTATTAAAATTTTAATCTAAATCACTTATGAGTTTATCTTTATCAAATGGAATGAAAATATCATCTAAAATTGATCCGGACGCTTCTTTAAGTCTAAGATTTTTTACAATAGGTTCAAATTCTCCCCCTAATAGTCCATTCGCAATAAAAGCTGCTCCTTGTGCCGCACGCTTGGCAATTTGACTATAAGATTTCATAAGTCTTGCCGGAGCCACATCTTTGAGTCCTTTTATTATTCTATCTCTTAAATATATTAAATCCGTGCCTCGCCCTGCTAACAAAATTTCTTGTATTTTTTCTTTACTAGAAAATGATGATGATATTCCAAATACCGCTTTTTTGACACTCGATAAATAAGCTTTAAGAGCAGTTTTTATCTGTTCATCTTTTTCCGCTAATAGTGTAATTTCTTTTAGACTAAGGTCAGAATATCCTGAAATAGACGCAACTCCACCTTTATATATGTTTTTCTTTTTAATAACTTTAATTAAATAGGCTAATTCTCCATCCAAACTTCCACATGCTCTGAATCCCATGATATTAGACCCCCCAATTCCGTCAATTATTTGTCCATTTTCAATGGCTAACACGGCAGTAAATCCGTAACCGATTTCTACCATAATGAAATTGGTCTCTTCAGGGGGAACTTTAAATTTCTCCATTTGATCCCTTATACCAGTGACTGCAGTGCATAATTTATCAGCAGTTCCCATATCGATTTTATTAATCTTCCGATATCGCGGAATGGTAGGGAGATGTTTCACCCCCGGAACAATAGTGCCCGGGATATTATCAGCTTTAATCAATCTTAAAATGTTTCCTAATCCTATAAGCTTATCTTTTTCTTTCTGTTCAAATTTTAGTAATGTGTAGAAGATATCTTTTTCTGTTAGGTCTTTTACATCTTTTAAAGGAAGCCCGAAGCCACTTGGAGCTACCATTAAATCAATATTCTTAACCGATTTAATAATTGTTATAGCTTTCTGAGGCTCATTAACTAATTCTTTTGTTGGTATTGAAGTATCTAATATTATTTTGTTATCTTCTAATCCAAAAAAATCCCATGATAAACTCCCAGGATCAATCCCTAGAACACGCAACAAAATTAATCATATATTTTTTAAAAATAATTCAAATCTATGTTTATTATAAAATTTTAAAGATTTTAAAATTGAACCTTATCTTCTGATAAACTATTTAAATCTAAGTTCTCTTTATTTAGAATTATGAACGGAAAACTATCTCTCTAATAACTAATTTTAAAAATTATTAATTTTATCCTTTCCAAGAGAATTTTCAAATATTTCTTTCAAACTTTTAAAAATTAAGTCGAAGGTATATAAAATCATTTAAATTTTTTAATCATAGGTAAAAAATATACCAATTCAATGAAAAAAAAATTAACTTATGAATTTAAGGTGAAAAATATGGCAGTCGGAGTATGGGTTTGCGAAATCTGTGGCGAAGCTTATATCGGCACAAAAAAACCAAGCAGATGCCCGTTTTGCGGAGCATATGATAAATATCTGGTTGATTCAAAAAAATATGATGACACTGGTGATTGGGATGTTGAGTTAAATGAGGTTGATAAAGCAAACGTTGAAAAAGCGTTAGGTGTTGAGATCTCAAATAATCTTTTCTATAAATGCGCATCGAAAAAAGTAAAAGAACTTGATGGTCAAAAACTTTTTAAAATCCTCGCAAAAGTTGAAGGGGAACACGCTTCAGTCTGGAAAAAAATCCTAAAATTAGATGATATAAAGTGGGAACCTCCTGAGACATGTGTAGATGATTATAAAGCAGATTTAGAAGATTCACACGCAAGAGAAGACCGAGCAATAAAATTTTATGGAGAGGCTGCGAAAGCTGCGAAAAATCCACGAGTAAAAGAGATTTTTGAAGCATTTGTAGAAGTGGAAACCGATCATCTAAAATTATCAGAAGCAAGACTCAAATAAGCAATAGTAGTTATTATCATTTTTTTATCACTTTTTTCTATTTTTTTTTAATTTTATTCCTTTTTTTTATTATCTTAATTATATAATTTCAATGAAAAATTAGATCAAAGCAGATTAATAATTGTTAGAATCATATCAAAAGTTAAGAATATTATAAAAAAAAGGAATATCTTGGATTATATTTTATTAGTTCGATTTTTTTAATAAATTATATATCCTTTCAGGCATAAAGAATCCAAAATAGAATAGAAATCCACTTAAAGTTATGAAAACATGTGATATGACAAATATTAAAGCAATACTTGGTGCGATATGATATTGATCATAAACACCCTCTTGACCACTTGCAGCTAAAGCGATTTGTGAAATTATTGCTCCTATTGTAACAATAATAAACGCAATTAACAAGAATTTTGATTTTAATTTAGCTCTTGGATCGCCCGACTTTGATGCCGATTTTGCCATAAGAATTCCTGTAGTTAGGATTGATATCATGAGAACCATTAAAAATATTGTTAAATATTGGTAATAAATAACTATAAACAATTCCTCGTTAGCGGCTCCAAAAATATCTGAAAACTCAGTAATTAACGCTAAAATATACATAATGACTGCTAAGATTTGTATAGCAATATAAATAGACACAATAATCATTTGATTCTTTTTGCTCCTTGGTACAAGTTTAGTAAATGAATACATCCACAATAAGAGGGCTAGAGGAGCACCTAATCGAAATGTGTGGATAAAAAATGCAAACATCAATTCTGAGGGCTCTCCGAATAAAAGAACATAAATAAAATAATACATATTATCCCAAGAAGTACTACTAATGAGAATCCATGCCATTCCAACAGAAATCAATTCAATTCGTTTGTGTTCAATATATTTCGATATGATTTTCATTCCAATAATAATGAAGATTAAAATTTCAATCGAATAAGTTATTCCAACAATGAGATCAACCATTGATATATCTGAAAGTACCATATTACATCCCCTAATTATTAAATATATATTAGATTGATATTAATGAAAATAAAAACGCTATATAATATAAATATTGACTAAATTTGTCTATTATTCTTTTTAGTCATTTGACAAAAAGATATTATAATGTAAGATGATTTAATGAACTACGATTGAATCCTACATTTTTAATCTCTAAAATCAACTAAATCTATGAGGCTATTTAAATATCCAGTTATTATTTGTAAAACTAATTTATAAATACCAATTATCATATTTTTACATAGATTACTATCTAAATTTTTTAAGGTGAAGAAAATGAGTAAAACCGAGTCTAAGTATCAAATAGCTGAAGCCCATGATTTATCTCTACGATCCAAATGGCTCAGAGATTATTATTTTAAGGGTCAAGAAAGAGAATGGAATAACGAGTTTATGACATTCACGACGGGTCCGGATTGGGATATCATATGGTTTGAAGGAGATTATTATATCGTGCCAGAAACCCATTTTTATATTCAAATACTTGGAAAAAATGATAGAGGCGTTCTTGCATCATCTTTTAGATCTATGGCCATTCCTGTTAAATTACCTGAAAATTTCTGGGATTTATCTTTACCAGAACGCAGAATGACATTTTTTGAGGAGGTTGTACTCGACTATATCCCACAAGAAATCATTTCTGAAAATGATTTAGTTGCTGGTGGAAGGTTTAATACTCAATTATCAAAATGTTTCAATGAAACAGAAGCAAAAGAATACTGGAAAAAAAACATAAGGAATAGAGAAGCAACCCTTAATTACCATAAATCCGGTTTTGGGAATCTTGGTGCCACCGCAGGTCATATTATTCCAGATTATGAGGGTGTTGTGAAAAAAGGCTTAAAATATTATCATAATAAAGCACAAGAAGTATATGCTCAACTGAGTGACCAAGAAAAAGAGGGCCCAAAGGGGCAGGAACTCAGAGCCATTATAAAAGCCGCTGAGATTCCAAGAAAATTAGCCTCAAAATACGCTGAAGAATGTAGGAGGTTAAAAGATGAAGCATCTACTCCTGAAAGAGTCGAAGAACTTGAGCAAATGGCAAAAAACCTGGAACATGTTCCCTGGGAGCCTGCAGAAACGTTTTGGCAAGCAATTCAAGCAATTTGGCTTACTCATATGCTTGTAATGGCAGAAGAATCTTATCCTGGACCAGGACTTTCTTTTGGCCGAACGGATCTGCATCTCTGGGATCTTTATAGAAAAGATGTCATAGAGGAGAAAAATATCACAAAAGAATTCGCAAAAGATATTTTAGGAAGTTTTTGGTTTCATTGTAATACGGCATATGACGCAATGATTAGATTAGGAAAACAGGGAATTACTTCTGGGTTTGGTCAATTAATGACGTTATCGGGATGTGGTCCTAGCGGAGAAGATTTGACAAATGAATTAACCTATACTATTTTAGAAGTTATTGATGAGTGGCACCCTATTTTAGAACCGAAACCAAATATAAGACTACATAGAAATTCTCCCGAAAAACTGCTTGATGTAATAGTGGAGATAATCGGAAGATCCCAAGGAGCTCCATTCTTAATTAATTTTGACGAAAGGTCAATAGCGGGGATGGTTAAAGAAGGAATATCCAAAGATGATGCGTGGGATTATGCGTGCGTAGGGTGTTTAGAAAATACCATGCAAGGAAATGACAGAAGTGGAACCGTAAATATCAACGTGAATTTAACAAAATCTATTGAATTAACACTGTGGAATGGAAAGAATATGCCCGGCAATGATGTAACAACAAAACCAGGAGAGCAAATTGGTCCAGAAACGGGAAATCCAGAAGATTTTGAAACATGGGAGGAATTTTGGAATGCATGGAAAAAGCAAATTCAATTCATGATAAAACATACCGCAGACGTATATAATTTAACTGAAGAACTTCGTGGAGAGTATCTCCCTACACCATACTTATCAACATTTGTCAATGATTGTATTGATAAAGGTTTAGATGTAAGAAATGGCGGTCCAGTATATCGATTTATAACTGTTGAAGGAGTAGGCTTTGCATCAACAGTCGATTCATTATTAGCAATTAAAAAATTAGTGTATGAAGATAAAAAGCATACAATTGCCCAAATTAAAGAAGCATTAATGAATGATTTCGAAGGATATGAAGTTATCCAAACGTACTTAAAAAATAAGGCTCCTAAATATGGAAATGACGATGATAATGCTGATGAAATAGCGAGAATGGTTATGGAAACATGGTGTGATGAAACTTGGAAATACAAAACGTCAACAGACTTTCAATTCCGACCCGGTATGTTATCGTGGAATTACTGGGCTGGAGCAGATGCAGGACTTACCATTGCTACACCTGATGGTCGAAAAAAAGGGACTTTTCTCTCAAATGCAATTTGTCCTGTGGATGGAAGCGATATAAAGGGCCCTACTGCGGTCACTAATTCAGTTGGAAGAGCATTAGGTGGTAAAACAGAAACAGGCGAATATATTAATTATTTACCAAATGGAGCAAGCCATACTATTACGTTTAATCCAAGCATCTTGCGGGATCCCGAACATAAAGAGAAATTTAAATCTTACTTGAGAGGATACGCTGAAAACGGAGGCACATGTTTACAGATAAATATGTTGGATGTGGAAATGCTTAAAGATGCCCAGAAACACCCTGAGAATTATAAGAACCTTCTGGTCAGAGTAACCGGCTATAACGCTTATTTTACGGCAATCGGCAAGGAATTGCAAAACGAGATTATCGCAAGGGAAGCACATAAAATATAGATTAAAGTTTTAGTTTAAATAATTGAATTTCTTTCCTTTTTATCTTTTTTTAGTCATTTTATTATTCAATATCTTGAAATCAACGAGTTTATAAGAAAGATATGATGAAAAAGTTAGATTTATTCAAGAGAAATTTTTATTCACTTAAAATAGTAAAAAATTATCTTTAGCAACCAAATTTACAAAATCATCTACCTCTTCTTGCGAATCTCCATAAAATTTCAATCTAATACCATTTTTCAGCTTCTCCAATTCGACTCTAAAACCAGCTTCTCTGGCTGTTAATTCCAAAATCCTTGCTTCGTTTGTCTTGTCAGTTCCATAAATATTATGGTCCTGATTATAATTTCCCTTGGAAATTTTTCTTAATAAATGTGCAGGTATTTCTATTATTTCTTTATTATCCCTTTGACAAGTACATCTTGTAATGGTACTCAGTTTAGTTGGTTTCTCAACTAGGATAACATCTTCTGAATGGATTAACCAGTAAAGCTTATCTCCTACATTGACATTTTTTAACATTTTGATGGTTCTTCTCTCCGTAATTTCTACGAGATGTTTTCGATATAATTCATATTGTCTAATTCCGTCACACGCTTTTTTCGTTAAATTTAAGGCATCTACAGGATTATTATCATAGGCTTCCCAATACTTTTTATAGAACTTGCAAATAGCAACATTCTTAGAAATATCAATAACTCGAAAAGGACAGTTTTTCTCAAAATCATTACATTCAAAATCAGCCATCGTTATTTATCTAATAATTGTTGAACATATAAATGTATTATAGCAAGAGAATCCCATAAAATGTAAAAATTAATCTTTTCTTTTTTAGACTCTTTTATTTTTAAAACATTTATACAAGTATTCATTTCACAATTTATATTACTTTTAACTAAATTGAATTACTGAAGTATAATATGTCTACTAAAAACTCTTATCTAATTAAGAATGGAAAGCTAATTGATGGTACGGGTAATCCATGGTTTAAGGCAGATTTATTAATAGAGGATGGAAAAATAAAGATAATTTCTCCAAAAATTAGTGAAGAGAGGGCTGAAGAAGTTATCGATGCTTCAGGCCTTATTGTATCACCTGGATTTATTGATATTCATACTCATTCTGATGCTACAGTTTTATTTAGCCGTGGTGAAAATGTCATCTCTCAAGGGGTAACCACTCATGTAGTTGGAAATTGCGGATTTTCAATGACTCCCATAAATCCAAATATGGATAAAGACGACGAAACAATGAGGACATTTATTTCGATGATCGGGGGTGGGAATACTGAATTTATATTTTTCAATTTAAATGAATATTTAGAGGGCTTAAAGCAGAAAGGAATTCCAATTAATATTGCCCCAATGATAGGACATTCAATGTTGAGAATTTATTTTATGGGTTTAGAGAATAGAGAACCAACTACAGAAGAACTAGAGAATATGAAAGATCTGCTCGAGGAGCAGATGAAATTTGGCGCATTTGGCATGTCAACAGGTTTGGATTATCCTCCAGGATCATTCGCCAAAACTAATGAAATAATTGAATTATGTAAAGTAGTATCTAAATATAATGGACTTTATACCACTCATATGAGGGCTGGCTTGAGAAATAATGGATTAATAAAAGGCACAAAAGAAGCAGTTAAGATTGCTAAATCAGGAATACCAGTTGAGATTAACCACTTTAAAGCCTTTGGATTTTGGCCTGGAGATATAAGAAAAGCTGTTAAATTAGTTGAAGAAGCCCGCGAACAAAATTTAGATATTACATTTGATGTTTTTCCCCATGCATCTAATCATACTTTTCTTTTTGCGCTGATACCTCCTTGGATCTACCTTTCAAAACAAGGCATAGACAATCTTAGAGCCATCGATATGCTAAAAAAATCTAAGTCAGATATAGATCTAAGAGATAAAATCTATGGGGAAATTGATATAATAGTAAAGAGTTATTTGAATATCACTGAAAAAGAAGGTTGGAAAAAGGTTTTTATAAACGCTCCAAATAGTATAAAATATAATGGAAAAAATGTATATCAAAATTCTATAGAACATAATCTCGATCCAAGACAAGTTCTTATTGAGGTTTTAATAGAGCAAGAGGGGGCTGTAGGTGGAACATATTTGTCGATGACAGAGGAGGATAATATCGTTACCATTGCTCATCCACTTACTATGTTTGCTTCAGATGGTCGAATAATACCAGAGAATTCGGAATATTTTCCAAATCCTTATGCTAACGGAACTTTCACTCAGGTGTTAGGAAAATATGTTCGAGAGGAGAAACTACTTACGCTACATGATGCCATCAGGAGAATGACATCTTATCCAGCTCAAAAATTAGGATTAAAAGATCGCGGGATCCTAAGGGAGGGATATTGGGCAGATATTACCATCTTCGATGAGGAAAGAATAATTGATAAAGCTACTTATGAAAACCCTCGATTATATTCCGAGGGAGTGGAGTACGTATTTGTAAATGGAGTAATAGCTTATAAAAAAGGAGTTTTTACTAACTCGAAATCAGGTATGGCGTTACGAAGACAATAACTAGCTTAATTTTATTTTGATTATTTTAGAAAAGAAAAAATAAAAAAAATTTGAAATAAGATAAAATTTGGCTAACATTCTTTAAATACCTGTTCTGTACCTTTCATGAACATGACAAGGATAAGAGTAGATAACACAATAAATCCAGCACACATAAAAGCGATTCGAAAACCGTAGGTTTGTACTAAAATTGCTCCAATAATAGCTCCTAACATTCCCCCAAGGTTTATAACGCTCATATAGAGAGAATACATAGTTGCTCCAACCGATTTTTTACAGATATCCATCGAAAGCATCATCTCAACTATTTGAAAAACACCCCAAGAAACGCCTGCTAAAACCATAAAAATAAGGGCCATTATAATATTACTAGTCATTGAAATAAGGAAAGCTACGACACAGAGTATGATAATTGAAGTGGTAATACTTTTCCTTCTTGACACCCTATCTAAAATTGGACCCGCAACTATGCATCCCACTATAAAACTTATATAACCTATTGACATTATTATGCCAACCATACTCAAACTGAATTTTAGTTCTATGGAAAGAAATAAAGGTAACATAGAAAGCACAATGCTTAATCCTAATCCTGATATTAAGAAGAAAAGTAAAACAATCCACACCAATCTCTCTTTAAATGTATCTTTAACATCTTGAATTGGATATTTTTCTGGAAGATCATAGCTAGGTTCTTGTGATATTAGCAACATCGGTATTGGGATGAGTAAAAACAATCCCATAAAAATAAAATAAATTCCCCAGCCAAGAATTTCAATCATAAATCCTACTAAGATTGCTGCTGTTACATAACCTACAAATTTTGAACCCCAACATATACTTTGAGCAGTACCACGTTTTTCTAGTTCAGTCGTATCTACTATTAGACCATCTGTAGCTGTATCACATAGAGCATTGAAAAAATTTGCACTCACAATAATAGAAACAAAAACTATCCATGCTGTGGCAGGATTTACTGGTATTAAAGTAAAAAAGAGAATTGCTCCAAAAAAACTCCCTATAAGCATATAAGGAATTCTTCTGCCCCAGGTCCTAATTCCTTTTTTATCAGATAACATTCCATAAAGAGGTTTAATAATCCATGGAATACCCCCGATTGCTATGGTCAATCCGATGTATAATATACTAATTCCGTAACTTAAAAGATATAATGCCATATAGATGTTCAAAAATACTTCAATGAATCCTTGGTGTAGATATATAGTACCAAAAATCAAATAGCGTAAATTTTTATGCTCCGATAAGATTTTTTTGTTTGAACCTGGCAAAACATTAGTTTTTTCATTCATTTTTATACTCCTAATTGAATGTTTATTTATTACTAGATATAAATTATCTTTCTTAACCTATTTTTTTTTTTGTATTTTATACTCATGAAAAGGTAATAAATTCTTTTGTTTTCTTATTTCTTTTTTAAAAAAAAAAAAAGTTATGATTGTTTATTGAACAGTAATAAATTCATTTTATCTCTGTAGCGCCTTGTTCTTCTGGAAATAAGGTTTCAGTACCTTTAATAAGTATTACTAAAAATAGAGTAGGAAGTACGATTAAACCTGCAATTACGAAAGCAATACGAAATCCGAATGCTACTGCAAGAATCGCTCCAAATAGCGCTCCTAATGCGTTTCCAAGATTATAAACGCTCATATATATCGAAAACATCGTTGCTCCGATTGATTTCTTAGTTATATCCATGGAAACAATCATTTGAATAATTTGAAACAATCCCCAAGCAAGACCAAATAATAATACAACAACAAGAGCCATTATAAAATTAAAAATTAGAGATACTAAGAAAAACATTACAACCATGAATCCAATAGTGGTCATCATTCCTGTACGTCGCGAAAATCTGTCAAAAATTGGCCCAGATACTAGACATCCTATGAAAAAACCTAAACTCCCCGCAGTCATTACTATTCCAACATAGGATAAGCTTAAATTGAGTTCAATAGAAAGAAAAAGTGGCGCCATTGCTAAAACAATGTGTATTCCAATTTGAATTACAATGAAAAGAATCAACACAATCCAAACCAATCTCTTTTTAAATACCATTTTTATATCTTTCCATGGAAATTTTTCTGAAATCTCATAAATTGGTTCTTTTGCAAGTAAAAACAATGGAATTGGCAGAAATAAAATAAATCCCATGAAAACAAAATAAATTGTCCATGATAATAATTCTATCATAAATCCCACTAAGAGCGATGCTACTACATAGCCTCCCAATTTTGATCCCCAGCAAACACTTTGTACCTTACCTCTATTTTCAGGTTCAGTGGTATCCACTACAAGACCATCAGTGGCAGTATCAGAGATACCACTACATAAATACGCTATAGTGGCAACAAGCGTAAAGAATAGCCAGTCAGAGCTAGGACTTAAAGGAATGATTACGAACATCATAATTCCTGATAAGAAACATGTTGAGATCATATACGGAATTCTTCGACCCCATTTCTTACTTCCTATTCGATCAGTTGTAACTCCATAAATTGGTTTTATTACCCATGGTAGATTGACAATAAAAAGAGTTAAGCCAATTAATGTTAAGCTCAGACCAAATTCTAACATATACAGAGCCATGTATATGAATAGAAACACTTCAAGGACTCCTTGATTAAAATACACAATGCCAAAAATCGTATTTCTTAATTTACTATGTTCATACAAGTCATACTTACCGTGTCTTTCAATTTGGTCTTTCGATGTGTTTTCCATTTTTTTATCCCATTATTTTTTTTTTTAATTTTATCAAAAATTAGTTAATAATATACTTTCTTGCTAATATATATAATATTTATTCAATTTTGTCTCAAAATAAAAAATAAAAGGGGGAAAAAAATAAATATACTATTTAAGATTTTAACCCTATAGGTGGTTTATTTATGTCTTTAAATCCAAATAATTCTGGTTTTAATGGGGGAGAAAAATCAAAGCCTCTCCCATTGGATAAAACACTTCCTTCCATTATAAAAGAAGGTTTTGTAGCATTTTGTGGAGCGGGAATATCAATTCCTCCGCCGAGTTGTTCTCCTTCTTGGTGGACCCTCACTGAAGAAATCCTAACAGCATTCTTTGATCGGGTGCCTGATTCCTATAACCTTCCAAAAGATATGATTCTAAAAGATCCTGAAAAACAACCAGAACAAGTGTTCGAGGCTTTCGCAAATATTTTGGATACGAAGTTTTATAAAGCATTTGAAGCATTAGATGTTGCAAAACCGAATGCCACGCATATTGCTCTCGCTAGACTCGCCAAGGCAGGGATTCTAAAAGCTTGTTTCACGACTAATTTTGATATTTATTTGGAACACGCATTAAGAGATGAGAATGTTGATTTTATTATCTTAGTTGATAATATTGAATACCAAAATTACTTTGAAACCAATATGACAAATGCTAGTCAGGATAATAAATTCATATTATGTAAAGTCCACGGCACAATAGAGCGTCCAGATACAATAGTAAGCGTCGCTTCTGCTTATAAGAGTGCGAAAGGGTTTTCGGCTCCAAAAGCGGCTATTTTTGAATATTTACTTACAAAATATCCTTGCTTGTTTTTGGGATACTCTGGTTGGGATTTTACTCATTTAAACTATAGACGATTCTGGGATCGTATAGGCCCAAAAGTAAAGAAAATCTTATGGAATCGGCATCCTGATGAGGAAAAGGGACCAGATTTCAAAGATATTTTTAATAGTTGTTGGAATGTGTTTGAATTTTCTGAAGCTGAACTTCCTGGAGGGCTTATCAAAGCGATTGAGCAATTTGAAGGTATTCGTATATTTTTAGCCGACTTAACTATGCAAGTGTACGAAAATGTCGCCGCTCATTTTGCGCGAGCTGAAGTTGATAGAATTAGGTTCTTTAGAAATTGGGTAAATGAGTTCCCGGAGTCTCACATGATTGGACTGGTGATAACTGAAAGCCAAAAATTTTCATCAACATTCAGAGAATTCATGAAAAAAACACAAGAAATTAGTCAAGACACTGAAGCAGCTTCCTATAATATTGGCAAGGAAATGCAAGAACTTGGAAAAAAATATGGAGCAGGAGAGCTTACTGTTGAAGAGTATCAACAGCAAATATTCAATCTTTCTTTTGAAAATGCTATGAGATTAATTAGAAATGAATACAAGACAGGTGTTAGAGAACTCATAAGTCAAAATAAATTTCCGGGATTAACCGATAATTCACAAAATGTCTTAATGTTTCTAAATGCGTTGATAGGTACAACAAGATACTTTGACTTACAAGAAGCTGCGTCAAATGCAGCGAATTATTGTTATAAAATGCAAGAATTAATGAAAGTTAATACCGACGAATCTAGAGCTGATCAATCCATTTTAGGATTTGAATTACAATTAAAACGTCCTAATACCGATGAGTGGAAAAAATATTTAACTCAAATGGAAGAAGAAAAGAAGAAATTTCTTTCAGGACAAATAAATTACGATCAGTTTCAAGCAACTTGCATTGATATAAATCAAAAAGGAACTTATGAATTAATGGGAATGACTGTAGATATGATTGATTTATTAGATAAACAGGTGGATGCTACAATAAGAAGTACAACAAATGAAGAATTTGAGGATCAAGCCGGAGCATTAGCCATAACTACGTTGCAAATTGCGCCCTATTTAAGTTCTAAATATAATAAAAGCCAAGTGTATATCGATTTACTTAATGCCATATCACAGCAAAACTATCCTGAAGACCGTAGAGATCCTAGTAAAGTGGTTACAAAAGAAATGCTTGATGAGATAGATGATTTAATTCGAGAAGCTTTTGTTCCTGTTATGCAAAAAGCTGAAATTTCGAGTGACTTAGTTAAATTATTGATGGAAATGGCTTTTATTTCAATATGGATTCATGGAGTTCAATATTTAGATCCTGTTGGAATGCAAAAATTTCAAGAAATTTGGGAAGCCGGAGAATATCCAAGACGGTTCTCACCTAAACCAATATTTGACTATTTAAAAGAGAAAATGGCTCCATGGATTTATAATGCTCTTAATAATCTTCCTTCCCGGTTTGCTCAAAAGTTATGTGGAAATCTTGCTATTATGGGAGAGATGGGAGATGATTTTGAATTATGTAAACAAGCAACATTACGAAGCTTAGAATTAAGTGAGGGGGTGGTAACGGAAGCAACTCCAGAAAATATTCCCGGAAATTTAGCGGCATTCTATGAACGTAGAGGGGAGAAAGAGGAAGCTTTTAAATATTATCAATTAAGTTTAGATGCCATAAAATTAACTTATCCTCCAGTATGGGCCGATGCAATAGTGTATCGATCTGCCTTAATTTTATCAGATAAAGGCGATAAAAAGGCAGCACTCGAAATAATAGGAAATTACCATCCAAGCTTTAGAGGAAACGCAAGTACTGTGGTTTTACCATCAAGAAAAATGGCTGAAAATCTAGCTGAAGAACTCTCAAGAGATTTAGGTTATTCTAATGCGAAACAGGCTATTGAAAGTATATTAAGCTAACAATTTTTTTTTCTTATTTTCAGTTTTAAACTTCTTTTTTAAAAACTCAATTTATTATTGAAATATTCTTTAATTGTATTCCATTTTCCTAACTAACTTAAAACAAATTAGGGGATAAAGATTATAACCCTATGAAAAACACTAAATCTAAGCCTATTCCTGTGATATTTGATACTGATATGGACATTGATTGTGATGACACAGGAGCTCTCGCAATTCTTCACGCTTTAATGGATCAAGGAAAAACTAATATATTAGGGATAGTATGTGATGTTCCCGTAGAAGCAACGGCTAAGGTTGCGGTATGTATTAACCACTATTATAATAGACCAAATATACCAGTAGGGATAGTTTATGATAGGGAATATAATCATGGTAAAAAGTATAAAATGTATCGCTTCGCAAAAAAGAATTATATTGCTAGAACCAATGGCTATTATCCACCAAAAGTGGCTGCTCAGTTTTATCCAAGTGAATTAGAAAATCACAAATTCAAGGACGATATCACATTATACCGTGAATTGTTATCACAAGCAGAAGATAAATCTGTGGTTATAATTGCTGTTGGATTTCTAACAGCATTAAAGAATCTTTTAGATTCCAAGCCAGATGATATTAATCCACTTTCTGGTTTAAAGCTTATTGAAACGAAAGTAGCAAAATTAATAACAATGGGTATGGGCAGATTTCCATCGTGTAATGCTGAATTTAATTGGTTAATGGATTGGGATGCCGCCAAAAAGGTTATTAATAATTGGCCCACAGAACTTGTTGTATCCACTTATGGGAATCAATTTTTAACTGGTAAATTGCTCTCTTCTCATACTCCTGAAACTAATCCAGTAAGAAAATGTTATGAAATTTATTTGCAAGGACCCAATAAGGGTAATTATAGTTGGGATCTCATTGCAACATTATACGGAGTTCTTGGAGTTAATCCATTTTTCGAAGAATTCAAGGGGTATAGAATAATTCTTGAGCAAGAGCATGGAAAAAACCATTGGATAGAGAATACTAGCGGGAAACCTCCTCATATATATCTGAAACTAAAAAATCCAAAAAGGCTATTAAAAAAAGAGTTAGAAACTCTTTTAGTTAAACCTCCGGCTAATAAGTAAGTTATTAACTTATATTAGAATAAAATAAAACATTCACTAAATGCTTATCTTTAATTATTAAGTAAGCACTCTTAATTTAGTAAGCTTATCGAATAATTTTATAATTTCCAATCATTATCAAATACTAATATGGACGAAAACATTACCATTAAGCCTGACCAAGCTCAGGTTATAATGGAATTAGAAGGTTATTTACATAGATCTATTCCCCTAAAAAGAAAAATCTCATGGAATACTTTTGGAATAAAAATTGAGAATGGCAATGTTTTGGGATTAGGATTACATAATCGCAGATTAAGGAGGTTGCCAGAATCAATAGGGGCCTTAAATTCACTTGTAATGTTAAATTTAGCAGCAAATAATTTTAAAAACCTTCCAGCATCAATAGGAAACCTTACAAATCTAAAAATATTATATCTGCATTTTAATTCAGAGTTAACAACTCTACCAGAGACTATCGGAAATCTAAAGTCACTTGAAGAGTTTTATGCTTTTGATTGCAAATTAAATTCCATTCCTGATTCTATAGGAAATTTAATATCTCTCAAAAAAATTAAGTTAGATTATAATAAAATAGAATTCCTTCCAGAGTCAATAGGAGATTTGAAGTCCCTTAGAGTATTAGAAATAGGTGCAAATAAACTAAAGAATCTACCAGAATCTTTAATGAATTTGAAACACCTTGAAACATTACAAATATTAAATAATCCTATAAACAAAAAAAAGAACCAAGATGAAAACACAAAAATATTACTTACACAACTCAGAGATAAAGGTGTTAAAAAAAGAACTGGAGGTAAAGGTTGGTTATATGTTTTTGCTCTTGGTAATGTGATTATATTAATAATGATGCTAATCATGATTATTATAGTTAGTTATTCATAATAATCAATGTAATTTCTTAATGATATTAACAACATTAAGATCCCTTAGAAAAATACTATTTTTTACTTATTAAATCATATTTGAATGTTTAATTTCATACATTATTCCTTTCTTTATAAAGGAAAAATTTCAAAATATTAATTGTATATAATATATAAAGGAAAAACTGAAACAGTATATGTATTTATAAAGATAATCTAATATTAATTAATTAGATAAATTATATTTAAAAAAAAACATCCAATTTATTTTGTTATCTAAATTAGAATAAGTTAATAAACCTATAACCCACTAAAAGCTTAAAATTAATTATTCTGGAGATTTATATGGAAGATAATAACAAGCATATTTGGGATTTAATAGATGTAAATACTAACAATAAGAAGGATTCTAGTGGAAGAAATAATCCTTCTGAAGTTTTTTTAGCAAAAAAAACTAAGAAAGATTATTTAAGAGAATTAAGAGAAATCTGTGATAGAAAAAATATTGAAATTCTTTCAAAAAGCTATATAGATGCAAGAACTCCATTAAGACTGAAATGTAGAATTTGTAATTATAATTGGTCAGTTAAACCAAAAATAATAAAAGATAATTACGATCCCTGGGGAGGGTGTCCAGAATGTCGAGAAAATCGAAGAAAAAAGAAATCTTATGAAAAATATTGTAGAATTGCTATATCAAGAAATACAAAAATACTTACCAGATTAAGTGAATATGTCAATGCCAAAACATCTTTAGATTTAATGTGTGAAATATGTAATCATAAATGGTCTGTGAGACCAGAAAATATGGTTGGTTGTGCTAATAAACCTTGGGGGGGATGTCCCTCTTGTAGACAGAGAGAGAAATATTTAGAAGAATCTTTGAACGATAGGGATAAAATATTAAAAAATCTTAAAAGAATTGCTATAGAAAAAAATATTGATATTTTATCAGATGAATTTCTAAATGCCTGGACACCATTAAAACTTAGATGTAATGAATGCGGACATCATTGGGAAGCTGTACCTGCAAATAACCTGATGAAAGACAATTGGGAAGGATGCCCTGTTTGTAAAGAGAGGAAAATCTTATCCAATAATATTAAATTTTTTAAAAATATTACCGAAACAAATAATTGTACTATTATATCTAATTTTTTTGATTGGAATACTGAAATTGAGTTCAGATGTAATAAATGCAATTATAATTGGGTAATTTCTCCTCATAGCATTAAGTATTATCTAGAGAGAGAGGGAGAGTTTTGTCCTCATTGTAGAGTAAAAAGTCATAGCTCTGAAATGTTATCTAAATATAGAAAGATAGGAGAAAGAAAGTTTGCGATATTAATATTTACTGAAGAAGATTATCAGAACAATACAACAGATTTAGTTTGGAAATGTAAAATCTGTAATCAAAATTTCAATAAATCACTTAGTAATTTAAGAACTTTAATTGGATTAGCTTGTCCAGACTGTAATGGAAAGATAAATGATTATATTGAAGAAAGATTTTGTAAGAGAATGCTAGAAGAAATTTTAAATGTAAAGTTTACTCGTCACAAAACATTTCTTTGGTTAGTAAGCATGAAAGGTTACCCATTACATTTAGATGGATATAATGATTCCTTGAATCTTGCTTTTGAATATAATGGAGTCCAACATTATGAATATATTCCATATTTTCATTCATCTCTTAGAGAATTCGAGATATTAAAACTAAATGACAAGCTTAAAATAGATCAGTGCAGGTTATATGGGAAGAAATTGATTGTTATCCCATATTGGATTAAGTTTTCTGAAATGGAGAATTACTTAAAAAGTCAATTAGAAGAGTTAGGAATACCATATACTAATCATCATATTAACTAGAAGATTATCATAAAGCATGTTAGATTAAACGCATATAAAAGCTCTAATAAAATTAATGAAATATTATCATATTTTTAAAAGCATTTAATAGAATACAAAAAGAGTATAATTTAACAAAAATGCTACTTTTTAATACGTAATAATTAATCATTTTGATTTAGCTAATAGAAATGGAAAACTCAAGTTCTTCAGATTTTGCGAATATTTTTGAGATACAAAAGATGTCCACTGAGGATGGCCCAGGCATTCGAACGACTGTTTTTTTTAAACAATGCCCTTTAAAATGTATTTGGTGCCATAATCCCGAATCAATTTTAAGAAAACAGCAATTGGAATGGTTTAAGCATAAATGTATCGGCTGTAGAACTTGTATTGAAACATGTAAGCAAAATGCGTTATTATTTGAAGAAGATGGCCTCCATATTGATCGAGATAAATGTATAAGTTGCGGGGAATGTGAAGATGCCTGTCCGAGTACTGCCTTACATATGCTAGGGAAGTGGTGGAATTTAGATAATCTGTATCATGAAGTTCAGAAGGATAAAGCTTATTATTTGAAATCAAAAGGTGGGATAACGGTCTCTGGTGGAGAGCCTACAACCCAGCCCGACGCTCTTTTAAACTTCCTGAAATTATGTAAAGAAGATGGAATTTCTACTGCCTTAGACACTTGTGGTTATACTTCAAAGGAAACATATGAAAAAATTTTACCGTTTGTTGATTTAGTTTTATTAGATATTAAAGAAATTGATTCTGAGAAGCACAAAAAATTTACAGGTGTTCCCAATGAAAGGATTTTGGAAAATGCCATCTGGATTAAGGATTACTTAAAGAATAATAATAAAGAAATGTGGATAAGAACTCCAATTATACCCAGATATACCGCTACTGAAGAAAATATAAGTGGGATTGGTAAATTTATTGTTGATAAATTGGAAAACTTTCCTTCCAGGTGGGACCTCCTTTCCTTTAATAATTTATGTACTGCGAAATATGAGCGATTGGATTGGGATTGGCCTTTAAAAGATGAAGACTTAATGACTAACGAAGAGATAGAAATTCTTTATGAAATTGCGAAACGTACGGGTGTGAAAAATGTTCAATGGTCGGGCTTGACTAAAAAAAAAGAAAAAAGCAATAATAAAGTCCAAAACGAGAAAGAAACTAAATTACCATCGTGTTAGAAAAATAATAAATAATATTAAGTTCTACAATTCATAAGGGTGTATAATTAATGCAAAATAAAGATGAGTTGCCTCAATGGTCTTCCGAACTTTCGGAAGAAATTATTAAGTTTACACAACCAGATATTATGGTAAAATTAATCGCTACAGTTGATCCGCGAAATTGGCCTCATATTACAATGATTTCAAGTAATCGCGCTATAAGTAAAGACCAAATAGTCTGGGGACAATTTACTAAGGGTTTGAGCAAGGAATATGTACTAAATAATCCAAAGCAAGGTATTTTTTACATGACTGCTGAAACTCCATTTAAATTCATTCAAATAAAAGCCGATTTCAGTCACACGAAAGCTGAGGGAGAAGAACTTGAATACTTTAATGATTCAGACTTTATGCGATACTTTACTTATGTAAACGTCTATAAAGTATTTTATAATAAGGTTGTTGCGGTCACCTCCATAAGAGACTTACCATTTGGAGGTATCCCTAAGAAAGTAGTTAGGGAAATAAAGAAAACTGCCAAAACTGGACTTGATGAAAAGCGATTAAATGTGATAGGATACAAACTATTTACTAATCCAATCGGTATAAGAGCCCTTGCATATATTGATCCCGCAGATGGGTATCCCATTATTATTCCTCATCTCCAATTAGAAGCAGTTGATCATAACCGACTCTATTTTCCGATAGTCGCTTTAAAAGAAGATTTCTTAAAAATTCCCGTTAATTCTAAGGTTGCTGTTATTGGAGCGAATTTTGATATGGCTAATCAAATTGTTAAGGGAACCTATACAGGTCCTCAAAAAGTTGATGATGTTGAGTATGGATTAATTGATATTGAAGAGATTTATAATAGTTCCCCTCCTATCACAGGTAAGATTTATCCCGAAATTGAAACAAGACCAAAAGTAACTCATTTTCCAAAAGAACTCTAAATCACTTCTTCTTTATAAAGTCATCTTTTTCTTTAATTGCATTTTCGATCCATTCATTAACTCTATCTAATAATTCAATTTTCTCTTTTTGACTTAATCCGAGGTTCGGCTCTTCAAATTTAGCATATAGATTTGCATATTTGCTCATTTCCCACATGAATTTAGATTGAAGAATAATTTTTCTAAGCTTATCTCTAGCGATTTCAAAAGCTTTTCCAATGGATTGAATATCATAATCTTTTTCTATAATCTCTTTTATATATAGAAGAATGATTAATACATCATCTTTTTCTGGTGGTGGTAGGGGCTTAATTTCAACAACAGGCCGTTTTTGGGTTCTTAGCTCGAATTTTATATCTTCTCCTGCCGCATGTTTTTCAAATTCGGCAGCAATTTCCTCATTCTGTTCAATTGGTTTAGAAACTTTAGTAACTGGGGGATGTTCTTTAAATTCCTTGTAAACGGCCATACTCTCTAATTCTGTTTTAGTATTTCTTTTGAATTGTTCGGGCCACTCAACCAAGGAATTTAATCGACTCCTAGCAGATATAAATACTGATTCCTTCAATCTTGTATCTGATTTTAAGGGAGGTTTACTCATTGGAGATAAATAGGGTCTAGAGATTATAACTTTTGAGGCGTTATCTATAATTGAAAATAAGTACATCGGATCGAACTCAAGTTCCGAATAAACTTTTTTTAAATTAAGGATAGTATCATAAATTTTTTGGCGTTCGGTTGCAGAAAATATAGTTTTTAAATGACGATCTGAACCTAATATAATTTCATTTATTCCGGCTGTATTCTCCATAAATTTACTCCGTTTATCTTTCATCATCTCGGTGGAAATTAATATTTTGTTAAAAGAGTCCCAGTGGGTACTTAAAAGGACATGTCCCTGGCCGAGTTGATAAGAACTTGGCTTTTTTATTGTTTCTATAAATTCTAAAAATATATCCTTATATGGGATAAAAAAATTTCTCATTAAAGCACCTTTAATAAATGATTGTTGAGTTACTGATTTATTTGATAAATCTAATGGAACCTTAAAAAGCTTATCAGCAATAATTACATCTGGATCGTTTTCAAGGGTAATATTTTTTGAAGTTGCCAGATGGTCATAAACAAAATCAGATAAAATTAAACCCGTTAACTCCCTATTATCCGTAATATATCTTCCGGATTGAAGCTCAAATTTCGTATAATAATAACCTAATCCAAACAGGTAATGAGAAGTCCTTGTTTCCGTTTCCAGCTCTGTAGATTTTTCTATAGTTATTGTGGATTCTAAGCCGGGTAAAAATAAGACCAGATCAGATTGAATTTTTGAGACATAATGATTAACATATCTTCCTAAAGTAGGATATCCTAATAAATCTCCCCAACTTGGGATAATAAATAACATATTATTAGGAATTAATCTTGTTTCTATTACATCACTCATTAATAAACCACTTTCTTATTATAAATTAAGTTTTAATGCATGGAATCAAATATCCCAAATAAGACTACATATAAAATTTTTTTGTTTAAGATTTTAATTTGTTGAAATTTAGAAATAAATGTCAAATTTTAATAAAGAAATATATTGTTAAAAGAGGTAATAAAAAATTTCTTATGATAAAGATTTTGGGCTGAAAATTGGATATTTATACGAAATAATAGCCACAACTTATTTTATAACTGAAGATGGAAAAGCAATCAAGCCCAATGCTTCTTGTATGGGTATTAGATTATTAGAAGATAAGCAAATACAGATCTCTCCTTTCTCTTCCACCTCTACTTATAAAAATTTAAAGAAAAGTAATATAATTGCTATTAATTTTGTTGATAATGTCTATCTTTATGCTCTTGCAGCCTTAAAAGAAAAGGACTCACCTATAGGATTGACTGAATTCCCCTTAGAATTTTATGAATTCAAGTATTTAGAGAAGCGAGCTATGGATGTGCCTTATATAAAGACCGCATGGGGTATTCTGATATGTGAAGTTTCCCAAGAATTTGAAAAAGCAAAACAGAATGGTTTTGGGGAAGTAATTATCCCTGTATTCAAATTAAATATAATTTTTCATCAAAAATTTCATGAATCTTATAAATTTTTTAATCGAGCAGAGAATTTAGCATTAGAAGCAATAATATTAGCGACTAGATTAAAGATTGCTAAACAAAGGAATGACCAAAAATTATTTTATAAGATTCATGAAGGAATTTTGGATCACAAGGGAAATATTGAAAGGTTTGGTAAGAATGAAGACGCTCTGAAAGCTATTGAACTTTTAAGTAACTATGTAGGTAGTCTAATGGATTAATTTTTTTCGTAGATTAACATTTTATCCTTATAAGGTTTAAATTCACCTTCTAACAAATAAAAATTGAGCAGATTTAATAATCTCTTACATTCATTAAAATCTAACGATATTGACACATTCATTGTTTTGTCAATGAATTTCTGGACTAATCTGATGTCATCTTTAGATTTATAAAAAACAAGATACGTTTCTTTTAATGGTACTTTTTTCCCTTTTTCTATCTCTATGCTAATATTTTTAGTGAACATATTTACATTTACTGAATTTAGACTAATTTGAAATATCTATAATTGATATATATCATATTTAAGAATTCTTGTATTAATCAATCATTTTCCTGAATTTTTTCAATAAACATTAATGGATATTGTAGGCTTTCAACCCAATCTATTTTAGCTAAAATTTCTATTGATTCATATTCAAGAACAATTTCCGCCCTGATAATTTTTCCCGTAATCTCATCATAATCAAACTGCGTCGATTTATCTCCAACGATTTTAGTTCGATCGAGATTAATTTTTATAGATTTTACATAAGGCTGACAAGAAATCGCAGCTTCTATTCCTTGTTCAATAGGTTTAATAACACTTTCATCAGAAGAGAGAGGGATTCCGCATAAAATATGGTATAGTGCACCAAGTTTAATTCCTGTTTCAAAACAAGCTCTCTCTCTCTCACTTACATTAGGCGAAAAGTAGATTTTATTCTTTTTATCGCTCATTAACACTCATTCTAAATATTCGATTTTTGCTCCTGTATTATTAGGTTTACAGATATAAATATGGCCTCCAGTATTTCTAAGGTGACTATGAACTGCTCCAAATAATTCTTCTGCCTCCTTATCAGATTCCGTAATACCAATGACACTTGGTCCAAATGAACTCATTCCATAAGCTTTAACACCAAACTCATCTAAAAAGCTCAATAAATTTTTAACTACTTTATGCTGTAAATTTATTTCAATATGCTTAAAACCAATACTCTGAATTCTTTTTATACCTTCTCCAAAACATGTTAAATCTTTTTTCAGTATTCCTGGAACTACTTTCATTAAAATTTGATGTGATACTTCATTTACCTCATCTCTTGGTATAGGAGCATGTTTTTGAAAAATACTGACTTCTTCATCTCCGTAAGCTCCATTTTTTACATTGGGAATAGCAACAACAAAGCGCCAGTGTTCAGGAATGGTATATCTTAATATTGTCATAGCAGGGTCCGCATAACTCGACGCTGATGAGGGTAAAAACGTTTCTTTCTCTTTTCCCCTACCGAAATCATGACCGCCATCCAAAATAAAGCCTCCAGATTCAAAACCTCGCCATCCAATTCCAGAAGTACCTCCTCTTTCAACGAGTTTAGTTAATTCTTTTGTTGATATCTGCATATCTTTCAATTTGGCAATAGCGGTAGCAATCGCAAGAGATAATTGCGTTTTTGATCCTAATCCAACATGACTTGGATAATATCTTCTCAGATAAAAATGGAAATTTTTATTGCTGATATCAAATGCTTTAAAAATCTTCGATGCTTTCTCATTGATCACTTCTATAGATTCTCGATAATATTTAATCGCTTCAATTTTAAATTGAGTTGCTGAATTTGAAGCCTCAAAAACCACATTTGGTCTATCTAACATAAGACCAATTCCACCATCAACTCTCCCCGTGTACCCGTTCTCATCGATTAAGGAGAGATGTATTCGGCAAGGTGTAGTTATTCTAACCTTCATATCATGGACGGTTAATCGTTATTCTGATATTTGTTCAGTTTTTCTTAGCTTTCTATGCTACGAATATGAATTCTTAAAACAATATAAATGTAATATAAATTAGAGTTTGAAAAATAAAAAGATTATAATGTAGTAAAAAAAATATACCCAAAATGGATTAATCCACCAATCAACAGGGCTACTGAAATCTCCATGAGTGAAATTTGTAGGGCATATTTCCAATTAGTTTGTTTCGCGATAATCACAACAGTCGCAAAACAAGGCACATAAAGCATTGTGACTAAACAAAATACAATCATTTGTATGGGAGTCATAAGTTCTATAAGTGTTAAACCCATTGATGAGGCAAGAAGAGCAAGAAGTACTAAGGTTAATTCCTTTCGTAAGATTCCATAAATTAAGAATACACCGGTAATTATTGGGAGCCCTAACCAAAACACAGTAATTGGGGATAATACAATATTGATTGGATCTAAAGCTCTTAACTCAAGTAAAATCTCCAGTGTTATTCCAAGAACAATAATTAGAGGCATTGCTTTAAAAATGAATTCTTTTGACCTTAACCATGTTTGTTTTGTAATTACATTATAATTTGGTACTCTGTATTCATGCATTTCCATGATGAGTTCTGTACATACACCTGGCATGGTTTTATTTAATAGCCTTCCAACTATAAGGATTACTGTAAAATTTATAGCAAGCAAAAATAAAACCCAAAATAATCCTAAATATCGACCTACCAACCCCATTACAACCGTCATAACAGCAGCACATGGGACAAGTGAAGATAATACAATTGAGATTTTCTTTTCTCTTTCTGTTTCCATGATTCTACATCCAGCACAAGCTGGAACATTACATCCAAATCCTAAGATCATGGGAATTATAGTTTTCCCGTGGACTCCAATAGCATGCATAACTCTATCCATAAGAAAAGCAGCCCTTGGGAGATAGCCTGAATCCTGTAAAATCTCAATTATTAAAAAAAATGGAATTACATACACTAAAACTCCTCCAACCGCTCCAAAAAATCCTCCCACACCGCCATTCCATAAGATTTTAATCCACAAATTATCTTCTCCGTAAGTATCATATATAGTTACACTCAAGTCTTCGTATATTCCATCTATTAATCCTCCTAATAAATCGCCAACCGTAAATGTAAACGCATAAATACCGAAAATTACAAATGCTAAAATAACATACCCCCAAAAAGAATGAGTCGTGAGATGATCGATTTTATCCGCAAAGGACGTTTTTTGTACTTTTTCTTTCTGTTTAATAGACACCACTTTTTCAATAATTTTATGAATATCATTATAAATTTCAGAGGAGATAATGGTGTTGATATCTTCTCCATGATATTCTTCTAACTCATTTCTATAATTTTTGGCTATTTCAATGCTACTCCGTGCTTTTTCATTATTTTCGAATATTTTTCTTATCTCTTCATCATCTTCTAATAATTTTATCGCTAAAAACCTTAAAGGGTACTGGAAACCTGAAAAATAATCTTGATTTTTCTCTATTTCTCTCCTTAAATTATTAATTTTCGTCTCAACCTCTTTTCCAAACGAAAGAATAGAGGATAAATCAGGAAATTCAAATTCTTTCTTTAAAGGAGGCCATTTCTCTACTTTATTATACACATGTTCATCACGATAATAATCATGTCGGTGATGTTCATATTCTTCCGGTTCAGAACTATCAAAATGTGAGTGGCTATAGCGATAAACAACCATTTCTATGGCCTCCTCGAGCAATTGATGCACTCCTGTACCATGAACAGCTACTACAGGCAGAACAGGGAGCTTGAAAATTCTTTCCAATTCTTCAAAATCCAACTCGATCTTTCTCTTCCTCAAGATATCCATTTGATTAATTGCTAGAATCATCGGAACTTTTAATTCTAGTAATTGAAAAGTGAAAAAGAGATTCCTTTCCAGATTTGTCGCATCAATTACATTTATTATCAGATCTACTTCATCGGACACAATATATTCTCTACTTACGATCTCTTCTAATGAATAGGTGGATAAACTGTATATACCGGGCAAGTCAACGATATTGAAGTGATATCCTAAAAAATCGAGATAGCCTTCCATTCTTTCTACGGTTTTTCCGGGCCAATTCCCTATTGTCTGCGAGAGCCCTGTCAATTGGTTGAAAATGACCGATTTCCCTACATTCGGGTTACCAGCTAACGCAATGTTAATAGTGTCCTTATACTTTCCTTTATTTTTCGGTTTTTTAGGTAAATGACTACTCATAAAAACTCAACATACCTTACTTAATTATATTTATAATATCTTTTTTAAGATTATTGAATCGAATGGTCTCTGGGGGGATTAATCCTTCTAAAATGAACAAGCTTCATTACATTCTACAAGGATTTTTGAAGCTAATCCACGTCCAATTACTAACTTAGTACCTTTCACAAAAATTTCTATTGGTCCCCGAAATGGGGCTTCTAGCTTTTTTTTTATTACAGTGCCGGGAACTAATCCTAAATTTGCTAACCGCCTTTTTGCTCCATGTCCGGCATTTACGTTTATTATGCTGACTTCCTCCCCTTTATTACATTCTGTTAAACATTTTATTAAAGGCGTTCCATGGCCTCTATATCTATGAGATTTTTTATGCATCGATCTTATCATAATTTTTTCTCTATATAATAATTAGGCATACCTAATTTTAAATCTTTTTATTTTAAAAAATAAGATGCCTCTTAATTAATAGTGGAATTTTCAAACTTTATTAAAAAAATCTAATATTTAATGAGAGATCTTTGTTTAAAATTGCAATATCCCAGATAGTATGAATGGTCCCTAATTCTATTTAATAATAGATATTCTTTATAATTGTTAGCCTCACCTAACTTTATAAGTTTTGTTACTCTACAATTTATTAGATTACCTTATAAAAAACAAGTTCTATTTACTAAACTCCGATATTTATAAAAATTAATTAAAAATGATGCAAAGGAAAGGTCATAGAAGAAATATACGAATTCGTAATGTAGTACCATTAATAAAATGCTTGAGCGAGTGCGACCTTGGCACAGAACTTATTGTGAGGGGAGTAAATGCAGGATATGGAGCAAAAAGGCGTTTAGCACACCTCGGAATTGTACCGGGAGTGAAAATAATTAAAAAGAAGTCCGCACCTTTTCGAGGTCCAATTAATATAATCGTTAAGGGAACATCCTTGGTTTTAGGTAGAGGATTAGCTTCTAAAATATTAGTCGACTGTAATGGAGAATGTGAAGATTGAGAAATAGTTGGCTGAGCTTAATAACGGCTATACTTTTTCTCTCGAATTTATTAAAAATGTCTAATTTTTTGTTACCCATTTTATTTTATTGGATTTCTTTTTATTTTAGGATTATTTTAAGCGAAACATAAAATTAATCAAAAAATTTTTTGAAAAAGCCTAATTTTTTTTATTTAGTAAAGTTATGAAAGAATTTAGCATCAATGAAGTTCTCAAACTCAAACTAGAGGATGGTAAAACCGTTATATATGTAGATAATAGGAGGGTACTTCAGTGTAAATACCTCTTATTGAACAGCCCAATAAAAAATAGTGAGGATGTTAAGCCAAGACTCGAAAATATAACTATTGATGGACAAGCTGAAAATCTAGATCATTCTTTAGAACTTGATAAGGATAATGAAATTGAAATTCCTCCAGAAGCCGAATTTTGGGCACACTCATCAAACTTACAAGTTTGGTATGAAAACAATTATAATACTGAAGTACTCCATTCGAATTTAGCGTTCCCTCTCCTCAGAAGATTAACTGAAGCAGGTGATAAAATAGCAGGGGAAGTGTATAAAACTGAGATTATAAAAAGATTTCGTAGTGGAAACTTAAATGTTATGGCTTTTTTAATAATAGAAGGATTTTTGGACCAAATTAGTATTGAACAATCAGATGATTTATATCAAGAATTAGATTTTGAGACTTACAAAAAACTCCAAGAGCTTTTAAAAAAATCTAATAAGAAGAGGGAAGGCTTCATTATATAAGGTAATTTTTCTCTGTAGATACTTTTGGAATCAGAAATGAATTCTGCTTATTTACTATAATAGTATTAAACTTAAAAATTTCTGGTAGTATACATTGAATTCTTTCCAATATTTTAATTTTAGAACTAATCCAATCGTAAAAATATTACTCTTTAAGATTTGTTACTCTTAGGACAACATTATTTTAAAAATTAGGATTTATAAATGTACATTTTAGTACATATTTAAGCAAATTTATAAAATTCGTTTTAATTCACCATTCATTTCGGTGAATGTGTTATGATTCAAAACATAGAAATCAGTATTTTTTTAGCATTTTTTAATTGGGCTTGTATAGAAGCATTTTTCTATTTGTATTTAAAAAAAAAAAACAGAAAACTTGAAATCAGGGTCTCTCTAGCTATTACAACCATGTGTATAGTTTTATTATTACTTCCTATGATAGCAATAGGAATATATGAAAATGACCCTATTGCTTTAGCAATAATCATACCTGCAGGGACTGTCTTTGCAATATACGTACTTTATAGAATTGTTAATCTTATCACAAAACAACAACTAACTATTGAAGATTTATTAAATGATGTAATTAAAGTTAGTTCGAATATGTCTATAAATGTATCAAACATAGCTACAGAATTGGCTGCTAGCGCATCTGAAGTAAATGCCTCATCCGAAGAAATAGCTTCATCTACTCAAGAAATGACAATTAAAAGCCAAGATATTTTTAACTCCACAGAAGATATAAAAAATATAATGCAATTAATTAACAATGTTGCTGAGCAAATTAATTTATTAGCTTTAAATGCAGCCATAGAAGCAGGAAGGGCTGGAGAATATGGTCGAGGATTTGCAGTTGTAGCAGACGAAGTAAGAAAATTAGCAGAAGAATCAAAAAAAGCTGTCAACGATACTAATAATAAATTTAATCTCATAATTAAGAACATTAAAGCAACTTCAGCATCTATGGAAGGAGTTAATGCTTCAACAGAGGAGCAAACAGCGTCAATGGAAGAGATTTCTACTACTGCGAACAAATTAGGTAATTTAGCGGAAGAACTGAAAAACAAGTTAACATTATCTGTAAAGTAATAGACGAACTTATAACAGACTCTAGAATTTTTTAAAGAACTTAATAAAAAATTGGAAGAATTTATCACATTAATTAATTTTTCCATCTAATAGCTTGGAGAATCTGAGAAAAATCGTATTTATGATTTATATAAGCATTAAACTCAAAAACATAATAAACATACCAGTTATAAGTCCTAGGATTGCCACATGCTCCTTTCCTAATGAATGTGAAACGGGGAGTAATTCATCAAGTGAGATATAAATCATAATGCCTGCGACTATGGCTAACATTGCTCCTAATGAAAATTCATTAATAAATGGATAGAAAACCAACCCAATAATGAGAGCTCCTAAGAATTCGCTAATTCCTGATAAAAATGACCAAAAAAATGCCTTTCTTCTATCGTTAGTACACGTATAAACAGGGACGGAAACTGCAATGCCTTCTGGAATATTATGAAGGGCAATCGCAACGGCTAAAATGATCCCTAACTCTACATCTTTAACAGTTCCTATAAACGTAGCCATTCCTTCAGGAATATTATGAATGAATATCCCGAGAAATACAAATAGGGAAGTTTTTTCCAAGTTTATATCATTCTCTTTTTCATGATGATAACGATGACGATAATGGCGATGATGATAAGGATCTTCACATGCGTGTTTATTATTAAACATTTCGATGGAATCTTCAAATTCGTATTCATGTGTGACTGTAACATCAATTACAAGCATAATTAATAACCCTACGAAGAAAAATATCAGCCCCATCATAAATCCATTAGATCTTATGCCCTCTTGCAGAAGTTCTACAAAGGAAATAAGAACCATTACTCCTGCTGAGAAACCCATAATAAAAGAGATAAATCTCGGACTTGGTTCTTTAATGAAAAACGAAACAATGCACCCCAATGTCGTTGATAATCCAGCAAACAAAGCTAATAAAAGACCAATAATAAAAACATCCATCAATATAACCGGGGATCCCTTGAATTTGTTTGGAGTGTCAAAATTAATTAATTTTTTTATCTATTGAAAATTAGTATTTTTTTTAAATATTTTTAGTGTAATTCTTAAATTACGAAATTTATTATCTCTTTAAATAATTTCTAAGAAATCTGTATAAATTTCAATTTTCTAAATAATCATCCATTTTAGATTGATATTTAATACTTGGATTGCTTTCAACAAATTCTTGTTTAAGTACTCCATTAAAATCTAACTTGTCCACTTTTGTAGAAAAAATGATAGATCCGTGCAAATTATTAAATAAGAAAGTTTTTTAATATTTTAATATCAGAGATGAGTTATATTATAACTCTTTTGAAAAACTTCAATTGAAAGAATATAAATCTTGAGGCTAGATCTATATTATCTATAAAATGTAAATCAGTTATGGGGGTGTGAGAACATTATAAGCGTTTTTATTGTAGAGGATGATCGTTCTTTAAGTTTCTTATATCAAAAAGCCTTGAATTTAAATGGTTATAAAGTCATAGCATCCGCCGAAAATGGATTAGATGCAGTTAACATGTTCAAGAATTTTTCTGAAAAACCTGATGTCGTGTTAATGGACCATCGCATGCCATTAAAGAGTGGAATTGAAGCAGCGAAAGAAATTTTAGAGCTTGATAATGAAACAAAAATTATTTTCATGAGTGCTGATAACACTGTTAAAGAAGAAGCTCTTTCAAATGGCGCAGTGAGCTTTAAAGATAAGCCCTTTAGTCTCGAGAGACTGTTTGATAATATCGAAAAAGCTGTGCTATAAATGTAGGATTTTAAGCTCAGATATTAACCATAAATTAAGAGACAACTTAAAATAAGCTATAATTTAAGAAAAATTGGAAGTTTAGAGAGGGAAATAAAACCTATTTTATTTAACTCTTTTCATTTTTTAGAGTGTAATCAAAGAATTTTTCTTTTAATTAAAGCTATAACTATTAATAACTTAGATTTTGTGGAAATTTTAGAACTAAAGAGTAAATAGAGTGTTGCTATTTTGAGTGATTTAGAAGGTTTAACAAGGAGATTGATTAAAAAGGGGTATTCTAAAGAAAAGATTGTAAAAAGATTAATCCAAGAGTATCTTGATTTTAAAGATAATATTGATGAGAATACAGCGAGAACTTATGCTCGAGCGATATTAGACGAGTGCATAAAAAGTGATATTAAGAGAGTTACCGATTCGTTTGTAAAGGGTCTTTTAGATTTTAACAGAGCAAATGTCACGGTTGGGAAACAAGGTGTCGGATGTCGAGGTGCAGGAGATTTTTTTGTCCATAAACTTATAGCCGAGCTATCAGAGACAGAAAAAAAGGCGTATTTATCTCCTAAATCTTTAGATGACGCAGGAGCGATCCAACTTCTCGACGTTACCCCCTTTAAAAATCAGAATTTCGATAAAGAAAATCTGATCATTGTATCAAAAATGGAAGGGATACACTCACGCCTGAGTGATTTTCCTTTCATTTGTGGATTTCATGTTACAAGAGCCGCGCTTAGAGATTTATATGTTAAGGGATCGAAGCCTATTTCAATTATGGTTGATGCTCATTTAGGTGATGATGCTGATGTAGGAAAATTATTTGATTTTATGGCCGGTGTTTCAGCAATTTCAGAACTAACCAATGTACCAATAACAGCAGGATCGACTTTAAGAATCGGAGGAGACATGGTGATTGGAAATCGATTTGTAGGCGGGATTAGTGCTGTTGGTCTTGCAAGTGAGCGATTATTAGCCAGAAAAAATATTAAAGTAGGAGATAAAATTCTGATGACTGAGGGTGCTGGAGGAGGAACAATCGCAACTACTGCAATTTACTCGGGGAACCATGAAGTGGTAAGAGAAACGTTAAATATTAAATTTTTAGAAGCATGTGAAGTAATCTTAAGCAGTAATTATATTGACGAGATAAGAGCTATGTGTGATGTTACAAATGGGGGCTTAAGAGGAGATTTATATGAGATCAATTATGAAGCGGGCTGTGGGGTAGTTATTTACGAAGAAAATATTCGAGAATTAGTGAATCCAAATGTTTTAAATTTATTAGAGAAAGTAGGTGTTGATTATTTAGGTGTTTCTCTGGATGCACTTTTAATTTATTGTTCAGAGGATATTACTGAAAAAATAATAACTGATCTTCAAAAGATCAATGTTAAAGGCAGTGAGATTGGATTTGTAGATGATTCAAAACAAATTTCAATGATTTTTAAAGATAAAGAAAAAAAAGATATACTTCCACGATTTAGAGAATCAGCTTATACAAAAATCAAACAAACAATAGGCGAAGATTCTCCCGAATATATCAGTGAAATGGAGAAGAATATTGAGCAATCAGCATTAGAGGCACTGAGGAAAAGAAAAAAGATTATTGACTATGTAAAAAATCCGATGGATTAAGGATTTAGCATTTATGGAAGATATTTTGTATGAAATATTTTTAGTAGGACTCTTTTGAAAGATAATTATAGGATCGTTTAATTCCAGTTCCCATTCCATAATAAATTAGAAGTACCCCAATTATTATAACAGTGGATGACATAGCATATATTTGTCTCAATATTAGAAAATTGAGATAATTTGTAAAGCATGCCCCTATTGCAATGTAATAAAAAATAGACATTCCTATTATAAAAGATTTCATTTTTCTTGCCAAATCTTCAATTGTTAAATGTTTATAGATTTTAATGGAATACCTAAAATTAATTGAAAAAGAAATTAACAAAATTATCAGAATATAAATAAAAAATGAAAAATTCCATACAGCGTATAACTGGGTTCCATCTGGGAGTATCTTCACTTCTACACCAGCTGGTATTAAAAATAAAACGCTTAAGATTCCATTATAAGCTAAAATGAAAATTATCTGATTTAAGGTTTTGACTATTTTTTGAGGTTGATACAATAAGAAGATGGATAATAATAAAAATCCAGTACTAAGACAGAGAAAATACCATGTTAATATATTTAAAAAGGAAGCAAGAAGCTGTAGTGAGGGATCTGAAAAGCTGGAATATAATAGATTAATACTTAATCCAATTGATCCAGTTATAAAAAACAATGAAAAATATTGATTTATTTTATCTTTAGGATCTCGTTTAAGAACCTTATAACTGATAAAACAAAAGAATATGCAAACAAATCCAAATATTATATAAATTAAATAGAATCGCCATGGGTCTATTGCCATTTACACACCCTCTCTAAGTAATATTTAAATAAATTATGTAATAATTATTAAATCTTTTTACTCAAGCAAATTCATATGTTATTACTGCTAATTTATTTATCCTACTTCCTTAAACTAGTCCCTACGCTATAATATATTAATAATACACCAATTATCGGAATTGCTTGAGTAAGTGTGAAGATATTTCTCACTAAATCTATATTTAAATAATTAGTTAATCCAACACCGAGGCCCATATAATAAACACAACAAAGTCCTATAAGGAAGAATTTCATCCTTTTAGCTAATGCTTCGATTTGGAATTTTTTATAAATTTTAATAGAATATATTAAAGATACAATAATGTTGGGAATCATAATAGCTAAAAAGTAAAGAAAAAAGAATAAATTCCACACGGGATATAATTGAGTTCCATCCTGTGAGATAGAAACTTTTGCGCCATTAGGGATAAAAAAGGATCCAATGCCAATAATACTATAAATAATGAGAAATAAGATTTGATATGTGGAGGAAGAAAATTTACCTTCAGGATTATAAAGTAAAATAATAAATAAAAGCAAAAATCCTCCGGCTACTGTTATAAAATAAACAGATAGTATATGTAAAAATGTGGCAACATGTTGTAAAGATGGATTGGAAATCGAAGCGTAAATAAAATTATTGATTAAGGAAAAAACTATGAATAAGAAAAAAGAGGCTAGAAATTGATTTAATCGATCTCTAATATCCCTTTTTAATATATTGTAGCTTATAAATATCAAAATGGCACAGATGAAAGCATATATCACGTAAACAAGAATAAACCGCCAAAATGGAACTGCCAAAAAATAACCCTCAGTTATTATTTATAATTAATATTTGCATTTATAATTAATAATTCTTTTGATTGAGTGGTTCTACATTAGAACTGAATTAAGTTACTATTTTAATAGCTCCTATTTTTTAGTAATTGGTAAATTCATTGAGCCACTACGAAAACCCTCGATGTCTATAGTTATATAAGTGAAACCGAGATCCTTAAATTTGTTAGTAATAAGGTTTAAATTCCTTTTCTTCAATACTTTAGAGAAATCTTCTTTTTCGAGTTCGATTCGTGCTAAATTATTATTGTGAATTCTTACTCTTAATTGGTTCAAATTAAAACTATTTCTTAAAAATCTCTCAGCTTCTCTTATCATTATTAATTTTTTTTCATTAATCGCTTGATTATAGGGAATTCGTGAAGCAAAACAGGCCATTGAAGGCTTAGAGTGAACGCTTAATTCAAAATATTTAGATAATTCCCTTATCTCTTCCTTATTAATTTTGAATTCAATATAAGGAGTTAAAATATTTAATTCTTTTAAAGCCTGCATACCTGGACGATAGTCTGTTAGATCGTCTAAATTGGAGCCATCTAAAATTAGATCGAAATTTTTTTCTTCCTTAATCTTTATAATTTCAGAATATAATCCTTTTTTACATATATAGCAGCGGTTAGCAGGATTTTCCGTAAAATTATCATCATCTAAAGGGTCCAGATCAATAAAAATATGGGGGATCTGGTATTTCTTAGCAAAATGAGCTGCTTCCTCAATATCTTCATCTAAATAAAGGATTGAACGCTCAGTCACAAGAAGTGCCTCCTTTCCATATTTATTAGAAAGAAAGGCAAGCAAAGAGCTATCTACGCCACCCGAAAAGGCAACAACCACTTTTTTATTTCTTAAAACAGAAATGAGATGTTGTAATTTTTGTTCCAAAGTTTTATTTAATTTCATTGTAACTGTCTGAAGTAAGCCTATTAAAGAAAGTAATGCCTTTATTCATAAGAATTTTATTGTTTACAACCTTAACCTTTCGATTTAAAAACATTTTTATGTATTTAATTTATTTTCATTTAGAGGATTCATAAACCTCTGATATTGATTAAAATGAAGGATATTGAATTCAAAGACTTTATGGTTTTTGATGTTAAAGAAACTGGTGATTGTACAGAATTAGAGATAAAAAGAGAAGATTTAGGGGATTTTTTACATGCTGAAAATGCTTATATTATTATAGCCCAAGACATTAATAGAATTTATTTTTGGAAAGGGGCACGATCTCCAGTAAGAAAACGATTTTTAGGTGCTAGGATTGCCACAGAAATTCAAGGAAATATAATGAAAGCGGGATTTAAACGCTGTAAAACAGTGACCATAGATCAAGGTGAAGAATTAGAAGAATTTCTGAATGTTTTCGGACTTTCCTCGATGACCGTCAAAGAGGAATTAGAAGATAAACGATACCTTAGAAATATTGAAAAAGAGGAGACAAGGATAACGAAGATATTAACAACCAAAATAGACTCTAATTCAAAACTGGAAGAAATTAAAGCTTTACTGGATGTGGATGAACAAATAATTTGGAGCAAAAGTTCATTATTCTCTCTCAAGGAAAATTGGCTAAAATTATTACTCAAAAATAAGAAATATAAAAAGAGATTAAAGAAAAACCTAGAAGCTAGCGAATTGGAGATAAAAGAATATAAAAACTCATATACCATCACCAATAAGAAGGTTATTTCTCATTCCATCTTTAATAACTATTTTGATTTTGTGGATATTCCAAAGTATGCGATTAAAATAGAAAGAAATGGAGAGATTGTTATGCTCGATCAAAAAGAGCTTAGATCTTTTGAGATTGAAGAATTTGATGATGGATACGATGTTTGGTTTAATGCTGAACCGATTGAAGTTGGAGATTATGCTTTTCCATTTGAAGGTTTGAATTTAGAGGAATATCGATCACTAATTAATGCCCTTGATAAAAATTTCTTCGCAGAGATTCCAGAAAAGCTTAAAAGAATATCATATCTCCGTAAACGATAATTATAATTCCTTCTTTTTTCCGAAAATTAGCTCTTTAATATATGAATTCTTAATTATTAAAATCTATTATAATTCAAGTAAGAAATTATTTCATTTTTTGAGAACGCAGAATTGGAAAGAGGTAAATACTATAAGCGATCCTGAAAAAAGAAGTTTTAGACGTACATTTGGAGCTCACATTACTTCAATTGATGTATTTCAGAAATATATATTTCCCGAGATTAAAGATAAATTATATGAGTTTCTTTGGGTTGATCTTTATGCGGGGGAAGGAAATCTAATACTCCCTATTCTCGAATTCATACCAAACGAAAAAAGAATAGATTTTTTTAAAGATCGTATTTATTTATTCGATGTACAACCAGAAATGGTTCAGAAGTGTGTAATTAATGCTAAAAACTATGGTATACCCTCTAAAATCGCTCAAAACAATATTAATTATAGGGATAATTTAGATAACTTTCCAAAAATCTTATTGAACAAGGCTTTTCCGATATACCACATAACTAACCCTCCATATCTATATTTAGGATATATTCGCAAACATGAAGAGACTCAAAAGTATTTAAGATATTTCGAAGCTCAAAATGATGGGTATCAAGATTTATACCAAATTGCCATGATGAATGATTTAAGAAATGATCTCAAGAACTTAATATATATTATTCCCTCCAATTTTTTATTCGGAGCCTCAGTTTCAAATAAATTTCGTTTAGACTTCTTAAAGTGTTATAAAATTCTTAAAATGCTAATATTTGAGACCAAAATGTTTGAGTTTACAGGAACAAACATTTGTATAGGGTTTTTTAAAAGAAAATGTATGCCCAAACATGAGACTCTTAAGTTTAAGGGGTTAAAAATAAAGAATAAAAGAGATATTATAAATAAGCACTACGTTTTAAAACCAAAATATAAGTATCGAGCCGGTTCTGAGTTCTTGGAATTTCTTGAGACGAATAAATCAAAAAATCCCTTATCGGTAAAATATTATCTATTAAATGATGAAGTAATCAAAAATAAAGGTAAGAATCAGATATCAGTAATAGATTCAAATGAATATGTGAATAATGAATACAAAAAGAAAGTATTATACGTAAATGATAATCTGAAGCAGAAAATTGAGTCAAATATACTCTATGTTCAAACCGTAGATAAAGGTTCAGCCGAAGGAAGAGTTGGGTTAGGTATTATCTCTGATGATTTCAATATAGTAGGGATTTACGTTTCATCTAATACTTACCGCACGCATCCTATACAAATATTTTTAGAACCTCAAATCTCCATTGAAGATCAAATCTTATTAAAAAATTATTTTAATTTTGTTTTAGAGTACTTTAGAAATGAGTTAGATAGCGAGTTTTTAACCACGTATAAATATTCAAAAGCAGAATATACTAGAAAATATTTAGGATTAACTCAAGTACGAAGTCTCATTGAGACATTTCCCATTATGAATATGGAGAGAGCAATCAAAAAACAACTTATAAAAGCTATAGAAAAAAAGGATTTTCATAAAATTTTAGAAATAGGAAAAAAAAGGAAAAATGGTTAATTTTGTTTTACAATTAATTCTGCTTCAGCAATTTTTTTAGCTTTAGGAAGTCCCTTTCTTAAATATTCAAACTTTTGCTGAGAAAGCCCATATACAATATAGGATGGAACCATCATAATTATTAACATTGCTGGAGTTAAAATTACTATAATAGCATCTTCAGTTCTTCCCTCAAATCCAGAAATATACACCACAAGTGAGATTAAAAAAACAATAGAAGAAATTCCCGCATAACCCTTAAGATAATTATTATATTTCGAGTGAATAGGCTCTATCTCAAATAACTTATCCCACCTTTCTTTTTGACCTTCCAAGCCAGTATAGTGAACCAGTCCAGCATCTTGAAGAGACCAACCAACTGACCATAATCCTATTACAATCGGAAATACAATTACAAAAGTTATTCCAAATAAAACAATACCGACGAATCTAAGATCTAGTCCTTCATTGATATATGTCTCAACGGCCCCTGTATTAATAAAAGCCCTTGCCACTTCCTCCGACATTAGAGGTATGATTATGGCAAGAAGACCCAATGCTAAGAGAAACACATATACAGCACGTATAAAAAACTTTTTTGCATTGAATGGATCAAAATCAATATCGATATATGCATCTTTATAGCCTTTATAAACAAGTTTTTTACTTTTTAAGAGGAGTGAAGGGATATATCTAGGAAATATTAAAACTGCAGCGATAGAAAGGATTAGTGGTAATATTAAGAAAAATACTATCATATGGTAAACTTCAGGAAGCCCCGAAATAGGTACTACACCAGGAATTCTTTCCATTCCTAAAATTCGAACTAATGCGAAAATACCTAATATAATATATAAAATAATAAACACTATCATAACAGTATTTAGCCTTTTTTTTTGCTCCATAGATCGCACCAAATTTATAAATTTAAATTTTATTAATAAGTATAATTTCTTTTCTAAATTTAATAACATTATCCACAATAATGTAAATTAAGGAAGATCTGGCTTGTTTTATTTATCAATGGGGTATGCATTGCTATATACTCGCAAATATAAATGCAACCAAGCCAAGCAACGCTCCAACTTTTAATAAGAGACTAATTTTCTTAAAATCCTTTTTCTCTAAGTTTTTACGTAACGATAAAAATACTGCTGCAGCTACATCAGCCAACCCGAAAATCATCGAAATCAAAAATAGCATAGGATTTATAATATCCGTGAATAAGGGTAGTATAAAGAATATTATTGCCATGATTTCAAAAACTATAGAAAAAATAGTAGCTCTCTTAATTCCAAGTTTAATTGCTAATGTTCTTACTCCTTCTTCCTTATCTCCCTCGATATCTTCGCAACCTTTAACAATTTCTCTGGAAAGTAAGAGAAAAAATGACGTAAGAAAGAAATAATAAATGTATACTGGAATTATAATGCTATTTAACACAGCTCCATAAATAAGCCCGATAGAAAATGATACGGCTACCATCAAATTTCCATAAAAACCTGATTTTTTTCCCCATGCGGCATATAACCATCCAATTAAGCCAAAAAAGATAACTAATATTACATTTAAACCACTTAGGGCAAATAATAGCCAATGAAATATTGATAATAAAATACCGATTCCAAATGTCAGAATAAATAAGATTTTAGCCTGAGATAAACTTAACTCACCTCGGGGGAGAGGGCGATTAGGTCTATTTATTTTATCAATTTCTAGATCATATATATCATTAATTATCATCCCACTTGCTGCTACAAAAAAATAGGTTAACACTCCCAGAAAAATGTTTAAAAGTAAAATATTAAATGGTACCCCTGTTCTCGTATTAAGCAGTCCAATAATAATAGTGAGAGAGCCCATTATGCAATTGATGGGTCTTATAATATTAATGCTGGCTGAAATCAAACCTCTCTTTTCAGAAATGTTTTTAGTTGACATCAGTAATATTATGAACCTTCATTATTTTTTAATTATTTCGATTTGAAGGGATTCCAAAAAAGGATAATAAATAATATTGAAAACGAAAGAAATTAAGGAAAAAAATAAAAAAAAGAGAACAATTATAATTTTGATTTTTTCTCAGCGTGAAGTACTTCTAACCGTTCCTTTACATTTTTAAGCCTTTCTCCATCTAAGGGATATTTGTACATAGATAAAAAACCAATTAATAAGGCAATTATAGGAAAAACAGCCATTAAGATTCTTAATCCTAAGATGACTTGCGGAGTTACTTTTTCCGGTTCATAAATTTCCCATCCGACATTAGTAAACACAAGACTTATAGCAAGAAAAACTAAAATTGTGGTAAATCGAAGAAAAAGAGCATTTACGCCATAATATCCCGCTTCCCTGCGCATACCTGTTATTAACTCATCTTCATCTATGATATCTGCAACAACAATATCAATTATATATAAAGTACCTCCAAATCCCATTCCTAGAATTATGAAAATAATATACCCAGTAATTATATTAGTTATAAAAATCAGCGGAATAAATGTTACAATCCAGATTATGATCGACAACAACCAAGCTTTCCTAGGCCCTACCTTTTGTACTACTGGTTTCCATAATAAATTTATAAAAACTGCGGCTGAAATAAATGTAAGTCCTATCATTAGAGAAATTAATAAGGAGTCATTTATCCCCAAAACAAATTTTGCATATAAAGGAAGAATTGTTGGAACCATTCCAAATACAAACCATACGGCGATTTCTGTTGGAATATAGCGTTTAAATGCCTTACTTCTCACGCATGTTTTAATGGATTTTCCTAAACTAAATGCGTTTTTATAGTCTTCTTGAAATTCAGGTTTTTCTTTCGGGCCGAATTTTAAAAATATAAGACCAGTTATGAGAACAATTATAGTTAATGTTACTCCAAAAATAGAATATTCGCTAATATACTTAGGATCACTATAATCTGGAATAATAAAACCAGGTAAGAGAAATGCGAATAATAAAGCTATAATCGTAAAGGTCTGTCTTATATTATTAGCTTTTGTTCTTTCTTCTAAGGTTATAAAAGCTTCTGGAAACATAGAAGTCAAATTTAAGCTGAACATAGTATAAAATAGCTCAAATATGATGATAATGAGGATAAAAAAGATTAAATTTACGGCAAGATCAGTTACACCGAAAACTTTAGGAGGACTAAATACGAAAAACATAACAATAGCTAAAGGGATAATACCCACCATTATGTAAGGATAGCGCCGTCCCCATTTCGTATGAGTTCTATCTGATAAATAGCCTAATAGAGGGTCATTTAATGCGTTCCATACTGACCAAATCATAAAGCCTATTGATATATAGAGTACAGGAAGTCCTACAATGGTAAAATAAAAAGTAAAGGTTAAAAAGACAAAACTTTGATATGCTGTGACGTCCGCAACTTGCCCAAAGCTATACCCAATAGCTTTCTTATTGGAATATTCCTCTTGATTTCTTGCATTCATACTTAAATCACAGATTTTTATTCTAAATTAACTTTATAAAATTAGTTAATAATTAACATAAATCTTAATAAAATTATTTAATTTCAATAAAGCATAATTTTTAAAATAATTTTTTTGGAGGATTGAAATTTGAATTCCAGAGTGTTAACATTTGGAGAGATTATGTTAAGATTATCACCTCCGAATTTTAAACGAATAATACAAGCTCGAACGTTTGACGTAATATATGGCGGTGGTGAAGCAAATGTAGCTGTATCATTAGCGAATTTTGGAATAACCGTTGATTATGTTACAAGATTACCGAAAAATGAAGTTGGAGAGGCTTGTATTCAATACTTACGACAATTTGGAGTAAATACAAATAAAATTATAAGAGGTGGTGAGCGACAAGGAATATATTTCCTTGAAATCGGAGCTTCAACACGCCCCAGCAAGGTAATTTATGATAGAGCACATTCTGCTATAGCAACAGCTACACCTGAGATGTTCGAATGGGATAAAATCTTTGATGGAGTAACATGGTTTCATTGGACAGGAATTACTCCAGCAATTTCTCAGAATCTTGCAAATATTTGTCTCGATGCGGTGAAAATTGCTAAAAATAAAGGAATTATAATATCGTGTGATTTAAATTATAGAAGTAAATTATGGAAATATGGAAAAGAACCCTCCGAAGTTATGCCTGAATTAGTAAAATATTGTGATGTAGCAATCGGGAATGAAGAAGATGCAGATAAGGTTTTAGGAATTAGAGCCCCTGATATTGATGTATCTTCCGGTAAAATTGACGCTTCCAAATACAAATATGTAGTAGAGGAAATGAAACGGGGATATCCAAATCTCAAATTTATAGCCATTACACTAAGGGGTTCTATCTCAGCAAGTCATAATACATGGTCGGGAGTTCTTTATGATGGTAGGGAAATGTTTATAGGCCCCCAATATGATATCACTCATATCGTAGATAGAGTGGGAGGCGGTGACTCCTTTATGGGGGGTTTGATCTATGGTCTGATAACAAAAAAAGAAGATCCCTATTATGCTCTAAGATTTGCCTTAGCAGCATCATGCTTAAAACATACCATCTTGGGCGATTTTAATTTAGTTAGCTTAGAGGAAGTTAACAAATTAATGGAAGGTGATACTTCCGGACGAGTCTCTCGATAATTTAAAAATATTAACATCTTATATTAATATAAAAAAATTTAAGGAGTGTGAAAACAATGGCAAATGAAAAATTAATAATAACTGCAACGACAGCAAATTCTTGGATATATCCTGATGTAAAAAATTGGCCTCAAACTACAGACCAATTGGTTGAAGATGTAGTTAAGTGCTATGAGGCAGGAGCAGCCATAGCACATGTTCATCTTCCGCGAGGGGAAGAGGTCGAGGTAGTTAAAAGAATCCGAGAACGTTGTGATGTTATTATACAGGCAGGTATGTCAAGCGAATCTATCCCAATGAGAAATGGTGATTTCGAAGCTAAACCGGATATGATGTCTATAATATTAAATCACCATGCCGAACACTTTGCGCAAGTTAATGTAGATATCCTACATCCTCTTGAAGAATTGGAAGAATATTGTAAAAAATGTAAGGAATATAATATAAAACCAGAGTGGGAAGTGTGGCATACAGGTTCTTATTGGAATTTACAGCAACTAATTAATAAAGAATTGGTTGAGGGTCCTCAATATTTAACTCTTTTCTTTAATTGGCCTGGAGGAACATGGTCCCCTCCTACCTTCGAAGAATATATGCACAGAATCAGGAATATGCCCAAAAATTGCCTATATTCAGTAAGTACTATGGGTGAAGAGCAAATTAAGATAGCCGTGCTTGCTTTATCTCGAGGTGGTAATATCCGTGTTGGAACTGAAGATTTTCCATTTATCGAGACCGGAGTGCCTGCAAAAAATAACGCTGAAATTGTTGAAAAGTATATGAGCATTAGCAAATATGTGGGGAGAGAAATAGCGGATCCCTCTGATGCGCGAAAGATCATTAGAATCTAATTTAGCGATTTTATAATTTTGAATAAACCAATCATAAACTTATTTAATTAATTTTTTAAATTATTTGATTAATCCTTATATATGAAAAATGATATTATAAATCTCCATATTGTATTTATTGGAAAACCCCAATGGGAAGCTGGTTGGCCCTATATAGGTTATGATAATGAAAAATTGATCCAAACCATCCTTCATCATTTAAAAGAGAAGTTTCCTAAAATTAATTTTACGAATAACGAACTAGTTTGTGTCTATGACAATGAGTTAATTAAAAAAATCAATGATAATATATTAAAAGCCGATGGCATAGTAATTTTTACGATAGGACATTATGGGTATCCCGGAATTATCAAGGCAGGAATTGAGTTCATTGAATTAGGAAAACCTGCTATATTAGCAAACCTCATTTATGCTGGAGACCATACATTTACAAAAATTTACGTAAGTATAAAAGACAAGAAATATCATGTTTATCCCATATCTTCCAAAAACATTGAGGATTTTGACAAACCCGTTGAAATCTTATCTAATCTCTTACGACTTAGGGGTACTAATGTGTTAGTATATGCCAGTGATAAAATTAAGATGGATTGGGAAATAATTCTTGGATTATTTAATCCTGAAAGAAAAAAACTTAGAAAAGAAAGTCCAGAATTTATTGAGCAAATAGGGAAAATGAGCGGAGATACCAGCTTTGAATTTTTTACAGATACAGAAGGATTTGATCAAGCTCATCAATGGAGAAAAGATGAGAAGAAATACAAAGAGAATTTGAAAAACATTTTTGACGTAGGGATGATAAGAGGAAATCCCGATGAGATTGTGGAATATTATCAAAAGGTGAACGAGGAAGAAGCAAAAATCGTTGCGGATAAATGGAATAAAAATGCTAAAAAAGTTGAACCCACAGAAAAAACTATATTAAATTCAGCAAAGTTGTATATCGCATTTAAAAATATTTTAAATGATAAAAATTGCAGGATATTTGCTCCAGATTGTGGCACTTTTCTTTTAACTGGTAAATTACCTGCCTATCCCTGCATGGCTTTTTTCGAACTGAGTAGCGAGGGATATTATGGTATTTGTGAATCTGATATGGATTCTGCTATTAGTTTTCTATTTGGTCTATTTATAACAGGCAGACCAGGATATGTTTCAAATCATACGTTTGATTCTGTCAATGATCAAATTACTTATATGCATTGCGTCGCACCAAGTAAATTATATGGAATTGATGGTCCAATTGCTGATTATGAAATTTTGTATCACGGAGAAACTGCATATTTAGGTGCTTCTCCTTGTGTGAAATTTCCAATTGGTGAACAAGTTACTACCATAAAAATTAGTGTTTTTGAAAATAAAATAGAGATAAGAACTGGAAAAATAATTGATAATGTTCCAGATAAAGGAGGATGTGTCTCAAAAATGCTTGTAGAAAGTAATGTTGGGAAGATTTTAAATAATTATGACTGGGAATCATTTGGCTGGCATAGAGTGAGCTTTATAGGAGATTGGAAAGAAGATTTTATCATCGGTGCAAAACTTCTAGGTCTAAAGGTTCTAAATTTAGCTTCTAAACTTTAAAAGTTAATTACTCTTTTAATTTTCAATTAGTATTGATGTTAAATCTAACAATGAGTTCAAAACTTTCAAATAAGGAAGGGATCCTGAATACTTTCGCAAAAAAGAAAATAGATAGAATTGTTTTTAGCCCACGGATCTACTATTGGTATTTAGGAAATAGGCTCTTTAAGAAAGGAAAACATATTAAACAATTAAAAGACAAAATTCCTGAACGTTTTTTAAAAAAAAGCCAATTAGACATATACAAAATGCTTGGAGCAAGTCCTAGATATTCGGAAGAGACCTTATATCTTCCTCTTATCGATACTAGAATTAATCCAGAAGCAAAAATAGAAATTACTACTCAAAGAGGTAATAAAAAGGATGAAACGATTACAAAATATAAAACTCCTTTAGGCAATTTAACTGAAGCGATAGCTGTGGGCGGTGGACTTGGAGGGCATTATACTGAATTTCCCGTAAAATCCGTAGGAGATATGAAAATCATGCAATACATTTTAGAAAATACTGAATTCAGATTTCTTCAAGAGAACTTTATAAGAGCAGAAAAGCAAATAGGGGATTTAGGAGTGGTGAGTACTTATCTATTTTCATCACCATATCAGAGATTAGTTAAAATTACCATGGGATTTGTTCGTACCGTAATTTTCCTTAAGCGCCATCCAAATGAGATGGAAAAATTCATATCTTTCTTAGAAGAATGGGATGATCAAATGTACGATAGCATTGCGGAATCTCCCCTAAAAGTCATTAATTTTGGGGAAAACATTGATGCCGATTTATCGCCTCCTCCTCAATTTAAGAAGTATCTCATGCCTTATTTTGAACGAAGGGTAAAACAACTTCATCAGGCAGGCAAATATTGCCACATCCACATGGATGGTTCATTGAAGGATTTATTACCTCTTTTAGCAGATTTACCATTTGATGGGCTTGAGGCATTAACTCCCAAACCTCAAGGAGATGTAACATTAGAAGAATTAAAAGATTCGATTGGAGATAAGGTTTTATTAGATGGCATTCCATCAATTTTATTTTTACCTGAATATTCAAATGAATATCTTAGAGAATATACTCAAAAAGTTTTGGAAATATTCTCTCCTAATCTGATTCTCGGAGTATCAGATGAACTTCCCCCGAATGGCGACATTTGTAAGGTGGAAATGATTGCTGAAATAATTCAAAATTTTAAACCATGAATAATTTCATTCACTTTTTCTCCATACTATGTATGAAGTATTTTATATGAAATTGATCAATATTTATTTAAACTAAAATTGAGAGATAGATAATTATTATGAGTGAAGATAATATTAGTGATAACGAGAGAGTACATTCACGCCAAGGTTATTTACTATATTCTTTAGGAGGTGTAACTTCTGCCCTTCCCTATAATATGGTGGGTACTTTTTTTGTTTTTTTCTACGCGGTAAAAGTAGGATTATCGCTTGAGCTAGTAGGGTTAGTGTTTGTATTGTATGGGCTATGGAATGCGGTTAATGATCCCTTATTTGGATATTACATGGATAAAAAAATCACGAAATGGGGACGCCGTGTACCTTATATTATACTTGGAACAATCCCTCTCGGGGTGGGTTTCATTTTGTTATGGTGGGTTCCTTGGACCAGTGAGATCCTAATATTTTTTCATGCCCTTTTTATGCTTTTTCTGTTTGATACGGGATTTACCTTAGCAATGACGGCTTGGTCAGCATTATACACTGAAATGTATGAGGATGAGAAAGAACGCGCAACAGTAGTGGCAATAAAAGATACAATAGCTTTTACTTCCTCATTAATTGGCATTATTTTTCCTCCACTTGTAGCTTCCGCAATTGGATGGCCATTAACCGGGCTGACTTTTGGAATAGTGGTATCTATAACAATGTATCTTTCACTTCTAGGAACCAAAGAAAGAAAAGAATATCAAATTGACGAACCACTTCCGGTTATTGCTGCGTTCAAAGAAACTTTCAAGAATAAATCATTTGTAATAATGGCTTTGACATATACTTTAATTGATAGTTGCTTTGCTATAACTTTAATTGCCCTTCCTTTATATGCTAAATTTGTTCTTAAAATGGATGAGGCTTTAATAGGATTTGCAGCACTTGGAATAGCATTAGGGGCTCTTATCGGTATTCCCTTTTGGAGGTGGGTATATGCTAAAAAGGGGCCTAAATATGCATTATTATTTGCGATAGGAATTATGGCTGTTGGAATCTTGCCTGTGGTGTTTATAGGGGATTTTTTCACATTGGTAATTGTTACTTTAATTCCCGGATTCGGGATAGGGGGGGTTTTAATGACTGAGGTACCCTTTAGTGCAGCAATAGATTATGATGAATTGCAAACAGGAAAAAGAAGAGAGGCTACCTATAATGGAATATTATCTTTAATTGCGAGATTATCAATAGCTCTTTCAGGCTTAGCTCTAATAATTGTGCAATTCCTTTTTGGATTTCAAGCAGGAAGCGAATCTCAAACCCCTACAGCGTTACTTGGTTTAACATTATTGGTTTCATTGATACCATTCATTGTTGGTATACTTGCATTAGTAGTTTTTAGCTTGTTTCCAATAAATTATACAAAATTCCGTGAAATGAATGATGAATTAAAAATTCTCCATGAAAAAAGATTACAGGAATTGAAAAAATCTTAAAGCGTGGTTAATTAGAAGTATAATCAAATAATTTTTTTTTATTATGGTTATGAAACTTCAGGAAAAAGTAGCGATTATAACCGGAGCAGGAGCAGGAATAGGAGAAGCCACAGCCATTTTATTTTCTAAAGAAGGTGCAAAAGTTTGCTGTAATTCTGTGTCCAAATCTGCTTTGAGAGTTGTCGAGAAGATTAACAATTCAAAAGGAGAGGCTTTCTTTATCCAAGCAGATGTGTCAATAGAAGAACAAGCAAAATTAATTATAGAAAAAACAGTAGAAACTTATGGAAAAATCGATATTTTATTTAATAATGCTGGTATTGTTTTAGGGGGTGCTGTCGATACAATTTCTACAGAAGATTGGGACAGAACAATGGCTGTCAATGTTCGAGGGATATATCTTGTTTCCAAATATGCCATTCCTTATCTTAAAAAGACACAAGGAGTAATTGTCAATAATGCATCATCCGTTGCTTTTAAAGGAGTCCCTAACAGAGCAGCATATACTGCTTCGAAAGGAGCCGTATTATCAATGACCAGAGCAATGGCAGCTGATTATATTGATGATAAAATTCGCGTGAATGCAATTTGTCCAGGAACTACTGACTCACCATCTTTAGAACAGAGAATCAGAGAGAGAGGAGGAAATTATGAAGAAGTGAGAAATCAGTATATAGCACGTCAAAGATTGGGTCGTCTTGGAACACCCGAAGAAATCGCAGAAGGTGTTTTGTTTCTTACTACAAATGAATTTTGTACAGGTGTGAGTCTCCTAGTTGATGGAGGCATGACAATGTAATTAAATTAGGAAATTTACAATATGTTTTTTGATTTATAATGAATGAGAAAATGAATGTTCTATTTATAATATGCGACCAGCTCAGAGCTGACCATTTGGCTTGCTATGGAAACGTTGATATAAAAACACCAAATATTGATTCTTTAGCCAGTGATGGGATAAAATTTACAAATGCCTATTGTACCAATCCGATTTGTATGCCGAATCGATCAACTATTTTTACGGGGACATATCCAAGTATTCATGGAGTTAGATGCAATGGCATAAATCTGAATACAAAAATCCCTACTTTTTCGCAAACATTAAGAGAATGTGGATATCATACAAGCTCCATTGGAAAGATTCATTTAAATTGCTTTACACCTCTTTTTGACCGAAAATGTAACTCTGTGGAACCGATGCTTGGTTGGACTTTTCAGCCTAAGGATAAACGTCCTATCATTCCCACACCTTATTATGGGTTGGATGAGGTAGATTTAGTTGTAGGGCATGGTGATGCCGTTACAGGGCACTATCTTGATTGGTTAGAAGAAAGAAGTCCCAAATTAGTTGATTCGATAAAAAAAAGAATACACAAGCTTTTTCAAAAATCATATTATGACACACAGTTCCCTGTAGAATTATATCAAAGTTCATATATAACTGAAAAAACTATTGCTTTTTTCAAGAGATTTTCAGAAGGATGTTACGAAAATAAACCCTTCTTTTTGCATTGTTCATTTCCCGATCCCCACCATCCCGTATGCCCTCCGGGAAAGTATAGGGAGATGTATAATCCTGAGGATTTGAATCTTTCTCCAAGCTTTAATGATACGTTAGATAATCATACAATTATAGGAGAATATCTAGAGAACGCATATGACAATTCAGCTTACATTCGGAAAACGAGCGAAGAGGAGATAAGAAAGTTTCTAGCGTATACATATGGGACAATTTCCCTGATTGATTTTAGCGTTGGCCAGATATTAGCCGCCCTCTCTTCTTTCGGTCTAGATAAAAACACTATGGTGATTTTTACAAGCGATCATGGAGAGATCTGCGGAGATCATGGAATTATTTTTAAAGGAATGGTTCATTATCGTGGAATTATTAATGTTCCGTTGATTTGGAATGTACCAAATATTACTGAACCCAATTCTATTACAAATTCCCTAGCAAGTTCTATTGATATCCCCTCAACAATTTTAAATTTGCTTGAGATCGATTGTAAATTTCATCCTTTAGGTATGCAGGGTCATGATTTGACTCCGATACTAAAAGATCCTAAGTATAAAGTGAGAGATCAATGCATTATTGAAGAAGATGAGGATTTTAAGATGAAGAAAGGAACTTATCAAACACCAATGCGAGTTAGAACAATGGTAACTGAGGATTATAGAATTACAATTTATCAAGGTCGAGAAGATACAGGAGAATTATATGATTTAAAAAATGATCCTCATGAACTTAATAACTTATGGCATGAAAAAGGATCACAAGAATTAAGATTTAAATTGGTAAATAAATTAATTCATGAGATTATAAAAATTCAAAATCGCTATCCCGAGCCTATTGCTCACGGATAAATTATAGCTCTCTTTAACCAATAGCGTTTTAAATTTTTATAGCCTTACATTCCTTGTTTTTAACTGCGTCAACAATATCCTTTATTGAGTTTATTGGTTTTTCGAATTTCGTTCCAAATGTATTTAATTGTCGTATTGAGTGAGCATCACTGCCTCCTAATGTTGGAATGTCCATTGAATTTGCAGCTTTTTCAGCTAAACGATGATATTTTTCATCCAATGATCCATTGATTTCAATGCCTTCGAATTCATATTCATACACATAATCACCAAAACCTTCATGTCTATTTGTATAGGGATGAGCGCACACTGCTATGCCACCTTGTTTATGGATAAATTCTATTACATTTTCAGCATCGTAGTTTTTCTTTTTGGGAAGAATATATTTTATTCCATACGCCAAAATATCACCTAATTTGCAAGAAATCTCAGCACCATAAAAGATTTTTAGATCTTGGTATGGATTATATTTCAAAGGTGCTAATTTCCAATGGTCTGTAATGCACACCGCGTTAAAAGAAACGGATAAATTACAGTATAAATCATACATTGAAAGATTGGAACAAGAGGATCGATATTTTAGGTGAATATGCATGTCGATTACTGTCATTTTACATTTAGAAAATTATTTCTTCTCATAGAATTTACTTCAATTCATTTAGAATAATTTAAAAAGAAAATTATAAAAAATATTCAGTTTATTGGGTTGTCCATCCACCATCTAAGCGTAAATCCGCTCCAGTCATGTATGACGATTCTTCAGTGGCTAGAAATAAAATGCCTGTAGCAATTTCCTCAGGCTTAGCCCATCGACCTAACACGCCTTCTTGTTCAAATTCCTTTCTAACTTCTTCATAAGAAACCCCTCTGTCCTTTGCCTGTTTTGCGACGTCACTTTGGAGCATAGGAGTATCTGTAGCCCCTGGAGAGACACTATTCACTCGAACATTGTAAGGCGCTAAATCTAATGCTAATGCTCTAGTATATCCTAAAACTGCAGCTTTTGTAGAGCAATAATTCGCATGAGCTACTTGTCCGATGTGAGCAGCAACAGAAGCTAATGTTATAATTGAACCAAATTTTTGTATTTTAAAATAGGGAACCGCATATTTGCAAGTATAATGTGTTCCCTTAATATTTACATCTATCAATAAATCATAATCATCATCTGGGAAATTTTCTACGGAACCAACCCTGACAACGCCTGCATTCACAATGAGAACATCAATTCTTCCATATTTTTCAATGGTAGTTTCTATCATATTTCTAACTTCTTCGGGCTTTCTCACATCAACTTTCATAAAGATAGTTCTATCTTTTCCCTCTTCAATTAAATCATATGTTTTTTTTAATTCATCTTCGTCAATATCCGAAAGTACTTGAATTGCCCCTTCTTGGGCAAATAGAAGTGCAGTTGCCCTACCAATCCCGGAAGCTGCTCCCGTTAATACCACAATCTTATCTTTAACTCTCATAATTTATAGCCCTATTTAAGAACAATTTCCTTATCTAAGCTAGACAATCGTTCACAACCTTTGGATTTAACTCTATAACAATCTTCAATACCAACTAATCCCTGCCCTCTCACGCTTAACCAAACTTCTATATCAAGGACCATATTTTCTTCAAAAGGCACATCATATGATTCTATAGCGCTAAAAAGATGTGCTTCTTCACATTCTAATCCAATACTATGCCCTGTAATTAAGTAGAAACCTCTTTTAGAAATTGATTTTAAATACGCTTGAGCTTCTTTATATAATTCATTAGAATTCTTGCCAACTTCTATGTTTTCAACACAAAATTCCTGCAATTGTATCATAACATCCATCGCTTCTTTAGCTTTTTTAGGGATTTCACCGACAACAACACCTCTACTAATGTCAGATACATATCCTTGCCATACAGCTCCAAAATCAAATCTAACAATATCATTAGGAGTTACTGGAATTCCTGTACCTGGTGCTTCAGGATCAGACGGCCCAATATTCTGCGTAAGATGATCCCACCCTTCGGCTCCTTCATCGACTATAGTTCTACGAGCGATTTGCAATAATTCTGTATCAAGCACATTTAATTCTGTAGCATCTATGCACGCCTGAATTGCTTTATCCGCAATTTCCGTAGATTTTTTTATCCGTCGCACTTCCTCCTCGGTTTTAACCATCCGCATATCAATAAAAGCACGATCTCCATTAACAATTTTTGCATTAGGAAATTCTTTCTTCAATGCTTCATATTGGTAAAAAGGCATGAATGACTCAATTCCAATGGTCTTGTTAGATAAATTCCATTCATTTATCTTTCTTGCTAGAATTTTCTTGGAAGCATTAAGTGACCCTACTCGATAAACTTCACTTGGATCTATCCATGAAAACTCTTCAACACTATCATATAATGACCATATTAATGCACTTTCTTCCCCATCTCTGCGCACCAAACCTAAAAAAGGATATTGATTCTGTAAGACATATAAAATTGGATTTGGAGCAACATGTAATACCGGTAATCCTGTCAAATAAAAAACATTCACAGGTGTAGAAGCAATTAATAAATCAATATCATATTTATTTAAAATTTCATTTGCTTTATCTTTATTATAACCAATCGGGTCTGCCATGTTTAATCATCAAAATTATCTTGATATTAAAGAAATTTAATTTTTGTAAAGAGTATTAACTTAATTATTTTACTTATATAGAGTGATCAAACTTTAAATAGAGGCTTGATAATTTATTTATTTATTAGTTCAATTTCATTATTATGGATATTGTCAAATTTGGAATCATAGGATTAGGTGGAGCATGGGCCTTTCACAGTGCGGGAACCAGAAATATAAAAAAAATAAAGTTTGTTTCTTGTTACGATATTAATGAAAAGGCAGGAAAAAGAGCGGCCAAAAATTATAAAATGGATTATTTTTCAAATTTGGATAAATTTCTGAACAGTGATATAGACGCCGTTTTAATTATGGTTCCCCATTTTCTCCATGAAGAGATGGTAATTGCAGCTGCTGAAGCCGGAAAACATGTTCTTTGTGAAAAACCAATGGCAACTACACTTGAAGGATGTGACCAAATGATAAAGGCTACCCGAAAAGCGGGAGTTAAATTTATGATTGCTGAAAATCATCGGTTCTTGCCTGCTCATAAATATATAATGGAGGCAATTCAGAAAGGGTTAATCGGAAATGTGGTTTTAATCCGTTCATATGAAGGCGTAAATGAGATTCCAGGATTAATGCGAGAAGGATTTTGGAAAGGACATCCAATAAAGGCGGGAGGTGGCTCTTTGATGGATATGGGTGCACATAAATTTGCAACAATGAATTGGATATTAAATGATAAAGTAGAAGCAGCATATAGTTGGATAACAAAACAATGCACAACCTTACAAGAAAAGGCTGAAGATAATGCCATGATGTTCTTAAAGTTTAGTAAAGGTGCCGTTGCAAATGTTGTGGTAAGTTTTGTCGTAAGAACTACCCCTACAAACCAAATTGAAGTATATGGTACAAAAGGTACCATTTTGGAGGATCATTCATGGGAAAATCCTGTGAAAATTTTCTCTAGCAGCAAAGAGATGGGCGAAAACAAAAATAAATGGCATGAACCTGAGATTGAGCATAGTCCATTTCCAAAATATTATGATATTTCTTCAAGAATAGAAGATGAGTATTTTGTGGATTGCATAATTAAAGATAAGGATCCAGAATTTACACCAGAACAAGCAAAAGAAGCTATTGCTACGGTTTTAATGGGATATTTATCTGCTAGAAGAGGGGTAACTGCAACTCGTAATGATTTAATGGATGTTTACAAGAAAGAGGGTACAAGAAGCATTTTAGAGGGATTAGAAAATTATGTAGGAAATAATTACTGTGGCGAGTAATAAAAATCCTAGCAATTTTATTTTAGCTCTATATTTTTTGGAAGGTTCTTCTATTATTAGAATTTTTTGCGGTATCTTTAATTGCATCAATAATTACTTTCAATGATGCTCCCTTATCTTTCATGAGATTATTTTCTAAAAATGTGCCCATTACAATTATATCGGCACCTGCCTCCACGAAAGCAGCAGCATCCTCTTTCGTTTGAACTCCTCCTCCCGCAATAATAGGTATACTTAGAACTTGCGAGCATAATTTGATGATTTCTGGAGGAATACTATTTCCACCAGAACCTGCTTCTAAATATATGAGTTTAAATCCAAACATTTCCGCTGCTAACGAGTATGCGGCAGTTAGTTTAGGTTTATTTCGTGGAAGAAGTTTTGCATCAGAAATCCATCCAGCTGAAGCTCCCGGTTCAATTATGAGGTATCCCATTGGAATATGTTCAATGCCCGCCATTTTAACTAAATAAGAACCAAGTGCCTGATATCCTATGAAAAAGTAATGATTGTTAGAATTTAGAACTGACATGAACAGAATAGCATCGGCTCTCTTAGATACGTTCGCAAACCCTCCAGGAAAGATAATTATAGGTACTTGGACATCTTTTTTAATTAATTCTATTGTTTTATCCACATACACTTGATCAAAGGCTGTACTCCCTCCTACTAGTATTGCATCTGTTCCTGCCTGTTCAGCTAGTTTTCCCATTTTTGCAGCTTTACTAGGACTTTGTCGAAATGGGTCTGGATCAATTAATGAAAAATGCAAGGCTCCTTCGCGATTGAGTTTGTTAATAATATACTCGTATGTAGCATGCTTCTTCTCGTTATTTAAGATTATATCAACCATATAAATCTCCTTTATTAGTTTGTTAATTTAACCGTAAGACATTTTCTCTACTTTTTCATATATATCAATAGTTTTATTCTTCCACACTTCAAAATCTTCATTATACCGTGGAAAATTCTTATAATGCTTAATAATTTCATTCATCTTTATTCGTAAGTAATTTAAATCAAGCATTAGTTTTGGATTTGCAATACCTTTAATTGCTTTAGTAGCCATGCTCAATAAGGATAAATCTAAGCTTCCTGTAGAGGATACTTGCAGAATTTCTTCACTAGATAACAAATCTTTTTCTAAACCAAAATTTAATGAATCATTTGATAGTCTTTGAAGAACACGTCTTAATAAATCAAGAGCTGCGAACTCTGCTCCAATACTTGTCATAATTTCATAATTAAAATCCCATAGCTTCTGTAAAGAAAAATCTGCTTGTTCAATAGCTTGAACAGCAGTATTGGCAGCATAAAATCCAGCTCTCATTGAGGGATCGATTCCTCCTCCATGAAGTGGATTTACATGACATGCAGCATCTCCAATTAACATAAAACCATTGTCAGCACACGACCATAATGGTCTTCTTATAGGAGCTACTCCTCCTCCAGAAGAGAGTATTTCATAATTGGGTGTTTTTATAAATTCTTTAAATACATTATTTTGATAAAACTCTTTTACTTTTCCCCCATAATCCATAAACACTCCTAATCCAATATTTAGTGAGGTTTCATTTTTAGGGAAATACCAAATATAACCCCCAGGAGCTTTTTCCTTATCCAAAATAATTGAAATATATTCAGGATCCATAACTTCCTGATCTCCTTTCGGAAATCTTACTATTTCTCGATAACATAATATGGCATCAGTTTTTGAAATCTCGTTCTCAATTAAAGGATTTTTCGCTTTCTTTCTCAATGGCGTGTTAAAACCGCTTCCGTCTATAACAAGTTTAGCATTTAAATCAAATTTTTCACCATTACTTAAACGTACTTTTAAACCTGAGACGAACTTTTCTTTATATATTAAATCCAATACCATAGTATTATCTAAGAACTGTGCAACACCCGCATCAAGGGCTTCATTAAGTAACCTCTGTCCAAATTCCAACCGATTTACAATATATCCCGCCTGTTTTGGATCTATTAAGGTCAAACATTTTTTCATATTTGGAGGATATAATTTTGCCCCTTTAATATGACAAGATAATTCTTCACCTTGCGGAGGATTTATCTTTAATATATCAAAAATTTCAGCCCCGACAGCGTCACCGCAAATTTTATCACCTATATGGCTCTTCTCTTTTCTGTCTATAAGACATACATCCAAACCTTTTTTAGCAGCAAAACGTGCGGCTGTAGTACCTCCAGTACCGGCTCCAACAACAATTACATCAAAAGATTTTTTAAGATTTTCCATATTCTCAGCTATTTAGTAAAAAAATATAAAAAAAAAATAAAATTTCATAAATAGATAAAAGTCAATAGATATATAATTATGGTTGTCCCGATAGGGACAGTCATATCATCCCAAGTTGAGGGGCTTAATATTTCAATAATAGTTGCTAATAGTGCTGTAATAAACGAATATAAGAGAATTATATCCCAAGTTAATGGAATCTGTGTTAGCGGATTAAAAAGCCCAAAATACCAATATGAACCGAAGGATAATATGAAAGAAAAGCTAAACATAGTTGTAGAACCTAATAGAGTTCTTTTCCCCGTCCAAGGGAGCTTAATTGTAATTTTACCCCAACGCTTTCCTACAACTGACGCCATAGTATCAGCAATTATCATAATAAGTATACCCGCCATCGCAAAATACAATTGATTAGGGGCAAGGAAGATGAAAATCGCAACAAGAATAGTTATTGATAGACAATAGTTAAAGGGGCCTTGAAGAAATTTCCGCTTCAACTTTTCTTCCTCTTCTTCTCCAATAGAGTCATAAAGATCTTTTAGTAATTCAACTTTAGATTCTTTTGAACTAAAAAACACCAGAATAGTAAGAGGCCCCGCTATCAATAGAGCGAAAGCAGGATAAGTAAAAAGGGGTGTAACTAATATGGCGAGACCAGCTAATAAATGGACAGTTTTGCGAGCTGTAAATTTCGAAATTTTATCTCTCTTTTTCAATTGCACAGGAATTATAATTGTCAAGACAACGTAAACATATGTTAACAATACAATGATTAAGTCGTTAAGTAGTGTCATTTTCTAAACCATCAAATTTTTGTTAATTCTGTGAAAATTCGTTTTTTTAAAAGGGTTATCCGAATTATCATTGATTATTTGCTAGAAAGAGTTGTGTATAGCTTTAAAACCATTCGAAGTTGTAAAATGAAATTCAAATAACAGACTTTAAAGTCTACTGTGTAAACTTAATATTCAAGACGAGCTTAATGATATTAGGTATTTTAGTTCATAAAACTTTGATAAATTATTATCTAAAGGAAAATCTGTAGTTATCTTGGTATTTCATCATCTTTCCAATTAGTTTTTATAAGATTAGACCTCAAAAGCGCTAATATGGGATTCCATCCTATAAAAAATTTGGTTAAAATATTAATAGCCTAAATTAAAGTTTTATTTGAGGGCTTTCATAATACAAGAATAAATTGCTTCATTTTTTGCGACTTCTCTCTATGCGATCCTTAATTTCCTTTAATATTAATTCTCGATATTTTTTATAAGGCATCGAGGAAAAACCTTCCAAGGATTCTGAAATTTTACTGCTCACACTTAGATCATATCTAACTTTTGTGACTCCTAATATATAACTATATATGCTATAAAATAATTCCATTGCCATTTCTCTATTTATTTCATTATTTTTAGCTGCTTTTTCCACTAATTCTAATGCAAATTTTAATATTGGAAATGGTTTATATGATTTTTCTAAGAGTCCTTTTCTTTTAGATGGTGGAGCAGAGAGTATGAACATTATCTGAAATCTCTCATAATCAGCGTTCAAAAATTCAATTAAATATTCTACAAGCTTATAAAATAAGTCAAGATAAGAGCCCGTATGTTCATCAAGTATATTTTGAAATCCCTTAAAATAATCATCATAATATTTACTTTTTATTGCGATCCATAATTCTCTTTTGCTTGTTACGTAATTATAAAGATTTGGCTGTGTCATACCTAATCTCTGGGCTAATATTCGAGTACTAAATCCTTGCGTTCCGTATTGAATGAACAATTTCTTCCCTTCTTCTAAAATTTTATCAAATTGTTCCGCTTTTTTTTCTGGACTTCGAGCTCTGGTCTTTTTTTTTTGAATATTCAAAATATCTTCATCTGAGATATAAAATTTTCTTTTAGATGAATATACATCAAAGAATTAATAAAATTATTGTTAAATAATAATTATAATTATCGATGATAAGTTTAAGTTAAAGATCCTTAATTTTGCCAACAAATTAATTTATTGGCTTTTCAAAACATTTCTTTCTAAACGATTTCGAATTTCTGTTAATACATACATTCGATATTTCTTAGCAGTCAATGTATAAAAATCTCCTATAATAGGTTCTGTAATTTTATTCCGTAATTTCAGATCAGCTTCAACTTTGGCCGCTCCAAAGAGATGCGCATACATGCTATAGAAAAGCTCAGTCGCAGTATTCCTATTTACTTCTCCAGCTTCTACAGCTTTTTTTGCTATATCTAAAAACATTTTGGTTAATTGAAATGGTTTATACTCTTTTTCTAAAGGTCCAACTTTTTTAGAGGGTGGAGCAGAAATTAAGTACATTAACTGAAATCTTTTATAATCAGCACTCGCAAATTCAAGAAAATATTCTGCAAATTTAAAAAAGAGTTCAGTATATGACCCTTGATGTTCATTAATTAATTTTTTGAGCCCTTCTGAATATTCTTTATAATATTTAATTCTAATTGCAATCCATAATTCCCTTTTACTCTTCACATAATTATAGAGATTTGGTTGCGTCATACCTAATTTCTGGGCTAAAGCTCGTGTACTAAATCCATGTGAACCAAATTTAACGAACATATCCTTACCCGCCTCTAAAATTCTGTCAAATTGTTCTGCTTTCTTTTCCGGTGAACGAGCCCTAGTCTTCTTTTTTTTAGCATTCATCTTATATTCATCTGAGATATCAATCTTCCATATATGAATAAACATCCAAGAATTAATAAAACTATTGAAGATTATTGTAAAACTCAAAAGATAAAATTTAACTTAATCTGTGACTTTAAGATTAGTTTTGGTATATGCTATTGAAATAGTGATAAAAGAAAAGGTTTGAAACTAAAAATTATATTAAAAAATCCGAAGATTAGATTATGGTTCTAAAAAATAACCTTTTTTTGGATTTTACAGTGTCTAAATTATTTCAATGAATTTTTATTGATACGATTTCTCTCAATACGATCCCGAAGTTCTTTAATAATGAATTTACGAAATTCTATGGCTGAGAGAGAATAAAATTCTCCAGTCATAGGTTCTGTAATTTTATCACGTAATTTCAAATCTGCTTCAACTTTTGCCGCTCCGTAAATTAATGAATAAATAGCATAAAATAACTCAATTGAGCCATCAGGGATTAGTTCATTAGCTTCAATTGCTTTTTTAACATAATCTAAAACAAATCTTGTTGTTAGGAAGGGATTATATTCCTTTTCTAAAGGTCCAGTTTTTTTGGATGGAGGTGCTGCAAGTACGAACATAATTTGAAATCTTTTATAGTCTGCAGCTGCGAATTCAAGGTAATATTCTGCAAATTTATAAAGAAGCTCAACAATTGTGCCTTTATGTTCTCCGATAATTTTTCGAATACCCTTATAAAATTCGTTGTAGTATTTAGTTCTTATGGCAATCCATAGCTCTCGCTTACTTGAAACATAATTATAAAGATTGGGCTGTGTCATTCCTAGCTTTTCTGCTAATATTCGGGTACTAAATCCGTGGGTTCCGTATTTTACAAACATATCTCTGCCCACTTCTAAAATTTTATCAAATTGTTCTTGTTTCTTTTGAGGCGAGCGAGCTCTGGATTTGGTCTTCTGTTTATTCATTTTGGGATCCTATAATTTAATGAATTTCATCTATGTAAGTTAATATTGAAAATTTAATAAAATTTGTCTTATTTTGTGTAAAGTTTTACTCCTAATTTTAAAAAAATATATTTATGCTTTCATGATATAAATTATTGTAAAAATAAAATTACGGCCAATGAAAATGAATCAAGAAAATTCTAATCAGGTAAATTCCAAGAAGAAGCACAGCATTAAAAGACAAGTATATTATCAAATATCTGCATTTATGAGCATCATGCTGTTTGTTATGTGGGGATATCTCCAGTTTTTTGCCGTATCTGTCCTACTAATCCCCATTTTTTTAATTCCAATTATTTATCTTGTGTATTCTATCGTAGATGGGATAAATGATCCAATATTGGGGTATCTTACGGATAGGTCTAGGAGATTTACAGCTAAATATGGAAAAAGATATCCATGGATAATGATAGGAGCAATTTTTTCTCCAGGTATCTTAATATTATGTTTTGTACCTGTCTTTGATGCAAGTTTAAGTGCCGAGATGGCAGTATATGCTGCCATCTGGTTGATAATTATGATGTGCATTTACGAAACTTTCTTGACGGTTCGGGAAATAAGCCATGTATCTCTATTTCCCGATTTATTTCGAGATTTAGAGCAAAGGGCTAATGTTGCGGGAATCGGTATGTTTATCGTGCTTATTTGTCAAATAATAGCATCGATTTCAATTCCGTTAATTATAGCAAATTTAGGGGGCGCAACCAATCCAAATGCATATTTAGGAGCAGTCATATTTGTAGCTATTCTAAATTATATTCTTATAATACCCTTGCATTGGGGGGTTCGGGAAACGGAGGAAATGAAAGAAACACGATTAAAATTAGAGAAAGAAGAAAATGTTTCGGTTTCTGTAAGGGAAGTGCTTGTTCGAATATTTAAGGATAGAAATTGGATGTCATATTTATTTGCTTTTCTCTGTTGGGCAATTGCGGGAGCTTGTATTTTAGCGGGGATAAATTTTTTTGTACTTCATTATCTTGGATTGGGGATAGAGGCTACAATTCTTCCCATGCTGGCCGTTTTATTAATCGCAATCATTACGATTCCTCTTTGGGTATATCTACCAAAGAAGCTTTGGAGCATTAAAAAAACTTATCTTGCGGGTTTGATTGCCTCTGCTATACCATACCTACTACTCTTCTTTGTAACAGATTATATTGGATTTATAATTGTTATAGCTCTGGTGGGCATAGGTTATAGCGCAAATTGGGGAGTCGTGTATAGTCTCGTTCAAGCGGAGACTATTGATAATGCTGTGGTAAAAACCGGAAAACGTGAAGAAGCAAGTTATATGGGAGTGATGCGAGTATTTTCTGCATTTTCATGGTTTTTTCAAACACTTATATTTGCAATGGTATGGACTATTACCGGATATGTTCCAGCCAGAGGTGCTAATCAAACGGAACTTGCCAAGTTCGGATTAAAGCTTATTATTTCTCTTATTCCATTTGTGTTTGTTTTACTAGGTGTAATCGTGTTTGCTACAATGTATACCATTACAAAAGAAGAAGCAAAATTGAATAGAGAAAAATTGATGGAGTTAGGACTTTGAAACTAATACTATCAGTTTCTTTATTTTTGATAGTTATTTCATATAAAATTGAAATACATAAGGGAAAGTAGATTAAGATGTCAAAACCGAACATTATATTTATACTGATCGATGATATGGGATGGAAAGACTTAGGTTGTTATGGAAGTGAATTCTATGAAACCCCTCACTTAGATGCGATGGTTAAAGAGGGGATGCGTTTTACTGATGCATATGCTGCTTGTCCCGTATGTTCACCTACAAGGGCAAGTATTTTAACTGGCAAATATCCCGCTTCATTAGGAATTACCACCTTTATTGGAGACCACTCGAAAGGAAAACTATTATCTGCACCTTATATTGATCATCTTCCCTTAGAAGAAAAAACCATAGCTCGCGTTCTTAAAAAAGCAGGCTATCATACATATCATGTCGGTAAGTGGCATCTTGGAAATGAGCCTTATTGGCCGGAGCATCATGGTTTTGATGTGAATATTGCAGGTTGTGACTGGGGATTGCCATTGAGAGGCTATTTTAGTCCCTATGGAAATCCCAGACTAAAAGACGGCCCTAAAGGTGAGTATCTTACCGATAGACTCACTGATGAGGCCATTAAGCTTATTAAAACTAATGGAGATTCACCTTTTTTCCTCTATCTTTCTTATTATGCGGTTCATATTCCCATCCAAGTTCCAAGGAGCTACAAACAGAAATATAAACAAAAGATTAAGGATCTTGGACTAGATAATATAAAGACATTTGAAGAGGGCCCTTACTTCCCATGCGAACATAAAAATAAGTATCGTATTAAGCGTCGACTAATTCAGTCGAATCCCGTTTATGCGGGTATGATTGAAAAACTTGACGAGAATATCGGGCGATTAATTAAAGCACTCGAAGAATTAGATAAAACTAATGATACAGTAATAATATTCACTTCAGATAATGGAGGTTTAGCAACAGCTGAAGGATCGCCAACCTGTAATTCTCCTCTAAGCGAAGGTAAAGGATGGATGTATGAAGGAGGAACTCGAGAGCCCTTGATTATTAAATGGCCAGGAATTATCAAACCTAACAGTGTGTGTACTTATCCCATTACAAGTCCAGATTTCTATCCAACAATATTAGAGATGGCAGGTCTGGATCTAATGCCCAAGCAACATACAGACGGAGTAAGTTTAATGCCTCTATTAAGATCTAACAATGGATTGGATCGCGAAGCAATTTTTTGGCATTTTCCTCATTATGGAAATCAGGGAGGAACCCCTGGATCGTCAGTAAGGGCTGGTGATTATAAGTTAATTGAATTTTTTGAAGACGGCAGAGTTGAATTGTATAATCTGAGAAATGATATTAGTGAAAATAATAATATTGCTAATGAATTACCCGAAATAACATCAAAACTCAAAAGATTGCTTAAGGACTGGAGGGATAGTGTCGAAGCTAAGATCCCAAAACCAAATCCTAAATTTGTAAAGTCTTGAGCTACCAAAGATCAGTACATTAATTATTGGAGAGAAGTATTTGACCTAAGAGAGGCAAACAAATATAGATTTTATAAAATAAATAAGTTATATTTATATAGTTAATTTTTTGTTATAATCTTTAATAATTATCTTTGATAATTAAGGAGAATTAATATTTAATGAACTATTAGGCAATATTTGGTATAATGTGTATTTTGTAAAAGATAAACTTAAATTAAGCAAAAACCAAACTATGAGTAAAGAAGCTGTTGTAGAGAAAAGAAATTTGAATGAAAAAATCGCGGTTTATATTACTTTGAATGGAGTACCATTATTTAATTTACCGTATGAATCTGATGATGATAGCTATATCATAATGTCAAGTTTTTTACATACAATTGATATACTTGCCGAGGAAACAAGAAAAAAAATTGGAAGATCAGCTGACTTCTACGGTTTTGATCTCGTTAATAATATACAAGTTGAAGTCATAGAAGTTATTAGTAAAGACTTAGAACTAAAAAATAAAATTAGGTTATTCATCCAAACCCCCTATGGGAAAACCCCTATTAATAAAAGTTCAATAGGAGCCTTACTTGGCGCTACACGGGATATAATTCCTGAAATCATAGAAAACAGGATAGATCCTATTTTTAAAAGCAAGTCAACCACTTATTTTGAAAAAAAACTTCAAGAAAGAGGGTATACTCCTGATAGAATAATGAATGAATTAGGCAATCTAACAACTTCTCAAGTTCATTCTTCAAATTATATTCCAATTTCATTATTATCAATAGAAAAAGAGGTGAAGAGCGAAGACGGATATAAATTAGAAGAAATAGGAAATTATAATACTGACAGTTATCTACACAATCCAATTAAGAATGAAGCGGGAAATTTAACATTCGATTCTGGTTTAATTATTTCTTTAGCAGGTGCACTTAAATCCTATCAATCAGCAGCTAATATTGAGACGGAATCAATTATACTTAGATTTAGGGATTATTCGATGGGAATTTATTATAAGAAAGACGATTTACCCATCATTAGTGTTTTTATTATTGGAAAAGGAAATATTGAAGAAATGAAGAGATATCATAGTGATCTTATCAGATTAAAATCAAAAAATAATGACAATTTTTAATTCCTTAATTTAATCTATTAAATAATTTATTAATCCAATTCAAAAGTTTATAATTTTCCTTGTTTTAACATAAACAACTAGATAAATTACATCTTGAGTTTAATCCAAAAAATGGAAGCCTAAAAATGACCGAAAAAATGAATTTTTTATTTATTTTTACTGATCAACAACGTAAGGATCATTTAAGTTGTTATAATGATAATTTGGTTTTGAAGACAGCTAATATTGATAAAATCGCAAATGAAGGGATTAAATTTACCAATTTTTACTGTAATAATCCTATCTGTATGCCAAATAGAAGTACTATTTTTACTGGTCAATATCCCTCAGTTCATGGAGTTACGACTAATGGTAGAAATCTTCCCCAAGGGACAAGGACATTTGTAGATATCTTAAGAGAAAATGGATATCATACAGCCAATTTTGGAAAAATTCATTTAAACTATTTTGGAGCAACAAATAAACAATTTAATGGTGATCTTGAAAGTCAAGAATTTGCTCTGCCAAAATATTATAAAAAATTAACGAATCATACTCCTTACTTTGGACTTGAAGAAGTTAAGCTGGTATCAGGACATGGAATTTTGTGTGGACACCCAGACTTTCTCAACTGGGTGGTATCAAAAGTAAATCTGGATGAGAATTTACAGCTAAGATTGAGAATTGAACCTGAAGACACGGATCGAGATATTCTAAGAAAATACGCTAAGTTAATGACCCCGAAAGAAGAGGGCTCATTTAAAAAGCTACAAGTATGGAACCATGATATCCCTAAAGACCTTTATTCTACGACTTTTGTGAAGGAGCACGTCATTGAATATTTGCATAAATTTCAAGATGGAACATATTCTAAGGATAATTTTTTCATGTTTTGCTCATTTCCCGACCCACATCATCCCTTTAGTCCACCGAAAGAATATTTTGACATGTTTAAGCCAGAGGATATTATCCTTCCTACTTCATTTAATGATAATCATGAAAATAGTACATCATTAAATAAAGAACATTATTTTAAATTGTTAAATACTGAAGGAACGGTACGACTTCTATTTCCTAAAGCGAAAGATTTAACAGAATTGGATGCTAAGCGAGTTATTGCTGCTTCATATGGAATGGAAAAAATGATTGATGATGCGATTGGAGAAATTTTAGATGTATTAGAAAAAACAGGTTTAGCTAAGAATACCGTGATCATCTATGCTACAGATCACGGGGATTTAGGGGGTGAGCATAAATTCTTTTTTAAAGGACCGTTTTTATACCGAGGTTTAATTAATATCCCTTTTATAATGAAGATCCCTAAGGGTCTAAAGAAAAAAGTGTGTTCATCACTAGTAAGTTCAATTGATATTCCAGAAACCATCTTAGACCTGGCGGGATTATCTATACCAGAATTTATGCAAGGAAGAAGTATGGTTCCACTTTTGCAAAATCCAAATGAGAAAATTAATGAGAATATCCTGGTTGAAATGGATGATGAGTATATTAATGAAAAAACAAGGACATTAATTACTGATAACTGGAGGATAACAGTTTTTCGTGAGCATGGCGAGTTATTCAACCTCAATGACGACCCTGATGAAATGAATAATCTATGGGATGATGGTACAGTCACTAACATAAAAATAGAGCTACTTTTAAAGCTAATGAGAAAAAATCTTAGATTTACAGAGAGTTATGTTAGGAGAGATTGTCAATATTAATGTCTCTTTTGGAACTTATAATTTTGGTCTAAAAGTGGTGGTAGAAAATTTCAAATAATCTTTTAACCCTACGGCTTTTATGTTTTTAACCCCGAAATTAACATCAACAATTCCTAATAAGAATTCTAAGTAATTATTATCTATTTTAAAATTGAATTCCTTTTCTAAATGATCAATGACTAACTCAGAATCAATTGTTACGTCTTTTTTAAATTGACTGGTAAAATTAACTATAGATTGCGACAATCGAAACGTTTTGCGAATTTCGTTTTTGAGTTCAAAAAAGCTGTTTATTGGATCTAACTGCATGAAGAAATGACTGACCATTTGTTTTTCAACTTTTAATCTTTTAGGATTTATGATTTTCTCATCATCTCTTATAATATCTTTACCTTTGAGGACTATATGTTCCTTATAATTCTTTTTGTTACTTTTATACTCATCCACTGATATTACTGAGATATATGCATCAAACGAACCTTCGATTAATTGTCTGAAGAAATTGATGATGTGCTCGTTTAAATAGGATAAATCTGAGATTATAGCTATTTTTTTATTATAAAAAATTGATTTAAGAACATGAGTTATTAAATTCGCAGATAAATTAAGCTTGATTGCGTCTAAATTTAATTTATCCTTCTCGATTATTTCTTTTGCTTCTTTTAATTTAATTTCATCTAGTTCTGGTATTTCTATCTGAAAATCTGCAATAAAATAATCTCTAACAGCTAGATTTTTATCCACATACGCAATAAAAGTATGTTCACAGATTATATCTGGTGTAACATTAATGGCAAGAAGTCCACGAGACACATTTTTTATAGATTCATCAGAGATTTCAATAATTCCTTTTTTTTTGCAGGAAGGGCAAGTTAATTTAATGGTGGTCAATATTTTTTAACCTCACTTGTTAAATATATTAGTAACCCCTTGTTCTATATTATTTATTTAGAATAATATAAAGAATATAATCCTTTTTATATTAAAATCTTGTTTTTTACAAATAAAATAAGATCATATTGATGAAACACTATATCTATTATTGATTTGGAGAGGGTTTTTAATTCATTACTACAGACTTACAATATTATGGAGAAGAAACCAATGGCTTTTTAGATTGGTAGAATTGGGATTAATATATTTAAAAAGAGAAAAAAAAAGATTTAGATATTATGATTTTATTTAAAGACCCATTTCCTTGATTTTTTCTTGATGGGCTTTTACTTTTTCAGGAACTAGGTCGTACCCTTTCCATAATAAGATAACAGACACAAGCATAAAAATCATTGGGATTAATCCAAAATGTATGTGAATTCCTATTATTGCTAGAGGGGGTTGAGCTTCTGGTCCTGCTCCTTCCTTAAATCCTGTGAGTGTATGAACAATCGCAATGGATAGAGCAGAAAAGAGAAAAGAAAGGCGACCAAAGAATTGCTGAAATCCATTATATACACCTTCTTCACGCTTACCTGTTCTTACTACGGACTCATCAATTACATCGGCTAAAACCGGTGCTAACATTACCCAATAACCCCCGAAACATAAACCCCAAATAAACATTGCGATAACAACGGCAATATAATTCTCTAGGAATATTAACGGAGCTGTAGCTATCACCATCAATGATCCAGCGGTCATTATTATTTTTCTATTGTCATTTGTTTTATTGGCAAACTTTATCCAGAAAGGAATTGAAATCACTGCTCCAACAAGAAGTGCTAACATTATTAAAATCATAGCACTTGCCGGCAATTTTAAAATAAATCGTATAACATATGAAACAGATGTTTGCATGAGCGTTGTACAAGTTTGATAACAAAGATATGCAAGGATAAAGTATACAAACGACTTTTGCTTCATGGCAACTCTCAAGGACTTAAAAAATGACTCTTCTTCTACTTTCCTTGTTTCAAATGTTGTAAGGTAACGTTCCACTATTTCTTTATCATCGCGGCAACCAGGAATAGAGAGCGCTAAAATGACAAGAGCAATAATAATCATCATACCCGCTTGGATAATATACGAAGTGGTATTTCCAAATTCAATAAAAAGTGGTGGTACAATTCCTCCAGTCACAATACCCAAAATCCCTATTGGAGTAGCGATCGCGTTAACTTTTCGTCGTTCTTCTACTGATCGGAATTTATCGGGGAAAAGAGCGGCAAAATTCACAAAAAATATTGAAGCAAATAAATCGTAAATACAAGTGGCAGAAACGAGCCATAAAAAAATGATCCAAGCTCCTGATTGTGGATTGACATTAGGTGGAATGAAGATGAGAATATAACTAAGAATCCAACAAGATCCTCCCAACATTATCCAAGGAAATCTTCTACCCCATTTCCTTGTAAATTTGAACGGACGATCAGTTAAATATCCTACAAGAGGGTCGTTAATAGCATTCCATATAGCAAAGACGATAAAACCAAGTCCAACATACCAGACATTTAAACCTATTTCTGTCTCGTAAAAAAAGAAACCAAAAGCCATAAATGCCATATTGAAAAATTCATTCAAAGCTTTAGCACATCCATAGGATGCCATACTTCTTTTTGAATGTACAATATTTTCCATATTAATTACCTAAAATATTTTTTTAAAAAATTGAATTTGTTTTTTAAATATTAGATATCGGTATTTTTATAGTTAATCTAAATTTTTTTTGTTTCATGAAAAATTATTAAAATAGATGTGAGAAAAATTTAAAGTCCAAGTTCTTTAACTTTGTCCTGATTGATTTTTACTTTATCAGGGGTGAGGTCATACCATTTCCAGAAGATTATGCATCCTATGAGCATAAAAATCATAGGCATTAAAGCAAAATGGATGTGGATCCCAAATATTGCTTCGGGGGTTTGAGTTGATGCGCCTTCTTTGAATCCTGTGAGGGTATGTACTACCACGAAAGTTATTGCTTGGATAAGAATCGCTATACGACCAAAAAATTGTTGAAATCCATTGTAAATACCTTCTTCCCGTTTTCCAGTTCTTACGACTGATTCATCAATCACATCGGCTAATACTGGAGCTAACATGATCCATGTACCTCCAATACCAACACCCACCAATGTCATCCCAATAATAATCCCTATATAACTTTTAGTGAATATTAAAGGTGCCGCAGAAATTGCCATAAAAATACATGCAATCAAAAATGTTTTCCGATTATTATTTGTTTTTTGAGCCAATTTATTCCACAAAGGAATCGAAAGAACGCTTCCTAATAGAAATCCCATTGAAACCAATATTATAGCGCTTGCTGGCATTTCCAAAATGAAACGTACAACATAAGGAACTGATGTCTGAATACAAATGACTAAACTTTGATATAATGTATAGGTAATAATAAATACGACAAAACTTTTTTGCTTTAATGCTGATTTCATGGTTCCAAAGAAAGATTCTCTTTCTGTTTTATCGATATGTGTAGCAAGGTATCGATCAATAGTCTCTTGATCTTCACGACAACCGGGAATTGAAAGAGCCAAAATAATAAGGCCAAAAGTAACCATTACTCCCGCTTGAATAATATATGATCGTAGATCACCGAAAGTAATAAAAAAGGGTGGTAAAATCACGGCAAGAGTGGTCCCAACAAGTCCGATTGGCGTAGCTACGGCATTCGCAGTTCTCCGTTCCTCAATTGATCTAAACTTATCTGGGAACAGAGATGAGAAGTTTACGAAAAAAATTGAAGCAAACGTATCAAAAAGACAAGCAGCAAATACAAGCCACGCAAATAGAATCAATGCTCCAGATTCTGATTCGGGGTTGACGTTCGGCGGTGTGAAAATTAGAATATAACTGATTACCCATAGAGTTCCTCCAAGCATGATCCATGGAAATCTTCTTCCCCATTTTTTGGTAAATTTAAAGGGTTTATTCGTTAAGTACCCAACTAAAGGATCATTAATCGCGTTATATATAGCATAGATTATATATCCTAAGCCTACAAGCCAAACATTTAATCCAATTTCACTTTCATAATAATAAAAACCAAATGCAGTAAACCCTATACTAATAAATTGGCTGAGAGCTTTAGCAAAACCATAAGAAGCCATATTCTTTTTGGAATGTGAAGTATAGACGTTATTACTCTCTTTCATCATTAACCTTTAATTTGATTTTTTGGTTAAAAGATAATTTCTTTTTTTAATATTAAATTTCAGTATTTTTATACTTATTTTATGTTTGGCTTATCAGTTTAATTATCCCTAGTTTCTTATGAAATTTTTACATAAGATAATTAAATTATGAATCTCTTATCCTATGTAGTTTTAATTTAGATGTTATCAAAAAAATAGGAAAAAAAGATGTCTGAACAATTATGGTATAAAGCGGCAAGAACGGTAGCTAAAGCTGGTCAAATGCCAATGCCCATTAATGAGACTCTTATTGAATTACTACAAACTATAATGACAGAAGAACAAGCTCAATTTGTATCTAAAGTCTATAATAGAAAACCGAGCTTAAGCATAGATCAAATTAAAGATAAAATCGATCTAGATGATGATTCCCTCCATAAGATGTTATACGGATTGATGCAGGATGGAATTGTGGTAGGTACGACCAGTAGAAGAACTGGCATAAAAGTATATAGACTGCTTGGTCCTTTTCCAGGAATGTTCGAATATACATTAATGAGGGGAGAGACGGGAGAAAAACAGAAAAAATTAGCAGAAACATTCGATAAATTATTTAGAGGAATGAGTGAGGCTACCCAAAGAAGTTATGAAACAGTTGTTAAGGGATTTAAGAACTTCCCTCCAGTAAATCGAATTGTTCCCGTTGAAGGTGAGATAGAAGAACTTCCGGCAGAAAAGATTATTCCTTATGAAGAGGTTTCAAAAATAATTGATAAATATGATGATATTGCTTATACACATTGCTATTGTCGCCATGAAAAAGACCTGTTAGACGATCCATGTAAAGTAACTCAAGAAAGAACAAATTGTTTATTATTTGGTAAAAGCGCACAATTTGTAATTGAACATAATTTTGGAAAACCTATCAGCAAGGATGACGCAAAAAAGGTCTTAAAGTTATCTGAGGATGAGGGGCTTGTTCATAAAGCATTTCATGTGCATTTAAAACCTGAATTAGAAGAAGAAGCAATATGCAATTGTTGTAAATGTTGTTGTGGTATTTTTCAAATGTATTATAGAGGGATCTCACCATATCACTGTTATACCAGTTATTTAGCAAAAGTGAATGATTCAGAATGTATAGGTTGTGGAACATGTGTTGAAAGATGTCCAATGGAAGCCATAGATTTAAAAGATACGATTGCCTTTATTAATGAAAATAAATGTATTGGCTGTGGTGTTTGTGCTCATCATTGTCCTGAGAACGCAATTAATTTGAAGAGAACCGGAACAAGAGAGGTATATGTGCCGCCACCAAAAATCACGACAAATTAAATCTATTTCTTTTTATTTAATTTAAAATTACCGTGGTATCTGATAAAATTGCTCACAAATTATAAGGTGAAATTAAATACGAAATATCTTATTTCTTAAAGAATAAGTTATAAATATCAGAGAGCAATATTAAATATATCTAAGATGGATTATTATTGCATAATCAGATATGAGGAGTGTAAAACCGAATAGTCTTTTATTATGTAAAAGTTAATGGTCTCTCGAAATTTTTATCCTCAGCTTGGTGAGATATAATTTGGTTCAAATTACGGAAGACAATAAAATATACATAAAAATTCTTTATTGGGGGATGTCTGGTTCGGGAAAGACTACCATAGTTGATACGCTATATCAATTAACACAAGAACAAAATAAAGATGTTCTTCCAGTGGGCACACTCACAAAAATTGAGAGAGCAAGCGGACACACTTTATATTTTGATAGGGGGGTGTTTCAATCTAAAAAACAGAAACAAGTCTTTTATCATATTTGGACTGTGGCTGGGCAAAGCAGCTTTTCTGCTTTAAGAGAAAAAGTATTTCTTGGAACGGATGGAGTTATATTTGTTGTTGATTCCCAAACTAAATTATTTGAAGATAATATTGAATCATTAAAAGAATTAAAAAACGTCGCAAAAGGTAAACTAATAAAAGATATACCCTTAATCATTATGTTAAATAAACAAGATCTCACAGATGTTATTGGAGAAGCAGAATTTCTGCAAATTCTTAAAGAGGAACAACTTTGGTTTGAACTTGGCCATGATTTACATAATTATAATCCTATAATTTATGAAACATGTGCTCTCTATAAATTTCGAAGAAATATTTATCGAAGTTTTACTGAATGTGGAAGACAGTTAATTAATAGAATTATTCCAATGGCTCCTGATAATTAATTCCTAAAGTAACTTATTTTTGTTACAATATTTTAGCTTATTGAAATATTTTAAACAAATTCACTAAAGAATTGCTTTACATTCACTAATTTTTTAGAATCTACTTCCATAACAAGTCTAACGCATACAACTTTCGCTAATAAAACATTATCAGATTCACGATATATATCATGGAGAAATGAAATTGAATCGTCCTCAATACTTTTTATGCGCGTTTTTACAATTATGTGATCTCCAAATTCAGCAGATGATTCATATTCTATATCAAGTTTTTTTACAGGGAATACAATTCCACTTTTAAGAGCATTCTTAACTGCCAGTGGATCTTGGATATTATTCATAAAACTTACAAATCCATCTTCAAAATAATCCAAGAATTCTTTAAAATGAACTGTCCCCATAGTATTAATATCATTAAATCTAACTACAATTTCTAAAGAATCCTCCACGTTAAGCAATTCTTTTAAAAGACCAACTTCCATTTTAATCATTTATATACTATCGTTTTACTTCAAAATATATCATTGGAAAATCTATGGCTTTTATGAATTTAATCATGTTCATCTAGACATTAGATTCTCAAAATTTTTTAGTCTATCTATAATCTGTTAAATTATAAATATAAATTTTCACAAAATCACCTTAATAGATATAAGAAAAATGGGAAACATCATTGAATAAAAAAGAAATCTTAAATATTATCAAAAATCTGGCCTCAGAAAGAGCTCCCTCGGGATTAGAAAAAGCTCGTGGAGAAATTTTTAAAAATCAAGTTGAAAAACTTCTAAAGGATAAACAAATTCCCGTAAAAATTGATACTCTAGGGAATTATTATGTTAGGTTTAAAGGGACTACAGGGAAAAAAGCAATTGCCATCCTATCTCATATTGATGAAATTGGAGGAACTGTGAGAAGAATAAAAAAAAATGGATCCTTAGAATTTTCAAAACGAGGAGGGTATGAGGGACGATGGCTTGTTTCACAAACAATCCAGATTTTAAATAAGGACGGAGTATGGATAAATGGAGTTATTGCGGGTAGGTCAACACATTCAACTCCTCCTAAATTAAGAGGGAAAGAATTAATTGATCCCCTAGAATTGGAAATATTTATAGGGGCAACCAATAGAGAAGAAGTAATTAATGATTATAAGATTCATATTGGAGCACCAATTGTATTCTCTGGAGAATTTGAATTGTTAAATCCAGAAATTAACAATGATATACTTGCCGGATATTCCATGGATAATTTAGCAGCTCTTACTTGCAATCTTGTGCTAATTGATAAACTTGTAAAAAACTTAGTTGATGAATTTGGAATTATTAGAGTTCCCTATGATGTCTATATTGTTGCCACGACAAGGGAAGAAATTGGAACCGAAGGAGCATTGTTTTTCGTTAAAAATAATCCTATTGATCGAGTAATTGGGATTGATATCGGTATAGTATCCGATCCTAAAAGTGTGAGTTCAGATATTAAACTTAATGCTGGACCGGTAATAGTGTGGCAAGATAGCCTTGGAAAAGGAATCTATGATTATGATTTTTGTAAAGATCTAACAAATGTAGCAGAAAAAAATAAGATTTTCTATCAAAATGGGGTTTTTGAAATGTATGGTTCTGATGCTGGAAAAACACAAAAATGGTTAGGAATTCCTTCTGCTCTCGTTGGAATACCTGTTAAATTTAGCCACAATGTACCTGAAATTAGTACTTTAAGTGGTATAGAAGTGACTGCTGAATTAATTTATCAATATATTAGAAGTCTTAAGAAATAGTTCAATTGTCATTAAATTTGAAATAGTGTCAACATAAACGGCTAATATCAAAATTAAAATCTTAAAAAATAAAAAAACTTAGAATAAAAAAGAATAATTATATTTTACCAAAATTTCTCTTCTGATATTTTACTTTTTCTTTTCTTGTTTACGATTATTACCACCCCAGTGATTATTTCTATAAAAATTGACCAAGTCGCATATAGCCCAATATTATCTAATAAAGATTCTACGAATTCGTTAGCGGCAGCAATTATTTCTTCATCCTCATCTTTTATTTCATCTTTCGCTTCTCTTGGTGCAGATACACAGGTTTTATAACAAATTGGATACTCATCTTGAGCGTCTGCCTCACCTGGGATATCATAAGGCCATTCTCCAATATTATCCCTGTTTGCATCGCATTTAGGATAGTCATCCCAGTAATTTCCAATCTGTCCATTATCCCAATGATTGCTAGTACCATTATCCATAGCGTTTATTCCATTATTCGTAAAATTGTTTTTATAGATAAGATTCCACCTTGTCGTTTCATTGAAATCTAATCCCTTAATTGTGTTGTTCATAATATCATTGTCATGAAAAGTATTATTTTTGCTTTGACCGATGATATATATTCCATCTTCATCGTTATTTGTTATGTAATTATCTGATATCGTAATATTAATAGAATTATCCATTATTAACCCCGAGCCATTATTATAGGATAAATTGTTATCAATTATTGTTCCATTACTAGTATTTTTTAAATAAATCCCCGCGGTGTTAAATTGCCCCCTACTAGAGTTATAAATTGTACAATTATTAAGTATAAAATATTCACTAGAGTCTTCAATCAAAATACCTATTCCGTATTTTCCAGCATTAATTGTAATATTCTCAATGATATGTGGATCATCCCATGTTCCCGTCTTATTTTGAATCCAATCGAAATCTATTGCTGACCAATTATCATTTTTTATATGGATAAAATTTACCTCTCCTTCATCCCAAGAATCAGATGGCTTAGGGTTTTTTAAATCGTTAGTTTGTTTATAACATTCTTCTTGAATATAGTTCTCAGGATTAGTATTGGTTTGGCTAATTGTAAAGATTACCAAGGTTAAAATAACTATTGTAAGAAGTAATTTTCCACTATTTTTATTTTTATATATATTCATATTATCAAAATCGTATGCTTAACAAATGTGAAATTAAATTGATTTTTCATATAGCTGTTATTTAAAATTAGATTGACTCATCTTTAAGGAGTTTCTTATATAGTATATATATTTTATATATTTTCCATTTTAAAAAGAAAAATGAATCAAACAACCACATTCATTAATAAAGCTTTGATATTATTAATTTTCGTTAAAAAATTCAATATTTTTACTTAATTTAAATAAGATTAAGTATTCTGTATTGAAATATCCAATTTCTTTAGAGAGAGTTATGAAAACTTTTCTAATTTCTCTATTAAACTATTAATGATAATTTCTGAGATATCAGCAGCATATTCGCCTGTTCTTCTAATACTTTCAACAATATAGCTAATTGCTATGGAAGAATCCATGTTATGATTTTCAGTTTTTGACGGAATAGTCTCACACATTTTTACTAAATCTTTTACTAAATCAATATTATCATTTGCTAATTGTAAATCTTTTTGCAACCAAGCATCTAAACTCTTATTAAGTAAATTTAAGGATAATTCACTAGCATTTAAAATTTCAGTAATAAGAGTCTCATTAATATCGTCTTCAATTATTTCCGATACATTCCTAGCAATTTTTACCGCATGGTCTCCAATACGTTCTAAGTATTTGCTGAAAAATTGAAATTGATTAGCATCTTGTAAAGTTACACCCATTTTCTGACATAAAATAATGTCTTTTAATACGATATGAGACTGTCGACCAATTAACCAATGCAATCTGTCGATTTCGTCATCTCTTTTTATAATTTCTTCTGCTAATTCCTTATTTCTTGACTTTAACGCTTCAATAGCGTCTTCGTGCATTGATTCCGCAAGTATATACATTCTTCTTATTGTCTTTTCAAAAGGCATCTCTTTCGGATTAAGCAAATCTTTAATAACTATGATTTGACTCGATTCTTCTATAATCTCAGGACCAATCGCTACTTGAGTAAAATTATTCACACAATCCCGTACAAACGGTTCGAATTTTTTACTGGATTTTATGATTATCCTTGAATATCCCATGATATATGCTCCAATTAAAATACGGAACAAAAAGTTGTAATCTTCGATTTCATCAACGATTATTTCCTTTGCTTTTAGAATTTCTTCTGAATTTGGATTTGGAGTAACTAATAAATTTCCATCTGGTTGGGAAATTATTCCTAATGTATACCCATTTTTCTCAAAAACTTCATGAATATTATGTGATTTAATCCAATCTATCGGAAGACTCACAATATAAGATGAACCTCCCGTTTTTTGTACTTTTCTTGTTTCGATATGAAACACTTTAAATCTCCTCAAAAAATTAGCTTTTTTGTAGAATAACTGATTCTATTATATAGTTCTTTAATTAGATGGGATGATTATATATTATATATTTTAGCTATATATTTTATTAGATCTATATAGGAATATATAGTCAATAAAAATAACTATCTTGGCTATTAAAACCTTATTATAAATTTTTTACCTAAAATTATAATCAAAAATATACTCAATTTTATAAATCACTATATATAAAACATATAAAAACCATATGAAAGATTATTTTGATATTCTCTACTCATCCAGGGCCTTAAAACAAACTTTTTTACAAATTCTCAATTCAATTTATGAATGAGATAATGTTCAAAGCTAAAGAGTTTTCTATATGTAGAATATATATTAAAAAGAAATTGTTTATTTTTCCTTATAGCATATATAATATATGATAGAATGTTATAGATCTTTCCATATGAATATCCACTTAGTTCTGATTTATCTTAAATTTTAATTCGAAAGATTTATATAGATTGAATATCAATCTTCCTTGTTTTTATTAATCTGCTAATAGACCGCTCCAAATTGTAATAGGGCACGAGTTACCGACTATATAGAGTATATATCCCTATACTCTCTCAATAACTCGATATAAACTATATCGAAATTTCTTTTAATCTGAAGATTACTACATCAAACAACCTAAATTTGGTGTTAAAAAAGAAATGGAAAAAAAAGCTATAATAACTATAGCGATTATCGGGATTCTCGCAGCTGCTTTCATTACATGGACTGCAGTTGGTGTTTTTTACGGTGAAGAAATCCTTGAAGAAGAGGATGAAAAGAAAGATATTAACATCTTCATCAGTGGTTCTACAACGTGTTTTCCAATTGTAGTAAGATGTGCAGCAGAATTCGAAGACGACAATACGGAATATAATTTTGCGGTGTCGGCGGGGGGATCTAGTGTAGGAATATCTAATGTAATTAATGATATAAGCCATCTTGGAATTGCTTCCAGACCTCTTAAAGATTCAGAAAAAGCTCTTGAACCTAGCATAAGACAAATAGCTATAGCCAATGATGGTATTGCGCTTATAATGAGTGCGGGAAATGAACATTTTGAAGGGGATCCAAAATTAATTCCCCAATGGACATTAGAAGATGTTTTAAAGGTCTGGAATGGAACTTATGATACTTGGGATGATGTCCCGGGATGTACTGGGGGTCCAGATGATCCAATTCACCTTGTTGGAAGAGACAGTAATTCTGGAACTCGAGCAAGTTTTGAGGAAATTACAGGATTAGAGGATGATGCTGCTTATCAAGGAATATCAAAGGATGAACTACCTTCAAATGGAGCTGTCCATCTTGCTGTTGCGGGAGATGAGGATGCAATCGGGTATGTTGGATTAGGATACGTAGATTCCGCAGTTGATACTATTGATCTCTGGAATGTAGATAACTTTTATCAAGCTACAGTTGCGAACGTTAAAAGTGGAGATTATTTAATTTCACGAAAGTTATATATGATTTATAAAGCTCCTCTTAATGACGATTATAAAGAATTTATTGACTGGATTCGATCCGATGGCCAAGCTATAGTTGAAGATGAAGGTTTTGTTACATTATAAGTGTATTTTAGCAATAAATAATGAATTTTAATTAAATTTTTTTTTTATTTTTTTGTTTTTTTCTATTTTGGATTTATAATAATAATTAGATTTATAATCCATATTAAGACATGAAACTATATAGATTATAGAGATTATATATTTTTACATACTCTATGTAGAAATAAAATATATGCAATTATAATTTTTTCTCAAATATAAATGAAAAATCGATTTATCAAATCGCTTATTAAATTTTTCATGATAAAAAATTATTTTCTGATTAATAATTAAGGTTTGGATTAAATGGCTTCAACAACCGAAATTTATGAGCAAGATACTACTGAATTTGAAATAGAAGGTGCTTTTGATACAGATAAATTGGTTCATCTTATTTTACTAATGTGTGCTTCCCTCGCTACTATTGTGGTCTTTTTTATTATCTTCTTATTATTTCAGAATGCAGGAAATTTTTTTAGGAAAGTTCCTCTTGAAGAATTTTTATTTGATGATCATTGGCTTCCCACAGATGAGGAGGAACCTCAATTTGGCGCTTATAATATAATAGCAGGCACGTTATTAGTCGCCTTTGGGGCGATGGTAATTGCGGTACCTTTAGGGATTTTGACTGCGATATTTATTGCCGAAATCGCGCCTCCTAAAATTAGTAAATTTTTAAAAGCCTCAGTAGAATTGCTATCAGGGGTGCCATCAGTTGTATTTGGATTTTTTGGACTTATAATCTTAAATAAATACATAAAGGAGGTACTGGGTGCTCCTTCAGGCGCGACTTGGCTTTCTGGCTCTATAATTTTGGCTATAATGGCCTTACCAACAATAGTAACTGTTGCAGAGGATGCAATAAGTTCGGTCCCTATGCACTATCGTGAAGCATCTCTTGCTATGGGAGCAACTAGATGGCAGACAATTAGTAAAGTAATATTACCAGGGGCTATTTCTGGAATCACTGCTGCAGTAATCTTAGGTTTAGGCAGAGCAATAGGAGAAACTATGGCTGTTTTAATGGTTACAGGAAATAATAATGTTTTCCCAGATCCCATTACTGATATTTTTTCCCCTTTAAGGACGATAACAGGAACTATTGGTATTGAGATGGGAGAAGTCCCGGCAAATAGCCTTCATTATCGAGCATTATTTGCATTGGCTATAGTCTTATTTCTTATAACCTTTATTATCAATCTAACTGCCAATTTTATTATTTCTCGATTTAATAAAAAATTAAGGGGGGAACTTAAATCAAAATCAAGAAATCAAATTCTTATTCCTGAAATCATTAAGGAGAATAAAAAAACTATCACCTATCTTATATTATCTATTTTATTTGGATGGCTATTGACAAATATTTTTGATATAATTAACGCCGTAATAATTTCATTAATCCTTATAGGAATAATTCTTGTCTTAAGGATTATTTCACCCTTTAAATTGGAGGAATACAAATTTCTAATTTATTTTTATATGTTATTTACATTACTTGCTTGGGTTTTTTCAACCTGGTTTGATTGGGAAACTGCGATATTGATGTGCCTCGCATTAGCGGGATTTATTTTTATTCTTAAAATTTTAAATCCTATTAATCAGCAGAGGGTTGTATTTAGCATTATTTCAATTGCTGCATTTATTTCAGTATTATCATTAAGTATTATAATCTATTATATTGTTTCAAATGGGCTTCCTGCAATCACATGGGAATTCTTAACTGAAGATTCGGAGGATTCTGGTAGAGCAGGAGGAATCTTTCCTATGATTGTTGGCACACTTTGGCTTACAGTAGGTGCGATTATCTATGCTGTTCCGATAGGAGTAGCGGCTGGAATTTATTTATCTGAATATGCCAAAGAGGGGCCTATAACGAAGATTATTCGTACTGGAATTGACAATTTAAATGGAACTCCATCGATAGTATTTGGTTTATTTGGGTTAGCATTTTTTGTATTATATTTAGATTTTGGGATCTCTATGATTGCTGGACAATTAACATTAGCTTTAATGATTCTTCCCACAATTATTAGGACAACAGAAGAATCCGTAAAAAGTATACCTCAATCATTTAGAGAAGGAAGTCTCGCATTAGGATCGACAAAATGGCAAAGTATTAGTAAAGTAGTTTTACCAGCCGCCATGCCCGGTATAACAACTGGAATGATTCTTGGAATGGGTAGAGCATCGGGAGAAACAGCACCCATACTATTTACTGCGGCAGTATTTAAACAAAAAAGTTTACCACGATATGTAATTCAACCTGTTATGGCACTCACTTACCATTTATTTGTATTAGCAACTTCTATCCCAGATTCAGATACTCAAGCAGCAGGTACTGCTCTTGTGTTATTAGTATTAGTAATGATTATGTATTCATTTGCTATATACGTTAGAAATAGTTATCAGAAAAAAAAGAATTGGTGAATTGTATGAATTTAAAAGTTAAAACGAAGTTAGTTAAAGAAATTAGTGAAAGTCAAAATGCGGATATAGAGAAAATTAAAGCTGGAAATGATATAATAATTGAATGCAAAAATTTGAATCTTTGGTATGATGATAATCATGCCTTAAAAGATATCAACATGATTGTTAAAAAAAATAAAGTTACAGCTATTATTGGACCCTCTGGTTGTGGCAAGTCTACTCTTATCAGATCTTTTAATCGGATGAATGATGTGATAGAAGGCTGCAAAACCGAAGGTACTGTTGAATTTAGGGGGAGAAATATTTATGGTAATAGAATCAGTGCGATGAAAATTAGAAAATATATAGGTATGATTTTTCAAAAACCTAATCCCTTTCCAATGTCAATATATGATAATATCCTTTATGGCCCTAAAATACATCGAATGCGAGATAAAAAAAAATTAGAGACTATTTTAAAAAACAGCTTAGAAATGGCTGTGCTCTGGGATGAAGTTAAGGATAGATTAAAAGATTCCGCTTTAGGTTTATCAGGAGGGCAACAACAACGATTGTGTATTGCTAGGACTTTAGCAATTGAACCTGAAGTAATTCTGATGGATGAACCTACATCCTCTCTTGATCCTATTGCTACAGCAAAAATTGAAGAGTTAATAAATGACTTAAAGGAAAAATACACAGTAATTATAGTTACTCATAATATGCAACAAGCAGCAAGAATTAGTGATTATACCGCATTCATGTATTTAGGTGAATTAATTGAATTTGGAGAAACTGAGCAAATCTTTGAAAATCCTCAAGAAAGATTAACAGAAAATTATATTACAGGTAGGTTCGGTTAATATGTCTAAAAGTGAGCTGCATAGGGAAATTATTAATCTAAAACAAGATGTTTTGGACATGGGCAAATTATCATTAAAAATGTTAGAGGATTCAATTATATCACTTAATACACGAGATTTAGAACTTGCAAATGAAGTGAATCATAATAAACACAAACTTAGAGAATTTGATGCTCATATTGAGGAGCGAGCTTTAAAATTAATAGCATTATACCAACCTATGGCCATAGACTTACGAAGGCTTGCTACAATCTTAAAAATGATTACATACTTATACCGGTTAGGGCGCTATGGTAAAGATATTGCTGCCATTGTTAAATTATTAACAGATAAGACCCCACTTTCAGAAATGTTAAGCATTACACATATGTGGGAACATGTTAAATCATTGATAGAAGATTCAATAGAGGCCTTTGATACATCCGAAATTACGAAATTAAAGGACTTTGAAGAAAGAGATAATGAAATTGATCAAATGCGATGGAGCATATTTAGAGAATCCGTTTCCTATATGATGGAAGATCCCGCTAACATAACGATTTGTGCTCATATAATTATGATTGCTCGGTATTTAGAAAGATGTGGTGATCATGCCTGTAAAATCGGTGAAAAAGTTCATTATATGGTAACAGGGGGACATATTGAGATTTCTTAATTATATTAAACGAATGATTAATCTCTAGGTGGTAAAAACTGCCAATTTCATTAAAAAAGATTAAGAATTATGATAACACAGAACAGATTAAAGAAATAATCCTCCAAATTCTCAAGGAAAATCAAGGAAACGGTTTAGATTATAATGAAATTGAATTTCTTTTAAAAAATGAGAAAAAATTTAGTTTAAAACTCGGTGGAAAATTCTTTCTATATAGTCTTATAAAGGAACTAGTTCATAATAATACAATTAAATCTGTTATTTCTAAGGGAAAGGAATATTTTTTCATAGAATAAATAGCATTTTGATAGTATTTTAGTACTAATCCTTTTCTAAAAAAAATAAAAAAAAAATTAACAATTATTACGCGAAGTAGACTTCTTTTTCTTCTCCTATAATATGTTCTAATTCATAGTCCTTTGGATCGATAGTTCTAAATAATAAAAAACTAATAATCAATGCTCCTGCCCCATATACAGACAATATAAAATACAAGATATAGAAACTAAAACCTGGAAAATTTATCGCTAAATACGAAAAGAGTAATGCTCCTACTAATGACCCAACTGTTTGACCTAGGTTCCATAGGGCAATTAGTATGGCATAGTATGTACTTTTCAATTTCGGATAATCTTTCTTTACAATGTCTGCTCTAACTGTGCCAGTAGATATCAATAATGCTCCTTGAATTGCTCCAAAGAAGGCAACACCAAACAATCCATAGATTAAGGCGATTAGAAATTCACCCGTAAGTAAGAACGGTACAATGCTTAGAAGACAGAATGGTATATATATTAAGTATGATGTCACACACGATTTTTTTCGATGTTTATCCGCATTTTTCCCCGCAAAGAAGGACCCAAAAAATGTTCCTAAACCATTAAAGAAGTAAAAAACGGATGTCCACCCTAAAAATTCTACTGCATTACCGGATGTTATTGATAGTATAGTAGACTTTACATCGATTATTTTTAATGCAATCAAAATAACATAGAGAAAGAATGTAAATACAACTGCTCCGGCCATTGAACAGGTAAAAGTGAATCCCATGACTTTCCAATTCTTCTTTTTAGTGAATATTGACTTAAGCTCACGACCTATATACCTTTCTGTAACTTCTTCAAGAGGAGGCTCTTGTACTCGTTTCGTTAAAAAACATGCAAAGATCATTAAAGCTCCTGTAAGAACAAATAATAATGGGACTATGTTTAATGCTAAAAAGATCAATCCTAAGAGCATTCCGCCTGCTCCCATCCCTAATAGAAGGCACATCCATGTGTATCCCTGAATTCTGCCCAAAGTCTCTTTTGGAATGACATCTAATATGAGTCCATCTAGAGCCGTGTCGGAAAACGCCGTCCCTGTTGCGATCATGAAATAATATACTGCCAAAAACATATAAATAGAGGGCCCAGTTGGTAAATATATAGCTAATATAAACCACCAAAATGCACCAAAAATACCAAAGCCCATAATCCAGGGAAAGCGATTGCCATATTTCTTAGAACCCCATTTATCATTCGCAACGCCTATTATCATTTTAATTGCCCATGGTAAAGAAGCAATAGCCGCAATTATTAGCCATTGAGCAACATCAAATTGATTTCCAAGGAGCTGCGCCAAATAAGGGGGAAAAACGAGAAAAGGTATACCTTGAGAAAAACCTTCAACAAGATAATAGAATGTAAATATTTTTGTATAATTTTTTTTATTGCCATTTGAAGTTGACATAAAATATATTCAGTGCTCTTACTTAATAAAGACTTCTGACAAAAAAATTTGAAAATTAGAAAAAGCTTATAAAATTAAAATGAGTGAAGCCCCCGGTGGGACTTGAACCCACGACCGGCTGATTACAAGTCAGCTGCTCTTGGCACTTACTTTTAAAAGTAGTTCTACCACTGAGCCACGGAGGCAATTCTAGATTTATATGATATTTTACTATATAAATAAAAATGAATTATAATTTAATTTTGTGGTTTTATTAGCTTAAAAATGTCAATAGAAATAATTAAAAGGAAAATTTACTTCCCTTTTAATCAAGTACTAATAAGTTGTTATTATATAGAAAACCGTAAAAAAAAATGCCATTTGATAAAGAAGATGTTACCGCTTTAGCGTTTAAAATCTATAAAGAAAGTGATAGTATTGAAAAATCAATCTGGAGGCTTGCGGAGTTATGTGTGACCCTCAATAACAACATCATAAATGGATATGATATTAAACCCCTTGAGACAGATAATTTAGTTGTGTTAATACGACCTGACGTCAATGGTAAACTGATAAAACCTGAAGAAGATGAAATTAGAAAGGTTGCTGAAATAATTTATTATGAAAGCCCCTCGAAAAGCCAATTGGATTGGTTTATCGCAGAAAAAACTCTCTTGTTAAGAGAACTTGAAGATATTATTCAGAATAATAAAAAATAAGTAGCTTCTCTCTCTCCTCTAATGAATTTTCTGGCTAATTCTTCAATAGTTGCTAGAATGTAAAGTATAAGAATTATTGATTATTTGATTTTATATTATTTATTATAAACAATAATTGTTAGAATATCATGGAAGAATTTAAAGATTTAGCTGAATTTGCCCTTGAATATGCTAGAGAAAATGGAAGAACATGTGATTATGCAGAAGTGAGGCTTGAAAACAATAATAGTGATATATTAATCTTTATTAATGGAAAAATGCATATGGGAAATTTACCCATTGAACTTACTACCGATGCTTTTAGTAGAAAATCAGGAATAAATATTCGTCTTTTAGTAAATGGGGGAATGGGAATGGTTGCCACAAACATTCTTAATAAAGAGACTATTTGTGATTGTGTAGATCATGCATATAAAACTGCTAAAAGAAGTGGTGCTCAAAGAAAAAGCCCGCTTAAAATGAGTGAAGAAAAAGCATATGAAGTTAAATGGCAGAGTAAATATAAGATAAATCCAATGGCGGTGCCCTTAGAAGAGAAGATCACATATTTACAAGATTTAATAAGCATCTTTTCTGAAAAGCATCCTGTTAATTTTATTCATATTTTTGTGTTAATCACAGAACAACGGGATACTTATTTTATAACGAGTGAAGGTTCAAAGATTTCCAGCCATGTACCCCGAATAGCCCTTATTCCAGTGATAATTGGAGTGCAGCCCGGAGGAAAGAATGAGCAATCATACACTACCTATGGCACGACTGGTGGATGGGATGAATTTACATCTTGGAATATCAAACAAAAAGTTGAAGATAAAGTAAAGGTGCTTGGAGATATTATCTTAAAGTCTAAAAAATCTCCTGAAGGTGAAATAGACATTATTCTTGGACCAGACGTAGCAGGAATTATTTCTCATGAAAATTGTGGCCATCCACACGAAGCCGATCGTATTTTAGGGAGAGAGGGTGCCCAAGCAGGTGAATCTTATTTAAAAGAACATGAACTTGGTTATAAAATTGGAAATGAATGTGTAAATGTATTTGAAGATCCTACGATCCTGGGTTCATATGGCTTTTATTTGTATGATGATGAGGGTGTGAAAGCAAGGAGAAGGGAATTAATAAAGGATGGTATTTTTAATGAGATGCTACACAATAGAGAAACTGCGGCAATGTTTAATATTCAAAGTAACGCAGCGGCAAGAGCAGTTGCCTACGATCGAGAACCATTAGTTCGAATGGCCAATACTTATTTTGCTCCTGGTGATCTTTCTTTTGAAGAAATGGTGGAAGATGTTAAATTGGGGATTTTTATGAAGTCTTTTACGGAATGGAATATTGATGATAAAAGATTACAGTCAAAATATGTCGGTCAAGAAGCTTATCTGATTGAAAATGGGGAAATTAGTAATATTTTCGTTCTAAAACCAGGTCTCGAAATATCCACTCCCGGTTTGTTCGGTTCAATTGATGCTCAAGGAAAGGAAGAAACTATGGAATGGCAGGGTGCTTTCTGCGGCAAGTCTGAACCTGGGCAAGGATGTCCTGTATGGACTGGCGGTCCCGCAGTAAGATTAAGAAATGTGAGGTTAGCGTAAGGTGATCCTATGGATAAGGCAGAAAAGTTAAATGAAGTAATGGAACGGGCAAAAAAGACTTTAGAACGGTTTTGTACAGATTGGGCAATAAAAGGCATAATAAGGAACGAAAGCCAAATTAGATTTTCTGAAAATAAAATAGACATTAATAAAAACTGGGATGATGTTAGGTTAAATTTATTTTTATCTAAAAAAAGAAGAACAATAGAGATGATGATTAGCGATTTACGACCCGGAGCTATTGAAAAGACGTTAAATGATAGTGAAAAACTATTAGATGTCGCTCAAAGAAATTCTAATTATAAACGTTTACCAGAAGGTCCATTTAAGTATGATAATGAGATTCAAAATAAGATTTTTGATACTAAAGTTGTTGGTTTAGGAGAGAAAGCAGTTGATATGGTAGAAGAAGCAACAGATGCTTGTATATCTCAAGGAGCTAATAGGGTTGCAGGATCTTTCTTCTTTGGAGATGCTCAATTTTATTTATTCAATAGTAAAGGATTAGAAGGGAATTATAAAAGAACTAACTTAAATTTTAGAATACGCGCATTTGCAAAGGATATGTATGCAACGGGAGAAGCATTATCATGTTCTACACATATTGATAAAAAATTCGACCCTGTAGGAGCAGGAAAAGAAGCGGGAATAATATGTAAACAAGCAATCGGTGGAAAAAAAGGGAAGCCAGGCGTTTATAATCTAATCATATATCCTAAAGTATCTACGGAGTTACAAGCACCCACACCTGCAATTGGACTAAACGCTTATGTGAAAAAAATGGGTCTTTCGTGGTTAGTTGGTAAGAAAGAGGGAGATAAGATTGCTGATGAGAAAATTTCTGCTTGGGACGATGGGACTGTAGAATATGGTTTAGATACTTCACCTTTTGATGATGAGCTTGTTCCTACTCAAAAAACGGTATTAATTGATAAGGGTGTAATAAAACAATATTTTACTAATACATCTCTTGCTCGAAAAGATGAAACTTCTACTGCAAACGCTGGAATTACCATGCCTAAACCATCAAATACCGTGTTTTCCACGGGAGATTATAATTTAGAGGAACTAATGGAAATTTCCGAAAAACCTACATTATTGGTAACATCTACGTGGTATACTCGGTATCAAAGTTATGCTCCTCCAGGGGCATTGTCATCTCTTCCTAAAGATGGAATGTTTTTGGTAAAAGACAAGGGAAAAATCTTGGAACCTGTTCGAGAACTCCGTATAAATTCTGATCATTTCCATATGCTTGAGAATACACTTGCATTGGGAAAAAATTTAAAGCAAGTTAACACCTGGTTAAGTACTAGTGGTAATACTATTTTCGCTCCTTATATGCTCTTAGGAGATATCAGAATGACCACGGGGACAAAATAAATAACAAATTTACAATAGTCTATTTTTTTTTATCTTTTTTTAGATTTTAAAATATTAAACTCTGAATAGATGTTATTATAATCAATCTGATAATATTTATACATATATAAAGTTAATTCAAATTTTCCTATTGGTCGTGAAAATGGCAAAGAAGAAAAAAGTGGATGATAAGCAAAAATCTTTATTTTCATATATTGATGAATCAAAACCGAAAAAAGAGAAACCAATAGAAGATAAACCCAAAACAGAGAAGAAACCGAAATTAAAAAAAGCCGCAACAACTAAACCAACGAAACCTAAACCACTAGAAAAAGTCGAAAAGGAAAAACTGAAGGAAACCACAAAAATACCCCAAAAACTATTCTTTGAAGGAAATGACAAGCCATTTGGCTTAAAACAAGGTAATATTAAACTAGAAAAAATACAAAGAGAAGGAGTCACATCAAAATATATTAGATATTTAATTGAAAAGAGAAATATCATTGAAAACTTAGAAAGGGGATTATTATTAGACGTGGATTATGATGGGGGACAAAATAAAGCTTTTTGCAAGTTTTACGATTTGGATACTGATGAAATAAAAATATGGATCGATACAACTGACCATGAACCTTATTGTTTAAGCAAGAATTCTATTACTGATTTAAAAAAAATGACTTATCATGATAATAAATTAAGTAAAATCCTGAAATTAATCGAATATGATGGATTCACTAGATTTGAGGAAATTAAACGCTTTAACCTTATAAGTGACAAAGAAATTCCCATGACAAAAATTTATGGGAAAACTCCTACTAATATTGGAGGTTCTGGCATAAATATTCGAAATATTTTAGGAGAAAATGATGTTAAAGCATGGGAAGCAGACATAAGATATCATTTAAATTACATATTTGATAGACAATTAATACCGGGATTAATCTATTCTATTAAAAATGGTAGTATTACTCAAATAAATTTCGAAGAGACAGATGAAGAATCTAAAAAAATAGCCATAGAACTACGAGATTTATTTAAAGAGGAATCTAATGAGATTCAAGAGTTTTCTGAAAAGTTTTTAGATATATTTCTCACCCCCATACCAAATGTAAAACGAATGGCTATGGACATTGAAGTTAATTTAGGTGCCCAAGATTATAGAATCCCAGATCCACGTCAAGCGAAACAAGAAATTATCAGTATATCTTTTGTCGCCACTGACGGTTTAAAATTAGTCTATATGCTCGAACGGGAAGGATTTTCATATGGAAACCTTCATAAAAATTTTCCCTCAGATGCCCAGGTTTTGTTCTTTAAATCTGAAAAAATCTTATTGCTTGAGACCTTTCGGTTGATGTGGAAGTACCCTGTAGTTATTACCTTTAATGGAGATAATTTTGATTTGAACTATATGTTTCATAGGGCAGAAAAACTAAAAATTGATCGAGATTTAAATCCCATTCATGTAAAACGAGGGTTTGGAATTATGTCTAAAGCTGAGTGTGATTTAAGACACGGGATTCATATTGATGTATTTAATTTCTTCTTTAATCGTAGTATCTCCGGATATGCCTTTAGTGGTTCATATGAAAGCAGTTCATTAAATGCCATTAGCGCAGCATTATTAGGAAAAGAGAAGTATCAGCACGAAGAAGAAATCCATGATATGGAATATAACATCCTTTCTTGGTACAATTTAAAGGATTCCATACTCACTTTAGAATTAACTAAGTTCAATAACTCCTTAGTTTGGAATTTAATCATTTTATTATGTAGGATTACAAAAATGCCGATTCATGATATGGTGCGTCGGCAAATTTCAACCTGGATACAAAATATCTTTTATTTTGAGCATCGCAGAAAAGGGAATCTTATTCCTCGTCGATCAGAAATCTCTGAAGTAAAAAAAGGAGGGTATAAAAAGTCAATAATAGAGGGAAAAGGTTTTCAAGGAGCATATGTTATTCCTCCTGTTCCGGGGATTCATTATGATGTAGTCGTGATGGATTTCGCAAGCTTGTATCCCTCAATAATTAAGGAATACAACTTGTCTTATGAAACTGTGTTGTGTCCACATACTGATTGCGAAGACAACCTTCTAAAAGGAACGCCATACCATACCTGTACCCATAAAATGGGTATCTTTGCATATGTAGTTGGGTTTTTCCGGGATATTAGAGTAAAGTATTTTAAGCCAAAATCAGGGGATAAGAATTTAACTGAAAAACAACGAAGCTACTATCATACTATTCAGCAAGCTCTTAAAGTGTTTATTAACGGTTCATATGGTGTTTTCGGTTCTTTGAATTTCCCCTTGTTTTGTTTACCAGTTGCTGAAAGTACAACCTCAATAGGTCAATACTCAATCAAGCAAACTATCAAAAAATCAGAAGAGATTGGTGTCCAAGTTCTTTATGGCGATACTGACAGCGTTTTTTTATTAAACCCTACAAATAAACAAATGGATGAATTGTCGAAATGGAGTAAAGAGGAGCTTGATCTTGATTTAGAAGAAGAAAAAACTTACCAATTTTTAGCCCTTTCTGAACGGAAGAAAAACTATGTAGGAATCTATAAGAACACTAAATATGTTGATATAAAAGGTTTAGTAGCAAAAAAGAAAAATACACCTGAGTTCATTAAAAAAGTCTTTGGCAGTTTATTAGAGATCTTGAAAAATGTAACAAATGATAATGAATTTTCAAAAGCTCGGAGTGAAATTATCGAAATTGTAAAAGAAAATCTCAGTAAGATAGGAAAACCTGATGCATTTAGTTTAGAAGATTATGCAATCAATATTGCTATGCAAAAGAATCTTAAGGGGTATACAAAAGTCATTCCTCAACATGTCCGAGCGGCAATCGAATTAAAAAACGCTACAGGGAAAGAATATCAAAAAGGGGAAACCATTAGTTTCGTAAAGACTAAAGGTCCTAATGGTGCAAAGGCAATCGAGCTCGCAAAACTTCAAGATATTGATTCTAAGAAGTATAAAGAACTACTTAAATCTGCCTTAGAGCAAGTGCTTGATGCTCTCGGAATTTCTTTTGATGAAATAAAAGGGATTAAGAAAATGGACGCTTTTTTCTAAGTCCCCATTAAAATTAAGAAATCCCATGAGTTTTTTTCTATAAAGCTTACCATTTGTTTCAGTTATTCGATAACAGTTATCAGAAGGATTAAATTCGATGCAATTAAAGGTATTAGAAAAATGGATGTTTATTTAAATATATTTTTATAAGACATAATAATCACGAATAATCTATATATAAAATTTTTTAAAGCTAATCAGATATTAACCTTTAAATATAGACCTAAATTGTTTAAAGAAACGTTAATTACGGTTTTTTTTTATTCGTCATGATTATTATAGAATCAATCTGTTATTTGATTGTATATATAAACATAGTTATTTTTTTTTGGAAATTGTGTAAATAACAATTACATGAACAGAAAAAAATAAGTATTTATAAATTATCATGAGTAACTTAAGATATCTAATGTAATAGTAAATTTACTAAAAAAGGTCAAAAAGTGATGGAAACTATGTCATCAGACGATGAGTTAACAAAATATGAACCCTTTAGCAATAAAAAAATGATTGCTTTTGCTTTAAATCTTGCAATTTTAAATACGTTTTGGAGCATAAGAAATAATATACAGCTTTTTGCTCTAAAAGCAATAGGTATTCCAATTTTATATGTTCTTCTTATTTTTGGAATATATGTAATTTGGGACGCAGTAAATGATCCATTAACTGGTAATTTACTGGATCGTTCTTCTAAGTTTACCTCGAAGCATGGGAAAAGGTTTCCTTATATTGTTATTGGACTGTTTGGAGCTTTATTAAGTCTTCTTTTACTCTATGTTCCTGTAACATTAGATCCATTATTAGCTGTAATATGGATTTTGATTATAATCATTATTTATGATGCCTTTCAAACGTTATATGAATTGAGTTTTGCAGCCTTAAATGTCGATAGATTACGGGATCAAAAGCAAAGAGTAAAATTTGGCACATATTCTTATATATTGTATGGAATGGTTGCGATATTGTTTGCGATTACTAGTCCGGTTTTACTGGGAATGTTTGGAGGAGTCACTAATCCAATGGCTTTCTTCTATGCTAATTTATTTACAATAATAATACTGATAATCATTGCTATTCCGCATCTTTTAAGCGCTCGTGAACCTGAAGAAATGAAAGAGTTACGAATCACTTTAGATACTGAAGGAAAAAGTTCCTCACCTCCAAAAGTACTTATAAAAAGAGCTTTAACAGATAAAAATTGGATGGCAATAGTTATAGCCTATGATCTCTATGTAGTAGCCGTATCTTGTGTAACTGTTGGGACTGCCTTCTATATATTAGATGCTTTAGGGCTACCTATACAAATGACTGCTATTACAGGCCTTACATTCTTTTTAGTGGCTTTTGTGTCAGTACCAATATGGATGAAAATAGCAAGAAAGATAGGATCGAGAAAAGCTTTCAATTATACATTGATTTTAATTGTGATAAGTACAGCTTGTTTTATATTTGCTGTCAATTTTTTCATATTAGTCCTAGTATATATCTTTTGGGCTATTGGTGTTTCTGGTACATCTGCTTTGCTTAATGCAATCTTTTCTGAAGGTGTTGATAACGCAACTTTAAAACATGGTACTCGTGAGGAAGGTTCCTATCTAGGGATATTACGATTTTTTTCTGCAACAGCGATTTTTTGGCAAATCTTAGTTTTTGCGATAATAGCTACTAGTACAGGTTATGATGCTCAATTAGGTACAGATAATAGCGATTTTGCTAAATTTGGTCTATTACTTCAAATTTCAATAATCCCGGCAATAATTATGTTAATTGGTACGCTTATCTTCATCAAATTTCATGATATATCTAAAGAACGAGCGATTGAAATAAAGAAAAAACTTATTGAAATGAACCTCTAAATTATTTTATTTTTTTTTCATATTTATAATTTCATCATATTAAACTGATTGATAAATAAATTCTTCAATTAAAGATGTTATTTTTTCAATTAAAATATTAAACCATATTTCTCCTTTTTCTTTTGAAGCGTGAAGTGGATCGCCTAATATTCCACTTTTACTAAGATCTATAGTTCTCCATTTTACAGGTTTCTCGAACTTATAATTTGGATCAAGTTTAGGGATATATTTTACATCACTTTTCTTTAATTTATTCATTTTTACCCTTTTTGGAAATAAAAGCATCATAATTGACGTTTCGAACTCTCCAGCATGACAGATTCCCCCAATTCTTGACGTTCTTATTTTCATTAATTCTTTCTTAATTATTGAAAATGTATTTAAAACCAAAATTTTATCTTCATGTAGTTTTTGGATTGAACGTAAAACATGATTATTTCCCCCATGAGCATTTATAAGAAAAAACCTCGCATCTTCATTAAAATTTTTTAGAAGTTTATTTACTCGGGTTTTAAATTTTTTCTTGGAAATTGATTTTGAATTTTTAAATTTTTTATGCTCTGGAGAGATGCCTATCCTAATCCCTTCAATTATCTTACCTTTAAATGTTGGAGCTACATGTTCTACTATTTTTTTAGCAATTATATAATCTGTTTCAGGAGGCAGGTGAGGGCCATGTTGTTCATAACTTCCGATTGGAATAAAAACGAAATTATTCATATAACAATCACTATTTAGCGCAGTAATAAAAAAGTCTGAATCACAAAAAACCTCAATTTAGAACCATAATTTGTTTTGTATTATGATTTTCTCGTATTTCCTTTAAACAAATATTTGCCTTAGATATTGCTTCTAAAATAGTATCTCCAACTCCAATCCCTGCTTTCAATTTCCATGGTTTATGTTTAAATTCAAATAAGTTTATTGTTGGTATTAATTCATCAGGTTCCATTGATGGAGGACATATGCAAATAAAATTATCTCCTCCATTGAAAAAGCAAAGAATGCCTATAGTTTGGAAATTTTCCATTAATGTTAAATAACCTCTATTCAAATCTATATAATTTTTATAGAACGGATTTACATCTGTAGCTAATTTCGTATAGTAATTTATATCAATGTGAGCAACTTTAACACTCTTTTTTACAGGCAATTTGTGACCATTATATGCGAGTACTTTTTTTCTTGAAGACTGTGCACTTCCCTTAGCAATTAATGCTTTTGATGCTTCAATTTGAGCATTTAATGGGGTATCTCCTATTCCAATTCCCATACTGACTGTGATAGGAAATTTTTTTTCTAATTTATTAATAAAAATTTGATGATGCTTTATGGATATTCCATTTGAAACCGCCATCATATTATCTTTTGAGGCAGAAAATACAAGACTTCCATAGCGATTAAATTGTTTTTGTAAGAAAATATATATTTCTGAGAGAAGAATTTGAATTTTATGCTCTCTATAGTTACCCATTTCTTCTGTAAATGGTCCGAAATTGTCAATTTGAATATAAGTTATTTGTATCAATAAAACAACCTCAACTTTTATTAGAATCTCGTATTCTCCTTACCATTTTGACCACACTTTCTACAGAACGGCGTGCAAAATCCTCAATTCTCTCAACTGCTTCAACTCTAGTCATTCCAGGTCCTGAAACTCCCAATGAGACAGGTTTATTAAAATCTAATGATAAGTCTACCATTTTTCTTGCTGCGTGTTGGGCAACAATCTGATCATGATCAGTGTCTCCTTTAATTACTGCTCCCAAACAAACAACACCTTCAATGATATCCTTTGCTAATAAGTTTTTTATTGCTAAAGGCATATCAAAACTACCTGGCACCTTAAATACTTCCACAACATCACATCCCAAAAATTCGGCATGTTCTACAGCCTTATTTAACATATTTTCTGTAATGTCATAATGGAATTCTCCAACAACGATCCCAATTTTAATTTTATTTTCACTCATTTTTCTACACCTTATTAGGATTTAATTGGCCCAACATCGGGATACCCTTGTCTTAATCCCATTCCAGCATTTTTGTTTAGCCAATCTTTTTCAAATAATAGTTTCAAAACATTTTGAGCATGTTCTCGTGCCCTATTATCACATACCTTAATTAATTCATCTGGAGTTTTTGCTTCATCTTCATGTACAAAACATTCAATGATATGTTTTCCTGTCATTAATTGGCACATTATAATACCTTGGCTTGCCTCGTGAGCACATACTTTATCTTTATCATCTGGACCAGGCATTCCAAGAGCTAAACACATTTCACATTCATGTTGATCAAAAAGAATTTTACACGCAACAGGCAAATCTTTCATGCCCGGAACTGTATATCTAATAAGATTTACATTACTAGTTGTATTCTCAATTTCATTTATTGCCATGCGTCCCATATCTACTCGCGCAAAAGTTGTATCCACAATACCAACAGTTATTTTGCTCAAATTTTCACCTTATTAAGATATTCATCAAAAGCTTCAACAATCTCTTTACCTTTAACCATAATTAATTTGTTTCTATTGGCATACTCTCTTGCTTTTTTAATTGAAAGTGCCTTGCCAGTTGTTCCATCTAACATTTCACATAATACTGAAATTGGAGAAAGACCCCCTAATAATGCTAAGGTAACAGTTAATTCTGTATGCCCTAATCTTTTTTTTAACAATTGTCGGTTTGCAATCAATAGATGTGTGTGCCCTGGAGCTCTAAATTTTTCTCCAAATTTATCTCTATAATATTTACTTTTTGCTCCATTTTGATAAATTTGAGATCCAAGTAGCCCAAATTCCCTAATAGTTAAACTACGATCATTATCAGTGATACCTGTATATGTATCAATATGATTAATGGTAACTGAAAATGATGGTTTATCACCATAAGGACATGCAACATTGGGTGAAATTTTGCTAAAAATTGAATATTGACTTAACACATTTGAATAAATCTCTAACATGAAAGGCAACCCTAATTTCTCGGCTATTTTAGCATGCATAGCTATACAAATCAAACCCCCAGCATCATTACGTAAATGATACACATGATTTGGTGTAACTTTCTCTGCTAAGCACACCAGATCTACTTCTTCTTCCCTCCCATCAACATCATATACTAGTATGAAATTTCCTTGGGCTAATTCTCTAATTGCCTGTTCTACATTTTCATTCATGTAAATTCTCAATTAATTACAATTATTTTTTTTGCTTTCTACTCAATCATGAGTAGAAACAAGTCTTAATTAATATAAGTTTTTGCCCTTTTTAATAATTACAAGAAAACGTAAACTACTATTAAAAAATCAGATTAATGATAAAAAATGAATTCTATCATTAAAAAACCTAAATCAGAATTTAATTTAAATATTTCAAGAAGAAAGCCTCAAAGGTGCCAGATAAATCTAATTGTAAAGATGGAAAATAATTCATTTCAACAACTCATTAATGGGTAGATAACTATGTTTCTAAATTACCCTTTTATTGTGTCATGAAACATTTGATCTACACATAACGCAATTTAATATTCGTAAAATTAGTTTTAATAATCTTTAAGATGTATTATAATATAAATTACATATATTTCAAATAAGGAGAATTTCACATGAGTAAAGAAATTACTGAACCATCCGATTTGTTTGATGACAATGGTGTGCTCATTCAAGATGGATGGGCAAGAAAGCCAATTGTGCGCTATAATCGAGAAAAAGTCCGTGCTAAATGGCATCGTCTTAAAGAGTGGGATAATTATGTAGTTAACCATCCAGATTATAATTTTAGTGTGACAATTGCTGATGTAGGGTATATGGGTCTTGTTACCTTCGAAGTAATGGATTATAAAGAACAAAAGGTCTATGTGGGAGGGCTACAAAAATTCTTCACGAAAGGGACTTGGAACCTTCCAACAAGTTCACAACAAGGAGATATTGAATTTCATAATGAGATGTTTGACCTGACTATTAAAAAATTAGCAGATCAAAGGGAAATTTCTTTCGATTTTCCTACTTTCTCAGAAAAAGGGCTGAAAGGAAGTTTAGTATTATATCAAGATCCTTCTAAAGACTCAATTGTAAAAGTAAATCGCTACAAAAAGAAAAAACTTTTTTACTATTCAGATAAAATAATGTGGATGCCAGTCGAAGGAACCGTATTTTTCGGTGATAAAGCTTATAAGTTTTCTCCCGAAAATTGCTATTGTCGTCTTGATTGGGGTCGAGGAGTCTGGCCGTATAAAATCAATTGGTACTGGGGTGGAGCATCAGGTAAGACAGTAGATGGACACGAGATATGGTTTAGCCATGGACACTCTTACGAAGATCCAGCCCTTCACGATAAAAATATGGTTGGTTATGATGGAAGAGGCCACAAACTGGGACCAATCAAATTTCACGTTCCCGAAGATCCTATGGACCCCTGGCAGTTTACCAGTGAAGATGGACGATTTGAGATGACCTTAAAACCAATTTTTCATCATCAATCGGGGATGAATTTTGTGATCTTCAACTCTAAGTCAGTTATTGCCTATGGATATTATTCTGGAAACGTAATATTAGATGATGGCACTAAAGTTCAAGTTGAGAATGTTTTAGGGCACGCAGAAGCAATTAAGTGGCGCTGGTAGCCCGATTTTCTTTAAAATTATAGAGTAAAATATAGAATTCCCATTATTAAGGCACAAAATATTGGATTTAAGATATTATCATCAATCTTAAGGCTTAATAAATCAATAACTAAAAACATAATGGCTCCTCCAAGAGCTATTACTATAATTTTTATCAATACTAATTCGGATTCAAATATCCATAAAGCAGTCATACTTACTATCAAAGAAGCCAAAAATCCTGCAAAATAACCAATTACCGTTTTTTTACTATTTTTAGGAAAGTTTCGCTTACCAAATCTCATTCCAAAAATGGATGCTGCACCATCACCTAGGGTTGCGATAAGTGCAGCAGCGGCAAAAATTCCAAATGAAAAAAAAAATACAGGAACAAACGCAAGAACTAAAGCAGCGGGTTTTGTAAACTCATAAATTTCTCTTCTTTTTATTGTCTTTGATAATAAATCAGACACCATACCCGGTAAAAAGTGGTAAATGTTACGCTTTTCAAAAATATAGGATAATCGAACATAATCTAACGTTGCGAACACTAAAATTCCAGAAAAACCTACTGTAAATATTAAAAATCTTCCAAAATCTTCACCACTAATGCCCCATATTTGGTCTGATTTCCATATTCCTGCCCATATATAGACTGCAAAGACCCAAAGAAAGATAATAATCCCTGCCGGAATTAAATGTAGAGCTTTTCTATGGATATCCGTACTTAAATTATATGCTCTAATATCCTCAATTTCATTATTAAATTTGTCGAAATTCCTTAAATAACTTTCAATATTGCGTTTTTGTTTGATATCTGGATTTTTTTTTATAACAAATTGATATTGGTAAAGTAAAATGAGAGCTAATATAAGTGGAGTGATGCAACAAATAAAAATTGTAGAAAGCATTTGAAAAAATATTATCTTTGCATTGGATGTTGAATAAAAATGAGGATATAAAATAGCTGCGAGAATCCAGAGTAAAAAAATTATAAGTGAGTTGACAAAATTATGTTCATTTGGAAATTTTCTTTGTAATTGTATAGCATAAATTAATTGTCCAAAACCATTGGCTAAAAATACAATAATAACAGGTAAGGTAATTAAATTAAAAGCCACAATAATCTTATTTAAATTATCATCTCAAAAATACATTTTGAAAATATTAATCCATAATTTAAGGAGGATAATTATGAAGGCTGCATTATATGAAGGAAAAAAACAAATTAGGATTGTAGATATTCCAAAACCTGCTCCTCAAAAAGGAGAGGTGTTAGTAAAAGTAAAGTATGCTGGAATATGTGGCTCAGATCTAGAATTCTATAAAACTGGATTATGGCCAGCTCCTTGTGTATTAGGACATGAAATTACAGGGACTATCGCAGAGATAGGATCTGAAGTAAAAAGATGGAAAATAGGTGATCGAGTAACAATTTTTCCAGGGCTGCCGTGCGGAAAATGTTTTTATTGTCAAAGAGGGAATACTAATTTATGCGATGGTTCTTTTGAAGGGATTGGAATCGGAAGAAATGGAGGTTTTGAGGAATTTCTAGTGGTTCCAGTTCAATGTCTTATTTCCCTTCCAGATGTAATTCCTTTTAAACACGGCACCGTATTTGATCAAATAGGAACAGGTTTATGCGCATTGAGAGAAGTTAATTTCGTCGCAGGTAATTCTGCTGTGGTATTTGGTCTAGGAACAATTGGACAATTCATGTTGCAATGTTTAAAAATCGCAGGAGCGAGTAGCATTGTAGTTGTTGATAAAAATCCCTATAGATTAGAAATAGCTAAAAAATTTGACCCGGATTACGCTTTAAAAAAGCTTTTCTTGACGAAAATTAAACGAGCTAATAAAAGAGGTGCATCGGGTGCTGACTTCGTATTTGAGTGCTCAGGTGCACCTGTTTTAGTAAACGCTGCTCTTGATGTGGTATGTAAGGGAGGTACAATTGTACAAATCGGACTCTGGGATAAACCGGTTGAAATTAATCTTCTCAAATATGTTATAAACCAAAATCGCATTCAAGGGATTATTAGTTGTATTAGGCAGGATTATGAGTTTGCAATTGATTTAGTTGCTCGTAAACTAATTGATCCAGACCCTATAGTTACCAAAATCATTCCTCTGGACGATATTGTTGAGGAGGGATTCGAATGTGGAATTGATCCCGAAATCAAGGATATAAAAATACTGGTAGAACCATAAACTCAAAAGTCAAATTATTAAATTGCTTAAAAATTACCATAACCTAAGATGAGTGATCATGGATTTAACATAAAACAAAAGACCGCATTCTCCCTCGCATTCTTACCCGGGTGGCTAATACAAGTAGTATTTGTGGTGTGGGTATTTACATACTATTTTTCAGCTGTAGGCTTATCAGTATATTATATCTCGTTGGCTTATATAATATGGGCGGCATGGAATGCGATTAATGACCCTCTGTTAGGGTACATCTCAGATCGCACCAGCACCCGCTGGGGACGTAGAAAACCTTATATTGTACTGGGATTAGTTCCCATTCTAGTTATCATGGTTATTGTTTGGATTGTTCCATTTCAAGAATCAATATTCATCTTTTTGTATCTTCTTCTCATTCTCTTTGCTTTTGATACATTTTTTACAATGATAGCAGTCCCGTTGGATTGTCTTTTTCCAGAATTATATACTTCAGAAGAAGATCGTGCCCAAGTAAATATCTATAGGCAAATTTTTTCTGTACTAGGAATCATTGGAGGCTTTTTAATCCCGAGCATTTTTATAGGTGAAATTTCTGTAAGAGAAGGATATCTTATCAGCGGAGTTATTATAACAATAATCGTTGCGATTACCTTTTTAATTTCTCTAAAATGGGGAATAATGGAAAGAGAGGAATTTAAATTAGACAGTCAACAAGAATTTGGTTTCTTTCAAGGTCTTAAATACACATTTAAGAACCGTGCGTTTGTTCTTTATACTATTATGTTAGTCGCATTTGAATACATCCAACTTTTACAAGCCACTATTATGCCGCAATTTAGTAAATTCGTATTAAATGAAGAAAGCACATTAGCTTCAGGGATATTGTTAGTATTAAATCAGATTGTAGCAATCGCTTCCATGATTATATGGAGTAAAGTAGGTATCAAGCAGGGAAGTAAAAAAGGATATTTTATCGCACTCTGTGTTTTATTTATCTCATTTATTCCCCTCTTGTTTATAAGTGATTTTAATTCTGCCATCCTTGTAATAGTCATAAGTGGAATAGGATTTGGAGGACTTTTATATTTTACAACCCTACTAATCGCTGATATTATCGACGAAGATGAACTCAAAACTGGTATTCGTAGGGAAGGGTCGTTTTTTGGGCCTACCAATTTCTTTATGAGAATAACAGGTATTTTTTCTATCTTAACCATTTCGCTTGTGTTTTCCTCAACCGGATGGGAAGAATATACCCCTAATCCAGGAGTCGATGTGGTTTTCGGTCTTAGGCTATTAATGGCGGTGTTCCCAATGATTGCAGCTGGGATTTTAGGAATATGTATAATTTTCTACCCCCTCTCAAAAAATAGGGTTTCCGAAATCAAAAATCAAATGGCTGAACTCCACCAGAAAAAACGCGATAGAGTTAAAAAAAATAGTTCATAATTTTTTTTCCTCTCTCAAATCCAAATTGATTTTTTTATTCATCAAAAGTTAATTTGGACTTTCTTTTAATTTTCAATGCTTTAAAAAAAATTTAAAAAAGAATATTTAAAAAAAATTAGATCATAAATAAATAATAAAAAATGTGTTAAAGTCCAAATAAAAAGATTTGGTCAAGCACGTCATGGACTTTTTTTAAGTTTTCCTTACCTAAAGACTCATCAAGTTTTACTTTTAGGTCTAAAATTGTACTTAGTCCTTTTACAACAGTATTTTGCATGAAATTGTTAAAAATAGATTTTTCAGCGTTCTTCTTGGCGAAATATTCTACTCTATTTAACATGGCTTCTTCATATTCTTTCGCTGCCGATGTATTCAATTCAACTAATTCTCTTACTTTCATTTCTGATTCTTTTTCAGCCATCTATTTCTCACCTATTTTTCTAATTTATCCTTCTCCAATCCACCATTACGCATAATATCTGGTTCAGCTTCTAATGATAATTGACCTGTACCAGTATCAAATTCATTTTTCACCTTATCCGTCAATTTCTTTGCAATTTGCTTCTCAATGTCAGGCCTATGTAAAGTATTATGTGTGCAGAATGGAATTTCTTTAACTGTACCATCGGGCATTGCCACGCCAAAATGGACAATGCAGCGCTTTGTCCTTTCAAGATCCATATTATACGCATCTTGAAAATGCATAGAACTGATGAGAAGAGTTCCATGAGTGAATGAACTGATACTCTCCCAATCGCCGTTTATTAATACTCTGCTGAACATTTCCATAAGCTTTCCCGGCTTATTAATATATTGTAGCATTCCTAACAGAAATCGTGCCTTTAATTGAGTTTTATCTAAGAATTCTAACCCCTTATCCAATGTTTTACCAAAATCTCCTAAAAAGTTTGAAAAGAATTCTATTGGCTTTTCCTCTTTATGTTTAATTTTCTTCCAGAATTTATTCGAAAAATCTATAATCTCTAATGGATCAAGGTAATCTGTAATAGGGACCATCTCGTTTGTGGTTGGATCAATGACCATATAGGTCGCAAAACCACAATCAGGATGACAGGTAAATTCAATAGCATCTACATCTGCTAAATAAGCGATAATGCGCCCAAATTCTACAATCGAGGTTAAAGGGTACCATGCAGTTTCAATATTAATCTTACCATTAGTTTGCTTTTCAATTTCTTTGATTACATCAGCATTGGTTATTCTGAGTTCTTGGAGCTCTTCAGCCGCAATTCTACCGCATAAAGAAACGGGTTGAAAGGTGATCCCTCTTACAACATCGATATTATCAATACAGAATTGAATAATATTTCCAATTTCTTTGTCATTTACCCCATTTACAATCGTGGCGACGAGGTTGACCGACGAAAGTCCTGCTTTTCGACAATTTTCAATAACTCGCATTTTATAATCCATTAAGTTCTTGATTCCGCGAGTTTTTTCATAAGTTACATTATTCACTCCATCAAATTGTAAATAAAGAGTATCTAATCCCGCTTCATAGACTTCTTTAGTCCATTCAAGACCTCCTTTCTTTTTCTGGAAACCATACCCATTCGTTGCAGCAATTACTTCCTTAAAACCCTTATCTTTTGCCATTTTACATATCTGCGCAAAGTCTTTTCGTACTGTTGGTTCCCCACCAGAAAACATAATACTCACCGCAGGAATAGGCTTATTTCTAAAGTGGTCCATGATTTTCTCAATTTCTTCAAGCGTTGGCTCGACTAAATAACCAGCCTTCTGTACATTAGCGAAGCAGAAGTTACAGTTAAAATTACATCTATTTGTTAAATCTATTAAAGCTAATGAACATGTGGATAAATGTTCTGTACATAAGCCGCAATTATATGGACAGCCTCTTGGATCACTGCACGGAATATCTGGAGGGTTTGCGTCACCATTTTTTTCAAAATTCCATTCGCTAGTGCCGTAATGAGTCCATTTATAATATTTCGCACTACTTGAAATCTTATCCTTAAAGAACCCATGTTCAGGGCACGTCTTTTCCATCCAAATTTCATCGTTTTTTTCTATGAGTTCAGCTGGAATTTTCTGTAGGCATTCAGGACAAATGCTTTCCGTCTTTCTGTAATATTTTTCCTTTAAGTATTCAGTACCGTCTAAATGATACATTTTACATCAGTTTATTTTTTTTTTAGATATTATTAAAATGATTATCTAATCATATTAATATATATTTTAATTATAATTTGAAACAATTTAAAGCTTTAAATTGTTAATGCAACGAATAATTAATGTTGAGTATTATTTTTTAGGGCATTTAAGGTGTTTAAACCGTCTATTTCGGTTAATGTTTAATGCATAAATTATTCTAATGAGAGGTTTTCAACCTTAAAAGAATATAAAATTCAAAACTAAGTAAAAATTTTTAAATAAAAAAGAAAAGATAAATATTACAGAAGTTCAATAAATACAAAAGTTGATCAGCATGATTACATCTCAAGAAGAGGTTTTAGATAAGAGAGTTTTCGATCCTTTAGATTATTTTGTAAAAATAATCCAGTTATTAATACTTACGTGGAAATTCCGTTGGAAACGAGTTATGTATCATGATAAACTAACTAAAGAAGAAAAAAAAATTCTGAAATTGTTTGGTCATTTTAGAGGCAAAAAACCTGTTGAGATCTATGATTCAAAATCTAATGAAACACAACAAATACTATTTTATGGATGGGCAACGTTAAATGCATTCTTTTGGACTCAATATTTTAAACTTTTCATAAAGTCAGTGAAAAAATTACTTTATAATAAGAATTATAACTATCCTCCAATAAGCGAAATAGATCCGAAAAAACCATATCCAATTAAAGAGTTTCCGTGTGTGAAAAAAATTCGCAGACCAGATAACCAATGGGTAAAAATTTTAAATATTGAGAATCAATTTGCAGAGTCTATTAGATTTTTATATTATGATAGAGATTATTTTAAAGATAAAGAGTTTCGTTTTTGTAAATACAAAAGATCAGGGAAAGTTTCAAAACAGATACAAGTTCCTCCTTTTGAATCATCACCAGATAAAGTAGATTACATTGAAGCAATGTTTCATAGAATAGTGAGAAAAAAACCTCATAAACCATTTGAATTTAATATTTGGACTACTTTCTTTGTAGCATATCTTTCCTGGGTACTTTATTTAGTGGTTATCTTGCCATATTATATTTTTCCAAAAGTGAGCGTCCACACAGGAGCGCCTATTCTGGTTGAAATAATCTCAAGTCAAGTGCCTATCATCGTATTTTATGTGATCGTTCTGCTTTTATTTTTACAATATCAAAAATTAATAGATTTTACGGAAAAGCATTATGATGAGCAATCAAAATTAATGGGAAAAGAAATTGAGCCCTCATTTTTAATGAGAACGGATTTAAGACTCACATCGCACAACACGGGAGGTTTTATGCTGGCCTTTTTAATTGGATTTTTACTCTACAGCATCCCATATTTTATTATAGAATTAATACTAGTATGTAATTGGGATACCAATGCTGCTATAGCGTATCTGATTGATGTCTTCTTCTTTTCAGATATTTTCTTTTTATGGGCAATTAACTTCGGAATGGGTGCCGTAGCTATTTATATTATAGGAGCCTTTGCCTATGGGCAATACCATCTTTCAAAAGATTTTAGATTTAATTTTGACAGGTTTCATGCTCCTAACGTAGACCAAGAATTAACGAAAAATCTCAGAACGATTTGTCTTTATATATTTACTTCTGGATTCTTAATGCTCTCTTCTGGATTAGTATATTTTGTGGCCCGTAGCATAAATTTTGTTGTCATTATAATCATTGTCAGTGCAATTTTATTGATTGTTATCATGTTATTCTTTATTTCACTGGTAGGATGGAAAAGATCTATACATCAACAAAAGAAAACCGCGCTCAATGAAGTAAAGAATAGAAGAAAAGATTTGATTACTGCTCTAAAAGCTAAAGAATTAGCACCCGGGTTTATAATGCACGAATTCAAGGATATGGGAGAACTTAAATTCTTAAATGATCAATATTTAGAAATATCTTCTTTAAAAGAATGGCTTATTGACTTCACTATATTACTGAGTTTTGTAGTATCAATCGCAACTTTCTTTCCAAAAGTAATGGAAGCTCTCGAGGCATATTTATTAATTTTTTAATTAATATATTTTTTTTTTAAGTGTGTTTGTAAGTTCTTGCAGGTTTTTAGAGATTTTGAGCTTGAAAATATGATTTTCTACCAATTTTTTGTAGTCATCTGGTAAGGTTTTTATATTTTCCAAGTAATAATGCTGAATTTCGTCTATATTAGGTAGGTTATAGATTAATTCGCCTTTTTCCATAATTGGAATTAATAATGCCTCTGAATTAGAAGGGGCTGGTTCATCTTCTAACATCAAAAAATCTTCTATAAAGATTCCTTTCTCATCAGTTATTCTATAAATTTGTTTTTTTCCAGGATAGGTCATTTTCTCTTCACTGATTTTAATTCTAGGGACACCATTGTATTCTATTAATTTATATACAGCCGCAAGGGTTGGATCATCTCGGGATGTGGCCAATTCAGTTCCTATGCCAAAGGCATCTATTGGGGCATTATTGTCAATTATCTCTTTTATTTTATATTCATTTAAATCAGAACTCGCTACAATAAGTACCTTCTTACACCCGTTCTTATCTAAAATTTTTCGAACCTTCTTTGCGTGTGCGATGAGGTCTCCCGAATCTATTCTCACACCTGTAATGCTGTTTTTATATTTGCACACTTTTTCTGCGGCCTTTTCAGTATCATAAGTATCAATAAGCATTATTGAATTTTGCCCATAAATATCATAATAAATATCAAAGCTTTCTATTTCCTTGTCAAATTTCTGTATAAAACTATGTGCCATCGTGCCACTTGAGTTGATTCCTAACTCTATATCCGCAACAACATTACTCGTGCCATTGAAGCCTGAAATATAGCTTGCGCGTGCTGCGTAAACTCCTGCCAGCGGACTATGCGATCTTCTTGTGCCAAATTCGAGAAGAACTTTATCTGGAGCAATATTTTTAATTCGAGATGCTTTAGAAGCCACGATAGTTTGAAAATTAATGACATTTAATAAATATGTCTCAGCTAATTGAGCTTGGAACATCGGTCCTTGAACTCTCATAATTGGTTCATTTGGAAAGAAAAAATTTCCCTCCTTCATAGCCCATACATCTAAATTAAATCTAAATTTAGACAAATATTCATCAAAGAAACTTGAGTCAATATTCTTAAACACTTCTTTGTTCCTCAAGAACTCGATGGTTTTGGGAGTAAATCGAGCCTTTTGTAAATAGTAAATAGCTTGTTCTAATCCAGCAAAAATTAAGTAATTACGATTTTTTGGATATTTTCTGACAAAAACATCGAAAATAGCTATGTCATCTTCTTCATCCCGTTTATTTTCTAAATTATTTTGATAGTATGCTGCGCCCATTGTTAATTGATAGAAGTCTGTGGCGAGAATCATGTTAATATCATTTAAAAATCCTGATTTCATGTCTTACACCTTCTTTTTAAGCAAAAAATCTATTATTTTAAATTATAAAATGAATAATTGGTTATTTAATATATCCCCTTATTATTTCATAGCTAATTTAAAAATTGTGAAATAAAGTATTTAGTAAAAAATTAAGAAAAAAAAAAAATAAGACATTTTTATTTATTACTTCTATTTTCTTATTCTTTAGGTACTATTTTAATCTCTTGAGGAGTAGTATCAATTCCCATTTTTTCAATTCCTTTCATTAATCGCTTATTAATATTATTCATTCCTGCTTCTAATGTTAGTGATAAGAAAACAAAATATAGAATTAATGCGAATGGATCGATGAAAATTATGAAATAATTGCCAAATGTCACTCCTTGCTGAGCGAAAGTGTATATTATAAGAATATATGTAACAACAGTTGAAATACCGACGTATCCCTTAAAGACAGTAGAATAAAATCGACCAACACTCTCAATATCCGGTGTTACCCGGTTCTTATACTTATCTTGATCTAATGAACACATCAATCCCGCAGAATCTAAAATCCAAATAGGGGTAATAATAAAGGTAGCAATAGGTACTCCAATTATTATTGCTATCCATTCTATCATTGCGGGAAGATTGGGCTCACCTGATCCTGCATAAAATAAATGATTATATTCTCCTAAGAGGGCTATATAGATCGCAATATTGATTGCAAGTAATCCTGGATAAAAACTGCGAATTATGATTTTTAAACCTGATAACTTTTTCTCTGGCTGAATAAGAAAATAGTCATATCTGTTTAATTTCATCAGTTTATGAATGGGAATAAAAATTTTTGCGATTAAATGCCCAACAAAATACATTAATATCATTATTATTATTGGAATTACGATTACTAGTATATAATCTGATGTTACCCCTCCGGGATATAATGGTATTAAGTCACCTTCTTCACCAATAATGAATAAAAAGGCAAAAGCATATACAATTAGTAGCAGAGAAAGAATAAGTGGAGCTTTAAATCTTTTTTCCATTTAAATACACTTCTTTAATGATGATAATGTTTTATTATAAAAATTATCAATTTTGAATTATAAAAACTTAATCACTTTTTTTCAATCTTTCTTATATTTTTTACGATAAAGCCTAAAATATTGTCTTTTGTGAGTTTACCATTACCCCCGATCTTATCTCCGATTTTTAAGTTATGCTCATTATTCAGGTTTTCGCTTATTCTTAACTTTAGTTTTTCAACATCTAAAATATCTTCTTCATGAAAGTCGCTTTTTCTTTGCACTCTTGGACCAAATCTAACATTGTTTAACATAACTACATAATATACAGTTATATTACCTTGAAAATCTTGCTGTTTTTCAACGATATCTTCAATTTCGCCCTCATAGATCGTAATACTATTATCAATATGACTTAATAGTAGGAAAGAATCTGAACTCTCATCCACTAAACTTACAACTTTTTCTTCTCCCTCTTCATCCTTCCCTTTAGATAATTTAATTGATTTTATTTTTTCTTCAAACTTTTCAGGTAATAAAGTTAAAGTCCAATCGGAAAGTTTAAAATACCCTTCTTTCAGCGAATAAATGAAACCAACCCAAAAATGATTGCATAATCCCATATTTGAACCGATTCTGCAATCACAGTCTCGCTCTGGATTATTAATGTTCTCTTCTGTAATTGATAAAAATGACTTTGATTCCCAATTCCAACCTTTAAAAGTTATTTCTATTTCATGTAAATCTGGATTTACTATGTTGATAGCAGCTATTGATTCTCTATCCTCACCGTTTATTTTGCTAAGTGCTAAATCTATCTCTTTTGAAATAATTTCTAATTCCTTTTCTTTTAGTAAATCCTTGATTTCTTCTTCGGCTAAAGAATCTAAAATAAATTCTATGAGCTTTGCTTTTGTAAATTTCGAAAAGCCTTTTATCTCAAAGTCTCTACAAATCTGTTTTAATTCATTTACATTTAATGATTGTAATAAATAGTTCAAATACGTCTTATCTGCAATTTTTCGCTTCATTTTATTTAAACTCCAAATTAAAAAAGAAAATAATATTAAATACGAATGAGTCGTTCAATTAATAATTTGGAAATCAAATTTATATTTATAACTCTTTGATAATTTACTATAAAAACAATGTTATATGATATTATGGAACTAGAGGAAATCAAAAAGAATGCGAAATTTTTAATAAACTATCTTCCAGGGATGGAAATTCCAGGTATAGTTAAATTCCGCTGTAGATATAAACATATGGTAGCATTTGCAAAATGTTTTGGAATTTCGGACCCTAAATATATAGGTCCGGAAGAAAGTGGAATCATAGCATGTCCCGCATTTGCAAACGTGTTTTCTGCCAAACTGTATATAAATATGGCAACCATATCGTTTGAACAAAATGGCAAAAAGAGGGGGTTTCTTTTAGATTTTTCGAAATTACTTCATGCAGCAAACGAATATGATTGGGACGGATGCGTTAAGATTAGACCGGGGGATTTTCTCACAATTCGAGGGAAAATTGGTAAAATCTGGGTAAACGAAAAGATGAGATTGTTCGGCGAAATTTTTCAAACAGCAAGAAACCAACGCGGTGAACTGGTATGTAAAGTGAAAAGTGTCGCAACCATAGCTCCAGGAGGATACTAAAATGGTAAAAATAAAGGATCTCAAAATAGGGAAGGTAATTAGGGACGAGTTCGATCAAATAACGCGAGATTTAATAAGGAATTATTCCAAATTAGGAGGATTTGCCAAATTAGCGTCTAATTTTATTCACGATGACGACGATCGTGCTCAAAAGGCGGGTTATAAGGGCGTAATTGCTCATGGCTTGTTTAGTTACGGTTTTATAACCAAAATATTTGATGATTTTATTGAACAGGAAAAATACGGGAAAATTATCAAAATCGGTGTTGAAATGAGACATCCCGTAAGAGCCGGTGATACTCTAATTACTGAAGCAATCTTGAAAGAAATTAACGGCAAGAGGCTTTACTTTGAGATAAAACAAAAAACAGAAACTAAAATTCATATTGAGAAAGAAGGAAAAATAATCAAACGATTTGAAGCTGGACAAAGAGACTACATCTCAGAAAAGGACTATGCTAGGGGATACATCAAAACAAAAGAAATTGACGAAGGGACGCTCTACTTTCGAAAAAGAATTAACAGTCCGGGATATGCAATAATTGAATTGTTCGAGTAATTTTTAATTGTAGATTGATTGATTTTATTTGTATGATCAATCTCGAAAAAGAAATTCAATTTTATTTTGGTTTTTATTAATTTTTTTATGAATCGTAACTAAATATGAAAATATTATTCGTGTGATAATATTTAAATATGAAATTGGTTGTTTATCTAAGAACAATATTTGATTAATTAAATAAGTATTTGAATAAAAATTTAATAGCTATAAAAGGTGAACATAAAGAAATGCCCGCTTTATTCTATGATTTATTTCGTCATTTATTCCAAATTAAGTTCGGAGAAGAAACTAGTATGAGTGCATTCGATTTCGAGAGATCATTTAATAATTATTTCAACCATAGGAAAACAAAACATGGGAAGTATGAATGGGGTGAAATAAGCAGTACTTCAAGCAAAGATTTCAAAAAATCTCTTAAAAAATTCTTCGGATAAATGAGGAAAACGGATTTCTAATATTTTATTTATTTTATTTTGTTATCGTTTTAAGTATCTCTTCTTATTTAAAAAAAGATTATAGCAAAATTAAGATCTGTCAATATAAATTTTAAGTATAAATTTTAAATGTTCATTATCACGAAATTATATGAAAAAAAACTTCTATACTATAATTTGACGTCACTTGATAAGATATTGAAAGATCTCAATAAAATAAGTAGAAGCGAAGCGATTGAGCGGCTTCATGGTCTATATTCAATAACAGATTTGAAAACCACAAGAGTCAAAATTTTAGAAACTTTAAACGAATTACATGATAAGACTCATTTTGAAGAAATTGAAAATTATTTTATATCAGATGAAGATCCAGACGTCCGAATTGAGGCAGCTAAATTATTAGCGTTTCATTATAATGAAAGAAAAGCGAAAGCTATACAACCGCTAATTTGGGTCTTAGAAAATGAACAAAAGAATGAGATTAAATTAACTGCTATTAGATTATTAGTGCCTTTGGCGTATCGAAGTGAATATAGAGCCCTAATTATTGAAAGTTTAAAAAAATTGTTAAGAAGTAATGATGATAATCTTAAAATAGAAGCTGCTGAATCTTTAGGGTTCCTAAAAGAGAATTCTGCAACGAATGATTTAGTAGAAATGCTAAAATCATCTAATAAACAGATTCGCATATGTGCAATTGAAGCATTAAGTAATTTAACTCATTTTCCCGATGCTGCAATTCCCAATTTATTAGATTGCCTTGGATTAGACAGTTTTGATGTATGGAGATTTGCCCTTGATGCTCTTAAAAAGAAATTAGATGAAAATATTTTGATTAATAGATTATTGAGCATCTTAGAAGACACCGAAATTAATAATGACAATATTAAAGTGGGATATTTGCGACGAGGTGTCATTAAAGCCTTAGGAGAACTCGGCGATAAAAAAGCTACTAACTTATTATTAAATGCACTAAAAGATTGGTATTATTGGGTGAGAGAGGAAGCTGTGAATGCTTTAAATATAATAGAACCGAAATGGAGAACTAAATATAGAGCACAACTTAAAAAAAAAAGAGTAAAATAATGATATTTCTATTGAAAATTACTCCATTGTTAGATTTTTTCTTAATTCTTCGGCCATTGAACCTAGTTTATTAGCCATAGCTGTTATTTCTTCCATTGATGCGGTTTGTTCTTCCGTTGAAGCACTAATTCCTTCCATTGAATTAGTAGATTTTTGAATATTCTTAATGATTCCATCAATCTTATATGACGTATTTTCAACGGCGCTTTTCGATTCCTCTGCTAATTTTCGTACTTCATCAGCAACCACCGCAAAACCTCTTCCATATTCACCTGCTCTCCCTGCTTCTATAGCAGCATTTAAAGCTAATAGATTTGTTTGATCAGCTATACTTTTTATTAATTCCATTACATTATATAAATCATCTGTAGAATCCATTATAATTTGTGTTTCATTATTCATTACTTGTACAGTGGAAGCAATTTCCTCAGATGATGCATTTACCTCGCTAGCACTTGCAGCTAATTCAGTTGCCATATTGGAAGTATCAACACTTACATTTTGTGCTGAATTTATTACCCTCTTCAGAGTATCCATAGATTTATCTAGCTGTAATTCTATATTAGCAACAATTCCTATAACAAGAAGTATCGAGATATAAACTGTTGCAACTGCATTCCCTAAAAATAAAGCAAATTCTAATTCAAAAAATGGATTTAATTGTAATATAAGTCCCAACACAGCAGCCATAGCACATGTCATAAATAGTAATTTTATGGTTGATCTTGTTTTTAAATATACACGCAAGAGCATTATCGAGGCACATATTAATAAAATTACCAAGATAATTTGCATAGCTATAACCAATGGACTTACAACTACAGTAGCAAGAGTGATATTAGAGATTTGAGATGCTCTATGATTTGGTTTGATAAAATTCTTATAATAATCTTGAAATGATGCAGTAAATATACACAAAGCCGCACCAACAAAAAACATCGCGCCAATGATTTGATAAGTAACATCAACAAACTGGTTTAAATAAAAAGCATTTCCAATGGAAAAGGTAATATAGATTGGAAGATATGAGATTAAATCTCGTTTACGCCAACATGCAACTCCAAATATTATACTTCCAAGTGCTAAAAGTATCGCATTAATTACTAAAATTGTAAATATCGCATCTATAATACTTACCATAATATCCCCTTAGAGTAAGTTATATTCCGGCCTAAATAATCATTTATTTTTTAGTGAATTTCTAATAGTTTATTCCCTTAAAAATCGTTTTAATCAGAAATTTGTTGTGACAGATAGAACAATCAAATTTTAACCTATTTTATTATTTAAGATCAAAATGATATTGTTATTTTTCATTTCTCTATATAAAAAAAGGTCAATATTAATATAAATAGTATAATTTGGGTAGTTAATAATTACTAAAGTTGATCTTTGAATGACAATATTAGACGAAATTGAAGAAAAATATATTGAAATTAATGGAGTAAAACTTCATATCGTTATAATCGGTGCTGGAGAGCCCATAGTTCTGCTTCATGGATTTCCGGAATTTTGGTATTGTTGGAAAGATGTGATTCCGGGATTAAAAGATAAATATCAATTAATTATTCCCGATATGCGAGGGTACAACCTCTCAGATAAGCCAGATGGTGTTGAAAATTATTCCCTGCAGATTCTCGTGGATGACATAAAAGGCCTAAGTGAAAAATTAAATTTAGGTAAATTTTATCTAGCGGGACATGATTGGGGTGGAGTAGTGGCATGGGGCTTTGCTGAAAAATATCCCGATTTATTAAAAAAGTTAATAATACTCAACGCGCCACATCTGCTTATCTTTAATAATCTCCTCATGAAACAAAAAGATAAAAATCAAGTCAAAGCCAGTGGGTATATTTTCAGATTTTTACAGCCTGATGGGGAGAAAATCCTTTTCGAAAAAAATTTTCAAGCTCTAAAATTTGCTGTCTTCGGAATGGCTGTCAATAAAAAAGCCTTTAGTGATTTTGATAAAGAAAAATATGTAGAAGCATGGTCTCAACCCGGGGCGATAACCGCTGGTGTTAATTATTATCGAGCAAGTGCGGCAAATCCATCTGTTGCTGACGATTGGAATGGAATGATAAATGTCCCTACACTGGTTATTCATGGCATGAAAGACATGGCACTCACGCCAAAAATTTTAGAAGGATTAGAAGATTATGTAAGCGATTTAAAAATTGTTCGAATCGAGAATGCCTCTCACTGGGTATTGGTAGATGCTCCTGAAAAGGTTATTTCGAATATTTTAGAATTTATAAGTTAAAAAGATTACATTTATATCTATGATAATTCATAATCTTACCAAGAACAGAAAAGAAAATTTTAACTAGTATAAAAAACTATATTACTTGAAAAAATAAAAAATAACCCTATGTCTGAAAAAGAGTATAGTTGGACCATAAAACTTGATTGGCTAAATATTCTAAATAAATTAAATTTAGAATCAATACATCAGATTCCGGAAGAAAAAAAAGACAAAGCGATTAAGAAGATTACGAAAACTTTTGGAGTTCAAACATTATTGGATTTAGAACCCTCGGAATTGGATACCCTTGTTGTTGATGAATTAAAAGAATTGATGAAAAAAGAATTAGTCATACGGCAGAAAAAACAAGAAAAGATGCAACAAGAAATGCGAAGCAAATTTATGCCATTTAAACAAGGGGGTATAATAAAAATCGATCCCAGAGATTTTAAAGATTTAGATGTCGATTCTGATAATCCCGAGGATTTTCTAAAAGCTCTCTATAAAAAACTCATGGGTGAAAATGACGGCGATGAGGAAGATGATGAGAATGATTCTTATCATGAAGATAGCACGGGATATTATATCTAAATTCTAACTATTTTTACAATCTTCATTATTTTTAAAAGAATTTGTCTATTGTTTTTAATGGATTCTTAAATTTTTGATAAATTCTTACTCCGATTAAAGGTAATGTTTCCGTAAGGATTTTACTTAAATACTTTTCATCAATTTTGCACGATTTTGCTGGTTCTATTCCTTTTAGTAACAAGAATAGGAGTGGTACTTTTGGATCAGAAGGTTCCAAATCATCTCGGAGATTTTTTAGTAAATTTTTCAATTTCTGAATAATAAAATTATTCATCTTTTCCTTGTCGTTGAATTGGGTGTTGAAATATATCGTTCTCCACATAGATTTTCGGTTTCTTAGCCTAATCGGATTGACATGTTTAATGTATTTATTCCTTTTTAGAACGTTTACCAAAAAAATACCTCGTTTATATGAAAAATCGATTGAACAAGCAGCTTCAGAAGAACCCGGATTAAATATCCAATTATCTATAGTAAATTGAAGATGAAAATGACCCAAAGCTAAGTAATCTACGCGATCCTTTAAAATTTGTACCTTCTGAAAATCAATTCCGGGTACATTTTCCATCTGACCTTGAATACCAAAATGTTGGATTAGAATATGAAACAGGCCATCATCAACCTTAATAGCATCTTTAATTTTGGGGAGATAAACTTCTGGTTTTTGACCAAGATATCGAGTCCCATAAATTATAGCGGATTTTACTTGTATTTTCCCTCCCTTTTTTTTAGTAAAATCATAATTTGGAAACATTTGCTCTGGTGAACCCTCAATATTTGCGTCAAGAAGAATAATTAATCCTAAGCTCGCAAGGAATTTTAACCATGACTGTCCGTGATTAATCCTTGTCCCTCTTGAATATTTTCGAATATCATGGTTTCCCTCGATTGCAATCAAAGGAATTGATTCATTGGAAGCACTTTTAAAATTATTTAATATTTCAACAATTTTAGTTAAATTTTCTGGAAGTACTTCAAGTGAGGTGAAAACATCACCTCCTAATAAAATAAAATCAACTTGGTGAAAAATTCCCAGGTCTAGTATTTCATGAAATACCCTAATAAAATCATAGGACCGATATATATTCCAAAATTGATTGCTGCCAAGATGGATATCACTTGCATGAATAAAACTAAAGTTGCTCTTACTCGACATTTTAAGTTTATATAATGTTGTTTAACAAGACGTATTATGATCATTATTTTAAAGGTGCTTATAAATGATAAAAGTCTCAAAAAATAATGAAATATATAAGAACGAGATAGATTGTAATACTATTGTTTAGAACAATGAATCACTATGAGCAATATACAAAAAAAAGTAAAAAAAGTAATAAATTATTATTTCTTTCGCTTAGGTTCAATTCTCTTAATGATAATTGATTCTGCGTGAATCTTGCAGTTTTTAAGGATTACTTTAAATCCGCCAACACCGCCAGCACCGGGAATGGTCATTCCTACAGTTCCCATTGGAACCATAGCACCTTCTTCTTCCCATTCTTCCTCTTCTTCTTCCCCTCCAATTGCAGCTTTATAGCCCTCAGTTTCCATAATCGGATGTTTTACTTTTTCAATCCAATCTCTTAATTGATTGATGTCTTGGACATCTTCTTCAGTTGCTATTTTATCTACTAAATCGGCTGGAAGAAATTCTGCTATTCGATCCTTAACTGTTTTACCCATCCAAACAACAGTTTCAATACCGCTCTTTAATCCATCTTGAAGTCCATCGTATAATTGGTATTTTGGTGAGATAATGTATTGTATGCTAATTCCATTGAAACCAGGCATTTGTTTTCCACCACCGGTTTGATTCGCCATTGCAGAAAATGGTAAGCCATTAATCGCTACGCCATCATAACTCCTATCAATGATACCGTGACCGTTTATTTCCGGGATATAAAAATCAATGGCTTCAAAACAGCCACAGGAAGTATGTGGGTACTCCATTCCTGAGTAAAGATAAATTCTATCTATTTCTCCAAGGGATCGTTTCTTTAATGTTTCATTTACTCCTTCAAATTCGCCAGCGACATCATTTAAGCATTTCTTTGGCTCTACTTCAAAGAGTGGTCCTTTAGGATCCACTCGTGATGCAGCTCTCGCATCAAACCAGGATATTGAACCGCACAAACTCATACGATTTGGAGTAATGATACAACAATGGGTTGGTGCAAATGACTGGCACAAAACACATCCATAATACATATCTACATCTTCATCGTTAATACTTCGAGCTCTTTCGTCTCTTGCGTTATAAACTTTCATTGCCATTTCATAAGGCTTTTCAATTTCCTTAGGATCTGTATATATTGTAACCTGGGCTTGTTTAATGATTGGCAACTCAGCTTTGTAGAGTCTAATTAACACAGTACCCAATAACTCGAATGAATTAAAACCCTTTTCAAATGCGGCTTTAGAAATTCGCATCCAATTTGTATATCTCTGGTTTAAATGCATGATTCCATTAACAAAATTGCAAAATTCATGCACTCGCCTTTCAAAAACTGCTTCTAAATCCTCTTCCAACTCAGGGCCTGAAACCTCCACTAAAATTCCAATTGGATGGGTTGAACCCTCTTCCATATCCTTAAGATCTGGTCCAATGACCTTAATCTGTCCATCTTTGATCTCTTTTGCTGGTCTTACCCTTACTAATTCGAAATGTCCAGTTTCAATTTTAGGTCCCCCAAGCTCGACATACATCTGCTTTGCACGAATCCTTTCACCCTCGTATACTGGACCTACGTCCACAGGGATGTCAGAAAAACTCATATTTTATTTCCTCACTTTTTTCAAGATAATATTTATTTTATTAAATATAGATTTTCAATTATTTAGTTTATAAATTTTCAATGATTTTTTCGAGATATTCCTTCCATTCAGCATTACTTAAATTTGGTAGGCTGAATCTAGCATTAGGATGGGAATATTTATCTAGATCTATTGTTCGTACCCAATTTGTGAAATTCTTTATCCTAGATAATGTTTGACTAACATAATAAACAATATGTCCACCAAAAATTGCCATCGCATATTGGCCTTCTCCATCGAGACCTTTCCAGTTTTTATCGCTTAATCTGCCTGTAATATTTATGAGAGACATGTCATATAGTAAGTTTGCGTCAATTTTACCCTTCAAGAATTTATGCGCATGTCCTGTTGCAACTACGGGGCATTTAAGTTTATTGGCAATTTCTACAAAGTATTCAGCAACTAATTTTCCATCAAGCGTCATATTTTTGCTTAATGATTCTGAGCCAATGACAAACACTTTTTTCTTCGGAGATTTTAAAAGATTCGCCATAACTACTGGATCAGGCACTGAAGTTCCCATTTCTGGTCCAGGTATGTTTGCTTTTTGATATGGTCTTGCCATAATAATCAATTTCGACTGTTTTTTTAAATAATTGCTAGTTAAATTCTATACCTTTGAAAATTGTACGTAATTAAAAAACATTATTTTTAACAGATAATTCACAATAACTCGGAAATTATAAAGATTATAATAAAAATATACTTATTAATGAAATGAATTATTATTCAAATCGTCTATATCATTATGATAAATATTTATTCTTAAGAGAAGTTTGATGAGGAGTTAAATATGTGTGAATTTAAAATAATTCGAAAAAATGATAGTTCTCAAATAATGGAAGATATTGTCATTGTAAATTATACAGAAGATAATAAACTAGTGCTTAAGGATATATTAGGAATGGCTGAAGTATTAAACTCTGCATTGATTTTGGACGTAAACACATTAAATCAGACGTTAGTTGTAGTGGAGCATCCAATCATTAACGATTTTATCGGATTGATGAGGGATTTGACAGACAAAGATATAACAAAAGAAAAAATTGATAAAGTGATAACTCAGTTGAATGAATTAAAAAGTACTCTCTAAAAAAATTGTATAATAAAAATTAAAAAAAAAGAATCAAGAATATTTCCTGATTATCTCCTGAATCTTATTTGTATAGTTTATTTTTTTGGCGGTAAGATTTCGATTTCCATGCTTGAAACATTACTTTTCGAGCCATCTCTATTAGTAATTTCTTCTGAATCGATTAAAACCTCACCATAATTGGCACCTTTAATAAAATTATTTCTTAAAATTTCAGCAACGTCCACAGCTCGACTAATAGATTTACCTCGTGCGAGTAATCTAACTGATCGGTCCTCATTTAAGATAACCATTGCCGCTAGGACATAATTGATTGATCTTTTTTTGCCAATATACACATTTGAGTCATTTTTAAAATCTTTTTTAGCCAAAATCGACACCTTTTTTCCGTGAGAATTTAACTATTCTAATTTCTCCTTTCAATTCTTTTCCAATCTTATATCTGTTAGTTTACAAAACCAATTATCTTTAGATAATTAATTTGTATAAACTTAGATTTTGTTTAAAGATTTTGTTATTTTAAGTTTTTGTAAAAATGTAAGAAAACAATGAAATGAGTTAAAATTTCTGTTGTTTAAAAGAAAATCTTTTTAGTGAAAATCCCAGTAGTCTTTTAGTATTGAGGGGTATTCCATATTTCTTCCAAACTTGTGAAATTTGAAGCACTGTCCACAAACAAAAACCGTAAACTATAATTTTTTGCATAATCACGCTAATTTGTGTTGAATATCTGAAAATATATAGGAAGGCTATGCTTGAAATAGAAAATAGTACGCCTATATAGGAATAACTATTAGGATATTCTGAATTCAATAAAATTACAAAAGAATATGTCAAGATTGCAATCATAATAAAAATGAAAAACAATCTAGCTAAAGTTGTATGGAGGAAATATTGGGTGTCCTCAGCGAAAATTCCTACACTCATTAAAAATAGAGAAGATGCTACTCCTATGCTTGAGCCGAATAGACTGATATAATATGTTAATTTAGATTCGGTAAAGAGAGTAGTAAATACAATCCAAAATGGAATTAAAGACGCTCCTACTACGACGCATGCAATTAAAAATAAAATTCTTGAAATTAAATTTGAGGAGCTTGTTTTTGCATTAACGGTTGTTCCTAAGGTGCTAAAATAATCTTCCGTGAAAGAATAACCTCCCTCATAAAAAAACATAGCGATAAAAGTTAGTAATATAAATAGAAATCCCCCTACCATAGTTATGATACAACTTACACGTTTCCAAGATTTTAAAAGCTCTAAAGTTAAAAATGCAATAAAAATCCGTTCCAAATGGGTTTGAATAGATTTAATCACTTTAAGTACCAACCTCTTTCCAGACTTTTGTTATTTGAAGAGCTCCCCATAAACAGAAGCCATAAATTATTGTTTTTTGCATAGTCGGACCAATAGCACTAAAAAACTGGAATATATATAAGCAGATTATAATAGAAAAAAGTATCCCAACAATAGCATATAAGTTCTGATAATCTTTATTAAAGAATATTGCTAATGAATACACTACGATTGCGATTGCGAAAAGAAGGAAATAGATTTTCGCGGATAAACTATGAAGGGCTCCCTGTGTATCTCCTGGGAAAATTGCCACACCCATTAAAAATGGGGAAGAAAGAAAGCCAAGAATGGACCCAAAGTAACTAAGATACTTTATTCTTTCTAACTTTGAAAAAATTGTAGTCATAACTGCCCAAAATGGGATTAATCCGATTGCGGCACCCATTAAAGCAATAATAAATAAAATCCTGCAGACGGTATTATCTGAACCGTTTGGAGTGCGTGTTAATCCTAGATGACTAAAAAAATGTTCTGCAAAGGAATATCCATCTGGGTATAATATCATAGCAATTAAAGTTAAAACTATCATCTGTAGCGTAGCTATTATAGTAATTAGACAAGCTACTCGTTTCCATGATTTTAAACTCTCAAAATTAAATCCCATCATAATTTTGCTTTAAATTACAACTTGTTATTAATGCATGGTTTTCTTTTCTTATAAATCTATAAACTTCTGAAAATTTAAAACGAAGGGTAATCCAGAAAGATTATTTATTCATCAATTTGTTTCGAAAATTTTCAACAAATTGGAGTTTGTCTTTTTCTTCGGCCCATCCCATCAATGCTTCTTTTTCTAAGCTATACGCGTCATTATATGACTTATCAGAGAGATGATTGCTACATAATTTAATTAAGTTTAATGCTGGTTGATTTTTAGTAAAGAGAAATCTGGCTTTTCTCATGGTTTCCTCCATTAATTCTTCACGATTATCCACGATATGATCAATTAAACCTATTTCTAATGCCTTTTCTGTGGATATTTTTTCAGCAAACATTAATATTCTTTTGGTCCAAGGAATTCCAATCATTCTTGTCAATAATACAATAGTTCCAGCTCCCGGAAAAATCCCAGACTTTATTTCAGGCATCATAAAAAAACTCTCTTTAATAGCGATTCTATAATCCGAACATAAAGCATATGCAACCCCATCACCCATAGCACGACCATTAACAGCGCAGATTGTTGGCTTACCATTAAAAATTAATTCTGCGATATCTGCTGCGGTTTTTTCATACTCCCGCACCGCAACTTGATCACTTCCATCAATAGTATCCATATCCAATCCCGTCGTAAATGTTGTTCCGTTTCCCGTTAAAATAATTCCTCTAATTTTTTCATTATTTTGACAATGAATTAGAGCTTTCTTAAGATTCTTAACCATATCAATAGTTAATGCGTTGGCTCTATGGACTCTATTAAGTTTGATAATACCAAACCGTTTGCTAACAGAAAATTCAATAAATTCTCCAAAATCTTCATTATTTAATATCATATGCAAAAATAAATTATCCCTACTTTTAGAATATTCTAAACGCCAAAAAAAAAGGAAAAAAAATTTTAATAATATAGATTGTTTCTTTTATAATTTTAATTGTTGAATTTTGAGTTGATTTTCGCTTATTCTGTCGGGATTTAGATCATACATTTTCCAAAATACCAATGCACCTAAAAGAATGGCAATACCAGGGATTATTGCTAAATGAATTCGTATACCCCATGTTGCTAGTGGAGTTTGAGTTTGTGATCCTTCCACGAATCCTGTAAGTGTATGAACTATCGCAAAGCTCATGACTTGGATGATGAGCCCTAAACGACCGAAAAATTGTTGAATTCCAATATATGTTCCTTCCTCACGTTTTTCATGTAAAACTACGGATTCATCGATTACATCTGAAAACGTAGGAAAGATCATTGCCCAATATCCTCCTTGTGCCAAACCCCATATAAAAACTCCAACGGCCATAAGATAATAATTTTGGATGAAAGCTAATGGGAATACAAAAATACCCATTAAAATCGATGTCAATAGCATAATTTTTCTATTGTCATTTACTTTCTGTGACATCTTAACCCAAAAAGGAACTGAAATCATAGCACCTAAGAGAAATCCTGCCATAATGAGTGAGGTTGCACCTGCCGGCATTTTCAAAATGAAGAGAACAACATAAGGTAAAGAAGCCTGCATAGAATTTATTATAACAAAATACATTGTGTATAGGACAATATACCCTATAAATGATTTTTGTTTAAAAGCTTGTTTCATAGCAACAACAAAAGGAGTTTCCACTTTTTCTTGAACGGATTCGAGATATCGCTCAATCATTTTCGGATCTTCATGCCAACCAGGTATTGCAAAAATAATAGTAACGAGACCTATTACAAACACCACAAATCCTTGAAAGATGTATGATTCCAAATTTCCAAAAGTTATAAGCAACGGAGGTAATATAGCTCCCAAGGCAACTCCTAATGCACCTAAAACAACTTGAAATCCTACAACTGTTCTACGTTCTTTAACTGAACGGAATTTATCTGGAAAGAGCGCTTGGTAGTTGACAAAGAATATTGAATGAAAAGTGTCGAATAAGCAAGTGGTAAATACAAGCCACCCAAATAGAATCCATGCTCCTGATTTTGGATCGACATTGGGAGGGATAAAAATTAAAAAATAACTAAAACCGAGAGGTAATCCCCCTAAAAGCATCCATGGCATTCTTCTTCCCCATTTTTTTGTGAATTTAAAAGGCCTATTGGTTAAAAATCCTAAAAGTGGATCGTTAATAGCATTATATATCGCAAAAATAACTAATCCCAGACCGAGAATCCAGACATTCAATCCGATTTCTACCTCATAGTAAAAAAATACCAATACCGCAAAAGCCATTGCAATGAATTCTCTACAAAGGGAACCGAAATTATACGAGATCATAATTTTTTTACTATGTGTAACTTCAATTTCTTCTGACTGCAAAATAAACACCCATATATTTTAAATTAAAATTTATGTTATTCCTTTGAATATTAGATAAAAGTATTTTTATAATTAATCCTAATTTTAGAATTAATTAACTGAAAAATTAATACAGTGATATAAATTATGAATGAAATAAAAACTTCTAAGAAAAAGGCTTTAATCGTTGTTGGAGGAGGAATAACCGGGTTGAGTACTGCCCTTACTTGGGCTATTAATCATGATGTTAAAAAGGAGCCAGTTCTTCTTATTGAAAAAGAACCAAAAACGGGGGGATATGTGACATCATACGAAAGAGAAGATTATGTATTCGATACCTGCCAAATCATTCCTAACCTTTCAGAAATTTTAGAATATCTCGGGGTTGATATAGAGCTTAAGAGCTTTAAGGGATATTACATGAGGATTTTTTTAGTAAATCCTGACACAGAGGAGGTTAGAGTACTCGAATTACCTTCAGGAGTAGAAACATTTAAAAAAATGTTAATGGAAAAATATCCGAATAACGCACAAGAAATCAGAAAATTCTTGGATTATTCTCGTGCGATGTATTTGGAATTATTTAAGTTAAAAATGGAACCTAAATTTACAGAAATTCTAAAAATGTTAGTTTCATGCCCAAAAATAGTTAAAAATGCCTCGAAAACATTCAAAAAATATTTTGAAAAATTTAAAATCACGGAACCCGATGTTATTGAGATCTTCAATGTATTTGCGGAATTTAGTGCCATTCCAAGCGAACAAGTTGTAGCAATTGTACCACTTTCGGCTATGAATTCCCTTTTAGACGGAGCATTTCGCCCAACGAAAGGTTTTATCGAATTTCCCAAAAAAATTGAAGAACGATATTTAAGCCTGGGAGGGGAATTGCGTTTAAAGACGAAAGTAGAAAAGATTCTTGTTGAGAAAGACCAAGTAAAGGGTGTGAGATTATCAGATGGGGAAGAAATTTATTCGGATTATGTGGTTACCACAGTAGATCCTAAAGTTGCAATGAAGGATATGGTGGGATTAGATATTATAAGGCAATATAATAAAAAATATGCCGATAAGGTGGAAAAGGTGAAAATGTCAACTTCTTCAATGAATCTTAGTATAGGATTGGATGATGAAATTGATCTTGCTGGATTAGGTTTAGATTGTGGATATAATGTGATTACCACAGGTGGAGATACTTATGATCGATTATTTGAGGCATATGAAAAAGGACAAATCGCATTTTCTGATAAGTTATTCCATATAGGGGTAGTTTGTCCCTCATTAACTACAGGCGGGAGACCGAACATAATCGTGAGAATAACACCCATGGCTCTTGCTGATTGGGCGGAGTTAAGAGAAAAAAACTATAAAAAGTATACAGAAAAAAAGGAAAAATGGGCAGAGTTTTTCATAGATAAAGTGGAAAAATATCTAATTCCGGACCTAAGAAAGCATATTCTTGTTATTGATATCTCTACTCCAGCTACGTATGCCCGCTATTCTGGTTCACCCTCAGGGGCAGTTTATGATATGGCCCCTTATCCTAACAATTTCGGGAGAACCCGTCTAAAAATGAGAACCCCAATAAAAGGATTATTTCAACCAAAATTTGTCCATGGAGTTTTTGGTTGTTTGCTCGCAGGAATTCAAGTCAATGATATGATTCTTGACCGCAAAATAATGAACGGAAATGCTCGTATGCCAAAATCATAGGATTTCTAAAACTTAATTTTCTATTAATAAATAATAAAATAAAACAAGGTATCATAGAGGATTATATACAATCCTTCATAATATAATTAGGAAATGCTCTAATGAGTATAAATGCCGGTAAAAATTACTGATTACGTAGAGAAACAAACTGCAATTTTAAAAAAAAAAGATTTGGTTAAATCTCCAAACCTTAAGAAAACCTTTCTTTTAATCAATCAACATCTATATGGGAAGCTAAAATATACCGATACAGATACAAGAACCCGCTCCAAAGTAATCGTTAATCTCCTATTATGTAAATTAGTTGATGAGATTAATAAAGCTCCCGAAGATGAGGTTAGTTTTTGTGTTAAAGAAAACGAAACTGAGAAAGTATTACTCGAGAGAATTCAAAATTTTTTCAAAAATAATGTGAAATCTAAATACCCTAATATTTTTGGAAAAAATGAAACCATTAGTCTAAATGAAGATTTAGTCTATTTGATCGTAAAGGAGTTACAACATATTTCTCTACTTCAATCCTCTAAGGATATTTTGAGTGATGCTTTCGAAATTTTTGTGAGTAAAATTCTAAAGGATGAGGGGGGTCAATTTTTCACACCCCCCAATGTTGTAAGTTTCATGGTAAAATATTTAGATCCAAATGTTAATTCTAAGATTTTAGACCCTGCTTGTGGGCATGGGGGGTTCCTTCTTGAAACGAAAGAATTTATTTGGTCTAAACTAACTAATAAAAAGAAGAAAATAGATGTAATTTCCAACCTATATGGAATAGATAAAGATCTCTTCCTCGCAAGAATATGCAAATTATATCTGGAAATATTAAGTGGTGGAAAATCACTTGTATTTTGTGAAGATTCATTGGACTTTAAAAACTATCGAAATCAAGCCAAACAGGTAATAAAAAACGGATTTTTTGATGTAATCCTTACTAATCCTCCATTTGGGGCAAAAATTCCAATAAATACTAAAGATCTTCTAAATAAATATGAATTTGGGCATGTTTGGAAGAATATTAATGGAAAATGGGAAAGATTAAACAAGCTTTTCAGGCAGCAACCCCCTCAAATCTTATTTATTGAAAGGTGTGTCCAACTTCTTAAGGATGGTGGAAAATTAGGAATTGTATTACCTGAAGGGATCTTTGGAAATCCCTCAGATAGATATATTTGGGAATATCTTAAATCAAATGGTAAGATTTTAGGGATTGTTTCTTTAGATCAAAATACATTTCAACCTTATACTTGTAATAAAGCTTCAGTCTTGTTCTTCCAAAAATTAAAAGATATCCCAGATAATTATAAAATTGACTTTGCAATTATTGATAATGTGGGTCACGATAAAGATGGGAAAATTCAATACCAATTAAATAAAGATGGTAGTAGAATATTAAATCAAGATGGAGAACCAATCATAAATGATGATTTGCTAGATCTCCATCTCCAACTTAAGGGGGCTGAAGATTTTAATTACCACAAAGAACAAAAAATCTTTAAGATCAATTTTAATCAAATTAAAAATAATATATTTATTCCAAATTATTATACTGGAGTTGAAAAAACACTTAAAAATCTTAAGGACGATACACATTTTGAATTAGTTTCAATTAGAGATTTAATTCAAAGAAAAATAATCTTTTCAAATAAAGGAGAATATCTCCCCCGGGGAAATGAAATAGGTTCTTCTGTTTATGGATTAGGAGAGGTTCCATTTATTCGAACTAGTGAAATTCATAATTGGGAAGTAAATCTGGATTCAAATAAAAGAACTTCTAAGGAAGTATATGATTTATATAAGGAAAAACAAAATATTGAAGAGGGAGATATCCTTTTAGTAAAAGATGGTGGACCAAATTTAATAGGAAAAACAGCTTACGTTACACATTTAGACACTGAAATTATCATCCAGAGCCATATTTATCAATTTAAAGTTTTAAATAATGATGAGGCAATTGATTCTTATTTGCTTTTGTACTTACTAAATTTAGACATTGTTCAAAAACAAATTCAAGGCATAACCTTTATCCAAGGAACAATTGCTACTATAGGAAATAGGATAATAGAAGTTATCTTGCCAATTCCTTCGAGCATAGAAAAGAGAAAGGAAATCTCTAATTATATAAAAAAAATTATCGAAAATAAGACTGAAAATAAATGTAAAATTCGAAATTTATCTCTTAATTCTTTTCTAGATTAATTCTTCAGCTTGTATTAACTCCATTTTTTTAAAATCTTAAATATGAAAATAACAATATTAATCATAATTCGAAATTTAAACATAAATTTTAATTAACAAAACAGTTAGAATTAAATCCAAAAAAGTGATAATAATGTCTTTAAATATGGCAAAAGAATGGCAAGTGAATGAAGAGAAAGCTTGGTTTAAAAAATGGTGGCCGGAAAATGTTCCTAAAAACTATGATTTTGAGAAAATTACATTAGGCGAATTCTTTGATAGGCAGCGTAAAAAATATTCAGATAATAACTTAATCTTTTATCTGGGTTCTTGGATGACCTATGGCGAGGTAGGTGAAGCAATGGATATGGTCGCAACAAGTCTTTCTAAACTCGGAATCAAAAAAGGCGATGTAATTGGACTCCTAATGCCTAATTGCTTCCAGTATCCAATCTGTTTTTATGCATGCGCAAAATTAGGTGCCATCCCTACTGGTATAAATGTTACTTATAAACCTATTGAAGTTTTACACCACATAGAGACTACAGGAGCTAAGGCTATAATCACACTAGAAGCCATGTATGAAATATTAGTCAAACCAATTATAGATAAAACTGACATCGAAATGATAATCTATACAAATGTAGCGGATTTAGTAAGTGGTACCAAAAGCTTTAAAGATCATATAGCCAGAAAGACACGTAAGATTCGTAAGGGAAAAATCGATTTCGAGCCCTCGTATAATTTCTATGAGCTTTTAACGAATGAGCCTGACGTCCCCGACGTGAATATTAATCCTGTAGAAGACACTGGAACTTATATAATGACAGGAGGTACGACAGGAGTTCCTAAGGCGACAATATTAACTCACTTTAACATTGTATGTAATGCCGTACAAGTAAGATTAATATTTGGAGGGGAGCAGCCTGGGATGGGAGTTATAGGTGTGTTGCCTATGTTTCATGCTTTTGCGATAACAGCTGTTATGAATGCAGCGATTACTTCTGGTGGTTGGATGCTATTATTCACAAGACCACCTCCTACCGATGAATTACTTCAAGTAATAAATGACATGCCTGCACCACAAGGTTTTGCTTATCCTGGAGCTGAAATTCTTTTTAAAAGAATTGCCGATTTTCCAGATCTTAGTCCATATCCAAATCTATCGGGAAAAATGAGATTATGTGTCTCAGGAGCAGGTCCATTGCACCGACCTGTTCAAGAAAAATTTCAAGAAAGAACAGGAGGTAGAGTGGTAGAGGGTTATGGGTTAACTGAGACTACTTGCGTTTCTAGTGCGAATAGTTTATTTGGTGATAATCCAGTTGGTACTGTTGGAATGCCTATACCCGGTACAGATTGGGCAATTTTTGATCCTGACGATTTTAAGGCTGGTCCCATTGCTGATGGATTACCTGGTTCGAAATATGGAGAGGAACACACGGGAGAAATCTGTGTATGTGGGCCTCAGGTTATGAAAGGGTATTTAAATAAACCAGAAGCTACTGCTGATACGTTAAAAGTATGGGATGGACGTACATGGGTCCGTACAGGTGATATTGGATTCATGAGAGAGGATGGCTGTGTTTCAATTCGTGATAGAAAGAAACAACTAATTAAAGTCGCTGGTCGCTCTGTTTTTCCCACAGAAATTGAAACTCTACTCATGAAGCATGAAGCGGTTTTAGAAGTAGCAGTGGCAGGCTTACCCGATGAAGAAGTGGGAGAAATAGCAAAAGCATGGATTGCTATTAAACCAGATTATGTTGGTAAAATTACCGAAGAAAATATAAGAGAATGGGCTAATAAAAATATGACTTACTGGAAAGTACCAAAACTTATTGAATTTATAGAAGAGGTCCCTAAAAACCTAATCGGCAAAGTTCAGAGAAGAGCGTTACAGGAAGCAGATCCATTATACAAGGAAAAATATGGAAAATAAAACAATTTACTTTTTATTTTTACAATTTTTTTTTATTTTGAGAGAAACTCTCTTTGCATTAAAAGTTTTAAATAGAAACTTATCAATTATATTAATTGACAATTTAATATGAGTTGATATAAAAAGATGCAAGAAGGAATCCAAGAAGAAGATGATGAAGTTAAGCGCTATTGGTATGAATATTGGCCTAAAGGAGTGCCCAAACATATAGATTATAAAGTAAAAACTTTAGGGAGTCTTTTAAGAAATTCGGCAGAATTGTATCCCGATTCGCAAGCTATTTATTTTGAAGGATTTAGAATGACCTATAAAGAATTAGATATTGCAGCCGATCAGTTTGCGACGGGGCTTGCTAAATTAGGAGTAAAGAAAGGAGATGTAGTAGCTATTGATACTCCAAATATACCTCAATTTATTATGGCTTTTTATGCGATTCAACGATTAGGAGCAACAGTAAACCCAATTATTCCACTACATAAATTTGTAGAAATTGCCTATCAGATAAATGATTCAAGCAGCAAAGTGTTAATTATTTTGGATTTTCTTTATAAAGAATACTTACTCGATAAAGATTTGAGTAAGATGAAGACACTTGAGCATATTATCTTAACGGGTATTGGTGAATACTTACCAAAAATGAAAGCGAAACTGGGAACTGCTTTAGGAAAAGTTCCCCGAATGAAAGAATGGCCCACTAAAGTTGGGTTTATTGATTTTCATAAATTTCAAGACATTTTAAATATGGGGGATCCCATCAAAGTACCAAAAGTTGACATTGATCCGAAGAAAGATGTTGCCACACTAATTTATACAGGAGGAACTACAGGAGTACCTAAAGGCGTAATGCTATCTCATTTTAATATGGCTGCAAATGCAGAACAAGGTGTTGCGTGGCTTGAAAATCAATTGCCAGAAGTTAAGGATCTCCATGGAAAAGGTGGTGTGGGTTTAGTTGTACCTTTTGCCCATGTCTTTGGCATATCTTCAGGGATGAATCTAGGAATTTCAAATGCTTATAAATTAATACTCTTTCCAGCTCCTCCTGAAAAGAAATCAAAAATCTTAAAATTGTTAATGAAAGAAGAGGCAACATTCATTCCTGGAGTGCCGACACTTTGGAATTTAATAAATCAGGATCCTGATTCTTTGAAATACAAAGGAAAATTAACCACATTAAAAGCATGTATAAGTGGAGGAGCATCTCTGCCTCCCGAAGTTAAAAAGAAATTCGAAGATATAACTGGCGCACTTATAATAGAAGGATATGGACTAAGTGAAACAAGTCCAAATTTGTGTTGTGGGACTTTTGACAGGTCAAAACCAAGAACTGTAGGCTTTCCCATGTCAGATTCTCTAGTTAAAATTGTAGACATTGATGATGGCAAAACAATTTTACCCAAATGCCCTGATGATAATACTGACGATCCAAAATACCTTGGTGAGATTTGTGCTTGTGGTCCCCAGATCATGCTTGGGTATTTGGGTAAAGAAGAAGATACAAAATATGCATTGAGAAAAGATGATAAAGGTCGTACATGGTTATACACTGCAGATATAGGATGTTTTGATAAAGAAGGATATCTAATGATCAAAGATAGAAAGCGAGATATGATTAAGTACAAAGGTCATGGAGTTTTTCCAGCAGAAGTAGAGAATTTAATATATATGAATGAAGCTGTTAATGAAGTCGGTGTTATCGGTATTCCTCACCCTGAAGGGACTGGACAAACCATTAAGGCATATATCTCCTTAAAAGACGAATATAAAGAAACAGTCACTAAAGAAGATCTTATGGAATGGTGTCAAGCGAATATAAGTCCGTATAAATACCCTAGAGAAATAGAAATTATCGATGAGCTGCCCAAAACTTTAGTGGGAAAGATTTTAAGACGGGAATTGAGAAAATTAGAAGAATAATCAAAATTAAAATTATATTGTAAATATTTTTTATTTTTTTTTTACTTATATTTTAGATTTTCTATTAATGGGGAGTAAACTTATAGCATTTTGACGACAACGTTTAAAACAAACGGAACAACCTCCGCATGATTTACTGGTTTTTATTGTAATAGCTTTTCCCTCAGAATTAAAAACTCTTATTTTTAAGGGACAATATTTCACACATGTACCACATGATATACATTTTGAGAAATCTGTTACCGCAGTATAAGTAATATTGGATAATTCCTTAAATTTTTCCTGCAAGTTTTTAGAAGCGGAGTTCATGATTTAGAATTTTTAAATCCAGTATAATCATCAATGCTTATGAGATAGGTAATGTATACTATTTCAAAAATAGTTGGAAAAAAAATATTAATCATTTTTAATTTATTTGCCTTTACTCTCCTAATTCATAATATAAGAGAAGCCCATAATGGAAAATTGCCATTCCAATGAATTGCACAATAGGAGCAATAATAGCTAATATAGGGATGAGTTCTAATAAGAAATATGTGTTTAATAGGACTCCGAGGATAAATATAATTAAACCACAGCCAATAATAAAGCTTTTATTGCGTGGTTTTCCACTTACTTGAAACCCTGTTCGGAAATAAATAATGGGTATTAAAGCTCCTACAACAGCGCCAATTAAAATATAGATTATCATAAGGCTTACGTCATTAATCCTAGGTAATACTAAAATTAAAATTGCCGAAATTAACGTAATTACTGATGGGATATAGTGCATTTTATTATACACATATTTTTCTACGACCACAATTATTCCGAATATCGCCATTTGTCCAATAAAATTTGCAATTATGTATATTATATAATACTCCTGAGGTACCCCAGAGCCTCCTGTATAAAGCAATTCATTTATTACAAACATCGACTGAGAAATAACAAACAAAATTATATACGAGGCTATTCCAAAATAGTAATACTTCAGTTCCCAGTCTATTTTTCTTGACTTCCATAGGATATGGAAGAAAAAAATAGTGCAATAAACAAAAAATATTATCGTAATATAAAGGGTGATAGGTTCCATTTTTATCTACATGAAATGAATAATTAGAATTCTATTGAAGACAATATGGAAGTTTTACATTTAAAATTAATTATTACTTCATGAATTATAAATAGAAAAAAAAAATTAAGAAATTTTAGAGCAAAGATTCTTTAGTATACTTTCCGCTTCTTTTGTGAAACTTGTAATTATATCATCTACATCCATTAACGAGTCAATCAATCCCACCGTTTGTCCTACCGGAATCGCACCATTTTCAACGTCCCCTTCAGTATAAACGATCATGTATTTATGTAAGTCTTCTAAAAAGCCATCTAAATCATATGCTAATTCTTGTTTTATTTTTTCCTCTTTCGAAATAACTTTACCGTGTTCAAGGCAATATTTATTTTTTAATAATCTTATTGGTCCAAACCCTCCTGTTGTAAGCAGAGTATCTCTCGCCGTTGCAGGAGGAATAAGTGCTTTATAATTAGGGTGAAATTCGCTTTGATTTGAAGCAATAAATCGGGTACCCATCGCAACTGCATCTGCACCCATGGCCAAACCCGATGCCACGCCCTCAGGAGTAGCAAACCCGCCGCATGCTATTAAGGGTTTTTCGGGATACTTTTGCGCTACTTGCTGGATTAACACAAGAGTGCTAATACCTTCATAACTTTGATGACCTCCTCCTTCAGTTCCCGTAGCAACAATCCCATCACATCCCGCAGCAACTACTTTATCAACCAACCACAAAGCAGGTGCTACATGAAAGTGATGTAGATCAGGTGCTTTCTTTTTCCATATTTTACTGGCAGTTCTAGATCCTCCGGCACTGGTAACTCCATAAATTAATTGTTCCCGCAATTTTGGATTATCCTTGCGCCATTTCGCAATTTGATTTAGCAATATTTTATGATCGGTTTGAACCCTTGCAGTCCTTATATTTACTCCAAAGGGCTTGTCGGTATGCTCTAATACATGTTCAAGCTGTGCTTTCATATCAGTTACTGAATTTTTTCCCATTAACGTAACATGACTTAAAGTTCCCAGACCTCCTGCTTCAGCCACAGCAATTGTTAATTCTGTTGTGTAGAATGGACCCATAGGAGCACTTACAATGGGATATTTAATCCCAAACATTTCAGTTATTTTTGTTTTAATCATAATATAATTTCACTTTTTCAACCATAATAATTATAGTTAATACTTATGTTGGACACTAAAAAAACTCTAATATTCATACCTAGATTTGGTTCTTAATTACTAGATCTAACTTAGCTAATTGAGAAATTGAAAAATGAGTGATTTATATAAAAAAATTGGAGAAAAGTAGAATAAATAGTAGAATTATATCTGTTTTTTCAAGGAGTTTTTCAAATCTTCAGCTAAATTGCCCAGTCTATTGGCAGTAGCTGAAATCTCTTCCATTGAAGCAGTCTGTTCTTCCGTTGAAGCACTAATTCCTTCCATAGAGGTCGATGTTGCTTGAATATTTTTCACAATGAGATTAAATTTATCGCCCGTATCCGCAACTGCTTTTTTAGATTCTTCGGCAAGTTTTCTTACTTCATCTGCGACCACTGCAAATCCCCGTCCATATTCTCCTGCTCTTCCTGCTTCTATAGCAGCATTTAATGCTAATAAATTCGTCTGCTCCGCAACGTTTCTGATGAGCTGCATAATGTTATTCAAATCACTTGTAGAAGTAGTTACTTGAGCCGCATCACGATTAATTTCTTGAACTGTCATAGAAATTTCCTCGGAAGAGGAGTTCACTTCGCTGGCACTCGCTGCTAATTCAGTTGCTATATTTGATACATTGATACTTGCTTTTGTAGCAGTATCAATGACATTTCTCAATGCCATGGAGGTTTTTGTAATTTTTTGCTCAATAAGGGCAACTATAGCAGTCACTAAAAGTATCGTGTCAAAAAAAATCGTAATACCTTGCCCAAATACTCTAATACCCTCTACTCCAAAAGTTCTAATCACGGTGACCATCAATGTAGAGAAAGCTGAAAGTAAAACTAAAAATAGAAACGCATGAGTAGGAGTTCTTTTATGTAAATAAATTCGCAAAAGTAAAACGGCCCCAATCACACAAAATGTGATTATGAAGATCTCCATGCCCAATATGACTGGATTGATGACAACTGCAGCAGGTAAAGCTTGTTTAAACTTATTTTTATCTACTTTGTTTTCCATGAACGTTTGACGATACTCTTTCACTATCGCAATGAAAATAATGACAATTGCAAGAGAATAGAACACATTACTTAATATATTATGAGCCCCAGGATTTAAAGCGGTTCCAATAGCACTCGCCAATAGCCCAATAGCAACAGCATAATATGCCGCAAGCCAAACTTTTAAATCTTTACGCCTCGTACAGACGAAAGTCAAGATAATTGCTGCTGTAATTCCTATAACCGTAGAAAGAATACTTAATCCTAAATTTGGTGATTCTACCATTCATATCACTATATAAAATGCATTTTAATTAAAATGTGTGAAAAATTAAGGTATTCCTAATAAATCCCCTTTTTTTTCCATTCTTTTGAAATAATATCATTCTAGCAAGAGAACTTTTATTTAAACTTACTTTTCTGTTAAATTATTCGTACTAATAAGTAGAAAAAAAAGAGAAAAAATTTATGGTATAATTTTTGAAATTATGAGTAATGCTAGGCTTATTTGTGACAAAGTCGTTCAAGTAGAGTTGGATCGATAATTTCTTTTGGTTTCCAATTTTTTGATTTCAGAAATTCTTGAATTTCCGTTTTCATGCTAATTGGTATATCTGCCTCCACGCGAATGAATTTTTCCAAATCATTTGGAAAGGCTACCCCTTTATATTTCCGTTCTAAATCGATCCAATGAGATAATTTTATCATCCTACCTTTGGTATTATCTGCAGGTCTTAGACACATTTTTGCCACTAAACAAATAGCTTGCTCAATGCTCTCGGCTGTAGTTAAGAGATGTTCTGGTCCAGGACCAACTACATGTCCAGAGGTACCGTCTCGAGCATTCCATACTTTCCATGTGTCTTCATCATCTGCCCTACCGATATACATTCTTCGGTATTCGGCAGCATGAGGCCCAATGACAGCAGGGATTCCCATACTATTACAACTACTTGCAATACTCGCGGCTTTCTGACTCATCGCTCCCCATGCAACTCCACATGCTCCAACTCTATTTAATATATAATCTGCTATTTCTTCGAAATTACCCCTCAATGGTCTTCTAGCAAAGATATTTGCGACTTTGCACGCAGCACCATTAATATGGGGATTTGACACGCAAGAACCAACATTAACTAAGCCTCCTCTCGCAAAATCTCCCGGATATCTATCATACAAAGTTTTCCCATCATCATCTTTTACAAGACCAATATCCATCGCTCCGCAACCAGAAACTACTACAATATAATTTCTATTGCAAAATTCTTCTGCCATTAAATATAGTTCTTGAATCTCTTTACCGTAATTTGCACAACCTATTATTGCCACGATACCTGGAATTTCTCCTAATACGATAGGGGCACCTACATTTCTAATTTCAGTGTCTTGGATCGGACCTCGACCCACCCGTAAATTAAACTTTTCATTTCTAATTTTTTCGCGACCAGCATACATAATAAGCGTCAAAGGAGAAACGTTTTTCATGCATTCCGCTTCACATCTGCCGCAGTCTAAACAGCTATCGAAAGCTTCTGCCAATACTGAAAAGTCGCCTTCCTTGACTAATTTTATCCCTTCGACGAGTGGTAAATCATTTGGACAATTTCGTTGGCAATTTCCGCAACCATTACAGTACATTGCCATATCTATGCATCCTTGCTCGTCAGGAACCGCACTTTTCTGTTTTCTCAGAGGTCTAACCTTAATTGCTGTTTCAACCGCAACTGCTCCAGCTTTTATCGGATTTAGGATGAGAACTCCCTTAGCCTTGCCGCTAACTAAATCATCAACAATTACCTCTACTGGATCCTCGGTTCTATCAGGTAACCCGTTCATATTTTTTTCATTTGTGGCTATAAATGGTGCGTTTACAAGTTGGGCTTGCTCATAACATCTTAAATTCACACATTGCTCATCAACCATTACTACATCTGCCAATCCAGAACGAATAAAATGCATTTGACGGGAAAGAGACCCTACCACCTTTGCTCCATCGAAATATCTTGTTAAATCAAGAGCAGTACAGCATATTGCACCTACATCGACTTTATCTACTAATCCCTTCTCCCTTAAATAATCCACTAATTCGATTCCTGGAGCGACATTATGGCCAACCATTAAAATGGTCGCTTTATTATCTGTATCCAATGTACCCATTCCTAATTCTACAATAGGAACGTCAGGATTCCCCATTGGAAAACCATAGGCTGCAATTTGCACTGCATCTGCTATTTCCATTCCCACTGCATCAGCTAATCCAGCTAAAAAGCTTTTAGCCTCAAAGTCCAGATAACTCGATTCTTGTCCTGTATGCCCGGCTGCTAATAAGTGTGTGATCGTATAGTGAACCCATTCCATAGCTGTTTCAAGGTCTTCTAAATTTTGCGGTTTGAGTCCTACGATTAATCGAGTACAAGGCATTTCAACCTCAATGTTATTTCCAAAATTTATTGGAACATTCCCATATTTTTCCTTAAGCCAATGTAATAAATGATCTCCATGAGCACTATGGCATGACGCACCTATACAACAAGCAATTTCCACTATCCTCCCTTGTTGAGTTTCCATATTAATGCCACAAGCTCCAGTCCTGCCTTTAGATAAATTACACTTTCCGTAAGTACATAAGCAACACATATCACAGATTGGCATATAATAAGGTTTGTATCGTTCCATTAATTTAAAGAACCATGGTCTTAGTGTTGGAATATGAGGTTTAGGGTGGGGACCCATTGGTTCCCATTCGGTTTCATCTCCCATGCTTACATGTCCAGTAGTGAATTCAAACCCTTTTATTGAACCAAGTGGGCCTTTATAGGAATCAATCTTAATTTTAGCGCCTTTTTTGCTCAATTTTATCCTTCCAATTTTATTGTTTTTTTATATTTACTATGAATAGTAATTCAGTATCTTAATATATCCTATAAACTTACACAACATAAAAACCTAATGAATAATCATTCACGCTAAAATGACATTGAAATAATAAAAAATAAAGCCCTTTCTGTTATGAATAATTATTCATTACTTTTATATACTTAAGTTACTTTTATTATATTAGAGAATTCAAAATTAAAAAAAATAAAAAAAGAGATGATGTGAAAAACATGCCAAGAGGCGATGGAACCGGACCTGGAGGATATGGTCCTATGACAGGCAGAGGATTAGGCTATTGTGCGGGATATGATACCCCCGGATATACTAAAGGACCAGGGATGGGACTTGGGAGAGGATGGGGGCGTGGAATAGGATATGGAAGAGGTTTAGCTTGGCGCAGAGGCAGAGGCAGGGGATATGGTGGATTCTGGGGGTATACTCCTCCGATATATGCCCCATATATGAATCCACCCCCTGCCATTCTCACCCCTCAGACACCTGAATCTCAACTGACAATGCTTAAACAGGAAAAAACCTTTTTAGAGTCAGAGTTGGGAAATATCCGAAGCGCATTAGACGATATCTCCAAAAGAATTGAGGAATTAGAAAAAACGGAATGAATCTTTTTTTTTTATTTTTTATTTCACAGGGAGGGATTTTGAAAACGTATGAGTAATTTAAATGAAAGTTCCGAAGATTATCTAAAAGCGATATATTATATTTCAAAAAAGAATAAGGGTGGTTGGTGCTCAAACCACGAAATCTCGGATTTTATGAAAGTTAAACCTTCATCTGTTACCGGTATGTTGTATAAATTAAAAGAAAATGGATTAATTATTTGGAATCCAAGGAAAGCATTACGGCTAACCGACAAAGGTAAAGTTATCGCTCAAGATAAAGTGGATTGTTATAATGTTCTGAAAAGCTTCTTTTCAACAGTTTTAAAAATCAAAGATGCCTCGTTGGTGGAAGAAGTAAGTTGCGGAATAGAACATCATATCACCCCTGAAATATTAGAGTCACTTCAAGGTGTACTTTTGGGTAAATCCAGTGCGGAATAATCATTTTTTAACTCGTAACCTCCAAAAGATCTGGTTGTTATAGAATATGTTTTCAATTTTTTTTTGCTCTTCAAGAGCTTTTAAGCGCTGAATAATTTCTTCTTGGTTTAGACTCTGAGAGCGAAAGGTTTCTATAATTTGATCCTGTCTCATGGGATGCCTTTCGATGATGGAAAGGAATTCTTTTTCAAAATCCGTAGAATATAAATAAAATTTTCCCATCTCGGGAAAGTGAATGTCTGAATATTCTCCGAAAACCTCATTCAGTAGTGATAAAATGTTCTTATCTGGAAGCTCGACCCATTTTTCTGCGGGGGGTCGTATAGGTACATTTATATCAATCCTATCTGGCATTAATACATCGATTTTTTCTTTTAATTCTAATAACTGGCTTTTAGAATCATTAATCCCTTTCATTAGCATGACTTCAATCCAAAATTTCCCCTTGAATTTCTTCCGGAAATCTTGAAATCCTTGAATCATCTCATCAAATTTAATAGAGGGGTGAGGTCTGTTGATTTTAATAAATAGTTTTTCATTCCCCGCATCTAAACTTGGTAAGACAACATCAGCAAGCATGAGGGCATTGCGAACCTCCGGATCATATAATAATGCACCATTAGTAATAACGCATATAGGCCTTTTTGATACTTCTTTCGTAAATACAATCAAATCTTCAAGATCTTTATATAAGGTAGGTTCTCCACTCCCTACAAACGTAATATAATCCGTTTCACTTTCAAATTGATTAATAGCTGTTCTGATTTCACCCATAACTTCTTCCTTTGGAAAAAAATTCGTCCGTGTGTTCGTAAAATGTGTTGTTTTCCCTAACTGACAATAGACGCATTGGAAATTACACGTTTTTGATGGAAGAAGGTCAATGCCTAAGGATTTTCCTAATCTTCTACTCGGTACAGGACCATATACGTATTTCATCGTTAGCTTTATGAAAAAGTTAGGTGAATTTAAAAAATTTTCTTACTAAATGATCCAATATTACTTTAATAGAAAAAAAACCAGTTATATTGGTTCAACTACAACCACTTAGATTTGTAATTTTCTATAGAACGATGTAAAGTTCTTATAGCCAATTCTGCGCAATGTTTATGATCATCGGGTAATCCTTTTAAGGCTTTGTCAATGTCCTCTGGAACTAAGCTTTCAGCAAAATCAATAGACTTTCCCTCAATCATGAGTGTAGTTTGGCTTCCAGCAGCCACTGTCGCTCCACATCCGTCTGTAATAAAACTGGCTTTTTCAATGATATCATTACTTATTTTTAAGAAGAATTGCATTGTATCTCCACAAGGACCTTCATAAGCATGCCAAGTAGTTATCTCTTCGTCAGGAGGTTTGCCCCAATTTTTTGGATTATGAAATAAATTGACAACGTACTCATTATAATCCTCTAATTCTTTATTGATTATTTCTTTTTGAAGTTTTTTTACAAACTCATCAAAATCCTCTTCAGACATGAAATCTTGAACTTTTTAGGCATTCTTTAATCTATTGATTATTTGTGAATGAAAAGAATGCATATATAATTAATTTTCCACTATTTCCTGAATCTGTTTTACAACTTGCTTGAACGCTTTTGCACTTTCACTATCTGGATTTTTAATTACAAATGGTAACCCTCTATCTCCTTGGATTCCCAGCTCCACTTCAAAAGGTATTTTTCCTAATAAAAGCACTTTAAAATCTTTCGCAGCCTTTTCAGCACCACCAGGAGGATAAAGATCAATATATTTACCACAGTGAGGACATTTAAATCCAGACATGTTTTCAATTATTCCGAGCACGTTTCTTTCCATGACCATTGACATTTTGATAGTTTTACGAGCATCCATTAAGGCGACTTCTTGAGGGGTAGTGACTACAATTACATTCTCATCTGGAATTAATTGCAAAATATCCAAGGTTTCATCAGACGTACCTGGTGGTAAATCACATATCAAGTAATCCAACTCATCCCATACCGCATCGCCTAAAAATTGTCGAACCACTCCCATTTTCATTGGCCCTCTCCAAATAACCGGCTCGTCTGGATTTAATGTTAACAATGCCATGCTCATTACCTTCATGTTTAACGGACCAATAACCGGATAAAATTTTTTCGCTTCGGCATCGACACTTGGTTTTAATTCAGGACTTATTCCTAACATCTTTATTACGTTAGGTCCCGTGATATCAACATCTAATATCCCTACTCTTAAACCAACGCTGGCTAAGCTCATGGCAAGATTTACGGCTACAGTAGTCTTTCCAACTCCTCCTTTCCCAGATATAATGACGATTTTATGTTTAATTTTTTCCATATTTGTTTTGATATTTTGCATTCGCTCATCTAACATTGCCTTCTTTACCGATTCTTCTGTGACTTCTTCATTTCCCATTCCTATTCAACCTTTTTCAAATCATTTAAGTATATTTAACATGAATTAAACATCAGATTAAAAATTTCGCATAATCATTCAAAAATCTAACACCGAAAAATGTACGAGGAAAAGAGTATAGATTCATGGTATTTAACGCTAAGTAAAAATCTCGAAAGATTTTAGATAGAAAGCATATATATCTTTGAAAAATCTTGAGTAAAATTAGAGAGATTTAAATATTTAGGTTTATAATTTTATAATAGATGACAATAATAAATCCAGCTGAGATTTTAAAACGTTTTCAAGAAGGTAAGTTGGACAAGGAAGCGTTAATTAATTCATTAATCCATATCATCGAAAATAAACCTAATGAATATCTCAGAGAAGATGCTTTCAAGATTTTAGAAAGTTTAGGTGTTAAAAATGAAGAGATTTTTAAATTCTTGGAAAAAACATTTTTAACAGACTGGAATACCGCAATAAGAATCCGTACCGTAAAATGGCTGCTTAGAGATTTCCCTAAAAAGTTCTTGTCCCTGATAAAATCGCTTGATCGCAGAGATTATTTTCCTGTTATGGTATTTGATCTAATTTGGAGGTCAAAAAATCCTTTACTTGATGGTTATAAAGAAGAACTTTACTCAAGAATAGAGGGAAGCATCCAAGAGTATGTAGATGATGGGCTTTTCTATGATGATGCGTTTGTACTGGTTTTAATGGAAAAAGCCTACGGGAGCAAATTGGAAAAAGCTACTTGTGATGAGGACCTCCGATTTAAAGATGGGTGGTACGATTACAAGTTAAGCCGTGATGGGCACATAACAGGCTTTTATTTTGCGCCTCACAGCGATCAATACGAGTTTCATTTTATTCCCGAAAGTATCGGGCAATTAAATCATTTAGAGGAGATCTCCATGATAGGTTGTACCTTAGAGATGATTCCAGAATCAATTGGAGAGTTAAAGAAATTGAAGTATCTATTCCTAGGGATAAATAGGATTCGAACCATCCCGGAATCAATAGGTGGGCTCATTTCTCTTGAAAAATTCGAAATATTTACAAATAATATTGGCGTAATTCCAGAATCGATTGGAAAACTCACATCACTTAAGGAGTTGATTCTTCTTGAAAATAAAATCGCAAAGATTCCAGAATCTATAGGAAACCTTATTAATTTAAGGAGTTTAAATTTAAGTGGCAACCAAATTCAGGAAATTCCAGAATCAATTAGCAATATTAAATCAATAATAAATCTGGACATCGGTGGGAATCTTATAGATAAAATTCCAGAAAAAATTAAATCGCTTAAATCTCTTGAAATTTTAAATTTTGGAGGGAATATCTTAAAAGAAATTCCAGAATGGATTGGAAATCTTAAAACATTAAAAAAATTAAATTTTAGTGGAAATAAAATCAAAAATTTGCCAATGTCTTTAAAGAACCTTCATATGCTTACAGAGTTGGCTTTAAGTAATAATTCCCTCAAAATTATACCCGAATTTATTTGTAAGTTTAAATTTTTAAATCATTTAAGTTTTGACAATAATGAAATTGAATTTATACCAGCTTGTCTAGGCAATCTTAACTCACTAAGTTGGCTTTCGCTGAGCAATAATAGAATTTCGGAAATTCCGGACTCAATTAGAAATCTTACCTCTGTTGGACATCTACATTTAGATAATAATTATATAAAAAAAATCCCTGAAGCAATAAAAGAAATGACTAAATTAGCTGTATTAACGTTAAATAATAATGAGATTGAAGAAATTCCTGAAGACATCAAAGGACATCATATCGAAATGTTAGATAATTTAGTTAGTGAAATACCATCGAATTTAAGTTCTCGATATAAAAGGACAACAGAGGCCCCTAATTGGTCCGCTCACATTGTTCTGGGGGATACTCATCTTGAAACATACTCTTATAAACCTTTTGTAGAAGATATTAAGGAAGATAATACAATTGGCCGAAAACAATATACATTATCAGAAATAAATTCTAAATTTAATAAACTCTGGAATTTTTTTTGCGATTTATATCATATAAAATGTGAGTTAAGAGATAAAAATAAAGCTCTTAAATTTGTTAATAAAAACTTAAAAGACTATTTTCTATCATTGGAAGAGGCAATAGGATTAGAATTTTTAAAATATGGAGCGAGAAGAACACAATATAGTTTTAAATTTAGATCCCTAAATGGAAAGATTATCTATTTATCAATAAATAATATAGACTATCTTGAAAAGAAGATTTTTGAGCTATTTCCTAATTTATCCTCTTTATCAATAAACAGTAATAACTTGAGAACTTTTAAAATTTTCAAATCACTTCGGTATTTAAAACATCTTAGTTTAGTTGGTAACAATTTATCTAAAATTATTGGACTTAGGTATCTAGTAAGTTTAAAGAGTCTAATGATAAGGAGAACTAAGATAATTAAAATAAATGTTGAGAATCTGATTAATCTTGAGAATTTAAATCTCTCAGACAATAATATTAAACAAATAAATGGGCTTGAAAAACTCTCAAATTTAAGAAACTTAAGTATAAGCACAAATCCAATTTCTCACATTGAAGATTTAGGAAATCTTACTAAATTAGAAACTTTTGGTATTAGTCAGACTGAATTATCAGAAGCCTTAATTGAAGAAATAAGAAATTTAATCGAGAGAAATAGATTAAGAATTAAGAAATAATTATCAGAACTTATTTTGAATAATCTAAGAAAATTTTTATGATATTTGATTACACCCTTAATTTATTGATTTTTCTTTACAATTCTCTGAGTAATTAAGTAATAATCTGATCCTTAATTCATATAAAAATGAAGGCTACCTTAGCTTTGTCTTACATAAAATGGAAATGAATAATTATTCATATATTTAAATATCAAAATTCATTTTAATAAATTATTAAGAATAAATATTCTTAATTAGTAAAACTCTTTAAAAACAAGAAAAGTGAAAAAATATGCCAAGTTTTAAAGAAACCTATGAAGCCATAAAGGCTGATTGGAATGCAGGAGAGAAGAATTTCAATGTAAAATGTGAAATGCTTGATAAGGGAATGCAATGCAAGGTAACGATGGGAGCAAAACCACATGTAATGACAATAGATGCTCCTGGAGGATTAGACGGAACCGATGAGGGGCCCTCTCCACTTTTAGCAATATTGGGATCAATTGGAGCCTGTATTATTGCAGTAACCAAATTTTGGGCAAAAATAATGGATATCAAGCTTGAGGAACTTGAAGTTTTCTCCCGAGGTCATATCAATCTCGGTGCTATTTTTGGAATTGATGATTCAAAATTACCCGGTTATGACAAACTCGAACCAGTAATAAGAATTAAAGCAGATGCGCCAGAAGAAAAAATTAATGAGTTAATGGATAAAGTATTAACTCATTGTCCAGTTATTACCAACTTCGGAGGAGCATCGGAAATTAAACCTAAAGTACAAATAAGAAAATAAAATTATTTTCTTTTTTTTTTATACTTTTTACTTTTAGAATGAAAACCAAAAGAGTCCCTCAAAATATCTTTTTTAGGAAGAAGTTTTAAAGGACAACTTTTTTATTAATTTTGAATAATTATTATTAACAAGTGTAAGATATAATTAAAGATAGATAGTAGACAATTTTCAAATGATTTAGTATGGGAAGAAGGACTCGTCGAAGATGGGTATTTAAGCCACCTAATAATGCGTATTTTACAGGTACTCACCCTCAAATGGAGAACTGTATTGTGTTAACGCTCGCAGAGTTCGAGGCCATGCGCCTTAAACATTATAGTAAATTAACTCAAGAAAGAGCAGCAGATAGTATGGGGATAAGTCAGCCCACATTTTCGCGCATCCTTGAAATTTCTCACCAAAAAATAACTCAAGCGTTAATCGAAGGGAAAGAAATCAGGGTACATGGTGGTAATATTGATTATAAGCTTAGTTTCATTGGATATGGATGCTGGAACTGTGATCATATCTGGGAAGATAGATCGGCATCAAGAGGAAAAAAAGTGAAATGTGTGAAATGTGATTCAGAAAATGTCTACTATTTTGAACGAGAAATTATATAAAAAGAAAAAAAATTATTGAGTCGTATCATTCCATAACAGATTCTTCAGATTGTTATAAATCTCTTTAATTGCTAAGCTTGCTTTAGAATCTGGGGCATGTTCTACGACAGTTTTTGCAAATGACATTGCCTTAGGAATTGCTAAATCATAAGGAATTCTTCCTAAAATATTATAACCAGTATCGTCGATAAATTTTTTGAATTGGTCTTGAAATGGACTTTTCAAGTCATATTTATTAATCACAATTCCAAAAGGGATTTTAAATTGCTGTACAACCTCAATAGCTCGAATTAGATCATGCAGACCAGAGGGGGTTGGTTCAGTTATGGCAATTATGAAATCCAATCCTGAAACCGTAGCTATCACCGGACATCCAATACCAGGAGGCCCATCGATTAAAATCAAGTTGTAGTTGTCAAAATTATCGATTTTTGATGCAAATTCCTTTACGTCTGAAACTAATTTGCCTGACGTGGTACTACCGAGTCTGGTTTTCCCATAGATGAGAGGAACTCCAATATCTGATAAGTAATGAATCATCTCACCGCTTTTTACCGTATTTATGGTAAATGCATGTTCCGGACATAAAACTTTACAAGCTCCACAACCTTCACAGGCTAAATAATCAACTTCTGGAATTTGATTTTCCTCATCCCACTTTAAAGCGTGAAATTCACAAAACTTCTCATCGATACATTGTTTGCAATGAACACATTTATCTTCAATGAACGTAGCTTTTAAAGTCGTGTAGGTATCAATAGTTTCTACTTGTTCATTTGATTCAACTGGGAGAATTAACGCTAAATTTGGAGCATCAACATCGCAATCTAATACGATTGAATTAATTTCAAGGTCATCCTTTGTTAAATTCGTTAATGATGCCGTAAGTGACGTCTTTCCTACACCTCCTTTGCCTGAAATAATTCCAACACTTCTTTTTTGCTTATCCATTCTTAATCCCCCTTTGAATTCAACCATAGTTCTAAATTTTCAAATATTTTTTGAAATGAGTTATATCCTGCTCCCCCTTTAAATTCACTTGTATCATCCATGAGCGGTTTCCCTAAACAATAGGAATTTACGATATCATCATCTAAGGGGATATCACCCAACATCTCTATATTGCTCTCTTCTAATTCCTTTAAAAATTGATCTCTATATCCCAATAATGAGGATCTATTTATAATTGCTCGAAAATCTTTGTTTAATAGCTTAATCAGCTCTATGATCCTGAGCAGATCCAATTTTCCAAATTTGGTAGGTTCCGTTACCGGAATTACCTTATCTGCCATACCAATAAGTAATTCGACATCACAATGAGCACCAGGAGCCGTATCTAAAATGACTATCTCGTATTTAGTAGGCTCCTCTTCCATAATTTTAGTAAGTTTTTCCATAAGGACTTCTACTATTGATGCTGAACGTGCTTCAGTGGGCTTTAGCTCTCCCACTAAAAGCGAAATATCGTTTAATTTCGTAGAATAGGTCCAACCAACTGTGGTATAATCTTCTTCAATTGCACCGACTGGACAAATTTTATAACATAATCTACAACCAGAACACACTGCTAATATTGGAACTGGATAGGCATCTTTTATGTGCAATAGTGCATGAGGAGCACAATTTTCAGCACATAAACCACATTTCGTACATTTTTCCTCATTTATTTTCGGCTTAAAAAAAGGAACCGCTTCTTTATTTTCGAGTGTGCCACCTAACAATAAATAAGTGTTAGGATTTTCTACATCTCCATCAATTAATAAAACTTTTTTACCCTCATTCTTAAACATCGTAGCGATATTTACTGCAACCAAAGTTTTCCCAGTACCACCCTTACCTCCGGTAACACATATCACTTTTGGTCTTTTTTCCATTTTTTTCCGCGACACTAAATTTAAATATTACTTAATTTTAAAGACATTCCATTAGAACCGACGACCTTGACCTCCTCCCATGCCGCGTCCGCCTCCCATACCTCGGCCTCCGCCACCACCCATTCCTCTGCCGCTACCACTCATTCCATAATGAGATGCTACAGTAGCTCCGCTGATTGTTTGTAATTTGCCTTCAATATATAATTCAATCAGATTTTTTATAGTTAGTTGTTCATTAGGGGCTTGATGAATCTTAAAATTAGACGCCGCTAATGATTGAGCCGCATTAGGTCCTAAGTTTCCCACAATTACTTCCGTAGCCCCATAGTTTCCTATCGTCTGAACTGCTTGAATCCCAGCGCCTCCCATAGCATTTGCCGCCATATTACTTACCGCTTTTACTTCCTTAATGGAGTTGTTCTCGATTGTTATAAACGTAAATGTGTCACAACGTCCAAATCGAGGGTTCATGAATGAATTTAATCCACCATCTCCGAAAGATGGTACAGCCACTATTACCATTTTTTTCTAACCTCTTTTTTTTGCTTTTTGTGTTGTATTTTCATTTTATTATTATTGATTATGCTGATGAGGGGAATTATCTCCACAGCTCGCTCCAGCTAATGGTTTTAATTTACCCCCTAATAAACACTCAACATTATCCTTTAGTGTTCCATATATCCCTTGATAGAGATTAATGCCAACTTGCAGAAATCCCATGTAAGGGCGGCCTCCGATACCTCCGATAATCATATCCGTTACTTTTCTATTTTTCATATTCATAACAGGCTCCATGCAACTCGCATGGCCGTCATTGCGCAGAGAAAATAACTTGATATAATTATTATTCATATCTATTTCAATTCCAACAAAATATTTTGCATGTCCAAAATGTTCAGAAATATTATCCGATAATTCAGGACCATCTGAAGGAATCCCAATAACTTTATTCATTTTTTAAATTCCATTTTCTTTTGTATTATAATAATTAATTATCAAATTTAAATTTGAATAATTATTCATAAAATTTAAAATATTAAAATTCATATAATTTATTAGGGACTAATAAAAAAAAGAGTGATTAAAATGAAAGTTGCTATAAGTACAGAGTCAAATGAAGTCTGTCCTCATTTTGGAAGGGCACCAGAATTTACTTTTGTAAGCTTTGAGGATAATAAGGTAGTAGCTAAAGAAGTTCTTCCTAATCCGGGACATAGCGTAGGTAGTATTCCTCAGTTTATTAATGAGCAAGGAGCATCTCATATAATTACCGGGGGTATGGGACATCGAGCAGTAGGATTTTTTCAGCAATACGGGATAGAGGTAATTATGGGCGTAACAGGAAAGGTTGATAATGTTATTCAGAAAATTATCGATGGAACGTTGGAAGGAGGGGAAAGTCTTTGTGCTCCTGGGCAGGGTAAAGGTTTTGGAGTTGGGAAGATACATACTGATGCCGATGATGATCATGACCATCATCATCACTTCTAGATTATTTTAGAACTCGGATTTCATAAGTAAATTTAGATTAAATTGAGCAAGCAGTTAATATATTAGCCAAAACTGATTTTAAATAAGTTTTATTTTTCATTTTTTAAATATTGAATTATTTCATCGAAGTCACTTAAGTTAAAGGGTTTTAAAATGTATCCTGTCGCTCCCAGTTCTTCAGCCATTTTTTTTACTTTATGTTCGGGTATTGCTGTAATGAAGTATACTGGAATTTTGCTATAATTTTTATCTGAATTAAGATCCCTTAATATATCATCCCCACTCATGTCTGGTAATAAAATATCCAGAAGTATTAATCTGGGAACATTAATTTTCAACTCATTAAATACACTGAATCCCTCAGCAATACCTTTACAAGAAATATTTAAAGTTTTAAAATAGTTTGTTAGAACTTTGCGCGTTTCATTATCATCCTCTACAAGAAAAATGTCATATTGTATATTTTCAGCTTTAATTTCTTTAGTTTGTTCGATTTTGGGTCGATCTAAATAATCTATAATCTTATTTTCAAGGATTTGGTAATACTCCAAAACAGAATTAATAATCTGAACAACATCTTCATTTAAACTTTTACTATAAACCTTTTTTAAAATCTGTAAGTTGACTTTAATCAAAGTTAGTGGTTCTTTAAATTCATAAGAAAGACCTGAAAGAATATCAAAGCCCTCTTTCTGATCAATATTAAGTTTTGAATAAAGCTTAATAAAAAAATCCAGAGCTTCTCTAACTAAGGCCGAAATTGTCTTAAATTTAGTGTGCTTGGCAAATTTTTCCCATTGGTCTTTTACACCTTCCGGAACATACAAAGAGACTCGTTCTTGATTAATATAATATACTTTTTCACCTCTCTGCCATTTTTTAAAACTTTTAGTAAGTTGACCATGCCAATATGCCTTTTTCCCCGTTTCTTCTTCATATTTTTTTTTAACTTCTTCTGATATCTTTGTCTTATCGGAAATAATTCTCACCCATTCTAGATTATTACTTCTTTTTATACATATTAAATCGATTTTACATATATTTAAATTTTCTTATATTTAAATAAACTTTAAAAAAATGGGGCCTTCCCCTTAAATGTGAAAGAAAGGTGATTTTCTATCTAGAGTGTATAATCCTGACTTTATGTGCAAAGCCACGATTTTATATATGAGTAAAAATGATATTTATTTTTAAGTGTTTCCATTATTCTTTAAGAATTGAAATTTAGTATAGGTTTTATTTACAATAACACGTTTAATCTTAAAAAAAAATACTTTTAAATATGAATTAAATTACTACTAATAAAAAGTGATATTATTTTTAATTATACACAAAAATATCATTTTCTACACTATTGATTACAATTAAAAATGTCTTTTATAAAACAAAATTGATAGAATGTAAATTCAGAAAAGACTCAAAAGGTGATAAAAATAATCTTTCAAGATAATGAATTATGGAACAGCGCAGGGTATCACAATAACCTAAACTTTTTGTTATTAAGTATATGTATGATCTTCTTTGCCTTATATTTTTATTTTCGATTTAATAGAGATATCCGTCAACTGCATTATAAAGTTGCGTTCTTAATGAGTGCGTCCTTAGTGTTTATCTCATTTATAACGTTTCTTCAAGGGGTAACTTTCAACAATTCGTGGATATCTGCAATAATATTATATTCTATTGGCATTGTTGTAGTAATTTTACTAATAGAATACACCTGCAAGATCATTGTTAGAACTAACTCTACTTTAGAGAATTTAATAATAAAATCAACAGAAAGTTCTATAAACGTTGCAAATATCGCAACAGAATTAGCTGCAAGTGCCAGTGAAGTAAACGCCTCATCCGAAGAAATCGCCTCAACAGTTTCAGAAATTTCTCGCGATACTCAAGAAGTCATGGCTTCCACAGATGATTTACGTAATATAATGAAATTAATTACAGATATTTCTGATCAAACTAATTTACTCGCATTAAATGCCAGCATCGAAGCAGGAAGGGCAGGAGAACATGGGCGAGGCTTCGCAGTGGTCGCTGATGAGGTTCGCAAATTGGCCGAAGAATCAAAAAATGCCATCATGAATACAGGTCAGAGAATAGATAGAATTATTAATAAGATTCAAGGAGCGACAGGTTCAATGGAAGGGATTAGTGCATCTACAGAAGAGCAAACGGCTTCTATGGAAGAAATATCTGCCACTGCAAACAGATTAGGAACCCTCTCTGAAGATTTAAAAAATTCCTTAATTATGAAAAATGAAAAATAATTTATTGACTTAAAAAAGATTTTTCTTATGAAATTTTTTTTTTAATTTTAATTGAAATACTAATTACTCTCGTAGTTTTGAAGATATGTTGAATAAATTGCTTAAAATTTTCAATTCAATAAACAATAGCTGTGACATTATTTGGAAAAACCTAGATATGATTAAGAAAATAAAAAAGGATGAGAATCTACCTTCCTTTAAATCTAATTAAGATAATTTTTTTACTGAATTATATAATTAATCCTTTTTTTTGATTTAATAATTCACTATATTTACTCATTTTTTGCGAGTATATTTGATTTTAAAACTATATCCATATTTTTCTTATGAGGATCTAATTAATTACTTTTTTTAAGAAAATTCTAATGTTTTGTACTTAGATTTTGTATTAGTGCTTAGGTTTAAAATTTAAAATATTTTAACTCATATTTTTTAATGAAATATACAATTTTTAACTCAAATTATTTTAACTGAATTATTTTTTAGATTTAACATTTCTATCCAAAACCTTATATAATTCTTGTTTTTTGAAGGTAATGATCAGAAATATCAATAATTTTTTTTTATAAGATAATAAAGTTAAAAAGAATTGAAGATTTCAACCATCTGTTTTTAAAAAGAGAGGATAAAAATGTCTAAACATCCAGAAGTAAATACTGGGTCTTTTTTAAAGAAGATTGCAGACATAACTGAGAATAAAGAAACTGAAGAAATATCAAAAGAATCAGAAGTAAAAATAAATAATGAGAGAGATAATCTTATTAATATTTTAAATTCAATAATGGATGGGATTTATATTGTAGATCAATCCTATAATATCGAATATGTAAATCCAATAATGATAAAAGAATTTGGTTCTCCAAAGAATAAGAAGTGTTATGAATATACTTATGAACGTTCAGAACCTTGCCCATGGTGTAAGATGTCAGATATTCTTGAGGGAAAAACAATTAGATCAGAAAAATATTTTGATATTAATCAAAAAATCTATGATATTACTGAAACACCTTTGAAAAACATTGATGGTACAATCTCTAAATTGAAAATATTTCATGATATTACTAAACTTAAAAATACAATTAATGCTCTAAAATTAGATGAAGAACGACTTAATAGTTTATTAAAACTTAGTCAGATGAAAAGTGCTTCAAAAAAGGATATTACAGAGTTTGCTTTAGAAGAATGTGTTAGATTGACCAATAGCAAAGTAGGATACCTTCATTTTGTTAATGAAGATCAGAATACTATTCAATTATATTTATGGTCAAAAAATGTTATGAACCAATGCTATTCGGAGGAAGTTACGCATTATCCAATTGAAGATGCTGGAATATGGGCAGACGCGTTTCGAATGAGAAAACCTGTAATACATAATGATTATCAAAATATCTCTAATAAAAAGGGTTACCCAGAAGGACATTTTCCTGTAATAAGGCACATGAGTATTCCAGTATTTGATGGAGAAAAGATTGTAGCGATATTAGGTGTTGGTAATAAAGATAATCCCTACGATCAGAATGACGTTAGACAACTAACCTTATTCATGGAAAGCATGTGGGGCTTATTAAAAAAGAGAGAACAAGAGATTGCAGAGAGCGATAAAAAATATATTAGATTTCTTAATGATCTGCAATACATTAATTCTTCAATTAACAGTATTCATACCCTTGAAGAACTTTTGAATTTTCTCCTAAATGCTATTCTTTTTGTTTTTGACTGTGATAGAGCTTTCTTGAGGTATCCATTAGAACTTGAAGCAGATTGTTTTGAAGTTCCCATGGAAGCAACTAAGCCAGAATATCCAGGTATCTTTTCGATCGGAAAAAGATTGCCAATGAGACCTGAGGTTCTTCAAATTACTCGGTATCTATTGGATTCCAATGGTCCTATTGCTTTTGGACCGGGAAAAGCTTTTGATTTCCCTAAAGGAGAAACATGGGATCAATTTAATATCAAATCAATGCTAACTGTAGCTATTCATCCAAAAATTGGTGCTCCTTGGGAATTTGGGATTCATCAATGTTCATATCCTCGTGTTTGGAGTGAGTATGAAAAGGAATTATTTACTGAGATTTCTCATCGAATTAGTGACTCATTAAGTAATTGGTTATATTTTCAAGAATTGACCGATTCAGAAGAGAGATATCGAGAATTGGTTGAAAATTTAAATGAATGTGTTGCTGTTTATCAAGCTGTCAAAGATGGAACTGATTTTATGTTTAGGGACTACAATAAAGCAGCTGAAAAGGCAGATCAAATAACACGAGATGAATTACTAGGTAAAACAATATGCGAAATGTTTCCCGGAGTTCATGAGTTTGGACTCCTTGACGTATTTAAAAGGGTTTGGAAGACGGGAGTTCCAGAACATCATCCCATTACTTTATATGAAGATCAACGAATTCAAGGGTGGAGGGAAAATTATGTATACAAAATACCTTCGGGAGAAATAGTTGCAGTATACCAAGACATGACAGAAAAAATGAAACTGGATCAAAAATTAAGAGATTCAGAAGAAAGATATCGAATGTTATTTGAACAATCTCCAGATGGAGTAATGATACTAGATCCAGACAGTTTACAAGCAATTGAATTTAACAAGAGTCTCTGTCGAATTTTAGGATATACTGAAGAAGAATTCACTAAACTAAAACTTTCAGATTATGAAGCAAGTGAAGACAAGGATGATATGATTAAGCATATTAACATTATTAAAAATAAAGGATTTGATGACTTTGAAACAACTTTCAGAACCAAAAATGGATATATTAGGAATATCTTTGTTAGAATAAGAACTATGGTACTAAAAGATAAAACTTATTTTCATTCAATCTGTCGAGATATAACAGAACAAAAGAAAGTAGAACAAAAATTGAAAGAATCTGAACGATTATATCAAGATCTTTATGAAGAAGCTCCAAATGCCTATTTTTCAATAGGGGTTGATAAAACAATTCAGCTTTGTAATAAAGCAGCAGTAAGACTTTTAGGATATTCAAAAGAAGAGTTAGTAAATAAAAATATTTTTGATTTATATGCTGATAATGATAATGGATTAGCTAAAGCTAAACAACTTTTTAAACGATTTTTAAAAGGCGAACTTATTCAAGATGAAGAACTCCAAATGAAAAAAAAAAATGATGAGCTTGTTTGGATAAGTTTAACTGTAAATCCCATTTTAGATCAAGAGGGAAACATCATTCAATCACGTTCTATGATTGTAGATATTACTGAACGTAAGCAGGCAGAAAAAGCATTAAAAACAGAGAGAGATAAATTAAAAGCAATAATTGATGGTTTAACGAGTGCAGGATTAGGTATTGATATAATTGGAGATGACTATAAAGTTCAATATATGAATGAAACAATGAAGGAAAGATTTGGAGATTTTATTGGTAAATTATGTTATGAAAAATATATGGAGTCAAAGGAGCCGTGTGAAGTTTGTCCTGTAATGAAATCGATAAACACTAATACTATTGAACATATAGAACAATCTGCTGTTGATAATAGGAATTATGAAATCTTTTCTGCTCCGATTCCTAATGCTGATGGAACAACTAATAAAGCAATTGAGGTTATAATAGATATTACAGAAAAGAAAGAAGCAGAAAGACTTATACTCGAAGAAATAAAAAAATTAAAGGAACTTGATGAAATGAGGGAAGATATAATTACACGTGTCTCTCATGAGTTAAAGACTCCTTTAACCTCTACTTATATGGCATCTGAAATTCTTTTAAAACAATATGAGAATAAATTTGATGGAAATATTACACAACTGATTCAAACCATTTATAAGGGATGTTTTAGATTAAAGTCGTTGATTGAGAATTTATTAGATGTATCAAAAATAACAATCCAAAAATTAAAATTAAATTTAAATATGGAAAATCTTGTGGAACTAATCAATGAATGCGTTGAGGAGATGATTTATTTAATAAGTAGTCGACAACTCACCTTAAAATTAAATTTGCCTGATAAAATTTATCATAAAGTCGATAAATTACGTCTTGAACAGGTTCTCACTAATATAATATCAAATGCTATAAAGAATACTCCAACAGAAGGTATGATATTTATAAGTACAAATGAAAATCCGGAATATATTGAAATTCAGATAAAAGATACCGGAGTTGGCTTGACCGACGAGGAAAAGAAAAAATTATTTGAAAAATTTGGCAAAATAGAGCGGTATGGTAAGGGATTAGATGTAGATATTGAAGGTTCAGGTCTCGGTTTATTTATCTCAAAACATATTGTTGATCTACACAACGGTGAAATTTTGGTAAAATCTGAGGGGAGAAATAAGGGAACTACATTTACTATAAGATTGAACAAAAGATAAGAAATGAAAATAAAAAAATTAAAAGTAAATTAATTAAGATATATCTTTAGTTTTCTTCATAATTAATTAATTGATCTTTTAGATCCTCTGCTAATGTGCCTAACCTATTTGCGGTTGAAGTGATCTCTTCCATAGAGGCAGTCTGTTCTTCAGTGGAAGCATTTATTCCCTCCATTGATTCAGTTGTGGAGCGAATTTTTTCGATTATGACATCGATTTTGTTTCCAGTATCCATGACTGCTTTCTTCGATTCTTCGGCTAGTTTGCGAACCTCATCAGCTACCACTGCAAAGCCTCGTCCTAACTCTCCTGCCCTTCCTGCTTCGATGCTGGCATTTAATGCGAGTAGATTAGTTTGATCAGAAATATTTCTAATTAATTGCATTACATTGCGTAAATCATCAGAATAATTTTGAATGGTTAAAGCTTCTTGGTTGACATTCTGAACTGTCGAGGCGATTTCTTCGGATGAGGCGTTTACCTCACTCGCACTTGCTGCCAATTCCGTAGCGATGTTTGAAACATTAACGCTTGTGTCTGAGGCAACACTAATTACATTTTTTAAAGAATCCATTGAGTTCATGATTCTTTGATCTAATAAAGCTACTACAGCTGAAACTAAAAGCATTGTAAAAAAGATTATATTTACACCTTGAGCAAGTAATCTTATCTCTTCAACTCCAAATGATTCGATAACTAGTAAAATTAAGTAAAGTAATACAGTTAACAAAGAAAAACATAAAAAAGCATGGGCCGCATTTCTTTTTTTCCAATATAACCTTAATAACATCATCGCACTTGTTCCGCTAAATATTATGACCATTAATTCTAAACTTATTACAGCAGGACTGAATGTAGTAGCAGCAGCAATCATTGTATATTTAACTAGATTTTTATCGATTTTTTGATTAATGAATTCGGCGTAATATTCCTTAAAAACCGAAATAAACAATGCTATAATTGCTATCATGTAAAATATTCTACTAACTAAATGTCCAGGGCCCCCTGGATCTGTTAACTCACTAGCAACGCTAATTACTACTCCAATTGCCGTGATAATATAAGCTATAAACATTAGCAATAGTTCGCGCCTTTTAAGATAGACTAATGTCATAATGAGTGATGCAGAAACTCCTAAAATTGCAATAAGTATACTTAATTCTGGATATGGTTCTGCCACTTTTTATATCCCCTTCAAATGATTAATTAAAATAATAATTTGAAACAAAAATTTAATAGAAAAATTGTTATCCGAGTAAGATAACTTTTCTAATTTAGAATTTCTAGCTAAAATAATACCTTTTAAAGTTAATTTTTTTTCTACTATTTCGTGCTGATCAGAAATGAGAGTAACACATTATGGCAAAGTGATTTGGATGAAATTAGTAAAAGACCTTGTTTTATTCGAGAAATTGAATTTTACAGAGCTATAGACCACGAATAAATCTTACCAGATCTGAAGCTTCTTTTATTTTAAGTTTTATTAATTTATCTAAGTCATTTAGGTTAATTTCAGAATTATCTTTAACATTAATCAGGTCATAAGTCATAGAAATTGTATGGAGAATATTACCTAGTTCATGCGAATATTTATCTTTCAAATAGTCTTTTTCATTTGAAGCGTCAATAACTTTCTGATCCAACAATGCAACAATAGCAGTAATTAAAAGAGTTGTAAAGAAGATTATATTCATACCAAGACTATATAGGGTCATCCCTTCAACTCCAATAGTTTCTATAACGGTTAAAATTAAACTGAGTAGCACATTAAAAATAGATAGACTTAAGAACGCATGAGTAAATGTTTTTTTCTTAAAGGAAATTCGAAGTAACATAGCTGCGCAAATTCCACAGCAAATAATTATGAAAATTTCTAAAATAACAATAAGAGGAATAGCAACAATAACTGTGCTTAATACAAGTTTAGCTTTATTATTCTCATTCTTTTCTTTTAAAAATGTTTCATAATATTCCTTAAATACTCCAATGAATAAAATTAATGACGCACTTACGTAAAAAATTCTGCTAATAAAATGTCCTACCCCTCCTGGATTTGTTATATCCGTTATGGCGCTAATAACCACCCCGATTGTTAAAGTAATATATGTAAGAAGCCAAAAAATTAAATCGCGTCGCTTTTGATAAACAATCGCCATCATTATTGATGCGGCTATAACTAGGACTACTTCGATTATGCTTAATTCAGGGTATATTTCAGCTATTTTTGATCTCCTTTTAACAGTTTTTTATATAAATTTTTAATATAGTAAAACTCCTAATATTTAAAATTATCCATGATATGTTAGTAGACATACTTAAAATCATTAATTTTTCTAGTAATTTTTGCTCTATCTGCTAAAGAAATCGCTCCGTTATTAATTAGAAAAAAATCTAAAAAAAGATTAGTAAAAATAAAAGAAAATTTTTTTCCATTAGAAGAAAGATTTTAATTATTCTTCTTAGTGATTTGTTTTTGTTTGAAATTCTATATATAATTATATTTAATTCTCGTCATAATTTGTTAATTGATCCTTGAGATCCTCCGCTAATGTACCTAATCTATTTGCGGTTGAAGTAATTTCTTCCATAGAGGCCGTTTGTTCCTCAGTAGAAGCATTTATACCTTCCATTGCATCTGTTGTAGTTTGAATTTTATTTATAATCACGTCAATCTTTTCTCCCGTGTCCATCACTGCTTTCTTTGATTCTTCGGCTAATTTACGAACTTCATTAGCTACCACTGCGAAGCCTCTTCCAAGCTCACCTGCCCTGCCTGCTTCAATGCTCGCATTCAACGCTAATAAATTGGTTTGGTCTGAAATATTTCTAATTAATTGCATCACATTCCGTAAGTCATCAGAATAAGTTTGGATAGTGAGAGCTTCTTGATTGACGTTTTGAACTGTCGAAGCGATCTCTTCGGAGGAGGCGTTTACCTCACTTGCGCTTGCCGCTAATTCCGTAGCGATATTTGACACGTTAATACTTGCCTCTGAAGCAGTAGAAATTACATTTGTTAATGCTGATGATGTCTTAGTAATCTTTTGCTCAACAAGTGCTACACATGCAGTTGACAATAATAAGGTATCAAAAAAGATCGTGCTCGCTTGGCCGAAAATTCTCATATTCTCTACTTCAATTGAATCAAGTACAGTAAACATTATTGTCATGAAACCCGCCAAGAGAAGGATACATAAAAAAGCATGCGTAGGTGTTCTTTTATATAAGTAAATTCGAAAGAGTAAGACAGCTCCTAGTATACACATAATTACTATAAAAATTTCTAGTCCAATCACGATTGGACTCACAGCGACAGCTGCCATAGTTATATTTCTTTTTAAGAAGTGCATTTTTTCTTTAAGAAATATTTCAGAATATTCTTTTAGAATAGCTATGAAAATTATTGTAACTCCTGCTACATAAAAAATATTACCTATAAGATCCTGTCCCGAATTTAGAGAATTGGTAATCGCTACTATAATCTGCCCTATAACTGTAGCAATATAAGCAACGCACCAAAGATATAATTCTCGACGCTTCGTAGCACAAACATAAACCATGACTAAACATGCGATAACCCCTAAAACTCCACCATATATTTGTAATTCAACAATTACCGTACTTGCCACTTTTAATATCCCCTTAAACCTTTATCCTTTAGTGCTAAAATTCCGTTTTTAAATCGATATAATAAATATCTATTAAAATTATGCTTTTATAGCAATTAAAACTGTATTTAAATCTTGGTTTATTTTTTGTTTTTCGTTCGTTTGTAATTCAAAAGAAACTTTAACAATTTAGTAAAAATTATTATTTAAATTATTATACTAATTCTAAGTGTAATCAATTCTGTAAAGGAATCATTTAGCCTTATAAAGATCTTTTAGAAAATCAAGTACAAAATCTTTTACTGATTCCCGATCGGGTGCTGTTGCTATCATTTCATACAATGCTGACTGACGATCTGCTTTTTTTTCGGGATTGTTAATGACCTCTTCAACGCTTTCGTTGAGATCTTTTAAAAATGGTTCTATAACTTTAGAATTAGGCGGGTTTACAGTCATATGAATTGCTGGAGGAAATTGTAGACGGTCTAAATGCCAGCCTCGTCTTTCCATGGCGTCCGCTATATTATATATATGAAATTTGTCTGATGTAAAAGAATACACACTCATGTCAGGCTTTCCTAATACGTATAATTCGGGAATCTCTTCGATTCCCTTGATTAATCTTTTAGTCGTATCCATCACTACTTTTGCCAGTTTTAAATAGCCGCTCTCTCCTAATGCATTTAAGGCCGCCCATGCTGCAGCGATCGTTCCAGCTGATCGACTGCCCTGCATGGCAGGAGATGCGTAAATTCCCCCTGACCAATCAACAGTTGCACAGTATTGATATTTCAACAACTCATCTTTTCGATATAAGATTGTCGATGAGCCTTTAGCCCCATATCCATACTTATGTATGTCTGCAGAAATTGAGGTGACCCCAGGCACTGAAAAATCGAAATCTGGAATTTTATATCCTAATTTTCTAACAAAGGGTAGCATATATCCCCCTAGACACGCATCAACGTGCATTCCTATACCACTTTGCTTCGCTAAAGCTCCAAGTTCAGTAATCGGATCTACAACTCCCCGAGGGTAATCGGGCGCAGATCCCACAATTAGAATGGTATTTTCTGATATTTTATCTTTCATAGCCTTAACGTCTGCTCTATATGATTTGTCATCAATAGGAACATATATGGGTTTAACGTCGAAATATTTAGCTGCCTTGTCAAAAGAAGGATGTGCTGAGCCAGGTAAAAGCATTTCAGGCTCAATTATTTCTGGAAACTTTTCACGTGCCCAATCTCTATAGGTTTTTACAGCGAGTAAAATGCTTTCAGTACCCCCTGAAGTCATACTTCCACAAGCTCTCCGATTTCCCCCTAATAAATCAATAGTCATCGACACTACTTCTGATTCAAATTTTTTTAGACTAGGAAAGACGAATGGACTTAAAGCGTTTTCAGAAAAAAACATGGTAAATACTTCTTTGAGCAGATCAGTATGCTCATCACTAGCACGATTTACCAACCCCCACGTTTTTCCATCCTTCCAATTCGCATCCTCTTTACTTGCTTCTTTCATTATTTTAAGAAGCTTATCTCGGGGAATTCCCTCCTCAGGTAAAATAACCTTTTGTCTTGCCATTTTAATTCACTAATAATTTAAATAACAATTTGATAATTTAACTTAACGTTATATCATTAATCTTTGAAATATATAAAAGTTCTATTTTCAGAAATGATTTTCATAGAAAATTCAAGAAGCAATTTCAAAATTTCTATCGAAAATTTTAAAATATGAGTTAAGACAAATTAAATCTATATCTTATAATATAAATAAATCAAAACAGCTTATGTGAATATAAAGTGAGAAAAGTAGCGATAATTAGTGAGGGAATTAAGATCTATTTTTGTTTCTGTTTTATTTTAGAGTAAAATTGAATCTTTACCAATAATTTATAAGAATTTTGTTATAAAGGCTAGACTTTTAGGTAAATCCCGTGCAAAGCTAACTTCTACTATTAAGCTACAATCATAGTTGTATTTTTGAATTAAATTAAAAATTTCTTCGAAATCTACTTTTCCAGAACCTAAAGCGGGATGCTCATCCCTTCTTTTGTTATTATTATCAGAAAGATGAATATTTTTAATAATATTATGAAATTTTTCCCAAAACATTTCAAGGTCAATGTCACAAGTCCAAGAATGGCTTGTATCCCATGTCATAAATATGTCCTCTCTGTTTAATTCAGAAAAAAACTGTTCAATTTCTTCCAAGTACAATAACATTTTCATTCCAAACGCATTCGGCATGTGTTCCATGCAAATTTTCACGTTTAAATTGGAAGTCGCGTCTAACAATTTGGTTGTGCTCTCAATCAATCTTTTTCTATTGAAAGCTTTAATTGAATCAAAATTCGCGAGGAAGGAGCTTCCTGGACAAATATTAAAGACTTGGGCATCAACTTTATCACATATCTTACTTATTTCGATAAATAAATCCAGCGTGGTATTAGAAATAAATGGATTTGTTGAACACAAGCACACATCAATAAGAGGGGCATGAATCTGTTTTTTAACTGAGAATGAATTGCATAAATCAATAAACTTCTCTTTATTCTCTTCTATAAATATATCTGCTGGATCAAAAAATATTTCACAAATCTTAATATTATTTTCTTCGGCAAATAGTAGACCTGCCTCAGTAGATTTTAACAATAAATCTATTCCGTTATCAAACTTTTGTGTAAAGGCAAATTCCATAAAATGACCAAATGAACCAAACCCTAATTCCAAAGTTTTCACCAAATCTTTTACTGATCGTAATTTCTCTTAGTAGCAATTTAGAAAGAACAATTTTTTTGTGCATTTATATTTATTCTTATCTATTTTGCTATTATTAAACATTTAGTTATATAAAATAAGATTTTTACTTATTTGAAATTCATACTTTAAGACATTTTAACATTTTGAAATACAATTCAAGACAAATTAAAACGCGGATTATTCATAATTTACATTTTATTCCAATCGTTCTAAATTTCTACTTATAATTAATAAACCATCATTTGAGGAAATATTAACAATTTTAAAATATTAGCAAATAAACATTAAATCTATATTTATAATATATAAAAAAATACGAATAAAATTAAGTGAAAAAACGTGAGAAAAGTAGCGATAATAGGTGTAGGAATAACACCTTTTAGAGCAAGATATTTAGATAAGACCTAATTTGAAATGATTTATCTTACTTTACTACTTTTGTTTAATTTTCTTTATTTTGTTTAATCCTGCAATTGGAACAGATTTCAAAAGGACCCAATGATTTATATCCACAGTTTTTACAAATTTATAATAATGAAAAATTATTAAGAAGATCCTTATTTTTGAGAATTTTCAAAACACTAAATATAAATTGATAAATCAGTACTACAAAAAAGAAATGAAAAAATACTAATAATGAATAAAATAGCATCCCAAAACCACATATAATAAGGTACCAAAGCAATGTTAATATATTCAATAAATAAGCAATAATATTTAAATTAACATTGAACGACTTGAATTTTAATATAAGACAACCGTTTATTAATTCCATTATTCCAGTAATTAAAATGATGAAGAACCACAGATCATATGATAACCGAATAAGCTCGAAACCAAATAAAAAACTTGATAATAAATTGATTGATATAAAAAATATTCCAACTGGAATGCAAATAATTGCAAATAGCCAACTTTTTCTTAAAATTATATTGATAAAAGTTTTAGGGGATGTAATTTCGAAGAAATCTATTTTATTTCTTTCAGCGTGAATATGATAAATACCAACGAATAAGATAACTAAAGCCAAAGTTGATAAAAAAGCATAACCTAAGAATTGGTATGGATCCAGCCCCCATCGATAAATATCACTTATTATATATAAAACAACAATTATTGTTAATATTAAGCCAAAATGAATAAGAATATATTTAACAGAATATTTAACGGAATATTGATCACCCGAGTTTTCCATAGAAAAGTCTCTTTTTAAAATATAATAACTGGATTATCCATAGTAATCTAAAACTTATGTTAATATATAAAAATTATTTATACTATTCTTATTGAATCAAACCTAATAATTCAAAATTAAGATTAACAATTTTAAAATATGATTAAAGACAAATTAAATCTATATCTATAATATATTCAAAAAAATCTAAAAAATATTGAGTGAAAAATAAAGTGAGAAAAGTAGCGATAATAGGTGTAGGAATAACACCTTTTAGAGCAAGATATTTGGATAAGACCTATTTTGAGCTGGCTTATGACGCGACAAAATTGGCGCTTGACGATGCCAATAAGAACGGAGCACAAATTACGCACAAAGACTTGGAATCAACAGTGTATGGGATTTATAACGAGCTGTTTGAACGGCAATTCATGCCGGATATTTTTACTAATAGTTACATCGGGATGAATGATAAGCCAGGTACCCGGATTGCCTCAGGAGGTGCTACAGGCGGCTATACTGTAAGGATGGCTTATGCTGAAGTTGCTTCTGGGTTGTCAGACCTATGCCTATGTCTTGGTCTGGAAAAATGTAACGATTGTTACGATGAACAAATCAATTAGGATATCCCTAATAAGTTTAAACAGGTACAACAACACCAGAAGTGCTCAATGCCATCGCATATTCAGCAGATTTGACTTATGAGTATCCTATGGGGATGATGGCAGCTAGTTCTTACGTTTCTATGGTTAATGCTCATTTTGAGGAATTTGGAAATCCAACTGAAGAGCATATGGCTTAAAATTTTAACGTTTAGTTAATTTTGGCTATTGTTAGCGTTAAAAACCATGGAAACGCAATGCTTAATCCTAAAGCGCAGTCTCCGATGGATTTAACAATTGAAGATGTCTTGAATTCGAGGATTATTTGTTATCCTTTTAAAATGTTAGATTGTTGTCTTTACTCAGAAGCATCAGCGGCCTTAATTCTAGCACCAGAAGAAAAAGTTAAGGAATTAGGTATTGAAAAACCAATTTGGATTACGGGTGTAGGTGCGGCGAATACTGACTGTTTTATAGGTAATAGAGAAGATATGGGAAGATTATATTCAAATATTAATGCAGCTAAAGTAGCTTATAAAATGGCAGGACTTGATTATAATAAAATAAAGCAACAAGTTGACTTAGCAGAACTGCATGATGCATTTAGCGGGCAAGAGGTTATATCGTATGAAGAATTGGGATTTGTTCCTTTTGGAGAAGGAGGTCCTTGGATTGAAAATAGCTTTGAAAAACCAGGAGAAGGGCCATGGATTAATGGTGAAGTACCATGTTGCCCATCAGGAGGATTGATTGGATGCGGTCACGCTGTAGGTGCTACAGGGATTATGAGCACAGGAGAAGCAGCACTACAACTTCGAGAAGATGCTGGTAAGCACCAAGTAACAATTGAAAAAGGCAGGGCTATAGCGCACTCAATTGGAGGTCCTGGAGCAGCATATGCTGCGATTATTGTAATGACGAATGAGGAGGGATTGAAACAACCATGAGCAAGCAAGATTTTCAATCACATGAAATAAGGGATATAATTAAAATTAACTATAAATACACGATGGGAGGACAATCTAAGTTCTTTATTGAGGTCATGAACAATAAAAAGTTGTTAGGAACTAAATGCACTAATTCAAATTGCGGGAAAATATGGATGCCTCCAAGAATTAATTGCTCAGAATGTTATTCGCCTACCGAATGGATTGAAATGAAACAAACAGGAACGATTGAGGTTAGCACTATCGTTTGGTATACAACTTCTGCGTTTATAAAATCGGTACCCTATTCTATAGGTTTTATAAAATTAGATGGAGCTGACACTGCTTTATTTCAAGGAATATTTTCAGAAAATCTAGTTCCCTCAAAAGTTAAAAAAGGACGAAGAGTTAAAGCGGTATTTTCCAAAAACAGAGAAGGTAAAATGACGGATTTCTTTTTTGTACCTGAAGATGAGTATGAAAGATGGATTGCTAAACCAGAATACGAGGGAGGTGCTTAAAAATGGGAGCTGCAAAAGAAAATTTAACAAAAGTTATTGAAGGTTTAAATGGAAATCCTAAGGCACAAACGGTATTTGTTACTAACGTTGCTGGCAAGGATGTAAACTGGGATATGACTTTTCAATTTAATCTGGAGAATGAAGATCCCTTTTATTTAGAAATTAAGGAGAAGAAAGGAAAAATTGTGGATGGAACACTCCCAAATGCAGAGATTGTTATGTCTGGAGATCCGAATGCTATCGTACGAATATGTGAAGGAAAAGGAGATTTTACCCACGCAATAAGTCGAGAACAAATCATCGTAGAGCAAGGAAAAGTTATGGACGTTATCCGTCTTACGAGAGCAATTACAATCATTATTAAAACTTAATTACTATTTTTTTTATTTTATTCTCTTTATTGAGATAATTTCATAGAAAATGACATATAATTTGATATGTTTTCTATTTTAGTTCTAGAAGTTATTCTATTAATTGAAAAAAAGATTATCTCAATTAGATTTTTAGAATATTCCTTCACGACTAAACAAAATTAAAATTTATAAATTAAAAATTCCTAAGAATACTATTAATTACATTTATGTAGATTAATATTTATTAGAAATTTAATGTTGATGCCAAATGAACGAAGCTTTAATATTTGATCCTTTAGAACGAGCATTGTGGATAATAGTAATATTTATGACGCTATTAATAGGCTTACTTTACTTGAATCGGGCTTATAAGAATGAGAATCGTAATGAAAAATTAATATTATATGGATTTGGGATGATGTTTATATTTGCGATAACATTAAATTTCATTTTTTATTTTTTAGCAATTTATTTCGTAGAGGGCCATTATGTCGGACATAGTTTTTATGCAATTGCAGATGAGAGTATGTTCTCGAATATTTTTTTTCATCTTGCCTCACTGAGCTGGGTAATAGGAGCAACAATTTTCGTATTTCTATTTGAGCGAGTCTTTAAATCTACAAAATATTTATTATCAGTAATCAATATGATTGGTTTATATTTTATGATTGTAGACTCAACTTTCATAGCAATTGCCTTCCTTTTTAATGTATACATAATTAATTATGCTGGTATAAAGCTTTCTATTAAATCAAGCAGAGAACTTAGAATTATTTCAGTGTTTATTATAACTGGCTCTAATTTTGGTTTTTCTTCCTTTATTTTTATAAGTACTGTATATTACATCGGAATTCATCCTTCTATTATACCAACGGTAATGCTCGTTTGCGGAACATTACTTCTTATACCACTCTTTATTAAACTAGATACCTTTATTAGATTAAATTCAGTTTTTCATTGGATAATTCTTATTCTTTTTCATGGGTCAATGATATTTGTTATTTTAAGTTTAATCTCCACCCCTATTCCGGTTTCTACCAAATTTTATATTCTATTATTTATCCCATTATACTCTATACTAATAATATTTGGGATCGTTCAAATGAAAAAGGCTAAAAGCACTATTTCAAGAGTATCCTTTGAGAAAACAATGGAAAAGGAACCAGAAGATATCTTTAAAGGTTTTACTAGACCTCAAAAATTAACCGAAGAAGAAGTAATTGTCTCAAAAGAAAAAAAGATATGCTTGGTATGTAAGGGGGAAGTTATAGGAATTAACTTTGTTTGCAGAAATTGTAAAACTTCATATTGTGAAAGATGTTATAATGCTTTAACTAATTTGGAAAACGTATGTTGGGCGTGCGATAGCACACTCGATATGTCTAAACCCTCTAAACCATTTAAAGCCCGGGAAGAACAAAAAGCGATTAAGGAAAAATTTCAGAAATAAAGTTCACATTACTAAGATGTTATATAAAGGAATTATCATCTTATAATCACTGATTAATTATTGTTGAAGATGATTATCTCTAAAAAATATTGTTGGGCCTGTAAAAAACTATTGAATTTTGATGAATTTAAAGAAGTAAATCAAGTTTTTGACGAAATTAAATTAAAAAAGCTCTGGAATCATCCTTCTCTACAGTTTTATTGCTGTGGCTGCTATACCAAATTAGTAAGACGTGATGTTAAGAGAATCCTTTTAGATCAAAATGAATATGAGCAAGCATTAAAGTCTAATTTCAACCCAACCGTATGGAGGCGCCTTGCGATTATTTATTATGATAAAGGGGATTATAAAAGAGCTGAAGAGGCATATAACCGGGTCTTAGAGCTAGATCCTACCGATTTAAATTCTGCGAAAAACCTTCGCTGCCTCTATCAAAAATTAAGAAAAAGTAAAATATCTAGTAAAATTAATGGTTAATATGTGTTTTTATATAACTGCAACCCTTCCTAAAGGCGTTGTGTTAGAAGAATTAGACAATATATTTAATGAATATAACATGGCCTTTAATCCTATAGAGAATGAATCCATTCTGTCTCAGCTTCGTTCTGGAGAGCTATATTTGCGAGCAACAAAAGACTATTGCGACTGTGATACTGTTTTAGGGTCTTCAAATAATCTACAGGAATATCAAAATTTACTTAATTCTCAAAAAGTGCGCAACTTAAAAAAGAAAAAATGGACGGATGAGCAAATTGATCAATGGATAAAAGAAAAACTGCAAAGGGAAGGTTCTTCAACATTAAGGAAAAAACTTACTCCTAAGGAAAAAGAAAATGAAACAAAGAGATGGCTGGATTTTCTTCGTAGCTTACTAAATACCAAAAAAATCTCAAGAATCGGGCTTTTAAAGCATTGGTATGATGGAGCGTTAGACACCGAAAAAATTACCCTTACAAGGACAGAAAAAATACCTCTCAAAACAATTTCCCCTGAATTTCTTTTAAATTTAGAAGAAGATGTACTCTATGAGTTTTTGCCATCATATAATTTTTAATCCTTTATTCACTTTATAGCTCACTTAAGGATTATTTATTGGGATACTATATGAAAGTAGTCGATTTGCGGTCTGATACGTTTACAAAACCATCTCCTGAAATGTGGGAAATGCTCAAATCTTTAGATAATTCACACATTGGGGATGATGTCTTTGGAGAAGACCCGAGTGTTAATAAATTGGAAGAGAAAGCAGCAAAAATAGTCGGAAAGGAAACGGCGGTGTATGTTACATCTGGTACACAAGCTAACCTCGTCGCAATGCTATCTCATACCAATCGTGGTGAAGAAATCCTAATTGAAGAGCAATGTCATATTTACCAAAATGAATTAAGTAGCGCTACGAAAATTGCAGAATTAAAGGTTAATCTCTATTCTTCTAATAGGGGCGCTCCTTCTATTGATGAGCTTCAAAATATAATCGATAAAAACAGAGCTAAAGAACAAAAGATAACTCTACTAACTTCTGAAAACACGCATAACTATCATGGAGGAGCGATAATTAAACCTGAAGTTTTAAGAGAAATGAAGCAATTTGCAGACAAAAATGGTTTAAAATTCCATTTGGATGGCGCAAGAGTATTTAATGCGGCTATCGGGCTAGGCGTGAATGTTACCGAAATCACTAAGCATGTTGATAGCCTTATGTTTTGCCTATCAAAGGGACTTTCGTGCCCCGTTGGATCTTTAGTCGCAGGTTCTAAAAGTTTTATCTCGGAAGCAAGAAAATATAGAAAAATGGTAGGAGGAGGCATGAGACAAGCTGGAATCATTGCCTCATTTGGTTTGGTTGCTCTCGAACCAAAATGGATTCAAAGACTCGAAGAGGATCATAAAAATGCGAAATTACTTGCCGAGGGAATTGCAAGTTTTAATTCATCTGTAAAAATTTTAAACCCTGATACAAATATTTTGATAATATCTGTGCCTGAAGGTATTCGAATCGGGAAAGTCGTACGAACTCTCGGCAATGAGGGGGTTATGGCCTTTAATATCGATAAGCATAGAATTCGTTTTGTCACCCATTACGGAATCAATGAAGATGATATTCAATATGCTATCAAAAAAATAGGTGTGGTTTTGAAAAAATTATTATAAATTTTAATTCGCTAAATTTCTAAATTCGTGTTATTTAAATAAGCGGATATAAATTAGTAAATACTACTTGTAATATCGAATGATTATAAACTCTAAGTAGGTTACTAAAATGAATGTTCACAAAAAAACTATTGTCGCTTTAGCGGTCATGCTTACCTTAGCTTATGGACTGAGTCTTGCCAGCGCTGGAGTCAGTATTCCAGGTTGTGGCGAGGGTTCTCCTTAAAGAATTTACGTTCCTAGAAGAGCAAAGCGAATTTATTTTTTTCTCTCTTTTTTACTGACAATTCGCAAACTAAGTAATTGAAAATTTTTGAATATCTTATTGAAACTTATATTTATAATGATATCCAATTAATTAATAATTAAAATTTAAATTAAAACTAAAAAAAAAATATTGGGTGAAGAACGATTTCAAAATTAAATCTTGAAGATGAACAAGATGTTTATGTGAAACGAGGCATGGTGCGTGCTGAGTTTGATTTTTGGGTAGGAATTGTAATGGATAAATTCTATGACGGTTTGCAAAACAAACAATTTATAGGCAGCAAATGTTCCAAGTGCCAGCGTGTGTTTTTGCCACCAAGAAATCGATGTGGTGACTGTTTTGCTAAGGCTGAGGAATTCGTGGAATTACCTGAAAATGGAGTACTAAAAAATTTCACAGTATCTAATTATAATGTTACAGAGCGTAGAGCAAGAAAGGCAAAGGAACCCATTATGGTGGGATTGATTCAAATTGATGGAGCTGATACAGGCATAATAGCGCCGATCATAAACATAAGTCCAGATTCTCTAAAAGAAGGGATGAAGGTGAAAGTTGTATGGGCGAAAAATGTTAAAGGTCATCCCAACGATATTGCGGGTTTTGAACCGGTGGGAGGTGGATGAAGATGGAACGAGTAGGAATTGTTGGGTATTGTCAACTAAAACCTGAACTGGATATGATGATGAGTCCCTATGAAGCCATTTACTCTGCAGTGAGGGGAGCCTTGGATTCTGCTGGTTTAAAAAGAAAAGATATTACCACTGTAGTAACGTGCACGAACGATTACTATGATGGAAAAACTATTTCGAACTGCTTTAAAGTAGAAGCAGGGGGGGCTTATATGAAGGACGAGACTAAAGTCGAAATGGATGGAGCGCATGCCGCAGCTTACGGGCAGTATAGAATATTATCAGGTAACCATAAATTAGCGATGATATATGGATTTAGCATGCCATCATGCTATTTATATGAGCCAGTGAGAATCTTGGAATTAGATCCTACTTTTGATAGAACCATAAGTTTGATAAACTCATATACTGCTGGAGGAATGCAAATGAGGGCTTATATGAAAGCATTTGGCGTGAGCGAAGAAGAAATTGCGAAGGTTGCAGTACAAGGTTATAAGAATTCTGCGAAAAATCCTTTAGCTTTACCAGATGTGAAAAAATCGGATATCTCTGTGCAAGATGTGTTAAATTCTGAGGTTTTAAGCAGTCCCTTAAGGGAATTGATGTATCCTATCCCATGTGATGGGGCAACTGCGATGATTTTAGCTCCTGAGAGACAAAGTTTAAAAATTACGGATACCCCCGTGTGGATCACCGGGATGGGACAATGTCAGGAGACCTATTATTTAGGTGATAGAGATTTAAGCAAAAGCGTTTCAATGGAAAAAGCGGCCGAAAAAGCGTATAAAATGGCTGGAATAAGTGATCCTAAATCTGAAATTGATGTAGCAGAACTCTTTGGACATACATCGTGTGAAGAATTAATATTAGCAGAGGCAGCAAAATTGGCTGAAAATGGAAAAGGAGCGACGTTGCTTGATTCAGGATCAGCATTAAATCCTTCTGGAGGGGCGATGAGTGCATTTACTCCTTGTGCTTGTGGACTGACAAGAATAGTAGAAGCTGCGAAGCAACTTCGAGGGGAAGCAGATGAGTATCAAGTTTCCGGTGCCAAGAAAGCAATTGCTTCTGGACAGGTGGGTTTTTGTGCTCAAAATAGTATATTATTTGTATTGGAGGGAGGTGGTTAAAAAATGGCACATAAAGTACAACCAGCAATAATAAGCTGTGGGTTTTGTGAACACGCATCTAAACGTTCTGATGTGAACATGGCAGAATTGGTCAATGAAGCGGTTGAGGATTGTATTACAAAAGCAAATATCGATTGGAAGGACATAGATGCGGTTGTCAATGGTAATATGCCCGCATTTGAAGGGGCGAATATGCCAGAATTATGGATGGGAGATCACATGGCCTCTAAAAATAAACCGTTGCTCCGGGTTACCACAGGCGGAACTACAGGAGGTTCTGTTACAATAGCTGGTTATTACAGTGTAGCCTCAGGATTATACGACATGGTTTTATGCATCGGTTTCGAGCAGCAATCATGTGGGGATACCACAGTAGGTTTAGCATCTGTAGCATTAGGAGAATTTTCTATTTTTTCTGATTTAGGCTATACCATTGAGAGGATGAGATCAAATATGGGTTCCGGAGCTGCAATTGGAGTAGCTTCTTATCAAGCTATGAATTATATGAGGCGTAGTCGGGCAACTGAAGAGGATCTAGCCCGCGTTGTTGTCCAAAATAGAAGAAATGCTGCAAAAAATTGGTGGACGCATTTAAAAATGCCTACGATTACCATAGAGGATGTACTCGACACACCATATATCTCTTTTCCTCTGAGATTTGGAATGGTATGTCCTGCCTCTGATGGTGCTTGCGCGATGTTAATTACAACTGAAGAAAAAGCGAAGCAAATAGCGGACATTCCCGTCTATATCAATGGTGTTGCGAGTTACAGCAATGAATCGGCCATTATAGGGATAGATTGTGCAGGTGCAGGCCAAACTGATCCGTGCGAACAACTGGGAGCGATGAAATCAGCTGAGGTGGCATATGGACAAGCAGGTATTTCATTTCCCAATAAGGAAATTGATTATGCGGAAGTTTATTCTCCATTCCCAAATCAAGAATTGATGTGGGTTGAAAGAATTGGGCTTTTTGAAGAAAATCAGGCTCCAGAAGCATATCGGAATGGAGTTACTGCGCTTAATGGAGAATTACCTGTGAACTGTTCTGGCGGCGTCAATTCGACAAATGCGATTGGAGCTTCTGCTATGGAACGGCCAGCTGAAGCTGCTCTACAAATTATGGGAAAAGCTGGCAACCAAGTACCAAAAACAGTTCACACTGCTTTAGGACATGGTTGGGGCGGTTCTATCAATTTAATAACTCATGTGGTGATGTCCGATGAACCACAGAGAAAATGGAGGTGAAATAAAGAATGCCACTACCAGACTATATTAAAAAGCAATATAAAAAGACAAGAACCTTGCATGGAAACTGGTATTTAATGAATTATAAATATAAATTTAATTTGTCGAGAACAAAAGTCTTTCTTAAAGGGCTAAAAGATGGAGTTTGTTTAGGATTAAAATGCCGGTCGTGCAATACAGTCTCATTTCCCCCGAGATTAATATGTGGACGATGCTTAGTAATGCCAGATCAATGGGTTCGTTTGCCAGAGACTGGAACTATAGCTACTGGCTCCGCCACTTATGAGGCTGATGATAAAAATCGTGAAAGACCATTACCCGTTATTGCAGTTCGTCAAGATGGAGCCGACACAATTTGGCTTCATAATATGCCGAAAGATATTGATTTTCATTCTGTCTATATTGGAATGCCAGTAAAAGCTGTATGGGCAAAAGAAAGGACGGGTTCGTGGTTTGATATCGATTATTATGATGCTCTTGAAGATCCGGCAGTTGAACTTAACAAAAAGGAACAAGAAAAATAGCTAATGTAAAGATTTCTAAATTTTAAATCTCTTTTTTTTATTATTTTCTCTAATTAGAATGAATAATTTAATTCAAGATTTTGAAAAGTATTAAATTCCACTAAAGCAAAATAAATAATTAACAAATTAATTTTGAAAATAGTGAGTTAAATGGAAAAAATTTGGTTAAAATCATATGATAAACATGTTCCTGAGAGCCTTACCTATAAATATGAAGATTTTGGGACAATTTTAACACGGGCTATGGAAGCCTTTCCGGACAGAGTAGCATTTTATTTTATGAAGAATGTGCTGACATATAGGGAAGTATTAGAGCTTTCTCGGAAATTTGCCACCTTTTTGCAAAAAAATGGATTGAAAAAGGGAGATGTTGTAGCAATGAATATCCCAAACTGCCCGCAGTATTTAATCGCACTTTATGGGACATATATAGCGGGAGGAGTGTCATCAGGATGTTCACCTCTTATGAGTGCTGATGAAATTGCATATCAGATAAATGATTCAGATGCAAAATTTCTTGTTACAATGGATATCGTCCATGAAAAGATAATTGGAAACATTTTAGATAAAATTCCAAAGCTCGAAGTTATAATTCCTACAAATATAGCTGAGATGATGAATCTCCCGGGGTTTATAGTAGGGATAGCGAAACTACTAGGAAAAATTCCAAAAGGAAAAATGGTTCCATATCCAGGCAAAAAAGTTGTGCCTTTCCAAGAAGCTATCGATACGGAAATCGATGTAAAACCAGTTTCGATGGATCCTCATAAAGATTTAATGTTAATACAATACACTGGAGGAACTACTGGACGCCCTAAAGGAACTGAAATTACACATGCTAATTTATGTGCGAATAGTATTCAGTTCAATACATGGCTTAACAGAAAACACGGAACAGATATAGTTATTTCGGCATTTCCATACTTTCATTTAGCAGGATTATTCGTTGGTTTATTCTTAACCTATATCGGAGCATCACATATCATCATCGCTAATCCGAGAGACACTAACCACATGATAAAAGAAATAATTGATAAAAAGCCAACAGTATTTGGAAACGTCCCTACTTTATTTTTAATGATTCAGGATAATCCTAAGGCTAAAAAAATACCACCTGAAACTCTAGATAATATAAATTTATATATTTCTGGGGCAGCCCCTTTTCCAGCTGAAGCAGTTAGAGACTTTGAAAAAGATTTCCACTCAGAGAATAAATTCGTTGAAGTTTATGGAATGACGGAATCTGCAGTTTTAGTATCAGTAAATCCCGCTTTAGGGAAGAAAAAAATTGGAACTGTAGGTCTACCTCTCCCCGATACTGACTTCAAACTTGTAGATGTAGAAACGGGGGAAGAAGTACCAGTTGGACAGCCCGGCGAAGTATGCTTAAAAGGTCCGCAGATTACTAAACGATATTATAAAAAACCAGAAGCTACGGCGAAAACATACATCGATGGATGGCTTCATACAGGGGATGTAGGTGTCTTTGATGAGGAAGGTTATTTAACTATTGTCGATCGTACAAAGGATATGTTAATTGTCAGTGGATTTAAAGTATATAGTGTACACGTTGAAGATATAATGACAAAACATCCTGACATTCAATTAATAGCAATTATAGGTGTCCCTAATCCAGACAGACCTGGTGCCGAAATTGTAAAGGCAGTAGTTCAATTGAAAGAGGGAGTTGAGGCATCAGAAGCAGTAAAGGAAAGTATAAAACAATATGCTCAAGAACATCTTTCAAAATACGAAGTTCCCAAGATCTATGAGTTTAAGGAAGAATTACCGTTAAGTTTGGTTGGAAAGGTTTTGAAAAAGGAACTTAGACAAGAATAGTAGAAAAATCGATAAATCGGTTATTTTTTTTTTCATATTATTTTTTTATAATTATATTAATTTGGAAAATAAAATAATTTGAGTTTATAAATTAAATTTACTTAGACTTGAATTATTAACTTGAAATAATTAAGAAATGGCAAAAAACAATGCAAATTGAAGATTTTGAAGATATAAAATATGAAAAGGAAGAAAATGGGATTTGTACGGTCACTCTGAGTAGACCTGAAATACGGAATGCAGTCACATACATTACCTTTTTAGAAATTTATACTGTCATCGAAGACATGGAAAAAGATAAAAATGCGAAAGTTTTAATTATGACTGGGGATCCAAAAGGGGACGCGTTTACCTCTGGAGGATATTTTAAAAAGGAAATGTTTCATAAAATGCAGAAATTTCCCGAGATTGACCTTATGGATATAGCACAGAAGAAATTATGCTTGAAAATGTGGAATTTTGATAAACCCGTGATTAGCGCGATTAATGGAATGGCAATAGGAGGTGGTGTTACTATGCCGTTAGCATGTTCCGATTTAATTTATATGGCACAAGAGGCATGGCTGGGATTTTATTTTAGCAGGAGAGCTATAGTGCCTGAATTTGCACTTAATTTTGTTCTTCCTTTTCTAATTGGCTTTCAAAAAGCGAAAGAAATCTGTTATTTCGGCAAGCAAGTACACGCTCAAGAAGCTTATGAACTTGGACTTATTAATAAAGTACTTCCTGCTGATGAATTAATCCCGTATGCAAGAGAGCAAGCGCTTCGACTTATCCCTCCTAAGGGGCCGAGTCTTTCAATAAAATTAATGAAGAAAACAATGCATGCCTATTTCAGTGATATATTAAGTAAAACACTCGATTTAGAAAATAAGGCACTAAGAAAACTCTTTGCATCAAAAGATTTTAGGGAATCGATGGATGCTCTTAAAGAAAAAAGAGATCCTGTATTTGTAGGACGTTAAACTCTTACAATTAATTCTAATGCCTCACTTACAGTGATTTTAACTAAACACTCCCCAATAGGGGAAAAAAAAATTTTTCTTCTAAAATGTTGAATTTACTTTTCCTAACCTTTCTCCATTAAAACCACTATTATTCCAATTAATATGGCGGATGCTGGAAAGATCATCATTAGAAGTCTTATTCTTAAAATCTCCCCCGGTGATATAACATCTGTTTCAGATGCAAATAGATTAATTCCAAGTCCCATCCAACTTAATCCAATCAGTATAAATCCGATCAAAAGACTTAATATAAGCGCATAAACACAGCTTTGAATTCTTGTTTTATCTCCCTCTTCATTAAAGTTCAATGCAAAATTAATTATGAATAATGTTCCTGCAAACCCTATACCTAAAGTTACCGCTGAAATAAGAAATAATAGATATGAAGACATTATCAAAGCTAATCCTAAATTGATTAACAAAAAAGGCATATATATTAACCAAGCTTTCCGAACCTCAAGAAAATTAACTATAGGGATAGAGCATCCAGTTATGATGATAAACGCTATAATAAAAATTATCATATAAATGAATTCAATCATAGCTTCCTGCCGAAGTACATATCTAATAAAAGGGTATATCATTCCGAGATGAATAAGAAAGGTAATAACAAAAACAATGAGAAGCACGAAGAATATTATTTTTTTTTGAGTTTTATCCATTTTAATCATTTTTTTTAATTTTTGTCGTTTTTAGTTGAAATTTTTAAGTAAAATTATATTTCTTATTTTAAATTTTGGTTATATTCTCTTCGGTATAGACACTTATAAATCTTTTATTTCTTTAAAAAGGTTAAGAATATACTAAGTCTACTAAATTTCGGCATAGATAGAATTTGATCTAATCAATAAAAACACAAGAGAAAAAAAAAATTTTAAAAGTAATCTGAGAAGGTTAATTCTTATGGTATCAAGTAATTTTAATGAAAATAAAGTAATTTCGAGTTATCCGGTAATTGTTATTGGTGCTGGATTGGGAGGGCTAGGAGCAGCTTGCCAAATTGCCTTAGCTGGAGAGAAAGTATTACTACTAGAAAAACATAATGTACCGGGAGGATTTGCGACTTCATTTGTAAGGGGGAGATTTGAATTCGAGGGTGCTTTGCACGAACTAAGCGATATTGGCACTGAAGAAGATAGAGGAGGGCTCTACAGGTATTTAGAAAGATTAGGTGTAGTACCTCATAAGCTTAAGTTTAAACAAGTTCCTGAAATGTACCGGAGTATCTATTATGATGGATATGATGTGATACTACCGTTTGGCATACAGGAATATACTGACAAATTAATAGAGCTTTTCCCTCATGAAAAACAAGGAATAGAAGAATTTATGGAGATGTGTAAAGCTGTTTTAGCAGGAATTGAGTATATCGCATCCAAAGGGGGCAGGTTTTCACCTCAAGAAGTATTAAAGGAACATCCTTGGCTCCCTCGAGTATCAGGTCTTACACTTTCAGAGTTATATGAAAAGTTTTTTACAGATAAAAAGCTCATAGCTGTAATATCACAGATGTGGGGGTACGTGGGAGTCCCTCCTGATAGAGCTAATGCGTATGTTTATATTGCAATGCTCATATTCTTTTTGAGATGGGGTGCAGCATTTCCCATTGGAAGATCTCATTCACTCACTACAGCGATGGTCGAGGCGTTTGAAGAATTAGGCGGTGAAGTAAGATATAATGCTCTTGTTAACCGAATTCTCGTTGATAATGGCCATGTTTGCGGAGTAGACCTTTTGAATGGCGATATATACAAATGTAAAGCAATTGTATCAAATGTAAATCCGATTTGCACTGCAATGAAAATGCTTCCTCCTGAAGTTGTGCCTGACAGTTATAAGAAGAGTATTTATGCACCTGAAATCGGACCATCTGGGTTTTCAGTATATATAGGATTGAATGCGTCATATAAAGAACTTGGGCTTACTTCCCATGAGGCATTTATTAATACCACTTATGATCAAAATGAAGCATTTGATACGTTTAGGAAATTAGAGCCCCCTAAATATATGGTGGCGGCCTGTTATAACCATATTTATGAGGATATATCTCCACCGGGAACAACTCAATTAGTTTTAACTACACTTCAAATGGGGAAACTTTGGCAAGGCATATCCGCTGACCAATATTTTCGTGTAAAGGACGAAATTGCTGATGGAATGATAAAATTAGTTGAAGATACTATTTCGCCCAATATTCGCGATTATATTGAGGTTGCAGAAGCAGCAACCCCTCTAACTTACTACCGTTATTCTAAAAATATAGAGGGTGCAATTTATGGAACCACTCAGGATGTTGATAATGGGCCAATGTTGCGTTTAAAATCAAGGGGAGCAGTTCCCGGGCTATATCAAGTGGGAGCATGGACAAATATGGGAGGCGGTTTTTCAACTTCTATTCTAGGTGGCAGAATTGCAGCTGGAATGTATTTCAAAGATAAAAAGGAGGGGAAGTGGTAAACGATGATGAAAGATATCAAAAAATATCAAAACGCGGAAAAAGCTAAAAAACAGCGAGAACAAACTTTGCAGACCCCATGGTATTACGATGGTCTGGAAAATCTATGCGAGCGACTTCATCCTGAGAAATTAGTATTACAAGTGAGTGATATAGAAGAACTTTCATGGGATACAAAGGTATACCGTTTAACCTCAGCAAATCCTAAGAAGTTGCTATCTCCGTTTCGAGCTGGACAATATATTGGACTTACAGCAGAAATTAATGGAGTAAGAACCTCTCGGCCATACTCACTCGTCTCCTCTCCAAATAATCTCGCCTATTACGAATTAGGAATTAAAAAGAAAGAGGGTGGTTTTGTTAGCCCATATCTTTTGGAAAATTTAAAAGTTGGAGATAACTTGGAGGCTACAGGACCCTTAGGAGAATTTTTTTATAACACTCTATTTCACGGACAGAATCTGGTGTTCATCGCTGGGGGGTGTGGTATTACTCCTTTTATATCGATGTTAAGAGATATCACTGAGCGCACTTTACCATTAAACGTGTATTTAATTTTTGGATGTTTAACTGAAAAAGATATTTTATTTCGGAAAGAACTTGAAGATATAGCAACACGTCGTTCAAATATAAAACTGAAATTTATCCTTTCGGAGCCAGAATCAGATTGGAAGGGCGCCTGTGGATTCATCACTAAAAATGAAATCTTAAATTTTATTGGCAACATTGAAGGTAAATATTTTTATGTTGTTGGAAGCTTGAATATGTATCAATTTATTGAAGGAGAACTTAATGCGCTAAACATTCCTATTCATCGTATAAAATATGAGGCATTTGGAGTTCCTGACGATATAACAAAAGTAATGGGTTGGCCAAATGATATCGATGGTTCTAAAAAAGTCAAAGTAACCCTTGACTTTCTCTCACAGGGTCAGAAAGAACAGATTTCATTTGAGGCCTCTAGCATAGAACCTCTCCTAAATAGTATTGAAAGGCAGAAAGATCTAAGATTGATGATTGAAAACGGGTGTCGTTCAGGGCAATGTGCTTTATGTAGAACAAAAATGGTTTCTGGTAAAGTTTTCGTGCCTCCCGAAGTTACTATTCGTGAAATAGACCAAAATTATGGATTTATCCATCCTTGTATCTCCTATCCGCTTACAGATATACATTTAGATCTAACTTTAACTTAATTTTTTTCTTTTTTTTTATGTAGAATGTAGTATTTTAAGGGTATAGTAAAGAGATCTTAAAAAAAAATAAATAATAAAAAAAAATATTGAGAAGTTTATATTCCTAATTCATCTAATTTTTCTTGAGAAGGAGCTCCTGTATCCCAATCCCAATCTCGCTCTTTATAATAGCGTTCTAAGTTCTTTTCTATATCAAGCTTTACACCCGCTATTTTTCCCATCGGCAAAACTTTAGTATTTATCCCAGTGAGTCTATCATCTGCTCTTGTGATACCCATCTTACAATTTATAACTCTTTTAATGTTATTAATGCGTTCTCCAACTTTCATAAGTGTTTTTCTATCATAACTAAATCCAGTAGCCGCATTAATATATCCGATGATATCTTCAAGATCCGGATTCCGAAAATTACAATTTACCGCAGAGTCATCAATTGCCCTAAGATCTTGTAAATTCTTAACACCTCTCTCCCGTCTATCAATTTTATGATAATCTCCACCCTTAATTCGTAGAGGTGGATAGGCTAAATTTCCCATCTCAGCACTAAACCAATCCGCTTTTTCATGATTCGCTCCAACGCAACATGTCATATAACTTAAAGCTTGACCATCAAAAGCTCTTGGATCATGCATCGGCATTTCTAACCCCTTTACATGAGCAGCTAACTCGGGATCGACTCCAAGTTTCTCTGCCATAACTCTCACTCCTTCTGCCAGTAAATCTCCAATATCATCTCTCTTTGCAATTTTATCAATTAATTTTAATATTAATTCTCCATTTCCCCAGCTTATTTCATCAATTTTAATATCTTTCAAAAATTGTTTGATTTTTTCGATTCCCAGATTATTTTCCACCAAATAAATTAAAAATGAGATACTAACTCCTCCAGAGATAGTGTCAAAACCGTATACATTACACATGTGGTTCGATAATACTACATTTTTCGGATCAAATACCCCCACCATTGTTCCTAAAGCTCCAACAGACTCATATTCAGGACCATCCACTTCAATTTCTTGACCATTATGTTCGATAATTGTAGTTTTACCACATTGTAATGTACAACCCGCACAACCATAATTTAGAACAGGAAATGTTTCTTTCAAAGTCTTTCCTGTTAATTTTTCTGCATAAAACTCGGATTTGGTAAAATAATACCCTGGTGTGTCTCCTAATGCCATTCCAATATCTAAATAGGAATTCGTTCCGTAAAGATGAAATACATTAAAAACAGCTGCCTTCATGAAATCTCCTTTCTCTCTCTCTTGAGCCTCATTTAAGATTTTCTTAGAAAGTGCCGCATCTGCTATTTTAACTGGATTTGTACCATGAACTGCTATAGCTTTTAAATTCTTGGAACCCATAATTGCGCCCATACCGCATCTACCTACAGCTCTCCCCTCATCATTTATGATTCCCGCATATTTCACTAAATTTTCCCCAGCAATTCCAATAGTTGCGACTTTTGCCTTTTCATTATTTAATTCACTTTTAATGACTTTTTGGGATTCATATGTGTCTTTTCCCCATACACTACTCGCACTCTTAAATTCAATAGTTCCATCATGAACATATAAATAAGAAGGGCTTTTTGCTTTTCCAGTAATAACTATTGCATCAAATCTACTATTCCGCAAAGAGATGCAAAAAGTACCTCCCGACGTACCCTCCCCCCAAATTTTTGTGAGTGGAGATATAGCCGATACAGAATACCTCCCAGACGAAGGCCTCACGGTTCCTGTGACAGGACCTGTAGCAAATATCAAGGGATTGATCTCTGCATAAGGATCGGATTTTAACGTATTATAATCAGCATCCGACAGCATATCATACATGATTTTTGCGCTTAAACCAGTACCACCCAAGTAATCTTTTGCTATTTGAACATCAAGATTTTTAATCTCGAATTTCTCTTCACTTAAATTCACATAAGCAATCTTTCCATTATATCCTTTTAAATTTTCACTCATTTTTATTCCTCCTTTTATTTAATTTTAAAAATCAATAGGTTTACCATCCCAAGCATATTCGAATATCTTTCTCATTATTTCGGGGGTAATTGTACGATAAGAAAAGAGAGATACTGCGTCATTAAAAGCATAGTCAGCTACAAGATCAAGCTTATCCACATATTCTTCCTTATTTATTACAGGATTTTTTAAATCTTTGACACACGTGGGAGCATCAAGAGAATGGATGAAATCTTTAAGCGATTGCATAAATTCTTTGAATAAATCCTCTTTTTGTTTTCCTTTTATTTCTACGCCAAAAATCGGACATAAGTCCATCCACCTATCTGTAACTTTCCTTTGAAAATCAACAGAATACGGTGTGAATAGCCCAACAGAAAGACCATGATGAACTCCAAAAACCTTTCCGAAGCTGTGTCCGAGAGAGTGATCAATACCCGGAATTGAATTTCCAAATCCTAATCCTGCCATGGTTGCAGCCATTTGCATGTGAGCACGGGCTTCCAAATCAGAGCCATGTTTATACGCACGAGGAAGATATTTTATAATTTCCTTTATCGCCGTAATATTCATTGCATCTACATAGGGGGTACCCCAATTCGTGACATAACTTCCAACTGAATGAGCTAGAGCATCTAGACCAGTTGCCATCGTGAGAAATGGAGGCATATCTTTTACAAAATCCGTATCTAATACGGCAATATCGGGAACTACTTCACTAGTCATTATTTCTATTTTTTTCGGAGGATTTCTATCAGTATCGGTTAGGACTGCGGCTGAGGTTACTTCAGAGCCAGTACCTGAGGTAGTGGGTATCGCAACTAAATATTTAATTTTTTTTCGTAAACCAATAGAGCCAATCGGGATGGTTAAAAGTAGATTTTCTTCAGGTTTTTCATAGACAAACATTGTGATTTTTGTTGCATCCATTACGCTACCTCCTCCAATTGCTATAAGAACTTTTGGCTTAAACTCCTCACATAATTTAACCGTTTCTTCAATTTGATAAAAGGGTACTTCAGGTATTACCTTAGCATATATTTGATAATCCATATCTATTGTTTCAAGAAGATCTGTAACCTTTTTAGTATATCTTTGTGTGAAATCATCACATATTATCAAAGCTCTTCTATCCTCTGGATCTAGAGTTGCTTCTAAATATTCAGTTAATCCGATTAAACCCACTTTTCCAGCTAATATATTCGCTGAGAAATAATTTGACATTACACCTCTTACCGCTTTTCCTCCTAAAGAAGTCATCATATCCTGAATTGCCGGAGTCTCATACCACGTAGGTTTTTCTCTAACCATTTTTTTTCTCCTATTTTATTATTGTAAATTTTATTTTTTTCCAAAATTGTACTTAACTTTAGGTTTCTTTTCAATAAATGTTGTTAATTAGAATTTGAATTTTTATACTAAATATATTTAACTGTTTTTTAACCAAACACTACTAAAATAAACTACGTTATATTTATAGAAACATAACGAGTCAAAAATTAAAAATCCTTAAAGAATTTGAAAAAAGTAATAAATTAATTAGACTCTAATCTAGGGGGAGGGACAAAGACTTTTCTAAGTCCCGTTCTATTCAATGTAATAGCTTTTTCAGGACAATGGTATGCGCACACACCGCACCCTATGCATTTTGCGGCTTGAAGCTTTGCTATTCCATTATTTAATTGTATTGCCTCCATAGGACATTTTTCGACACAAGTTCCACAACCAACACATGTATCTTTATGAATTTTTGCCATGTAGGATGTTATAGTTGAGGTTGGAGCTGTTCCGTTGTGAAACATGGAAAGGCTTCCGCAGCAACATTTGCAGCAATTACACATACCAATTTCTTCTAATTCTGGATTTGCGCGGCTATGGAGAGCTTTATGAACTAAACCTGCGTCTTGAGCTTCTTTTAATAATTTTATTGCCTCTTCTTTAGATATTTCTGTTGAGAATCCCTGCTCTATACAAAATTTAGCAGTTCGACCAAAACTAAAACAATTTCTCCGTGGAGCATCTATTTTGCATGGATCATCCAATAAATCTTTTAGATGTCGGCAGTAACAATATTGAACTCCAATAATATCAGTTTTTTCTATAATTTTTTTTACATCCTCAAAAGGATATACATTATCCTCTTGAACTTCAATTTCCTCATCAATAGGAACAACTCTATCAAGAGGAGGCGCATTTTTAAACACATTCACGATAGTATCATAATATTTTTGAGTCCCCGCTTTCATTTCATCAAAGAATCGTTCCCAGATTTTAGCCAATCGTTTTTGTTTTTCGCCAGTCTCACCCCTCATTAAAGTAAACTCAAGCATCCCAGGGAGAAATGCTACTAAACGATATACCATTATTCCTGTCCGCCTACTTGGAATTCCGGTCACCATCCCTATGTACATTAAATCAGCAAGCATTTTGTTAAGTGACTCATCATCTAATTCTGTCCATGCTTTAATCTGATCAAGGGTATAAGAAGGTTTTCTAAAATTTAGGAGAAATTTTAATTGTTCCTCATTCACCATTTCCTTAATTAAATCAATTAAAGGTTCATTAATCGGCATGGGCATTTCTCCAGCCTTCATGATATTTTTTGCTAACTTTACCCATTCTTTTTCAGACATGATATTTCCCAAAATTAATACTTCATTTAAAAATTATTCATGATATTTCTAAAACTGCTTTTATTAATAAGCTGTAAAAAAGAGAATGAATTAAATTTAGTAATTTAATTAATTAGCCGTAGATTGCTGAGGAATGATAAATATATCCCGCAATCCAGTTCTGGTTAATTTTATCGCTTTTTCTGGGCAAAGATGTGCGCACACTCCACATCCAATACATTTAGCAGCATTAAGCTTCGCTACATTATTAATTAGTTCAATTGCTTCCATCGGACATTTTTCAACACACGTACCGCAACCAACACACTTATCTTTATTGATTTTTGCCATATAGGAAGATAGAGTGTGCATGGGGCCCGTACCTTTATGATATGCAGACAGACTCCCGCAACAGCATTTACAACAATTACATATCGCTAATTCTTCCATTTCTGGATTTCCTCTTACATGAAATGTCTTATGAACCAAACCCAAATCTTCGGCCTCTCTCAATAACTTTAATGCTTCCTCCTTAGTTATTCGCTCGGCAAAGTCGTAATCTATAGCAAATTTCGCTGTCCTGCCAAAACTCAAACAATTATGTCGTGGGGCATCAACCTCACATGGATCATTAAGCAAGTCTTTTCTATGTCTACAATAACAATAAGATACCCCAATATCATCATATCTATCAACGATTTTATGCACTTCTTCAACTGGAATAATCTTCTCTTCTTGTGGATCTATTTGTTCTTCAACTGGAACAACTCTATCAATCGCAGGAGCATTCTTATAAGCTTCCATGGCAATCTCAAAATTCTTTTGAAGCATTTCAGCTCCTTCTTTAAATAGCTTATCCCATATTTGTGCCAATTTCTTTTGTTTTTCCCCAGTTTCTCCTCTCATAAGCGTGAATTCAAGTAAACCAGGTAAAAAAGCGACTAAACGATATATCATAACTCCGGTACTTCTACTTGGAATTCCAGTTAGCAGTCCAACATGCATTAAATCATCCAGCATTTTGTTTAGGGTGTCATTATCTAAAGCTACCTTTTCCTTGATTTGATCTAATCTAAGGGGCTTACTAAATTGTAAAAGAAATTGCACTTGTTCTTCATTTTCGTCTAAAACTGTTTTTAGTAAATCAATTAGTGTCTCATTAACAGGGACTGGAGGTCCCCCAGATCTTAAAATCTTTCTGGCAAGGTTATACCACATCTTATCTGACATAGTTATACAGAATTATTATTATCTTAAAAACCATTGAATATGAGTTTTATAATCTAATGACTTAAATATTAAAAAGAAAAAAGAATGAAATTATTAAAAAAAATTATTTCCATCTCCATTTGGCTTTAGTTTTTTGTAAACGGGCAAGTGCACCACTCATCGCATCTTTGGTTTGTAATAATTGTGAGCTCACTAATGTTTCCAATTCCAAACCAAGAGCAGTTGATTGCCCATAACAATCATCTATAAGCTTCTTGGCCAAACCTACGGCTAATGGGGCACTGTCAATTAATTCATCAACATAATTTTTAATTATCTCATCCATCTCTTGAGGGGTTTTTCCAACCCTATTTACCACACCTAACCGATAAGCCTCGTTCCCATCAAATCTTCTTCCTGTTAAGATGATATCCTTAGCATTTGGGATTCCAACCAATCTTACCAGCCTAATTGTCCCTCCTACATCAGGATTCATACCTATTTTTGTTTCAAGCATGCTAAATATTGCATTTTCTGAACAGAATCGGAAATCACAAGCGAGTGCTAATTCAAAAGCCAGTCCAAAGCACACTCCATTAATTCGAGCTATCACTGGCTTTTCCATTTTTTCGATTTTGGTAAATATTGGATGGATCCATGTATTTGCAAAGTATCTAAAATTACGTGGGACTTTTAGATCTGGAAGAACTCCCTCAGGTCCAGCGTCTTGACCCGTTAAAAAGTTTAGATCTATCCCAGAGCTGAAAAGATCATCAGTTCCCGTGATAATTACTACTCTCGCATTAGTTCGTTCAACTTTATCAATCGCATCCAGTAGTCCCACCATCATATCATAGCCGATCGCGTTTTTTTTCGCGAGCCGATTCATTTTAATTGTGGTGACAGTTTTATCTTCATTTTCCTCAATTAATATAGCATCATTACTCATTTTTAGTCTAACCATAAGTATAATATTTTATTATTATAATTGCTCAATGATAAAAAATTATTCCTTATTCTCCATTTTTTATACTTTTTATATTTATTTTCTCAAAGCACATAAATTACTTTTTAAACTTAAATTTCTAAATAGAGAAGCATTTTAAATTAAATTCAATTAATTTTAATAAATTCCCGTTTTATTTCTAGTTAAAAAAAACTTTTTAATGAGTATGAGATATGAAGTTCTTTAAACTATTTACTCCTTTTAAAATAAAGGATATGGATGTGTCTAATCGTATTATAATGCCTGCGATGCATCTCAACTTGGCAAAAAATGGGTTTATCACTGACAAATTGATAGATTTTTACGTTGAAAGGGCTAAGGGAGGTGCTGGAATGCTAATTGTAGGAGGGTGTTATGTAGACGTTTATGCAAAGGGTTTACCATCGATGATTGCAGTTGATGACGATAAATTTATTCCTGATTTACAGAAATTAACTGAAGCCGTACACAATGCTCGAGATGATGTAAAGATCTGTTGCCAATTATACCATGGCGGGGCTTCCTCGAAATGGATTTACCATTGAGGCCTAAACGCATTCCCACAGATAATTGGCAGAACACCTATTGCCCCCTCTGCAGTTTATAGTAATTTTAGTAAGACCACTCCTAAGGAAATGAGTCTTGAAGATATAAAGCGTGAACAAGAGGCTTTTGCCGACGCTACAATTAGAGCTAAGAAAGCAGGCTTCGATGCAGTAGAGATTTGCGGAAATGCTGGTTATTTAACCGATCAGTTTTGTTCCCCAAAAACTAACAAGAGAACTGATAAATATGGGGGCGATCTTGAAAATCGTTTAAGATTCCCGATTGAAACCATTGAATTAATGCGTTCTAAAGTAGACGATATCCCTCTTGGCTATCGAATTTCTGGAGATGATTTTGTTCCAGGCAGCAATACATATAAGGAAAAAGTAGTTATTGCAGAAGAATTAGGTAAATATTTAGATTATTTCAACGTAACAGGTGGTTGGCATGAAACAAAAACACCACAATTAACAATGGATGTTCCAGAAGGATGTTATACATACCTAGCTGAAAATATTCATAAACGTGTATCTATTCCTATATTTTCTTCCAATAGAATTAACAACCCTGAGCTCGCCGAACAAGTTTTAATGGCCGGAAAAGCTGATGCTATTTGTATTGGAAGAGGGTTAATTGCTGATCCTTATCTGCCAATGAAAGCTCAAAAGGGTGAATTAAGAGATATAATGAACTGTATTGGCTGCAATCAAGGATGCTTTGACCAGGTATTCAGGATGATGCCTGTCACGTGTTTAAGGAATGCTCGAGCGGGAAATGAAGCCCGAACTGAACTGAAACCATTGAAAGAAAAGAAAAAAGTTATGATTATTGGAGCAGGAGCAGGAGGATTAGAGGCTGCGAGAATAGCGGCAATTAGAGGACATGATGTTCATATTTTTGAGAAGGATGATAAAATTGGCGGGTTATTAAACATAATCTGGATTCCACCAGGAAGAAACGAATTTAAACGTATGATAGATAATTATAACTATTGGATTCAGAAATACGGCATCAATGTACATTTCCAACAAAATGTCACTATTGATATAGTAAAAGAATTCAATCCTGACGTTGCATTTGTCGCCACTGGTTCAAATCCCATAAAACCTCCTATTCCCGGTATTGACAGAGCAAATGTATATTGGGCAAATGATGCTTTAAGCGGTGATGCTCCAGTTGGTAAGAACAATGTTATTATAGGAGGCGGAGCCACTGGTATAGAATTAGCAATATACATTGCAAAATATGGAACATTAAGCCGTGAAGCATTTGATTTTCTTACATTCTATAAGGCCTTAGAGCCTCAAATTGCGTTAGATATGATGCATAAGGGAAGGAATAAGGTTACCGTTCTTGAAATGTTACCAAAATTAGGATCTGCGTTAGGAAGGACTACGAAATGGGTACTTCTTGATAAATGCGATGCTTTAGGTGTGAAATTCCTTACAAGTGTAAAAGTCACTGAAATCGGCGAAAATTATGTAAATTATTCAGACTCTTCGGGTAAAGAAAACGCAATTAGTGATATAGATTATATCTATTATGCTACCGGGGTCGAACCGAACGATGCTCTTTATAAAGAAATCAAGCAACTAGGTACTATTAAAGTAGAGAAAATCGGAGATGCTCGTAAACCAGAAACGGTAATGGAAGCTGTTGCTCGAGGTTATAAAATGGGTAATAGTATATAATAACTTTATTTTTTTTTAATTTCTTTTTATAATATCAACACTCTGTATTTACACTTATTTTTAAAAAACTAAGAAAATTCGGTAATTGTTACATTGTGTTTGTAGAATAATTTATTGAGATATTCAAATTTAGTCACAACTCTATTATGTTATCAAATTTTTTTAATTCTTAATTTCCATACTCAAAAAAATGATTAAAAATGTCAGAAAAACTATGGCAAAAAGTTGTCCGTGTAGTTGCTACAGCTGGAGCAGTTCCATTTCCTAAGGATTATGATAGAATTATCATAGAAATATTACAAAATTTAATCAATGAAGAACAAGCGAGACTCCTTTTACATTTTAGAAAACCCTCATTGAATATGGCTCAAATTTTAGAAAGAACAGAGGGTGAATTTGAGGAAAAAGATGTAAAAAGATTACTCAAGGAGTTATTAGCAGGTGGGGTACTTGTTAAATCTCAAAGTAGAACTACGGGAATGGATGTTTATAGACTCCTGGGCCCTTTCCCTGGAATTTTCGAATATACTATGATGAAAGGTGAAACTGGAGAAAAACAGAAAATAATAGCCCATTTATTTGAAAAATTATTTGATGAGATGACCGATAGAACTCAAAAAAATTATGATGCTATAACTTCGCAATTCAAAAAAATTAGAGAGATGCCAACTGCCCGCGTTGTTCCCGTTGAGAAAGAGGTTAAAGTTGGACAGGAAGAAGTAATTCCTGGCGAAAATATTATTAATCTGCTTGATGATTATGAGTTGATTGCGTTAACGAATTGCTATTGCCGACACGAGAAAGATCTTGTTGATAATCCTTGTAAAGTTACTGATGAAAAGCTTAATTGTTTACTTTTAGGTAAGGGTGCTAAACACGCAGTAGAACAAGGTTTTGCGCAACCAATCTCAAAAGAGGAGACAATAAAAATATTGCGTCAGGCAGAAAATGAAGCACTCGTCCATCGCGTGTTTCACGTGCATTTAGATCCTAAGAGAGAAATAGAAGCGATATGCAACTGCTGTAAGTGTTGTTGTGGGGGTTTCGAACTATATTATCGAGGTGCTTCGCCATTTTTTACATCAACCTCCTATTTAGCGAAAGTGAATAGGGAAGATTGTATCGGTTGTGGAACATGTGTTGAGATGTGTCCTATGGAAACCATCGAATTAGTAGATACAGTTGCAGAAGTAAACGAAGATAAATGTATAGGGTGCGGAGTGTGTGCTCATCATTGTCCAGAAGAAGCAATTCATTTGGAAAGAACAGGTCAGAGATATGTTTTTGTGCCCCCTATAAAATTAACAGCTGATTAAAACTAAATATTTCTTAAATCTGTTTCTATTAAAAAAAATTAATAAAAAAAAAAATTTTAGTTGATAATATGAAAGTGTTAGCAATTATGGGAAGTCCTCACAAGGGTAATACCTACAAAATTACTCAACAATTTGAGGAAAACTTAAAAAAATACGATAATGTAGACTTTAATTATCTTTTTCTTAGGGAATCTAATTTAAAGCGGTGTATTGGATGTTTTAACTGTATAGGAATTGGAGAAGAGCATTGCCCTCTCAAAGATGATAGAGATAATATACTAAAACAAATGTTAGACTCAAATGGAGTAGTATTTACTTCTCCTGTATATATGTTTAATGTTACCGCTTTAATGAAAAATTTTATTGATAGACTTGCTTATAATGGTCATCGTCCTCAATTTTTTAAACAAGATGCTATGATAATATCGACAACAGGAGGGATGGGATTAAAACAAGTCAATGAGTATTTAAAAAGTGTAGCTAGTACGTGGGGATTTAGATCTAATACAGTTTTAGGTGTTATTACTCCGCCATTTAAACTCAAAGATAAAATTATTAAGAAGAAGCATAAAGAGGTAGCTAAAGCCGCTAAAGAATTTTATAAGAAACTTTCAAAAAGTAATTGGTCTCCAAGTCTCTCAAATTTGATTCAATTTACAGCTTTCAGAGCAATTGCAGATGTAGAATGTATGGTTGACGTCTTAACTGCTGATTACAATTTTTATAAACCCTTGAACGACAAAAAGTTTTATTTTGATGTAAAAGTAAATCCAATTAAATACAATATAGCTAATTTATTGGGAGGTCTAATTAAAAACTCATTAAGAAAGACGATTAAAAAAGAGTAATCTATCAATCGCTTTTTTTTTATATATATTCCCCTTCTAGTGAGTACACTTCTTCCACCTAAAAATGTGTTTTTAAGAGTTTATATACATTTGAGTCTTTTGAAAAAATTTCATAATATCCCCCATCAACAGCTTGAATCTCAATAATTGCTTTTGGATGTTGGATAGAGGGTGGTCTCCCTTTCGAATACGGAATTTCAACATATTCAAATGGAGCTTCATGAGGGAAATATGCTAAAAATGCGTCTCAAATAGTACTAGTAATTGACTTTGAAATTTTATAAAGTCCTTTTCCTGAAATCTAAAATAAATTATTTGGAGATAAATCTCTAAATTTAGGAATAATAACTCCTGTCGTAAAAACCTCATAATCAGAAACTGACCATATATATTTAACTATCTCCTCTTTTAAAGCGTCAAGAAGATCAAATAATTCATAATCATCTTTTAATGGGCCTACTATTGGAGTTTTTTTTTCTACTATTCGATATCCTTTCATACTAAGAATATTTAAATATACCTTTTACACATAATCTTTCCGAACTGATCTCAATTTTAATGATATGACCTTTCATTCGAATATATAATAGAATTAGAAAATAAAAAAAAATTAGATTGGTTTAAAATATTCTATATCTAGGATTCTTTTTCTTGGTTTCGCATAAAAACTAGCCTCAACTCGCATACCTGCTTTAAGCTTGTTTGGATCACTTTCCTTTATTAAATGTACGATATCAGTATCAGCACCATCGAGTCTGATTATCCCATAGGCAAAAGGAGGTTTTAAGGGCATAACATCAGTTTTATGTGTAACAACTGTAAAACCTTTAAGAGTACCTTGGTTTCCGACTTCTACCCACTCTTCCATCTTCTCAAAACACTCAAAGCACACCATTTTCGGTGGAACAAATACTTTTTTGCACTTTGGACACTTAACACCCATTATTTTGCGATTTTGGCCGATTTCGGTTAAAAACTTTTCTACATAAGCTCCGGCAGTATGCTTATATGGTACTTTGATTCTTCCCTCAAATACTCTCTTATCATCACTCATTTTTATCCCTCCGTTATACCTCCTCATCTTTTAATAGTCTAATAAATGGAATGTCGTAGATATCACCTTTTAACTCAGGGCGATAACTTTCATGATCCTTAGGTAGCTCGTCGCAAAAAACGGCTTCAACACGCTGTCCGATTTTGAATTTGGTATGGTCAATTTCATCGCAAAAGTGCATAAGATATGTATCGGCTCCATCTAGCTGACAAATTACGTATCCATAAGGGAACGGTCTCATCGCACCAGTATTGGGATCTACAAAAGGATAATTCACTACTGTGAACCCCATTAACGTACCTTTTCGAGAAAGTTCTACCATATCATCTACTGTCATTTCCACAAAACAATCAGCACAAACCCCTCTTGGCGGCATATACATCTTCCCACATTTCGGACATTTTGACCCCATAATTTTCCTTTTTTTAAGTTCTTCAAAATATTTAACCGCAAGTTTTCCGATTGCCCATCTATAGGGAAGATCGGTTTTCCATCTGATTTGAAATTCTCCTTTTTGTCTTACCATTTTATAATCACCTCACTGGTTTTGGGTCTTTGCCCAATATGCATAATTCTGTCCATAAACTACCACCAAATCCCATACCCATAGCAACTTCAGCATCTGGGACTTGCCTTTTTCCACCTCTTCCCATAATTTGAATAGCTGCCTCTGCGAATCGAACTAATGCAGTCGCACCAATTGGATTGGTACTTAAAACGCCACCTGAGGGATTTACTGGCATTTCACCACCCATTTTACTAATACCTTCATCCAATAAGGTATGTCCCTTACCAAAATCGCAAAAACCCAACGCCTCTGTCCAAGCGAGCTCAGCCCACGAAGTAGGCTCGTAAATTTCAGCAACATCAAGATCTTTTATGGGATCCTTGATACCTACTTTTTTATAAATCTTCTTGGAAGCAATAGTTGCCGTAGGCAAATTATACATAATATCATCGCATCCAAAGGTATAATAGTGTGCCGTTGAAACGCCTTTAAACCAAGCAGGATTATCTGTGATTTTCTTAGCTTCGTTCTCGTTTGCGTAAATTACTGCGCAAGCTCCTTCACTTTGAGGGCAACAATCGTGTAAGCGTAATGGATAGCTAATCATCTGTGAACTCATTACAAAATCAGTCGTAATATTAGGCATCTGTAAATGAGCAAATTCGTTATTTGCAGCGTTTGATCGATTTTTCACAACCACATCAGCTGAAGCTTCCATTGAACGCTCTATCCCGTATTTTGATGCATATATGTTCGCCATAAGCGCAAGTGGACCTAAAGCTCCTGCTAAAGATGGTCGCTCCCAAACTGGGTCGAAAGCAGTAATTATTCCTGTTGTTGCTCCACCCTCATTAAGCTTTTCCCATCCTACAACCAATACTTTATCATATATCCCTGAAGCAATGTTATAATATCCACTTATACCTAATGAGGAACCCGTAGTGCCTCCCGTAGCTATTTTAACCACAGGTTTGAGATAAAATCCGCACGCATCGATACCTGTCCACAGCTCGCTAAAGTTTATTCCCTCAAAATGATCCATATTCCCAATTAATAGAGCGTCTATATCTTTGATTTCTAGATTTGCATCATCAAGAGCTGCTTTTACAGCTTCATAAATCATTTCGGGGATATTGACATCCCTTCTCTTACTTCTAAATTTAGTTTGACCAATTCCTACTATTGCTACATCATGTTTAGGCATTTTTTTAATCACCTCCAAAAATTAACACGCAATTTCCTTGAGAACATATTCCATTCATCCCATATGCCAATCCTGTTTTTGCATCAGGTATTTGACGTTTTCCTGCTTTGCCCGTTAACTGTTCAGCAACCTCCGCTACACGAATTAACCCATTTGCCATAGCCACATTGCTTGATAATACTCCTCCAGAAGGATTTACGGGAATTTTTCCTCCCATTTGGGTTTCTCCACTATCAATAAACTTTCCACCTTCTCCCTTTCCGCAAAAACCTAAGGCTTCGTAAATCATAAGCTCGTGTGCACTAAAATTTTCTGACACTTCAGCTACATCTATATCTTTTATAGGATCGCTAATACCCGCCATTTTGTAGGCCTCCTTTGCTGCTAATTCTAATGCAATTAAATCCGTCATGTTTCTATTCCCTAGATAATACGCGTCAGTACAATTAGCGTATCCCCTCAACCATACTGGTGTGTCTGTTAATTTTTTTGCGGTTTCCTCATTAGCAAGGAGCATTGCTACTGCACCATCGCTATATGGAGGCAGATCTAATTCTTTTAATGGATAAGCTAACATGGGCGATTTAAGAACATCATCAACAGTTATCTCTTTCTGTATATGAGCGTAAGGATTGTTAAAAGCATTTTTTCTGTTTTTAACTACCACCTTTGCCGCTTGTTCTTCCGTTATACCATATTTACTCATATACATATTTGCCATCAACCCAGCAGAAGAGATTTGGTCCAAACCCAAATGTCGCTGATAGAAGGGATCGAAAATTGAGTTATTAATAAGGCACTGATCCCCTTCGGAGCACTTGGAATGCGAAACTACCAAAACTGTATCGTACTCCTGAGATAAAACTCTCATAGCAGCGTAAACGTACGCAAAAGCTCCATCTCCCGAAACTCTCGATTCCGACTTGCGAACGGATCCTACACCATCTTGTACTGCCATATTAGCGATTGTTCTACCATCTGTGAAATCGTTAGAGCCAGTGATTACCGAACCCACGTCATCGTTTGTTATTCCTAATTGATTGTGAAGCTTCTTCACAACTTCAAACGTGAGCTCCATATAGGTTTGATCGATTTTGTTGCTCTCATATTTGGTCTGGGCTACTCCCACAATTGCTACTTTCATAATTTTAATCTCTTATATTTTAATTTTAAATTTATTTTATAAAGAATATTGATATGTTAGATATGATTTTTTTTCATATTAAAGTTTTTATTCAAAAGACTTCTTAGAAAATTCAATTTGCGCTTATAATTTAAGAATTTGATTTGTTTGTTATAAAGTTCTCAGTTAAATTCTAATTAACATAAATTTCCAATAAAACTCAGTCTATTTTTAAAGTTTAAATATGAAAAAACCAATATTTTAATCAATTAATTAATCCTTAAAATTATAAAATTTTAAAAAAGTGAGAAAATTAAATGTCTGAAGATTTATCCAATAAATGTATAATATCAGCAGCATTGTGCGGAGCGGTGACCAGGAAGGAACAGAATCCCGCGATCCCCATCACACCTGAAGAGTATGCTGCAGAATGCAAAAAATGCTATGAAGCAGGAGCAGCTATCGTACACCTTCATATGAGAGATCCTGAAACTCAGGTGGCAACTCCTGAGCTCAAATTTTATAGATCGATTTTAAAGGCTATAAAAGAAGAGTGTCCCGAAATTTTAATAAACCTAAGTTCTGCGATTAGTATTAATGCTACGGATAAGGAACGAATCGCTCCTATTAAGGAGTTTGGACCTGAGCTGGCTTCATTAAATTCAGCCTCAATGAATTTTGGAGTTGGAAATTGGAAAACGGGTGATGTTGTAGTCGAGACGATTTTTAGTAATACATTTCGACTTATCGGCCGTCTTGCCAAAGCGATGAAGAAAGCTGGTACCAAACCAGAAATAGAAATTTACGACGCAGGAGGGCTGCAAAATATTGCCTTTCTACAGATGAAGAAAATTCTAGTGGAACCTCTTCATTTCCAGTTCGTCTTTGGCGTTTTGGGTGGTCTGCCATTTACGATTAATACTCTACAATATTTTTTAAATCATAAACCTCCAGATGCTACGTGGTCAGTCTGTGGAGTTGCTCATCAACAATTTGAGGCGGGATTATGTGCAGCAGCTTTAGGAGGACACATTCGAGTTGGATTAGAGGATAATATTCGAAATATAAAAGGTGAATTGGCAAAAGGTTCTTGGGAGCAAGTCGAATGGGCCGTAAAAGTGGCAGAATTAGCAGGCAGGGAACCCGCGACGCCAGACGAAACTCGTAAAATGTTAGGCCTAAAAGAAGGTACTATTAATATCTAATTTTTTTTTATTTATTTCTTAAATTTCTTATTTTTATTCTTTATATTCATTTTATTTTGAATATAGGTTTAAAACCTAAAATATGTAGTGTTTTAATTTATCCAAACTTTATTTTACTCATTAAATATAAAATTAAAATACTATTATTGAGGTTAGAGATTAAAAATGTCTGAAGATTTATCGAATAAATTAGTAATTAGCGCTGCACTCGCAGGAGCTGTTACTGTTAAAGCCCAAAATCCTAATGTACCTTATACTCCTGAAGAATTTGGAGAAGAGGCGAAAAAATGCTATGAGGCAGGTGCGGCAATTGTGCATATCCATGCCAGAGATCCCGAAAAAGGTAATCCTACTGCCGATTTGGAACAAATTAGAGCTGTATTAGTAGCTATTAAGGAAAAGGCTCCTGATATAATAATAAATCTAAGTTCCGCAATAAGTGCGGTAGCAACAGAAAAAGAGAGAATCGCGCCTGTTAAAAGATTTCAGCCCCCATTGGCATCCTTAAATACCAATTCAATGAATTTCAGTGTTGGCGACCATAGAAAAGGAAAAGTAACCATGGGTAATACCAATGTCTTCGTTAATAATTTTCGAATGGTTGAAAAGTTTGCAAAAGAAATGAAAAAGGCTGGAACGAAGCCTGAGATGGAAGTGTATGATTATGGCGGCATGTATAATATGGTATTTTTAAACAGGCAAGAAGGCCTTTTTGCCCAGCCACTTCATTTTCAATTAGTATGGGGGGTTCTTGGAGGGGTACCATTTTCTTACCAAAATCTCGCAAGCCTTCTTAATTTAATGCCTCCAAACTCTACATGGAGTGTGTGTGGGGTAGCTAAAGATCAATTTCGCGCAGCTATGTGTGCCGCACCTATGGGAGGACACATTAGGGTAGGTTTAGAGGATAATACACGAATCATTGATGGAGGGTTAGCAAAGGGATCTTATGAACAAGTAGAATGGGCAGCAAAGGTAGCTAGAATTGCTGGACGTGAGCCAGCTACTCCTGATGAGGCACGTAAAATTTTTCACTTAAAAGAAGGCTCTGTTATATTATAAAATTTATTTTATTTCTTTTTTTTTTTAAATTGAATTAAAGATCTTGAAATTAACAAGATTAATAGATCGATGTGGATCACCGAAACCTATTAAATGATATTCATTTTTATTGAAAAATTTAATTAAAATGGTTATATTGAACAAACTAATTTAAAAAAATTAAAAAAAAATAAAATATGGATAGTAAAAATATTGGAAATTAATAAGTAAATCCTTCTGGTAAATCCGATTCAGGTGTTCCTTCTACCACAAACATAAGATCCATAATAGTATATGTCGGATCTTTAGTTCGAAAGATCGGGACAACTCTTTTCCCAATTTCTGGCTCACCAACTGACAATACGCTCATCAAAATAGTAACTACTTCCTCATCGAATTCTACGTTGATAAATTTAATCGGTTTTGGAAGAGTATTAAAGGCGCCTGAACGATGAGTTATTATGAAGGAATGAATTTTTGCCATTTGTTGAGCCTTTTCTGTGATATCGACTACAGTAGCTTTTCTTAAGCAATCTGGACAAAAAATTCTAAAAGGTTCAAATATAGAACCCTTTGCTTCACACTTATCGTTGTCACATCGAGTTGCCATAAGTTTTCCTTTTCCAAGCGATTCAAAGAAAATTGCCTCTCCTCCATACGAATGGATGTAGGTCATGTCTCTAGGGTTCGTCACTCCAGCCAATTTTCCAGTATCTTTATTAAATATTGGTTGATTCGCTTCAATTATGTGAAATTTTCCATTGGGTTTATATCTCCCGTTAATTATATCAACAAAACCTTTTTCCTCATTTGTTTTAGGCATTTTTTAATCCTCCTTTATTAATTTATTTGGATCCATTAAAATTGTACAAGTTACATGGGAACCTACCCCCGCATGACTTATTGCCAAACCGCGTTTAGCTCCCTTTACTTGAAGGCTCGTCCAATCTTTTGGTTTTTCTCGTCCGAAGGCTTTCCATTTTTCTTCTGGCTCATGAATCTCATCCCATCGATTCCAAATATGATACCCTATTTCAGCAATCTGCATAAGTCCTGTTGCCCCTACGGCGTGCATGCAACCAATTAATCCTCCACATGGATTACTTGGTAGTTTTCCAGGTTTCTTCGTAAGTGGATTTATTACATATGCATCTCCTGACTCAATATAGTCTCTTCCCTCTCCATAAGGGCGAATTCCGATATCCTCGTAGGTTTGGATATCACTAATCGTAAACGCATCATGTAACTCCACAACATCGAGATCTTCAGAAGGATCGACTACACCTGACATGTGATATGCGTAATATGCGGCTACACGTGCGGCCAAAAAGCTAGAAAAACCAGGATATCGATCACCACCTGGAAATTTCTTTCCTATGTCGTCATACTGCCCCGGAGTTTCGTTTGGTAAAAGGGGTATTGTCATATCCCGTCGATCTGCTACTCTTAACGTATGACTTCCCGCAGCAATATATATTCTTAGAGGTTTATCCGTAATTTCATATGCCGTTTTTTCATCACACACCACACCACATGCGGATCCCACACTCATTAAACAACAGTCTAAAACCCGAAGAGGATAAGCCACTATAGGGGAGTTAGTGACATCCTCTACAGTAATTTTCATTGGCCCATGGGCATGAGGGTTCATTCGAGCGTAGCCACGATTTTTTACGGCAATTTCCGCCATTGTTTTCCTAAAAGAATCTTGTTCTTTACCAAAAACTTTCCAGTATCGTTGTGCCATAACTGCGTAATATCCTGTATAAATGTGTCCTAAGGGAGTTTCCCAATCTTTATCTGCGGCACAAGAAATAAGATGGTTGCCTTCATCAGTGGGTACTTCATCCATCCTTTCCCAACCAAGAGCGAGCGCACAGTCACTATATCCAGAAGCTACGGCTTTTACAGCCTCCCACATAGCTGAACCTCCTGTAGCACCTCCAGTTTTTACACCTATATTCCCTAAAGGATCTAAACCCAGTCGATCATGGATTACAGCTTCACCGAGCAATTGATCACCAAAATGATCTGCGAAATGACCATAATAGCATGTATGAATGTACTTTTTTAATTCAGCTGGTGTCATACCTACAAAATCAGAAGCTGCGGTTAAAGCGTCTATGCAAAGCTCTTCAGTTCGAGTTTCTGGAAATGCTCGATCAAATTTTGACATACCTGCTGTAACAAGATATACCGGCCTCATTAATTTAGGGATTTTTAATTGCTTATCACTAAATCTAATCATATCTTTCACATTATCTATTTTTAATTTATCATTTCTAATTAAAGCTGAAATTCTATATGTTTAATTATTATTGATATAAAATTATAAAATTTTTTTACCTTTAAACTTATATTTACCATAGAGTATAATAACAAAATTTTATTAATTTAAGTGAGAAAAGGTTAGTATGGATACCAGATTGAGTGAATTTGAACCTATTAGTATTCAAAAATATGTTCAAGAGTTAGATTTACTAGCAAATCCGATTTTGAATGCGAAAGAGAAAGAGTTTTTGGCTGATTTTTATGAATTCATAGAGAAAAATCTTGATAAAGATCTCAGAGCATTAGAAGAACTAAATTACTACGTAGAGGAGCCTACTCAAGACAAAAAGCGAGATATTGTTATAAAAATCATGAAAAAACTAGCCGAAAATGGTTATTATTCCACAACATTAAATGAAAATGAATATGAAGTTGGGAAAATAACGAGAAATGCTCTTATTGCTTATGCTCTTTGTGGGGGGAGATGGTCTGATTACAGTGAACGCTATATAGCTGGAAATTGGAGTATTGAGATGGGACGCCTTGCGGGAGGTACCCTTTATTGCAATCCTGTAAATTATAAGGCAAACGACTATCAAAGAGAAAAATTTTTAAACCCTATTGCAAAAGATGGAGCAATAGCAGCATCGGCAATGACTGAATTCAATGCAGGGAGTGACATCTTTCGAATGGAGCTAAATTTACAAGTTACTGATGATAAGGTAATTGCAAAAGGAAAAAAAGTCTTTATTACTAATGGAATGATCGCCGATTATATAATTTTATATGGTAGAATAAATAACGGTCCATTAGGTGCTGTAATTGTAGATACAGAACACCAACAATTAAAAAACTTTAGATCAGCTCGAATAAGAACTTATGGAATGAGAGACGCTTTTGTAAGTCGTCTAATTTTTGACAGAGTAGAGCTCCCAAGAGAAAATCTTCTTCAGGGAAATGGATTGGATATCGCATTTCATCAGTTAACTGAAGAAAGATTGGTAATAGGCGCGGAAGCTCTTGGAGATGCGATGAAGAAACTATTATATTCCCATACATACGCGTTACATAGAAGACAGTTTGAACAAAGATTACATGAATATCAAGTTATTAGATTTCCAATTTCAGCTAATATACGTCAGTTGAATCTTTTATTAACAGCTTTGATAAATTATACGAGAGAATTAGATAAGCGCCCTGAACTTGGAGGCTCAAAATTAATGGCAGCTCAAGCGATGGGATTAAAAATTCAAACCACTGAATTAGCATTTGAAGCTGCTACACATTGTTTCAGGACCATGGGTGGACGTGGATTTATTAGACAATATTCCAATCCAATAGGGTTGCTTGATGCGTACTGTATGCTGCATGGTGGAGGATCTAATTATGTGCTTGAAGATAGCGAATCTCGTAGACTCTTCAAATATAAACCCACACGCAGGGAATTAGAGGACGTTATTCCTAAAATCGACCTATAGAATTATTAATTTTTTTTAACCTGAAACTTTTTTTTTATTTCTTATTTTTAGTTTTATTATAAATTGTCAGAGAATAAATTATTAAATAGATCTTCTTAATTATTAGTGGCAATGGACTACTATTATAACTTTGAAAGCTTGGATATTACCCGGTTAGTAGAACAGTATAGAGGTAAAAAAGTTGAAGAACTTTTCCCTAATCACGAAATTATTCATGTTGAATCCGGAGATTTCATGAAAATTATATGGAAAGAAAATGATTTTCCCTGTAATCTGAAGTTAGTAAGAACAAAAAAAAACCTGATGCGGAACCTCAAGACAGTATATTATATTGGTGAATACATTGAACAACAATTAATCAGAAGAGGAATAAAAACACTTAATGATCTTTTATTTCACCTCAAATATAACAAAGCAGCACGAGAAGTTCTAAGGTTAATTAAGTGTAAGGATTATAAAAAACTCCGCTGTAATAAATATGTTTATGATTTAGACGTTTTATTTTGTTTTGATCTTGAGGAACTTTTATTTATTGATATTGAAACCTTAGGATTGTATGATAGCCCCATAATTATCATGGGATTAGGATTTTTTCAGGATGATGCATTTGAAATCCATCAATATTTTGCAAGGGATTTAGAAGAGGAAATCGCTATTTGCGAATATATGCAAAGTGAGATCCTTCCCCATTTTAAAACGTTTATCACTTATAACGGAAGAAGTTTTGACATTCCCTATATTGCAAATCGATTCTTATATTTTTTTGATGAAAATCCTATGATTTCAGAGAATGATGAGCCTTTTCAGCAGAGTAATACCATTTTTCACCATGTAGACTTGTATTGGAATTGTCGGCGGAAATTTAGGGGGCAGTTTGATAGCTATAAGCTAACGTCAATGGAAGAAGAGCTATTATCTTGGAAAAGAAGTAATGAATTACCGAGTAATTTAGTAGGGGTGTGCTATAAAAAGTATAAAAAAGACCCTGAAAGATATGTGGGCTTAATAAAAGAAATCATTGAGCATAATTACTATGATCTATATTCAATGCCATTAATCCTTCAAAAATTATTAGATAATAAATAAAGGAATTTAAATTTTTAATTTTATTATAAAGATTTCTATGAATAAAGATCCAGATGTTATTTCATTGAATAAACATGCTTGGAATAAAGTAGCTAAAATATATGAACAGGAAAATATTGCACAAATTAATCCTCTTTTTGAATATTTTTGTAATCAACTCTCCAATGGGAGTTTTATTTTAGATTTAGGTTCTGGCACTGGGTTACCATATGCGAAGGCGTTTATAGAAAGGGGATTTAAAGTATTAGGAATCGATATTTCTTCTCAGATGATAAAAATTGCTCAAAATAATGTCCCAAAGGCAGAATTTATCGAAAAATCCATGACGGATTTAGACTTTAAAGATAAATTTAATGGAGTATTCTCCTCTTTTACAATGCTCTTACTTGATACTCTCTTGTTCAAAGATGTAGGTATGAGAATTGTGCAATCCTTAAAAAAGAGAGGTCTATTTTACCTATCATTAAATGAGCCATGGGAAGAAAATGCCGATGTTGATAGAGAAGCAATTGTAGATATAATGGGTGAAAAAATGTATTCAAGAGCTTATACAAAAGAAGAAGTTCTCGACACATTTATTCCAATGGGTATGATACTTCTCAAGTTTAGTAGAGAAATTCAATGTTCTAAAATTTTTGGACTTGAGCATACAACAGTATACGTATTCAAAAAAGGATAATTCACTAAGTTTCCAAGGATTATATAATATCAATAAAAACTCAATTTTACAGAAGAAATATTTTGAGTTGAAATAAATGAAAAAAAAATTTCGTCCAACGGCATTAGTTAATATTACTAATAGTTGTAATTTAGAATACAAGTATTGTTTTGTCTTCCGTAAAGGCACACCTAACAGAACATTAAGTGTATTCAGAAAAGGATAACAAAAAATCATTGAAAATCAGTAGTGAATTTAAAATAGGATTTCATTTTTATCTTCTGAGAATAAAACTTTATAAGAGAGTGCGAAATATCTTTAATTTAATTAAATTATAAAAGTCCATTTAGTTATGAGTGAAAAAAAACTTATTAAACCATATGAAGGATCGGTTGAAAACTTAATTTCTTCCAAGAATCGGTATATTTTTATGGTTGGAGCAGGTATATCGATTGACCCTCCCGCAAATCTACTCCCCGCACCGCAATTCATTCAATATCTATTAGAACTTTGCGCCCCTAAAGAAGAAATCCCAAATTTATTAACATTAAAGACTCTTCGATATGAAATGATTGTTGAATTAATCCAACGCTATATCGATTATGGTTTAGAATTTATGGATTATTTTGAATTTGGAACAGAACCAAATCTCATTCATTTTTTTTTAGCGCAATCAATTGCAAAAGGTCATGCTGTTTATACAACTAATTTCGATTATCTGATAGAATATGCATTACAAAAAGTACTTCCTGAGGATAAAAAATCACAGATTTTACCTGTCATAACCAAATTTGATTTTACAAATAATCAAAATCCAGATGAAGTTTTTTCTGCAGGCAAATTTCCAATCTATAAACTTCATGGTGCGAAGAAGAACATTATTACAAAGATTAAAACCACTGATTCCTTAGTAACAACAATGAGCGCATTTGGTAAAGGAGATGTAGTCCTATCCTTAGAATCCTACAAGAAAAAATCGTTTAAGGAAATAACCAAAAATAAAACAGTAATCATAATGGGATATTCGGGGAGCGATGACTTCGATATTGCTCCTGTACTAAGAACCTTATTTGATATAAAGAGCTTAATATGGATTGATCATCATAAAAAAGGTAGCATTGAAATGTATGAGTTTGATCCTAAAGCTGCTTTTGTTATTCCAAAGGGATTATCTCGAACGGAAAGGTTACTTGCTGAAATTTCTTCTAATACAGAAGCCCAAGTTATTATGATAAAAGCCAATACAGATAACTATATTGAAGAAAAATTATGGACATTACTTTTTGATAAAGAAAAAATACCGAAGATAGATAAATCTAAAACCTCCAAAGTCCCTCACTTCCAGGATTGGATAAATGAAAAATTTCCTAATGTTCCCGAAGTTCTTAAATGGAAATGTACCGCTGATATTTATTTGGAGTTAGGATTTAAAGATGATTTTTACCGATGTTCTCAAAAAGGATTAAATATTGCCCAAGAGATAAAATCAAAGAAAATGGAAGCAGAATTTCAAAATCTTTTAGGCGTTTATCATTTTAACGAAAAGGCATTTGATGATGCATTAACTTTTTTTGAAAAAGCACTAGAAATCAATAAAGAGATGGGCAATCAACAGCTTCAAGGAAGCAGGATTAATAATATCGGATTAATCCAGCTTGAAAAGGGAAATTATGATGAAGCAATGAAATCTTTTGAAGAAGCTTTTAAGATTGCTCAAGGAAGAGGAGATTATTACGGAATGGCCGCTCGCCTTAATAATATGGGATTGGTTTATCTCAAACAGGAAGATTATGAAAAAGCAGTTGAAAAATTAAAGGAGGCACTAAAATACGACAAAAAATCGGGAAATTTGGCTGGACATGTTATTAGATTAACTAATATCGGAGATACTTATAAAGGTCAAAAAAAATTCCCCGAAGCACTTGAAAATTATAGAAATGCTTATCAAATAGTTCAAAAACTCAGTGATCGAATCAAGATGGGAAAAATCTTAATTGAATTAGGTAAAACATATGCAGATATGAATGATGTAGGTAAAGCAATCACAAGCCTAAGAGAAGCTATTGAAATCCTGAAAGATACAGGCGATAAGATAAGTTTATTTGAAGCAGAAGAAACACTAAAGGGAGTCAAGAAACTTTTAAAATAGGGTAAATAACTTTGATTAATTTTAGTCAAAGTATTGAAAAATAAATATTTTCTAATAGTATAAAATTAGAAATCTTAATTATGTTAAATTATTTTAAAAAGTGTGATAAAAATGAATGAACTAGAAGTCAAATTATTTGATCAATCTTGGAATTATAAAAATAGAGATCTAATAATTAAGAGATTAAAAGAAAATAGCTATGATCTTATAGTAATCGGAGCGGGGATTACAGGTGTCGGAGTAGCCAGAGAAGCAGCGATGAGGGGTTTAAAAGTTGCTGTTATTGATATGCAAGATTTTGCGGCTGGAACTTCATCAAGGAGTTCAAAATTAGGTCATGGAGGAATTCGATATCTGGGACATGGAGATATGGATTTAGTGCACGAATCTACTACGGAAAGAAATTGGATGGTTGTACACATTCCACATTTAATTAGACCATTACCTTTCTTGCTTGTAGTTTTTAAAGGAGGAAAGTACAAAAAACGAGATATAGTAAGCGCCGGTAAAATTTACGATTTTTTAGGAAATAAAGATACTGAATTTAAAATATATAAGAAACATAAATGGTATAAGCCGGAGGAAGTTTTCGATTTAGAACCTGAATTTGTAAGAGAGGGGAATGAAGGAGGCATACTTTATTATGACACCAATCTTGATGATGCAAGATTAACTATTGAGACATTAAAAGAGGCAATAATTAGAAATGCTGATGCTGTAAATTATTGTGAAGTTAAAGACTATCGTATGGATAATGGAAAAATTAATGGGGTAAAATGTAAGGATTTGATAAACGATACTGATTTTGAAATAAAGGGTACTTTAATTGTAAATGCAACAGGTATTTGGACAGACAAGCTGGTTAAAACCTATCCTGATGATATCCCAGATCCATTAATTCGACCTACTAAAGGTGTTCATCTTCAATTTAAACGCGAACATGTGAAGCACAATAATGCTTTAGCTTTACGTTCCATTAGCGATAATAGATTCTTTTTTGTGATACCCCGTGGTGAATATACTATTCTAGGGACCACAGATACAGACTATAAAGGAGATTTAGAAAATCCTTTCTGTACTAAAGAGGATGCAGATTATTTAATAGAATCAGTTAAGTATCATTTACCCGCTGCTGAATTAGAATATGATAAGATTCTTTCAACATATGCCGGTATTAGACCTCTAGTCATGCAAAAAGGAAAATCAGAAAGCGAAGTTTCCCGGAAACATATAATTTTCTTCTCTGATGATGGTCTACTTACCATATCTGGTGGAAAATTAACAGCATGGCGGGCCATGGCAGAAGACTTATTCAGACATGTTGAAGAAAAAAATATTTTTCCGGATATAGAAAGAGAAAAGAATTTCTCGAAACAAAAATTTATCATTGGTTTGGAGAAAGAAGATTGGCTTAAGGAATATAATAAATCTAGAGTTAAGCTCGATGATGATATTGTTGATCATATTTACCAACAATACGGCAAGGGAGCAATTAAAATTCTTGAAATGATTAAAGAAGATGAAAACCTTAAAGAAAGAATTCTGAATGAAAATGACTTCACCAAGGCAGAAATTCTTTATATTTTAAGATATGAGATGACTCCCTGTTTAATTGATGTATTTTGCCGTCGCACGGAAATGGCGCTATGGATAAGACACGGTAAAGCACGCGAGGCTGCCGAGAAGGTTGCTGAAATCATGGCAAAAGAGTATTCATGGTCAGAAGAGAAAAAGATAAGTGAAATTGAAAATTATATGGACTATGTGAAAAAAACAGTAGCTTTTATTTAATAACTTTTTTTACTTAATTTTTTATATTAATTGGACTACTAAAGAATTATATTTTTTAATATAAAATTCGTATTATAAAATTAAATACTTTAATTCTAAAATATAGAGTGAATTCAATTGGTTGTAGAAGAATTAACCTCATTTGCAGGTTATGCCGGTTTTTTTATGTTATTATTAGGAATTATGTGGTTCATTAATGCTTCGTATGAAGCTAATAGAAGACAATCGTGGCGCCAACTCACCGGTGTAGAAGACTGGAATTTCGACATAACTAAAATTTTACGCTTAATGACGTATTATGGATTTATCGTTGGTATTTTGTGCATTGCAGCTGGAGCAGTTGGATTAATTCTTAATGTAGCTCCCAGTATTGCTTACGGCGCAACTACGGGTGATGAGAGAAATGTGTTTACTTCAGTATTTCTTATCATATTTGGATTTTTTGCTTTTATGAAACCTTTAAATGATTTACCTATTTCAAGTATAGCAGGCCTTTTAGTTGCGACTGCTGTTACACTAGCGATTGCATTTTTGATTCCGGATTCTGCTGTTGAATTAATAGAACAAGTGGTGAATCCTAAGTATGTACTAATAGCGGTTTTCATTATTATCTTTATTGTCGTTGCTGGAACTGTTAAATTTTATACGGCAGGATTAATGGCAGTATCAAAATTTATATCCTGGGCACCTATAGCATTTATAGTAGCAATAATTAGCTTTATCCAAGCTTTTATGTTATTAGTTTTAGGTACTTCCCTAGCTTAAACATATTTTTTTTTTTCTTTTTTTTAGAAATATGCAAATCTATGCGAAGGATTTTTATTTACTACTCCAATGATGTCGGTACTTAAGTCATACCCACAATTCGGACACTTATTCTCATCCGTTATATCAATTTTTGTAAAACTATATCCATGCCTCCCAAAAATTAAATGCTTACAATTTGGACAATAAGTATTGCTACCCTCATCATGTCTAATATTACCCACATAAGGAAAATACAAACCTGCTTTTTTTGCGATATCATAGGCCATATCTAAAGTTTGATAAGGTGTCCTCTTATTAGAAGGGGCTTTAAAGTCTGGATGATATGCTGAAAAGTGGGTTGGAGTATTTTCTCCTAAATTTTTAACAATCCATTGACACAGCTTCTCAATATCTTCTCGGCTGTCGTTCCAATCAGGAATAACTAAATTTGTTATCTCCACATGAATTCCATTAGTCTTAAACCGCTTAGCTGAGTCTAAAACAGGTTGGACTGATTTTACACCGCAAATTTTTTTATAAAAATCATCACTCATAGCTTTAATATCTATATTCGCAGCATCTATTCCCGCTTCTATTAGTTCTTTTGAAGCTTCAGGAGTAGAATAACCATTAGTAACTAAGATTGTTTTGATATCTTCCTTTTTGAGAAGCTCAGTCGTATCTAATATCCATTCGTGCCAAATTAATGGTTCATTATATGTATATGCTAAAGTCTTAGCGCCGCTTTTTACAACTTTTTTCACCAATTGTTCCGGACTCATTTCTACTAAAGACATACCTCGCCCCTTATAACCCTCAAGATCATATGACCCATTTTTCCCATTATCACTTGGATTTGCTTGACTGATCGACCAGTTTTGGCAATTTTGGCATCGGAAAGAGCAACCTATTGACGCAATAGAATATGCAATTGCCCCCGGCCAAAAATTATAAAGCGGTTTTTTTTCTATTGGATCTAAACTTCCCGATGAAATCATTGATCCATAGATTAAGGTAAACAGTTCACCATCGAAGTTTTTACGTGTTCTACAAATCCCAATCTTTTCAGGTAAAATTGTACACTCATTTGCACATACATGACATTTCACTTTGTTGCCATCAAGCTTATTCCATAGTTTTGCTTTAAATTTCAAAGTTTCTTCGCACACTCATATCTTTATTTTTATTCCTAAATATATAATAGAAAGGCATTTTTATAATTTTTATAATTGGCTATAATAAAAGAGAGTATAAAAGTGGAATTTTTAAATGAGTGAAGTTGAAAAAGCTGTTTCTTTATTTTTGAAGGGATTTAGATGTTCGCAAGCAATCTTATCGACGTATGGTCAACAATTTGGTTTAGAGCGTGAACTCGCTTTAAAGTTGGCTTCTCCTTTTGGGGCTGGTATGGGTAGTTTAGGCAATACATGTGGAGCAGTAACAGGTGCTTTTATGGTCTTAGGATTAAAATATGGGAATTCAAAAGCGAGTGAAAGTAAAAAGAAAGAAAAAGCTTACCAAGTTGTTAAAGAGTTTACCAGCAGATTTAAATCCCGAAATGGTACGATTAAATGTAAGAAATTGTTAAATTGCGATATAAGCACCTCCGAAGGAAGAAATAAAGCTGTTGAGGAAAAGCTCTTCATTGAGATCTGTCCGAATTTAGTTCAAGATTCAGCCGAGATTCTTGAAGAACTATTACAAAATAATGTATAAATAATGAGAGGAGAATTATTAAATATGACAGAAACAAAGAAAACTCCTTGGACGACAGGAGAAATATGTGGAAATTTAATCGCAATCATCATCTCGATGGGATTTGCAACATTTATATTATTATTGAAATCATGGTTCTTAGTTATTGGATATTGGGTTTTGTGGGCTATTGTAATTTTTGTTGGTAGGGCATTGGTTTGTAGACATTGTGACTTTTTGGGAAAACCATGTCCAACATGGTGTATGGGACTTATTGGAAGTAAACTATATAAACGGTCGGATAAAAAAGATTTTACCGAAATAAAAATCTGGAGATTTTGGCTTGATGTTATTTTTATTGCATTTGCTCTTCTTTTTCCTCTTACTGTGTATATATATTATTTCATTTCAGAAGGAATTGTATTGCTAGATGTGATATTGGCAATTATTTATTTCATTGTAGGTATTACAACTTTCTTGATTCATACATTGGGATGTAGGAAATGCACCGTAAATGGATGCCCTCTTAGACCAAAAACCCATTAAATATTTTTAAAATTGAAAAAGGTGACATGCTTCTATTCGCGCTAATGAAAATGATGAATTATCAAGTGAGGAAATTGAGAATTTAATTACAGAAAAATTACAGAATTTAAAAGATTTAGGGAAAATCGCAAAAGGTTCTGAATACATCAAAGAATTAAGTGACATTGCTTTTTTACAATTAGAAATTGAGCGATATGAGGAATCTGAAAAAAATTTCCAACTATGTTTAAAACATTTTAAAAAACAACTTGATAGATTAGGTCAGGCATCTGTTCTTGGCGTTTTAGGTGTATTATACTTTAAAATAGGGAAATATGAAGAGTCAATTTTATATTATTCTCAAGCTTATGAGATATATAAGGAATTAAACCAAATTCAAGAGCAAATTACCTGCTTATTAGGGATTGGAAATAATTTAATCAAGTTAAATCGCCTTGATGATGCTTGCGATAAATTCTTAGAGTGTAGTGCTATTTGTTCTGATAATAATGATATATACAATTTATTAGACTGTATTGGTAATTTGATTCACATACATGAGATTCAAGAAAAATGGGATGTTGTTTTCGAGTTATATGTGAAATCTTTAGAGTCATTTGAAAAACTCAAGGATGCAAAAGGGATTATCGTTTCCTATTTTAATATGGGTATTTTGAGGAAAAAGTCGTCTCGCTATGAAGAGGCTATAAATTATTTTAAAAATGGAACAAATATGGCAATAGACTCAAATTATACTGAATTAATTTTAAAAGGTTTAAGTTATATAGGTGAGACCCTTTTTTACCTAGGAAAACTTAAAGAAGCTAAAAATGAGTATATAAAAGCGTTAAGTTTAGCTGAAAAGATAAAATCTAAAAATTCAATTATACAATTACGAGTTTTATTAAATTCGCTTGGTTTATCTGAAAAAGACATTGAGAGTGAATTAAAAATCTACGAGAAGAGTAGAAATAACAAATCTCATTAAGATTTAATATACTCCATACAAAATTTAAAAAGTATTCTTTTGATTTTTTCTCTTGAATAATTTTATATAACGCAATTATCTTGTTTTATTATATTAAGTATTAAATGAAGTCGTTTTTTATCTAAAGTATTTATGAAAAACTGCCCATATTGTAAGAAACCTCTGCAAGAACACTGGTCTTATTGTCAGCATTGTAATAAACCTCTCATTGTTAACTTACAAGATCAAAGATTTTTGGATTCTGATATACCTGATTTTCATGTTGAGCCTTATTCAAATTTGGATTTAAAAGCAAACGAGAGATTGTATGATTTCAATTTGGTCCAAGAGAAAGAAATTGACTTTAATATCCAAAAAATTGATAACTTAATAGATAATAAAATAAAGCTAGGAGAACAAGTAGGCCATTTGTTATTTGAAAAATCTGGTTTGTTATTTTCAAAAAAAGACTATACTTTGGCTTTAAAAACGTTGGAAAATGCTTTAAATATTTTCACTGAAGATAATGATCTATTAAATTGTTCAATTGCTCATAATGAAATCGGATTGATTCAGGAAGAGCTTGGATTTTATGAGAATAGTATCTATAATTTTGAGAAATCTATAGAATATCTTGATACAATTAATGATTCTAATAAACTCATTAAAGTATATAATAATTTAGCAAATGTATATTATTTGATAAAAGATATAGAGCATTCTTTTGAATATTACAATAAAGCACTAACTTTAACAGAAAAAACAAATAGTATTAAGGAAGAAATTAAGACATCAAGCAATTTAGTTGATATCCTATTCTTATTAAAAGATTATGATAAAACTGATAAAATTTTAAGAAGAAATTTAGATTATTTCAAACAAATAGGAGATCCTTATGGGTCCATAATTACTCTTACTAAAATCGGAAAATTACATTACCTTTTAGGACCAGATAATTATATCCCTTCATTTCAAGTTTTATCAGAAGCCTTGGAAATAATTAATAAAATTGAAATCGGAACATATTTTACATCAGAACATAAGGCAAAATTAGAATGGGAAATCCTTCTTTATCTTGGTAAATTATCTCTTTCAGAAAATAAATATAATGAAGCAGAAAACTATTTTTTCCAAAGTCTTGGATCTATAAGATTGGTTGAAACTAGTCAAATTAATGAAAGTATCGTGTTGGAAAATCTCGGAAAGTTATTTGAAGCTAAAGAGGATTATAAAAGATCCATTGACTACTATAATTTGGCAGGAGAAATCCATTATAAATTTGGAGATGATTTAAACTATGCAGAATTAAAATATAAATTAGCTCAGCTATATCTAAAAATTGATGATTCTGAATCCATTAAATATTTTGAAGAGGCTTTAGATATTTTCACGGATTTAAATTATGTAAAAAAAATCGCAGAAATAACTCATGAATTAGGAGATGTTTATGCTAATAAAGAGATAAAAGAACTCGCGTTATCATACTTCCAAAAAGCTAAGGATTTTTATAGGGATTTAAATGATGAGTATAAAACAAAATTATTAACAGAGAAAATTAATTCCTTAACAGATTCTAGTAACAATAGCTTTTAATGAATTGAAATTTATTTTTTATTTTTTCAATATACGAAATCTTCACTTTCATAAACTTTAGTATCATAATCTTCAAATCCTAAAGACTTAATGAAGTTATAAGATACTTTATTCTCAATGTATACTTCACATATAAGTTCTTTTACTCCTTTCTTTTTAAAATAATCCCAACTTGCCATTCCCAATACTGTTCCAAGACCTTTTCCTTGAAAACGTGGAATTACACCGAGACCCGCGATTACGCCGATTTCATTATCAGCTCCTTCAAAATCGAGTATGACAAATCCCGCGTCAGTTCCATATACATTAGCTATTAATATTTCAGTTTCGGGATACTCATAGATCTGTTTTAAAGAATCTGCTGTTATAGGGCTATATGGAGTACTTGAAGTCATCCAACTCCTATTATATACATGAGATATACTTTCTAAATCTTCTTTTTTTGCTACTCTAATTTTAGCACGAAGAATACTTTTCTCTACTCTTTTTCTTATTTGTTCTTCAAATTCAGGGGTGATTTTTTCTACGGGTAACCTCATCTGGATGTATTTCATCCCTATAACTTTAGTTTCCTCTTGGAATTCTGTTTCTTCTTTAGGTTTTCTTTCAAGTGCTAAAAAAAGACTTCTTACCATTTTTCTCTTAAAATTAAGCCTATTTTCTTCTGACATTTTCGTATCAAAAATAGTTTATTTTGTTATAGAATTATAATTTGAAAACTGATAAAGATTTATTCAATATCTTCCTCAATTAAGAAATCTTCTTTTCGATAGGCTTTTTTTCCAAATTCTTCAAATCCAATCCACTTAATAAAATTTGATGAACTAAAATTATCTTTATACACTTCAGCTCTAATTTCCTTAACATTTGGATGATTCTCTTTTATATAATTCCAAGCAGCCATTCCTAATACCGTTCCAAGTCCTCTTCGCTGGAATCGTGGTATAACTCCTAATGCAGCTATTATCGCAAATTCTTTATTTTCCCCTTCAAAATCAAGGATCACAAATCCAGAATCTTTCCCATATATTTTAGCAATTAAAAACCTAGTATCGGGATCATTGAAAATTGCCTTTAGAGAATCTATTTCAATCGGGCGGAATGGTGTATTGGCGGTAAGCCATGCTTTATTATAGAGCTCCATAACACTTTTGAGGTCACTTTTATCAGCAATTCGAATATTCGCTTGAAAAACACTCTGTTCAATTTTCTCTTTTAATGAATCTTCAAATTCTTTAGTGATTTTTTCAACAGGGAGTCGTACTTGGATATAAATCATACCCTTTTGTAAAGCTTCTTTTTGAATTTCGCTAATATCTTGATCTTTGTGTTTAAGTTTCGGTTTAAATGTTGAAAAAAATTCCCTAATCCTTCTTTTTTTTAGGTCTAATTTAGACTCTGACATTATAATAAATAAAAATAAAATTATTATATTAAATTCAGTTTTTCTTTAATTGTTGCTTCAATGTGATCGTTCATTAATCCTTTATTTTTTAAGATGGAGATTCCCATTTCAATTCTCTTCTTAAAATTTGGGTCTTTAATCAAATTATTTTTTTCAACTGAAAATTCAAAATTTGATCTAATTCTCATATCTTCTTCAATCTTCTTATTTAGAAGGATTTTAAATTCTAAAAAAGACTCTGATAAATCTTCATATAATGTATTAATATCACCTATATACCCCGGCAAAATCACGTACATTTGTTCCTCCATTGATTCCTCATTCTCTACAAACATAGCATACAAGGGCATATATATCCATTGAATTGGCTTAGAAAATAACTCATCTTGGGTATCCACAATCGACCAATCTATTAAATCATTTGCATCTTGAAAACATTCATTTATTTTAGATTGAATGATTTGTTTAATTTTATTGTTTAGTGTTTCAATTTCTTTTTGTAAATTTCTTAATTGAGTAATCTTTTCTTCTTTTTCCTCCTTAAAAACTCCAAGTTGAGCATCACGGTCTTTGAGTTTTTCGTCTAATTCTTCTTTAAATTTTATAAGTTTATTTTCAGCTTCCCTATCAATCCGAGAAGCTTGTTCTTTTATTTCATTAAACTTGTTTTGCAAATTTTCCACATTATTTACAAATGTTTTACCCTCTTCTTTCAAATATTTAAAATGGTTTTCGAATGGATGAATAAGATCTTCGAAAACTTTAGACTTTAATGAATCTTCTTGACTAAAAAATCTATTTTTTTTAATAATTTCTTGAAGATTTCTTTCAGCAGTTTTAAAAAGAACTGTTATATTTTCTATTAAGGTCCTTTTCTCATTTGCTTTCCATTGATCAACTTTATCTTGTTCTAACTCTAATTGCTCTTTCGCTTGAGTATTATTTATCGTCGAACTTGTTTTATTAATTTGGGAAGAATACAATAATTCCACATCCTTCAATTTAACTGTCAGATCAGTTACCCACTTATTTATTTCTTTATCTATTAATGAGATTTGAGTTTCCCATCGAAACGCATTTCCTTTCATAGTATCAATTGTATTTCTATATTTTTCAGAGATATCCAAAGCATCTTCAGTAGTTATACTAGTATCTAATGGAGAGTAATTTGCAATTGGTAAATAATCTAAATAAGGAATAATTTTTAAAATAGATTGAAGGTATTCTGGATTAATCAGACCCTTAATATTTAGTGCTTGATATTCCGATTCCTCTCCTGATCCAATTTCTTCAGCTTCAACATCTTTATATGTTAGGATTTCAATTATTTTATTTAAAATCTCGATTTCGGACTTTCCTTCTATATTTCTTAAGATATGGCCTATTAAAGGTTGTCTAGGAGGATTACTAAACTTTCCAGTTTTAGAAAAAACATTTAGCCCATCCAGTATGATATGTGTTGAGATAACACCCTGAATACTTAATAAAGGCCATAATAATTTTGAAAAAGAGAGGATCTTCTCTTGTTTTAAATCCTTTGTCAATAAATAGAATACAATAGCTAATTCGTCATTCTCATAAATGTAAGGTAAGCTTGGATCTTTACGTAATAATAATGGTAATAGATACTGGTTTCCATGAATAGACATAACTTCTTTCCCTCAAGTTTTTTTTATTAATTCTATAATGGATTATTGAAATATATTTTTATTTTTTCATAGAAAATTTTATTTTTAATTACATGATAAAAGGATGAAATTTTCTTCAAAACTCTACATTTAATAATAAAATACGGATTTATAAATTATACTTCTTTTACCTGAGTTGTTCATAGTTGTTAGCAATTACTATGATCAACAAGGAAAGGAGAATAATTAAAGGCGGAATTGTCGATTCAAGATGGGGCCATCTTGCTATTTCAAATAAACCTTGCAAAAGTCTTCCTGTGTAATAGAGAAGAAATCCTACTGCGTTTAAAGCATAAGATTTTCTTAACACACCATATGTCTTTATAGCTAAGTAAATAAACAAAAATGGAATTGCTATAATAAATATCGGTAAAAGTACTAAGTTTATTATGAAAATCCCAATTGGAAATCCCCAAATAGTATCTAACTCTATATCTAAATCGTACTTTTCAACAATTTCAGGATCCATAAAAAGTTTATCTGGTAATACCAATGTAAGAATACCAATGAACACTGGAATTGCAATGAGAATAATTCTAAATACAATTTTCAAATTAGGTGTTAAAGTGATAATTGTGCTAGTATTATCAGTTTTAGGTGTAGGATCTGATTCTGCCTCTGGAGGGAAGAGAAGCACACCTAACACACCCATTAGACATGCCACAGCCAACCATGAAGAGAACTGAGCTAATCGATAAAAAAGCATGAGTGTTGAAGCGAGCTCGACATTTCCCATCGAACCCTGAAGTTCAGGAATGAAAAAATAATACGCGATAAAAAACACTCTTCCCGCAGCTAAAAATAGAAATAAAAAGCTAAAAAATAACCAATATAATCGTTTAGAAGTTCTAAATCTCATAAGTAAGAAGAATGCGAAAATTAGGAAGTAGTAGCCTACTATTACAAAATATAAGCCCATCTCAATGGCATCAAAGAAGCCGAAATATCTGAAATTGTTTTCAAAAATCAAAATAAATCACTCGTTAAAATTTACAATATTTTTAATGTTTCTAATTTAATAAATTAAATTTAGAGTTTTGATTATAATAATCTATTTATCTTTTTTAAATATTAATTTTTTCGAGAATACTTAAAATATGAAACTAAAAAAATTATGGTTTATTCTTTCTTACTAATAGAATTGAGTTATAATACAAAATGAAAATTGACAACACTATAGAGACGTTTAATTCTTTGTTAAAAAGGAGGGGATTTATATGGGGGCCCTCACCAGAAATTTATGGGGGGCTTGCAGGATTTTATTCATATGGTCCTGCAGGTATGGCTCTTAAAAACAAAGTTTTATCACTTTTTAGGCAGGAACTTCGCGCATTTGGTTTTGGAGAAGTCGAATGTCCAACTATTATGCCAGAAATTGTATGGAAAGCATCAGGCCACCTGGAAAGATTTATAGATCCTGTGTTAAAATGCAAGAAATGTGATACAATGCAGCGTGCTGACAAATTTCTTCAAGATCTCTTCCCAGATCTAATGATTGATGGGATGTCATATGACAAAATGGAGGAATTAATAGATAAAAATAATATTTCATGTCCGAAATGTGATACACCATTTGAAAAGATCGAAGAATATAATCTTATGCTAAAAACTGAAGTAGGGGCTGGAAATATTGCTTATCTCCGTCCAGAGACAGCAACAACTACGTATTTACTTTTTAATCGACTTGATCAAGATGCCAGAAGGCAATACCCTGTTAAAATCTTTCAATATGGGAAGGCATACAGGAATGAAATATCTCCAAGACAACAAGTTCTTCGAATGAGAGCTTTTGATCAATTTGAACTTCAATTATTCATTGGAAAAGAGCAGGAAATGGACTATGAGGACTTTAACGAGGTAAAAACATATGAATTACCTTTACTTAATTGGAGATTACAAGAAGAAAACATTGATATTCCTAATACTATTTCTTTAGAGAAAGCACTTAACGATAATATTCTTAAGAAACCTGCCTATGCGTACTGTATTTATCTTGGATACTATTTAACTAAAATATTAGGATATCCTGAGGAAGTAATTAGGCTTAGGCAACATTCTCCAAATGAGAGAGCTCATTATGCAGATGATGCATGGGATTTGGAAATTAAAACCAATCAATTTGGTTGGGTAGAAATTTGTGGAATACATGATCGGACTGAATATGACCTCAGACGTCATGGAGAATTTTCTAACCAAAATTTTGAGGTTCCTATGGGACAAGATCCTAAAAATAAGGAGATCCCTCAAATTCTTGAGATTGCTTTTGGACCAGATAGAATTATATATACTTTACTTGAAACCGCATTTAATGTAGAAGACGGGAGGATTAACTTAAAATTGAATCCAACTTTAGCCCCAAACACAGTTGCGGTGTTTCCCCTTGTAAAGAATAAAGAAAGTATTAGAAAAATCGCAATAGATGTACATAAAAATTTGTTAAAACATCGAATTAGCTCTTTTTTTGATGCTGCAGGCTCAATAGGAAAAAGATATCGTAGACAAGACGAGTTAGGGACTCCTTTCTGCATTACTATTGACTATGAATCACTTAAGGATAACACAGTCACAATTAGAGAGAGAGATACTATGAAACAACGAAGAATAGAAATTTCAAAAGTTCCAGAAGTAATAAATGATAAGCTTTTAAATATTACACCTTAAACTCTCTATTTCTATACGCTTCAGAAACAAATTTACTAAAGAGTCTAGAGATAAGATTATATAGCAAATTTTATGTAATCTAACATTAGTTTGTGTATATAACTTTTCTCAAATAGACAGTTTTTTTAAAAAAGAGATAAAAGTTTTAATAAATTTTTAAAATCTTAAAAATTTAAAAAATATAACTTCTGTGAAAAGTTACGATATTAGATTGAAAAAGGTTAAATGAATTTTTTTAAAAATCCTTCTTTAGGAAATAGAAAGAGATATATTGAAAAGAGAATCGCAAAAAAAATTATAATCATCTTTTTTTTAGGATTCATGATTATTTCAAATTTTATATTTATACAGAATCAAAACAATCAACTTGATTTATCTAATAAATCTAGAATAAATGATAATACTGATTTTATTACAGAATTTAATCCATTATTTCCAAAAACGGCAGATGATCCTAATGAACTTCAAGATCCTTTTACAATTAATTTTAGCTCTATATGGCATTATTTCAATACTAGCTTTCGTTCTGATTTAACAGACTATGACATCTCAACTTATATAAGAGCAAAAGATGCTGGAGATAACCCTATTGATAATGGAGTGTATTCCTTGGATAACCTTCTAATATACAATTCATTATTAGATTTTAATTATGGTCAAAATGAGACCTTTGAAGCATATTCTAAATTAAAAACTACTCCACTTTGGTATAAAAACGATACAGGCCAATTTGAATATGGCTTTGTAGGTACAGTAGATGGGATCACAGGTGATATTACAGATAGTAATAGGTATTTAATTGATAATGTAATGCCGATTTATTTATTAGTAGGAGATGGTAAAGAAAATTTAGAGGATATCACTTATAACGGAGCAAATGCCAAAGATTCATTAGAAGAAACATTACTTCTAGTTAACTCATCCTTATTCTATAATACAACAGATAATGGTTTCTTGGATTATAATTCCACATCGACTGGAAGTATTTACCAAATGAAAAGCAACTTTTATACAATACTGGCATATTATCATCTTTATCGAAACGGTTTTCAAAGTAGCATTTTTAGTGGTGATGATGCATTTGACATTGCGAATTCTGTGATGGAAACTCTTATAGAGAAAATGTGGGACAACCAAAAAGGAGGTTTTTATAAAGCTGCCCGTAATAATTGGAATGTCTTACCTGGGAATGATTTTAAATATCTAGATGTAAATGCACTAGGAATACTTGCTTTACTGAATTATTGGATTGAAAATGAAGAGATGAATGTACATTCATTATATTTTAAAAATGCAACCCGAATTTATAATCTTATATATGACAACTTATGGGAAGGGGCTGATAATGTTTCTCGATATGCTTCAAATTTTGATTGGTCTGACTTATTACCCAATACTGATCCATATAATCGATATGATTTAGAAGCAAATGCTCTATGGATGCAAGCTTGCTTAAAACTATTTGAAGTTACCGGGAATATAACCTATTATGATAGAGCAATTGAAATATATAGAACCTTTGAAAATCGAATGTATGACGCCTCGCATAATGCATATATCACATCCTTTCATCCAGTATCAAGTGACAATACAAATATAAACCTTACCTCTAACTTAAGATTAACAGAGGCTTATTTGAATGCCCTTGGCATCTACAATAGTACTGTCTTAGACGCTACATTTAATATCACTGACCCGCAAGATTACATTTTTAATCAAGATGCTATTAATATAACTTGCGATTATGCATTTGAAAAGGAAATCCGCTATTCATACCACCCAACAACTCCGGGAACAAATCTCACTAGATATAATGATATTACTGGGGGAGTTATCACTTATATTTTTCGTTATCCTAATGGAACAATCATAGAAGTGATTAGAAATGATATCCAAGATAATACAACAACATTGATTTATCCGATAACAGATTCGCTACCCGTTGGTAATGGTTATACAATTAATATTAAAGCTAATTCGACATATTTTGGTGTAGCTTTCGCGAATAAAACATTCAATGTCATATCTGGTTTAGAGGTTAAAGAGGTAATAGGTTTAGATGAGATTGATGAAGTTGATGAGTTTTATCAAGGTCAAACTCGAGATTTTAATATTACGATCAAAAGCCTATATAACTACAATCTAACGCTAAACGTATCTGTGGAAGCCTTTGGTGCCATTAATTATACCCTAACTGATTTAGTGTTCGCAAATAACTCTGAAACTTTAATTCAATTAAATATCTCAGCAATAACCTCCGCTGTAAATGGATCAAGAGCATTGAGTATTATATTCATGGATGGAACGATTCTTTATTTAGAATATATGGATTCTTTTTTCATATCTGATGCTCTTACTTATTCAAATCTGCTTTATAATAAATATGTTGTACCAGGTAATAGTATCCAAGTTTCCTTTGAACTAATTAATTATTTAATAGCTGATAACCAATCGTTAAACGTAACTTTTACGGGAGAATTCGTTGTAGGCACCAGGTTATTTTCATATACGCTAGATGAGAGTGAAATTAGAACTGTGTTACTAAGGATTTCTATATCTAGTGGGACTGATGTTGATTCATTTGGAATTACTATGAAAATTTTAAAAGGAAGCACTGTAATTAAAAGTGAAATTTTAACGGTTAATATCTTATCAAAATTTGAAATTGTTAGTATAAAATATCCTGAAAAAGTAGTACAAGGAGAGTCGGCAAAGTTAATTTTAATAATTAAAAACAACCAAGAAAGTTCTCAAGAGTTTACGTTATTAATTAATGATGATAAAATTGATACTGATATAGAGGAACTCCCTCCAGGAGAGAATAGAATAGAAGTTGATGTGTTACCAACAATTAATCCTTATGAATTTGGTTACAAAAGATTTCATATTGAACTAGAAGATAACGACGACGACGTTATTGTTGAGGAGTACTTCGAGTCAGAAATTCAATTATCAGCTATTAATTTGCTATTATTTTATATACTTCCTATTATTATTCCCGTGAGTGTTATTTTGTATTATAAAAATAAGGAGATAAAATTTAAATTATTACGAAGATAAGCATTTTGGAGATTAATTAATGAATAAAAAAAAAACATTTTGCATTGTGCTCTTTTTTTTACTGGTATTCAATACTTTTCTGGGTATTGCTCTGCTCTCAGCAGAGAATAATAAGGATAGTGACAATTTTAGATATGTTGGTCAAGATAGTGAATTTTTAGATCGAAAAGATAAGTTAAAATCCGCAAATGGAGTAAATACTCTAAATTATTCCTCAATATTTAGAAATACTACAATAATTCGTCGGGGATTTCAATCAATTAATATAACCGTTAATGTATCTGGATTTTTAGCTGCAAATAAGACCTATATGAGGATATACTTTACTAACAACTCGGATTCGCTTTTTAACATGTCATATATCCCAGGAACTAATAAAAATTTTACATATACATACACTCCAAGGGGAAATGCTCCATTAGGATTACAAAGAGTAAGCTTTGAAATCCGTAATTCTACAAATTACCTTTTAAATACTCAAACAACCTATACAAATTTTACAATAAGATCTACTAGCATGGTTGGATTTAATAGTAGTGAATATTATAGAGATGAGGAAGTAGTTGCTGATATTGCAATTGACGAATCTGATAACTATGATTGGGAGATCCTAGTTGTAAATGCCACTACTGCATCTCAACAACATATAATTCAAGAATTTACGAAAAATCCCTTTCAAATTAACTTCACTATAGATGAGAGTTTTGACCGTGTTAATAGCTATTATTATGTTGCAGTAAATTTGACAGAAGATTTTTGGACTACTTGGCATGCAGATTATTTTGGATTTTTTATCAAGAATTCGGATCCGGTAATTAGTAATATTAAATTTAGCCCAAGCTCAGTTTTTAGAGAAGAATTTTGTGTTGTGACATTAAATGCTAGTGATAAGGAAAGTGATATGCAGGGAGTTAATATGAAAATAACTGATACAAATGGTCAAACAGTTACGATTGATAATCCCGAATTATTTAATAGCCAAGGTAATGTCTTTGAAGGGAACTTTACGATAGATGGAAGCCGACCTAAAGGAAATTATAATGTTGAGTTTACTGCTGATGATGGCAATGGAGGGGTGACTGTTCAAAATACTGGAGTATTAATAAAAAATAATGCTCCAGATATAGATGGATACGAGATTAATGATATTGATACTGATGAAAGAATTTCGGTTCCTTATGGTGATGATTTGGAATTCGATTTTGATGTGAGTGATGTTGAGGGAATTTCCTATATTACTGTGGAACTTATTTTGGAAGATCCAATGGCTGACGAAAAGGATGAATATGAAGCTTCTGTAGCATATGAAGATGGTGGTTCTGAATTAACCATTAGAACAGAAGATTTAAGCTCTGGAACTTGGACTGTTTACGTCTCTGTTACTGATACGGATGGTGAAACCACCGATCTCGATGATGATTTTGATACTGGTCCCCAACAAATAACAGTTGTTCCTGATTTAATTTCAGACATCTTACCATGGATTACGTTAGTAGTCGGTTCGATCATAGGAATAATTGTCGGTATTGGAGTGGGTTATCATACAGGTAAATCAAAATATGCAAAATATAAACCCTTAGAAGAGAAAATACCTATTAAGAAGGAGAAAAAACCCGCAAAAAAACCCACTGAAGAAAAACCAACTCCAGCTAAGCCAAAACGCGTTGAAAAAGAAATTGAAAAGGTATCTGAGAAAGAAGAACCTAAAAAACCTGCTCCTAAGCGAAAAATAAAAAGAAAATTATAATAAAGAAAAAAATTGTTTTATTTTTTTTTTGAATTTCGAATTTATAATCCTAAGACATCTTTTAGGTGATATTGAAATTTTCCTAGCTTACCTCCGTAATTTCCTGCAGAAATCCGGTTTACGCCGGAAACTTTAACAGCAGCTTCAACTCCTAATTTCATTGCCATTTTTAATGCATCTTCAGTGGCTCCATCTAAGATAACTTCGTATACACAGTTATCCCCCTCTTTGAGTGCTGTATTCTCAGATTTTTCTCTCAAAGCTGGACAGTATGCGTCGTTTGTTGAAGCACCTAGGAAACTATATTTAGAACCTACTTTTGAACCAGATCTTGCAATACCACCTGGGAATGCGGCTATTGCATCTTCAAGATCCTTAATTGCATCTATTGAAGCTTCAGCAGCTTTTAAAGTGGATGCTTGATCTTTTCCAATTATAAGGAAATTTCCTCCTGCAATACCTTTACCAACTTTCATCATGTCTTGGCATTTAAAAATCCCATCCATAACTGGAATATTCCATATGTTGCCATCCTTCTCTTCGAAACCATCACCGAAATACCTTAAATTTTCTCCGATCTTTATGTCAAATATTTTTTCTGGATCCAGTGATCCTTTCATAGCATCAAAACACGCGGTCGTGGGGCATGTCAAAACACATTGTCCTAAACGGTTCATTACTACGTTGCCAACTTTCTTTTTATCCGAAATGAAGAACATTAAAGCAGCGCCTGGCCTATTATCAGGGGTTTGGTTAGCGGGTACCATAACATCGATTGCTGCTTCAGCATCACAGTGAATTGTTGAAGTTCCGTAACCCGTGGCTATTAAACCCGCAATTTTGGCCCAATTTTCATTGATAGCGGTCACTAAAACTCGAGCAAAGAATCCTCCAAATGCTTCACAATATGTATCTTCAATTTCTACTCCATTTAATTCCATCATCATTCAACTTTTTTTTAGATTTTCAATTATTACTATTTTTAATAGATTTCATTTTATATAAAATTTTAAAAAAAAAATAAAAATAGTGCAAAATTAAATAGAAGAAATAGAAATTTATATTTTAAAACTTCAATATCAATTAAAAATAGTGTAATGAAAAATGAGCGAAGGAAAAGTATTAAAAATCGGAATTTTGAAAAATGGAACAATTGGGTCTTCTCTATTACTTGCGTTTTTAATGGATGAAAGAGCTGAAGCTACGAGAATTAATGTATACGAGGTGACTTCTGGAGCAAAGATGCATCCTCCAGAGATGTGTACGGAAACGATGAAAGATTTATTAAAATGGGAACCTGAATTGATTTTAATGTCATCTCCTAATGCAGCTCTTAAAGGACCAAAAGCTGCAAGAGATATGGCTGGAAGTATTCCTACTATTATTATCTCTGATGCACCAGCCAAGAAAGCAGTGGAGGAAATTACTGAAAAAGGGATGGGATACATTTTAGTAAATTGTGATTCTATGATTGGTGCGAGAAGGCCTTTTTTAGATCCTATTGAAATGAGTGTGTTTAACTCTGATTTGTTAAAAGTACTTGCCATAACAGGAGCCCTTAGCGTTATAGCTGAAGAATTAAACAAAGTTATAATGGATATGTTGGAGGGGAAAGCTCCTTCCTTGCCAAAAATTATTGTAGATGCTACAAAAGCAGTTAAAGCTGCCGGATTTTCTAATCCATATGCGGAAGCGAAAGCGTTAGCTGCTTTTGAGCTTGCTTCTTCAGTGTCTAAAGTAACAGGGAAAGCATGTTTTCAACTTAAAGAAAGAGAAGAATACATGCCTTTACTAGCTGCTGCTCACGAGATGATGTCTACTGCAGCCAAAATGTGTGATCAAGCAAGGGAGATCGAAAAATCTAATGATACTGTCTTAAGAAGACCACATCACGCAAAACAACACCTGCTAACGAAAAGAAAATTACATGAAAAAGAAGCCTAATTGAAAAAGTATAAGCAAAATAAATTTTCTTAAATTCTATTTTTTATTTTTAAATTTTTTAGAACTAAGTTCAATATTCCATTTAATGCTATTTAGAATTGCGGTTTAGTCATAAATTCTTTTAAATCGTTAAAACTATCTCCAGTCAACGCATTAATTACACTGGAGAAGACATCCATTTTCTTATTTTTAGTAACTGCCATAATAACAGCACTCTCACTAACCTCCTTAACAAGAACAAAGCAAACATCGGATTCAAATACTATAGTGGATAGTGCCAATGGAGATAGGTTTTGCATATTTAATAATTCCATAATTTTCTGATATATCACATATAAATTTGAGTCTAAGGTTCCCATCTCGAATTTCATAAATTCTAATGGTTTTAAGCTTTCAAATTTACCAAAAGTAGACGAAATTAATAGCCCATCTGGTTGATTAAATAAAAGATATTCTGATAACGTGCTCATTTTTAATTGATCGAGTAAAAATCTAATTCTCCCTAATCTCTGCATAGAAAGAGTTGATTTCTGAATTTCGTAATCTAAGATTTCAATTAATCTATGTTGGGCACTACCTTCCTTAACAGAGACCGGAGTAAATGCGATTTTATATCTAATATTATCAGCTAAATCAGTGGATAATAATTTAAAAACATCATCTTCTTTTGATTCTAGTAAATCAATTTTATTTAGTAATACATACACTTTTTCCAGATGAGGACTAAACTCGTATATATATTCCAGAAATTTATTAAAGATTTCTCTCCCTCTTGAATCTACTACTGAAGAATCAACCATAAAAATTGCGGTTGTAACTTCCGAAAAGATTAATTCTCTTTGCGATTCGGAAAAGTATCTCTCTAAATATCGTTCTTGACCACCAGCATCCCATACATTCAATTCCATTATCCCGCGGAAAATAAAATTTTCTCTGGATATACCCTTAGTTGGTTTTAAATTCGCAACTTTCATGAAATTATATCCTAAGCAAGTAGTTCGCATTAAACTAGTCTTACCAGCATTCTGAGGACCAAATAGTAGAATTTTCATAGGAGTATAACTCTAAATAGTATTTATAATAATAATAATTCTAATATATTTCTTATGACTTAATTTTTATTTAATTTTTTGTAATTAATTAAGATGAAGATATCAATTATTCTTTTTTTTTTCAATTTTAGTTAATTAATCTGTAGTAAACCTCATAATTAATTAAAAACTCAGAATTACTCTTAAATTAAAAAAGAATAATAATAAAGCTTAATATTTCTAAGTTTTCGTCTTTTTAAGATATGAGATAATTGGATTTTAAATAGAATTTTTAATTTACTTAAATTAAAACTAATTAAATTTAATGTTGATTTCAGAATGGATTTGTTACAACATATAAGAAATGTACCAGATTGGCCGAAAGAAGGGATTCAATTTAAAGATATAACTACTCTTTGTAAAGCTCATGCTCCATTTAAAGAAGCATGTGATAGAATTATAGATCATTTTAAAAATCGGGGGATTAATAAAGTTGTGGCAATAGAAGCCAGAGGATATGTATTTGGAGGAGTAATCGCATATGAGTTAGGTGCTGGTTTTGTTTTAATTAGAAAACCAGGAAAATTACCATATAAGACTATAAGTGAAAGTTATCAACTCGAATACGGTACTGACTCTATACATATGCATATTGATGCGATTGAAGAAGGGGATAAAGTACTGGTTTTTGATGATTTATTGGCAACTGGAGGTACTGCAAAAGCTGCTTGTAATTTAGTAGAAAAATCAGGCGGAAAGGTTGAAGGAGTTGCTTTTGTCATTGAGCTTACGGGAAGTTTACATGGAAGAGATCAGTTAAAAGGTTATGAAATCCTCTCTTTAGTAGAAATTCCTGTAGAAGAATAAATCAAGATAAAAACTCAAAAAAAGGTAAGTAAAAATTATCAAAATCTTTTTTTTTAAGTTATAAAATTGCACCAGTTAATGAATGTTGGCAGGAGCAATCTCTCTCAGTATTAATCTGTGGAATACTCATTTCAAGGAGCTTTTTAAGATTTAATGCATTGCTTTCCATTGTCTTTAATACTTCTTCTATAGTCACAACTAATTTTTGTAGATTACCTCCACATTGGGGACAATTCACTCCATATTCTACAATTCCACAATTAGAGCATTCAGCAGCCCATACATCAAGATCTGTGACCATTGCTACACAGCAATAACAGATCTCTTTTTCGGCTGCAAGAACAACTTCTGGAAATGTAGTCATCCCTATAATATCACCGCCCCATAATCTGAACATTTTCGATTCTGCTCTTGTGGAGAACCTTGGCCCTTCAATACATACATATGTGCCTCCATTTTGAATCTCTAAATTGCCCATTTTTTTTCCATTTTCGTACAATAGATTTCTCAAATATCCACAGTATGGATCCGCTTGGTTAATATGACAAACTTGTCCTTTTTCGTAAAATGTTTCCGATCTTTTTTTGGTTCTATCAATATATTGATCTACTAAAATAAATTTTCTTTTATTATGCTCTTTTTTAAGTGAACCTACTGCAGATGGAGATATAATGTATTTTACTCCTAGTTCTTTCATAGCCCAAATATTTGCTCGAAAATTCAAATTATGGGGTGGTATTGTGTGTCCAGTACCATGTCTGGAAAGAAATGCAACTTTTTTACCGTTAAATTCACCCACTTTTATAAAATCAGAAGTAGCTCCATAAGGGGTATAAATTTTTAAATTTTCGGTATTTTTTAATTCGAGATCTGATCCAGTTCCTCCAATTATGCCAATCTCAGCATTTCCTTCTAATTTCATGTTCAATTCACTAAATATTTTTTATTGGTTATAAAATTTAAAAAAAATTACTATAAAACAAATATGAATCCTTTTTTAAAAAAAATAATTTATAATATTTTTAATATTATAATTCAAAAATTCTAAATGGTGAATGTTATGGTTAAAATTGGTATAATTGGTGGTTCAGGGTTGGACAATCCGGACATTTTACAAGAAGTTAAAGATATTGAAGTTGAGACTTCATTTGGAAAACCAACTTCTCCTCTAAAATTGGGAAAAATTCACGGGAAAGATGTAGTTCTTATAGCAAGACACGGAAGAGAGCATACAATCCCTCCAACACAAGTTAATTTTCGGGCTAACATACAAGCGTTGAAAGATCAAGGCTGTACTCATATTTTAGCTACGACAGCTTGTGGTAGTTTAAGAGAAGAAATTGGAAGAGGTGATTTCGTTATACTTGACCAATTTATTGATTTCACAAGACTCAGGAAAGTAAGCTTTTTTGATGAATTTCCCCCTGGAGATGCGAAACATACTGCTATGGCCTATCCCTATTCTGAACAATTAAGAAACATTCTTATTGAAACTGCAAAAGAACTTAATCTTAAATATCATGAAAAAGGGACAGTGCTTACTATCGAAGGGCCACGGTTTTCCACAAGAGCAGAGTCTGAAATGTTTAGGATATGGGGGGCTGATGTGATAAACATGAGCATTGCGCCCGAGACAATTTTAGCAAACGAAGCTGGAATTCCATACGCAGCAGTAGCTATGTCCACTGATTATGACTGTTGGAAGGAAGATGAAGCTCCCGTTACTTGGGAAGAGATATTAGAAATATTTGGTAAAAATGTTAATAATGTTATTGCTTTATTGACAAATGTAATAAAAAAAATAAAATAATCTCTCTTATTGTTTGAATCTCCTTTAATTTTTCTTTTTTTTTCAAATTGTAAGATAATTATTTGTATGAATAAATAAATCAGACCTTAATATTGTTTTTTAGGTGATAAAAATTGAAAATATTGAAATTTCTTCCTTATTTATCTCATATATACGGTTCTTTATTTTTGTTGAGTTATTAACAAATGGTAAAAATAACTTTTTTAGGTGGATGCAGAGAGGTTGGACGATCGGCTATCTTGATAGAATCTAAAACCGGGGATAAATGCATTTTAGATTATGGAGTGCGATTTAAAGAGAAAACTAGACTTCCACAAGAATTTAATATGGAAAACTTAAGAGCAATAGCTCTCACTCATAGTCATATCGACCATTCCGGAGCTTTACCTTATCTGTATAAGAATTCATCCGTACCACTTTTAACAAATCCAGTTACACTAGCAGTAACTAAAGTCCTTGTTAAAGATATGATTCGAATCTCAGATTTCAATTATCCCTTTGGATATCGAGAACTAGATAAATTAATAAAACACTCCTATTTTCTTGAAAATAGACAGCGTAAACGAATTAGTGACAACTTTTTCTTAACAATGTTTAACGCTGGACATATTCCTGGAAGTGTTTCAATTTTAATTGAAGTGGATAATAAGAAGATTTTATATACTGGAGATATAAACACCAATGCAACTAACTTAGTTGAGGCCTCGAATTTTAATATTTTAAAAGAAATTCAAGAAATTGATGCGTTAATTATCGAATCAACTTATGCTTTAAGAGATCATCCTCCCAGAAAACAACTTGAAAAAGACTTCACAGATCGAATAATAAATATTACTGAAAATAATGGCAAAGTTCTTATCCCTGCTTTTGGTGTAGCCCGCTCGCAAGAAGCTCTATTAATTCTTCATAAATACCAATATCTTGGGAAAATTTATGTAGATGGTTTAGCAAGAAAAATCTCAAATATTTTTTTGGATTATCCCGAATCATTAAAAAATGGTAATTTCTATAAAAAGGCTCTTAAGAAAACAAAATTCATTTCTGGAAAAAAGGGTAGAAATCAAGCAAAAAACTCCAATGGTGTAATAATTGCCCCTTCTGGTATGTTAAAAGGAGGCGCTGCTATTGATTTTGTGAAATCCTTTTTAATTGATCCTGCTTCTGCGATTTATTTAGTTGGATATCAAGTTGAAGGAAGCCCTGGAAGAGTTCTTTTAGATAGTGGTTATCTTGAGTTTAACAATAAAAAGAAGTTGGACTCAATATATAATTTTAAAATTAAAGCTAAATGTGATTACGATTATTTTGACTTTTCGAGCCATGCAGATGGTACACAATTACGAAAATTTGTAACAACTCTTACATTTAAAAATCAATCTAATAATGTATTTTGTGTTCATGGAGATCCTAAGGCGACAACAAAATTGTCTAGTGAATTAGCAAAGCATTCTTACAACGCAGTTGCTCCAGAGACCGGAGAAGTTTATAACATATAAACACTAATCATGATTCTTCTAAGGAAGAAAAATGTTATTATTTAATTTGTTCTTGAATAACTTCATCTAAATTTTCTAAAAAAAGGTCTATTTTATTGATTGGTACTTTTGTACCCGCAGCAGGAGGGTGCCCTCCGCCTAAAGCTTCTAAATTAGACATTTCAAGCGCTTCTCTAATCGCATCTGAAAGATTTATTCCTTTGTTAACAATTTTTTCGTGAGCTCTCCCCGATATTTTATAAACATCTTCATTCTCCCTTAATGCACATCCAAATATGGGTTTATTCTTATCTATTATTACACTTTCACCAAGAATTAGCATTGTTGAAACCGTACCAACGATATTTTCTGTTATTACGTCTTCTCCAAAGAAATATTGAAAATTTTTTTTTTGTTGGATTTTATCTCCCTTTTTTATCCATGAAAGAGCTGTACTGAGGGATTTTTTATAATTAACTAAACTCTCTTTTGCTTGCTGGAATGAATTTTGCCTGTCTCCCATTGCAATTGCTATACCTAATGATGCATTATTAGTCCTTCCACAAGCATTTAACAGATTTGAAAATTCCTCCGCATCATGAAGTTCAGAGTTATTTTCGTTCGTTAACAAATATCTCTTAACGATTAATTTTTGGATTATTTTATTTGGTTCTATATCTAATTTAAGAGTCGCATATTCAATAATGGCACTAGAAATTTTTTGTTTTTCGTCTTTATCTATATCATTTAAGGTTCGTACTTTTCCTTCCGAGTCTTCCATTAAAATTCCTAATGTTTTTAAAAATTTCAAAGTTTTATTAGGATCGTTAGTTAAACCCGGTAATTTTATATCCGGAGAATAAGCAATCGCTTCATTTAAGGGCTTTATTGGAGAAAAATTCAAATCATCAATGATTTCAACTAATCCTAAGCTTTTTGCATCATCTAAAATAAGGGAATTTATTCCAATAAATGATTTATGAGGACCTTGATTTTGAATGTCACCCACTGCTCCTACAATTGCAACTGATGAAAGGTCAATATTATTGCTATTTATACTTTTAGCAAAATAGTAGCTTAGTCCTGCTCCTGATATTTCAGTGCTTCCATCAATTCCATAAAAATATGGATTGATATGCCAAGGACTAGTTTCTATATGAATCTCCTCAATTGCTTGAATTTCGTCTTTATCTGATATTTTCTGAGGTAAATGATGATCTAAAATAATAAAATGGCTTTTATACCCATGCAAAAGTAGTTCTTTCTGAAGTTCTAAATATTGGCCGCTCCCAAAATCAGAAAATATTAAAAAATTGTTAAATTCACTTTCTGCAATTTTTAAGATTTCTTCTTTTTCAAGTTGTCGTAGAATGGTCATCTGAAAGGAAATGTTTTCTCTATATAATGCTTTGCCAAGAATTGCACCCGCAGCCAACCCGTCAGAATCTAAATGCGTGTAAATGCGAAGGGAAGAATTATTTGCTCTTAAATGTTTAAAAAAATAATCTTTTGCATTCCCAATATCTTGGATAAATTCTTTGAAATTGGTATTCGTATCATTCATTTCTCTTAATTTATAGATTATTCTACTAGTGAATAAGTATTATTCTTAAATATGAAAATAATTATAAATACTCAATTAAAAGTTATGAATAATCTAAAAATATTTGAAACCATAAAATAATAAAATTGTATGTTATTTCCGTAAAAATTTTGGTTGGAGATATATACAAATTCTAAATATTTATTCTTAATATTTTTATTATTAGTTAAAATTTAAAAGTTCTAGTGGCAATTCAAAGTAAATATTTAATAATTATTGTATCTAAAAAATTATAAAACGTATTATTAGGTGAAAAAAATTTCAAATCTAAAAATTAACGAACTTGCTCTTGAAATTGTAAAACAAATTATTAGCAATAAAGAGATTTATGGGGCCGAAGTAATTACCTTAGGTAATGGTTCTACAGTTGTAGATATGACGAAGGCAGGATGGATAGGAGGAAAACTTATCGGTGAAATCTGTATGGGAGGATTAGGCACTGTAGATTTTGCAAATTATAGTTTAGATAATCATTATTTGCCTGCTGTTACTGTACATACATCTCATCCAATAATTTCATGTATGGCATCTCAATTAGCTGGTTGGAGCGTTAAATTAAAAAAAGAAGTTGAAAAAGAGGGAAAAATTAAAAAAAAGGTAGTGTTTCAATCTTTAGGTTCTGGACCAGCAAGAGCTAAAAATAAAGGTGAGGAATTATTTAAAGAAATCGATTATAATGATGACTCAGATTGTGCAGTCATAGTATTTGAGACACGTAATATGCCGAATGAAGAAGTGATGGCAATCGTTACTGAAAAATGCAAAGTCGCAGCAGAGAATACTTATGCAGTATGTGCCCCTACTGCGTGTTTAGTTGGTTCAATTCAAGTTGCCGCACGAATTGTTGAAACTGGAATTCATAAATTGCATGAAATCCATTTTCCATTAGATGTTCTTCAAGAAGGATTTGGAACCGTGCCAGTGGCTCCTGTGGCGAAAGACGATTTTGCAGCAATGGGTCCTCCGAATGATGCTATGTTTGCTGCAGGTAAAACCTTCTATACTATTAATGCAGAAAAGGAGCAAGAAGCGGAATTGTTTGAACTGTTAAAAAAAGCCCCTGCGAGTACCTCATCTAGCTATGGACAACCTTTTAATGTTATTTTCAAAGAAGCCGAATATGATTTTTATAAAATTGATCCTGGTTTATTTGCTCCTGCGATTTATACGGTAAATAATATAAAAACTGGAAAAACAATTTCTGTAGGAAAAATCGATCAAAATCTAATAAAGGAGTCCTTTAAGTTATAACTCACAAAAATTAAATAAATCAATTAATTTTTTTTAGATTTTTTTAAAAAATAATTTAATATTAGTGAAGACTATTAAATATTTGTCAATTCTTCTTGATATTTTAAAATTTCAGCTATACTAACATCTCGATCAAATTCTATTTTTTGAGAGATTCCCAAATATGCACAGGCAAGATTAGCTGCTGCTGCGATCTCTGCTTTTTTTAGGGATGTTGAATATTCATCTCCTGGATCATTAATTTTTTCTCGCAAGGTTGAAAGTTTTTCTAAAATTTTCCTCTTTTCTTGTTCTAAATGTAATTTTTCATCATTTAATGAGTCAATATCAATATAAATTTTTCTGGTTGGTTTTAGCTGTTGTTTTCGTTTCAACTCATTAATTTTTTCCATTAAGGTTATTCTTTCTTCTTCAATTTGAGATTTACGTTCTTGCTCTAATTGATATTGACGCTCATACTCTTCTTGAAGCTGTAAAATTCTCTCCGTTTTCATTTTGAATAATAGTGAGGCCATTTTATCTGCGACAATAAAAGTTAATTGGTTTTTCATTACTACTCTAGTTATATTGTTTACATCAAAATAATTTAGATTCTTATATTTAGACCTTAAATAATTTTTGAGATTATCAGTGTTTCTTTCACATTCAATTTGAGTCCAATCATGAATTGCTAATCTTCTCCTAAAGAAAATCATTTCCCAGTCAATTTCAAGCTCCTTTAAAAGCTCAAATATTTTATCATCATCAGCAGTTTTTGATTCTATAGTAATATATAATTGAAGTCCATAATATTTATGCTCTTGTTGGAGAAAAAATCCTCTCTGTTGCATAGATGCGAGAATTTTAAGTTTTATTGAAAATATATTATCCGAAACATTCTTCCTTCCACAATTTAAATAAATTACATTTCCTTCTTCATTAATATATTCGCGATCTAAGAACCCAAGTATACTTTCATCATTTTCTTTAATAAACTCTATTAAGCCACTAAGTGTTGGTTTTACATCGAATTTGACTAAATCCTTTTCATTAATTGTAACATAATCATTTTTACTGCCCCCAATCCCTATTTTAACACTATATAAATTTAGATCTTTTTCATTACCAAAGACATTTCTAAGGGCATCATTTATAGGAACTACCTCTTCTTCAATTATCTTAATATCGGCCATAGATGATTCATAGGGCTCAGGATCTTTTAATTCTTTATTTAATATCGGAGCTTCAGATGCCTCAACCTCAATATCATAATCTTTAGCGAGATTTTTTCGAATGATACAAAGAGCTCTTTCACCCCTTTTATACATTGAAAGAGAAGTATTTTCACTTACTACTGCTCTAAATCCATCGCTTTCCTTGTTTTCAGAACTATCAGATCTCGTTCTTCTTCGTCTCATCATGTATCAACTAAGAAATAAAATAAAAATCATTAATAGCTATTTAAAATAAAAAAATTTTGTCTTAAAATTTTATCTAAAATATATTATAAATTTCTATATTAAAAGAAATCGAATTATTTTAGTTTTTAATAGAAATTATTAAAGAAAATTGTAATAATCCTTTATTATAATAGAGAGCAAATTTTATTTAAAAAAAGAGATTGCTTGCAATTTGTTATTCACTATTCTAGGATAAAATCTTCTCCTTTCTTAATATAAACCGTAGTAGATCCAAAATTATTACGAACAGTAAATCTATCTCCCTGAACATCTACAAGCTCAATTGAATATGGTAATCTTCTTCTTTTTATTATTTCTTCTACAATTTGTTTCTCTTCTTCTGGTGTCATTTCTAATATTTTCCGATTAATAATTATAATGATGAATAATATAATTATCCAAAAAAGTTTTATGATTTTAAAAAAAAATTTAAAATAAGGTAAGCATTAATCATATATCATTAATAAATCCCTTAAATTAGTGATTAGCAGTGGTCGAAGAATTACCAAATGAGAAAAAATGGACACTTATCATTCTTATTGGATGTTTATCTATGTTTATGGCAGAAGTGTTTGCTGGTTCATCTCAATTGTGGTTCATCGATCCTTGGTCCTTGATTGTTACTTATTGGCTTTATTTAGGACATCTTCTATTGTTTCTTAATCTTGCTATGCGAACGAAGAGGACTTCTATACCACAATTATACTTATGGGGTGTATTATTTGGCCTTTATGAATCTTGGATTACAAAAGTACTTTGGTTCGGGTATCCCGGAGCTGAGGGGCCCGCTATAGCATTGGTTGGAGGGATTGCAATTTTAGAATTTTTCACTTTAGTTTTTTTTTGGCATCCGATTCTCGCCTTTGTAATGCCTATTCTTGTATTTGAGTCCTTTGCCAAATCTCAAGATTCTAACCTTAAACTAGAAAGCAGGATATTTATTAGCCATTTACCTTACTTGAATAAAAAGAAAAAGAAAACTTTCATATTTGCCTTATTTCTGGTTTTAGCTGGTTCAGCTTTTTTATCAATGAATACGGGATATAACATCCTTGTAGCTGCTATTGCGATATTGGGAAGTATAGGTTTAATATTTCTATTTTTTAAAATTTCAAGTAAGAAAAATTCTAATAATTTCTCAATCTATTCACTAAAACTAGGGAATAAAGGATTCGGTATTGTTATTATCTATTTATTATTGCTCTATCTAATAACTTTTTTTATTTTACTTCCCGAAAGAATTCCCACAATAGTACTACCATTTCTGATAATTATCGGATTTTACATATTTGTAGGGATCATGCTTCGAATTAGCAAGCCGATAGATGAGACAAATATTGAAGTAATAGATGATATTGAAACATATGATTCGAATTTCTTCTTTAAACTTTTCGGGCTTCTATTGATCTTGACTATAATATTTTGCTTAATACCAATAATTGGCATAATTTTTGCGATATTAATCTTTTTAAGCTTGTTTGTCATAGGACCAGCGCTTTTTATAGTATTCCTTGTAAAGGCCCTTAAAAAATAGTATAGAGATATTATAATTTTTTTTATAATTTTTGGTCTCCAATTCTTTTTAATGTTTAGATAAATTCTCCTTATTAAAATTCACCGAATTTTTTAATAAACGAATAACTATTAAATTAAACGAATCTTTAAGTAAAATTAACACTAAATTTTTAAAAATGGGATATTTTTATGGCCAAACAAGTACTCGATATTGGATTTTTTAGCTATTTATACTCTCAAACCAACGGTACTGCTCATGCTGTACGATTCCTTTCCGAAGAAATAGCAAAGCTCGGTCATAATGTCCACGTATATGCTCCAAAAATTCAAAATGGATATGTTAAACCCAAAAACTTATACTTTCATGACTTAGGGGGAGGAACAGTCTCTTCCAAAACTGGTTTTCCAGTTTCCTTTCCTATACATAAGTATTTCTTCTGCCGAGAAAACCAGCTCGATCTCTGCCACACAATGACACATGCAACAATAGGGGGTTTGGCACTAAATTGGGCAAAATACTTAGGAATCCCATTGATAGGAACTCACAATTCTCCTTTACAATTTTACATGGCTCAATATGTTCCAGTAATAGGGAAATTTCTCACAAAATTTCCTTTAGCATGGAAATACGAGCGTCATATGCTTGAGAAATATGACTTATCTGCAGTTGCAACGAAATCCAAAAAAGAGTTATTGCTGGAACATTGGTTTAAAGAACCAATTATTACACTTTCAAATGGAGTTCATGAGCTTTACTATCAAGACTTAAAGGAGAATGGAATACGAGAGAAGTATGGATTAGGAGATAAAAAAGTAATGCTTTATGCCTCTAGAATGTCCCCTGAGAAGCACATGGTTAGCATTATTAAACACTTTAAACAAATTCATAAACAAGTGCCAGATTCCCATTTGTTAATTGTAGGAAGCGATGGACCATCATCGGAATTTGTAAAAAACTTATCAAATAAATTTGATTATGTTAGCTGTGCCGGAAGGGTTCCTTTTAATGATCTATTAAAACTATTCAACACTGCTGATCTGTCCTGTCTTTGGTCATGGATAGAAGCAGAAGGTTTAGTATTAATTGAAGCAATGGCTCAAGGAACCCCAAATATCGGTGCTAATGGCTATGGTATTCGAGATATAATAAAACACGGAGAAACTGGATATCTGGCAAATAACTTTGATGAATTTAAAAGTCATGTCGTTAAATTGTTAAAAGACGACGATCTTAGAGCAGACTTCGGTAAGAATGCAAAATTAGCAGCTGAAAAATATCGAATCAGTAAGGTTGCTGAAACTTGGATAAAACTCTATAAATTTGTCATAAATGACTTATATCCTCTTCGATATCATGATGTTAAAAGGAAGAGACGAGTTGAGTTAGTTAAAGAATTCATTCATCAATTACCAAATGTAAGTTTTTAACTTCCCTTAATTGAAAGCTTATCATAATTTTTAATTCATTATTTCATAGTTTTTATGCTATGTTTTACTTTATAATTTAAATGAAATATTTTAAAGACAAATTTTTCTATTAACATGTCAGATATCCCAAATACTCCTAATGAAATAAATGTAGAACGTAAGAACCTTAGGAAAACGATGGATGAATCAAAATCAGAAGAAATTTTAGATAAAGAATTTATCCCACACTTTTTTCCAACGTATAGGATTTCCCGAAAACTATATCCGCTTCCAATTCTAATAGTTGTTATATGCGCAGGTTTATTGGCTTATGCTACTTACGTGATAGCTGGGATTCAAATTGAAGGAGGTTATGTCTCAGAAGCAGAATATGGCGCTACTGCGGGACTAATTAATGGCTTAATTTTTACAGCAATGGCTGCAATCTCTTCTTTCATTATTATTTTTGTGGTTAAAAGAAAAGGAATTGACGTATTAAAGTATATTTTTGGCGGGGTTTTTGGCTTTATATCATTCTTTTTAACTCTCTTTTTTGGGCAGATCTTATTATACCTATATTTCTATAATAAGCCAGAAACGGAAGCTGTTATCACTAGCTATTATATTAGTTATTATATTCTTTTAATTGGAACAGGGATCCTCACGACATTGATGATTTATAAATATTTTACCACTTTTTCCCTATTCACAAAAAACTTAATTGTTCTCTATATTGGTTTATTAATTGGAGCTCTACTTGGAGTAATGATGCCTCTCTGGACCACATTAGCTGTATTAATTGGAATTTCCTGTTGGGATATCTATGCAGTAAAGGCTAAAAGGGGTCCAATTAGAAATATGATTGATATTGCTTCTAAAGATAGCTTGGATGATAAATTATCAGAGGAAGAATTAAAAGAAAAATTAGAAAGCGGAGAAATTGCTTATGATACATCCAAATTAGAAATTGGCATAGGTGATTTAGCTTTTTATAGTATGCTCACTTCTAGTGCACTTATATTGACTGGAAGCATAATAATAATGATTTTAACATCGATTGCTATAATTATTGGTACAGGTATAACGATTCAAGGGTTAAAAAAGAATAAAATATTACCAGGGCTCCCGATTTCAATTTTTTTGGGAATTGGGACAATGCTTCTTTCGTGGTATATTTTATACAATGTTAATTTCATGGTCTATTTTTTTGAGTCTATTTTTTATTAAATAGAAACTAAACCAGTAAAGCTCTTATAAATCCCTAAATGGATCTTCGCAAATTAAATTTTTAATGTATGTAATTTAATACATAATTATGGTGGATATTAGTAATATTAATACATTTGCCGTTATTGGAGCGGGAACTATGGGACATGAAATCGCCCAAGTAGCCTTAATGGCTGGTTTTGAAAAAGTTGTATTGAATGATCTTTCAGAAGAAGTCATTAATGAGGCAGTAGACAAAATTAAGGGGAATCTTAAAAAACTTGAAATGAAAGGTTTACTGGGAGAAAATGCTACATCAGAGGCTCTTATGAAAAAATTGATTAGAAAAATAAATTTAAAAGATGCTGTTAGGGATGCAGATTTTATAGTAGAAGCTATACCAGAAAAAATGGAGCTTAAACAGGAACTTTTTAGAAAATTGGGAGAATATTCTCCAACACATGCAATTTTAGCAAGCAATACATCTACAATGAGTATTACTAAAATAGCAGCGAAATCGGGAAGATCCGAAAAAGTAGTTGGAATGCATTTTTTTACTCCGGTTGTTGTTCTTAGATTAATTGAGGTAATAAAGGGTGAGGAAACATCTGAAGAGACAATGAATATCGCTATTACTGTTGGTAAAAAACTTCCAGCTCTTAAAGGAAAAAGATATATTGCTCGAATTGAAAAAGAAAGTCCTGGCTTTATAGTAAATAGATTGACTATTTCGGGGGGAATGTATTTTAATTGGCTTCTTGATTATGCTATGGAAAAAGGAATTCCAATTGAAAATATCGATGCTGACCTGGGATCTTTACAAGAATTAGGCCCTTTTGCGAAATGGGATTATTTAGGTTTAGATGTTGTATATAATGTTTTAAAGTATTTTGAAGATGTTCTCTCACCTGATTTTGCTCCAGGAAAAGTGCTTACAACTCTTTTTAATAAAGGAAATTTAGGAAAAAAAACTGGAAAAGGAATATTTGAATGGAATAAAGATGGAAAGCTTAAAACAGTCGCAACAGAAAAGGCAAATATTCTTAAAATGGACATATTTTTTGCACTTCAATTAAATGAGGGATGTAAATTATTAGAAGAAGGTATTGTTTCAGGTTACAAAGTAATAGATGATACTATGTTCGCTGGAATGGACATGCCCGGACCTTTTGGACCGGGGAAAAAAAATTATGAAAAATGGTCTGAACTATTAGAAGAATTTGTTGAAAAGACAGGGAAACAATACTTCAAACCATGTAAATTGATGACCTCAGGTGGTTTTCTTAAAATGAGAAAATAATAGGATATTCCTTAATATTTCATTAAAATTGTTACCTATATTACTACACATTTTTAATAAAAATATCATTAATATAGATAATCCATTTATAAGTACTTGCTGACTTCAAATTCATTGTTACTTTAAGAGGATAATTGAAGATGGTTGATTTAAATAATATAAAAAATATCTCTGTTGTTGGAGCGGGTATGATGGGTCATGGAATTGCCCAAGTTTCATTAATGGCCGGCTATAATGTCACATTAATTGACATAAATCAAAAATATGTTGATAATGGTATTGCTAATATTGAAAAAGGATTAAGAAAAGCAAAGACTAAAGGAAAATTACCTGAAGGGTGTTCTATTGCTGATCTTATGTCAAACTGTAAAACATCTATTGATTTACCCTCTGCGGTTAAAGAAGCAGATTTTGTATTTGAAGCAGTTGTTGAAAACTTAGATATTAAAAGAAATGTGTGTAATGCTGTTATGGAAAACACTCCACCTCACTGTATCTTTGCCTCAAATACTTCATCATATTATATAACAGATATCGCAAGTGAGTCAAAAAGGCCTGAGTATATAATTGGAATGCATTTTTTCTTACCAGTGGTTCTTCAATGTTGTGTGGAAGTTATGAAAGGTGAGAAGACTTCTGATGAAGCATTAAATATTGGTGTAGCTATTGGTAAAAGATTACCTTGCCTTAGAGGAAAACGGCTTTCAGTTAGAATTGAAAAGGAGAGTCCGGGATTTATTGCTAATAGATTACTAATCCCTCCCAATATATATATTAATTATATATTAGATCAAGCATATGAAAAAAATATTCCATGGGAGCAAATCGATGCCGATGCCGGAGCGGGAGAATTAATCCCTATGGGACCATGTCAATTAACCGATTATCTCGGCGTAGATGCTTCTTTCAATGTTCTGAAAAGTTATGAAAAATATATCTCACCTGATTTTTCACCAGGTAAAATCCTAAACAAATTAATAACGGAAGGGAATTTAGGAAAAAAAACGGGAAAAGGATTTTATGATTGGACAAAAGGAAGACCAAAACTAAATTTTAATAAAAAGGCTGGTTTACTTAATCCCGAAGTGCTTATGGCTATCCAACTTAACGAGGGTTGTAGACTTTTGGAAGAAGGGGTGGTTCCTGGCTATAAAATAATTGATGACGTCATGTTAAAAGGTACTTCCATGCCGGGGCCGTTTAGTTCAGGTAAAAATAATTTTGAAAAATGGACTAAAATGTTAGAAGATATTGTAGAACAAACCGGAAAGAATTATCTTAAACCTTGTGAATTAATGAAAACTGGAGAATTTCGAACAATGCGAAAATGAACTAATCTATTATTTCTCAGCTTGTGGAGCTATATATTTCTTTTATTGTCTTGTAACTAAATATTATTGCAGTGATTTGAAAAACTAGCATAATAATAGCAACTGGCGCCTTGTGTGTAAATCCGGGAGTAATAAATAACAAATCTATGACACTGATTGAAGTAAGTACTATTGTAACTGAAATAAATATAATTGCTGCCAATACACCATATTTTATTTGTTTTACAAAACAAGGTATGAAAATTAAAGCAGCTATAGTCCCTATAACATGCCGAGTACCTCCAAATGTTGCGATATAACTTAAAGTACTTGGGGGCTCAAATGAGAAACCCATTTTTAGACCAATAAAAATACCCAAAACGATAGCTTCCAATGCTAATATAGCACCTATTGCATTATTAGAAATTTTTTCCATTTTTTAACCTCCATTCTTGATTATTAATTGCTTTTTAGTTATAATTTCAATAATTTGAAATTGTACACTTAATTAATCGAGGAGTATAATACTTAATGCTTAAGGAGCCCAATTTTTATTTTCTACCGTTTAATGTGAAAATGAACATTATTAAGCTAATAATACTTGATATCATGGTTAAAATGCATCGAACTTGAATTTTTAAAAATTTAATTTTGAGATTAAATTACCTATAATGCGAAAATAAAATAATTAAATTATCGAAATAATTATTTTATTAATAAAGAAATTCTATTTTAATTAGAATAGGTGGAAAGGAATATTCCTTCGAAAACTCAAGACACTTCACCACAAACCGGATTTGAGAAAATTATAAATTTCTTCAATAATGATCTTGAAACTAATCATCCAATCGCTATTGCAGAGGTTGTAGATAAAACGGGATTTTCGTGGAGTTTCGTTAAAAAAACTCTAAAAAAGTTGAAGGAGGCAGAATATTGTGGTTTTCATTTTGAAAAATCAGGGAACACATGGATTGTTTGGAAAGATAGAGATAAAATTTTACCAAAAATGGATGATACTTGCTCTCGTTTTTTACAATAGTGCTGTATAGTTGATTATTTTTAAAAAATATCCTCAATGTTTATATACCACACTATCATATAGTAAATTTATGACAGAAACTACGGATGCTGAAATTTCAAGATCCAAAGGGTATTTCAGATACTTGATTTTTATATTAATTCTGGCGAGTATTATCGATAGCTATGTTACAATTGTGAACGGCATGTTCCCTTCAAAGATCGCCGAAGAATTTTTAAGCGATTATACAACAAACGAACAAAACGCTCTCATGGCTATTGGGGCAAGTATAGCAAGTATGGGCTACTATTTTATTTTTATAAATCTATATCTTGCCGATAGGATTGGAAGGAAAAAAGTCTTAGCTTATACTATCATCGGTATAGCATTTGCATGTATAATGATGATTTTGTCTACTAATTTTTGGCAATACGTTTTTTTCTGGGCAATTTTATATCTATTTTTCAGTTCAGATCTGTGGGCAATTTACATAAATGAAGAATCCAAGAAAGAAAAGCGCGCTTTTTATCAGTATATAGTACTGATGGGAGGACTAATCGGACCAATATTAGCTATAGTATTACGCGCTATCTTTATCACCGAAACAAGATCAGACTGGAGGGCATTACTATTATTCCCAATAATTTTAGGTATTCCGTTATCAATAATAATCCTTTTAACACTTAAAGAAACCTCAAAATTTCAAATAATGAGGGAAGAACCCTCACTAGCTGAGAAAAGGACGTTCAAGGAGGATGTAAAAGCGATTTTTAAAACCGATCAACGAAAAGCCTATATTTCTCTTTTAATTATAAGTTTAGTATTTGGAGCGGCAACAATCTGGAGAAATTTATTTGAAAAATATATAACAGATGTAGGCACGTTGACTCAAGCTCAAATAAGTATTATTTTTATTTGGACAGTTTTTGCGGTCTTGATTGCTTACTTAGTTAATGGTTTACTTGCAGATAGAATCGGTCGGAAACCTTTAGTGTATCTCTGGTCTGGTCTCTTACCAGTAGGAGTATTGACTTGGGTAATAGGAGCTCATGACCCTCAAAATGCGTTTCTTATCGTACAATTAGGTTTCGCCTTAATGCATGTATGTTTTTGGGGATTATTGACAATTCTTAGCCTTATAACTATAGAAAATCTCCCAACTGACAGAAGGGCATCAGGCGTAGGACTTAGATGGTTATTTTTTGCTATTGGCACTACACTTGGACTACTATTAAGCAGCATATTCATTCTATTCTTAGGTTTAGGGATTACTTTTATTATCTTCATATTAGCAATGTATATAATTGTTCCTTTATCCTATATAAGCTTGAGAGAGACGAAAGGGATAGAACTTAGCGAGATTAAATAAAAAATTTAGTTCAAGTATCAATTAAAAGCTAGTTTTTCTATTTTTTCTAAAATATTACATTATAAATGAAATTATTATCTTGGTAAACAAAAGTAAATTCACGTATCATCTTAATTTTTTAAGTCTTCTGCCTATTCACTCCTATCGTGAAGAGTGCGAATCTTCATACTACCTTTAAAAGCAATGTTTAATTTTCCTTATCAAAAATAATCAAAAAAGTTATCCTAATAATTTTTGATTGATTCATAATATCGGAGCATGAAATAAGTTGAAAGTTGAAAAATGTTCACAAGATTTAGAAAATGAAGTAATATACTCGGGACTTTGTATTCATTGTGGATCGTGCAACGCTTTTTGTCCCCATATGGACTTTAATCATGAAACTGGCGAAGCTTATGTGGTTGATGAATGTACAGAAACTGTAGGTCTATGCTATAATGCATGTCCAAGAAGTTTTCTTCCTGTTAGTGAGATTGAACAAGCCTTATTTGGTCAAACTCGGACTGATTTAGCAGTGGGAGTGTATAAAGATATTATACAAGTCAAATCAAGTAATAAAGATGAAATCCTATACAATTTGGCATTGGCAGCATTTGAAAAGGGTATTATTAAGCATTTGGTTGTGGGAAAAAACAAAAGTAAAAAACCTCCTGTAGCATTCCCAGAAGTAGTTGATAGTGCAAAGAAGGCAAAAGCACTGATACCTAAGGCAACCATGGACAATGCAGGGCCATTAATCACGGGAATTGGTAAAGCATATTTAGATAAAAAGAGAGATATTGGAATTATTGCAAATCCATGTCATTTACAAGGTCTAGCGAAAATTCTAGTTAGTGATTTCAATACAGGTGCAGAAAGGACTTCATTAAAATTAGCATTTGCATGTTCTTCAGGTGGTATGGCAGGATGTAAATATTGCACTGATTTTTCAGGAGAATTTTCAGATATTTCTTATTCACCTTGGGGTGCTCCTAAGGGAGAGGCATTGCTGATTATTAGAACTGATGTTGGTCAAAAGGTTGTAGACGCTGCTAAAGATATGAAATTAATTGAAGTGACAAATGCTAATCCAGATCTTAGTGAAATGAAGAAATTTATTAATAAAAAGCGCAAGAAGAACTTCAAGAATCTCATGGGTAAAGATTTAGTAACTGCAAAATATTTAAGCCTCAATATTGAAGAAATTAGAGAACTTCTTGAGGACTAAAAACCATACAATTTTTTTCTTTTTTCTATTATTTTAAACTGAAATGAATACAAAACTCAAGTTTGATTATCAATCCATTAGTTGATCTTTTAATCCAATGAATTTTGGCTATATTTTATGTTATTAAATAGTTACGATGAGAACTGAGGATTAATAATTAAATGTTAAGCAAGTTTTTTTTCAATTATCCCCTCTGTTAGAGTTTGAAAAATAAGTTGATTATTTTCTCCGGATTTAGATGAACTTTCAAAAAAATAATCAATTTTATACTTTTCTTGAAATTGTTTGCCAATGTTAAAATCAAGTACTCTTTTTTCAACTAAATCTGACTTACATCCAACTAGGACAAACACAGGATTGGCCGCATTTTCTTTAACAATTTTGTACCATTCGATTAAACTCTCGATACTTTGATATCTTGTAATATCGTAGCATAACACACAGCCCAGTGCTCCTCGAGCATAATTTGGTAAGAAAAATCGAAAACGCTTCTCTCCAGCAAAATCCCATATCTGTAGTTTAGCAGAGCCCTTAGCTCCCATATCAATTTGAATTGAAGCTAAATCTGTTCCTATTGTGATTTTTTGAGGGATAAAAAGTCCTGTTGTTAAACGTTTGACCATTGTCGATTTTCCAACTCCACCATCACCGACTACAATTACTTTAAAGAGCAATTGTCGAGACATTGTTTTCATCTTATTTTTAACAATAATTTTATTTATTTTTTATATTAAAAAATTCTTATTCCAATCTTAGTCTATTTTTAAAACTCTTATTTAGTAATATAAGGTTTTGCATAATTTTACTTTGAGTACTTTTCGGCAATGCACTGAGAACTTTGTTTAATTTTTCTTCGCTATAATTATTGATATCCTTATAATTAATAGCTAAAAAAGCTATAGAAATCAATGGTGGTGTAGTAATAATCGCGTAGATAATAAATGATAATTTAATTGGCTCTGAATTTTCAAATCCTGTCCCAGGTAAGTAATATTCAAATCCCAGCATGATTTCGTTGAGGGTTAAAAAAGCAAATATAATATTCAATGCATTTAAAATTATAAAGACTAACAAATTAATAATAGAAATTATTTTAAAACTTTTCATTTTGAGAAAAGAGATCACAGTATCTAGATCATTCTGCTCTTTCTGAGAATATTTCGCATTACTATCTTCTAAATTTATCTCAATTTTACTATATTTCCATAAATCAATGAATAGGATATAAAAACCAAACGTATACATAAATATAAAGATTGAAATGAAATAAATATAATAATTATCAATTAATTGGGGATGGTAAAGTGACTCTGCTCCAAACCAGAATAATAAAATTAATTGAATATAAGCGCTGAAATTCAATCTATGAGCGGAAATTTTTTCTGATCCTAAAGGATTATATATAATAAGAGAATCGGAAGTATTACTTTTTTGTCTTATATTATTGATTATTTTAAAAAATAGAGCATATACGAATGTTATCAAAGGAAATAAAAGGAGCAGTATATTGTCCCAATCCTGTGCAATGACTAAAATATATAAAAATGAAAATAGAATCAAATCTCGTATCAAACTCTCAGAAACCAATTGTTTAAACTGGGGCTTATTTTTATTATTCATTTTTTTTAATAAAAGTATTCAACTAAATTAAGTTTTATAGTTAAAGTTTTTATCCATCAGAATTATTAAATCTCTCATAAATAAATTAAAGTCTTCTAACATATTAGGATGATAATTGTTTATATTATCTTTTTCAGAATGAATTGGAGCATTCGATAGAAAGATCATAAATTCATAACCAAATGGTTTTAGAGGGGCATGATCTGTACTAAAGTGAATTAAAGGTGGAATATAAAATGGTTTAATTTTATAAGATCCTTGGCTAGTTTTTACAAGCTCTTCAATATTAACTTTAATTTTAGGAGAAAACATTTTTTTCGGGAATCCTTGAGCATAAGCATAAAGATTTGTCTCTTCATTAGCTCCGACTGTATCTGGAATAAAAAAAAACGTATTACTCTTATTAAACTCAGAATTGTGTTTTTTTATATAAGAATCTGCTCCATAATCCCCCATTTCTTCTGCACCTGTTAAGACAAAAAATAAATTCGTATTTTTTAGTGGATTTTTACTGAAGTAATCAATGCAATAAAAACTATTAGCTACTGCTGTAGCATTATCTGCTGTTCCAAAAGATTTATTATGCCGTTTATTAAAAAATTGTAAACAATAAAAACCAGCTAAGAAAAATCCATAAAAAAATTGAATGATTTCAATAGATTGAATTATATTCAGAAGATATAAGGTAGATATAAAAAAGATATGAAGTGAAAATATTACTCCACCAACTAAAGAAAAGAAGAAAATTACTCCATCGAAAATTGGATGAAAAGTCATACTAATCGAATCATAATGGGCGAGAATTATGATATTTTGATTTTTATCTTTATCTTCATGTTTGGCTGGTAATTCTATAATATAATTTGCAGATGTTCTCTTTTTTCCGATCTTTGTAAATTTAAACTGAATTTTTTCTCTGATCTCTCGACTAAAGAGAGCTGTTATTAATAAAACAGAAGCAAATAGAATTACATAATAAACGAGATTTAAATATAACATCATAATTAAAAGAATCATTTGCAGTCCTATTAAGGAACTATAGGTTCTTAATAAGAAGTTCATAAAAAAAGTAGTGTAACTAAATGATTCTTTATTATATTGATCAATTTTTAGATTTTTAAGTTCAGTTTCGATAAGTTCTTGGGCTTTTATCTCTCCCTCAGAACCTGATAATCGAGGAAAAGAAAGTTTTTTTATAAATTCATCGAAATCGAAATTATCATTCATACTAACAGATAACTTGTTTTTATTTAAAAATAATCTTAATAATTAAACTTTTATAGTCTTTACAAATATAAATGTTCAATCAGTTCAACTATTAAACTTAAATTTAAGGGAAATTATTTATGAAATTTTGCCCCGATTGTGGAAATCTCTTATATCCCAAGAAAGAGAGTTTTTATTGTAAAGTTTGTGGTAATTATTGGAGCAAGAGGGGTGAAAAATTAAAAATTGAAGCTGATCTTATTATTAAAAAAGATAAACACATTTCTAATGAGCTAAATCATAAAAAAAAAATTAAAATATTGAATAAGTCGCAATTATCAAATAAAATTAATTATTTCCATTTTTTTCCTTATGAGCAATTTAGAGAGTCGCAAGAAGATATTATTAAACAAATCGAAGAGAGCGCAAGGGCTAAAAAGATTGTTTTATTAGTCGCCCCAAATGGCACTGGTAAGACAATTATGGCTTTAAGCAGCCTTCTTCCAATTGTAATTGAAAAAAACTTAAAATTGATTTATCTCTGCAGGACCCACTCTCAAAATACGAGAGTTATTAAGGAATTAATTAAAATTTCAGAATTTGTAAAGATAAATTCCATTAAAGGAGGAGCTAAAATAAATGGTATATCGATACGGGGACGTAATGAAATGTGTCTTAATAAAACATTATTATCCTTGAAATTAAATCCTCGAGAATCAATGGCCGTATGTAGAGACTTAAGAAAAAATAGAAATTGTACTCATTTCTTAAATTTATTAAAAAAACGAGATGAATTCGATAAACCTATATTAATAGCTCCAAATCTATTCGAAAAACCAATTGATGCTGAGGATCTTATAAAATTCTGTACTAAAAATAAGTTATGCCCTTATTTTTTATCTAAATTCTTATTGGAAGAAATGCGAATTATAATTTGTAATTATAATTGGATCTTTAATCCTTCCATAAGAGAGTCATTTCTAAAATTTATAGGCACTGAAGTTAATAAATGTATCTTAGTAATTGATGAATGTCATAATATTATTGATGTAGCAACAGATGTAAATTCGGAGAGAATAACCCCATATTCATTAAGAATTTGTTTGAAAGACTTGGAAATGTATCAATCACCTATATTAATGCAAAGCTTTGTTAATATTTTGTATGATCATCTTGATCGTAAAAAGCAGATACTGAAAACTGAAGAAAAGGCAATAGCTCCCGATATATTTTTGGAAAAAATTCATAAAAAGCTTGGATTTGCCGATTTAAACGAATATGAAAATTTTATTAAGGATCTTTACGAATTTAGTGCAGCAATCCATGAAGAAAAGCTAGCTAATGGTGAAATTTCAAGAGATTTCGTGGGTGCTTTAGCAGATTTTTGGTTAAAGTGGATTAAAACTTATTCATTAGAAAATTATTTCTTTTGTTATAATATTCAGAAAGTAAAAGAAAGAAAAACGATAGCTCTTGAAATTGTGGCATTAGATCCTAGGGAAATTGCCGTACCTATTTTAAAAAATTGTTACACATCTCTAAATCTTTCTGGAACCGTAAATCCATATGTCTTTAATCATTTAATGGGTTTACATGAAAGTGGAAAAAGTTATAAAGGAATTATTGCAGATTCTCCATTTAAAAAACAAAATATTAAAGCAATTATAACAGAAGGTGTGGATACCAAAAGAGAAAATAGGACACCTTCAATGTATAAAAAAATATTGAATAAAATAAATGAAGTTTTATATTGTACTCCTGCGAATGTAGGTATTTTTTGTGCTTCCTATAAGATACTAAAAGGTTTACGTGATAATGGACTTGAAGCTATCGCAGAAAAAAACAGAAAAAAATTGTTTGTGGAAGAACCGGGACTATCTGCCTCAGAAAATGCTTTTTTAGTAAATGATTTTAAATCTATGGCAAGCAATCCTGGAAAAGGAGCCGTTTTATTAGGAGTATGCGGGGGAAGAAATTCAGAAGGCGAAGATTATCCCGGAGATTTTATGAATGCGGTAATTATTGCTGGATTCCCATATCACTTACCAACTCCTCGAGTTACTGCAAAAATAGAATACTATGATAAAGTATTTAACAAGCAGGGTTGGAATTTTGCTTATTTGTATCCTGCTGTTCAACGGGCAAATCAAGCGTCTGGTCGACCAATAAGAAAAATAGTGGATAAAGGGGCAATCATTTTCATGGATTCTAGATTTAAAAACAAGTATAAATGGATATCTGATTGGATTAGGAATGAATTAGAAATTGTTCCCGATAAAAAAAATGCCATTATTCAACATTTATATCCATTTTGGAACTCGAATTAAATTTTAAAACGTATACCATTTTCATTTTTATTGATTATTTTACCAATCTTTTTATTCATTTCAGTTTTTCGTCAACTATGAATAAAAAATATGATGTTCTAATTATAGGTGCAGGACCTGCTGGAATATATTTAGGATGGGAATTAGAAAAAAAGGGTATAAGGACAATAATTTTTGAAAGGGATTCAAGAACTGAAGTGGGATCAAAGATGGACCAATTTCATATGGATGCCTATACCTTTGACGAATTTGGAGTACCCCCACCTAGTCCTGAGACTGATGAATATATAACGTCATTCAATATTACAAATCATTATTCTCCCTCTGGAAAGATAGTCAAAAAAATGAATTGGCCCGTGATTGCTATGAGATTTCCTTTTTTTATTCAAAGATTAATAAAAATTTCTGAAGCAGATGGGCTTCAGTTTGAATTTTCAAGTCGATTTAAATGTGGAATCTTCGATAAAAATAAATTAATTGGTATTGTTATTAAGAAAATTAATGAAGAATATGAATATTTTGGAAGGATTATTGTAGATGCCTCTGGTACAAATGCGGTTGTGCGTAGTTCTCTTCCAGAAAATTATGGAATAGAGACATTTAATATAAATGATGATGAGAAAATGTATGTAATTCAACGAGTTATACGATGGCTTAAACCTGATGAACCCCACCCTGGTACGGAAGCGAAATCCAACACTTGGATGTATTATAAAAATTGGATTGCCCCTCACTTTGCATCTAAAGCCAATATCTTTGGGAATGGTCAACCAGGAGGATATGAAAATGTCGAAAAGGCAAATAAAATTTTCTTAGAGAACATACATTTTCCCCCCTATGAAATTTTAGAGGAACATAAAGCTACAACAGTGTATCGACGCTCACCTTATTCTTTAGTAGGAGATGGATTTTTTTGCATAGGTGATAGTGCATGTATGACTAAACCATTTAATGGTGAGGGTATATCATTATCTTGGATTGTTGCTAAAATTGCTACTGATGTATTTATTAAAGCATTAAAATCACCCAATTATGTATCTAAGAATGAATTATGGGACATAAATATCCGATATTATAGGGATATTGGAGCTAAATTAGCAGCTTTACTTGCTCAAATTCCAGTTGCAGCAAACACTACTAAAAAGGAAATGGAATACTTGTTCAAAAAAAATATTATTTTTAGTGGAAAAGATTTCGAGCATATGAACCAGTATCACGAATTGCACATCAATTTTGGAAGAATGATTAAAATCATAGCCGTATTTATTTGGGGTTTGATTACGCAGCAATTTTCTCGATCAACATTAAATTCCATGCTAAAATACATGAAAATTTCAGATAAAATTCGAAAGCATTACGAAAAATTTCCAGAAAATCCTGAATATTTCAATGAATGGGTGCAAAAAGCTGAGGAATTATGGAATCCGGTAGAAAAAATGAAATTTATTCTTAATAATTGAATTTTAAAGACTATCTATTTTAATAAATATATATAAGAACAATTATTTCATATTTGATTTAACTTAGATAATAGAATGCAAAAAAACTTCAATTAGAAATATTTTAATAAAAAAAAAGAGATTTTTGTTTTAAACTAAAGTTGATTATTCAACTAATCTTTTTGCAATAGAATCTGGGAGAAAAAATCCAAGATAAAATTCTATGCTGCTTGATATCAATACTAACCTCATTATTGTAAATAATACAGGAGTTAAGGGTGCTGCAGAGTCATATACTGTTGCACAAGTAAATGAGATAAAAGCTATCATCAAAAACTTACCCTTCCATCTAATTTTTTGATCATCTGATCTAAAAGAATTTCGTATGATAAATATACCTCCAATCAAGAAAACAATAATTGCTAACAATTGAAGTGAAATTGTAAATGGTGCAAATTCAGCATAAAAACCTTCCACAAAACCCACAAGTCTTGGGTTTGTTAACAAAAATATAATTAGAAGAATTTCATAAACTGCACCAACTATAGTGAAGATAAATACAATTTTTTTTCGTAAATGAGGGAAAACTAGACTGGAAAATGAATAACTCCAGCATATTATCACTAATGGAATAAATATGTTCATTAAAAGTAGGAAAATGAACTCATCAAGATAGGTATTGAAAAAAATGACAAGTATAAAATCAATAGATCTTGATAAATACGCTGTAGATAGGAAAATCCAAGTGAGGCCAACAGTAATAAATGTTTTTTGTTTAGTAGAGAAATACTTTGAAAAAATCATAAGTCCAATTATCAAAGAAATTAATACAAAAATTAAGGCAAAAAATCCTGTTAAGAATTCGAATTCGGTTAAATCTGATAATGCCATAATAACTCCTTTTTTTGTTGATGAATCTGGTTAAAAATGTAAATAATAAGTCTTAATTAAATTATTTAAATTTTTTGTAATAAATTCAATATCTTATAAAAATTAATTAAAATAATTCTAGCAGCTTTTTATATAATGAAATAAGCTTTTTGGTAACAATATTCCATCTAAAATTAGTATTTACACGTTTAATGCAATTTTCTCTGATCTTAGTATAAAAATCAATGTCTCGTATTGCATAAGATTTTAATAACTCATCTGGAATTAGATTAATTATTTTTAATTTTTCTCTCTCTTCATTACCATTTGAATCCTTAAATCGTTCAGAAAGTTCTGCTAATAATAAAAGATTAATTAGCATTTTTGCAAATTCAGATGGATTATCTTTATTAATTAGAATGCCTGTACCATTTTCAGGGTCTTTTCGGATATCGATAACAGATTCTTGTAAACCTCCTACTTTGGTTGCGATTACTGGTAACTTTGATGCCATTGCCTCTAATGCAATGATACCAAAAGGTTCCCATCGAGATAATGCACAATATGCATCTGCTCCAATATGGGCAATTTGAAAAATTTCTGCTGCGATTCCAAAAACTATGCGAAGGTTTTTAGGATACTTTTTAACAAACTGAGCATACTTTTTAATTTCATTCAAACTATATTCAGTTGGAAGTAAGAGAAGTAAGAATTTTGCTTTAGGAATAATTTGTATAACCTCTGGAATTGCTTCTAGTATGGTCTCAAAACCTTTTTGATGTGAGATCCTTCCAGTAGCAATTACCAATGGACCGGATTTATCAAAAGCTTTAATCACCCCATTTTTAATAAAAGGGTCTCCATTAGAAATCTCATTAATTGCGGATAATACCTTTTCTGACTTGATTAGAGGACTCTGCTTTAAATGATTGATTTTATAGGTTAATAAATAATCTTTCATGTGTGTTTTAGTTATTAAAGACTTATTTGGAATTTGTAGCACTTCACAAATCTCGTTACCTAGTTTATCAATTACATTTTTATAAGTCTCCTCGTAATCCCAATCACATCCATCCCATACAAAATCCGATTTAAAATCAATTAAGCTTTTTCCAAGATTAGGTATAATATCTGAATATAAATATGATTTGCTTACCGTTGTGACCAAATCGCTGCAAATTGCACCAATCTTTTCTACTGAAGGCGGATTGTATTCTTCCCCCGCTTTTTGAGAATCTTTACATAGATCGAAAATTTCTTGTATAGTTAATGATTTGAATCCTTCATTTAGAAGAGTTTTTATGGGAGCTCTATTAATGCCACATGCATAGTAAAAGTCAATACCATATCTTGGCCAAGTTAAAAGATGAATTGTTATAAGTGAAGCAACATCCATACCATTTTTCATTAATTCTTGTTTTATACTTATAAAAGGGATTACTACATGATAATCATGCATATGAACAATACTTGGTAAAGTATTCCCTCCATTTTCAACTATATTTCTTACATATAATCGCAATCCAATGCTGTAAATAAGTATTTTACAAGATAAAGTTTCGGGATTATAAACAATAGGATCATCAATATATTTACTTGTAGTAGAGTTCTCCCCTGATAACAATATGATATTTATTCCATTTAATTTACATTTAAAATAGGAGATCTCACAAGAAAATTTTAATTCTGTTATTCCATCCTGGTTAAAATCTACTTGGTGCTTACTAGTAAAAGGCAATTTTTCTAATTCAGTGACACCTTTTAATTGTTCAATTTGACCGTGAGAGGGCAAAAAAACAGTTACTTCAAAATCATTTTTTAAATACTTTGCTTGGTTAGCTGGAACCTCGCCAAGACCTCCCACTTTGGCAATACCAGCGTATTCAAATGAAAATATCCAAACCTTTACTTTTTCTCTGGTCAATATCCTTCAGTATATCTTGAAAAATAAATAACAATAGTTAAGTTAGTTAAATAATAATAATATTTTTTTTCAATTTAACCTAAAAGAAATTAAAGAATTACATAAAAAAATAAAATGATATTTAAGGATAAAAATTATGTGTGATACATTTGTTAGCTTAACCTCTGCTTCTAAGGATAAAAGTGTAATTTTTGGAAAGAATAGTGATAGACTTAGCAATGAAGCTCAATTAATTACTTATCTTCCTCGTATAAAGTATCCAAAGGGAGAAGAAGTTCAATGTACTCATATTTCGATCCCCCAAGTTAACGAAACTGCCGCAATAATAATGAGTCAGCCCTATTGGATGTATGGATGTGAAATGGGATGCAATGAATATGGAGTTGCCATTGGTAATGAAGCAGTAGCGACTAAGGAACCGCTCAAGCCAATTGGGCTTTTAGGAATGGATTTATTAAGGCTAGGATTAGAAAGAGGTAAAACAGCAAAAGAATCATTAGAAATTATCATTGGATTATTAGAAAAATATGGACAAGGGGGAGCTCATAACAAAAAAGGATTAAACTATCACAATTCAATGATTATCACGGATCCAGTCGAAGCTTATGTTTTAGAAACTGCTGGAGATTGGTGGATTGTAGAAAATGTTAGGGATTATCGCTCTATATCTAATAATATCTCTATTAGGGGTAAAGGTGATATGAGAAAGCAGGGTATAATCCAACATGCAATAGAACAAGGTTATTGTAAGGATGATAATGATTTTAACTTTAAAATAATATTCTCTCCTTCTCCTTTACCTGAAGAATTTCCCTTAGAAAGTAGAGATGGATGTTCATTAAATCAGTTAGCTCAAAATAAAGGTAATATTAGACCTGGGATGATGATGAATTTTTTAAGAGAACATAAAGTTGGAATATGTATGCATGGTCGAAGCGATCGTTCTGTAGGATCACAAGTATCCCATTTGAGAAAAGCGAAAAAATCAATTCATTGGTTTACAGGAAACACAATTCCTTGCCTTGGTATATTTAAGCCATATGTATTTCCATTAGATGAAGATAAGATCTTAAAACCTGGCCCCTATACAGATATAAATCCAGATTGGTTTTGGAGTCGGCATGATAATTTTGTAAAAGATCTCACTAAAAAGCCTAAAATAGATAGACCCGAGAGAAATTCCTATTATGAAAAGCTAAGAAACTATGAAAATAAGATATTAAAGAGGGTTGATGAAGTTATTCAACAAGAAAATTCCTTATCTAACGAGGAATTCATAAATAAAATTAAAGAGATAAATACAGACGCATGGAAAAAGTCAGAAGAGATGATTAAATAATTGTGTGATACTTTTGTAGCATTGGCCAATTCAACAAAAGATAACAGTGTTATTTTTGGAAAGAACAGTGACAGGCCTCAGAATGAAGTTCAATTAATAACCTATGTTCCTAGAAGAAGATATTCTAAGGGAGAGGAATTACATTGTACATATATTTCAATTCCACAAGTATCTGAAACCTTTAAAATTCTTTTAAGTCAACCTTGGTGGATATGGGGTGCAGAAATGGGATGCAATGAATATGGAGTTGCCATTGGAAACGAAGCTGTCTATTCCCATGAGCCTTTAAGAACTATTGGTCTGTTAGGAATGGATTTATTAAGGTTAGGATTAGAAAGGGGAAAAACTGCGTTGAACGCACTTACAATAATGACAGAATTATTAGAAGAACATCATCAAGGAGGAGGTTGTGCTTATAATGATCCTAGTTGGACATACCATAATTCATATATTATCGCTGACCCTAGGGAAGCTTATGTTTTAGAAACTGTAGATGATTGGTGGATTGCTGAAAAAGTACAAAATGTAAGATCGATTTCGAATGAACTCTCCATAAGAGGGAAAGGAGATCTCAGAAGAGAAGGTATTATTCAACATGCAGTAGAACAAGGGTATTGTAAAAATGATAATGAATTTGACTTTGTCTCAACTTTCACAGGATCTTACTATTCTGAAGAACCTTCTCCCTATTCTAGAGGGGGTAAATCAACGATATTACTCCGAGATAATAAAGATAATATTACTCCTAAATTGATGATGGAGTTTTTAAGAGAGCATGATGCTGGAATTTGTATGCATGGAGGATTTGAATCTACAGGATCTCAAGTTTCTCATTTAAGACAAGGAAAGAAATCGATTCATTGGTTTACGGGCAGTACTCTTCCATGTCTAAGTATATATAAACCATATACCTTTCCAATCGAAGATCAAAGAGTAATTGAGCCCGGGCCTTATGCAAAAATTAATCCTAACTGGTTTTGGTGTCAACATTCTTTGGCTATCGCATCATTTAAAAGTTGGGGTATGGGATCTGAAAGGAAAAACTATTTAAGAAATTTAGAAATTGTCGAAAACGAAATAATCACTAAAGTGAATAAGATTTTATTAAATGAAAATAGTTATTCAATAGAAGATTTCAAATATAAAATAAAATCAATCAATTCATACTCTTGGGAGAAATCACATGAGTTAATAGGTCTAAAATCCAATTAGTTATACACTAATTTGCAAGAAAAAAAATTGAGTGATTAATTTAATCCTTTTTTAGCTTATTTTATTGATCAGATTCATCTTTTGATTCAGAAGTATCAGTTTCAACTATTTTATTTTCAATCTCTTTGTCAATTTTCTGTACTTTACTTACATGTCTAACATGTTCAGGTCTTTCACCGGATTTTCTAGAGAGCCATACGTCAATTTTACCTGCTTTTAGTCGTAGCTTCTCTTCATCATAACCCTGTATTCCAATATAACCAAAAACTACAATAAGAATTATAAAAATTATTAAAACCATTATATTGGTCACGGTCACTACAATTGTCCCTAATTGGGTATAATATGTAACCCCAAAAGCTTGAGGTGGTATCCCAAGAGCCTGAGGAACACCCAGGGTTCCGTATGGAAAATAAACTGCGAATTCCCATGCCGCTTTAGAAAAAATTAACCAGAGTATTAAAGTCTCTTGCTTAAAGCGTTTAAAACGTTCCGCTAGAAACTCACCTTGCTTACCTATGATAGAGCTAATTGAATATAATAGAATAAATAGATCTAAAACTAACAATCCGATTATTGTAAAAATTGAAGGTTCTCCAGTCCCATTAGTAAATCCTAAAAAGACCTTTAACACCAAATAGGCGGTATAAATAGTAATAAGGATAAAGTAAGTACCAAGCCACGCATTAAATTTTTTGCCAAAACTTTGCAGTAAACCATAAATAGCTAAGCCGATTATTACGATAATTACAGCAATATATGCTACATTTAGAATTTGTGGTGCGCTCGTCATGTTCATAGCTTCAAAAGTTCCTATATATGCTAAATAAATAAAGAGCAGCGAAAGGGCCAATCCACCCCAAAATTCTAATCCTCTCCAAATCCAAGCTCCTCGTTTATAATAGATACGTTCATCAATATCTTTGCTCATTTTATAACATCCATATAACAAAAAAAGAGAAGTAAAGAAGATATAAGAAAATATAGATATCACTATGATTACGACAATCACAACCAACATAATTATCATTAGTAAACAATCGAGAATTAGCAGTAAAATAATTTTTGAAGTTGAATATTCTGTTATCTTTTTGTTAAACAATGAGAGGAACCAGAAGAAACTTGTAAATCCTAAAATTGGAAAATAAATAATAATCCCTATGAAAGCATAATTCATTAATGTTAAAATTCTTAGTACCGTATATGCTATTAAAAGATAAATTAACAAAATCAGATATAATTTGTTTTCCTTTTCTCTAAACAATTTGTTCAGGTTATCAATAATTTCCATAAAAAGCTAATAAACTAACATTATTTAACATTTTGCCAAATGAAAAAAATAAAAACTAAGAAGTATTTAAGAATTAAACCTATAAATTTGATTTTAAAATCATATAATAAGTTAATAAAAAACTTATGCCAATAAGACCTTACAAACCTTGGGCAATGCTGTTATTTATACTTATATTAAATAGTAGCATCTTGAGTTGTTTTTCAAGCAAGAGTTATAACCAAGAAATTTATAATAAAAATTGCGTTATTCTCCACCCATCCGCAACCACACTCCTCTGGAATTATACAACGAGGGATGATGTTAACTCTGTTTCAATTTCAGCAGATGGGAATTATGTGGTCGCAGGCAGTGCTGATAATAACACATATCTTTTCAATAAAACAAGTTCCATTTCAAAAGTACCAGAGTGGAATCGTACTACCGGTGATGAGATAAGTTCCGTTGCGATTTCTTCCGAAATAAATTATATTGTTTCCGGCTCTAATGATCATCATTTATATTTATTTAATAAATCAATTTCTACCCCTATTTGGAACCATTCAATGGGAGATAAAGTGTTATCTGTTAAAATTTCAAATGATGGTAATTATATAGCTTCTGGAAGTAATGATCAAATTTCTTTCCTCAAGAATTCCTCTTCTGCACCTTTATGGAACTATACTACTGGAGATTTAATTTATTCCGTCGCTATCTCTGACGATGGAAGATATATTACTGCCGGTTGTGCGAATGGGAAGGTATATCTTTTTTATAAAACTTCCAATGATACTTTATGGGAATTTCAAGCCGATGGTGATATTAATACCGTTGACATTTCTGCTGATGGTTATTATATAGTTGCGGGTAGTGATAATGATGAGATCTATATCTTTAATAAATTTAGTAAAACTCCTCAATTAAGTTATCAAACTGGGGGAGATGTAAACACAATAGCCATTTCATCTGATGGTCAATATATTGTTGCCGGCTCTAATGATAACAAAACCTACCTTTTTGATGTTGTAAAAGAAGAACTGCTGTGGACTTATGAATGCGGTGATATAGTGAGGAGTGTCGCAATTTCTTCCAATGGTAAGCATATTCTTATCGGTTGTAATGATAATATGACTTTTTTATTTGATCGATCTAGAAATGTACCTCTGTGGAGTTATATGGCAGACGGAAGCATAACTGATGTTGCAATATCTTCTAATGGAAATTATATTGCTGTAGGTAGTGAAGATGATCAAGTATACCTTTTTCATTGGACAGCTACAACCGAAGAGGAAGATGACGATGATGAGTTAGATATTGATTTTGGCGAGAGTCCTATTTCGTTTGGAAACTATTACCTTGTATTTGTATTAATTACAATAATTTCATTGGTATTAATCTATAAAAGAAAGCAAATTTTTAAGATTAAAAATAAATATATAGGATAATTTAGTTTAAACTTAAAATTGAAATCTATTTCATTTTCAATTTTCCCTTAAAACAATATAAATTTCTAAAAATCCAAAATTTTTTATTTTTTTCCATATTAACCTCATTACTTAAGTGATATAAAAACTCATTGTCAAAAGTTTTCTCTCATGTCATCTACTAAATTAAAGGTCCTAGGAATGGAAGGAGTAGTTGCTAATTATAGACGAGGTCGCCATATAATTCATCCAAAACAATGTATTATTGTTTTCTCAGAAATAAAAACAAGGAAGGAAGCCAATAAAATGATCGGGAGAACAGTAGTTTGGACAAGTCCTACAGGAAAAGAATTGAAGGGTGTTATTAGCCGTGCTCACGGTAATAATGGTGCAGTACGAGCTCTTTTTAAAAAGGCGGGTTTACCGGGTCAAGCCCTTGGACAAAAAGTGAAGATTATAAAGTAATATTTTTAATAAACAAGCTATTTATTATTTGGTAAATTTTCTTCAGTAATTTAGCCAGTTAATATAATCTTATTGTATAACTTCGAGATTATGTTCTAGGTGAATTTATTTGTCAAATAGTCAGAAAATTGTACTAATCGGGGCAGGTTCGCTCCAATTTGGTTTAGGTTCCGTTGGAAATATGTTAGAATGTAAAGCTTTGGAAGGCTCTACTATTTGTTTACATGATATTAATGCTGAGACTTTAGAGCTAACATATCAAGCTTGCCAAGCTGCTATAGATAAGAGAAAATTAGATTTTAGTTTAGAATATACTGTTAATAGACAAAATGCCTTAAAAAATGCTACTTTCATTATTAATGCCATAGAAATTCCACCGAGATTTAAATTATTAGATTTAGATTATAGAATACCTCAAGAATTTGGATGCAAGCAAATTACTGGAGAAAACGGAGGACCTGGGGGTTTATTTCATTCACTAAGAGTAATACCTCCTATCTTAGATATTTGCGAAGACGTTAATAAAATCTGTCCTAACGCTTTTATCATTAATTTTTCAAATCCAATGAGTAGAATCTGTCTTGCAATTAAACGAAAATATCCCAAGCTTAAATTCGTTGGGTTATGCCATGAATTTCAACATTTTGTTGTTTTAGTAAGTAAAATTTTATCTACACCCTTGTCAAATTTAGAAATCATTGGTGCAGGATTAAATCATTTTGGCAACATTTTAGATATTAAATATAAAAATACGGGCAAAGATGCTTATCCAGACCTTCGAAAAAAAGGTCCTGAATTTTTACGTAATATAATTGCTTACGATGGGTTTAAACTAATTGCGTTTTTATTAGAAACTTATGGATATTGTCCTTATACAACGGATAGTCATTACGGTGAATATGTACATTGGGCGTGGGAATATGCAGATATTCCCGCTGTTCGACGTTTTTGGAGACAATATGAACATTTTTTGGCACATGGATTGGAAAAAACTAAAACTTTGATAAAGAAAGGAAGAGGCGCTAGACTTGTAAAACCCGATGAGGAAAGTGCAATTCCAATAATAGAAGGGATCATAACAGATTCAAATCACATAGAACCTTCCGTGAATATTCCTAATAATGATATTATCACCAATCTCCCTAAAGATTCGGTGATAGAATGCCCTGCACTAATCAACAGAAATGGGATACATGGAGTTAAACTAGGGGAATACCCCAAAAGTATTACTGCATTATTGCAAACTCAGATATCCGTTCAAGATCTCGTAGTAGAAGCAATTTTTAAAAAATCTAAAGATATCGCTATTCAGGCTTTATTAGCGGATCCAGTTGTGGAGACATATTGGCAGGCAAAAAAAATATTTGAAGAATTACTAAAACAAGAAGAAGACTATATTCAAATCCAATTAGAATAAAATCTAAAATCAGATTTTAATACTTAATGACTCTTTTTTTGTAATTTAATAAAAATCCGATTTATTAATATCTTTCAATTAGATTGCTTTTTCTTTCTATTTTAAAAATATAAATATGATGTTAACAAGAATGTAAATATTGATATTTATTTTAGAAAACTATTAAGTTAAATTAATAATGCCGCGAAATCAAAAAATTGTATTATTAGGAGCTGGGTCATTCCAATTTGGTCTAAGTTGTATGGGGAATATACTAAATAGCAAGATTCTGGAAGGATCAAGAATATGTCTTCATGACATAAACGCAGAAACTTTAGAATCAACTTATCAAGCTTGTCAATCTGTAATTGATGAAAAAAAGTTGGATTTTAGTTTGGAATATACAATTTCCAGACCAGATGCATTGAATAATGCTACATTTATCATAAATTCAATAGAAATTCCACCAAGATTTAAATTATTAGACATGGATTATAGAATACCTCAAGAATTTGGAAATAAACAAGTTACTGGCGAAAATGGAGGTCCAGGGGGACTTTTTCATTCCTTGAGAGTGATACCTCCGATATTGGAAATCTGTAAAGATATTAAAAAAATTTGTCCAGACGCTTTTATTATTAATTATTCAAATCCTTTAAGCCGAATATGCCTTGCGATCAAAAGGGAATTTCCTTTCTTAAAATTTGTAGGACTTTGTCATGAATATCAACATTTTATGCCGATATTAGAAAAAATTCTTAACACTCCAGTTTCAAATCTTGAGATTAAAGCAGGTGGTCTTAATCATTTTGGTGTCATTTTAAGTATTAAATATCGAAACACTGGACAAGATGCTTATCCCGATATTTATAAACGAGGTCCTGAAATCTTAAGATCTATTGAACATGGACCATATTTAGATAATGGTTATAATTTAACTGCTTTCATACTGGAAACATATAAATATTTACCTTATACAAGTGATAGCCATTATGGAGAGTACATCCATTGGGCATGGGAAAAATCAGATATTTCTGCTATACGGAAATTCGTGAGAGATTATGAGAATTTTTTAGACTTTGAGTTTAAAAAGCTTAAAAGATTTATTAGAAAGGGAAAATGTGCCCAAATTATCAGAGCAAATGAAGAACGTGAAATTCAAATAATTGAAGGAATTTTGAACGATGCAAATTATGAAGAACCTTCAGTGAACATCCCAAATGATAATGTTTTTACAAATTTACCTCGAGACTTAATCGTAGAATGTCCAGCAATAATAAATAAAAACGGAGTTAATGGTATCGAACTTGGAAAGTATCCTAAAGGACTTGCAGCTCTTATTAGAACAGAAGCTGGAGTTCAAGATCTTGTTGTGGAAGCAATTCTTAAAAAATCAAAAGATTTGGCACTGCAAGCTTTACTCGCCGATCCTGTAGTGGAAACTTATTGGCAAGCGAAAAAAATATTAGATGAATTATTGAGGACCCAGGCGGAATACATTCAAATTCAACTAGAATAAAGAATTTAATCACATTTTTTAAAATATTAAAATTAGAAATAACTCCATATTTCATTTCTAAAAGTCCTTAGAAAATCTCATAAAACCTCTTTTTTTACCATTTTAAAAGATAATATTCAAATAACATAGTCATTTTTTATCCATTCTCTTCTACTATTCTTGATAAAATTAAATTTAATTCTTCTAATTATCAAAAAAACAAGGTTGAAAATGTCAGATAAAGACTTACAGTTATGCCGTTTTTGTCAAAAACATGTGAAACTCGCTTATTACTGCGAAGAATGTGGCGTTAGTTGTTGTTCTGATTGTTTACATGATGAAAGAGTTGATTACTTTATATGTCAAGAATGTAATTCTAAAAATATTGAGTTTTTTGACTCAAATGGAAAGAAAGTTTGCAAAGACTGTGGTACGGAAAATATAAATAAAGTGACTCAACACCTTAAATCGTGTCCAAAATGTCATTCTCATAAAATTTTAAATATATATGAAAAAAAAGAGGAATTAGAGCAGAAATTTTTAGATTTAATTAAAGATACTCGTTCCTTTATTCAACCTTTACGTGATATAATAAATGAATTGTATATTTTAAGGCATAAAATTAAAGTAGCAAGAAGTCCTCCGATAAAGTGCTTTCATTATCCAAAAATGGAGTCTGAATTATTAGTTCTTTTTAGACAAATTATTCACATAAAAGAGACATTGTTAGAAAAAATAAATACTCACTTTCGTCATTTAGCACTAAATAAAGAATTCTTTTTTGAAATATACAATCAACCTAATTCTAATATAAGAATCATAGAGAATATACTGGATAATGTTTTTAGAAGTCATGAATCGATAAATAAATTTATCACGGATAATAATAAGGAACTTTACGAAAAATTGGATGGATTTCAAAAAAATCTTAAGTTTATAGAAAAAATAAAAAAACTCTTTCTACCCTATAAAAGATTTCTCAATTTAGCAGAAGATGAAAAACCGGTCTATGCTGTAAAAACAACTCTCATAAATGGAATGAATCATCAGAATAAATTTATAAAGAAAAATAAAGGTCTCCTGTTTATTACCAACTTTGATTTATCTTTTGTTCATGAATATGGGATGATTAAAAAAAAGCAGGAATTAATTTTTAAAGCTCCTATAAATGATTTAATAAACCTTGCCGATAAGGGTAAGATCTTTAAAAAACTATTCGTTCAATTCGATTATGGTAAATATGAATTTTCATTTCCAGCAAATATTATTTCGAAGGTGATTGATTATATCGTTTTGGCTAGATCATTTCAAGAACATGATTTATATAACTATGAGATTGCTACTAATCTTCAAGAAATTGACATCGATTTAAATGATTTAATGAGATATATAGAAGAAGGAATAAACTCTTTCTTTAGTTTGAAAATTAAATATAATAAAAAACTGAATTTAAAGCAAAAAAAGGAGCTTGAAAGAAATGATAATACTCAATTGAATTCAGAATATTTTAAATCTCAACATCCTTTTTATCAAAATCGTAATCCTCCACCAGTTTGGCCTCAAAAACATTTCTATCCTGCTTCACAGCTTCAAAGTCCCGAGGAGTATTACTACAGATCTATGAGCCCTTCAGTGCCCTATAACTTTGAGCATAGTCGGTTTTACTCTCAAAATAATTCTCAACCTCATAGATACCAAAATTATCATCCTCATGATGAGTTCAATTTGAATCATCACCAACAATATCCAACAACCTATTCTCATGATAAGGACTTAGACCTTGATGAGAGAAATATTCTTATGAAAAGATTAGAAAAAATGCATAAATTTGACCAAGAAATGCAGCCCTACATGGATCAAGTAAACAATGATTCAATCAATCAGTTTGGTGCCCAGAATACTTCAGATCATTCCTATAATAATTATTTCTTTCAAGACTTTCAAAAAAACCATTTATCTGAATTCTTTGATCCCAATGATCCTTCCTTACAAAATCCAAATAATTTGAGAAAAGCCTATAATGAAAAAAATAAAGAAGACCAGAAACGGATGATTATATTAAAACGAGAGCAATACAGTCTTAAGAAAACTATAAAAGAACTTGAGACTAAGTTTGAAAGTGGTGTAATTTCAGATGTTGATTATTTCAGGACCTACAAAAAACTACAGAAAGATATTTATTCAATCGAAAAAAAAATTGAAAAGCTAAAAGATGCGCTTGATGATGAGATGTTTCGAAGAAGGAATTACAGTAAAAAAAAATATACTTTCTAATATTCTTCATCCTTTTTCATATTTCAATAACCTTTATAATTTCAACAATATTAATTTAAGATATGGAAAAAGAAGGGTTTTTTACTACATGTGTTGGTTCACTTCCCCTTAGCAACACAGAAGAAAATATGCAAAGAGGATTTGAAGACATGATTCATATTGGGATTGACTATCCATGTTATGCACAACTGGTACCAATGAATCCCCAATTTCTCTCTCCGTTGTCTAAAATAATTGAACCATTAGAAGAGACTGAACCTGAAGTGTTTTATTTGGGAGATGACTTCAAAATTCCTGATAAGCCAGTCGCTTTAGAATATGGAGAATTTATGGTGAATTATTTAAATGAACACCCTGATCTTAATGAACAAATTAAAGGTACTAAAGCATGTTTGACGGGACCCTTTACCTTGGCAAGTGAGGTTTTACTTCGAGAAGAACTTTCCAAGGGTATAGAACTGAAAATATTTAATGAACATAGGGCAATTATGCTTAGTTGGATTGTTGATAAATTTGCTGAGATTATGAAAGAAATTGGCAAAGCTTACAACGATATGGGCATCAATATCATCTCTATGGATGAGCCAATATTAGGTTTACTAGTTGGGAGAAAAATATTTTTTCATACAGAAGATTTTATCATTAAAACCTTAAATAAAGCGTTATCAGGCATAAAAGGTTTGCCGTCTATTCATGTTTGTGGTAGAATAAGTCCTTATTTACGTGATATCCTTTTACAAACTGATGTAAAAATCATGGATCACGAATTTCGCACAAGTGAGGTTAACTTTAAAGTATTTGAGAAGAAACATCTTGAGGATAATGAAAAATATTTAGCTATGGGAACTGTTCAAACCAATTTGTCTCCTAAAAAGGACGCGGGCATAGATGATTATGTGGAAAAGATTGACTTCTTGAAAAATTATATTGAGAAAGGAATCGATCTTTATGGGAAAGATAATTTATTCATAAAAAGCGATTGTGGGTTTGGAGCATTGAAAAAGACTTTTGAAAGTGAAGAATTTGCATATCAAATAGCTGTTAGAAAATTAAAGAATATGGTCTTGGCAACGAAACAACTTAAATAAAATAAAGGTTTGTAAAAAAATCCTACCTCATTAAAAAGAAGATAAATTTTTCAAAAAAAGTTATTCACTTAATTCCTTTTTTAATTTTTCTATTTCTTCTTGAAGTTTTGCTTTTGACTTAATTTCTTCCTCCTCAGATTCGAGTTCTATATCTGAAATGTACTCTGGAAAATCTCCTTCAGGTACAGCTGGCATTGAACCACTTGCATCTAAAAGCATTTCAGTTTCAAGTTGATCAAGCATATCTGAAACATCTATTCCAAGATCAATCTCAAGATCACCAGCAAGAATATCTCCAGCCTCTTCAATTTCAGAAACATACATCTCAGAATCTTCTGAAATTTCGGCAATTGCCTCAGGAGAGGCTTTAGTAGCAATAGTTTTTAACTCATCTCGCATTTTTGCCATAAAATTTCCAGATTGTGCAATTGCAGCCCCTTCTTCCAAGGCTTCAATTTGTCTATCAAATTTTGTTCTGATGTTATTGGTTCTATCAACTTTCATTTGATACTGTTTATACTGTACTAAATAACTTTTAGCACGTTCTTTTTCCCCCCTTTGTAAAGCGATCTTGGCATTTTTTCTACTTACTTCGGCTCGCTTTTGATAATTTTTAGATCGAATACCTAATTGACGAGTATATCTCTTCACTTGAGTAACTAGCTTGTCCTTTTCTTGGGCTTTCCTAGGGAAGAGTTTCTTACCAATTTTTGCCATAGCTTTATTCTCCTCTACTTTTTTGTATTTAGATGTAAATGTTTAATACTTTTCTTTTATATTAAATATAAACTAAATAATTATAAAATTTATTATGTTTTAATATCAATTTAACCTACTAAAATAAGCTTTTTTAATATTTAAAAATTTATGTAGTCCAAATTTTATATTATTAAATTTTTACTATGCTAATATAAGGAAATTAAGACTTTATTTTGTTAGTGGAGCCACTCTAAGAAGCTGAGAAGTTCCGATTCAGATTAATTCTCCCTTTTCATTGTAAATTTTAGATTCACAAAAGGAGATATTCTTTCCAGTTCTCAGACATTCTGCTTTTGCAATTAAAGTACCTTGTGATACAGGTTTAAGGTAGGAGACTTGAAGATCTATTGTAGTAACCCATCCCTTAGGATAAATAAGAGAATATGCCGCGCATGCACAGGTAGAATCGATCATAGATGCAAGGACGCCACCATGAACCATTCCATTCTGAGTGAGTTCTTCTCTAAGATCTATCTCAAAGTGAGCATGTCCGTCTTGTATCTCAATGAGCCTAAATCCGAGAGTACTATAAAATGGAATGTGTTTGATAAGCGAATCTTTGATATCATCCATAGTAAGATCTTAACTTTATAATTTACATTGAAAAATCATTAATTTTATAACAAGTTTTTGACTGAACTAATTTTTGATTTCGCTAGTTTCTTGAAAAGAGTATTATATTTAACATTCTTATAATAAATATAATTTTTCAAATTAATACTTTAGAGAATGATGTAAGTTGAAAAGAATAATTTTAAATTTTGAGGAAAAATCCAGTGATTTCAAGGAATTAGTGCAAGAGGCGTTTAATAAAGACATTCTCAGTTTTATGGTATCGAAGGACACTTATCCCGAGTTTGAGAATGTAGAACGTGTAAAGATCTATTCTAAAGATTTGGATTTGCCTCTCCAATTTAAGGTTTTTGAGAATAAGGATAACTTATTAAGAAAAATAGAAGAAAAGAAAGTTGAAAACAACATTGGATTCTATAAAGAATTAAAAACAAAGGAAGATGAGCAAGAAATTGTGGAACTTTCGAAAACGGGATATATAGATTTCATTATTGTCTCAGCAAAAGATTGGAAAATAATTCCTTTTGAAAATCTTATAGCAGAAATGCATTTAAATGAAACAGACTTGATCGCTGAAGTAGATAATGTTAAGGATGCTGAGTTAATGCTCAAAACTTTAGAAGTAGGAGTTGATGGAATTTTAATGACTCCAAAAGATGCAAATGATATTGTAGAATTAAAAACACTTATCCATACCGGATTTCATATTGAATTAACAAAGGCTAAGATACTTAGCATCCAAAATATACCTGAAAGCGAGAGAGTTTGTGTTGATACCACATCTCTCCTAAATATAGGAGAAGGATTTCTCGTTGGTTCAACGGCTGCAGGATTCTGTCTAATTCATTCTGAGACTTTTGAAACTCAATTTGTAGCTTCTAGGCCATTTCGTGTTAATTCCGGGGATGTATCTGCTTATGTGCTAGTTCCTGATGATGATCCAGAAAGAATTTATCGCACAAATTACTTGAGCGAATTAAAAGGGGGTAAAAAGGTTTTAGCGGTCAATTTTAAAGGAGAAGCTCGTATAGTTTCAGTAGGACGTGTGAAAATAGAGACTCGACCAATGTTAAGGTTTGAGTTAGAAGCAATAAAAGGTAATAAAAAAATTCCCATAAATTGTATTTGTCAAAATGCCGAAACAATAAGACTAGTAGATCCTAGTGGTAAAGCTAAATCTGTTGTTGATATTAAAGTGGGAGATGAGGTTCTAGTACATATAGGCCCAGGCGCAACCCATTTTGGAACAGCAATTAAGGAAACGATAATTGAAAAATAAAAACCAACGAAAGTAAAAAAAATAAATAATATATTAGAAAAGGCTTAACCTAATTTTGGTTTTTTATCTTGCCAGGGAGCTATTTCTTCAAAAGCTTTTGAGACTTGTAATACGGTTAATTCATCAAATTTTGGACCTACGATCTGCATTCCAATTGGTAAACCATCTTTTGACCATCCACATGGAATTGATGCCGCAGGATTACCTGTCATATTAAATGGAAAGGAAAATGGCATCCATGCAGTTGGACCCACACCCTCCCCATTAATCTCAGGAGGAAACATCATCCCTAACTCGAATGCAGGAATTGCAGCCATAGGTGTTATCAGAATATCGTAACTTCTGAACAATTCGTTAATTTTTTCGTAAAATTTAATACGTTTATCCATTGCTTTCATTAAGCTTAATCCGGAATAAGTCATACCTGCGTCAATCAGCTTAAGGAAATCGGGATCCATTTTATCCCTCCATTCTTTTAAATAGGGCCTATAATTGTAAGCGAAGGCCGCCGTATAGAGTGTAGTAAACGCTAAAAATGGGCTTCTTATTTTCAAATTGGCAGCCTCTACAGTCCATCCCAAATTTTCGAATTTTTGAACCGAATCTAAAATACATTTTTCCACATCAGAATCAATTATTTTTGCATAGCCTAGATTTATGGAATAACCAATTTTGAGTTTTTCTGGAGCATCATTAACTTTTTCATAGTAGCTGATATCTTGTTTTGGTAAACAAGTTCGATCTAAATCATATGGTCCTTTTAATACATCAAGCATTAGAGCCGCATCTTCAACATTTCTAACTATGGGACCTCTTTGTGTAAAATAAAATGACATTCCAGATTTGGGATAATCTGGAACTCGACCATATTGGGGTTTAATACCATATATCCCACAGAAATTGCAGGGAACTCTAATTGATCCTCCTCCATCCCCTCCTAATGCTAATGGGCTAATTCCACTCGCTACAGCTGCAGTGGCACCCCCACTAGAACCTCCAGGAGTCCTACTTAAATTCCAAGGATTCTTCGTTGGTCCGAAAATCTTATTATCCGTGATGCCAGCATATCCAAACTCAGGAGTATTAGTTTTTCCTAAGATAACAATACCTGCTTCTTTTAATCGAGACACGCATATCCCATCTTCACCTGGAATAAAATTTTCAAATATTTTACTCCCAAACGTCGTTCTAATCCCTTTCGTTAAGTTCAAATCTTTTATTGAAGTTGGAATACCATGGAGAGAACCTAATTTTTCCCCCTTCTTAACGGCATCATCGGCTTTTTTTGCCATCTCTCTTGCCAGGTCGAATGTTGGAGTACAATAAGCATTGATTATTGAATTTATCCTTTCAATTCTTTCTATAATTGTTTCAGTTATTTCTAGAGATGTAAGCTCTTGTGTTTTAATTGCTTTTAACATTTGAGAAGCTGGCATAAAGCAAATATCTTCTTTATTCATCTATTTCATATTCCTTCGTTATAATTTGTTTATAATAAAAATAGATTAAATGTTGTATAAATAATTACTTATTGAGGTTTACTTGAGGATTTTGATTTTTCAATAAAATTAAATTCATAAATTAACTATAAAAGATAAGAATATTGAATAAAAGATAATGTGGATAATTTTTAATAACTAATTTTATTATGACAACTTATTGGGCTCCATTACTTCATATTTATCAGCCTCCGACTCAAGATATTAAAATTTTGAGGGAGATCAATAAAGAATGCTATAAACCTTTATTTTCAGTTCTTGAACAACACGATAATGTGAAATTTACATTAAATATCAACGGTGTACTTATTGAAATGTTGTATGAATTCGATTTAGGCGATACAATGGAGTTAATAAAAAATTTAGCCTCCGAAAGTAAAATTGAAATAGTGGGAACAGCAAAGTTTCATCCTATACTTCCCGTAATTCCTCAAAAGGAGATCTATCATCAAATTCAAATGAATGAAGAGATTAATATACGTGAATTTGGGAAAATTTGGGAAAAAAAGGGATTTTTTCCTCCCGAACTAGCGATTTCCTCTAGAGTAGTAGAAATTGTAAATGAACTTGGATATAAATGGATACTTCAAAGTGGTATTGCGTGTCCGGTTGAAGAAAAAGGTGTGGATTGGCCATATGATAAAATCTATTGTTCTCCAAATGGACTCCAATTATTTTTTAGAGATGATATTCTAAGTAATAAAATATCTTTCAAGAAAATAACTGCAAAAGAATTTATAAAAGATATAAAGATTAAATATAAAGATAAGAAGCAAGATTACAAGAATGACACGTATATTTTAACCGCGATGGATGGGGAAACATTTGGGCATCATATTAAGAACTATGAGAAAGCATTTTTAGATAAAGCCTTAGAATTACTAACAGAAAAGGATGATATTAAAACAGTTTTCATATCTGACTTGGATCAATACTTCCCAATTGTTAAAAAAGCGATTACACCAAAAGAATCAAGCTGGAGTACATCCTATTCAGATATGTTAGATGAGATTCCTTATCCTTTATGGAAACACCCTGATAATAACATTCACAAATATTACTGGAAAATTATTAAAAGTTTGAACGATTTAATGGATTTAGCTGATAATTTGGATTTAACAGCGAAATGGGAGATAGAAAATTATTATAATACCGCTAGATGGTTTTATGACAGAGGACTTCATTCCTGCCCTATATGGTGGGCAAATCCTCAGAATGGAACTTGGAGTCCTAATTTAATTTATAATGGATTAGAATTGCTATTAAAAGCAGCCTTAAACGCTCAAATGGCTTTAGTTCATGCTGGTAAAGATGATGGAGATGCCGATTTTGATTCCATATCCTACTATCATGGGTTATTATTAATGGAACTTTATACTATTACAAAGAAGAACCTTAAACATGAAACAAAGCATATTAAAAAAGTAGATTAATACAAAATACTACGACAAATAAAAACCAAGCATAAACTATATAATTTTTATATCACATACTAAATAAAAAAAAAAAGTACTAGTTATTTATCATAAATTATTTTTATAGATATTACCTTAATTTTTAATTAGTTATGTCTGAAAAAAACGATAATATTGTAAAATATTGTGTACATTGTGGAGCTAATGTGGAAAAAGGGCAAGTATATTGTCCAAAATGCGGAAAATTAGTTATAGAGATAAAATCTTCCAAAGAATCAATCCCACATGAACATAAAGTAGAAAAATCATTACCATTAAAAACAACGGGCATCTCAAGGAAATGTCCTAACTGCGGGTCTATAATTACCTCTAATGTGTTAGAACAATGCCCTATTTGTAGTACTATATTGGAACCAATTCCAGAATCTCAAAAAGTAAAACCTGCAAGAACGGGATTTGTCTTTACAAGAGAGAAACTTGAACCCGAGTTAAGTTATGTTCTAAAAAAAGATTCATGGAACTTAAGAGAAGGGTTTAATGTTTTTATGAATAGTATATTAGTCTATATTACAGTTTATTTATTCTTAGTCATGTTTATTTGGTTTCAATTAGGGCTAGGTGACGGGTCCTCAACAACCGAAATACCCTTTTACTTAATCCTTTTAAGTCAAATTCCAGGAATGCTATTAGGCCTTTTTCCATTATGGTATATTAGTACCAATAAACATTCATTTGAGAAATTAGGATTTCCTGCGAAAGACAAGAAAATTTTATTAGCCGTTATTATTGGGATATTAGGAGGCTTTGGGTTGATCGCAATAAATATTTTTTCTAGTTTCATAAATGTGATATTCTATGAATTGGGATTAAATTTTTTCGATATCCAAGAATATATGGAGATGGAAACTAAGGCTATTCGCAGTGGTGGGATTTTGGTGTTTGTATTATTATTGGAATTAATCATAACCTCAATTTCGGTTGAGATATTATTTAGAGGAGTATTACATAACACTTTAAAGGAAAAATTTGGAGCTGAAAATGCTAATGGGAGAATACTAACGATGTTGATTGTTGCTTTAGCTTATTCATTAATATATTTGTTATTTTCGTTTCCAATAGGAATATTTTTCTTAGTTTCCAATTTTTTGGTTTTTCTCTTTCTTGGAGCTCTTTATGAAATTAATGGAAATCTTTATAATACGATTATAGCAAGTGTTGTTTACGATATTGCTCTGATTATCCTAATCCTTTATTTTTAACTTTTTTTTTTCGATAATCTCATGTTTAATAATAAATATATAAATTTAATAATTTGAAAAATAATCTATCTCTATAATTATTATTAGCTTCAGAAGTTCTAATTCATACGACATAATTCATCGCATTTGGAGACCTATACTTTGAGTAAAACACCTCGTTATAGGAATAAGGGAAGTAAAGATAACATCGTTTTATCTATTGCTGGGGCACATGGTATCGGAAAAACAACAATTTATAATAAATTAAGGAAGCAAATGGAAGTTAATAACAAATTTAAATTTTTTCCAGAGCGATATAAAAAAATACCTCCATTTCCTTTCGGATCTTCAAATAAACAAACTGCTTTTAGAAGCGAGCTGCATTTTCTACAACAATTAATAAGAAGAAATAGAAACATTTTAAAATTTGATGAAAAATATAATGGTAGGGTACTCATATTAGACCGTACTCCTTTATGTGTCCTAATCTATTCAAAAAGTTTGAATTTAAAAGAAAAAGATTATCAACTGATTCTCGATACTTATAACTCAATTGAATGGAAAGAAGATTTTATTATTTATTTGACTGCTAAACCAGACACGATTTTAAAAAGAATCATTCAAAGAGGATCATTAGAAAAAATAAGAAGAGAATGGAATGAAACTGAAAAAAAATATCTCTTAACAATTCTCTCTTATTATAACCAATTTCTCTCATCGGAAGACATTAAAGATAAAATTTTTATTATTGACACAGAATTACTGACTCCAGAAGAAGTGGTAGAAAAGATTGAATTGATAATTGAAAAATTGTCTGGATATTCATTTAAAAAGGCTATTACGTCATCTACCGCTCAAATGAGTTTGAATAAGTTTTTAAAATAATAAAAATGGAAATGATAATAAAATATATTAGGATATTTTTTTAAATTATACTTAGTGTAATTATAGTATATTTCGATTATATTTTTACTAAAAAATATTTAACGTAGAAGGGAAAAATGTCGGATCTTGCGAATGATATTCGAGAAAATATGATGAATATTTTAAAAGCAGAAGAAGCACAGACTGACTTGGATAATCTTGCAGTAATATCAAGAGTAGGCATGAAAGTAGCTTCAGCAAATTCTACAGAATTAGATGCTGATGCAACCTCTGCCTCAAGTACCGCCTTAATCGATTTAGGATTAAGACTTGCAGAGGCAACAAACCACGGAGCTTTAAAAGAAATAGTTTTACATAACAATACAGGGTATTGTATTTTAATGGCAATTAACGAAGAATATATTGTTTTTGGTGGCTTAAGAACAATCTATCGTATTGGATATTATCTGGGATATTTAAGGGAATTAGTAAAAAAATTAAATATTCTCATTTCTGGCGGTGAAATCAGTGAAATGGCGCTCTCTTTACAAGAGGAAGAATTAGAGAAATTAGAAAAACAAAAAGAAGAAGAAACTGAAGCATCTCAAATAACAATACCCTCTGTTGAACAAGATAAGCAGGCGATGGATGAATTACTTGGATTTTTAGACGATTGGGATAAAGAGGAGAAAGAGGCGATGGGTGTCGAGGATTTTGAGGATCTAGAAACAGATAATATCGTCTCTATTCCCAAAACAATGGCGATCGGAATTCCAAAAGAGAGTGAAACGGTTACTATCCCAGAAGAAGTGATTAGGGAGGTTCAACAAGAAGACAAAACACAAATTAAACTATATGAGGATGAAGTTCCTCCCGTTCCACTTGAAGACTATACTCCAATGGAAATTGAAGATCAATCCTCTCAAGAAACAGCGACTCCAGTTAGCGAAACCGTAACTCCAGAAGTAAGTCAACCTACAGAATTTCCCACACCCGAGCAAATTCCTTCTCTTGATGAACTCAAACCTCCTGATTTTGAGGTGAGTGCTGCTGAATATGATACTGAATTTGTTTTAGAAGAGGAATCAGAGGCTTTAGATTCTGTTTTAAAAGATCTCGGTTGGGAAGAAGAAGAGTAATTACTCAATTTTTCTGAACTTATTTAAATAAAAACCTCTTTTTTCAGAACTTAAATTAAAATAAAATAAAAAGTAGCTTAAAGAATTTCTAATTTAAAAAAGCCTAATAGCGGCGATCCTTCGCAAGAATTTTAACTTTTAATGCCTCTGGGCCTTTTCCACTATTTGAATCATTCTTTAATTCGAATTCAACAAAATCTCCAATTTCCAATTTTTTAAAACCATCCATTTCGATATTAGAAAAATGGACAAAGATATCTTCATGGTTCTCTACAGATATAAAGCCATACCCTTTTTTTGCATCAAACCATTTTACCCAACCGGTTAAACCTTCCCCTGTTGACTTGTTTCTTGCCATCTTTTTAACACATTCTCAAAAATTTTCGATACATTAGATTTTATTTCAATTTTTAATATCTTAATCTAAGATTATTAATTATATTTATAGAAAAAAATAAATTTTTATTTTAAAATCTTTTTAATAGTCCACTCTATTAAACACCAAACACAATAAATCAAAACTAAAATAATTTCTCAGTTTTAAATACTAAAGAGAGGAATAAAAAATGACTCTATTGGATAAAGTTTTAGAGATTTATCATAAGTACTATATTTGCCCGTATTGTCTCGGACGGATGTTCGCTCTTTTAGGAACAGAGACTACTAATTATGATAGGGGTAAGTCCTTACTTCTTTCATTGACTTTAGAAAATCACAGACTTTTACTTACCAGCAAAAATATTCACAATAAAGCCATTCAAAACTTAAAAATCCTTGCTGAGAATGCAAAATTTTCACCAGCCCAAAAAGTCTTGGTAAAAGAAGGATTTGAATATATAGATACAAATTCATCCAAAACATGCTACTTATGTAATGATATCTTTCTAACTTTACAAAAATACGTTAATAAAGCCATTAATAAAACTGAAAATTATGAATTTAATACGTTTTTGTGCGGGACAAGTCCTTCTTCAAAAATAATAAACCAGGAAGATAAATTCAAAGCAGAATTTAATTTATTGGAATCTGAATCGTTTAAGAATCATTTTAATCGAGAAGTTGGGAAATTATTATCAAGTGCAATAAATAAATCTCCCGACTTTCAAAATCCAGATATTGTGTTCATATTTTCTCTAGATTTTGTTGAGTTTGATGTTCAATTATTAATAAGATCTCTGTTTATTTCGGGAAGATATAATAAGTTAATGAGAGGTATTCCTCAAACTCGATGGCCATGTAGGAAATGTCAAGGCAAAGGATGTAGTGATTGTAATTTTAAGGGAACCCAATATGATACAAGTGTTGAGCAGTTAATTAGTCCCTTATTTATTGAAAAATCGCTGGCAACTGGATCTAAATTTCATGGCGCTGGAAGGGAAGACATTGATGTAAGAATGTTAGGAACTGGCAGACCATTTATTCTTGAGTTAAAAGAGCCAAAAAAAAGAAATTTTAATCTTAGTCATATTATGCAGGAGGTTAATAAACTCCAAGCCAGAAAAGTAGAAATTTCAAATTTAAAATATAGCAGTAAAAGAGAGGTTATTGCGTTAAAATCTAAAGCTGAAAATACTAAAAAAGTATATAAGGCGCTTGTTGAAGCCGAAGAGGCAATAGATAAAACGAAGTTCGAAATTAATATCACTTCTCTGAGAAAAATAATTGAAAATAATAAGATATATCAGCGAACTCCAATTAGAGTCTCTCATCGACGTGCCGATTTAATAAGAGAAAAATATGTTTATAAAATACAGAGTGAATACTTGACTTCAAATTTATTTAAATTCACTATTGAAACTCAGGGAGGAACATATATAAAAGAATTAATCAGTGGGGATGAGGGGCGCACTACACCTTCTTTTTCCGAAGTGTTTGGTAATACGTTAATCTGTAAAGAATTAGATGTAATTGATATAAAAGAATAAAATAAGTAGTTAAAATAATTCTGTCATTTCATTTGACTAAAACCAAAAAATAAATAAATTATATTTCATACTTCTACTAAATTACGCGATTTAAAAATATAGTAATTTGCTCAAAAGCTGATAAACGTGACCCTACATAAAGGCTACAGAAATAAAACTCGCAAAAGACATAAAAAAAACTGTAGAGCAAGAGGCTTAGGCTCAATCGAAAAATATTTAGAGGATTATAATATAAATGACAAAGTTGATATCATCACAGATCCATCCCAACATAAGCGAGGAATGCCACATAGAAGATATCATGGGAAAACAGGAGTTATCATAGGAGTAAGAGGCCGATGCTATGAAGTCGCCGTTAAGTTAGGGAATTCTACAAAAGTCTTGATTATCGGGAAAGAACACTTAAGGTTAAACCCTATTTCTATTAAAACCTAGTGTGTATATTTAAAAAAAAATTAAGTGATTCTAATGTCTGGAAGAAAGATTAGCGAAAAAACAGTTTCTATACCGGAAGTTAAAAAGATAATGGAAACTGTCAAGGAAAGAGTAATGGAAATTGATGAAGAAGGAATGTCTCACTTTCAAGATATTACTTATAACTATGTTAATCAATTTGCCAAAATGAGTGATAAGGATGCTAAGAAAATTAAGAAATTTCTTATGGATACTTATGAGCTAGAAGAGATTTATGCAATAAATATTGTAAATATTGACCCTCAAACTGTTCCAGAATTACGAATTATTCTTGAAAAAAGCTATACCGGTAAAACATTAAATGAGGAGCAACTTCAGGAAATTATATATCAATTAAAAGATTTAAAGACATCATAAACCAATAATATTCCCTTGGTAATCGCTTTAATTTAGAAAAAGACATAGAAGACTTTATAAAGTTAAATTGTTTTTAATTTTAATGAGTAATCCGGTATTGAATTTATTAATAAAGGGATATTTTCAATAAAAAAATTATTATGGTTATTGGAAAAGTAGAAAAGAAGAAAACTGGTGGATGTAATGGAAAGAAGAGATCAATACAGAAGGCGCCCACGCAGAAAAGATTTTCAAAAGCGGGGTTCGAGAAAGAAAAAACAATTTATAAAAAAATCTCGAGAACTAGTTATTTTGGATGTGCTATTACATGGGCATCCTGAGGAAGATAAACCCAGTTGGACAAAGACCCCTTTAGCTCAAGTACTTACTTTTCCAGATTTCGTTCTTTATGAAGTAAAAATAAATAAATCTCCAAATCTTAAACTAAAACCTGAAGAAAAGAAGTTATACGAAGATTTCATAAGAGAAAATAAATTGAGAGATGTTTTGAAAAAAATTGATTATGAAGAATTAACAAGCACTTCTAAAGCATTAATTCAACCCATATTAGAAAAGGAGATCTTGAATTATGAGGAAGAGTTTATTAATTTTTTTAATAATTCAACGTCTATAACACCAAGAATGCATGCGCTCAAATTATTACCGGGAATTGGGAAAAAACACATGTGGGAAATAATTGAAGAAAGAGAAAGGCAAAAATTTGTTACGTTTCAAGATATTAGTGATAGAACTTCAATTTCGAATCCCGCTAAACAAATTGCGCTTAGAATAATTAAAGAGCTTCAAAGAGAAGGCATTAAGTATTATCTCTTCTCAAAAACTCAAAAATATGAGTAATACCCTAAACATGAATAGAAAAGATATACAACTCATTTTAAAAGAACTTAATATTGTACCTAAAAAACGATTTGGTCAAAATTTTCTAATTGATAATGCTACTAAAGATGTTATCATCAAACAAGCACAGATTTCGAAAGATGATATAATTTTAGAAATTGGGCCTGGGTTAGGGGCTCTTACCGAAAATCTTGTTAAAACAGCGAAAAAAGTATATGCTGTTGAAATAGACTCTCGACTTTCCTCATTTTTAACTAACAAATTTTCTGATTGTCAAAATTTAAAAATAATTAATGGCGATATCCTAAAAATAAATATCCCAGATCATAATAAAGTCGTGTCTAATATCCCCTATAAAATTACAGGTCCAATTTTAGAAAAAGTTTTCTTTAATAAAAATCCTCCCCAAGGGATTTTGACTATTGAAAAAGCTATAGCAGATAGAATTTTTTCTTATGAAACTTATAAAACTTCATCCCGGATTACAATTAGTGTCAACACCTTTATGAAGCCTGTAAAAAAGTACAAAATTTCAAGGAACTCATTCTATCCGATTCCCAACATTGCTCTCGCATTAGTTAATCTCTCTCCAAGGGAAAGCATCGATAAATTCTTAATAAACGATTATCAAAGAAGATTTTATTTAAAAATTCTTGAAGGAATCATGCCATTTAAGAACAAAAACCTTGCTAATGCCTTGGAATTATATACAAAAAAGAAACTTAAGCTTAATCTGAATAAAAAAGATATACTTAACATTTTAGAGCAAAATAATATTGAAAATAATAAAGTAAATACCTATAAAGTTAGTAATTTTCTGGAAATTAGCAAAATTTTTTATAATAAAATTGGATAAATAAAGAAACGTGAGTAAGATTAAAATTTTTCCAGATCCCATTATAGACTACGATTTTGAAAATGTTTATCGACCAGCAGACGATACATATTTAATTATAGATTATTTTAAAGTTCATATAGATTCTGACTTTTTTGATGGAATTCCTTTAGAGACCATTAGAAATATTTTAGATATGGGTACAGGAACAGGCTATATTGCGTTATCCCTCCAAATTATGAAAGCTAAAATTCCAAAATTTAATCCAAACATTTATGCATCAGATATTTTAGAAGAAGCCATTCATCTTTCTAAACATAATGAAAAGTTAAATAATTTTGAGAGAGAAATTACCTTTATTAATTCAGATCTCTTTAATTCTTTTCCAATAACACTTAAACATTCATTTGATGTTATTGTATTTAATCCACCTTATTTGCCATCTTTTAATATGATGCAAAAAGATGGTAATAAGAAGAACATAGATTATAGTTGGAATGGTGGAGAATTAGGTTTTGAAACTTTTTTGAGGTTCTTAAGTGAAGCAAGATCATATCTTAATTTTAACTCAAATTCGCGCATCTATTATGTATGTTCAAGTAGAATTAATTTAAACTTATTAAATGATTTAATATCCCAGAAGGGTTACGAAAGAACTTATTTGAATAAAATTCATGTTTTCCTTGAGGATATTTATTTATATCGTTTAGAATTAAAGTGTAATTAAAAAGGTCTACGATTTCTCCGTTTTTCTAATAACTTCACACCATGCTCGTTTAAAGTCCTCACTAAACTTTTAAATAAAAGATTTAATTCGTCTGGCTTGAAGACTGCCCTCCTATGGGCTTCAATTTGAGGAATTGGTAGACCATAATGGTTATTTAAACTTGAAATAGGTAATATTATCGAAGAAATTAAATCCGCTTTTTCTGAGGCTTTTTTAAGTGAATGATTTTCGTCCATAAAAAATTCAATCCTGCATGGAGTATCATATTTAGCAGTTTTGAGGTAAAAAGCATAAAATGATAAAGGAAAGTAATAAGGAATTTCCTTTTTTATTCCTGTATCTCGTATTTTTTCAATCTCTCGTTTACAGTTAAATATGCAACTCCTCTCAGATCTGTTTAATATCTTATTAAATAATTCTAAATCAGAAAAGTAGTCCATAAGTTGACGGTAATTATTTTTAATAAAATCGTTTAAATTTGAAGTATTTGGTTTTAGTAATTGAATTGAATCTCTTAATAAATGGCATAATGCTGAAGTTCTGGTATCTTTGATGGAACCAATTAAAATAATCCCTTTTTCCTTGCAATTTAAATATAATTTATGATATTCTCTCAATAATCTGTCATATTTTTTAGATATCTCTGGATCTTGTGAGAACAGCAAATTTATCGGCATTATTACAATGGATCCATCAATTATTATAAGATCTATATTAATATCATTAGAATATTCAATCATATTATTTAAAAGATTTATTTCCATAAAATTCATATCCATTGAGATTTTATTTTCAATGAGAGATTCTTCTCTATTAATAAAATTACCTTGTACTGAATAATAATTAAAACCACTTAAATCCGGGTAATACTTTATATCAGCAACATGATTTTTATAGAAATGGTATTGTACAGCGATAGCTTTTAAAAATGAAAAATCTACATTCATAAAATTCTTAATAACTGAGCTTCCGTCAACACTCACTATATTTAAACCGCTAATATCTGATGATTTAACCTCTTTTTTTAAATACATCTCTTTAATATAAAATTTTGGATATTCTATAAATTCTGAAAAATCTAAGCTTTTAATATTTTTAAGAATAATATCAGTAAACTTTTGTTTCAATTTTTCCAATTCGACACATTGATATGCAATATTTTTTAGGTTATTAGCAAGAAGTTGTTCTTTTGTTAAACCAATTATACTATTTGTTTTTTTAAATAATAAAGCATTCGATTGTCTTTCACTTGTCTTAATGGAATTAGTTCTTAATGTCATCAAAAGAATTATAAAAAGGATTAATAATAATAATGATGAGAGATTCGATTTTTTGATTTTTTAGCAATTTTACAGCACACAAAAACTAATTAAAAATGGCAATAGAATTAGGCGGTTATCCTTGGATTTTAATAGGAATAATGTTTTTAGAGTTACTATTTATTTTCATCCCCGCTTTAATCGCTAGTAAAATCGAAAACACTTCAATTCACGAGGAATTAAAATTTATGGGCTTTCAAAAAAATGAAGACTCACTACTTAATAATATAATGAAAGTCTTAGCAGGGGTCAGTATTGGGTTCATATTATTTTTAATTGGTGGTTATGTTATTTTTATCTTTAAAAATATTGTAGTTAAAAACATTTTTGGTAATGCGTTTGTCAAAAAAGCAGAAGAGGGGACTATTAACACCACCCCAATTGCCCCTAATCTATTTCAATTGATAATAATTATAATTATGCATATATTATTTGTAAGTGTCTGCGAAGAGGCTTTTTTTCGAGGATTTATAATTAAAAAATTTGAAAGGAAGATAAAAACGGGCGTTGCAATTTTATTCTCTTCAATTTTTTTTGCGTTCTACCACATTCCTCCAATTTTAGTTCCTGTTTCAACCATCGTCACTTATTTCGGATATTATTTTATTTTTGGAGTTATATTATCATCGCTTTTTAAAATCTTTAACAATTCACTTATTCCATGCGTAATTGCCCATGGACTGTTTAATATATTGATTTTAATATTTTAATTTAAATTTGATTGAATAATACTAAGATTTATTTTGAGAAAAATTAAATATAGAAAGATCATATAATTAAGTTAATTAGGTAAGGTTGAAGTTTTAATTTTATTTAAATTAAAAAAAAAATCACGGCAAAAATATCTACAATATATTGTTATAGTAAATTCCAGAAAGACATGACTGATTACGATTATACTTTTAAAATTATGCTCCTTGGCGACGCTAGTGTTGGTAAGACATCGCTCACCCTGAGGTATATTAGTGGATTTTTTCTCGAAGATCTAAAATTAACCATTGGTGTTGATTTTTATTCAAAAACATCCGATTTTAATAATAATAAGGTAAAATTACAAATTTGGGATTTTGGAGGGGAGGAGCGTTTTAGATTTCTTCTTTCACAATATTGCAAGGGAGCAAATGGGGCTTTTTTTCTCTATGATATTACTAACCGCATCACTTTAGACCACCTCCCCGATTGGACCCAAATTATTAGGGAACATGCTGGAGATGTTCCAATTATGTTAATCGGTTCTAAACTTGATTTAGAAAGATTTCGAGCAGTTCCAAGAGAAGATGGAATACTTGCTGCGAAAAAATATAACTTAACTTCTTTTGTAGAATTATCTTCAAAAACGGGACAGAACGTAGAAAAGGCATTTGATGTTATGACGGAAACGCTCATTGATAAAGCAACGACTAAAAAGTCTTAATTATACTAATACCACATTGACTCATTAGCTTAAACTTAATTTGATAAAATATTAGTATAAAATTATTATAGAATTAATTTATATTTGATAGCATTTCCGATAATTATATAAAAAACTATTTCTCATTAAGATCTCGATTAGCTTTATATCTTTCCAATAACTTTTTGAAATAATGGTGAATTTTGAAAAATTATTTAATCCTAGATCTGTAGGAATTATCGGAGTTAATGATAAACTCTTTGGTGGGGGCTATTTTCTAAAAAGTTTAGTGAATTTAGGTTTTGAGAAACCATTATATCTATTTAATCCTCGACTCAAAGGAGAAAAACTCAATGGTTATACGGTATATGGATCAATATTAGATGTTGAGGACGATCATGAGATCGATTATGTAATAATCGCAGTTCCAGCCAAATTATGTCCCCAAATCTTAGAAGAATGTGGAAAGAAAAATATTCCGTTTGTTACAATCTTTACATCTGGATTTAGTGAAATTGGAAATGATTATTTAGAAGAAGCACTGCTAGATATAGCAAATAAATATGATATTCGAATAATAGGTCCAAATTGCCTTGGAGTGTATGTTCCTAAGATAAGGCTTACTTTTTCATTGGGGTTACTTAGAGAGCATTCTGGTAGTTTGGGAATGATTTTTCAATCGGGAGGTTTAGCAATTTATGTTGCTGCGATGGCCCAATCAATCTATGGGACTAATCCGAGTAAAGTTTTATCTATTGGAAATCAAATTGACTTAAATTTTGTTGATTTTCTCGAGTATTTTTTAAATGATAAGGAGACTCAATCTGTTGCTCTTTATTTAGAAAATATAAAAAGCATTGAAATTGGTCGAAAGTTTCTTGATGTTGTCAAAAAATTAAGTTTAGCCGGGAAACCTGTTCTTCTCTGGAAAGTGGGTACTGGAGAGGCTACAAAAGAAGCAATAATGTCACATACAGGTGGTTTAGCAGGAAATAAAAAAATTTGGCAAGCTGTAGCAAAACAGACTGGAGCTTGTTTGGTAAATAATTCTCATGAATTGATTAATATAGCTATGGTTTTTAATCATATCTCACATTTTCCAATGGATCGAAATATGGCTATTACAACTGTAGGAGGTGGAGCTTCTATCGAAACTACTGATGTTTTTGAGCAATATAATCTGAAAATACCAAAATTAGCTCCCGAAACTATTGATAAATTTAAAGAATTTTTACCAGATGTAAATACTATATTAAGAAATCCATTAGATTTAGGTGCTTCTGGCAATATACCTAATGTTTTTTATCAAACATTGGTTACTCTTGACTCAGATCCAAACATTTCCGCTGTAGTATTTATTAAGGTATATAATTATAGCCATGACTTTCGTAAAGCAATAAAAAAAGCTTATAATGAAATGAAAAAACCTCTTATATGTATAGCCTACAAAGTTGTAGATGATACAAGTGATTATGCAGGGAAATTGCTTTTTAAAAGGGAACTTTTTAACCTTAAAGTTCCCATTTTTGAATCCATTGAATTAGCTGCTAAATCTTTAGATGTAATGTGTAGTTATAACGAATTTTTAGAGAAACATAAAAACCATCTAAAAAAGTAGTTTATAAATTAGGTTTAGATATCTAAACTTTTTTAAGTATCTAAATATTAATAAATTCCTCATAATCCTCGTAAAGCAAATATAAGGGATCCTCATCCTCTTCTATTTTACCGAATCTTTTGGTTGTTTCAAAAAATTTATTATCGCTATAATCGTCATTTACACTGGATACTTCACCGATGAGAATCTTGCCATGTCCCTCCTTAGCTTTAAAATTGTGATATATCTTATTTTGTAATGTTATGGATTCTCCTGGAGTTAATTCAACGATAGTACCTGCTTCAAATGTTTTGCTTACACCATCAACGGAAACAGATACATCAGTCTTTGCAAGCTGACTGTCTTCAGTGGAATTATATAATTGAATCATAAGAACGCCGCCACCTCTGTTAATTATGTCTTCAATTTTACTATAATGATAATGCATAGGTAGAGCTTGACCCTCTTCTAAAATCATAATTTTTTCGCAATACGGTTTCCCACCTTTAAAGAGATCCTTTATATTACCATTTCTAATAGTAAAATGCAATAAACCAATGTTTGAGAAATCTCCCCTTCCATAATCAGTAATATCCCACCCTAAATGGTTAGCAATAATTTCATGAATCTCTTCACCCTTGGATTTCCAATCTTCAATTGTCCAATACGCAAATTTAGGCATGTAAAACTTTTGTTCTTCAAAAAATTTTATTGCATTCCTCATTATTTTATTAATCTCTGACCTCTTCATTTATATCACTAAGTATAACTACACTTCATCATTTTTTAAATTTATAACTTCATGAGAAAAAGATTGTTAAAATATATTCGAGTTATTATGTATTTACAAGAAAATTTATAGAGTTTTTGATGATCTGAATTAAAAGACTAAAATTTCTTTTCCATACACCCATATCAAAAATCTTATTTCTTTTTATAATTTATTTTCTTTATATGTTGATTTTTGAAAAAATAGTCGATGGAGTCTTTCTTATATATTCTGATTCTCAATTTTGGTTTAAATGCAATGGCATTGTAATCAAAAATAAGAGTCTGGGAGATATCTTGATTGATTGTAATTGCTTTTATAAAGAAGAGATTAAAACATTAACTAAAAATCAAATAGAAGCATATTTCGTGTCTCATGTCCATTTAGATCACGTATATAATTTACATTTTTATGAAGAATATGATTCTAACATTAAAATTTATTGTCCAAATCCAGAACATGAATTTTTAAAGGATTTTAATAAGTTTATTAAGGCAAATGGTACACTCGATTTTGGAATTGGTGATGAGTTTAAGCACTTTGCTTTTAAACAATTAAATTTCAAGGAATTACATTCAGTAATAGGTTTTACTCCTGGAACTGAATTTGAATTCGATAATATACGTCTTAAAACAATTCATATACCAGGGCACTCACCGGGTCAAACCGCTTTCTTGATTGAAGATACAACTGAACATAATCGGAAGATCCTATTCGTTTCAGATATTGGCTTGACAAAAATGGGTGCTTGGTACGGCTTTAAATATAGTAATTTAAAAGATGTAAGAGAATCCATTAAAAAACTTGAAAATATTTACATAAATGACGATTATATCATTACAAGCGGGCATGGTCCGATATTGTTCGAAAAACAACCTGCGATCTTTAATGACCTACTAATTAAAATGGATAATATTAATAAGAATATTCTAAACATGCTCAATTCTGATAATCCTGTCAGTTTAGATGATTTAATCTTTAAAGGCTTGTTTTTTAGTGAAAAGTATATAAAAACCAGAGAAGGAGATGGTATCCTCTATTTTTTTGAAACCAATATGATTATGAGTCATATTAGTGAACTGTTAGAACAAGGAAAAGTTATTGAAGTTGCCAATAATCAATGGATTTTGAATACTTAATAGTTTAATTCACTCAATTATCATCCTTTAAAAAATGGATATTGAAAGCTCGATTTTATGCTTTAAAAAAATAACAATCAAATTACAGAATCACTAACATGTGGATCTGTATCTACTTTATTCCGATTATATATCTCTAGTATAATTTCATTAAAACTCTCTAATCGTTTATTCCAATCCTCTGAATTCTCTCGTGTATTTTTGTATATTGCGAGTTTCCATTTTTTGGTTTTATAATTCCCGTTATTGTCCAATTGTAAAGCTCCATTCTTTCGTAATTTTACTACTATCTCTATTTCACCAAGTTTTTTGGGAGTGATACTATATACATCATACCATCTTACCCATTTCTTTTTTCCATAATTCCACGATGCTGTTCTAAAACCCTCCTTTATCCTCCAAGCAAAACCATTATCACTCACTACGATATAACCAAAATGTTTATCAAGTTTACATCTCGAAGTAATAATATAATTACCTATAGGAAATTCATTTATTAATTTTTCATGTTTACTAATTTTTTCGGATGTTACTTCCCAACCTTTTATTGGCAATTCTGATGAGGCTTTAGCGAAATGTTCAATTGGACTTACTTCATTTAACTTGACACCACAGAAAGCACAATAATTTTCACCAATTTTAACGGGGCTACCACATTCAGAACAATAATTTTGTTGTTGTCCAACCATTTTTTTCTCTCCAGTTTTGATAAAAACAAATCACTATTAAATTTGTTTACTATTTGGATTTCATAATAACTTCTTTTTTAATTTAACTATTCATTATACTCTTATAGCAAATTTGCCAATTATCAATGGAATTTGAATCACTACATATTTTGATTTATATGCAAAGTATCTTTAGAAAGGTGCTCTATGAAGCTCTGATTTTTGCAAAAAACTCTTTTGAGGGAGCTGCATTGAAAAAGAACATCTTAATAACCTGATCTCTAAAATCAATGTCATCTTTAGCTAATTTAAACATTGTATCAAGGTTTTTCCCATTATTTTCGTAAAAGAATTCGACCATAGAACGTTTCAGTTTGAAATTTCTAAGGATCTTCTTAATATAAGGATGTTGTTTATAAGATTTTAAGGTTCGATTGGAAATATCATTACTTTGGAGAGCTTGTATTGCGGCTTCAGCGGCTATTTGGCCTGATACGATACTTGGATGAATGCCTTCCCCACTAATCGGAGATACGAATCCCGCGGCATCTCCAATGATCATTATATTATCTTTTATTAATGATTTTTCCAAAACTCCTATGGCGGATAGCGGATAAGACCCTGTCCATATCTCTTTATATTTAGATAGAGGAAAATACTGCTTAATATTAGGATCATTTTTAAAATCATCAAAAATCTGGTTAAGATTGTACTTAAGATTATCTTCTGCGAATGTACCGCACCCAATATTAAACCTTTTCTCACTTATTGGAAAAATCCATCCATACCCTTTATATCGCCTAAAATAAAGATACATTTTGTTTTTCTCTAAATTATTTTCACCCTCTAAAATCGAGCATTTGGCTAGTCCTATATCTTCAATTTTCCAGCGTTCTCGTAAACCAGACTTTACTGCCAATTTAGAGCTCATTCCATCAGCAATTATAATAATTTTACCTAAATACTCTTTTACCCCATCTGGAGTTTTAGTTCTTATCCCTACTTTTTTCTGATCTTTGACTATGAAATCAAATGAGATATTTTTATCAAAAAGCTCCGCACCGGCATCCACTGCTACGTTTCTTATGAAATTATCGAATTCCAATCGATCCATTATTATTGAATCAGTACCTTGCTCTTCCCAACTATATCCCATTTTATAATATTCTGCAGAAAACATCAGCGCACCATTTAATCGGAGTGGATTCAACTCTTTCAATTGAGGATAATATTTGGACATTATCCTTGCGCTTACACCTCCACCACATGGTTTCCTCCAATTTACATTCTTTTCAATCAGGGCAACTTTAAATCCATTCTTTGCTAAAATCTCAGCACATCTGGAGCCTGCTGGACCGGCTCCTGAAATTACCACATCATACATATTTTTACCACATTTTTTAAAATATTTAACTGCTACTAATTGATATTAATTTTTACTTCCTTTTATTCTTGAAATAAAATCTTTCGGGGGATTTTGACCGAAGATAAAGGTATTTATTACAATCTGTTTAAATTCTTTACTTTCTTCCACCATCTTAAAGAGCTTATTAAGGTTTTCACCCTCATTTTCATAAAAAAAGGTTACTAAATTTCGCTGAAATTTGAATAATCTAATTAAATTTTTAATTTTAGGATGTTTTTTGAAACCCTTCAGAGAATTAGCAGTGAAATCATCATTCTTCAAGGCATTTACCGATGTTTCTCCTGCAATCTGACCGGAGATAATAGCACCATGAATCCCTTCTCCACTTATTGGCCCTACAAATCCCGCTGCATCACCAACGATGATGATATTGTCATCATAGAGACTTTTTTCTAACACTCCTGTGGCAGGCTCCGGAAAAATAGCCGACCATATTACTTTATAAGCCTCTTTTGATAAAAAATTCCTATTTTGCGATTCGTGAAGAAATTCTTCAAAAAGATTTCTAATATTATACTTTAGATTATTTTCGTAATACGTAATAGTCCCAATGTTGAACTTCTGTTTATCTATTGGAAAAATCCAACCATATCCATATTTTTTAAAAAAGAAATAAGAACCCTTCTCATTTAGATTATTTTTTCCTTCTAAAATCTCTGCTTTCCCTATACCAATATTCAGAGGGCTCCACTTCTCTCTTAATCCCGATTTATGGGCTAATTTAGAGCTCATTCCATCAGCAACAACAATAATATTTGCAAGATATTCGTTTGTACCTGAGGGTGTTTTAGTTCTAATTCCAATTTTTTTTTGATCTTTGTATATAAAATCGTATGAAATATTTTTATCAAACAGCTCTGCACCAGCATCCACAGCAATATTCCTAATTAAATTATCAAATTCTAACCGATCTATAACTATTGGATTAACATCCGTTTCTTCAAAACTATGTTCGAGTATATGGCCATCAGCGGAATACATTGCGATATAATTCTTTTTCACAAGATCCAAATCTTTCAATTGTGGGTAATATCTAAATATGCTGGCTCTTGGAATTCCCCCACCACATGGCTTTCGGAAATTTATATCTTTTTCAATCAATGCAACCTTATAACCTGCTTTTGCGATGACTTCAGCACACCTAGAACCTGCGGGACCCGCTCCCGAGACTACTACATCATACTTCATAATAAAACTCAATTATCTCGAAATATATTACTTGTTAACATAAATCCTTTTTAAAATTAATACTACTGATAATATTGTTTAATGGAAGAATCATAATGCAAGGATTATTTAAAAACTAAATATATTAATTATTTTCTTTATTGGAAAAATGTGAGAAAATGAGACTAAAAAAAGAGGTTTCTTTTAGATTTCTAACCATAACCATCTAAAAGTTTTTGCTATCAGTTCAGTTTACATAAATGGGTTGAAATTTTTCATGTTAATAATACAGTGTGATCATATTCATATTATGAACCGATCAAAATATACTCATGTTTATTTCAGATCATTAAATGAATTTCACAAGTAAAGAATTTTTTTTTTATCTTTGATAACTTTTTTTGTCGACCAAAAGTGGTTGATCAAATTAATCGGATTCATAAAGATCAACCAACATATTTAAATATAAGAAATGTTAATCTTAATATAACTAAGTTATTTAAAATCTTAAAAAACATAATTATTAATTAAAAATTAGTGGAGGAATGATAAATTATGGCCGCATTTGCCTGGAGCCCACTTAGAGCTTTAATGAAAAAAGCAGGAGCTGAGATCGTAAGTAGAGCCGCAGTTGATAAGTTAATGGACTATCTTGAAGAATATGCCAAAGACTTAACTGCATGTGCTCTTGACATCGCAAAACACAGTGGGCGAAAGAAAGTCACACAACAAGATATGAAAATTGCTATTGGTTTAATCTAAGCAAATTAAATTAATCTTGAATTAATTAATTAAATCTTTTCTTTTTTTTTTTAATTTTCTCTTTATTTAAAGATGATTGTCAATAAGAATTTATTGCTATTAAAAAAGAGATAAAAATAATTTTTGAGAATTTTAATTATGACGAATTAATTTGGTTCTTTTTGCCTGAAATTCAGGGCAGATAGTATAATCTGGAAAACGGTCACAGAGGGTATTCCGTTTAGGTAAAGTACATTTTTCATAAAAGGCACAATTTATGAAATTATCCTTTATGATATTTTCTTTCAAAATGATTTCTGTCATTAGAATTTATTCTCTCTTCTTTGATCCTTTATAATAAACTCTCGAAATTCTTGGTTATCATCATCGATAAAATCCCAAAATTGCTCATAAATTTCCTCAAGAGTCATTTCTTTTTTTTCTATTCGCAATTTCTTCACTCTTGATATTTCATTTTTTTTCTTTTGGTGGTTGAATTTATTTTGTCTCTCACCCTTATGATTTTCCGCATCACCAGGGCAATATTCGACGTAGTTTGCTTTCAACATCAAATTTTTAAATAGTTCTTTATCATTCCGTTTTGCATTATAAATAATGATACTTTGATCCCCTGTATTATCAGAATCAAAAGAGAAATCGACTTTTTGGTAACCTCGTACTTTAAAATTTTTATCCACAAATGCTTGAAAATGATGCTGACAGATTTTATTCTGGGGTATTGATATGGTGGTTAATTGCTTTGCTTGATTAATGACTGATTTATTTATTGAAAGCTCTTTTTCAGATTTACAGACTGGGCATATGAACTGGATGTGAATTAGTTCATCCGCCTTCAGTTCAACGTGATTGGTTGTCTTTACGATAGCCATGTTTAATCTCGTTTAAATTTAGTAATTCAATATAATTTTTTTCATTTATATTGAAACACTCTGTAAAATTAGTAATAAACTGCACAACTTTTCAATGAATTTATTTATGTCTCCTCTAGATATCTTTCCGATGACAATTTTTCTTACTTAAGAATCAAATCCTTTAATGCTAAAAATACTCATGTAATATTGCCGTATCACCATTTGAAAAAGTAAAAAGAATTGGTTAAGAATTGAAAAATCAAATTTTCTTCGAATGAAGATAAATAATAAGTTCAGAAATTATTTTTGATTAATTTTGTTAATTTTCCTCCCATACTCATAAAGAGCTAAGAATGATTTTGCGGCTCTTCGAAAAGAGGGATAAATTATAAATTCATCTTTCTGGAGTTTAGAATAATATTTTCTCCTCCTTCTTGCGGGGTAATAAGGAAAAACCAAGGAAAAAATACTATCTAAAGATTCTGTGTGTTCCTTTATTTTCAGTAAATTGTTATAATATTTTTGAAAATAATCTTCACTCTCAATATCTTCCCACGCATCGGTTAAAACCATAACAAGATTTATATCTTTTGTGATGGCAGTCAATGCAAGATCTAGGTATTTATCAGAAGAGGAGATCCATGGTAAATCTATAGGATTGGAAAGACTTCCAATTTTAACGGGATAGATTTTTCTTAATTTTTCTAAAAACTCACCTTTGAAGACAGGCACATTCATTCCTAATTCTGTTAAAGTATTTGTTGCAGCAATTCCAAAACCTCCAGACCAGAGAATTATCAATGCATTTTTCCCTTTAGGGTATACTACTTCCTTATTTTTACTTTTATATCGATTTATTACATTAGAAAAGAGATAAGTGTAGTCTATCATATCATCTAAAGATGTGGGAACTTCCAATATAGGCATTTGTTTATAGATTCCTTTCCAAATCTTTTGACTTGTACCAATTGAGCCTGTATGAGATAATGCGGCAGTTTGCGATCTTTTCGTACTTCCACCATTCATAAATAATACGGGTTTTTTCATCTCTCTGAGAGTTTTTAAGAATCTTTTTCCTTCGTTTGGGTGTAGCGAGTTAAAGCCTTCAAAATACACTAAAATTAAATCAGTATCTCTATCATTATTATAATATTCTAGCATATCTGCAACTTGCAGATCTAAACAGTTTCCAATGCTAACTCCTTTTGAATATCTTAATCCATGGCGAATAGCACCAAGTCTTACCATTTGCGAGTGAAGATCTCCTGATTGAAATACTAGAGATATATTTCCGGGTTCTTTAGGCATTAGAGGTTCATATGCTAAGTGTCCTTTTGCTGAATAAACACCCATACCGTTAGGACCAGTTGCACGCGTGTTTGTATCCTTGTCAAGGATATCTTTAACTTGTTTCTCAATTTCTACACCTTGATTGTCAGACTCTCCCATTCCTGCGGTAAAAATGTGCATTGATCTTATTTTTTTTTGAGATAGAATCGTTTTTAGACTTTCGACTATTCTATCTCTTCCAACTGATAATATTAAATGATCAATTGTATCATCTGGAACGTCTTTTAAGGATTTATAACACTTTATACCTGATATTTCTTCTTTTGAGGGACTGATTAAAAATAATTTATTTTTATCAAAATTAAGGTCATTAAGCCCCATCATGAAATACCATAGTTTTTCACTTGCCTCATATATCGCCAAATTTTTTGGATAAAATAAGGCATTAAGCGATTCAATTGTTTTACTGTTCATAGGTAGAACCATTTATTAATGGCTTTTATTAATATTAATTTTGTAAATTATACTTTATCTTTAGATTTTAGGTTTTTTCAAAAATAAGATTAAAATTGAATACGTATTGATCTTAATTCCATTTTATTGATTTTTTAAGGCTTGTATTTTCAGACCATATTCATATAATGCTAAATAAGATTTTGCTGCTTGAGGAAGAGTAGGATATACGATAAAACCATCTTCGATGAGCATATCGTAAAATTCTTTTCGGTGTGGGCTGGGATATTGGTAGAGAATTAGAATTAAAAGTTTATCTAAAGATTCCACAAATTCTTTAATTTCTTTTAAATTTGAATAATACCCGGGAAAATGTTTTGTTTGTTTAAAATTCTTAGCAACATCCGTTTCGATTATGACGAGATCAATGTCTTCTGCAATTGCAGCTTTACATATCTCTAAATATTCCTTACTGCTTTCAATCCACGGCATATCTAAAGGATTGCTTAAGCTCCCGATCTTGATGTGGTAAATTTGTCTTAATTTTTCCAAGACTTCTCCCTTGAAATTAGGCAAATTCAATCCTAATTTAGTTAATGTGTCCGTTGCCAATATTCCAAATCCTCCAGACCATAACACTACAAGAGTATTTTTTCCAATTGGATATGGAATTTCATTAATCTTTATTCCAATTTTTTTATATCTATTGATATATGTATAGAAAATATAAATATAATCTAAAATTGAATCTAGAGAGCTTGGAACTTTAATGATAGGTGTTTGTTTAAATACAGCATCCCATATTTTTTGTTTTGTTCCGATCGTACCTGTATGTGTAAGGACCGCAGTTTGTCCGCGTTCAGTTTCACCACCTCTCATAAAAAGAACAGGTTTTTTCATAGTTTTTAAAGTTTTTAATAATTTTTTGCCCTCATTTGGATGAAGAGTAGAGAATCCTTCAAAATATACTGCGATAATATCAGTTTCCTCATCAGTATTGAAGTATTCTAAGACCTCAGATATTTGAAGATCTACAGTGTTTCCTATGCTGACCCCCTTTGAAAATTTAACTCCATATCTTAAATTAGCAAACTTAATCAATCTGGTGTGTAAATCACCTGATTGAAATACTAAACCAATATTACCAGGTTCTTGCGGAAAACTTTTTAAATATGCAATATGTCCACTTGGACTGTAAACCCCCATACAATTAGGTCCAATAATTCTGGTGTTAACTTTCTCATCATTAAGCATTTCTTTAATATCTCTTTCAATTTGTATCCCCTCAGTATCATACTCTCCCGTGCCTGCGGTAAATATTTGGATTGAATTCACTTTTTTCTGTGAAAAAATTTCTTCTAAACTTTGAATTAATCTTTCTCTTCTGATAGATAAAATAAGATGATCAATTTCCTCTTCCGGAACTTCCTTAAGTGATTTATATACTTTTAATCCAAATAATTCCTCTTTAGATGGATTAATCAAATAAAGATTTTTCTTGTTAAATCCCTGGACTTCTAATCCTCCAACAAAATGTTTTGTTGAACCCCTCTCGCTGGCACCATAAATTGCTACTGTTTTAGGTTTAAATAAAGGATCCAAGTATTTTTCCTTTTCTTTGTTTTTTGACATTATTAAATTTCACTTTATATTTCTCTAAATAATTTAACAAATCTAAATTCTGTTTTCCATCTTTTTAATTTTTATTCCATAATTATATAGGGCTAAATATGCTTTTCCAGCTCTCATAAGTTCAGGAAAAACAATAAATCCATTTTCAACCAATGCACGGAAGTATCGAATCCGATTTTTTTCGGGAGTTTCAGGCAATATTAAGATTAATATTTTATTTTGGGATTCTACATAATTTTTAATTTTTGTCAAATTGTCTAAACGTTTTTTTAAATTCCGACCAAATCTTGCATCTGTATGCATAAACACAATATCAATATCTTCGGAAATAGCTTCTTTACATAATTCAAGATATTTTTCAGATCGCGAGACCCAAGGAAGATCCAAAGGATTGGAAAGAGAACCAATTTTAACTGGATATATTTTATTTAATTTTTCCTCTTTTTCTCCCTTGAATAATGGTAAATTAAATCCTAATTCGGTTAAGACGTCAGTATCGATAATACCAATCCCTCCGCTCCAAATAATTACCAGGGCATTTTTTCCTTTAGGGAGTTTATCGATCTTAGCATCTAATGACAAATCTCGATTTTTTTTATAAAATTCATAGAAGAAATATAAATGATCTATAACTTCTTCTATAGAACTTCCAACTTCTATTAAAGGAGTTTGTTTATACAATGCATGCCATATTCTTTCAGGAGTTCCCAATGAACCAGTGTGGGACAAAACCGCAGACTGCCCTCTCTTAGTCTTTCCGCCTCTTAAAATTAACACAGGCTTTCGCATATTAATTAATAATTCAAATAATTTTCTCCCTTCCAATTTTTCATAACGAGAAAAGCCCTCAAAATATATAAGAATAATATCGGTCTCTTCATCTTGGTTAAAATATTCTAAAAAATCAGAGACTTGTAAACTCACGCAATTACCAATACTAGCTCCCTTAGAAAATGTCAGATTATAAATAAGTGCTCCATTTCCCACCGTTCTAGAAAGTATATCTCCAGAATGAGAAATTATGGCGATATTTCCACTTTTATTTGGAAAAAATGGCATATATGAATTATTTCCACTGGGACAATATATACCGAAACAATTTGGTCCAATCGCTCTGGTGGTAATTTCTGGATTCTCGAGAATTCTTCTAATTTGATTTTCAATAAATAGTCCTTCTTCATCAGATTCACTCATTCCTGCGGTAAAAAAATGGATAAAATTTACCTTTTTCTTAGAAAAAATATTATTTAAAGCTTGGATAACTAAATCTCTTTTGATAGATAAAATTAATAAATCAATGGTTTCGATTGGAAGATCATCAAATGAATTATAGCATTTTAAGCCAGATAATTCATCTTTAGATGGAGAAATTAGATATAAATTCTCTAAATTAAAGCCTTGTGATTTTAATCCTTCTATGAAATAACCCACTTTTGGTTTCGCTTCAAAAATAACTACATTTCGAGGTTTAAACAATAAATCTAAAGATTTCATATTTTCAATACTCTTGGACGTTTTTATTGTAAATTCTTTCTTTAACCTTGACATTTTTATTCTTGGATTTAAAAATTATAATTTTTCTTTCTTTAGCATTCTTCTTAATTGTTTCCCATGTTGATAAAATGCCAAAAAAGCTTTAGCTGCTCTTTGGATATCGGGATATACCAGAAAATCATCTTTAAGAAGCATTTTATAATATTGTTTTCTAAGATTGGAAGGTGAATCAGGCAATATAAGGATAAACACTTTATTTAGCGACTCTACATATTCTTTTATTGTTTTTAAATTATTATACATAATTTCAAAAGTCTTTTTATCACGACGACGAGCATCCGAGTACATTATTACTAATTGGATGTCCTCAGAAATTGCTGCTTTGCAAAGATCGAGATATTGTTGATGTCTTCTGGATGAAATCCAAGGAAGATCAAGGGGATTTGAGAGTGATCCTATTTTTAAAGAATATATTTCCATTAATTTCTCTACTATTTTCCCATCGAATAATGGTAAATTCAACCCAAATTCAGTTAAAGTATCAGTGTCAAGAATGCCCAGACCTCCTGACCAAATAATTACTAATGTATTTTTACCTTTGGGATAAAAACTTATTTGATCTTCTATCAATGTTCCTCGATTATTCTTATAATATTTATTGAATATGTATAAAAAGTCAAGAAGTTCATTTATAGAGCTTCCTACCTCGATTAAAGGCGTTTGATTAAAAATAGCTCTCCAAATTTTTTCATCTGTTCCCAGTGAGCCAGTATGAGTTAATACCGCAGATTGTCCTCTCTTAGTTTTACCTCCCCTTAAGAATAAAACAGGTTTTTTTATATTTTCCAATAAATTGAATATTTTTCTTCCTTCATTTTTTCCATATCGAGAAAATCCTTCAAAATAGGTAGCTATGACCTTAGTTTCTTCATCATGTTTAAAAAATTTCAAAAAATCAGAAACTTGTAGATTTACACAATTACCAATACTTGCTCCCTTCGAGAAGGTTAAATTATGTCTTATGAAACCATATCTTATTGTTCTTGTACATAAATCACCAGAATGAAAAACTAATCCTATAACTCCCTTTTCAGTGGGAAAGTCAGGAAGATAAGAACTATGTTTAGGACAATAAACACCCATGCAATTGGGACCGATTGCTTGAGTGTTAGGATACTCATGCTCTAATATCTCTCTTATTTCGTTTTCAATTTTGAGACCAATCTCATCAGCTTCGCCCGTTCTGGCTGTGAAAAAGTGAATAAATCTAACTTTTTTCACAGCTAAAATACTTCTTAAAGAATCTATAAGGCGATCTCTGCCAACTGCTAAGATTAACAGATCAATTGTATTAATTGGTATGTTGCTAAAAGATTTATAACATTTTATACCTAAAATCTCCTCCTCTGATGGAGAAATTAAATATAAGTTATCTAAATCAAAACCTTGGGTCTTAAAACCTTCTATGAAAAAGGAAAAATTCTCCTTCGCTTCAAAAATAGCAGCAGTTTGGGGCTTAAATAAGCCGTCAAGGGCCATATTATTATCACTCATGAAAATTCTCATTTGTTTCTAATTCTTTTAAGCAAGTATAACAGTATTTTGGGATTGAGTTAAATTCAGTCCCACAGTTGGGACACTTATATGTAATGTTCTTAACAATTTTTTTAAAATCTTCAAATTGAGCTTTCCCTTTATGTCTTATGGTTTTTTTTAATACAAACGAAATTCCAATTGAAAAAACCACGATAATAACACCAAGAATTAAGGTTTGTATAATAAGCGTAGAAAAACGTGAATGAAAATAATTAGGTGAATATCGATATAAGAAGATATAAAAAAAGAAATTGGGAAAGAAAAACGTATATAAATTCATGGAATATATCGTTTTATAATCATCGAAATTAATTACTGGGATAAGCGATATAATAATCCATGATATGAATATGAATTGAACTTCAGAGATATTGTTTGCATCAAACATTATATAATTTGCGAGAAATTGAATAATATCTCGCCGTTCTTTTGATATACTTCCATCAAAATTAATTTCAAACTTATAATTAAAAACATAGATGAATAAACTTAAAATGAAAATCTGTAGAATAAAATTTACAACTTTAATTTTAAGAATGCCAAGTTTATCCATAATAAATGTATAAATTATAACATCAAATTAAATTCTTTTATATAAATCTACTTATTTTAATATGCTAAAATAGTCGGTCTCAAATGAAAAGTGGTTAATAAAATTCAAAAACATTTTTAATCACAAAAATTTAAAGAGTACAGTTTCTCCTATCTGTAAAGAAAGACAATCTTTCAAACTAGTTCTTGTACCTCTCGTTTTGCGATTCCGTTCTGTATCAATTATAATAAGATTTATTAGGCGGTGTGTGTGTTATTTCTGATTTAAAAATATTTTCATATCATTTAAAATGTCCACAGGTTTGTTATCTAGGGCACACTGAGCAGAAGTGTCTGAACCACCCCCTTTTCCCTCATATTTCTCTATTAAATATTGTATAACCTCCTTAGCTAGGATATCCTTAGAGTTTGAAAAAATTTTATACTTTTTCTCTTCTAGCTTGATAATAAGAAGCGAATTTGGTGGAAAATTTTTGAACTCCTTTGAAAGCGTTTTGTTATCAACTTGAAAATCTATATAGCTTATGCCAATATTTTCTATTTTCAAATTAGGATTTTCGGAAAGTTTGTGTAAAATATTAATTGTAAGATCGATCTTATCCCGTTGTAAATTATCAATTAGATTTGAACGTTTTTTAAGGGTTTCATTTAAATTTGTTATTGGTTGGTTTATTGAATTGCTAAATTCTAAAAGATCCGGAATCATTTCTGATATTTCTGTTAAAGCTTTCATACCAACGTTATATTTAATATCAGTCCCCCTCTTAAATTCATATATGAATAAAAGACCGATTTCGTTAGAGTTCCGAACATGGGTTCCCCCGCAAGCAGTTAAATCATAATTTTCACTTTCGATAAGCCTGATAGTATCGTGTTTAGGCAATTCTTCTCCTCTAATATCTTTGCTAAGATCGACCGCTTCTTTATATGTGATAATTTTACTAATTATTTTGATATTTTCAACAGTGCAAATACGATTTATCTCCTTATATGCTGATTTTAATTGATCATAACTCAAACTCTTAGTTAATTGAAATGTGACTTCTTCAAAACTAATATCTACTCGTCCTGTATCTATATCAAGCATCTTTTTCACGATTGCTGAAAATAAGTGTTGAGATGTATGAGCTTTCATTAAACCATATCGGTATTCCCAATCAATGGTCCCTGTAATTTTGTCTCCTATATTCATAGTATCGAGGAATTCCGTAGGAATTTGATGAATTATTTCATCGTCAGCTTTCGAGACATTGTCAACTTCTAATTTTAAATCACCCATTTTTAGAATGCCCCGATCGCTTGCTTGTCCACCACTTCTAGGGTAAAATAAAGTTTGATCTAATACTGTTCCCTCTTTCCTTACTGCTGTTATTGTTGCTTCGAATTCTTTATCGTAAGGTTGTATCCAGAATAATTTTTTTGTCATTATGAATCACACTGACTGTAAATAAGTCTAAAATGAATCCTCTTAGAACAGAGGTTTTTAAATCATTTTTATCTATAGATATAAAAAATAAAAAAAGAGATAAATATTAGCTCTAAAACCAAAAAATTTTTATTTTTTAATGTATTTTTTACTCCATAGTGCAAGAGTTGTCAACTTATTTTTATATAGTATTAGAATTTCAAATAGAAATTAGTGGATGTTATCTCCTATGAGTTATACATTTTCTAGGACCAAAATGATTGAGAAAATCAAATTCGGATTATTAAGTCCGGACGAGATTAGAAAAATGTCAGCTGCTAGAATAATTACAGCCGACACTTATGATGAAGATGGGTTACCAATTCCTTCAGGACTTATGGATCAGCGATTAGGTACTATTGAGCCGGGACAAAGATGCCAAACTTGTGGAAACCTTGTAAGTAATTGTATGGGGCACTTTGGACACATAGAATTGGCGAGACCGGTAATTCATGTCGGATATGCCAAGAAAGTATTAAAAGTGTTACGTTCCATTTGCCCAGAATGCTCTAAATTAATGCTTACAGACGAAGAAAAAGAACAATTTAGAGAAGAACAAGTAAAAAATATTCAAATCTCGTTTGAGACTGAGGAAGATTTTACGAAAGTTGTATTTAAAAAAGCAAGAAAAACAAAACAATGTCCTTACTGTGGAGCTATTAAAAAGAAAATTATAATTGAAAAACCTACAACCTTTTATGAAGAGGAAGAAAATAAAGGATCGCGTAGATTAACTCCTATAGAAATATTAGAACGTCTTAAAAAAATACAAGATCCTGACTTAAGAATATTAGGTATTTCTCCGGCAAATGCTAGACTTGAATGGGTAATTTTTACTGTATTACCTATTCCTCCTGTTTGTGCAAGACCTTCGATTACCTTGGACAGTGGAATTCGCTCTGAAGATGATCTAACCCATAAATTAGTAGATGTTATTAGAATTAATCAGCGGTTAAGAGAAAATATTGATGCAGGAGCCCCTCATTTAATCGTTGAGGATTTATGGGAATTATTACAATATCATATAACTACTTATTTTGATAATCAAGTTTCAGGGATACCCCCTGCAAGACATCGCTCTGGGAGAGCGTTAAGAACCTTAACTCAAAGGCTTAAAGGCAAAGAAGGACGTTTTAGAAGTAATTTAAGCGGTAAAAGGGTAGATTTTTCCGCAAGAAGTGTAATTTCACCAAATCCATATATTAGTGTTAATGATGTAGGGGTTCCCCAAGACGTTGCCAAAATATTAACAATCCCAACTAATGTAAATGATTGGAACATCGAAGAAATGAAACAATTAGTTCTTAATGGTCCTCTTAGACATCCGGGGGCAAATTATATAATTAGAAATGATCGAAGAAGGATTGATCTTCGATATGTAAAAAACAGAAAAATCATTGCTGATATGCTAGCTCCTGGATTTACAGTTGAACGACATTTAAATAATGGGGATTTAGTTCTGTTCAATCGACAACCATCTCTTCATAGAATGTCGATTATGGCTCATGAAGTAAAAATTATGGATGGAAAAACATTTAGATTAAATTTGACTGTATGCCCTCCATACAATGCTGATTTTGATGGTGATGAGATGAATTTACATGTACCGCAAAGTGAAGAAGCGCGTACAGAAGCAGAGTTATTGCTAAAAGTTCAAGAACATATTTTATCACCTCGATTTGGAGGCCCCATATTAGGTGGAATTCAAGATTTTATATCATCTGTATTTCAATTTACAAGTAAGGAATCATTATACAATAAAAAAGATACATTAAAATTATTATATATGGGTGGAATTTTTGAAACCAATCCCGATTTTCAATTAGATCATCTAACACCAATTACTACTGATCCCGAACCTATGTATTCTGGAAAGCAAATATTTAGTTCATTATTTCCGGATGATTTAAATATACGAGTAAGATCTAAATTTTGTAAAAAATGTGATGTATGTAAAGGAAAAGACTGCAAATTTGATGCGTATGTAATGATTAAAAATGGTGAATTGATTACAGGAACCATTGATGAAAATTCATTTGGCGCAATGCAATCGAACAGTATTTTAGCGCGAATAATAAAAGATCATGGCAATGCAAGGGGAAGAGAATTTTTAGATAATGCTACTAAAATGCTGCTATATGTGATTCGTCAAAATGGGATGACGATGGGTTTAGATGAAGTTTACGTAAAAGGATTGGCTTACGATGCAATTCAACAGATATTGGATGAGGCGAATAAGGAGGCTGAAAAGCTCATAAAAGCCTTTAATGAAAATAACACAAAAATTTTGAAAAGGGCCCCTGGACGTTCAATGAGAGAAACTTTAGAGCTGAGGATAAGACAAGTGTTGGCAGAAGCTCGTAAAAAAGCAGAGGAAACTGCAGCACATTATATTGGAGATGAAGCTCATTCTGTTATTATGACGAAATCAGGTGCTCGAGGTAATATTTTGAATTTAGGCCAAATGTCTGCTGTAGTTGGACAACAAGCAATAAGAGGTGAAAGAATTAATAGAGGTTATAGTCAAAGAACTTTACCTCATTTCAAAATTAATGATCTTACTCCCCGTTCACGCGGTTTTGTTACATCCTCTTATCGTAATGGTCTACGCCCTGAAGAATTCTTTTTTCATGCAATGGGAGGTCGTGAGGGTCTTGTTGATACTGCAGTAAGAACCTCCACAAGTGGATATATGCAAAGGAGATTAGTTAATGCCCTACAAGATATGGTCATTGAAAATGATGGTACAGTTCGTAATTCAGATAAAAATATAATACAATTTAGTTTTGGTGATGATGGAATAGATCCAATGCATACTGATCACGGTAATGCCGTTAATTTAGATGTCCTATTACTTAAAGCAAAAGCTCTTGATGTTGATAAAATTCAAAAAGAAATCAAAAGTGAATCCGCTCCAAAAAAAGCAGCTCCTAAAAAAGTTCCAGCTAAAAAAGCTGCCGCCAAAAAAGAGCCTGCCAAAAAAGCACCCGCAAAAAAAGATAGACCAACTGCCGATGAACAGGACGAAGAAGCACTTCAAGCACAATACAATGAAGAAACTGGAAAAAATGCTGTATGGCGGGGAAAATTAACTAAAGGTTATATTGAATGGAAAGCAGAAAAATTTGGATAATAAAAATTATAAAGAGTGTGTATGTAAAATGGCAAAAGTTACACCAAAAATTTTAGAAGAACGTTTAAAAGAATTACAAGATGATGGAATTCCAGAAGATTTAATTGAAAAAATTAGAGATAAAATAATTGATATTGAGTTAGAAGAAGAACAGTTAGAATATTTTTTAAATAAAATATTTATAAATTACAATAATGCAAAAATAGAAGTATCGGAGGCTTGTGGAGTAGTTGCTGCACAAAGCATTGGAGAACCCGGTACTCAAATGACTTTAAGAACTTTTCATTATGCTGGAGTAGAGGAATTTTCCGTAACTCAAGGACTTCCCCGTTTAATCGAGATTGTTGATGCGAGACGATTCCCATCAACTCCCCAAATGGAGGTATTTCTTGAAAAAGAGTATGGGGGGTCTGAAGAAACTGCTATTAAAGTTCACAATCGTATAGAACAAATTAGAATAGAGAATATTACACATGATGTAGATTTGGATTATGTAGATTGGAATATTATCATTAATCTTATACCTGAAATTTGTGAAAAAAAAGGAATTGATATTGATGAAATTCCCGAGATTTTAAAAAGATATAAGAAAAAGGGAACTATTAAAAGAGAAGGCAATTCTGTAATTATCGATCCTGGAATTGAGGATTTACAAAGCTTACAAAAAATGCGAGAAAAAATTCTGAAAAAAGTGGTAAAGGGCATAAGAGGGGTGAAAAGAGGATTACTAATGCCTTTAGAAGAAGTCAAAAAGGAATGGATAATTAAAACTGAGGGAACTAATCTACAAGGAGTAGTACAAATTGAAGGTGTTGATGCTGCACGAACTGTTTCAAATCATATACATGAAGTTGAAAAGCTATACGGAATAGAAGCTGCTAGAAACATGATAATTAGGGAATCTCAAAAAGTTCTTGAACAACAAGGATTGGATGTTGATTTAAGACACTTGCTTATTTTATCTGACCTCATGTGCGTATCCGGGACCATTCAATCGATAGGTAGGCATGGAATTTCTGGCTCTAAATCAAGTGTATTTGCCAGGGCTGCCTTTGAAGTTACCGTAAATCAATTACTTGATGCGGGATTATATGGAGAAGAAGAAAAATTGCTTGGAATCCCTGAAAACGTCATAATTGGGCAAATCTCACCTATTGGGACAGGAAGAGTCAGTATAATGTTCGATTTAGATAAAAATCTTGAAATCATAAAGGGTAATAAATAAATCCGGAACCAATAAAAGAATAAATTAACTTTGATTTAAGCAATAAATTAGATGTGTTGAAGAAGAACTTGTAAAACATGGCAAAAAAATTAAAATGATAATATATTTTTTTTAATTACTTTTAAATAATGTATAATAAAAAGACGATATTAGCAATTAAAAAGTTGGCTACTAATGGCAAAAAAAAAGAAGAGCAAACAAACTGATACGTCTGTTGACTTATCGCGTAAAAAGAAAAAAGAATTTGATATTGATACAAATATCAAAGTCGCTTACAAGACAGGAAAAGTTATTTACGGGAAAAATCAAGTTTTAAGAGGCTTAAGGGATAATCCATTTAAGATGTTAATAATTGCAAACAATTGTCCTAAAGAGTTGGAAAGCCAATTTAATTATTATAATTCATTATTGAAGAATAAACTTTTTATTTATAAATATAAGGGTTCAAGTTGGGATCTTGGACTAGCGTGTGCTAAGCCTTACATGATTTCTGCTATAGGTATTATTGATCAGGGAGATTCTGATTTGTTATCTTTAAAAACCAAAAGAAATTAACGTTAATCTGGAAATTAAGCTATGCTAAAAAAGAATATTAAAATTGATAGGGGTTCAATGGAACTTATCTCACTATTTAATAACATTTCTGGGGCGATTATCAAAGATTGTATGATCTTTAAATCTCCAGAAAATCACTCGGAGATCATAATTTTCTTAGTTAAAAAGGAAGATGTTGGAAAAGCAATAGGTAAAGCTGGAGAACATGTAAAAGATTTAATGGCAAAACTTCAAAAGAAGATAGATGTCATACCATTCTCAGAAAATCTTAATGAATTCATACAATCGATTCTAAATACTACTAAAAATTCAATAAAAGTTCAAAACATTGAAATAAGGGAGAGTAGAAATCAAAAGAAAACTGTTATTATCTCCGTAAGACCCCAAGATCGTGGTAAAGCTATTGGAAAAGATGGGAGCATGATTCGAAAAATTAAATTATTAGTTCTTCGTCATTTTGATGTAGATAATGTCATAATTAATACTAAGAACTAATTAAATCACAAATTTTAAGTTTAAAGAAATATTAATTCATTAATTATTATTTAAAATTAGATATTTGGTGTGTTAACATAGGAAAGCCAAAAGGATTATACGCTGCCAGACAACTGAAAAAGAATCGCAAGAGATTCAGATGGAGTAAAACTAAATATAAAAGGAAGAGATTAAAATTAAAACAGAAGGCAGATCCACTTGAAGGTGCCCCGCAAGCATTGGGAATTGTCTTGCAAAAAGTGGGACGAGAAAGTAAACAACCAAACTCTGCAATTCGAAAATGTGTAAGGGTTCAGCTCAAGAAAAACGGGAAAGGTGTGACTGCTTTCTTGCCTGGTGATGGTGCCCTTAATTTCATAGAAGAACATGACCGTGTAATTGTTGAGGGCATTGGAGGGGCAAAAGGCAGAGCTGTCGGGGATTTACCGGGGGTTCGCTGGAAAGTGGTTAGTGTGAATGGTGTTAGCTTACAAGCATTATTGACCGGAAAGAAAGAAAAGCCAATGAGGTAATCAAGATGAGTAAGAGTAATTTAGCTGTCAAGCTATTTAATAAATGGTCTTTTGAAGATATAGAAGTAAGAGATTTTACCTTAGAAAATTATATTAATCTGAGACCGATTATCGTGCCATCATCTTGCGGACGGCATGAACATAAGAGGTTTTGGAAGTCAAACATTTCAATTGTAGAAAGGTTATTAAATAGATTATTAGCTCCTGGATTTATTGGAAGTAAAATAAGAGGACATAAGAGTTCATACAACTCCGGAAAGAAAAATAAATTAATTAAATGTATAAAGACAGCATTTACATTAATAGAACATATTACCAGAGAAAATCCTATTCAAGTTTTAGTAGACGCAATATGCAATACCGCTCCCAGAGAAGAAACAACTCGAATTGCGATGGGTGGTATTTCTTATGCTTCGGCTGTTGATATTGCTCCTCAAAGGAGAGTAGACTTAGCTCTTAAATACCTCGTTCAGGCTGTAGGTGCAAGATCTCATGGAAATTTGCATAATTTTGAAGAAAATCTCGCACAAGAGCTTGCATTAGCATCAAAAAATTCACAAGAATCAAGAGCCGTAAAAAGGAAAGATGAAATTGAAAGAATAGCCGTTTCTGCGAGATAGACTCTCTAGTTTTTGAATTTTTATTTGAAATATTCTGTTCAATATCACCAGTGTATCATCAGAAAATGGCAAGCAACTCAAAACTTCCTAAATTTTTATATTTCTGATGAACCTATTATTTTATAATTAGATTTAAGAGAATCAAAAGAAGTTTTTGATACATTAATGAGTTCCGACAAAAATATAACAGATTTAGGAAAATATTTGAAAGTTCTCCAGCAACCTATTAGACGAGAAATTTTAAATAAATTGAATCAACATGACAATCCTGTGTCATTTTCAACGCTTCAAAAAGAGGTTTTAGGTAAAATATCCAATTCTAAAAATTTTTCATTCCACTTAAGACCCTTAAAAAATTTATCTCTGATATCCTCTAAAGAGGATGGATATTCAATCACAGTTTTTGGTAAACAAATAGTAAAGTTCATTTTAAATATGGAACAACTTCTTAACGATAGTAAAAATCCTATTATGATCAGAACTTCCAAATATTCTAAAGAGAGATTTAATATCAATAAAATCGAAGAATATTTAATTAAAGAAGGTGAATTAGAAAAACATTTAGCAGAAGATATTGCCAGTCAAGTTAAACAACGTCTCAAAAATACTAATATCGATTATTTAACTGCTCCATTAATGCGTGAATATATTAATGTTATTCTCTTAGAAAATGATCTTGAAGAAGTAAGACATAAATTGACTCGATTAGGGACGCCTCCTTATGAAGTCTCGAAATATTTTAATGCAAAGGACATCACTCCTATAGATTTTATCCGTCTTTTAGGTTCAGATGTTTCAGAACAATATTTACTTTTAAATTTATTACCAAAACCTTTTGCTGATATGTATTTATCTGGGGAGGTTATACTTCTTCATTTAAACCAATGGGCTCTAAGGCCATTAAGCATCCATTTAACCACCGACAGCATTTTGGAGATGCTTTATCAAAATAAATCCAACTTATCAAAAGAATACAAAAATATGATGGATTTGATTTCATTAATCCTAAAATTTACAGATTTCTTGAAAATGTTTCAACCTTATTTTTCTGAAGATATCTTATTAAGTGAATTTAATATAAAATTTCTACCTTATTTTAACATTCTTAAAAATGAAGATCAATCAGAACTTTATAGTTTAATAATTTCGCGAATGTCTGGGTATAGTGAATCTTTTAGAGACAATAATCCACATATAACATTAGACTTTAATTATAGTAATGGTGATGAGCTAAGCAGGGACTTCTCATCTCTATTTCAAGACGATAGCGTATTTTTTAAAAATTTAAATCCAGAAAACTATCCCAAAAGAAAGTTTATACCTCCTTTAATTTTGTTCGATTATTTCAAATATGATCGTTCAATATCTAATGATAACGTTTATAATGAATTTATTTCATTGACCAGTTTAAAGAATATTATATTTTACAATCAAAAATCTTCTAATTTATTAAATTCAGCAATTGTACGTGTTAAAAATCAAGATTATAATGAAAACAGAATAATATTAGACAAAATATTAATAAATTTAAATATTATTGCTCAAAAAGCGAATCAAAATGATGATATGTTTTATAGGCTATTACAGGAAAAATTAAACTTAGTCTTTGAATTTTTCGATTATAAGAAAACTTTAGTAGTGAAAAAATTAAATCAAATGAAGGATTGGAAATTCATTATAACTGAAGTGTTAGGAATAAAATTAGATGACTGGGTTGAGGATTCCTTAAAATCAATTAGTTTCTTTGGATTAAATGAAGCGGTTAAACACCACTGTGGTTTAGATCTCGATAAAATTGAAAAAAGTCAAAATTTTGCATTGAGTGTTTTATCTTTTCTTAGAGATTTAATTAGAGAAAAAAATGATATTGAAAACGCTAATTATAATTTAAGTCAACCTTGTAATATTAAAATCTTAAACGGTGCTAAAACTTTTCAAATTCCATATGGTTTTAAGAATCAAAACCCCTTCCAAATAATTCAAACCAACTCGAACTTATCATTTCAAAATAAAATCTCATTATTCAAAAAGTTCGAAAGAATACTTGATGGTGGATCTCTATTTGCTTGTAAGATGGATTCAAATCAGGTTTTAACTAAAGAAATAATGAATTTCCTATTTAAATCCAAATTACACGCTTTTATGATAAATCATTAATCTTTTAGTAATTCAGCTAAAAGTGCCTTTCTTAGTTGAAGCCCATAATTCGTCTGCCGAAAGTAAATTGCCTTTTCTGAATCATCGACATCAGGAGAAATTTCAGTAATTCGAGGTAAAGGATGCATCAATTTGAAAGTGCTTTTTGTTTCCTTGAGATCATCTTTATTGAAAACATAAATCCCTTTAACTCGTTCATATTCTTCTTGATCGACAAACCTTTCTTTTTGAATTCTGGTTATATAAAGGACATCTAACACATCCAGAATTTTTCTATATTGCGTTATTTCTTTAAATTTTGCCTCTCTTTCATTAATTAAGAATTCTTTATATCGATTTCTCATTGACAATTCCGGGGGGCTGATAAAATAGAGATTGACTTCATAATTTGACAATAAAATTGAAAGTGAATGTACTGTTCTACCATATTTCAAGTCTCCCATAATACCAATATTCAATCCATCTAAAGTTCCACACTCCTCAGAAATAGTGAGTAAATCAAGCAATCCTTGGGTCGGATGTTCACCACTGCCAGAACCGGCGTTAATTATTGGGATTTTTGCAAAGTTTGCTGCTAATTTGGCAGAACCTTCTAACGGATGCCTCATCACTATACAATCACAATAATTTTCTACAGTTCGTATAGTGTCTGCAATACTCTCCCCTTTTTTAATTGAAGATACATCACCAGATTGGAAACCAATAACACTTCCTCCTAATCTATACATCGCAGATTCAAAACTAAGACGTGTACGGGTTGATGGTTCAAAAAATAAAGTCGCTAAAATCTTTCCTCTGAGCAAGTTAGAATTTGTATTCTTTATCATTTCTTTGCCTTTCTTTAAAATATACGAAATATCCTCTCTGGTGAATTGCTTGGCACTTATAATTCCGTCTTTAAATTTCTCCTTAAACATTAAACATCCTTTAGTTATGTATTTATTAAAATTATGTAGAAATTGTTTAAATTATTTTTTATTAAACCATATCATACTAATTTTTCATCTTGAAGATTAATTTTTAGCTTTCAGAAAACAGAACTCATAAAATTTAAAATTTATAATTAACTACTTATGTTAATTATAAAAGGAAAGGTCTGTGAAAATTGAAGTTTCCACGAACGATGAATAGATATTGTCCAACATGCAGAAGCCACACAGTACATAATGTTTCTGTTTATAAAAAGGGAAAAGAACGAATGATGAATCATGGAAGGAGGAGAGTGGAAAGAAAGAAGAAAGGATATGGCTCTTTTCCTAAAGAAATTTTTCATAAAAACGCGAAAATTAATAAAAGAACAACGCCTTTACTTGAATGCTCGGAATGTGGTAAAAAACAATATAGTAAATCATATCGAGTAAAAAAACTTGAACTACAAGAAAAATAATAATTGAGTGATTAATATGGCAAAAAATATAAAAGGTAAAGAATTAATTCCCCAACCAAAATCTCGATTCTTACGTGTGAAATGCTTAAATTGTGGAAATCAGCAAATAATATTCGGGTGTAGCGCAACAGATGTAACCTGTTTAGTTTGTGGAAAGACTCTACTCCAATCTACAGGTGGAAAGGCCCGAATTCTTACAAAAATATTAGAAGTCCTGACTTAAAGAAAAAGCTTCTATTATACTCTTAATTTTTAAAAGTTAACTAAAAATTCTCTTTAAATTTTAAACTTTGAAAAGCTTTGTCGGTAAGATCGTGAAACATCTCTTTCAGTTTTAATCTGGGATCGAAAAGGTATTAATAGCGATCGGAAGAGCTAAACTAAAATTAGTTTAATTCTCGGAGATGAGAAGAACTCTTCCGATCTAATTGTATATTATTGTTAAATCTTATAAACTTTTGTACCGTTTTGTAGTCAGAAGATTTATAAACCTTGCGACGATGACGTGTATTGGAGATAAAAATGGAAAAAAAAGTAAAAAATCTATTATTTTTATTAATTGTAAATACCATTTTAGCTATATTTGTAATAGTATTCGCTTTAACATTACATTTAGTAAGTAACTCAATAAAAAATTCATATGAAAAAGGTGAAGGGGGATTTGTTAATTGCTGTGGCTTAGTTGTTCACGGGAGTTTAATATATGATTTAATTCTATTTTTGCTTATAGGGTTTCAAATATTTGTTATTATCATGATTCTAATTAACGGAATTAAAAAAATAATAGAGGAGGTGATAAAATGAGCCAGCAGATTGAAGCATCTAAAGAAGAAGAAATAGAACGTCTCTTAAACCTATATCGAAGCTTAGAAAAAACGGAAGAAGTAATTATTGACAAATTAGAAAAATTAGGATTCATTAAAAAGAATAAAGTAACGTTAGTATATTGTTAGAACGCGCATTGAACGTATTTATTGCTACGTTTTAAGATGGGGAATAATCCCCATCTATTTTTTTATTTTATTAAAATGATAAAAAACAGGTAAAATATTAGAAAGAAAATGTTTATTATAAGTAAAGAACTAAAAAAAGGAAATTGTAAATATTTATGGAAATATGTGTTAGTTCATAAAAATCGTAAGCCAGTTTTTAGTATTTGGTTATATTGTAAAAGAGAAAGCGAAAAAACGGAAAAATATGAATTATCTATGGATTCTTTATATTTCTTACTTGATATATTTGATTTGACTGATAAAAATCAAAAAAATGTGAAAGAAAAAGAGCATAGATTCATGAAATCTCAAAAAAAGATCTTATTTAATCAATACAAAAAAAGAAAATCAATTATTCCGCATTTTGATGATTTTAGTAAAAGAAATAATAATTTAGAGAAAGATGGATTTCTCCATCGATCCCTAGTGTATGAAATAACGGGATTTAAACCCTCTTATTAATCTAAAGAAGATCTTAAGGTTTTAGATATCTGGATTTTTGTCTTTTGGTTAAATATCTCTTATTTTTTCAAATTTTTCTAAAACCTGATCTTCATACTTTTTTAAGATCTTATAATCTCTAAGATCTTTAATTTTAGGAAATTGATTTAAGATTATTCTTAATTTGAATAAGTCTTTTTGATTGAATTTAATCTTTTCTTGTTTTGCTCTTATGAGTATAGCTTTTTGGTAAATATTGAGATTATAATCGATTATTTCTTTTTGTAAATTTCGATCTTTTGGTTTTAATATGAAGTTCCAATGAAGATAATCATAAATATAACCACCTAAAAGTCTATTTAAACTAAAACTCTTGATCAAATAATTAATTGGTTTTGATCTTCCTATATTTTCATTAATAAGATCATAAAACTCATTAAATTTACTTAGGTTATAATTAACAAAACCGTCCTCAATGCTATTTCTAATATAAATATTCTTAAAAGGGTTTTTTTGATAGTAGTTTAAAGCATTAGTCAATTTATCGAAGTAAATATGCCCTAGTTCGTGAATATAGGTTTCTTTATCAGAATTTGGAGTTATAAATATCCTATACTTTTTTGCGTTAAAATCATAACTACATAAACCATTTTCAAATGTATTATTGTTTGTATAAATAAACTCAATTGGAATATTATTTAAGTTAAGCTTATTTACCCATTTACTTAGAATAGTTTTTCTAATTCTTTTAACTACCATGCCTTATACAGTTTTTGAATGATGTATAATTACCGACAATTCGAATGAGATCATCTGCTTCAAATGGTTGATTTCGTACCTTTATAATAGCTTTAGGAACTTGGCGGACTTCTGTGATGATTTTACAGTAGCTGACATCGGAGGTTATATCTAATATTTCCCCTGCATATTTATAAACAGTATCTTTATATTCAATTACATAATAATATGTGCCATCCCAACACATACACATTGGTTGCGTATTATCACCTAAGTTAGCTAAATTAAAACTTGTAGTTAATTCTGAGAAGTCTGAAGGGTATTTATAAACCTTAGCGTCTTGATAGTCAGATATATAAAAATCAGATCCATCCCAATCAATTCCCATAGGTGCGTCATTCCCACCTAATGCGCCAATATCATAACTTGCTTCTAATGAACTAAAATCTGAAGGATATTTATAAACGTACGCTTCCCCATAATCTGTAATGAAGAAGTTTGTTCCATCCCAACAAATACCATACGGTTCGTCATTACCACCCAATGCTCCTATATCAATAGTGTCTTCTAATGTACTGAAGTCAGAATTATATTTATAGACTTTTGCATCTATAAAATCAGTGACATAAAAATAAGTTCCATCCCAACAAATATCCCAAGGATTATCATTGTCACCCAATGCTCCTATATCATATGAATCCGTTAATGAACTAAAATCTGAAGGATATTTGTATACTGCTGAACCATTATAATCAACAACGTAAAAAAATGTTCCGTCATTACAAATTCCTCGCGCACCGTCGTTGTCACCTAAATCACCTACATTATAAGATTCTACTAACACCCACCCTAAGTGAATTGCATATATTTTTGCCATATTTCATTTCACCTGTTTATATTTATTTTTTTATTCATTTTTGAAGAACGGATTAATTTAACCTTAACCTAGTACTTTTCTTTTTGTTTTTTCCTTGTTTTGCGAACAGCAATTTTAAGAAAAACCGTCAATCTTTTTCTAGTTTAATCCGTTCCGTTCTTGGATTGTTATGGATTGTTTTTAAGAGGTGTAGCGGACACCTCTTCATTTTTGCTTTTTTTACACGGATTGGTTGTATTTTATTGCAATAAAATCAAATTCTGAGTAATATTCTTCGGAAGAATCTTTCCTTTTTACACCCAAAATTAATTGGTTATCGTAATTCGATATCCCAGTCAATCCTATAATGCGTTGCGTTTCGGATAAAATATTTTTTAAATTACTTTCCGATTCGCGTGATCCTATTTCTAATTTTACGTTGTAATACTCGTCCCAAATCTTGCGTTGCGGATCTACATATTCTGGCTCCATTCCATTATCCCAGACTTTAATAGAATTCCGATATTTGATTTGGTTGCCACGCAAATTAGTTTTGCGATCTCCTTCGAGGATCTCTGGCATTGAACAAACGCCTGTATTCCAATTATCTGTTAAATGAGATACAACGTCACTCTTAATATCCGCGATAGTCATTTTTAATCCCTATCAAAACCTAATTTTCCCAATCTTACACATTGATCGCTACGATAATTATCTAAAATCATCCTCTGATCGCGTGTAAACCTAAAAAAAGGCGAGAATTCGGGATCATGCCAATACATACAATAATTTACTGCAATATCGGTCTCTATTATTCTTAAAGCTCCAGTATTTTCCGTTAAACCAGAAGGTCTCCCTATAAATCCATTAATGAATAAGTTTGATTGAAGTTGTACGCCCGTTAATTGACTACTCGATGGAATTGAATTTGCGTTTATATCAAATGGTAACCTATTTTCTATATCCGTTAATTTACTATACACCAATTTTAACATCACCAACAAAAGTTTTAATTTTCATTTTTCTAAAATAAAAAAAAATTTGATCGGAAAAACACGCACGTTTTCCAATCTTTAAGCTAATTAGCCGTACTTAATATGCTGTGGTTGTCGTTAACCCAGTGACTAAGCATAAAGCCTTCGGTTCTTTCGGAATAAATCCGCCAGCCCAACGTAGCGCATAATTTACATCACTTTCAAATTCTCCTGGAATCAAATCGCGGTGAAGTTCGTACGATTCAGCGATGTAATTATTTGGCTGTCCTAATTTCCCGACAATGAAACCTTGGGTATCTGTGAAGCAACCTGTAGCGTTCCCATTACTGTCCGTGCAGATCTCGTCAGTCTCGATAATATTACCGATAACTGGAGCTGGACCTTCAGTATAGGTTTCCTTAAATTGCTTATACTCATTATAAATCCCAGTAACCCAATTATTCCTTAATTCGGGAAAAATCCCAGGACTAATTATTAGATCGTAGCCTTCTGATCCGGGTTTAATATGATTTTCGCGAACCTGTGAGATAGCCCCTTCCAACTGGGTAAAAAAACTCCCATGAGTTGTTAAGGCTTTACTAGCATCTGCACCATAATGATTTAAACCATCATAATTGCACATACCTTTAGATCCGCGAGCATTATTGCCATGAAGAACAACATCCTCAACATCCTTCATTATTGCTGCGTTTGCTTCAATTTCAGCCGTTACGGCGAGAGATTCAATTCCCGCACTTTCGCTTGCATCAATATCCGTTCTTTTAATTTGAACAGGAAAGGTTATAAATGTTAGTTTTGTTCCAGTAGGGATTCTCATAGGGTAGTTCCTAGCATCATAAGAGAAATCTGCACCAATATTAGATGTGGGCATATCTGACGCGCTTAAAAACATATGTTCTCTTTTACCATTAGCAACTTGTCTAATGCCGAAAGCCTCTAAGATTGGAGGCTCACGAAGAACACGTTTAACGATGTCATCGATACTTTTAAGTTCTTGCCTTGTTAATCTTACCATCTTAAATCACCTTTAATAAAGATTAACCATAGCAACGGTATCGCCTGAGTTAATAGTATCGATAGTTTTACCAACTGCGCTAGCTCCCGAAAGAGCAATAAAGTCACGATCAGTTAATAAACCAAAACTCCCAGCAGTTGCACCACTTACCCAGATCTCCACACCTGGTCCAAAAGTTTTACCTGGATCATCAATAAACACAGCACATGGACCTCTTTTGATAAGCTCATAGTCTGATCCATTAGTTAATGTTGCATCAAGACCAGAATAATAATGTTCTTTTAAAACTCCCGCAAAACCGCTAACCAATGCTGCACTTCCCTCTATTGCTTTTACGCCCGTCTCGTTATAATGATAGACGCCCATACCTGCTTTTAAGGAAGCCTCTGAGGCTTTAACGCTCTCTGTTGGATTTATACCTAAGCTTACACTATTTGCAATATCACTAATTTTAGTATTTGCCAATATCGTTTACCTTTTTATTTAATTTTTAATTTTCAATCAATAGTTTATTTTATTTTTCTTTTTGCGATTAAATTTTCTGTGTTTTTAGTTGTATTTCCCAAAAATCCTTTATATTCAAACTTATTTTTGGGTTTTGTCTCGATATCTTGCTCGATATCTTGATTTGGTGTTAAGTCTAAATCTTTATCTTTATCCTTATCTTTAGGATTACTCCCATCTTTATCCTTATCTTTAGACTTATTATTATTGTTTTTTTCTTTTAAGAATTCTTCAAAAGCTTTATTATCAGTCTCTAGCATCTTATTTTCTAGTTCTAAATACTTCGCTTTAAGTTTTTTATTTTCAGCTTTTAAATCTTCAATTTTTTTTTCTAAATCATCCATTTTCTTTTGTTTACCTCGATTTTTTTCAATATAACATACTGATTTATCACACTTCGGTTTAAAACTATTCCCAATCGCAAAATGTGTTATATCTACTATTTTGCCTTTATCATTGGTTAAAAATTGGGGAGAAACTCCATTAAAAGCATCTAAACCAACGGATAAATCCTTTCTATTAATTCCTATTTTCAATTCTTTATTTTTATCGCACAGCTCAAAAAACTTGACCCTTCCGACGATATCTTTACTTTCATGATTGGGTTTTATGATAATTTCTTTCTTATTTTTAATTACTTTCTTGATATCATCCCATTTATCAAAACCGTCGTCGTATTTAACGTCACCTAAGCATGCTGTTCCTATATAATCGTAATCCTCTAAATGAGTCATTTTACCATCCTCTAGTAGTTTTATAATGAGATTTATAAAACTCCTCAATATCAAAAGGTTTAAGCCCTTCTAGTTTAAAATGATGCTTAAAATGAACGCTTTCATATGGTACAAATTCTTTAGATTCTTGTACCATCGATTCTTCTAAATCTGACCAATGTTTTAAAGCTTTATTCGCTTCAGACGGAATATTTAAATCAAATTTCTTTTTTAAATACCTAACCATATTAAGAAAATCTTCATTATTAACGATATAAGGCTTAAAAAACGGAAGTTCGATTTTTAAATTCTCTCCATCAATATTTTCTACATCTATAATTAATTCTTCCATAATTAGCTCTCCTTTAATTGTTCTTTATTAGCTAAATATTTAATTTGTTTCTCAGTTTTACCTGATTCTTGTATTTGATTGTTATCAAAAGCTACACCGTTTTCCATTTGTCTTCCTATTTCTTCTAAAACGCCTTCGTCGTCAAATTCAATTTCTTTAATCTTATTGTTTATAGCTTCTCCACTTTCATAGAATTTCTCAATAAATCCCCTAATCCAGTCTTTATATTCCGCAAATATACTTTTTAAAGTTGCATAAACTTGATATCTATCTTCTTTTGCGGAAGAAATGAATCCTTTTGGTGAACCAAGAAACCACCGAGTAGGCAATCCAGTCTGTGAAGCTATAATACCCACTAAAGTTTCTAGATCTCTAGAAAAATCAATCGTGCTAGTCGTTGTTAATAAATTAATATCCGTGGGCGATTCTTTTGTACTTTTTAGAATCATAAAACGTCGACGATTCATTTTTCGCACGACAGTATTAAGTTTTGAAATATCTTTATTATATAATGCGGGATCTACTTTAACATATAGCCAGCCCTTACCGATACGCGAGTCATATTCCGCCATACTGTCAATTATCTCATTTGCGCGTACTAATTGGGCCCAAATTGGTTTTAAAGAACTCTCGCCTTGTTGGTTATATTTTTTCCTTCCTATTTCATAGTGAAAAGCATTTTTTCCCATTAATTCACGTTGTTTTGGAATAGCATAACTCGAAATCCTCTCGCCTTCTTCCATTTTTGGGAGAATATCATAACTCTTTATATTCAAACGATCTTCATAATTTACACGTATAATTCCATTCGCCAGATTATGTACTAAAAAGTTTTTCCCCGCGAAAGAATTTTTCAGTTTTTCTGTCACGCAAAACCCATGAGTACGTGTACTTATTATCGCTTCACGGAAAACGCTATCATAATCATTTTTAACCCATTCTTCTCTTATTTTCTTGATCTCTTCTTTATTCTCATCCAAGAATTTAGGGGGATTCATGGTTAAAAGCTTTCCGACACGTAAAGTTAATGCTGAAGCTAAAGGATCAATCCCCGATCTCTTTTCCCTAGTTTCTGCGTCATTTACGGAAGTATAATAATCTTTTAGTAAACTAGGTGCATATTGGTTTTCATAATACCGATCAAAACTGCCTCTATTTACTGTTTTATATTGCATCTAATTTAGCCTTCATATCTTCATTGAAATTCTCTTCAAAAATAATAGCTTTTTCTGATTCAAATAATCCTTTAAGAAAAGCTAATTTTTCATTTAATTCTTTTATTTTAAGTTCTTTATCAAATAAACGCATAGACTTCTCTTTTAAACTCTCCTTATCTTCCAGAATTGTATTTACAAGCTTTTTATAATGTTTTTCCTTTTTTGCGGAGATTTTAAACATATATTCATTATTACCTATATATTTAATATCTATTCCTAAAACGGATAAACTTGTATAAATTGCCTCTAAATGGGCTTTATCATTAGTCATAAACACCACTTCTCCTTTATAGAAGTACTCTCTAAAGCGTTTATATCCAGTCTTAATTTTATTAATAATATTTTTTAATTTCATTTTTAAAATGCATTTGCTTTTAATATATCAAATGTATATGCTGAATGTTTATTTTCAAGTTCTTTTATTCCTATGGCTAATCCATCTATCGCGTCGAGTTTACGGCTATTTGGGAATGTTAGAATTTCCGTTATTAATTCTGTATTTTTTAAACCTTCAGAAAATATAAGTGTAGCTTCTCTTAACGGTACTTCTAATGCGGATTCAATTCTAATGAATTTGGCTTTACTACTATGAACAGGAATGATGTGTGAACTAAATGTATAACCACGTCTCTTAGATGATTGAATTAAATAATTTCCTCCCGCATTTTTCTCAATTGGAACAATTATATTGATATCTATAAACTTCTCTAAAACATATCTATAAGCCTTCTCTATCGATTTTAGAATTTCCTCGAAATCTAAATGATCTACTAAAGCCCTGAGTACAAAATACTCTAAAGTGTTTCGCTTCTTTAAGATTGTAATGATTGCAGTAAAGTCTGACGTTTTCTTTATCGTTGTAGCGGAATCCACGCTTATTGCGCAATGTGAATAAGCAGATTTACCCGCGTGTATGTCAAACGTCGGTTTAGTTAAGATCCCTGCCTCTATGGGATGAGGATCTTGCATCCATTCCGCTGCATACCAATATTCTCCTATTTCTACGCGTTTCTTCTCTAATTTAGCTAGTGTCCATCTCTCTGGGCATAGAAGCTTTTTAGAACCGTTCTCCTCATAGTATGGCTTACGTGTGTAATCATAATAATCGTAATCACTATTTCCGTACGTATCATCTATGAAATCGAAAAAGTCACCTTCACATTTCCGCGTTCCGCTAATTAGTATCTTTAACGGATTTATGTTTGAAATCGTTGATTTATAGCGACGTTCGAGCTTGGCTTCTCTCCACGGTTCTGTGCGCCAAGAATCGTCAATAGGATCATCTATGATAAGAACCATACCCTTCTCGTCCCCGTGGAAGCCTAGAATAGCCTTTTCCGAAGTAAGAAAACAACGGAATTTAGAGCCGTTCTTAAGTGTAAACCAAAATTCGCTTCTAACGGATTCTATTAAATCCTTGCGAATACAATAACTATAAACCCATTCTGCGATATCTTTTCGCCGATCTGTCCAACCTAGTAAAAGAACGCTTGTAGCCTTCAAATCTAATAAGTATTCGATTAACCAACAGATTAAGTAGGATTTACCGTGATCTCGCGGTACAAGAAGCTTAGTAGCGAAATGCTCCATGATCTTGTTAAACGCGTCAATTTGCCATTTGTAAGCGTTCTGTGTGGGCGGTTGTATGAACTTCTGGTTGTTTTCTATGAAGAGCTGTAACTCCTCGTTTTTGCGTTTTAGACGTTCCTTAAATAGCTTTTTGTTAAAACGGATAGAACTTTTAGGAACTTTAGGTAATAAGGCGTAAAGTTCGGCATTTGAACTACGTTCCGCTAATTCTGGGTTTTCCTCTAAGACCTTGAAGATTTGGACTTGTCTAGTACTCATATTTATTTTTGGATGTTTCCGTTTATGTTGATTTTCATAAATGGGGAGTAGAACGCTTCTAGTGGCATTTTGCAGGTTGGTGATCTAAAAGGTAAAACCGTAAGAACCAATCTCTCACAGATCAAGTTTTCTAAGCCTCTCCCACATATTCTGTCAAATCCTCTTTTAATGGTATATCAAGCCTCGTACCTGCCATTTTCTCCAAATCTAAAATTATTGGCTTTCCTGCGCCTGTACCTATACATTCTACTAAACCACTAGTTTCGAAGACTTCAACCTTAGTAATACCTATTTTCAATAACTCTTCAATATCTTCTTTATCTAACAATATATTCATATTCTACCAAATCCCCACCGGATGTTCTTAGTACGCCCATTCTATTACTTAACGTAAACTCTCTAATAATTCCATCCTCTAGGCTATTACCCTCTAATGCTACTCCTTCAAATTCTTTATTCTCTAACCTTCTATTCATATTTTTATACCCTCTTAATACCTATATTTTTAAATCGTTTGTAACCGTTAATTTCTATTAAAAGTAACCTAACCTTCTAATAACGTTTAAACACGATTTAAACGATTCTTTTACTCAATTCTTTATTTTTGCTATTTCTGGGTTATCTTCTCGTATTCTATGAGATATGCGTGAAATCATCATTTTGCGAAGTTCACATAGTTATAATTTCCGTTCTTAGCTTCTCTTCTCTTATCTTAGAAAACCCATGAAAAATTTTCATTTATTTTCAATTTTCTTGAACGCTAAACGTGGGCGTTCTATTACCGTAATTCATGGGTTTACGGAAATGGTTAACGTGGCTTCCTGAATTCGAATGCTTGCGGAAAAAGGCTAAGCTCTAACTTTTTACTCAAATAACCCTTTTTGCTTTAATTTCCTTTTCGAATACGGAATTGCTCTTTTTCCCGTTCCTTTTTGTTTAACTGGCAATCCTTCTTTAAACGCGTCGGAATAATACTTAAACTTCCTATTTTCTCGCCTTCTATACTTTCTAGCCTTTACTTTAGCCAAAACCCTTTTCAATAACATTCTACGCTTTAGATATCCCAGATTCTTAACCCTTTCATGATAAAATGTGCCTTTACTCATTGCAAGCCACCAATCATCAAATTCTGCGGGAGGAAATTCTGGAAAGTCATAACTGCGATAATCTATTCCTTTTTCTCCTAAATCGAATGTATTCATAGTAGCTACTTCATTTTCTAAATCATAATACAAGCTACTTATCCAAGAACTCGCCACAGGCCCGCCAATAACTTCAGGTCTGTCCACATCTACTCTTGGTTGCCCTTCTCTGGCGATTACTTCCGATTTTCGCGTTTCTTTTACTCTGGAAAACATTTTTTAAGGACGATTGATGAGATCGTCCCGATTTTGTTCACATGGAACAAGACAATTTATGACAGGTGATAAAAAAAGTAGAATTCGAACAAACAAAAGATCTCTCGAAAGATATTTCAATTTCCAAGTGACTGTACGTCAACATGCCTCTTTAAATATATTCTTCAAAAAGATCTTTCGATCTTGAATTCATTTTTGAAATAAGTATGAATTCCCTCTTAACGCGATCAATCTCAGTCATAAATTTGTCAATTACAACCAAAAAAAATGACTATTTAAAACTTACCAATCCCGCTTTTCAGTCATCTCATTACGGAAAAATAATAAAATGATGGGAGAAAACAGGCTTTTTTATGATTAAAATAAGTCGAAGTGTCCAAAAAAATACCCTAAACCCGTTCTTCCCATCATTTATGGATTTTAAAAATTAAACCATTTTTTCAATTTAAATTTGGCTATTAGATCGCTTAGAGATTTAACAGAATACAGAAGACTGAAAAATGTCACATTCATTTCACTAAAAACCGAAAACTAACCCACTTTTTCCCACATTTTTCCCACGTAAACCTTACCCAAAATTCTAAAATAGCTTTAAAACGCCTCTACTTATAATTTTAGTTTCTAGATAAATATGAAAGTTATATATTATATATTATAAGTTTCATTTTTTCCTAGAAACTAAATTTTCATAATTTTTGTTTAGACAACCCCATCTCGTCAAATATTTCATTTCCCCACTTTTTCCCACATTTTTCCCGCAAAAATCATGTGACGATTTTTCCTCTTCATTATTTTATGAAGACTTCAAAACTCCTAAATACCAAATTCGATCAAAAAAACCATTTTTAGTTTTAGGAAAAAAGTGAAAATGATGTGACAAAAATCAGTCTCTTCAATTTCCTAAGAGATCGCGATGTGACAAAAATCAGTCTCCCCTAACTCCTAAACGCTTACAATAAGACAAAAAAGTTTTGTAATTTTCTTTAAACTTCGAATAAATCTCCTTTCTTGTTTTCCCATCTTCAAGTAATCTCTCAATTTTCCGTTTATCCGTTTCCTCTCTCCTATTCTTATACATCAAATATAATGGATTTCCTTTTTTCTTTAAATCCCATTTACTATAAATTAAATACCTTGCCCTCGATTTTGAATCTCCCGTAATTTCCGATATTTCATTTATTTTTTTATCCTCAATTATGAATAAACGGATATACTCTGTGCGTTTTTTATAATAATTCTCTTCAGGTGTCTTTTTTATTTTCATTATATTCACGTTCACATTCCAAAACATAATACTCAACAGCCCTTTTAATAAATTGCGTTACTGTCTCATTCTTATGTTTTATATTGTTTATTCGATTCAATATATTCGCACTAAACCATAATTTCATAAATTTCACTTACCCGTTCTTTTTTAGTTATTTATCTAATACTTCCAAATATTTCTATTTCTTTAAAATCTTGATCCTTTATAGATAAGGTTGTTATTATATTCCCAAACAATCCAATCGATGCTTTTTTCTCTTTAGGATCAATAGAGTTTTTAAGTGTTTGCATTATTTTAGAAATAAGGGAATTTATCGCGTCATTATAAGAAGTATTATTAGAAGATGCCTCATAATAAACTCCCTTAAAATCTTTTTCTAAATTTATATTTTGCATCATTTTTTCTCACTACAATAAAAAAAATAAAGGAATTTAATTTATTCCTTAACTACTTTTTCTGTATTTTCAATAAAGCTCTTATACGCTTCACGCCATTTCTTTATACTGCTTTTTGTATCGTCGTCAATCATTTCATTAAACTCTGGAACAGTTGATATCGTGTCGCAAATTGAGGAAAACATGTTTAACATTTCATTCTTTAATTTCCAAATTTTAACAAAATGTTGTTTTCTTGTTAATTCCTTTTCTTGTAAAGCTTGATCATAATCTGCTATTCGGGTATAAAAATTGGTTAACCCGTCCCAGATACACGTAATAAAAACAATGTCTCCATTCACTCCTAAAAATCTGGAGAGATCTGCTGTCTTCCCTCCAATTAACTCTAAGAGATTCAAATTTTCAATGTCAAAAGGTATATCTTTAATCTCCGTCATTTTCCCTAATCATCCAATTAATATGATCTTTTAGGGTTTCATTTTCTCTTAGAATTTTTAATCCTACTTCATGAGGTCCTAAATCTTCTATCTCCTTAAAATCTTCAATCTTCTTAATTGCTTTCCTTAATTGATCTAGGTTTACTTCTATTAGATGATTCTTGTAGGTTTTATCATTTCTTACATTGTTATCTATTAATAAATCTTGAATCAAATAAAGAAATTCGTTATTTCTGAATTCTTTATATGAGATCATCAAATAGAATAATCGTTTTATGATTTTTAAATCGTTTTTCAAATTTTCAATTTCCATCAAATTTCCCTTCAATTGTTTTATTTCCATTCCTAATGCATCTATACTATCATTCTTTTTAGTCTGCGGAAATTTAGTAATTTCTAATGTTGATTTATCTTCCGTCATCTTTTATCGTAACAGGCAACAATTCTTTAATTTTGGCGATCTTAACCTTGCAATTTAACATATTTGCACCATAAAATTTTCCCGCGAAATATATCTTCTCAATCAATTTATCTAGCTCATCCAAAATCCCATTGATTTTCTTAGTAGCTTCTGACTGGGCATTATCTATCGTGAAATAATTTTCCACTCCATTAAATTTAACATCCATACAAACACTTTCCGTCGCCCATACTTTTTTATTATCATAGGTTATTAATCTCTGAGATCTTATAATTTCTGGCATTTCTTTTAACTCTGGCATTTTTGAAAAAAAAATAGAGGATGTTTAATCCTCTTTATATGTTACTTTTAACCCTAAACCTATTTTTAATTCTCGATTTTTCCTTCTAAGGTTAAAACGCTTTAGGAGAAAAGAGAAAGGAATAGTAATATAAAGGGGATTACAATTATGTTCATTTTCCTTAATTCTACTTGTTATATCAAACATATTATCGTCGTTTAAACAGTGTTCTATATCCCCATTCTTCACGCCTATTCCCATCTCAATTTTTTCTATAAGTTTAACTTTATTCAATTCTTTCATTTTTGTAAAAATACTTAACCTTCTGTATCTATTATTCCGCGATATTTCTTACAAGAATAACAGTAAATTATGATATCGGTAAACCAACCGTACGTATTTAATGATCCAGCTATGAAGAAGTGTTTTGAACCGCACACTGGGCATTCTCTTATTTTTTTTGGATTCATTTTTTATTCAATATTTTTATTATTTCCCTCATTTGCACCACACTACATTTACAAACTTCGGAAATCTTATTTTGAGTTATATTAATTCCGTTTTTTTTACAAACATAGTAAATAACACTTGCAGATTTGATATTTATTTTCGCGGAAATTTGCTTTAATTTTAATAGCGTTTTCAGACATTCTAACGCAACTTTTTCACTTAATTCTAATTCTACTATAAACCGATATAAAAATCTTCTCAGATTTGGGTTTTTTAATATGTTAAAATATCCCATTTTTTTAACTAAGAAAACGTAATAACGATAAGTATTTTTGTATTCTAAATCTTTAAGATCATCAATCAATATAGGCAATTCTTCAATTCTAGCCGTCAAATAAACAATTGCTCCCGCCATATCTTCAATCCTTTTCCCAGATAAGATTAGATTTCCCAAAATCCGTTTTCCCATATCTAAGATTGTAAACTTCAAATCGTTTTTTATGTTTAAATTTTCGCAAATATACTCAATTTCTTTTTTAAAAATCATGAATTTTTGTATATCCCATTTGTAATTTCCATCCCATTTTAAAGCTCTAAATAAATCGGAATTGTTAGCGTTTTTTCTACTTACTTTTGTTGTAACTGCTATACACGGAATATTAGATTTATAAAAAATTCCATGATCTTTCTTAAGCTCACCATTCTTATTAAAACTCATAGGATCTAAATCTAGCATACTTTCTTTATGGATTTCGTTATCAATTAATCCGCATTCTTCACAGATTCCGATATAATTAATAGCGCCCGAACATTCGTCGCAATGCATTGAAGCTTATCTATTCTTCTCTAAGTATTCGAATAAAGCTTCTCTTAGAATTGCGGATTTGGTTTGCCCACGTTTTTCTATATACTCTTTTAGTTGTTTGTATATTTTTTCCGTTACTTTAAAATTCAATAATTTCATTTTTTACTAATTTTTACCTAGTAAAAATAAAAAAAAAAGTCTATTTAAAACCTTGCATGGTTTTTTTTACTTTTTATTATTTAGTAATACTTCACCATATACTAGTCAAAGTAACTATAAAAATGTTTCGATTTCGCTTTTTTCCTCAAACTATTCTGCAATTTGGTTAATGTCACGCGAGATAAATATGTCACGCGAAAAGATTTTTGTCACTCAAAAAATTTTTATATTTTCCCAAGTCGCAGAATCTGCGAAACGGGAAAATAAACCTAAAATCGACAAGGAAGCAATCAAGAAAGTAGATAAACCCGCTGAACGCTTTACTAAAGCGACAGCTAAGAAATTCGGGGTGTCGGAGTCAACAGTAAAGGCACATACTCAAGTTGGAGTTTAGGAGAGACAGAATCTGTCAAACCTAAAATAGACACAGAAGCAATCAAGAAAGTAAATTGATTGGGATCAAATATTACTTTACTTTCCCTTGTCGACTTTGGGTTTAGAATCTTTTTTTAGGGTTGCAGATTCTGCGACTCTATTAGGTTTATTATCGATATGTACGCCTGTACATATCTCCTCACGGATATGTACGATCAAACATAACGTAATTTTAACTTTTCCGCAAAAAATTAACCACATCTCCCCACAGGATAAGAGGAATCAAGCGAAATATACGGATAAACATGTCGCTTTTTCGCTAGAAAATATCTTATCATCTCCATTTAAGATAGTTTAAATCGAAATGGAGAAAAATGGAAAAAAAATATCGCTTAAGCTCTTCATAGAATACATCGAGAAGCTAAAAATAATGACAAAAATATAAAAATCAGGAAAATATTTAATAAAATAGTATAAAAATAGGGTAAAAAAATTATTAAAATTTATATGGATTCCATTTATCAAACATTTTAATAAAATCCTTGTAGTTCAATTTCACATAGGAGTTTATATTAACATCTTGAACTGCGTGACCAATTAGAATTTTTCTGTCTTCATTACTACATCCCATTTTCTTTCGCTCTGTATTTAGAGATCTTCTAAAAGTATGACAACTAACGTGTTTATCAATTCCGATGTTTTTAATATGCTTTTGTATATATAGGTTAAAAGCCCTGCTTCTGTATTTATTCCCACGATTAGTTACAAATAGATTTTTAGGTTTGGGATTTCGAGGTTTTCGCTCTTTAATATGAATTTCCAATAATTCCGCCAGTTCTTTTGAAATATAATAGATCTTAGTTCCTTTTTTCCCAGTAGTTTTAATATAGCGTTTTTCTATATTGACATCGTCATATTTAGCATCTATGATTTCACTTTTTCGTGCTCCCGTTTCGGAAAAAACCCTAAAGATTAAATAATATTTAAAGTTATTTAGCTCTAAATAATTCCATATCTTTTTTATCTCTTCCTTAGTAAGAACAACGTTTTTGTTTGAATTCGCTTGTTTATGATTAGGCTTCCAACTAACTGTTTTTGACGGAATAATAGTTAAAAAACCATCGTAATACTCCATAATCCATTGTATAAAACTCGTTAATATTCGCCATTTGTTTTCCTTAGTTGTTAAACTAATATCTTCTTTATGGTTTAAGTAGTCATGATAATCAAACAAATCGGATTTTGAAATATCTTTAATATCTCCTTCATAACCGAAGTAATCTTCGCTAAAAAAATAGTTTAATGAGCTTTTTCGCATGTTTTGGGATTGTTTTGAGTGTCTATAATGATTAAGATATTTAGTAATTATTTCCTTGTTTGTAAAATCTGTTATATTACTCATTTATAGTATCTCCCCCTAGAATTTGTTTTTAATGTTCCTTCTTTATGCATTATTTTAACTAAATCGGTTGTCAATTCGGGATCTAAATCTAATTTCTCTATTATTTGCTTTAGAGATAAAGTCTTATGAGTTTTAAACAAATCCGTTATTAAATCCCTATTAGTGCTTATTGACGGGCCTACTATATATTTATGAATTATATCAAGCTTTTTATCAATAATTTCCATTAAATTGGTTTTTGCTAATATTCTATTTGAAATATCGGATGTTTCCTTAACTTCGGAAATAATTTCATTAAGATCTGCGGAATTAATTGAACTTTTCACTTTAAATAATTCGGGATTTTCAATTCTCCTAATATGGTTAAAAATAGCATTTCTACAAAATTCTGTAATTTTCATATTAGTTTCTTCCGCCATTTTAACTATATCTTGTTTTTCCGTTTCAGTAAATCTTAGATGTATATCTTCTGTTAATTTAGTCATTTATTGGATCACCTCTATTAACATTTCTTTTATTTCTTCTTTAACTAAGCGATTTTCGATTAAAAACTCTTTATGTCTAAGTTCATTAATATAATGTATATCTTGCGTTTTAATCTTATCGTATTTTGGTTTTTCCATTTGTTTAATCGCCTCGAAAATCGTAAAATTCAATTTTATTTTTAAAAGCTTCTAAAGTATCAAACAAATCGTTTAGCTCAACATGTCCGAAGCCATTCATTATTTCTGTTATGTTGCTCTGTTCATTAGGATAATTGGGTAATTGATTTAAATGCTTTAAGAAGTTTTTCATTTCTCTTATTTTATTCCTATACTTCATTTCTTCGGAAATTTTCATTTTTATCTTCTCATCTCCATAATTTTCTTGTTACTGATGACTGTAGAAGAAACTATTTAAAGGTATCGATTCGATCCCTAATCTTATAGTGAAACATCTCTTTCACGAAATTTTATAAATCTCGAAATATTATGAGGATATTTTTCTAATAATATCAATAAAAAAGTACTTAAGTTAGATTTTTTATAATTCAAGACAGATTTCCACAGCAAGCCAAAAAAATTTTTCTGGAAATTTACGTGCCCCTGATGAGATCCTAGGATCCCATTCAATTCCGCTAATATCATCACTTCCTGCTAATAAATATCCTAATTGAACGTTTCTAAATTGTGCGACTGCAAAAAGTGCAGAAGCTTCCATTTCAACAACAATAGCTCCCTCTCTCCTTCTTTTTTCAACTTTTTTTGGAGTTTCTCTGTAAAAAGCATCTGTTGTCCAAGTTTTACCACAGCTATATTTTAATTGTTTTGTATCCAGACTTTCCTGAATTTTCGTAATAATATTAGGATCAGCACTAATTTCTCTACTAGGGGGGATATAATGATAAGAAGTTCCCTCATCGCGAATTGCAGCAGTAGGGATAATAAATTGTCCTCTTGCAATCGTCTTATCTAAAACTCCGCATGATCCAAACGCAAGAAACTTCTTACATCCTGTTGCAATAGCAAATTCTAAGTTACCAGCTGCAAATGGAGCACCGAGACCTGAAGTCATTACAGCTAGGCGTTTGCCATTATGTTCTAATTCATATAAAGGATAGGGGGGGATGGCAAATCCAATATCATATGTAATCACTTTTAGAATTCCTTTCTTTTTAAGGCGTTCAATTGTTTTAAAATAAAAAGGGAAAAGGCAGTGTTCAGGTACATCCATTTTATGAACTATCTGATGAGGGTTGATTATCGCATTTCGCTCATCATCATATTCAATTATTGGAAAATCATGTGAATCCATCTTCTAATACCTTTTTCTAATGGTATAAAATAAAATATAATCTAATTGCTAAAATAATTTTTGTAGGAGCTAGCTTTATACAAAAAAAAGAACAAATCTTAATATTCGCGCCAAGTGTATTTACACTTTACACATCTAAAAAAGGTTGTACTTGGTTCATCAGCACTCCTTGTTTGTGATTGCCAAGTTTCAGCTTCTTTATGCCCACATTTTGGACAAAATTTAGCCGTTTTAAGATGAATTGATATTTTATCATCATCAGTAACTACAATTAAGTTATTATCTAACGCATCTTTCTTATTTTGAATAGTTTTTTTTATTTGATCAGTGTCCGTTTCGATCTCTTTTTGATATCCGCATTTGCAAGCTAAATATGTTTTTCCACTCTCTCGTTTTTTTCTTAAAAGATTGGAGCATTCTGGGCAAAATTCAACCATTTTTTTGATAATTTATTTTGTCTCTTCAAGTTCCTTTTTTAGTTGATATAATTTTTGATAATATTTGAAGTTCAGTTTATTCATATCTTGGATAATTTCAGCGTTTATAATTTTTTCTCCCTCGACAGTAATAATCAAATCTCCAATTACATTAATTAAATCTTTCTCTTTTGATTTAAACTCAAGATTTTTAATATTTACTTTAATTTCGTCAGTTTCATCATTTAGTATAAAATGATCTTCCGCCGTACTTTTTACAAACCCAGTGACTTGGATTCTTTCATCCGAATTTTTAATATCTTCTATTATTCTCTGCTTCGCGTATTTAATTTCCATCTTAATCAATAATTCTTAATTATTTATAGAATTTCAAGTCTTTTTTTTTATATATAATATTAAATTAATAAAAGAAACAAATTAATAATTAATTTGAGTATACACCTTAATAAAAGACGTTAATATAGGTTTAGTATATATAACTAATTCAAGACTTAAATTTAGCAGTTATTAAAAGACTAATATCAAATTTTATAAAAAGTGCCATTAAAACAATATTATCGAAAATAGAATTCTATAAAAGAGCAAATAAATTATGAGCTTTACATTAAAAATAGAAAATAGTCGGATTTTAAAAGGTATAATAGAAACTCTATCAAGTATCATTGACGAAACAGAATTTCGAGTAAGTCCATCTGAGTTTACGATTTCTGCGATGGATCCGAGCAGAATTTGCCTATTAAAACTCTCAATTAAAAAAGAAAATTTTGATGAATATACTTGTAAAAAGGAATCTAAAGTTGGCTTAAATTTAGATGATTTAGATAAGATCTTGAAAAGAAGTGCTGCCAATGATACTATTGAAATTGATTTCAACGAAGAAGACCAAAAAATTAAGATTAAAATGACCCGTGAGGGAAGTTCTCGTTCAAGATCCTTTAGTTTAGCCTTGTTGGATATTGAATATGAAGAAATACCAATGGAAAATTTACTAAAAATTGAATATTCTTCAAAATGGGTAATAGAACCAGAACTTTTAGTCGAAGCAATAAAAGACGCGGAAATTTATGCTGAAATATTAAACATGAAATCGACCAAGGGTCAAGGATTAACCTTCAGCTCATCGGGACAAATTGGAGAAATGAATTATGAGATAGGACTTGATGAGTTAATTGATTCAGATATTAATGAAGATTGTAGTTCGGCGTATTCACTCACATTCTTAAAAGCCATATTAAAAATTGCATCCATTACTGAAAAATTAGAAATTTCCCTAAGAACCGATCATCCACTAAAAATGGTCTTTAACCTTCTTGAGGGTGGTGAATTGTTTTATTTTCTCGCACCCCGAGTAGAGGAAGAAGAATACGATGAAGACGAGGATATGGACGAGTTTTAAAATAGGGCATAATCATTGTTTTTAAAATCATTAATAAATCAATATTCTCTTAGAATATTTAATTATAAAATTTCAATTTTATTTAACATATACTAATTCATTTATCATGAAAGGAGAAATCATAAATGGAAATTCATACCGAATTAATTTATCATTATCCATGGCTTCCTTCTCTTAATTCAGTTTTATCATCAATTTCTTCTCAAGATCCTCTTGAGTTTATTAAAAAAACATTTGAGACATACCCTTTTTTGGAGATACGAGAAAGGCTTTTAAGATTATTTCGAGCTGCATTTGAGAATTTAGAACAAATTATCGAATATCAAGCTGATAAACTTAACGTTCATTGTTATTTGATTTTAAAAATCTTATTATATATATTAGATAATAGAGCCATTACAAACCGTATTGCAAACTTATATTCCAAAATCGCTTACAATGAGTTAATAAATGAAGGTGATGCGTATATATACGATATATTTATGGATTTAAATTTGGATATTAAATACTATAATATTCCTATTCAATATGGAATAAATATCACAAAAGACCAAGAAGAAATTCTTCAGACTAATTTTCGAATTTATGTTTTTGATTATTTAAAACTTACTGCTAGCTTAAGAGATGAATATAGAAGATTGGTAAATAACTCTCTTTCTGATGGATATGTTTTTATTCAAAAAAGAAATTTAATTCGATTATTGCAAGAATATGTGCGCCAGAAATTAATTATAAAGCAGGAAGAAGATAAAGCGACTCTAGATAACTTTAAAAATGAAATTTTGAAGCTTGAAAAATTTAAAGAAATATATGATATCATTTCAAGTGAATGGTCTTTAAAAGAGGAGGAATTTGAATATACTTTTGAAATGGATTTCAAATCTGGTAAAGAACTTTCGGGAAGTTATCCTCCGTGTGTAAAATCTACTCTAAAAAAAGCTCAAGAAGGGCAAAATCTAACCCATACTGAGAGATTATATATAGTATGGTTTTTAAACTCACTTAATTATCCAGAAGATAAAATAGTCAATATTTTTTCCACACTCCCTGATTTTAATCGAGAAAAAACAACCTATCAGGTGAGATATGCAAAGAAAAAAGGGTATATCCCCTATTCATGTCAATCCTTAAAATCATATAATTTGTGTATGGCTAAAAAGTATAAGGATGAGTTATGTTTAGAAGGGTACTTCTCTAGAAAATATGATGCACAAAGAGAAATAAAACATCCTCTATCTTATGTGCGCATTAAACAATATCGAACGTCTCATAAACAAAAAAATTCCGATAAGCAGATAAACTAAAAATATGACGGATTATACTTATTTAAAGCGATTATTTCAAGCATATTATAAAAAAATTAAACCCAATATCCCTGTTGTTAATTCATTTGAGCAACGAGAATTTGGATTCATTCCTTGGGACAAGCATATCATGATACGCCACTTATCTTTTAAAACTTCTGAGTATCTACTTAAAGATCTTATACAAACGGGACATAGACATGTATACTCAAGTGGTAGCCTCTATTTACAACCAGATAACTCCGATATGAATAAAAAGCAATACATAGGGTGCGACTTAATAATAGATATCGATGTAGATCACTTTTACACTCCCTGCAAAGATAATCATGATCGATGGTATTGTAAGGAATGTGGTGAAAGTGGCAATGGAATGCCTAGTAAATGTCCAAAATGTAAAAAAACAAAATTTAACACTTTAAATTGGATATGTGATGATTGTCTAAAAACTGCTAAACAAGAAATTATAAAATTAGTCTACGAGTTTCTAATCCCTGACTTTGGAATAAGGGAAAGTGATATTAAGGTAGCATTTTCAGGACATCGTGGATACCATCTTAAAGTTGAAAATGAAAAAATTAGAAAACTCACTAGTGAAGCAAGAAGAGAAATTGTGGATTATGTTACAGGAGAAAACATTTCATTTGAAATACTTGGATTAAGAGAGGTAGGAACTAACATCTATGGTCTTACAAAGAGGAATATGGATTGGTCCCAAAAAATTGTGACAAAAATAGAAGATATACTAAATTCTTATTCAGATATTCAATTAGAGCGATTATTATTAAAATTTGGCTTAAAGAGACATATTATTACTAGTTTTTTAAATTCAAAAGATGAATTTATCGATACTATATCTAAGAATCGAAATTTATGGATTATTCCAAATTTTGGAATTGCTACATGGAAATCTTTCCTCTATGGGATAGTTCATGAAATTGGGGCCGAAATTGATGAACCTGTCACAATTGATATTCATAGGCTTATAAGGTATCCCGGTTCCTTACACGGGGCTACAGGATTTAAAGTTCAAGAATTAGGATTAAATGAACTTAACTCTTTTAATCCATTAAATGAAAACAATGAAAAACTTGACCCGATTGTATTTAAAAGTAAAAATCTTCAAAAAATTGAAATTCTTGAGCCATTCGTACCTTCAACAAAAATTGCAGGAGATGTTTTTGGACCTTTTAAAAAAGGAGATAAGATAGAGGTTCCACATCATATTGCGGTGTTTCTATTATGTAAGGGAGTAGCAAAAACTTTATAGCATAATAATAAATTTAGTCAAAACATCATAATATAATAAGAAGGATAATAGAAAGATTAATGGACATCAAAAGCGTATATGAGAAGCTTTATCAACACTGGCTTAAAGAATTTAGGCAAATTGGACTAACTCAATTAACAAAAGAAAATTACAATACCTATCTAGAAGTTGCTGATTATATTAAAAACTTTAAGTTAAATCAGAAAGATGATATAAACCATAATATTGTAAATTCATATAAGGATAACTTTGATTTCTTAATAAACGATTTTTCTAAGATTAGGGAAATTAAATTAATCAATGCTGCTCTATCTCTACAAGAAATTGATCTTAACTGCCTCTTAGAAGCAGAAAAATTGTTTTACCAAAATTTAGTTAGTGCTATTAAAGGTTTTGAAAAAGTTAAAGTCATAGAAGTGGTTGAAAGAGCTGAATCCAGCAAGTTTAGTGATACAGTGAATGTAATACAAAAAAATGCTGTTCAAACTGAACACACTGAGGCAAAAGAATCATCGCCTAGGGATATAGATCTTACAACTAAGGTTGAGGATTTTAATTATACTCTAATTAAGTTTTTGAAAAAGGCACCACCATTAGTTGGAATTGATTTAATTAATTATGGACCTTTTGAAAAAGAAGATATCGCTAATATCCCATATAAAAATGCTAAAATCCTTTTAACTGAGAAAATAGCAGAACTAATAGAACAGTCTCAAAGTTAAATCTATGTATCCTTTTTTTCAAATTCTTCTTTGAAATATTGAAGCCGATATTTACCATATTTATCTATTAATGAGAATTTTGGTGGCTTTGGATTTATCAAGGGTCCACCGCAATATCGACATATTGATTTTGGATTCTCTAAACCATATCTCTTGCAATTTTTACATTTTAATAAGTGTTTTGTCAATTGATCTCAATTATGGTTGTTTTTTAATCTCGAATAAACTCAAAAGTGCCGTTGTATTTCTCTACCTTAGCTTCAATAACTTCTAAAGCATCAGATAATATATTTTCTGCATCTAAATAATCCTTTGTGACAACTTCAATCCGATAAAATGGTGCTCCAAGATAGTGGATACTCAAATGTCTAGATTCCTTAGAATCAATAACATTCTTAGCATCAATTAACGATTCTTTAATTAAATCTATCCCATTTTCTAAATCATATGACAATTTAATCTTACCAGTGATTCCCACTGTAGAAATATTCACATTCTCATCAATAATTTTTAGAAACTTCTCTTTATGATCCTCTGAAAGATTTTTCAAACCATCTAGAATCGTTTTCCCATTTTCCTTGAGTTCTTCGACGGCTTCTTGATAAGTTTCATACCTATCTAATACTGGCCACCCTATTAATTCATATGCATCATCTAAAGTTAATTCCGTATCATCAACCAGGAACTGTAATAAATTCTCATACTTCAGAGCATACTTCCATTCTTTAATTCGATTTTCTTTTTGAGCAGAGTTTACTTTTCTTAATGATAAATCCACATGACCCTTTACGGGGTCAACTCGGAAGACTCGCAATACCACTCTTTGACCAATTCTCACGTAATTGCGAATATTTTTTATCCACCTACTTGAGATTTCACTAATATGGATCATACCACGAGCAGTTTTTTCCGTATCTAGTCCTTTATAATCAATGAGATCCACATAGACATATTGTTGTTGAATATCAGCAATTTTCCCCACTACAAATTCCCCTTCTTTAGGAAATTTTGTTCTCGAGCGCACCATTTTATTTTATCATTTAGAAATAATTTTTTTTTTAATTTCTTTAATTCTAATTAAAGTACTATGGTTTTTTATTTTTATTATATCTGTAAAGTTAAACTTTATTTAGAATTGATTTTTTAACAATTATATTACTAAACTATTAAATTTAAGTGTCTAAAAATACCTAACTGGCTTATTCATACTAAATGGGCAGAAAAACTTGGGATAGATAAACTTATATCAAATATCGTAAATACGTTCATCGATTATGGTGCACATTATAGTGTGTGCGATGAAAATGAGGTTAATTATGATGAATTAAATGAATCCGCCCTTCTAAGCCAATTAAAATACCTTTATCAAAAAGATGTAGAAAAACAATACGAGAAAGAAAACTTATATGTTAAAGCTTATTATTTACATCATTTATTAGATTATTTTAGAGAAACTCGTTTTGATATCAACAATATGGAGTTAATTTTTCAGAAATATCTAGAAGAAAAAGTAGTAATTGAATTTTATGATTCCTCCGGCAAAATTATTAATTTTCAACATGAAGTTGAAGAGATATTTGAGCTATTGAGAGAGTACAAACAAGAACTCTACGATGATTTAAAAGGGAGTTACCTCCTCAGTTTAGAGACCAAAGAAAATAGTAATGAAAAAATCTTTTAATGTTATTGTAAAAAATTTAGGTCTCATTTCAATATCTATTATTTAAAATTATAAAAAACAGAAAAAAATATAAGTTTACCATCACTTAAGAGTTATATCATTTAAGTAAAATGGTATACTATTCAAAATTATCAATTTAAAATTAAAATAAAAGAGAAGTTGATTGAAAAATGGTTGAGAAAAATCATTTGAATTTAGTTATTATTGGACACATCGACCATGGTAAGAGCACTATGATGGGGGCCTTGCTCATAGAAACTGGTGCCATCACCGAGAGAGAATCTAGAGAATTAGAGAAACTCGCAAAAGAATATGATAGAGAATCATGGTCTTACGCATATGTTTTTGACCGATTAAAGGAAGAACGACAAAGAGGAATTACTATTGATCTTGCCTTCAGAAAATTTGAGACTCCAAGTCTTTATTTTACAATCATTGACGCTCCAGGGCATCAAGACTTCGTAAAAAACATGATTACTGGAGCATCCCAAGCTGATGCTGCAATTTTAGTAGTGTCTGGAAAGAAGGGTGAAATGGAAGTTGGTATTGCGGCTAATGGACAAACAAGAGAACATGCATACCTCGCACAAACTCTCGGCGTTAAACAACTTGTTGTTGCTGTAAATAAAGCAGATGTATGGGATTACAGTGAAGACAGATATAATGAGGTTAAAGAAAGTGTTTCTGATCTCTTAAGAAATATCGGGTTTCCCGTAAAAAAGATACCATTCGTTCCCGTAAGCGGACTTGCTATGGAAAATTTATCGAAACCTAGTGATAAAATGCCCTGGTATAAAGGACCAACTTTAATTGACGCCATTGACAAGTTCACTGTTCCTGAGAAACCAACTGATAAACCGTTAAGATTACCTATTCAAGATGCATACAAAATTAAAGGCACTGGAGTTGTTCCTGTCGGGAGAGTGGAAACGGGTATATTGAAAAAAAATGACAAAATCATTATTATGCCAACTGGATTTAAAGGTGAAATCCGAAGTATTGAAATGCATCACGAAGAAATCCCCCAAGCTATCCCGGGTGATAATGTTGGATTTAGCATTCGAGGTATAACAATAGCTGATGCAGGTAGAGGCGATTGCTTAGGACATCCTGATAATCCTCCAACAGTTATAACTCCAGCTGGCAACTGGACTGGACAAATTATTGTAATATGGCATCCAACAGCGATTGCTCAAGGGTATACTCCAGTCGTTCACGCACATACTGCACAAGTCGCTGCTAAATTTAACGTCTTAGCGAAAAAGTTAGATCAAAAAACTGGGGCTGTAATTGAAGATAATCCTAAATTCCTGAAAAGAAACGAAGCCGCAATTGTAGAACTCAGCCCAATAAAAAAGATGTGCCTTGAAAAATATACTGAGATTCCAGAAATGGGCCGTTTTGCCGTACGCGACATGGGCAGAACAGTTTGCGTAGGGATAGTCAAAGAGATTAACACAGGCGCGTAAATCTATACTTTTTTTTGATACTTTTTATTTATCATTTATTTTTTTTGAATTTTCTATTTTAATTTATGAATTAGATTTTAATCTAAATTATTGATAAAAGAAACAGCATTGAATAGCAAATTACATCATATAAGATAATCAAAATTTGACTTTTCTGCTATATATTTTGTAGCTAAAATAAAAAAAAAGATTTGAGAGATATGTTTATTCATATAGTAGAGTAGACTTATCTCCTTTTTATAAGTATAATAACGATAATTATTATAGCTGCAACAGCAATTAAAGCAGCTGCCCACCACCACTGATATACCATACGGTATTGCAATTCAAATTCAACAATTGTATCACCATCATAAGCATAATTATAATACAATAAAATACCATTGTCAGTGAATTGCACAATTAGTGTGAAATCTTCAAGATGATCTTCATCGTCATTTACGAAACTAGAGATTCCATTTTCTTTTTGCATAAAAAAGTACATAGAAGTTGCTGTTTCGGCACCTGCTGACTCATCATCACGATCATAATCGTCATCGAACTCATCATCAAGTTCTTCAGCAACTTTTCCCCATTTCACATTATCTGCTACGATTAATGGAATTGCATAACCTGAATACCAACCATAAGACCCTGCGACTGTATATGCATAAAACAAATCTGTATAAACATCCTTATCATACTTCCAGATATCTCTGTCATCTTTTTGATCTTCCACTTTCCAATCTTCATCTTCTTCCTTTATATAGTGTCTATACTTATATTCGACATATTTTTCATCATCAGCCTCATCCTCTTCTTCCACTTCTAATATTTTTATTTTCCAACCGACAATGTCATCATCTAATTCATCATCAAAAATGTATTTAGTATAATTTTCAGCAAACTCATCTGAATATCCCAAGTCTGTTAAATAATCTTCATATTCCCCATCATCGATAAATACATCCCATATAAGTTCATCTCCCTCATTTATGTTAACATAATCAGGAATTGGAGCCGCTGTCGCGAAACTTATGAAAGGTATAATTAATATCGTTATTAAAAAAATCATACTATATATTTGTGATTTTTTCAATTTTTTTCAACCCGTGTTTGATTAAGTATTTATTTAAAAATAAGGTAATTAGTGTTAACTAAATATTGCTGATTTTTATTATTAAATTTTAATAGATAAACTTATGCTCAAAGGTATTTATACCTTGCTATTGACAGATTATTTTTGTAACACTTTATTATGATTAGGTAATGATTTTCAATGATCACTATAAATCTCTAAATATTTTATGAGAAGATTTCTTAAGATTTTTGTAATATCCAAATAATATTTTACTTTTTGAGCAATAATTCGCGTTTTCTAATTAAAAATATTTAAGTTAGAAGGCTCGATTTAAAGTGCTTACTTCAAAGAGTAAAATTTGTTTCTTAGGAGAAGGTGGAGTTGGTAAAACTTCACTAGTAAGCCTACTCCAAGGGAAAAGAATAGACAAAGAACGTAATCCCACTGTTGGCTTAGAGGTTGATGATTCTATTCTCAATGAAAAAAAATGTTCCATATGGGATTTAGGAGGGCAAGAACGATTCAGATTTATGTGGCAAGACTTTTTAAAAGGAACTGGATTAGCAGTATTAGTCACAGATTCCACAGAAACCAACGTACAAAAAACTAAGGAAATTTATGAGAGATTTTCACGATTTATGGGGGCTAAAATTATTGCTATTGCAAATAAACAAGATCTTCCTGGAGCATTAAAAGCTAATACAGTCCAAAACAGATTAGGTGGTATTAAAACATATGAAATGAGTGCTATTAAAAAGGAATTAAGAGACCGAATGAGACAAATTTTAGAATATGAAATAAATTCTGATTAAGGGCTCATTATATTATAATCTCTTTAAAATAGTGTCCCTATTATGTGAGCGAGGCGTACACATTCGGGAAGTTTAGAATCTATGCAAATTTTTGGTAATAATGCCTCAATCTTTTTGATTTCTATTCCTTTATAATGAAAATAAATTGAAGTGAAACCTCCTGCAGTGTTTATTTCAGTTTGGAATAAATTTCCGGCATTTATTATTTTTTGAAACTTCTTTTTATACGTATTCGGGAATTTTTTTACTAACGCCTTCTTTACTGAATCAAGATTAATCTCTCTCTCTGTAATTGCTATAATAGGTTTTCCTGTATTTTCATACACTTCATTGATATCATATATATTAAATCCAGCAAATGTAATAGTATCGGTGAGAACATATTGTACGTGTTTCTTATTTAAATCTATAAGAGTTATTAAGGCATCTGTCGCGTCATCACCATCAATAGTAATGGTTTTTCTTACGACATTTACCATCCTAACTCCTTGACAGACTACTCCAATCAATTGTGTTGTTTTCTTTGAGGTTGATTTAAGCGAAAATGTAGCGTCATCAAATCCTATTGTAATGGGATGTTCTTTCATGTTTTATTCTTCTGGTAAGAACTTTTTAATATGAATTAATAAATTAGTAAACGCGATTGATGCATACTTTATTTCTTGAGTTCTATTTTCTATATTTCCTATGAGATTATCCTTAAGGAAATCAATAATTTCATTTAATGTCATTTTATCATTTAAGAAAACAAATGCGATAATTGCTTCTACTGTATTAGCAAGATCATGTGCATCTGCTCTATTTTTAGCAAAATTTTTCATATTTGCGTTTTTCAAGGCATTGGATAGTATCGTTTTATTAACCTTTATTCCTGTCCTTAAAATAGTTGAACTATTTTCAGTTAAAAAAATTGATTTGGCAATAGAATAGGTTAAATTTACGATACCATCTCCTATTTTTGCTAATCCTTTATCTGTTCCTATCTCTTTTTGAGAATTAAGATCCTTTATTAAAAATTTATAGGACATTATATTAACTAGAATTGCAAAATCTTTTAAAGTTTATATCAAAAAGAAATAGCTTTATGTTAACTTTTTAAAAATATTTTGAACTTCAATCACTTCTTCTCTTAATGATTCAATTCCTTGATAAATTATTTCTTTAATTTTATGATCTGGTTCAAGACGTATAAAAATTTGGGCAGGCTCTATACGTGTATATTTGTATGCTGCCATATTCACACCTTTAACATTTAACAAGTGTTTCACTAAAATATTACAAAAACCATGCGATTGCCCCTCAATTTTTAACTCGTAATCATTATCTGTAAGACCCCTATTTAAAATAAGATTGAGATGCTTATATTCTGGAATTTCAGGTTCTTCTTCAAGTTCATATTCAAATTCTTCAATTTCTTCCTCATCTTCGGAAACTAAAGGTTGAGGCTCTTTAAGATCTGTGCCTCCTTCAGTTGTTTTTTTTTCTATTTCTGGATAAGCGCTTTCAAATTCTTCTTCTTCAAGATCCTCTAAATCATCATCATCTTCTGGCTCTACTTTTTTCTTTTTTGCCATTCTAAAAACTCCAAAATCATTAGTTCTGTTAAACCTTAATATATAATAAAATAAATCTTTTTTGGTTTCTAATTTATTGGAGGAACGATTAATATTGCAAAAATCTTTCTGCTAACTCTCTTAATCTATCACATGCTAAGTATTGAAGATCCCTTGTGCCATATAAAGTAATTTTTATAGATTTACACCCGTCTACTGATACATTAAGATTTAGATAATCTATTTTTTTTTGTATACTCTCAAGAAATTTAATTACGTTTTCTAATTTGCCACTATTATTATAAAAATGAATGACTTTTTTTGCTGATCTTGGCAATAAATACTCTCCTCTAAATAATGTTAGTGCTTATAAAGATTAAATTAGAATCTTAAATTTTCTTTTGTAGAATTATAATCATCTGCTAATTTTCTTTTCTCAATATTTCCACATAGACTACATTTTAACTTATTAAAACCAGCTTTTTCCAAAACAGTTCCACAAATGGAACAATCAGCATGTATTACTCCTAAATGTTTTCCTACAGTGCTCAATGTAAATTCATTTGCATTTTGATCAATTACTTTGGCTCTTACAATATCAGTTAATTGAAAAGCATCTTTAACTTGTTCTACATATTTATTTGATATTTGGGAAACATGAACATTACCTAAATAAGACGAATTAAAATGTATTTTTCCATTAATTGTGTAGAAATTTAATCCAACGGAATACTTTCTTAAAAAAATAATAGGACCAAGTATTATATCTCCAATTTTAACAGTTTTTCGGTCTTTTTCTTGATGAGTTTCTATTTCGACCTTTCGTTTATTATCTATAGAAATCATACCCGTTTTTGTCGCAAAAATTTCACCCTCTTTGACGAATGTTGATTGTTCGTCTGGTAAGAATTCTTCCACAACACCAAGATATTGACCCGTTATTACAATGTCTTTATTTTTAACAGTATCTTTCTTCATTAAAATCAAAATTTTTGTTTTATTTTTCTCGTATTCTTTCTTTTTTAAGTAATTATTATTAAATAACGTAAATAAATTTATTTATACTGGTTTATAACGGAGAAAATAATTTTAGGCGATGATTATAAACAAAAAGGAAATGATCTTTAGGATTCAAAACACAGATACATTTAGCACCCCTAATGTTGAATTAGAACAATATTGTATTAATGCATCTTGTGCAGTAGATATAATCTTTTTTGCGGGATTTGAATTTAACGATATAAAACATAGAATTATAATAGATTTAGGAACAGGTACTGGGAGATTGTCTATAGCAAGTAGTTTCTTCCATCCCATTTATATTCTAAGCGTGGATATTGATTTAAGCGCACTATTGATTTTAAAAAAAAATATCCTGAACCTTCAGCTTGAACATCTTATCTTTCCTATATGTGCTGATGTAAATAATTTTGAAATCTCTAAATTACATTTACCTAAAAATTTAAAAATTACATCAATAATGAATCCGCCGTTCGGAGTACAAAAAAGAACCGCAGATAGAATTTTTTTAAAACGTGCTTTTACGTTTTCTGATGTAATTTATTCCATACATTTGGCCCATAATGAAGTCCATAATTTCATTTCAAGCTTTATTAGAAAATATAATTGGAAAATTGATTATGTACTCCCATTTAAGATGGTACTTGAAAAAACATTTGAATTTCATCAATACAAAAAGAAAAAAATTGATGTGAATCTCTATAGATTCATTAAAAAATAAAAATTATAAAGATATAATTTAACTATAGCTTTTTATTACTGATATTTTTTCCAAGAGCCGAAATTTGAAGGATAATCTGCTCTTTCTCCTAATATTTCTTCAATTCTAAGAATCTGGTTGTATTTTGCACAACGATCTGATCGTGCTGTAGCACCTGTCTTTATTTGGCCAGAACATAACCCAACTGCTAAATCTGCTATGAAAGTATCTTCAGTTTCACCGGATCTATGTGAGACCATCACATTAAAATCATCCTTGAAAGCCATCTTAGCTGCATTAATAGCTTCAGTTAGAGAACCAATTTGATTAACTTTTAGTAGCAAGGAGTTCCCCGCTTTTTCTTTAACTGCTTTTTCAAGTATCTTAATATTAGTTACAGTAATATCGTCACATACAATTTGAATAGAATCATCGACTTTAGCTGTCAAATTTGTGAAACCTCTAAATGCTTTCTCTTCAAAAGGATCTTCAATTGAATTTAGGGGGTAATCATGAATTAAATCGATATAATATTGCAGCAGTTCTTCTTCATTTAGTTTCTTCCCATCAATATGATAAACATTATCTTTATAAAATTCACTTGCAGCCGCATCTATTCCTAGAACAAAATCAGTACCTTCTAAAAATCCTGCTTCTTCAATTGCCTCTAATATTACATCCATGGCTTCTCTAGTATTCGTAAGATTAGGAGCAAACCCTCCCTCATCTCCAACATTTACAGCCGGTCTTCCATATTTTTTAGATAATATTCCTTTCAGGGTATGATATACTTCCGCAACATTTTGAATTGCATGTGAAAAAGATTTTGCCCCTATTGGAAGCACCATAAATTCTTGAATTGCTAAATTATTTCCTGCATGCTCTCCTCCATTCAATATATTGCAACAAGGAAGGGGTAACAGAAAGTCTTCTCTATGAGTATTATAGCTCAATTCATAAAGATATTCAAACTGTTGTTTCTCGGCTAATTTAGCTGCTAACTTTGCTGCAGCTAAAGAGACTGATAAAATTGCATTAGCTCCTAATTTACTTTTATTTTCAGTCCCATCAATAGAAATCATTTCATCATCTATTTTTTTTTGTTCTCTTACATCAAAACCAACTAGTTTTTTTGCTAGGATTTCATTCACATTAGAAACTGCTTTTGTAACATGTTTACCTAAAAATTCTTTACCTCCATCCCTTAATTCTAGAGCTTCTAATACACCTGTAGAAGCTCCTGATGGGACTGCAGCTCTAGCAAAGACTTTTTCAGCAAATACATCAGTTTCTACAGTTGGATTTCCTCTTGAATCCAAAATCCAGCGAGATTTAACATTTGTAATTTTAAAGTTAGTCATAAGTAATTTTCCAATTATTTTTTATTAATTAATTCATAAGAAAATTTAATTCTTAATTGTTTTTTTTATGCATGAACAGAAAATTATACTAACAATATGAGAAAATATGGCTATTGAAAACCGGCCGTGGGTGGAAAAGTATCGTCCTCGTATTCTAGATGATGTTGTAAACCAATCAGGAATTATTAAGCGCCTAAAGCAATTTGTTAAAGACATATCAATGCCTCATTTAATTTTTGCAGGTCCTGCAGGAACTGGTAAAACTACCTCAGCGCTTTGCATGGTACGAGAATTATATGGAAGAAAAATGTCGCCAAATATCACACACATGGAATTAAATGCAAGCGATGCTCGTGGTATAGATGTAATTAGAACATATATCAAGGATTTTGCAAAAGCTCGCCCCCCACGAGAGGTTTCCTTTAAAATTTTGATTTTAGATGAGGCCGATAATATGACCGCTCCGGCCCAGCAGGCTTTAAGAAGAACTATGGAAAAGTACACTAAAAATTGCAGAATGATTTTAATTTGTAATTATTCTAACAAGATAATTCCTCCAATCCAGAGTAGATGTGTTGTGTTTCGATTTTCTTCTTTAAATGATGACGATATTAAAGATAGAATAGAATATATCGCAAAAAATGAAAAAATTACCCTTGCCACTAATGGTTTAAACGCGTTAGTAGATGTTTCCAGAGGTGATTGTAGAAGAGCGATTAATTATTTACAATCTTGTGGTACTATTTCAAAAAATATTAATCAGGATTTAGTATTTAGAGTAGCTGGTGAGGTACCCTCTGATAAAATTATTGAAATTCTTCAAACAGCTATGGAAGGGCAATTACAACTATCCATCAAATTACTTAAAGATTTAATAAAAGAATATGGACTTTCTGGCAGGAATATTATTAAGAATATACATAGGGAGATTTATAAACTGAATATTTCTGAAGATCTAAAAATAGAATTGTCAAAATTATTAGCAGAATTTGAATATCGTTTAAGTCAAGGAGGAACAGAAGAAATTCAACTCCAGGCTTTATTGGCTAAGATTGTTTTGATGCAAAATCTTAAATAATTGATGTCTATGTCCAAATTTTAAGGTCTGATTTAAAAAATATTTCTTCATTCTCTCAGCAGATTTACTTTCTACATTTAGTTTAATGCTATCATGAAATTCTACATCCCATAAAATTAAACCAGTTGGGTCTGCAGGTTGATAAGAAATATCATTTGATGGATTCAATAAATCTAAAAAATCAGAATAATCAATCATTCCTGTGCCTAATTCTAAAAGTTTTTTAGCCATTCTACGAACCTGTTGTCTTAAAAAAGCTTTGCTTTTGAAATCAAAAATTATATATCCATTATAGATATCCATTGTGACCGAATCTATGTCTCTAATAGTATTTTTCTCTACTTTTTCTTTTTTAGAGAAATTTTTGAAATCATGCTTTCCCACTAATTGTTTGCAAGCTTTTCTGATAATTTCAAGGTTTAGAGTAAAATCTTTTTCAAGTAAAGAAATAGGACGGGGTACGATATATTTGTAATGCCGACAAACTGCATTAAATCTGGAGTGGAAATCCATTCCTACTTTTGTATAAGCCCATAACCCTATTTCATCAGGTAAAATAGAGTTAATCTCCATTAAAATAGGAATTTTAAGAGATATAAAAGAAAAAGCTGCCCCCCGAGCAGAAACAAATCTATCTGTTCTACTAGCAACTTCAAATCCAGAGCTTTTAACATTGTTGATATATTTTTTTTTTAATAGGGCTTTCAGTAAACACTCTTCAGTTGTAAATTTATCCAATTGCCTCTGAGAGCCATGAAACTCATTAGTTCCAATATAGTAGAATTTGAATAGATATCTATGAGGATCAGCTAAGATTCTCACACAACTCTATGTTTTTTTTTTATTTACTAGAGATATAATAGTACCATATTTAAATCATGGCTTAAAACTACTAAAAAAATCTAATTTACATTCGAGTAAAATAAATATAAAAATCTTAAAGTCTTCAGTAATATTCCAATAAAGTTCGAGCTAAGTAGAATATCGGTTGAAAGAAAAATCTTTTAATGAAAAGGATTTTTTTATAATCTAAATTTTATGTTGATTTTTAAAGAATTATTTAATCAAATGTTTTTTTAAAAAATATGATTAAAATTGGAGACTCGCTTCGAAATCTTCGAGATCGTATACGCGCTTCAGTAAATGTAAAGCCAGATAATATTTTGTTTTTTATGGCTCTATCGTTAGTTGTAATTGTAGCCATTATGATAAGATTAACACCAATATTAAGAGGACCTCTTCTTATTAAAGCTTTTGATCCTTGGATCCAATATTATAATGCAAAATATATTTCAGAACATTCTCTTTATGAATATTTTCATTGGCATGACGAGAAAAGCTGGTATCCAGAAGGGAAAGATCGTGCAACTCTAAGACCTGGATTACCATTTACCGCAGTAGTAATATATAAAATTTTGACATTTTTTGGAATCCCAGTAACAATCTATGAAGTATGCTATTTTTTCCCCGCATTTATGGGAGGTTTGACTGTGTTAGCAGCATATTTTTTAGGTAAAGAAGTATATAATCGTAGTTGTGGTCTATTTACCGCATTTTTTCTAGCATTCAATACAGGTCATATGCAAAGAACCATGGCGGGATTTTTTGATAATGAAACTATTGGGGTTTTTGCCACACTTATGACATTGTTATTTTTCTTAAAAACAATTAAAACTGGTAAATTCTTATATAGCATAATTGGTGGTATGTTTCTAGGGTATTTATCTTTAAGTTGGGGGGGATATCAATTCGTTTTTTACACAATACCAATAGTGGTAACAATTATTATTTTGATGGATAAATATGATGAAAATGTACTAATCGCATATGCTGGAGTGCAAGGAACTGGTTTTTTAATTTTTTCGTTTTACTTTTCTTTTAATCATGATGATTTTTTCACCGATATGAGTATGGGAGGGGTATATCTATTTACATTAGTTTTAATATTATTTCACTTAATTTTTATTAAAAAGAAAGAGTTCCCAAAAATATACTATAAGATGTTAAATTCGATAAAATGGGGCATTATTCCAATCTTCATAATTATTGCTATAATAGTCTGGATTAAGCCAGAATGGATTCCACTAGACCAATTGGGACTTGGTGGAAGGCTAGGATCAATTCTAAGTCCATTGACGCGTGAGGATTTGCATTTAGTTGCGTCAGTTGCAGAACATATGCCTAGTGCATGGTCAGTTTTTTATTATAATACCCTTATTCCCCTAACTCTTTTACCACTCGGTGTGTTTTTCTGTTTCAAAAGATTAAAAACATCAGATATCTTAATGATGACATTTCTCCTAACCTTATTCTATTTTACGGGAAGTATGATTCGAATAATATTACTATTTGCTCCAGCTGCCGCATTACTAGGTGCTTATGGATTAGTAAATGTACTAAAAATCTTCGGTTCATTTGTAGGAGAAAAAAGGATAACTCCTATAAGAAAGCGCAGGAGACAATTGAAAAGATCTGTAGGTAATTCAGAAGTTTTTGCAGTTTATTTTCTTGTTGGATTTTTGTGCCTTGCTCAAGTTTTACATGCTACAGATATTTCAATTAATCAATTATCTTACAGTCAAATGGTTATAGGTGGGGAATATCATGATTGGGAAGAAACACTTGTTTGGATGAAAGACAATATTGATGGAACTGATGTGGTTGTAAGCTGGTGGGATTATGGTTATTGGTTAACCCCCGTAGGAAATGTAACAACAGTAAATGATAACAATACTCATAATGGACCTAGAATAGGATTAGTAGGTATGGCAATGATGCAGACAAATGAAATATATAGTGCAAAGATACTCCGCGAGCTAGAAGCAGATTATGTATTAGTATATTTTGGGTTTTTAATTCCAGGATTCGGTGGTGATGAGGGTAAATGGCCTTGGATGTTAAGAATTTGTAATGATCATTACGAATATTATAAAGATGAAGGCTTTGAAGAGGATAATTGGGCTGAAGACAGCGTTTTTCTTGAAGATGATTATATTAACGAGACAAGTGGGTTATATAAAGATGCGTGGTTTGACTCTCAATTAGTAAGGTTGATGTTTTATAGTGAACCAACAAGTCCTAGTGGAGTGGATCCATATGACGACTATTTACGATGGTATTATGCCTCACAAATTGCTGGAAATACAGCACAAGGTATTAGTGCAAGAGAAGATGATGATGGAAATGAATGGAATGAACATATACCTGATGACGGAGCCTATGATTTTAAAATATTTAAAGAGGCATACTTCTCACAGCACGGTTTAGTAAAACTATACAAAGTTGATTATACTGCGTTAGATTCGAGTTTTTCAATTGAAGATGCAAAAGTATTTGAACAGGACGCTGCGACATTTAATTTGAGAAATACTGGAACGAAAGATCTCACAATTTCGAAAGTTGCTATAAATAATATTGAATACAATTTTACTATTGGTTCAGCGACTAATGAATTAAAACAAGGTGATGAAGCTCCTGTTTGGGTGGATATTACTAAAGATTACCAACTTAATGATGTTGTAAATATTTCTGTTACTGCCGAAAGTATTGCTTTAGAAGGAACATCATATGTTTTCGATGAAAGCACAAAAGACTTTTTTGTAACTAAAGCTGAACCTGGAGATATTCAAATTAATAAAGAAAATAGCAAAGTGGTCTATACTGGCTCTCAAAGCGATGTATACCTTGAAGTAGAAAATGTCGGAAATAGAATAGAAAATCTAAATGAATTTTATTTTGACAAAGAGAATAATATTGTAAATCCTAATCGAACTGAATATTTAAGTGGTTCTGCAGTTTTAAATCCGGGTACTAAATGTCTTGTCAAAATATCAGACGCACCAGCAGATTTTTTCATACCAGATACTGTAAAAGGACATTTAATTGGAGTTAAAACATCTAGCGGTAAAACTAATGAGATGCTATTTTCGGGTAATAATGAAGGATATGAACTTTCTATTCTGAACCAAGATCGAAGGCTCTCACCAGAGGCGCTTGCAGCAGGTGTAGGCACTTATAGAACCCATATTCCTCTGGATTTCAGTAGCAGTGGAACATATGTGTACTATAATGGAAGTATGAGAATTCGAATAAAAAATACGGGAAGTGGCGTACTTGGTTTAGATTCTGTCTATATAGGAGAAGCCGATTCTGTGAAGTATGGTAATATTTATAATTTAACCGCTTCAGACTATATAAGTATTGATAAGTGGGATACTATCGATAGAAGCCTAGTATTACAGCCAGGTGAAGAAAATACTATACTAGTAGATGCCTCCGATTTTGATTTAACTGTTAATGAAGAGCTTGCTATAGCAGTAACCGCGGTTTGTGGTGAGGACCTATTGAGTACAGCAGCGTCTGACATAGGGCTCATTAACGTATTAAATGATACTCTAGATCTACGCACTATTGATAAAATTAATGATTATACAACCTCCTATATCATGGCTAATGAAACAGGGGCTTTACTTATTAAAAATATGGGTAATAAACCTTTAGAAATAGGTGATATATATCTTAATGCAACGACGCAAATCTCAATTAATGATGATGCTGAATTTATTTATGGCGACCCAATTTTAGATGTTCAAGAATGTGCTTATCTCTCATTTGATATCCCTAATCTGAACATAAATAAATCTAACAGTGTACTCGTCAATATCACAACAAATACAACGCTTAATTATATTAAGACTTTCAATGCCCTTGAAAATCTTTTACAAGTTCCTAATTATTATAATCTTGATATAAACGAAGGTGCTACAAGAGTGATAAGTGCTGACAATACTTTAAATATAACAGTAAACAATCTCGGAAATTCAATGGTCGAGCTCGAGTCGGTTTATATCAACAATACTTATGTTCCAATAAATGAATTTCAAAGTGATCAAAGTGATTTCAACCTTAGAAGCGGTGATTCTATTGAATTATCCATTGACCTTGGTGTTCTCTCAGCATATTTCATTGTAATTGATAATGATCCATATAAAATCCTTGTTCGGTCAAGAGAAGGAGCCGAAGACGAAATCGATCACCACATAGTTTAAACACACTAAATATCTTACCTTTTTTTTCTTTTAAGAGATCGTATTTCATTATATAGAATATTTCTTGGCACTCAATAATATCTTGCCGTAAAAATCTTAAGCGACTTTTCATTTAAATAGCTTAACTTATCGTTTAAATACTAAAACAAATGATAATTTTAATTAATCTGATTAAAAATCTAATCATCATTTCTCATGAGTACAGAATTCAATTTACAATCTGAATTTCAGCCTCGTGGCGATCAACCACAAGCAATAGAAATTCTCGCAGAAAATATTTTAATAAAGAAAGAAAGATTTCAAACTTTATTAGGAGCGACTGGCACGGGAAAAACATTCTCTGTCGCAAATATTATTCAGAGAATCCAAAAACCTACTCTCGTTATGGCACCTAATAAGACTTTAGCTGCACAATTATATAATGAACTTAAAGAATTGTTCCCTGATAATGCTGTTCACTATTTTGTGTCCTACTATGATTATTATCAGCCTGAAGCATATATGCCAATCACGGGATTATATATTGAGAAAGATTTTAGTGTAAATGAAGAGATTGAAAAATTAAGATTGGCTTCCACTCATGCAATAAAAACGCGAAAGGACGTAATTATTGTAGCGACCGTTTCTTGTATCTATGGAATCGGTAATCCAGATGAATGGGTCGCAGTATCTTTAAATTTAGAATTGGGGCAAACTATCAAACGTGCTGATATCATAAAAGGCCTTATAAAAATGAACTATGAACGAAAAAATATCGAATTTAAAAGGGGTGTTGTAAGGGTAAAAGGTGATATAATTGACATTTATCCCGCTTACTTAGATACAGCCATCCGAATATCGATGTTTGGAGATGAAATAGAATCAATTCAAGAAATACATCCAATATCCAACCAAGTATTGAAAGATATTCCAAATTGCCGTATTTTCCCTGCGACTCATTTTATAATTCCTGAGGAAAATAAAATAAAAGCACTCGATTCGATAGAAGAAGAAATGAAAGGTCAAATAGATTTTTTCAAAAAAGAAAAGAAATATGCCGAAGCTCAACGGATAGAACGACGAGTGAAATTCGATCTTGAAATGATGAGAGAAATGGGATTCTGTAAAGGAATTGAGAATTATTCACGACATTTAGACGGGCGCCCTCCTGGAACACCTCCAATGACTCTTATTGACTATTTCCCTGAGGATTTTTTAATTGTGGTCGATGAGTCCCATGTGACCATTCCTCAAATACATGGTATGATTGGAGGGGATATTTCCCGCAAGAAAAACCTCACAGAATTTGGATGGAGACTCCCGAGTGCTTATGATAATAGACCCCTTAAATTTGAAGAATGGGAACAAAAGATAAAATACGTTGTCTTTATGAGTGCCACTCCCGGAGAGTATGAATTAAAGAAAAGTCATGGAATTTCGGCGGAGCAAATCATAAGACCAACAGGGCTCGTTGATCCCTTTGTTGAGATCAGACCTGCTGAGAATCAAATTGATGATTTATTAGGAGAGATAAGAAAAGTAATTAAGAATCAAGGAAGAGTATTAATCACGACGCTAACGAAAAGAATGGCAGAAGACATTGCAGAATATTATTCTGAATTGAGTTTGAAAGTAGCATATTTGCATTCTGAGGTCGATACGGTTGAACGTTTTGAGATATTAAGACATTTACGAGATGGGACTTATGATGTTTTGGTTGGGATAAACCTCCTACGGGAAGGTTTGGACTTACCAGAGGTTCAATTAGTAGCGATTTTGGATGCAGACAAACTTGGCTTTTTAAGAGATACGAGGTCCCTAATTCAGACCATTGGAAGGGCATCGAGAAATGTTGAGGGTAGAGCTATATTATATGCCGATAAAATTACACCCGCGATGAGAGCCGCGATCGATGAAACCAACAGGAGGCGTAATAAGCAAATCGCTTATAATAAAGCAAACAATATTACACCTCAAACGATTAAAAAGAATATTTTAGAATCACTTTCTGAAGAAAAAGAACTAAAAGAAAAAGAGACAAAGAGGTTTAAGAAAACCTTATATGATAAAATTGAAGAATTAAATGAACAAGGAGATCTTGATATTGTAATCCAATATCTCGAAAATAAAATGTTTTTGGCTGCTAAAGAGCTAAGGTTTGAGGATGCAGCGTATCTAAGAGACAAAATAAGGGATATGAAAGCAGATTATAAAATAAAAGCATAGAATTTTTCTGTTATAAATAATTGAATTGTATGAATAACATTATGTCACAAAATCTTATTATGAAAGGGGCTAAAATGGCCACGAATTGCCCATATTTGGAAAAGAAACTTTCATAACAAAATAGCCTCTCAAAGGTTAAAAAGAGATCCCAAAAACGAATTTCTTGAAAAAAACTCGAGTCCATTCTTAACGGTGAATCCTACATCTAATTTCTTTGTTGGATTCAGCATTGTTAAAACGATTGACATTGGTTTTTCAATACTAGACATGAAATATTCAAAATTAGATTTCGGCTTAAAATATATACTTTTTATTTCATCCGGGACCACATACTTGGCATCTCTAAACAAGGGATTAGTTTTCTTGTTGCCAACCATTAAATCATGAAATGCTTCGATTCTTGTTCTAAGTCCTTCAAAACCAGAACTTCCATCAAGACTAAAATGAATGTGGGGCATGTAAAACTTGTCCATGTTTTTCTCAGCTTCTAACATTCCCATGAGGGATATTTCAGGCATGCAAGTAAATGGGAATATATGGACAAAACCATCAAAACCTTTTTCTTGAGACTCAAGATAACTTCCCATATTCCACACAGCCTCCCCCCCAATATCCATTGGAATATACTTTCTTGCAACACGTTCAAGTCGTCTTCTTCGTTTGCTGGCGTCAAGTTTGTACATGACCCAATCAAAGACATCATACTGCTTGTGAACCTCGATACCCATGACGCCTAATTCTCCCATCAGATCATAATTAACCCATTTCTCCAACATGACTTGGATTTCCCCAGTATAACAAACCCTCAAAGGTTCCATTTCCTTGTCAATAGGAATCTTGCGAAAATTTTCATCTATCGTTCTATCAAAATTAGATAATTTCATCAAATTATTTTCGCTATCAAGTAAATTCATCAAAGCATGAACTACTTTGGTAGTCATTGCTTTGTTTTTTTCTCGACATCTAACAAGTCCTTCAATATGGCTTATTCTTTCAACATAGTATGCTTTGACCAAGAACAAGAGTGTGTTTCTTAAAATTTTATAGTCATCAAATTTTCTTCCTGTTCTTTTTTCTAAATCACGAAATACCCTTAGCCATTCAAGATTTCGAAAATCATCTTGACGTAGATAAAACATTCTAACATCCTTGAATCCCATATTTTTCAAGATTCTTTTCTGGACGACAGCATAAATTCCTGCTCGACATGGGCCGTAGTCAGCAATCATCGCAAAATCTTTAACATCATAATTACGATACAGGTTTATCATTTCACCAAGAATGACTTTAAATGGAAAACAAACGAATTCAGGAGAATTTTTGACTCCTTCACTAACGATTTCAGTGTTTACTAGAGGGGGATCAATAACTTCAATACCAGGAAGATCATGGAATAAAGCTTTGAAAAAAATATAGCTCCAACCCATTCGTGAAAATGAAACTCTAATATTTACCATTTACCGCACCTACTATTCCATCGTGCAAATATCGCATCATCCTTTTCTCTTCCAGTTACTCTATTTTTATCTTCTTCCCTGACAAGGTATTTAACTGTACATCTATTTGCACAATCAGGACAGACAAATGAACCTGGAGCCAAGTTCATTTCACTAACTTTTAGGCCATGAAAAGAAGATACCTGTCCATTTACATGTTCCCTTGCCAAAATGGCTGAACCAAATGCTCCCATCACGTAATAGTTTTCATGAATAATGACTTCATACCCCAATTCTTCTTCAAAAGCATTTTTTATTC
>JAHPZA010000005.1 GCA_019058445.1 Promethearchaeota archaeon | reverse complement strand
TGATAATATCAAATGAATCCATATTTTATCATTTTATCAATTATTCTTAGCTATATCATAACCACACTCTTTGTACTCATAGCAATGATATTCTATGCCGGGGCTACATCAACCAATCCAGGGGCTCCTGGTTTTTCGTTATGGGCTAATTTTATTACTGATTTAGGTCGAAATAAATCATTTTCAGGAAGGAGCAATATTACTTCATCTCTATTGTATAGCATCAGTCAAATCATATTGGGTTTACTCTTTATTCCTGCTGCGATAATACTACCTTATTATTTCAAAGATACAAAGTTTGATAAATGGCTCAGCTATATTGGTTCTTTCTGCTTGAGTGTTGGTGGAATTTTAATTATAGTTATAGCGTTTAGACCTCCTGATATCTATGAAAATGCGGCTTTAAGCGGGATTGCGAATTTAGCTATGCTTATGTATATAATCTTATATAGTATCGCCGGGTTACATAATAAATCACTTCCAAAAAAATACGGGTGCCTATGGTTAGTTATCTTAGCAAATATCTTTATACAAGTGTTTATAATGAGTTTATTTGCAGTAGGTGTAGCATTTTGGTATATTATCTTTTCCGTAATTAGATTCTTTCTAGCTTACGGATTCTATAAGCAATCAAAATCTTTAACTTTATAACTCAAATCACATTTTCTTTTTATTTTTCCGTTTTCATTAATCAATCTATTTTTAGGTAATAATTAAAATAGTTAGATAATTCTAAGTTATTATGGAGAATGAAAAGGATTCTAATAACGACGTATATTTTGAAGAGATAATAAAAAAAACCAAAACAGGCGTAACATTCCCTAAGATTTTAAGAGAAGAATTATTTGAGGACGATAGAGATGTTTTCTTTAGAATGATAGTCCCTAAAGAGAAAAATAAGATTATCCTTGAAATTCTCTCTGATGAAGAGGCTAAGGAACTTGCTGAAAAAATAAAGGAAAGAAAACCTAAAATGTCAGCCTCAACTCAAAAAGACAAAACAAGTTCCCAAAAGAAACCAGCTAAATTAGCGCCCAACTGGAGTGAATATTTCGTGTATGATTTTGATGCCAGAGAAAAAATTATGCCTATATTAGAATCTGCATTTAATAAATTTACTGAGAAACCAATGAATTTAGAGGATGCGATGGGGCGCGTGAAATATGCATTAGTTTCCTTTTTAAGTTCCACTAAGACGGAAAATGCAAAATTATACTTCTCTATTGTCAAGTTTTTGATTGATATTATCGAAAAATTTGATCAGCCGAATATCCTCGATTGGATTTTTGAAAAAATTATTCCGAATATCGAGAGTAAATTCCTCTATGAATTGGCGCTTTTAGAACTTGTTGATATCAGTCTTAGGATACGAAGATTTGAGAAAGCGGAAGTCTATATTTTTTATGTGCTGAAAAACATTGATGATTATCCGAAATCAGAAATGTATAATATAATGAACAGTTTCAAACAACTCGTCAAAAAAGTGCGCCATGTTGAAAGATCCCAAAAAATTGATGTCTTGCTTAAGGAAAAACTTTTAGAGTACGGCGAAGGCGCGAGAGATATCGATTATAAAATTCAAATTATCGAAATGTTGGAAGATTTGAATTATATTGAGATGGCATATAATATGGCTAAAAAAGTCCAATTAAGCCTTCCCCCCGAAAGTATGAAAATCGAAGAAGTTAGGAAACTTGTGAGAAGGTTACATACTGCTCCAATTACAGAACAAAAAGATTTGATTTAAGATCTTTCTCATTCCTCATCATATATCAACACTTTAATCCTTTTAACTTCATCACCTAATAATTGGCTTTCATTATCTTCTATAGGTTTCTTTTTTAATTCTATGTTATTACTAAAATAATTGCAGTAAATTAAAAGCTTTAGAGTGCTTTGAATTTAAAGCTAAAAAAAGAAAGAAAAGAAATAATTATATTTTATTTATAGTTCTGCTAAAGTTCCACCTTCGAGATCGTTGTAGATTCTGGAAAACGTAAGAATCATTGCAGGTGTGACTATAAACACTAGAATTATTATCATTATAGGAGCATAGATGGCAATCCATATCGCATTACCCGAGCCAGAGAGTATAGCCCAGAGAATAATTGGTAAAAAAGCCCCCACATAAATACCTATATAAATTCCAACCATACTATAAATCCTTGCTGGATTGTTTTTTGCCTTATTAATAGATTCAAGAAGAGCTTCTTTGACACTCTTTCCATCTACTATGCCTGGAAGGATCATTATAGTAAAACCTATCGTAAAAACCACCCAAGCTAAAAAAGCAATTCCCTCAATCCAATCAACTATGAGTGGAGCATCTCCCCCATAAGCCCACGCATTAATTCCACCCATAACTAAAGGTAATCCTTCTATGATCAAGACTATTATTAAGCTTGCTAGGAAGAGAGAGAGAAAATATTCTTTTAACGTTCTGAAAGGTTTTTCCGCTTGAGATTTTCCATTTTCAACGATTTCTTTAGACATACCAAATATTCCACCTAATACCATCATAGCAAAAGTAAAAATAAGAATATTCAATAGAATCCCAAGACCCACAATAACCCACACAGCTGGATTTGATACATTCACTTTTGCTCGAGATGTAGATCCAATGGTAAAGCCAATAGCCATAGCTAAAGGAATAGAGACCGCAACGATTGCGATTAAGAGTAAAATTACTAATCCAATCATAGCAAGAAAAAAGCTCAGCAGATTTCGTTTAGCAAGGACAAACGAAGATTTAAGATCATTTTTAATTGACCAATTATTTCCCATTTCTTTCTCACCTTTTTTTATTTTAATTTAGGAGTCATAAATATATGAAGAACATAATATATAAATGTTTTCATTTGATAACTATTAATCAATCGATAACTTTAAAAACTTTAAAAACACTTTATTAATAAAAAAACATTTTTATGAAGTTTAATTGTAATTATGGCTAAGAAAACAAAAAAGAAAGTTAGTAATTTCTTAGGTTTCAGACTCTCCGAACAAATATTAGCTAAATTAGATTTAATAGCGAGTCAACAGAATAAAACTCGGGGGATAACCGCCAAAGATGCCATTAAACAATGGTTAAACTTAGAGGTATTAAATCAAAATAATGAAATGATAACAATATCAAAAACGGTTTTTATTAAGTTGTTATCATTAATAGGAGAAGAAAATTTAATTGCATTAGCCGAAGAAAACTCGGATTTATTCTCTGATATTATGAAATTTTTAGTTGCAAAACCAATGAATGATGAGACTCTAAAAAGTTATGCAAAATTCTCGGTGAATTTTTTTGGGAAGAACGGTCTTAAATGGTTTAATACGATAGATATTTCAATTGAAAATAGAACGCTTGTTTTTAGAGGTTTGCACGATTTAAATCAAGATTTCTCAAATTATTTTACACTTTTTTATAAAAACCTTCTATCTAATCACTTCGAATTAGAATTTAAAACTAAGATAGAAGATACAACTCCGAATTTAATACATTTAGAATTTCACCTTTTGGATTAATTCAAAAATTTCAATAATTTCATGAGATCTATCGGTCTTGATCTCATAAATCTAAATGGCCAATACCAGTTATTGAAAAAATTCTTGGTCAAATCTTCATAATAACATTATTTTTAGTAATGCAGAAGCAGTTATAGCAATCGGAGGAGGTGCTGGAAAGCTAACTGAAATCGCTATTGCTTGGCAATTGAAAAGACTGATTATAGCTTTTGAAGTATCTAAATGGAGTGGAAAATTGGCAAATAAAAGAATTGATCACCGCATAAGGTATAAGGATATTCCCAATGATAAAATTTATGGAGTAAATAATGAAATTGAAGTAATTAAGGAAAAACTGTTGGAATACGGCGAAGGCGCTGGTGATATCGACTATAAACTTCAAATTATCGAAATGTTGGAAGATCTGAATTATATTGAGATAGCATATAATATGGCTAAAAAGGTGCAATTAAGTCTTCCTCCCGAAAGTATGAAAATTGAAGAAGTAAGAAAACTAGTAAGACGATTACACACGGCGCCCATTATAGAGCAAAAAGATTTGATTTAATTATATTTTATTTATCCTCTTCTAATTTTTCTTTGATCCTTTTAGTTTCCTCATCTAAGATTTTGCGTTCTTTTTTTTCTATGGTTTTCTTCTTTAATTCTATTTCCACTTTCTCCAATTCTTTTTCTTTTTCTATCAATTGTTCTTTAATTTTTAATGCTTTTTCTTTATCTTCTATCGCTTTCTTTTCTAGCTCTTTTTCTTTCTCTTCCACTTCTAATTTCTTTTTCTTTATTTCAAGCTCTTTCTTTTTTATCTCGATTTGTTTATCTAAAATTTCATCCTCTTCTTTCTTTATATCATGGGGGATCGATAAATCTTTTCCACTCAATTCCGTTTCAATCTCTTTATCTATTAACTCTTTCTCTTTTGTAATGATTTCTTTTATTTCTAATTCTTTTTCTTTTTCTTCTAATTCTAATTCCTTTTTTTTTAATTCAATTTCTTTCTTTTTTAATTCAATTTGTTTGTCCAATATTTTCTCTTCTTCTTTTTCTAGCTCTTCATTTCTCTCTTTTTTAATGAGATCTTCTTGCGCTTCCAAGTGCTTTTCAGGTTCTTCTTTTATAGTTTCTTCTTCTACAATTTCTTCTATTTTTTCCACTGTGACTATCGCTTTTAATATGTTATCAATTATTTTGATTAATTCTTCGTTTTCTATACATTTTTTTGAAAAGTCTCTTAGGATACGGGTTACAAGAGACGGATGTTTTTTTCCAATCGCTTTAAGTGCTTGACCCGCTTTTTCTACAACAAATTCCTTGTCATCATCTAATTTAGCTACAATTACTTCGATTAATTGCTCCTCATCAATTTCTTTTTCTCCACCAGCCATAAAAATTAACAGTTGCAGGAATGCTTCGCGTACATTAGGATCATCTGATTTTAAGAGTTCTTCACTATATGGAAGGAGTAAATCCTCTTCATTTTCACAGATATCTTTCAAAAGTAAAAGAAATGAATATCGTAATAACGAATCCCTCTTTGAAAGATTTTGTAATAACGTAGGGATATCAATGATCTGATTTTCAATAAGAAATCTTATAACAGTACTTCCCCCCTGCGCAGATGAAATAGTTTCTAAGATATTTTCTAATCTTTCAATATAATTCTCTTCATTTGAAAGATTTAAATATGTAGCGATTTCGTTAACAACATCATCTATTTTCCCTTCGGTTGTCATAATTCTAATTTTTTCCATTAATTCTCCATTAGCTTCTATACTTGCCATATTATATATCACACCTATGAGAATAATTTTTATTTATAGCCATATAACATAAAATTCATTATACAATCTTTGAATAAAATTCAGTAAAAATCTTAGATCTCTATATCTTAATTGAATTTTATTATTTTTTTCATTAAAATTGTTTGTTTCTAAATTTATACCTAATTTAATTAATAAATTCCCCATCCAATCGTAATCTAAATGAATTTCTTTGCAAAATTGTACCATTGCTTCAAGATCCTCATAAAATACATTCCAAAAATAATGATCTTTTTTTGATGGATTTTCTGCTACTGTAGGGGTTTTAGAAATAGTATTTAAAACGTCTTTGGGTAAAATCGAAGTGACTTCTATATATTCAGATTTTATTAATTTTACTTTTATTTCCGGAAAATATAATTTTGCATAAAATTCACAGATCGCCCCCAATAATTCGAGGCTTGCGATATTTTCTCTATTAGCATTACATAACACATATTTTTCATCCACGAAGATAATATGAAGGCGATCATCATATTTAAATATCAGATAATTTCCTTTTAGGTGATAGCGGAAATTTTCATCACGATTTTTAATCCTATCATCAAAAATTTCTAAAGCTTCGCTCCAGTTTTGAAAAGAAATGAATTTATTTAATTTCCGATAATCTCCGTGGAAGAAAATATCCAAAAAATCAACTAAATATAAATAAGCATCAAACGGTTTATAAACCACCGTTTTGCCTCTAAAATCACGTAAGACGATATTTTTTTGAACACTATAGCAAAATTTTGGCAAGTCTTCTAGAGGAAGTCCGTTTTTAATTCTTAATTTTAACAGAAATCTTCTAGTACATAAAGGAGTGAGAGTACATTGAATACGATCTATTTGACACTCTTCAAAGCATAATTTATTAATCCTTTTAATGATTAGATCAAGAAGTTCTGAATTAAATTTGTCGTTTACTGTGTTTCCAAGAAAATTTGCGAGGTGATTGGGTTCTAGAGGCATTTCAAATTTTCATTTTGAGTTTGTTAATGATACTAAACAAGTGAGATCTAATATTTTTTATTATTTTTTCACCACTTTATTTCTAATTGTTTAATTATAAAAAGTTATTAAGGAAGATTTGTTTATGTTTTTCAAAGATAACATACAATTTTATAAAAGACCATATAGGTCCCGATTGAGCAATATTTGCTGAACAATCGCAACCAAATATTTAGTATTGAGAAAAAATGCTTAGACAAATTTTTATTTTTTATAATCAAAAAGAAGTCTTTAGACACACACTTGCTTTAGCTCTAGGACCTAAAGAACTGAAAAATGTTATGGAAATAGTGGAACCATTCATAATACTTCCAACTCCAGGTCAAACGCTCCACCGAGGGATTTCCAAATTTCAGATATTTCACCGATCCTACGGGGATACATATTTTTTAATTATAGTTGATTTAACGGACTCGTTTGATTATGTTAATGATATTTTATTAGAAATTATTAATAAGTTTAAAGAATATTTTCCAAATCCAGAGAGTCTAAAAGAGTCTAGTTCAGAAAAAAGTGAATTTATTAATTCTCTTTATGAGGTTCAAAAAAATTTACATTCCAAAATCGCAATTATAGGGCCTATTAATTCTGGGAAAACTACTTTATATAATTTATTGAAAAGCGGACAAGAAAAAAAAATAATGGATTTTGCTAATGCTGCCACTTATGAAATTGATCATTTGACTTTTGATGTTTGGGACTTTATTTTAAAGGATAATTTTTCTCTTTTATGGGCTAAATTTTTAGGAGGATCTGACCTGATTATTCTAGTTTTCGATTCTAAAGATTATGGTCCTAAATTAATTGAGTATTTCATCAATTTAAAAGAAAGCAACGCAAAATTTTCCAATTTCTTAATTTTAGCAAATAAATCAGATTTAGTAAGTAGCGAGCAAATCGATGAAATCAAAACAGTCATTAATAATCCAGATATAAGGGAGATCTGTTTAATTGATCCGAATAATGCATTAGAAAAAGTTAATTCGTTAATTAGAGAAGCTTTGAAATTAAAAAGAGAATTTCCTCCAGATTTTCAGATGCTAATAAATGAAGTTGAAGGATTAACCGCAAAAGGTAATTTTCAAGCTGCAATCATAAAATATGAAGAATTAATAGATATGTGTAATGAAACTCAAAATTACTCTTATAAAGAAATGTTTCAAGAACAACTTAATGAAATAAGAGCAAAAATAGAAAAAAAAACAGAACAACCTAAAGTAGCGTCACGAGGAAGTCTTTTTACTCCTCCAGAAAAAATTAAATTCACACAAAAAGTTGCCGTAAAATCCCTTCCTAAAACAAGCTCAGGGATTAAACCACTCCCTCAAAAGAAACCTATGAAAGTTACACCAAAACCAATGGAAAAAAGCAGTCCGTCTAGGCAAATTCCAAGTCAACCCTCAAGATCTAAAAAGCTAACTTTAAAGCCAGAAGATATTAAGATTAGCTTAAAAGCTAAAATTGATAAAATACAACAGATTGCATCCTCTGAACCTAAAAAAGTGATTAAAAAAGTTAAACAGTCAGATATTGTCCAAAAACCAAAAGAGATAATTCAAAAGATACAACCAAAAGAATTTATTCAAAAAATACGCTCTAAAGAAAAATCACAACCTACAACCGAAATTATTGCCAAAATAGAATTAAATCTTGCTAATCAACTACAAATGTTTATAAAAGACAGAAGTACTGATTTAAGTATTGACTTATGTGAATTTTTTATAAAAGAGATGATTGAAGTGTTAGGAGTACCTCTGACTTCTGATGATCTTAAACTTGCAGCAGAATTTTTCTTTAAAAAAGAAAGCATGATTTGGTAATTTTTTATTTTTAATACTATTTTCATATAGCATATTAAGCAATATTAGAGTAAATCCAAATTTTTTTATCAAAAACATTTGATTTTACTGAAATACACATTTAGAATTAAATGTAATTTTTTATAAAATTTGAGACATAATTTAATATAATTTTTATGAAATTTGAGATATAATTTAACATAATTTTTTATAAGACCAGATTATGAGCGCTATTAAGGAACTCAGGGAAAGATTTACTGAATTGATGAGACTCAATTATATAAATACATTATTGGGCTGGGATCTTCAAGTATACATGCCAAAATCAGAAGGTGCAGCAAAAGGGAGGTCTGAACAAATCGCATTAATCGAAGCAATAAGCCATAAGAAATTAATTTCGAATAAAACGGGAGAATTGATTAAGAAAGCTGAAACTGAGAAAAACCTTAATGTAATTGATTCAGCACTCTTGAGAGAAGCGAAAAGAAGATATGAAAAAGCCATTAAAATACCTATCGAATTAGTCACTGAAATAGCTAAAACTGCTTCATTAGGACAACAAGCTTGGGAGAAGGCGAGGGCTAAAAGTGATTTTTCTACGTTTAAACCATATCTCGAAAAGATGATAAGATTGGAACGAGAATATGCTGAAAAAATTGATTTAGGTCCAACACTCTACGATTCATTGGTAGATATCTATGAACCAGAGGCAAAATCGGCTTGGATTACAAGCATATTCAAAGAATTAAAACCAAAACTAATGAAAATTTTACACAAAATAGAATCTTCTGGCGCAGATAAACCGACTCAAGAGATATTAAAAAAGTATTATGATCCAGATAAACAATGGAACTTAAGTATGGAGATTATTAAAAAATTGAATTTTGATTTTAATAAAGGACGCCAAGATAAATCTGTTCATCCTTTTACAGCATCAGTATCATCTATGGATACTAGGATAACAACTCGAATTTGGGATAATTTCCTTCCTGCATGCTTATTTGGAACAATTCACGAATGCGGTCATGCTTTATATGAAATGGGATTTAGGGAAGAACTTCATGATACATTTCTCGCAGATGGTTGTAGTTTAGGGTTTCATGAATCTCAATCTAGGCTGTGGGAGAATATTATAGGGCGCAGTAAGGAATTTTGGAGCTATTGGTATCCCATTATGCGAAAATATTTCCCAGGAAACTTAAATAATTATCCTGAGGATGAGTTTTATCGTTCCATCAATGTCGTACAACCTTCCTTTATCAGAGTTGAAGCTGATGAGGTGACCTATGGTCTACACATCATATTACGATTTGAATTAGAGAAGGAACTTATCAATAATAGTGATAATTTAAGCATTTCTGAACTGCCAAATATTTGGAACTCTAAAATGGAAGAATTATTAGGTATTATTCCTCCAGATGATGCTAAAGGAGTTTTACAAGATGTTCATTGGTCTACTGGAGCATTCGGTTATTTCTCAACTTACTCTTTAGGAAATCTGTATGCATCACAAATATATGAAGATCTATTAACAAAACAACCTAATCTCCCCGAAGAGATAAAGAACGGGAATTACCTCAATTTGCTCACTTATCTCAGAGAAAACATCCATCAGCATGGCAGAATTTATAGGCCCCTTGATTTATTGAAAAAAGTAACTGGAGAAGATCTAAATCCAGATTACTTCATAAAATATTTAGAAAATAAGTTTTATCCAATATATAATCTCTAAGTTAAACTTTTAATTTTCAGTGAACTATTCAAGGTAAAAGTTTTGATAAGAAATTTCATTTTTGATATTGGAAACGTGTTATTAACTTTTGAACCACGACAGTTCTTATTACAATTCACAAACGATATATCTCAGATTGAAAAGTTTATGTCTAAAGTAACTGGCAGTAAGGCTTGGCTTAAATTGGATCGTGGAGAACTTTCAGTTGAGAATGCTAAAAACCTGTTTCTGTTGAAATATCCTAAGCAAACAGAATTAATTAAATTGTTTTTCGAGAATTGGTTTAAGATCTTCGAACCGATTCCAAAAAATATTGAAATTTTGAAAGATTTAAAACAAAATGGCTACAAGGTTTTTGCGCTATCCAATTTTATTAAAGAATCATACCAGTTTGTAATCCAAAAGTTTGATTTTTTTTCTCTATTCGATGGACAAGTAATATCGTGGAAAGAAAAATATATCAAACCAGAATTTGAAATCTATAAAATTTTATTAAGGAGATATAAACTTAACTCGCAAGAATGTATTTTTTTAGACGATCATTCAAGTTTTTTAATTTCAGCAGAAAAATTAGGTATACACACTTTATTAATTACTAAAAACACAGATTTACGAGCAGAGTTACGAAAATTGAATGTTAATATCTGAAAAAAATAAAAAATAAAAAAAAAATTAGATATTTTCTATAATAATAGCTTCTGAGACACCTCCACCGCCACAGAGTGTTGCGAGCCCGTAAGATACCCCTCGTTTCTTCATTTCATGAATTAAAGTTACCACAATTCTCGCTCCTGTACAACCAACGGGATGTCCCAAACCAATTCCAGAACCATTAACATTAGTTTTCTCAATGTCCCAGTTCAATTGTTGGGCAACAGCAACATATTGGGCTGCAAATGCTTCATTACATTCGACTAAACCAATATCTTTATATTCCATATTAGCTTGTTTTAAAGCTAAAGGTGCTGAATACATTGGTCCAAGTCCCATGTATTTAGGATCGTTGCCTATTTTTGAAATTGTTACAATTTTCGCAAGTGGAGTTAATCCTAATTCTTGAGCCTTGCCCCTTGTGGTGACAAGAGTGATACAAGCGCCATCATTTATACCAGATGCATTCCCAGCAGTTACAGTTCCATCCTTCTTGAAAGCGGGACGTAATTTCTGAAGCGCTTCCAGAGTCAATCCAGGTCTAAAATGCTCATCCTTCTCATAAATATAAGTTTTTCCTCTTCCAGCAACAACTTCCACAGGTAATATTTCATCCTTAAATCGTCCAGAAACAGTAGCTTTTTCGGCATTATTTTGTGATCGTAATGCAGCCTCATCTTGCATTTCTCGTGTTATATTATATTTTTCTGCAATAAACTCTGCCGTCATGCCCATAATATATCCGGGAGGTGCGAATGCTTTACTTCCTGCATGAAGTCCCTCCATTAAGCCGCATTTTAATTCGGTATTTCCTAATCTGGCTCCAAAACGGGCAGAAGGTAAGTAGTATGCCACATTACTCATCGCTTCAGTCCCCCCAGCTAAAACAACTTCACCCTGACCAACCAAAATATCAACCCACGCAGATCTTATCGCTTCCATTGCAGATGTGCAAACCCGATTGATTGTCATTGCGGGTATTTCATATGGTATTCCCGCAATTAAGGCTGCGGTTCTTGCAACATTCATTTCTTCTTGAGGTTCCATGCAGCAACCCGCTTTGACATCTGAAATGATGCCAGGGTCAATGCCAGTTGATTCTATGCAATCTTTTATTACAAATGAAAGCAGTTTACTCGCATTGTAAGGTAAAAGCGATCCTCCAAATTTACCAATCGCAGTTCTTTTAGCATAGGCAATTACAACTTCCTTTTCTTCCAAAATTCTATCCCCTTAAGTTTTATTTTAGAAATTATGTAATATAGTATGAAATATAAGATTAACAAAAAAGATTTCTATTCTTAAATTTAGTTGGCAAGAATTAGCATATAGATTTATATACAACTTTTTTCTTAATGTGTTTGAATAAAATACAATTTCAATTGAAAATTTCTCTTGAATTGACTACAATAATTCAAATTATAATGTGTTATTGGAGCTGTGAAAATTGGAAAGAATTAGTAACCAAATTAATATCAAGTTGGTTCTCCTTGGAGATGCAAATGTGGGAAAAACAAGTTTAATTAACTATTTCTTAAAGAAAAAGTTTCTTAAAAAGTATATTCCAACAATTGGCTCAATCATCCTGAAAAAGGATTATAAGGTAGATAATATTCAATTAAAAGTTAATATATGGGATATTGGAGGACAAAAATCATTTAATCCTCTGAATCCGGCATTTTACACTAATGTTGATGCTGCGTATTTAGTTTTTGATTTGAGCAAACCAAAAGAAACGCTTTCGGATATCAAAAAAGAATATTTAAAAAACTTGGAAAAATACGCAACAGAATGTCAAACTATAATCATTGGAAATAAATTAGATTTAATTAACCTTGAAAAGGATTTAGAAAAAATTATTAAGAAGCATTTTATAGCAGATGTACCTTTAATAGTTACTTCTGCCAGAAGCGGAATTAACGTCCCCGAAACATTTGAATTATTAATTTATAGTTTTTTACAGGATTATGAGAGAAGTTACCCCGAATATTTAGGAGTGGCAAGCAAATTTCTTAATGTCTTAGATAAAGATGAAAATGATTTAATGAATAAGCTCTTAAATATAGGAAAAATCGATTCTATAAAACTTCAGAATGAGAAGCCAAAAGAATTTAGAGCCCCGATAGAAGTTAAAGAGGAGGAGGATATAAAGGCTGAAGCGATAGTTAGCGCAGAATCAGAAAAACATATTATCGATAAAAATATTCCTATAATACATGATTTAAATCAAAGAGATGTAATTCAAAATGAGATTATTATAGAATTCAATAACAATTTGACTAAAGTCGAAAAATTAATTGTAGATCTCAAAAAGACACCTATTGATTCCTTAATAGACTCAATAGATAATGCTAAAGAACAATTAAAAGGAATTAAAGAGAATTTTGCATTAAATGTGCAATCTATATTGAATTCAGAAAAAGAAAATAAAAAGTTAGAATGATATCAAATGTGAGCAAAAATGGTAAAAAAAGAAATAGAAACTCAAATGAAAGAAATTCAGAATTTAAAGGAAAGACTTAATAACATTGACCAAAAACTAAAAGATCAAACGAATAAAATAGAGAATAAAATAGAGGAACACATTAAAAACCTTGATCAAAAATTTACTAATCAGATAAGTGAAGTAATTCAAATGGTTGATGATCGATTCGGTGAATTTGATCAAAACTTAAAAACCCTAACTAAAGATATTCATGATAATGCTAAGTCTCTTAACGAAGATATTCTAAAGCTACAAGATCAATTTGACCTAACTCAAGAAAAAATTCAATCTCAAATTGATGTCAAAGACGAAGTCTTAACTGATATGATTAAGAAATTCGATGAGCAATTTACAAAAGATAAAAGGCAGCTAAATGAAGAATTAGAATTACTGAAAGGACAACAAGACGTACTAAAAATATCATATACCGTAAATGAAAAACAATTAATAGAAAAAATTAAAGCTATGATAACTGGTGAAGTCCGAAATGCATGTAGTGATAAAGAAAGGGAAATTCTTATGAATATTTGGATAAAAGAGTTAAAAGACTTAATTCATGATTTTGAAAAACTAAAGAAAATGCATCCACGAGAGTTTAATTTAAAGATGAATGAAATTGTAGATACGATTGAAGTATTTAAGCAAAAAATTGTAAAATAACTATATTAAATTAAAAAAATAAGGAATTATGTGTTTTCTCTTAAAGGGGGAACATACACTTTTCTCATTCCTTCTAATAATGTTATTGCTGATTGGGGACAAGAATGAGCACAAAGTCCACATCCTATACAGCGAACTTTATTAACTTCGGCTTTTTCATTATCATTTAAGTTTATTGCTCCTACTGTACATCTTTCTACACATGTGCCACACCCTATACATTTTTCCTCATTAACGCTTGCTAAATGGTAGGTAGAATTAATTAACGGCAAAACTCCATCACGCCATAATTCAAAAGTTGCACAACAATCTACACAGCAATTACAGATTGAAGTTTCTTCTTTAGTAATATCGGAATGCGGGTGAAAAGCTTTATGAACTAATCCATCCTCCTCAGATGCCTTTAATAACTTTAGAGCTTCTTCTTTCGAAATCATTCTCTGAAAACCTTGTTCAGTACAAAATCGAGCACTTTTGCCAAATGTAAAACAATTTTCTCTGAGATCAGTCACATGACAAGGATCCCCTAAAAGATCTTTATGTTGCCTGCAAAAACAATGTCCAACAGCAATTTCGTCAAATTTATTGATTAATTCCTCAATCTTTTGAGCAGGAATAATTTGTTCTTCAGGAACCTCTACTTCTTTATTCACTGAAATCTGTACTTCTTCACCCGAAGCTCCTGGTCCAATTACAGGAACAGTTCGATCTATTGGGGGTAATTTCTTAAAAATCGGGATGAACATCTCATATTTATCATGTATTAATTCTTTTGCCTCATCGAATAAATTTTTAAACAATATTGCTAATCTCTTTTCTTCATCCGTATATTTAATCTTTTCCATGAGGAGATACTCGAACGGTCCAACCATCATAAGCGGGAGGAGCCTATAAACCATAACACCCTGACTATTTGGCTGGTTAAAAATAACACCTTTCTTAGCAAGATAATTCACATGCCCTAAGATTTTTTCTTCCGACATTTTACTGCTCTTTTTCAATTGTTCCATTGTTTGAGAAAATTTTCGTTTAAAAGCCATTATAAAATCAAGGTCTTCTTCTCTAATTATATAGCGCATTATTTCCAATAGAGTATCAGTTAATGGAAACGGTAATATACCAGCCCTTATTATAACTTGGGCGGCTTTTTTATATTTTTCTTCTGATGACATTCTCTTTTCTGATTTTTTTAATTTTATTTTATGAAGGTAGTGAGTTGCAAATCAAATTAATCTTGTGAAAATCCTTATAATCCTATTTTTAAACAAACTTTCAACCTTATGATCTTTCAAGAATTAATTCTGCTGCTAGATTCCCTGTAAACATTGAAACTGGATAACCTCCTAAAAAAGGTTCTAAAACAGAATAAATTCCAACCATTAAAAGTCTTTTTATTGGATTTTCAGTTAATAACTTCGTATTTAATCTTATTTTTTTAATATCTCGAGTCCATCCGGCAACTGAACCCCTATATCTCTGACCCCAATCTGAATAGGTAAGAGGTGTCGCAATTTCCATAATTTCAATAGCGCTTTCTAATCCAGGTAAAATATTTTCAACTGTTTTAATTAATTTAAACGCTAATCTTCTTTTAAATTCTAAATAACCTTCTTTTCTTCTTTTTTCACCAAGTCTCCAAGGTTTAAAATGAGAATAAGGCATATTAACCCTTAACACCAAACTTTTTTTGCCATTGGGAGCAAAATTCTCTGATTTATTTGACCATAAACATATTTCTATTTCCTTATTTTCAAAATTTTCAGGAATTTTAGAAGGAGAATTATCAATCTTTGACCGATAAAATAAATGGTTAGCACGCAATTTGCCAAGATCAACTTTATTTGGATTTATTCCTAAATAGACGCATAACTCACTTCCAGTATAAGCCGTGTTTTTAACAACGTTCAAATGGTCCTTAGGTAAATTTTTAGGATTAATTAATTCTAAGAATACTCTTTTATAATCTGCATTTGCCACCACCCATTTTGAGTTAAAGATTTTATCCTCAAAAGTTTTCACTCCAATAGCTTTATAATTTTTGATTAAAACTTCTTTTACTGGAGTATTTAGCTTTACTTCTCCACCATTTTCGATGATGGATGAGTATAATAATTGATTTATCCCATGAATACCGCACGAAGGAAACCAGATCCCTTCTTTTGACATAATATTCCACATGAATGCTAGATGGACCATATTCATAACTGGCTGGAAAGTTCCTTGGGAACCTAAAAGTCTTTTGAGATTATCTTCTTTTATAAATTTGTTTAGAAGATCTTCTGAACTGATTTTATTATATTTTTTAATAATCTCATATTCAGCATTATGCATCTCTTTCAATCTCTCAGCTGCAATAGCTTTTTTTTTTCCTATCAAGAAATCCGGATGCCATTCATGAACACTTTTTATTGCCTCAATAACGTCATTAAATTCATCAAAAAATAAGTCAATACCTTCTTCCTCTCCTTTAAAATATGTTTTTAGAGATTCTCTAAATTTATCCCATTGCTGGGAATAAATAATATCAATATTTGGAGAGATTAACTGGAAATGATTTCTTTCAAATTCAATCTCCTCTTTCACATTCATTTCTTTCAATAGGTTATTTATCAATTCAGGAAAACTAAATGAAAGGGGCCCCATTGGAAATATATAGTCATTCCTTTTAAATACATGACTGGTTCCCCCAATATGATGTATTTTTTCAAGAATTAGCACTTTTTTTCTGTTTTTCGCTAATTTCGCGGCACACGATAATCCTCCTACTCCAGCTCCTATTATAATGGCATCATACATAATTTAACTCCTCACTAAAGAAAATAAATAAAAATAGAGTATTACTAGATAAGTTTGAAATGCAATTTTTCTTTAATTTTAATGTCTTAATTTTTAATTAATAATTGTGAATTAAATAGTTTTAAATAAATCCTTTAAAACTATTAATTTATAATTAATAGTAACGATTGAAAAGACTAAATGAAAGAGTAGTTAATTTTAAAAATATGGTTCATAAAGAAGAAGATGAGGATTTATATGCTGCGCCAGTAGTTCCTCCCCCAAGGAAAACGCCTACAATTCCCTTAGATTCACCAGAATTAACTCCAGATCTATTAAAGAAGATTGAAAAACTTGATACTGAAGAAGTTAAACCAGTTATTATCAAATGTGAAAGATGTGATAAATACGTTTTAATTCCGATTCCAATTCAGCCAGTTTTAGAATCAGAAAAAAGAGAAGTTCTCGTTAACTATGTTCATAAAAATAATAAAAATAATGATAAACATTGCCTAATATTTGAAGTTGATCATGATTTTAATATATTATTACCTAAAACCGTTGATGTTATTATTTCCACAATATCTTCTGCCAAAAAAAATAATGATGACATAAAGAAAAATTCGGCAATACAGCATGTAATTATTAAATGTGATCTGTGCAATGAAAATATTCATGTGCCAGTGCCAAGAAAAATCATAGAGGAATCACCCTTACCCAAAACTCCCATAACGTATGTTCATAAAAGTGAGAATTGTATAGATCCCCATTCTGTAGTTTTGTATTTAGACAACCATTTTCATGATAGAGATACCAGATTTCCCGATATTCTAATTCTTTATTTATTTCCTTATTGGTTAAAAAAGAATTATTGTTTTACCGAATAAATAAGGTAGGATCATTTTAAATTTATAAGAAAATGAAAATACTATAAGCTAAAATCTTACCCTTTTTTTAATTATTAGTTAATAATTAAGGTTTTAATTATTCAATAAGATAATAGAATTAGAGGATTTATGATTAAGAATTTTTAAAGGTGGAGAATTTATGGTAAAGTGTTTAATTGTAGGTCATGGAGCGAGGGAACATGTTATTGGAGAGGCTCTCGTTCGAGGAGGTGCCCAATTATATTCATTTATGAGTTTTAAAAATGCGGGATTAGAAGATCTTAGCCAAGATGTTAAAGTTCATTCTGAAACAGATTTTAAAGAAATAATAAAGTTTGCGAAGATTAAAAATATAGATTTCGCGGTTATTGGTCCTGAATCGCCTCTCGTTGTTGGGATTGTAGATGCATTAGAGAAAAGCGATATCCCCTGTGTGGGTCCCAAAATAGAGGCCGCTCAATTAGAAGGTTCCAAAGTGTTTACAAGAAATTTACTTGAAAAATATAAAATACTCTCAAATGTTCAAAGTATAAAATTTACCTCTATGGATGGAATTGAAAAAGCTATTAAAGATATGGGGGAAGAAAATATAGTTGTGAAACCCGATGGTTTAACTGGAGGAAAAGGAGTAAAAGTTTATGGCGATCATCTTTTCTCAAAGCAAGATATTATAGATTATTGTGAAGATCTCATAAAACATGGAGGAGCTTTCCTCTTTGAAGAAAAGTGTGATGGAGAAGAGTTCACACTACAAACGTTTGTGGATGGTAAAAATGTTATTGGTTCGCCCTTGGTTCAAGATCATAAAAGAGCCTATGAGGATGATAAAGGTCCAAATACAGGAGGTATGGGATCATATTCCATAGAAGATCATCTGATGCCATTTATCACTCAAAGCGATGTTGAAGAGGCTTTAGATGATATGAAAAAGACTGTCGCAGCAGTTAAGACCGAAACCGGAATAGAATATAAAGGTTTCTTATATGGTCAATTCATGAAAACTGCGAAAGGGTTAAAGCTTATCGAATTTAATGCTAGGTTCGGGGACCCTGAAGCGATGAATGTGTTACCCTTGCTAAAAACAAATTTCGTAGATGTATGTTGGGGAATTATTCATGGAAATTTATCTAGTAATGTTGATTATGAAAAAAAAGCTACGGTATGTAAATACTTAGCACCGGATGGATATCCTGTTTCTCCTAAAAAAGATGAACAGGTGATAATTAATAAGCAAAAATTAGAGAATATTGGTGCAAAATATTATTACGCATCAGTCTATCGAGAAGGTGAAAGTATATTCACTACAACCTCACGGGCAATGGGTATACTTGGAATCGCGAGTAATCTTGAGGAAGCTGAAAAAATAGCAGAAAATGGAGTTGGATGTGTTGAGGGCAAATTATTTCATAGAAAAGATGTCGGTACCTTAAAATTATTACAAAAACGTATTGATCATATGAATTCTATTCTAAATAAATAGGATATTCTTAAAAATTGCTTTTTTTTAATTTTATATTTTATAATAATCAAATTATAATAATATTCTGATTATTCTTTACATGAATTATGGCGTGGCAAAAAGCAAACGAAAAATATAACCAATTAATAAAACAATTGTTTCATAATGCCGATTGGCATAAGAGGGCAGATGCGGCCCGAGAACTTGGAATTATGAAAGATGCGAGATCCGTAAATCTTTTATGTAGGGCACTTAGAAGTGAAGAAGAATTCATGGTGCAAAATCGAATAATTGAAGCTCTGGGGAGGATAGGAGATTCTAGAGCTACAATGAGGATCATCGAAATATTAGAAGAAGAAGCTGATAAACACTTGAGTGATAAATTCCGCATAATTTTCATCATTGAAGCCTTGTCTAATTTAAAGGATAAAAGGGCTTTAGTATATATCGCCCCTTTTTTAAACTCCCCGGATGAAGAATTAAAAACACTCGCAGAGAATGCTTTTGATACAATAGAACCAGATTGGCGTCTTATTATGGAAAGAGAATTAAAAAGAAAATCTGTTGAAGAAATCTTTAAAATTAAATTTTAGGACTTGCGTCTTAAGCTCAGTTATAAGTCTTCATTCCTAAAAAAAAAAAAAAAAAAAAAAATTTTGTTTTTAAAAATCTTTAAAGCCCTCTTTCTAACAATTTTCTCCGATTTACCAGCGCAATATCTTTGGTAATTTTGTAGAAATACATAAAGATAATTATTCCAATCATAATTATTATTAATGGAATTAGAGACATTTGTAGCTTCAGTCCGAATCTTGCCAGTTCAGTTTGATTTTTTCCTCTTGCGGGAATATATCCTGAATTAGCACTGACAATCGCAAAAATTAGAGCTTGGAAAACATAACTAAATCCTGTAAATATTCGTAATATTCCGTTATACGTTCCTTCTTCTCTTTTACCCGAAAGCAAAACGCTGTTATCAATAGCTTCGCTTGATACGACTATATATGTAATTCCTTGTCCACCACTTGCTATTCCAACAAAGAAAAAGATAATAGTTAATCCTATGATATCTTCTACAAAAAAGAATGCAAAGTAAAATATGGCAAACATAAGTAAGCTGGTAAGATACGCCTTTTTCGCTCCAAATTTTCTAATTAATTTGACAAAAATTGGAATTGAGACAACTCCCCCCGCAATTGCCATTAATGAGGGTAAAATAATCGCACTATAATCCAAGCCAAGATAATGAACTACAAAAAAATCTAATCCAGCAACCAAACACATACCAGCAATAGCCCAAAAGAAAACTGCCATGGTAAATGCCATCCAATTTCTATCTTTCAGTACTCGAATTACCACTTCTCTCACTGGTGAAGTACTTTTCCCAGCTTCGTCTAATTCTGCCCGAAAAATCTTCATGTCGGCAGGTTCGCGTGCACCAAAACCAAACGGAATCATTAACATGTAAGATATAATTATAATGGTTATAGCTGTAAGAATATAGGCTTGTATTGAGGTTACCCCGCCATAACTCACTAATAATAAAGGAATCAGAATGGCTGATAACAGACTGCTTACTATACCAATAATTTGTCCTATATAACCCAACTTTCTTCTCTGCTCATCCCCTCGATACATATCAGGAATTAAAGCATTGGTGTTCACTTCTGCAAGAGTTCGAAATGATTCGTATACACACATTAAAAGAATTAACCAAAGAGCGGCAAAAGTCACTGCTTCTGGATTCGTCACATTCCCTCTAGAATCAACGTGTATTGCAATAACAGGTATAAAGCATAATACTAAAAAAATCGGAGCGGCAACCGTCCCGAACATGATCCATGGAAATCGTTTACCGTATTGTTTCGTAAATCTCTTTGAACGATCATTGAGATATCCTATTATTGGATCATTTGAACCATCAACAATCGAATAGACTAAATAAATTAACACGATCGTGAATTGGGGGATAAGAAGTAATGAGACCGCAAAAAATTGAATACGATTCCACATTGCATAAAGGATACCTCCGATGATGATGTGTAACTGAAAAAGCACCATTTTTTTTGAGCTTCTTGAAGGAACTTCTAAGCGTTCACCCGCTTTATCTCCGAATGATTCACTCATAATAAATTCTCTTTTTTATTTTTGATTAAATTTTTTTTCTTTTCTATTAATAATTATTAAAAATGTGATACAATATAAATACACAATTAATAAATAAGCTCATAATATAGAATTTAAAACCTTCTCTGAAATAAAATTTAATAAACTTTCTAAATAAAATAAGACCTATTTCTCAGAATGTGTTTTAACTTGAGTTTTATTTCTACTTTAATAGAAATCTTTTTTAAAATTTTTTGCATCATTCTACTAAAAAAGATACTTTTACAGTTATATGAAAAAAGAAAACATTTGTTTATTTGATCTGGAAGGTCCGATATCAGTAATAGATTTTGCAGCTGAAATCGGCAGATTATTAAGCAAAAAGCCTGAATTAAACCTGCAAAAGTATGATATGGGCGAATTTTTTTTCATGATTTCAAATTATGACGACTATATTATTGATATTCCAGGAGTGAAAGAAAAATTAGGAATCCCCGAATACCAACCAGGAGATACCTTAAGAATTATGGCACCGTTATATGTAGCTTGTTTTTCAGATGAAGAACTAAACAATCTTGCCAAGAAAAACCTTGGACTATTACCGGGTTGTAGAGAATTAATGAAAACCCTCCATGAAGAATGGGATATATATGTTATTTCTACAAGTTATACGCAATTTGCTCATAATGTAACTGCCGCTTTAAACATCCCTAAGGATCATGTGTATTGCACTGATCTTCATGTAAAAGAATTAAAAAGCGAAGTTTCAGATATTGAGGAATCAGTTAATATATTAGTAAGAGATATTTTCCAGAAGTATCTTGATAATGATAAGCAACTCGAATCTGTTATTGCAGATTTAGATACCTTCTTTTGGAAAGGAAAAGAATCTGATTATATTAAAATCATGAACCACGTCCAAGTTCGAGGAGGGAAAAGAAAAGAGCTTGCAGTAGAAGAAATCTCAAAAAGAACTGGAGTCGACATATCTTCTATGACAGCATTAGGAGACTCTATAACTGATATTAACATGTTACAGAGACTAAAGGATGAAAATGCTATTTCAGTATCATTTAATGGAAATCGGTTCACAATTGAACGAGCTAATATCGCCGTGACCACTCCAAATAATTTAGGAGTGTTGCCGGTTTTTGAAGCAAAAAATAATCTTGAAGAGTTCTTAAAAATCTGGGAGGCAGAATATCCTACGTTTCAAAATAATCCAAAGAATATCAAAGATGGAATTATTTCGAAACGTTGCAAAGATTATTTCATAAATTATAACTTTGTGCCTGAGCTTATCAATTTAAAGAATAAAACTAAAAATGAATTAGATGGGGTTATATCGCAGCAAGAGAAGATGAGAAAATTGGTTAGAGGTTGGGCTGGAAAGCTAGGTTAGAATTTATTTCATTCAGTCGCTTCCTGTCGCATAAAATTTTTTTTAAAATATTTAGCCCCATAAATGTTTCTCTTTAATATAATTAATAATTTAAGTATGATCAATAATATAAAAATACAAAAAGGAGCAAATAAAAAAATCTTTGTAACTGAGTTTAGTTTTAATAGAAATAATAAAAAGTTAAAGTATAAAAGAGTAAAGATTGAAGTGAGTATAACAAAAAGGTAAAGGATTCTTAAATTTTTTGATTCGGATAAGAATTGATTTGTGTTAATTTTATCATAACAATTACAGCATATTAAAGGAATTTCAACTCCATACCTTTCTTTATTATAGAGCTTATAAATAATCGTGAATATTCTTTCGATTTTATGAATACATAACTGACATCTAAATTCTGTTCTTTTTTGACGGTTAACTTCAATTTCTTCGATTCTTGGTTTAGTAAAATAACATTCATTATATGTATAATGAGAACAGGTTAAACAAGTCATTATTTTATCCAAATAGATATCCTCGAAATAATCTTTAGAAGGATTTATGAATTTAAGATAATCAGTATGGGATTTGCAAATAACTCTATTTTTTTCATCAATTTCAAATTCTGGTTCTATTAATACCATCCTTGGAGTTACTAATCAGAAATACAAATTTAAACTATATGGGAAATCATTTGAAAATTAATAATCCCATCATAAAATTCTTTCATATTTGATAAGATTTATAAGAAACATCGACAAAATTTTAAATATTTTAATACTAATTTTAGAAGTTCCAAATGAATTCTCAACCAAATAGTAATAATACTGAGATTGATGAGATGCAATATTCCTCTAAAATTCATTTGTCTTATGGAATGGGAGGATTTATAGTAAATTTTATTATGATTGCCTTTATTGTTCGTACAATTTTTTTTTATGAAAATGAGTTGTATTTATCTATTACATTAATAGGCATTGCATTCTTTATTTTTGGAGCGTGGAACATGATTAATGATCCTCTCTTAGGATATTTATGCGATCGAAAGACCAGATTAACAGAGCGATGGGGGAGACGATTTCCATGGTTTATAATTGGTGCTTTTATATATTCCTTAACATATCTCCTGATTTTTATTATTCCTTTTAGAGATCAATTGGGGATGTTTTTTTGGCTATTAATTACTTTAATCATTTTTGAATTGTTTTATTCGCTTTGGCAAATCAATTGGCTGTCAATTTATCCGGATAAATTTCGTTCCCAAAAAGAACGTACCAAAGTATCATCGCTGGGCGCTCTTGCTGGGCTATTAGGTGTCGCGGTAGGTATAATCCTCCCCCCTCTTTTCATTAAATACGGAGATATTGATTCTTACATTTTGGCAGCTTTTATCCTAATGATTATCAATTTATTATTCACTTTTTTAGTAATTCCCGGGATGCGCGAAAATGAAGAATTAATTGCCAGAGAAATTCGAATTATTGAACAACAAACCCAAAAAGAATCATTTTGGAGAGCCTTGAAATTTGCTATCAAGCAAAAAAACTTCATGGCATACAATATCTTTTACATAGGATCTCAAGTTTCCTTAGTATTAGTGCTTTCTTCTCTTCCATTTTGGACAATATATATAATAGGAACACGAGATCCTAACGTTGAAATGATGATAGCAGCAACTTATATATTCGGTTCGGTATTGTCAATCCCTCTTTGGTTTAAATTAGGCAGAAAGTATGGAAACCGTAAATGTTTTATGATAGGAGCTGTTCCCTCTATAATTTTATCAATACCTTTGTTATTTATTTCCGATGTTATGCTTATTCTCATTATCATACTTGCAACCAGTATTGCAGGTGGTGCCGTTAATACTTTAATGTATCCTTGCCTCTCTGATGCGATTGATGAACTGGTTTTGAAATCAGGAGAACGCAAAGAAGGTATATACTCTGGAATTAGAACGTTTTTTGGACGTTCTGCTATTATAATTCAAGCCTTAGTTTTTACCATAGTCCATCAATTAACAGGTTATAGAGCTGGGGCTGCAACTCAAACTCCCTTAGCATTATGGGGCATCAGAGTTATCATGGTTTTGATTCCAATGTTCTTCTCTATTGTAGGATTTTTAGTTATGTGGTTGGTATACGACTTAACTCCCAATAAAGTGAGAGAAAACAAAATCTTATTACAGAAACATGGTCTCTAAATAAGATTGGATTCAGTAAGTTCTGAATTAGAATTGATGTCTAAGGATCTTGCCTGCTTTTATGCCTGTATGTTCATTGTCTTTATAGGTGATGTTCCCATTAACCAGAACATATTCTATTCCTTCAGGTGCTTGACGGGGGTTGCGTAACGTTCCATTCATTTTAATCGTTTCATAATTGAAAATCAAGATATCAGCATAATAATTAGGTTTAATTAATCCCCGATCTTTCAAGCCAAAGCGCTGGGCGACAAAAGACGTAGCTTTTCTAATCGCTTCTTCAAGGGTCAATACTCCCTTATCTCTGACAAATCTACCAATATAACTTGCATACATTCCATAAAAATGGGGAACATTTATTGAATTGAGAAATTCTTCAGGAACTCCAGTTCCAACGGATTTTAATTTGTCCATTGAAAGATCCACTGGTGGCAAGGATACCATATCAGTACAGGGTATACATAAAGGATGTGAGAGATAAACAGGTAAAGTTAGATAAGTTATTGCTCTATCATCGGTAAACTGAATCCATTCAGTTTCAGGATCTTCGATTATTAAATCGAAAACCAAATCAAGTGAATCCTTGTATAAACTCGCAGCAATTTCACCAATGGTTTTATCTAAATAATCTTCGTTCTTACAAGCTGTAATTTTAAACTTATTCATCCAATACGGATCTGATTTTGTATTAACCATTCCCAACTTAAGATACCCTTCACGAGAAAGATCTTTAATCTTTTCACGAAAATCCCGATTTTTAATTAGTTTTACGAATACATCTTTTTCTATATTTCTTAGCCATTGGAGTTTGTGTAGACGGGATAAGACAAATTCATTGATTATCATATTTGAAGGAGCTATACTCGTATCTGACACAATTACATCGAAAGTAATATCTATTCCATCCTCTTTTGCTTTATCAATCAGCCATAATGTTGCTTTTGCTGTCGCTTCATCTAAGAAATCAGGATGCGGTTGAGGTGTAAGATATACCGTGTAAATATGGGAAAAATGCACTGCAATATTAGCTTTTTTTCCAATTTCAAGAATTTCCATTAATCCTTGATATTTTCCAACCCACGCTTCTTCAATTTCTCCATGAAACACGCCATATCCATATAGATTGGGATCACTAGTAGCCCATTGGCTTTGGCAATGCCGAAGATGGGATGCATAGATGCCACCATACTTTTTTGCCACTTTGGCTAATTCAATTACTTCTTCTGTATTTGAATATTCAGACGGATCATAATCCAATCCTGTAGAGAATCCAAATGCACCCGCACGCATACCTTTTTCTACTAGTTCTTTCATAGCCTCTATTTCATCTATTTTTGAATGCCTCTTAAAATCTTCTCCCATAACTGCGCTTCGAATGGTATTGTGCCCAACTAATGGAATATAATTTACAGAAATCCCCCTTCTTTCGAGCTTTGTCAACCAGCGACTAAAACTCAAATCTTTATTTGATCCTTGAAAACTTTCAATTCCAATTTTCTTTTCTTCTGAAGTAGCTTCTCTCTTTACTGTTGGTGCTTGAGCTAATCCGCAGTTCCCGCCTACTACAGTAGTTATTCCTTGCATGATATAATTATGACATAATGGTAAAATGGAAAACGTTAAATCGGGATGGCTATGTGGATCAATAAATCCCGGGCATGTAATAAACCCTGCTCCATCAATTACTATATCTGCAGACCCACTTGAACTGTCAGTAGACATTATTTTTGAGTCCTTAATAGCAATATTACCAATAAATGCCGGTCTTCCCGTTCCATCAATAATTTTCGTGTTTTTAATTAAGATATCATCCATGTTAAATACTTAAAATGAAAATAAATATAACTTTTTCGTTAAATCTATTCTAATAATACAAAAAAAAACTCTCAGTTTCTCAAAAAAGTATAATTAAATTTTAAAAACTCTCTATTTTTGTGCGCAATTTTCTTTTTTGTAAGATGGAGAAATAAAAGCTTTTTATGTGACTTAATCATTTATTTATTTAATTAATATTGATAATTAAGATGAGTCTTAATTTTAAAAATGCAAAAATGAAAGTTTTTAAAATATTAAAAACCTTAAATTATGCATTAATCGATATTGATTAATATTTAACATTAATAATAAAATAACAGAAAAATAGGTCGAAATTAAAAATGGTTGACGAAGCATTAGCAAATGAAGTTAGAAAATTACGAGATGAAGGAATGAGCGATCCTAAAGACGTCTTGAAAATTTTCGAACTTATGAAACAAGCATCTGCCGAGGTTGATGATTTAAAGGAAGAATTAGAAGATATTGATCAATTTATAGGTCAGATGGTTGTTGAGGATAAAGGATTTAAATGGTGGGTAAAAATTGGCGATGGTGCCTTTGACTACGGCGAAGGCGACGCTGAAGATCCATCATTCACCATGTCCGCAAACTGGGAGACCATGGGTGGCTTAATGTCCGGGGAAGTTGACGGTACAAGCGCCTACATGTCTGGCGACTTGAAGATCGAAGGCAACTTACAGGACACTATGGCTTATGGAGAATATTTAGCATTCGCCGCAGAAACCTTACAAGAAATGGACGAAGGTTAAGCCTCTTAATAAAAGTAATAAACAAATTTATTCCATTTTTTTTTATTTACATTGTTTTGTGAAATCTTTTATTTTTTTTTAGCTTATTTTATTTATTCTTTTTAATAATATAATTAGAAAATAGCTGAAAAATGCCATATGGAATGAACAGTAAAGTTCTCAAAATCAACTTAAGTTCAGAAAAAATCGTTGAAGAAGATATAGACGAGGAAATTTTAGAGAACTATCTTGGGGGCAGAGGATTAGGGATAAAATTATTTACGGATTCTGTACCTAAAAATATTGATCCATTATCAGGTGAAAATGTGTTAATATTTTCGATTGGTCCACTGACAGGGAGTGTAGCACCTACTAGCGGGAGGTTTTCTTTAGTTACCAAATCTCCATTGACTAATACTATCTTTCATTCTAATTCTGGTGGATTTTGGGGACCCTTCTTTAAAAAATGTGGTTATGATTGTTTAAATATTACAGGAAAGTTATCATCTGATAATGAAGGTTATCTTTTAATTGATGGTTATGATAAAATAGAAATTAAAGATGCTAAGAATTTATGGGGTCTGAAGACATCTGATGCCTTAACCGAAATTCAGAAAATTGAGGGTAAAAACTGTCAAATACTGTGTATTGGTCCCGCTGGTGAGAATTTAGTGAGAATTTCCTCTATTATGAATCAAGCGAACAGAGCATTTGGACGGGGAGGAGTAGGTGCTGTAATGGGTTCAAAAAATCTGAAGGCAATTGTTGTGAAGAGTGGAAATAAAGAATTTGAAGTAAAAAATAAGGAACACCTCAAAAAATTAAGAATTAATGCGATTGACAAGATAAAAGTAGTACCTATAACTTCACAGGGCTTAGCGTTGTTTGGAACTGCCGCGTTAGTCAAGGTTATTAATCAATTCGGTATGTTTCCCGTTAAGAATTTCCAGGCTGCATATACTGAGTCAAATAAGATCGATTTAGTTAGTGGAGAGGCATTAAGAGAAAAGTATTTAGAAGGTAACGAGGGTTGTTATAATTGTATTATTCGATGCGGGAGAATGACAAATACGGGTGAAAAAAAAGGGAAAGGACCTGAATATGAATCTTTATGGGCTCTAGGACCCTCAACAGGAATATTTGATTTAAAAACGATTACCCACGCAAATTATTTATGTAATGATTATGGTTTGGACACTATATCAACTGGTTCTACTATTGCATGTGGTATGGAACTTTCGCAATGTGGTTTATTGAATGAATCTTCTTTAAAATTTGGAAATAATGAAGTATTATGTGATTTAATAGAAAAAATCGCATTAAAACAAGAGATTGGCTCAGATTTAGCAGAGGGCTCACTAAGATTATCCAAAAAGTATAATGGAGAATCTTATGCTATGCAAGTAAAGGGGATGGAAATTCCAGCATATGATCCCCGAGGAGCATTTGGTCATGCATTAAATTACGCTGTTAGTTCACGCGGAGCTTGTCATTTAACGGGATTTTTAGTTGCATTAGAGGTTTTAGGAGCCCCTAAAAAAATCGATAGGTTTTCTGTTCGAGGCAAATCAGATTTATTATATTTAAAACAAAATCAAAGTGCCGTAGAAGATTCATTAGTAGTTTGTAAGTTTGTGGGATATGCATTAGGCTTTGAATTTCAAGCTAGATTTTTAAGCATTATTTTAGATAAAAAAATCTCTATAACGGATCTAATAACCATTGGTGAAAGAATTTTTACTTTAGAAAGGCTTTTTAATATAAGAGAAGGTTTTTCAAGCAAGAAGGATTCACTTCCAAAGAGATTTTTAGAAAATCCCTTACAAGAAGGGGCATCTAAAAACAGGGTTGTGCCACTTAAAGATTTATTGCAAGAATATTATAAAGTTAGAAATTGGAATGAGAATGGAATACCTACTGATGAGCTATTAGAAAGATTATCTCTTAAAAGGCTGGATTGAGATCATTATTATGAAGAGTGTATGAGTTGTACAGAAAAAATTTAAATCTTAAAGGAAAAAATTAACTTTTAAAAGAGATAAACCTAAATATAACACTATGGGGTAAGAAAAATGTCAGAAAAAATGGATAATTTAGGACCATTTGAAGCAAAGGAATCAAAATGGTTGCTTTTTTCTATTGGCAATCCTTATGAAAGACACGGATTTGCATTAACGAAAAATATCGATGATCTCCATGCTAAACATGCCGCCTCTGAGCTAGAGATTCATACGGGACAGCGTTATGTTGCTCATATTCCTTATACTACTGATCGCTGTGGAGATGTAGCAAGAGATTGGGCTCCCTATTACATCCCCTGGGAAGAATTATATACAAAATCAGTTGATTTCATGCGTTATTTTATTGATATTATTCGAAACAGAGGAGAAGAAGCAGAATTAGTTATGTTAATCACCGGTCACGGAGGAAATGGGAATCTTTTAGAACGTAAATGTCAAAAAGAAATCCAAAAAGAATTAGATTTAAAAAAATTCGTTGGCATAACTGCACATGTCTCAAGAAAAAATGCGGTTCGAGTTTTAGAAGAAGTGAAAATACTCGCAAATGAAACAATTGAGAAAAAAAAGTCTCAATTAGGATATAACAATGCTGAGGATTTAGCAGATTTTTATACCAAATTATTATTATCTGCAGGGCACGCGTCTCATGCTGAGCATAGCTTAGGAGCCGCTTTGGGAGCTTGTGACATGAAAAAAGTTGAGATCATGAATGCGTTATTAGAAAAGGATTTTGAAAAAGCATTGAAAAGATGGCCCGCTTTGGGAGGTCTTGGAGGGTATCTTTTAGCTGGAGGTAAATATACGGAAGCATTAGGAACTGAGGATGATGATAAATATGGACTATGGAACTGTTTAAATGGACTTAGGACTCTAAATCATGGTAAATTGGTTGTCGTACCTGAATTAGGTGCTCTAGTACACCATATCAGTCTTGAAACTAAAACTCAAATTATAAATAAGTTTTTATAATATTTTTTAATTACAATTAGAATAATCAGAAAGAAAAAAAACTGTGATATATGTGATTGATCAAGAAACCTATAAACAATTTAAAATTGTAGGGAAAGTGTTAACGGATCATAGATATAACACCAGTCATTCGGGTAATATTTCGATGAGAGCGGGGGGCAAGATTCTTATTAAACGTAGAGGCGCTATGTTAGGCTTTTTAGAACCAGAAGATATTATTGAAACGGATTTATATCAGGCAGATTCTGGTATAATGTTATCGAGCACGGAAACTGACGTACACAGGCAAATCTATTTGAATACAGATGCTATGGCAGTAATTCATGCTCATAATCCTTTTTGTGTCATCCTCTCACTTATCGAAGATGAAATAACCTGTTTAGATGCGGAGGGAATTTATATGTATCGTAAAATACCTATTATCGAGGTAGATAATCCAGCTGGTCCCACAGATGCAGCGAGAGAAGTGCCAAAAGTTCTTAAGAATTACCCTATAGCAGTTGTCAGAGCCCATGGGGTGTTTGCTAAAGGAAATACTTTATATGATGCGCTCCAAAATGTTACGGGAGCAGAACAATCTGCTATGTTTAGGTATTATACGATGCTTACGGGAAAACCCCTAAAGCGAGATTATTCTGAAGAGAAACATTTCTCTGAATGGTGAAGTTCTTAGCATTTGAACGTTCTACCAACATTAAAAACCTAAAATAACTAAGGACTTAAATATTTATCCAAGTTTGTATACTTAAGAGAATTTCACTTTCTTTTACTTATAGATACCCAAGGGGATAAATATTACGGAAACATACCAAAAGTTAAATAATTTTGAAGATAAGTTTCAATTCATTTTAAATAATACCAATGATTTAATTTTTATTTTAAATAAGAACTTAGACATAGAATATATTAATGAAAATGTTTTTAAGGAATTATTGGGCTATTTATCAGCGGATTTGATAGGAAATAATCCATTAGAGCTTATTCATTGGAAAGATCAAGAAAGAGCTAATACTATTTTTAATAGTAACCATGAAGAGAATAATGATATTGTGAAATTAAGAATTAAAGATCAAAGGAATAAATATTTTCTGTATGAATTCAAAAGGAAAATCTTTCTAGATCAGAATGGAGACCTAAAATTCCTAATAATTACAAAAAATGTCAATAAGCAGGAGGATTTAAAGGAAAAGTTAAATGGGGCTGAAGAAAAATTTCAATGGATAACTGAAAATACGAATGATCTCATTCGGATCTTGAATGATAGAAGTAAAATTGAATATTTAAACGAATCAGCACATTTAAAAACATTAGGATATACTTCTGAGGACTTATTTGGAAGTTTCACTTCAAAATTACGACATCCAGATGAAAAAACAGAAGGGATAAAATTTGTAAGACAAATTGCTGATAAAGGAGAAGCTTTTCGAGAGGGTAGATTAAGACATAAAGATGGTCATTATGTCTGGTTTGATATTAGAGCCAAGAGGTTTAAGGATAGCAAGGGAAATTGGAAAGGATTAGGAATCGCAAGGGAGATAACTGATCGGAAGAATACTGAGCAAAGATTAAAAGAATCTGAAGAGATGTTTAGAACTATTGCAGAGCAATGGTTAATGGGTATATGCATAATCCAAGATAATCGTATAAAATACCTTAACCAACAACTTGCAGATTCATTAGGATATACTACAGAAGAGATTTTAAGTTGGCAGCCTGGTGAATTTTTTAAAACTATACATCCTGAGGATAGACAAATGGTTATAGAACAAGCAGAATTGAGAGATGATGAATTTCCCTCAGGTATAAGAAATTATATTGTCCGTGGTATTCATAAAAATGGTCAAGTTTTATGGGTGGAAGTTTGGTTTAAAGCTATAGAATATAAAGGTAGACGTGCCTTTTTAAATACGTTTATAGACATTACTGATAAGAAAATCGCGGAAGAGAGATTAAGAGAATCTGAAGAAAGATATCGATTAATCACTGAAAGTGCTAATGACTTAATTAGGGTATTGAATGATAACTTCGAATTTGAATATATTAATGAAAACGTACACAAACGCTTATTAGGATATGATAAGGAGGATTTAATTGGTCAAACTCATTTGCCATTTCTCCATCCTGAAGATCGAAGACATGCTATCCGTTCGACTCTGAAGAACCTAAAAAGAGGTTATGGTTCATATCAAGCAAGATTTAAAGAAAAAAATGGTCAATATAAATGGTTTGAATTTGGAGGCAAAATTTTTTATGATAGTAAAGGCTCCAAAAAAATCTTATCAATAGCCAGAGATATTAATGAGCGTAAGTCTGTTGAACAAAAATTAAAAGAATCCGAGGCTAAATTTAGAACTGCATTTAACAGTAGTGTAATATCAATGTCTATCACTACAATTGAAGAAGGACGGATTATCGAAGCTAATAATGTTTGTTTAAACGATCTTGGCTTTGAAAGGGAGGAAGTCATCGACAAGACAACTAAAGAATTAGATTTATGGGTTGACAGAAGCCAAAGAGATTTAATGCTACAAACTATTAAAGAGGAGGGAAAGGTAACTAATAAGCTGATTGAATATAGAACAAAAGAAGGAAAAGTTAAATGCGGTCTATTTTCTGTTAATATAATTAATCTTAATGGCAAACCTTATCTGTTGAATGTAGTGAATGATATAACTGACAGGATTGTAAATGAACAAAAACTAAAAGAATCAGAGAAAAAATATCGCCATTTATTCAATAATTCCCCGTTCTTTATAGGATTAGTTGATATGAACGGAAATTTAATAGATTGTAATATGACTATTAATGAGTTTATGTCATTTCACAGCAGGGAAAATGTGGTAGGGAAAAGTTTTAGAGAAATTCTCTCTTTAAATGAAAAAAACAGATACCTTATCCCAATTTTTTCAAAATTATTTAAAGAGGCAATCAAGGGAAATAAAGTAGATCCTTACGAATTCGAACTTTTCAGATCCAGAGATGAAAATCTATGGCTTCATATTGAAGGCACTTTAATCGAACTCAATAATAAAAAAGTGCTTCAATTTATTATTCAAAATATTACAGAGCGAAAGAGGGCGGAAATTGCCTTGCAGCAAGCAGTTAATCATTGGTCTACAACTTTCAATGCAATGAGTGATTCTGTTATTCTCCTTGATCAAGATAATCGAATAATACAATGTAATCGAGCTACATTAGAGATATTGGGAAAATCCAATTATCAACAAATTATTGGACGTACATGTTGGGACGTTGTTTATGGCACTTCCACACCTGTAGATTGGTGTCCAGTCATGTTTATGAAAAAATCGGGCCAAACTGAATCCTCAATCGCTCAGATAGGAGATAAATGGCTACGATTTTCTGCTAATCCTATTTTAAATGATAAGAATTGTATCATTGGAGCTGTCCATGTGATTTCCGATATTACAGAGCAAAAATTAGCAGAAGAAAAATATAAAGATTTAGTTAATAGCATTTCGGATTTATTGCTTGAAGTCGACTTAAAAGGAAAATTTACCTATGCTAGCCCTCAATTATATGATATCTTTGGATTTACGTTCGAAGAAATTAGAGGTAAAAGAATTCATAAGTTTATCCATCCAAAAGATCTTCCTAGAGTTGCAAAAGTATTAAAAGAAAGTTATGATACTAAAAAGAATTTAACAGTAGAATATAGAACACTACACAAAGACGGTCATTATGTTTATTGTTCAGCTAGAGGAGCATATATGGAGAATGGGAGGTTTTATGGTGTAGTTCGAGATATATCTGAAAGGAAATTAGCAGAGATAAAATTAAAAGAATCTGAAAAACGATATCGATTAATTACGGATAATTCAAAGGAATCTGTTTTTATAATGGATATGAATCTAAAACAAACATTTGCTTCTCCTGCATCATATGATATGCTTGGTTACAGCCCCGAAGAATTGAAAGGTTTGTCGATACAAAAAACTACAACTCCAGAGTCTATAAAAATTATCGCAGAAATATTTAAAGAAGAATTGGCAATTGAAAAACAAGCTGATAAGGATTTAACGAGGTCTCGAAGGTTTGAGATACAACAAATACATAAAAATGGAAAAATAATTGATGTTGAAGTATCAGCGACATTTTTACGTGATGATGACAATACTGCTATTGGCATAATAGGACTCTCACGTGATATTTCAGCACGAAAAAAAGCTGAAAGAAAATTACAGGAATCTGAAGAGAGATATCGGTTTTTATTTGAAAAATCTCCATTTATAATAATATTACTCAATTCGAAAGGAATAATTGTAGATTGTAATTCTAAAGTGGAAGACTTTGGTTATGTAAGAGAAGAATTAATTGGTAGAAAGTATTTTATACAGAATATAATTGATCAAAAATTCATTCCAATCTTGCTTGAGAGATTAAGAAGAATATTGGAAGGAGAACCATTACCCCCGATAGATGTTGAGTTAATCAAAAAAGATGGAAGCAAATTTTGGGGATCTATAAATTCATCACTAATCAATATAGCTGGAACAATATATATCCAAACATTAATTGAAGATTGCACTAGTAGAATTGAAGCAGAGCAAAAATTAAGTGCTTCAGAGGAACGATTACGTTTAATTACTGAAAATGCTAATGATGTTATTTGGACAGTTGATATGAATTTAAGTTTTACTTATATTAGCCCGACTTGTTTAAAAGTTCTTGGTTATACTGATAAAGAAACATTAGATTTGGGATTTCAGAAATTTACTACCCCAAATTCAATAAAAATTTTAATTGAGGCCTTTAAGGAAGAGCTGGAGTTAGAAAAACGAGGAACAGAAAATCAAGACCGAGTTCGTAAGATTGAAATTCAACAAATACATAAAAATGGTACTATTGTTGATGTAGAACTAATTCTTACGTGGTTACGGGATGAAAATGAAAAAGCGATTGGAATCATTGGCATAACACGGGATGTTAGCGAAAGAAAGGAAGCTGAAAGAAAATTAAAAGAATCTGAAGAAAGATATCGATTACTTTCTGAAAATGCTAATGACGTTATTTGGACTACTGACATGAATCTAAATTTAACTTATGTTAGCCCCTCAACTCAAAATGCATCAGGTTATACAGTGGAAGAAATGTTAAATATGAAAATTGATCAATATCATACGCCCACCTCATGTAAATTTTTAGTAGAGCAGTTTAAAGAAGAATTAAAAATCGAAAGACGAAAAGATAAGGATTTAAATCGAATACGAGTTTTTGAAGTTGAACAAATACATAAAAATGGTTCGATTATCAATAAGGAGATAGTAGTAACTTTTTTACGCGATGAGAATCAAAAAGCAATCGGCGTTTTAGGTGTAACACGCGATGTCACAGAAAAGAAAGAAGCTGAAAAAAAACTAAAAGAGTCTGAAAAAAAATTTCGAAAAGCCTATAAGCGCGCGAATTATTATAAGGATCTTTTCGCACATGATATAAATAATATACTTCAAACGATAAATTCCTCTGCAGAACTTATTAAATATCATCTTTCAGAATCTGAAAAAATAAGGGATGTAAATGCAATAACAAGTATTATTAAAAAGCAAGTTATGAGAGGAGCTAAACTAATAACCAATATTCACACACTTTCAAATTTAGAAGAGGAAGATATACCTATTGAACCGATTGAGATAAATAATCTATTAAAAAACTCAATTGAATTTATAAAAAATGTTTATACAAATAAAAAATTTGATACTCAAGTCGACTCTTTTAAAGAGAGTATCACAGTTAAAGCTAATTATCTTGTTCAAGATGTATTTGATAATCTCCTTAATAATGCTGTAAAATATAACAGCAATGAAAACGTAGAGATTTCAATAAAGATATCTAAAAAATTAATTGAAGAAATAGGTTATATCAAGATGGAATTTCTGGACAATGGAATAGGTGTAGCAGATGAACGTAAAGATCTAATCTTTAAAAGGTATGAAAGAGCACATAAGGGCGGTAAAGGAATGGGAGTTGGATTGTCGCTAATAAAAAAAATAATAAAAAAATATAATGGGAAAATCTGGGTTGAAGATAAAATTAAAGGGGATTACACTAAAGGAAGCAATTTTGTCATTTTGATTCCTGAAGCTATTAGAAACTAATTAATTTTATTGTGTTAATTACCACTGGACCAACTAAGCCTGATGGCATGAATTCCTTTCTGTTTTTATGATTTATCCAGTTTTCACCTCCTTTTTCACCGTAGCCATTTAACCGATTTCTAAGCGTTGGAGTTATCTCTACCTTAATATCGTTTTCACCACTTTTTATATAGGGTGCTATATCAATTTCATAGGGATATACCAATAAAGGATCTGTGAGGGAACCATTGATTTTTACAACTGCGACATCATGAACTCTTCCAAGTGAAAGAATAAATTTTAGGTCATTTTGGATGTATTTTTCCTCTATATTGAATTTTGTAGTATAAACACCCTTACTAGAACAATATTTTAATTCTGGAATATTACGCCAATCTTCCAATTCTTCTAAATCCATTTCAATTGGTGAGATATTTCCTAAGTGGTCTCTAATATTAGTATTTAAATGCCATTTGTTTAATGGAATGGATACTAAATCCTCCTCATTAATTATTATTACCTTTTCGTCGCCATTACTTAATCTTAATAAAAATTTTCCAGGTGTATCACCATAGCATACTAGCCCACCATTAATCCTCTCAGTTTTTAACTTGCTTTCAGTAATATGCAGTTTTTCTTCCGTTTTTTTGAATTCTAAGATTATTGATCCATATGCATTAAACGACAAATCCATTTCGATGGAATTATGTTCTTTTTTATATTGAGCGGCTTGAGATATTTTACCACTCCAAGGATCTAAAATGAATGGTACTTTATCTGAGAAAGGGAATCTTATGTTTAACTTTTTTGGCTGATTAAGAGAGTGCCTTAAGAAACAATAGTCTGCACTTTCAGTTCTTTTGTGAATATAATTAATAGATGGTTGTTCTTTTTTATATCTTATCCCTGGATTTATATTTAGCTTTTGGATTAAATATTGTGAAATATCTTGACTTTCATCAATTAAAGATGCTTTCTTATTTTCAATAAGTTCATTTATAATACTTTTGATTACTTTGTCATTCTGCTCGAAGTTTAAGAATCCTAGTTGCTTATCAGGCAATGTAGATATAAAAATTATTGAAATACCTGAATTACTTATTTCTTTTAATTTACGTGCCATATTTAAAGAAATTTTTTCTATATTTGGAAATATTAAAACTTCAAATTCTCCCATTCCTATTATAAGTTTGTTATTAATTATTCTGCTATTTAGGATACTTTCTTCGTTAATATGTGTATAAAAAAATCCATTATTACTTAGCTTGTCGGTTAAATTTAATAATTTTGAAGCCCATTTTTCATTAGTATCTAATTTTTTCTTCATTCGTGAAACAAGACCCCCTTTTGTTAAGGGAGCATCATATTGGTCTAAATAACCACCTACTAATTCCTCTGAATCGGAATAATTAAAAACTGTATCGCAATAATTAAAAATAGAATAATAAATCGCAATATTTGAAACTGTTTTTCCGTGTTGTAAAATATATTGACATCTTGATACATACTTATTCATTATTGGAAAAAATTCCCAAAAAGGATTCATTCTGCCAAAATTTGAAGAAAAATTCGCAATCTGTGGTAAATATGGTGTAGAAAAACCACAAAAGCCCGGATAGGGGAATTTTATATTCTGATATGGAAAACCATGATATATCATTTGATTAACTCCTGATATAAATAATCTGTCTGCAGCGACTTTCCATTTAAGAGGCGTTGTCATATAATCTCTCTGATTCCAAACAATAGATTCAGCTGTTACTATCGGTTTCTCGTAAAGTATAGCAGCTGAACCAGCAAACTTCAAAAAATCAATAATACCTCCCGCATATAATTGTTCAGTCTCAGGGATATGAGCAATACCATAAGTCTTTAAATTATCCACTCTAATTCCATATGCTTGAATACGATTCTTGAGTTCGTTCTTTTCAGCCCAAATTGTCATTGTTTTTACAAATTCTTCAGAAAATAAATCTGAAATCGTTTTTTCATAGTCATATCTAATTTTTTCTCCAATATCGTCTTTAAAATCAAACAGCGGAGTATCTCCACCAAAAAAAGCTTGAAGATATTTATTATCTCTATTTGGAACAAAACAAACTGGTAAAAATGGTTTAAGACTATAACCACGCCTTTTATTAAATTGCTCTAATAAATCTTCAGTCCATAACCAACTAGATGATAATTCTAAACTATCCGTGAAAAATGCTCGAAGAGTCGTACCAAAATGATTTTTAAAATATTTTTTCCCCTCTCCAAGATGTAAATCTAAATGTTTTTTAATAGATTTAGATGAGAGATGATCTAATACTAAACTTCCTTTATCTAGTTCAGAACGGCTATCTGCTAATGGATGAACTCCAGAAGGCCCACTATAAAATGAGAGAATTTGCCAAACTCCTTCAGGAAAATTCCAGCTTAAAATATAATCATCATCAACATTTTCAGTTAAATCAATAATCGATTCTTGGTCAATGTAAGTTGTTTTAATTTTTTTAAATTTTATTTGTCCTGGTTTCCCAATAGGTTTAAATGCTATGACAGCTTCTAATTTGAACCCTTCTTTAAGATCCTCTATGTATGCAAGGCCTTGTTTTGGCGGTCTAATATAATTTGGTATTTTGTCAGAATATGCTAAGGGTCCATTTATAGTTTTTTGACCAACCAATAAAACTTTCATTGAATCTTGTATTGAAATATGTACTCCCCCAGCAGGCCAAGAAGAACCAATAGTTAAATCCATAATCATTCCCCTTTTAGATGCCTCATCTAAAACTGCTTTTATCATTTCATAATAATATGGTTGCATAAATCTATGAGCACGAACAGCACGTTCCTTATCTTTTGTTTCAAGATCCATGGGCGACCCAATCATAAATACTTGTATTTCCGCGCCCAAGAATCCAACTTCATCTAATTCACGGACTTCTGTAACTAATTCTTCTTTTTCTACATCTAAACCCGTCCACCACCAACGAACCATGGGGCGGGCATGCTTTGGAGGGTTTTTAAATTCCTCTTGATTAATTTCTTTTAAATTAAATGGCATTCTTTCATCTAAATAAAGTTTTATTATGTTAATTCTAATTTCTAGTATTTTATAAATGAGATATTTAAAAAAAAACCTCAATATCTAATATTGTTTATTCATAAGGTGTTATGGTAAATTGATAATAACCTGAGCCAATTGTAAATACAACATAGCTATCTTTCACTTCTTTGTGTACTGGACCATTTTCTTTTTCAATAGTAACTCCATTCTGCCATAAAGTATCATCTCCATCCTTAATTTCACACTCAGTATTTTTAATAGGAATCCAACTTTCAGCGGTGCATCCTACAGGTACGTGAATAGTCATTTTTAAGAATCCCTCTTTTATTTCCCAAGAGCTGTATAAGAAGCCTTTAAAAGTATTAAGAGAAGCAATAGCATATTTTAAATCTGTGTGAATAAATGGTTTAATTCTAATTCTCTTCCAACAAGGTTCAAGTGAAGAAATCCCTCCTAATGCTTTAAAAAACCACGTATCAACACTACCCAGCATGATATGATTATGAGAATTCATTCCACTCCCCTCAAGTTTTTCCCATCTTTCCCACAATGTTGTAGCGCCTTCCTTGATCATATATCCATATCCGGGGTAGCTCTCTTGTGTTACTATTTTATAGGCCACATCATTACAATTATTATCAATAAGTACATCCCATAAATATCGTGTGCCTACTATACCCGTATCAACATGGTAATCTTTGTCTTCAATTATGCAATTTAGTAATGTGGAAAGTACTTTTTCTTTTTTATCCTCAGGTACCATATTCAAATACAAAGGGAGGATATTAGAAGTTTGAGAGATTGTTCTATCAGCCATATAAAATTTTGGTGTATTATATGCAATTGGAATTTTATTCCCTAGAAATTTATTATTAAAAGATACTTTGATTTCTTCGGATTTTTTGAATAGTTCATCGAAGTCCTGATTTTTTCCCAGTATTCTAGCTATTTTAGAAAGGATGAATGTATCGTGGTAACAATACCAAGTGTTTATATGTTCAATCGGTGTTTTTCTTGATTCGATATTACTTGGGGGACACCAATCACCATACTTTCCAAACTTATATAAAATATTATCTTCGGTATGTCTATTTAGAAAATCGACATAACTCTTCATAGATTCATAGTTTTCTTCTAGTATTCGGATATCATTATAATACCAATACAAGTACCATGCAATTGTGACTAATGCTGAACCCCATGCTGGATCTGCTGGATATAGTGGCCAATAAGGTGGAACTACATCTGAAATTGCGCCATTTTCCTTTTGGCATAATTTAATATCACGTAAATACTTTGTATAAAATCTTGCAGTATCAAAATTAAAAATGGCTTCTTCAACAACTAATTGAGCATCTCCCATCCATCCATGACGCTCATCACGCTGAGGACAATCTGTTGGGATACCCATAAAATTGCTTAGTTGGCCCCAAATTATATTTTCGTGAGTTTTATTGATTATTTCATTAGAGCAGGAAAAATTGCCTGTTTTAGGAACATCAGAATGAATAAATAACCCCTCAACATTTTCTAATGATGGAACTCCTGGAAAACCTGTTATTTCAGCATATCTAAAACCATGATATGTAAAATGGGGCTTAAATATTTCTTCCTCACCACCCTTTAATATATATGTATCTGTGGCACTTGCAGTTCGAATCGTGGCTGTATTTAAGGTACCGTCATCAAAAATTATTTCTGAATGTCTAATCTTGATTTCAGATCCTCTTGGCCCGTTTACTTTTAATCTAATAAATCCCGTAAAATTCTGACCAAAATCAAATATATAAACTCCAGGTTTTGTACTATATAATTTCTTAGGTTTGATTACTTTAGAAATTCTAATAGGGGGCATCATCTGGGAAGTTAACCTTGGTCCATCAACTATTGCTGTGTTTTCCCATGAAGAATCGTTATAATTAGGTTTATCCCATCCGGGTATTTCTAATCTTGCATCATATTTTTCACCATAATAAAGCCCATTTTCTAAAATAGGTCCTTGAGAAACCTTCCAAGTATCATCTGAACATATAATATCTTTAGTACCATCTTCATATTGAATAATAAGCTGCAATTTAAGTTTTGGATAAGTAAAGCCAAAGTTTTTTAGGTACCTGCCATTTCCTAAGATAACACAAATGGCATTTTTTTCCTTTAAAGATTTATTAACATCATACTTTGAGTAGAGTGCGAGCTTTTTAAAGTCGGTACAACCTGGATCTAAGATTTTATCTCCAATCTTTTTTCCATTTATTCGAAGTTCATAATTCCCTAATCCACAGACATAAACTCTTGCATTAGTAATTTTTTTGGAAATATTAAATTCTTTGCGCAAATACACTCCGTAAAATTCTCTCACTACTCCAAGAAAAACATGAGTCCCAGACTTATATTGAAATTTTTTCCTTTCTTTTTTGTCTATAAAGGCTCTTCTTGTTATCCAATTCGCTTTCCACTCTGATTCGGTTAAAAATGCAGTTTCAAATTTAGCAATTTCACTATATTCGCTTTTATTGTCATTTTTATCCCACCATTTTACTCTCCAGTAATATATAGTATTATTTTCTAAACTCTTTCCATTATATACAATATTGACAGTATTTTCTGTATTAACTTTCCCAGTATCCCATAAATCTCCATTTCCAGATTCAGCATAATCTTTTTGTGAAGATATTATAATTTGATAAGCTTTTTGCGCTTGAGCTCTTTCTTCATGGCGTAAGAGCCATGAAAATCGAGGAAAAGAAGTATCAATTTCAATGGGATTATTTAAATATTCACATCGTAAATTATATGGAGGAGAAATTATTTTATCATTCATAATTTATTACTATTCTAATTTTATAATTAATTAATATTTTTAATATTATTTTTTCAATAAATAATACTTTATTTTTATTATTTGGTTACTTAATAATCTTAAATTTTAAGTCAAAAAAGGAATTTTTATGCCAAAAAAACTGATTCGAGATATAAATATTAATTATGAAATCATAGGTGAAGGTCAACCCCTACTGTTTATTCATGGTTTGGGATCAAGTCTTAGGGATTGGGAGGAACAAATACCAGTATTCTCTAAAAACTTTAAAGTTATTACTCTTGATTTACGAGGTCATGGACTAACAGATAAACCTAAAGGACCGTATAGTATTGCAATGTTCGCAGATGATATTGCCGAGCTAATAAAGTCATTAAAGATTGGTGAAGTATATGTTGTAGGGATCTCTTTGGGAGGTGCAATTGGATTTAATTTAGCCATTGAGCATCCCAATATTGTTAAAACCTTAACAGTGGTCAATATGAGTGCTTCGGTTCCTATAAAAACATTTAAGGAGAAACAGATGTTTTTAATGAGAGTTCTCATCGTCAAAATGATGGGAATGAAAAAAATGGGAGAAGTACTTGCTAAACGACTTTTTATAAAACCAGAGCAAGAAGAATTACGTGAAAGAATGGCTACTAGATGGGCCGAAAACGATAAAAAAGCATATATTAGTTCATTAAAAACTCTTAAAAATTGGACTGTAATGGATAGACTACATGAGATAAAATGTCCCACCTTAATATTAGCTGCTGATGAAGATTACACTCCTTTAGAAGCTAAGAAAGAGTATACCGCGTTAATTCCAGATGCAAAGCTTGTGGTCATTGAAGATGCAAGACATGCAGTATCGGTTGAGAAACCGGAAGAATTTAATACAATTTTAATGGATTTTTTAAAACCATAACATAATAAGATGATTGATAACTGGTTTCAAAATTCTAAACTCAAGAAAACAATAAATAAGGTTGTAAGCAAAGTATTTTTAGGAAGAATATCGGCTAATTCACTTACGATTATTGGTCTAATGTTAGGTTTATTAAGCGCATTATGTATTTTCTTAAGTAATCTTGTAGAGTTTGTTTTTGAAATTATGATTATTTCATCAATTTTAATGAGTTTATCATTTTTTATAGACATTTTGGATGGCACAGTGGCAAGGTTGGAAGAACCAACTACCTTTGGAGGGATTTTGGATATTTTTTGTGATAGAATTGTTGAAATAGCGATTTTATTAGCGATTATTTCAACAGATCCTATCCAACTAATGTGGCCAGGTATATTTTCTCTCAGTGCTATAATACTATGTATTACTATTTTTTTAATGGTAGGCTGTGTTGCTGAAGAGGAAAACTTAAAAGAACAACAAAAAATTATTTACTATTCTCACGGGATCATGGAGAGAACTGAAACTTTTATATTTCTAATAATAATTACCATTGTTATTCCATGGAGGATCATCTTACTATTGATTTTTGCGATTTTAATCTTCATAACTGCCTTTCAGAGATTACTACATGCCTATAAGATGTTTTATTCCAAAAAAAAGTGAATTTTTTTTAACAGCTTTATTTATTCCTTCTAGAAGCATACTGCGTTCTGTTTCTATTCTAGTTTGAATACAAAAGTTAAGATTTCGATTTTTTGAGATAATAATTCAATGCTGTTTGTGTAAATATAAACCTATTTAGACTCTGTATTATAACAAAATTAATTTGAAAAATGAATAATTTAAAACTTTTCTTGAATACATATAATTTAATAAATAACTTTTTTGTATAGAGTCCTACAAGAGGCTGAAACAATCAATGATATTAGATGAGTTAAAAGAAAGCAATAGCACTAATTTAGATTTCTCTGATTATATAGAGGATTTAATTTTCATTCTTAATCTCAATTTTGAAATTGAATTTATAAATGAAAATTCACTTCTAAAAGGATTAGGGTATTTAAAAGATGATTTTCTAAAGCATCAATTAGTTCAATTTTCTCATCCTTCAGAGTCGCTAGAATTAGAAAAGCAATTAAAAAAAATTCTTAAAAAAGAAGGAGGGAGTCATGAATTAAGGATAAAACATAAAAAAGGATATTACGTATGGTATGAACTTAAAGGAAAGACATTTATTGACGAGAATAAGAAAATGATCATGCTAATTCTAAGAAATATCACAAAATATAAAGAAAAGGAAAAACAATATCAAGAAATCGAGGAGCGCCTTAACGCAGCACCAGAACTGCGATTTTGGAAATTTCTTTATCCTCAAAAACTCATGAATGTTCTGGAAAAATCACGAGAAACGCTAGAATCGGTAATTGATAACATCCCCTTATTAATTTATTGGAAAGACTCAAGCTTAAATTATATTGGTTGTAACACAAATTATGCCCTTATTAATGGATTAGATGATCCAAACCATATTATAAGTAAAAAGGATAAAGACTTAATTTGGATTAAATACAAATTAGAAAAGACCAGAAAAGCTGAACAGCAAGTAATTAACAGTGGGACTCCAGAATATAATGTAGTTGAAGACTGGATTTTACCGAATGGGAGTAAAGTATGGTATAATATTAATAGAATACCACTTTATGATCCTGAGGGTAATGTTATAGGAATACTTACTACTTATGAAGATATTACTGAGAGGTTTATTTTAGAACAGAGGCTTAAAGATTCTGAAAAAAAATACCGAGATCTTCATGAAAAATTAAAAGCAGGTTATTTTGAAGTCGATTTGAGGGGGGATTTTAAGTTTCTAAATGAATCATTATGTGAAATTATTGGTTATCCAAAATATAAATTATTAGATAAAAATTTCGAGCATTTTGTTGACGAGCAAACTAAAAACGAACTTTATAAGAGTTTTAATAAGGTTTATGAAACAGAAGTTGGATTAAGCGAGTTTATTCATAAAATCACAAGAAAAGATGGAAAAGTAATAATGCTTGAGATCTCAGTATACTTAAAATATAATTTAGATGGAGAAAAAGTTGGTTTTAATGGATTAATAAGAGATATTACCGAAAAATATGTGTTAGAACAGAAATTAAAGAAATCTGAAGAAAAATATCGCAATATTATAAATAATATCTCAGATATCATAGTCGAATTAGATTTAGAGTTAAATTTTACTTATATTAGTCCTAAATGTTATGATATATTCGGATTTAAGCCAGAAAATCTAATCGGTCAAAATGTTTATAAATTCGTCTACCCTGAAGACATAAAAAAATTGAAAGGAATAATGGATAAGGCAGAAGTGAGTGAGCAAATTCTATCAGCGGAATTAAGAATACGACATCGTAATGGCCATTATATACCTGTATTTGTGAGGGGAAATTTGGTAGATATTGATGACACTGTTAAAGTAGTAGGTGTTGCGATGGATATATCAGAAAAAAAGAAAGCTGAGCAAAAACTTAAAGAATCGGAAGAAAAATATCGTCTCATTACTGAGAATGTAAATGATTTGATCTGTTTACTTAATGAACGAGTCAGATATGAATATATTAATGAACAATCTCACTTAAAAATATTAGGATATACAAAAGAAGATCTTTTGGGCACGTCGATTTTAAACCTTGTCCATCCAGATGACGTTGAAGTAGGTCTTAAACAACTTAGAGGAGGAAAGACTGAGGGGAGAGGTGAATTTAGAGTGAGGCATAAAGATGGGCACTATCTTTGGATTGAAGTAAAAGGACAGGTCTTTTATGACAAAGATAATAAAATGAAAGGGATTTTGATTTCTAGAGATGTGACCGAGCGCAAAAAAGCGGAGCAAAAGATTAGGGAAGCGGATGAAGAATTAAAAGAATTAAATAAAGAGTTAGAACGAAAAGTTCTTGAAAGGACTAAGGAATTAAAGGAATCAGAAGAAAATTTCCGATCTATGGCCGAAAATTCTTTGCTGGGAATAGGAATTGTAAAAAATGGATTTATAGTATATACCAATAAAGCAATGTCCGAGATTAGTGAGTATACATTTGAAGAAATGTTAGCATGGAAACGAAATCATTTTACCTATAGAATTCATCCAGAGGATCGGCCTCATATATTTAAACAGATTCTAAACCAACAAAAAGCGGGTCATGATAGTGCTAATAATTTTAGTTTTAGATACGTCACGAAATCTGGGAAAATTAAGTGGGTTGAGCTCTATACAAAAAGTATTCAATTACAAGGTGAAAAAGCTGATTTAAATGTTATGATTGATATTACTGAGAAGAAGGAGGCGGAAGAATTATTAAAAACGTCGGAAGAAAAATATAGAAGTATGATAAATAATTTAGATGTTGGCTTTTATAGAGGAAAAATTGGGGGTGAATTATTACTTCATAATTCCACATTTAATAAAATATTGGGATTTGACTTAAAAGAAAACTTTATTGGAGTGAGATCTGATCACTTCTTTATTGACCCAGAAGAGAGAAAAAGATATTATGAGGAATTAATGGAGCATGGCGTTATTCAAAATTATGTCGTTAAAGTAAAAGACAAAAATGGAAAGACAATAATTCTCCAAGTGCACTCTCACTTAATTAGAAATGAAAAAGGAGAGCCAATAGAGATTGAAGGGACATTTATCGATATTACAGAAAAATTTGAACTTGAACAAAAATTAAAGGAATCTGGGCGCAAATTGAGAGAGCAAAATATTGAATTACAGAAATTAGATCAGTTAAAGACTAATTTTTTAACTATGGTGAGTCACGAATTGAAAACTCCTTTAATATCTATTGGAGGATATACAGACCTTATTCTAACTAAATACAAGAATTTAGATCCTGAAATAATAGATGATTTGATAAGAGTCCAAAACAATGTGGAAAGACTTGGCAGATATATTGAACAGCTTATGGATGTTCTTAAAATTGAAGCTAAAAAAATGGAATTTAATAAAGAATATACAAATATACGAGAAATTATTCAAAAATGTATAAATGAATTGGACTTTCAAATTAATAGAAAGGAATTAAAAGTCGAGGTATTTGTAGATAGCAATATATCCTTAGAAGTGGACTCCGATAGAATAACCCAAGTATTTACAAATCTATTATCAAATGCCATAAAGTTTACAGCTCGCAATGGTAAAATAGAAGTGTCTGCAGAGAAACTTGAGAAGGATAGTAAATATTTATTTAAAGTGAAAGACTCTGGTGTTGGAATAAATAAAGACGAAATTGGACACTTGTTTGAAAAATTTGTAATGTTAGAAAAAAGTCCTGAGGGTGCTTCAACATTTGAATCGGGAAGTGGGTTAGGTCTTTATATAACAAAAGGAATTATTGAGGGCCATAATGGTGAGATATGGGCGAGATCTGAAGGGAAAGGAACAGGTACAGAAGTTTTTTTCACAGTTCCATGGTAAGGTTTTAAAATAAATATAGTGTCGCTTTTTTGTCTTTTAATTGTCTTCTTGGATGAGTTAAGAATATTTTTTATTAGCGAATGAAATCCATTTAAGCATTAGGTTTATTTTCACCTAACTTAGAAATCATGTTAGGTTTGAGAGAGGATTTTTATAAAATAAATGTTATTATCTTTTTATTTACAGACAAAATTATTAAAATTTTTATGTGCTTCAAAATATTTTTATGATAAATGATATTTACATATTAGTAAAAATATTATTTTACATCACAAAGCTTTTTTGTAAGAATAATAATTCTAAAATAAAAAAGTCTAATGAAGGGGATTAAATTGGTTGATATATTAAATAATTTTCACAGTTTAAATTCACAGCTTTTATTTAAGATTGTATCAGAAAATGCTACTGATTTAATAGCAATTCTAAATGATGAATATAAGTTTGAATATATAAATTCCAAGGCGCATAAGATCCTAACAGCATATTCGGAAGAAGATTTAATTGGACACATAGCTACAGATTTAATCCATCCAAAAGATCAAAAAAAGACGTTTAATAGCTTAAAGAAAGTATACACAGTTGGTGAAATGGAAGGAGAAACACGAATCAAATGTAAGGATGGTAGTTATATTTGGGTCACTATGAAAGCAATGAGATATTTTGAAAAGGATGGTAAAATTAAAGTTCTGCTTATAGCAAAGGAAATCCACAGGTCCAAAGCAGGGATAACTCGAAAAAGTGAGGATAGATTTAAAGAAATGATTGATAATCTAACTGAAATCCGTTTTTGGAAATTTCTTCAGCCAAAACAAGCTATTGCAGCTTATCAAGAATCACAAGAAATGCTAAGATTAGTGATGGATAGTATTCCCCAGTATATCGCATGGAAAGATAAAGAATTAATCTATTTAGGCTGTAATACAAATTTTCTTAAGCTAATGGGTCTCAACGAAGAAAAAGATCTGATAGGAAAAACTGATTTTGATCTGGGATGGGGTGAAGAATTTGCTTATTCTTCAAGGGTTAACGACATGCGCGTTATAGAAAACGGCAATGCTGAATATCACATCATTGAATCTTGGAACTATAATATTAATAAAAATATTTGGTTTGACATAAATAGAATTCCCCTTCATGATTCTAAAGGAAATGTAGTTGGCATCTTATTAACCTATGAAGATATAACCGATCGAAAACTTGCAGAAGAGAATTTAAAAGAATCAGAGCAAAAATTTAGAGATTTAACAGAAGTGCTTCCAGATGTTATTTTTGAGGCAGATTTATCATCAAATATAACCTACACTAACCCTATGGGATATGAATTATTTGGATATACTCCAGAAGATCTAGAAAAGGGATTAAGTTTTTTGACTTTCATTCCTGATTCTAGAGAAAGAGAGCAAGTAATTAAAAGAGTAAAGGAAATTCTCCAAGGAACAAAACCAAAAGCACATGAATATTTAATGCAAAAAAAAGATGGAAGCCAATTTTACGGCAGAATTCATTCGATCCCAAAATTTAAAGATGATAGGGTTGTAGGATTGAGGGGAATTCTTCATGATATTACTGAAAGTAAATTAGCAGAACAAAAGCTAAAAGAATCAGAAGCAAAGTATCGTCATTTATTTAATAACACCCCTTATGCTGTTTGGTTAGTAAACCTAAAGGGAGATATAATTGATTGTAATATCACTATGAATAAATTTTTGTCAATACTTACTAAAGATGATATTATTGGAAAAAATTTCAGAGATGTCATGAAATTATTCATAATGAAAGGAGATTCGCGATTTAAGGATTTAGAACCAATATTTCATGAACGATTTAAACAAGTATTAGCCGGAAATGAATTGGAACCCCTGGAATTTAAAGTAAATAGGGGAGATGGGAAAGAATTCTGGATATCGTTAGAATCTTCATTTGTAGAGGGTGGAGATGAATCTTTACTTCAAGTGTTTATTAAAGATATAACAGAAAGGAAACAAGCTGATTTAAAAATACAAGAATCAGAAGAAGAATTGTTAAGGCTAAATAAAGAGCTGGAGCAAAAAGTGAGGGAGAGAACGAAAGAGTTAGAAGAAAAAAACATTGAACTACAGAAACTTGACAAAATAAAGGATGAATTTATCACCCATGCAGCCCATGAGTTAAAAACTCCCCTAATCTCTATAGCAGGATATACCGATTATATCCTTTACAAATATGAGAATTTAGAACTGGAAATAAAAAATGATTTGCAAATAGTTCAAAGAAACATCGCACGATTACATAAACTAATGAACCAGCTTTTAGAAGTCATGAAAATCGAATCCCAAAAAATGGAATTAAATAAAGAAGTTGTAAATATGAGTAGCATTGTTGAAAATTGCCTAAAAGAATTAAGCTACTTAATTAAAGAAAAACACCATGAAACTTTATTAGATATGAGTGGAAAAATCAATCTATTAGTTGATCCAGACCGAATTTTTCAAGTGTTTTCGAATATTATATCAAATGCGATTAAGTTCACTCCTGAGAATGGTAGAATTGAAATTTCAGCTAAAAAAGAAAATGCTGACAACTTTTATGTGTTTAAAGTTAAAGACAATGGAATTGGCTTAAATGAAGTGGAAATTGAAAAACTGTTTAAAAAATTCGAGATGGTTAAACAGATTAGTGATGAAAGTTATAAAAAGGGAACGGGACTGGGACTATATATTTCTAAAGGATTTATTGAAGCCCATGGTGGAAAAATATGGGCTACTTCTGATGGTCCTGATAAGGGAACTACTATTTCTTTTTCACTTCCTGTTTAAAATTATAATATATCAGCAATTTTAAGAAACCAATTGTTCAAAATTTAATTAGGCTTTATATCAAATATCCTTAAAAATTGATTGACTCTCGAGTATTAAGTTGTTTTTCTTTAAATATTAAACTATTATTTATTAAAATAATAAAGTAAGCTTTTGTTACATTTAATGAGAATATGCCAACATTGTTAATTGCCGAGAAAAATAAAGCAGCAAAGGCAATTGCGGAAGCATTAGGTCCTATTAAAATCATAAAAAAAAATAAAAATATTAGTATTTATCACGTTTATTCAAAAGATATTTTTGTATTACCTCTTAGAGGACATATTCTTGAACATCGAAATACCGATAAATATAAAAGCTGGAGCAGAACCAATCCTCGAAATATTATAACGGATTCAGATGCCATTAAAAAAGTGCCAAAAAGTTATGCATCGCCTTATATCACAGCGCTTAAAGAATTTGGAAAATTATGCCATGAGGTAATAATCGCCACAGATGCCGATGTTGAAGGATGCAATATAGGATTTTTTGATGCTCTTCCTTATGTAAGAAAAATGAAATCAAATATCAAGGTATCTCAATTGTGGCTAAGTTCATTGCAGAAAAATGAGATACAAACAAAATTTCAAAATTTAATTAAACCCAAATTAAGCTGGGCTGAAGCTGGTGAGGCAAGAGCATTACTTGATGCAATTATTGGGTTCTCTGCCACAAGGGAAATAACAAATACATTGAAACCATTATTATTAAAATTTAAAGTCACCTTTACTTCAATAGGACGAGTACAGACTTCAGCACTATATTTATTATATCTAAGAGAAAAGGAAATTATAGATTTTGTTCCAGAAAAATATGTTACAATAGACGCTAATTTAATTTCTGAAACATCAACTTTCAAAGCGTATCATAAGAAAAATCCTTTCAAAAAAGAGGATATGGTAAAAGCTAAGGATATTTATGGTAAGATTAAGAATGAAAAAATAGCGTTTATAGAAAATTTCAACAAAAATATAGTAAAGAGAAAACCTCCAGCACCATTAAACACTAATAAAGCACTTATTTTACTCACAAAAAATTTAAAGATTAATGCGAACACAGCGTTAAGCGTTATGAACCAGTTATATTTAGATCAAATTATCACCTATCCGAGAACTGACAGTGATGTTTACAAACCAGACTTTCCCCATAGAGATCTAATTGAATTATTCAAAACTCATTCTGAATATGGAAATTATACACAAGATTTGATTAAAAAGAAAAGATTTAAACCCACTAAAGGTAAAAAAGATGCTGGAGATCATCCTCCTATCTCACCCCTATTTAGTTTAGAACTAAGTAGCACCCGATTAAAAAATAATCTTCAAAAACAAATTTATGACCTACTCGCAAGACATTATCTAGCACTTTTTGGAGAAAGCGCCACCGAATCTAAACAAGATTTGGATCTCTTAATAAAAGATGAACCCTTTAAAGCCCAGATTGTTTCATTAGTAGATTCTGGCTTTTTTACAATTGCACCCTTTTTAAGACCAAAGTATGATACAGAAATACAGATTGGTGGTGATAAAATTCCTGTTAAAAGTATTGAGTATAACGAAAAAGAGACTAAGCCTCCTCCTCATTATACAGATACCACCCTTCTTAAACTAATGGAAAAGCATGGATTGGGAACAAAATCTACTAGACCCGCAATTATAGAGATCATGAAACAGAGAAAAGTGATATATAAAAGTGGAACGAAATACATTATTTCAAATCTAGGTTCTTTTCTAATCGAAAATTTGATAAAAGTATGGCTACCTTTTCTAAAACCTAATTTTACCCACGAAGTTGAATCTCAACTTGAATTGATAAAGGATGAAAAACGGGAAATGCTTGCGGTTATTGAGGATGTTAAAAAAGACTTCTTAACTTTATTTGATAAATTTCTTGCCAATAAGCAAGAATTGATTAAAAATGCCGAAGATTATAAGGTTCAAAATAGTGAACTGAGTCCAAAACCGAAAAAGGAATTTCCATTAACCTCATCTTATTGTCCATTTTGTAAAAAAGTCCCTATGAAATATATTAATTTAAAGGGAAAGAGATTTCTTGTATGTTCAGATGAATCATGCAAAAAATATTTGCCATTACCTAAACGGGGTCGGTTGAAATTATTGAATTCTACTTGTTCAATCTGTAATTTTAATATTTTTATGGTTTCCACAAAAAAGGGGAACAACAAATTTTCATATTATATGTGCCCGAAGTGTTGGGCTGAAGGACTAAGCAGTAAGACTACAAAAGGCTTTTGCTCTAGCTGTGAGAATTATAAAATAGTAAATAATAAATGTGTTAAGCGATAATCTCAAATATTTGCAAACCTGAATTTTGTAAAAGCAGCCTTTGTGAGGCCAACATAATTATCAGAGATTTTATAGTAAATTCTTCCATTTACAATCTTTTTTACTAAGTAATTATTTTTTGTGCGACTATTCAAAGATTCTATCATGGTCGTAAGAGTTATTGGACCGAGATATTGATGTTTTTTTTTAATGAGTCTTATAATTTCGGTTTGAGAATGGTATTTCCCATCTAAAAGAGTTATTAGGATGTCATTTTTTACAGGAGCATTTATATTAGTGATCTTATTGAACATATTGGAATATTCTGGTTTAAAGACGATTTTCATAAGTGTAGAAATATTAAATTCTTTTCCTAATTTATCCAAAATCATTCCCCTTAATATTTAAATGCTTTATGCTGCCAGTTATTATATGCTGCTCGCGTAAGGCCTACATAATTATCGGAGATTTTATAATTCATTTCACCATTTACAAATTGTTTCTCTACATAATTACTTTTTAATAAATGATTCAATGAATTGACCATGGTTCCTAAAGTTACTGCTCCAAGATAATTTGTACCCCTTTTTTTTGCTAATCTGATTAATTCTGTCTCAGAATGATATTCTCCATCCAAGAGAGCAATCAAAATATCGCTTTTTACAGGAGTATTAATTCCCTTGATTTTGTTAAATAAATCGTATTTACTCATCATACTTTGTTTATTGAAACTTTTTTCAGGAAGTTCTTCCAAATAACACACCAAAAAAATTTAATTAATAGTGAAGAATAAGATCAACATTTTTTATTTAATAAAATGTGATATCCCAATATCATCTCATTAAAAATAGCTGATTTCAAAATAAAGTGCAATATTACTGAGTTTAAGTCATATAAAGTCTTCTGGAATGCCGTCCTTATAATATTTCGCCCGAGTGATCCAATTGTCAGAAAATTCCGGGATCATCGATAAAATGGATCCTCCAACCCACACCGAAAAAGTTCTCTCTCTTGGGGCAATAATTTTTATACCTTGATTGTCTATTTTTTTTCTTGCCATCAAGAGTTCAAGCTCCTGATATATTCTATTTTTAAGATTTGGAAACATAGAAGAACCTCCTGACAAAAAGATATTATTTAACAATTCAGCCCTAATATCAACATCACATAATTCAATTACATCCATTATTGCTTCTGGTAATGAATAATGTTCTAAATTTATTAAGGAGGGATTGAATAGAGCTTCCGGAAGAATGAATCTTTCTTTGGATAAAGAAATAGTCGCCCCATCGGGTAATGAATATTGTTTGGTATATTCTTCACTTCTTTTCAGATCTTCCTTATAATCCAAAGAAACAAAACATGCTTTTTCTTTTAAAACTCGAACTAATTCTCTCCTTATTGATGAATCAGAAGCAAACCCTATGGATCCTAAAAGAGTTTCCATATACCGGGTAAGAGCTCTTCCACCAATTTCTAAAATTTTAATTGCATGATCTATTTTATATCCATTATAAATAGGTACGATTCTTGTACTACTATCTCCAATTTCTATAATTAATCCTGTTTGAAATCCACCAGAATAAAGAGTACATAAAGAGTCTAAAACAGGATAAAATCCCATACATTGATAATGCTCTAAAAACAATTCGAATATTTTTTGGAGATCTTTTTTAGGAAACAATGGATGAATAGCAAATAATACGTTTACTAAAGTATGATCAACTCTTAAATTATAAAAAATATAGTCCAAAATCTTTTCGAAATAACTCCAATCAATTATTTTTCCTTTATTAATTGGTGAGGTAATTTTATAAAGTCCAAGAGATTGAATCTCCTCTCCTACATAAACTTCCTGTTCGGCTCCTCCACCATATTGCGCATCAAGATTATGATATTTAGGTTTACCAACAATGGTAAAAAATACCTGAGATGGGAAATCTTCACCTGCGAAACCCGCTTTAGACGAAAATTGACCAATATCTAAAACAACAGTAAGATTACCCATAAAATTTAATCACTTAAATCTATTTAAAATAAAAATGTACTTTGATTATATAATTCATATTTTTCTATTTAATTTTATACAAAGAAATTGAATTTAAAATACTTTATATATTGTAACAATAAAATTGAACAGATATAGGAAAAGAAAGTAATGTTTTGTTAAAACTCTTATTCTCCACGCATAATTTTCTTTAGACGATTTAATTCATCCAACATTTCATCTCTAAGTGAACTCAAACCTCCGCCAGGTTGAGCTGCTACTGCTGGGGCTGCTCCACCGGGGGGTGCTCCTGGAGCTCCAGGAGGTCCTGCTCTTTTTGCAAAAGCTGGCGGTTTCACGCCACCTGGTGCTGTAGGAGGGGCGCCTGTTCCAGGGGCAGGAGGAAGTTTTGGAGCCGGAGGTAACCCACTTGATGGTGCCTTTGGAGGCCCACCGCCTGATGGTGCCTTTGGAGGTCCACCGCCTGATGGTGCCTTTGGAGGCCCACCGCCTGATGGTGCCTTTGGAGGCCCACCGCCTGAAGGTGCCTTTGGAGGCCCACCGCCTGGAGGTGCCTTTGGAGGCCCACCGCCTGAAGGTGCTTTAGGAGGTCCACCGCCTGAAGGCGTTTTAGGAAGTCCACCTGAAGCAGCAGCTGCTACTGGTGCGGAGCCTGGAGCTGCTTCACCTCCAGTTCCGCTCAATAAACTAAATAACGTACTTGCAGCTGCAGTTTTTGCAGTCTCAGGACTGGGAGTAGCAATTTTCGTAGAGGAAGTGCTTACAGTAACAACTTCTTCTTCAGATTCGACTCCCTTTAAATCTTTTTGAGCTTTTTGAAGGGAGTCTAAGAATTCATTTATTCCTTTAATTGTACCTTCTAACTCATCTGCTAAACCGGATAAACCTTTTTTTAGAAAATTCATCACACGATTTAACTTCTTCTGTTCCTTTGAAACCACTATTTAATCAATTCCTCTAATATTTTTAAAAATAGATTAATCCTAAATTTATTTACTAGTATATTTTCTGACTATATTAAAATTATAGTATTTTCTGACTATATTAAAATTATAGTGTATGTATATAAAAATTTATATTTTTTATTTAATCTAAAATTTTAATTTTAGCATGAGAAACTAATATCAAATAAAAATAAATCAATTTTAATTGAAATTAAGAAATGTATTAAAATGACAGAAGAAAATAGTATAAGTCAGTATATAAAAGCGGTAATCGAGATGGATATTGAAATGGCCAAGAAAGTATGTGAAGATGCGATTGCTAAAGGAATGCATCCATATAAGATAATTCAAGAAGGAATCGCAAAAGCAGCAAATATTATCAGTGATAAATTTGAAGCTGAAGAATTCTTCATTCCTGAACTTATCATGGCTGGTGAAATTATAAAAGAGACAATGAAAATACTTGAACCTCAAATTAAAGAAAAAGGTGATAAAAATGCTCTTGCCAAAGTTATAATCGGAACAGGGAAAGGAGATCTACACGATATAGGAAAGAATGTGGTTATAACTTTTTTAGAAGCAGAAGGTTTTGAGGTCATTGATTTAGGTGTTGATGTGTCTTCAGAAAGGTTTATTGAAGCTATACGCGCTGAAAATCCAGATATAGTTGCCATATCCGCTTTAGTCTCTATGACTTTACCTGAAGTTGGTAATTTAATGAAAGCTTTAGTAGAGGCAAATCTAAGAAAAGAAGTAAAAGTTATTGTTGGTGGCGCTCCTGTCACTGAAGAGTTTATAAAGGATATCGGAGCAGATGCTTATGCGAAAAATGCGATGGATGGTGTTAATATTTGTATGAGGTGGGTAAAAAGTTGAATGCAAAAGAAAGAATAATGGCAGTTCTTCGACGAGAACCTCCCGATATGATACCATTTACTATCTATGTGGAAACAAAATATTTAGCTGGATTAGCTCTTTATCAACCATGGAGAAAACTATTAGACAAAGGGCTTGGATTACATGCTGCTTTGGCAGTTCAGACACATAAAGTTTCTTGTCCAAATACTAAGATGGATATTAACCATCATTATGGGAATAAAACTTCTTGGTCACCGGTAGATATTATGATAGCATTTAATACCCCTCACGATATAACCGGAAGTTTAAGTACTCCAAGAGGGAAACTTTCAGTAAAAGCAAAAATGGAAAGTCTTGACCTTTCTGCGAACCTTCCTTGGTTTCCAGAAGATGGATATTTCCTCAAAACTCTTGAGGATTATGAAGTATTAAAATATATTATAGAGGATACTGAATATAGCCCTTTTTATGATGAAATTGAGGAATTTCAAATGTTTATCGGTGATTTTGGGATTGTCCCCTCCTTTGTTCCAAAATCTCCTCTTCAATCATTAATTATGCTTATGGGACCGAAAAGATTGGCTTTAGATTATTATATGCATCAAAAGGAATTTGATGAGCTTTACAAAATTATTTATAAAAAAGAACTGGAGGTTTATAAAATTGCAGCAGAATCCCCTTGTGAAGTAATTTGGGGTCCTGATAACGTTACTTCTCTAGTTACTAGTCCAAAATTTTTCGAGAAATATAGTCTGCCTTTCTATAATGAAGTAGCAGATATCTTCCATAAACATGATAAACTATATGTTGTACATATGGATGGCGAGTTAAAAGCTTTAAAGGAGCTTATTGCGAAAACAAGAATTGATGCCATTGAGAGTTTCACGGCACCTCCTGTAGGAAATCTTCCCATTAATGAAGCTAAAGAGTCATGGAAAGATAAAGTAATTTGGGCTAACTTCCCTGAACCTGTATGCCTTCAAGGTCAAAAGGCAGTAAAGAAAAAGACATTGGAAATGTTGAAGGATGCCGCTCCTGGAGATAACTTTCTTATGGGTATATCAGAAGGTTTTCCCTCCTTTATGCACATGTTAGCTTCGATCCCAACAATCTTTAAAGTGATTTTAAAACATGGAAAGTACCCCATTTCTATTAATTAATCCTATAAATATTAATTTTAAGAAGAATCCTAAAGGTTTTTTCTACTTCAATAGTTTTTATTTTTAAATTTTTTTTTTGATTTTATTATCCAAATTTAAACAGAAAGTCAAGACTTCGAATAATTAAAGTATAAATATAAGTATTTTATTATACTATTATTAACAATATCAGAAATTGATATTTTCAAAAAATACAATTAACAAAATTTTCTGAAATAAGAATAACCAAATATTGTTAATTTCTGAATAAATCAATCAACATGATCGTGATGTGAATGGCTAAAAAAGAATTATTTATTAAGCGAGTTTATGAAATCGTCAATGAATTAAAAATTCCCTTAATCGATGAGCGTGTTTATGAGAAGGTCGCCTTTAATACAGGATCGGCAATATCAAATATAACATTTAAATTTGAAGAAGACGAGAGTGTGATAAGAGGGTTTCTCGGACTGGCGGAGTATTTTCATACCGTCGTGATAAAGAGAAAAGACGAATTCTACATTCCTCATGGCGCCTTATTATTTCGATTGGTAAGCTCCTAAACATTATCTATTTTTTTACTTTTCTTTTTTTTGATTTTATAATTTTCAATGAATTATATGCTATCTTAAATATTGTAATTAAGCCATTTTTAAAATAAGGTTAGACTAACCACTCAATAATACCATTTTCGTTATAGTTTCCCCATTTTTGTACGGCTTTTCTCTGGGCTCTGACATTTTTTTTAGGGGCTTCTATTGCTTCAAAATCAGTGTATTCACAGATTCCTAATCCTCCTTCATTATTCCCTACATCCTTGATGTAATATTTCACTTCCTCTTCAACATCCTGAGGCGTTCCATTAATAAATGTGCTTTGTATGTTTGAGCTCAGCCAAAATGCCATTTTTCTTTCTTGGGCAAATTTTTTAAAATTTTCAACTCCAGTCATGTGAGGGCTGTCAAATTGTAAAGCATCAATACCTATATCTATAAATTCTGGGATAAGGCCTAGAACGTCACCGCAGGAATGAAGGAGAAAGTCCATACCCAAATCATGAGTTAAACTGACTATTTTTCTGTATGGTTCCTTAAAGAATTTTTTAAATATTCTTGGGCTTACAAATGCTGATTTTTGAGTTCCGAAATCATCTGCAATAAATATAGAATCTAAAGGTTTACAAGATTCTTTCATTTTCTCGATAGTAGTTAAAGTAAATGAGAGAACGGAACTAATTAAAAAATCCAATCTTTTCGGATATCGATTTCGCACCAAATCTATTAAAAGTTCGCTAAAACCTCGCAATTGACTGCACTTATTAAACATTCCATTAATATTAACAACACCTAAAAGGTATCGATCTTCTGCGATTTCTTTCCACCTTCCAGACTGTATCCTTGAATAACGTTTGGGATCCATTGCATCTGGAAATACATAATTATCAAGATTATCCCATCCTTCACCTGTACCCTCATCTTGAAAGGGCCCTTTATAGGGATGCCCTTTTGTTTTGTCACCACTTTCAGTTCCAGATGACCGCCATATTACACCAAATTCATCAATACTATCATGAGGAGTTTCCCACCAATTTTCAGAATAGCCTAATTTTTCTCTAATTTCTGGTTTCCAATCATAAACATCTCTTCGATATGCAGCATTCTTAATTGTAGTATCCCCGCCATTAGGATGTGGAGGATACTTTTCTGGTTGAAATGCAATTGGCAAAACTGGCTCTATAGGATAGAAATCAGATTGTACGGTTAGTCCAAGGAAAGGCACTCTATCAGGGCGATTAAAATGGAAGGCTCTTTGTACCCGTTCTCTTCTATTCATCTTAGTTTATACAAATTTTCTTAACTCTATTTTTTTAAGTAATATTTCGAAGTATTTATAATTTCTAATACTTCAGATTCAGGTACATCATACCAGTGTTTGTATGCATCTGCTACTGCAAATCTCCATACATTCCTCACATTGGGGCAGAATAATTCATCAATATAAGGTGAGACTCTTTGAACAGAGCTTAAAGGGCTTGTTGGAACGGCTATAAAAATCTTTTTAGGACTATATTTTTTTACCATCTTTATAGCTGCGAGCATGGTAAAACCAGAAGCTAATCCATCATCAACCATAAAAATACATTTACCTTCAATGTGTTGTTTATAATGTTGCTCTAAGTTAGCCTCCTTCTCATAAAATTTTAATCGGTCCCTAATTTCTGATTTAGTCAATTCTATGGAATCGGACACTTCCATTTCTGACAAATTTAAATGGCTTAGCAATCCCTCATTGATTAAGACGGTTCCATCAGTAGTAACTGAACCAAATCCTGCTTCAGTATTAAAGGGTATTTTGATTTTTCGCACAATCAGCATATCATACCCCGTATTAAACTGAGAACAGAGCCCTTCTACCACAGGCACACCTCCATTGGGAATCGCAAAGCAAAAAAACTGATTCGGATTTTTTATTATAAAATCATAAAGATCTTCATTTTTGCGTTTAATTTCCCCTGCTAAAATTTCTCCTGCTTGAAACCTTGATTCATATCTTTCAAATCCCATCTTAAATTACTAATAAGATAATTGAAAATATTAAGATTATAATAATTACAGAAATTTATATTGAGATAAAAGAAAAAACAATTCCAATCACGAATAATATATATTCTAATATCAATATAAACAGGAGTTCGGAGGAATACATCCTTTTAGGAACTTGTTTTTGATATTTGTAATATTCTTCTTTGAATCGGGGAATTAAAACTGTTTTTTCAATCTTGATGGTGTCAAAATACAAGAATATTATCATCAGACTCAAAAATATTACTCCAATAATGGATCCCATTAAAATAAGATAAGATAAACCAATAAGATGATATGACACATAGATAGGAAAACGTCTTTTTGAGAATTGACTTGTAGAAATTAACCTTCCCCTATACTTTTCTGCCCATATTAAATTCGCACTAATTAAAAATATATGTATCCCATATATCCCACAGTTTATTACAATTAATCCGATAATGAAACTAGGAAGTGTAGGTTCTGAATTTTGTAAGATTACAGAAGCCCAAAATCCTGATAATTGTAGAGGATCGTAAAAGGGGATAAAAAAAAGTGCGCTGGCGTACAAAATCGAGCAAAAATATATTAAAATTTTATTTTTAGATTCTTTACGCCTTAAAATTATTATTAAAATATGATCTAAAACAAGAATCATGAAAATTATGATAAAAAGTCCCAGCATACCAATTCGACCCCAGTTTTTTCAAAAATTTTTGCAGTTTAGAATTTATTATGTTTTTCTAAATACATAAATATCTTGAGTATATATTGAGTTTAACTAAATATTTTCATTTATAGGTTTTACTATTGAGTTTTAATGACGATTTAATTATTGACAAGGTAAAGGATATGGATGCTGAAAAAGCATCTGAAGTTCTTTTGTCAATAATAGTAACCGCAAATGAACCGGGGAGGAGAACTAAAGCAATAGAAAAATTAATCCACGTTCAAGATAATTCTCATTTTCAAGAAATTAAAAGTATCTATTTGAATGAGTCTCATTCAGATGCTAAAATTATGCTTATCAAGCTATTATCCGAAGGTTACCAAAAAGAAGGGACTGATTTTTTAAAAACTCAATACATGAATGAAAAAGATTGGAACGTAAGGAAAAAACTTATTGAAGCTCTTGGGACAACAGATAAATTAGGATCAATTGAATTTTTAACATACGCTTTAGGAGATTCGAATATTGAAGTTAAAAAGTCAGCCGTAATTTCACTTGAAGGTGTAGTAGATGCTTTAGAAGCGTTGATTGAGGTTCTGCAATATCGTAATGAAGAACTTCAAGATATCTTAATTAAGGTAATCATAAAGACAGGAAAAAAGGCAGATATACAGAAGATAATCCCCTTCCTTTCTTCCGATAATTTAAATATAAAAAAGGCCATACCTGTTATACTAGGGAAAATTGGGGATAAAGAAGCAGTTAATCCTCTTATCGAATTATTAAATGATAAAAATCCAATTGTGAGAAAAAATTCAATTAAGGCATTGGAAAAAATTATTCCTTCTAATAGAGTATCCCATATTATAAAAAGGCTCAATGATGAAGATCAAGACGTCAGAAAGACAGCAATAAGTGTTTTGGGCAATATAGGAAGCAAAAGAAGTATACAATCTCTCATGGAATTATTAAAAGATAAAGATGAAGCGATTCGAACAAAGACAGTTAAAGCACTTGATAAGATATTAGTCCATTCACAATCATTCGAGCAAGTTTATGAAGTATTACAAAAAAGAAATTTAGTTGCGAGAAGGGAAGCGGTAAAATTACTGTCAAGTGCGGGAGATGATCCAGATGCGATGCAGATTTTAATACGCTTGCTTAATAGTAAAGATTCAAGAATTAGAAATTTAGCCTATAATGCGATTATAAAAGTTTCAGATAATAAAGTGGATAAATTAGTACTTGAAGGATTAAATACGAAAGAATGGCAAATTCGTAAATTTTGTGCCAAAATAATAGGAGCAATTAGAGATGAGAATTATATTGAACCTCTTTTTGCCCTTATAAGTGATGAAAAATCAAGTGTAAGGAAGGGAGCAATTAATGCTCTTTCTAAATTTGAACAACCAAAAAATAGACAATTAATTATAGAGCGTGCGAAAAGCTATTTAACTAGCTCAGATTGGAAAGTAAGGCGAGAGGCAGTGAATTTACTAACGAAAATTGGAACTGATGAATCATTGGAACCCTTAATCTCTTGTATTAATGATGACGATGTATATATTAAATCTAGGGCTACAAATTCCCTTGGAAAACTCGAAAATCTCAGAGATCTTACTCCACTAACCTCCCTGTTAAACGATAGCGATCCTAAAATTCGAATTGCCGCTGTTAGGGCTCTAGGAGAAATAAGAGATACAAAAGCTTTAAATCCCCTTATAAATGCACTCGGAGATGACAATTGGGACGTGCGTCAAGAAATTGAAAAAGCTTTGAATCAAATAAATCCTGACTGGATGACCTTATTATGAAAAACTAGAGATTGAAAAGCTTTTGATTTTAATAAAATCTTACCAATTTATGTTTTTATTCAAGAGCGTCTTTTAATATTTCAATTATGAATATATTTACTTTCCCTTAAATTGAGGCAATTGGAGTTATTTATTAATTAAATCTTAATTAACACTAATTGGATAAAATAAATTATTTCTAACCATTACTGCATTAAAAATATTTACATTAATATGAACTAGACAACCCATGTTTATGAGATATACTTTCTTGTATTGATTTTCTGAAGTAAGAATGAATGCTTATCTGTTTTCATTTTCATTAATAATGTGGTTTTTGAATCTAAAAAATTTTTAAAGACAATTATCTTAATTGATACCTATGTCAAACAATAATAAAGACTATATAGAAAAAGAAAATAGCTCAGAGAAAGAGGCTTATCTTTATAAAAGAAAACCCATGCATTTGAATATAGAAAGTGCCGATGACAAATTCGATGTAATTGTACCGAAAAAGAGACGCATCATTCTTTTTATAATTTTTGCGATACTATTCTCTATTCAATTCTTTTATTTCACTGGATTCTACATGCTGGCTTTTTATCCTGAGTATTATGATCTTGAAACATATCCCATTTTTCCATATTATTTTGTACCTCTCGTTTTTCTTGTGATTACGATAGTTCCCATATTAGCGTGGGGTCAGATTGGTTCGCGAATTGCCTCAAACAGCATTGTGAAATATTTAAGAAAAACAGTAGAGAAAAAGAGACCAAAATTCACTGAAATTTTTCTTGGATATCCGATGAGAACCAAAGATATTTATTATCTTGAAGCTTATCCCGTAGATTTAGATCTAGGAAGTGATTTTGTTCATTTAAAGATTTTTATCAAGAGGGTTATGGAAGTATTATTTATTTCTATAGGTATGAGTGTTATAATCGCTCAAATTACAGCACCATTTCTTTGGTCAGCAATTTATGACCCTTATATTACCAAATATGAATGGTATTGGAATATCGAAGAATTGATGATTGATATAACGATATATATGGGTCCATTTACTTTACTGATTCTGACGTTTATTATGCCTGTATTATGGATAGCGGAAGATACTCAAGCATACCGAGTCAATGAAAATCAGGACTCTGTCCGTCTGGGCTATTATTTAAGAACTGGACCAATCAGTAAAATCCTGGGATTCTTTGGGATTGTTTTGGTATTTAATTTAGCTCAAGAGTTGGCAACTGCTCTGTTAACCGGAGGTGAACAGATGAGTTATTCAAAATTAATGTCGAGACCAGAACTGGCGATTCAATTGTATACCACAACTCTTTTGTGGTTTGTTCTTATAATCGGTATGTGTGCCGCAGCACCCTTTTTAGTAACGCTGGTATATTTATCTTACTATCATGAAAGATGGGTAAATAACGTAAGAATTCGGGCAAGTGAATTTATGCAATTGGGCACATTGGAGATTCGAAAACCAAAGACCATTAATTTGAAATATATGAATCGTCCAGAAATGATCGATGAAACTGGTGGGTTTTTTCAAACTAAAAAAGGAAAAATAATACTTTTCTTACTTATTATGGTCGCAGCTTTTATTTGTCTATATTTTGCATATGTTTTGGGTTTTGAAGAAGCTCTATTTGCCTAAAAATTGTTGTATGACATTTTTTTTAAAATTTTTATTACTTTTTTTTATTATTTAAAACTTAAAGATTCAAATTAGAGCTAAACTTCTAATTTTGGATATAAAAAAAGAAATTTTTATATTATAAAGCGCTTATAACCTTAATGAGCACACATAAAGATAAACGAAGTTATATCCAGAATCGGCTTTATTCATATCATTTTCTAAATGATGGTTTAACCTTTATATTACCGATATTAATGGCCAGTTTCTTTATAACGTTTAATTTAAACTGGTTTCAGACAGGCGTGATTTTTGCCTTTAATGCGTTAGCATTGACTTTATCTCAAGTTATTGTAGGATATTTCACGGATAGATATTCCGAATTTCTATTAAAAATAGGTATATTTCTTTTGGCTTTAGCATCATTTTTAATTATATTTTCTTATGACTTTATAAGTTTATTGATATTCGCTACCCTCATCGGTGTCGCTTTAGGATTTCAGCACTCTATTTCTTATGCAACTACTAGCAAAATGTTTATCGAAGAAAGAGATATTATGTTAGGACGTCAAGGTGCTGCAGGAGACATGGGCAAATGTGTAGCTGTGTTTTTATCTGCACTCATAATTCTCATTTTCACATGGCAATTCGCTTTGATAACGTGGTCATTGATGACTTTTATTTTATTTATAATAATTATAGTTAACTTCAGAAATGTAAAATTTGAAGATTACTACTTAGATCAAACTATTTTAGATATGAACTTAGAGAATTATGAAGTGAACAAACCCGAGAACTCTTTAATAGGCTTAATTATTGGTACTTATATCATTTATGCCGCCGCATATACAATGGTAATTACAAATCTGGCAACTTATCTTAGAGTTGAAAAAACCGGTATAGTCTCCGAATTTTCGGGATTAATATTAGGGTTTACAATCCTTTTTGGTGTAGTAGGTGCTTATTCATCGGGGATTTTTAAGTCGAAGCTCGGGATGAGTAAATCCATTATTATAGTTAGTAGCTTATTAATTTGCCTTTTTACATTATACATCTATCTAAATATTAATGATTTGTTTATAACATTGGTTTTTTTTGGCATTGTGGGCTTTTTACTTTATATTATTTATCCCCAACTATTGTCAGCGGTGAATAATTTTGTACACCCGAAAAGAATCGGATTTGGATTCGGTTTAGTATTAAGTCTCGGATGGTTTGGCAATTTCTTAGGCGCCCTCATTGGGGGGTATTTCGCTGAACTTTATTCAGCAAATATGTTTTATATTTTGGGTATCATAATACTTTTCATTTTAATTATAAATGCTCTTGTAATGAAAATGAAATATGAGATCTAATAGGTAATATCTTAAAGTTTTTCCTTACGAACCTTCTCATCGACCAGGGTTTCTTTTTCTTCTTTCTCTAGTCGTTTAAAAGGTTTGGACTCGTCGAGTACGGCATCACAGGCCCAACACAAGTTCTCTATACCTATCAAAGCATTATAACATTTTTCACAATAAAAACTCTCGCATTCCCGGCATAAGAAATTGATTCCAGAGACTTTTCCTTTACAAACTAAGCAAATCTTCTTTTCCTTTGAAATCGAGACTTCTTCTTCGGTAATTTTTTCAGGTCTAGTAAAAATCCCTAAAATATTCGCCCTTTTTTCTATAATATTTTCTTTAGATACATCTTTACTATCTAAGCGTTGTTCATTTTTAATAATACTTATTGTAAGATAATAAATATATAAGAAGATCGAAGTATAGAGTACTAAAATGAGTGAATTATAATAGAAAAAGCCAAAGTAATAAATAAAAAAGACGTAAAAACCACATAAAATGCTGATTACAATAGCCCCATTTAATTTCCATAAGAATAAAGCTTTAGAAAAGTGTTTGGGATCCATGATTAATGGTAAAATAGCAATAAAAGTCCCTAAAATCATTAATGGAGGATATATGTATAAAGGAACTATATTCAGCATTACCACATCTCGACTAGCTAAAGTGCTACCCACCATAATTATACCAATTCCGACCAATAAAAAGGAAGAAACTGCTTTAAACTCAATCCTTGACCATTTTGTAAATAAATAAAAAATAATCATAAGTGAAATTGTTCTAAATGGATAGTAAATTATGTGATGAAAAAGACGTGCAGACTCATAAGGTAATATTATTATAATTATTGATATTATTACTTGAATAGTTGTAAGAATATATTTCGTTCGTTTGACACTTATTTCAAACGCTAACAGAAAAAATATATAAGTAACTGCAGTTGAAACATAAACTAATTTAGAGAGGGTTTTATAAGTTGGACCAATCTTTTCATAATCACCATAATATATAAAGTCTATGTAAAATCCTGGAATTGCAAAAGCTCTTAAATAAATAAAAAAGAAGCCAATTGCATGATGAATAAAAATACAAGCAAATCCATACATCATAATTCTTTCGGTAAAATTCTCTCTTTTTTTTCCTCTTAAAATATACAGGAATGTACACATAACTAGGAATGTAATTGCCATTGCAAATAAAAAACGTTCAAGAGGATCCCAAACCCTTACATACGTCATAATTCTAAACCTCCGTTAATGAATTTTACCCAGAAATTGGATTCTTATAATTAATTTATATGAGATCTCTATATTTATAACTTCACCTAATATAGGTTATCGTTCAATATAAAAGCTTGAGTAGTAAAACTCATATTACCATATCGGTTCGTTTAATAATATATCCTTCTCGAATTCAAATTCTATAAAAAATCTTACACTTTATTAAGAAATTTTTAATAAATTTCAAAATTAAAAGTATTATAAAATTATGCCGGAAAGTAATTCCAAAATCTTATTCTATTATGATGATGATGTAAGATGGAAAGCCAAGATACAAAGGGAAGGATTGTCAAAGAAACGTTCCCATCCGAGATCGTCTCGATAATCGGAGATATTCTTGCCGGTGTAATTCTAACGCTTATATTATTAAATTTTAAAAGCTTCATTATATTAATCCTCATAATTCCTGCCTTATTGTCACTGAGAGGAAATTTAAGCGGGCCATTTATAGCTAGAACCTCTAAAGATTTAATAATTGGAGAATTTGATAAAAGATCTTGGATAGAAAACGTACTTTCCACCTATGCTCTTTCTATTGTCACAGCGATTTTAATTGGAATCTTTAGTATTATGCTCGATCTTTTTTTAATAAAAAAAAAAATTCTTTCGATGGAAATGCTTATTATAATCCCGATTATTGCAATTCTTTTAACCCTCTCTATTTCAATTCCAACATCAACATTCTTGAATTATTTAGCTTTTAGGTTCGGATTAAATCCCAATAATATTGTAAATCCAATAATGACTGCTGTTGATGACTTTTTTACTGTTATCTGTTTTTATTTTACACTTTTAATGTTGGGGGTTCCTTAAAATGGATTATTTTAAAAAGATCTTTAAAGAATCAATCATTATCATTATAATTTCCTCACTTATGGGGCTTCTTTCAGGCACTATTTTATCTATGAATGAGAAAATAATTTATGCCATTCCTATAATTCTCTTAATATTACCCTCCCTCAATTCTTTGACGGGAGATATTTGTACAGTTTTAACTTCTCGTTTAACAACTCACCTCTATATAGGTTCAATCCCTCCTAAAGTTCAAAAATCTGAAAGATTACTTCAGGACTTTATTGGATTATTAATTACGATTTTATTAAGCCTATTAGTTTTAATTATATTAGGATTTATGATAGGAATTTCTACAGGGTTTAATATAATAAATCCGTTTTTAATTATCTTAATAATTATCTTAACAACGCTTTCATTGTTTTTTTGTTTGTTTATATTTTTATTAATCAGTTCGATTTACTTATTCAAAAAGGGAAAAGATCCAAACAACACCTTAATCCCTTTTGTGACATCTTTAGCAGATTTCTTAACCCCTCTACTGCTGATTATATTTATCATAATATTTATATAGAAACAAAAAATAGAAAAATATGAGTGAATAAAACCATATGAAACCTAAGAAAAAGTTTAGCTATAAGCCCATATCCCTTAAGGACATCCTAAGAGAAATGAAGCATAATATTGACTTAATGATTGATATTGCCTATAGTGCTATCAAGTTCGGAAGCAAAGAAATAGCAGATGAGGCGTATAGATTAGAAGGAAGAATTCATGAGTTAACCTACCTCTTAAATTTTCAAATCATTCAAACTCAAGCGGGAGGGATTAAAGAAGCAAAAAGATTAGAACCAATTGTAGTTATGGGTTATTCTATTGACAAAATCAGCGATGCTTTATCTGATATTGCGAGGGTTGTATATATTAATAGTGATATTACGGATTTTACTCAATTTTTTGGAATTTGGGGCGTACCGGAACCTATTATCAAAATCAAAGTAACCAAGGGATGCAAATTTATAGGGGAATCCCGACAGGAAATACATTTCAGGTCTCAACATGGAGTTAATTTGATTGCAATAAAAAGGAATGATCGATGGCTTTTCGATAGGGAAAATTTTGTAATGGAAAATGACATTTTAATAATTAAAGGTGAAATTGAACCAATAATTGATTTGAAAAAACTATGCTGTGATGAAGAACCCTTATCCTTTGAAATTGATAAAGAAAAGAAGAAATTTGATTTTAAGTTTGAAAATGATGAGGTTTATGAGCAATTAACTGAACTTAAAAGAACTTATGTTCAAATAACTGATATTTCTGAAACTATGATCGAGTTAGCATTAGCATCTTTATTTTTTAATAATTATGAACTCGCAGAAGATATATTGGAAATGGAAGAATTAATGGATGGCCTAAATATTGCCTTTGAAAAGGATCTTTTAGACTTTGCCCATTTGGTTGAATCTCCACGTGACCTCACAGGGATTATGAGAATTGTGTTTTCATGTGAATTAATAGCTGATGCCGCCGCAAATATAGCGGAAAATATAATAAAAGGATTTAAACCTCATAGAATTTTACAAAAAGCAATTCGAGAAACTGACGAGATTGTCGTCCGTGAAAATCTTTCTGAGGATTCTTATTTTAGGGGAAAGTCTTATCATGACCTACAAGATAAACGCTATAAAAGAGGTTTTCATATTATAGCATTAAAAAGAGAGGATAAATGGATTTATAGTTTTAAACCTGATTTTATTTTTGATGAAGGTGATTTGATTATTGGTTTAGGGCCGAAAGAAACTGTAGAAGAATGGCGGAGATGTGTTAATCCAGAAAAATATAAAGAGGAGTAAAAAAGATGGATAGAGATGAGATTAAAGACATTTTTCACAACACTATGACTGAAATTGCGAATCAAGTAAAAAAAAATGAGAATATAATTGACGATACTAAAATCTTTCAATTGATCGATTTAATTCTCCATGTAAAAGATTCTGAAAATATGGTATTTGTCTATGGAGCTGGTAGGTCTGGTTTTATTGGACGTTGTTTTGCTCAAAGATTAATGCACTTAGGAATTAATTCTTGCTTTGTATCCGATGCGGTTACCTATCAATATACAAAGGAAGACTTACTTATCTTAATTAGTGGTAGTGGTGAAACAACCTCTCCAGTTGCAATTGCTAATAAAGCGAAAAAAATAGGTGGAAAAATTGCTTTATTAACCGGTAATGTAAGTAGTTCAATAGGTAAAATATCCAATTGCACTATACAAATAGAGGGAAAAAGTAAGGATAAAGCCACTTCTCAAAAAACCTTAGCCCCTTACACTAGTCTATTTGATATTTCTGCCCTATCGGTATTAGATTCAATAGGAGGGACTTTAATTAGAATATTAAAGATTTCAGAAGAAGATATTGATAAACGGCATGCGACGATTGAATAGGAAAGTCTTGCCTGTTAATTAAAAACGTCTATTATAAGACATAATAAATTCTACTTATTGATTAAGAGAGATTTAAAATTATGAAAGGAAATGGTAATTTTGGACATTGGATAACCGATAGTTATAATTTACCGGCATATAACTATACTTGTAATCAATATATTGAACCAATAGCTAAAACTCCTACTACATACGGATTTTCAGCTGACCATTTTCATCAAATTGGAAATGATAGGATAACAGCAACGGTTCATAATGGTGGTTATGTTCAAGTTTTAGAATCAAATCGGGGATTCCAATGGTTAACGTATAGGAATGAGAAAAGAAAAAGGTTTGGAGGAGGGATTGCTTTTTTTAGCAAAGGAAATTCCCAAGTATTATGGTCTGATTTATATGATAATGAAAATTCCGATAAGAAATATAATTTTGAACGGATTTTCGGAATTGGCTATTTTCAAAAAAGGATGATAAGACAAAATTTAGATATAACTCATAATATTTGTACTCCTTTTTCTGATGATCCCGTATTGATTTCGGAAATTATTATTTCCAACAATTCTGAAAGTGAATTGATTAAAAATGTGAAAGTTCTTGATCTTTGGGATATTTATTTGCTTCATATATTAAGATCCTTAGTGGTAACTGCGAAAAATAGAAAGAAATTTGGTAAAAGCAAAATTCTCAATTTAATAGGGAAATTAATTAAGATTTCACAGAAATTTACCGGAACTGATACAGATGGTTCAAGGCGAAAGTTTGATAACAAATTTAATTTCAATTCTTCTTATCATTCCAAATCACAAGCAATTTATCTTAGACCAAAGTATAAAAAAACTCCACCCTCTAAACCAGACGAACCATCCAAACACAATTATTATCCCCAAACAATATTCTTATCGATGATTCATGGTAAAGCTACAGGAGTTTTTTGGAATTCCGAGAATATTATTAATAAAAATAATAATGTAAAATTCACATGGGATAAATCAGCTATTCCCGAAAAACAAATTGCACATAGGAACATCAAAAACCCCTGTCTTGGAATTGGCACTGAAATTGATTTAAAACCAAATGAAGTACAGAAAATTGTGTTAATCTTCGGATATAGTAAAGAAGAGGAGATACCCACTTTAATAGAGAAATATCGAGAAATCACGTCAGACGCGTCAATACTTGCATGGAATGCTGAAAACTGGAAAAACTCCTTCATTGAACTTAACTGTGAGAAAGATCCATGGTTATCTCGCGAAACCAGATGGCATTCTTATTATACCCGAAGTTCTTGTGTCTTCGACGAGTATTTTCGGTTGCATAAATTTCCTCAAGGTTCAGTGTATTTATTCGGACACGGGCTTGATGGAGCAATAAGAGATTATATGTTATACCTCAATTCAATAATTTTTATTGATCCTAAATTAGCTAAAGAGTATTTAACATATGCCATTTCCTTTATGCGTCCAGATGGCAAATTACCTTACAGTATTTATGGATTTGCCAAAACATATACCCGATCTGTTCATGCAAAACCTTCGGATCTCTATATATTCCTAATATGGGGAATCCTGGAGTATATCTATACAACAAGGGATTTTGCCTTTCTACACGAAAAAATACCTTTTTACTCCAGACCTCCCAAGAAAGAATCAACAGTCCTTGAAAAGCTATATGTTGCTTTCGATTATTTATTTTCAGAAAAGGTGGGTTTTGGAGAGCATGGATTAATCAAGTGTAATGATGGAGATTGGTCCGATGGAATCTCATTAATGGTCCAAGATCGCAAGAAGTTTATAAAATATGGAGAATCGAACTTCAATTCAGCATTTGCTCTTTATATTATTCCAAAAGCGATTCCTTTATTTGAAAGATTTAATCCAAATTTAGCTAAATTATGTAAAGAAAAATACGAGGACTTAAAACAAGCAGTTATTCATACTTGGAATGGCAAGTGGTTCTATAGAGGGTGGGATGGCAATGATAATCCTATTGGAGATAAAAATATGTACTTGGAACACCATAACTGGCTCTTAATTTCAAAGATTTTAGAAAAAGAACGAGCTACTGCATTAATCAATGAAATTTTCAATACATTAGATAAACCCTCCCCTATAGGTCAATACATCTCATTTCCTGCTGAGAGAACTCCACATAGGATTTTACCTGAAGGATGGGACGTGAACGGGGGAGTGTGGCATGCCATGAATTCACTGTTAACATGGGGTTATTCTCAATATGATCCTCAAAAAGCCTATAATTCATTAAAGAAAAATTCTCTTGCCCAGAGAGCAGACGCATATCCCGATATTTGGTATGGAATTTGGAGTGGTCCTGATGCGTATATTGCCGACTATGCTGAAAATGCTGGTGAAGCATTTTATCACCTTCTTACACCAATGTGCGATTTTCCCCTTATGAATCTCAACGTGCACGCTTGTTATTTATTATCCGTAATCAAAATTCTTGGAATTGAAGCAAATTATGATTCAATAACTATTCATCCTAAATTAGATGATCTAAAATTTCAATTTAATTCACCTATCCTCTCAATAGAATCTTCAATAGATTTGATGAAGATCGAGCTAAATCTAGAATTCTTTCAAGATTTCAAGTTTAGAATTTTTAAGCCTAAGTGGTGGAAAGAAGAATCAATTGTATTATTTAACCAACAAGATATTACGAAAGATAAAGAGCGCACTATAATTGATGAAAATTTTATCTCTATTGAAACTGGGGAAAACATTAAAAAAATCAATATTATTCTAAAATAATTTTTTACTAAAGAATACCTCCTTCAAAAATCTAATAAAGCTCTCGTAGGAAACTTTTCTGTACTATCTATACCTTGTAAACTCATTGATGCTGCTTTAATTCCCATTTTACCGGAGTTTTTTAGAGTTTTTCCCTCTAATAATCCTTGCAAAAATCCAGCATCAAATGCATCCCCTGCCCCTATACTATCAATAATAATTTTAGGTTGAATCGCCGAGATTTGCTCACTTATATCTTTATCTAGCACTATTGCGCCCCTCTCACCTAATTTAATCGCAACAATTTCAAATCCTTCAGTTATAAGCATATCTGCGGCTTCATTTATTTCGTTTAATCCTGTTATATTTATTGCTTCACTCTCATCAACCATTAAAATATCAATATAAGGAATCAATGGTTTTATTACCTTAATCCAAGGGGGATCCAGAGGTTTTAAAGGAAACTGAGGATCCATTGAAGTTTTAATTCCTTTTTCTTTTGCTTCCTTAAAGAGGTTTAAAAAATCATCATTCCATAAATCAGAAAAATGCAGGTAGCCAGAAGAATGTAATAAATCTGTATCCAATAGGTAATTTCTCATACTTTCACTAATTTCATGCGGCCAACCGTGATGAGTTGGCATTTTATATGTCGCAGGGCGTTTATTATCTCCAAATAACAAAATATATATAGCGATTCCTCCTTCCTTTCCTTCTTCGACAGTGATAAAGTCTGTTTGTATTCCACTTTTTTTCAATGAAGACAATACTATTGTTCCAAAATTATCATCTGCCACACAAGAAACTAAATGAATTTCATTTCCGAGTTTTTTAAGATTTTGCGCAACATTACCAGCAGCTCCCGCCGTTATGCAGTATACATCAGATAAATCTGCCCATTCAATTAATTCATTGATATTAGTTGGAGCATTACCCTTAATTATTAAATCTAAATTAACAGGTCCTATAACTCCTATTTTATAATCCATATAAATACAACTTTGATTAATGTTCTCCCGGTTTTAATATCATGATCCATGCTCTCGCATGTTTAGGGATATTAGATTTTTGACAATCGGGATTTATATTTTTTTGTTCTACTGCACAATAATAGGGAAGTAATTGAATAATTGGAACCACATATAAGGCAAATAAATGTTCATTATCAATAGGTGTACGGACTACATAATCCATTAGGGCTGATATTTTATCTTCATTATCGGGTAAAATCGCGATAACAGGACTTTTTATCATCATTGTGAATTTGGCAATTTGTTCAAACCATTTCTCCGAATTATTTTTAGGATAAAGGAGAATTGTTAAGATTTTTTCATCAGTCAATCCTAATGCTCCATGGAGATGTCTAGTAGGAACCATAGATTTTGCCGGAATATGGGCCATTTCCTCGAATTTAAGTTCCATTTCTTCAGCAGTCCCGAAATTTGGTCCCGCACCAACTATGATTATGCTGCGAACCTGAGCATAATATTTAGCAATGCTCCAACAGCGCGCATCGAAAATATTCCATCTCTCAGCCATAAGATCTGGGATTTGATTCAATTGTTTTCTTAGACTTTCAAAATCTGTTCCTTTAATACCCTTTCTCTCTCCGAGGGTGAGAGCGAGTAATAAACTTGCTGCTAATCGAGTTGCATAATGAAATGTGTCCGATCCTCCTGTATCAAAGCCTCCAGCGCAGGCAATTGTATCATGGCATATTTTCGTTAAAGGACTTCCGGCTACCGAGGTAATAGCAACGCAATAGCAGCCTTTTTCTTTTAATTTTTCCGTCGCTGCAAGGGTATCAACTGTGCTTCCACTTCCACTATAAGCAAATAGTGCTGTATATTCGTAGTCATAAGGCTTATTAACTGTTAGGCACTCAACAGAATCTCTATCTTCAGAGGTTATATTCGTCCATTCCCAGAATGCGGGTCCTGCTGATTGAGCCACAAATTGAGAAGTACCCATCCCAATGCCTACAATATGTTTAATTCCTCTTTCAATGAATTCATCAGCAATTTTACTGATGGATTCTTTGGCATATTCTAAAGTTTTGCGTATAGCAACTGGTTCAGTTTTAATATCGTTATATACATTATAGGGATGTTCTGTTTTAGGTTCACTTCCTAACGCGTGATACATTATTGGATATTCGGTGGTTGCCTCAATCCTACCTTTCGGATCATCCTCTACAAAATCGAATTTTTTCCGTTCTTCATGCTTTAATACTTTATTTTCTTGTTCTTTCATATTCTTCTTCATCCGTTATAAATTTCTAAAATAGGAAACATTAAGTAATTAAATTTCAAAAATTATTACTGCTTTTTTAGATTAAAAATGATTTGTTTCTATTAAAATGGATGGGATTAAAAATTTTAAAAGCGAATAAGCATAATTATCTTCATTACAATAATTAATAGTGATTTGTTATGATTCCTTGGTCTATTTTAGAAGAATTAAAAGGAGAATTAATCAGGCTCTATATTAGTGGTTTACCTGATCCACATTGTGTTCTATTTGGAAAGATTGAAGATGTTAGTGAACATATTGTTTTATTTAAAGATGAGGATCACGAACAATTAATCTATATTCCCGTAAAGAAAATAATTTTAATTAAGAAAGCCGGAGCTTCAAACTAAGTCGATTTTAAAAATTTTTAACTATTATTTTTTCTTTCTTACATATTTTGTACTCCATAAATGTTATTAGTAAATGTGAAAAAACTTAAGAATTGGAGATAAAAAATATGAAAAAATTAAATTCCGATGAGATAAATGATTGGGAAAATAGCATGATGATTGGACAAAATAAAGAGCCTGCTCACAATACTCTCATTCCTTATCCGGATATAGAAACAGCCTTAGGGGGAACTAGTATTTCTCCATATTTTAAATTACTTAATGGAAAATGGAAATTTAATTGGGTAAAAAGGCCAGCAGATCGCCCTATTGAGTTCTATAAAGTTGATTATGATATGAGTAATTGGAAAGAGATTCCCGTACCGAGCCATTGGCAGCTACAAGGATACGGAAGGCCTATTTATCTAAATTTTCAATATCCAAAAAGTATTGATATGAAAAACATACCTAAGATTGATCTCGAATATAATCCAGTAGGGTCTTACCGCACTGAATTTATAATTCCTCAGGAATGGCATGAACGCGAAGTTTTCATCCATTTCGATGGAGTAGATTCTGCATTCTATATATGGATTAATGGAGAAAAAGTGGGTTATAGTCAGGGGAGTATGACGCCTGCTGAATTTAATATCACTAAATATCTTCGCGAAGATACAAATATATTGGCTATAGAAGTTTATAGATGGTCTGATGGAAGCTATTTGGAAGACCAGGATATGTGGCGTATTAGTGGAATTTATCGGGATGTATATCTCTATTCTATATCAAAATTGCATATTCGAGACTTTTTCGTTTATTGTGACCTTGATGAAGAATATAAAGATGCGGATTTAAAACTTAATATAAAAATTCATAATTATTCTGAAAAAAACTTAACTGGGAATAAAGTCGAAGTAATGTTGTTTGATGAGAATTTCATTAAAATTGGCAACGATATCCTCATGTCCTCAAATGATTTGCAAGTGGATGGTTCTTCTGAAATCGAAATTAAGATACAAACAAAAATCAAAAATCCAAAGAAATGGACTGCCGAAACGCCTAATCTTTATGAAGTAATTTTAATATTAAAAGATTCCAATAATAAAATAATTGAAGTAGAACGATGTAAATTTGGATTTCGTAAAGTTGAAATTAAATACAGCCAGATTTATATTAATGGTATTCCAGTTTTATTTAAGGGCATAGATCGTCATGAGCATGATCCTGATCATGGAAGAGCAATTCCATATGAAATAATGGTGGAAGAAATAAAGCTAATTAAGCAGTACAATATAAATGCTGTGAGGACAAGTCATTATCCCAACCATCCAAAATGGTATGAATTATGTGATGAGTATGGAATTTATGTTATCGATGAGTGTAATTTAGAATCACATGGTTTACGAATGATATTACCGAAAGACGATCCTGAATGGACTGATGCGGTGGTAGATCGCATGAAAAGTATGGTTGAAAGGGATAAAAATCATCCTTGTATATTCATGTGGTCTCTTGGTAATGAAGCGGGTAAAGGAAAAAACTTTCAAAAAATGAAGCAAGCAGCCTTAGATATTGATTCAACTAGACCAATTCATTATGAAGGAGATTGGGATCTTGTTATATCTGATATATTCAGCCTCATGTATCCATTAATAGAAAATCTTGAAAGATTAGGAAATTATGAGAAGATTAATAGATTTGGCAAAGAAATTACTCCAGAAATGTATAAAGATAAACCAATTATTCTCTGTGAATATGAATTTTCAGCGGGGAATAGTGGTGGTAATTTTCAAGAATATATGGATGTGTTTGAAAAATATGATAATATTATAGGGGGATTCATATGGGATTTTGCCGATAAAGCATTTAGAAAGGTAGATGAGAAGGGAAATGAATATTGGGCTTATGGAGGTGATTTTGGAGATGAGCCAAATGATAGCAATTTTGTAGGGAGTGGAATTTTTCAACCCGATCGAATACCCAAACCCGCGGCGATTGAGGTTAAAAAATGCTACCAAAACATAAAGATTTCTGAATTTGATTTAATTAAAGGGCAATTTAAAATTCAAAATAGATTTGACTTTATTGGATTAGAAACGTTTAATTTCACATGGGAATTAAACTCTAATGGTAAGATTATCCAAGAGGGAAAATTACCAAATTTAACTCTTTCTCCTAAGGAAGAACAGAAAATTCAGATAATTTTTGAGAAACCGGATTTAAAACCAGAAACTGAAATTCATCTCATGATTAAAGCAACGTTGGCTAAAGACACTAGGTGGGCAGAAAAAGGTTTTTTAGTAGCATGGGAACAGTTTAAAATACCTTATAAAAATCCACCCTTTCCTCAAACTGATATTAAATCCATGCCAGAGATCAAATTAAATGAATTTGAAGATTATATTGCGGTTGACGGAATTGATTTCAAAGTACATATTTCTAAACAATCCGGGGTGATTGATTCATTCATATTCAATAATCATGAATTAGTTTCCTCTTCACTCATTCCTAATTTTTGGAGAGTCCTTACTGATGCTGATATATGTTTTGAAATCGCGACACGCGCAAAAATTAAGAAGAAGAAATTGTATTGGAAAACAGCAACTCAACAGCGCACTCCTGAAAATATCTCTATTACTCAATTGGAACCCCAAGTTATACAAATAAAAATAGAATCGGCAGTCCCTAAAGAAAAATCTCTACATAAAACAAATTATACCATATATGGTAATGGTGAGATTGTTGTGGAGAATGAATTTATTCCCAGTAGAGATATACTTAAATTCGGTATGCAGATGGGAATACCTAAAGAATATGAAAACATAACATGGTATGGGCGTGGTCCCCATGAAAATTATTGGGATCGCAAAACAGGTGCTGCGGTGGGAATTCATTCAAGAAAAATACACGAGTTTAAACAAGATTATATACGTCCTCAAGAAAATGGAAATAGATGTGATGTCCGTTGGATTTCATATACTAATAATGAAGGATTTGGCATAAAATTTAATGGTATACCATTATTAAGTGTGAGCGCATGGCCATATAACACGGAAGATTTGGAAAAGGCTACCCATCTTAATGAACTACCTAAAAGAGAGATAATAACAGTTAATATTGATTATAAACAAAAGGGGGTTGGTAGTGGCTTAACAGAAAGCAGTCTCGTTCGTCATGAGCCAACTTTAAAGAAATATCAATTGGAGGGAAATAAATCTTATTGTTATAAATTCAAAATACAATCTCATAATGCTTCCGGTTAATTTAAAAATTTGATTTTCTTACTTTCATGCAATATTGAACCATAAAAAATTAATTATTTAAAAAGCTTTAATAAATCATATCTCCAATAATGAAATAAAATACGCTGAAAATGTAATTGGAATTATTATTAAGTTTTAAGGAGTGACGTCATTGGATAACCATCTGGAAATTTTATATATTTCACCTAAGAAAGGGAAAGGGATTTTTGCAAAGAAAGACATTAAGAAAGGAACCCTCGTAGAAAAGGGGCATGTAATATTAATCTCTAATAAGGATTATGAACAAATTCAGGATACAATACTTTACCAGTATGTTTATGAATGGGATGATCCAGATAAACCAGATTTTCAAAATGCTATCGCATTAAGCCAATGCCAATTTTTTAACCATTCTTATGAACCAAATTTAAAATATATTTATGATTATGAGAATCAAATAATAGAATATATTACCCTCAAAGATATAAAAAAGGGGGAAGAACTAACAGTAAATTATAACGGGCATGTTGATGATAAAAGTCCAATGTGGTTTGAAGTAGAATGAATTTTTCACTTTTTTTTAAAATAAATTATACTGAATATTTATAAATCAGATTTTCTCCCAGTTGGACGCAACTTTGCGACGAAAAATACCCTTTTTGCACACAACTTTTAATATTAGCAGTCTTATTTTATAAAATATAGTTTTTTCGAAAAAACATACTAATTTTTTAATGAATTAGCTAACAATTAAAATCAGGATGTGCTCAATTTGAAAAATATTGCAGTACAAAAATATCAATTTTTAGTAGATAATATTTTAGACACTATATTTGAAATGGGTTTAAATGGTAAATTTATTTATATTAGCCCTCAATGTGTTGATCTGTTAGGTTATCATCAAAATGAGCTTATGAACGCGAGCATTTTAGATTATATCCATCCAGAAGACATTTCTAATGTTAAAGAATCAATTTTAAAAGCTAAACAATCTCAAAATATTTTCTCCTCTGAATTTAGAATGATACATAAAAATGGCAATGAAATTTATATTTCTACTAAGGGAAATTTAGTCAATGCTAAAGGAAAGCAAAGTATATTGGCAGTTGGACGAGATATTACCGAGAATAAAAGGATAGAAAAAAAATTAAAGGAATCCGAAGAAAATTATCGGCTTATTACAGAAAATGCTAATGATATGATTTTCAAATTAAATGAGAAACTTGAATTCGAATATATTAATGAAGGTGTTTTTAAAAAGGTAATGGGTTATACTAAAGAAGATTTACTTGGCACACCTTCAATTGAAAATATTCATCCAGAAGATAGAAAAAAAATTACTAGAGATCTATTTAAAGATTTTAAATCGAGTAATGGAACCATAGAATTAAGAATTAAAGATAAGTATGGAAATTATCATTGGCAAGAAGTCCGTGGGCAAAGAATAATAGATAGTGCTGGGAATAAGAAAGCTATTTTAATAGGTAGAGATATAACGGATCGGAAAAAGATGGAAAAGAAATTAAAACAATCTGAAGAATTATTAAACAAAATTACAGATCAAACCTTTATGGGTTTTGCCATATTTCAAGATTTTGATATAAAATATTTCAGTCCTGCATTCGCAGAAGCTATTGGATATTCTCAAGAAGAAATATCAGCTTGGAAAACAAGAGAGTTTTTTAAGGTAATACATCCTGATGATCAAAATAAACTTATTTCCTTAGCTCAAAAGTTATATTCTGGTGATAATAATGCTTTAAACTTTCTTCATTTCCGAATCAATAAAAAATCAGGGCAGATTATTTGGGTTGAAACTCAAACCAATACAATCATTTATGATGGTAAGAAAGCAGATATGGTATTTATTCAGAATATTACTCCAAAAATTGAAGCGGAACAAAAAATAAAGGAATCTGAGGAAAAATTTAGAATTCTATTTGAAAGCTCACCATACGCTGTAAGTTTAATAGATAGTAAAGGTGTTGTGGTCCAAGTAAATTCCAATATTGAAAAGATTTTTGGATATACAAGGGAAGAAATTTTAGGAAAAAGTTTCAAAAATTTTCATCCTTTTTCGAAAGATGATAGTAGAGTAATTTTTGATAGTTTTAGTAAATTACTTAAAGGAGAAACTCCAGAATCACAGGAATTACAGCTTCATAGAAAAGATGGGCCTGTTATTTGGGTTTTGATACAAGCGTCTATTGTAAAACTTGCTAATGAGACGTTATTTCAAGTGATTACCCAAGATATATCTGACCAAAAATTAGCTGAAGAGAAGTTAAAACAATCAGAAGAAAAATATAGAAATATGATTAATAGCCTAGATGTAGGATTCTTCAGAGTCAGTTTCGATGGAATGATTTTAGATCATAATCCAAAATTTAATGAGATATTTGGTATAGAGCCAACCCAAAATTTGATTGGTACTCAATCTTTTAACTTATGGCAAGATTCAAAGGATAGAAAAAAATTCATTTCTGAGTTAAGAGAAAGGGGTTTTGTAAAGGATTATATTTCTCCGGCAAAAAAAATAACGGGAGAAAAAATTATCCTACAAGGGAATACACATTTAATTATGAATGATCAAGGAATTCCTGTGGCATCTGAAGGTACAATTATCGATATAACTGAAAAATATGTTTTGGAACAAGAATTAAAAGAATCAGAAGAAAAATATAGACTAATCACTGAACATGCTAATGATTTAATTGATGTGCTTGATGAAAAGTTCCGATACGAATATATTAATGAAGAAACCCACAAAAGAGTTTTAGGATATTCAAGAGAGGATATGATCGGGAAATTCGCGGGAAAATTTGTACATCCAGATGAAATGGAAGAAATCGTTGAGAAATTGAGAGTCGGATTTGACAATGGTGTAGGGATGACAGAGTGTAGAATACGAAAAAAAGATAGGACCTATATTTGGTATGAATCTAAAGGAAAAATTTTTAGAGATAGTAATGGTAATAAAAAAGCTCTTATAATGTCAAGAGACATAACAGAGCGCAGATTGGCTGAGGAAAAAATACGAAGGAGCGAAGCTTTATTATCAGATGCACAAAGAATTGCACATCTAGGACACTGGGAATGGAATATCCTAACAAATAAAATATTTTGGTCAGATGAGTTATATAGAATGTATAAACGTCCAAGAGACTATAAACCTACCATAAAAGAATGGCTTACACATGTACACCCCGAAGATTTTGAAAAAAATTTTAATTCAATTAGAGATAACATATCTGGCACAGATCTTCATAATAAAGAATTCCGAATTATCTGCACGGATGGGGAACTAAAGCACATTCATGCTGAATGGGAGATCGATCGAGATGAGCACCATAAGCCAATTCGGGCTTTTGGTATTATTCTTGATATCACTGAACGTAAAATGTCCGAACAAAAATTAAGAGAGTCTGAGAAAAATTATCGCACTACTGTTTCAAATATTCCTGGAGCGGTTTTTCACACGGATAAGAATTGGAAAATGCAGTACATTAGTGAAGCTATACAAAAAATAAGTGGTTATCCCCCTTCAAAATTTATAAAAAAATCAACACAAACATATGCGAATTTATTACACCCAGATGATATTAAAAGGGTAAGTGAAGCAATGATTAACTGTATTCAAAAAAGAATTCCGTTACAGATTGAGTATAGAATCTTTCATGCAGATGGCACGATTCGATGGATTCAAGATAATAGTAACGCATTATATGATGATAAAGGAAACTTTCTTGGATTTAGTGGTGTTTTATTGGATGTAACGAAACGTAAAAGTGCTGAACAAAAGTTACGCGAATCAGAAGAAAAATTTTTTAAAGCATTTAATAATAATTTTGTAGCAATGGCGATAAGTGATCTTAAAGAAGGGAGATTTATTGAATGTAATGAGGTATTTATAAAAAATCTTGGTTTTAAAAGGGAGGATGTTATTGGAAAAACAGCGCAAGAACTAAAATTATGGAAAGATAAAGATTCAAGGGATGAGATTATACGTTCTATTCAAGAAAAAGAGAGTATAAGTAATCTCGAAATAATTTCAGAAACAGACGATGGAGAATTTCGGTGTGATTTGTTTTCAGCAAATTTAATAGAAATCAATAATGAACCTTTCCTTTTGAGTATGACGAATAATATAACAGATCGCATTCTGGCTAAACGGAAACTAAAAGAATCTGAAGAAAACTATCGTTTAATCTCTGAAAATGCCAATGATTTGATTGTCATTATAAATAAAAATTCAATAATAGAATATATTAATAAAAGACCGCTGGTAAGGAATTATGGATATACTCCAGAAGAAATAATTGGAGAAGACATTAAATCTTTTATTAATCCCAATTATTTAGAAAGTTATGGTTTAAACATAAAAAATCTATTTCGAAGAGATAAAGGGACAATAGAATTAGAATTAAGACATAAGAAGGGTTATTATTGTCCAGTGGAAGTAAGTGTTAGTATATTTTTTGATAATAACAATAATCCTAAACAACTAATATTTGTTAGAGATATAACAGCGCGGAAGCGTGCAGAACAGAAATTAAAAGAATCAGAGGAAAAATATCGTTTAATTGCAGAAGATGCTGACGATCTTATCTCCTTATATAATGAAAACCTTAATTTGGAATATATTAATGAGCAAACGCATTCTAAACTTTTAGGTTATTCTATAGAAAGATTGAACAATCTTGCATTTAAAATATTTATTACTCATAAAGACGATGTAGATAACATAAAAAATGCGAGTAAAGTTTGTTTTAAGAAAGGAAAAGTAACCTATCAACTAAGGTTAAAGCATAAGAACGGGCATTATTTATGGTTTGAGACTAAAGGAAAGGTATTTACAGGGCAAGATGATAGGAAAAAAATATTATATGTGTCCAGGGATATTACAGAACGTAAAAAGGCAGAACAAAAATTAAAAGAATCAGAAGAGAAATACAGATTAATTACAGAAAATGCATATGACCTCATAGCAGTTCTTAATGAGAAATTTGAGCATGAATTTATTAATGAACAAACTTACTTGAATGTTTTAGGATATAATAATAACGATATGTTAGGAAAAACACGATGGGAAATCATTCATCCTGAGGATTTCAATAAAGCTATAGAAGAGTTAAAATTAGGTTTTGAAATGGGAAAAGGCTCAATAGAATTAAGATTACGTCATAAACAGGGACATTATTTATGGTTTGAATTTAAGGGAAAAAGGTTTATTGATAAAGAAGGTAAAATAAAGGGTTTATTAATTGCAAGAGACATTACAGAACGTAAGAAAGCAGAACAACAGCTAAAAGAATCAGAAGAAAAATTTAGGACAATTACCGAGCAGTCTTTGATGGGCATATGTATAGCCCAAGATAATAAAATTAAATATATAAATAAAAAATATGCGGAGATCTGGGGATATGACATTGAAGAAATGATGCAATGGGAACCTAAAGATGCTGCTAAGGTGATATATCCGGATGATAGAGCTTTTGCGTTAGAACAATTTGTAAAAAAACAGAAAGGGGAACAAGATATAGTAGCGCAGTACCAATATAGGGGAATCAAAAAATCAGGAGAAATTATATGGGTGGATAATTATTCCAATTCAGTTATATATAGAGGGCACCCCGCAGATTTACTAACTTTGATAGATATTACAGAAAAAAAAGCGGCAGAACAAAAATTAAGAGAATCTGAAGAAAAATATCGTAATATCATTGAAAATACTAAGGAAGGTTATTTTGAAGTTGATTTAAAAGGTAATTTCACTTTTATTAATGATGCTTTTTGCAGATTTTTTAAATACAGTTCCGAGGAAATAATAGGAAAGAGTTTTAAAATGTTTGCGACAAAAGAAATGGCTAAAAAGACATATAAAACCTTTAATGTGGTTTATAGAACGGCAATTGAACAAAAAAACTTTGAATTTGAAGTTATTACGAAAAATGGGAGTATTGCATATGGGGAGACCACCATTCATTTAAGATTTGATAGTGAGGGAAATATTATAGGATTTAGTGGATTCATGAGAGATATTACAGAAAAAAAAAGGGCAGAAACGGAATTAAGAGAATCCGAAGAAAAATTCAGACACCTTTTCGAAAATTCACCTTTTGCCATACTTTTATTTGATTCGGGGGGGAAAATAATCGATTGTAATTCTGCTATTGAAAGAATGTTTGGTGTAAATAGGCAATTAATAATAAATCAGGATTATTTGTTAATGCCAGAATTAAATGATAAACAAAAAATGATCCTAAAAGAACGATTTCAATCATTAATGAGTGGAGAAAGTGTAGAGCCCGTAGAATTGCGAATTATTCGAAGAGATGGAAGTATACGATGGATAAATTCCCGTGTCTCTAAAATCACGATAAAAAATCAAACTTTATTCTATTCAATCATTCAAGATATAACAGAAAGGAAAATACTCGAAAATTTAATGTTTGAATTAAATCAGGTATTTTTCAATTTTACTGCTGATGTGAAAGAGAATATTCGATTACTTCTTCAAACTATTATCAAATTATCTAAGGGTACATTAGTTCTTTATACTAGAAAGTTTTTCGATAAAGAAAAACAAATTGTTCAAATAATATCCAGTGAGAATGAATTATATACGCATCATGTTGAAGAATTTAAGAAGATCTATTTTATGAGTGAGATTTTTGAACATAACCATGAGTTACCTCAAGTTTTTTCAAACCTCCATGAAAATACTCAATTGAGAGGCGATCCTTTTATACAGAAACATAAAATAAAAGGAGCTTATGGGAAAGTCATCAATTCTCAAGATGAGTATAAAAGTGCCATCTCAATCTTATATGAACATAATCCTGAAGTTTCTGATGAAGATCAATTAATCCTCTTATTAATTAGTGATGCGATAGCAATAGAGGAGCGAAGATGGCAATTATTACAGAAATTAGAGGAACAAAATAAAAAATTGAGTGACATCGATAAACTAAAATCAGAATTCTTGCGAAGAATCTCCCACGAGCTAAAAACGCCTCTTATCTCCATTAAAGGTTATTCAGAACTAATACTACATCAGAATAAAGATTTTTTCGATATTGATACCATTTCAATGATTGAGGAAATAATACAAGGCTGTTCGAGACTTGAAAATTTAGTCATTGAGCTTTTAAAAACTTCAAAATTGGAAACCGGTCAAATTGAGTTGAAAACATCTGTCGAAGATTTAGCATTTTTAATTCGATTTACTGTTAAAGAATTACATGGTTTAGCTAAAACGAGAAATCAAAAAATTACACTAAATATTCACGAAAAATTAATAACTCGATTTGAAAAAGAAAGGATCCATGAAGTTGTAGGCAATTTATTGACAAATGCAATTAAATATACTCCGCCTTATGGGATGATTGAAATAAAATCAGATATCAAAAAAAACCTTTATATTATTTCCGTAAAAGATAATGGGATAGGATTTACACAGGCAGAGAAAGAAAAAGTGTTTAAGCAATTCGGGAAAATAGAGCATTATGGCAGAGGTTCTTATATCTCAACGGAAGGAACGGGCTTAGGTCTTTATATTACTAAAAAATTGGTAGAACTCCATGGTGGAGAAGTATGGATGGAATCTGAAGGAAGGAATAGAGGCTCTATTTTCTATTTCTCCCTACCAATACTCAAAGAGTGAATTATTCCATTTTACTCTTTTTTTCTAAGACTCTTCAAAAAATTTAAGTTTTTTTCAAACATTTTATCCCCTTCAGGAGTTTCTAATATGCCAGGTAAGTCTTTGAATCTTTCATCATTGACCAAAAAACCAAAGGCCTCTTTTCCAATTTTTCCCTTTCCTATATGGGCATGTCGATCAACCCTCGAACCACATCCTTTATCAGTATCATTTAAATGAAAGGCTTTTAAATATTTGAGTCCTATAATATCATCAAATGATTCCCATAAGGCATCAAATTTCTTTTTAGATGTAAAATCATAGCCTGCCGCAAATGAATGGGCAGTATCAAAACAGACTCCGATTCGTTGTTTATTTTTTATTTTGTCGATCATATATTTCATATGTTCAAATTTGTGTCCTAATCCTTTTCCTTGTCCCGCGGTGGTTTCGAGTAGAATTATAACTTTGGCATCTTTTGTAGCGGTGATTAATTTATTTAATTGATCTGTAATTTGATTCATTGCCTCTTTCGAAGATAATCCTTCATTTTCCTTAGGAATTACCCCTGGATGCATGTTAGCATAAGGAATTTTTAACTGCTCAGCTTTAGTGAGTTCATCCAGCATTGCATTATAAGATTTCTCAAGTTTTTCCGTTTCTTGTGATGCAAGATTAATTAAATAACTATTATGAGTAATAATAGGCCAAATTTCATTAATTTCTTCTTTTTTTTCAAGAAAATTGTTAATATCTACTTGTTCCAGTGGTTTAGATGACCAAGAACGTACATTTCTAATAAAAACTTGAATTGATTCACATCCAATTTCTTTCCCACGTATTAAAGCTAAATGTTTTCCTCCACTTACGCTCATATGGGCTCCTAATCTCATCTAATCACCATTTTAAAATCATTAATTCTAAGGTCAATACTAGATTATTGAAGTTTCTATAAATAGATAATTATTTTAAACTTAGAACCCTACAATGAATTATGCAAAGTATTAAAGGAAAAAAAGAAGGTTTATTACGAGTGCTCGGGATGGTCCTAATCCTTATAAGTGTATTTGGTTCAATCGTATTTGACTTCTTTCTCCTGGATTTCACGATGTACATCCTAATATTAGTAGTCTTTATTGCTTGGTTTGTCTTAATCGTATTACTCAAGCTTGAAAAGGATTTCTTTACGGATAATGCGTCTAAATTTTTTATAGGATTAGGGATCTTCTCAGTTGTAATGATTTTAATCGCAGCAATGATCAGTGTTTCAATATCACTCCTGTTTATTGTGGTGATTGTTTCTAACATTTTGATTATCTTTTGCTGGCATTTTGCTTTAACGATCTTTAAAAAGGAAAAATTAATTTTTCTTATCGGGGGTATCGGATATTGCATACTTTCAGCAATTTTTCGGGCATTAGCATTTATCGCATTAAATCTATTACTAGGTGTCGCTCCATTAATCTTAGTAATTCTAGGAATGTGTTTGGTTCTTTTAGCAGAAATGAGAATGAAAAAAAAAGGACTATTAAATTACGTATAAATATAATTATACTAACTTTTTTTCTTTTTATTTTATTATTAGAAAATAATTCCCTATTAAAGAAATTAGATTATCATTAAAAAAATTAGTAATTAATCATCTAATTTAGACCAAAAGTTCTTCAATAATTCTTTCGAATATTCAAATTTCAAATTTGTAGGAGCAGATGGTTCTACTTTGAAAAAATCTGGCATATCATTCATTTCTTGGGTAATACCAGCTCTTTCATTGAACTCAAGCTCTGTTTTTATTATCTGTTTACCAAGGTTTATTACATCTTCTCTTGTCAAATCTGTCTTGTGCATAGCATTAATTACATTAGCAATTAATTCCATTGTTTCGTAGCTGGGCCCGATGAAATAGCAGCATCCCATTGAGTCTAACACCACTGTATAAATTTGTAATTCGTAAGACAATTCTAACTTATCTTTTGGATCTGAAAATTCTCCGTAATCTCTGTCACTTCTTGCACTTCTGCCAGCAATAGCTGCTCCTGCGGTATGATCTGCTCCCATTGGTGAAGTGGCAAAGGTAACACTCATAGCTTTAAATACCCTAGGGTCGTAACCTGAAACCCCCTGTCCTTTTACATGAGGGATCCTGTCAAAATTAATTTCTCTGCCCAGATGACAAACACCATTTCCATATAATTGACCAATTTCAGTATTTTTTCTAATTTCCTTATCTAAGATCTCGAGTACGATATCAGCATCACCCCATTCAATCTTTCCGGCATCCATCGCAGCACCTATAGTTACTCCATACTCGATGGTATCAATTCCATTATCATCGCATAAATGATCCAATTCTGCTAATTTATCTAGATCGTTTACCATACAATTAGAGCCGTTTAATGCGATTGTTTCATATTCTAAACTAGAAGTTACATGATTACCATTTTTATCAACAATAATATTTGAACATTTTATTACGCATGTTGGACTACAAGCTACTCGTTTCTGACCCTTGCGTGCTATTACTTGTTCATGGAGTTTCTCACCAGAAATATCTTCAACATCTTCATAGGACCCCATTCTAAAGCTTTTTGTAGGCAAACCGCCATATTCGCTCATGGCTTTAGTCGCTAGTGATGTTCCATAAATTGAAAAACCCTCTTTTGATTGAGCTAGTTCTTTCGCAAATGGTTTAGAAAGCTCTCGAAATTTTTTTATATCGTGGATTTTAACTTTTGACCTTTTTGCAGGAATTATCACAACAGCTTTAATCTTTTTAGAGCCCATTACAGCCCCCAATCCACCTCTACCCGCATGACGACTCGGATATCCCTGTATATCATTCGCAGCAACACTGGCAGCTTTCATCATATATTCTCCCGCAGGACCAATAGAATAGATACCAATTCTCTCCCCATATTTTTCGCGCAGTTTCACATGCAACTCATAGTTTCCCATTCCTTGAAATTCACTAGCTGCTTTGAATTTAATACCATTCTCATCAATGATTATCAATTTTAACTCATCAGCAATATCTTCCAAAACTAGTGCTCTAATTCCGTGTGAGGCTAACATCAGTGAAGGCCTACCTCCGACATTCGATTCTTTTACGCCATTTGTTAGTGGACTTTTAGCTCCAACCGAAGTTCGAGCCGAATTGGGAAAAGGACTTCCAGTAAGAATCCCATTAGCAAGAATGAGTTTATTTTCTTTACTTAACGCATTACACTTTGGAGGAACTTCATCATGAATAATTTGAGAGCTTAACCCTCTCGCACCTAATAGGAAGAATTTTGAATCTCTCGTAACTTCTTCATAGAGAATTGATTCTGTATTTACATTAATTCGGGCAATTTTCATTATTAATACTAATATTTGACCTATTTTATTCTTTATCTTAAAAATAAGAAGAGAAAAACACAATTTTTTAATTAAAAATATTCAAATTAGAATTTACTGATAATAACTAAAATAAAGGAAAAAAAAATAAATTTAGAGGGGTTCTTTTAGCGCTTCAATATCGTTTTGAGCCCGTTGAATTTCATATAAAATGGTATCTGCTAAATCCTGCGAAATCTTTCCTTTGTTTAATAACCAATTGACTTTATTCTTAGCGAGCTCTAATTTCCATTGAGCACAAGATAAAGCACACTTAAGACCATGATCCATTGAAGCTTTGAAAATCGCTATTTCTAAAGATTTAGCAGCATGGTCAATATAACAGCTGAGACATTTTCGATTCCAACAATTAATATTCTCTTCAATAAAATCGTTAAGATTAAGTAGATTGATTTCGATTAACGCCAGAGGAATTCCTTGTTCTGTTCCTGAAGTAGTCCCAAGTAGCAGTACAATATTATTTCTAATAGTATGTAGAGAATCGATGATATGAGTGGCATCCTCATCATTTATAAATTTGATTTTATTAAAAATTTCGGTTCGAAATTCGGTTATTTCAATCATTATTTTTGCAACGGTATCGTGAAAAAGCCCACATGTAATTCTTCCCCTTTCAGCAAGAAGATAGGCTTTTTCTAAATGTTTCTGGGCTATCCACAACTTATGACTTAATAATTTGTCTAACAGCCAGCATAAATGAGTATCCGTGTAATTTTTTAATACTTCTATTTGCCAATCCACATAGAGATACATATCCACCAATTCGGTTTCAAAAGTACCCGATATGGAAGAGCTCAAGGCATCATTGGGTACATCAAAATCATTATCAATCAGTTCCACTCGTAATTCATGAGTTCCATTTTCCATGAACCAGAAACCGTGCGTATCATTAAACGTGAATGAGAAGCTAGTTTCCATAGGATCTGGTATATATTCTAATATAAGTTTGTCATCAATGAAAATTTTTATATTAGAAAGACCTCTATCATCACCCTCTATTTCATTCAAAACATCAAATTTCACAGTGACGTCTATTGGAGTCTCAATGATCTCAAAATTAGAGATTTCAGGAGGATTAACATCATCATCATTTATTGTAATTTTACCGATAATTGTAGTTGAATTGCCTTTGGAAATCGCATTAATGGAAAACTCCTGTTCACCCCAGCCGGTGGGAGTAATTGTCAATGTTATTAATTGAGATTCTCCAGGTTCTAGATATATAACATCTTCGCTTAAATATCCATCAGCAAAAGGAATATCATCAAAAGAAATCGTGAATTTTTGAGGAACGTTACCTAAATTGGTTAGTTCAAAAGTATAAGTACCCGTCTGATAGTCAAAAATAGTGATCTCTGGATTTAGACATTGAAAGTCCATGTCATAAAATTCGGCAACTTCGAATGTATCACTGAATAGAATATCATATTTACCATATGCTCTATCAAGCACGTGGAGATCATAATAATAAATACCAGGTTTAGTGGTGTAATGACGTGGAGGATTAAGGGCTAATCCAATTCTTGATTCTCCAGGTTTAAGCGCAAATGTATGTGTATTTTTGATAAAATCATAGGGATAGAAACCTTTATAGATGAAATTGTCTGTAAAATTTCCCGAAACACTAACGTTTAACAATTCTACATACGCTCCTGAATTAATAACTTTAGTAGTATTGAATATTTCTCCAGGAACAATTGGTTCTGTAGCTGTAAACGTTTCTAACTTTACCTCTGAATAACCTTTATATCTCACCGGGATTAATCCACTATAAATATCAACATAATCAAATATAGTCTTATTCATTATCCCCAATTCAATCCCCAACTCAATAAAATACACTCCTAATTCGAGATTCGGATCCGTTAGATTAAGAGTAAAATGTAATGTGGATGATAGTTTACCATAAAATTCTTGTGGGTCGATTGAGAATCCTTCAGGAGCTTTAAGGCGGAAACGACACCATCTTTGTGTATCTGGTCCTTCTAGGTGTAATTTCAGGTTCACATCAACCTTCCCTTCTCTGTTATCTATATCAATCTCGCTTCCTCTCAGATCTATCTTGATATTAGTAGTTATTATTAAATACTTTCGCAAGTCAGCAAATTCGTTGAACACCGAGGTTGCGTTGTTAAACCATGCTTTTGGAACCAGAATATCGTAATCTGATGCATAACCCGCACAATAATGTCTAAAGAATTCTGAGCTTCCAAAATACCAAAAAAAGCCTACGGGCGTTTTTGCGCGAAACCCTTCGTCATAATGTTCCCTAATAAGGGTCCTGAAAGTTTTATCATCATCTGTATGTACCTTATAATATAAGCTATCATAATCTTCGATTCTTGAGTCAAGATAATTGAGCCACCACTCGTCAATACCGAATCTTTCTTCAGTTCCTTTTCTTATCCAATCATTTGCATCTTTGTACCTAAATTCCGCAAGAGCAGAAAAAAATTCGATCCTCGCTAGATCAAGATTCTGAAATTCAGTCGTACTTTCATTAAAAGATGAGATGCTACTTTCACAAACAGGCATACCAAGAGATTCTTCATTAGTACCATGCGACAATACTTCTCTTTCAAAATAAGGTGGGTACCAATTTTTCTTTTGCCAATCTACTTCATATTCCAAGTTATATGTTAAGTTTGGAGTTGCGCCATAAATTTTAGAGTTAAATATTTCATCGTATACTTCACCACTGGTGTAACTGCCCTCAAATCTCTTATAATCATCGCCTGTAATTTGCCCGTATGGATCATAACTCCAGTAATTATATACACCCGATCCCCACCTTCCTTTCCAACCAGTTTGACCTAAACACGTCCCATAGGTACCCCCAGTTACATTATCATCGTATACATAGCTATAAAATCCTTCCCAATCTCCCCCTAAAACTATGAACCGAGCTCGAATCCACAGAGGTCGATCTCCTGTATTCTTCATTCTTAATCGGAACGTAACTAAGTCTCCAACTTCTAAGGAGCCGTGCCTTCTCATGTTTTCTTTGGTCTCCTTTGATAGTTCTAAGCCAGTCTCATCACATGTCGTAAGATCTGGGTTATTCTGGGTAAGAGACCAGATAAGATCAAAAATAAATATGGCAGCAACAATTATTGCGAATCCAAAGGCTACACCAGAAGCAATTACAGCCCCTGTAGCGACAACCCACGTAGCAATTGCTATTCCTATTACCGAAACAACGACGTTAATAACAAATTTAGTAAAATCTCCTCCGGATGTGTCAGCACCACTTGAAAAAAAAGCGGCAACATCTAAAAACAGCACGAGATAACATATCACTATTGCTATAGATCCACAAATCTTGCTTGCAACTTTAAGGGTTTGTGCACTGGTCACAAAGGTATGAAATAACCCATCTATTAGTAATACTACTCCTAAAATTAGGTTACAAATAGCCGTGGCCATTCTTATACCAAACTCCGATTCGGGAGTTTCACCTTCTCCTTCTTCGAGACTTACAAGCTCCCAGATCGCAAAAAATATCATGATAACCCCAAAAAAACAAGACGCTACTCCCCAGCATTTAGCTTTATTTATTTGCGGTTTTGGTCTCCCATCGCAAATTGCATTTGAACGTGGGCGCGTTTTAATTGAATTCCAATCAATGTTACCCTGAAATCCAGAGGGTCCAGAGAGGAGTGCTTGGTGAAGAGTTTTCCCTACTCTAGTACATACCTGAGCAACTGCATCGAAAATATTTTTCGCTATGTTGAATGCTGTTGTAGTACTAAAGTCATTGTTAGGATTCATTCCGAAAGATACTTGTTCTAAATCGGTAGCGAATCGAAAGAAATCAGTATAAGCGATTAATTCTGAGTAAGTTTTCAAACGGAACTCATTTATCATTTGTTGAATTGTTAAATATGCTTGAGGCAACGGTGTATCAACTTCAGCGCGGAGTTCATTGAGGTAATTGTCAATTGAATCGAGAGTGCTCCAAAATTCGTTCACCTGATTCATTAGTGATTCAGCTCCCGATTCATACGTAAAGAATTGATGCTCCCATTCGTTATATCCTCCAAGGTTATCAAAAATTTCCTTGTAAACATCTCCCTCTTGAGAATTGAGGAAAGGCGCTCCGGAACTTTGGTCGCTATTAGAACGCTGAATATATGTTTGATATTTTAACGATATTTTCTCGCTCAATTCTGAAGTGATGGATTGAGGAATCTCTTCGAAAGAAAGACTAGATCCTTGAGCCTGTGATATTAAGAGCACTTTCGAATTCGCATGCGTTTCCATGGCAACCGGCATATCCAAAAGATTATATTTTTTTTGAACATAGTAATTTCCATTTTCAGAACAATTCTCATTGTAGATTTGATAAAGGATTTTATTTTCACATTGAACTTCTGAGTCGCCAAAAAAATAATAACCATCGTATACATTATTTATAACCGAAAAACTAAAACCAGCTTCAAAATCTCCGAAATAACGCGTCGCAAAATTGGGATTTTGTATGGTTCTTAAATTAATCTTATTTAGCACATCATAATTTTGATATGATCCCGTATAGTACAGCACTTCTGTTTCATTGACTTTAAGTGGAGAATTTTTTCTATCCTGTATTATTTGATCGGGTAATTTAAAATAATCAATGTCAAATCCCTGTCCGATGATATCATCACTGAGCCCATAACCTTCTGGAGTTCCTAATGTAGGATTTTGTGTGAGAGTCCAAAGGATCTGATGTTCTATTAATCCATCTGGATTACCTAAAATGTAATTCCCATCCGATATTTCTCGCTTTACCATTGACTGAAGTATTATATTTTCCTCAAAATCATAATAATGGAGGATGGATGTACCTTCCGAGGGAGAATAAGTGGTTACTAACCAAATAAAATCAAATCGCAAATCTAATAACCCATCGCTTTTCGAACCATGCTCTTTAGGAATTTTTATCTCGTATTCATAACTAACTTCTGATGGTTTTGGAAATATGAAAATGAATTCACTATTGGGATTAGAAGGATTTGGTAGTGGATCACCTTTTTCCTTTTCATTGTAATTTTTCTCATAGGCTTCGTCTGACTTAAAAAGATTTATAGTGGTACTCGGTCTCCACCAGTCAATTAATCTTTGTTGCGTCATGTCAACTTGAGTGTCATTATCTATTGATATTGGACATTTATTTCCATACATTCGAATAACGGGGTAAATTGAAACATTATAAGTCCATCTCCATAATCTAGGGACACCGTTTGTAGAATAATCATTGGTCGGTTTTTTAATTTGGACATTAATTATAGTATTTTTATCTTTTTCCGTAGGTATAATCATTTGATTAATACTCTTCTGGTTTAATACCAGTTTGGTTAATGGTGATGCGTCAAAATTGTCGGGGATTCCATCCTCATCGGTATCTATTTTAGAAGGGTCTAAACCGCTAAGACTCTCATCTATATCCTTAATTCCATCACCATCAGTATCGATAAATTCCGGAATTTTTAACACTTTAACTATTTTATCGTTAACCAAGAAGTCGATCTCAGAGGTGAAATTAACTTTATGTTCATATGATATTTGATGCCATCCCGCTTCGATCACACCATATTGCCCAGTATCCGGCTCTGATTCGCGAACAGCGTTAAATATTCTACCTTGAAATATCGTAGAATTCCCATCAATATTTATATCTTTAAATGTACCACTATTAACCCTAATACTTAACTCATTATATAAATATATTTCCGGGATGTAAAAACTAAAAAATCCCCGCATATAATCGCTTTCTTCAATCTCGGAAAAATGGATGGCTTCATCAGATTTCTCATAAAAACCCCATATATCTGGTATTTTTGGATCTAATTTAAAATTGTAAAAGGCTTCTTGTTGTAGTTCTTCTACATCATCAATTAAATCTTTATCCCAATCCGAATTTACAACAATTTTATATTCTAAATCACCATTACCTCTAAAAATTAACTTATATTTGCCTGGATCTAAGGTTAAATCATAACGTATATAGCTACCTTGCTCAACAACCAAACAATAGAATAATGGATCAACTTCGGGATAATCAGCTGTGTCATAAATTTCTTTGAGAACTCTAGTCTTGCTTGTTTCATTCTCTAGTGCTACATATAACCAATTATAAGCAAATGTTGGTCGAACTAAAATGGAAATCATTCCACCCGCTTGAAATTCAATTTCCGAGTCTTGGTCTAATCTGGTGTTTAAGATTCCTTCGGCTATAATGAGTGGTTCTACGGTAAATGACTTAAAAAATTCTAGATTCGAAATATCCATTATTATTTGATGAGACTCATATGATTCCCCAAATTTTATAGGAAAAATATTTAATCCATAACTTACCTCGTAAATCTTCTCCCCATCTAAAGCAAACCATGTAAAATCTATCCCTTCAATTTCAACTATTATAAAACATTCTCCTTTCGCATCAAAAGTATAATCAGCATTGGTCACATTATTTAGGTATAGGAAACTTGGATTTGCTTGGTTCTTGCTTTCAGTTTCTGATGTATTTGAGGTATTCAAATACTGCGCTAAAAATGGAGCATACCCTGAAAAGAGGATAATAGAAGTTAATAGTAAAGCAATTAATTTCTTATTTTGAATTACTTTTTTATACGTTATATTTCGCCAATTTTTTTTGAAAGTAATTATTAGAAAAAAATATTAGTTTCTATGTACAATCTTGTAAGTTATTATTTAAAGATAACGATATATGTATTTCTTTGTACAGAAATAGAAATATTTTACCACAAACTGTGTACTTCTTACCACAAAAAAGGAATTTGTTAATCTGATTACTGTTTTTCTTCTTTAGTTATAATAATGAAATCAATAAAAAATAAAAAAAACTGCTTAAAACTTTTCCCAATGAACTATTTTGCTTAATGATTTTCGATCAGAAACGCTCCCCTTCTCCTTTGTAGAATACCCTAAAGGTGTAAGTCCCAACACTCGATAGTCCTCCGGGACGCTAAGGATCTTTTTTATTTTATTCTCATTAAAGAAGCCTATCCAACAAGTAGCCAATCCTTCAGCGGTAGCAGCTAAGATTAAATGCTCAAAACAAATACCAAAATCTACACCATAATATTTTTCACCATTTGCATTCATACCTGAACCTTTTTCTCTTATAATCCCCACGATAAACATGGGGGCTTCTGCAAATTTTCGTCTTTGTCCCACTGCCTTCCAAACTGCTTTAACCTTTTCTGAATCTTGAACTATTATGTAATGTACTCCTTGCATATTTGCCCATGTTGGAGCCAACCTCGCTGCATCCAAAATTCTTTCAATTTTTTCTTTTTCCGGCATATCAGGTTTATAAACACGGAAACTTCTTCTTTTTTTCACAACTTCATAGAAATCCATCTTGATTTCCTCAAATTATTTTGATTTTCTAGTTAAAACCAAAAGTCTTTCAAAACTATTAATAATTGGGGTAATAAAAAATATAGTGTATTCGGAGTTAAAGACAGTGATAAAAGAAAATTTATTAATTTACTGTATTTTTGTTCAATAGAATTAAAATTTGATATAATAAAATTCATTTTTTTTCTCTTTATGTAAAAGTTTTAAATAAATTACTTAAACACTTATCTAAATAAATAAAAAATTTGCAATTCGAGACATATATTTAAATATGTAAGTGTGCATATTATACTCTAACTTAAGTAGAAAGTGTTTAGTCTAATATATAAAGTATATAGGCTATATTGTAAAAAAATTATCAAATATTAAGTTTAAGGATTAAAAATGGAACCTAATCGCAGATTATATTTAAGAACTAGTAGGAATAACATCCTTGAAGAGGAAGATTTACCTAAAAGCAATCCTGATTGTTGTGAGGAACCTTCAATTCAATTAAGAGATGGCAACCGAGTTTGTTTGAATTGCGGGATGATTTTTCAAAAAGAATTTGTGGGTAATGAGAGAAGGGCTTATACTGTTGAAGAGATCCAGAATCGGAAACGAACCGAACCGAGATGGAGAGATTTTGGTCCGCGAACGATGCTCCCAAATACTAAAACAGATTCGAAAGGAAAATCAATCGGGGCAAAAGAGCAAGCACTCTTTTCACGATTATCAAAAATTCAGAATTCATTAATTTCAAGCATAGAAAGAAATTTCTGGGAAGCAAAGCCCAAATTAAAAATGCTCTGTTCTAAATTAAATATACCTGAATATATTTCTGATAGTGCTTGGAAAATTTACTCTCTTGTTGCAAAGAAAAAGTTAACAATGGGACGATCTATTAATGGCTTTATTGCAGGAGCCCTATACGCCGCAATAAGAGTTCATGACTTTCCGCGTTTACTTGATGAAGTATGTGAAGCGTCTTTAACTCCACGAAGAACTGTTCATAGAAGTTTAGCTATGATTATAAGGGAAGTATTACCTGAGCTCAATTTAAAATATCAGCCTATAACCGCAGAGTCGCTTGTATTCCGTTTTGGAAATGAGCTTAGTTTACCAATGAACATTCAAAAAACTGCAATTGAAATGTTAAAAAACGCATCCAAGAATGGATTAAAAAGAACAGGTAAAGATCCTAAGGGTTTAGCAGCTGCTTGTATTTATATAGCAGCTAAGGACGGATCATTACGCAAAACGCAATCGGCAGTAGCAGATGTAGCAAAAATAACAGAAGTCACACTTAGAAGTAGAGCCAAGCAGATCAAGAGCAAATTGTAAAGATTTCCCCAAATTAGTCGTTATCTATACAATTTAAAAAGTTAAAATTATAGTTTTTATATTTTTATTTATTTGATCACTATAATGAATAGTTCATTTAACTCTGCATTTGATTCAATCAGTCCCTCTGCCAGATCATTATTATTAACCAAAGCAGTTACCACCATTCCTTTTGCAAGGGAAGCTGTCGAAATGATCTGGAGTGAGAATCACCCCCGATTTACTCAAGAAGAATTAAATTCACTTCAATTTATATTAAGATGTATTCATTTCGAAACTAGGTATTGGTCAATAGATGAAGCTCTGTCTAAAATAGGTATAAAAAATATTCTTGAATTTTCGTCTGGTTTCTCTTTTCGCGGGTTAAGCCTTTGTAAAAATCCAGAGATTTTCTATGTCGATACTGATTTACCTCAATTAATAGAAGATAAAAGGATTATTGTGCTGGAATTAGCTAAAAAATATTGTAATTATCCTATAGATAATCTGATCATGCATGGTTTGAATGTATTAGATGAAAAAGTTTTTACTGAAATCATTGATCTTTTTCCTCCTGGCCCTATAGCAGTTGTTAATGAAGGCCTATTAGTCTATCTAGATCAGAAGCAAAAAAGAAAATTATGTACAATAATCCATAAGATATTGAGTAATCGGGGTGGAAATTGGATAACCGCAGATATATATACAAAAAAGAATAGGCAATCTGAACTTGCGCTGGATATTTTTGATGAGAAGGGAAGGGAATTTAAAGCTAAACATCATGTCGAGGAAAATAAATTTGAGACTTTTAAATCAGCTAAAGCTTTTTTTGAGAACTGTAAATTTGATATTTTTAAGAAAATTGAAGTTCCTTCAGCCCAGGTAAGTTCAAGAAGATTCCTTGCCAAAATTCCGAGGTCTAAACTCGAAGAATTGAAAGGTAGGCAGAAAATACGTGAAACTTGGATATTAGCAGCAAAAACCACAAAATAATAAGGGGGATTAGAATAGTTATAATCTCTTTCAAGAGACTTAAATATTTCAATAATCAAAATCGTTTTAATAGTGCAAAGTAAATTATAAAATCTTGCATATTTTTTTATTTGGATTTCTAATCTTTAGATTGTTGTTTAGTAAGTTCTATTAACCAACTTAGGGCTCCTCCAGACATTACCAGCCCAATTATCAAATATGCACACACCGTCGCAGTATAAAACGTCCAAAGAATAAGAAGGGAATATGGTCCTATAACTGAAGTATTGTATTTCCATACAAAATAGTGAAATGTAATTTTCTCCCCGTTAAGACACATTTTACCTCGTTCTATATAAGTGATATATCCCAATTTAATATATGAGAATAGCAAGGTTAACACTCCCAAAACTAATATATATTTAGCCATTAATCTAAAATCAATATCTTTTGACACAATCTTAATTAGCAAGAAGCCAAAAATTAAAAAACAGCAAATGGAACAGACTAAGAAGACAAATATATATGGAGTCGTAGGTGGCAATCTTCCAGAACTGAAAAATAGTTCTTGCATGGTATATGTTTTTCCTTTAAATTTTACTTGAGTATTAAGGAGGAGAATAGTGTTAATTAGCTCTATTATAGAACTTATGATAAAAATAAGACCAAAACCTTGTACCCATTTCTTAATCGCTTCATATTCCATTTTTAAAATCACATTTTCAATTTGAAATTAAATAAAATTTATTATAGTTATATATTTGATTGCTATTAATAAAAAAGCTTTTTATAATTTCATAATAAAAAATTTTTAAATGAATTAATACATTAGTTCATCAGACAATTTTCATAATATTTTAACCGGGCTAATTTTTCTTTGACAAATCCTAACCAAGAAAACCATGAGGTCTCCAATTGCCAGCATAAAAATGTAAAGCGAGATTCAGGATTTCTCGTATGCCAAGATTGTGGCATTGTGCTAGATGATAACATAGATTTTGTTGATACCGTCGCTATAGACGATCATTATAAAGAAAGTCAGTTGGATTATGAGCGAGCTATAAGAGTGAGAGATTCAAAAGCCAAGCAAGATCCTATCATTAAGCAGCAATATGATCGAATACAGACATTAGAAAAATGGTATCGAGATTATCAAACTAGTTTCTCAGAACAACGAAAAACAATAGAATTTTTGAAAAGTTATGATATCAACACGGATACCACAAAATATGAGGCAATTAAAAAAAGGTATCTCAAGTATAATAGGAATCATAGAAAATCCTATCAAAATATGGTAATTATCTTTCTCGCAATTGTATGGATGGAAATTAAAGACACAACTAACATAAGAATAGAGCGTTTTATAGAAATCTCGAATGAATTAGGGCACAAAATAAACAAGAAAATGCTCAATAATGCAATGCTAAAAGTAAAAAAATCAGAAAAAGTATGGAAAAAACTTAAAACCACTAATGAGATCGAAAAAGAAATAAAGCACAGAATAAAGATTCTTTTTGGGAAGGATTTGCACAATATTCCCTATGAAAAGGTGAAAGATCATATCCCTAGTAAAAGTGAATATAATAAAGTGCAAGTAGAAATGCAATTAATAGCCGATCAACTACTCAATGAAATTTCTTACTCTCATTTAAAAAACCTAAATTATAAAGCATTTACTGCAGGACTAATTTATTATACAGGACAATGTTTGGAGAATCGTAAAATATTTACACAAAGCTTAATTGAAGAGGCTACGAAATTTTCAAGCACAACTATTAGAAAGAAGTTTAACATTTTGAAAGATATTTTAGGGACCCCTAAGCAAGAAAGGAATAGGTCATCCCTTTAATTGCTATTTATCTATACATATAAGTCAATAGTAATGTAAAATAAATCATTATAAAGCATTAATTCATTACATTATTATAATTTGAGTAAGGTATATTTTTTCTAAATAGACCACAATGTCACATAATCATAGTATACAGAAAAGTTATTATTATCAATCTTTAGATGAGTTAATCACTGAATTTAACACAGATTTAAACAATGGCTTACCAGCTGAACATTTGGAAGATAAATACCTAGAATTTGGATATAATGAGCTTCCTAAGATCAAGAAATCCTTATGGAAGATCTACCTCGCTCCATTGTTCAACTTTTTGATCATTATTCTTATCATAACGGGAGGGATAATTATCATTTTAGGGCAACCAGAGTCAACAATTATAACTTTTACAGTGGTTATTATAAATTCGGGAACTGCAATTGGTCAGCAATATAGAGCTCAAAAGGCATTGGAGTCGTTGCAGAGAATTGCTGCTCTAAAAACGTCTGTTTTAAGGGATGGTTTTGAATTTGAAATGCCCACTCGAGAGTTAGTACCGGGAGATATTGTCCTAGTAAAAGAAGGAGATAAAATTCCCGCTGATAGCCGAATTGTAGAGTATATGAATCTTACGATTGATGAAGCTCCATTAACCGGTGAAAGTGAACCTGTAGTAAAAAATAATAAAATTATTAAAAAAAATAACAGCTTACCAATCCAAAAACAAAATAATATGTTATTTATGGGAACATATGTTAGGACTGGAAGGGCTAAAGCACTAGTAGTATGCACTGGAATTAATACTGAGATCGGAAAAATTTCCAGTCAATTGAACGAAATGGGAAGCATTGAAGATATCCCATTAACTCGCAAATTAAATCGTTTAGGCTATATGTTAGGGGTAATTGTGATAATCAATTTGATCATATTAATTATCTACAAATTTTCTATCTTGATGATAATGAATAATTTAGATTTTTTCGAATTATTAAATCAGAATCAATTAGTTAGTAAAGTCTTAGTAGATTCTATTCTAAGAGCAATGAATGTAGTGCCCATCAATTTACCTCTTTTATCAACTTTGGTGTTAATTACTGGTGTTTTAAATATGGCTCAAAATGGAGTTATTATTAAAAATTTATCTGCCATTGAATCTCTTGGTCGTGTTTCTGTAATTTGTACAGACAAAACAGGAACAATTACAAAAAACGAGATGTCAGTTGAAAAGTTTGAGATAAATGATATGGAATATGGAGTTACGGGAGCAGGATATGAAGAACCTGGAGAAATTGTATTGGATGGACAAGTTATTACTTTAGAGGAAAACCCAACCTTTCAAAAATTTATTGAATCTATTATAATTAATAATAATGCGAAGCTCATCTATGAAGATGTGAAGGTGAGAGTTGGTGAAAAGAAGGAAATGGCAATAAGAAGAGCAATAGGATCACCAACAGAAGCCGCATTATTAGTTTTGGCAGAAAAAGCGGGATTCATTCCTTATGACATTCAAAATAGGTACAATATATTAGTTGAATTTTCATTTAGTTCAGAATTTAAAAGGATGACCACCATATGCAGTTCAGTCGAAAATGATAAAGAAATATTAGCTTTTGCAAAAGGAGCTCCTGAAAGAATTATCAACATATCAACCCAAATTGAAATTAATGGGAAAATTAAGCCTTTTAATGAGAAATTAAAAAAAGAAATTTCGAATAGGATTCGCCGACGAGCAATCCAAGGGTATAGGACTTTAGCAATTGCCTATAAAAAGATCGATGAAGTAGATAAACCAATTAGAGAAGAAATAGAGGAAGACCTTATTTACTTGGGTTTTGTATCGATTATAGACCCTCCTCGATTAGGAGTGCGGGAATCGGTTGAAGAATGTCAGTCCGCTGGAATAAAAGTTATAATGGTTACCGGGGATCACCCAGCGACGGCAAAAACAATTGCTTCACAAATGAGAATATATAAAGAGGGTGATCTCGTAGTCGAAGGAGATAAAATTCAGGATTTAACCGAAACAGGTTTTAAAAATGTATCTGTGTTCGCTCGGGTAGCTCCTTCCGATAAAGAAATAATTGTAAGAAACTATCAGAGAGAAAATAAAGTTGTAGCGATGACTGGTGATGGAATAAATGACGCATTAGCTCTAAAAATGGCAAATGCCGGAATCGCGATGGGTATCACTGGAACTGATGTTGCAAAGGAAACCTCAGACATGGTCATATCTGACGATAATTTTGTATCTATAGAAGAAGGGGTAAAAATTGGGAGGGGCTTATTTTCTAAGATCAGAACAATTATCTTTTTTTTCATTTGTTTGAACATCATGGAGGCTACTATATTCTTTAGTTATGAATTTATCCCTGAATTTGTATTGTTCAGTTCAAATTGGCAGCACATTTATATATTTGGCATCGTTCATTCACTTCCCTCTTTAGCGTTGGTTATAGATACCCAACCTAAAGATATCATGAAAGAGCCGCCAAGAAATGAAGAAGAATTATTAAGCAAAAATATGTGGATATTATTGTTGATTCAAGCATTTTTAATGGGTATAGGATTAGTCTTGGCTATTCAATTAACGTTATCAGGTATTATTCCATTGAATGGGTGGAATACAAATGAATTTCTTAAACTGAGTTATATTCCAAAAGGTACATCATCAGAAGAATTAAGAGCAATGAAAGCTAGGACCATGTTCATAACTACCTTATATCTTGTGGAATCATTCTTTATTTGGACAATTCGTAGACCCAATAAATCTCTAATTAAGAGCATTCGTGATGAGGATTTTTCGTTTAAGTTATTAATCATTTGTTTAATCACAATATCCCTTCACATATATGTGATTTGTAATTCATTTGAATTTAACAGTACTATAAATGATGAGTTAAATCTTAACCTTCAAATTAATTTTATGTTCCTTTCGGCTACAGACTGGTTAATTTGCATTTTACTTGCCTTACCAGGAATATTTGGGATTGAATTTTTTAAATTTTACGCTCGAAGAAAAAATATAATCTTTTAGAATAAATTAAAAATGATTATTATTATTAGTCTTATTATAATATTTTATATTTTATTAGAAAAAATAAATAATAACAGCAATTAGATCTTCTAATGACAGTCACGGAAATTGAACCTATCGATCAGAACTATTATAAATGGGATTTAGAAGAAATTTACGATAAATACCAAACTAATCCTAAAGAAGGCCTAAACATTGAAGATGCCGAAATAAGACTAGAAAAATATGGAATGAATGAAATCCCTAAGGTGTCCAAAGGTTTTATAAAGATATATCTTGCACCTTTGTTCAATTGGCTCATTGTGATTTATCTAATAGGGGCTCTAGTCATTTTTTTAGCATCTATTTTTGGTTTAGGAGGGAATTTAACATTTATTTTTGCAACCCTAGGGATTGTTGCTATTAATTGTTTTATTGCTATTTTCCAACAGTATCGAGCCACAAAGAAATTGAAAGCTTTAAGAGAATTATCCGCACCAACAACGACTGTTATTAGAAATGGTGCTAAGGTGGATATTCCCACGAAAAAAGTGGTGCCTGGAGATATGTTGGTTTTAAGTCAAGGAGATAAAATTCCAGCCGATGGAAGAATTATTCAATCTACTAATCTTGAAGTGAATGAAGCATCTTTAACTGGAGAAAGTGAACCAGTTAAAAAACTTGAAAAAGGAGATGCGTTAACAGAACAAGAAATTCCTATTGGTAGTCGAAAAAATATGGTTTTTTATGGAACCTATATAACTACAGGGAATGGTACCGCCATAACTGTAAGCACTGGAGGGAATACGGAGATTGGAAAAATTTCTCAAGGATTAGAGGAAGCTGGAACGAGTGAAATACCTATAAGAAAAAAAATGAATAATTTTGGTAAATGGCTTGGTTTAGCAGTAGTGGTTTTCTGGTTTATAACATTAATGATAATCTGGGTTGCGAGTGGATTTACTCGGTTAGACATTGTAAAAAGTCTAAATTCGGCTATGGATATTATGCCTATTAATATACCATTATTAACTACTGTTGTTCTGATTACTGGAGTTTTAGCAATGGCTCGTCAAGGGGTAATAATCCGAAATCTTGCCTCAGTTGACAGTTTAGGGCGCACAAGCGTGGTTTGTAGTGATAAAACAGGAACGTTGACTAAAAATCAAATGAGTATTGAATACGTCTGGGTAGATGGTTCAACATTTAGAGTCTCTGGAGCAGGATACGAACCTGACGGAGACATTTTTCTAATTAATGATCCGAAAAATGTGGTTTTAGTTTCTCACATTAATGATTATCCCCAATTAAAGCAACTATTAATTTCTGGATTTTTAAACAATAATTCAGCATTGGTGAAAAATGAGATAACCGTAGATAATAAAATTATTCACAATTGGAGTGTAATTGGTTCACCAACAGAGGGTGCATTAATGGTTTTATTTCAAAAAGGTATGGGAGACTTCATAATTGAGGATTATGAGCCAATCAGAGAATTTCCTTTTGATTCATCGGTCAAAAGAATGTCAAAAGTATATAAAAGGGATTCGAAAGTTTATTCCTTTACAAAGGGTGCGAGTGAGATATTATTACCATTATGTTCTAAAATTTTCTCAAAAGATGGAGTTATAAAGGACCTCACTCCTGAGTTAAAAGAAAAGATATTACATAATGTAAATATTTTTGCTAGTCAGGGATACCGAATACTAAGTTTATGCTATAAAGAAATGTCAGAAATCCCTCCGGATCTTGAAAATAAACGGGATATATGTGAATCAAATTTGGTATACATTGGATTTGTAACTATATTAGATCCTCCCAGAGAGGGCGTTAAGGAATCTGTAGAACAATGTCATAGTGCTGGGGTTAAAGTTATAATGATTACTGGAGACTCACCTACTACTGCTAAAGCCATCGCCAATCAAATATCTATTACATCAGATGAGAATGACTTGGCAGTGGAAGGTAATGAGATTAAAAATTATAAAACTTTTGAAGAGTTTAGTAAAATTAAAGTATTTGCCAGAGTTTCACCCCAGCATAAACAGGAAATCATAGAACGTTATCAGGCCGAAAAAAAAGTGGTCGCAATGACCGGCGACGGAGTTAATGATGCTCTCGCATTAAATATGGCTGATGCAGGTATCGCAATGGGTATTCAAGGCACTGACGTGGCTAAAGAAGCATCTGATATGGTAATATCTGATGACTCATTTAACTCGATTGTGAAAGGTATTCATCGAGGGAGGGGTATTTTCGCTAAAATCCGGGCAGTCGTGTTTTTTTATATTTGTATTAATCTTTTTGAAGGAATAGTTCAATTTATACTAGCTGTAATTTTTAATTTACCATTCTGGTTAGATGAAGAATTTTATTTTATGTGGATATTTTTATCCATAACGCTTCATGCCTTACCGGGATTGATATTGACGTTTGATATCATCTCAGATGATGTTATGAAAGAGCAACCCAAAGATACGGAAGAAATCCTTTCAAAAAACACAATAATTTTAATGATGTGTTTTGGAGCATTATTATCATTGTGTATGTTAATCACTTATTTCATTGTTTTAACGGGAGTTTATCCTGTATTTCCAGAAAATCATAATTTTGGTGCATTTAACGACGGCTATCTTTATAGCCCCGAAACAAAAGATTTGACACCAAATACCAACTTACAGATAGCGAAAGCTTTGACGATGTTAATGGTGACATTATTTTTCTGCGAAAGTTTTCTCATATTCCAAATCAGACGTCCAAATAAATCAATGATCAAATCTTTTAAAGAAGATAGCAGCAAATTCATGTATATCATAATCGGTTTATTATTTGGAGCTTTTCTTGCCCTCATGTATATCCCAGGAGTACAAATTTTTCTAGCATTAATAGGCATTAACTTCATGTTCATGTATTTGACAGCATTTGATTGGCTTGTATGCTTTTTGATATCGTTGATCTGTATTATTTCTTTTGAAGAGGTAAAATACGTAGCTCGTAAGAAAGGTATTACTTTTTAATTACTTTCTTTTTTTTTATCATTTTAACTAATAAAATAAATAAAATAAGAAAAGAAAAAAATTTTTAATAGTTAATTTGGATTTGCTTATAAAATTTGAGAAGTTGCCCTTTTCAGTAATTTCTCTGCATCGCTAACAATTTTATCGACTAAGTCCTTAACTTTTTCTATACTTTCAATAATACCTATGCTTTGACCGAGAAGCACTGCTCCTTCTTTAGTATTTCCTTCATAAATTAATCGATAAGCTCTAGCTTCCTTTAAGAATTCCTCAATTGTCGTTTGCTTTTCCATAGCCATCTTTTCTTCTTTAGAACCTACTTTAGGATGAGTTGCAGCATATGGATTTTTCCACAATCTTATCGGACCAAAAGCTCCAGTAGCTAATACAGTATCTTGAGCTCTTGCTGGAGGAACAATGTCTTTATATGTTTCATGAAATTCGCTTTCTTTTGAAGCAATAAATCTAGACCCCATTGCAACAGCTCCAGCACCCATACTTAAAGCTGCAGCTAATGATCTGCCAGTTGCAAAACCTCCACACGCAACGATAGGCTTATCAGGATATTTTTCTAAAACTTGTTGTAACAAGACTAAAGTACTAACTTCTTCATAGGATTGATGCCCTCCGCCTTCAGTTCCCGTAATGACCATCCCATCTACATTTGAAGCAACACATTTATCAGCTAACCATAATGCTGGTGCAACATGAAAATGTTTAATGTTTGAACTCTCTTTTAATTTTTGGAAAGACTTTGATTCGGGCAATGTTTTAGAAGACCCAGCACTGGTGACCGCATAAATGCATTGTTCTTTTAATTTTGGATTACTCATGATAAATTTAGGAATCTCTTTACATAATACTGGCGCATCTATCTGTACCCTTGAGGTCCTAATATTAAATCCAAAGGGCTTATCTGTATATTCGACAACCCTTTCCATACTTCTTTTCATTGCTTTAAGAGTCGCCTCTCTATCTTGCCATGTTTCTTTTTCAGGGCGATCAAAATCTGAAGCATGGCTTATAACCCCTAGTCCGCCAGCTTCAGAAACTGCAATCGTTAATTCGGTTGTATAAAATGGACCCATTGGAGCAGCTATTATGGGATGTTTAATTCCTAGCATTTTGGTAATGTTTGTTTCGATAACCATACTTTATCAATTCCTTTTTTATTTTATTGAATTCGTATAATAACAATTGATGATAATAATTAATTTATAAGATATTTAAATCTAATCTGGTTAATCGTTTGAAAATCATCAAAAATCCTTTAAAGAAATAGAGAAAAAAAAGTCTTAATTCTTATTTATTCTGCTCTTCGAAATATGGTATAATTTTGTTTTTAAAAATCTCGTAAACTTTATTTACATTCGGACCACGGTTCATTAAGGAAAGATGAGTAGCGCCCGCATTTTTAAATTTCTCGATACTGGAAATAACATCATCGGTCGTTCCTATGCAATTTAGGTCCTCATTTACAGTTTTTGGTAATTTATCAATACATTGTAATAAATCAGTAGCTCCAGGGGCATCTAAAAGAATATTATGGATGGTTAAATCTTCGGGTAAATTAACATTCGGATAAGCTTGGTTAATTTTAGTTGGCATCACTAAATATGATGTTTTGAAAAAATCACATCTTTCAATAGCGTTTTGGGGATCATCATCATCTATTGCTACAAAACAGTCGTATACGTAATCAATTTCAGATGGGTCCCGACCAGCATTTTTAGCACCTTCTACAACCTCTTTATAGTTCTCTTTATACGTCCAGGGAGTCTCTACAAATGGATACCAGCCCTCACCTAATTCACCTGCCATTTTCCTTGTTTTTGGAGCATTAGCGGCTACATATATTGGAGGTGTTTTTTGAATCGGTTTGATTTGAATAAACCCATTTTTCATTGTACCCCAAAATTCACTCTCGAAATTTACTCGTTTCTTAGTCCAGAATTTCCTCAAAAGTTCAATATATTCCCGTAATTTCGAATAAGATTTCTCTCTTTCAAGTCCATACAAATCAATATTCATCGCCTCTCCTGCCCCTATTCCTAACATGGCTCTCCCATTGGAAAACACATCCAAGGTAGCTACTTTGTGGGCCATTAGTGCGGGGTTAAACCTATGACAATCGGAAACACCTGTACATAACCTAATTTTCTGAGATTCCATAGATAGAGCTGTTAAAAAAGAAAAGGCATCGTAGCATGTTCCAGGTGAATTTAGCATTGTTGTGTGATCCGCATAAAAAACAGAATAAAATCCACAAGCTTCGGATCTCTTAGTACCATCGATCATGTATTCAAGTCTAGGAGTTGGAACAGGGATACTGAAACTAAATCTCAAATCTTACATCATATTCCTTTTTAAATTGAGTTCTAATCTAATTTGTAAAACTGATACTATTTATATTTGGTATTTATATTTAAAACTATTAAAAACAAATTATTAATAATAATTTAATTTTTAAGATACTTCGTATTCTTATCAATATAAGATAATAATGACATCTAATTTAATAAGTGATAATATGAGTAAACCTATAGTATCTGTTGTGAAATATGAAAAGCCCTTGGAATCAGTTCGAAAAGTAGTTGAACAATCCAAATTATTTGATGATCTCCCTACTGATGCTAAGATATTTATCAAACCAAATATAGTATATTGGAACCGACATAGTAATTTTCCAAAATGGGGGGTACTCACTACATCTCGAGTAATAGAAGATGCAGTTGTTCTTCTTAATGAACGGGGAATCAAAGATATTACCATAGGGGAAGGGATAGTTACTGAAGATCCCAAAGATGAACTCACTGCAGCTGATGCGTTCGAAAAACTTGGTTATGATATTCTAAAAGAGAGATATGGAGTTAAAGTAATCAATACTTTTAGAAGACCTTTTGATAAATTAGATATGGGCCTTGATTTTAAAGTTAATTTTAGTTCAGATGCATTTGCAGCGGATTATATTCTGGATATTCCAGTGTTAAAAACTCATGCGCAAGCGAAGGCTAGCATCGCATTCAAAAATCTGAAGGGTTTAATCAGTATCGCCTCACGTAAAAAATTTCATAGTCCTGACCTAGTTCATGATTTGAATTACAATGTTGCTCACCTTCCTAATAAGTTACCTCCCGTTTTAACTATCATTGACGGAATTTATACTCTTGAACGTGGTCCTGCCATTGATGGAAAGGCTCATAGAAGTAATATTCTTGTAGCTTCAAGAGACGTTCTCTCTGCTGACTTAGTTGGAGCCAGTTTATTAGGGTTTGTTCCATCAGAGATACCCCATTTAGCACTTGCCGCAAAAGAAAGAAATAGACCGGGAGATTTATCTGATATTGAACTTATCGGAGAAAGTATTGAAAGCCTGACCTCACATCACGAATGGGATTTCATTTACAATGATGCTGGAGATCTACCGCTCCCTTTTCAGAAAATTGGAGTAGAAGGTCTTAAATATCATAAATATGACAATTCTATGTGCACTTATTGCTCTGGATTAAACGGGATAATTTTACTGGCAATAAAATATTCATGGAAAGGCAAACCATATGACAAAATTGAAATTCTAACTGGAAAAAGGATGAAACCAACTGAAGGTAATAATAAAACGATTCTACTTGGTCAGTGTCAATGTAACCTTAATAAGAATGACCCTTGCATAAAAGAATTGATTCCCATACAAGGCTGTCCTCCCGCAAGAGAAAATGTAGTTAATGCGCTTAAAGAGGCAGGTATCAAAGTCCAAAATGCATTTTTTAAGGGTTTAGATTCAGGGGTTGGATTTTTAATGGGTAAATATAAGGGAAAACCTGAATTTGAAGAGTCCTTTTTTCAAATTAAATGATTTTTTTCTTTAAATCAACTCTTTTTTTTATTTTGAACTCTTATCATTTTAAAATTTAGCACCTTACTTGAGGTTTGAAATTTAAATTTTGTCAGAATTGTGAAGAGAAAGGTAAAAAGACATTAAATGGCTAAAAAAATTTCTACCGTCTTCTTAAATTATATAAACTTTTTCAAGCTTGTTTATATCTATGTAAAAAATTATTCAATCCGCTTTTTAAGGAATTTGGTAGTAAAAACCTTTATAAATTCAGATTGCATTAACATTATTAATAAAAAATCTAAAAAGGGTTAAAAATGAGAAATATCACTATTAACTTGCCTGATGTTTATGTCAAATTAATAGCTCAAATAGGAGAAAAGACTGGCAGATCTCGATCGGAATTAATAAGAATAGCGATAAAGGATCGCCTCGAAAAGGATTTGCCTTTTTTTGCTATTATTGAAAATAAATTTCCCGATATTCAATTAGAACGTAGAAAAAGGGAGGAAATTCAAAAAAAAATTGAATTTAAAAGATTAGTAGAACTAAAAAAAAAAAGAGAATTGGAATTCTATAATTATTGCATACTTTGCGACAGAAAACTTCATCCAGAAACTAGACCGAAAAAAATTAATGGTTTTGATGTATATGAATTAAGATTTTGTTGTAGCTGTTATGAAAAATATGAAGGGAAAACATTAGACGAATTTCCTGATTTAATCTCAAAAAAAATTCAAAAGAAATTAGAGAAATATAAAAAGATAAAAAAAAATCAACAATGATTCTTTAAGAAACAATTTTATCTTTTACTTACGTAATTTGATTTAGCTCATATCTCAAGGATAAGTTTTTATAGAACCTAGTTATAAATAATTTAATTACAATTAAAAATTAATTTAGAGCGAGATTTATGAGTGAGGATAATAATTTCGATCTTTCTGAATGGGAACAAGCATCTACAAAAAAAATGATATCGTTTTCTCTAGGTTATGTGATTACTGCTACTTTCGCAAATAGAATACTTTTTTATTATTATGAAGTCGAGATTGGTTTGCCTGTTGCCCTATTGGCATTAGGATTCATTTTTTTTTCGATTTGGAATATGATTAATGATCCTCTTGTAGCATATCTTACTGATCGACCTTTTAAATGGACGAGAAAATGGGGAATGAGATTCCCTTGGATTTTAATAGGTGCAATACCAGCAAGCATATTTTATTTCCTTGTTTATATCTCACCCAATGCGGATCCTAATAATCCTTGGCCAGTTTTTTGGTGGTTTATGATTATGACTTGTGTAGCAGATACATTCTTTTCTATTTATACTACACACATAAATGCAGCATATACAAATCATTTTCGTACTGATGCCGAACGTAGAAAAGCAGTTGCTATTATGAACTTTCTGGGTGCTACATTAGCTTTATTTTATGGTTTTATCGGACCACTTGTTATTGTATACGGAAAAAAAGAGACATTTATTTTGGCAGCGTTAATTGGTTTAATTGTCCAAATTATATTAATAATTCTTCTTATTCCAGGCATTCGTGAATCTGAGGACTTGAAAGAACGCTTTCTTCGAGGGTATGAAAATAATCAAAAGGAAAAAAGCGAATCTTTTTGGAAGATAATGAAAAAAGCGTTTGGACGAAAAAATTTCATAGCTACTTTCTTTGTATTTTTTCTCCTTTCACTAGCAGGAATATTATATTCTACCTCTGGAATCTATTTTATGAAAGATGTATTAAGATTACCCTTATATTATTATATTTATATATTAATAGTTTGGTTCTTAGGGTTTGTCTTATTTATCCCTTTTTGGATGAATAGAGTCAGAAAATATGGGGCTTATAAAGTAATGAAAATAAGTCTTATAATAGGGTTTATAGGATATCTTCCCCTTTTATGGATAACCACAATTGAACAAGTAATAATTTTCGCTTTCATTGCAGGGACGGGTCTTGGAGCTTTCACATTCTCTTTGGCTCCTGTTGTTGCAGATGTTAATGATGAATGTACTGTAATGGACGGAAAACATCAAGAAGGAAAATATGGAGGAATTAGAACCTGTTTCTTTCGATTTTCCCTTATCCTCCAAGCTGTTATCTTTACAATAGTACATCTTCTCACAGGATATAATCCTAATCCTAATGCTGTACAAACACCTTTAGCTATATGGGGAATTCGCATCATCATAGGATTAATTCCATCTCTTCTGTGCTTAGTATCATTTATAATCATGCATAAATGGTATGATTTAGAAGGAGAGAAAAAGCTAGCAATTAAACAGAAATTAAGAGAACTAGGTCTCTAAGTTTAAAACAACGACTTAACTTTCTTTTTTTTTTATTTAAATCCTTGACAAAACGCATCAGCATTCTTACCTAACACATCGTGATTATAACCGCCCTCTAATAAAGCGTAGCGCCGTCCGCTACATAATTTTTCGGAGTATTCTTTCATTAAGCTCCCCAGCTTTGTATAATCTTCAGGATGTAATAAATGCCCCCAGTCCTCAATTCCTTGATCAAATCCCGCACTCGCTACAAAAATATCAATATCTTTAAGATTTTGCATATAAGCTTCAACCTCCTTAATATAATTCGCACTACCACTGGAGCTAGGATTAAGTATTTTCGCAATAAACTCATCATTTCTATTTTTTAATATGTTAATGTTGCCATCACCAGTGTGCAAATCAAAATCTAATACAAATGCGGATTTTATCTTTTTTTCCGAGTATAACTTTAATAAGCTTATACTTATATTATTGAAGAAACAAAAGCCCCAGCATGAATCAGCAGATGCGTGATGCCCGGGAGGACGAATGACGGCAAATGTGGGATTTCCTTTAAATCCTTCTTCGGCAGCCAATATTGAACCACCTGCGGCTAGCGCTGCCAATTCATATAATAGCTGATCGTTTTTTATGTATTCATAATGCCTTTTTCCATGAGCCCGTAAAATATCTTTTTCAGTTGCTGGTTCTGGAGTAATAATTTCATAATCTTCAGGTTTACTGTGAATAATGTTCATAATACTTTCCAGACGCCCTGGAGACGCAGCGGGGTCCATCGAATAATTTGAAACGTAAAATCTTTCATGAAATACAATTTTCATACTAGATCTATCCTCGAATAATTAAAAAAAATTTATCTTTATTTTGCATAATAATATTATTCCTTAAAATCTTCAATAAGGCTCACTTTTTTGTTTAAATCAATTGTAATTGCTAATAATTTTGTCTCCTCGCTGTCTTCGTAATTTGGATCAAGCATTACAAAGTAAAATATTTTATTTTCCGTATCAAATCCTATTTCCAGAGATCCACAATCCTTTGGTAAGATCTGTTTTAAATTTTCAGGTGCGTTTTCCAAAAGAATGGCATAAACTGAATCCTCAATTGTTCTTTGTTTCTCTCTGATTTCTTTTATAGAGGTGAATTCAAATTGTCCAAAGGATTCCTCGGCTTGTTTATTTAATTCATTCCAACTTTGAAATAGTTCTTTTATATTTTCATCCATGACATTGGGTTTTTTTTATTTCACTTAATATTTTTTATTTATTAGAAAATAAAATAAAGACAAATTCAAATCATAAATAGTTGAAATACAGCATTAGATTGTTAGAATTTTAAAACTTTAAAATTTCAATTTGAAAATACTCTCTCAACTTTGAAAATATTTGATTTATATGGTCAAAATCTCTTGTCTCGAGTTCTACAATTACCTCCGTCATTTTATATTCAAGTTCTAAGCGCTCCCTGTCATGAGTTATTGAAATGATATTACCTTTTTGTTCAGCGATTATTTTCAACACATTCATCAAGGCTCCAGGAATATCAGGTATTTTAGTTTTGAACTTAACTAAACGACCTCCTTTGATTAATCCTTTTGTAATTATTCGGCTTAATAAGTTAGGAGTTAAATTTCCTCCGGAGATTACTGCTATAATTTTTTTGTTTTGAAGATTAAGTTTGTTATAAAGAATCGCAGCCAGTGCGGCTGCTCCAGCACCCTCAACAAATAACTTTGCCCTTTCCAATAAAAGCAAAATAGTATTTGCCACTTCCTCGTCAGACACGAGAACAATCTCATCTACATACTTCTTTATCATATCATAAGTTATTTCTCCAGGCTGTTTAACTGCAATACCATCACAGATGGTTTCTTTTAGTTGCTTTAGGGTAATTTTTTCTTTCATAAATGACTCGTGCATTGAGGGAGCATTTTCAGCTTGCACACCAATAATTTTAATGTTTTTAGATTTTTGTTTACAATATGAGCTAATACCGCTAATTAATCCCCCACCTCCAATTGGACAAAAAATATAATCTGCATCTGGTAATTGTTCCATAATTTCATAACCGATGGTGGCTTGACCTTTAATAATATCTATATCATTAAATGCGGGGATAATTATACTATTCTCTTGCTTTTTAATTTCTAGAACCTTTTGATGAGCCTCATCATAAGTACGACCATATTCAATAACTTTACCTTTCGGGTTATAATTTTTAATAGCTTCAATCTTGACAATTGGCGCTCCCTCAGGTACGACTACAGTCGATTTAATATCAGAGATTTTAGCGGCTAAGGCAACTGCCTGACCATGATTTCCAGCTGAGGCTGTAATTACCCCCGCTTTCTTTTCTTCATCAGTTAATTTTGAAATCTTATTAAAAGCTCCTCGAATTTTAAAGGAACCAGTTCTTTGAAAATTTTCAAGCTTCAAATATATTTCATTATTAGACATTATTGAAAAAGTATGATTTAACTCTAAAGGAGTAAAGTGTACTAAATCTGAAAACGATTCTCTAATCTTATGTATTTCACTCAAATAATCTTGATCTGACATAATCTTTCCGAAAAGTTACTTTTAATATGATAAACCAAAGGAGTCTAGCATATAAAAACTTATAAAGATTTATATCTTAAGTATGAAAACTGGAGAAGTATATTTCTTTAATGCATTACTTTGCGATGAAGATGTATTCAAAGCGTAAAAGAAAGATTATTAAAGAACTAATCCAGGAGGTGCACTGATTATTCAATTAACAGAACAAATCCAGGAGGTGCACTGATTATTCAATTAACAGAACAAATCCAACTTAAGAAAACTCCCGAATTATCACATCTCTGCCATTTGGCAAAAAATCTCTATAACTTAGCAAATTTCCATTATCGTCAATTCTTTTTTCATTTGGATGAATTTATCACTTACTATGATCTACAGATTATTTTAAAAGACCATAGTGCCTATAAGACCCTTCCCGCCCAAACCTCTCAGCAGATCTTGCGATTGGTTATGAAAAACTGGAAGTCTTATTGGAA
>JAHPZA010000004.1:354183-498135 GCA_019058445.1 Promethearchaeota archaeon | reverse complement strand
GCATACGAGATAGATAAAAATTTAAAAGATATTCTCTTACAAAAATATCCCGAAGTACATTTTAGGTTTGATAACGTCTTAGGATCAGATTTAAATGAAAAATTTGATTTAATCATTGGAAATCCCCCCTATTTAGGTCAAAATTATAATTCTGAGGTATTTCACGAGTATGTGGAAAAATATCCAATATGTGCAAATTATTTCGTGGGTAATATGGACTTATTTTATTATTTTATACACCTTGGTATAGAGAAGTTAAATCCGGGTGGTCTTTTATCTTTTATTACCACAAATTATTGGATTACAAAATCCAAGAAAACTGGAATTAAATTACTTAAACCACATATATTAGATGAATGCTACATCCTTCAATATATTGATTTATCGAATTTAGCACTTTTTAAAGACGCCACAGGGCAACATAATTGCATTTTTTTATTTCAAAAAAAAACAAAAAAAGAAAAAGAGGGTAAAATTGATAAGAAAATAGAAATAATTCAGATTGGAAAACGAAATAATTTAGACCTATCCAATAATGCATTTAATCAGTTAATTTTTGAAAATTTAATCCATAATAAAGATTCAATAAACATAAAAAAATATTATTCAGCACTAACTAATAACAGTTTAAAAAGAGAGGGAAGCTGGAATCTAATATATCCTGAACAAGTAAAAGAAGTTGTTGAAAAAATTGAAAAATTTTGCTTTTTAAACGGAAAAGTTAGTCTTTTAAACGACTTTTTTATAATTCGCAATGGTTTAATTTTAATTAAAGATGAATATTTCATTTTAAATGAAGGGATTGATCTCAAAATAGAAAATAATGATTTTCTTATTAAAATCAATAAAAATTTTTTCAAGCTCAATGAAAATGAAAAAGGGAGGTTAAAAAAAGTCTATAAAAGTAAATCAATCTTACCATATGGATATAAGCAGGAAGATTTTGCTGGATATATCATTTACTTCAATAAAAGTGAATGCAATTTAAAAGACAATGATAAATCAAATAAGTTATTTGAAAAAAAATATCCAACATTAACAGCATATTTAAGACAATATGAGAAAGAATTAAGAGAAATATTAATTAACGCTAAAGAAAATCCCGAAGATTTTTATTTTCCACGAAGAGGTGCATATATTCATATCTTAGATCGAAAAAATAAGGATATATTAATCGATCTTGAACCATTTTATGATCATCATAAAAAAATTTTTTTTAAGTATATCTCCAGTGAAAATCTATTTGGCTTTACTGAAAAACCGTACTATGCAACTTCAGACACTTATTTTCTCTGGCCAAAAAGTATGGTTAAGGATATAGATTATCATTTCATTCTCGCTTATCTTAATTCCAAAATAGCAGCATTTCTGTTTAAAGCAAAAAATATAAAGATCAAACGGAGTAAGACTAAACTCGAACAAGAATTGGTTATTCCATTAATTAATAAATTCAATTCAGAGATAGATAATTCTATAATAGAATTAATAAAATTTCTCTCATCTTTGCTAATTAAAATAAATGACTCGGAAGAATTCAAGGAATATAGAGAATTTTTAAACAGCATGGCTAATTTACAATACTTTTTAAATTCAAATCACATTCTATTATTTCAGGTTCTTAAATCAGCCTTGAAAAGTAAGAAAATGGAAGAAATTATGAAAATAATTGATAGACTATTTATTCAGTTATTTAAAATAGATGAAGATAGAGTGAATTATCTAATCTCTCATTATTATCATTTTTAATCTCTTATCTGTAAATTCTTAATATGAAATTAAATAAAAAAGAAAAAAAAAGTATTCATTTAAGAGTTTTATTAAACTTTAGAATGCCAAGAGATATCATTAACAGTGCTGAACCAGCTAAAATCGCCATTGGAATAGCAAGCTCAAAAATTGATATTCCCCGAAGAAAAAGGTCTCTTAAAGCTAGATTTGCATAAGTTAACGGAATTATTGCAGATATTGGACGTAAAAAATCTGGTAATGATTCGACTGGTGCCCAGACACCCGATAATAACATAATAGGTAGAATGACTAATGGAATGAATTGAATTATCTGAAACTCTGTTTTTGCCAAAGTGGATAAAAAGATCCCTAATCCTAAAGCTGTTAATAAAAGTAGATAAATAATTAAATAGGCTTGTAACAAAGTCATCATTGTAAATTCTATTTGTGCATTAAATACGAGAACAGCTACCATAATAGTAACCGTTGATTGTATTATAGATATAATACTGAATGATAATATGTACCCAAGGATAATTTCTGAACGTTTCATAGGTGAGGTTAAAAGTCTTTCCATGGTTCCTTGTTTTCTTTCTCGTAAAAAAGACAACATAGTCAATAGAAAGGCAAAAAAGAAAACAATAAAACCAATAATCGGAGGTGTGGAATAAGTAATTGAATCAACAGCATCATCCTTAGAATCTAGATTATTATAATAATATTCATTCATATCAAAAACAGCTTTATCAAATCTATCCTCAAAAGTCTCTGATAAAGCATCTGCCAAAGCTGCCAAAATAGCACCCGAAGATTGAGGTTCTGCTCCATCTAATTTTATTTTTACCTTAATTACTTTACTTATTAAAGCATTATAAGTAAAATCTTCTGAAAATTTGATAATAGCTTTAGCCTCTCCGTTTTTCACTTTATTCTCATACTTTGAAACTGAATTAACTTTTACTAGTTTTACTGTGTTATCATCTTTTAATATATCATAGACGGTGTCTGATAATTTGTCATTTAAAGCTGCCCATCCCATATCTCGATTACTTAACGAAATATTAATAATAGGAGGAAGTGAACCTAAAACTCCTTGATTAATAGGTATAATAACTATTTTTACCTGTGGATTTCCAAAATATGTACCCATTACATAATCAAAACTACTCTGAAAAGCAGCAACAATATAATTAGAGACATTGAGATTTGAATAACTCACATAAAGTTCAACTTCACTTCCTATCCCTAATAACAAATTTTGAGTAAATGTGTTAGGAAAGATTATTGCTGCTTGAGAATAATTATTATATACAGCTTCTTTCACGAGATTTGGATCTGAAGTAGTTGTATTATATTGAAATATGGGATTATTATCCATATTGTCAATAATTTCATTTGCGAAAATATTGTTAAAATTCTTATCATCATTTACAATATATACTTTTAAATCAGTTAAATCTCCTCCGAAAGCAGACCCGAACAATGCAGTAACAATTATAGGTGCAATTACTGATAAAGCGATCATTCTCGGATCTCTTTTCATTTGATTGAGATTTTTTATTGAAATCGCTTTAATGTTCGATAGCTTCAGTTTTCTTGCACCTCTTTGCTCGATTTAGAAAAATATATAAAAGTATCTTCCAAATTGGGTAAAACTGTTTGAATTGAGTGTATATTAGTATGTTCTCTAATTTGAGATAATATCTCATCGATAATTGATTCATCATCATAAAAAACTTCAAGTTTAAAACCTTTTGATTGGGTTTGGCAGGCGCATTTCGTATGGATGATATCGGCTAAATTTTTTGAACTTTCTAAATCCGTCTCTACTACTAATTTTCTTTTTCCAGGTACTTTTGTTCTAAGATCTTGATAAGTTCCCTCCGCAATTAACTTACCCTCTCTCATAAAACCTATTAACCTACTCTTTTCAGCCTCATCCATCACATGAGTAGTAGTTATAATTGTTATTCCTTGTTCATTCAATTCTTTAAAGTAGTCCCAGAAAGTTAATCGTAATGTAGGATCAACACCAATAGTAGGTTCATCTAATATTAAGAGTTTCGGATTGTGAACAAGTGTACATGCCAAAGATAACCTTCTTTTCATTCCACCTGATAAGTTCTCAACTCTACTATCCTTCCATTGTTTCAATAAGAAAAAATTTAGCAATTTTTTTACAGAATCCTTCCGTTCCTGATTTCTTAGACCAAATATTCGACCAAAGAAATGCATAGTCTCTTTTACTGATAAATCAGGATATAAACTTAATTCTTGAGGCATATATCCAATAGAAGAGATTATTTTGTTTCGTTCGTCCGGCATTATATGATCCAATACTCTTACCGATCCTTCCGCTTTTAAGAGACCAAGAATACACCGTATAAATGTGGTTTTTCCAGCACCATTAGGACCAAGTAAACAATAATTTTCACCAACTTTTATTCGAAAATCAACTCCTCTTAGGGCTTTAACTACTTGAGCCTTAGTAAATGGACTCTTACTTTTCCCTCCAAATTCCTTTTTAACTCCTATGGCTTCAATTGCAAGACCTGACATAATAATCAACAATTTTTATAATAAAATTTATATACTACTTTAGTAGTTATACTACTAAAGGAGTAAAATTATTTAAAATTTTTTAAAAATTTAAAATTTTGAAATAGCAAAAATATTGGAAAATGAACGAAGAATTAGAAAACCTCCTAAAAGAGTTAAATTTTACTCAATATGAAGCTCAAACATTCGAGACACTTGTTCGGTATCATATTCTTAACGCAAGTGAATTGCATAAATATAGCAATGTTCCCCAACCGAAAATTTATGAAACAATGATTAAACTTGAGAGAAAAGGATTTGTTGATATTATCCCAATCGGGAGTAAAGCTAAAAAATACTATAAAATTAAATCGAGTGAAATTCTACAAGAAAAGATCCTAAAATACACAAAAGAAATACAAGAAATAGGACAAAAGAGTATAAAAATAATCAATGAAATCCACAGCACTGAAGAGTCTGAAGATATCCCATTTATTGGTATAGCCAAGGAAGAAAATCTGTTAGAACACCTTTATTATTTAATTGATAATGCAAAGGTATCACTAGATATATTTTTGTCTTTAAATTATTTCAATGACCGAATTGTTAGGCGTCTTAATGAACGTAATAATGATTTATCTATAAAAATAATATCTTCCGATGATTATTCATCGAGTATTTTAAGAAAGAAAATGCCAAAGATCGCTATTTATCAACTAAAACCTCCTACTTTTGAAATTTTTAGTAATATATTAAATAATATTTCTAAATTTGCTCAATTGGATATAACTGATCCTTATATCCTACAAATCTTTAAAGAAATAGCAACGAATTTAAAAAATATATTTGGATTAATGATTATTGATGATAAAAAGAGTTTTTTTAGAATCCCCTTACCCATTGATGTACCTATAGCTATGATGACAATTTTACCTAAAATAGTAGAATTCCATAAACGCGGTATGAATGAACTGCTAACAAGTACAGTTAAATTATAAAGTAATTACGGAAAATTTCAGTAAAAGTATTTGATTTGAATTCTAATTCGAGATTTATATGGTAGTATCTCAACTAAATCTTTTTTTGATTAATATTGAGTTTTCTTCTAATTAACTTAATCTCTTTCAAGTCCAGAATTAGTAGCATTTTTATAATATTTATGGATACTTTATGTTATAGATGGATATTTCTCTTCTTAATTATTTATAAATAAAATATTGTTTATATTAGTAAGTTTTATCGATATTTCTAAAATTATTTTTTTTAGAAAAAACTATTTAATGTATTCATAAAACTAAAATAATAAGAGATCTTCAAATTTAAGATGGATAATTTTCCCCTATATGATGATGTTGGCGGATTTCCTTTGTCGGAAAATATTGAAAAGGAAAAATTTGAGCAATTTTACTGGACGTCATATAAAGCACTTGTAAGCGATAATAAAGAATATCTTTTGCAACATAGTGGTATTAGGAATTATTTTATGAATCCGATTAGCCAAGCAATGGAATTTAAATTGAAATCAGGGCTAGAAATTATTAATTATCCTCAAATTATGGATATGATCGTCCAATTCTTGAAACCTATAGCCGATTATGAAACTGAACCTGATTTAATTGACCCTCAAAAAGCATATATCCCTGAAATGTATGTTATAAATGAATTTGCTAAAGAACATTTTCAAAAAGAAGGAAAAATCATTCAAGTAAAAATTTGTATAACGGGACCAATAGAGCTTTACATTAAAAAACATAATTTTACCATTTATCCTGATTTAGCTCTAAATTTAGCAAAATCTGTCAATTCTTTTTTAAAAAATTCCATAGTTAATAACAAATATGTTCAGACCTCAGTAATTTCTATTGATGAGCCCTCCTTTGGATATGTAGACTTGTTTAACGTTAACCATGATGATCTCATAAAAATATTTGATAAATCCCTTGAGGGGATTAATACTATAAACCAAATTCACCTTCATTCCTTAAAGCAAGCATACGTGCCCTTGCAAGCAAAAAATATTCAAGTATTAACCTGCGAATATGCAAGCGATCCAACTAATAAAATTCCAAGGAAAGATTTAGAGCAACACGACAAATTTATTCGGGTAGGCATAACCAGAACAAACATTGATAACATTATTGGAGAAAAAATTGATCTAGGAAAAACATGGGATGAGATTAAAACATATGAGGGTATGCTAAGCTTAATTGATTCCAAAGAGAGAATTAGAAAAAATTTACTAGAAGCAATAAAATTATATGATGATAGATTAAAATATGTGGGTCCTGATTGTAGCTTACAAGGTTGGCAAATCCCAGAAGTTGCCTATGAATTACTACTTCGAACGCATGAAGTTATTGAAGAAGTAAAAAAAGGTTTATAAATTTAGAAATTTATTCAAATTAAATCCTTAAATTTGCTTTTTTTAATTAACGATAAGTTTTTATAATTGAATTCACATATTTTTATTGTGAATTTGTCAATACTTTCTTGACAATATTTAAATGACAATAAAAAAACGGTGGTAAAATTTTCGGACGATTATGATGATTATGAAGATATTTTCGACCAATTTAAGAAATTTTTTAATTTTGATTCAAAATTATTTGATATGGATTTTTATATTTTTCCAGAAATGGGAAAGCACCTAGATCCTAAAAAGAAGCATTCAAAAGGATATAAAGTGTCATATCACTTTGAGACAGGAATGGATAAGCCAGAAATAAAGATTGAAGGGGACATAGATGAAAAAGAGCTCAATAAGTATTTAAAAGGAATTAATTTTAGAAAAGATCCAAGATTCAAGATATTAAAGCATCCAAATCGTATTGAATTAATTGATGCTTCAAAAATAGCGTTGAAACCAACCGAGCAAGAGGAAGAATCAGATAACGCTGAACCTATTACTGAAATAAACGATTTTACTGATTATACTCAAATTATACTTGAAGTTCCTGGAATAGAAAAGGAAGATATCAAATTAAATTTAAATCAAGAAGGAAACAAGATTAACATAACAGCACAAAGTCAAATTCGAAAATATCTTAAAGAAGTTCGCTTACCATTTAAGACCTCTTTAAAAAAATATGATTTAGAAGTGAACAATGGAATTGCTACTTTGAAAATATGGAGGTCATAAGTAAATTTTCAATTAATCAATTTAATTATTTATTATAATAAAAATAATATATGTAATGTGAGGAAAAAAAATGAGTGGTGTGACAAGGGGCTACGAAGGTAAGGAGAATAAATTAAGAGTAAAAGATGCATTTAAAGAAGATGCTGGAAGAGGCATTGTCAGAATTGACCCCGATGTCGAGGCGGAAATGAATTTAAGAACGGGAGATGTGATAGAGATTTTTCATGCTTCAACTTCAGCAAAGAGGAAAACTGCCGCATTATTATATCCCGGCAGAAGAGAAGATAAGGGAACTAATATAATCCGTATGGATCCATCCTTAAGAAGGAATATAAACACTTCCCTAGATGATATAGTACAAATACGCAAGATTGATGCTGCGTTAGCTACAAGAGTGACCTTTGCTGGTTTAGAAGAGACGGTAATCATTAAAAATTCTCAACAATTAGCAAGAAAATTAGAAAACCGTGTAATAACGAAAGGAGATATCCTTAGCTTTTATGCCATGGGTCGCAGAGTTGATCTTGTAGTGGTAGAGTATAGTCCCAAAGCGGAAGCCGTGAGAATTCATTTGGATACAAAGATCATATTGAGTGAAAAAAGCCATAAAGAAATCATTGAACTTGAGAAAGCCAGAGTAACCTACGAAGATATTGGAGGATTAGAAGAGGAAATTCAGAAAATACGTGAAATGATTGAATTACCAATTAGACATCCCGAATTATTCCAAAGAATAGGGATTAATCCCCCTAAAGGAGTGTTACTTCATGGACCTCCTGGTACGGGAAAAACATTGCTAGCAAGAGCAGTAGCATACGAAACAGATGCCCACTTTATAACAATCAGCGGTCCTGAAATTATGAGCAAATTTTATGGGCAAAGCGAAGAAAATCTCCGTAAGGTGTTTATTGAAGCCAAAGAAAATGCACCATCAATTATATTTATAGATGAATTAGATTCAATTGCCCCAAAAAGAGGGGAAGTCACTGGAGAAGTAGAAAGAAGAGTGGTTGCCCAATTACTTTCTTTGATGGATGGCTTAGAAGGACGGGGAGAAATCATAGTTATTGGGGCCACAAATAGAGTGAATGACATTGATCCCGCATTAAGAAGACCGGGAAGATTTGATAGAGAAATTGAAATTGGAGTTCCTGATACTGATGGCAGATATGAAATATTATTAATTCATACACGAGGAATGCCCCTCTATTCAGATGTAGATTTACAAAAAATGGCTGAAAAAACACATGGTTTTGTAGGAGCTGATGTGGAAGCATTAGCTAAGGAGGCGGCAATGCTTGCCATAAGAGAAATCTTACCGAAAATTGACTTAGATAAACCAATTCCCGCTGAAATTTTAGGCAATATTCAAATAAAGATGGAAAACTTTGAACACTCTTTAAATAGTATTGAGCCATCTGCCCTAAGAGAGGTATTAATAACTCAACCTACAGAAACTTGGGAAGATGTTGGAGGATTAGAAGATGCTAGACTACAATTAAGAGAGATTATCGAATGGCCATTGAAGTACCCAGAACTCTATAAACACTTGGATTCAAAACCTCCAAATGGTATTTTACTCCATGGTCCTCCTGGGTGTGGGAAGACGTTGATAGCTAAGGCACTAGCTCATGAAAGTGAGGTGAATTTTATATCTGTAAAAGGACCAGAGTTTTTATCTAAATGGGTCGGAGAAAGCGAAAAAGCTGTGAGAGAGACATTTCGAAAGGCTAGATCTGCAGCACCTTGTATCATTTTCTTTGATGAAATAGATGCCATTGCGGGAATGAGAGGTAGATTTGCAAGCTCTCAGGTGACAGAGCAAGTTGTTTCACAATTACTCACTGAAATGGATGGTCTCGAAGGATTAAAAGATGTAATCTTGCTTGCTGCTACCAATAGACCAGATATGCTTGATCCCGCAATGTTGCGTTCAGGAAGATTTGGGAGACATGTTGAAATTCCCTTGCCTGATCAAGAATCACGTGAACAGATTTATAAAATCCATCTTAAAAACAAACCTCTGGCTAATGATATAGATATTAGCAAAATGGCAGAGAATATGGAGGGTTATACAGGAGCAGACATTCAAGCTATCTGTGAAGAAGCAACTCTTTTGACTATTCGAAAGACTCTGGCAGATGATAATGTTGATACTAGCGATCCAGAATCAGTGAAAAAAGTTAAAATATCAAAAGATGAGTTTGATTTGGCAGTGCAAAAAATCCTGAAAGGTGCGGATAGAGCAAAGAAAGCTTATGATACTTCTTCGAAGGAACCCTCTGAAGAACTCTATAGGTAATTTTTTTTATTTTTATTAAGTAAAGGGAGTGATTGAAAATAGAAGTGGAAAAATATGAAAGAGGTAAGAAAACAATTAATTTAGATACTTTGTTGGAAATTTTAGGAAATCCCACCAGAAGAGTAATTCTTGCAAAATTGGCTAAAGTTCCCCATTCTACTTCGGAATTAGCAAATGAATTGGGTATATCAAGACAAGCGGTGCATAGCCAATTAGTGTTTTTAAGCGAAAAGGAAATCATTGAAAAAATTGAAACGGATGATAAAAGGGGAGGAACTTATCGGATAAAAACCGATATATCTTTAAGCATCGACATATCTCCAGACTATTACGGTGTGAAATATAACGTTTCTGAAATTAGTGATGACAGTAAAATAATACAGCTCAAGGATACGGGCTGTTCTCCTGATTATAAAAAAATTAAACAACCCGATGCAAAAATTAGATTTTTAGGTGAAAGAATTAAAGAAATTGAGGGAAATATTAGGAACCTAGAATTGGAAAGATCTGATTTACTACAAAATAAACAGTGTTTTATAGCGGAATTAAAAAACATAATAGAAGATAAATACAGAAATAGATTAAGAGAAACTATTGAGAAAAGACAATTTAAAGCAAAAAATATAAGAGAAAGTCTAAATTTAATTGAAGAGATCTTTTATACACTTTTTTTCAATCCGAATAAATATTATAAAAGAATAGACATCGATAACTTATTAGATGATATGTTCTACTCAGATATGGATTCCATTGAACGCGCTCAAAATAGGATCTCAATTGAGCCCTTATTGAAAGATCTATCTAAAATGATGGATTTCTTCAAGGAGGATAAGGATTTCTGGTTTTTTGATTTCTAATTGGCTAATAAAAAGAGGTTGATTTTATGGAATTACAAGAATTCAAGGAACAAATGCCTGAAATATTTGAAAAAGTGAAAAATGATGTTAAAAAAACTACTGGTAGGCATAGGGCTGGTTTAAGTTTAGGACTTGCAGAAATGGGCATGACACCTCATGGATTTATAGGAGGAATGCATTTTCCTCCCGGAACGGATATTGTAATGAATAAAACTCCATTAAAACTGATTCTAGAAACGCAACCATTTGAAGTAGTCTGGTCATATACATATCACATACTCTTACATGAATATATTCATTCTTTAGGAGTCTGGGATGAACAACAATGTCGTGCGATAACTCTTAGAATAAGTGAAGAAATTTTTAAACAATCAGATCATCCTGCTATGATTTTAGCTAAAACTGGAATTGGAGCATATTTTCCGAATTTACAAATTATATATAGACCTCCTGAACAAAGACCTGAAGGTATAGTAATTGAATATATCCACGGATTTGATAGAGAGAGCTACTCTTATTATTCTTAATTTAGTAGTGGTATAAAGTAAGGAAAAAAAAAGTTATTTTAAAATTATTTAATTAAAAAAAATTTATATTTTTTTACCGCATTCTGTACAATATTTCGAGTTATCATTAATAAGGGCATTACATTCGATACATCTTGAAACATATGTCCCAAGTACATCCTCAAAAACTTGCTGAGCTCCACAGGATCCACAATATTTGTTAGATAGATACATTTGCTCACCACATTTGCCACAGAATTTTTTCGAATCGCTGAATGGTAATCGCATATCTTCTTTCTTTTCTTTTTTAGATCTCATTTCAAAATACCTATGTATTAACAATGTCATAAATCCTGCCATAATGAAAGGCACAATAATGATTATCAATGCTCGACCTGTCTCTTCTGTAAGTAAATTAGTAGTAGTTATAACAGATAATAGAACGGTAACTAAGAATACTATTGTCTTATACCCTAATCTTGTTATTAAACGCGATGAATTTTGATCCTTTAAGTATAATAAAAGATTTGGACTGGTCCCTTGTGATCGTTGCTTTTGAAGGTTTTTAACTGTTTTTCTAAGTTGAATATAAGTTGTAATACCAACTAGAACTAAAGAGGTAAAAAATACAGCAAATGTGGAAATGTATAACCTTGGAATTGATGTAGCTCCAACATCGAATGTCGATTCAATAAGATAATATCTAAACCAATCAATTGTATAGCCGACTAATAGGATTGCTACAATATTAATAAACATAAAAAATATTTGAAATATTTCAAGTGCTACGTTTTTCAAATGAATTCGTTCTAGATAAATGTTAATAGAAATATCCCGACTCATAAGTATCATGTAACCAAATACTGCCATTAACAGACTTGCTGAAAGTAGAAGTATTCCGACTTGAGGTACAATAACTGATATCAAGAGTGCGATTAAAAAAACTGTAATTGTCCCGCATAGAAATGTGAAATAAACTTTAGTAAAAGGCGTTGTTGCTTTATTATCCTGAAAAGATATCAAATCAGAATCTACAGGTTGCTTTTTAAATCGTCCTATAATGTTCTTAATTGATTTTTCTTTAATGTCTTCTTCAGCTTTTTCTAAATTATTCTTATAATCTTTAAGGAACATCTGTTTATATAACATCTCATGACTAGTACTCTTAAGTTTAATATATCCAATAGCAACTACAAATCCAACAATGGCAGATGCTATTAATATAATTATTAAATCTCTTTCCTCAAATGTCACACTAGGAACTTCTGGATAAAACTCTACTTCTCGAGTATCGGTTAATTCATGTTCATTTCCATATATATCTATTACTATAACTTTATATTGAAGCTCTCGAAGATCACCAGGAATGTCGTCCAATTCACCGGAAAATTCTGGACTGTTCTGCTCAAGTTCTAAATCCTCCCACTCATCCCCTTCATCATAAGAATAACGGAAGATAACCTCATCAACGTATTCAAGATCACTTTCAATTTCTATCGTTATTTCGTAATCTTGAGATGAAGAATAACTTTTAGATTCTTTGAACAGTCCTTCACTGTCCCAAGCAAAGCTAGGCATACCATAAGAATAATAATCTCCATTATTATCGAATATAAATTGATTTCCAGCAAGATCTTCAGTTAATATGTAATATTGAATCTGATTAGTTGTTGAGTCACCTGGAATTGTACCAGTATAATACCCATTACCAATAGGATTCATCGCCTCCGTTTGCCAACTAGCACCATCTTTTTTATAATACAGAACGGCAGTACAATTTGTACTTTCAGTTATATTGACCGTTATTATAAGGTCATTGCGAGGGATCGGAGGAATATTTATATTAGTAAAGTATTCAGTTATATTAGGTGCAGTATAATCAGCATAAAACCAACTAGTATTTGAAATACTGTTTCCAGCAAAATCATTAAGATGAATATAATAAGTATAATTGCCCTCTTCAATATAATCACCGAAATCATCAATACCGTTAAAAGTGATTTCCGTACTAAAAGATGAAGATATTATTGCCTTTGATACGTAGACTAGTTTTCCTTGTCTTCTAAAATTAATCTCTATATCATTCCCATCTGAAAATGTCGAGGCATAATAAATTCCATCCACATTTGAAATTATATCAGAATAATTGGGTAAAGTTATATTTCTTGGCTCATCCCAACTTACACCAAAATCCTCTGATACAATTTCTTTATAATGAAATATTCTTTCTGGAAGTTCTATATTTTCTAAATAAATTAAGCGTACTATAGGTGTTGCGGTTTTATTTTCTCTTGTAACAATAAAATTAGTATCCTGTGTGAAAATTGTACCTGTTGCCAGAGGGATACTTTCTAGGACTGACCATTTATTGTCATTGAAATTAAATGTTGAAAACGAGAAATTGATGGCGAAACTGGATAAAAGATCATAATTATCTAGTGGCATCGCTAAATACACTATGTCATTAATAAAATCATAAGTTAATTTGGGATGTAAGTTCGGATTATAGTCTTTAGTGATATTGAATAATTCCATGAAGGTCCAATTATTACCTAGATCATTTGATTTTAGGATATAATATTCAGTGTGTTTTGAACCATATGTATGTCGTTTAAATGTTGAAAACATAGTTCCATTTCTGGTTAATAAGAAGTCAACTTCACCTGAAGAACTTGATGGAAATAAAGTGGCATCATAGATATTAATTTCATCTCTAAATGTAAATCCCTCATCAAAACTTCTATATAAGATTCTTTGATAATGAGTATGATATATGTATATAAGAACAACACTACCAATGGCTGCACCAGTGTAGTAATAAAGCCCTCCCGTGGTTTCATAGACTTTTATTGGATTTGACCATGTGACACCTAAATCATAAGATTTAATCAGGTAAAGAATTGATCTACCAGCTTCTAAACTTTCATAAAGGCAATAAATTATTCTTGTATCCGATATAAAAATTTTAGGCTCATTATCGTCCCAATTATTTTCCACTATTTGACTCCAGGAGCTAATTTGCGTTTTATTACTTAATACTTCCAAAAATAATTCACAAGATTCGGATGGAAGAATCTCCCATGGAATATTTGATAAAGTGATATTAGTTGATAAAGGATTAAAATAGTGTCTTTTCTGTTCCAGTGCCATAAAATCTGGAATTTCATTATCAATTGTTATAAAAAGAAATTTTTCCGTTCCAGTATAATTTTCGGTGAAAATAATCTTTACTAATGAATCTTCGATTAATATCGAATCAGATTTTCTGCCATCCCAGGGTATTTGTATTAACTCATTTTCATTAAAAGTTCCCTTGACCTCCCAATAAATATAATCTTGTATAACTTTGAACTGATAAATATCCGTTTTTCCGATATAATCCTCTAGAAAAAATAAATAGTTTTCTTTAGAATAGACATAATGTAAGTAATTATTAGAACTAATTATTGAACTTTGACGAGTATATGAACCCAATCTTGTTTTTACCCAAAAATTTGCTGAAAAATCTTCACACGTCCAATTTTCTATATAAGTTATTGGATAGTCATAATCACAGTATATTATTCTAAATTTGTCATTATGATGATCATAGTAGAAATCGAAATTATAGTCCAAATCAAGATTCGAAACATTTAGATATTGAACATCAGCATAAAAGTTATGAGTTTCATTGAATTCAGCCCATTGAATAGTATCATTTCCTCCTGTTAAATAATTACTATCATATTTCCACATTAACCAATATTTTTTTGAACTATAATCTACTTGTATTTTTGGAATTTTTGCTCTTAAATTGTTTACACAAGTCACATTTTTGGGTAAATTCCATTCAGTTCCATTATTTGGACTTTCAATAAAGATGAATGGAAAAAAATTTTTGTCCGTTGCTTCACTAACAATAATTACTGATCCATTTTCTAGTATCGCAGCATCCATTCTCGGATGATCTAAAAATCCTTTAAATATATTAACTGTTCCCATTAGTGTTGAATTGAAGATTGGTTCAGGACCTTCCCATGTTGTTCCATTATCAAAAGATCTAAAGTAAGAAAGATTTGTTTTGTTAATCCATGTTAAAACAATTAAAAATCCTGTTTTTGGGTTAGTAGCTATAGAAATTCCAGATACATATGTATTATAATCAAGTGGATTTTCTATATCTGCATAAATACTACTGATTAAGCTATTAGACCACGTCTTTCCATTATCCTCACTTTTTAATAATCTTATATTGAATCGACCAAGATTTAACGTATCAATTTCTGAATATGCTATGTACCAAATATTAGTACCATAAGGATTATCGAAACTAATATGGCTTTCTGTAAGTTCTGTATCATCTATATAGTTAGGATGATTCTGAGCTTGAATCGTAAAATTTCCTCTTTTATTTGCCATAAAAGAAAAAAATACTGCATCATTTCTACCCTCTGAAGAATTTGGTGATATAAAATAAGTTGATGCTTCGAAATCTTGGAGTAATTCAAAATTTTGAGCCGTTTCTAATGATATATTATTGTACCTTTCTAAAGAATTTTGATTTTCGGTTTCGGTTTTTGAAGAATAATTACTCAAAGCGCTAGTTAATGAGATTCCTACCAATAGTATTACTAAAATAGATTTGTTAAAAATAGATTTACTCATGTCTCAATCCTCAAATTTTATCCTAATTTGTTGTTTATTGTTAAATTGAGTTGTTGAGATTAAGGTATTATACTATTGAAAATAATACCATAAAACCCCATCAAATTAATTGAATTTTAATGTTTTAGGATTATTATATTTTTTCTTTTATAGAATTTATATAGGATTGAGAACCTATTTTTAGGTTAAACGCATTGGCTTTTAAATAGAATTCTATAGAACTAATCTGCTTTTAAAATATAATGAAATTTTTAAATTTTTCGTTGCTACGTCGCAAAACTTGGTAATTTCTAAAGATTTTTATAACCCAAATTTAATCAAATTATATAAGAAAAATAAGAATTCATTACAAAACTCTAATTTTAAATTTGTGCTTTAGATGGTTTATTTTCAGATAAGTCGTGTAGGGTTTAATTGTGGATATGATAAAAAGGAGTGTATTAAATATCCTGAATATTGTGCTGAATGCATTAAATCCCAAATGGAGAAACTCGGTTTAAAAGCAGATCATAACATAAAAATCGAAGAAATGGATTCTGAAGAGAAACGTATCCAAATGTTCCGCGATTTAATCTGGCAGAAATTTTTAGACGTATTAAATATAAAGCATATTTTATTAATGGCTAAAGATTCTGGATTATTAATTGCCAATTACCCAATTTCAGGAGCTGGAGTAGATACAGAATTATTATCAGGATTCTTACAGGCGAATATAACCTTTTCGGAATCGGGAGAGAGTTCAAATTATTCAAATCAGGTAGCGAATCACCAATTCTACGAATTGCAATATAAAACATTTAATGTGATCTTAAGAAATGGAAAATATATTAGAATCTGCCTAGTTCTGGATCATAAGGCATCTGAGAGTTTAAAATCTCTGATAATCGAATTTTTACAAAATTACGAAATCAGATATAAAGATAATATTATTAAAGTTATTTCTTCAGGAGCTCTCGAATCGGATAACACAAATGATTTTATTACTGAATTTTTTAATGTTAAATTAGTTTTTCCCATGGTACTTTCACATACACTTATCCCTAGTGTTTTAGATTCAATTAATAATAATTATATTCAAAGGGCAGTGATTAAATTTGCGAAAGATTATTTAGCCACTAAGCAGTTCTTTTTTATTTATAATATATTAAATGAAGTAAAAAAAATTGTAGATATTGAAGCGAAGGTAATCCTTTATGAGATTTATCAGCTATTATTGATGGAAGCCATAATTCCAACCACCCTTGAAACTGCCGAGAAAAATGTTAAATCCTTTCGTGAATCTCATGCCATGCGATTGGCAAATAATAAATTAATCTCCCCTATAATTGCTAATAATAATGCGATTTATGAATTGAAAAATACTGCTGAAAGTTTAAATCCAGAAGAAGCACAAAAATTAATGACATCATTTATTAAGAAAGGTCAAACTGCCGAAAAAGCTTTAGTATATAAAGAGGCTCAAAAAGAATATGAAAAAGCACTATATTTAGCAACTGGGTTCGAATTTCAAGAAGATATTGGCAAAATTTCATTTATGGTTTTAGAACTAGATAAAAAAATAAAGAAAATGGAAATAGATTATGCTGAAGACGCGGGAGATAAATTTGAGAAAAATAATGACTATATCAATGCTATACGTAATTATAAAATCGCGCTGAAAGTGCTTGAAGACTATTCAATTCTTAACGAAAGCGACTCAAGAATTAAAAAACTAGAAAAAAAAATTGCAAAACTTCAAAAACAGATATAGCTCTCCTTCTTGTAAAAATTAATATTTTTATAATTGTTAGGAATTACAATTAATTGATAAGAATAATGAGTTAAATTTAATATGAAACAGTTAAATCCGAAATGGGTTGGTTTTGCACTTCCTGTAATCAATAATAGCCCCTTTTTTAAGAATCAAAATATGAAATTGATTGACCTAAAGTATGGGGAATCGATTCTTGAAGTAGAAATTAAGCGCAAACATCTCCAACCCTATGGTATGGTTCACGGTGGTGTCTATGCCGCATTGGCGGATGGAACCGGATTTTTTGCGGTCTATTCTCAAGTCGAGGGGAATAATAGCGCTGCCACCATTGAAATGAAAATAAACTATCTTTCAAGCATCAGAAGTGGCAAATTACTTGCCTATGGGCGTTGTATAAAACTCACTAAAAGCATTGGACTGGCAGAGGCTTCAATAAAAGATGAGAAAGATAACCTCCTGGCCCATGGCACCGTGACTGTTATGGTTAAACCTCCTCTTTCCTTCCCTGGATTAGAAAATTTACCGCCAAAATTTATTGAAGAATAATAATTTAAATTTCAAAAATATTAAATATTATATGTGAAATGAAAGTAGAGAAGCAAATAGGTCAAAAAGTAAACTTAAATGGTACTGCTAAGGATGCCAAAGGCGGGGCTGTATTGCTCACTCCAGAAGGAAATGTTATATTCATTAAAGGACTCGAATTTTGGCCATCAGAATTTTTGGATAAAAAAATATCAGTAAGTGGATTGCTCAAGGAAGAAAAATTAATCCCCGATCCTTTGATCGATGAGGATGCTGTTATCAGTACTGGAGCATACGGGAATCAGTTGATTTTAGAAAATGCTGAATATTATCTTAGTCAGTGATTAACTAGATTATCTCTCATAAGAAAGGATAAAAGATATCTCTGGTATAAAGCTGCATTTATTTATCAAAAATAGAGTGTAATAATTTTTCAATTTCTAATAGTTTTTTTGAGTTTGGATCAAGAATACATGATTTTTTCACATTTTTATCGTCGATTATTACCATCCCTGACTTTTTTATCCTATTTTTGATATGACTTTCTGAATTTCTTACTGCCTGATTAAGATTTAAAATCAGAATATCCCATTCTTGGTTGCTTAATTCTTTTTTCATATACTCCCCACCATCATAAACTCCACTTGAACTAAGATGAGGCTTCATAGGGATATATTCTATAATTTTTTTGCCCTCGTTTGTAATGAGATATTTATTCCCGTTTCCGTCAATATATTCATACATCTAAAATCAAATCTTATTATATATTTCTTATAATTAATTATTTTTCTATATCATTAAAATTAATTACCAAGAACAATATAGATTACTTAAGAGTAGGAAAACTAATTTAGTGGTTGACAAAAAATTACGCAAACATCTTCAGAAGATACAGCCCACAAGGAAATTGAAGAAGAAATCGAAAAAGGGTTAGATATTAGCCCAGATCAATTCATTCTCAACTGGAAATATAAAGATGTAAATAAAAAACTCACATACGACATTAAAAAATGTATAGGATGCAGTTTATGTAAAATGGTATGTCCGGTTGATGCGATTGAACTCGGTCCAATTCCTGAAATCGCCCAAAATATATTAGACGAGTCTAATCCAAAACTCTTAATTGATCATGAAAAATGTTGTTACTGTATGTTATGTGCTATAGTATGCCCTACAGACGCGTTTCATGAAAATATAGAACCTGAAGGGCATATTAATCTGGATGAGTTTCCTTCCATTGGAAAGTTCTATAAAATTGATTTTCAAAAATGTGAAGAAGATCTGAATAATGAAATCTGTCAGTTATGCTTAAAGGTCCGAGAGAGAAATCATGTCGAAGAATTTTATAAAATCCAAAAAGAATGCCCTACAAAATGCTTCCAAGTCGATTCTCCAATAGAAGGCGAAGTCATCATCAAAAAGAATATGCTCCATAAATGCGATCCTCTGGGTTGCAAAGCATGCGTAAATATTTGTCCTGTTGAATCATGGTTTATACCCGAAAGTGCGGAGGAAATAGCTAAATTTGGGAAAATTGCGTGTAATGAAGATGCTTGTTTTTATTGCGGTGCTTGTGAAAACAGCTGTCCTGACGATTTAATAATTGTAGATCGGAAAGATATCGAGATAATTGATCCAAAAAAAGAAGGGGCCTTTCCCTGGATTGAGGGATGGATAAAAAATATAAAAGAGATTTTGAGAAAAAGAATAACTCAAAGAGAAAAGGAACCTATAGATATTCCAATTATTGAACAAGAAATTGAAAAAGTAAAAGAAAAGATTTTAGAAGAAGTTCCACAATTATCTGATCAAGATCGAAAGAAACTAAATGAATTAAATGAAAAAATTCAAAATTTACTCAGAACCAAGAAGATTCGATATTGGATCAAGGATAAAAAGACAGAAAAAATTGCTAAAGAAGTAAAAAAGCAATTAAACTAATTAATTAATCAATCATATTCTATTTTTAAATCTTATTAAATTCAATAGCTATTTATATCATAAACTGCTTTTATTTTTCATCAAATTAAGATTAAATGATTTTTATGGCGCAGAAAAGATTTAAGACAATTGATATATTTCGGGGACTTGCTATGTTTTACATGATTGGTGGACATCTTATGGACTGGTGGATTCACCCAAATAGCAGATGGTTATGGTATTTTCTAATTTTTCTTTTTTCATGGGTGGGGGCAGCAGGATTCTTGTTTGTTTCAGGAGTAAGCGGTATTATATCATATAGAAAGGGAATAATGATGGCAGAAAAATCAGATGCTTTTTCTTTAGAAATGGTAAAAAATGGATTTATCTTTCGTGCTTTGTTAATAGTATTAATCGGGCTCATCTTCAATACGTGCATCGCTATTGCTTTGATGGATCCCGGGTATATATGGACTTGGTTTGTTTTGTTCACAATTGGAATCTCACTATTATTAACTGTTCCACTCCTAAACACATCTAAATTGACAAGAATTTGCATTTCGGGAATATCTTGGATTGCTAATCATATATTATTCTCTTATTTGGCTATTTATGCAGGGCAGTTAAATATTTACGGTGTATTGTATCATATCTTATTCCACTCGTCTGATCAAGATGTAATTTTAGGATTCTTTCCATTTCTTCTTTATGGGACAGTTGTTGGAGATATACTATTGGAAGTTAGCGAGACTAAAAACCCAATTGAAAGGAAAGAACAAATATGTAAAAAACTTTTATATCCTTCGTTATCTATAGGTTCGATACTTATAATTTTTGGATTGTGGGTGTGGTATCCGAACTATGATATTAAGGTATTAATCCATCCCACTAATTTTTATTGGGCAATCTTTTCTTGTGGAGTTCAACTTGTAATATTCTCAATCGGTATTTATCTTGAAGAACACATAAAAACCGAAAAAAATTATCGATTTCTGTTTTACTTCTCTTACTATTCTTTAACAATATATTTAGCACATTATCTCTTATTTTTCGTTCCAATACGTCATCAATTTAACGTGATAAACTTTTGGTTCTTTTTTATTCCAATCTTTGTTGTTATAGGGCTCGTTCTTAGAATGCTCTATAAAAAATATCAGGCTAAAATTGCAGTGAAAACGTTAATCGGGATCATAAGTATGATTTTAACCTTAAAAATCGAGAAGACGAAGAGAAATTTGTCGAAATCATCCATAAAAATGCTTAAAAAAATATACTTCGGTAATTTAGGATTTAAAAAGTAAGAGACTTTTTTATTCTTTTTTAAAACAATATTTTTTTCTACTTAATATTCTAAGAATTATTTCAAATTATCAAACAATTTATTAAAAAGATTGAATATTTATTTTTCATAAGAAATATAAAATTAAATCGAATTGTTCAGATAACATCGATCCTAATAAAATGAAAAGAAAAGAACAAAAGAAAAAAATTATCGATGCTGCTAGACTATGTTTTGCACGTTTTGGCTATGAAAAAACGACTATGGAAGATATAGGGAGGCAAGTTGGGTTAAATAAAACGTCGCTTTACCATTATTTTAAAAATAAAGACAAAATTTTCAATGAAGTTGTACTTAAAGAAAAAGCAGATTATTTTGATGCCATTCAATCTAAACTAAAGAGATTAAAGGGTTGCGAAGAGAAAATTTTAACATTTTTAGAAGAGCGATTATATTTTTTTTTAAATGTTCCAGTTTTAGCATCAATTACAGTAGAAATAATTCAAATAAAGCAACCCATCTTCAAACAATTAGGTGAATTTTTGGCTAAGTTAGAAGTAGATTTTCTTGGTGGGATAATAGATGAATGTGTTAATAAAGGGGTATTTCAAGAATGTGATTCATATCGCATAGCAAAAGGTATATTAGCTATTGCTGATGCGATTAAAATGAAGGCAGTTAGAAATCTCAATGTTTTTAAAATTACGGATATTGATTTTTCTAAGATAAACGAGGAAATAGTCTTCACTGTTTCTCTAATACTTAAAGGAATGAAGAAATAATTTCCAATAACTTGATATATTTATTTAGCATCTATTCATTTTTCATAAAATTTATAAAGTTAATTCAATTATTTTTCGTAATATCAAACAAATCGTTTGAATGTTTGAAAAAAAAATTATCAAAGGTGAAAAATAATTTCTCAAAAAATATTTAAAATTGTAGGAACTGTTAAAGATATTAAAGGACGTTGCAGTGCGCATCATAAAGTGGGCGATGAAATAGAATTAAGTGTTCACAAAGCAAATGGATTATGTGGTATTTTTTATCATGATATTTTTCCAACGATAAGTACACTTCAATTTGGCGGTAATTTTCCTTGGGGACCTGATACTGATGTAATTCAAGTAGAATGCCCGGATAGGATGAATGCAATTACAATGGAATTAAAACGGATGAGAAAGTAAAAATTAATTTATATCACCAAAAATTTTTTTATATTCTAGTCTAAAAAAATTTAACAATAAGAGGGATGATTATATGGTATTGGAAATGTTATCAGAAAAGCCTTCTAAAAAAAATACTAAAATAATGATAATTTTAGGACTCATACTATATTTCTTTTTTATGATACTCATGAACTATTTTTATGAATTATCTAAGTATCCCGTAGGTTTTTACGAGAGTCAATTGTCATTTAGTGGCGCAATTATTAAGTCTCACTTTCGCACAATGAATACTGAGCAATTAAATTATTATTTAATCTGGACAATTCTCGATTATGGCCTTATGGTCGGCTATGGATCTTTATATTTTTCTTTAGCTTTAACAATCGCAAGAAATTTTGAAGAAAACACAAGTTGGAGAAATTCTGGTTATATTGTTGCTATTTTTGGAATTACAGCTGCGATATGTGATGGACTTGAAAATTTATTTATCTTGCTAATGCTTACAGATCCTCAGGAATTTCCTGATATTTGGGCTATAATTCACAGCTGCTTTGCTCTGGCCAAATTCATCTTGTTTGGAATGGTGTTTATATGGATAATTTTAGCACTCATTAGTCTCCTTGTAAATAAACGATCCACTAAGAAATAGCGTATTATACCAAAATTCATTTTTTTTATTTGTACTATTTTTCATATCAGATATTCTCATAAGATCTTAGTAAAAAGGATCCAAAGACATTAATAATATTTATTAATAAGATTGTCCTAGTGTTTTACATTTATACAAATCATATCATAGTTGATTATTATTTTGCTTGAAAAATTATCCGATAAACCTTCCCCTAAAAAAACTAAAATATTGCTAATTAGCAGTATTATTTTATATCTAATTGTATATCCGATTCTCAATTATTATTACATAATTTCTAATTATCCCGTGAGTGTCTTTGAAAGTCAACTCTCATTCTCAGGAGCGACTATAAAATCACATCTTAGAACAATGAGTTCAGCAGAAATAGATCTTTATCGAATTGCTCAGCTACTAGATTACCCTTATATGCTTGCATATGGAACTTTATATTTCAGTTTGTCACTTTATATCTCTCGGAAATTCGATGAAGATTCAGGATGGAGAAAAATGGGATATATTAGTGCCATTTTTGGAGTTATTTCTGCGTGCTGTGATGCTACGGAAAATGTATTTATTTTATTAATGCTCACCGATCCTCAAGGGTTTCCTGACACATGGGCAATAACTCACAGTTGTTTTGCTCTTGTAAAATTTATATTAATGGGTATAATTTTTATTTGGATAATTTTAGCTGTTTTGACTCTATTAATTAGAAAACTGAAGAATAAGCCTGCTAAATAATTCTAAAAATTAAATTAAAAATAGCTTTTTTAGCATTTTTTTTAAACTTAGAAAAATACTCCTTGTTTTTATAATTTCTTAAATAAATAATTTAATCTCTTATTTGATTTCAAATTATATCCAGATAATGTATTATTATGATTTTAAAAATAAAGATTCAAAATAAGAAACTAGATAAAAAGAATAAAACAATATCCGTATGGATCCAAAAAAAAAAGGAAATTAAAGATGACCTAATCCAATTATTCGAATTTTTCAAAATAAATATTCAAGTTTCAGAACGAATTAGATTGCATAAATATTATAAGATAACATCCAAAAGTCCTGCAATTCTACTTTCACTTGTTTCTACTATTAATGAGCTTATACCAGAAATTTACTTTAAGTCTGAAAACACTATTGAGGAAGAGGTGTTGGTAAACGTTGAGAATGTATAAAATAGTCTTCTATTGATAATGGGTTCATTAAATCAACTCAATCTGCGGAAAAGAGAATAATAAGAAAGAAGAATGGGAGAGGGGGGATTCGAACCCCCGGCCCCTTGGTCCCAAACCAAGATTTATACTTAAAGCGTTTTTCTTTTAAGAATCATACCAGGCTAGACCACCCTCCCATTATTATAGAGGGAAATGTTAAACTAAATAAAAATTTTTAATTCTAAATTTTAATTTATTTTTAAGAGAATTAATGATATTTTATCAATTTTATTTTTTTATGAATCAAAAGCGGTAATAATATGTTTAACATTTCATTTATATCTCTAGAGCAGAATAAAATGAATTTTTTTGAGGTTGAAATTTGGAAAAAAAGGTCTATTTGGTGCAAATAGGAGATTTAGATGGTAAAATCTTGCAATATTTACAGAAGCACTTAAATAGATTCTTTAAAAATTTCATTGTATCAGTAGATATTCTACCTAAAATGTTTCCTTTAGATGAAACTGATTACATTCTGGAAAGACAACAGTATTATGGAAAATCTATTTTAAGAAAATTGGAATATTATGTAAAAAGCAACAAGTTATTTTGTACCCTTGGGATATTAGATAAAGATATCTTCTCTATAAGCAAAAATAAGAAACCTTATCATTTTGTTTTTGGACTTGCGAGAACAAGAAAGGATTTAGATTCCCCCGGAGTGTCAATAGTGTCCATTACACGGCTTAGAGAACAATTTTACAATAGAAGAACAAAGAAGAAGAGGGAACAAAAAAGAATATTGAAAGAGGCGATACATGAAATCGGACACACTTTAGGCCTACATCACTGTGATAATGACTGTGTTATGCAATTTTCAAGTAGCGTCTATTATGTTGATAAAAAACCCTCTAAATTTTGCAAAGCATGCCAAAAAGAGTTAAATATATTCTTTAATGTAATTAAATCCTCAAAATTTGAGACAGTTTATTTAATTAAATTGAAAAATTATATAAACAAAAAACTAAATTAGATTAATATCGCACATTAAAAGTATTATAAAGCTCTTCACTAATTTTTAAGATTTTCTTATAATTTTTAACTAGTTTTATTAAATCATTAGGGATATTTTTTAAACCAAAATATGCTCCTGCTAAAGCACCACCAATAGCCCCTACGGTATCACTATCTCCTCCAGCGGTAGCAAGTTCGAAAATACAATCCTTAAATGAAGTTAACTTTTTCAAAAAAAGGAATATTGAACAAATAACTGTGCTAATAGCATATGGATGGACAAAAGCATGTCCTAAATAATCTTCGATAAAGAACGGTGATTTTACTCCAATTTGAGAAAACTTAATCAAACCAGCTTCAATTGAAACATGTAAATTTGATTTTAATTTGTTTAATGATTCAATAAATTCTTCCCATATTTCCTCTTGAGAACTAGCTATAGAAGATATGATTACATCAAAAAATTGGTCCACAGAAAACCTAATCTTTGGATCCTTATCAATTAAATATGCAATAGCTCTAGCTATAACTATTGAAGCTGCTGAGGCTGCAGGATGTGAATGTGTTAGAACGCTCGATTTTATGGCCGCAGATTTTAATCCTTTTAAGTCTTTATAATAAAATAATCCGACGGGTGCTATTCGCATAGCAGTACCGTTTCCACCAGAATTGGAAGCTGCCTTTTCCCATGGTACACCATATCTTAACTTATTAATCGAAGAAATACAGCCATAACCCGCTCCAATTGGAGGATCATCTAACCACTTTACATATTCTGAAATAAAATTGTTAAGATTAAATCCATTACCCCTAATTAAAGCCTCTGCTGTATGTAATGTAAGTTGTGTATCATCGGTATATGTTTTGAATAAATTTTTTTTATTTTGAATAAAATCTTCAAAATTAGTGAAAATAGAATAGATTTCTGTTCTTAATTTGCCTTCAAAGGGACGTCCAAGTGTGTCTCCTATTGCTACTCCCATCAAAGAGCCTTGAAATTTGTCTAAGATATCCATTACTTTTTTAAAATGACAAACTGGTTTAATAAAATTATAATTTTCTAAATATTAATTAGCGGAGAGGTTAGTTGCTTTTAGAACTTTTTCAATTTCTTTTACTAAATCAGCAAAACTAAAAGGTTTTTCTAAAAAACTAATCGCTCCCGTTAATAAAGCTGTTTTTTTTATACTTTTATCCGCACTTGTAAAAATAATTTTTGTCTTATTATTCCTTTCAAGAATTTCTTTTGTTGCTTCAATCCCATTTTTAATTGGCATTCTATGATCCATTAGTATCACATCCAAACTTGATGAATTGGTTTCATAAAAGTGTACCGCTTCTTCCCCGTTGTTTGCTTTTCCTATTACATTAAATCCAGAAGTTTTCAAAATCATCTCATATAGCCTCTGTAATGATAGGTCATCTTCAACAATGAGTATATTTGCTGCTATATTATGACACCTCCGGACTTAAATAATATTACACCTACTTGAAATAACAGAGAAGCCCCATTATTTTTTATATTAATAAAGGTAAAATTGTCGTATGAATATACTGAAAAAAATTTTATATTTAAGAATTTGTAGATCGATACTTTTATAATTTTGTATGCCTAAAAACTTTTTTAAAATAAAAAATAAATTTGGCTTATATTATCCTTCTTTTCATCCAGACTAAATAAATTTTTCTCAGAATTTAATTGTAATATTGCCTAATTATGACCCTGGAATTAATACTATAAAATTACTTCCTTTTGAGCAATCTCCGAGAACTCTATCTTCCACTTTTACCGATCCTTTATAACTTTCCACTATTCTCTTTACTAACAATAGTCCTAATCCAATTCCACTTGCTTTTTCTTTCTTTACATCTCTCTGGAAAATAACATCTTTCATAATGTCTGGTATGCCAACACCGTTATCACTAAATTCAATTCTCACGTAGTTTATATCATCGATTAAATTTTGTGAGATTTTAATTTGAATTTCAATTGTCAGATTTTTATTATGTTTTACAGCATTCATCAAAATGTTATCAAAAACATCAAAAAATAACTCATTTGCCTTAACAAGATACTGATTTTCAGAAGAATAAATATTGATTTCTATTTTTTTGTGAAGAAAACTCTTTTTAATTGAATTTATTACATTATTTAAAACACTATACACTTCTAAAGTATATAATGGCTTATCAACGTCTTCAAGTTCAGATAGTTTTTGGACATTTGATACTAATTTTGATCCTCTTGAAACTTGTTCTTTTATAAGATTGGCAACTTCAACGTAATCCTGTAATTTTTCTGGAATATTAGAATATAACATGGCAAGCTCGTTAGAGGATAAAATGTTTTGGAAAATATTATTGATATCATGGGTAAATAAGTCCTTATATAAGTTAATTCGATTGTATGCTTCACGATATTTTTCCTCGGATTTTTTTAATTTTTCTTCAATCTTCTTACGTTCTGTAATATCTATAAAAACTTCTTGAACAGCAGTTTTATTATTAAGATTAATGCGTGAAGCGTACATTTCAACGATTCTAACAACTCCATCCTTTCTAAGAACTCGAAATTCATAACGTGCAGGAACTGATTTTCCTTCTAAACGTGCCATATGACGATTAAAAACTAATTTTCTATCATCTGGATGTATTAGATTTATTATTTCCTCGTTGGAAAATGATAATAATTCGTTAATACTATATCCTAAGATTTCAGATAAAGCCTCATTTGCAAAAATAATTCTAACATCTTGGAGAATGCATATCCCCTGCAATGATTTTTCTATAAGAATTCGATATTTTTCCTCTGATTCTTTTAATTTTTGTTCTGCTAACTTTATATCCGTAATATCTGTAACTGTACCTCTGAATCCAACTATTCTATCATCTTTAATTACGGATCTTGAATGAACCCTTCCATAAAATTTACTTCCATCTTTTTTGACTAATTCGTATTCATTCGGAGAAGTAGATATTCCTAATGAAATATCTTTAACTCTTTTTATAGCTTTTTTCAATGAATCAGTTGTTAATAGTTGCTTAAGATTTATTCCATTCTCCATTTCTTGAAGTGAATATCCAAACATAGCAAATCCTGCAGGATTCACATATTTAAGATTCATTTCTAAATCTGCTTCAAAAATAACATCCGGTAGAAGTTCTGCCATATCTCTATATTTTCCTTCCGATTCAATTAATCTCTGTTCCGCTTTCATTTTGTCAGTAATGTCGATTTGTGTAAGCAGATCTGCTGATTTTCCCTGATAAATTATTGATTTTGAATAATTTTCTACCCAAATTAAGCTACCGTCTTTTCTAATTGCTTTAGAGATATAACGTGTTTCTACATCTTTAGCACTTTGTTGTTTTTTTTTTATTTGTTCAATAATATATTCTCTGGATTCATTCACCAGTACTTTAAAAAAATCTTTAGCTTGCCAGCTATATACTTCTTCCAAAGAATATCCATAAATATCTGCCATCTGTTGATTTATATATTTTATTTCAAAATCTTGTATAATGCATATTCCCATTAAGGACTGTTCTGTAATCGTCCTAAAACTTTCTTCAGATTCTTTTAGATTTTGTTCTATTACCCATTTTTCAGTAATATCTTCAATAGTTGCAACCATTCCCTCAAGATTTTTGTTTTCATCGAATATAGGCGATGCATTAATAGAAAGATAACATTTTTTGCCATTGGGCCATTCAATTGCATGCCTCACATCAAATACAGACTCTCTTGTAGACTTCACCTTTTGGAAAGGTAATTTTTCATCAGGAAAAGGATTTCCATCATAATCTGTAATTTTCCAACTTGGAGCATTATATCTAAGCTGAGTAATCTCATTTTTAGTTAATCCCAATATCTTTTCTGCTTGTACATTGGCAAAAATTATTTTCCCATCTTTATTTACTAAAGTAATTCCAACTGGGCTTGTATCTGTCAGCCGACCTAAAATGTCTCGTTCCCGACGTAAATTTTCTTCCACATATTTTTGGGCGGTAATATCTCTTGTAATTTCGACCATACCTATTATATTCCCATCATCATCCCATACAGGAAATCCACTTACGAACCATACCCTCCCATCTGGAGTCCTTGCTTCACTAGTCTGAGTTTTTCCAGTCTTTAAAGCTCTTAAAACAGGACAAAATTCGCATGGTTCATTTCTATTCTGCCAAATTTCATAACATTTTTTACTAACTACTTCTTTATATGATAAATTTACTGAATCAATGGCTGCTTGATTTGCCCAGATAATGTCTTGATCAGTATTGTAATAAATAATATGATCTGATACGGCTTCCAATATCATTGACTTTTCTTTTTCCTCTTTTTTTAAAGATGCTTCAGCTAATCTTTGTTTAGTTATATCTTCTGAATGAACAAGCACTAAATCTGGTTCAATAAATTTATAAAATCTGATAAGATTTCTTTCCTTACCTGTAGTAACTGATTTATGAACTATTTCTCTAGAAACTACCGTTTGATTTCTTACACAACGTTTTAAGTCCTCGAGAACTATAGGTCTTTCCTTGTATAGTTCTGATGCTTTGATACCTATTAAAGATTTGATTTTTCCTTCAGTAAATTTTTCTGCTGCTCTATTATATTCAATTAAAATTAAATCATCTTCAAGTTTTTGCCAAATATATGATGTATGCGGGAGTAGTTTAAAAATAGATTTATAATTTTCTCTAGATAAGCTTAAATTATTCCCTTTTTCGCTCAATAAAATCCACCGCCCTAATTTTGTAAGGCCTCACAATATTATAATAAAATTTTCTTGAGAAAAAAGTAAACGAATTAGTATTTAAGATTTGGTCTAATCTAAATTATAACCTCTAGCTCTGGATAGCTTAGATTAGTATAGAATAATAAGAAAAGATAAATTGTAGCTATTCTTTATTTATTTATTAAAAAGAGATGTGATGGAATTATTAGCAATTTGGGACCAAAGAAAGAGAGATACGATAAAATTTTACTTATGTATTCAGGTGGCTTGGATACTAGTTGTATGATAAAATGGCTGCAAGAAACCTATGATGCTGAAGTTTATACATTCACTGCTGATTTGGGACAAGAATTTGCCGATCCTACCAGATTCAAGGAAATAGAAGAGAAAGCATATAAACTTGGTGCGGTAAAACATTTTACTATAGACTGTAAGGAAAAATTTGTGAATGATTATGTTTTCCCGACTATTAAAGCAAATGGGCTATATCAAGGTATCTATCCATTAAGCACTGCTGTAGGCAGACCCCTAATTGCGATTGAAGCTATTAAAATTGCTAAAAAAGAGGGAATCTCGGTTGTAGCTCATGGCTGTACGGGAAAAGGAAACGATCAAATTAGGATTAATATAACCGCAAATGCTTATGCTCCTGAAATCGAGGTTCTACAACCATTAATTGAATGGAACATGGGACGGGATGAGGAAGTCAAGTATGCAGAGAGACATGGAATTCCAGTCAACAGATATAAGAAATATAGCATAGATGAGAATCTTTTTGGAAGAAGTGCTGAATGTGATATACTAGAAAATCCAAGTGTGGAACCGCCCGAGGATTCTAAGGAATGGACTACTGCTCCCGAAGAAGCACCTAATGAACCTGAATATATTACTATTAATTTTGAAGAGGGGGTCCCTGTAGGATTAAATGGAGAAAAAATGAATTCAGTGGAATTGATCCGATCACTACATAATATTGGATGTAAACATGGAGTTGGAAGAATAGAACATATGGAGGATCGTGCTATTGGATTAAAATCCAGAGAAACTTATGAAGTTCCTGCTGCATTAATTTTAATTAAAGCTCACAAAGATATTGAAAAATATGTATGTACCAAAAATGAAAATTCTTTCAAAACGATTGTGGATCAGAGGTGGACTGAATTGGCTTATGAAGGGCTATGGGTAGATCCCTTAAAAGATGCCTTAGATGCGTTCATAAATGAAGTAAATAAAAAGGTAACCGGCAGTGCGAAAGTGAAGCTATTTAAAGGAAGCGCAGAAGTCGTTGCCAGAGAATCTCCTAACGGAATATATGACTTAAATTTGGCAACATATGACACCGATAGTACCTTCAATCAGAGATTAAGTTATGGATTTATACCTCTTTTCGGCTTACAGAGCAAAATGGGCTTTTTAATAAAAAAAAAATTGAAAGAAGAAAAGAAATAAAATTCCTTTATATTATTTTCATTCTCTTTTATAAGATTTTTAATAAGGCTTATAAAGGATTCTATACAAATAATATGTTAATCAACAGATTAAATTTAATTGGTTGAGATCGTTATGTCAAAACTGGATAAATTGAAAAATGTTATAACCGCTATGATTACACCGTTTCATGAAGATCTTAGTATTGATGAAGACAAATATCGCGAGTTCATACGGTTCCAGATAGAGAACGGTTGCCAGCCCTTAACCATGGGAACAACTGGAGAGAGTGCAACCCTATCTCATGAGGAACACCATTATGCAATAGATATTACTGTTGATGAGGCAAAAAAGAGTGGTAAGGATCCATTTGTGTTAGCAGGAACTGGTAGTAATTCCACCAAAGAGGCTATCTCACTATCCCAGTATGCTGAGAAAGCGGGTGCCGACGGTTGCCTTATTGTTGTTCCCTATTATAATAAGCCAGTTCAACATTCTTTAATTGATCATTATTCGGCCATCGCGGATGCTGTTTCGTTTCCCATAATAATATATAATGTACCAAGCCGTACCGTACGGAATATAGATCCCGACACAGTTGCAACTTTGGCGAATAAAAAAGATAATATAGTTGGAATTAAAGAAGCAAGTGGTAACTTAGATCAAATCACTCAAATAATTAAAAAAACCCCAGATGATTTCATCGTATTAAGCGGAGATGATAGTATGACTTATCATCTTATGGCATTAGGTGGCGTAGGAGTTATCAGCGTTGCTTCAAATATCGTTCCTGCGAAAATATTCGAATTTACTAAAACAATGAATGCAGGAGATTGGGATAAAGCTAGGCAAATGCAATTAGAACTTTATGAACTTTTCAACGTGTTATTTATTGAGACTAATCCCGGTCCAGTGAAATATGCAGCAGAATTAATGGGAATTATGAATAAACGCTTGAGGTTACCAATGACACCACCATTAGAACAAAATCAGACAAAAATCAAAACTGTACTAGAAAGTTTAAAATTATTATAATTAATATTTTTATTTGGGTGATGATTTTGATAAAATTGTTAATACTAGGAGCAAGTGGCTCCATGGGACGATTAATTAGTAAATTAGCCGTAGAAGATAAGGAAATTCAAGTGGTTGCTGCATGCGATGTAAGTAATATCGGACAACCCCTTGAAAACTTAGCGGGTACTATTGATCCCGACAAATTAAAAATTAGTGATATTAAGGATCTTCAAAAAATTATTAGCGATACAGCTCCCGATGTAGCTGTTGATTTTTCCATAGCTAAGGCTACAGAAAAAAATTGTATGATTTGTGTAAAAAATAGAATTAGGTGTATTATTGGTACCACAGCCCTAACTCAGGAATTTTTAGACGAATTTGAAAAACAAATTGTAGAAAATGAATCTCCGGCAGTAATATCATCAAATATGGCCACTGGAGTGAACATCTTTTTTAAAATGGTCTCAATTTTAACGGCATATTTAGAAGATTGGGATATAGAAATTCTGGAGACTCATCACCATCGCAAAGTCGATGCGCCAAGTGGGACATGTTTGACTATTGGACAGATTATAGCTGATACATTAGGTACAGACTTTAATGAAGTAGCTAAATTTGGCAGATCTCTTGGCCCAAATAAGAGAGCGGTCGGTGCTAAAAATGAAATTGGAGTTCATTCAATAAGAGCAGGTGATATCGTTGGTGATCATATTGTATTATATGCAGGCCCAGGAGAAAGAATTGAATTTAAACATCAAGCTCATAGTAGGAATTGTTTTGCAAGCGGAGCTATAACAGCTATTAAATTTATTGCAAACGCTCAAGAGAATAAGATATACAGTACTCGTGAAGTTTTAGATCTATAAATATTTTATTTCTTTTAGAAACAGATTTATTTTAATATTTCAATTCTTATTTATTTTTTATTTATTGAAAATAAGGAATTATAAGATAAAATTATAAAAAATATCAGAGCAGATCTGTATTATCATCAATCTTCGTTAAGATTTCATAACGCCAACTCTTCATCGAGATCAATTAAAGGGTATCCAAGCCTTAAATGTCTCATTCTTATAATTTTATCTCAATATAAAAAAGAAAGTCAAAAAATTTAATTTTTACGGAAAAGAACACTAATTTGAATTATGTTAAGTGATTGGGGATGATTAGTATCTTTTATCTTAAATTTGAACATTTCTTTCTCTAAGGATTTTTTTAGTAGAATCTGGGATATTATCAATGAATTCTTGAGGAAGATCATTAAAAACATTTGGTTCATTGGTCCATAGATGGACACATCGACCTTTCCATTTTCTATTTCCCACATCAACAAGTGGATTCTAATTTATTTATTCTTTTTTAACGATTAAGGATGAATCTTCTTAAATAAAACTTAGGAAACAAATTAATTAAACTAACAGATGAGTTTCATGTGTTTCTTTCTTAATTGCCCAAAAATACTCACCACCTTTTTTTATAAATTCAGCACTTTTAAAGGAGGTTGAATTAATTAATTTCTTAAAACTCTCTTCATCATAAAAACGAGAACCAAATACGACTCCAAGCCATTTGTGCATTACATCAAAAAGTTGAAACTCTTTTTTTGGAGCAAATATGTCAGAAATCATGCTTTCTCTAACTAATAAAATCCCATCATCCTTTAACAATATATAAAGATCCTCTAAAGCTTTTCTTCTGTATTCTTCATCGGGATCCATTTCATGAAGAGTATCGGTTAACAATATAAGATCAAATTTAACATCAGAAGTATGAGCAAATTCATCTATTGAGATATTAAAGATTCGAATTCTATTACTCCAACCATTTCGTTCCACTAATTCTTTTGTGAATGTAACTGCTTTGTGATTGATATCAATTGCTATAAATCTTGCCTTTTTGTATTTTTTAGCCCAATATTCGAGACTAAAACCATAACCGCATCCCACATCAAGAATGATTCCACTCTTTTTTAATCTTTTATTAAACTCTTTATACTGATTTGAAAATAGTTTTTCAGTAAAAGTTGCCTGTCTTGCACCAATTCTATGACCATCTTTTTTCATCTCTTCGGGAAATTCAAAAATATTTTCGATCTTTCCAGTTTTAAAATTATTATAAATAAATTCACTATATGGTGCCATGTAATAAAACATCGAAATCATATTTCCAACATAGAAGGTGTGATCTTGATTGATTAATAACTCATATATATGTGGTCCGGTTTTCAAAGTTTTCTTGACAGGATCATCTATTTCAAATATACCGCATTCAAGTGCCATGTGTAGCCAAGCATCTAAATAGTTTTCATCCAAATATAATTTTTCAGATAATTCCTTAGGTGTAAAGGATATAATGGAAACCTCATCTTTATCCGATAAATATTTACTCTTATTGTATAAGTAATCAAAAATTTCTAAACGTCTTCCCAAGCCATATAAAATAACGGTTTGGAACCCATACATGTTCTTTATGACTAATCTTTTTATTTGTTCCTTTATCGAAATTTCATCATCATCTTTATCAAAAGAAATATTTGAACTCACCAAAAAATTATAATTTTTAAGTATTAGATTTCCATAATCATTTTTAAGAATTTCTACATTTCTGTGAAAATCTGCTTGATGATGTCAATTTAGATTGACTAAGCAGGTAAAAAGAATTTAAATTATTTTAAATGATCTGGAATGACTTGATGCTGAATGAGATCATCATAGGTTTCTGCTTTTCTGATTAAATAGGATTTTTTATTATTAATCAGAACTTCCGCAGGTCTTGGACGAGAATTATAAGGGCTACTCATTATAAAACCATAAGCTCCTGAATCTAATATTGCTAGATATTCTTCTTCCTCTAACTCGTGTAAAATTCTTTCCCTCCCAAGTATATCTCCGGATTCGCATATAGGTCCGGCAATATCATATTTCATTTCTTCTCTTTCTTCGTTTTGTAGACATGAAATGATGTGATGATAAGATCCATACATCGTGGGGCGAATTAAGGTATTGAAACCGGCGTCTACTCCAGCAAATAATTTATATCCGTTATTTTTGATAGTATTAATTTGAGTTAAAATTATACTTGCCTCAGCTGATAAATAACGCCCTGGCTCAACTTTAAATGAAAGTTTTTCCATTCCCATCTTTTCTAAGGCTTCTTTAGATTTTTTAATAACAATTTCTTTATATAATACTAAATCTAAAGGTTCTTCCTCAGGACGATACGGTATCCCTAATCCCCCTCCAAAATCAACAAAATCAAATGTAATATCTAAGGTATCTGCCAGATTCATTATGATTCCTAGATATTTTTCAATGGCTTTTTCATAGTCATGAGGATCAATAATACCAGAGCCAATGTGGATGTGAGTACCAAATTGTTCGAAACCATATTCCTTAGCTTTTGAATACGCTTCAATAACTTGATTATCCAAAATTCCAAATTTAATCTCTTTCCCTGCGGTAATAGTATGAGCGTGGTGACCTGCTCCGAACTCCGGATTAATTCTGAAAGAAATCATTTTCTTTTCTTTTCCTAACTCATCATGAATTCTGGCTAATCTTTTTAACTGGCTAACACAGTCTAAATTAACTAATATATCGTGTTCTACAGCAAATTTAAAATCATCATTAGTAAACATATTTCCTGTATAAATAATTTGTTCTGGTTTTGCCCCTACTTTTAAACAAGTAAACACCTCTCCTACAGAGGAACAATCAAAACCCGCCCCCTCTGATAAGAGGATTTTTAATATAGATAAACTTGTATTTGCCTTAACAGCAAAATGAATTTGGTTATTTTTATTTTCAGAATTTAAGATATCCTTAAGAGCTTTATATCGGGCTCTTATCAATCTCTCATTTAGTATATAGACCGGTGTTCCAAACTTTTTAGCTAGATCAATAGTGTTTACCCCCGCAATATGGAGAACGCCACTTTGATACTCTAAATCTTTATTTTTTAACCATTCTTTATATGACATTTTTTTATCCTTTATTATATTTTTATAAAATCTATAACTCCTTCAAATGATTTTATTATCGGACCTTCCATGAAAACAGTTTCTCCGGTATAGGTAATTATCAGATCTCCTCCGTCATTATGAACGACTATGGGTGAATTTTCTTCAAATTTATTAAGTAAAGTTCCTGCAACAACTGCGGCACATGTACCCGTTCCACATGATTTAGTTACTCCCACACCTCGCTCATAAACCCGGAGAACTGCCTCATTTTTTGAAATTATTTTAACAAACTCCACATTTACTTTTTTTGGAAATCGTTTATGAGGCTCTATAGCAGAACCATATTTATTTAAATCATTATCATCAAGCTGGTTTTCCACGAATATAATAGCATGTGGATTTCCCATGGATACAGCAGTAAATTGGAATTTTTTATCCAAAATCTCAATAGACTCCTCTATACATTTGTCCGAATTTTTAGTTGAAATCACTGGTATATCGTCACATTGAAGTAAAGGAGCTCCCATATTAATTTTAACAGCCTCTACTTTATCATCATTAATCGTTAAATCTCCAATCATAATACCTTTTAACGTTTCAATATTGATTTTTTGCTTTTTTACAATATTATTTTCATATATATATTTACAGAAACATCTTATTCCGTTTCCGCACATTTCAGCTTCAGAACCATCATCATTGAATATTCTCATTCGAATATCAGCTTTATCCGAATTACACACAAATATTAAGCCATCGGCTCCAATAGAAAAATGGACTTCGCATAATTTTTTTGCTAAAAGACTCTTTTTTTCTTCAGGAATATCTAATTCAATATCATTTATTATTATGTAATCATTCCCTAATCCGTGGTATTTTCCAAATCCTAAATTTTCTATTAAAATTTCATTCATACTCAATTCAGCTTGCTTGAACTTATTAAATTAATATTAACTCTTTGTAAGTTAAAACTATAATTCAAATAATTTAAATTTATTTGTGTATATATACACATATACAAATGAATAAATTAAGTAATCATGGTAAAAGAAAACGAAATTATTGAATTATTGAAAGATATTGGATTTACACGAAATCAAGCACTTGTCTATTTAGCTTTACTAAAAGCTGGCACGAAAGGAAGTATTGTAAGGGAATTAGATCATGCGTTAGATATAAAACGAACAAATATATACCCCATTTTAAGCGATCTGATTGAGATAGGATGTATTAAGGAGGGCGGTCAAGCTGAAAAATCTAAAAATGCAACGATCTTTATTGCTATAGATCCAGTAAAGTTTCTTGATCATCTCATTCAACGAAAAAAAACTGAGATTGAAAACCTACTGCAAGTTAAAGAAACTCATTCTAAATCTTTACATACTATTTTTAAAAAAGGAATTGAAGTGAATTTAGATGATATAGCTTCTAAATTAAAAGATTATTTCAAACCATTAGTAGATAGAGGCTGGTGGATTCAGTCGTATATTGAAAGAAAAGAATTAGCGATGTTTAACTATCAAGCATACGATTGTTTGCTTCACGCCCCACACGCGAGATTTTTAAAGGATTGTAGTTTTCATCTATTCATTTTTGATTATGATATCGAACGGGATATTAATGCCTTAGAATTTTTTAAACAGGGGCTTAAACGTAAAACTAAAGAGATGAAATCATATTTTTTTGACATTAAGCAGTTCCAACTGACTGACGATAAGTTAAATGTTTTTGAAAAGCAGCTTCATTGTTTTAACATGCTCATTAAAATAAAGGATCTGGAAAATTCAGAGTATTTCACTGAAATCGTGATTGAAATTAAAGAATATGAGAGAAAAAATCAGTATTATGAAATCGGAAAAGCAGTTATTTTACCGATTAAAGAGAAAATTTTTTACCTTTGGGCAGAATCAGAAGAAATTCTTAAGGAAATGATTAAACCTATTCTAAAAATTGAAGCTGTTTAGAAAAAATCCGTTTTTTTACAGATTTCTCATTCAATGCACATGCTATGACTAATCCTATTACCGTCCAAGAGAAGGCGAGATGATAATATACGGTGAACTTCCATATACTCTCGTTTTTAAATAGGAGACCGATACCGCAGATAAAGCTAAACATCGCTACAATTAAATGGAAAATGGATATAGCAATAATTAGGGAATGAACTTCATTATAAGTAAAGTATTCTGAAATGCTGTCACCGTAATTCGAAAAAATTCTATTTAAAATCTCCTTGTTATAGATAATGCCATATATTGAGAAAATTAGAGTGACTACTCCCAAAAAAAGCAACCATATAATTATGAATTCCAATTTTAGCTTTCCCTTATTAGTGGCTCTTACTCTTTTTTCTGTTTTTTCTTGTTTTTCTTCTTGCGGAATGCTGAAATCTTTAGTTGATAAAACACATAATATCATTGGTGTTCCCCAAAAAATAGCGACATATATTATTGCTCCTCCATCGGGATGGAACATTGTGGAAATTGAGCCTACTAGGTAAAAAAAGATCAAGAATATGATTATATAGGAAGTGACAATTAAACCTGTTATTTTGGAATTTCTTTTTAAAAACCAGATAAAAACGAATACAAATCCGAAAATCAAGGAGATTCCTATAATTATTGAAATTAATAAATTACTCCGAATAACGCCATAATACCCAAAATTTACAAAATCTTCTAACAACCATGTATATTCTTCAGAATTGAAAGACATTTGAGGGATAATACGGAATTCACCTTGTTTATTCATAATACCATCCAAATAGAGATGCATAATACCGCCAGCTAATACTAAGAAGTATGTGTTTAAATAATCAAGTTTATAGTGTTCTAAATCAATAATCTCAATGTCTTTAATCCCATTAATTCTAAGTGTAAATCTGGTAAAATAATGATAGACATATGCTAAACCAATCGCAAAAACGGGCCAAAACACGAGGGAATGGCTAAAACGCCCTATTCCTAGAACCCATCCTACATCTGGTCCCACATAATTTCCTAAAAATAGAATAAACACATGAGTTTTCGAAAATTTTTTATCGCTAATATAATACAAGCAAATCCCTATAATTCCTCCCATTACCAAATGAGCTATTGATGGCATATTTTTTTCTCCAGTTCTAAATATTTACCGATTATGTTTAATTTAGACTCCATTCTACGGTAGTTTAAATAAATTAATGAGCATATTTTATGATATTAATAGAAAGGAATAAAAATTTAAAATACAATTTATTTTTTAATTTAGCTTTCTACACTCCTATACAAATAATTAATAAGACTTGAAACCTATTTATAGTAAAAATATTTTATATCAAAACACTCTTTTCTTTCTTATAATCACAATTCTAAAGTATATTTTGCAAAATCAATGATATTTGCAGCTATCATCGCAGGTACAGTGGTAGGAAAATGCTCTAAATGTGGGAAAACACTAAAGGCAAGAGGATGGAGGGATCCTCGTCCATCATATGTTAAATGTATAATATGTGAAACGATGTATTGTAATAAATGCGCTAAAAGCATCATCAAGGCAAGACTTTGTCCAAGACATTTTAACTCACTTAACAATAATGATCAAAAATATTTCGTTAAATTAAATAAGATAATTGGAAGAATTTTATTATTTATATTTTTAAGTGGATTATTATCTTATTTATTTATTTTAACATTTTTTCTTTATCAAATAAATTTTTATATTCTTATACTTCTTGCTTGGATGTTTGTAGGTTTTTTTATAGGTATTCTATTCTATCTTGATCATTTTTATAAGAAAAAAATTCGCTCTCGTTTCAATGTAAAATTCTACTAGAAATTGAAGAGCTAATCTATAAAACCAATTTAATTGTTTATCTTATAGAAATATCTCAATCTTGTTCATTTTAATGAATAAAAGATTTATAGAATGTATTATTGATAAGGATTAAAAACATAACTTAAATTTAACTTTATATTGGTTTGGATTAAATGGGATATACAATTACAGAAAAGATTCTACGTGATCACTGCGATAACAAAAATGCTTCTGCTGGTGATTTTATCCTTGCAAATGTTGATAAATGTCTAGCTAATGATATCACAGCTCCTATAGCTATAGAAGTTTTCAATGAAGTCGTAGAAGGAACCGGAAAAGGCGTGTTCGATAAGAATCGAATTATACTAACACCCGACCATTTTACCCCTAATAAGGATGTAGCATCTGCAGAACAATGTAAAATTTTAAGAGATTTTGCACATGAAAAAATGATCGTAAATTATTTTGAAATAGGACGCGTTGGCATAGAACATTGTTTAATTCCAGAACAAGGCTTAGTATTACCTGGAGAACTTTTTATAGGTGCAGATTCTCACACGTGTACCTATGGCGCTCTTGGAGCTTTTTCTACAGGGGTAGGTTCCACTGATTTAGGTGTAGCCTTAGCTTTAGGGCAATGTTGGTTTAAAATTCCCAATTCAATCAAATTTATTTATACAGGGAAGCTCAATGAATGGATCTCAGGAAAAGATTTAATCTTATATACAATTGGTAAAATAGGTGTAGATGGCGCAACCTATAAAGCCATGGAGTTTACTGGACAAGTTATAGAAAATCTATCAATGGCAAATCGATTTACTATGTGTAATATGGCAGTTGAAGCAGGCGGAAAAAATGGAATTATTGCTCCAGATAAAATTACTGAAACCTACTTAGAAAATATTGGAAAATTTAGTTATAAAAAGTATGCAAGCGATAAAGATGCTGAATATGATGATATCATTGAGTTTGAATGTGGAAAAATAGAACCACAGGTTTCATTTCCTCATTTACCTGAAAATACTAAGCCCATTTCTGAAGTTGATGGCATGAAGATTGAAATAAACCAAAGTGTCATTGGCTCATGCACTAATGGCCGCATTGAAGATTTAAGAATCGCTGCTAAAATTTTGAGAAATCAAAAGGTAAATCCTAAAGTAAGATGCATTATCATTCCTGGAACTCAAGCGATATCTCTTATGGCCATAAAAGAAGGTTTAATTGGAATTTTTCTTGATGCTGGAGCGGTAGTATCAACACCAACATGCGGACCATGTTTGGGCGGATATATGGGTATTCTTGCTGCCGGAGAAAGAGCAGTTTCAACCACTAATCGGAATTTTATCGGAAGAATGGGTCATGTAGAAAGTGAAGTTTATTTATCTAGTCCGGCTGTTGCTGCGGCTTCTGCTATTAGAGGTTATATTACTTCACCAGAATACTTATAAACTTAATGAGGCTAAAAAAAATGAGAGGAAAAGTAATAAAATACAATAAAAAAAATTTAGATACAGATTTAATAATTCCAGCAAGACATTTAGTCAGTTCCGATCCAGAATATCTTGCTGCTCACTGTTTTGAGGATTTTGATCCTGATTTTCATCAGAAGAAAAAAGAAATGTATATCTCAATTGTTGTTGCAAATAGTAATTTTGGAAGTGGTTCTAGTAGGGAACAAGCCCCTTTAGCTATTAAAGCTGCTGGAATTAAGTGTGTTATAGCACCTTCATTTGCTAGGATCTTTTTTAGAAATGCCATTAATATAGGACTGCCGATAGTTCAATTAAAAGAAATTGAGGAGATAAACACTCAAGATGAGTTAGAAATTGATTATGAAAAGGGAATTATTACTAATATAACTACAAATAAACTATATAGGATTAATAAGATGCCAGAATTCCTGCAAGAACTTATTTCTGCTGAAGGGCTAATTAATTATGCTAGAAATAAAATTTTAAAAAATTAATAAAAGTTAATGGTTTTATAATTAATATTAAGTTTAAAAAAAAACTCTATTTAAGGTATAATGAATTATTATAAGGTTTTTTTAGCATCTATTCTATTCTTGCTGCTATTTCCAGTTACGTATTCGCTTGCCAAAACTAAATTTGTGTTTGAAGATCAAATGAATGATGGAAATTCTCTTTTTTTTTTAGTGGAGCTAGAAGAAGATGATGAGCTTAAAGTTGATTTAAAAGCACGGGAAGATGGCTATTTTCATCTTTATCTTTTTGATGAACGCCCAACTGAAACACATGTAAACATGGATAATTCCATCGACAGCGATATAAATAAGGATAAAGTGGCTCATGACGCCGGTACAAAACCGCATATTAATTATACTGCCGAAGACGATCAAATCTACTATCTACAAGTAATCCTCCAAAAAAATGGTCCAGATTTCTTCAAAATGGAAGCAAATGAGAAACTCTCACGATATTATTTACCCCAGATACCCGGATATCAGGTAGAAATTATGATGCTTTCGTTAGTGCTGTCCATAGGAATCATAATTTATGTAATAAAAAAGAAAAAGATCATTTCTTCTTCTCAATAAGACATTATTTTAAAAACATATTCTAATTATTACTTCTCTTTTATTTCTTTTATTTCCTCTCCATAAATTCTTGTTCACAATACTTTAACATTTAAATATCAGATTCATATAATGATATTTATACAAGAAGGTACACTAGAGGAAATCCGTTCATGATCCTAGAACCCCTCGATTATTTAAATGGAACCCTCAGTATTATTATTGTTACCACAAATATCATCGTAGGGATCAATATTGCTTCGAAGTATTTCCAATATAAACAAAGAGAATTTCTTTTAATCGGAATATTTTGGATGGGAATCGCATCTCCTTGGTATCCAAGCAGTATTTCATTTTTAGTGGCTCTCGCAACAGGTGAAGGTCTTGGAATTCAAATCTATTTGATATTTGGAGATGTTTTAATCCCTTTACTCATAGTTATTTGGCTTGCCGGGATCACTGACTTAATGTATAAAAACAAACAACAATCAATCTTAATTATCGCTTCAATTTATGGAATTGTATTCGAAATAATATTCTTTTATTTATTGTTTACAGATATCACTCTACTCGGTGAACTTCAAGGAATCGTAGATGTCCAATATAAAGCCTTTTTAATTTTTTATATTCTTTCTGTGTTTATTATTCTCTTAATTACTGGAATGCTTTTTAGTTTAGATCTGTTAAAATCTGACGATCCAGAACTTAAATTAAAAGGAAAATTAATTCTAATAGGATTATTATCTTTTCTTATTGGAGCCCTATTAGATGCTTCAGTTCCGCTTAATTACATCACTTTACCAATTACTAGATTGATTTTAATATTAAGTTCAGTTGAATTCTATGCAGGATTTGTCTTACCCGAATGGACTAAGAAGCTTTTTTTAACACATGTGGGAATATTCTATAATGAAAAAAGAAAAAATATGATGAGGGATTTGAAATAACAGAGAATATAATTTTTGATCCGTTTAATCGGTTTATCTGGTCGATAGTAATAGCTATTCTAATTTTTTGCGGCATATATTACTTATATAGCGGATATTATAGGGAATCAAAAAGCGAAAGATTGATGATGCATGGATTTGCATTTAATTTTTTTGGACTCGCAACTGCAAGAATATTTGAATATTTTAGTAGCTATTTTATAGGCGGAAGTTATTCTGGTCATTCATATTACGGTAATTTTACTAATACTACCAGTACATATGAGATTTTAATTCATGGGGGATATATTAGCGTTTTTATAGGATTTATTTTATTCTTTTTTACATTTGAAAAAGCTACAAGACGGAATAAATATTTGATGACCCTCTTAAGCTTTTTCTTTTTAGTCATTATCATTATTGAAATGAGCTTCTTTTGGATTGCTCTAGGGATTATCATTTTAGTTCTCTTTTCTTTATTTTTGTTATATTCTAAACGCTCTAGGAGGGATTTTCAGACAATTACCGCCCATACATTGATAGGAGTCCTCCTCTTATGGATTGGATATTTTCTCGCTACTTTTATGGTAAAAGAATTAAAAATTATATCTCCTTCATTTCCAGCACTGTTTTTTATTCTTGGAACACTTATTGCTATATCTAAAGGAATAATAGAGCAAGCCCTAAATGCTATATCTTCAATCGTTATCATTGCTCTCTTATATGTGATTTTTACATATCAACCATCCCTCTTTATCTTAATGTATATTTTAGTTGCTATTTCTCTCTATGTTTTTATGCTTCTGTATGCCATTTCTCGCGAAATAAATGTATTAAAATCACATGAAATAGAATTATTAGGAATAAAAAGAATGAAAATGGATAAACTACAGGATTTTATGAGTCATATTACTCAAATTAAACCCAAAAAATTAACTGAAGAAGAGATTACATTTTATAAAGAACAAAAGATATGTTTAGTTTGTAAAGGTAAAACATCAAGGCTTACCTATATCTGTCCGAATTGCGAGGCGATTTATTGCGTAGATTGTTCCACCGCATTAAGTAATTTAGAAAATGCATGCTGGGTGTGCAATTCAGCATTTGACGAATCAAAACCTGTAAAACCATTTAAGATTGAAAAGGAAAAGAAAACAGAGGCTAAAAGTAAACCTCCTTTAAATTAAACTCGAAATATTTTAGGATATCGGAAATTTTTGCAACCTCAATTCATTTTTAATTAGTTCCCATCCCAACCTGCTAATATCGCAAATAAATACCAACAAGCATATGCTTTTAAGTTGGCATTTAAAGGTTGGGAATGAGCTGAAGAACATGAATACCATTTTCCACCATTTGGTTCAGTATCAACACCATTATGAGTGGTTTGCCATTCTATTGCCCAATTTCCCCCATCATAGCTGCAATCATCATTCACATTTCTATCAAGAAAATAATTATCATCAGGATCATAGCTTTCTATATCTGCAAAATCAAATAATATTCTATTGTGGGTCCTGCAATGATCCCGAATAAGTTCATTCTGTAAATTATTTGTTCCTCCTATTCCTTGCCCATCTACGTGCCCAGTCATGAATATGAATGTAACTTCCGTTGCAACCGTCCTCCCTTTTGAACCCCCCGCAGAATAGGCTGAAATAAGATATTCCATATGTGTAATATAGGCATTAATGTTGTGACCTCCTATATTACACCATGACCACATTATAACGTTCGTTCCGGGATTACTAGGATGGTCTAAATACTCCTCAGTAGCAGCCGCCCATGCATCGTCATTTGGATTGCCAAGATCATGAGCCTCGGTTGTTGTTAAAGCACCCCCGAATCCACCATAATAATCGTAAAATTCAAGTTTCGTATCATCTCCGCCTCCATCTGATCCATAAATATAAACATCATTTCCCCCCATAAAAGGATCCAAATTATCCATTCCAGTGGTTAATTGACTCCCATGGGATGTATGACCATAAGCTATATTTAAATTTGCCTTAGCAGCATTTATCCATCCAATCGGAATGCTTTTTAAATCTTCTAAATGAGCGCAATTATGGTCTATAATATTGATTTTTGGTCCCGAATCATGTGTATCATCATTATCATCATCATCGTCCGAATCAATTTCAACATTCAACGTCCAATAATAAGTTCCAACTCCTGCAATAACAGCTATACTAAAACATGAAATAATAATAATTGCTATAGCTCTTTTCTTAATAATAAAAACCCCGTGTTTTTATAATTTAAATTGATTTTCTTTAGATTCTAGATATTAAGATATTGAGTTATTGATTGCTATAAAAGAGTTTAGATTCTATTTTTCTAGAACACTGACGAATTTCGTCGCAAGCAATATTTAAGTAATGATCGATTGAGATCTTTTCTATACTCATATTATGAATGTTTTCGGTTTTTTTCCACGTAATTAATCACGCCTGATCGGTTTCCTACAAATAATTTTAAATTCAATTCAACAATTTCCTACCTATCATTAAAACTTAAAAATCATAAACAAAAGTGATCTGAAATTTCTTTCGAGGATTTAAGTAAAAAATTAGAAGAATTAATGAAAGACACAAAGGAACTCGAATTAGTTGATGTAGAGCTCTTTGCTGAATATTTAGAATTTCAAGCTTTACCAGGAATGATTGCCTCCGCAGCTCAAGCGGCAGGCATACCCACACTTGGGAAAGCAGAATGGACACCCGCTAAATTTCAAGTTGATATTGATTTTCCAGGAAAAATTGAAACTATAGAGTTTGTACGGGCAAATGGAAAGAGGGCTGTAATTGGTGGAGAAGTTGTTCCGCCTTTTTATAATTTCTTAGGACTCGATAAAAGAAATCCGAATCCGCCTTTAGTGACCTACGACGTTTTCGATATGGGCTCAAAAATGATGCTCCCTAAACCAATAAAACAAGAATATGGGGACGTTCTCGCCCACCCTGCAGATTGGGCAAAATTTGCAGTCGATAAATTTGGTGCTGATTGCATTACCTTTCATAGTCTTGAAATAGATCCTGCAATGGGCGACGCACCAGTCTCTCAATCTGTCAAATATTTAGAGGATATTCTTCAGGCTGTTGATGTTCCGGTGATAATTGGCTGCTCCGGGAATAAAAAGAAGGATATGGAATTATTTGAAGCTACCGCACCTGTTGCTGAAAGTGATGTATTAATGTTATCGGCGGCAGATAAAGCTACTTGGGAAGAGGTTATTCCACTCGCAGTGAAATATGACCACAATTGCCTACTCTGGACTTCTTTAGATCTGAATAATCAAATCAAAATGAATAAAGATGCCTTAGAATTAGGATTACCTCGTAATAGGATTGTGATGGATCCAACCTGTGCTACACTCGGTTATGGGATGGAGTACAGCTTCAGTATCTATCAAAGAATGAGAATTGCGGGATTGCTGGGTGAAGAAGATTTAGCTTATCCAATCAGTGGTGGTACTACAAATGCGTGGGGTGCCCGTGAGGCATGGATGAGCGAAAAGCAAGTTCCCGAATGGGGTCTACGGCAATATCGAGGGCCTATATGGGAGGTATTAAATGCGCTTTCTTTAACATTAGTTGGTTTGGACTTAGCTATGATGTTCCATCCGGTTGCCGCAAAACACGTAAAAGATATAACATCCCAATTCTTTGCTGAGATTCCAAAAGTGATGGAAGAGAAAGGCTATTACGATTGGGCTTCCGCGAATTTGAAACGCTAATTGCTAAATTAGTTTAATTTTTTTTCTATTTTTTTTTTAAAGGTTTAGTTTAATATATGCATAGATATTTTATTTACATATTTTTAGAGAAAATCAAAAAATATACTAAATGAGAGAATCCTCATTAATTTAAAAGAGTTAATCCTGGCAAATTTTATAATCTATCTGGATTGAGAATTGTAATAGAAAAAGGATATACTCTCTGATATAACAAATTAAATAGATTTATTTAAAGTGAAAAAAAAGCGCATTTGCTTGAAATTATATAGTAAACTTTTATACAATTAAGTATTTTTTCTTTAATAATAGCGATATTCTATTAATTATATTAAATATTTAGAGGATGTAAAATTTGAATAAGAAGATAATCCTAATTCTATGCATTTTTGTTATTTTATCATCTAATCTATTAATCAAACAAGCTAATCAAATTAATAAAGATCCAGTGAAGAAAAGTAATCTTCAAAAAAGCGAAATGATTCAGAATAATTTGAAAATATCTGCTTTCTATACGGAGAATTTTATTTATGTTAATAGTAATTGGACGCAAACTAATTCATCCAATTTATGGTGCAATGGAAAAGGTACAAAAGTCGAACCTTATGTAATAGAAAATGTTACTATAGATGGAAATGGTAATGAATGTTGTATTTTAATCTGTAATACAAGAGAATATTTTGAATTCAGAAATATCACTATCACAAACGCAGAAGCAGGAATAAAAATTGTAAATGCTACAAATTTTAAGCTTTACAATATAACAATTTCTAACATTAATGGTCCAAATGCTCCAAATGCAGGTTCCTATACTGATGGACCGAATGCTGAAATATGTTCCGGTATATCCATTTTAAATTGTTCCAATTCTGAAATTTCTAAAATCATAATATACTATATTTCAGGCGGGAAAGGTGGGAATGGTGCCAACGGTATTGATGGTTCAACTACTCAAGATAATGGGCTTAAAGGTGGAAAAGGTAGTGATACATATGGTGTTAATATCATCAATTCTGATATTATCTTATTAAATGATATTGAAATTTTTAATATTGAAAGTGGAAATGGTGGCAATGGAGGTCTTGGAGGATTGGGAGTCTGGGGACAAAATTATTATGGTGGGAATGGTGGCAAAGGAGGGAATGGAGGCGATGCTTATGGAATTTTAATATATAACTCATCTGAAGTTTTATCAAATAATTCCCTTATATATAAACTTATTAGCGGTAATGGCGGTAATGGTAATAACGGAGGAGATGGTAGTCCTTTTTTAGATATAGGGGGTGAAGGATTTGATGGAGGGGATGGAGGGGATGGTGGAGATGGTGGCCTCATAGGAGGATACTCTCTTTTAAATGCTATAAATGTTTCATTTAGCAATAATAAAATTTATAACTCTACTAGCGGAAACGGAGGGGTAGGTGGAGATGGAGGAACGGGAGGACAGGGAGGAATAGGATTTAATCCTATTTCTGCAGGAGATGGTGGAGATGGAGGTTGGGCTGGTGATGGGGGTGATAGCGGGGATTTCATTGTCATGAATTTTCTAAGTTCTTCAAATATTACAACTACCTTTAACCTGTTAGTTAATTTTTCGAATGGAAATTACGGGACTGGTGGGGCGGGTGGTCTTGGAGGGCTAGTAGGCCCAGGTTTCGGTTCCGGAAATCCTGGACAAGATAGACCTTTCGGGGTTGATGGTACAAATAATCCATTTATTGGATTTAATTTGGAGAATACGAATTTCAGCACTAATCATTATAATAGCATTTTTGCTGACGAGAATTTTGACATTGGTAATAACAATCACTGGGATAATGGAACAATAGGTAATTATTGGAGTAATTACGATGGCATTGATGAAAATCCACTTTATGGAATTGGAGATAGTAATTATACTCTGTTAGGTATATCAAATGCGAATGATACAAAACCACTAATGTATCCTCTTATATTCCCGTTTGATGGTGATTTTGACAATGATGGAATTAGCAATATTGAAGAATTTACTTATGAAAATGACGGATTTTTAACCAATGCAACGAATTCGGATACTGATTATGATGGGTTATTAGATAACTGGGAAATTAATAATTTACTCCATCCCGCAAATAATGATACTGATGATGATTTATTCGGGGATGGCTTGGAAGTTGGACTCAACACGGATCCATTAGATCTATGGTGGTATCCAATGCCAAATTTAAGAGTTAATACTTTCAAAGATATTGTTGTCTATGAAAACGCATCATATTTCCTTGAGTTCTCAATTCAAAATAATGGGATCTGGAAAGCTGAGGGTGTAATAATAATTATCCGATGCCAATCTGAGAATATAATTCTATATAATAATTCAAATACACCAATTGATATTGATGTTGATGAAACTGTTAACTACAAGGAAGAATATTCATTAATTAATAAGACGGGGCAATACACATTGGAGCTTATAATTGATCAACTTAATAACGTGAATGAAACTTATAGTAATAAAGACGGCTCATTAAATCCTAGTGGTGAAAATGATAATTCTTATCAAGCTAGTCTTACAATTCTCACTGAATATTCTCAAAGTCAAATAACTATTATTGAAAATGATAATGATGATGATTCAGAATTAAAAAAAACTGAAATTGATAGAAATATGCTAATTACGACTCTTTCTATTATCTCTGTCTATTCTATTGTCTCAACAATAGCTATTGCTTTTCTGTTAAATAAACTCAAATCTAAGAAGAAATTAGCAAAGTTACGTAATCATGAAATATAATTTAAATCCCTTATTTTTTTGTTCCTTTTTTTTAAAGGTTTACTTCAAAATACACATAAATATATCATTTAATCAATCGTGCTTGATATTCTAAACACACCTTAGAATCTAATTCAGTTCTATTTCCCTATCCAATAAATTTACTTTAAATCAAGTCGTCTTGAGTAAACAAAAATTTAAATTAAGTTCCTTTATAAATTGTTAAGATTTAGTATCTTTAATCAACCAGTTTTCTATTTTTTTAGGTAAGAAAAAGCCCATATAGTATTCAATTGCACTAAAAATTAATATGAATCGAGCAGTAGTTTGCATTATTACGCTTCCGAAACTAAAAGTGTCTAAAAATACTCCGATTATAAAAAACAAAATTGCCAGAAACAAAAATCTTCCTTTCCACTGAATTCTTGGATCTTCTGATTTTGTTGATTTTAATGCAAATAGAAATCCTGTGATCATTGCAGAAAATAAAGTGAAAACTAAAAAAATATAAATAAAAATTGAATGTTGGTATTGAAAATGTCCTTTGTATACACTAATATATTCTATATTAATAAACAATAAGATATGATATATTATGAAATAAAATACGCAGATAACCAAATAGGGAAAAATGATTTGCTTTTTATAAGTTGGATATATTAAATTTGTGAAGGATATTATCCAAAATATTAAAGCTAAAGGAATGAAGGCTGTCATGAGATACAAATATACTAAAGGTTCAAGTGCATAATTAAACAAGAGAACAGTTATAAGGGTAATAGGTAAAGGCCACCATGGAGTTGAAATAAAAATCCATGTTAATCCAACCGAAATAAAGCTTTTATTTTTATGTTCAAAATATTTTTGTAAGATTTTAAGACCAGAAATGAGCGAAATTACAACAAATATTAATGCGAATAATGCGCGTATTATATCTAAAGAAGTAAACTCTTCAATTCCCATTTGCATATTTAATCACTATATCTTTATTATATTATAATTATAAGTTCTATTATAAAATATATAAAGCTTCTTTCCTAATCCAAATGATACTTAAACAAATTAAAATATTTGAAGATTATATGAATGCAATTTAATAAAAATAAGTATTTTATGTTATACTTTTAGCAATATCAAGATAATTTCTTATATTCCTCCTGATTTCCCTTTTATTATATTTTCCTACGCTTGTCTTAGGAACCTCATCAACGATAGCTACTAATTTAGGAAGCATCCATTTTGTAATTTTTCCTTTATCCACCCCTTCGACCTTAAGGAATTCAATAAAATCATCTTCCGTTTTGTTAGAGTTTGCGATTAATTTTATGAGTGCGAGTGGTTTTTCGCCCCAAACTTCATCGGGGACTCCCACGATGGCAGCTTCAAGGACAAAATTAGCCATAGTTGCAAGATTTTCAAGAAGTACTGTTGGAATCATTTCAGAACCGCTTCTTATAACATCTTTCATCCTATCCGCGATTATTATGAAATCATCCTCATCAACCTTGGCTACATCTCCTGTATGAAACCATCCATCGTACCACACTTCAGCGGTCTTTTCAGGGTTTTTAAAATATTTTTCAATTACCCAGGGACCTCGGATAACAATTTGTCCTAGAGTTTTATTGTCATGGGGAACTGATTTTCCATTTTCATCTACTACTTCTACCTCGATTCCTGGAATAGGAAGCCCCGTCTTAACTCTTACTTCATCCAGTCTTTCTTTTGGCCAATCTATCATATATTTCTTTACGAAGGATCTGACTGTAGTTGGCGCAGTTTCCGTCATGCCATATCCCGAGGTTGCCGAAAATCCAGGAATTTTCTTCTCAACCTTAGCTTTTAAACCTAAAGGTAATGCTCCACCGCCTACCCTAACATAAGTAAGGCTGCTTAAATTATATTGATCTAGTTCTTCATATTCAACGAGTAAAGCCAAAATTGTCGGAACCACGGCGGTATCTGTGACTTTTTCAGTCTGGACTAACTCACAAAAACCTTCCACAGTGAATGTACCAGGTAATACCAATTTCGCAGCCAAAAAACCATAAATAAAAGGCGCACACCATGCATGGACATGATATAAGGGCGTAATCATCAGAAAAACAATGTTTTCACCTAGAAGGGCATAGGAGGGGTCATTAATAAAGCTGGCATGAGCGATTAAATGTAAAGTTTGAAGATAAAGCGCTCTGTGAGTAAACATAGCCCCTTTGGGCAACCCTGTCGTACCAGTGGTATAACAAAGCGAAGCATAATTATCCTCATGTAAATGCGGCCATTCAAATTCATCGGATTCCTTTGCAAGTAGCACTTCATATTCATATAGATTTTTAATTTTTGTGGTAGGAAGTCCTGGGTTATCTGACATATATACAAATTTCTTGACGGTATCTTTAATCTTATCATAAATTCCTTCCACTAGCTCAAGCAAAGTATCATCAAAAAAGATGACAGAGTCTTCTGCATGGTTAATTGTATAAATTATATGATCTTGTGCCAATCTTATATTGATTGGATGCAAAACTGCTCCACTGCAAGGCACAGCAAAATAAAGCTCGAAATGTCTGTGGGTGTTCAGTGCCAGAGTAGCAACACGATCACCAAGGACTCCTGGTTTGCCAGGTTTTATACCCAGAGATTGTAATAAATTTGCCAACCGACATGTACGATGATACCATTCTAGCCAAGTAAAACGATAATATTTTCCAGTGATATGATTTCTGTATACAACACCAATTTCATTTGGATAAACTCTTGCGGGCCTTTTCATAAAGGTGGTAAGAAGTAAAGGGTAATGAATGCTATATTCTGGATAGGTTTTTTTTTCCATTTTTTTCTCCTATACCTTTAAGTTTCTCTCCATTAATTTAAAAACATAAATAATGATAATACTGTCAGAAATTAGACATGAATTTAGTTTTATACTTTTTTCAAGTTCATTTAAATTTTCAAGAATAGTTTAAATATCGTTTCGATCATATTTTAAATTAATATATTTCATAATTCTAATTGCAAACTTTTTGGTAAAGCCCAAATCTTTTAATATTTTTAAATAAATTCATAATGATGAGCTATAGAGGAGGAGGTCGATTTGGAGGTAGAGGTAGAGGCAGAGCTGGGGGGAGAAGAGGTGGAGGCAGGGGATTAGGACCTTCGGGAATTTGTAAATGTATTAAATGCGGTAGAGAAGTACTTCATAGACCTGGAGTGCCATGCAATCAAATAATATGCCCAGAATGTGGTATTCCCATGATGAGAGCCATACCAAATCAGAATTTTTCGAGAAATCTGCAGTTTCCAGTACAAAATCCCGGGATAAATCAAGTTTATTCCACAAACTTGCAAAATAACATTCAACAAATGATATTACCTGTTGTAGATAAGAATAAGTGTACTGGCTGCGCTGAATGTATAAATCAATGTCCCAATGATGCGATCAGTATGGTAAACAATAAAGCAGTAATTAATCCAACAAAATGTAGAAACTGTAGGATTTGTGAAGAAGTTTGTCCAGTCAACGCAATCCATTAACTTTAAAAATTATTTAAAAATTCCATCCAACGAAAATAATAGCCTGAAAGTGAAATATTTATTTTTAAATACTCTTTAGAAGCAGGGATGAAACCTTTTTTCATCAAAACTTTAGTTTGCGCTTCTGCATTATCCCCAAGGAAAGAAACTGAGTTAGTTTATAGATAAATTAGGAAAAAAAATTAATTATAAAAAAGTCATTTTTTTATTTTTTAATTTCTAATAATTTTTCTTTTTTTATGAGGGATGGTAAATTTGAAATAATTTGTTCTGCCTCTTTCATAATATTCTCGAGTAATTCTCTTACAGTAGGAATTGAATGTATTCGACCTGCAACCACTCCCCCTAAAATTATGGATTCATCCTCATTTTCCTCTAGAAGCTTTTCAAGCCCAGTCATTTCTATTCTCATTATAGCTTCATTGGAAGAGCAAGGGATTCCTCGAAATAGATCCGATGCGTCCTTAATTGTTTCATCGACAACTTTTAAAGACATATCGTTTCTCAGAAATCTCATAGGTCCAAATAATCCTCTTGCGATAAGAGTATCTGTTTCAGCTCGTTTAACGATTGCTTCTTTCCACATTTCTTGAAAATCCGCCTCTTGAGTGGCAATAAATCGGGTACCCATTTGGATGCCAGCAGCCCCTAATGCTAATGCAGCAGCTAAAGAAGCTCCATCTGCGAAACCCCCGGCTCCAACAACAGGTTTATTCACATTTCTGACTACTTCAGGTAGTAATACCATAGAAGATACATCTCTCCACGCACAATGGGCTCCTCCTTCTCTGCCTGATGCGATGATGATATCTACTCCAGCTTTTTCACATCTTTTTGCCGCTCTTACATTGGGGCATACATGACACCATACTACATGAGGTAATTCTTCTTTAATGGCAATTCTAGCCTTTTTCGCTCCTTTGGCTAAAGCATCTATCGCCCATGGTAAAGGATCACCTGCAGAAGTTACAATAACTTTCAATTTTTTTTGCATTTCTGGATTTTCCTTACAAATTTCTATTGTTCCCTTCATTAACTTCGTTGCTGCATACGTAAAATCTGTTGCAACCGGGATATTTACTCCAAACTTAGCATCTGGGTAATCCTTAAGGTTATCAAAAACGTATTGGATAACCCTTTTTACAATAGTTTTTGGACGTCCTTTGCCAAAGATTTCTTTAGCTGTTTCAGGCGCTGCGGAACTGGCCCCTCCAGCAGCCATTCCAATAGTAGATATTAATCCTAATGCGCCCTCCTTAGCTACAGCTATTGAAAGGTCGGTGGTACTATATGGTCCCATACCGGCTTGAATTATCGGATATTTCGTCCCAACTATTTCTTGAAATTTTGTGTATATCATACACTTTAATATACTCCCTCTTTATATAAATAATTTTATTGAAGAGATGGGAATAAAAAAATAAGAAACTCAAAAAATAATTATGAAAACTAGATTATTTTCTCAAAATACGATTATTTAAAGCATTTCGAGAAAAGCTTCTATACGCGTGGTTAATTGGGACACATCTTCTGAAGAATAATCTGTTGTAATTGAAATTACGGGGATACCTTCTTTTTTAAGTATCTTTTCAAAGGCTACAGCTTCAATATCATAAGCTTGGCAGAAAGAAAGAGTATATAGTACCACTCCATCTACTTTATATTCATTTACAAGTTGTTTAATGTCTAATAAACGTGTATCGTTAGGGGTAAAGCATGCGCAATTTATGTTCAAATATCTGTCAGCGATAAGTTCCAACAGGTCATTGATGGAATCTCCTTTAATTTCTGGAAATTCTGCATCAAAATATCTTGTTCCGGTACATGTTTCTTCTGCGACGACTATAGCTCCGTTTTTTTCAATGATATGATGCATTTTCCAGTTCGGAATAGCCATTGGAGTTCCACTAATTAAAATTCGTTTAGCTTTTTTATCGCCTACTCCAACTCCATCTTTAATTCTTTGTTCCAATTCATCAGCTAATTTGCCAACCATTTCAATTTCTCTGTCAGGATCATCATAAAAAGCAACTTGAGACATAAGTAAAGCATCCTTACCGGATATTGGCGGTGGATTAGCTTTTCGTGCTTCATATATCCTTCGCATTTGAGCTCGTTTTTTGGAAATCTTTTCCATTGCAGCTTTTAAATTTTCGACGGTTAGTTTGTTTCCAGTTACTTCCTCTAATTTTTTTATTAGTGCTTTAAGTTCTGTTATGAAATGTTCTCTTGCTTGAGGTCGAGATTTACATTGAGGTGTTTCCATTACATATATCGGTTTGTAATCACTCAAAACTTCCCATGCTTTCTTTTTTCCATCACATGTAGTTTCACCTATGAGAATATCTGTCATTGCATAATATGGACAGATATTTCCTATTCCAAAACCAATAGCTGATTTAATTAAAGCACAAATGTTAGCAGGCAGAACATCTTCAGCTGCATAATTTGAGAAGTTAGTTCCTCCACATAATCCAACACCAATTGCACCTAACGCAAAAATAATCTCATCGGGTACATATAAACAGAAAGTTCCTACAACTTTTTTACCCTCGTCTTTTGCCTTCTTTAGTTCATTTACTCGTATTCCATGAATATCTCCTACAACAAAGTCCCAAAAACCAATAGCTTCTGGTCGATTTTTTTGTGCGTCAATATAAATTTCCTTAAAAACATCTGGAAGAACACTTAATAATTGATCATGCTTTTCCATGTCAATGCCTAGTTCCTTCCACATAGGACGCCAATTTGGTTTTTCACTTTCAGTCATTTAAATTCTTCTCTTTTTTCTTTTCAAATCTATTTTTTTAATGATAGAAAACATGAATTACAATTATTAAATATATCGATCATACTTATCGATGATTTCGATAAATCAAAAAAAATAAAAAAAGCGAAATTAAAAAAATGAATTATAGTTTTTCTATTTCCAAATAGTAATTATCTCCTTCAGATTTGAAAACTAAAATCTTTCCCCCATGGTTTTCTGCGAATCTCTTTATATTTTCTCCCGCCTCATAAAAATCTCCTGATACTTCTAATTTATCTCCACTTTTCATATTATTCAGCATTCTTTTTGTTTTAGCCACGGGCATTGGGCAAACAAGACCAGAACAATCTAATTTTAATGTTTCTCCCATGATTTTTTCATCTCCTTCGTTATGTAAACATTATATTATCAGCTTCCTCACACATTTCAAGAAATCCATTCATAGTGGTTTTTTTGATCCCTTCCATTAACTCATCTTCAGACATTCCGCGAGCTTTCATGCAAACCCCACATGCTAACACTCTCGCGCCTTCTTCAATAACATCTTTTAGCCATTTTCCAACATTATCATAAGTGGCAGGATCTTGTCCTTTCTTTCCCACCCAAATACCATCTTCTACTAGAAAGATATTAATTTTATGCCCTTCTAAAAGAGCGGTATAAGCAAATCTAAGAAGTGTGTAAGGTCTCTCCCTGGTATATTGACCGCTACCAATAGCAATTGTGAAAACTTTCTTTTTATCTGACATTTTTTTTCTCTAATCTAAAATGAATAATTTCAGTAAGTAGAATATGATTAGAGAATATATTAATATTTTGAGAATAATTTATCGAATTTTTTCATAAATTTATAATTAAAAAGAATAATTTTAATTTTAAGTTCTATGAATGATCTTTCCTAAATTCAACATATTCAATTATCTTTGCCAAGGCATTAACAGGACGATCCCAGTATTGAAATACTATTCCCCCCTGTTCTCTTATTTTTTTAGACCACTGGCAGGCGTAATTTTGAGGATTTATGTAAATAATGGGAACTCCAAATTTTTGAGAGGCTTTCATTGTTGGTGCGATGAATATTTTGTCCATCTCGTCCATTCTTTCAGTCATATCTTCTCTGAGTTCTATATAGGGTGCTATTTTCTCATTTTGCTGCAATGCTGGCATTGTCTCATGAAAACCTATTGCGCCATAAATTATTATAGCATCAATTTCGCCTGACTTCATAAGCATTTTAGGAATTGAGGTATAAAAGTTAAAGATGTTCATATCAAAGGTTACATCAACCGGATTAAGCCAACTGGCAGTATGAGGTAATATTTTTTCTAATTTTAATTTTAATGAGTCCGATAATTCTGGAACGGTTAATCCTTTTCTTTCGGCGTTGTTGGCTATTAACGCTCCCGGTCCTCCTGAATTGGTAATAATTCCCATACGGTTTCCTTTAGGATAGGAGAAATCTGGATTTGATAAAATCGAAGCAATATCTAAAAACTCTTCGATATAATCCGTTTTGATGATACCCGTCTCTTTAATCATTGCATCAAATACCTTCATATTTCCTGCCATTGAACCAGTATGGCTTTTAATTGCGCGATTTCCAGCTCCAGAACCACCCCCATACATCGCAATTATCGGTTTTGTTCGGGAAATTTCTTTGGCTAATTGAATAAATTCTTGTCCTCTTTTAATTTCTTCAATATATAATCCTATTACGCCGGTTTCTTCATCATCTTTGAAATATTCTAGGAAATTCACAAGATCTATGTTTGCTTCATTTCCGACTGAAATTGATTTACCAACGCGAACATCAAGAGATTCGGGGTCCATTCCCCAATGACTTGACATAGTTCCGCTTTGTGAAGCTACCGAAAACTTCCCGCGTTTCAATCCATCTCCCCATACCATCATATTGAATATGCCATTATCCTCAGGATATAGCCAACTATTATAAAATCCAAAACAATTCGGCCCAGTGAACCTAATCCCATAGCGATTTGCAATTTTTGTTATTTCTTCAGTAAGAGTGTTAGCGCGATCACCGCTTACTTCTCTAAATCCTCCGGAAATTAACACAATCTTTTTAACTCCTTTTTCTCCACATTCCCTAAATATTTGAGGGACCACTTTCGGGGGTAATACAATGATAACGAGATCGGGAATCTCTGGAACATCAGCAATCGATTTATAAGCCTTGAAACCTAACACATTGTCTAATCTTAGGTGAATCGGAAAAATCTTGCCTTTATATCCGCAAGAGATAATTCTGATAAGCTGCATCGTTCCCATTGTAGTACCATAGCTATTATTTGCCCCATAAATAGCTATGCTTTTTGGACGTAAAAAATCATGTAAAAAATGTGCACTCATGTCTAACTTTTAAACTTTTCTATTAAAAATATATATCCTAATCCTACATAGGAAAAAGTGATTTAACTTTAAAACTTAATTAAATTTGATAAACTCATAGAAATCCATTTTTGAGAGCTACTAAACTACCTAAAAAATCTAGGATTAGCTATGAGTGCAACTTTCTGTATTCGACATATTTACATATTTTTATCAGCGCTTTCACCGGACGATCCCAGAATTTGAAAACAATACCCCCTTGCTCTCGTATTTTGCTTGACCATGTACTCGCTAAGTTTTGAGTATTAATATATATAACAGGGATTGAATATTTCTGTGAAAATTTAATGGTGGGAGTGATTAGAACTTTCTCCAGATCTTTTAATTGTTCAATGAAAGCTTCCTGGGAAACCATATCTTTTGAACCTTCTTGTTCTTGGAGTCTCAAGATATCATAAAAGAATCCAGCGACCCCGATTAATATTATCGCGTCAATTTCACCTGATTTCATTAGCATTTTTGGATATTTAACATAAAAATTTAAGATATTTGGGTCAAATGTTGCGTCAACAGGATTCATACAGTTCGCAGTAGGAGGTAAAAATTTCTTAAACTTTTGTTGGAGGGATTCTGATAATTCGGGAACCGCTAATCCTAGCCTCTCTGCGTTATTTGCTACTAAAGCTCCTGGGCCTCCAAAAGTAGTTAAGATTCCAAGTCGATTTCCTTTAGGGTACACAAAACTTGGTTTGGATAAAATCGATGCAATGTCTAAAAATTCTTCTACATAATGTGTTTGAATAATACCCGTTTCATTAACCATAGCATCAAACAACTTAGCGTTTCCTGCCATAGAACCTGTATGGCTACTTATTGCCCTATTTCCTGCTCTGGTTCCGCCACCATACATTGCTATAATTGGTTTTTTAAGTGTAATTTCTTTAGCTAATTCTATAAATTTTTTTGATCTTTTTATTTCTTCAATATATAATCCAATTACTTCGGTCTCGTCATCGTCTTTAAAATATTCTAAAAAATCCACAAGATCAATATTGGCTTCATTTCCGATAGATAAAGTTTTGCCTAATTTCAAATCCATATTCGCAGGATCTCGAAATAATTGGGATGATACTGTTCCACTGTGGCTTACTAAGGAAAATTTCCCAAGGCCAATTTGATGGGTTAGCATCATATTAAATGATTTATTCTCGTCCGGATCAAGCCAACCATTATAAATTCCTAAGCAATTAGGTCCAATGATTCGAATCCCGTATTTATCTGCGATTTTGATAATTTCCTCAGTTAATGTGTTCTTGTAGTTTCCTGTCATTTCTCTGAATCCTCCCGAAACAATCACGAAATATTTTACGCCTTTTTCAGCACATTCCCTAAGAATTTTAAGTATGATTTTCGACGGTATAACTAGAACAGCGAGATCCGGTATTTCTGGAACATCTGCGATTTCTTTATAAGCCTTAAGACCTTGTACATTGTCCAATTCTAAGTGGATTGGATATATGTTCCCCTCAAATCCAGAGTTTATAACTCTCATGAACAACATACTACCAAATTTTTGGTAACTATTGCTTGCTCCATAAAAGGCGATACTTTTCGGATTTAATAAATCATGTAAAAAATGAGATGACATAATTCTAATCCTTGAATTTCTAAAAAGATGATAATATTTTAATTATAAATTTAAATACTTTCTAACTTTAAAGCTTATAGAATTGATAAACATATAAGAACTATTGAAGTAATATTAGATGTTGTTTCTAATAAACATATACTATTTTTGAGTTGATTTTTAATTTGAATATTGAATTTTTAAGAAATTTTATAAGTCTGACAAAATATCAGAGTTTTTCTGGTTTAGCAAAAGATCTTTCCATATCCCAAAGTACGTTATCTCACCAGATATCTCAATTAGAAGAAGAGTTGGGAGTTACGTTAATAGATAGAACAACCAGAAAATTTAATCTCACTCCAGAGGGTGAAATTTTTCTGAACTATGCTGAGAAAATTATAGCTTTATTTGATTCATGTAAACAAGAACTTTCACAATTCACACAAAAGCAAATTGAAGATATAATTATTACTGCTTCAACACTCCCCGGTTCTCATATACTTCCCAAGAGTATAGCCCAATTCCGAGAAAAATATTCTTCTGTAAATTTTAAAATATCTATTAATAATTCTCATAAATCTATTGAATTACTAAAACGGGAAATGGCAGATTTTGCAGGAATAGGTAGCTTTATGAGTTATAATAAAAATGATTTTGAAGTGATTCAAATAGGGCAAGATCAATTAAAATTTATATGCTCAACTCAACATACATTACTAAAGCGTAATACTGATCAAATTATTTTTAATGAACTTGTGAAATTTCCCTTCATCGCTAGAGAAAAAGGTTCAGGGACTCGAGATATTTTTGAAGAACAATTTAATAAATACCATGAGCTAAATATTGGTTTAGAAATAAATGATAATGATTCTATTATTTCAGCGGTAAGCGGGTCAAACTATATCTCAATATTAAGTGAACACATAGCAAAAAAAGCGGCAGATGCTGGTCTTATTAGAATTTTAGAAATTGAACAATATCCTATTATTGCAAAGAGAGAAATCTTTTTTATCAAATTAAAAGAATTAGAGTTGACTGGTTTAAAAAAAAAATTTTGGGAATATTTAAAAAAAATAAAAAAATGAGCTTACTTACTTTAGCGTAGTAATACCCTTATCGAAGTTAAGGAGACTATTTAATTGTTGTTGCACGGGATATATTCCTTCTTTTATTAGGGTATAGAGAAACGTGCCTAAGAAAATCAAAGATCCTATTCCTGGAACGAACCCAGTTATTACATCCGTCGTAGGTCCTGAAATATCTAAGGTTAACAATGAATACGCAACCGATCCTATGGTTATTAATATTGAGATAAAAGATATTAACATGGCTTGGGTTTTAGTCAAGTCGAAATGAAAGGGACCAACATCTAAATGAAAATGTTTAGGTTGAACAACTATTGATAAAATCGAATGACTAACCGTTTTTCCTTCAAAATCAACATATACGTTAAGGAATCTCTTCTCGCTTTCTTTTTTCTTTTTTTTCTTTTTTGATTTTATCGGAAGAACTGAAAATATCATTACGGGAGGATTGACGAAATCTTTTTTGACTTCAACTTTACCGCTTAGAGGATGGACTTCAAAACCTTCTCCCTCAATTCTCAAATCTAATATGGGAGGTTCTTCCTTAGTCGTGGTTATAGAAAATCGAGTTTTATAAACTGTCTTACCCTCTTCATCTTGAATTATTAATTCTTTAAAACTTAAGTAAACATAAAAGAAGTACGATTGATTTTCCATCATTACTGAATAGTATTGAAACCCCATATTGATATCGTATCTGGTTGGTTTGGGTTCTTCTTCAGCTTCAGTTTCAAGATCTTCTGATCGCTTTAGGTCGGAAACTAAGGAATCTCGAGCAGCACCAGTAGCTGGTCCTGCAGCTGGGGGTGCTTTAGGGATTCGAGGGGGTGATACTTCTTTTTCTTTTTTTGCGGGTTGGGGTTTGCTTAGTTTTAATCCAGATAATTCTTCCTCCATTGATTTTCGTAGTTCAAGTTCATCTGCTTTAGGTTTCGCTTCCCTATCATCAAAAGATTCTTCCATTTCTTCTTCTTCAGCGACCTCTTCAATGGGTTCGCCGATATCTTTAGTACTAGTATACCTTTTTTTCCTACTTTTTTTTTTCTCTACTTTCTCCTCTACTTTTTTTTCCTTTTCTTCAATAAATATTTTCTCTTTTATTTTTAAATTCTTTAATTTCGTTGTTTCAGGTATATGTAGATGTGCAGCATCGATAATAAAAATACTACCCCTTTCTATTTGGATGTGGCGTAATGAGTTAAAAATATCATCCAATATCTCCCCTATTGTGGAAGATTTTTTATAATGACCTATAAACGTAAATCCGAGCACTTCAACAGAGAGTACCTTTGAATCTTTACTATAAAAGATTTTATTTACAGGAATTTCTATTTTTGATACTGTTTGTGATGATTCCAAAATTAATTCACTCCATAAAATTTGTATTTTAGGAAAATAAAAGTTATTATTAGTCAAATTATGTTCTTTTACTTTTATCAATATTTCTAATTTTTTTAAAAATATTATATAAACTAGCCAAAATAAGGCTACAATTTCAAATCTCTAAAATATATTTTAAACTTTAAAAGCTGTTTTTCAAGGTCTCCAAGTTTGTTTAATTCTACATTTGGTCCGATGATTTTTTCAATCGCTTCATCTATTATTTCTAAATCTTTATAAGCATTCTTGTTTTGATATGTTTGTTCCTCAATATTTCCATTCCAAGGTTTTAATTTGGGTTCAGATTTTAAATTTAGAAGGTGCCATTTGATCTTCTTTTTAAAATCTTCTGTGAGAGGTTTTAAGTTGGTTTGATCCCATTTTTTAATTACCCACGGGGAAAACACATTAATTTTGTCAAAATCCTGTTCTAGATCTAAACGCCACTCATATTGGTGATCCCAATTTGCAACAGCTAAGTAATTTTCATTCAATGATGTATCAGCTGAAAAATATTTCCAAGAATTGCGTTCGATCTCATCATCTTTAAAATCTTTTCCCCTCCCGTATTGGAAAAAGAAACCTAATTTTTTATAATTGCTATCATCAGCTTGAGAAATTTCTAAATAAACTTCAATCTGAGTAATATTAATTTTATGATGTAAGACTTCGTTTTGGTACAGCTTATAAATGACGTCTTTCGCTTTATTGGGAAGACTTTTCCCCGAAAAGATGGGATAATAAGAAAGGCAATAAAAATCTAAATATTTGTAAACCTCAATCCAACACTCTATAGGCTTAATATGCACTTTAGATCTAATATAATTGAATAGTAACACTATATCAAAAGTGGTTAATAAAATGGTAATGATAATAAAAGTGAAGATATTAAAATAAACTTCCATTAAGAATAATGAAATTGATACGTACAAACACAATCCCGCACCAACTAAAAAAAACGCGATTAAGGAATTATAAGCTTCATGTTCCTTTTCCTTGTTGGAATACAATAAAGTTGGAGCATTTTCTAATATAATTTTAGTGCCAAAATCATTTACAAATTGCTGAAAATCTACTTTTTCCCATTTGGAAGTAAGCATCTTCCTTTAAAAGAATTTTAAATATTTTTATTAATTTATTTAGACTTATTAAAAATCATATAATTTTGAAATTTATGAATTTAACTTCTTATCTAAAAAAAAATAATAAAAAATTAATGAAAAAATATTGAGCAAACTACTCAAATTGGTCTTATTCAATCTTTGTTCCACAATCAGGGCAATACTCTCCTTTAACTTCAGCACCACAAAGCGAACAATACCTGGGAGTTTCGACTTTTGGTTCTGGAACTTTTTGCGGACTAGCTTGTGGAGGCGGGATCGTTTCAGATTTAGGAGTTGTTTTCGTAATGGGCGTTTTATCAAGACTTTTTGATGCTTTTCTGGAGGAACAAATCCCCACGATAAATAATACTGCGCCAGTAATAAGTAATATAATGCCTCCATTCCGCAAAGCTATGAGACCTATTATAATCAGAATCAGCCCTAGACATATTAAACAGGTTTTTGCAGCACCAGCCATTTTAATTCACTATTATTTGTGTATATACATTTCTTTTCTATAATATCATAAATTATAGATGAACTATATATATTTATACTTTTAAAAAACAAAAGAGTTTAGAAATTTAATTTTAACTCTTAATAAAAATTATTAAATCTACAAGCTTTTGAAATTTTTAATTAGCCACAATCATTTTAAATAATGACACAATCTATGGTTGATTTTGAAGAATTTTTAGCCTATATTAAATCTCAAGATTATTATTCTGGACAAATCTCTTACATTCAAAATATTCCCGCTAAAAAGGCTAAATATGGTGAATTAGAGAAATCATTGAGAAAAAGATTACAGCGTTGGTTAGATAACAATTCGATAGAATTATGGGGTCACCAGACTGAAGCTATTAATAGCATATTAAATGGGAATAATACGGTAATAGTCACTTCCACAGCATCAGGAAAATCTCTCTGCTACAATTTACCCGTTTTACAGTCAATTTTTAAAGATGAAGAATCAACTGCCATTTATATTTTTCCGACGAAAGCTCTTGCAAGGGATCAATTTAATGTGCTTTCAAAATTAATGGAAGATACTAATATCAAAAAATCCAGACTTGGAATTTATGACGGCGATATTGAACCTAATGAAAAAAGGCAAGTACTATCAAGTGCTAACATTATAATTACTAATCCTTATGGGCTTCACTTTTATTTGCCCTGGTTTAAACAGAAATGGCAGCGAATATGTAAAAACTTAAAATATGTTGTATTAGATGAAATTCATATATATCGGGGAATTTTTGGTTCTAATTTCGCTTTATTGATAAGACGGCTAAAAAGAATCCTTGAATTATATAATGTAAAACCCATTTGGATTTTATCTAGCGCCACCATTAATAATGCCAAAGATTTTGCTGAAAAGTTAGTGGGAGAAGAGTTTGTTGTTATAGATAAGGATGACTCACCTTCGGGAAAAAAAAAAGTTATTATGTGGGATTTGCCTTATGATAAAATTACTGGAAAATACCGTTCTGCTCATCAAGAAACGAAAAATTTATTTTTAAGTCATTTAAAATACAACAATGGAATTCAAACCTTAACCTTTACATTATCACGAAAAATGGCTGAACTTCAAGCAATTTGGACAAGAGAAGCGTTACCCAATCTAAGGGACAAAATCTTTAGTTATAGAGCAGGCATTAGTAAAAATAAAAGAAGAGAAATTGAACAGCGATTTAAACGCAAAGAAATATTAGGGATCAGTTCTACAAATGCATTAGAATTAGGAATAGATATTGGCTCATTGGAAGCCACTATTAGTTCTGGATTTCCGGGCACCATTTCAAGTTTTCGGCAGCAAATTGGTCGTTCTGGTAGAGGGGAAGAACTATCATTATCTACTTTAGTTCCTATGCCAAATCCCCTAGATTTATTTTATATTCATAATCCAGAGATTTTATTTGGACCAATCAAGGAAGAGGTCTTGATTACTTTAAATAATAAATATATTTTAAAAAATCATTTGTGTTGTGCTGCGAAAGAAATTCCTCTAAAAAGTAATGATTATTATAAATTCGGCAAGCCTGATAAAGCCATTTTTATAGAATCTCTTGAAGAATTAGTTTCTGAATCACTACTTATGAAACGGGGTGATAAGTATTATTGGAAAGGTGACTTTTTCCCAAATGAGAAATATGGATTGAATAATCTCTCTGATCGAAGTTATAAGATTATTTTAAGAACTCCTACTAAAGAAGAATACTTAACTGTGGAAGATGAGAGTTATGTTTTTAGAGACTTACATCATGGGGCAGTGTATCTTTATGAGGCTGAGACATATATTGTAGAAGAACTTGATTTTGAAGCGAGAAAAGTATACATTACGAGAGCAAACATTGACTTTTACACACAATCATTAAAACATACCGATATTACTCCTTTAGAAATACTTTTAGAAAAAGAAACTGGACCAAAAAATCAAATAAAAGCTCATTTTGGAAATGTGAAGGTCGAACATGAATATTATTCTTACAAGGTTATTGATACTTTAACTCAAGAAATTCGTTCAAGATTTCCCTTAGACGATATTCCTATTATCGAATTTGAATCTCAAGCACTTTGGTTTTTAATTCCTTATGAATTTCAAAAAGAACTAGAAATGGAAGGGCATGATCTTGGCGGGACGGTGCATGCGATTGAACATGCCATGATAGCAATGGCGCCGGCGTTAGCCCAAATTTCCAGATGGGACCTTGGCGGGCTTTCCATAGATTTCGATCCAGTTAAACAGCAACCAATTATCTATATTTATGACGCATACAGAGGTGGTATAGGGATCGCTGAATCGCTCTACAATAGTCTGACAGATTTATTGGTCCTGACACACATATTAATTGATTCTTGTAGCTGTGATGAGCCAAACGGTTGTCCATGTTGCATAATGAGCCCCAAATGCGGAAATAATAATGAACCTTTAGACAAGCAAGGTGCTTTGTTTTTACTTAGAAAGATTTTAGACCTCTAAAGTATTATTTATAATTTCTCGTCTATTTGTCTAATACGGTTTTTTGAAGATAGGTTTAGAATTCATTAATACTATAGATTTTTAGTCGAGGATTACGGTCTAATTTATTTATTAGACTTTTTAATTTTTCAACATCTTCTAAGCTATTAAACAAAATTATTTTAGCTAATGTGTTTTTTGTTTGAATATCCAAATTTAACAATTTATATAAAAAACTGAAATTTATCAAAGCAATTTTCTTAGTAGATAAATTTATACCTTCAATATTAACAGAAAAAGGGAAAGGTTGAATTAAATCCTCTTGAAGAGTTGTTAATTAAGAATGATTGATAGGAATTTTATTAAACAATTTCATTTTATACTTAAATTAATTTAAAGATTTTTTATTTAAAATGAAATTCTAAGAAAAGTTGTAAATAATATGAAATTAAAAACTATAAAAATCATAGGCTTAATTGAAATTATATCTGCTTATATTAGTTTAAGTGGGTTATCTGTAATACTATTCATCTCCTCACCAGAACTTTTTGAATGTGGTGGGATATGGCTTATTTTAGGATTTAGTATAGTTCCAGTAGGAGCCACTTATGTCTTATTTATATATTTTAATTCAGCAATAAATAATGTAAAAAGCAATATAAACCATCTTAGGGCATATCAAAATTACTGTTATAAATGCGGAGCTGATATTAGTGAAATGAAAAAAGCTGAAACATGTCCAAATTGTAATACTGATTTAAATTTTATTGAATTTTTATTAAAATTAGACTTTTAAATAAAATTCAGCTGAAATCGGAACTTTAAATATAAATAAAGGAATATTTATGGATGATATATCAGGATTTAATGTTTTATTCATTACAAATGATTTTAAAGATGAATCGCATAAAGAAATTGATTTGATTCCTCCGAAAGTCTGTCCTATATGTGGTAGTGAGGAGGTTAAGAGTAAAATTGATGTGTATGATAAAAATCATAAAAGACACTTTAAAGCGTGGGCTTGTTTAAGACATTCCAAATTGAAAGGGAGACCATCTATAAGTCCTTGTCTGTATTTATGGGGTTTATTGATTCTTCTTGTTATTTTATTAATGATAATCCAAATTATCTGGTGGATTTCTTTTTTATTGTTTATATCCCTAATTAGTATTTTTTGTCTTTATGAAAGATTCTCCAAAACTAGTAGAAAATATATTAAATTAGAATTTTTTAAGTTTGAATCGATTATTTACGTGAAAAATAATGTTTGGACTAATGAATTTCTTAAGCTAAATGAAACAAAGTCTCGCAAATTTACTGGTGATCTTACTCCATATAATATATTTTCATCGAAGATTAGAAAAATAGAAAATATAACGGGAATTCTTGTTTTTTTAGTACCATTAATTCTAATAGTTGGTTTAGCCAATATTTTATTGGCTAAGGTTTATCCTGTGTTTATAATAATCGTTTATATTTGTTCGATTTTATTTATAATTGATTTAATTCTAGTTTTTATATTTATTTTTATCTTTGTAGGTTTTGTCTTTAAAAATTATAATAAAGTTGAGAAAATTAAACATGATATCTTGTTTTGTTCTTCAAATAACTCTTAATTACATTAAAGAATTTAGAGGGTTTAGATAATATATAGGATATCCTCCTAATATTTGGGAATTTCAAGGATGTGACATACATGTGTTAGAAAAATGTGAACCACTTGACAAAAAGGGAGCTTTGCTCTTAATAAAGAAGCTTCTTAATATTAAAGATTAAATTTTTTCTTCTAATTAATTATATAAAACTTTATTATTTTCTTTTAAATATCGGAAAGAATCGTCCCGTTTTAGACATGTAATTAGTATATATCTCACCATATATTTCGCTCAGCATCTTTTCCTCCTCTTTTGCTTGGTAAGGGAGTGCTAAAAAACCAATTAAGCCAAATAATATTCCCCATATACCGGTTGCCAGAAATATAAACAAATTCTCAAATATTCCCGCAATATATGCCGGATGTCGGACATATTTATATGGTCCTCCTGTAGTTAATACATATTTTTCTACTTTCATTTTGTTTGTACAGGAAGTATAATTAACATTATAAGTAAAAGTTAATGATACCCAAACGCCTAGGAGCCACATTCCAATAATACCTATCCAATTCACCGCAACAGGAAGTTCCATTATGAAAAATAAATTATGCTCGCCAAAACCTAATATTGTTAAGCGAATTGCATAGTCAAATAGAATAACATATGAATAAAATATCCCGAATCCAACAGCTATCTGCGACAATCTATTTCCCGGTCTTTGCTTTTTGTTTATTGGAATATCTCTATCTATTATAATGCATCCCTTAGGTAAATTATTTCCTCGAATTCGCTTAATGATTGGAGGGAGAATAAATTTGATTGTCCATATACCAAAAATAGTGAATAGTAATATAGCGATACTCAACAAGGTATAATGGATTAAATCATATTAATTTATAAATATATGGCCTTATTAACAAAATTGTAAAAAATCTTACATCACTATGTTAAAGTCCACAATGAACCTTCAGATAAAATTGGCGCTTTATTTCTCTTTAAAAAAACTACTTCATATTTAATGATTAATCTAAGATTTCATATTTTCTAAGTAGTTAGAGATATTAGATGATATTTAGGATGTTCTCTTAAGATTTGGAAATTACAAAAATGTGACATACATCCGTTCGAAAAATTATATTCAAAGAAAATTTAAATAATCAAAGAAAATTAATAAGTTACTTACATTTAATAAGGGGATATGTATATGGCTAAAGTAAAAGGTAAATTTATTACTTTCATCGGTAGATTAATGACACTTTATAAAGAACAGAAAAAAAAAGCAGATGAGGCTATTTATGCAAAAACTGGAAAACATTTCGAAGAACTTGAACCCGAAGAATATTATAGTGCTGAATTAATTGATTTTGCTTTAAAAGCTTATGCTAATGCTTCACCTACAGGTAGAAAAGCAATAGTTACCATGGGAAGGAATGTTTATCCACTAGTGAATAGAACTGTTGGCTTACCACCTGATAAAATCAAGACTCCGTTGGATGCGATTTTATTTGAAACAGAGAATTTTCTCGTGGATCATCAAGATGATGGGGGTGTTCCAGTAATTCCCAGAAAAATTCTTACTGCTGAGGATCGTCATGTTGTTATTGAGGCACCAGCACCCGGTTATGATCCTCTGTTATATAAAGGTGTTTACTTAGGGATATTAGAAATGTTGGGTATTAAAACCGGAAAAGTTGAAATGATTGATCAAAATAAAGCTATATTTGATATAACCTGGTAATATTACCCTCTCAATTTTTTTTTAAATTTAAAATTCAAGCATTTTAGATGTAAGTCTTAAAATACATATAGTATATATCATATTCTTCTTAAATCAAGATACATAATTTTTTTGTAGATTCTTCTTTAAACTTGAAAAAAGTATTAAAATAAGGAAATGAAAATATTATATTATCCAACTATAAGACATTTAACAACCACCTTTAGTTACTAATTAGGAGCTGATTTGGATTATGGAGTTGTCTATGACCAAAAAGGAAGTAATTTTGACCAAGTTAGAAAATATTGTTGGTCAAGATTTTGTATCTAATAAACCAGAAGATCTTTTTATTTATTCCCAAGATTCTGGAACCTCACTTCCTCGTCCTTTGGATTATGTGATTATGCCTCGAACGGTAGAACAAGTCCAAAGCATCGTGCGCTTAGCTAATGAAGAAAAAATCCCCATAGTACCTATGGGTGGGGGGATGACATTAAGCGGACTAACCATCCCAGTTAAAGGGGGCATTGTCGTCGATATGAAAAGAATGGATCGAATCATTAAAATAAACGAGATGAGTCGATATGCTCTTATCGAAGCGGGGGTCACTTCGGGTAAGTTGAAATCCTACCTTCAACGTAAGTTTCCTAACTTACAAGCCTCTATTCCCGACGCGCCCCCATCAATTACCATCGCGGGAAACGTCTTGATTCATGGGTCGGGATTTCTTTCGCAAAAATACGGAGATCATGGAGACACGATTAATGGCTTGGAAGTCGTGTTGCCAAATGGAGAATTAGCTAGATTAGGGTCGTGTGCGGTTTCTGATTTTTGGTTTACGAGAGGCCCCATACCAGACTTAATTGGCTTATTCGTAAGTTCTTTTGGTACCCTAGGAATAGCCACTAAATTGTCCATAAAATTATATCCGAAACCAAAATTGAGAGATCTAGTTGTGGGCGTTTTTGATGATATAAACGCAATTCCAGACCTTGTGCTAAACCTCACCCACTCTGAGTTAGTAGAAGACATTCTATTGGCCATCCAAGATAAGCCAAACTGGATGAAAGGTCACATTTTCGCACTTGTATTCATAAATGGAAATACTGAAGAAGAGTTAAACAGGAAAAATGAAGCGTTAAAAAAGATTTACCAGGGCGTAAAAGGGCGCCAAATGAAATTACCACCACGAATGAAAGACTTTTTCTTAGAGAAACCCATTTTCTACTCAACCACGGCGGACTTTCGAAAGGGAGGTGGTTTTGAATACGTAGGAGCAATGTTGCCGCTGAAAAAGATACCTGAAGCTTTAACCAAAGGATCTTTAATATCTTCTAAGCATGGTATTATTCCTACCATGGGGTGCAGAGTTATTGGAAAAGGGCATAACATCCTATTTTTTATATCTTATGCTTTTAACAGGGCAGATCCTAAGGACATACAAAATGCGAGAAATGCTTTAGAAGACACAAATAAGGCTGTTTTAGACATGGGGGGCATTCCCTGGAAAGCAGAATTAAATGCTCAAAAACTAATACTAGATAAATTGGACGACAAATATAAAAAACTCTTTAAAAGCATAAGAAGTTCTTTGGATCCGAATGGAATAATGAATCCGGGCAATTGGGAAATAGGATAATTGACTTAAATGTGAAAAAAGTATTAAAACGAAGAAGTTTAAGTAATTATTAATCCAAATATGAAACACTAAGGGAAAATTTTAGTATTTTTTTAAGAGCTGATTTAAAATTTGGAGTTATCCATAACGAATAAAGAAGCGATCTTGAGAAAGTTAGAAGACATCGTTGGTCAAGATTTTGCGTCTAATAAAGCAGAAGATCTTTTTATTTATTCCCAGGATTCTGGAGCCTCAATTCCTCGTCCTGTGGATTATGTGATTATGCCTAGAACAGTTGAGGAAGTCCAAAAGATCGTGCGATTAGCTAATAAAGAAAAAATTTCTTTGGTTCCAATGGGTGCGGGGATGACATTAAGTGGATTGACTATCCCTATTAAAGGGGGGATTGTGGTCGATATGAAAAGAATGGATCAAATCATTGAAATAAACAAAACAAGCCGATATGCTCTTATTGAAGCAGGAGTAACAACGGGAATCCTCACCGCTTACCTTGAAAAACATCATCCCGATTTAGAAGTCTCAATCCCGGATGCTCCTCCTTCAGCAACGGTGACTGGAAATGCGTTAATTCATGGATCGGGCTTTTTATCCCAAAAGTATGGGAACCATGGGGAGATGATTAATGGATTAGAAATAGTTTTGCCAAACGGTGAGATTTGTAAGCTTGGTTCTTGTTGTATATCCGATTATTGGTTTACCAGAGGTCCTATCCCCGATCTTATCGGATTATTTATAAGTTCTTTTGGCACTTTGGGAATTGCGACTAGACTTTCTATTAAACTATATCCGAAAGACAAATTAAGAGATCTTGCTGTTGGCGTATTTGGGAATCCTAAGATGATTCCGGTTGCTATATCAAAAATTACTCAGATAGATTTAGCCGAAGATATCACTTTCTTCGTACAAGATAAACCCGCCTTCATGAAGGGTAATGTATTCTTAATGACATTCATAACTGGAAACACGCAAGAAGAAATCGATTCCAAAACAAAAAAATTAAAGCGCTTATATCGTAAAACGAAGGGTAGCTACATGAAAATACCAGAAGAACTGAATAAATTCTTTTTAGAAAAGCCTATGTTTATTTCAACAGCAGCAGATTATAGAAAAGGTGGCGGTTTCGAATATGTTGGCTCTTTTATGCCACTTGGAAAAATTCCAGAGGCGATTGAAAAAGCGCGTGACATTTCATTAAAATACGGAATTTCCCCCACACAAGTTTGTAGAGTAATTGGAAAAGGACATAATGTAATGTTTGCTGCTTCTTTTTCATTTAATAGAGCTGACCCAGCAGATATAGAAAATGCTAGAAATGCTCTTCATGAGACAAATAAATTGGTATTAGATTTAGGAGGAATAATCTGGAAATCAGAATTAACCGGTCAAAAGTTAATTCTCGAGAAGATGGATCCGAACTATAAAAAGTTATTTAATGCTATCCGCAACGTCGTAGATCCTAACGGGATTATGAATCCCGGGAATTGGGAAATTCGTTAGTTTACGGCTCAAATGAATAATTATTATAAGAATAAAAAGAGACAAATATATAATCTTATCAAGATAAAAAAAATCTTTTATTTCAAAGATAAATTGTTTTTTGTTGAATTAGGGGCTAACAAAAATGAATAGTGTTGAAGTATTAAGTAAATTAAAAGAAATTGTGGGAAAAGATTTTGCCTCAAATAAGCGGGAAGACCTCTTTATTTATTCTCATGATCCTGGAGCGTCAATTCCTCGTCCAGTTGATTTTGTAGTAATGCCCAAAACAACTGAAGAGGTTCAGAAAATCGTACAATTAGCAAATAACGAAAAGATCCCGATTGTTCCTATGGGTGGAGGATTAACTCTTTCTGGACTTATAATCCCTGTTAAAGGAGGTATCGTTTTAGACATGAAACGCATGGATGAAATACTTGAGATTAACAAATTTAGTCGCTATGCCCTAATAGAAGCAGGAGTTACTACAGGCAAATTACTGACATATCTTAGAGAAAATTATCCTGATTTACAACCGCCCATTCCTGACGCTCCGCCCTCAGCAACAATAGTAGGAAACGTATTAATCCATGGCTCTGGGTATTTATCCCAAAGATACGGTGATTATGGAGGTCTGATCAATGGTTTAGAAGTTATACTTCCAAATGGAGAGATTGCTAAGTTTGGATCTTGTGCTTTATCAGATTATTGGTTTGGTAGAGGGCCTATACCTGATTTTATAGGATTATTTATAAGTGCTTTTGGAACAATGGGAATAATCACTAAGCTATCAATTCAATTATTTGCAAAACCTAAAAAGAGGGATATCGTATTTGGTTTAATGGAAGATCCTGAAAAAATCCCAGATTTACTTTATAAATTAACTGCCATTGGTATTGCTGAAGATGTATTACTAGGTATGCAGGATAAACCCGAATGGATGAAAGGCTATGTTTTTCTTATGACATATATCACTGGGGAAACACAAGAAACTTTAGATGAACAAGTTAAAATCTTAAAGAAATTATATCGTAAATCTGGTGCAAGATTTATGAAAGCACCCAAAAAGATGCATGATTTATATTTGGGTAGACCAATTTTTGCAGCAGGAGCTGCAGATTATAGAAAAGGCGGTGGTTTTGAATATGTTGGAGCATTTATGCCATTGGAAAAAATTCCTGATGCATATAAAAAGGGTGCTGAAGTTTCAAGAAAATATGGAATTCCTCCTACATTAGGATCAAGATTAATTGGTGAAACCCACACTATAGTAATGTTTTTCTCTTATTCGTTCAATAGAGCTGATCCTAAGGAGATGGAAAATGCACGCAATGCGCTCCATGAAACGAATAAACTTGCTTTAGAACTTGGTGGTATTCCATGGAAAGCGGAATTAGACGGACAAAAATTAATTCTCGAGAAAATGGATCCGAATTATAAATATTTACTAAAAACCATACGAAATACTCTAGATCCAAATGGAATAATGAATCCTGGGAATTGGGAAATTATTTGATTAGATCCTAAAATGAATAATTATTAAAAATATAAAAAGAGAATAATATTTATTCATATCAAGATAAAAAAATCTATAAAATCAAGTAAATAATAGGTTATATTTTAAAATTGGTGGTATATACCATGAGTAATGTTGAAGTGTTAAGTAAACTAGAAGAAATTGTAGGTAAAGATTTTGCATCAAATAGTCCGGAAGAACTCTTTATTTATTCCCAAGATCCAGGGGTTTCTCACCCTCGACCTGTGGACTTCGTAGCTATGCCAGAAACAGTCGAAGAAGTACAACAAATTGTAAGGATAGCTAACGAAGAAAAAATTCCAATCATCCCTATGGGAGGGGGAATGACCTTAAGTGGATTAGTAATTCCGGTTAAGGGTGGCATCGTTTTAGACATGAAGCGAATGGATAAAATAATTGAAATAAATGAGACAAGCCGATATGCTTTAGTAGAAGCTGGGGTAACCTCCGGGCAAATCATTTCTTATTTAAATGAAAAATATCCAGATCTTCGAGCTCCATTTCCAGATGCGCCCCCATCAATAACATTAGCTGGAAACGCGCTAATACACGGTTCTGGTTATTTATCACAGAAGTACGGAGATCATGGAGCGATGATAAATGGATTAGAAGTTGTGTTAGCAAATGGAGAGGTATTAAAAGTTGGGTCATGTGCAATGTCTAAATATTGGTTTACGAGAGGCCCCATACCGGACTTAGTTGGTCTTTTTACTAGTGCTTTCGGAACGATGGGGATTGTAACAAAATTATCTATCAAATTATTCCCAAAGCCTAAATTTCGAGATATTGTCATCGGCTTAATCAAAGATCTAGACACTATTCCAGAATTGGTTTTGAATCTTACAAAAACTGATATACCTGAAGATCTAATGGTTGCATTGGCAGAAAAGCCAGATTTTATGAAAGGATATGCAATTCTTATGCTTTATATAAATGGAGATACTCAAGAAGAACTAGCGTCTAAAACAAAAATACTGAAAAAGATGTATCGTAAAAATAAAGCGACTTTTATGAAAATGCCTCCTAAATATTATGATATTTTTTTAGAACAACCTCAATTTGCCGCAAAAGCTGCTGATTTTAGAAAAGGGGGTGGTTTCGAATATGTCGGCTCCTTTATGCCTTTAGAAAAGATACCAGAAGCTATCGAAATAGCGCGCGATATTTCTCTGAAGTATGGGATTGTCCCAACGCAAGTTTCTCGAATAATCGGAAGAGGTCATGCCGTAATGTTTGCTGCCTCATATTCATTTAATAGGGCTGATCCGGAGGATATGGAAAAAGCTAGAAAAGCACTTCATGAAACCAATGAAATGGTGTTAAATTTAGGAGGACTCCCATGGAAAGCAGAATTGGGTGGTCAAAAATTAATGATTGAAAAAATGGATCCTAATTATAAAATGCTCTTAAAAACCATCCGTAATATCGTAGATCCTAATGGAATTATGAATCCTGGAAATTGGGAGGTGTAAAAAATGACAAGTGAAGCAGAATTAGATTGGAAAGATATCATCCATAGATGCTTTCGATGTGGATATTGTAAATTCACTTATGATTATAATGATTTTAACTGTCCTAGCTATAAAAAGCATCGCTTTGAAACATACAGTACGGGAGGAAGACTATGGCTTATCTATGGAGTAATTAATGGAGATCTGCAATGGAGCGAGAATTTAGCAAACGTACTCTACTCCTGCCCAACCTGTGGGAATTGTATGGAAAATTGCAGATTTGAAAAATTTAATTTCTTACTTGTGGATATGATTGAAGCAGCTCGCGCTGAAGCCACAAAGAGCGGATTTTGCCCTGAAAAACAAAAAGTATTGGTAGAGCGGGCAACTAATCCCGAGATGTGGAATCCTTATGGAGAGCCAAACTCTGATAATGAAGCATTAAAGAAAGAATACGATTTACCAGATGAAGCAGAATGGGTTTACTTCATAGGTTGTACTTCAAATTATCGTCAACAAAATTTAAGGGATGCAACACTTAGACTTCTTAAAAAAACAGGTATAGATTTTACTTTAGTTGATGAACATTGCTGCACAAGTCCAATGTTAAGAACTGGACAAGTAGATTGTGCATCCGATTTTATGAACTACAATATTGCACGAATAAAAAATGCAGGTGCTTCTAAAGTGGTAACTTCTTGTGCGGGATGCTATAGAACTTTATTGAAAGATTATGAAAAATTCGGAGCAGACTTAGGATTTGAAGTTTATCATACGGGGGAACTGATTAAAAAACTTCTAAATGACGGAAAAATCAAAATTGCCTCAAATTATGACAAAGTAATAACGTATCACGATCCTTGCCATCTTGGAAGACATATGGATATGTATGAAGTTCCCAGGGAAGTAATAAAACAAATCCCGGGAATTAAGTTCGTTGAGATGGAAAGAATTAGAGAAAATGCATGGTGTTGTGGTGCAGGCGGAGGTGTAAAAATTGGGTACCCTGATTGGGCTTTAGAAATTTCAAAAGAGAGGCTGGAAGAAGCTAAAGAAACAGGGGCTGCCGTATTGACCTCTATGTGCCCCTTTTGTAAGACAAACTTAAGCGATGCCAATGAAACATTCAATATGGGTTTCGAAGTGCTTGATTTAATTGAGATTTTGGACCAACTCGATATTGAAATACTTGAGTAATCTTAAAAAAAAATATTTTTTTTCCACATTTATGTAATTTTTAAGATACTTATTTAAAGAGTAAATTAAAATTATAATCTATGAAATTAGAATTTATTTTTCACAAAAAAGATAGAACTCCTAAAATACTCATAATTTCTCTTATTTTATTAATCGGATATGTCATGGTGTTTGCACTTGCATTACATCCAATTAAAGCTGCAGGTTCAACTGATAAAGATAACAATGTTGAAATTTTAGTGGTATATAACGGGGATTACGATAATTTTATAAGATCCTTAAAAATTGACGATTCATTCGAAATTGACAAAACCGATAGAATTTCCGAATTAAGGGATGCAGATGACTATGATGTAGTAGTACTTTTGGATCCAGATGTAGATGAATTCAACGATCTTGAAATAAATAATTTGACGACGTTTATTAAAAAAGGAGGTGGGCTGTTTTTACTATGTGGCCCAAATTTGGAGGATGAATCTTATCTTTTAGAAAAGTTAAATATTCTTGAAAAAAGTGCTGATATGGGATACAATGATGAAGAATACGTACTCACTCCTAAAGATGAGGATCATGAGATCAGCAAAAAAATCGAATGGAATTCCGCCCCAGACTTAAAAGATATACTAATATTGCACGACTTAAATGATTCTGTAGATGTAATTATTAAAGGCTACCCCATCTCTAAAAATCTAGAACAAGAAAAGTATAAAACTCTAATATTTGGAGAGAGAGATCTAGGAAAGGGGAAAATTTCCATTTTCACTGGTTTAATGGAAGATGCGTATAATAAAGAGTTTAAACTTTGGCCTTATTTCAATTATTTCATATATAGTGTAATTCAAGATTGCCAAGATGAACCTATCCCCGAATATCATCAATGGGAATATAGTCCGGTTCCCCATCTGTTTGAACAGATATTATTATCAGTGTATGTTTCTATTGTCTCAATTGTGGCTATTCTACTATTTTTAACCGTTAGAAGAAGATCAAAACTCAATCCTATAGATAAGAAATCCACACCAGACAAGAAGGATGAAGCAGAAAAAATGGAGGCAACAGAACCTCCTCCAATAATCTCTCTTGAAGAATTAAAGCTCTTAGAAAAAAAAGAGATTGAGGAATTAGAAAAGAAAACAAAAATAGATTTAAAAGATGAATGGGAACAAATCGGAACACATCGCCAGATTTCCGGATTTTTTTTCAGTTTCTTTTTAGGATTATTGATAGTCATGCCCCAATTAGTTGTTACTACTTTCATTATTCCACGCTACGTTCAACCTTACCCACAGGCATCTGGATATTATAATTTTGCTTATCAATTCTTTCAGGCCATTTGGATGGTATTTGATGTAGGAACTTCATTTGCACTGGCTAAATATTTCGCCCAATATAGGGTAAAAGACCCCGATAAAGCGATTCACTATATCCAAATTTTCGTGTGGTGGCAGATCCTTACGGGAATGCTGCAGATAATATTAATTGCACTTATTGGCTCGATAATTTTCCCACAGACTAATATGGCTCATATGACTTGGATATTTATCTCATATTCGCTTGTTCAGTATCCAGGTTTCTTTTTAGTATTTATCTACATATTTCAAGGCCAACAGCGTGGAGATTTACAGCTTGTAGGGTATATTTTATATGCAGTAGTTCTCAATCTAATTGGTCAAATAATTTTTATTTTAATCTTCAGAGAATGGGGTAGAATGAACCCAATTTACGGTGAAGCATTAGGTGCAGGGATAGGTTATGCTTTTGGGGCATATTTTGCTGAGTGGAGTACATTCTTTATTACTATGATATTCTTTAAAAAGCAGGGGTTTTCTGTTAAACGAATTTTTAGAGCTGATTTTTTCAAACAAGAACTGAATGAGGCGTTGTCTTATGGTGTGAAATTGATGATTGGTAATATTTGGGTTCCTGCTGTATGGCTTTTTCAGATGGTCCTTATTGCTATATATGTTCCTAATTATTCAAACGAATTTGGGTATTTTAACCTTGCATATAACCTTGTTATAATAATTTCTTTTCTTGCGTTGTTTGCCAATAGTCTTTTAGGAGGATTTTCGGAGGCATATGAGCATAATCGTCCAAATTTAGTAAAACTCTATATTTATCAGGGTTTTAAGTGGTGTAACTATCTCGCATTCTTTTTAGTGGCTGTACTGCTGGCTACTGGAGATTTATTTATTCTTGGTGCAGCAGGACCAACTTGGGCTCGGGCAACATATTATCTTGGCTTTCTCATAATCTTTCAACTTTTTGGTCCGTATTCTTGGATCGGTGATGCTACTTTTGAAGGCACAGGAAAAACTTTATATGCTGGAATAGCGTGGATTATTGAACAAATGTTAAGAGCCATATTATTGCTTATTTTATTGATGAATTTCAATAATATGATTTATGTTATTATTGCATACATTCCTGCCTTAATAATAAAAAATCTTTTTGTATGGATTGTTGTGAAGAAAAAAATTTCCGACTATAAACTATATCCTTGGACCTCGTTTATCGCACCTGGAATCGCCGCAATTATCACGTATGTATGCTTAAGATTTGTCAGTTTATTAGTATGGGAAATACCTTTAGGAGATAAAATAATTAACGTGTTATTATTATTCGTTGTCGGTATTTTTGTTTTTATGTATTTTTTTGCTTTCCTTGCAGGTTTTTTCGGCGGATTTGATAGTAATACTCTTAAAGAATTTGAGAGGGCAGCAGCAATGATTGGTGGCGTTGGAAAATTAACACAGTTTTTATATAAAATAACCTATGCGGGTTGTAAAATCTCCCCTCTGCATGATCGATTTAAAGTTAAAATTTTCGAAATTGCAATGAACGAAGCCTATACACTAACATTAGAAAAAGAACAATTGAAAATTTAGAATTTTCACTGTTTTTTTTTATCCTTTTTTTCCTTTTTACAATTATGCTATAGTTAAAGGTCTAATACAATAAGACAAACGCAACTTGATTCTTTTATTTTAGAAAGTTGTCATTACAGCACAATGATCTGAAGCTTGGGAATAAATTGCTTCACTATTGATAGGTTTCAGATCAGATGAACAAAAAATATAGTCTATCCTCCTAAATAGATAATTTGTTCTAAAAGTAAGGCCACGATCTTCATTTAAATATCTGTAAGTATCCACAAATTCTATATTTTCATAATTCATTATTTTTTCATATTGATCAGAATCGGGTCCAAAATTGAAATCACCCATTAATATAACATGTTTAGAATACCCTTTTAATACTTTGGATAAAATTTGTTCTGTTTGCCTTAAATTATCTTCTGTAGGTCTTAGTGTTAAATGAATTATAAATAAGTACCATATTTCAGAATCTATTATAAGATTTGCTCTTATAAGTGATCTGCTATTATCAGGAGACAAATATAGAATTTCAACATCTTCAATCGGATATTTACTCAATATAGCATTCCCCTCATCATCATCAAAGTCTGCCCCAAAAAAATATTCCATATTCAACTCATCTGCAATATATTCAGCCATATCCTCTTCTACTTCCTGTAAACCGACAATATCAGGTTGATTCCTTTTAATTATAGTTGTGATTCTGTTTAAATCATATTCATCATCAATCCCAACTCCATTATGTATGTTCCAAGTCATTATCTTAATACTTTTTCTTCTCATTTGATATTCAATCTGAATTAAATTTAAAGAAGTTATTGCAGTGAGTAGTCCTATAATTAGAATTAGGATAATAATCTGTCTTTTTTGTAAAGAATGCTTCCATTTCATAATTTTAAAATTTTTTTTAAATTTAGTAATTTAGCAGATCTCTTCTATTTTTCATAAATCAAAATTATCTCAGCGATTTTATTACTTTCATTATCAAAGAAATAACCATTTTTTACTTAAATATAATTTCAGTATAAATTATAATTGTTCTTAAGCAAAAAAAATTCTCAAAAACGATAGAAAAATAAGATCTTAAACCCTATGTCTAATCCCCAATATTCTTTAGATATTTTTGCGTCCATGGACATATATAGATACATAAACCACACATAGCCTCTCTTAATTTTAATTTTTCTCCCCTTTCAATGATTTTATCTCGACATTTTAAAGCTTCAAAGAAGGTATCTCTCTCCAGATTTATATCCCAATTATATCCTCTAACGGCTTCTGCAGGGCAGATCTTTTTACATTCTTCACACTCACCACATTTCGAGCTATTTATTGGACTCCCTACCTTTATCTCAGCATTAGTTAATACAGTAGTAAGACGAATTGCAGCACCAAATTGGTCTGTAATTAACAAAGCACATTTCCCAATCCATCCAAGACCCGCTCTTGTAGCAACAGTTTTATGAGGTAAATCTGTTCTTTTAGTATTTTGATCTATAAAAATATTTTTTTGACTTTTAGAAAAGGCATCATATCCTTTACTTTTTAGAAGTAATTCCGTATAATCACCAATTTCATTTAATCTTTCATTTACATGGTCATATTCATTATAATAATCCAAACTTGGTCCTGGATTAATTTTTTTTATAACCTTTGGATTTAACTTTATTCCTATGACTATACCATACCTTAGATCATTTCTTATTTGATAGGATACATTTTTTAAATCTGCAAAACCTACTATTGAAGCGCCTTTAGAGATTAACTTATGATGAATTTCTTCATTTAAATTCAATCTGTTTCACCTTTTTATTATTAATGTTTGTTCTTAGCCTGGCAAGCTCTTGATGAGTTTGACTAATATATTTACATAAGTTCATTATGATAGATATCTTTAATATTTTATTGTACCTTCATTGCCATTAGTTTCAGTTTAGTTTTTTCACCAAATTTTCATTGAAATCAGTCTCTAAATTTACCTTTTCAGCAGTTCATGACATTGTCTTCAAAAATTTTAATATATTACTTATTACTCCTCATTTCCACTTTATTATAAAGAGAATGATTCAAATTGAAAATTTTCTAGATCTATTGCACACTCCTTTTATTTTTTTATTTAAAAATGTATAATAAATCGAATTATAAAACAGAAAAAATTGGAAAAAAAAATAATAAAATGAGAAAGCGTTATTGTTCTTTTAAAAATACCATTAAAGATCCAACAATACCAGTAAGGAAGATAAACAACCCTCTAAATACCTATTCTCGTACAATCACCAACAGAAATACAAATGATGGTAATGACAATAATTTTTGGGGTGAATTTTATGGTGTAATTTATATTCTTATCGATCAGAATAAAGATAAATCATTAGATCATGAAATGTATTATATTGGATGTACTATTCGTAGTTTAAGGATAAGATTCTTGGAACATATTAGAACCTCTGATAATAAATATTTACAAAACGCATTTGAAAGGTATAACAAAGATTTTGAAGTAATAACTGTAGATGAGAAATTCTCACAAACAGATGGAGGAGAGTTTACTATTCAAGTTATTGATTATACAACAGATCTTATTGACCACTGTAATAAAGAGAAATAATATATTGAATTTTACAAAACCTATGTTTACAAATAATTTACTTTTGATAATCAAGAAATAAAACCTTTATATGGATATAATCTAAATCGTGGAGGCACAGGATATCCTGTTTTATACGGTTTTTTGAATCCTCGATATGTAAATATTCCCGAAGATGAACTTAAAAAGATGATACAGTCGGGTTATTTCACACAAGATATAGCAAATGAGTTTTAAATAGGTTATTCTACTGTGAATTCTAAGATAAAAGAATTATGGGGGGATCTTGGAATTACAACTATTAATTCTGCAAGAAAAGCCTTTGGAGGGTGGATTCCATTCAAAATTAGGGGTTATATTGATGTTGATCTTGAAAAGCTTATAGAACTTATAGAACAAGGATTATTTCATGATGAGATCTGTGAAAAACTGAATATTAATCATGGAATATTATATCGAAGACTGAAGTCGCTAGGCATAAAAGATCTGACGGAAGTTCGGTTCTTGTTTGGAGTTATGGATGTTTATCAAGAAAGGTTATATAAAAGACATTTAGAATATGCATTAAGAGGCATAGAATCTTACCAATTTGTATTTATTCCTAAGAATGAGTTAAAGAACCTTATAGAGGAGGGATTGGATGAATATAAAATTGCTGAACTTTATAATACGACAAATGTCACTATAAGAGCACGTATAAGAGAATACTGGGATTTAACTTTTTATGAAGCTCAATTATTATTTCGTATTTTTCAAAGAATTAATAAAACATACTTTGATGATTTAATAAATAAAATACTTTTTTTTGAAGAAATTGAACGTCTTTTCTTTATAAAATTAATATCAGATGGACATTCTCCTACAACAATTTCAGTATTGTTTGAATTTAAGGATTACTCTGCGATAAGTCAAAGAATTGCTAAATCTTTAGAGATGACTTTTAATGAAGCAAAATTGGAATACTATTATAAGCCAAAGATAATAGAATTTATTAAAATCGGTGTCAGAACTTCTATTGAGCTATCACGGAATTTAAAGGAGACGAGAGTGACAATTAATTCTGTGATTAAAAAGATTTGGAATGAAGAATATGATGATTTAAAGGATTTAAATTATGCAGATAATTCTCCTAGACAATTTATTAATTTATTTCAATTTTTAATTCGACTATATAAAATTTATCCAAGTATAGATAAAAAATTGTTAAATGATTGTCTTTATAAGAATTTCACTCCAAAAGGAATTGACAGTATTTTTAGTAGATACTATATCTAGATAACCATGAAAAATGAGTATCCACTTATCTATTTTATATGTAATTTAATTTTTCATTATTTTTGGAGCATTTAATTGAGATTTTCATAATTTTTCTTAATTGTTTGGTTGATTAAAGTTTTGAATCAAAGAATAAATTTATATTATTAATAGATCGTGATAATTCTATGAATAAATTAAAAGTAAAAAAAGTCATAATACATAGAACTGGAATATCATTCTTTACAAATGAGGGAAAAATAAAAGGCACTGGTACATTTGAACTTGAGTTTAAAATTGATGAAATGAATGACGTTTTGAAGTCTCTTTTCGTTTTAGATACAAGCGAAAAAGGGTATATTTCATCTATTTCATATGATGCTGCTTTAGAGACATCACAATTGTTAAAATCTATTATGTTAAACGTTCCTGATACAAATTCTCTGTCATCTCTTATTACTCAAATTAAAGGTGCAGCAATAGACTTAACGATAGGAAGTAGTGAAAAAGTCTCTGGCACCATAATGGGAATTGAATTTGTTGAAAAATTTGTTAAAGAGGAAAAAGTCCTTGAGAAATTACTGGCTTTATTAAAGGATGATGGTGTTATTACTAAGATTCCCTTTTCTGAAATAACATCCTTTAAGATTTTAAGTGAAGACTTGCAAAAGGATTTAAAATTTTTCTTAGACACGGTAATTGCTGGAAAAAAAAAGGATTCAAAAAAGATAACAATTAATTGCGAAGCAGGAGGACAAGAGGGTGAACGAACAATTATTGTCAGTTTCATAAGAGAATCGCCAGTATGGAAGACTTCCTATAGGTTAATTATGAGTAAGCAACAAGCTCTAGACCAAAAATGTTTGCTCTCTGGTTGGAGCTTGGTGGAAAACACTACAAATGTAGATTGGGAGGATATTGAATTATCTCTAGTCGCTGGAATGCCTGTATCGTTTATTTATGATTTTTATAGACCTATTTATATTCAAAGACATATAATTCAACCTCCTCGCGTATTAAGTGCTAAACCGACTGAAATCGAGGAAGGCTTAGAAATGGATAAATTCAAAGAGTACAAAATGGAAGAAGCTGAAGCGATGCCTATGCGAGCCTTGGAAAAAGCTAAACAAGTAGCACGAGGGGGAATGCCTCCACCAGCTCCAGGAGGGAGAATGACCGCCTCTACCGTGGGTTTTGCTGCGGATATGGATGATGAAACCTTAATGGATAAAGTCAAGGCTCAAACATCTACCCAGACAAAAGATCTTGGTGAACTTTTTGAATATAATATCTCAAATCCAGTGTCTATTAAAAGAAAGCATAGTGCACTTGTTCCTATATTAACTGAAGAAATAAAAGCAAAAAAAATTCTACTTTATAATAAGAATGAATACGATAAAAATCCAAATGCCTGTATTGAGGTTACAAATGATTCTGGTTTGACTTTAGAGAGAGGCCCCGCAACTATAATTTATGATAATAACCTTGCCGGGGAAGCAATAATTCCTTTTTTAAATAAAGATGATACCCGACTTTTAAATTATGCTGTAGAACAAGCTGTAGTAATTACTCACGAAACTTTTTCTCAGAATCAAGACATTCATAGAATCTCATTTGGAGGAGCATATTGCTATGAATACTATTATACCAATTCAAGAACACTTTATAAAATCAAGAATAAAACTAATGAAGATAAAGAACTTTATTTAGATCACCCCAAACAGTATGGGTATAAAATTTTAGAAAGTCCTACTGAACCAGAAGAGACTCCTAATTTCTGGCGGTTTAAATTAACTCTTAAGCCTAAGGATGCTGTTAAATTTGAAATCAAGGAACGCAAGGAAGATTATTCGAGCTATTATCTTTATAATTATACAAAAGAAGATCTCCTCAAACGAGTCGCTTTTTATGTCCGGCAAAAATTTATAAATCAAGAATTAGAAGCACAACTTAAGGAAATTGGTGAACTAATAGGCAGAAAGAATGATCTTAATACCAAGAAATCCAAGTTAGAAGATGAAAAATATCAGATGACTGAAGAACAGGCAAGACTGAGAGAAAATATTTCTGTGTTAGGCAATACCTCTCAAGAAAATACTTTAAAAGAGAAGTACATTAAAAAGCTAAGTATCCAAGAAGAGCGATTTGAAACCATCTCGCAAGAAATTAAAGATCTGGAAAAAGAATTGATAACTCTCGATAAAGAGATAGAAGAAAAAATTGAGAAATTGAAAGTTTAGTATGAATAAGGGATTAGTGACCATTCCCAACATAACAATTTTAACTTTTTTCATTTTTTTTCATATTTTATGAGTAAATTATTATCTGAGAAGGTTATCAACTTCCTAAGATTTATGAGAATATGCTCAGTATGAAGTGATTTTTATCTAATTTTAGCTTATTAAAAAGATAAACTTTTTAATAAAATTTAACTACTTTTTTAATAACCAATTTTTATTAATTACTGTGATATTGAGTTCAATATGGCTACTAAAACGGGATTTCAACGATTTGCGGGTTTTAGAAGTCTCCCCTATCGGAGTGGGATTATTTATAACTTTGTTACTGATTGTCTGTATGATAGATATGAGAAATATTCGACAATTGCAAAATTAATAGGAAATGGATCAAAAAAAGTTTTTGATCTGCCATGTGGCACTGGATTTCTCACCAGATTTTTGAGTTCCTCAACTACTTATACTGGGTTTGACCTTAATCATAGATTTTTAAAAAAAATGCATAAAGACTGGAAAAGCGGTAAAATTAACCTAAAGAAATTAATTTTAAAACAGAATAATATCTTCGATTATGATAAATATCCTAAAGAACCTCAGGATGTCATTGTCTTCTGTGATATTCTTCATCATATTTATGATGCTCAAACAAATAGACACATTGATTTAGTGGAGAATGCTAAAAAACATGCGAATAAAATCATTTTATGTGAGCCTATTGCGGTAAAGCCTCAGGATGTGCATGCATATGCTTTCATTGGAAAAACAACAATGTTTATAACTAAATTTTTTCCTGAAAAAGTAATTAAATTTTTAGATTTTTTTTTAGCCGATAATGATGGAATCAATTCATATCACAAGCGCTCAAGCTGGCAACATGATGAAAAGAGTCTAAGGGAATTGTATAAAAACCTAGGTTTTAATAAAATTTTAAAACTAACCGATGATTTCATTGGAGTTTGGGAAAAATAAACCAACAAAAATTTAAAAACAAGTCTCATTTTTCACATTATCGTAGTATTTTATAATAACTTTAAGATATTTATACTTTCCATAATATTATAATATCAATAATTTTCTTGAAAACATTATCCTTTTAGGAAAAAATAGTGAAAAATAAATGATTCGAGGAGCGCAATATATTTGAGGATTACTCTGAGTTTATGGGATATTGGAGGGCAAGAGCGGTTTGATTTTTTCAAAACTGATTTCTTCAAAGGAACTGCCGCTGTTGGATTAGTTTTCGATTTAACTCGTCATGAAACATTCGAAAATATTGATATATATTTTGATGATATTCGTGAGCGCTCAGGAAATATTCCAATAATTTTGGTTGGTAATAAGATCGATTTAGTTAAATCTATTGGTGAATCTATTCAAAGAGATATCGTAATTCAAAAAGTAAATCGTAATAATTTAATAGATTATATAGAAACCTCTGCTTTAAACAATATTAATGTAGACAAACTTTTTGAAACATTAGCACTTGTTGCTCTTTTAAATATAAAGCCTCGATTAGGTGAAATTGTTGATTCGAATCATTTTAGATTTAAGGTCTTATTAGCTGGCGACGCTTCAGTAGGAAAGAGCTCTCTAATTAAAAAATTTGTAGACAAAAATTTTTCCATGAATTATAAATTAACTGTTGGATTGGATTTATTAGTTAAAGATGTCATGCTTGCTGAAGAAGATCTCCCTGAAGAAACGTTTGAGATAATTAAAAATGCCATAGCAGATGAGAAAAAGAGAATTAAAGAAATTCGCAAACTTGAAAAAATATCCAGGGTAGTTGCCGAAGATTCTGAAACAGTTGAAAGAATTATTGAAAATCCTAAAGAAGATCCCCAGTTAATGCAGAAATATAAGCGTAAAAGGAAAAAAAAACTATTTTCCATAGCTCTCATAATAATATTCGCTCTTATCTTGCTTGTTTTTTTCTTGCCTTCTTTTTCGTAATATATTGTTATTAGCCGTTTATTAATCCAAATATATTAATCAAAAAAAAAATAAAGGAAGTAACATTGATTTTTAATAGGTGAAAATTATGAGTGTTGAGAAACTTCAAGAAGAAGTGGATAATTTATTGGATGAAAGAGATGCTTTAGAAGAAAAATGTGATACATTACCCCAATGTGAAGAAGATGACGGATGTGAAACGTGTGAAGTCTTTAAAAAAATTGAAGAAATCGATCAAAAAATCGAGGAACTAGAAGCGAAAATCGAGGATCTCATGAGTGAAGAAGAGGAAGACGACTAAATCTTAATCTTTTAAAATACCTTTTTATTTTAATTTTATTTATCAAATCATTTTACTTCTTTTTAATTTTTACATAATTACTTATATAATAAAGATCCTACATGTTTATAATTTTTAAAACCATAGAAAGAAATAGAGTTTGGCTCAATTCAACAGATTTCGTATAATTCTCTTCAGTTTCTTAACCAAATATGAGAAAATCCATTTTTTATGGATAAGATTTGTCTAATCTAAATATGGCTTTTAGCTTACTTATGGACTTATATATTGATTAATAATCAATTTGATTAGAATTGAAATTGTGGAAAAAAAAGTTAAAAAACAAATTCACATTCCCATTAGTATAATTTAATATAATTATAAAAAAATTTAAAAAAGGATATAAAGAAAATGCCATTAGAAAAAACAAAATATGCTCAAGCGATAAATGATGAAATCCTTGGTAAATTTAGCCTTAAAAACCGATATAACTTTTTAAATAATAATTTAACTTCTGCTTTATCAACGGAAGAATTCGGATTCTTACGCCAGGTTCAAAGATTTTGTCTTAAGTTTGAAAAACAAAATAATATAAAACATAATTCAGATGAGGATGTTTATGATTGGGTTCCTGCTTTTGGAGAAAAGGGTTATATCACGCGAATGCATCCTTTTACTGAATGTGATTTGAACTATAAAGAGCATGGATTAGCAATGGATTTCATGCGTAATCTCGCAATTGATATGTTTGATCCACAATTCGCCATGGGAGGAGGAGCAACAGTTCTCGCAATCAATCCCGTGCATGAGCACCATGATAACGTGCCAGTAAGAATTGAGGCTCTAAAAGAAATGGTCACTGGTAAATCCCCAGGAGCAATACTAATAACAGAACCGGAAAGAGGTTCAGATGCGGTCCATCAGCTTACGACCTGCGATGAGCAACCAGATGGGAGCTTTTTACTTAATGGAACTAAAATTTTCAGCACGAATGCCCCTAAATCAAGATGGCTTGTCGGATATGCTACTGCTGAACAAAATAACGGAAATACCATGGCCCAATTCCTGATAAATACCTCTTGGGATGGTGTTAATGTCGAACGAGTATATATACCATGGGTGCCAAAACTCTTTCTTGGTAAAGAAACTCTCACGAATGCTAGGGTTCCAAAAGAATATATCTTAGGACCAGTAGGAAAGGGACGTGAACATCTCTTTGAGGGTTTAGTCCCAGAAAGAATTGCCATAGCGGTTATGAGCATAAGTCAATGCTGGGGTTCATTAGCTCATGCTGTAATTTATGCAAACTTAAGAAAACAATTTGATAAATTGATCTTGTTATTCCAAGGTGTCGGATTTCTATTAACTGATCTCTGGGCGAGAGTAACTAATGTAACCTTAGGATTACTCAAATTCTGCGAATTGTTCGATGAGAAAATGGAAAAATTCGGTGGGGAATTGCCTCCAAATATTGCACAGGTTATGGTCGCGAGTGCAAGCCAATTGAAATATCATGCCACCATGCTTTCGAAAGATGTGTGTTATGAATGCGCCAACAGTATGGGCGGTGCTGGACTTTGTGATAACACTCTTATGCATGATTACTTAAATATTTCTCGAATCCAAGAAATAGTAGGCGGTTCAAGGCAGATCCAACAGTACATTATGAGTATGTCCTTGAGACAATTATATAAAATGTCTGTATGATTTAAAAAACTCAAAAAAACTTTTTTTTTCTCTCTTTATTAAAGTGTTATATCTTATATTACTCTCCTTTAGGCTTGAAATTCCTAAAAACGATTTTAAAAAATTATCAGTATACCATAGAATCGGTCTGCAAACAATAAGTAGAAAAATCATCTATTTCTTTTTGCGAATTACCAATTATTCCTCCTAATTAAGAGTTTTCCTATTCAAAAGAAGATTAAAAAAAAAATAGTCACTTTTAAATGGGTCTATTCTCTAAATATTGGAATGGACACATTTTTCGAAATAGATTAAAAATAAAAAAATAGAAAAATAATTTTTCTATAAATGAATTTAAATCATCTTAAATAATTGCCTGAGAGCCATACTCATAATATACTGTTGGATCTGCCTTGAACCGCCTACTATTTCTTGGATTCGAGAAATATTCAAAAGGTCATGCATCAAGGTATTATCACAGAGGCCAGCTCCACCCATCAAATTGGCGCATTCATAACATACTTCCTTAGTAAGTGCCGTACAATGAAATTTAAACTGGGATGCAGAAGCAACTAATGCTCGTGCGATATTTGGAGGTAATTGACCACCAAATTTTTCCATTTTTTCGTCATAATTTTCAATGAACTTAAATATTCCCCATGTGAGATTTGTAGTTTTTGCCCATAATTCTGAAAGGAGAAATCCGACACCTTGGAATTTTAAAATCTCTTGGTCAAATTGTTTTCTCATATTTGCATAGATTGCGGCAAAAGAAAGAGCTCCCCAAGACTCGGATATGCCCATAGCGGCTATACCTATTCTTTCAGGTACTAAACCCTCAAAGAGGTGTTCACGCCCCTTTCCGATACCTCCTAAAATATATTCTTTTGGAACTCTTAGATTTTCAAAAGTTTCATGTCCTAAGTGAACTTTAGGAACCCACGGAATGAAAACCCGTTCACAATTCCATCCATCCCATTCACTATTAACGAGGAATTGTGCCATGGTATTTCCGTTATTTTGCTCAGAAGTCGCATATACGACAATCCATTTTGATTTTGGCGCATTCGTGTTGAATATTTTTCTTCCATTAAGCAAAAAACTTCCATCTGGTTGCTCATCGCAAGTAGTAAGCATGTGAACCGCATCAGATCCTCGCTCAGGTTCTGTTATACAAATCGCTCCTGGAGTTTTACCAGTAGCCAATTCTTTCATAGCCTCGAGTCTCACGGGAATATTTTCATGATGTTCATGAACGGGGTTGATTGCGAGAACAGTTGCCCCACCTGCCATTGCAAATTGAGGATCGAACATATCCATTGCCAGGTTCCTTAAAAAGTCAGGAACTGCCCCATGTGGGTCTTGATTTAAATCACAACATTCAAAACTATGAGCTCTGGTAATATAACCTTCTGCTCCAAATTCGGGAATCCATGAATAAATATCCTCATCTGTTTTATGAGTAATATCGTGTTTCTTCTCAAATTTTAAACAAAATCTTTGAACTTTTCTAAAGAAATTAAATTGTTCCGTTGTCAAAATCGATTGAAGATTATTATTCACCCAGGCATATCTATTCTTCAGGCTAAGCTTCTCAAGAATTTCGTCATTTATTGCTTGAGCATAACTAGTTTTTTTTAACAATTGTTTTTCCACTTTGTTTTATTTTTTTTTTTACATTTAATATCTAATATATTATGAATAAGAGATTTTGATAGTTTTTTAATTTTTTTACGTAATTTATTTACATAAAATTATAAAAATAGATCATTATCATGTTGAAATAGTTAATTGGATTTTAAAAATTAAAATATCAAATTTCGCAATCTAGATGAGAATTTTTTAGAGATAATGAGTGCGGTCTCAAATGGACAATTATTCTTAAACTGAATTACTGAAATAAAGGAGTTAATTCCTACTAGACTTAAAATTCCGAAGCTTTCTAAAGTAATTAATTCATTAATTTTGTTATTTCCAATTAAGAAACGTGCTTCGAGAAGTTTAATTATTTCTGATAATACATTAGGATTTAGATAAGAAACAATAACTCTTCCTGTTTGTGTCAATAGCGCAGAAGCCATCACAAATGAGGAAAAAGTATGTAGTTCGTTAATAATATTTAATAAATCCTTTTGAATATCTTCAGACACTAATTGCTTACTTTTTTCCATGATATCATCAATATTATTTTCAAATTCAAAAAATTTTGAAATTTCACCATCAAATTCAGTTAAAGAGGCTAATTCAAATTTATCTAAAAATTGCGCTTTAACTTCTCTTAGTTGGTTCCTGAGCTCTACTAAATTATCAGTTCGATCTGCGAATATTGCAAACATTAATTCTTCTGATTTAATTTTTTCAATTTCGAAAATAAACCGAAATGGCCCTACTTCGATTTCAGAAAGCTTTTCTGTTTTAAGAGTTTGTTTTACAAACGAGAAAATAGCGGAAAGAAAGCTGCTGGTCAGCTTCACATCAAAAATATCCTCATATGATTTATGAAAAATTAATTCTCCCGTGGTTGCTTTCATGATGAAGATATTTTTAATCATGAATTCATAAACCTTTTCAAAACTTTTCTATTTGATATTTGTCTAATAATAGTTTTGATATAAAAATCTGTTCTAAAATATATCAGTTCGAAGTCAAGGAAAAAAAATCATAGGATTTTATACGAATGAGGATAAAGTTAAAAAAATCCTATTAGAGTAGTAAAATGTGATTGCTCCCAATATAGCGGGAATACTCTATTTCTTTTTTCATTAAATAGTTAATTTCTAATAGAATTTCATGAAAAATATGGAATTGACCATAGAGCTGCTATTCTCGTGGATTTATTCACGAATGAGTCTTTATTACTGATCACGACCAACCTGTAGACCACGGAGCATCTAATTGTTCTAGAGTTCCTAAAGGAGATAAAAGATTTATAAGAGAAAAATTAAATAAATTCGAGGAATTTGATTAAAAACCGTCAAATTTTGCCCATTCATCTTCTTCCTCATCCTCTTCGATTTCCTCATCATATTCTTCGAATGTATCGTTTCCATAATCTTCAGTAAGTTCTTCCTCTAGCTCCATCTCATCATCAAAAGTAATCATTTGATCTAAATCTGTGACGATTTCTTCAGGGGACCTTACTTTAATTTCAGGTATAGGTTCCTCTTCTAGTCTTTTCTTCTTTTCAACCAGTTTTAAGTAGTCTCCATGAATTTTAATGGTAATGGGTGTTTCTTCTTGTAGTAATCTTACCACAACTTCTTCACTACTTGAAGTATCATGGGGCATCCTCATGACAAGGGCGCGCGAGCCCTCAAAAACACCAGAAATAATTTCAACTGTATCTCCCTCTTCTAAGAATTCAGTTACACTTCTGGGTACTAATACATGTTTTATCTCTTTTAATTTTATCTGTCCAACAATGCGGCCTTTAATATGAGGTATCCCTTGTATAGCAATCTGTACGTCGCGCTTCTGTGAAGCTTCAATAAAGATATATCCTGGAAGTAAAGGGCTTACAAGCATCGCTTTGATATCCGGAATAGTGTCTAAAATGCGGAATCTATAAAAAATTTGTTTTAAAATATTACTCTCTTGATTAATGGTTGTTCTTACCGCAAAAAGCGTAGTTAAGTCTTCTATTTCTTCGATAAGTCCTTCACTGACCGCGCCATCTATATCTACCTTATTTCCGTCGGATTCCTCAATTTTCTCTTCATGGTTTGACATGATTTTTCCTCATTTAATTTGGGTTTAATTTAAAATTTCTTGGAAAAATAAGTATATATTACACAAGGTAATCATAAATTATAAAATTTTGCTTTTTATAAGGGAAACTATATAGTTAAAGACTGCATAATAAATACGAAATGAAGACACTCCTAAAATGGAGTGAATAAACTAATTTCATTAAAAAGGAATATTATTAATATCTAAAATCTCTGGGACTCGATTATTACGTGAAAGCCACGAAATTTCACTTTTCATATATCTCCACGTGATTTCACATTTTCCACGTTCGTCCTTTGTTTCTGTGGCCCAATCCCAGGGATTTACAACAACAAGATCACCTTTCCTTATCCATACTCTCTTTTTGATCTTTCCTCTAATTCTACCAATATAATGTTTGCCATCTTCAGCAAATACTTCCATCCGGTCATTTCCAAGGATATCTACAACTCTACCAAACAATTCTCCCATTTTTTTGTTTGGCATTTTAATTCTGGATGGAACGATCTCTTCGGGAGCATGATATCCCTTAGTTCTTTTCCCTCTTTTTTGCTGTTTTTTCTTTTTTTTAGCCATAATTATTTACTCAAGTTTAAAATTCGTTAAATATTTTATTATTCTATTTTATCGTCTGGTTTATATTCTCCCTTAATAAAAACAATTTTTATGGGCTTATCAGAACTGTTTCGAATGTTATGCATTTCTTTTGGCTCACATAAGAACACACTTCCTTGAGGTGCGTCATATTCTTTACCATCAATAATCATTACCCCATCTCCCTCCATAAAGTAGAATGTCTCATCAATTTCGTTATGACCATGTGGTTTGCCACCCATATGTTCCCCGGGTTTAAGTAAAATCAAGCCCCAATCAATACTCGGACCGCGCATTAGGTATTTAACGCCAGAGTCTTTATTCCTATACTCAAAATCCTTTTCATTCACTTTCTTAATGATAGTTCACCTTGGTTTTAATTATTATGAAACAAATTATTTTAATTAAGTTATAAATATTATTGTAAAACACTTAATTTTTGTCATACTTCAATTAAATATAATATATATTTTAGGATGAACTTTAAAAACCATGTAAAAAATTAATTAATTTTGATAACAACAATAAGGTAGGTATTATGATTCAAAATTTTAATTTTGCAAGCATTCCGCATATAATTTTTGGTGCTGGGAAGCTGAATGAATTGTATGAAATCGTTCCAAAATTCGGTAATAATGTTTTATTTGTGATCGGTGGAAGTTCTCTTGAACGATCAGGCAAATGGAAGGAAATTTCCTCCTCAATGGAAAACAAATCAATTACCTATACTTCAGTTTCAGTTAAAGGCGAACCCTCCCCACCGATCGTAGACCAGATTGCTGAAAATTTTCGGAACAAAAATATTGATTTAATTATTGGAATTGGTGGAGGTAGCGTTACTGATGCAGGTAAAGCGATATCTGCCATGATTCCTAAAGAAGATTCAATTAAAAATTATCTTGAGGGAGTTGGTACAAAAATACATGACGGAAAAAAAATACCTTATATTGCAATTCCAACCACGTCAGGAACTGGCAGTGAAGCCACTAAAAATGCGGTTATTTCAGATATAGGTTCCGAAGGTTTTAAAAAATCTCTTCGACATGATAATTTAATTCCTAATATTGCATTAATAGATCCAGAGCTTATGATTTCTTGCCCTCCTTCAATAACGGGGGCATGCGGAATGGACGCCTTTACCCAATTACTTGAGGCTTATGTGTCAACTAAGGCTAGTCCTATGACGGATGCGTTAGCGTATAGTGGAATGGAATATATGAACAAAAACATGATTCCGGCATGCTTTGGCGGAGCTTCAGATGTGAATGTTCGAGCTGCGATGGCTTATGGCTCTCTTATGTCTGGGATTACGCTTGCGAATGCGGGGTTAGGAATCGTTCACGGACTTGCTTCTCCCATTGGAGGTTTTTTTGATATCCCTCACGGAGTAGTATGCGGTACGCTTTTAGCCGAAGCAACAAGGATGAATATTAAAAAGCTTAAAGAACTAAGTGTTGCCGGAAAGGCGGGATTAAAAAAACATGCTAATATTGGCGCGTTATTATCTGGTAATAAATTGAATGGCGAAGGAAAAATTGATGAAAATTGTTCGATATTAATTAGTACCCTTGAAAAATGGACTGAAGAACTGAAGATAGACCGATTAGGAAAGTATGGAATAACTTCTGAACACATTGAAAAAATAGTGAAAAAAGCGGGTTTAAAAAATAATCCTGTTAATTTAAACGATAAGGATATAGAAACAATAATTTTAAACAGGTTATAATTTTCCAACTAGACTGATTTTTTTCCTAATTCACGCTATAAAATTTTCTTTAATATTTCTCTAGTTAAATTTTCGAAGCTATATTCTACATTTTCACCCGTTTTTGAGGAAATGCGTAAATAATCATACAAGTTAAAGTGTTGTTTAAACTCTTCGATGTAATCATCTTTCACGCATAGATCATCTTCCAAATCAGATTTTGATCCCAAAAACAAAATAGGTAATTCTGGGTCTTCTTTGCGTACAATCTGTACCCATTGATCAATATTTTCTAAAGTCATCGTTCTAGTCAAGTCAAACATAAGTAATGCTCCACGGGCTCCAATAACATAACTTTCAAGTAAGAATCTGAATCGTTCTTGTCCACCAAAATCCCAAAGCTGCAGCATAACTTTTTGACCATCAATATTAAGTTCTTTTAAAAAGAATTCTACGCCAATTGTCATCTTAGTTTCAGAAGAGAATTTTCCCTCAACATATCTATGAAGTAAAGTTGTTTTACCAACCCCACCTTCCCCTGCTGTTAGCACTTTTAAGACGATTGGCTTACTCATTAGGAAGATCTCCTCAATTTTATTATTGATTTAATTTTTTATTAATCGATTACCTTGTGTTAAAATTTGTAATATTTGTAAATAATATCCCACTTAGAAATCCATAAGTACCCACAACTTTAATTTGAACAATCTGATAGTATTCCTATCTTTTTTGAATAGATAATTTTATTAAGTAAATTTTATGTATCTTAAAAAATTAATCTTAAATTTTTTATTTATGGTTTTTGCTTTATTTAATCTTATCCAGATCTAAGTTTTAACCTTAAAATGAGTTTATTCAAAAAGGATAAGAATTAGTTAAGCAATTTGAAGCTAATCAAGACCAAGTTCAATACAAACCGATTTAGCTTTATTCTATAACTAAATATTTTTTTTGTCTGAGAAAAATGAGATTTACATTAGATTTTTTTGCTCTTCTACGAAGTGCTGCATCATTCGTTGCTAAAAAAACTTTTTTAAATTCTTTTTTAAAACTAATACACCATTTTAATAGAAAATCGTCTGTAGTTTCATTTGCATCCTTAACTTCATTAATAAAATAAATTGGATAAATCTTCTCGTTTTTATCTAAATATGACATACTCCCCTTAAACTGTCTCTTTAATTTTCTAGTTTTAGGATCCCTTTTAATTTTTGCTTCAATCTCGTCTAAACTTTGTTTAAATACATAAAACCTGGTTCTTCCTTCTAATTTTAAATAAATATCACTTAAATAGTCAATTTTAAATTGGTAAGGAAGTAAAATAAAATTAGAATCGAATATTACAACATTAATCTCTTTTTTTTTTGGGAAACTCAATAGGTTTGTCGCTCTAATATCTTTTTTGTTAATAATTCAAATGCTTCTGAAACATTTTGTCCTGATTTTGAGGAAATTTTCATATAATCAAATAGCTCAAACTGTTCTTTGAACGTGAAAGCATAATCATCATCAACCATTATGTCATTTTCCAAATCCAGTTTAGTTCCCAAGAATAAGATAGGAAGGTTTGGATCACCTTTACGACAAATAGTTACCCATTGTTGCAAATTTTCCAATGTCATTGGCCGAGTTAAATCAAACATTAATAGAGCTCCTTTAGCTCCGAGTACATAACTCTCTAATAAAAATCTAAATCGTTCTTGTCCACCAAAGTCCCAAAGTTGGAGAGTACATTGTTTTCCATCAAGATCAATTTCTTTTAAAAAGAATTCCACTCCTATTGTCATTTTAGTATCTGCACTGAACTTACCTTCAACGTAACGATGTAGCAATGTAGTTTTACCCACGCCTCCTTCCCCTGCAGTAAGGATTTTTAGTATGAACTTTTTCGTCATCGAAGTACCCAATTATTCTGATTTAACTTTTTTTATGCAATTAAATTTATATAAATCTTTATTAAGGATAGTTTTTATTTACCTTAATTCTAAATAAAATTTTTTATATTTGTGTTTTTTTTTAAAAATTTTTTAATTCACTAATAATAATATCCTTATTAAAAATTATCTTAAACGAAAGAGAAAAATCATAATTTCAAAAAAAAAATTAGAATTTCTTTTTATTCATATTAAAATTACGATTTTACTTAAAATTATAAATTTTGAGTTATCTTATAATAAAATATCTTAAAATCAAATGAAAATAGGTAAAATTTGTAAAATAGAAGTGAAATAATATGAAAATGAAAAAAAAAATCCCTTCAGAAGAGGAATTGAATAAATTAAAGGTTAAATCATGGGGTACTTGGTCTAAAGAAACAAGTGAGTTTGATTGGTCATATGGAGATACTGAAACTTGCTATATCTTAGAAGGAGAAGTAGAAGTATCCGATCCTGAAACCGGAGAGAAAATTGAATTTGGAAAAGGAGATCTCGTCCAATTCGAAAAAGGGTTAAAATGTATCTGGAAAGTTAAAAAACCAGTAAGGAAATACTATAATTTTGATATAGAATTTGGGAATATTTAATTCCTTTTTTTTTTCAATTTTAGAATAAAAATGTAATAAAAAAAAAAATTTATTTGAAATTTAATTATTTTCTATTGAATTTCTTTAGCAACTCTTTTTTCCATGCAACAATAACCACTATACAACAGCCAGCAATAGAGATTCCAAGGATAATGAGAGGAATTGTAGGATCTACTCCCTTTTTCTCATTGTCATCTTTATCGTCCCCCTTTGAAGACGAAAACGGAGGGCCTTTATCAATGCTATCAGGATCAACCGCAAGATAGGTCTTATAATATTTCGCAAAGCAGTCTTCGGCAGTGATTGTCATGTTTAAAAGTATCCGATCTCCCCCCGGAGCCACAGTGATAGGTGTAAGCGATAGGACGTATAATCCTCCTCCGAGGTTCGTAATATCACTTTGAGACACCTGATTACCGTCCCACCACGACTGTATTGTAGCGGAATTGATTCCCTTACCGAACTCATTGCATAGGAAAAGCGTGATGTTAAACACTTCGATGGAATACATATGATCCAGAATATCGATGTCTATTATTGAGACCCTTAACAATTCAATGGTAATATTTTGTACTTCTCCAGCATGCCCCGCAAGATCGGTGGCATAATATAAGAGATTATAAAGTCCGGGAGCATAGTAATTTAAATCAAAAGGGTCCTTATAATCTAACCATTCTGTGTTATTCAATTTATATTTGATTGTATCAATTCCGGAACCCGCATCATCATCTGCATTTATCGCAAATAAGGTGGTTTGGTTCACAATTTTATCTCCCTTATAAGGATTGAATGAGATTGACGCTGAAGGTGCATTGGCATCTGTTATGAAGTGTCTCACAGGAGATTTAATAATTTTATTATGAGGATTTCTTCCGAATATTTGAATTGAATGATTTCCATCTTCAAGGAATGGAATAACGATATCCCCTAGTATGGTCCTATTTGGTTGCCCATCTAATGAATATCCTATCCAGTCTAATTCAATAGGGAGAGTAAAATCTAGCAGCAATCCTTCATTCTTATTATCTCCGATCTCATAATGAACATCCCAGGAATAGCCTACTGCATCAATATATACCCTGTAGTTATCATGAAAAAAATCTATTCCTGTAGAGACATAAAATGTAGTGAGATTAACAGTTTCATATCTAAAAGGTAAATCTTCTGAAGAATTTTCATTCATGATAATCCTATAGGTATCAGGGGCTAAACCTTTATATCCACCATTACCGCATTCGAATTCTAATGTAATATGCATCCAAGTATTGTTTAATGGAGCTGGTAGATTGTTAATATCACTCCAAGTACCCGTTGCTCCCGAATGACTATATCGCCATTTATTATTCACGATTTTAAACGTAGGTCCAGGGCCACCATTTGGACCTAAACATCCCATTTGATATACCTCACCGGAATCTGTTATTCTCAACCAAAATTCTATCGTTCCATTTTCTTGTCCTTCAAAAGAATTTATTATGTAGTAATATTTCCAATCAATATTATCAATTTCGACTACTTTTTCATGATTCCCTAGAGACCGAATCACAGTACCTCTGGAAAGAGCTGCCGGACTAGTCCACTGTTCCGGTTCCGACCAGTAAACATCGTTTTCAAATCCATAAGTCGCAAGATAATAGCCCAACATTGGCTCTGTATATATGATAGGTTCAGGAGTTTTAATGGTAATGTTAGGTATGGCAGAACTGACTGCGAAGTATCTTTTTTCAGAATGATACATTATTCCAAATGAATCGTTTCCAAAGAATTGAATAGTATGTGTTCCAATATCAGGTATAGGTATAGTAAAATCTCCTAAAATCGTTTTATTATCCTGATTGTCCAAGGAAAATCCCATCCAATCTAAATTGGTATAATTGGTAAAACTGAGCAATAATCCCTCGTTAAAATTTTCCCCAATATTATAATCAGAATCCCAAGACACCCCAATTGCGTCAATGTAATAGATATAACCAGACATAAAATTTAAGTAATCAGTAAACCACCAGATTCGGTCAGCCTGAACTTCATTACTAATAAATTTGTAATTACCATATTTTACACCATCAACATAAATGCACCAATTATATTGCGACAGCCCCGAATATAAACCCGAAGTACACTCGAAATCGACCCGTATGTGATACCAAGTATTATTTTGAAGGGGCACTACATCTTGCCAAACACTTCCATTTCTTACTTGTAAATTATTATTCCAAGTTCTTATACGAACAAGAGAATTTCCCCCATTTTCTACCAAAAATCCATTCACTTTGGAGACATCATCTGATTGCATCCAATATTCTATTGTACCATTCGTCTGTGGTGTAGAAAAATCTTTGCTCACGTGAGCATTTTGAAGCAAGGAGGAGGTATCATTCAATTCTAAGACTTTTTTATGTTGGTCCAATTCTTCAATAACTTCTACAGTACCGCCGGCTGTACCTACCTGTTTAAACCATTCGGGTTCGGTGCCTGGTTCATCGTTTTCAAATCCATTTGTCGAAAGATAATATCCATCCATATGAGAATCAAAATAATCTTTGTAGTATGTTTTATTCTCTGGAGAATGTATATCAAACATTATCCCTGTTGTGAAGTCAATCTCAATCGTGTCCACCCATAAACGCGTTAAGGTTGTATAGCGAAAAAATTTGGGTCTATAGAATCTTATTCGTGTTTTATTCTCGTTGCTGAAATAGTTTTCTATATGCCTCTCAACGGTAAAATGGATTACTTCTGAGTCCCACGAGCTAGTTGTTCCGAATTTATCCCATTTTGAATTGCTATCATCATAAAGATATAAATCTACATTAGGTGAACTATCTTCTAGATCAACAGTAAAAGTAGCAGTTGATTTGAATTGTTGAAAATCAGGTATTTCACACTCCTTAATTTCCAGTTCATACTGAAAATCGACCTGTTGTTCCATATAATGATAGAAAATGTCAACCCAGTCAACGCGAATCCTAGATCTGAGAACAGTAGGATATTCAGGATTCTTAACTTGAACTTCCATACAATCTATATAGGAACCTTGCCAAATAGCAGCTAATATCTCGGAATGTTGCGACCCATCTATCGTAATCGTTCTAGTCCAGCGTTCTCCGTGAATGGGATTATCATCGACTAATACCCAATCGCTCCAAATGCCATTCTGATACATAATTCCTTCACCGAGATCATGGCTAGATATAGAAGTTAAACCATTACCAGCCCTGAATCTTATCTGAATATTATCAGCATTAGGGGTTATATTAGGTTCCCTCTTAGTATATACCATCTCGTATTTTATCTGCACTTGATTTACTCCCCGGTATTTCTCAGGATTGTTTACAAATGGGGCTCCTACCCGGGTTCCAAACCCTAAAACATTCCAACTCCATACGTGGCCTATAGAGGCATACTGGCAATCCATACCAAGATATTTATTATCATCATTGGCTAAAGCGTCAATTATATATAAATCGTCTGTTGTAAAAAATTGTGGGTGTGCTAAGGGCCACAGGTCCCACGGCCATGCATGAGAGAACGCCTCTGTTTTAACCTTTCTAGTAATCCTCTTGAAGTTGGTGGCATCAATGTTGTTATCATCATACTTTATGTTATCTTCAATCCCAATTCCTTGGCTTCCCTTAGTTATCGTCTTATCGATTCCAACATATTCTACCCCTGAACTTGAAGGGTTCTCATCGGTTATATCATCCTCTTCCTTTGTGATATCTTTAAATTCTGGCTCAGTTTGAGATTGTTCCGCAGTTTTGTTGATATTCAAAACTGAAATAGCCAACATCAGCCCTAAGACGAATATAATTAGTTTTACTTTTTGTTTAGATTTCGTTTTATTTTCACCTTTTAACATTTTTTGATTATTTTTACGCTTAAAAAGGTAAGATTGTTACATTTTTGTTAGATTTTTAAGAACCACCTTTTATATTGAATATATAAATGCACTAGGACTGATTTTTTACAAAACTATGATTTTGGCAAATTAAATCTCAAATTATCATATCTCTCGCAGAGAAAGAAAGGAATCGAAAAGGAAATCCATATTGATGGATAATAAAGTTTATATTTCCTTTTATGAATTTATTATATCGAGATCGACTTTTTAAAAATAGAACTTAATGAGAGGGTTCGCTTTTGGCGCTGTCATTGATAGGTTCCAATGGATTAAATCATCCGAGTGTTCAAGGAGTAATCAAAATTGCCCAAGAGATCATAAATCAAAATAAGCCTTTAAATACAGAGATACTCTATAATGCAGCAAGAAAGCGTTTAAAGTTATCTAAAAGGGGACTTATTTCCATAATTCAATTATTATTCAATAAAAGAATATTAGTTGAGGGTTCAAAATTTACCAAAGAATCAGTAATTTCAAATCCGCATAGAAAAAGGATTTATAAGTATATTAAGTCTAATTTAGGTGCTCATTTTTCTATTATAAGAGACGAAGTTTTGTCCAAGGAAGGTGGTACTGGAAGCGCAGGTCAACTGATCTGGCATTTAGAATTGTTAATTAGGTTTAATTACATTAAAAAAATTAAAGTTGGATATTATACGATCTTTCTCCCAATTGAGATAGAGGACGATTTAGGAATAATTTATTTCTTAATAAGCGATCCTATAAATAAAAAAATTCTTGAGACTTTAATTGAACAAGAACCAATCCAAAAGTCTGAAATTTACAAGCTTATAAATGAGAAAAGAGAATATGTGTATTATCGCATTAATAATCTAATAAATAATGATATAATCTCCTTAGATGAAGTAGAAGCTAATAAAATATATCTATATCCAGAAAATAGAGAAAATATAGTTCGAATATTAAATACTAAATAAAAAATACAATTAAATAAATTTGAATGATAAATATAAGAGTTTTAAAAATAATTATAAAATGAGAAAAAGAAATGAATTTAAACTGGACTCCTGAAGCAATAGTGGATTTGATAGTGGCAATAATTATTCTTTCAGCCTCAATATTAACTTATATTGCACCAAAGACTAAAAAAATAAAATCGCTATTTTATTTAAGGTTAGGTATTATGTTCATGGGAATATTTCTCCTGTTGGAAGGTTTCTCATTTATTTTTGGCAGTATATTATTAAATCAAATTCACACCATTACAATCTTTTTTGCCGCTCTCTTTACTTTAATAGGAATTAATTATACTATGAAAGAAAATTTTCTTTCTATAAATTTAATCCCAATTTTATGCTTAGGAATTCCATTAGTTTATTTGACGTTTCAACCTGGAATGATTGTACATAGTAGTGAATATGGCTATCCAACAATAATTTGGAGAGATTTATTATTTATTGTTGGAAATATCTTCCAATTTTACGTGGCTTGTGCTGTTTTTTATTGGGGATTAAAAACCTGGATTAATGCACCCTTTTTAATCAAAAGGGATGCTAATTTTTTTATGATAGGAATAATTTTTGTCGTTCCAATTACTTTTTCAATTTACTTTTTTTCCTATTGGATACCCTCTTTAATCCTTTTAGCAGATATAACTCTAGCGCTTGGATTGATTATATTTATGGTTTTTATTTTAAAAGAACCTAAACTTCTTTATATCTTGCCTTTCACCATTAATAGAATTCTTATTAAAGATAAACAAGGATATCCTTTATTTGATCATGATTGGTCTGAATCTAATATTGATGAAATGATGTTTACAGGTTTTATAAATGCGGTACAGCTGATGAGTGAAGAGGTTATGAACATCGGTGGACTTGTAAACATTAATTTGGAAGAGGGGATCCTCATATTGTATGAATCAGAATTAGTTACAGTAGGCTTAGTTGCGTCTAAAACTTCTAAATTATTAAGAGAGTCACTGGTTAATTTTTCTAATGAATTTCAACAATTTTTTAGAAGAGAACTGAAAAAATCCATTAGAGATATGTCCGCATACGAACCCGCCTATTTCTTAATTGATAAATACTTTTCTAACTTTCCATTTAGAATTATTCCTAGTAAATCCCATCCATTATTATTATCAGGGAAATATGCAGAAATACCCTTAGAATTAGAAGACAAACTTAAATATATTTTTACAGATGGGCAGGAATATGAATATATAAAATCTGAAATTCTTAAATCCCCGATTTATACAACTGAAGAGTTTCTAAATCTTTATGAAGAGTTGAGCATTGAAACTGATCGAATTCCTAAAGAAGATTTTAATGAATTAAATGAAGAAAAAGATAAAGAATAAAAAAACTAAGTTCCATTACTGATTTTGAATAAGTAAAATTTTAAAGCTAAAAAAATTCGAGCTGTTTTAAGCATATCTTATTGAATAATCTATTACTTTGCGAGAATAATCCTCATGCATTAGAAGAGATGATACTAAAAAGTTTACGGTTGCCCTATTACACGCTACGATGCGGGCCCCACTCCAATTGCTTTTATCATTGGGGGTTCTATTAATCCCACTATACACCCTCGTTTTACATTCTATAATTATTATGCAAAAGATACTCCTAAATATACAAAAGTTTTTCATATAAATTGATACTGAAGAGAAAATGGAGTTTGTAAAAGGAGATCTTGTCCAATTTGAAAAAGGATTACAATATGTTTGGAAAGTTAAGAAGCCCGTAAGGAAGTATTATAACTTTGATATAGAATTTGGAGATAAATAATAATAAATATGGAGAACTAATACTACACTTATTTTTTTATGTTTTTCAATTATTTTCTTTATAAATTTTCAAAACGCTTTTTTTCCTGACGTTCTTTAACACTCGTGGTCCTCTCACTAATTCTTTTGTTTTTTAGTAGCGTCTGAATGATTGCTTTAATCTCATCTCTATTTTTTATCTCAAATTCTTTAAGATCTTCTAACATTTCTTTGTCGTTATAGCCCTTTATAAAGAGTTCTTTTATTTTTTCAATAGTTTCCATGTGGTAAAAGATATATTGTCTATTAAAGAAAATAATAAGCCATTTTTTTTTGTCTAGCTTTAATGTTGGTTCAGCCTCCTTTTTTAGAAGTCTTTCGAGAAGCCTTTTCCACCAACTTTTACCTTCTTGCTTTTGAGACATCGCAAACATTTTGTTTTGTATTTTTCTCAGTGGTTTCTTAAAATATCTTGCAATTGTTTTATCATCTATTCTATAATATTCTTTCATAAACCTCACTAATCTAAAACGAAAATAGAGACTGGGGATAAATGATAAAACTATCAGAATTATGCTAATCACAGTCATCCATATTGCATAATTCGGATAGTAAAGATATACTATAAGAATAGCTACGATAAGGGCGATAAACCAAAATTTTAGAATTCTTTTCAATAAGATTACAATTTTGTTAGGCATCTAATCATCCGTACTTGGCTTTATTAAGATATTTAATGATATAATTTATCGCATAAAAAATTAATTTATGAATTACATAGACATCTAAGTTCTTAAAAAATGATAAAATTTATTATTCTTCATAATTTTTCTTTTTTATAATATAATCATATAACAAAGCATTTCGCATAACGCCGAAGGTTAAACTCGATACGCGTTGATAATAGTACTGCAGTTGCAATCTGTGGGAACTATCAAACTGTAAATTGCGTTGTGTATTGCAACGCAAGCATAAGTTTGCTTACGGTCATGGCTATCGAGGATAGTACCCGGTCCCATCCGAAAAATCATCTGATTTATGGATGGTTCGGGAACCCGGAAACGTTAAGTTATATGACTATTTTTAAAAATTTTTTACTTTATCTTATTAAATAAGGTTTGCCATTGAATACCTATATAGCTAATTTTATTGCCTGTTTGTCTCATCAATTCGTTAATAATAAATTGCTCTACTTGATGATTTTTAATCTTATGATGCACTACAATTAAATAATAACCATTTTCATTATATTTTTGAAATATCTCTATTTCTTTTTTATCAGTGTTTAACTGTTTCATCCACTTCTTCCATAATGTTTTATATATTTTACTTCCTCTTTTTATATCAGGATGTTTAGCTATTTTTAAATAGATTTTGAATCCTTTTAGTGTGGGCTCATGTTGTTGGCCATGTCTTTCAATAGCCAATTTAATAAAATTTCCATTTTTATCTCTAATTCCTACCTTTTTAAACATATCCAATTTGACTCTAAAATCGAAATCATTTACTTCTTTATGCTTCACTTTATTAAATACTCTATGAATTTGTACCTCAGGTTCAAATTTTTCTCCTAACATCTCTTCTATTATTAATTGTACAATTTTTTGTTTTTTGTGTGAAATACAGAATTTACATCCAGGATTATACAAAACAGCTTTAAAACGAATTTTAAATTCATGATTACATCCTTTATGTCTCACTTCTATCCCAACATTTTCATCACGACCTTCAAAACTAGTACGATCTTTAATCTGTCTGGATTTCTTTAATTTTAATATAATCTCTTTTTTCGTAGTTATTAATTCATAACCTCTTACTGAGCAGACATCCTTTATATATTCATAGTATTCTTCTAAAGTACGAGTATATGCAATACCGACCCTATACGGTTGACAATGTTTACATCCCTTTGAAATTTCCCTTGCATATTTAACATAAATATGGCCTTGAGCACACTTTATTAAAACTTTTAAAAATTCTGTTGTCTTTTTAGGTCCAGTTTTGAGATATTCATCTCTATTAAGTACCATATCAAACCATTCTTGAGATGTCGTTAATACTTCCATTCCATTTTGCGAAGCCCAATGTCGTAATTTCTGAATTGCAAATCTAACTTTCCCAAAAGTCATATCGTAGATAGTCTGAATAATATCCTCTTTTTTTGTGTAAAATATACTTCTAATTATATTCATTACTTTAGGCTTGAAATCAGCCATTCTAAATTTAAGTGCTTTCGTAATGTCTTCTTGTTGATATAATCTTTCACCTGTTCTAGAATAATACTGAATTTGTTCAATAACATAGTCTTCTAAAGTCTTCTTATCTTCGAAGATATCCAAAAACAATAGATTAGAATTAGTATTTTTTTCGTTGTAATCTATCTTCCTATTTGTACAATTCTCATATTTACATTGCAAATCTTTTTTCTCTTTCACAGCTCTCTATATTTACCTTGTTATTTAAATCTATACAGTCCAAAAGTATTCAAAAATACTCTAATTCCATTAACTTTGGAGGATAATTTCTAAATTTTTGATATTGAATCTTTCTTTTTAAAAGAATTAAAGATTAAAACGAAAAACATTAAACTTATAAATCATTATTAGAATATCAGTTAAGATGATACTCCAACTTATATTTCATTCCACTGAATGGTACCAATATCTCATAAATGCTTTTATTGTAATACTTGGCAGATCTCTTGACATCCTCTCAACGAGATATGTTACTAAAGAATTAAAACTGGAAACTAATAAAATTGCCAGAAAACTTGGTTGGAAGGGTATTGTTATTATCCAAGTTCCGCTCATTATTCTTGGGTGTTTAGACTTTTATTTTGCGTTTTTTATTTTTTTTTGGAGTCTCTTTTTGTTCGCCAATAATATAGAAGGTAGTTGGTATGTTAAACAAGTTGGTGAGGAGAAATATCAAGAAGAATTGAAGGTGCATATAAAGAAATCAAAATCTTGGAAAATAATTTTTGGTGAAATCTCATCTATCTTCACATTTACTCTCTCTGGGATTCTAATTCTGTTATTTTTGTTTATATTCAATGATTTAATCGCAATACTTTTTATATGTTTGGCTTTAATATGTCAAGGTGGGCTCTCTACATATAGATCTATTCAATATCTTATTCATTTAAAAAAAGAAGAAGCAATAAAAAATCCCTCTAAAACGAGTTAAATTAATTATTAGTTAATTTTAACTTATTGATTTTGCGTTGATATTGTTTTCTTCCATTATAACTTGTAAAAATTGATATACATAATAAAGCTATTACCATAATTAATGAGGTAACGAGTACATAATCCATAATAGGATTTTGTATTAAGATTTTAAAACTCTTATCCTCTAATATTTCTTTATTATTAGCCCAATCTCTCGCAACGACTAGAAAGTAATATTTCCCCGGATCTAATTTATTTATCGTATATTTAAACTCATCTTTATTATCTTCGAAACGATGTACCATCTTATAATAGCTAAACGTTTCGAAGTCTTTATCTTTAGATTGTAACAAATACACATTTTCAATTCCGGATTCAGAGTCATCGACTTCAATTTCGAAACATATATTATCGGATACTGTAGGATCTTTAGGAGTACATTTTTCATCAATAAAGTTAGGTTTGCTATTATCCGGTAAAGTCGTGAAATTGAAATAAGTGGGGATCAAATTGTGTCCCGTTATTGTTACATTATAATTTTCATACGCTTGAGCCGGAAGGCGAAAGCTTATTCTACCATTGATATCACTATAAACAGTACGATATTTTTTATCAGTTGTTTTTAAATTTACTCTCGCATAAGGAACCGCTTTACCATTAATGTTTCTTATTATTGTAGTTATTAATTGACCCTCGTAAATGTCTTGAGTGAATGGATTTGAGGCATTCGCAGGTTTATCTGTATAAATATCAACTTCGGGATCGCCTAATAAACAATAAGTTAATAGATTTTTTCTTTCAGCTTCATCATAGTCCTCAGCATTAACACGCTCGTCTTTAAAATAATCGCTATTCATATATGTAACTTTTGAGTCATATAATGCTTTACCTTGCTGAAATTTTTTATTTTGAAAAAATTCCTCCCAAAATAATTTTGCGTTTGCTCTATTCAAAATTTCTAGATCCAAATCATTTGGTATATACCATGTGACTCGCAGGGAACCAACATATCCAATAGCTCCTGAATTAGACCTCTTTATTAAAATCTCTCCAATGCTATTATCATTATAATCGAAAGTGGAGGTACTACAAGCATCAGCATATATCAATGATGGCATGTCTATATTGCTGCTTGCACTAGCATCGGTAGAGGTATAAATTGTGCGAAAAGTATTTACACCGATCTTATCTGAATATGCTCCAATATCACCGTGACCTGCAAATAATACAGTGGAATAGCCAGAATTAAATGAATTAGTGAAATTATTTTGATTTAATTCTGAATGAGTGCCTGGAGGTGTATAATAGGCGGCATTATAATTACAAAGATGAGTGAAATTCATTTCATATTGAGTATAATGTTGCCAGATATATGTTGTTAAACGGGCTTCATCCTCACCATCAACATCATCATCTTCTCCTGGTACATCTGAAACACCACCAGCAAGTAGCATATTGCCCATCCAATTCTCAATATATGGATCTGTTTCATATTTCAGAGTTTTATTAATCATTTCACTAAGTTCAATTGCATTACTAGCAGGTAAACGACCGACATAGACTTCAGGGATCCAATCGATCTCATCTTGCCCTCCAGTTTTAAATGTAGACTCACCATATACACCATTACCGTTATTATCCCAGGTACCTGTTAAATCAGCATAATAATAATCTGTCGGTTTATAATTATCACCCCCCACTTTTTCCGATTGACCCCAAAATCCCACATCATCATTTAGCACTTCTCTTATAGGGATTAAATCACTTTGGGCATCTCCTGCTAGAAGAACCCATTGAATATTTTCTTCTTCATAATAAGATTTGATCATGTTACGAATTCTCTCTTGATCATCTCTTCCCGGGTAACTAGAGAAATTGCTTAAAATAATTGTTTTTACTCCTTTCTCATTCTTCCACTCCATTAATGGTTTGCAAGCATTCACAAAATCTTGTCTTCCATCTGGTGTGATAATAAGCATTTCAATTTTTGGATCATACCACATTTCATTTAATTCATCGTAAGGAAAATCTGGCAATTCCCTCATATCTACATCAGGTTCACTATCTGCTACAACATTTATATAAATCGAAGAATTTGGAATAGTTCCCTCTAAAAGAGAATAATTAAGAATTACGGATGGGAATATAATAAACAATAGAAACAGTAAATAGAGGGACTTTTTAGAAGAAATTTTAAACATTTAGTATCAATGATAAAAAAGTAAATTGACTTTTATTATTTATAGAAATAAGAATATAAAAATAATAATTTATTTGTTAATATGTAAAAATAAACGATTTTTATATTAATGACCACGCGCTATAATTATTGCCCATATTGTAATAAAAGAATCGTATTTAAAATAGAGAAGGAAGATATTGATCAATCTCTCTATCCTGCTCCTGTTTATATATTACATAAGGATGAATCGTGCAACAAAACATCTACATTTTACGTAGATAGCTTATTGCGAGTCTCATATAAAGAACTTGGTAAGAAAAAATCAATAACTGGACGCGATATTAAAACCATCGAGACTATATGATGATTTTCGACTTTAAATTCAAAAAATTAGCATCCCAGATAGCATAAATAGCTAAAATTATTAATACTGCAAATATAGACAATTTTAACCCTTTTTCTGCATATAGTTGGATCATTGCCCGTATGCTCCACATCAATGTTATTATTGGTACTCCAAGGCTAAATGCGAACATTCGTTTATTGTTAAATGGTTCATACTTTGTTTCAGATTCTACTTCATTCATTTTTGCACTCAAACCAAGATTTTTTCTGATTTTTATATCAATTTTTAATTATTTCCTAATAATTAATAATTATGATAAAATAATTACTAATCAGTGACTTCATATTTAAATATTACTGTCCTAAAGTAGTTTAAAAATGAGTAGTAGTTTTTATTTTTATATGGTAAATTTAAGTATTCTTAAGAATAATTTAAAGAAATAAATAAAGCAGTTATTTCCTTTTGATAATATCAAATATAAAATCTAAGGAAAATTCTCTAAATTCTTGGGGATTAATTGCATCTTCAGGAGCAAATAAAGGTTCTTGAATAGGATTTTTTAAGCTAAGTCCTGTTTCTGCTGCTGCGATGCCATACATCATAGCAAACAATAAACATGAGAGTTTAGTACTATCAACATCGATTATTTCTTTTGCTTCGATTGCTTTCTCTATGACTTCCTTTAAGAGATATTGTGGATAATGTGCTTCATAATTTATTTCTATTTTTCCAAGTTTTTTAGAAGGAGGGACAGGTATTAAATACATCATTTGAAATTTATGGCGCTCGTTTTTGGCAAAGTCAAGAAAAAAGACTGCCAACTTTCTAAAAAGTGAAATATAAGAACCTTCATGGTTGTCTATCATACTTTTGATTTCATTTTTATATTCTTTATAATCTTGTTTCCTTATCGCTAACCATAATTCTCTCTTACTCTCTACATAATTGTATATATTCCCTTGTGACATATGTAATTGTTTTGCTAATTCATGTGTACTAAATCCGTATGAGCCTCGTGAACCAAATAGTTCTCTACCTATATCAATAATTTTCTTGAACTGTTTTAATCTTTTAAGTACTGAATCCGTTAGACCAATATCATAGAGCTCGTTATACTTATTTTTCTCTTTTGCATCCTTTTTCTTTGCCATTTAATAAACACCATTATTTTTGTAATACTACTTTTTTTACATTATAAGAGCTATAATTTAAATCATCCAATTATAATTAATGATTATTACATAATAATTATATTAATTTTTTTGAGTTCGGTAATCAAAACTTATGGTAGAGATAAGGCAATAATGAAATTGAAAACAGGATAAAAGGCCCATGAAGCTCTTATAGACGAAAAGTAAATAAATGTTAGTTTGTATTCAGCAAAAGAAAAGTTAAAACGTAAGATAGGAAGCAGAGAAAATTTGCAAACTTTAGTTAAGGAAAATTTTCTCATAAAATTAGGCGAAAAGTATAATGTGGGTAGAAATACAGTTAAGCAATTATCCGATGATTGGGACATTGAAATTTAGAATATTATAGTATGATTTTGAAGGTAAATTTTATATATTTTTCTTTGAATTCTTTTCCATTTTGAATATAGATAGATTTTGACAATATGGTTTTCAATAAAAATTATTTATAATAACGTATAATAAAATATTATGGAAGATCGCTTGGAAAATGTTAGTGGCATTGGAAAAGCAACTGCTGAAAGAATGAAAGCGGCTGGAATAGATACGGTTCAAAAATTAGCTTCATTGAAGCCCGAAGATTTAGTAAAGTTAAAAATTAAAGGTATCGGAAAGGCTACCGCAGAAAAATACATTAATAGCGCTAAAAAATTACATAAAGAATTAGAACATAAAGAAGGTAAAGACAAAACTCAAAAAAAAGAGCCAAAAAAAGCAGATGCAATCACGAAAGAGGAAAAATCAGTAAAAAGAAAACCCTCTAAGGAGGCCACTAATCTTAAGGACCTTATAAAAAGGCAAGCTGAATGCAATATCGGTCTAGTCGGTCATGTTGACCATGGTATGATAATGTCGTTTCGGCATTTCCCATAAAAACCACGTTGGTTCAATCTTTAACAGGGGACTGGACTGATAGGCACTCAGAAGAACAAGAACGGGGAATCTCAATAAAATTGGGTTATTCAAATGCTACTATTCTCTATTGCCCTTCTTGTGATTCTTATTTAACTGCATATATGGCCGAAAAAGAAAGAAAAAAGGGTGAACCCAGATTTTCCTGTCCCGATTGTAAAGGGCAATTGGAATTTAAGAGAAATATTTCTTTTGTAGATGCTCCTGGGCATGAAATATTGATGGCAACTATGCTAAGTGGCGCTTCGCTAATGGATGGGGCGTGTCTATTGATTGCCGCAGATGAAATTTGTCCCCAACCTCAAACAAGAGAGCATTTAGCAGCTTTAAATATAGCTGGAATAAAAAACATTATTATTATCCAAAATAAAATTGATGCTGTTTCAAGAGAACGAGTTTTGGAGAATTACAATCAAATTAGAAAATTTGTAAGGGGGACTGTAGCCGAAAATGCACCTATTATTCCCACCTCTGCTGTTTTTGGATCAAATATCGATGCTGTGGTTGAAGCATTTGAACTGATAATACCTTCTCCAGAGCTGAGTAAAGAAGAGGAATTCCAATTCTTGATCGCCCGTTCATTTGATATCAATAGACCCGGGAAAGATATTGAGGAACTTAAAGGAGGGGTAATTGGTGGATCAGTATTAAAGGGAGAAATTAAAGTAGGTGATCAAATTGAAATTCGACCAGGATTGCATATAAAGGATGAATATATTCCCATAAAAACTACTGTTGTAAGCATTAGTCAAGGTAATAATCTTTTAGAAGAAGCTAAACCTGGGGGTCTTATAGGTCTTGGCACAAAATTAGATCCTGCGCTTACTAAGGGAGACTCCTTAATTGGACATTTAGTTGGAAAACCGGGAAATTTACCGGAAATCCTTTCAGAAATTGAATTGAAAGTCCACCTATTAGACAGGGTAATAGGTTCAGAAAATATGATTAAAGTCCATGCGCTTAAACATAATGAAAAATTATTGTTAGTTGTGGGTACCGAAAAAACTGGAGGAGTGGTTACCAAATTATTAAAAGATAGTGTTGTTATTAAATTAAATCCCCCAATCTGTCCTGCTGAAAATTTTATATTTGCTATTTCTAGAATTATCAATAGAAGATATAGATTGATTGGGTATGGTGTAAACCTAAATCACAATCAATAGAAGTAATAATATTATAATTACAATTTAATTTCTAATTTCTAATATGATCTAAAGCAATAATAAAAGATATCGTTTATGTTGAGAATGAAAGATAAATCTCCCTTATTTTTCCCTTAATTAAGCTTATTGATGAATCTACTTGATTGATAATTTTTTGTAACTCATCAATGATTTCTTGAGGTTCCTTTGAAGTTGGATCCCTTGATTTAGAGATTTCGACTTTTGTTTCGAAAAGTACCATGAACTCTTCTACTTTCGAAAGAAAATGTAAAATTAACTCAATTTTAACATCACTGGAAAGATCGTCTTTCGATTTTGATCGTTTTATCTCATAAAATACTTCATTCATAACCCGCTTATTTAAGAATGAGATAAAATCTTCAATATTGTCTACGAATATGACTATCAATTCTATTTGTTCGCTTTATTTTTTTTTACGAAAAATATAATACCCAATACTAAAAATTAATCCGTACATCGACCCTAAAATCATAACTACAAAAGGAATATGAAAAATTGGAGTAATCACATAATTTAATTCTATGTAGGCGCTCACTTCAGCTTCCTTTATTAAAGTTTCACCTTGATATACCTTAATTGTATAATTTCCATTGGGGACATCTTTAACCATTATTTCGCCGTTCTCATCTGTAATTGTTTTCCCGATTGGTTGGCTCTTCTCATTTGATATATATGTTCCATATAATTCTCCGTAATAGTAAATTTTAACATCTAAACCAGAAACAGGCATCCGAATATTATCCGTAATTTTTATATGCAAATCTAATTCTGTTTCATATTTTATAGTAAATGGGCAGATTTCCCCCTTAATTAAATAGGGCAAGGTGATTTTGATTCCCGCCTTTTTCGTAGCATTTGCATTAAAGATCAAGCTATTTTTTATATCCTCTTCAAATTGTGTAACGTTTACCTCATCATATAAGATAGACCTCCCAAATAAAGAACTAGTACTTATGACTTGTTCAAATGAAACGGTCTTATCTATAACATTCACATATTTGATATATATTCGTGCGGGACCTGAAGAGATATACGGAAAATAAATTCTTTCTCTTATATCGGTATCTTCCACAAGTCTATCTATACCCCATGTATCTTTCACAGGGTCAACAAATAATATTCTATAGCTCGCATAAAAGGCTATTTCGATTAGACTTCCGTTTACTTTAACGAGTTGCCCACGAGTAACTATGGAATTCTCTGTTGCTAAAAAATTATTTTGATTTTTAGAATTTATTTTGAATTTTATGTTCCCTAATAATCGTTTATCTGGAAGATTTATCGTGAGATTAACTTCTAAATTATCTGCTAAAATAGTTTCATTAGCATATCGATTATATTTATTCCCAATTATTTTAAACTCATAATTAAAATTAGGACGTATAATATTATCTTCTTCATCATCCAAAAATAATTCTTGGTCAATTTCTTGTGTTAATTTCCAATTTTGAATTGTGAAATTATATTGCCAGAGAAGATGTAAGGTAAAGTTGAGAGCGTTATATTTAAAATACTCCTTATATTTAAATCTTACAAAGTTGATTTTATCAATGGTTTGAATTGAAAAGTTTCCCACATTTACCTGCTTTAGCTGAATCCTGTCTCCTGAACCTCCTGTATCATTTTCAACCCATAATTCAGCACTTAAGAAGGGGTTTAATCGTGGTGCATAAAATAAATATCCTTCTAAGCTTTGAATTGAGTTATCATATGCTACGCTTATTGATTCGTTTATTAAAACTGTTATTTTTTTATAATCTGTAATGCTTTCATTTATATTATCAACTTGAGCTAATCTGATAGTGTTTGAAAACTGAGTTCCTCTATAAATCATATCAATTGCTCCAGATAATAAATCATCTTTGTACTTATTATCCATACTTTTTGAAAGATTTATTCCTATTTCACTAAAATCTAAATCTGTGATGTTGATATCGCCAAGAGCTTGCTTTTCTTCCTCAAGGATAGGTTCGTACTCATCTTTTGAAAACGCTTGCGTCTTAGGAACACTCATATTATCATTAGAAGTGTAACTTGTAAAGTTAGGAGAAGTTGTATTGTTTAAACTATTAAATAATACTGGGATGAATATATTTAGTAATATAAATATAAATAAGAGTTTCCTCAGAGATGTTCTACTCTTACGCAACGGTAACATCATATATATCTTTATTTATTCTCAGTTAGAACACAAAATTAAGTAACATTAAATAATTTTTCTTAAGATTTTAATTTTTATTAATTTATTTTTGTATTTTATTATTTTTAGGAAAATAACTCAATAATTATTAGGTTTATAAGTAGGTTTTTTGACAATTTTTTAAATAAAAAATTAAAGAAAAGTAAGAATATAAATTTATTTCTCCTAAACAATTATATATATAAGATTATTCGTTTTTTATTTAAAATACTAATTGAGATGAATGACTGAAATTCCTAATCGAAGTAGATTTTTAGAAGCCCTTAATAATGCAATTGATCAGTTTATTGATTATAAATACGATAAAGTAATAGCCATTTCCCATAATGATGCGGATGGAATTAGTGCCCTGCATATTATTCAAAATTTACTATATAGGATGAATCTTTCATATGACTATTTTATTTATAATCGATCTGTTTCTTGGGCAAATTATTTAGAGGGAATATTATCTAAAAATCAAACCAATAAAACAGCCTTGATTTTTACTGATGTTGGCTCTAATCTCACAGAATTAATACCTATTATAAAACAGAGAAGGGAACATTTTTATATTTTAGATCATCATGAAGTAGATGTAGATATTAACAAAATAAGTGTTCCAGATAATTTATTCTTCGTAAATCCTACTACTGCAGGATATGATGGGTTGGATCATATAGCAGGCTCAACTTTAGCATATATGTTTGCGAAAAAAATCAAACCTATTCCAGTGAGAAAATTAGGGTGGTTGACAATTATAGGGATTGCGGGTGATACCTTAAGATCAACAGACAAACTCCAATCATTTAATAAAGAAGTTTATGAGGAGTTAATAAGTGAAGAACTTATTGAAGATAAAAAAGGATTGATCTTATTTGGAAGTATGTATGAGTCAATAAAAAATGGTTTGAAATATTCAATACTTCCTTTTATTAAAGGATTAGGTGGTGAAGAAGACGATACCATCAAACCCTTCTTAAAAACTCTAGAAATAAATCCTAATAAAAAGATTGTTGATTTAACCCCTACGGAAATTCAAAAAATTCAAGATGAGGGAAATTTCAATAGTTATGGACATTATGCAATTTTACCCCAGAAACAAGGAATACTCAAATTTGCTTTTGAACACGCTCTTTTATTAAATATCCTATGCTTTAAAAATATTAATGCTGCGGTGTCAATTATTCAGCGAAAATCAACTACTTTTTATGCAAAGGGAATATATTACGAGTATATTTTTAATTTAGTCAAAAATTTAAGAACATTAGTGAAATTACCTCGTTACGAGACAAATAATGCTATTTTTATTGAAGCTGGTAAAAGTATTCCTGCGTCTAATTGGTCAGACACCGCCAGTTTTAGTATGGTAAATGAACTTCTTGATCCTTATAAAATCTTATTTTTAGGCGATGAGGAGCATAAGAACCATACTATAAAATTAAGTATTAGATGTACAAGGAAATATTTAGCTGAGCATGAAGGTAATGGAGTAAACATGATAATACAAAGGATTAAAGAAGATTTAGGCGGTATGGGAGGAGGACATAAACTAGCGGGTGGACTTCGCTTATCCAAACCATCTTTTAACCGATTAAAAAAAAATATTTCAGATTATCTCTAAATTCTAATTAAATTCAGTTTTATAGTAAATTAATCAAGAAAATGACTTTTATTGAAAAACAAACGAATGATACTTATTTCCTTCATATTAATGTGAAACCAAATTCTAAAAAGGTTACTATTGAAGAGGATGGGAAATTTCTCACTATGCATCTTCTCTCAAAACCCACTAAAAACAAGGCAAATAAAGAATTAATTAATATATTAAGAAAGAAATTTAATATTGCATCAAATCAAGTCCAAATTGTATCAGGTCTAAAAAGTAATAATAAAATAATTAAGCTGAATTTTAATAGGAAAACTCATGTAGAGGAGATTATGAAAAAATTGACCACTTGATTATTTTAGCTAACTACCAATCTTAATATGACGTCCACATTTCAAACATATAATAAAATGAGTCATACCCTCATCAGCCCTTCTCGTTTGTCTCGTCTCTAAATGTGCCTTGTTATATCCGCAATTTGGGCATTTAAAATTTTTAATAGTGCTTTTTAAATTTTTCTCTTTCCAATTCATCACATCTGAAAGGTTTGTAACTTCATCTCGAATTGAATGTTCTATTTTTGTTTTCAGCTTATATGAGTCCTTTTGCTCTTCAGTAAACGGTTTAATCGCTCCACATTTACATTTAAAGATTTTAATACCATCTTTCTTAGAGGGAAGCATCATTCCTCCGCATTCATCACAAAATTCCACCATTGCTTTTCAAACTCCAGATATGTCTAAATTTGTCTCTATTATGAAAAAAAGGATATCTTCCTACAAAAAACTTTTGATAATAATTTAAAAACTTAATCCAAATAAGAGAGCACAAAATATTATTCCTGCTAAGAGATCTGCCGTAGTTCCCGGATTCAGTTTGCCCTTTTGTTCATGCAATTTAAGATCTAATTGCTTAATCAAATTATATCCCGCGTCAGATGAGATACCCCCCAATTTTAAAATTTCTGAAGCTTCCTTAGAAACATTTAATGCGCTAGATAACCCTGATTTTCTTATTATTAATGTATCAGGATAATCAGAAAGAATTTTAAGAAATGTATCTACTGTTGCCGTATTAATATCTTTCGTTGAGTCAAATCTCTCAAAAAAGTAGGGCAATCCTTCTTCCAAGATAATTTTAAATCCCTGTGAGTACTCAAGGCTAATTGAATCGTACTCTTTAGAAAAGGTAAATATTTTCTTAAGATTAATTTTTTCTTCTTTTATATGTATTACTGAATTTTCATTATATACATCATATTTATCTATTCTTCCAAGGCCCCCTGGATTAGATATTCTAATAGCCTTATATAAATCGATAGTATCTTCAACTGTAGAGTCTTCAATTATTTTATTTAAATTCGCTTTAAACTCGTCAAAGGTCATCTTTTCTGTTTTTAAAGAAATAGCTGCGGCAGCTGCCAGAGGCCCTAAAATTAAGATATGCCCTAATAAAACATTTCCTCCTTTCTGCCATTTCATCATTTCTTTAGAGGCTTCTTTAAAAAAAATCCCTAGATTAATATAGTTATAGTTTTCTCTCGTAGTTTTCGAATTTCTATAGACTCTTTGACACAAATCCCTAAAGTTAGGTTGAATTGAAGCGATTCCTGCTAAAAAATGCTCAAATCTCGTGCTTTCAAAATCTTTTGTTCTATGTACATTACCCGGTTTGGGCCATCCAGATAGTTCTAATGAACTGGCTAAAGTTATGCATCGCATCAAGTCATCAATAGACTTGATGTGCAAAATGAGATTTTCTTTAAAAGACACGTTTAAAATTAAATTATTAAATTATTTAATTATTATTAAGGAAAGCACTCTTTTTAAAAAATTAATAATAACTTAACTCTACCATCCTTTTTTCCTTAATCCTATACCCATCCTTATCAACATCTTTTAGCGAAATGGGTCTATAATCGTTATTAATTCCTTTTTTATGTAAAAATTTTTTAATCCGGAGCTTAATTGCTCTTTTTGATAGCTTTTTTGGCACGGTTATATCAACATCAAAACCTTCGCGGTTTATATCTATCTGTGGTAAAGCCTCAGTTAAATATCTCAATAAATCAACAACTAGTTGTTCACTCTTGAAACTTAAATCCTTAATATCTAAAAAGATCTGTTTTGTTAATTCACTCATTATATAACCACTCTTTTTGATAATTAAATATGCTATAAATTTTTTATGGTTTCAAAACTATTTAGAATTATAAGTAGCAAAATTTACTTACTGATTATTAGTAGATCGAGCGATATAAAATGATACATTATGTAGATAAAAATTATTCCCCAAATGATAAGGACTTAATTGCGATGTATTATGTTGAGAGGACTCCAGAAGAATGTCCTAGTCTTGAACAAGCATGTGAAGAAATTGCTAAAGAAAGCTCAATAGGAACATGGACAGATATAATAACTATGTCAAAAGAAATAGCAGAAAAGTTAAGGCCCTCTGCTTATTATATTGATGAAGATCATCATATAGTTAAGATCGCATATACGCAAGATTTATTCGAAGCGGAAAATATGTCTCAAATTCTAAGTGCGATTGCAGGAAACATTTATGGAATGAAAGCTCTTAAAAATCTAAGATTACTTGACATTACATTTCCTCGAGATATTGTTAGCGCTTATCCCGGACCAAAATTTGGAATTGAAGGAATTAGAAAACTCACAAAAATAGAAAAAAGACCCCTCTTAGGAACGATTGTCAAACCTAAAGTTGGTTTGAATGAGATAGAACACGCAAAAGTATGTGGAGAGGCTTGGATTGGAGGTTTAGACGTAGTAAAAGATGATGAAAACTTAACTAGCATGAAATTTAATAGATTTGAAAAGAGGATCAAAGAAACTTTAAAAATAAGAGATAAAATAGAAAGTGAAACTGGTGAGAAGAAAATCTACATGCCCAACATAACTGCTCCTGTGAGTACTATGAAAAAAAGAGCTGACTTTGTAATTAGTCATGGGGGTGAATATATTATGTTAGATATTTTAACGGTTGGTTTTTCTGCACTTCAAGAAATAAGAGATTATCTTGAGGGTAAAAATATTATTATCCATGCTCATAGAGCGATGCATGCAGCAATTACTCGAAACAAAAAGCATGGGATGACAATGTTGGTTCTCGGGAAAATTATGAGGCTATTAGGAATGGATCAACTCCATACAGGAACTATTATAGGGAAAATGGAAGGTGGAGAACAGGAAGTGCTTGAAATAAATAGAGTCATTACTAAAAATAAAATTCAAGGCAACAATATAACCTTACTTGATCAAGATTGGGGCAACATTAAACCAGTCCTGCCTGTTGCCTCTGGTGGATTAAGTCCTCTCCATGTTCCTGAACTCATCCAAAAATTAGGAATAGATATGGTTTACCAATTTGGTGGGGGTTGTCATGGTCATCCCGATGGGACTTTATCAGGAGCTAAAGCTATCAGACAAGCAGTTGAAGCCATTTTAGAAGGATCAACTTTGGAGCAAAAGGCGAAGACAAATTCTGAACTGAGGAGAGCTCTTGAGAAATGGGGAAAAAGTTAGACTCGCTTTTCAAAATTTCTAATTTGATTATTATAAGGATTGTCCTTTCGCAAATCAATAAAACGCTTACCTTTACGACTAATTAAAGGGATTGAGTCTTTTTCTACCGATTTTATTGAATTAGGGGTAATATATATATTTGAATATATCGCTTTCTTAATTCTCAAGGGATCTATTTCACTTCCATCTACATATACTCTTACTGTATCAATCCCTTCATCATCATCGATTATGAATAGATAATTATTTACATTTTTAAAAGAATACAATGCAGCATCAACAGCAAAAGGACTAATTAATGTTCCTTTTATTTTAACCAGATCATCTATTCTCTCTTCAATATGAGAAATTAAAGGGGTTTTTTCTCCACAGGGGCATGGTTCATCAAAAATATATCCCAGATCTCTTGATCTAAAACGTACAGCTAACGTACCCGTCTTAGTAAGAGTTGTGTACGTAAATTCTCCTTTACCATTTTTTTCATCTAGTACTTCTACTAACACATCATCAGTAGGCCAATGATAGCCCAATTTTTCACTGCATTCTGCTCCAGCACCTATTTCTGACAGACCATATCCTAAATAAATATCAATATCCCATAAATCTTCAATTAGATCACGTTTTTTATCAGGTAGGGGTTCTCCCAAACAGTATGCTTTCTTAATTGACAATTCTCTAGGATCATTTCCTTCGTCCCTAATGATTTTGCCAAGTTTAAGTAAAAACTGAGGAATACCTATAAAAACTGTAGGATTAAATCTCTTAATGAGCTGTAAATGTGCTTCTGTTGTCGAAAGCGTTCCTGCAGGAACAACCTTTCCACCCAATCTAATAGCTCCATCATGCAATACCATTCCAGCAAAGAACATACCATAAGGAGTAGTATTGTAAAAAGTATCATGTTTAGTTGCTCCAATCAGTTGGAGACATTTTGCATTTTGTCGTGTATAGATTTCCCAATCGTTTTTCGTATATGCGACAATGGTGGGATTTCCTGAGGATCCAGATGTTGTATGATACTTAATTATATCTTCTGGTTTTGCGATAGCTTTTGTATAGTCCTCATTTATGTGTTCTTTTGACACAGTTGGTAATTTTGTTAAATCTTCCTTGCTCTTGATGTCACTTCTTTTGATTCCATGTGATTTATAAAGATGCGCATATAAAGGAGTTTTAAAGATTAAATCAATTGCTAATTCGAATTGATCCATATGTATGAAATACGATAATTAGTAAAAATCTTTTCTAAAAAAAATGAATATAAAAAAGTAATTAACAAATAGAGACGTGATTAACTTATTCTGCCAATTCGGGATAAAATTTAGCGAAATAATTTGGAACATGACTAGAGGCAAATATACCGGCTTCAGTTATTAAACCATCTATATATCTTCTTCTTATCGTTTCAAAAGCAGGATTTAAAATTTGGATTTTCCCCTTTGGAGGATTTTTCCATATTTCTTCTGCGTCTCTCATTTCTATTTTTTCTAAAGTCCCTAAATTTGTTTCAGGATTATATTTTAATAAGGGGGATGCCACATAAAAAGGAATATTTTCTTCATGAGCAACGAGAGCAAGTAATCGTGAACCAATTTTATTCAAAACAGTACCCTCTGAAGTAATTGAATCAGCTCCAATTATAATCAGATCTACTTGAAAATGTTTAATAGCCCATCTCATTGCACTATCAACGACATGAATGACATCTATATCCGCATTTAATAATTTAGTCGCGGTTTTTCTTCCTTGTAGTCTTGGTTGAGTTTCTGTGTTTATTACTGTGAACTTTTTATTCTGTTTTTTAGCTTCTAATAGGATTGCAGTTACTAAAGATGAGTGGCAATGAGTCATAACAATAAATTTCTTATCCGATTCAGGGATTCTACGAGCGCCGATTTCAGCAATTCTTTTTTTGGAATTTAGAAGCATTTCATGATATTCGTTTTTATAAATTTCAATTTTTGCTGGTAATTCGTCTAAGCTGCATTCATTTTTTTCCTTCTCTAATTTATTCATGATATAATTTAATCCGTTCCTCATTGCAGGTTCTGTAGACCTTGTATTAATCAAAATCTCTCTTGCTTTGTATAAATCTCCTAAGCAACTGTCAACTTCTTTATATTTCAGCCTTTTTGCATAGCTACTTAAAAAATCAATTGCACTCAGAGCCACGTTAGTCGCTCCTTGAATTTCTAAAGATTTAATTTTTTCTGCATCTTTTAATAGTTGGTTCATTTCTCCTCACTATTTGAAGAATTACTGTACATATTATTAATATTATGAATCTATAGGGTTTTATTCTTTTGCATCTTCACTTACTTTATCCTCACCATCAAGTTTAAAATCTTTTGGGTCCACTTCAATATAAATATATCCAACATAGCCACACTTATTATCACTACATTCAAACATACTCGGGGCTAGCCATCCACTGACATTCGTGGCATTTCTTAAGGTTGGTTTCTTACATTTTGGACACAGCCTAATTTTTGTCATCTTATCGTAAAGAAATACTCATTAGATTTATTAGTTTCATTAAAAATTTTAGAAATAAGGTAATATTACACCTTTTTAATAAATTTATACCGTATAACACATAAATATTAATCCTTTTTAATATAAAAGTATAATAGAGATATGCTAAGAAAAAGCATTTTGTTGTAAAATAAGTAAATCAATGAATCTCGCAATTTCTCTTTTCAATATAAACGCTAGAAGTTAAGGATGTCCGATTTAGAATTACAAAGAAAAAGTTTACCAAATGAACCGGGAGTATATTTATTTAAAGATAAAAATGATAAAATCATTTATATTGGTAAAGCGCGTAATCTTAAAAAACGAGTATCACAATATTTTGTAAAATCCACATACAATGATCCATATTATGAGGATAAAATAAAAGATCTTGTTAAAAGAATCAATACTATAGACTATTTTGTTACTGAAAATGAAAAAGAAGCATCAATACTGGAAAATATTCAAATAAAGAAACATTTGCCCCGTTTCAATGTGATTATGCGAGATTCTAAATCATACCCTTGGATTGGAATATTTTACTCTGAAGATTTTCCACGAATTAAAATTTTAAGAAATCCTCAATGGTATTCGAAGGAAAATCTTTTCTTGGGACCATATACCGATAAGAAAGAGATCCGAAGAATTTTACGGGATTTACGAAAAATTTTTCCTTATTGCTCATGTACTAAGAAAGTGCAAAAAAGGCAAAGACCATGCTTATATTATCAATTGAAATTATGCCCAGGGCCATGTATAAGCGCAATTAAGAAATCTGATTATCTAGAAAATGTAAAACAAATTGAATTATTTTTGAAAGGTGAAACTGAAGAGCTTAAAAGCCAGATCAAACAAAAGATGGAAAATGCGTCTGATAACCAAGACTATGAAGTGGCAGCATTTTGGAGAGACAAACTAGAAGCGATTGATCATTCTACAGCAAGCCAACATGTTCTTTTAGATCATGAAGTAAATAAGGATATAATTGGGTATACGAGCAATAAAAGTTATGCTGCCTTAGCTATCATTCATATTCGTGAGGGGAAAATATCAAATAAGAGTTCCTTTAATTTTGACTTAAGAGAAAAACTAGATTTGAGGGAAGAAATATTCGTTTCTGTTTTAGGGCAATATTATCAAGATATTAAATACAGTCTTCCCGATATTATTGTCATACCAAAAGAGGATGAGGGAATTAACCTTTTAAAAGATGTGTTAAAAGAAATAAAAAAATCAATTGAAATTAGAACACCCATAGCTGATGAAATTGGTTTAATGCGGATAGCATTAAAGAATGCGAAAGTGATATTAGAACAGCAGATTCAAATGGAAGATATCAGGCAAAAAGAAGATGATCAAATAAAATTTGCCCTACAAAAGGCAAAAGAAATTCTAAACTTACCTGATGAGCCAAGAATTATTGAAGGATTTGATATATCAAACATAGAAGGGACAAATGCAACTGGTTCAATGGTCTACTTTCTCGAGGGGAAGCCATATAACAAATATTATCGCCATTATAATATTCGTTCGAAATCGACACCGGATGACGTTGCAATGATGAAAGAAGTGATAAAGAGACGATATACTTTTTTAATAGAAAAAGGTTATGAATTACCGGACTTGATTTTAGTAGATGGTGGAAAAGGACAATTAAATGCAGGTGTTTCTGTTTTAAAGGAGTTAGGAATTGAAGGTGTATCAATTATTGGTCTGGCCAAACGTTTCGAAGAGATTTATATTCCTGGAGAAAAAGAGCCAATTATTTTACCGAATTCCTCTCCCTTATTAAAATTATTTCAAAGAATCAGAGATGAGGCACACAGATTTGCAGTAAAACTTCATAAAAAACAGAGAATGAAGAAAATAACAGGTTCTGTATTAGATCAAATAAAGGGTATAGGTCCCGCAACTAGAAATAAACTCTTAACTCATTTTGGAAGTTATGAAGGAGTTAAAAATGCTTCTATAGAAGAATTAACTCAAGTTGTCGGGAAAAAGTTAGCTGAACTCTTAGTTAGCAATTTAAAATAAGATATATATAAAGATTGTTAAATATTTTTCAAAAAAGAGATTGAAATAGTGAGTATCTAATTAGCATGAAAATGTAATTAATCGAGGAAGAGATTTATTCACCCCAATCCTCTTCAGCCATCTCAGCTATTTCAGCTTTAGCTACTTCTCCATTAATCTTGGTTATTTCTAAATCCACTCCACAGTCAGGGCATGGAATAACTTCTCCTTCAATTGTACCCTCATCTAATTGAATTTCAAAATAACATGAGGGACATTCACATTTTACCATACTTATCAAATTTTTTCTATTATATTTTAATGCATTTTCAATGAGTTAGTAAAAGAGTTATTAAAAATAAAATTTTTGATATTTCATTAAATTATTCAGTTTTCTTCGCTTTCTTTCGAGTTGATATACTTTGCTTAAAAAACACTATTGCGAAAATCACCCCTATAGGTAAAAGTACTATTCCTACTATGATGATGTTAAAAGCGATGGATATTGGTTGCTTATATGCAGAAATTATATAAATACCAAATATTAGAAATCCTGAACCAATTACAGCAATAATAAAAAATATTAAACCTATATAGAAATAAAATTTAGCTTCAATCATAAGGTTTAGAGTTTTTTAGTCATTATATAGGTTATGCCATAATCTCTATCATCTTTCTTTTCTTTCTTATTATATCCTAATTTCTCATAAAATTCTACAGCATTAATACTTGATTCTAATCTGAGGTTTTTAATACGTTTTTCTCGTACCAAATTCTCAATGGTCTCCATCAATTTTGTACCAATGCCCTTATTATGATGCTCAGGATTTACAAAAACGGTACCGATGTAATCATCGATGATGGTAATAGTTCCAATGATTTTAGTATTTGCAACCGCTACAAAAAATTCTCGCTCTTTTGAAAGTTCAATTAAAAATTTAGGAGAATATTCATTAGACATATAATCTATAACTGAATTAGGATAAAACTTACTATTTTCTTCAGATAATGTTTTTCTGATTAAATCTGATGCTTCTAATGCGTCATCATCTTCAAATTTTCTAATTACAAGCAATTATAAATTACCTACAACCTGATTAAGGAATAGATTTCTTTTTTTATAAAATCTTTTACCTTTTATAAAATCATTTAAGTATTATTATAATACCCTAAAAAAAAGAAATTAATTATTGATTTATAGATGCTCATTTTTAACTCTGGAAATTAATGCAACTAGTATTATCGATATTCCTAAGATTATGAATGTATAATTTAAATTCCACATAGCAAGTAATCCTATAATTGGATAGAGTATTGTAATTATAAAGCTGCGAATCATGCTAATTGTGCTTAAAACAGTGGCTCTGTTCTCTTCTTCTATATTTTTGTTAATTCCCCCAACGAATATAATATTGCGTGAGAATCCTACTCCAATGATAATTAACATTAAAGCAATACTCATTGGAGTAAATATAATGAATGCTATGAGAATATATGCTATACCTGGTATAATGGTATAAATTTTAAGGAACATTTTTTTATTTTTGATACGTTGTTGAAGTTTTGGTATTATATTAAAGAATATAATTTGTGTAAGGGTCATCGATGCTGCGACAAAACCGAAAAATACTAAAGGTACTGATAGTACATCAAGATATAGCTGGTAAGTCCATAATAAGAGAAAAACTAACACATCAATAATGATAAAGTCAAATGCCAGAATTCTCAAATTTTTGTTTTTTTTAAGTTCTTTGAATCCTAATTGAACAACAGATAAATAATTTGATGGCTCTCTCTCTAAATCATGATTGGGTTCTCTAAGAGATAATGAAATTAAAGCTGCTATGATAAAGGGAAAAAACATAAATGTCATAGAATACCGAATCGGAAAAAACAATGTTATCATAGATCCAATAGGCGCTGATATCCCAATTCCTGCTAAGAAAAAACTTCTTAATTTTCCCATTATTTTAGGCATTTCATTCTCTCTTTCCATTTTTCTTAATGTATCGAATATAAAAGCCTCATCAGTTCCAGACACTAAAGCGTATCCCAATGCAAATAAAGTTTCTCCAAGAATAAACAAAAAAATATTTGGCAAATATGAATAGATTAAAGCTGCCAATGCCATTGCTAGTGCACCAAGGAATAATGAAAATTTTCTGCTTATATAGTCTGATATTGCTCCACAAGGAATTTCAAATAGTACAATCATAATCGTAAAATAACTCTGTAACAGCATTATTTGGAAAAACGATAATTTACCCCATCCTAAAAAGAATGGTAAAAGCACTCCTGAGACAAAATGGAAACCCCTAAAAAATGATACTAAATATGACTTCCATATATTAGCCTCAAAACTGATTCCTTTGAAAATTTTATCTGTTTTTGCTAAATCCTTTCCAATTTCTTTGATTTTTTCCAATTCTGACATTTTTTCACACCTTTTTTTAAAAATTTTTTAATAATATCGCAATAAAACAATTTTGGCATATAGATTTCTATGATTGAGAGATATGATATCTAAGAAGAATGAGGAAATATTGCTAATAATAAAGAGGGAATGTAGTCGAGTCGCCAAAATTATTTTAGATAATGAACATTCCTAAAAGGAATGAATCATTTATCATGACGGTAGGATTATAAGCAATCGGAGTACGGATTAATACGGTTCGTGTTCTAATCCAAAGTCCGAGAGTTGTTTTAAGAGTCATGATAATCTCAACAATTTTGTAGATTAAGACTTTATTTAATTGCATAATTTATAAATCTATCGTGCGATTTTGCCTATTGGAGTAATTTAGTGGGAATACTATGGGAAAATCTAAAAGTTGTGTTTAAAAGGAATCCCTTTTCATGTCCTAGAAATAATCATCTTTATTAATTCTGTTGCAGTTTCGCAATAAAGTCTCGCTAGTGAATCTCTTTTTGCTTCACTATACACTTTAATGTAATAATTTGAAGGGTAAATTAATACAAACCAGTCTTTGTTATGACCAAACCTTAAAATATTACCCACTTTATTTACAGTCTCTCCTTCTTTAGATAACTCCTCATATACTCCTTTTATGAGAGATTCAAGTTGTTGTTTTATTATAGGGATCTTTTCTTGATATGAATAAAATTTAGGAAGTTTGGAAATAAGAGTCGATAGTTTCTTCTCAGAATCGACTAAAATTTCTATTAATTTAGCAGTTATAAAAAATCCATCCTTAACTTTATTAAAATTAGGAAAAATTGGTCCTCCACATAATCCTTCAGATCCAAACACAATATATTCTTTTTCATTAAGGATTTTTTCCATATTTTGTTCCATATATTGGTTTTCATTATAAGATTTTAATACTTGAATGTTATAACGTTCAGCAAGATGTTCAAATCGCAGAGATGAAGCCAAATTTAAAAAGAAAATAAAATTTTTTTCACTCGCATTTTTCGAAGTAAGATAATTATCTATGATGAGGGCTGATATGACATCCTCAGAATAGCATTCAAAATCATCTCCAATTACAGTTACCTTATTAGCATCACAATCATGAGCAAAACCTATATCTAAATTCCCTTTCCATAATGCTAAAATTGAATCTTTTAAATTTTCTTTTATAGGTTTTAATTCTCGAGGATATTCATTGTTCTTATCAAATTGTTTATTGATCACTAAGACTTCGCATCCTAATCTCTCCAATATATTTGGAGTAGCGATTTTACCTGCGCCTGCACCTGGATCTACAATTACCCGAAGTTTATTTTGACTTTGAATTCTTTCAACATTAAAATTATTTAATAAATCATCAATATAAGTAGAAATGGGATTAATATTTTGTAATATCTGATTTTTTTGGATATAATCATAATGTTTTGAATACTCTTTATTTTGATTTCTATATTCTTCTTTTAATTCAATAGTATATAAGTAATCCTCATCAATATCTAATTTTATTTTATTCCAGTTAATAGGTTTATTAGAATCTGAAATTAAAATCCCTCCTTTTATCTCGAATTTATTTTTTAAATAGAAAACTATCGGAGTAGGACAAATTCCTAAATTATTAACTTTACACCCCACAGAATGTAAACCTTCAATTATTACATTCTGAATTAAATCCCCACTCGGTCTTGTATCTCTTCCGATTATCGCTTGATTACCATGATTTCTAAGCCATAATCCATAGATAGAAGCAATATCTTTAATTATCGAGGGATTTAATTTTGTACCAATGTTTCCTTTAATTTCATTTAATTTCAGTATTAAATCTTTTTTCTCCATCTGCACTTATACAAACAAACATAAATTTATGTAATTTTTGAATTTTCCTTTATAACTTATTAAGAAAAATAGATAGATCTTATCAATAATAAGATATCTCAACATTTTGATCATTCACGATTTTTTGAATTTCTTGAACGATTTGCTTTTTTCTTGTGGTATCAATAGAAAATACAAAATAATTTGCGGGGATTCTTGCCACGGAATAGATTTGAACTATATCTGGTTTAATCTTCTTGATTGCCAGAGCCAATTTCGATATATTCGTAGGATTCTTATTAGGAATAAAATCTTCTCTATAGGAATCATAAATTAAACTTTGAATAGCTAATTTATGATTTGTTGGCATTTCTTCTTTTAACTTCACAAGTGAATCAATTAAAGTTTCGATATCTGGAACTTCTTGATGAGGATTATTTGTTCTTCGAAAATCTTCATCTATCGCAGCATCTAACTTCGCTAAAACCAAATCAAACTGTTTTACTCTCTCTCTTATATCTTGTATGTGTAATGTACTGGAATTAGTAAAAAGTGTAAGTAGAGGCTTTTTCTGAGTCCATTCGACCTCCTCTCTTACATCTGATGCAATTTTATGGAAATCTAATAAATTTTCATTCAAGCTAGGCTCACCATTATAACCGAAAGTAATTGAATCTAAATGGGGAAAAAATTTCAAGATGTCTTTAAGTTCTTTCCGAAATAGCGGAGAAGGAGGGGCTTTTATTCGATAATTCGGAGAAACTAATTGGTCGGTGGAACCTATTTCACAATACACACAATTAAAGGTACATAATTTATATTTGGGTAAAATATTGATGCCTAAGGATAGTCCTAAACGTCTCGACTGAAATGGTCCATAGGTATATGTTCTCAAAAAATTCAATTGCTATATTAAATTTGATTTAATCAAATTAACCTTTTATAATTATAAAATTTAATCCAAAAAGATTTTCTATTTTTTAAATATTAATTGGATGATATATATGTGAATTGCGTTTCTATATCTTTAGCTTATTTCAATAATAATTTTAATATAGAGTTAAAAGTCGTTTATTAAATAAATTTAGAAAAAAAATTGAATTAATCATTATTTATCCATACTATTAATAAAGTTTCAGAAACACGAAGAATATCCTCTAAATGCCTAATGATACATTTATAATCAGGGACTAAATCTTGGATAAAATCCATTGTATGGATAAATTGCTCAGCATTATGGTATATAGATATTGATAAGACAGGTTTAAATTCTTTTATAGTTCTCTTTGCACCTTCTAGTACTTCTAATTCATACCCTTCCACATCTATTTTAATTAAACCTACATCTATGTTGTTATCAAAAACAAATTTATCAATTGATGTAATTTTAATTTGGGTTTCGCTATTTTCATCAGTAATATGTGAAGCTCCTGTAGAATGAAAAAAATTTGCAAAGTTATCATACGAACCGACACCTAATTTAATAGGTTTAACTTTCTTTAAGTCATTTAACTTCATGGTATTTAAAAGTAAATTATAATTCTCATCATCTGGTTCGAAAGAATAGACTTTCCTCGGATTATAATATTTTTCAAAAATTAATGCTGAATCGCCAATATAAGCCCCACAATCAAGGAAATCTTTATTATTTAAGAACTTTAGAATATCTTCTGGTAAATAGACTAAACCATGCCTATAACCAAATACAGATTGTTCATAGACATTTTCATGTAATTTTAGATGTGTGAATGATTTCATTACTTCTAAGTAATCCATAATTTTTTCTTCCTTATCTAAAATATCTTGAAGTAGTTCTATAAAACTATGCGTATTGATATACTCAACATCTTTAATTATCAAATTTACTACTTCCTTACTTTCATTATCCAATTTGTTAATGAAATTATTAAAGGATGTTTGATTATCCATTAAATAGTTATAAAACTCACCTCTATAAAAACCGTAGTTAAAATTCAAAATCACTTTCCATTTTCTTAATGTTTCTTTATCAAATTTAGATAAATCATTTCTTTTTACAAATTCGTTGAAAATTTTTCTCTCAAGTTTGCTTTTCTCTCTATCGGTCCATAATTCTCCATTACTATTCATTTTATCTTCCCTTGTTTTAGAAGAATGTTAACATTGAATTGGGAAGTGATAATTAATTTAATTATATAAATATACATGTATTCTTGCTATTTTATATTAAAATTATTTGATATGAGAGCATATTTTTATATTTTAGATCTTTATTTAACAGAAGTAATCCTCATAGAGTGAGATCTTTTAATGTTAGATCCAAATAGCCCGTTTTGTTTACCCGAAGGAAAAATTATAACGGCTGCGAAAGTTATGAGCAGAGCATTTCAACAAGAACCATTCACTGTATATACTCTTCCCGACAGTCAAGACAGAATAGAAAAAAATCCATATATTTTTGAGTTTATGTTAAGATATGGGACTTTATTTGGTGAGGTATATACTACATCTCATAATATGGAGGGCATTGCGATTTGGCTTCCGTACTGGGAAGCAGAAATGAAGGCAAAAAAAATAAGGAAGGCGGGATTTAATTCTTTCTATGAAAAGATGGGAGATGAATACTTTAAAAGACTAGAAATTTGTGAAAGTCACAAAGTTTTACTCCATAAACGCCATACAGCAGACTTTTCTCATTGGTACTTAAGCTCTATTGGCGTAGACCCTATACACCAAGGTAAAGGTTATGCGAGCAAATTATTAAAACCGAAATTGGCTCAATGTGAGGAGCAAAATATTCCCTGTTATTTGGAAACTCATGACGTAGAAAATATTCCTATTTATCAGCATTTAGGTTTTGATCTTGTTGAAGAAGATATAACTCCCCATACAAACCTTCGGATTTTCGCTATGTTGCGAAAATAACACTGCCCCTTTTTTAAACTGATAAATATTTTTTTATGAACAATTCTATAGCTTGATTCATTTCCTCAGGTTTCTCAAGCATAACCATATGACTAGCTTTATCTATAATCACCAGTTCAGATATCTTTAAATTTTCATGGAAATGCTTCGAATATTTAGGTGGAGTAAGCTTATCATCTTTACCACATATTATCAGGCATGGAACATCAATTAAGCTCAACTTGTCCATCGCATCAAACCCATCACAAATTTTAAAATCGTTGTAAGTTACTCGAGGATTCGTTTTTGATGTTTCAGCTAAATATTCATTAATTAAATCTTTAGATGTTTTGCGATAAAAAGCTCCGATTGGCAGTCCTTCTAAAAATTCTTGATAGTCGTTTTGTAGTGATGTAAGTATTATTGGACTGACTCTTAATCTAGCACCTGTACCTACTAAAATTAGCGCAGATACGTCATCGGGATGATTGAAATAATAAGATTGAATGACTGCTCCACCTAAAGAATGACCTGCGAGAATAACTTCTTTTATCTTTAGAGTTTCAATTAGGGTTTTAACAACCCCTACATAAAGTTCAAGGGAAAGTTCTGAAAACTTGTCAGATTGATCATGAGAAGGTAAATCAATTGCTATAATATTATAATTCAAACCAAGATTAGCTAATTGATTATACCACACGTAAGAATTACCTCCTGAGCCGTGTATAAAAATAATAGCTTTATTAGTCTCAGCTTCTTTAATTTGATAAAATATTTTCTTTTCTTTATATTCTAAAAATGGCATAATATCTGTTTTTTTAATATAATTAGTTTTGTACTCAAGAATGAAACAAATAAAATAAAATTAATAAAAAAAAAGCTAAATCATTATTTCAATTAATCTATTTCTTCATTGTATTTGTAAAAACTTTCTCATCGCTAATGATTTGCCAAGTTCTCCAGCCTTTTCTGACTTTTTCCTTAGCCTCTTTTATAAACTCAGAATAACCGACATCACGGCATTTCTTTAAATTCTCAGCAGTATCCCTACTATATCGAGCGCAAATCATTTTACTCATTTGACCTTTATCTGCAATCGGCATAGCATTTTCATCGATATTTGGACACGGAGTTTCTGAGTCAGGATCATATTCACTACATTCAGCACAAGTCCAATATCCCTTAGATTTTACACAATTTGCGATACCACAAATAGCTGATGGTGGCCCTGGATTGATATAACATCCAGGACATAGCCCTCTACTACCTGCTTTTATATATTTTTTCAATGTTTTCAAAGTTGTTTTTATCCCTTTTTCGTTTAATCCTAGAACTGGACCTACATCTAACATGTTCCAACCTTCCCACATCTCTACAAGTTTATTAGCTGCTTCAATACCTTCTCCAAGATGAGTATCGCACCCTAAACATAGGATCCCGCAAGGAGATAGCGATCCTCTATCCTCCTCATTTACCTCACTTATATTCAAACTCAAAAAACATTCACCTATATATTTCCTTCCTTTATTAATGATAAATTATAATTAAAATTATCATAATATATTTAAACTATAAAAAGAATCAATTATTCTTCATATTAAAATAAAATTGTAAAACAAGGGTGATTTAAATTGGTAAGTTCTATTGATTTATTGTATGGAGGAATAGTATTTCTTTTTGTTATCATATCTCTCGGAATAGGATTAAGAATAATTATAAAATCTAGAAGTGTACTTAATAAAACAGTACAAGCTAGTTTTGGATTTGCTTGGATTTTTATGTGCTCAGGATGGTGGGGAGGAGCCTTGAGTTTCTTTCTATATATTTTATTTGGAATTATCTTAGATAGTCTATTTATGCTAGTAGTTCAAAATATCTTTATTCCCTTGGCTATTATTTGTTTGATATATTCAGTGTTTTCGTTAATATATGAAAAATATAAAATAAAACTACTTTCGATATATTTGGTAATTTGTATTTTGTATGAAATTTATTTCATTTTGTTTTTTATGTTTTTAGATAAAAATACAATATTAGAAATAGAGGCTACTAGAAGAAGTATATTTTTAGTTTCTTATCAGCTTTTTGTTACTATTGTTTTCAATATTTTCGCCGTTTTTTCGGGTTTAATAATAGGATTTTTGTTTTCTAATAAATTATTAAAGTCAGATAAGAAGGAATCCGTTTGGAGAGGAAGATTTTTGATGTCTGGGTTCATATTATTTTGCTCAGGAGCAATTTTAGAATCGTTTGTTTTACCGCCAATTCTATGGATTTTAGTAGGTGCTCTCTTAATTACTAGTTCAATATTTTACGAATTTGGGCTCTTTTTACCAGAAAAATTAAAAAAAACACTTCTCAAAAATGATTAATTTTAAAAATTAAAATTTTTTTAATTATATTTTAGGTGAATAAAATAATAAATATAAATAAACCAAAAGAAAGATATTTATACATTGATTTTTTTCGAGCTTTTCTTATCTTTTTAATGACTTTAGATCATATATCTTCTTTTATGGGTATGGAGCTATATGGAAAGGAATATTGGGGCACTCAATTTATGTATCCTTCAACCCCCCAATTTATATTCAGAGTCATTACCCATGTAGCAGCGGTGGGTTTTATTTTTCTTTTAGGGATTTCAATTTCATTAAGACATCAGAAATATTATTTAAGCGATGATTTGGAAGAGAGATTGATAATTAAAAAAGAACTTACTAATTACCTTCTTATTCGCGGTTTAATATTGATTTTATTACAATTAACAATTGTTAACATAGCATGGCTTTTTGCGCCTTCAGAACATGGTGTTCCTACCTCAATTTCTTCTAAAAATGAAGAGATATGGATTTATTTAGGTATCTTATGGCTGACAGGTATGTGTTGTATCATTGGAGCTTTAGCTCAATGGATTCCATCAAAAAAATATGAATATCCATTTATAATATTTATTATAAGTTCATTAATCTGTCCAATATTTTTTATTCCAAAAGATCCTTTCCCGAGTAGTGATTTTCCTTTTATTATGTTAATGTTTTTTTATGCTGGACAGTCAAAATGGTTGTATGTAACTTATCCTGTCATTCCTTGGTTGTCCATCCTTTTTTTAGGTATGATGTTTGGAAGGTATATAAATAAAGATCATAAAACTACTATGAAACATATCTTATATGTAGGACTCATATTTCTATTTCTTTTTTTTCCGTTTAGATATATAGGTAATAATATCAATATTAACTATAATAAATGGGATCCAGATAATCTAATAACGTTCTTTTATCTTACGAAGTATCCCCCATCAATACCATTTTTTCTATTTTGGACAGGTATAACTTTTATTGTCTTTTACATATTCTTTACTGTTGAAAATCTAATCCACAATAAACTTAAACTAAATTCGCTTCTAAAGAAAATATCAATTACAGGTTCTACTCCATTGTTTTATTATGTAATTCATTTTTGGTTAATTGTATTGTTGATCCAAATTTTTAGTTTTCCGAGCTATGTTCTAGTAATAATTTACGCAATCTTAATAATGATTATTCTAACGCCCATTTGTCAGAAATATAGAACAATAAAAAAGAAAAATTATAAATATTTGAAATTTCTTTAATTTGAATTTACCTAATAATTAATAATCTTTATTCTATTTTTTTTAATAAAATAATCCAAAAAGCGAAAAAATAAGTTAAAGAAATTCGATATTAACTAATTTCCATTTTACTGAATGATCGTGCTCCTATTAGGATGAATATGGTTCCAAACATAATCATAACTAATAAATCCAACCATACGGGAAAAAATGAAACATTTAATAATACAGCTCTGAATAAATCGACGCTATAAGTGAAAGGATTGCACATCATTATAACTTGCATAAAAAAGGGGACATTATTGAATGCAAATAGTGCTCCAGAAAACCAGAACATGGGCATGACGATAAAAGTTTGTATTAATCCAAACGATTGGAAGTCCCTAATCCTTGTACTAATAGTCAATCCTATACCTACAATACCTATGCTTGCTAAGAATGCTACTGGAATAATTAACAACATGCGCCAAATTAAACTAATATCATAACCAAAAAAACCTAACACTGCACTTAAACTCACAATTATTTCAACCTGAATTAAAGTTTGCAAACCTACTCCTAAAGTTTTACCCATCATCAATGTTTTTCTGCTAACAGGAGCCACGATTAATTCTTTCATGAAACCAAACATTTTATCCCTCATTACTCCCATTCCACCAAAAATCCCTGTAAAAAGTATCATTATAGCTGCAATTCCTGAAGCGATGAATGCTCTGGAATCGATAGCTACTCCTTGAATATTAATTCTAATAATTGCAAATCCGGCACTGAATATTAATAAAAAAAGAAAACCTTGTGCTAATGATGATATAACTCTAGGTTTGCTTCTCAAATATTCCATCACTTCTCTTTTGGCCAAAATCCACACGGCCTGATAATTAAATTTTCTTTCCATTTGAGTTAAATCTGCCATTCTTCTCACTTCCTTAATTGCCTCATTTGAATAAATTGTTTTATATTTTTAGAACGATTCGACGATTCTTCTCTTATCGCTCTACCCACAAAATGCAAAAAAACATCCTCCAATTTGGGCTGGTGCATATTAACCGTTTTTATGATTAAATTATTATTATTGATTTTTTGAATAATTTGAGGAAGACTTTTTCCTCCATTCTCACAAGAAATAGAAATTATTGGCTCAGTTTCATTTTCTAGCTCTGTAATTTCTCCCTGTCTGATTTTTACAATCTCATCTTTAATTTCTTCTGGAATTTGATTTAATTGATCATCCGTAAAAAGATTCGCAACCCTTTTTTTCATTTCTAAGGGAGCATTTAAAAACATTTGGGATGCCATTGGATATTTTTTCCATGCTGCTATAAGTTTATTAGGATCTGATATTATCTCTCTTACTCGTGCTTTGATCATTTCAGGATTAACATTAGGAATATTTTTAGGGAGATTAAGACTCGCAGGGATTTCATCTGTGAGATCTTTCAAACTACCAAAGGTAAGATTTTTAATTCCTGGCAATTCTCTAAGCTGAGTAATTAGCATAGGAATTCTAGTTTTATCTTCAAATTTTTCGAATTGGATATCAATTATATCTCCGGAGATTTGTTTTTTAAGATTTTCAGAAGAATCCAGAGCAATTATTTTACCATGATCCATGATACAAATTCTATCGGCCAGCTCATCTGCTTCTTCCATATAATGGGTTGTAATTAAAATTGTAATATTTAACTCCTTATTTAACTCCATAATTTTTTCCCAAATTTTTCGTCGCGTCTGAGGATCTAAGCCCAAAGTTGGTTCGTCTAAAAATAAAATATGAGGTTCATGTAATAAACCTCGCGCAATTTCTAATCGTCTTTTCATTCCTCCTGAATAATTCTTTACAAATGCACTTGCTTTATCTTCTAAATCAACGAGCTTAAGTACCTCTTTAATTTTTTTTCGTCTTTTATTTTTTGACATTCCGTATAAAACAGCGTGTATTTCTAAATTTTCAACACCTTTCATTTCACTGTCCAACGAGGGTTCTTGGAATACAATTCCAATGCTTCTTCGAACATAATCTGGATTCTTTTGGACGTCAAAATTATTTACAATAGCCGTTCCTTCAGTAGGAAACAACAGAGTGGCTAAAATAGAAATGGTAGTAGTTTTACCTGCCCCATTAGGTCCTAATAAAGCGAATATCTCCCCTCTTTTTATATTAAAACTAATATTATCAACAGCTAAAACATTGCCCTCTTCATAAATTTTAGTAAGATTTTTAACCTCAATGATATTTTCAGTCAATTTAATTATCCTTTCTTATTTAAAATTTATTTTATATATTAATCTGTTATTTTAATAGAATATATAATATTAAGGCTTAAAATTTATAATTATACATCCCAATAATATTTTGGTAATTTAAGAAATAATAAAATTTTATTTGATGAATGACTTAGTATTCTAAGGTGATTAGTTCATGACAGATGTATATATTGTTGATACAAAAAAAGGGATAAATTTAGCAGTTCAAGAACTATTTTCCTATTTAGAAAAATCTGGTCCTATTTTAAAAAGCTCAAAAGAAGTTTATATCAAAGTTAATGGTATAGATTTCAAAAAACATGTGTATACATCCCCAGAAGTACTTGAAATGGTAATTGAATATCTAAAAGGTATAGGCGCAAAAGTATATGTGATGGAAAACTCCACACAAGCAAATATGACTCGTATTGTTTTCGCAATAAGTGGCTTTAAAGATGTATGTGATAGAACAGGAACAGACATTATCTATTTAGATGAGGAAGATAGCAAAACCTTTGAATTTAAAGGAAAAGCTTCGGTAAAAGATGATCCTAAGGGATATAATTTAAAAACATTCAGATTGCCTCAGACTATCATCAAAATTATGGAAAATAGAGAATCAATTACATATATAAATATACCGAAACTTAAAACGCACTCTATGGCTAGAGTAACTCTTGGCATTAAGAATCAATGGGGTTTTCCTCAACATGAAGACCGTGGGAAAGATCATAACTTCAATTTACATTCAAAACTGGTTGATGTGTATGAATATATAAAACCAGATATAACCATCATTGATGGGATTGAAGGAACAATTCACGGGCATTACCCTCCTACTGCTTTTGCAGATCGTCTCGTCATTCCATTTAATATATTGATTGGAGGAAGAGATACCTTAGCAGTGGATGTCATAGGAGCAAGAATATTTGGATTATCTATGAATGAAGTTCCTCACTTAAAAATAGCCTATGAGCGAGGATTAGGAGAAGGAGATATAAGCAAAATCAATGTTATTGGAAAAGACTTAGAAGAATACAAAGAGAAATATGATTGGGATTTATTACAGGAATTTCCTAATGATGTTAAAATCATTAAAGGAAAAGAGTTGCTTTGTATAGAGGGATGTAAAAATAATGTACTTGCAACGTTACAAGGATTTGCCTATGATTATCCCGATAAATTCAAGGGAGGTTGGTTTGTAATAATGGGTAAAGGCCATGACGAAAATCTTGTGGATCAATTAAAAGCTGAAGGATTTAAAAAAGGTCTTGTAGCGGGGTATTGTGCAATTGATGAAGTTGGAGAAAAATTAGTAGAAGCGTTTGGTAAGAGGAAAGTTTTTTTTTCGGGGGATTGTAATAACTTAGCAGAAACTGTTAAAGCAATATTAAAATTAGCAGGAATGACCGTTTTTGACTTGGTTCCCATTCCGGCTGAAGAACTTATGCCTTTAATTGAAGAAGCTCAAAAACATGGAAGTACTGCCTTAACACCCTTGTAATAATTAAAAAAATTATTTCAAACTCCTTTTTATAATTAAGGTAAAAATGAGTTTGGTCTTCTTATATGAAAATCAGTTGCATCCTGATATGCTTTTGCTACTCTTAGGGTTTCCGCTTCTTTGTATAAATCACCAATAAAAGTAATGCTTGACGGCATATTATTTTCTTTAAAACCATTTGGAACTACAACGGCAGGATGACCGGTTAAGTTAGTCAAGAAATTCGATGTTGTTGACCAAAAATTATTCGAATGATCAATCGTAGGCGTAATAAATACGTCCGTATTTGTGAATATTTTAAGCATTTCTTCCATAATTAATCTCCGAATCCGATTTGCTTTAAGATACTCTACTGCGGGTATCATTCTTGCGACTCTGAATTCATTTGCCCATCCATATTCACTCTGATTAGTTAGTAATTCATCCTTTCCTGTTAGAGTAAGTTCTTCGAAAAATGTGGCTGCTTCAGCTAAGATTATAATATATAATGCTATATTCGATATATTTGGAAGATTGATTGGTATTAAATTTACTCCTAATCTTCTTAAAACATTAAGAGTCTTATCATCATATTTTTTCGACTCTCTCTCTCTTTCAAATAAATTTTTTGTGTATCCTATTCTTATATCAGATAATCTTTGATTAACATTCCAATTAAAGGGTATATCTACAATAGTTTTGTCATACTTATCAGGGCCATAAATGGTGTTAAAAACAATGGCACAATCCTCAACAGTTCGACAAATTGGCCCTATCTTATCCATTGTCCAACTTAATGTCATAGCTCCATGTCTACTTACTCGCCCATAAGTAGGGCGCAAACCCGTAACACCACATCTTTCTGATGGATTGATAATACTACCCCATGTTTCTGTACCAATCGCAAATCCTACTAATCCTGCTGCTACTGCTGCAGCAGGTCCACAAGAGGAACCACCCGCTGGTTTTTCCAAATTCCAAGGTGATTTAGTCTTACCTCCAAACCAGATGTGATCAGATGCTAGTTCACCCGTAGACAACTTAGCTATCATGATGGCACCGGCTTTTTCTAATCTCTTAATAATTGTGGCTTTTTCATTTATTATTTGATTTTTGTATGGTTCTGCACCCCATGTTGTAGGAAAGCTTGGAAATGCAAATAAATCTTTTACTCCATATGGAATACCATGCAAAAGGCCCCGATATTTTCCTTCTGAGATTTCCTTGTCTGCTATTTCTGCTTGTTCTAACGCAATATTTTCTGTAAATGTAATAACACATTCAAGTTTAGAATTAAATTTTTTCAACCTTTGGAGATACATGTTCGTTAGTTCCATTGAACTTATCTTTTGTTCCTTTAATAACCAAGAGAGTTGAATAAGAGAATAAAAAGCAACTTCTTCGGTATTTGAGGGTAATTCTACACTCGTTAATATACTATAATTATTTTGTTTTGGTTCTTTAAAATAACTAATACCTGGCAATTGTGGATTAAAATAAATAGGAGGTTCTTTATTAAATCCCAAAATTTCTTTCCTTTGTTCTATATAATTAGAAAGAAATACTTTAAGAAAACCTAACATTTTTTCCCTTTTCTCATCACTGAATTCCAAGCCAGCAATTATTTCGGCACTGGAAAGAATCTCTTTTGTTATATGTCGTTTCTTCATTATAAAAGAAATAATATCCCCATTGAATTTTAATCTTTAGATATATAGCAATGACTAAACGAGAAAGTTGATAAATAAATTCAAAAATTTTCAAATAAAAAATATGTCTCTATAGAACAAAATTATCATCCAATCAAAAGCTATTTAAATAATTAAGGAGATAATTATTTAAACTGTTACCAAATTTTAATTTACTTTTTTTCTCTCATCAATGGAACTTGAATCTAAATATTCCGAAATAAAAACACTATTAGCAATAAATGATGGGAAATTCGATTTAGACCAAGTTATTTTCAATTGGCCCGAAGACAAGAAACACGCAGTGCTCGATAAAGTTCTAAAGTTTATCCAAAACTTTTATATGTTCAAAGAATTAAAGCCGTTTATGAACTCCGTGTATATTTGCATCAAGAAAACCTTAGAAATTCAAGCGGAGATCAATGATTATGAAGAACTTTTAGTTAAAAACGCTATAATGAGGTTTCTCCAAGAGTATATAACCTATTCTAACTTATCACAAAAAGAAGAAATCCTCAACTTTTTAGCCCAATCATTAGGAAAGTTAGAGCTTCAGCCTTTGATTATTAATCTTGGATTAATCCTCAAACCTATGTATTCTGATGAAGTTTATTTAAATAAAATTAAGGACTATGAAGAAATTGAAGTAAGCTATATCCTCAACGATGCGAATGAAATCGAAATTAAGAAAAAAATAGACAAATGGCTAGACTCTCAATTTATCAGCTTAAACAACCAAGATGAATTAAGAATAAAATTAAAAGAGGTTTATGATAGTTTAGTGCTTTCTTGTAATCTTTCAATGCAATCTGAGATATATTCAAAGCTATTAAAAGAAGTAAATGAAATGTTAGCAATGAAACTGACTGTTTTAAGCCTAATGGAATCTGTTGATGAGTCTTATGAACCAATCCCCATCAAAAAGGCTGAAGGATAAGTTATAAACCCTCTAGAAAGCTTCAAGTTTAACTCCTTAGGAATCTTAATTTCTTGCATCTCCATCGAATAAGTAAATTAATATATATCTGTTCTCATAATTATTTTAGAAAAAATGTTATAATTAGAAAGGGTGTTAGAATATTGAGTGATAATGATAAACCGTTGTCTTCAGAAGAAATTAAACAACAGAAGAAAATTGTCGAAGATCTGTATAAAAAAGAAAAGGAAGAAAGAGAAGAATATTTAAAGAACACTGAAGTGGATAGAAAAAAGAAATTTGAAACAAGTAAATCACAAATTCAAAAATCTGTCAGTGAGAAAGCTTGGAATATCGAAAAGCAAAAAGAGAGGGATGCACAATTAAAAAAGATTAAACCAGAGATGGAAAAAACGGCTCAAGCTATCGAGTCCTCTCTAGGAGAGAAAGCATATATGATAGAGAAGAGAAAAGAAAAAGATGCAGAACTAAAAAGCTTAAAACCGAGGATTGGGAGTACAG
>JAHPZA010000004.1:0-354083 GCA_019058445.1 Promethearchaeota archaeon | reverse complement strand
TACGGAAAGAAATAAAACCTGACATGGAAAAAACTGGACAAGCAATTAGTAAAACAATTGAAGAAAAGGCATATATGATAGAGAAAAGAAAAGAAAAAGATGCAGAACTAAAAAGCTTAAAACCGAGGATTGGGAGTACAGCTATCGAAATAGAGAAATCAATATCAGAAAAAGCGTTTTTGATTGAAAAACAAAAAGAACGAGATGCGCTACGGAAAGAAATAAAGCCGGATATCGAGAAAACAGGAAAAGCCATAGAAAAATCAGTTTCAGGAAAAGCATATATGATTGAAAAACAAAAGGAACGAGATGCCTTACGGAAAGAAATAAAACCTGACATGGAAAAAACTGGACAAGCAATTAGTAAAACTATTGAAGAAAAGGCGTATATGATAGAGAAGAAAAAAGAAAAAGACGCAGAGCGTAAAGCATTGAGGCCAGATATGGAGGGAATGGGAGTTGCAATAGAGAAGTCAATTTCTGAAAAAGCCTTTGCACAACAAAAACTAAAAGAAACTGACGCTCAACGGCGTCAAATTAAAGCAGATATAAAAGGAATTGGCGAAAAATTAGAATCCGAAATTGAAAAAATTGAAAAAAAGAAAATTGATGAAAATAAGTAATAATTCTTCTAAGCAAATACAAGTCATTTTTTAAACTCTTAAAGTTAAGAGTTAATACTTCACTTTTTTTCTATAGGGTTATGTTGAATTTAAATAATGAATTTAAATCTAAATTGTCAAGTCTATTCTTATAATTTAAAATCTCAGGAGGAACATACCCCTTGAAGTATTTAATTACATGCTCAAATCTATAATAAAAATCTTTTAGAAGTTCGTGAAGAATCGCTCTTTCAACATTTACATTTGTTTTTTTTGTGATCCCTATACATAGTAATCGACCCTTTTTCTCATATAATATTCGTGTATCTTTAAAGTTAATTTCTTGAATTTCCTCCTCTTTGTTGGTACGAATTTCTCTGATAAACAAATTGATTGCACTTAAGAAATTGCTAATCAAATCATCGTCAGTTTCAGTTAGGCCATTATTTTTTCCAGAGTATCTTTTGCTCACTAACAAAGCACCTGTAAGACTATCTACAAAATAAATTGCATGAAATCGATTCTCTTTGAAATTTAATTGCTCTATGTAGAATCCAAAGTTCCTCTTTATTGAATCATTTTTCCATTTAAACGACATAGAAATCCATTTTTAGAATGAATCAGTTAACAACACAATATTTTACTTTGCTTTATAAGATTACAAACTCTAGTTTTGATAAAAAATGTGAACATTATCGTTGTAATATTCAAATAATATCATATAAATTCTTAATTTAGAAAAAAGAAAAAATAATATAAAATAAAAAGAACTAATATATTTTATTCCAAAATTATCTGTATCACTTTAATCTTGTTGAGTATTATGGAAGAAAACAATGAGGAAACCAAAAACAAAATATCGATTGGTTTGATAATCTCAAATGAGGATTTTCAAAAAAACTCGATTTTTCCGGGAGAAGTAATAAAAGAAATATTAGAAAGTCCCTTTTATTTATTAATTTTCATTTCACGTGAAGATGTAATAAAAATAAGCTGCTTTCCCACCAAAACTGATAATATCAAAAAAGTATTGATTCATTTAACAGAATTTTCCCCTGAATTAGTAAAGGGCATATCTTCTGTGTTAAAAGAAATGAACTTAAGCAAACATATATTACATACTACGGGCTTATGCTATGAGATGGAAAATTGCTTTTATGAAACATATTTAGTAGGTGATAATTTAGAATCCAATGTGATTTCAATAGACTCTATTAAAGGAAAATTTATGAATATTGCTAAAGTTATAGATGTATCAGTTGAAAATATTCCTATCTTTAAAAATTAAATTTAAAATAGGTTTGCAATAGGTGCATTGATTAATTATGAGTGATAAAAAAATACCTCCTCCTCCAGTTTTACCTCCAAGCGAATTTAAAATGAAACAAAATTTTTGTCTTTTCCATAAAGGTGAAATAAAAGGAGAAATTTATACATGTCCCTCCTGTAAATCGAAATATTGCTTGGAATGTGCCATAAACGCGAAGAATGAAGGAAAAAAATGTGTGAAATGTAAACAAATGATTTTTCTCTAATATCCCTCTCTTTTTTAATCGAAATCTTAAGTTTTGCGCTTTATCATCGCAAGAGACCTCCACACTTTCCAGAATATCAACCACATAATTATAAAGATAAATAATGCGGTTACAAACGTATAGCCTCCTATAAATAAATCAACAATGAATATGAATGGAATGCCTGCTAAAGCAAATCCAAGTAAGTAACCATAACCCCAAAATCTATTTTTTATACCAATAATTACACCAGGAATTATTATGGTAAAGATTATTGATAAATAAGCCAAAATCTTTACGATCGATTCATAACTTCCCAATTGGTAGACGAGAATCATTAACATGTTTATCCAAGAAACAATTGCTCCAATTATTGTAAAAATTATTGTACCAACATCTATTTTAAATTCGGGATCTTCTTTACCCAATGGATTAATTTTTTGTTTATCTTCTATAAGCATATTCAGCATATAATAAATGAATCTGTTTTATATTCTAAATTATAAATTTATTCCTTATAAAATTAATACTTCAATTGACAATCTTTTTTATGTTTCTTCATTAATTTTTACAAATATTTCAAAAATACAATTGAATGATTATTCCAATTGAACTTATTTTAAAGTATTGATGGTTTTAAATATATTTTTTAATTATTTTATCCATTCAATTTAAATATTGGAAAATATATTTTAATCTTAAGATGAAAATTTAAATTTCATAATTAATAACAAATTTTACATCTAAAATTCAAAAATTAAAATAGAAAAATCAAAACCATGACTCCTCGCGCACCCTGGATTTTTGTCTTTTGGTTAGTGTATCTTTATACACTCTGATTTTGCCCTCCTCCCCCTATTTAATTTTTGACCTTGTATTTAGGTCTTGCGCGTAGGAGTCTCCTTTTAATTTTTAAAAAATAATTTTAAAATTTAAAATTTAAAAATTTTAAACTCTAAATTTTCTCATAACCCTCAACTTAAAGCAAAATTAGTTCGATTTCGAAAACCTTTTGATCAATTTAAAAAACAGCTTACTTATAAATTCGCACTTTCAATAATATTACTAATCGTATTGATTATTTGATATATTTTATATTTGAAGGTATTTTATTTGATAAAATAATTATTTAACTAAATAATAATCAATTCTTTATAAGCAAAAAGTGAAAACTCATGACTGAGGAAGTTATCAGAAGAACTACATCATTATGTCCAGAATGTTTAACTCAAATTCCCGCTGAAATATACGTGGATCCAAAAACAAATTGGGTTATGATGCGAAAAAACTGTAAAGATCACGGTGATTTTAAAGATAAAATTTCAATTGATCCAGAAGAATATAAATGGGCCCAAAGTTTCACTGATGAAGTAGGCTCTACCATCAATAATTCCACTAAACCAGTGTGTGTTTCTTCAGGTATCAAACCAATATTGAATGGGTGTCCATATGATTGTGGAATTTGCGAGAATCATGAGAGTGCCCCTTGTATTTGTTTAATAGATGTTACGAATAAATGTAATTTAGCATGCCCCATATGCTTTGCTAATGCTAGTGCGAAAGGATACGTTGTCGAACCTACATTCGATCAAATTGTTCAAATTATGAAACATTTTAGATCAATGGAGCCCTATCCTGCTGTTATGCTTCAGTTAGCCGGGGGAGAGCCAACGATTAGAGATGATCTCCCTGAAATTATCCGTACTGGCAAGGAATTAGGATTTACTGAAACAATGGTATCTACAAATGGAGTAAGAATGGGAAAATCATTTGAATACACGAAATCTTTAGTGGATGCTGGAATGGATGCAGTCTATTTACAATTTGATGCAACTGATGATCCTGAAGTTTGGAAAAAGGTACGGGGTGTCAATCTTTGGCCATTAAAGAAAAAAGTCATTGAAAATTGTCGTAAGGCTGGATTTTATGGTCTTATGCTCGTTCCGACCGTTGCGAAAGGGGTAAATGATCATCAAATTGGCAATATATTGGATTATGCTAAAGAGAATGCGGATGTCGTATCAGGAGTCGTATTCCAACCTGTCTCATTATGCGGTCGTATTAGTTTTGAAGAACTCATGGACTTAAGATATACTACATCAGACTTGAAACATGCGATTAATGAACATACGAATGGAGGAATTAAGCGATTTTATCCAATAGCTACAACAGCTAAGTTCACTAAATTGCTAGCGTGGTTTGATGATATGCCTGAGTTTGGTATGACGAGTCACCAAGACTGTGGATTTGCAACCATCATCGTCGTTAATGATAAAGGGGAATGGGAACCTATAGAGAATTTTTTTGATGCTGAAGGGCTCATTAAGTGGGCAAATAATGTGTATGATATGGTGCACGATAAAAAGGTACCAAAACCCACTGGGCTATTAGGAAGTATCAATTTAGAGGAATATGGAGGCCTTGCTAGTACAATTGGAAAGTTTGTGGATGATATAACTAGTTTAGGTTATAAACAAATGATGAAAGCATACTTTTTTGCTGGAATATTAAAGTATATAAAAAATCCGGGAAAAATTTTATCCAGTAAAACATATCAATCATTTGCCAAACTCGTATTTGCTCCTAATTTAGCTACAGCTGCGAACTTCTTACACACTCGAAACTTAATGATCTCCGCTATGCACTTCCAAGACGCATATAACTTCGATTTAAATAGGGTTAAGAACTGTTTAGTGCATTATGGGGTCATCGATCCAGATAATCCAAGTAAAGTTAGAGAAATACCCTTTTGCGCCATGAACACTGTGCACAGAGAAAATATAGAGCAAGCCCTTGCTTTAGACGGTGAACATACAGAAAAACCTGAAGTGATAACGCAACGAATCTCCAGCTATATCGACTCGATTGATGAATAAATAGTTTTTTTTTACCTTTTTTTTGAATTATATCTCTTTTCGATTAATTTGTTAAGCTTATAAAGTTCTTTTTTAGAAGTAGGAGTAATGGTTCTTAATAACTAAATTAAAATAAAAAAAATTTTAAAAAAAAGAAAGTAATAAAAATTACAAATTGCTTATTATTGATTTTAGTTGATATCAGAACCACAATTAGGACAAAATCTTGCTCCTGAGGTCACAGAACTTCCGCAATTTGGGCAAAAATTAGGTCCTACTGCCGAAGGGGCTGGTAATGGAGCAGCTTGAGGAGCAGCAGGTTGATATACTGGTTGAGCTGGAGCTCCGCCGATCTTTTTTATTATTGATAGCATAAAATAGCCAATTACCCTCAGAAGATCTCCAATACCCGAAAGAATTATAGTCATATCAAGGATACATGCAATTTTGCAGAGTTTAGCTCCTGTATTTGCTCTACCACTCATATCATGAGTGAAGATTTGCCTATCTTCTTCAAAAAAGGTTGCCAATCCGCCCCATGCCATGTATCTTAATATTGATCCCACAATTATTATAATCGCGCCAATTACCATTAGAAGTACGAAGCCACCTATTGGTCCGGATCCACCCCGAGAAACAATATCTGCTATTGCCCACAAGCCGATGCTCCATAATATTTGTCCAATGAATCTTATAACGGTACCCCAGAAAAACTTTGGTCTAAAAGCTAATAGTTCTTTATTATTAAGTTCCTTGCCAGCTCTATTTGTATTACCGAGCACTAATAGGAAAAGAATTATGATAATAAAAGCAAATACATAAGATATTATCGCAAAGATGAGAAAGATACCACCAAGAAATCCGAATATCATGCTCAGAAGCGTAAAGACCGCAATTATAGTCATTCTTCTCCCAAAATCAGAAAATTCCTTATTTACGTTACCAGTTGACATTTTTTTTCACATTTTTATTTTGTTAAGTATTTAAGATAAATTCATTTAAATCTTTACTTAATATATTGTTGGTTAATATAAAATTCTAGTAGACCAATATTTCTAAAAAAAATTTTCATTATTACTTTAAGAAAATGTAATGATGAGCAATTTTTCGTTTGTCTCTCCCAGCAAGCATATGGATGTGTTTAATCGTTTTGAATGAATCCGGACTAAATTGATCAAGTGGTATATACACTATTTCTCTATGTTTAACTTCTGCCAATGAGTAAAAATATTTACGAGGAGGTTTTTCTGCTATAAAAAGTATATAACGTTCCTTTGAGTATAATATTGCCGCTTTTAATAATCTCTCAGCTTTTCCTTTTACATCTCGAAAATTATAATCTGAATAACTTTTAAACACATCATCAATTTGACGTGGAGGAAATATTGAAAGTACACCTCCAATTTCTACATGTGAAATTCCAGGACCAATTAAATAATCACCTGGATTAGTCGAGTAAAAAGCCATATCGCTTTCTTTGTCATGTTCTGCCCACCACGTTATTTTATTCGGATATTTTTCAACTTCGCCATTATCTTCATCAAATATGACTACTAAAGAGTCAATTTTACCCTGAATTTGTTGTTCATTACGTACATAAATTTTTTTTTTCAAAGCCCAATTCCTTATGGTTTCCTTTATAGCAATCCCATCCATCAGAGTAGATTTAAATTCCTCTATTTTTACTCTAAGATTTTTCAAATTCTTAATGGCCTTTTTTCTTAAATATGCAAAATAATCTTCTTCAATAATATCCTCCGGAGGCCAAGAAACAGTGATGTATTTGCCTTTTTCCCATTCATCTCTCCATTGCCCCTCATAATCTTCCTTATATTTTTTATTCAATGGAACTTCTCTTTCTTTTCCATAATAGTATGGATGATGTCTTCTTAATCTGATATATCTTCCATTTGGATCATATCCTCCCTCCATACTAAGTTTCATTGTTTCATATTTTCCACTCTCATCGTTAAACGGATATTTAATGGCTTTTTCTAAAACTTTCCATGCGTAATCATCATCAACTACATTTTTAGATGAAATTAATAAATGAGTCAAATTAGGTAGCAGTCTTCTCTTTGTTAATGAAAGATTTCTTGAATATTGAAATAAAGTTTTTAGTTTATGCATATCTACAAATTCTTTAAACTCCTCTTCATACAAGTATTTTGACTTCAATAAGATTTTTCTAATATTATCTATTTTTTGATAAGTATTTAAAATACTATAAAGCTCTTCAGGTGTTTCTATCCTTTCGAGTTGTGTCTTTGAGTATTTTTTCCTAAATTTTATCCACTTATAAGTATCATAAGGCAATTCTTTTAAAAGAAATCGAGCGTCTGAACTTTTTATATTATAAAGTTTTACAAATTCATGGGGAATAAGATTGAACTCTACGTCTTCAATTTTTTCTGGATGTTCTAGATAATATCTTATATTTTCCCAATGTGCCATTCCCACGATAAATAAAATTCTATTATATAATGATATCATCTTTAATAGATGCGATGCCATATATTTTTCTCGTAATATATCCTTTTCGATAAAGTTGTATTCTTTATCAAGACTTTCTTGAGTTTGATTGGCTAAATAATCTTCTAAGTTTATCTCATCTCGAAGAAGATTTTTTTCTTCTCTATATTCTTCATTAAAATGGTCAGAAATTTTATTGTAAAATAATTCTAATCCCAAATCATTAATAGAATAGTCATCCGGCAGTTTAAAATTTGGAGGAGCGTAATCTTTAACAGAGAAATCAATAAATTCAATTGGAAAGTCATACTCCAATCCTATTCTTATTGCTTCTATAATTGAATCACCTGGATCTATAGGAACGAAATTTAATTTTGTTGGATTTAAAGTATCTGCATAAGCAATTAATGATAAGAAAGGAAGTCGATTAATTCCCTCAATTACTTCATTTCTAATGTTATCAGGTAATTCAACACAGATTACATCTGGAAATACCATGAAAAATGCCTTTCGAACTAACTTTGTAAATTCGAGCCTCGAATGAAATGTTGGAATTATGAATATGTTTTTATATTTTATGTATGGTGTTTTATCCATCTACTTTTTCCGAAAAATTTAAGTTTGAACTAATGGTTTGAGAATAGACTAAACCATAATTATCATATTATGATTATAATAAAAACACTTAAATTAAAATAAAATCGTTTAAAAGAAATTGATTAAATAATATCAGAATAAAAAAAATCGCGGATTTCACAAAATTTTAATCCAATTCCCGTTGTGATTAATAGTTAGATATGATATTGATAACGATGATTAATACAATAATTCCTAAAATTAAATCAATGCCCCCTACTATTATACCTAAAATCGCCATAACACGATCCTCATCTCTTCTAATTCCTTTAATACCGAAAGTAATTGCTAATATCCCAAAAATAAGACCAACACCAGTAAACAAAATACCAAATAACCCAATATTAGCAAATATTAATGCTAACGCACTGTGTTTATGTTTTTTCCAACTAGAAGACTTTTGGACAGTTTGAGTATATGACGCTGTGTAATATTGAGGTGTAGATTGTGAATTGACTCCTCCTCCTAACGCTGTACCGCATTTAGGACATGCATTCCAAGTTTGTTCTACCTTTGTTCCACAGTTAGAGCAAAAGTTAGCCATATTAATAGTATATTTTTATTACTTAATAAACTAATCCAGTTTAAACACATCGCCCTAATCTTAATCATGTTCAACAAGCTTACTAATATTCTCAAACATTTTCAGGATTCCATATAGATTTAATTCCATGGAAATCCTTGAAATTCTTAATATTGTGAGTTAAAAATCTACTTATTGACTGCAATCGATAAAAACTAGTAATATTTCTAAAAGACTCCTTTATAATATATTTAGGATTTGTAAAAAACTGATATAGCATATCTGAAATTAAGTTTGAAATTTGCTTAGTTGGAACTCCATTAGGATCTATATCCGATATATGGACTCCTTGTTCCCAATATTTATCCTCATCCAGGATGTTCTTTTCCACCATTTCATCCCAAATATCGGTTCCTGGCATTGTGCCAAGAAGATTATATATTGGAACATCAATATCTAATTTTTGAGCAAATTTCAACGTGTTATAAATTTCCTCAAAAGATTCACCTGGAGCACCAACCACGAATGAACCAGTAATAAAGGGGATTTTTGCTTTTCTAGCTTTTTTGATCGCGAGAATTGATTGAGTAGGGGTAATATCTTTTTTGTAATAATCAAGAATTCTCTGATTTGCACTTTCAACACCAAAACAAAGAAACCTACAGTTTGTCCTGTGCATTTCCCTTAACATCTCATCAGATATTTGGTTAACTCTTCCTTCACACATCCAATCCATATCAACATTATGTTTCCGTAATAATTGACAAAGTTTTATTACTCTTTTTTGTGAAACAGTAAAATTATCATCTACAAAATTGATGAATTTATACCCCTCACTTTCTAAATAGAGAATTTCCTCCAAGATATTTTCTACTGAGCGAGTCCTAAATCCGACAGATCTTTTTCCGTAACAAAATGTGCAATGATAAGGGCAACCCCGAGATGAAACCATCGAAGTAAAGCCCTCTGGAACTAGTTCCAAACTGCCAAAGCTTGCTGGATACTCGATCTTAAGTGCTTTTCGATCGGGAAATGGTAATGCATCAAGATTCTTTATTAATCCAGATTTTTCATTTCTATGTATTTTTCCATTATCTCTGTAAGTAATTCCTCTAATATCTTTTAATGAGCGTTCATTTTCGAATGACTTGACTAGCTCCAAAAAAGTGTATTCTCCCTCATCTCTTACACATACATCTATTTGAGAATATTTGTTTAAAATTCTAAAATCATTAACGGTTGCATGGCGGTTTCCAAATACTATTTTAATGTTAGGATTCCATTCTTTAGCTTTTATCGCAGTCTTCGCAGCACTTATCCCTGATCCGGAAGCTGTTAAAGTAGAAAATCCTAAAATGTCTGGATCTCTTTTTTTTACCCATTTTACAATCTGTTCTAAACTAAAACCTACCGCGGCTTGGTCAATTAATTCGACGTTGTAATTCTCTCTTTTTAATACGGAGCTTAAATAGCAAATTCCTAAAGGAGGATAAAAATGATCCGCACCTGCAACAATTCTGCCTTTCTCTAGAATCTCTCCGGGTCCAGGATTGATTAAGGCGATCTTAATAATTTTCACTCCTAATTGGATATTTATTTAATCTCTATTCATTAATTATAATACCAATCTTCATAGAACCATCATCCCCAAAAAGGCTTCCAGTTATTCCACACATCCCATTGTTTAACATTTTTTAAGTTATGAAGGAATCCTCTTATTCTATATCCGCTCTTTAAAGTCTTAAGTATTTGCCGAGAGATATAACTAGGGCGTTGCATGAATTTAATATGTGTTGCTCTTATTCGTGTCATTAGTTCACTTAAAGGAACGGGGAGTACAGCAGTACCTACTTCCCAACTTTCATCTGGGTTAATTCTTCTTTCCTTAACCATTTGATCCCAAATCCAATTTCCGGGTATTACGCCCAGAATATGAAATTGTGGAAAATCTATGTTCAATTTGAGTGATAAATTTAAAGTTTCGATTATCTCCTCACGTGTCTCAATAGGTGCTCCTAAAATGAAATTTCCTATTATAAAATCAATTCCAACTTTCTTAGTATTCTTTATTGCCTCATAAACTTGATTTAAAGTGATTTTTTTGTTATACCAGTCTAAAATTCTTTGGGAGCCACTTTCAATACCATAACTTAGAACTTTACAACCCATTAGTTTCATCGCAGTTAATAATTCTCTTGAACTCTGCGTTACTCGACCATCAGCCATCCATTTCAAATCTATTTTCTCTTTTCTTATTAAATTGGACAATTTAAGTAATCTTTTTTTGTTCAACGTAAAGTTATCATCAACCCAAAGTAAACTTTTATAGCCATTTTCTTCAAGGATTGATAACTCTTGAACGATATTTTCTGGAGATCTTGGTCGCCATTTATTCCAAAATCTAGAACTCGAACAAAATGAGCATTTAAATGCACAACCCCTTGAAGAAGCCGCAGAAGTAAATTTTCCTAGTGCAATATCTAATCCTTCAACTTTACTTTTATATTCAATATTCCCTAATAATTTTCTATTTGGGAATGGTAACTCATCTATATTTTCTATTAGGGGTCTTTCATCATTTCTAATAATTTTACCATTATTTCGATAAGTTAATCCTCTAATATCTTCAAACCCTTTTCCTTTTTCAATTTTTTCGGCAATTTCTAAAAGAGTTTTTTCCCCCTCTCCCCTCACGCATGCATCAATAAAAGGGTATTTGTTTAAGATTCGAGTATCATTAAAAGTTGCATGATAATTTCCAAATAAGATTTTAACATTTGGATTTACCTCTTCCTTTACTTTTTTTGCTATTAGCGCAGAAGTAACTCCTGTTCCAGCTGTGGTAATAGTCGAAAAACCCAAAATATCAGGATCTTCCTGCTTTATCCAATTTACTGTTTTTTCAATAGAATAACCCCTCGCAAATTGATCAAGTATAGATACATCAAAATGGTTTTCTAAGTATGTTGCAAGATAAAGAAGTCCTATAGGAGGAAAGCCATAAAATTCAATTTTATCTTTGTTATATCTCTCAGCTCCTTTAACTGTACCACAAAAAGTCCCTTTTTCTGGAGGTCGGGGGAAAATTAAAGATATTTTCAAATAGCTCACATTAAATCTTGTGTTAAAAATATTAGCTAATAAAACAATTTAAAATTATCTTTAGAGCTAAAACGTCATTATTCCAGTTATTCAGTATTCATGTTTTGATTCCATTGGTCTCCTAGGTTTTTATCACTTTTACAAGATCAATAAATTTTGCTAAGATATTTTCCAAACTTTATAATTTCGAAGTAAAATCTTTTAAAATAGTGTTATCTTACGATTAACAAATACTCTTATTTTTTATAAGATTATTTAAATATTGAGAGTAAATCTCATAAGTATTCTAAAAATAAACTGGATATTTTTTATTCCATTCAAAAGCATAAGTAATGATAATAAATAAATCGAAAAACCAGGACTCACCAGAGTTTCCCATCCTCGGATATGCGGGAGGATATGTTATATCTAAATTTTTTGACGCGTTTAAACCATTCTCATATTTTCTTGATAGATTTGAAACAAGGATGTTAAATAATGATACAGTTAAAATGGGCATCAAGAGTCCAATCTACATAACTGGACTTGCGCGTGCAGGTACAACAATCGTTTTAGAAATGTTACATCAACATCCGGATTTAGCATCACACCAATATAAGCACTTTCTTATACCGTATACTCCTTATTGGATTGGGAAGGTTCTAAGAAAGAATTTTAAATTCGCACCACCTATTCAGCGGATCCATAAGGATGGAATATTTGTCACATACGATAGTCCTGAGGCGATAGAAGAAATTTTTTGGCAAGACTTCTTTAAAGGATGCCATAATGAAAATATTTCGAATATCATTTCGGCAAATGAAAACTATCCTAATTTTGAGAAATTTTATCTTACTCACATTCGAAAGCTTATTTTATGTCAAAAAGCTTCCCGCTACTTAGCTAAAAATAATTATAATATCACAAGACTGGAATATTTGCTTAGATTATTCCCGAAGTCTAAATTTTTAGTTATTATTCGCAATCCAGTTGATCAGATTGCATCTTTAATTAAACAATCCGAATTAATCATAAAATTGGAACATCAAAATCCTTTTTTAAAAGATTGGTTAAGAATTATCGGACATCATGAATTTGGACATAATCAAGTGTGCATTAACGTTGGGAATACAGATTTGATAAGTAGAATTCGTACATTATGGAGTAATGATACCACATATGTAAAGGGTTGGGCATACTATTGGAATTCTATCTATGAATTTGTTGCTAAACTTCTGGATGTCAATAAACAAATTCAAAATGCAACACTCGTAGTCAAGTTTGAGGATTTATGCGAAAATCCTAAGAAAATTATTGAACAAATCCTTGAGCATACTAAGCTTGAGTATGAAGTTTTTGATCATGTTAAACAATATTATATTAAGCATTTACATAAACCAACGTATTATACGTATAATTTCTCCTCCCAAGAACTTACAGATATTTCGGATATTACTAAAAAAACAGTTGCTCGGTTCGATCTAAAAATTCCGACGAATTTTGAATGAAATAGTCCCTTTCTTTCTAAAAAATTTTAAAAAACGATTACTTTTGATACAATTACCCATAAAAATATGGATACTCTCACTTAATTAATATTTTTCACAATATAATTGGTTTAAGGTCATGAATTTAGCTTTTTTAGAAATTGATTCTTTTATAAAACTAATAAACCTAGCAGTAAAACAATTACCAGTATTAATCCAACGATCAGGTCTAAATTGAAAATATTTAACAAAATTAAACAAATTACTTTGAGTAAAAGCTAAATTTTTCATATTTATTGCTTCCCATGGATGAAAATATAAGATTACTAATTCTTTTTTAAAAATTTTTTTTCGCAAAAGGGAGTAACTTAAAGGCAATCTAAAAAATGCGCTAAATTCTGATGGATGAAATTCTTGAATTTTATTTTGCCTTGTTTGATAAGCTTTCAGACTTTTTGAAGATTTAATCGAAGAATCATATTCAAATCCTAGATTCTCTAGTATCTTAAATAAGTATCTTGGAGCCCTTAAATATGGAGCTCTAAATCCAACAATTTTTGAATTTTGGCAGGTATCTTCCAATAGTTTCTTATTTTGAGAAATTATTTCTTGACACTTATTAAAAGTTAACTGGACTAAACGTTCATGATTTAAACCATGGCAAGCGATTTCATGACCCTCTTTCTCAAGAACTCTTATATCTTCTGGTAGATGCTCAACAACATTCCCCGTACAGAAAAATGTCCCTTTAATATTATAATTCTCTAAAATTCTTCTAATTTTCTGAAGTCCAACTTTTACTCCGAAGTAAGAATCTAAAAAATTAGGATTATCCCTTTCAATATCAAAGGTTAACGCTATTTTCATTATTTAAGTAAGTGATTTACGATATAAAATACACAAATTTCATTTATATTAAATTTTATTAAAAGATTCATTTAAATCCTCTTTTAATTTGATTCTAAACAATTTTAGAATAAATATAATAACCAAAATTATGCTGACATTATTATGCAAAGATTCATTAAATAAGATCTGAAACCCTTTAATAAACTTAAATTATTAATTATTAAAGATTAAAATTAAAAAAGTGAATGAGATATGTTTTTTACAACAAGGGATGGTACAACATTACACGGTCGTATGGCCGGTTGTGGAAGAAATTTGGTTATATGGTCACCAGGAGCAGGGGGAAATACAATCGGTGCGGAAAAATGGTGCGAACCACTTGAAGATAATTATGGATTTTCAACTTTCGCATATGATTTGAGGGGCCAAGGGAAAAGCGGTGGTTTTTTATTTGACTTTGAGAATCAAATTCAAGATATTCAATATGCAATTGATGCCGCAATCCATAAAATGGAAGAAAGAGATAAAGGCCCTGATCGTGTGATTTTAATTGGCCACAGCCTGGGCGCAGTGGCTGCCTTAACAATTGGCATACAAGATCCTAGAGTTGATATAGTTTTTGCCTTATCTACTCTGTATTCTATTGAAGATTTTATGGTTGCAGATGCGAAGGAGGAAAAAAATCGATCCTTGGTGTCAATCGGAAAAAAAATGCTAAAAACATTTAAAGCATCACTTAGCCCACCATGGTGGTTTAAGCAATTTATAAACTTTGTTTCGGGGGGAAAGACCCTTTTCATGCCAAAATATTATCTTACAGAAGAGTTGATTAAGAAAGCTTATATCATCCACGGAACTAAAGATGAGTACATACCTTTTGAAAAGAGTGGAAAATTAATCATAGATAAATATAATCTTAGTAAAGAGAGATATATTTTAATTGATGCTGGACATGGCTTTGAGAATCATGAAGAAAACGTTCTTAAGTGGATTATTAGTAAACTCTAATTTAAAGCCTAAAGAATTTTTAAAATTTTCGACCGCTGGCTTATATCCTACTTTATTTTAAATATTAAAGAATTATAGATGTATTAAATAGCTTTTTCTCTATTTCACGTTGAGTTTGTCTACTGAATTAAAATCTATTCTTTATATATGAATTGAAAATAACTTTAAAATGTTAAAAGTGAACGAATTTTACTAAAACGTTCATTTAACAATAAATGATATTGAGTATAATACAAAATTTAAAATATTTAACAATCTTAATGAATAATAGTAATAACTAATTAGCTTAATGCACAATAGAAATAAAAATTAAATAATTATATCATCATTTTTTATGAGTTCTAATAAATTTTATGATGATTTAGCTAAAACGGTAAAAGAAACCGCACAAGATTGTAAAATCTATAAAAATCGTTGTGATGAAGTTGAATACGATCTTGACGTTTCATTAAACGACACGAATTTAGGAGAAATTCCATATATTCCATGGAGTTTTTTCAAACAATCCTCCAATAAATTCAAAGAATTGTTGCGAGGAGATACTTTCAATAAATTAGATTATTGGATGGAATCATCATCAACAACAGGCGATCCTAGTATCGTTGGAAGGCTTGAAAATGATATTCAAGTGCTAAAAGCAAACTATAATGATGTGTTTAATACTTTTTCAGTTAAAGACCAGGTAAATAATTTAATCCTTTTTGCCCCTAATATAAGATTTATAAACAAAATAAGGCATAATTTCTATGATAAGAACGCATATCTTTTATATAAGAGCATAGTGGATATTTGGGAGGGAAAAAAAGTTCACTATTTATTGCAGTTCTTTGCTTGGAGAACAATTTGGAAATTAATGACCACATTTAAACCAAGGGCGGTAATTGGTATAAATGGAAAACTTCTGGATTCTGAACTGGATCGGGTTGAAAGAAATAAAATTCCGACTATTATGGCTAACTCCCCCTTATGGATGCACAAAGTATTATTAGACTTTTATAAAGCTAAGAAAAAAACCCTTGACTTAAGCGAAAATTTTAATATAATTACTGGCGGGGGTGGCTGGGAGGGAACAAAAGGACGGGTTAAATTAGGATATAAAGTGGAAAAACCCGAATTCATTGAACAGATGTGTGATATGTTTAACATTACCATAGATAAATTCTGTGATAATTTTGCTGCAACTGAAAGCCCCTTAGCTTGCGGAGGGCACTGGTCAAAAAAATATAATGATTTTCTATTTCATGTTGACAATTATAAAGGTCGACTAGCACTCCGTAATATCGATACACTAGAACCGATAAAAAAAACAGGAATGCCCGGCGTATTAGAATTTATAACCCCCTATGGTGTGGATAGCTATGCAGGGGTTGCAGTATTGCTAGATGACATTGTTCAAGTCGAAAATTGGAAAGAGTGTCCTGAATGTGGAAGGAAGGGAGCTATTTTCCGGGTTATAGGGCGACTAACCCCCTCTGTTGGAAAAGGATGCAGTTCACTCTTTAGCTTGGACGCATATAAATTATAATGTAAAAATGGCTAAAAATTTAGGTTAGTAAAAAATTCTTACTTTTTTACTGAATTTTTCTTGCTAATTCGTAATACGTATCTTTCATCGAAGAATATTGTCTCAAACGCTTATAACTTCTTTTTATGGTTAAATTTCTTTCGCTTGTTAACACAGAAATAAATGTTAATGTTTTAATCTTGCCTCTTTTCATTTTTCTAATAAGATATAATAAAGAATCGGAGAAAACCTTATCGGCTCCTAAACCTTCAGGTGGTTCCTTAAAACCATCAATCTTAAAAAATATATCTCTTCTAACAATTGTATTACATCCACAAAGCTCTGGATAACCTAATAAATTTTTAAAGAAATACCATATATGCATGCATACGTTAAGAAAAAAATACCGAGTTATTATTATTGACAGAAAACCAATATTAAATGAAATAGCAATTCCATCATAATATTTAAATCTTGCAGCACACGCAAAAAGATTTTTATCTTTTTGGAACTTCTTATAGAGCTTCTGAAGAAAATATGGTTTAACTAGGGTATCTGCATCCAAAAAAAGAATTAATTCTCCAGTTGCTTTTAACGCGCCGTAATTTAATTGAAATACCCTGCTCTTTTGAGGAGAAATGTACACTTTAGCAAAATCCCTAGCTATAGCAACAGTATTATCAGAACTTTGACCGTCAACTACAATAATTTCATAAGGGATATCGCAATTCTGCTTTTTAATTGCCATTAAAGTATCCTTTATGAACTTTTCCTCATTATAAGTCGGGATGACTACTGAAATTTTAGGCGAACTTTTCTGATTAATTGAATTCATTTTAATTTTTTAAGTAGATTGGTTATTGAGCTTATAAATGATTCTTTTAATTATCAAAAATGTATTTATTATTAAAAGATGATTTTTTATTATTCTATAAAAGTTTTAAATTTGAATTGTTAAAATGAAAAAAAGATTTATATTATTATCTATTCTATTTGTTTTCAATTCGTTATTTATCATCTTATTTATATTCACTCGAATATTTTATTCAAATCCATGGATAGATGCACTTTATAATTATCTTATGCATTGGTTGGTACTAATTTTCCATGAGTTAGGTATCTTTATCTATGGCGGAATTTTTATTGCTTTTGTTATTTTGTTGTTTTTGTTTATCTTAGGTTATAATTTAGCAAAAAATAGACAATTAAGCGGTTCAATAATATATGTCTCTAGTTTTCTAGGATTCACGATAATTATTTTAATAGGACTATTGTATGCGTATTTTAGCATATTATTTAATCAAGATCTTACACTTAATACTAGATTAATGCTATTTTTTCTCTTCTTACCCTTTATTTTTATATTTAGTTTAATCCTATTGTTAGTAAATGTAGATTTCTATATGTTTCTGAAGGATTTAGTTAAAGCTAGAAAAATGTGGCACCAAAGTCGACCGGAATTTGAAATTAAAACTAAAGGAAAAATTACTTACATTGATATTGATACTGACGAGCATATCTTCACTCCCATACCAATTCTTATTATTGCTAAATATCTACGGAATAAAGGTTTTTCCATATCCTGGTTTGTGAAAGGTGCATTTAATCATTTATTTTCTATGATCATTACGTATTTGATCGGATGGCCACGAGCCAGGATTGCGTTATTTCGATTTATTGGAATGAAAATCGGAAGAAATTGCCATATCTCATCACGATCGATACCCGATCCCCTTTTGCCAGAATTGATTGAATTTGAAGATGGAAGTGGCTGTGGCATTGGAGTTCAATTATTAACCCACAACGTAATGAATGTAAAGCATGGCAGCTTCAGTTTTGGACCTATTAAAGTTTGTGAGAATGCGAGAATAGGAGCATATTCCATTATATTACCGGGGGTCACAATTGGTAAGGGATCCATAATCGGAGCAGGATCAATCGTATCAGACGATATCCCGGAATATTCAGTAGCTTATGGTGCCCCTGCTAAAGTTGTGCGCCAATTTACTGAATCCGAAAAAAGAGAGATAAATAAAAAGTATTAAACTGGCAAAATTAATAACAAGAATTTTATAAGTATCCATCGTTATTAACTTTCTTTTAATCGTATCTTAATAGGAAATAAAAATTTAAATATGAATATAATTACTTTTTAATAAGCGAGTCTAGTTGAAAGAAACTTACGGAAGAAAAAATCATGTATTGTCCACACTGTGGTACTAATTTAGACGATAATGCCCTAAATTTTTGCCCAAATTGCGGAAGTCAAATTTCAAATATTGTTGAAACTCAATCAAAAATTGATATAATTCCTCCAGTCCAAACAATTGAAAAGAATGTTGGAAGACCTAACCCTCATTCAAATAAATGTTTAGGCTTTGCATTAGCATCCTTAATTATGGCAATAGCTACAGCTGTAATTGGATTAATTGTGATCATCATACTTAGGATTATAGGTTCGATTATACTCTTGATAATTCATATAGTAGGATTAAATTTAGGACTTTCTGCTAAGAAACATTGTAAGAAAGCTGCGGATCTTGAACCATCAAATCCTGTTGAAAAAACTGGGAGTGTTTTTGTCATTTTCGGAATTGTTATCAATACAATATTATTAGTGGTTGATATTATTTTTACAATCATATTTTTGATCGTTTTAAGCATATAACAATACAAATAATAAGAACTGAAAAAATGAATGTAAAATCAAAAAACTGGATTGTGTTTTGTTTACAGCTTCAATTTTTCAGTACTTTAACATTTGTTATTATCTTCCTTGAATTTGTATGGCTATATGAAGTGTTTTTTTACCCATTAAAATTCCCCTTCCCAGTTCCTCCAACTAACACTAAAATACCATCACGCTTACAAATTTTTCTTTCAATTCTATTTGTGTCATTTGTAATATTAAACCTAAGTATGGCAATTTTTTCCATATATGCCTTTATTTTTATACTCCACGTTCTTGATACAAATCCTGCAAAAACTGCTCCAGTTTGTGCTATAGCGATTGATTTTGCATTGATAAACTTCTTTTTTTATCAACATTCACTTTATAGGGAACATTATTCCACTTATTTTATTACGTCTTTTCCATTGTCAGTTTATTTTATGATTCCAAATCTAATTTCTCAGATTTCAGAAATTATATTAATAATTGCTTTTTTCAGTATTTTTATCAACTTCGAGTTCGGGATTGAGGGTATTATGAAGCGACATATTATCAATTCAAACAAAATGACTGATTTTATTCATTATATGCTAATTGTCAATGGAATACTTGGAATTTTGTTTATTTATTCATACATTTACATCCTTAATATTAGTATTCTAGGACTTATAGTAAGCCTGATTTTCGCAGTATTTCTCATTAGCTTATTTAATTTTGTTCTTCGTAGATTAAATTTAAATAATTATCCAATTGAAGCACTTGCTCGATGGAAATATGGTCATGTTCTTACTAAAAAAGATAAGGAATAAATCGATTAAAGAATAATCTAATTTTTAAATCTAACAAGGTTTATTACTCATTGTTTTCTATTTTGAATTTTTAATTTTCTTATTTGTGTATTTATATGAGTTTTAAGGTTAATGAGGGAAAGGATTATGGGAAGGATACTAATTCCTTGAAAAACATTATTTAAAATTTTAATTTTTCTTCTAGATAAATAGATAGTATCATAATTAACAGGATCATCTAAAAAACCCATGGAATAGCGAAGATCTCTAAATAGACTGTAAAAATCCCGGAAATTCTTGACTTTAATATCTATTCCAAATTTCTTTTCGTTTAAAAATGCTGGACTGCTTGGACTTATTAAAATTGCGGTATTGATAAATAAAATCGCTTGCTTATTCCTAAGAATATAATCTTTGGTAATTTTTAAAAGGTGTTTGAGATTTATCAATACATCTTGGACTGTCTCATATGGGTTGCCTACAGTTAACCAAAGAACTAAAGGCAGGTAATACTTACCACATTTTGTAATTAAATTGTACACTTCAGTATTTAAAAAACTGAACTTAGGGTCTCCAAGCTTTACAAAGGATTTCCGTACTCGTTCTGAAAATGAATGCACGGAAAAATTTAAGAATGACATTTTAGCATTGAAAGTTTTAACTGCTTCTTTTAAAAAGGAATCTTTTACTGGTAAATCCCAAGCTTCGAATATTGCTCCTAGATCAACCTTTTCGTTTTTAATAAAATGTAATAGATCCATCCAAAATTGATGTATCCCGGGATAATATCCATGAGTTAAATCGATGAGTTTTAATTTAGGATAGAGATTTTTCAAATGAACAATATCCTCAACAATAAGTTTTGGATCTCTCAAAATCACATTTCTTCTTTTATGCAGCTTATAATACGCATCGTTTCCACCTCCACAATATCCACATTTAAACGGGCAAGAACGTCCCATCATAATACTGATGGATGGAATCATTTTTGTATAATTTTTCCAATTTTCCATCAATTCCATACGACTAAAATTCAGGAAGTCAAGACTTTCTGCGATATATTTCACTGGGTTTTGATATATTTTCCCATTCTGTTTAAAAGTGATATTTGGGATCTCTTTCATTTGAGGACTTCCTTTTAGAAAATGATTTACCAGTTGTAGAAGTGGATACTCCCCCTCTCCTCGTACAACAACATCTATTGAAGGATAATTAATCACATCTTCATGGAAGTGAGTAGCACTAAATCCACCAACAATCGTCTTTATGTTGGAATTAAATTTCTTAACGATTTCTGCGGTTTGAATGGCACCAAACGCATTCAAAATCCAATGTAAATCAATAGCACAAATTTTAACGTCAACTGATTTTAAATACTCTGAGAGACGAAAATTTTTGTTAAAATGAATTTCCATCGGAATGTTCAAAATACGGGTAGAATAGCCGTTTTGTTCTAAATAATCTGCCAGAGCTACAAGCCCTACAGGCAACATAGCAAAGGCACTTCTCACTTCAAGATAATCTTTTGCAAAAATTCTTGGAGGATGCAAAAACAAAATATCAATAGATTTCAAAAAACTACCTGTTCTTTTTTAGATCATTTGAATACGTATATTTTTAATATTAATTAAAAACTAAGGAATAAAAAATTAATTATATTATCTGAATTAATTATTTACAGTAGCTATTGACTGGACAATGCTTTAATTTCTGCTTCTTGTCTTTCTAAAATCATGGGGGTTTTTTCCCAGCTTAATTCTTTAGGAAGTTTAAACTGACATGTAAACATAAATAGATGAATATAAGCACTTATTGGAAAAAAGAATAATAGACTATAATGACTATCAGCATATTTACGCAAAGCATTAAATAAAAAGCCAAATTGAAAGAATAAACATAATATTGTCCAACTTAGTAAATAATATTCACCGATTATAAAATAAAATATTGCAAATCCGATTATAATAGGAATCCATGTATCCATATTTCCAATTACAGTCATAGTCATATTTCTTGAAATAATTATTGATTTCCCATTCTTGTCTTTGCCTTCCATTGCCATTAATTGCGGCATATCATAAGTATATCCTGCAATCCATCGTGTGCGCTGTTTAACCAAAATTTCCCATTTATTTGGCACATATTCATAAACTCTTGCTTTAGGTGAAAAATGAATCTTAACTCCATCTAAATTTAAAAGCACTGAGAGATAAAGATCCTCGGTCATTGAATCTTCATTAAAACCTCCATATTTACGAATATATCTTGTAGAAACTGCAAAATTTCTTCCAAATGAATAAGCTGATGCTCCTAATCTATTTTTAGTTTCGAAGAGTTGTCCACCACCGGACATATAGGCATAATCAAAATAAATACCTCTGGTTAACTTGTTATCTTTCCAATTTTTGACTAATACGGGGCCAATAACCGCATTAATTTTTTCATCTCGAAATGGTGCTATTAAATTCTTTAATGTATCCGGTTCTAAAATGCAGCCTGAGTCATAAAGGATAATAATATCATTCTCAACATATTTTAAACCATAATTTAGAGCTGGAGGTTTTCCCTTTTTTGGAAGATTCTCTGATAAAACCTCTATGCTTAATGATTTATGCTCTCTTGCGAATCTTTGACAATATTCAGTAGTATCATCTGTTGATCCGCTTGTTATTATGACTAATTGTATTTTTTCCATAGGATAATTTGATTTTATAATGGAATTTAAGGTTCTCTCTAATAATATTTTTTCATTTTTAGAAGCAATTAAGATACTTATATTTGCATAATATGGAATTTTAACTCGATAACCACCACCAAACGATGCTAGAAAATATATTCCATAGTAAATAATAAATCCCAATAGAATCATTAGTCCAATAAACGGAAATATAAACCACCAATAAGTTAAAGGATCAGCAAAGAAAGTGTCAATTGCCGTTTTTGTTCCGGACGACCAAGAGGGTGGAAAATTTAAGTGTAAAATAATGAAAAATACCACCCATACAAACCCATAAAAAATTCCCTTGATACTAATCTCTCAAAACCTCTTTTATCTTTTTTTCTGTTTTATCAGCTGCTTCACGCAACATGGGTTTTACAGCCGCACGAAATGCTTCAGGAACTTGTTCTGTGTTGGTTCCATACATTTCTTCAATATTTTTTTTCCATTCCATACTTTTCACCTTAATTTTTCCATTTTTTTTGAACTTAATTATTAATTGAATTGATTAAAAATACTTTTTTATATTCAGAAAAATTACATTTTTTTTTCATTTCAGTATCCTCCTGTGTTTTAGATTCATAAAGATTAGGAGAAGTATTAGTATTGGGAGGAAGACAATGATATTTTAAACCATAAAAAGAGGATATTATAAAAGCAGAGTAATAGTAAAATTTTTGTTGAAAATTAGAAAGATTGTGCGTTTTTAAACAGAATTCGTTGCGCCACTTGATGTTGACGCAACTTTCCTTTTTTCCATGATTGTTAGAGAGATTACTGATTCTTTTACGCAAAAATCCATTTTTTTTTGTATTGATATATATATATTCAATATCGCCCATTGACCAATCCTCTGATTCGATTGAACTACCGGTTTTTTGGGACTTTCTATGTAATTCAGCATTATTTCTAATATAGAGATCTAAAAAAGTGAATGAACGTGTATCATTATTTAGGCACACATTTTTAACATAATGATAAACGCTAGAATCAATATGGATAATTATATTAATAATAATGAAGATATCAACCAATTGCCCAAAAGTAAGATTTATTATTTGATATTTTTCTGGCAAAAACCATAAAAGGCTAATATTAGGTATAAATGGGAAAAAAAAAGAATTTCCTGACGTAAAATATCTATCGAATAAAGAAATCAAAATGGGTATATCTGTTAAAAACATGTAAATGACAGAAACAAGGAAAAAAGAAGTAATAAAGACTAAAATCAAAATAACTTGTAATTTTTCAAGTTTATTATGATTTTTCATATCTTTAACACTCCAATGTTAATGAAGTTTTAAATGAGTTTTATCTTCGAGAATAATATCTTAATATTTAGGTTATATAAATTTAGTGATTAATTAACTATTTAGTATTATTACTTTTTGAATTTTTTCATGCTTTTAATTGTCATTTTTGTAAGAGAGATAATAATAGTATAATTTTTGTTAAAAAAAGTGTAAGAATAATAGAAACTAAAAGCTATAATAAGTATAAAATTTAATTATTGCTTTACTTCGTTAAGAAGTTTTTTTTCATTTTATTGGTAATTAAAAATATTTTTTTTTAACCTCTTAAATGCTTCAGGAATAATATCAAAAATCCCTGTAATAACATCAGTATCATTAATATGAGCACCACCATTTTGCTCGATACATCTACTTTTAGCCGCCTCAATTATTATTGGTTTTACAGAAGGACGAAATCCCTCAGGCATTTTATTTATTATTCCTTCAAATAGTTCTTCTGTCTCTTTTTCCCATTCCAAAGATTTTTATTTCATTAATTATGTAAAATAAAGAATTTAGTTAGTAGTATCCATTTTCTTTAGTTGTTTAAAACTATATCTTGCTAATTGTAGGGATGATATAGCCATTATACCTAGTAATATAACTTGGAAAATTAGCATACACCAAATTGTTGCAGCATAATGTGAATTAAGCCAGATTACTGTAGCAGAGGGGTAAATCCAATCAGTTACTACAATCATGAAACTCGAAATACCATAAATCAAAAAACATGTGCCAATTATTAATATACGCGTCACTCTTTCACCAGCAAAGGGTTTTGTTTCAAGCAACCCTAAACCCTCATGTCTTGCTCTCATATATTCATAAAGAAATATTAAGAAAATATTAGTCCAAATCATCCATGTAAAATCAAGTCCGTAATTTAAAAATACTAGGAAATTGCCTGGAATTAAACAGACTAATAATAATATATCACTCATCCTATCAATCACATTATCTAGCCAAGCGCCACTTTTTGACTTTATATCCAATAACCTGGCAATTGCACCGTCAATTCCATCGATAACTCCCGTAAAAAGTACCAAAAATCCAAGAGCAAAAAACCAAATGCCATAATATGGTTGTTGAGAACGTAAATCAAGGGCATGGCCTTCACCTGCCATTATCACACCATAAAATATGAAAAATGAGAAAATCAGATTTAAGTAAGATACTTTGTTAGGAGTAAAACCCCATTTTATGAATATTTTTGCACCTTTGTAGGTCAAAGGCATATAAAGTGCTCCAGAAGGATCTTTTTTCATTTGTGCAAAATATTCCTCCTCCTTATGAGCTACTCCGTGATCTTTGATCCAATCTTTTAGGAAAGTATCAAAATCCATAAACGTATGATGTGGATTTTTATTGGAAAGACTACTAATGAAGATAATTACAATAAATCCTACTAACACTAACGGAAATACAATTCTAAAGATTAATTCTATCATATAGTCCATCTAAAATTATCATTATAATATATATTTTAATTTTTCATTAGGGATTGATGTTTTAAAGTTTTGTTTTAGACCTATTTAAATTTTTTGCACATAGCGTTTTTTGTTATATTATATAGTGAAAAACTTAAATAGATATGTAGAGATTAAAATTTATATATTTTAAACACATAATTTAATAATATTCTGTGTTAAACAAAAATTCTAATACTAATTTTGAAAAACTTCGATATCCTGTTCATACACCCTCCTAGAGTGTTAAATCCCCATAATAAACATGCCAGATTTAAACGTGGGGAATATATTTTTATTCCAATGGGTATTTTTGCTATTTCCGATTTCCTTGAGAGGGAAGGCTTTGGGGTTAAAATAGTAAATTATCCCTTTGAAAAATATTTAAATCGTAATTGGAATTTGTCTGATTATCTTAAAAATATTGATTTTAATGCATGTGCAATCGATTTACATTGGATTCATAATGCACATGGCGCCATCGAAATTGCTAAAATTGTAAAAAAGATAAAACCTCATGTAAAAGTGATTCTTGGGGGTTTTAGTGCTTCATACTATCATGATCAAATCTTAAAATATTATAGCGTAATTGATGGAATTATTAGAGGAGAAGGTGAAGTTCCTCTTCTAAAATTTATAAAAAAGGTTAATCAAAACCTACCTTTAGATTCTGTTCCCAATTTAACTTATCGGGATTCATCTAAACACATTAAAGTAAATTCTCTTTCATATATTGCGAAGTCTCTGGATACATTAAATTTTTCAAACTTATCATCACTTCTGAATGCGAAAAAATATGTCGAATACAGCAGAAAAATTATGGGAATCTCTTACAATCTCCCTATTGGAAGAGGATGTCCTTATAATTGCCCGTATTGTGGAGGAGGTCAAAGAGCTCAGCAGAGGAATTCTGGACGAAATAAGGTCTTACTTAGAAATCCAAATAATGTAGTAGAAGATATTAGTTATCTTCTTAGCAAGTATAAAATCGAAAGCCTATTTTTCGGGCATGGTACATATCCAGCGAGTTTAAAATATTGGAAAAGATTATTTGGTTTAATTCAAAAAGAAAAATTTGAGATTAGCGGAGATTTAGAGATATGGAGGTTACCGTTTCCTAAAGAGATGTGGAAAATATTTCACAAAACATTTACTCGTAAATATTCCTCAATCAGCATTTCTCCTCGCACATTATCCTCGCGTGTTCACCAAAAAATAGCTAAAGTGTGTGACCCAACATTTCGCTTTCCTAAAAGTCAAATTAATACTTTAATAAAACATGCAAATTTATATCAAATCCCCCTACGAATTTGGCTAACTATAGGATTTCCATTTCAAAAACGGATAGATGTTCTTAAAGATTTTAATTTTGGAGCTAAATGTCTTTTAAAATATGGCCCATCAAATTTCAAACCAATAACCATTATGAGTGAACCCTATCATATTTTTCCTGGTTCTCCAGCACACGAATCTCCTGAAACATTCGGTATTAAACTAAACTATAAGTCTTTTCTCGAGATCGTCGAAATTTTTAAAAGAGCAAAAATATCCTTTTTCTATAATGTAATAAATTATGACACTGAGAATTTTTCTAAAGTTTCTATCAAAAATGCAAATATGTTATTGTTTTTAACTACTGCTCCCATGTTTTTAACTACAGGCTCAAAAGATTCCAAAATGAAAGAAAAGTAAAAGTTTAATGATTGAGTTATTTAAAAGGATAAACTGATAACAATTGCCCAATGCATAAGAAATTAAAATTGGAAAGTTATCTGCATAGATTTTTAAGCATGTGAGCGCTTATTTTTATAAGATCATTGAGTTTCATTCGAGACATGTGAAATTTTACGCCTCGATCAAAAACCAACCTTTTTAATCCTAATTGAGCTCTTTTAAAGGTAAAGGTTTTTTCATAGGCCATGGCTAAATAATCACTCATTTCTTTTGCTGATAGATTAGGATATTTAATAACGGGAACTGACCAGTTGAAGTTATGCCACTCATTAGTGAGTAAGAGGTTTCTTTCCATTACTTCTTCCATCAAGCTCGTTCCAGGAAGAGGTGTCAGCATAGAGAAGGTAGGGAAATCTATATCTAAAATTTTAGTAATATCAATTACAGATTGGAGATCTCTGTTTGTATCTTCGAGATCGGCACCCAATATTATATTTCCTTGGACAACATAACCATAATCATGAGCTATCCTCAAAGCTGACTTAATTTCTTGAAACTTAATACGTTTATTTAATTTCTTTAAGATGCGATCTGAAAAACTTTCCAGACCTAAAAAAAGATAAATAAATCCTGCATCAGCCATCTTCTTGAAAATTTCGGGATGATGAACAATCATATCAACGCGTGCCTGTGCCATAAAATACTTATTGATGCCAGTTTGGATTATACCGTCGCATAACTCTGCGACAAATTTTTGATCTACCACAAAATTATCATCCACAATGAAGATATGACTAGCACGATTTCGTATCTCGTTAGAATTTAATTCCGTTATAACGTGTTCAACTTTGCGTTTTCGATATGTATTCCTATAGAAATGGTGGATGCAGCAAAATGTACAAGAGTAAGGGCAGCCTCGGGTAGTCTCAATGCATTCTACAGGAAATCCGAAGAAATTATATGTTTTATTTGCGCTACACAATCGAATGCCTCGGTCAGGGCATCGAATCTGTTTTAAATCCATTAAATCACGATCAGGATTGTGCATTTGCTTTCCATTTTGCTTGTAGGATAAACCTTGGATTCCAATAGGGCTATTTTTTTGGATGAGTTCCCGAAAAGTCAATTCGCCTTCCCCTCTAATAACTATATCCACTGAGGAATGTTCGAGAGTTTCATCAGGTACTAGTGTAGGATGCCATCCTCCAAGAATAGTTCGGGAACCCCATTTTTTAGCAATATTTGCAATCCCCAAAGCAATATTAATCTGAGATGAATAATTACAACTAATCCCTGTATAATCTGGTTGGAATTGTTCCAGCGTTTTTTCAATGATTCTTAAGTTTCCTGTTTTTAATCGATTGTCGAGCAAACGAACTTCAGCAATATCTTCGATATACGCTGCTATATATTCTAATCCTAAAGGGGGAAAGAGAATGCTTGCTTGTGGCCCATATGTGAAAACATTAGGATAATTTGGATTAATAAGTAATATTCGCAAACATGACTCCTCCAATTTTATAAGATTAAGCTCATAGACAAAATAAAAAATAATTAAATTTTATACATAATATAGCCTTTAATTTTTTTTATTCTTACACTTTTTTAACCATAATTTAATTATATTGGACTATTTCTTACAAAAATGACAATTATAGATGAAAAAATTCAAAAAGCAATAATAATAAATAGTTAATTAATTGCAAATTTATTTAACCAAGATATTGAAACATTATTCTTTAAAAGTAAAACTCATCTAAAATTTCGTTGAAAGTAGAGCGTTAAAGACATGAAAAATTATCATAAACTTGAAAAATTAAAAGTTATTTTGATTTTAATCTTTATTACATCCTTTTTCTTAGTTTCTATAATTTACATGATTTTAAAGGATATTCCTGTTTTAATTTCTTTTTTAGAGAAATATTTTACATCAGGGAATTCTTTTTTTTTTCCAGTTATACCTAACATTAACCTTTTCTGGTTTTTACCTGAAAAATATCAATTCATTCATCTAACTATTGGTCAGTTAATTGATATCTTCATTATTATTAGCATAATTATCCATATTGATTCTAGTGTTTATCACTATGTTAAAAATGTGTGCTTAAAGAATGACTTAGGAACGTTTACTTTTTTAGATCTCTATCTTAGAAACAATGCAGAATTACGAAGTCAGTCCAACGAACCTGAGAGTGCAATTGAATTAGAGGATTTGTCAACAGGCAATAATAGATCTCTAAATATTAAAATAGGAAAAAAATGGATTTTAAGTAAAAGAATTAATAATCTCTCTAACTATTATGGAAATAACAAAAGTTATATCCGCATTACACGGCATAACAAATTCTATTTAAAACTTCACAACATCTCTAATTTTCAACAAAAATTTTATTTGTGTTTGGTTTTTATAATAATCCTTATTTATGGTTTAAAAAAACGTTGTCTTCCTCCCAATACTAATACTTCTCCTAATATTCATGAGTCTATCACACGGGAGGATACAAAAATGAAAAAAAAATGTAATTCTTCTGAATATAAAATAGTATTATTATTTAATTCAATAAATAATTAAGTTCAAAAAAAAGGAAAAATTAAGGTGAAAAGTATGGAATGGAAAGAAGATATTGAAGAAATGTATGGAACCATCACAGAACAAGTACCTGAAGCATTTCGTGCGGCTGTAAAACCTATGTTGCGTGAAGCAGCTGAGAAAACAGCACGACTTAGGAATTCTGGTTATGTAAGCAAGGATGATCTATTATCCGCGCTATTTGAAATAACTCCCGAGGCGTTTCAACCAACAGTTGTCCAAGATTTGAAAAAATTAGGAATTGATACAAAACGATATATCAAATTGTCAGAAATTAGGAAAAATTATACTCGTACTTGGGAAGAAATTAGTGGTGCATTTTTACCAGGAGTATATCATTTCACTTTATATCTCACAGATCGATGCAACCAAAATTGTCTTCATTGTGCTGCCGCAGTAATGGAGAAACGTCCAGAATTTCCCACGGAAACATGGATTGAAATTATTGAGGATCTTGAACTCAGCTTACGAAAACGCGGTCGTCGAGGTTGTTATATATGGTTTGGAGGAGAACCTACTATTCGTAAAGATCTTAAAGATTTAATAAAATATTGCGGTGAAAAGGGCTATTATCAAGCACTTGCAACTAATGGAATTTTATTTAATGAAGAACTGGCGAAATTATGCGCAGATGTTAAGATGAGCCATGTTTTTATTAGTTATGATAGTACAGATCCTAAACGGGCTGCAAAAATTAGAGGGCATCCAAAAGCATACGAGGCGGCGGAAAAAGCCCTAAATTTAGCTTCAAAATATGGGCTTTTTACCATTGCTAATGTAACTGCACAAAAAGAGAACTTCGATGAATTAGAAGACTTAAAAAAATATTTTGATTCTAAGGGCGTAATTCCCTTTTACAGACCCCTGATCAAACAACGTTCGGCGGATTTAAATTGGGACGAAATCGGCTTAAGTATGGATGAATATCGACAATTCTATGATTTCAAATATAAAAACGCTATAGAAGCCATCAGAAAAGGAGAAGCATCGGCTCTTAATAAATTCTATACATGGGATATGGTGCCATTCATGGAGTGTCCTATAAATGATGAGGAAAGGACTGCGATCGAATGGGGCACAGGATGCCAAGCCTGCCGCTCAATTTCTGGGATTGATACCAATGGAGATGTATTCCCTTGCGATTATCCCTCTGAATTAACCTTAGGCAACATTCTTGAGCAAAGTTGGGATGAGATTATGGAAACCGAAATGTTTAAAAAAATTAGAGATAGAAAAATAAAAGGGAAATGTTCAACTTGTCATCATCTTGATTTATGTGGTGGGGGCTGTAGGGTCCATGCTGAAAACGTAACTGGTGATTTTTTAGCGGCTCTCCCGTTTTGTTGGCATAAAAATGATCATGAACATGAAAATTGTAAATAATGGGTGGGTCTTAATGGAATGGGAACCAGAAACAGAAAAATTATTTGCCAGAATCGTAGAAAAAATGCCAGAAGGATTTCGTCCTTCCGTTAAACCTATGATTATAGAAGCTGCTCAAAAAAGATGCATCGAACGAAATGAATCTTATGTGAATGAAGAAGATGTAATTACCGGAATTTTTGATATTATCCCCGAAGCTTTTAAATCCATGATGGTTGAAGATTTAAAATCCTTAGATATAGATGTAGAGCGATATATTGAAATTAATGAAATAAGAGATCGACTTAAATTATCCTGGGATAAAATGGAAAAAGCCTTTCATCCTGGAAATATTCATTTCGCGATGTATGTCACAGATAGATGCAATATGAAATGCGTGCATTGTGCCGCTGCAGATGGTCTGCCCCCTCGAGAGGAGTTGACAAAAGAACAGTGGTGCCAAATAATGGATAATATAGAATCTGGACTTAGAGCTCAAGGTAGACATGCTTGTTTCATTTGGTTTGGCGGGGAACCTACTCTAAGAGAAGACATTGGTGAATTAATGAAACATTGTAAAGAAAACGGATACTATCATGCAATTATTACCAATGGAGTAGCATTTGATGAGGAATTTGCAAAAATGTGTAAAGAAAATGAATTAAGTCATGTCTTTGTCAGTTTTGACAGTACTGATCCAAAGAAAAATGATGAAATACGTGGTTTTCCTAATTCCTTAGAATATGCTGAAAGAGCAATTAAAAATTGTTTGAAATACGGATTATTTGCGTGTGCATCTATAACTGTTATGAAACAAAATATTGATGAATTGCAGGAGCTCAACGATTTATCATTACAATGGGGGGCTCAACCCTTTTTTAGGCCTATTGTAAAAGTAAATCGCGCTGCGATCCATTGGGATGAAATTGGTCTGAATAAAGAGGAATACAAGAGATTATATGATTATAAATATAAACATGCGATTGAGAAGATTAGGGAAGGGGAAGCAGGAACCTTACCGGCTTATGAAATTTATGAGATGATGCCTTTTATGGAATGTTTTAGGAATGATAAGGAAGTCACAGCACTTGAATGGGGAGTAGGGTGCTTAGCTTGCAGAACAATGATGGGTGTTGGTGTAGAAGGGACATTATATCCAACGGGATATCCTACCAAATTAACCCTTGGTCATGGATTAAAGGATAACTTTGAAGATATCTTAAATTCTCAGCTCTATAAGAATATACGCGACAGGAAAAAAATTAAAGGCAAATGCGCAAAATGTCATCATCTTAAATATTGCGGTGGAGGATGTCGTGTGACCGCAGAATACATAACAGGTGACTTTTTTGGGTCATTCCCTTTCTGTTGGCATGAAAATAATCATGGAAACGAAATAAATGCTTCTCATGAAGAAGAAATCGAATTAATTGAAAAGAGAACGAAGTTATAATTTACAATAAAATTGAGGATGGATAATTTGCGTGTATTAATCTTTTCTGGCAGTCGGGAAATAGTCCATGTAATGGTCCCACCTTTAGGAGAAGCATATCTTGCAGCTTATCTTATTAGTCAAGGACATGATGTAAAAATACTTGATTTAACCCTCAGTAACGATGTTAAACGAGACATTTCTAACGCTATTGAGAAGTTCAATCCTCACTTAATCGGTATTTCCATTCGGAATGTTGATTCTACAACTTACCCTGGAAACTTATTTTTTTATCTACCCGTTAAAAGAATTATTCAATATATTAAGCAAATCGCAGAACCAGAAATTCCAGTAGTTCTAGGTGGTGCTGGGTTTTCAATTTTTTCAGAAGAAATCCTTAGAGATTTAAAACACGATATCGGAGTAGTAGGTGAGGGTGAATATGTATTTGCCGAGATTCTGAAGCGGCTTAAAGTTCATAATGATTTAAAGAAAATTCAGATGGGTATATGCTTTATCGATAAAAAGGGGCACTATTATCAGAGACCTCCATGGCGAATAGAAAATTTAGATAAGCTCCCATTTCCTACACGAGAGTTGATTGAAAATGAAGCGTATCTCATAGATCCATTGAAAAAAACAGGTCCTACTTGGGGAAATATTCAAACAAAACGAGGATGTCCAATGAATTGCATTTACTGCAGTTATAAGTACATTGAAGGCTCTACTGTTCGTTATAGATCTCCAAAAAAAATTGCTGAGGAGCTTGATATAATGGTAAACAATTATGAAATACAAAATGTGTTTATTGTAGATAGTGTTTTTAATTTAGACTATAATCATTTAAAGGAAACGTGTCAAGAAATTATAAAACATAAAGTTGATATTAATTGGGGAGCGAATTATGTGCCGAATAAAATGTTTATTGATTTAATACCCCTTATGAAAAAAAGCGGTGCCTCACATTTTGCAACGGGAATAGAATCATTTTCAGAGGAGATGTTAAGAAATATGAAAAAAAGTCGTTCCCCCGATGAAGCTATTCTCACTTCACAAAAATGCTTTGAGCTAGATATTGAACAATTAATTCATATTATAGTTGGGGGACCTGGAGAAACTCTTGATACGGTTCGAGCTTCATTTAATCAGTTAGAAACAATAAAGAGTTATAGAGGGAACCTATGGCAAGGAGATGGTGATGTAATAGTATTTATCGGTATGAGAATCTACCCTCATACACCTCTTCAACTCATTGCTGAACAAGAGGGTGTAATTCAAAAGAATGAAAATTTACTAAAACCAAAATTCTATATCTCTCCAAAAATCAAAGAGGTTGACCTCTTTCAAGTGGTTAGGGAGTATGGTATAAATAATCCTAGATGGATGATGCCAGGACTTGGCTTTAATAATCCAGAAGGATTTGCTGAATTGAGCCAAATTCAATTCGCAAAATATCTAATATAAATACAAGTAAAAATAGAAATCAAAAAAAGTCAATTAAAAATAAAAAATGAGGTAATAAAATAAATGGAATGGCAACCAGAAGTCAAAAAATTATATAATAACTTAGTTTTAAAAATTCCAGAAATGGTAAGACCTGTCATAAAACCTATGCTCTTTGAGAACGCAGAAAAGAAATGTATAGAAAGAAATGGGAAAAATGTCGCAGAAATAGATCTTATAATCGCTTTGTTTGAAGTGACACCCCCCGCTTTTCAACCAACTATGATAGAAGATTTATTAGCTTTAGGTGTCGAATATGAACTATATTTACCCAAAATCAAATCTGATTTTAAATGTAATAATGATCTAAATCAAATGGTAAAAGATATTTTAAAGCTTGGGGTACTTACAGGAGTAAAATGTAATGAAGATGCTATTTGGAAGGGACTCAATGCCTATAAGAAATTTTTCTCAGGTTCTCCAGTATCAATTAGAACTACTACTAAGCCAGTTGAAAATAGGGATGTCTCTGTCAGATATGTGGAAATGATGATAGTCCATGATCCAGATCCATATACAGTTGCTATAAATGAAGGGTTAATCGAAAAAAATGGGCACGCTATTCACAAAATGATATTAGAAGTATTTGATACGTTTGATATTTTGGGTTATGGTGTTGATTTGGATGCAAGGAATGGATTATCAAAGATCTGGCCGTTTATCGTCCCCGGTCCTATTGATTCCATTTTTTCAATGAAATATATTCCACAAAGCATGAAAACCTATGAAGAATACTTCAAAAAACATAAATTATTTGTTTTTGCTGTTTTTGCCTTTGATTTTTTACATGAGACAACAAATATCTATTTTATGCTAAGAGATCCTTCCACAGCGACACCTGAGAAATGCAAAGCGCTCGTGAAAGACATAGGTTTTGAGATTGCATCTGAAGAAATAATGGAAAGATGTTGTCAAGCTGCCCATCTTAATTATACTTTTAGCTGGGATTCGTCTAGAATTGAGCGCCTATGTTTTGGTATAGCATGTCATGATTCAAAACAAGTTCCGACGCACTTTCATCCCCTCATAAAAAAATATGTTGAAGAATCCCCATTCCAGAGTGAAATGAGAAAGTTTATCTATGGCATTACTTTCACGCCCAACGGTCTCTATTATAAAATCGAAAATGACTATAATGGGACTATGGTAGATTTCTTGTTTATGGGTGCTAAAGCGGGAATTGATTCTTATAAATGATAGTAAGGAATTTTATCCCTGAAGGTTAAAGAAATATCAAATTTGATTAAATTTTAAAAAAAATTCGAAAAAATTAAAAAACTAAAAAGATTGAATAAAAATGGATGAAAATGAAGAATGGAAAGCGTATTTAACACGCTTCATGAAAGCTTATAATGAGTTACCTGATTTAACGCAGTTATTAGAGCCGATAGCTCCGTTAATTTTTCAATATATCATAACTGACAAGCCAGAGATGAATTATTGGCAATATATTGAAAATGACAAGATGAATTGGGGAATGGGTGAATATAAAGGACCAGATGCTCCAAAGGTAATCCACAAAACGGATTTTGAGACAATTAAAAAAGTAAATTCAGGTGAGTCTGATCCAATTCAAGCAACAATGTCCGGAACATATGTTGTAGAAGGGGACGTCACTAAACTCATGGCATGCGCTCCGTTATTACCACTTAATGCAAAAGCCCATGCTAAAGCAGTTAAGTAGTAATAAAATTGAGAAATATTTTAAACATATAAAATGGTGAAAAAAATTCAATTTCATGTAGCAACGAATTGGGATTTTAACCTTATAGAAGAACTGGCAAAATATCCGGTTGCTAGTTTGTATGGGGTTGCTGATCACACACTTGTCGGAGGAGGTCGTCCCTCATTCTTATTAAAAACAATACAAGAAGAGCAAATTGCTGAGTACATCAAAAAGGTTCATGAGAATAAAATGGAATTTTCTTATTTATTGAATGCCCCTTGCATGAATAATATGGAATATAATTCGCAATATCATAAAGAACTGCTTAAATACATTCAATGGATTAGTGATATAGGAACTGATAATGTAATTGTTACTATTCCTTTTCTAATACAGCTTATTAAGGAACAATTTCCTAAACTAAAAATTCGTGTATCTACTATTGCCCATATTAATAGTGTGAATCGGGCAAAATTATATGAAATGCTAGGCGCGGATGAGATAACTCCTGATGTAATGATAAACCGAGATTTCCAGACTTTAGAAAAAATCAAGGAAGCAACTAATTGCAAAATCGTGTTACTTTTAACTGATGGGTGTCTTTATCAATGTCCATTTAGATATTATCATTATAATATACTTGGACATGCCTCTCAGACCCATCAACAATTCGAGCGTAATTATATCGATACATGCATTTTAAATTGTAGTATTATTAAATTTTCTGATCCAACGGAAGTTATAAAAGCACGATGGATTCGACCTGAAGACCTTTCCCACTATGAAGCGATTGGAATTGATGATTTTAAAATCGCAGGGCGACGCATGTCAACTGAATGGATTGTCAGAGCAGTAAAAGCATTTGCTTCCCGTGAATATCATGGAAATCTTGTGGATATTATTCAAGGATTTTCGATGTCATTCGGAGGTCTGGAACAAAAGGATCCTAATGCAAAAATAAGTGAAACCCTAGGAAAAGAATCTAAATCTAAACTAATTATAGACAATACGAAACTTGACGGATTTATAGATTTCTTTAAAAAACAAAATTGTGTGGCTATGTGCGGTGAATGTACCTATTGCGAGGATTGGGCAAAAAAGGCAGTATTCCTTGATGAAGAAGAATCTACCCGATATGTTGAATCTTTAAAGGATTATCTAAATGATATTGTGACAAGCCGTGAATTTGGAGTAGATTCAACGAAAACCAAGAAAGAGAGAAAATCAGAGCTGATATGGGATCCTGAAACTGAAAAAATCTTCAATGAATTAATCAAATTATCTCCCCCTCAATTTCAATCAATGGCAAGAATGGCAATAACATCACTCGCGGAAGAAAAAGCGAAAAAAAGAGAGTCACACGAAGTCAATAATCAAGATATTATTGAAGCGTTTATAGAGGGGACTCCAGGACCGTTTCAACCCGATATGAGGCAAGGACTCAAAAAATTTGGACTTTTGGACAAATAAACGTTTTTTTTTAATTTTTAATTTTTTATTTATTATTGGAATATGAGATAGTCCACGTTTTAAAAAAATCTGATATATTTTTGCATGCTGGTTTATAGATACCATTAGCGTGTATTAAACCGAAACCCTCTTCTTTTAGATCTCTCCATTTATGAATGATCACTCCATTAACAAAGATATCCTTTTCCAACAAATTAAAGACTTCTGAAAAAGCTTTTGATTGTGCATTTTCATCGTATTTGAATTGTTCGAAATTCTTATGATGGTGAATGGGTATTGGACCAACTTGTATCGCATCAGTGACTGTCTGAAAACCCAATTCCGAAATAATGACTGGTTTTTTAAAGGTTTTGAGATATTGTATGTTTTGACGAAATAAGTGAGAGGCTCGTACGGACGGGCTACCTTTTGGAATTATAATCTTCAGACCTGGTAAAACCTCAACGTACTTTAAAAATAAATCGCTGTAAAATAGATTGCAACATATAAGATCAAAATGCTTCCAAGGGACGTCTCTTATTTCCCATGAGCCAGCAGCATAGGAAACCATCCCATTATAATAATTCCTCACTTTTTTAGATAAATTTTCCAAATATGTAGTGAGTCTAAACTTCTTTTTTCTAAGCTTCCCCAGCTTGGCAATGGAAGTAGCACCCAGACCCGGGATCATCTCTAAACTAGAAGGGGCAAATTGTGAGAAAAAGTCATCATGCAGCCTTTCTAAATGACCTGATTTATCATCACTTAGCTCTAGAGTGAGTTCATTTCCCACACAAAAAATATCCACCCCCGCTTTTTGTGCTCTTTGAGCATGTTCCAAGCAAAAATCTTCAAATTCATCATAAGTCAAAGATTCATCTAACTGAGGTTTGGATAGCCCCCTAGGATAAACATATTTAGGAGAAAGTATTACATTTAATCCCAGTTCCTTTCCCAATGATGCAAATTCATATGCTCTACTCTCGGTTCGCATAGCATCAAGCCGGATAGTGTTAATGTTCATAGTCTGGATAACTTGCAGAAGTTCCGCTTTGAATTCCTGAACTGTTCTTGGAATCCACCCCATTGATTCATGCTGAAAATGTATACCTTTAAAAAGACCATAAATTCCCGCAAAAGCATTAATTCGTTTTAATCCCTTGTTAATAAAAATATCTTTAAACCCTGGCAACGTCTGAAAAGGTCGAGTAACCCATCCTCTTAATTCGAGAACAGTTGTTTTTCGCTTATTTAGAGCCTTTAAAATGTCATCAAGATTATTTACATCATCAATATCTGGTCCAACTAAATTCAAATATCTTCCTATATGATGAATTGTATGGGCATCATCCCCTCCTAAAAGAAACATTTGTGGTCGCAATTTCACAAGAGTAGAACACATATTATTGAGGAATGGGGGAAGATCTGCATGAAAAAATTCGATTCCATCAAAGTTCAATTTAGTGATTTCTGATATTCTTAATCCCCCAAAAGGTCTAAAGATCCCTTCTAAAGGATGGAATGGATGAGCAACAACAGCTAAACCACCTTGTTCATGGATATCTTCAATAATTGATTTAATAGGGGGTTTTTCCTCACCTTCAAAAAGAATCTCTGTTTGTAAACCATAACCGAGAACACAACCATAATGACTATCAACTTCTTCAGCGCATAAATAACCACAGTCGGGGTATTTATCTTCGATATAGGTTTTTGCATATTCCGCTACTCGCATATTGTTATGATCAGTGAGTGCAATTAGATTTACTCCAATTTTAACAAGAGTATCAATAACCTCACGATAATCAACGCCGTCAGAAAAATTAGTGTGATTATGAGAAGAAAAAATGATATATCCTTCTTTTTTTAATTTTTGTATCTCTTTTTTGCTAACTCTCTTTACCTTGGCTACAGATTTAGTGGATAAATTTGCCATGAGTAGATAATGACGTTCCTTCTTTATAAATACACCTCACCTCTAATCCATTAAAGTAAACGAAAATGAGTGATCTAATATTTATGAAAATGTATTAAAAAAGATTAAAATAAGCTCTCTCCTTGGTTTCTGCCTTCTTTTTCGTCCATAAATTTTTCATATTCATCAGGACAGTACTTAACAGCATAGTTTTCTAAAACATGTTTAATCGCGTTTTTAAATTCTTTTTTATTTAATCTATGGATATCTTTTCCATTCAAGGCTCTTGATTTCATGTAATATCTAATGATATTGATGCCATCTCTTACAGTATATTCATCATGAACGTGAGCATTTTGCAAAAAATCCGCACAATATTCCAATATCTCTTCTGATGAAAAAGGAACGTTATATGACAAAATATTCATTTCATCAGCTCTATTGGGAAATTCGACATAAATCTTAGGTTGTAAACGAGAAGAAATATACTCCGGTATTTCATAAGTACTGCTATCGCTGTTCATTGTTACACATAAGCGAAAATCTTTATGAGCATAGATTCTTATACCGGCTATTATTGAATCAACATATCGTCTTTTATCCATTAATGGTGCTAAAGATGCCCAACTCTTCTCAGACATTCGATTTCCCTCATCTAATAAACAAACCCCTCCTTCTATCATCGCCGATACTAAAGAGCTAGCAACATAAGCTATTTTGTTATCAGAAGAAATTACAGGACTTATTAATAAATCTTCAGGGCGGGTATCCATAGTACATTGAAAGATATATACGGGCTTTTTTAACATTTTACCGGTCGCATAAGCTAAAGTCGTTTTTCCAACACCAGGCTTACCTAAAATCCTGGGATTTAAAGGAAGATCATTTTTATCTACAATCATCCAAGCTGCTTTTAATTCATTGATAATATCTTCATTACCAACCCATAGCATATCAACATCGGCAGGTTCTGAAAGTATTAATTCAACATCAGAAATCATTATTTTTTTGGTCATAAAATCAGTGAGGATTTGTTCTTCATTAGTTTATATTCAAATAATGAAAAATCGTTATAATATAGTTTTCTTTTCCATATAAATGTAAAATTAATTGTGTGTAATATTAACATAGACATTCTTTGTTTAACTTAAATATAAAAATTTGAGCAACTAAAATAGTATAAGAGTTAATAAAGATAGATATTACAAAAATGTCAGATGAAAATGTACATGAATACATTTTAAAGCTTGTTTTATTGGGAGACCCAGCAGTTGGAAAAACATCTTTAATTAATCAATATGTCGATCATACGTTTGAAACAGATTATCGACCAACATTAGGAGCAAATATCATAGCTAAAGAAATAAAGATGGATAATCCAAATACTTCTGCCAAATTAATTATTTGGGATATAGCAGGCCAAAAAATTTATGATTTATCACGAAAAATGTTTTTTCAGGGATGTTCTGGAGCCTTATTTGTCTACGATATTACGCGAGAATCAACTTTTGACCATATCTACAATAAATGGGTGCATGACTTTCAAAAATTTGGAAAAAGAGAATCTGAAGTCATTTTAATTGGAAACAAGAAAGATTTGAAAGATTTGAGATATGTTGATAAAGATAGAGGAAAACAATTAGCCGATAAGATGAACGCAATTGAGTTTATTGAAACTAGTGCTAAATATGGAGAAAATGTTGAATTTGCTTTTCAAAAATTAATTAACCAAATTATATTAAATGATTAAAAATGTTGAATAGGATTCAATTTTTAAGAGAATAATTACTTCTCAATTAAGTAAGTCATCCTTACTAATTATCATAGCTAAAAAAAAGAATAAAAAGGTTTAAAAATTCTATAATTTTAAAAGTATAAGAATATAACAATTTAACATATTCTATTAATTTTTAAATCCATAAGATTGTTTGAAAAAATAAGAAGAGGAAAACATTGAAAAGCAAAGAAACAACAGTTGGGCGCGTAATTGTTGCAAAAATAGAACCAAATGAAGATATTGTTGATGCCATTAAAGAACTTATTAAGAAACATAATATAAAATCAGGACTCCTAAATGTTATCGGTGCTTTAAAACAATTTACAATTGGATATTTTGATATTGAAACAAAAGAGTACAATTTTAAAACTTTTGATGAAGATATAGAATTAATATCTTGTATGGGCAATATTGCATTTAAAGATAATGAACCAATAATTCATTTACATGTATCAGTCGGTAAGGAAGATTATAGCATTATTGGAGGACATTTAAGTCAGCCAAGTATAGTTTCTGTTACTGCCGAAGTTTACGTCTATGAAATAACTCAAACTATTACTCGAGCGAATGATCCACAGTTTGATCTATCTTTATTAGATTTATAAAATGGAGAAACAATTATGGCGAACGGTCAAATAAAGCAATGGACATTTAAGATATTAGTTTTAGGGGACATGGCAGTAGGAAAAACTTCATTAATTAATCAATATATTGAACATACCTTTTTAGAAGACTATCGACCAACGCTTGGAGTAAATATTATATCGAAAGATATTGAAATTGAACAGATTGGATCTTTAATTCGTTTGATCTTTTGGGATATCGCGGGACAAGAAAAGTATGAAAATTGTCGACAAGCATATTATGAGGGGTGTTCTGGAGTGTTATTTGTATATGATATTACAAGACACGATACGTTTATAAATATTGAATCAAAATGGCTTAAGGATCTTCTAAATAATATCAAAAAAAAATGTGATTTCCTCTTATTAGGAAATAAAATAGATTTAAAAGAAAATAGAGTAGTAAAATATGAAGAAGGTGAAAGATTGGCAAATAAAATCAATGCAATTGATTTTTTAGAGACAAGTGCTTTAAATGGCGAAAATGTGGATAAAGCTTTTTTAAGACTTATCCAACGTATCTTAAGCCAATATGGAGTAGATTTTAAAATTGAGTAATTGAGGATAATAACTGAACAATCAAAATTTAAGAATTTAGAGCGGATATGATTGGAGATTATAAAGGAGAAGTAAATAATAAGGTTCTTACAGCATTAATGCAAGCTTATCTTGATGTTTTAGACTATGATGGGCTTAAATCTATATTGAGAGAAGCAGAACTGTTAGAATTGAAGGATATAAGAGATATTGATTCTTCTAAGTTCATAGATTTTTTCTCCTTTAAGAAAATTATTTCTGCCCAAAATTGTTTGCTATTTGGATGTTATAATTTATTATTTGAGATTGGTAAAAAGTTTTCCTTTTATTTATTTCCCTACGGAAAAAACTTTGAAGAGGTTATCAAGGAATTAAATACTTTAATAAGAACTACCTGGCATATTAAAATTTTAGAAAAACACGAAAATTATATGACTAATGAACTAGAATCTATAACTCTTGAAATTAAAAATTGCATATTTTGCTCCGAAGTTGGAGTTCCGTGCAATTTTATCGTTGGATTCTTAGTTCACAGTTTGGAAAAGTCATTGCCATCCAATAGAGAAATCACTTACTCAGGATTAAGGGATCCTCATGATCCCACTCATAGTAGTTTTATCTTAAAATTAATATCAAAAAAAAAGTAAAAAATTAAATATAGCATAAAACAATATTATAAATCACAAGCTTAGGAATTTGAAAAATGTCGGAAGATGTAAAAGAGTTTGTCTTTAAAATTGTTGTCCTTGGAGATGCCGCAGTAGGTAAGACTAGTTTGATAAATATGTACATTGAGCAAAGTTTTTCAGAAGATTATAAGCCCACGCTTGGCGCAAATATAATACGGAAGGACGTCCACGTAGATGAGATCAATGCAAGCGTTCGACTAATTATGTGGGACCTAGCTGGCCAAGAAAAATATAATGTCATACGATCCATGTATTTTCAAGGATGTGTTGGTGCTCTTTTAGTTTATGATGTTACACGGCATAATACATTTGAGACAATAGATTCAAAATGGTTGAAAGATTTTAAGAAATATGTTAAAAAAGAGGGTACATATATACTTATAGGCAATAAAATTGATTTAAAAGATGATCGCGTTGTATCTACTGAAGATGGCGAGAAATATGCTAAAGAGATTGATGCCAGCGATTTTATAGAAACCAGTGCAAAATACGGTGAGAATGTAGAACAAGCATTTAGTAATTTAGTAAATCAAATTTTAAGAAAATTAGGCGAAATTAAGTAAAAGTTCATTATAATATTCAAGATCTCTCATTTTTTACCACTATAATGAAAAAGTTTTTTAAATATAGGTAAGTTAATGTTAACTTAATTATGAAAGAATTATCTCAGAAAGTGACTCAAGCCCCTAAGTCAAAAATTCGAGAGCTATTTGATCTAGCTTCGGGGAGATCTGACGTTATTAGCCTTGGGATAGGACAACCCGATTTCCTAACACCTCAACCGGCGATACAAGGAAATATTGAGGCCTTAAACAAAAATATTACAACATATGCCCCAACTAGAGGTGTTCCCGAATTATTACAATTGCTAGAAAGCAAATTAACTAAGGTTAATGAGATTCAAGCGAGCTGGGAAGATAATATTATCCTTACCAATGGCGGATCAGGAGCAATAACTCTTGCATATGCTTCAATATTCAATCCTGGTGATGAATTAATCATTTCTTCCCCAAATTTTGTGTCCTATTATTATTGTGGCATATTTTTTGGAGTGAAAGTAATTGAAATTGAGAGAAATAACGACTTTAGCCCAAATATCGAAAAAATAAAAAACGCAGTAACCGATAAAACTAAAGCAATCCTCATAAATTCTCCAAATAATCCCACTGGTTACGCATTAGAAAGGAAAGAATTAGAAGAATTAGTGGACATTGTAATAGAAAATGATTTATATTTGATAAGTGACGAGGTCTACGAGAATTATGTGTATGATGGCTTAAAGCAAGTTAGTCCCGCCTCTTTAAACGGAATGTTTGAGCGTACTATAACATTAAATGCTATGTCAAAGCTTTTTTCGGCTACAGGATTCAGATTAGGTTACGTTGTTGCGAGTAAGGAAATTATTGATTTAATGTCTGTTTATACCACTTACACGGTTGCAGGCACCAACCATGCAGCTCAATACGGATTTATAGAAGCGCTAAAGATGGATACCCGTTTTTTTATTGATATTTTGAGGCAATTTGATGAGAGAAGATTGCTTGTCTACAACCGATTAAAGGGAATGGGTTTTGATGTCGTAAAACCTAAAGGCTCATTTTACATCATGCCCTCCGCTAAAAACTTTAATATGACGGGCACAGAATTTTCCAGAGAAATTATAAAAAGCAAGGGAGTGGCAATTGTACCAGGTGATATTTTCGGATCTTACTCAAATGATAAATTGAGGATCTCTTATGCAACTGAATTTGGAAAACTTAAGGAAGCCATGGATAGAATCGAAGATTTTGTCAAAACGATTTGAAGTACTCTAATCAATGTTCAATCCTTAACCTTTATTTTTTGTAAAAGTAAAAAAAAGAGTCTAAAAAATTTAGACATAATCTACTTCAAACCGGGTTTTGGGAAGAACTTCTGCACCTTTACTGGTTACTAACGTAGGAGATTCCAATCGTAACCCTCCAAGCCCTGGTCTATTAAAGACAATTGCGGCAATTTCCACCATATTTTCTTCAAACACCATTGGCCCCCATTCTTTCCCTGGAACTATTACGGGCCAGGATTCATTCCCAATAAGTCCAATCCCATGCCCTATTCCGAAAAATAAATCATTTCCATACCCTTCTTTCTCCGCAACTTTATGAACTGCCTCGTAACATTCATCGAACGTGATACCTGGTTTCATATGATCGATAAGGGTATAGCAGAGTTGTTCATAGACATCATTAAATTTCTTTAATTCAGGAGGGCATGTTCCTAGCACATAATTATGACTAAGATCGCCTAAATAACATCCTACTTCACTATGTAAATCGACTAAAAGTGATTCTCCTTCCTGTACTTCTTTATTTGTCGCAGGAGTGCACCCGTTAAATGTCCAACTTGCACGATATCCCGATCCAATTTCTTCATTTCCAGTAAACGTCCATTCATAGTTACTCCCTGCTTTTCTCATGGCAAGGGTTCCTATCCCTGCAATTTCATTTTCTGTAAAAATTTTTCCCGGTGGGCGCTCAATTAGCTCTTTTTTAACTGCAATTTGACCAATATCTGTGATTTCACTTGCCTTACGCAGCATAGAAATCTCTTCTGGCTCTTTAATGAATTGTATTCGTTCTGTCTTCTCGTTAAAATCTACTAGCTCACACCCTGGAAATATTCTTTTCAAATATTCTGCTTCCGTATAAGAAAGCATTTGCCCAGTGACGCAAATATCAATTCCTAATTCGACTCCTATTCTCGGCGGCCTGCCTTTTGGATTATATACTCCTGCCTTTTTCGCTGCGGATTGCGTTTTTTTCTCCCAAAAAAACCCTTTCATAGGCCCCCATCCTTGTACATCAATACTAGACTGAGCTTCGGCTCTAATCCGCTCTACATCTAAGAGTACAGTAAATAAAGTTGGATTTCCCATCCCTTTTTTCGGAAGCAAAATATAACTTTTCCAAGGTACGAAACAGCCAGTGAGGTATGTAATTGATTTCACACGGGTAAGAACGCAAAAATCAAGGTTGAGTTCTTCCATCGCGTTTTGATATTTTTCAATATGCCCATCCCAATTTATTTTAATATCACTCATTTAAAATTACTCTTTTCGGTTGATAATTTCAATTTATTATGAATTTTATAAGAGGTTTTCTAAATAAAGCCTTTCCTATTCTTTAATAAATAGAAATTAAAAAAAAGAATATATCCTTTTTTTTTTGTATAAGTATCATTATACATGAAATTCCATCTTGCTAAAAACTATGAAAAAAATAAACATAAAAAGCCAAGTGGCAAGGATAAATGAATTTAATAAAGGATATATTGCAACTCACCTGATTAATATTGGAAACGAAATCGGGATCTTTGAAACCTTAAAAAATAGCAAAAAGGGATTAACTATTCCAGATATTGCTGCGAAATTAGGACTTTATGAACCATATTTGGAAATTTGGTGTCAAACAGCCTACTTTTTTGAAATCTTAGATTGTGATAGTGAAGGTCGATTTAAATTTCAACCTTTCTTGGATAAGATCTTGGGTGATAAATCAAACTTTAGAAATGTCTTAGCATCTTTTAATATAAATGTTAATGTTATAGGAGAAAGGTTGAGGATTTCTCCTGAGTATTATAAGATAGGAGGAATTATAGATGGTTATTCACCTAAACGTTCTGAACTCGTAGCAGAAGCAACAAAGCCTATGTTTATCTTCTTAAAAAATTATTTTACACACCTTCGAAATGATGATCCCATAAAGCAAATGCTAGAGCAGGGTATTAAATTCTTAGATATTGGATGTGGAACAGGACGTTTTATCATTCAGTTAGCGCAAATTTTTCAGAATAGCAGATTTGCAGGAATAGATATTGTTAATCATGGAATAGAAATGGCTAAAAAAAAAATTTTAGAATTGGAATTAGAGGGACGGGTTTCTGTGAAATGTTTAAGGGGTGAAGAAATCCCATATAATGATGAGTTTTATATAATTAGTATGGTTGTGACTTTACATGAAATCCTTCCTGATGTTCGATTTAATATCTTAGAAAAAGCTTATCAAGCATTAAAAAGTAATGGTCGACTTCTGATTTTTGATCTTTCATTTCCAGAAAAATTAGAAGATTTCAGAAACCCAAATTATGAACTCGGAATAAAAGATCAATTCGTTGAAACTTGTTTAGGTATTAAACACCTTAACGCACAAGAACAAAATGAAATGCTCGCTAACGCAGGTTTTAAGGATATTCAACGAACTACGTTTGAAGGGATTGATATCATTATTGCTTTAAAGCAATAACACTGTGATATATTATCGATGTATGGCAATAAGAAATTATTAAAATAATTAGATTAGCTAAAAAAGTGGAAAATAATTGTTTCATTTAATTACTTATAGAAATCCGCTTTGGATTCCGTGATATTTCGCGATTCAGTAATCTGTTTTGCCATTTGAAGATAACGTTCAATAACTTGTTGGGATAATGTTGATTTAATTTTTTCTATGGCCATTTCAAAATGTTTGAGTTCAATACTGTCTAATTCGTTCATTTTTTCTCGTATGGCAAACATACCTGCTTCTCGGCACAAATTCTCTAAATCTGCACCGCTATAACCATCTGTATTATGAGCTATATTATCTAGCTTGACTTCCTCGGCTAAAGGCATTCCTCTAGTATGAACTTTTAAAATTTTTAATCGTGCTTCCTGATCAGGAGCAGTAACAAATAATAATCGATCAAATCGTCCTGGCCTTAATAAAGCCGGATCTACCAAATCAGGTCTATTTGTGCTTGCAATAATGACAATTCCCTTCCTATTTTCTATGCCATCCATTTCCACAAGTATTTGATTTACGATTGAGTCATATATATGGGTGCCTTGATATTCCCCTCGACCTGCGCTAATTGCATCGATTTCATCGAAATAAATAATTGAAGGAGCAGCTTGCCTAGCTTTTCTAAAGATATCTCTGATGGTTTTTTCTGATTCCCCAACCCATTTGGAAAATATCTCAGGTCCTTTCACAGTAATAAAATTAGATCGGCTTTCTGTTGCAACCGCTTTCGCAAGCAAGGTTTTTCCACAACCTGGTGGACCAAATAAAAGAATTCCATTTAATGGTCGTATTCCAGCTTTCTTAAATAACTTCGGATATAATAATGGCCATTCCACCGCTTCATTTAATTCTTGTTGTGTGTCTTCTAAACCCCCAATATCCTCCCATGCGACATTAGGAATCTCGATCATTACCTCTCGCATAGCTGAGGGTTCAATCATATTAATGGCTTGTATAAAATCTGCGTCTTTTATTTTTAATTCTTGTATTATTTCACCGGGGATGGGCTCATCGAGATTAATTTTAGGTAAAATCCTTCTTAAAGAAAACATGGCAGCTTCTCTACTTACAGCCATTATATCAGCACCTACAAAGCCATGCGTTATTTCAGCATACTGATCTAACTCAACATCCGTCTCAAGTGGCATACCTCTCGTGTGAATTTGAAAGATTTCCTTCCTTCCTTTTACATTAGGAACCCCAAATTCAATCTCTCTATCAAACCTTCCAGGTCTTCTTAAAGCTTGATCAATTGAGTTAATTCTATTAGTTGCTCCGATACAAATAACTTCTCCTCTTCCTCTTAATCCGTCCATTAATGAAAGTAACTGAGACACGACTCTTCTTTCGACTTCTCCAGTAACATCTCCTCTTTTTGGAGCAATTGAATCAATCTCATCAATAAAAATTATTGAAGGAGCATTGTTTTCAGCTTCTCTAAATATGTCACGAAGGCGACCTTCACTTGCTCCGTAAAATTTACTCATGATTTCGGGACCGTTAATTGTTATAAAGTAAGCATTTGACTCTTGAGAGACCGCTTTTGCTAATAAAGTCTTTCCTGTACCAGAAGGACCGTGAAATAAGACTCCCTTGGGTGGATCGATATTTAATCTATGAAATAATTCGGGATGTTTTAAAGGTAATTCCACCATTTCTCGTATCCTTTGTATTTCATCACTTAAACCTCCTACATCATCATACGTTACAACTTCCCCGGAAACATTTAGCACAGCAACTCTTTTGTTAATTTTAATACGCGTGATACGCGAGATTCGAACTACTTTATTTGAGGGTCTCGTATTTTCGACAATAAGGCGTAATGTGCCAATGGTAGGTTTTCCAGCCCCACCTTTAAAGAAAGGTAACATTTTCATTATTTCATTCATTGGATTATCTGAATCAGCAGTCTCTTGGAAAGTGCCATATACATCAACAATGTCTCCAATGACAACTGGTTTGTCAATTAATTTTCCTTTTATTGCCTCACTTTGCCTTTTTACATCAATATTAGGTCTTGTGGGAGTTAAAATGACTTCTTCAGCATTAAATACCTTGGCTAATTGAACCGTAACAAATTCTCCAATGGTTGCACCAGCGTTCAATCGCTGGATGCCATCTATTCTAATTACTCCTTTTCCTTTGTCAGCGATGCTTGATACCACAATTCCAGTGGTCTTTTTCTTCCCTCTAATTTCAATGATATCACCCGTGGCTAAGCCAAGTTCAGTGACGATATCTTGGTCTATATAACATAAACTACGCCCGCTTCTATTCTTTTCTAATCTTTCAATTCGAAGTTTAGCGTTCTTGTCTTTATTATTCTCTGTGTACATTTTTAAAATAATTTGTAACTTAAATTTGATAAAATAAAATGTTTTAATTCAAAATAAATAAGTAAATACTGGTTTATTTTCTTTTTCTTTATTTTTTATTATTAATGTTTCCAAGAATGTTTATGATAGTTGTATATGTAAATTCTTCGCTAAATAGTCCTTGAAATCCTTTGAGATGAATGACCCCTCTAAAGATTTGTTACGATTTAATTTTATATACAACTTTCTGTATTTGAGAATTTGGTTTTTTAAGAGATTGAATTCAGAATTCTTCAATATTTCCCCTACTATAGTTCTTGTTTGTTTATCTAACATCTCATTATACAGTTCTGAAGAAGGGTGTAATTTATCCCCCTCATTTTCCCGTTTATAGCTATCCTCTATTTTATATATGATCTGGCTCATTAACTCCTCAAAGACTTCAGTAAGGCTTTTTACTTCAGATAAGTTAATTGATGCCATGGGATAATCCCATTTGTATTTATCAAAAATATCAAATTTACGAGCAATACTTTTAATTACACTTTCTGGCAATAAACCACCTCTTTTTTCATTCCATTTTAAGCAAATTTCAAGGGGGGTTGAGATGTGGATTATAAAAAAACTGAGATCATATTCTTCAGATATAAGCTTTAAATCATGTCTCATGCTAGAATAATAGTTTAAATCATCAGAAATTACGATATACCCCTCTTTTAGACCTTTCTTCACTTCGTCTAAATTATATTTTCTGACCAATTGCTCTTGTTGGTAATCAAATTGATCTGGAGTTAGAGCATTTCGAATTATGTCCGGGTCAATGATTTTTACTTTAGGATACTCCCGATTTTGCTCAAGAAATTTTTTAAGCTTTTTAGCAAAAGTGGTTTTGCCTGATGCTGGTAATCCTACTAAACAAATTAAAAAGTTTGGTTTCAGCAACTATTTATTCAGCCGATGCGGTAATTAATTCTTTTTTTTTCTGTTTTGTGAATGATTTTATTTCTATTTCTCTTCTCATAGCAGATTTTCGATCTGTAAAGGTTTCATAATATTTTAATTCGATTTTTTTACTGCGACAGAATTTTGCACCTGTCCCATTTCTATGTTCGCTCAATCTCCTATGAAGATTATTAGTATATCCCGTATAATAGCTTTTTTTTCCTCTCTTACTACTCACTTCTAAAATATAAACGTAAAAAATAGACATACATTATCCACTATTTAAAAAATCATCTTTATTATATTTATTTTTTTAGAAGATCTTTCTAATTAGAAATTTCATCGTAGTTAAAATTCATTAAAAAAAATATATGATAATACGATGGCTTAATTAAGTATATATAAACTGAATTTATTATTAGTATGAAATTTTATTTTAATTCAGTACGATTAGATTTTCGGTGAAGTAAGATTCCTACGGGTATATTCTTAATTAAATGGGATCAAGTGATCGGTGGTACAGTTTACCTTAAGTATCCCGAAGATTTAGAAATTCCAGAAAATATTATTCAACAAATTCAAATTTCTCATAATTTCTCTGAATCTTACATCATAACAGAAGAAAAAGATTGGAATTCTGTGTCATTTTATAATGCTGAGAAAGAAATAGTCATTGTATTAGTGTTAGATAAATATGATGAGGGTAATGATTATTTAATCGTCCTCGCAGAATTCAATAGAGAACTATATAAATATCCAAATGAAGAAGACTTGAAAGTTCAATTAGAGCGGATTTTCCAATTCAGTTTAAACGTCTTTAGGACGAGAGATGAAGTTATTGCGAAATTAAGCAACGAAGTAGCCCATTTGAAAATGAAAGTATATGATTTAGAGAAAAAGTTTGAAAGAGCTATTAATTCAGATCATCTAAAAGTAAAAAGTAGAATTCTATTTTTACTCGCGATGCATGATGACTTGACTTTTAATGAGATAAAAAAGCAGGTCAAAACAAGTAAACGTTGGCTAGAAGGCGTTCTTGAAAATCTTGTGAAAAATAAAATTGTGGAATACGACAGTACTAATAATACTTATTTTCTCAATTTTTAAATAGTTTAATATTAATTTTTTGCAATCATCATCTTCTTAAGATTTACAATCTAGTGTTATATTATAAATTTTTAAATTCAATAAATATAAATTCTTGAGTTAACCATGGATATTTCAGAGGAAGAGAAAGCAGCCGTTATGAAAGTAATGGAGTCTCAACTCCTCTCATCTTTAGCGGGAAAGGAAGTTGAAAATTTTGAAAAAGAATTCGCTGAATATATAGGTGTTAAGTATGCGATTGCAGTGAATTCCGGGACTGCTGCTTTACATATTTCTATAGCTTCGTTAGATATAGGGCCTGGAGATGAGGTAATTATTCCTCCATTCACTTTTATTGCTACGGCAAGCTCTCTTTTGCATAACAATGCAATTCCGATATTTGCAGATATAGATAACCGATCTTATACTTTAGATCCTGAATCAGTAAAGAAAAAAATCACTAGAAAAACAAAAGCTATAATGCCTGTACATTTAGCAGGAGTAACTGCAAATATGGGTCCTCTTTTAGATATTGCAAAAGAACACAACCTATATTTAATTGAAGATGCTTGTCAATCTCATGGAGCAAAATTTAATGGTAAACGGGTCGGTTCAATTGGAGATTTAGGGACTTTTAGTTTTTACCCTTCCAAGAATATGACAACCGGAGAAGGAGGAATTGTAACAACAAATAGTACTAAACTGGCAAGACAATGTCGATTACTAAGACACCATGGTGAACCTTACTGGTATGCTTATAATCGTTTAGGATGGAATTATCGAATGACCGAAATTCAAGGAGCCATAGGCCGGATACAGCTAAAAAAATTAGATAAATATATTGGCGTAAGAAATGAAAATGCTCAATACATGACTGATGCTTTAAACGGTATTGTAGGAATCGATCCACCCTACATCCCAGAGTATTGCGAACCAGCGTATAATTATTGGATTGGGAGGATTCATCCTGATATTATTGGATTAGACAAAGATCAGTTTATCTCCAAATTTCCCAATAGTAAAATTTTATATCCGAAACCTCTATATGAGACTAAATTATTTCAGAAAAAGATTGGATATCCTAGAGGTTGTCCTTGGTCCTGCCCTTTTTATGGAAAGGATATTGACTACTCAAAAATAAAACTTCCCGTTGTGGAAAAAGTTACCAAAGAAATTTTTGCTTTAGATATCTTTCCCGGAATTTCTAAAGAGGAATTGGATGATAATATCCGCATTATGAAAAATCTCGCAAGTAAATAAAACACAAACTATCTTAATTTCCTTATGAAAAGAATTATAATTCATGTTTATGGGCATGTTCAAGGCGTATTTTTTCGCTATACTACCAGAAAAGTAGGTAGAAAGTTAGGTTTAACTGGTATTGTTAAAAATATGCCTGATGGGAGCGTTTTTATTGAGGCGGAGGGTCCTGAAGAAAAATTAGATGAGTTGTTAACGTTCTCTAAAAAAGGGCCCAAATATGCAACAGTTGAAAATGTTTCGTACGAGTTTAAAGAGCCCGAACATAAATATAAGGGATTTGATTACGATTTTTAAACTGAATCGAGTTTATTAATGTAAGATCTCAGAGAATTCTACTAAATTTCCACTAGTTTAATTAAGATTAAGCATCATCATGCTGAAAAGTAATAATTATTCAAAAAAAAATAAATTTTATTAAACAAAAAAGATGTGAAAAGGTATGCCAGAACCCGTTAGTTTATATGATAAATATTTTAAGGACCCTAAAAGAGAACCAGTACTAGTTGATTATGTAAGAACACCCGTCGGAAAAAAAAGAGGGACGGTAGGGCTACATAGAGGAGATGATTTAGTTGTTCATTGCTATAAAACCATCTTAAATCGCATAAAAATTGATCCCAAAATAATTGGAGATTCAATCGTGTCTTGCAATAGTCAAATTGGAGATTGTGCATTGGATATAGGGAGAACTGCGGCATTAGCAGCTCATTTACCCGTTTCTATACCTGGAATGTCCATAAATCGTCAGTGCGCCAGCGGTTCACAGGTGGTCTTTAGCGCTTGGCAGGCAATTGCTTCAGGATTACATGATTGTGTCATTTGTGGGGGGGTCGAAGTCCAAAATCGATATCCAATTATGGAAGATGCTTATATTTGGGATAGTGAGCAGAATAAGCGAATCATGGTAAACCCAAATGGAAAAATCGTGACTCATCCCGAAGTTGCTCAAAAAATGAAAGAATATAAAGCACCCTTTGCAGGGCAAATCCCTTCCGCTCATGCCATGGGCGTATTTTGGATGAAAAAAGCAGGATTAAGCCTTCAAGAATTTAGAACTGAAATGGATAGTTTATCATTATATTCCCATCAAAAAGCCGATAAAACTTGGGACCAGAGAGGGAAAGAAATTGAACCAATTTGGTGTCCAAAATTAGATGAGAATGGAAAAGTAATGTTGGATGATAATAATGAAGTGGCTAAAGATTCTAGTCTTTCAGTTTTAACCGAGCGGGATGAAACTCCACGTCCTGGATCAACCATGGAAAAGTTATCTACTCTTAGAACGATTACAGGAAGAAAAAGTACGGCATTTCTAACTGCAGGAAATAGCTGTCCGACAAGTGATGGTGCTGCCGCACAATTATGGATGACCCGTGAGTTAGCAGAAGAGTATGGATTTAGAATTCGAGCAACACTATTAAATTTCTCAGTTGTGGGAACAGATCCTGTACTCATGCTTACAGGACCTATAGAAGCAATTCCGGAAGCATTAAAACGAGCAAATATGACTTTAGATGATATGGATTTCATAGAAATTAATGAAGCTTTTAGTCCTGTGGTTTATGCAAGTTGTTACGAATTAGGCTTAGATTGGAGAGACGAGCGATTTAATCCTTGGGGCGGAGCCATTGCCTTAGGACATCCAACAGGTGCAACAGGCTGTAGATTAATAGGTACAAATCTACAACAATTAGAGCAATCGGGCAAAAAATATGCCGTCTCGTCTATGTGTGTAGGCCTTGGAATGGGAGCCGGCGCAATTATCAAGAATGAACATCCAAAATAGTTTTTTTTTCCACTGTTTTTTTTTATATAATTTTATTTTATCAAATAATCTAGTTTGCTAATTTTTAAAACTACGAGAACTGTAATAAATACAAGTTCAGTAATATCTGGGTATTACTATCATATTATAATGATTCGAAAAATTATTCCCACATGACTGTTGTTATTAAAAGAAACAAATATCTTCAAGCTTTTCAAGCGATACATCATAATTCAATAAAATTCCAAGGGCCTTTAATCCTAAAGATGTATGGAGCTCTCAATAAATTGAACTTAAGAAATGAAAATCGATATATTCTCTGTAATTTTCTGGATAAATATAGTGATCTGCTACAAGAACATGAAAACATCTATATTAAAAACAATGAGAAAACTCTAACACAGTTATTTCTTTTAGCATTCAATAAGGCAAGAGAATATAATTTGTTGAAGGCTTTATACGATGAATACTTAAATTCAATAAAAGCTATTAGCGAGAAAAAAGAATTTAATGAACCGCATATTCAAATTTAATTCCTGAATTTTTTTTTATAGGAATATTTAGAACAAAATTGAATTAATACTAAAGATTAGCCTAGCTTAGATCTGGAAAAAAGTATGAAAGAAAATTAAAAAAAAATTAAATAAAAGTTATATCTTGATATTCAGTGTCTCCAATATCCTTTTTTGCGACGCCTAGTTCTCTTACTTGTTGATTTAATTTCAACACGGCATCTCGAACAATTTCTTTTTGTTTAGCACCGGTACAAACTATCCTTCCAGTAGAGAAAATTAAAAACACCGTTTTTGGATCCTGCATACGATAAATTAAGCCCGGAAAGACTTCAGGTTCGTACATCGCATATTCCATTACGATTGCTGCCATATTCAGATCGATATTCGTATGGAGATCTCCAGAAGCTACAATATTTTGAATAGTAATTTCTGGATTAGATAATTTAATACCCGCTTTTCTTATGTTTTTTACCACTTTTTCAACTACTCGAGGTGCCTCAGCGGCTTTTCTTAAGCCAGTGACTACCATTTTACCCGTAGAAAAAATTAATATTGTTGCTCGAGGTTTTTCAATTCTCATTACAAGACCGGGAAAACGCTCAGGATTATACTCAACTTCAGCGTGTTTTCGAGCAATTTGATTAAGATCAATCTTCTCTGTTATTTCCACGCTTACCGTTGCGACTACATTCTCGATCTTATAATCTAATTCAGTTTCGTAATCGTATTCTCCCTCTTCTTCTTCCTCGTCTAAATCTTCTTCATCAAATTCTTCTTCTTCTGACATTTTAACATCTAAAGGTGATTATTATGATTTTAAATTAAAATTTAAAATAAGGGTAATTTTAAATGATCAATTTTTTTGTACTTTATTTAAATACCTCTTCATTTATAAAGGTTTTATAAATATATTATTTTCGTATGTAATATTTAAAAATAAATGTACCTTAAAACCCCAAATTTTTAGAGTGATCCAAAGATTTTAGGGAATGCACATTTTTAGTTTAAAAATTCTCAAAAGAAAGTGAATAATATAGAAAAATATGGTTTTAACTTATTTTATTCTTTAGAAACCTCATCTAAAATCGTTTTAACTAGTTCCTTAAAAGCTTTTTCTACATTTTCGCCAGTTTTCGCAGAAGTATAAATAAATTGCATTGCATTTTTTTCTGCATACTCTTTTGCTTCTGATTCTTCTACTTTTATTTTATCACTCAAGTCAATTTTATTACCAATGAGTAATAAAGGTCTCTCTCCGCGTGATTCCTTGAAACTTAGGATCCAATCATCAAGCTTATCATAGGTATTTCTTTTAGTGGTATCAAAAATTACAAACGCACCGTTCGCACCCTCTAGATAAAGTTTCCTTAAACTTTTAAAGGACTCTTGACCACCTAAATCCCAAATCTGGGCACTAACTCCTCCGTACCCATCTATGACCATGTCTTTTTTAAGTAAATTTACTCCAAGAGTGCTTTTATAGTTATCTCTGAATTTATTCTCGATAAACCTGTACACTAATGAAGTCTTTCCCACAGCAGCCTCTCCAAGTAAACAGATTTTTACAATATAATCAATCTGATCAGTCATTGTAAATCAATCAAAAGTATTATTTTCTTTTTCATAATAATAAAATTCATTCTTTTTAATAATTTTCTTCTTAACTGGCAATTACCTATTTTTAGATAATTTTTTTTTCTGAATTTAACCAATAATATATTATATTCTTAGGCCTCCTGGTCTTTTCATGGTTAATTATTATGATCGAGATAAAAATCGAAGGAGAACATAGCCATAAATTGCTGTGGATATCCCAAAAATGAGGCCAGTAATAAAAAATACATAGCTTAGAAAAAACAGACTAAACGAAAAAATGGTGCATCCCAGTAATATTATAAACAAATAATAGCCATAATTCGCCCAAAATTGCATCTTTTTTGCTGCTTTACTAATTTGATTCTTTTTCTCATGGGATAATTTTGTAAAGCAATTTTTACAATAGTTTCCGTACTTACCCGAAATAATGGTACATCTTAAACAAATAATTAAACCACATTGATCACATTTTACCATATCCTGCTTATAATATTCTCTTTTACAAATAGGACATCTGCTAATATATTTTTTGAATTCTTGTGGCTCGTATGATGACGAAATGAAAAAACCCCTTCATTCATTAAATTGATTTTAGGTAAAATAGATAAATTTTAAGTTTAAATTTGTAAGTAAAAATTAATTCATTTTAGAGGCTAAAGAAGTTAGTCCTTTTGAAATACTATCATAAATTCGCAGCTATCTTCCCCAGTTTGCATGCTACAATTTAATTCTTGAGCGAAACAGTGGATATTGGTCATTCGCTCAACAATTCCAGCAAGCATTCCCGCTTCAAAAGAGCAAAAATTGCCACCACTCTTTATACCTTTCCCAATTAGATCTCGAGTAGAACTGTGGTTCTTCAAATTTAAAGTAATAATTTCATCAGTAGCCTCCTTAATTAAAATCTCTCCAATATTGTATTCTAAGACAAGGTTTTTTAATTCTTCAGGGATTTTTACCACATCTTCACATTTTTTCGCTTCTAAAGTGGTCCCTAATTCATGCCCAAGATAATAAAAGATGGCTTCAAGTTGATGACCCAAAGCTAAAAGACTTCCCAATTTTAAATCTCCAATTGATTTTCCCTCTTTTAAATATTGTTTCATCAAGGTTAAAATTTTTGACAGTAAATTTCTATCCATAACTATTCACTTCTTTTTCCTATTTACATTTAAATTATTTTCATTTATTAAATTTTAACTGAAGATATAAATCCATATAAGATCGCATCAATAATTTCTTCTTCTTGAATATCTACGGCCAATCTTTTATCAGCAATAATAATTGTGGGTACGGACGTGATATTGTGATCTTTAGTGATTTTATGACTCTGTTCAATATCAATTTTCTCAATATTTAATCTTTTTCCAAACATAGATATATTTATTCTTTTTAACATTTCCTCTACAGGCTTACACGGTGCACAGTGATTGGATGAAAAAAACAGAATTTTCGGATATTCTTGATTATCATACATGTCATTTCGTTTTATGCGTCTTTATACTTATTATATAATTCTTTTATAATTGCTTGAAATGCCTCATACACGCCACTTCCGGTTTTGGCACTTGTTTTGTAATATCCAAGAAAATTACGTTTTTTTACTAAATTCTCTACTTTTGCATCGTCCGTTTCGCCTTTTTTTACTAAATCAATCTTATTTCCAAACAACACTATGGGTAATTCTCCACAGTATTTTATAATATCGTCGTGCCAATCAGTAATGTGATCAAAACTAACATTTTCTTCTGGTCCGTGCGAGAAGACGATAATAGCTGCTTTTGAACCCTTATAAAAGGTGGGGCGCATAAACATGAATTCAGCTTGTCCTGCTATATCCCAGAAAAATAATTTTACATTATTTCCATCTATTTCTTCATCGTATTTTGAGAATTGGGCTCCTAAAGTCTTGATATAATCTTTTTGAAAACTTCCTTGTGTGTATTTCTTAATTAATGAAGTTTTCCCCACTGCTCCATCTCCTATAACAGTTATTTTAAAAACGAAGGCACTTTCCGTATCGCTCATTACATCACTCTAATGTTTTTTTTTTGGACAATTAGTTTATAGATATTTTATAGTTTTAACATATAAAATTTTATTCTTTATTTTATTGATACTTGTTATAATAATTGTATAAGATTTTAAATCTTTATAGTGGAATAAATACAATTAAATCGTTTATATTAGAGAGAAGTGTTTTTGGAAAGATGAGAAGTTAGATTTTTTTAATATTCAAATAAAAATATTTATATTATTTTTTAAATGTGTTATATAAACCAATTGAAATGTAAAATAAAGGGAAAAAATTGGATCATAGAAGAAATTATTTATTACTACATCTAATTGCGATTATTTTGTTAATGGCAGGTTTTTTAATAGGAATATTGGCACATATAGACATTAGATTAAATCTAATATTTATTATGATATTAGCATGTATGCTTGCTCATGGAAGTCCTAAAAATCTAGATGAAATGAAAAAATCAAAAGATTCACGCAACCAATTTGGTCTTTCTCTTCTTGGCGTTGGACTTACTTATTTCATTTTTGGTTTAGTGTTATTTTTAATATCCTATTTTTTAATTACAGATTTTATATTATTTTCGATTATTTGGCTTATCAATCAATTGATCTGCAGTATATCAATAATTGGTATTGGTATTGTATCTTTTCATTATTATTTAAGTTATTATTTTGTAGATGAAGAAAATGATGCTCTTAAAAAAAATCCTCAAGAATTAAAAGTACGCGGTATAGAACATTATAGAAAAGGACAATATGATCAAGCGATAAACCTATTTAAAGAAGCGTTAAGTGTTGATCCAAAGAATAGTGCTATTTGGTGTGATTTGGGGGCTGCCTATAATAAAAAAAAAGATTATCCTCAAGCAATAGATGCATGTAAAAGATCCATTCTTGAAGAAGAGGAAGAAGATCCTTATGTAAGGAATCATCTAGGATTGGCCTATTACCACACGCATGAATATGATGAAGCTATCAAAGCTTTAAAAGTTGCTTTAGAACTTGACCCTAATTACGAACAAGCCGCATATAACTTAGCTAAAGTATATTCAAAAATGAAAAGATATGAAGACGCAATTGATATGATTAAACTATGTTTAAAGATCAATCCTAAATTTGAGAAAGCTGAAAGACTTATGAATGAGATACAAAAGAATAGTGAAAAAACGATTCAATAAAAAATGAATGGATATCATGAATGAGTAGATTATTCAAATTTCTTAAAATATCTACTAAAAAAGTATATTAGATTATCAGAACAGTGTGTTCTTATACTATTTAAAGGTTCTACACTATTAAAAATCAGTATTGAAATTAAATATTTGAACTAAAATATCTCAATAGTCGCATTCTTATGTGATTTTTAGAATTTAGATTTCTTTAATTATTAAATAAAACGACTCATTCCGAATAAAGGGGTCAACAGTACATTTCCAGTGATTTTTTATTAAAGTTTCAAAGTATTTTGCCCAATAGTTACTATAAGATTTTGTCAAATCATGATTGAACTTCATCTGAAAGACCCCCTTTTCATTTTTATCTAATTCAATTTTGTAAAAATAATTAGCTACTTCCCACATTCCCTTTAGTCCATATAAAAATTCTTCGAGATCCATCTCATCTATTCTTTTCCCAAGAAACCACTCAATAACTTCAACAGCAATATTTTTTGTAAAAACTTTATCTATTTTACCTTTAATATAGGTGAGAAACGTTGTTTTTCCTACCAGCACCATGTTTAATTCATCTCTAGCTCTACACCAAATTTCTCTAATATCTCCCATTTTTGGCTCTTTAAATCTTTTTAATGATTTTATAGCCTCATCGACTACGGCAGATTTTGAACCATATTCATCTTCGTATTGTTCGACAATGTCATATGATTCATTTGAGATTGTAGCATGTACTGATTTTTTTTGACTTCTTTTTAGATCTGACATTATATTATAAATACTTCATATTTAATTTAAGCTTTAGTGACATGGAAGTATGGATCCATGTCATAACATTTAAATAGTTATGTTATATATTATAGTATTGAGTGTCAGAATAGAATTATTTACAAATAAAAGGGTGAGGTAATGAAAAAAAAATTGTATTTTATAATAGTTCCAATTGTATTAAGTTTATTTTTAACAAATTTAAGTTTTGGAACAGCCTCAACAAAGGAGGTATCTACTACAGAGACAGAAAGTCAAGATGACTTAGACTATTATGTATCGAGGTATTTAGTAGTTTTAGAAGTTGATGGTCTAAATCTCCATGCTACAATCAATATTACGTATAATGTTAAAGAAGGAATTAAAACTGAAGGATTTAAAAGGTTTTTAACACCATCTGATGGTACAATTGATAGAGATACAATTGAAGTGTGTGATGATGAAAATCTTGAGCTAGAATGGGATTACAAGGTAGTTGAGGGAAAAAAAGGGAAAAAATTTAAAGAGATCTCATTTGAACATCCTGGATTTACGGGAACCAAGACTATAACAATGAAATTCTTAATGAAAAAATGGATAGTAGAATATTTTTCCTATTCACAAATCGAACTTAGAAATATTGGAACATTTAAAATTGATGTAAAAAAAGCGATATACCGTATTATATTTCCTAGAGATTATAAATTAGAAGATATTGATAATTCTGAATCTGGAAAAGAGAAGATTGACGAACATCACGACAGATTTATCTATACTTTTAAGCAGAAAGATTCGATTTCTAGTGATATCATCATTAGATGTAAACCTAATCTCACGGATACTGATCCTACAGGGAGTCTTAACATGCTTATCCCGTTATGTATAATTCTAAGTATTATTTTTATACCTATTACTGCATACGGTATCTGGTGGAGCCGATTAAGTATCGAAGAAAAAATAGCAATACGTGAAAAGCGAGCTTCTCGCAGAAGAAGCAGCGGAGGTTGCGGTGGAGGCTGTGGAGGCTGTGGAGGTTAAATTTAATTTTTTTTAATTTAAAATTAGTCAAATAATAGGAGTAAGAGTAAAGAAATGTTGTGTAAAAAACAAAAAACATGGGAAGACCCATTTTATTTACAGCTACACATCACAGATAAATGTAATTTAAAATGTAGACATTGTTATGAGGAAACTAATCGAGACAGTGCTGAGAATTTACTCAGATCCGCTGAAATTCTTAATATATTAGAACAATTTCGCAATTTTATCAATATACTTCACATGAAAGGAAAGGTATATTTTACAGGTGGGGAACCCATCTTAAATCCGATGTTATATAGATATATTTCTAAAGCATCTAGTTTAAATTTATGTACGATGGTACTTTCTAATGGTACCTTAATCGACCAATTCAGAGCGTCGGAATTATCTAAAGCGGGAACAAGAATAGTCCAAATAAGTATAGATGGATTGGAAGAAACTCATGATTTTATCAGGGGTAAAGGATCTTTCAGAAAAGCTTTAAAAGGTTTGGATTGTTGTCAAAATGCGGGAATAAACACCATTGTAATGACCACTTTAAATCGGAAGAATATGAATGAACTAGAAGGTATTATTCGGCTTTGTATCAAACATAACATTCCCCGTTTTTCACTAGGAAGGTTAGTTCCAATTGGGAATGGAATAGAATTATTCGAACAGGTTTTAACCAAAAATGAGCTTTTAAAAATTTTTAAAAAGATTCAACATTTTAAAAAAAAATTCAGAAATTCTATTCATATCTCTATACATGATCCACTTTGGCTAACCTATAAAGGACATAAGAATAGTTACGGATGCAGTGCTGGGATTCGAGGAATATGTATTATCGAAAATGGTGATATTATGCCCTGTAGAAGATTAGACATGAGTATTGGTAATATTAGAAATAATTCCTTTTTGGAAATATGGAATTCTTCTTGTCTTAAGCATTTCCGTACTAGAGATAATTATGAGGGAAAGTGTAAAAATTGCAAATTTTTGAAAAAATGTGGTGGTTGTCGAGCTATTGCAAAAGCTATTTGTGGTTCTGAGTATGGAGAAGATCCTCAATGTTTTTTAAGAATTAGATTTCAAAATAAAGGTGGGAGATAATCAATAAAAAAATTGTAAAGAAAAAAGATCTTGAATATCTAATTAAAAAAATTTTGTAAATATTGTCAATATGAATTTTTTTAATAAAATAGTTAATAAAATTATGATTAATCACAAATTTCAAATCTCAAATTGTAAAATTGCGCTGAATGAAAAAAACCTTGTAATTAGGGTGGACTTAGGGGAATATGCAAAGATATATTTATATTTCATATTATTGCCTTTAATTATGGTATTTTTTTTATTTATAACATTTTTTCTCGAAGATGTAATCATTGGGATTATCTTTCTCTCTCTTAGCTATTTAATTCCTGCTTCCCCTTTTATTGTACTCTATTTTTACTATAAAGATAAAATCATAGAATGGAGATTTGATAAAACAGCAGAAACTATCAAAGAAGCTAAGGTTTCTCCGAGTTTTAAAGAATTAAAAATCATTTCTTTTAAACATGTTAATTATTTTTATTTTCAATGTGAAGGTTTTAACGATTACTCTTTAAAATTTGCGATTAGAGATATAAACATAGTTAAGATTTATGAAGATGGAAAAAATACTTGTAGAGAACTCGGTATAATTATATCGAAATTTACCGAAAAACCTCTATATTACAAGGAAGGCAATTGGAGGGAAAAGATATATGGATAAGAATCATGAAATGTATTATTTGTTTGCTTACGAAAGGGATTATTTGGTAGAAATGGGTTTATTTCATCTCATATATTTAAGTATATTTAATTTCATAATAAATTATTGCTTACAAACAATATACATACACATTTTAATTGTAATATTAGTGTTTTATCTTCCAATTTATTGTAATTTCATTTATATTGCTTATCAAGATCTCTCTAAAAATTACTTTTCTTATATTTTACTAATCTTTTTAGGTTTGATACTCATTATTAGTTTAATTGTATTCTATAATCCCTCCTTATCATATTCATGGATATATGTTTTAATTGAATTTCTAATTATTACAGGAACAGAGCTTTGGATAATATATATTTCTATTTCTTATATTGCAGAAAAGAAGAATATTATCAATTTTGAATTTGATAATACTACCATGAATATATACAAAAATAAAATTAAAAATTCGGTGTTTAGTACAAATCAAATTATAAAAATTTTATATAATTATTCTTATAATGTATATTCGGGAGAGAAAATCCTCATTAGAATTGAACTAAAGGATCTTAGAAATATAACACTAAAATATAACTCTTTAACTTCTGAGGTGAGTGATTTTTTACATTTTTTAGAAAAATACTGTCATAATTATGGTATAAAAATCATTATTGAAAAACGAGATGATCGAGATAAACTCAAAAATGAGATATAATTTATCATATCAACATAAGGACCTAATTAAAATAGGGATTATAAAAATTGGTTTTATAAGTCTTATGTTATATGTAATCTATATTGGAATAGTAAATATAGTTCTTCTTTCTGATTTTTTGGAACTTTTACTTTTTATTATAGTTTTTGCTTTATTGGAACCAGTTGGTATTTATTTGGGGATTTCTGATATATTTCAAGGGAGGAAAAACATAATACTGGAAATTGATGGAGTTCATATAAGAAAACTTGAAAATGGAAAGTTAAAAATAAAGGCAACCATAAAAGAACTTAAAGAAATAATCTATACCTATACCGAACCACTAGAATGGAAAGAAATAAGCTTCCATTTATCGAATAAAAAAAAGATAAGATTAACCATCACTGAAAAAAAAGAGTTCCCTAAGATCGAAGAATTTTTCAAATTTTTAGTATATTATAGCAAAAAATATAAAATTCCATTTGAAGAAATTAAACTAAAGCATGAATTTGCTATAAGTTGTTAAGCAGAATTTAAGATTAAAACGTAACAAGTTATGAAAAAATTTGGTAGAGGATAAAATAAATTCAAATACTTAATCCTAAAAGTTTCGCAGCGTTATTTCCAAGAATAATATTAATCAACTCCTCATTAAATATTATTTCTTTTGAAGCGATTATTGATAAGCCTTTAATTATTTCAATGAAATCCTTTACAGGTAAAACTACGTCATATATAGGACAATCTGAACCAAAAAAAATAATAAGATCTAAGAAAATGTAAGCATTCAAAAAAATATTAATTTAATTGCTATTTCTTAATTATGCACTATTTAATATCACGTAATCTTCCGATAAGTCTAATAATAACCAGCTAGATCTATAATAAATCTAAAAACCATTTTTTCTAGTCTATCCCAGTTTTGAGCCACTAAATCTTCCTCCTTGATTTCACCATATTGTTTAATAAATTCTTCTTTTTTATCTGACCATTGGATAAAGACACTTTTATCTTTCAAAAATTCAAACATTTAATTTATCACCTACATAAAATTTTTTTCAAATAGATATTTTGCTAATGCCATAACATTTTCGGGCTTTGCATCTGCGATGCTCATTAGCGGCATAGGAGTGCAAAGAAAAAAACCTCCTCGAGGGCTATACTTATCAATTTGGCTTTGTACTTCCGAAATAACTTTTTCAGGATTGCCAAATCTTAATAAATCTAGGGGGATAGTTCCTCCAAAAGCTAGATTCGTTAATTCTTCATCAGCTCTGTCCCAATCAATTTTCTCAAATAACCAGATCGAGCCTTTAGGTAATTCGGAAAGAAATTCAATGTAAGGAGTCCAATCAGATTCTCCATGAAAGACGGGTGTAAATCCATCATTTATTAATGTAACCGCCATTTTTTTAAAAGATGGCCAATAAAACTCTTCGAAATCTTTTGGTCTTAAAAACATTCCTACATGTAAGGGAACCATTATAGCGGGAACCGTTGCAGGTTTTGCAAAAGCACTTTCTCCATATTTAACTAGAATAGGTACTATTGCATCTGCTGCAGCCTTAACTTCTTCAGGTTGTCTCTTAATATCAATAAAAAGTTGAGTTAAAGTTCTTAAAAAATCTCCGATAAAATCTAATGGTCCCGTAGGTATTGAACTTTGAAAGATTGGGGGGATTCCGTATTTTTGTGCTATCTTTAATAAAATTGAATAATAAATCGATCTATATCTCGTAATTTCCATTGCTCCCTTAATAAGATTAAGTTCTTTTCTAGGAGATTCTCTTAAATTACTATGTTTACGAGGAATTGATTTATCTAAAAAGAATTTAATAGGATCATCAATAAATTCGGGATATTCATTTGCCTCCATATAAATATTATTCTGTGGAAACTGAGAGGCGGTATTAACATCTAGGTCTCTTCCAGGAAATTTGTAAGTTTTAGCACCTAAAGCATCAAAAAATGGCGCTGGCTTAGCACCTGGATAGCTTGGTGTGAGACCATCCATGGGTATATTATCATATAGATGGTCTAAAACCTTTTCTATTAGAGAATAATTGTAATTGTATGCTGCTAAATCATGCTTTCCATAGAATTCGATCGCCCATTCCTTTGTTGGTATTACGAAAGGAGTGAATTTAGGTTGCTTCAGATCTCTCATTGCTCCGAATGCACGAACTCTTTGCCTAAACAACTTATTTGGATTAACAACCTTTGCCATTATAATTCACCATCCAATTTTTAATAATCTCAATTCCATCATCTCCATTATTAGTATATGCATCTGCGCCAACATAATTGCACGTTTTCTCACTCAAAAAAGGTCCTCCTATTATGATTTTAATATTCTCCCTTAATCCCTCCTCAGAAATTTTATCAATAAGTTCTTTCATTGAATCAACCGCTAAAGTAAGTAATCCACTAAGTCCTAAAATATTAGGTTTAAGTTCTTTAATTTTTTCAATAAAAACCTCCGGTGGGAGATCTACACCAAGATCATAAATCCCAAATTTTTCTGCTCTTAATAGTGATATTATAATATTTTTCCCAATATCATGGATATCTCCTTTAACCGTACCAATAAGGATGATAGGCTTTTTTTCCTCATTATTAATATTATTTTCTAATATGGGATTTAATATTTCTGTAATTTCATGAGAAATTTCTGCTCCAAAAATAACTTCTGGAGTGAAGTATTCTTTGGATTTCCATCTTTCTCCAATTAAGCGCATCCCATTTCCAACGGCTTCTAGTATTTTATTGGGATTCTCTCCCTTTTGAATTAATTCTTTTACTAACTCTAAAACTCTGTTTTCTTCCAAATCAGATAAAAGTTTACTAATATTCTCAACCATTTTTTTTAAATCTCGCTTAATTTATTTATCATTTATAATTTTATTTGGTTTAGTTGAATTTTTAAATTATTTACTTTTTCAGGAGTAAGATCATATATTATCCAAAATATTAACGCTGCAGATATTAGGATCAGCATCGGAATTATAGCTGCTTGAATTTTTAGACCAACGAGAGCTATTTCACTTTGTTGTTGAGCTTCAGGATCATATCCACTTAAAGTATGTATAATGAAAAATATTATAACTTGAATTGCTATTGCTAATCTATAAAAGAATGTATTTATTCCCTGATATAATCCTTCTTGCCTTTCTTGATTAATTACTGTCGCTTCATCAATAATGTCACTCCAAATTGGAAATGCTGCGACCAATCGCCCTCCTCCGCCTATTCCAACTAATATCATTGATATCATTGTTAGTATAATACCCACAGATCCTCTTGATACAAAAATAAGGGGGATTAATCCTAATCCTGCCATTAAGGTTCCTATGACTAAGACTTTTCTAGAACCAATTTTTAATGTTAATTTATACCAAAATGGAGCAGTTAAGGGTTGACTTATTATTAATCCAAGCATTAAAAAAATTTCCATTATTTTTGGTAATCCTAACATATCATCCACCCAAAATGGTATTGAAGCAACACCAATCGCATAAAATGCAGAATATAGTAGTGAATATATTAGATATGCCCTAAAATTTCTCTGTTTTAAGACGGTTCTCATACTTCGAAAAAATTGTGTTCTCTCTTGAGTATCCAGCAGAGTTCTACGTTCACGAATTTCTATATTTTCTCGACTCCCCGGAATTGAACCTATCATGAATATTAATCCTATTAATCCTAAAACTAATGCCATAAGTACATATCCTAATTTTGTATCAAACATTGAAACAACGATTCCAGGAATAATTGCTCCAAGCATTAATCCAATAGTAGATAAAATAGCAAATATACTACCAGACTGTTTACGTTGAATATCATCGCGAAATTTATCTGGAAAAAGGCTCATATGATTGATCTGCCATCCTGAAGCAAGAGTATCAAATACACAAATCATAGTTAAAAGCCAAAAAAAAACTATTAATTGACCATATTTCTCTGTTGAGGGAGCCATGAATAAAAACATAAAGCTTATACACCAAGGAATGCCAAATATCACAATAAATGGAAACCTCTTTCCCCATCTCTTTGTTAATCTTGTAGAACTATCACATAAATAACCTATTACCGGATCATTAAACATATTCCATATAGTATATATAATAAAAGCGAGGGTAAATAAACCGATTTGCAGAAGGACTATTTTTTCATAATAATACTGCATCTGGGCTGTGAATGTATATGCAAACATATTACTTACCAATTGTCCAAACTGAAATGAAATTAAAATCCAAAGAGAATATTTTTTTACATTTAAATCTGAATCAGGCTGATTATTTATGTCTTCAAGTTTTAAATTTTTATTGGATATGATTTTCACCCTAAAATATCTATTTGTGTAATAGATTTTATTTTTTATTTTTGTTATGTATATACATATATATTTACAAAGTATACATACTAATATATTATCAATCTTTATTATATATATAAAGATTTCTAAAGTTGAGATAATTATAGAAAGCTGAAAGTTCACAAAAAAATGAGAACATGTCGACTAAAACAAAAATATTTGATGCTGCAATAGAAACTTTTGCTGAAAAGGGATATGATATTACAACTGTGGAAGATATTCTTAAAAAAGCTGAGGTTTCTCGTAGGACATTTTATAAATATTATAGATCTAAAAAAGAGATTCTTCTTCAATTAAAAGAAGAAAATATTTATGAAGATTCATTTATAAAGTCCGCAATAAATAAGCTTTTTCCTAATTTTGACAATATGTCTTCACTCGCAAAGTTTGAGATAATATTTGAAATTCGAGATTATATTATCGATCAAGATAAATTCTCAATCGTTTATCAAGGTTTATCCAAACCAGAAATGTGTAAAGAAGTGAATCTTGATATACTTTCTGTACAAAATAAAAGTTTAGAACTTTATAAATCGATATATCAAGAACTAGGATTTGAAAATCCAACTAAAATGGCTAAAATCACATCAGTTTTTTTTGAAGGTTATTATATCAAAAAACATTTAGAAAATGTGTTTAATATTGATTTTAAATTAGATACTACTCTTTCAGATTTTAAAAATTTGATTATCTCACTAAATCCTGAAGCATTTAAAAAATAGATTAGACTTAACAAGCTATTTTAATTAAAGCGATAAATAAATCCAAATGAAAGATATAAAATTCCACTTGAAGAAATAAAATAAATTGTGAAAATTTAATTTATTTAATGATCTTTACTCAATCCTAAAACTTTAGCAGCATTATCCCCTAGAATAGCATTAATTTCCTCATTAGTAAATGTTATTCCTTTTGGAGCTTTTTTTGGCAGACTTTTAACTATTTTAATGAAATCCTTTACAGGTAAAGCCACATCATAAATAGGAAAATCTGAACCAAAAAGGACTTTCTCTACTCCCGCATAATCAATTATATCACGCAATTCTCGGCAAAATAATTCAAACTTTCCATAGGCATAAGGACTCCACATTGCCAAATCTCCATAAAGATTAGGTTGAGAAGAGGCTAGCGCCGCCCAAGGTCTCCAGTTAATTAATCCCATATGTGCTGCGATCATTTTAAGATTGGGAAAATCTACTCCTATATCAGAGAGTTGCATTGGTTCTGCAAATTTTGGACGGCTAGGTGGGGGTATGGGACCAGTATGAGTAAGTAAAACTCCATTATTTTTTTCTAAATATTTAAGCAACTTATAAGATTCAGGGCCATTAGGATAATAACCATTATCACTATGATATTTTAGGCCTTTCATACCAAATTCTTCAAAACATTCCTTTAACATGTCTAACGCTTCTGGGCGCCTTGGGTCTACTCCTGCTAAAGCCATCACTCTATCAGGATATTTTTTTGCTATATTTCCAACTCTTTTATTAATTTCTTGAACCTTTTCAATAGTCGCTCCTTCTATTCCAGAATTATCAACATTACAAATTAAGGTGAAATCAATCCCGCTTTCATTCATTATTTTAATCATTTTAGAGCCATCTTTATCCCCCCATAATTCTTGCGCTTTCTGGATGAACAATTCTTTATTTGGGTTAATACCCATGATTTTCGCTATTCGCATTGGCCATTCCTCTACCATCATATTGATTCTTTCATTTGGAATGGAATAGGGAATTGAATGAAAATGAACATCAACAATCAAATTTTTCATCTCCTTTAATTTTTTAAATTAACATTTTTTTATTTGTAATGAATATTATTTTAATATCGTAATTTGATATAAATTATTAAAATCTATAAAGATACGTCATATGGAAATATTAGAACGAATTGAAACGATTATAAAAAACTTCGCTGAAAAAAATCTTATAATTGCGATTGCCGAATCGTGTACTGGGGGTTATGTATCTCATATGATAACTAATATTTCTGGTTCCTCAGAAATTTTTGAAAGGGGAGTAGTTTCATATGGAAATCAAGCGAAAATTGATATTCTAAAGGTAAATCCCGAAATACTAGAGAATTTCGGAGCAGTTTCAGAGGAAGTTGCGGAAAAAATGGCCTATGGAGTCAGAGTTATCTCAAAACCTTGCGATATTGGGATAGGAATTACAGGTATTGCAGGTCCAACAGGTGGAACCCCCGAAAAACCTGTAGGTTTAGTTTATATCGGTTTTTCAACAGTACAGGAGACATTTGTTAAGAAATTTGTTTTTAAAACTGACCGATTAACTTTTAAAAAGAAAGTATTAAAAGAAGTCTTGGTGTTTTTAGAAACTTACTTAGAATAGAATAAAATATATACTATGAGTTTATAAAATTTAGGATTTAATTTAATTATAGGAATATAAAATTCGCTATATTCAACATGTCGACAAACAAGAATAAGTTACTGTTTATTATTCCCGGATTTTTTTATATTGAAGAATACCAAAAAGCACTATATTATAATGATATCCCATTGGGAACACTGCACCTCTCATCCTTTCTTAAAGAAAGGGTGAATATTGAAACTCAGATAATTGATTTACGAGTAGAACAAGAAAATTATAAAAATTTAGATTCTACAGAACCAAATGACCTATTCAAAGTTTCTCTTCTAAAATGTTTGGAAAAAAAAAATTTACAGGAGTTTCAGAACATAGGTATAAATTGTTATACGAGTTTCCAATATCTTCAAACGGACTTAATTGCTAAGATATTAAAAAAGGAATTTCCAAAAAAACCCATTATTGTAGGTGGTTATCATCCTACAGCTGTTCCTAAAGATTTTAGAAATTCCTTTTTTAGAGAATCTCCTTTTGATTTTGTAATAAGAGGTGAAGCTGAATTATCACTATTAAATTTATTAAAATCTAATAATTTAAAACCACGTAGGAGAACAAGAATATTAAATTCAAACGGTTGCATTGAAATAAATACCCTACCCTTTCCGGACTATGAATTATATTTAGAACAATATCCTTACAAAAACAAATTCAAATTTGAGTATTTCATGTCAAGAGGTTGTCCTTATCAATGTGCTTTTTGCGCTCAAAATTATGATTTTAGAAGTTTCACTTTTCAAAAGTTCAAAAAAGAATTTGAAAAATTATGTAGAATTGTTGAGCAATATAATTATAATGCTCCAAAAATAGCTTTTGCTGACCAATCTTTCAATCGAGTGTCTATTAGCAATAAAGTCGTAGATTATTTAATTCAAAATAAATTGAATGAAAAATTTAGTTTTTCATGTCAGAGTAGAGTAGAATCTTTTAAGAATAATCTAAATTTAATTAAAAAGCATAGAACATGTGGAATGATTATCGGATTTGGATTTGAATCAGCAAGTAAGAGATTATTACCCGAGATGCATAAAACTGAGAATCCCCGAGAGTACATCGAAACAATGATATCTATCTTAAATCAATATAAGCTTTCAGATGGCCCTTATTGTAGGTTAAATCTTCTTGCAGGATTTCCAGGAGAGGATCAGAGTACTTTCAACGAAACATTAGACTTTGTTAACAATTATGCCATGCATGAGAATATCCAAATAAGTCCAACACTTTTTTCCAATTACCCAAACGTGTTCGTATATAAAAATATGCAATATTATGAGAATGAGTTTGGCTCAGAATTTTTAAAGGAATGGTGGAAATTGCCTTCTAACGCATTTAAAAATTCAGTACCAGAAAAACCTTCGAAATCTTATACTAAAAAACAATTGATTGGAGAGTATAAAGAGAACTATTTTGAAGTGTTAAAAGCATGGAAAAAAAGAGAGATATTTAGTGAACTAATACTATGGAAGAAATTTTTTAACAAATGGTATGAAGAACTTTAACTTTACCATCTTCTATATCTAAAAGATTTAATAGATCACAATCGTTTATTTAACATAATTAGTATTTCGATATTTAAATTAAGAATTTAAAATAATATCTTATTGCAGAAGTAAACACTAATTATGGTTATCCGAGAAAGCGGTATATTATTCAGGGGTTTTACGCTATTATTTGCAACGTATCATCAAACCTCAGACAATAAAATTGATAAAGATCTACGATCAGCGCTGTTAACCGCTCTTATAAATTTTGCGGAGAGTGCTTTTTCTAAGGACACTATTGAATATTTTGAGATGCGTAAATTTGTTATATCATTTATCGAAGATAAAATAAAGCCAGAAGACAGTCCTGAACCTGAACCGCTAATCGCATATGCCATATTAGACCAAGAAAAAAAGATTGACAAACACATTTCAAAAGTCGTTATTCCTTCATTAAAAGAAATAATGAAGCAGTTTATCGCGAAATATAACGGGAAAAATTTGTCAGAAATTTCTCAATTCCAAACATTTAAAGAAAAACTTGATAAAATCTTTGGCTCTGAAACTAAAACGATAGATCAGAAACTCAAGGGTACTTTTTTTTAAAAACAATTAACTTCCTACTCTTGATTCTTTCAGATACCAGAAGAGTATAGGAAGTGCAATCGTCGCATCCGAGATAATAGTTGAATGCTTCGCATGTTTATTAATTTTTCCCCAAGACATAGCCTCATTTAATGTAGCACCGGAAAGTCCGCCTGGTTCTGGTCTATCCATTGTAATTTGAATAGCATAATCAGCAGAATTAGGGCAAAATTGCATAGATTGGAAGATAAAGTTTTTTGGTACTCCCCCACCAACTATACAAATACCTGCCTTTTTCGCATCCCAAGCTAAATTCACCATTTCCAGCATATCCTTAAAATGATTAAGATTTAATTTTTGATGGTGAAAACCTAGTTGTAGGGCTAAACCAGAATCCGTAAAAGCTGGACAGTAGATTGGTATATTCTTTTCAGCGCAAATTCTTAAAATCGATTTTGGATTATTTGGTATATTTTCTCCTAAAAATTTTAAAAATTCACTGACTGACATATTATTGTCTGGGATTTTCAATTTAGAAACAAAATTTTCTATACCTTCATAGACCTTATTAGGCAGAAAGACATCGTATATCCTATTCATTTCTCGCTCATATAACTTTACATCATCTAACCTTTCAATATGCACTTCTCCTTGAAGATGATGATATCCTAAGGTTTCCGCGATATCATGAGTTAAATTCGCGCCTGTGGTTACTAATACATCAATGAATCCTTCTTCTATGAAATCGTGAATTATTTGTTGCATACCAACTGGAACCATAGCACCCGCTAATCCGAAAAATTTCACACAATCTTTATCTTCGATCATTTTATAGTAAATTTCACATGCTAAAGCCAATCTTTTAGCATTAAAACCAGTTCCTTTAAGATTATTAACAAGATCGACGATATTTGTATCTCTCTCTATTTTAAATTGATTGACCTTTTGAAATACTTCTTTTCTCTCTTTTTCTTTCATTTTTATTGTCTATTTTTCCTAATTGTAATAAAATCCATAAATTCTACAATCAATTTGGCTGCTAAATTACTGGTTAAATTATTAGGTAGGTCCAAATTCGGGGCGACCTCAACTAAATCAAACCCTACCACATCGAAATGGTTAGGTATCTCTCTTAGTATTTTCCACAATTCTCTATAGGAAAAACCGCCGGGAATGGCAAATCCAGTGGCGGGAGCGATAGATGGATCCAACGCATCCACATCGATCGATACGTATAAATCTTCAATACCCGAGGTTTTGAAAAAACTAATAATTTTATCGGTAAATTGCTTTAACCCGATTTCTTCAATTAGATGAGCATCAAAATGAACAATTTCTTCAGCATTAGCAATTTTTAGCTCTGGAATATCAATATCTCTTGAACCCACGATTAATAGATTTTTATTATTAACGTATTCTAAATCATAAATTCTATGAGAAATTGTAGCATGAGAATATACTCCCTTATCCCATTCTTCATAAAGATCTAAATGAGAATCGAATATTAAAATGCCGAAATTTTTCTTATTATCTCTATTATCGCCCACGGTTTTTACAACTGGATATGAGCAGAAATGATCGCCTCCAATAATAACTAAAATAGCATCTTTCTTCTGTTTATATATCTTATTAATAAAATTCTTTATTTCATTGAGATTTTTATCTACATTTTTAGGCTCAATTTCTACATCTCCAATGTCAACAGCTTTAATATTTGGAATTTCAGATCCTAATTCAGTTGTGAGTGCTAAATTTTCTGTTACATTCCGTATTTTTTGGGGGGCGAGAGATGAATCAGGTCCCTCGATAGAAGTTAAATAATCCCAAGGTATTCCAAAAATTACAAATTGGGTATCTTTATTGATTATCTCACCAAAATCAAAAAAATTCATAATATCTAAAACTATTTTCCCGTTAATTTTATATTACATTTCTTCTAAAGTTTCTATTCCTAGAAGATTTAATCCTATTTTGATAATAATTTGAACACATTTTATTAATAATAATCTTGCTCTCTCTAATTCTTTATTTTCCGAAATTACTTGACAACTGGCATAAAAGGAATTGAAATCTTGGCATAAACTTAAGAGATATTGAGGAAGTAAATGAATGCCATAGGAAGTAGCTGTGGTTTCAATAACTTCTGGAAAATAATTTAGTTGCTTAATTAAAATTAATTCCTTTTCATGAGATAAGAGTTCGAAATTAATATTCAAATCAATTTTTTCCTTAGATTTATTAAATATTGATTCAATTCTCGCATAGCAATATTGAATGTATGGTCCCGTCTCTCCCTCAAAAGAAATGCTTTCCTTAGGATTAAAAATGAAATCGGATCTTGGATTAAATTTTAAAATGAAGAATCTCAAAGCTGACATACTTAATATTTTTGCTCTTCGTGCTTTTTCCTTTTCTGGAAGCTTTGGATATCTTTTATGAACTTCTTCATAAGCAAGATAATTCATTTCTTCAATAATGTCATCCGCATCAACCACAGTACCCTCTCTGCTTTTCATTTTCCCCTCGGGGAGACTAATCATCCCATAGGATAAATGATATTTCTGTTCTTTAAATCCAATCCTCTCTAATACTGCAAAAAGTTGTTTAAAATAAAGATCTTGTTCATTGCCCACTACATAAATTGATTCGTCATATTTGAAATCTTCCTTTTTCAGATATGCCAAATAAATATCTTGAGTGATATATATGGAGGTTCCATCACTTCTTAGTAAAATTTTATTAGGCAGATTAAAAGTTTCTTTCAAGTTAGCATATACCGCACCATCTTCGGTTTTGTTGAGAAATCCTTTTCCAAGATTATCCAGAATTATTTCCTTTCCTTCCTTATATAAATTAGACTCATAATATTCCTTATCAAAAGAGATATCGAACTTGCGATATGTTTCCTTAAAGCCATCTAGAGCCCATGTATTCATTTTTTTCCATAATGCTCTCGTATCTGGATCGTTTTGTTCCCATAATTTAAGCATGGATGCAGCTTCTTCATTTAGCTTATCATTTTTTTCTGCTTCTTGACTAAACTTAATATAATACTCTCCTACGAAATGATCTGATTTCTTTTCTTTCGGCGCCTCATTATTTCCCCATTTTTTATATGCGAGCATACTCTTACAGATATGTATGCCTCTATCGTTGTTCAAATTGACCTGAAAAACCTGATGACCCTTATATTTTAAAATTTGAGACAGCGAATTTCCTAATAGCATATTTCGAACGTGTCCTAAATGAAGAGGTTTATTCGTATTCGGAGCAGGATATTCGATGACAATTCTAAGAGGAGTAAATTTATTTTTTTCTACTAATTCTCTAATTTTTCCATAGTCTTGCTTCGATTCATAGATATTATTTAAAACTGTGTATGTGTTAACTCTAAAATTTAAATACGGACCTTTTGCTTCTACTTTATCTAAAAAATCAGGCAAAACTAAGTTTTCTTTCAACTCTTTAGCAATTAAATTTGGTGATTTTTTCTCGAATTTTGCCAGTCGATAGACGGGAAATGCGTAAGAATAATTAATATTTTGAGGGGGAATCTCAATTAGACTCTCCAACTCTTCTACTGAGAAATTCTTAACGGAAGTTTTTAGATATTCAGCAACAATTTTTTTATCAATTATCCTCATAGTACCTTTCTAGACACCAAATTTTTATGCATATACTTCTGAAGAAAATGTTATTTTTCCATCTAGTATGGTAAACATATATTAAGATTAGCTCATAAAATTTGTTATATGCGTTAATCCTAAAACATAACCTTTTGATTGATAAATACTTTTTTGAAGATATTACATCACCATTAAATATAAAAATGGCAATAATAATGAACCAAAATTATAAAAGATTTATCGTGCAGATTGGACAAGGTGTCGACCAACACGGTCACGACGATGATTGTACAAGAGCTGCAATAAAAGCTATAAAAAATGCAATTTCTAACAATTGTTTGACAGGAATAGCCGATTTCTGTAATTTTAAAGAAGCTAAGGATCTTTTACGGATGAAAGTTCATGTGAAGATAGGTGCACCATACCCAGAAAAAATAGATGAAAAAAAAGTGCTAAAAGCTGTTCCCTTTGGTGAAAAATCGCTTGAAGTGGAAAAAGGAGGGCTTGTTGCTCATGGTATTATGATCAAAGAATTAGGAGATACGTCTGATAAAATGATTATATGCGATGCTGCGGTAGAAGTATTAATTAAAGACAAATAGCTAGAATAAATTACGTTTATTTTTAATTTTTTTTAATAGTTAATAAGATAATTCATATGGATTTAATTAAAAACGAAAATTTATTAATAATAAATAGAAATCATAATGTTAAGAGATAAAAAAAAAATCACAAATAGTCTATTGTAGAAACATGTACGATGCGACCTATAAAATTGTGATATTTGGAGACGCAGGTTGCGGAAAGACCACTCTAACTCAAAGGTATTTGACAAATTTATTTAAATCAGACACCTCCATGACAATTGGTGTTGATTTCGAAGTAAAAAGCTTGGAAATTGATGAAAAAAAGGTAAAACTTCAAATTTGGGACTTTGGTGGGGAAGAACGTTTTAGATTTTTATTACCAACCTATGTGAAAGGAGCCAATGGGGGTATCTTTATGTATGATATAACAAACTATTCTTCTTTAGCCCATATTGATGATTGGTTAACAGTTATACGCAAAAAGATAGAAGATATGTTCCCTGTTATTGTTGTTGGTGGTAAAGCCGATCTTGAGGAACGTGAAGTTAGTAGTGAAGAGGGTATTCAGATTGCTGAATCTAGAGATATGAACGCCTTTATCGAATGCAGCTCAAAAACGGGCGAAAATGTAGAAGTGACTTTTGAGGCATTAACCAGATTGATGCTCCAAAAGTCTGAGTTTTATTAATTTTTAAATTTAGAAAAAAAAAAGTATTATGCTGGTTTATTTTTTTCTTGCCAGATAGGATCTGCTTCTTGAAGTAAACGCCTTTGAACTTTTCCAATTAAATTTTTTGGCACTTCCTCTATAATTTCAACATAATACGGGCGTTTATAATGTGTCATATTTTCGGCAGCCCATTCTTTAATTGCTTCTGGAGTCAAAGTAGATCCGGGAGTTAATTCAACCCACGCTTTAACAGCTTCTCCAAATTCCTCATTAGGCAATCCTGCAACTGCAGCTTCTGAAATTTCAGGATGCTTCATAAGAAGCTCTTCTACTTCTTTAGGGTATACAGAATATCCTTTATATTTAATAAGTTGCTTTTTCCTATCTCTTAGTTCAATTGTACCATCCTCGTTCATAAATCCGATATCTCCAGTTAATAACCATAGTTTACCATCAAATTCTTTAATAGTTTCTTCTGTTTCCTCTGGTTTATTTAGATATTCTAACATAACCTGTGGACCATGGACGCATAATTCTCCAGTATGCTCTTCTCCGAAATTAGTATCATCTGGATTTCCTAAACAAATTGGACCTTGACTAAAATCATCAACAGGCCATATTCCCCATTCAGTTGCTGGAAAGGGCATACCTATTACTCCTATTGGACTCTCTCCAAATAAATTTCCAGCACTAACTACTGGAGTGGCTTCGCTCAATCCATACCCTTCAACAATTCTCCCTTTAGTATTTTCAACAAAAGCATCGCGCACAGGTCTATGTAAAGGTCCTGCTCCAGAGACACATAATTTTAGCTTACCCATCACTCCGGGATATTTTTTAATATCTTCAAATTCTGCTAATCTTTTAAATAAGATTTCGGCTCCAGGATAGACTAAACCCTCGGGTGCCGGCAATTTCACGATATCAGCAAGCAAATCCTCTGTGTCGGGGGGTCTTGGGAATAACATCATCCATCCTCCAAACTTTATCGTCGTATTCATTACCACAGTATGGGCAAAACTGTGGAATAATGGAAGCACTCCAACAACGCCAATACCGGGCGTTTCTCCCCCTAACCACTGAACACATTGATTCGCGTTAGACACCACATTAAAATGGGTTAAAACTGCTGCTTTGGGCAAGCCGGTAGTTCCCCCGGTCATTATAAAGGTTGCTGGATGGGTTTTGATATCAATTTTTATATTTGGAACTGCTGATGGAGTATTTAAAAGATCCATGAATTTTAGTGCTCCAGGAAAATCGACTTTCCCTGTAGGAATTTTTTTTAATAATTTTCCTAAGATTCTTTTAAAGCCTAATCCATGAGCTAAATCAGCCACATTTGTGTAGATTAATTTCTCTATGCTAGATTTAGCGATTATGGGTTTAATATACGGTTCATATAGAGCATCAAGTACGATAAGTACTTTTGGTTTCGTAATATCTAACTGATGCAAAATTTCCATAGGTTGATATGTTGGATTTACTCCAGTAGCGATGGCACCAATCTTAGTAATGGCATAATAACTTATAACATATTGGAAGCAATTTGGTAAATGCATTGCGACGACATCACCCTTTTTAATCCCTAAATTATCAAGAGCCGTTGCAAGTGCGTTTACGTGATCTTGAAATTCCTTATATGTCATCCAGGTTTCTAAAAACCACATTATATTATGATCTGCGTATTTCTTAACTTGTTCTTCAAGCATTTCATTGACGGTCATTTCTGGTAAGGAAATATTTTTTGGAACATCCTTTGGCCACCATTTTTGAAACCATCTTTTATTTTCATTTACTTGAAACTTATCTCCACTCTTTATTGGCATCTATTATCATCTCGCTTTTTCTTTAAGTCTTTTCTATTATACTTTTTAAAATCTTTAATCTATTAATTATATTTTAATAGCAATATTAATCATGTACCTTTTGTTAAAAGTTTTTCGTATTAAATTGACTCGATTATAGAAATCCGTAAATGAAAGAAGAATACTGCCTTTAATTGCAAAAAGTTTTTAATAAAAAATAACGAATTAGTTAAAAATTCTAAGAAAAAATATACAAAAATAGAAAAATAAAAAAAAAGTAGTAAATAAAAATATGTAAGTTTAAATGGTCATTTACCATTTATCTTTTTTCCTTTTGATTAAAATTGCCGCAACCCCGGCTAAGCCAACTCCAGCTATGAGTAAAATTAACGCCCAGAATCCAGGTTCTTCAGGGGTAAAAACCATGTAAACAGAGAACGTAGGATCATGCAAGATACCATTCCCCGTCCCATTAAAGTCTGGATAGCACACTGCGTATAATAGAATATTCCATTCTGCTACAGCATCAACATCTGCTTCAAAATCGTTATCAGTATCATCTTTATCATCAACGTCAGTTTCGCTCGTATGTTCTTCACCCTCCCATAAGGCAATTGGGATAATACTAGTGTTAGCAGCATATCGTTCAAGAGTGGTACCATTGTTTAAATAATATCCAGGTCCCGCAATATCCACAAAGTCAAGTTTATCATCATTATCTTCCGCAAGGTAATCTCCTACTTTTAACGTGTGTGAACTTGATGAGTAATCTTGATCTGTAAAATCTTCATCATCTTCTGGCTCAATATCATCGTCTCCCTGTTCGATATGTAAATCAAAATGCAAAATACTTGAAACATAAATAATTGCCATGTCTAAATCTGTAATATCTTGGTTTGTATAAGGATCATCTGGATCATTCCATGGGGCAAACCTCGTTTCCAATTTTACATCTGACTCCGCTTGAATTTCTCCTTTTTTATTGGGGTCCTCCATTTCTGATTCAAATTCTAATCCAAAGTAAATGTAGTCAAGATTCTCCTCTGGCGCATTCACATATGAATTTAAGTCTACTCCGACTGGTACTGCAGACATGTTAACATCTGCTAAAAGTAGACCCCATGAAACCGTATTTTCGTCCTCATCTACTTCAGGTTCCTTGAAATCAAATTTCCCTACTGTTCCTAAAATTAAGCGGTGAGTCACTTCATTACTCGTAGGTACCATTGCAGCAGTACCGTTCGTATAGATAATATCACCAGTTTCATTTCTAGCATAATCATAATCAACTGTGACTTGTCTATTGTTATCTTCATCATTATACAAGAACGCTCCGGCTAAGTGGTGCGTGAACAAATAAAATTCAACATCGGCACTTTCAAAAATATCATCTACGTCAGCATCCTCCCCGTCTGATAATTCTGATAGATCTAGTTCAACGTAGAATTCTTTTACCCATAGTTGAGCTAAATCGAAAGAAAATTGGGTCCAAATGGTTTCAACAAGATCATCAGTATTAAAATCTGACAATAGCCATTGCATATAGCTATCTTTTGTTAAATTAGCAGCAGCTTCCCATTCTTCTAGAAGCCCTGTAGGCCCTGATTCCGTCTCTGTAAGATTAATATCATCACCAAATCCATATTCAATACCATTATTTATACCTGTATCATACCAGTTTTTTCTTATATTATAGTTATCCCAGGGATTCATATCTAAAGTTTGCCATATAATAGGATTTAGTACGAATAACTCATCTCCTGTAAAAATCTCATTAATATGTATTAATAACCAAGATAGAACTTGCACTCCTTCAGCAACAATTTCTTCATCCACTTCATCCTTATCTTCTGCCTCTTGAAATTTTTTCGCCCAAGCAAGGACCTTTTCGGCAGCTTCTATAAAGGAACCATCATAATCCCATATAATTAGAGTTAATGCTGCCCCAATAGTCAGATTATACTCAAATCCTCCTTCTTTGTCAACAACACAATAAGCATAACCATCAAGAGAATCAATTCGATATTGATTCGCAGTACCACTTGAATTATAAAATGGGAGATAATGGATTTCTTGAGTATCCTTATTATCAGCAAAAGAGTAATTTCCAGTATATGTTTCTTCTTTATCTGCGCTTAAAACATAAACTCCCTCTAACTCCTCGTCGTCTTTAAAATCAACTCCATCAAGTAACAACATTTCAAATAATACCCCAAGTATATCCCCCCCAGGGCCCATATTTTCACGAAAAACACCTCCAAAACCTCCATGGAAGTTTTCAAACGCACCGTATTGTTCACTCTCGTCGTAATTTTCGTCATCACCATCTTGTTGCCCTAAAACCATGACAGGCATAGCTACCATAGCTGTTATGAGAAAAGCTAATACCATTAGTGTTTTGAAATTTATTAATTTCATATTCAGTTGTCCTTTTTTTTTTAATTCAAATTTTTTTTAAAAAAATTATAGATCTAAGAATTATAATTCAAATTCAACTTTTTAAGAATTTAGTTTCGCGTGGAATAGAACTTCTTTAAAAAAGTAATTTATTTATCAATAATCCTTTATAATTCAATTTAAAATTCAAGTTAGAATGAATCTTTAAGATACATACGAGTACGATTAAGAGTTAATAAGGATTGTTAGAAGCATCAGAAGAAGCGATGAGTATCGATTTTCGGATAGATTAGAATTATCTAAAAAATAAACCTATGATATGAAATCTTTAAAAATTTTTGTAATAAATTGAATTTTATTCTAAATCTGTGTATAAATTCTAATTCTATAAGCTTTTGTTAAATTAATTCTAATATTTAACTTAAAATCATAAGAGTTAATAAAAAAAATGGTAATTTTTTACCAAATCCTATAATCCTTTTTTTAAATTTCTGATTCGTCAAAGCGGAAGAATGTATAGAAAAATATAAGGATAAACACAATAGCAGAAGTGATTAAACTTACTTCTTGAATAATTAATGCTAAGTCCGCATTGAAAATAAGAAAATTTGACCCCATAAATACAGCTGCAAGGAGATATCCTAGAAAATGGCTCTTAAAACTTACATCTCTTCTTTTCCCATTAATAAAATTAACAATAGCAACAAACGCCACAATTACAAATCCTAAATAGTAGAAAAAATCAATCAGAGCAAAATTTCCGAATGCTAAGAATAAGAAAAACAGGAATAAGAATATCTCTAAAATTCTAATGTTCCATACATATTTTGGAGTGCTTGTGTCAACGAAAATTTGTTCATATTCACTAACTCCCTTATTTGCCACTAAATAAAATAATGATCCAATCGCTAATGCCGTACATAAGCACACCGAAATAATGAAAATAATTGGTAATAACGGCATCCAGATATTTTCCCATAAGAAGATGGAGAGTAATATATATTGAGGAAGAATAACAATGGTACAGAACACAGGCAATATTGAGAAAAGAATCATTAGAAATTTAGTCCCGAAAGAGATTTCAGAATCATCCCAGCTTTCTTTTCTAAAGGTTGTTAATCTCCACGCCATTGAAGCAAAACTTAAAATTGAGACAATTGGTGTAATTAATGGAAAGACAAAAATAAATAAAATGAATAAAGCATTTAGTCCGAAAAAAAATCTCAATCTTAAGGGTACAACTCCCACTGTTTTATCCATAGCCTCAATCGTGGCTGCGAACCTATTGGCAAATAATATTAAAAAGAACAACCAAGAAACGCTAAATACTAACGGACATAATACATTTAAAATCCAAAAATTTAACGCCGGATCATCTGAAAACCATAAACTAAATTCCACTAAGTTGAAGATGAGAAATATTGCTATTGGGACTAATATGATTGAAATCATTACAATTAATCGTGAAACTATAATTCCTTTTATTTGTTTAGACATCTAAATACATCATCCAAATGTTGATATTAAAAGTTATTTAATACACTTATATTGTATTCTATTATAAATCTTTCTTTTCAATGCTTAAAAATTTAATACTCCATTTAGGCTATTACAGAAAAATAAATCAGACTTTTTTCGAAATGATATAAAAAAAATAATAACATAAAGAAATATTAAAAAATTTTTTACGTAGGTTCATATTTTAAACTTCCAAACAATGCTGCAAATACAGCCCCAATTCCCGCGCCTTCCATTGTTGCCAAAAAAGCTGCTAGTACAAATGGTAAATCAGTAAACCCAACTGAAGCACTATCAAGAATCGCTCCTCCTCCAAATCTAGCCAATAATACTGCTAGAACAGAATAGATGATTACCATTATTATGAAAAGTCCAAGGCCTATAGCGAAACTTGTATATACTCCCTCTTGAGGATCTCTAGCTGTTAATAATGCCATAAGTGAACAACAAATAATCCAAGGAAGTACTAAAGCCAGCATTAACATAACATTATCAGGTTGGTTAAGAAGAGCCCAATGAACTGGAATTAGACATATTAAAAAAACTCCAATGAATGCGCTTATTAAAAAACCTATTAATGGACCACCCAAAGTTCTGGTTAAAACGAAAAAATTTTGAATTAAACCACCAGTAAGAAGAGCAATTAAATCAAACGCATAAAACGTTGCATACGCCGTTGGTAACATAAACAGCATTCCTACGATTCCCGTCCAAATAAATCGCCATAATTTGAATCCCATGGTTGTTAACTCCCTTGATATATAAAATTTAATTATTATATTATTTTTATTTATAATTTCAAGACTGTTTTTCTATTTATATTTATTTCTTTTTTTATAATTATAGGAGTCCAATCTTTAATTATATATTAAAATACAAATAGAGAGCGGCATCCTAAATCTTATTCAATTATGAATCCCAGTGTTAAAAAAAATAATTATTAAAGATACTATTTCAGAATTTTGTTTCATAAAAAAAGATAAAATAAAAAAAGTTATTTGTTAAATAATTCGTCCTTTATCCATTTTGATGATATTGTCCCCATATTTCGCCACAGTTTCTCTATGCGTTACGATAATCATCGTTGTTTCATAATCTTGATTTATTTGCTTTAGGAGTTCCATAACTTCCTTCTCAGATTTAGGATCTAAATTTCCAGAAACTTCATCTCCGAAAACTACTCTTGGTTTTCCTACAATAGCTCTTGCTAATGCCACACGCTGTTTTTCCCCACCACTCATTTCTACAGGAAAGTGATCTTTTCTTTCGAGCATGTTTACATCACGCAATGCAGCAATAGCTCGATTCTCAATTTCTTTTGATCTTAAAACGGTAGGCCATAACATCGCTTCTACATTTTCAATGGCGGTTAGCGTGTTAACAAGGTTAAAATCCTGAAACACGAATCCAACCTTTTGTCTACGAATCTTAGCTAATCTATCCTCTTTGGATCTGGCTATATTTTCACCGTCAAATATAATTTTTCCTGAATCTGGTAAGTCTAAACCAGACATAACATTTAACAAAGTGCTTTTACCACAACCCGTCGGACCTTGAACGATAACAAAATCCCCGGATTTAATAGAAATATTTATATCTACCAAAGCTCGGATAATAGCCCCAGCACGCCTGTATTCCTTATTTACATCAATACACTCAATCATTACATCTTTACTTACTGGCATTTTTTTTCATCACCTCACTGACCTACCCGTTTTAATGCAATCACGGGTCTTACTTTTAATACTTTTCTATTAGCCAAGATTATCGAAATTATTTGGACAAATAGAAACATTGCGAACGTAATAACAACTGGAGTGAGACTGATTAAAATTGAGGGATAAGCGTCAAATCCTTTACCAGTAGACTGTAAATACCCCATAATTGCAGCATAGTGAAATAATCCTTCAATTACAAGAATAAAACCCGAGATCGTTGTAAACATAATAATTCCTGTAACTAAAGAATTTATATTACCGTTAGTCCAACCAATGCATTTCAAAGTGGCAAATATTCTTCTATTTCTCGAGACAATTAGCCACGCATAAAGTAAAGAGAGAATTAAGCTTGTAATAAAGAAAATCATTATGAAATAATTAGATAAAAATCCCTCTCCCGCACTTAAGGTAGTCTCAATAAAAAAACTTGTTAAAAAGATTAATATTGTATATATGCCTGTAAAAATTACAAATATCTTTTTTTCCCGGAGAGTCATTTTAATAGCCTTTCTCCATAATCTTAAAGCCATATTATTATTTCACCGATATTTTTTTTAAAAAATTTTGAAGTGTTTTTGAATTAATTTTTTCTTTAATATTAGTATTATAAAATGGTACCAATAAAATATTTGTGGATCAATAACAAATTTATAGATATAAAAAAAGGAAAAACTAGAGCAGAATTCAGAGCTTATACTTTTAATGTTTTTTCATTTTCATGTTATACGTTGTCTCAAGATTTAAATCTCCAAGCCTATACTTTAAAACGAGTGCACATCAGGTATTGGAGGGGCATATCATCGTCGCTGTACTCGTGATAGCCAACAATTACAGTTTCATCTTCCAATTGAGTCACACTAGGATATCCAATATGCCAGTATTGGCTCATGATCAGCATATCTTGAAGACCACGGGAACCTTTGCCTGGCTTTGGCGTCGGTACTCCTCCTTCTCTAATGACGAATTCGTTTTCAATGTCCCATGTCAAGCCGTCTTCTGAGATGCAGCCACGCACACCCCATGGCGTTTTTCTGTATCCATAGACCGCTAGGACTCTTCCATCTTTCAACTGCATGACATCTGCTGGGTAGCCCCAGAGAGCAGTTCTCTTTGGAGGGCTCCACGTAACCCCATCGTCATCCGACCAAGTGAACCACATATTATCTTGCCGTTTTGGTCTATGAGCTGTTCTCATCAAGCAGACAAGTTTACCATCTCTTAAACGTGCCATGCCAGGCTCTGCAAAACTGATAATACTAGCTGGATCATAAGCAACAGTGGACCAATATTCCCAATTATTTCCACCATCATCAGACCTTAACAAAAAGCAGCGTTCCAATTCTGTTCCGGATCCATCTAACCATTCCCCTGTCATCGATAACGTTCCTGCCAATGGCATTAATAATCCCTTGTTAGGAAGCTCAATAATGTGTCCTGCACCCGATCCTCCACAGGCATAGGCACTCAACGATGAGCTGGCGATAGGGCTTGTGTTGATTTCAATAGGGTCAGACCAAGTGTTTCCTCCGTCCTTGGATTTGAGTATAGCATACCCTGTCTGTCTTTTGAGGCGCTCTGGAAATCCTGGGGGAGGCATTCCTAGCATCTGGTCACCTTCTGAAGCGATCCCTCTGGGTGCAAGAAAATTACACACTCTTGTGTGCATTAAAATCGTTCCATTTGATATTTGGGCAAAAGCACAATCCCAATTACCCATGAATTTGGTGTAGGGCCAAATAACCTGCTTAGTGGAGGGATCCCAACTCTTTCCCCCGTCTGTAGATTTGATAAAACATGATTGTCCGCTGTCGGCATGGATAGGCCATCTCTCTTCGTTGAATCCCATGAAGACTTCCCCATTTCGAAGTGCGACAAGACTGACCTGATTGCACGCATGCGCCAGTTTTTTATCCTTATAGACGAACACATGCTCAACCTCTTTTATTGTCATTATACATAAACCTCTCTATTATTAGTTGATGCTTTTTTAATTTACTATTTTCTTAATTCTATCTATTAAAATGGTATACTCTATTAAAAGATAATAATCGGTTTAACGTTTCCTAATTATTTAAATATAACTTCTATTAGTATTTCTATATAGTAAAAAAAGATAAAGATTAGATTGTAAAATGTCTTCTAATATCGAAGCTATTATTGATGATTTATTAAATGAGGAACAAAACGTCTTTGGGATTGCTATCATAAACCGAGACGGCACCTTATTAACGCAAACTGATAATTGGGACATTACCGGGGATTTGGCGCAAATTAACGAGCTTGTTCAAACAAAATTAGAACTCGGTCAAAAAGGGATGACTAGTATCTCGATACTCGGGATTAAATATATGATTGTGGAGAACACTGAAGAAAGGAAGATCGGAACCAATATTACCGGGAAGGGACATTTGATTATAGCTCCCGTCCCAATTGGAGGTACTGGCGCATTAGTATGCTATATTAATCCTCAAGTGGGGCCACGTGACGCTTTATTCGCAGTACAAGAATATGCTAAGAAACTTTCAGAGATTTTATAAAAAATCAATAATTTTTTTTCATTATTTTAAACAATTCCAGTAATTACCTAAGAGACTCTCTAATTTTAATTTAATTTCAAGTACTTCCTCCATTTTTGACTCACTAGAAAAAAGAAACTTTTCGAATAAAGGTGGCTCATACTCTTCTTTTAATAGACTACTTAAAACAGCCTGAACGCAAAATGGTAACCCTATAAGACTATAACCTCCCTCTAATATAAAAGCGAGTTTACCTTCACAGAGATCTTCTGCTATACTTAAAATTTTTTTAGCAAACTTATTGTAAGAGATAGTTGTTAGGAAACAATTTCCAATGGGATCATTAAAATACATATCAAATCCCATAGCCACAATAATAAGATCTGGAGTATATTCTTTTAAAATTGGCTCTAAAATATTAAAAAATACTAAAAATTCCTTGTCAGTAATTCCCTCAGGTACCGGAAAATTAATGTTTTTCCCTAAACCTTCTCCCTCTCCTAGTTCGTTTATAAATCCAATGTCATTCTCTAAGAAATCAAACTCATGGACAGAAAAATAAAGCACATTGGGGTCATCGTAAAAATATTGAACCAATCCGTCGCCAAAATGATCGTCAATATCTATTATGGCAATTTTCTTATTGTAGCCTAATTTTTTTCTTAGATATAGAATACTATTGGCGATGTTATTGAATATGCATAATCCAGAGCCTTTTTCACGTAATGCATGATGCCCAGGAGGTCTAACAAGAGCTAGTGATTGAGATACTTCCTTATTTATCACCTTTTCTAAAGCCTGTATGGTTCCGCCTACTGCTTTTTTTGCTAAGGAAAAGGTGTCTTTTGTAATGAACACTTCCTCATCAAGAATACCACTTCCAAAATCGGAAAGCCGCACTACTGTATCGATATAGTACTTAGTATGAGCTAAATTCAAAATCTCCTCATTCATTAGCTTGGGTTGTAGTTTAGTGATTCTGTGGTCTTCCCATAAGTTTATCTTTTTAAAATATTCCAAAATTGCTTTTATTCTAAGTGGATTTTCATAAGAAAGAAAAATCGGGTGTTGGTAGGGGGGATTGTGTTTTCTCGCAAAATCTACATCAATAATAATCCCAATCTTCTGATCTTCCGTCATAATCCAAAATTAAAAATATTTAATATTTCCTATCTATTATAAAAGAATTTATATACATTTGTTTTAAATAGATTTTAACTCTTACGCAAAAAAATTGGGATCTAAAAATCATGATTGAAATTTTCTTCTCATTTTTTCTTAATGGTTTACCACTTCTTATTTTGATTATTCCTCTCTTTTTCATATGGAAGAAGAACATCGGGAAATATTATTTTCGAATTATCGCCGGGGCAATTAGCTTTTATTTAATATATTGGGTTCTTCCAATAATCTTTCAAGTAGGGCAAACTCCTAATAAACTAGTTACTGAGGATGCTAGCAGTGAGAACTTTGCATTGGGAATCAGATACATGGCTGCGCATATAGGATCGCTATTTTCCTTATTTGCGTTTTATCCTCTTGTTACACTACCTTTTATATTCCTTGTTGCTCCGTTTATTTCCTTTATTTTGTTATGGAACCATCTTAGGAGCGAAGAAGGAACAATAGAAGATAACTTAAAGCATCTAACTTATGAATTCGATGAAAGTCCGTTTGATAAAATCCGAAACGAGTTATTTAGAAATGATTGGACCCGTGAGAAAGAAATCTTAAAACTGATGATCGTCTTATTACCCATCTCTCTTTACCTACTACAGACTATTTTAGATATATCCGGGTTACAAAATATCTCATTAACGACGGGGGAGTCTGCTTTAGGATGGTTTATCGAGATCTTACTTGTATATCTGGCAACTTTAATTTTTAGTATTGAGTTGTTATTTTCAAGTAAAATTGCGATAAAAGGACGATACTGGGGTATCAAACTGCGAAAACAAACCTACAGATCTCTCTACAGTGTTGGCGCACCAATTTCCATTTTATCTCTTATTCTCTTTATTGTTCAATACACCGCATCCATCTTCATCATAATTTATTTTTTCGCATATTTTATCATGGTTTCGATTATCTTCGTGCTATTTCTAAAATTATTTGAACCCATCTCGATCTTAATCTTTGTGAAAATTATTGAATATTGGAAAACAAGGAAAGAGAAAGCGCAGAAATTTAAAGCAACAAATTGGCTTTATATGGTCGTGGCAAGTGCAGTGGCTACAGGTATTTTTTTCATTTTATCTATTGTCGTTTTTAATACTCTTATCGCCATGTTTGGTGAGGAACATCGTATCATCATAAACTCAGCTAAATTCAGTTATAAAAACCCTACCTTACGCAATTCATTTAGATTTGACCTTATGAACATATTTAATATAGTGGTATTGACGATAATTCCTATTTTCATCACAGCCTATATCTTTGCATATAGCTTAAAATACTTGAGAAGTATTGTTTTAGGTATTATTGTGTTTTTCTCTATTATTATGGTTTTTTCTATTATTTTTTATTATTTAGGGGCAAATCCCTTAATTAGTTTTGCACCTATTGAATATTGGTTGACAGGACAACTAAGCTATACCGATGCCTTTGGATTTACTTTCTATACTTTTAGAACGGCAACTTTTGACGCCAACCTTTTTCCTGAAGGGAAGCTTACTTTATTAGGCATATTGGCTCTACCCTATCTCTTTACCAGATATCTAATGGCGACGATATTTTGGGGCATAATGATTTATTATTTTCAAAGAGAGTTCAAGGTAAAAACAACAACTATCGATGATAAATTCGTAGAAAAAGCGTTATTTACCACGATTGGAGGTTTCTTAACTCATAAAGAATACAATGATGAAGCTGACCGGTATTTAATTACGAGAAATCATGAATTTACTGAAGAGAGTATAGAACAAGAGACTGAAGAATTCAAACGTTTACTAAATACCCTCGAACAAGATAAATTCTTACAGGAAATCTTACCTTCTGCTGAAGCTGAGAAAAAACAACTCTACTATACGCTGAACTCACTTTTCAAGACTCATAAAATTAAGATCTGGCAACCTGAATTTAAATATAGGTATGCGAAAGTAGAGAAGCAAGGGCTTTACGTAATTTATAAAGACGGGAGAGATATTCTCAATTATCCCTTTGTCAAAGACCAGCTCCAAGATCCTGGTCTTGTCTCAGGCATGTTCACTGCTCTTACGTCCTTTATTAAAGAGACCACGAAATCTTCTGAATTATTAAAGACCATAGACCACGGAGATATTACTATATTGCTGGAATACGGATTTAACTTTTTTGGCGCGTTATTCATAAAAGGAAGTCAAACATCTGAAATTAGAGAACAATTAATACAATTTATTAATAGATTCGAAAAGAAGCATAAAAGTGTCTTAGCTGACTGGAATGGCATGCTCGCTCCCTTTAGGGATGATGCTCTGATTGTAGAAGAAATATTCACAGAAGAATAAAAAGGGATTTTTTTTTAATTTTATTTAAAATAATCACTATTTCACTCGGGTACCGTTGCCACCGCTCTGACCCAGCCTGCCGATGCTCTTGCAATTTTTACAGGAAAGCAATATATTGTTGCTCCTACGGGAGGTACTTTATCTAAATTTAGCATTTTTTCCATTTGAAAATATCCTAATTCTATTCCAGCAAAATGCCCCTCCCAGATAATAGATTTGTCCGGTTGTTTTTCCTTTACTGATTTTTTCCATTTTTTTGCCGTGATCGTGAATGGAGCGTCCCAACTCCATGCATCAATCCCTACTACGTGAACTCCTTGTCTAATTATATGCAGCGTAGCATTTTTTCCTACTCCTACCCCGTGGTTGATATATTCCTTTGTCCCATAATGTTTTGGAGCATTTGTATGAACACATAGAATATCTCCTTCCTGTAATTTATGCCCAATATTGTCTAATTTCTTATCGATATCATTTGGGGTCATAACATATCCTTCTTCATAATCTGTGCAATCAAGCACAATAAGGGGACCTATACCCCATTCTAATGGAAATTCATCGATCGTCATTGCCTTTCTTTGCCCAATTTCCTTATCTTGTACAGGGGCAAAATGCCACGGGGCATCCATATGCGTTCCGCTGTGAGTGCCTAAAGTGATACTCTCTACAGCCCAACCTTTCCCATCGGGGAGATGTTCTTTTGGCTTTATCTTAGGAAATACAAATCCCATTTGTTCCGCGCCAGTATCATGATCACTGTATTCTATCTTAGGAGTGGTTAAAGGAGGATCAAAAATGGCCTCCTCGGGATTTATTATCGGGATCGAAAGATCTATAAACTTCATATTTCTCATTAAGATTTATTCTAATTTAAATCTATAATTAATATTGATAAAGTATTAGATTAACTCCTTCTTTAAAGAATTACACTAACAAAATAAAGTATAAATATCGAAATGAAATTCTAGCCCTTTTACCAATTTATTTAAATTTCTGGATGTAAGACTTTCTAAAATGACCATTATAGACTCAATTTTAATGGATTAATAACATAATTAATATAAAAATATTTTTTAAAGAAAGAGATTTTCCATTAGTTATGAACTTACTCAATGCAATTAAAAGAAATTATTTAGGCAAATTATCTTGGTTAGATGCCCCAGAGGAATGGACGATAAACAATGGTATTTTAAGAATTACTGCACCAAAACGGGTTGATTTCTTTCGAGATCCTTCTGGAGTGGCATCCCATGATTCAGCACCTTTCTTGTATATAAATGTGAAAAATAATTTCGTTACCAAGTTGCATTTAAAACCTAATTTTAAACAAGTCTACGATCAAGGTAGTCTAATTATAAGAGAAAATGATAAAAAATGGTGTAAATTAGCTTTTGAAAAAACTGATTATGGAACTAATGCTATAGTAAGTGTTATTACAAACGGTTTATCAGATGATGCAAATAGTGTTGACATTAATCAAGAGGATATATGGCTTCAAATAGTAAGGGTTAATAATACTTTTGGAATGCACTATTCCTTGGATGGCATTAAATGGAAAATGGTACGATATTTCAATCTACCTGTATCGACCGAAGTTAAAGTCGGTCTCTCTGCAGCAAGTCCAATCGGGAATGGTGTAATTGTTGATTTCATTTATTTCTCTATTGAATCAAAAACCGTTTCTAACATTCGTCATGGTCATTAGATTTTTGGAAGCATCAAATTACTATTTGTGTTAGGATTTTCTCATTTTCTTAATTTCTAGGTCGATTTGTTTTATGGCATTAATTAAAGTATCTTTTATAGTACCAGATTTAAATTTAAACCTTAATATTTTCCACCCCTTTTTTCTTAAATACTCATCCCGTAGCCTGTCTTCTTCGCGATTTCTGCATTTTTCATGCCAAGGCTCTCCATCGCATTCAATATCTAATTTTTCTTTCACAAACGCAAAATCCAAAACATAAGGTTGACTTTCAAACCGAAAAAGGTGCACAAAGTCTTTATTCTCTTTATAATCCCGTTTTATTAACAGAATATGCAGCAATTTTTCGTAATATGAATACCCTGACCGCTCTACGATTGTCGGAGCAAACATCCCAGTTTTTTGAGTGCGGCGCTCTTGACGTTCATAACGTATCTTCATTATTTCGTAGTTTATCTCGTCATTTTTGACATCTATGGGAATCGAATCAAACGAGGAATATCGTGTTTCTTTCCTATCGATATTGGACCACACAATATAGAAACTTGATGCTTCCCTCGCTGGTTTTCTGCTTTTTTCCAGCTGTTTTAAGCGATACTCCAGCATATCCTCGTATTTTTCTCCTCCGATAGCAATCACCTTTCTTAAAGTATACTAATTCAAACAACTTTTTTTTTGTTTTTCGTCAGTTTATTATTTTAAATAAACACGAATAATACTTGGCTCTATAAAAGGTATTAGTAAAAATTATAGATTTAAATTTATAAAGCTAACAGTATTGAAATCCTGCTTTACTTCTATTAATTAAAAATAAAAAAAAAATATAAAATGAATAGCTGGGTAATAATTATTGATACACTTAGTATTGTAATACTCAGAGATAATACCCTGAGAAAATGAGCCTTAGAGACAATATTATTGAAAAATTATATGAATTGCTTCATACCTCTGATGTTCCCCTTGATATTATTGATAAAGCTCAACATATTTTATTAATGATCCATCAAGATGACTTGACCATAGATAATCTGGCTCACGAGCTCCCTTCCAAAGATATTGATAGATTAAAACAAGAAAAGAAGGAAGTTTCGCGATATAATATCTCGGAACAACGACTGCTTTTATCCATTATGATACGGTTGTTAACCACCAACTTAACATTGCTCAAATCGAAAGAAGAACGATTGGAATTCTATATGAGTTTGCCCTCTCTATTTAAATTAGTGTATGAAACGCTCTATACGTTCCTTCAAAATAAATTCTCATAGTTTAATAAACTCTCTAGTTTCTAAACCTCGATTATTTATAGTAGCTCTAAATTGTTCTATAAATCAAACTGAAATCGCATTCTTTTCTATTACATTAAATAAAATTCAAAATTTTAGCCATTTCATGCAGGATAAAGTCAAAATATTCCACGATCTGCGAATGGCATATAAGAATAATGTCAAAATCCGGTTTCGCATCTCCCACTCCATGGGCAATATCATGTCGAGCCTCTTTTAGCTTTATTATAACACTGAACATCTCCTCCTCTAAATAAATCTTGTACCGGGACTTCATATATGTAATTATTTTGTGAAGTGTAAAATCTCTATCATTAACTCTATCTTCGGAAATGTCTAATTCATAAGCTCTCATCTTTTTAAAAACAAACCTCGTGAATCCTTCATACAAAGCATAGTAATAGATAATCCCCATATTAATAAGGATTTTTAATCGCTCTCTATAAGATTTCTCATCTAATCCATGATTTGCCTCGAAGTCAAGATACTGCTTGGTTTCCGTTAAAAGCATAAGAGTCTGCTCTGTCGTTTGTTTTTGTAAATCCGTTAATTCGTGTAATTCTTTCCAAACTTCTCTTTTTATACTCAAATCCCTTTTTACCCGTTTTACACTCAAAGAAAATCTCTCTCTAAAGACTATTACTTTTTAAAGTATAAATTTTATTGAAAGTTTAAAAAGAAAAAATAAAGCAACCACCAAAAAAACAAATATTCATGAAGGAATAAGAAGAAAACTTAAAATTTAAGAGTCTGTTGAATCTTAAAACCTAAAATTCTCTCGCATAGATTCATGCAAGATAGTAATAAAGACGTTCATGAGTACATTATTGTAAAGGGATATCTTCATAAAATCCCTCTCATACCAACAGTGGTGAACAATGAAAATATCCCTGCGAGACAATGCTTTGATTGTGGTAATGTGCTAACCTTCCAGGATTTCTGTAGAAATCATCCCTCCCTAACCACCACAAGAGCACTGGAACTATGGAAAGATCCCATACTCTCTCCATACTGTCCAGAGTGCTTTTTTAATCGACCAGAAAAGCCGTTTAAAACAAAAAGAAGAGATTATAAATCGATTTCGGATAGAAAACTTTAAATCTTTTTATTTTTTAGAAGCTTACTTACTGACGATGGTTTTTTCACTCACTACAGTTCTTTGATGACAATATGGGCATACTTCGTGGTTATCTTCGATAAGGATATTGGCCCCTAACTTCATAACTTTTGCTAATCGAGATTCAAACATTTTACCGCATATGGTGCATTTCACATAAGTAGCCATAATATTATCTACACTAAACCTATTAATAAATTTTTTAATCCCATTTAATTATTTTTGAATCTTAAGTTCATTGTATTGACCCTCCTCTTCAAATTGAAGATTTAAGGATGGAAAATATACACCTAGTTAGCACTACTAAATCATAAAAAAGAAATAAAGAAAAATAAAACGAAATTTTTAAATTTGGTTTTTCAGGGTTTAGGAGTTTCAATTCCAACAATCTCGCCCGCAAAGATACAGAATTGATAGAAGTTATTCCAATCACTCGGATATAAAAAAAGACTTAAGACTGCACAAATAACAATCATAATCCCTGCCGCAATCATAGCAAGTAACTTGTTCTCCCCCTCCGTATCTCTTGCATCAACCCCAATAAAAAGTGCGGCGATAATATAGAGTATAGTAGTCACATTTTGATCAGGTATCGCAAATCCTATTAACGCAATAACTACTCCTAAAATTAATACGTAGAATATATTATGTGGTTTTTGGAATTTCCATGGCATAATTATTAATTTTTGAGGTTTAATTTAAATTTTTATGTTTTTGTAAAAAAATATCTCATTCTCCTACATTTTTTTCAAATAAGTAAAAGACTTAATGAGAAAGCCCATACATTATCTCTATAAACTCAAAAAAGACCAGAGAAAATCGCTATTCAATTAAGTTTTTTGCCACAATTTTATATAATAGCTGATAATTTATTTTTAGGAAGATATTTAAAGAAGCTCTTATTTTAGAAACTTTTAAAAAGCTTTAAGACAAAATATAAACTAGTTTGAAAAACCAAATGTGTCATAAATCTTATAATCAATCCATTTTTGATAAGAGTTTAAATAATAACTATGATATTTCTATTGACAAAATATCCAAATTAAAGATTTTATATGATAATTAAAAGTTCAATAAGCATCACTTCTCAGTTAGCTCCTATCATTACCCCCAATTCACGACTCCTCTTGTTTTTTGTACCTCTATGAAACATGACTTTCATAGTTCATTAATTTAAATTTCTAAAAATAAAATATAAAATTAAATCAACATTTTTTCTCTTTATTTAAAACTAAAATTTCTTCAAAGATTAGTAATATAATCTTTTATAAAATTAAAAATAAATAAAAAAGAATAAAAAAAAAGAATTAAATTAATACATTGGAGGCATCCCTCCTCCCATACCAGGAGGCATCCCCATACCGCCTCCCATCCCTGGAGGCATCCCTCCTGGAGGCATTGGAGGCATTGCAGATTTAGCTCCTGCGATCACGTCATCGATGCGTAAAATCATGGAAGCTGCTTCGACAGAACTCTTAACTGCTTGAACTTTTACTGCAGTAGGTTCTACGACTTTAATGGTCATGATATCATTGACGACTTGACCCGTTTCGAGATCGAATCCTGCAAATTTATTTCCTTTTTGATGTGCTGCTCTTAGCTGCATCAAAATATCAATTTGGTCTAATCCTGCGTTTTCTGCGAGAGTTTTAGGAATAATATCTAAGGCATCCGCGAAGATTTCTACGGCTAACTGTTCTCGCCCGCCTAGTGTTGAGGCATACTCTCTTAATTGAATTGCAGTTTCGAGCTCAGGAGCTCCACCACCGCCAACAATCTTTTGATCTTCCACTACATCTCTTATTACGCATAATGCGTCATGAAGGGACCTGTCTACCTCATCAATGATGAGTTCAGTTCCACCTCTAATTAAGATGACCACGGATTTAGGATCTTTGCATTCTTCAATGAATATCCAGCTATCGCTCATGATTTTGCGTTCTTCTACCAAGCCCGCATATCCGAGCTTGTCTGCGGTAATGTCATCAAAATCAGTGTAAATCATTCCACCTGTTGCTTTGGAAAGTTTTTCAAGGTCAGATTTTTTAACCCTGCGAACTGCTAAAACGCCAGCTTTTGTTAAGAAATGTTGAGCCATGTCATCAATTCCCTTTTGACAAATGACCACATTCGCACCAGAATTTACGATTTTCTCGACCATTACTCGAAGCATTCGTTCTTCCTCGTTAAGAAATTGCTGAATTTGTTCTGGGCTGGTAATTTGTAGCTTCGTGTCAAATTCAGTTTTTTCAATTTCTAAGGCAGTCTGGATTAAAAGAATTTTCGCATCTTTTACGGTCTTAGGCATTCCTGGGCTAACGACTTCTTTATCTAAGATAATACCTTTGATGAGTTTGGTATCATCGATGCTGTCTCCTTCTTTCTTTTGGATTTGAACTTTATCTATGTCAGCTGTCCATTTACCATTAACTTGCTCAGCGATGGCTTCAATGGCGCCAATACATAATTCAGCAAGCTCATCCTTGCTTTCGGATACTATTTTCGATCCCATGCAGGTCATAGCAGCGTTTTTTAGCCCTTCTTTATCCTCAATACCACTTTTAATTGACATGTTATCAAGAATTTCTACTGCTTTTTCAGCAGCTTTTCTGAATCCTTCTGTAATGACTGTTGGATGAATTTTTTGTTCAAGGAGCTTTTTAGCCCTCTTGAGTAATTCTCCGGTGAGGATGACAGAAGTAGTAGTACCATCGCCTACTTCAGAGTCTTGAGTTTTCGCGACTTCAACCATCATTTTTGCAGCAGGATGTTGCACATCAATTTCTTTTAATATGGTAGCTCCATCATTGGTAATTACCACATCACCGAATTGATCTACTAACATTTTATCCATTCCACGAGGTCCAAGTGATGTTCTTACTGCTTCAGCAATCACAATGGCTGCAGCGATATTGTTTTCCATAGCATCTTTGCCACGAGTTCTTTGGGTTCCCTCTTTCATGATTAATACTGGTGTTCCACCTAATTGTGCCATATTTTTTCACTCTGTTTAAATTTTGTATAGTTTTAATTTTAATTTTAAACATAATTATGATTTAGAGATCTTTATATAGGAAAAATTAAAAAGTTTTCTTTTTTTGATTATATTTAATTCTATTAACAATTATCGCGTTTTCTCGAAAATAATAAAATTAATCTCATATCATTTCTTTACAAGATCATGAGCTTACCTCGTAGACCACGTGAACTACATCGAGGTCGCCTTGTTGGATATTGTATAGGTTATTTTGGGTTCATTTTGACTGATGTGTTTAGAGGTGTTTTTCTATTTCAGTATTATGTGTATACGATTAATTTAAGCTCAATTTTAGTTTCAATAGGCATTGCTATCCGATTATTTATAGCAGCAATCTCATCTATTATTTTTGGCGTTTTAGCAGATAATAAAAAACCGGGAAAACTAGGGAAAAGACGTCCTTTTTTATTTTATGGATTACCTGTATGGGTGGCAACTTGTATCTTAATATGGTTGCCCCCTTGGTATTGTCCTGAGACAAAATCTCTATATTGGCCTACAGCTTTATGGCTTTGGGTAAATTTAATTTTAAATGCATTTTCAGGGATGTGTATCTTAAGCGTATATGCCTCTATGTTACCAGAACAATCCCAAACTCACATAAATAGAAAAAAAGTAGCTTCTATGACCACAATTTTATCGATCCTTGCTTCAGGGATATCGCTGCTGTTGCCTTTAACGGTCCAGAGTCTCTTGAAAGATCCTGAAAATGTAAAATGGTGGGAACCTTCAGGAAAAGTGATTCTATTTTATATTCCAATAGTAGGTGGAACAATTGCCATTTTTGGATTAGTTTCAATAATTATTACTTTTTTTTCTGTCGATGAAAGTTTTCATGACAGGATTAAAGATTTAGAAATGAAAAAAAAATCAATTTTCGAGACATTTCGTCAAATGACGGTACCCGCCCAAGATAAGAAATTTAGAAAGTTATTATTGATGGGTTTTTTCACGAGTATGGCGGGAACATTTTTAGGAATATTAATTTTTCCTTTTTTAACCTATACCCTAAAATTTCGAGGGACATTGTATTTTATTTATATTATAGTATCATTTACCTGCAAATTTGGATGGTATTACATTTGGAAAAAAGTCCTCGAAAAACATAAGTTGGTAAAGACCTACTCACTCTGTGTTATGGCTTCCTTAATTGCTTCATTTTTAGATCTTATCTTTTTATATCCTTTCCTTCCTTTTGAGTTAAAAGTAATTTTATTTGTAGTTACTATGGGCACTGTCTTAGGTTCTATATATGCATTCAATTTATTCTCGGGTCCTCTAGCAAGTGCTATAATTTATGAATCTGCCGGAAAAAATGATAACGCAGATTTAGATAAAGGGGTCTCAGAAATTTCGGGGGCATATTTCGGATTAAATAATTTTGTATTCTCAATTGCGGGCGGGATTGCTTCAATTATGATAGGTTTCATTCTTTCGGGACCAAATGAAGAGAATTCAATAATAATTACCTTATCTTTAGCATCTATGGGTATTTTTTATCTAGTTAGCTTACTATTCTTACGGCAAATAGAAATAAATGAGGAAATATTAGATATTGCACCCGCAGTTTTAGAAGAGTTGGCTTCAGATACCTAAAAATAAGTAGTGCATATTATAATAAAATCTTATTAAACTTTAAATTAAAAATGAGTAAAATTTCTTTATTTTGAATTATTTCGTTAACTCTCTCTTTTTTGGCCGTAAATCCTTACTGTGACATCTTCGACATTTAGTTGCTTTAATTGGATTGAGGGCTCCGCACCTTCTACAAACACTCTTTTCTAATAAGTGATATCTGGCAATCTTCCTTTTCACAGGATCATCGATGGGGGCCATTATTCATCATTCCTAATTTTTTATTTTTCTAAAAAGTAAAATTAATAAAATTAAATGTAGAATAATAAGGAAAAACAATGATTCAAAATAAAATTTTGGATAGATAATAGTCTTACATCATAAAATTAAAATTCTATAATTAATAGATCTTACAAAACAGAAAAGAATTGATAACGGTTGCCAAGAGAAATATTTGATGAGGAAAAATTTCTAGAATTAGCAGAATTTGCGGTGCATTGTAGAGTAAAACGCACAAAAGACACGGTGAAATTGAAATTAAGAACAAAAAAAACGCTTTTCACCTTAAAAACTTCTCCCGACTCTGCTGAAAATCTTTTAAGACAGATAACTTGTGAAGTAATAGAATTATAATGGAAATTCAATACGTAAAATAGTATTTGGTATCAAATTAATGAAAAATCTTCCAGCGTGTAAAACATGCGTGAGTTCCGGATTTTTATGCAATAGTTGTCAAAAGAAACTTGATGAGGGAGAAATTACTGAATTCGAACTCGATTTAGCAAAAGACTTGCTAGAGTTAGAAGAACGTGACGGTAGATTTGACTTTCTAAGAGATATCTCTTTCTATAAAGCGATTGATTTTGAAGATGTTGTTATTCTTGTGGTCGATAAAAAAGATAAAATTAGAATAAGTAAAGAGTTATTAACTTGGATTAAGGAAACATATGAAATAGATCAAATACTTTTAATAGAAAAAACAAATAAGCCGAGAGCGGTAATAGAGGGTCTTATTTCTCCCGCAAAAGTAATCTCTCTCAATGAGATATTTTTGGCAACTGGAGATATAGAATTTAAAGGAATTCTCCGTAAATCTGATAAGGATAAAATTTTATTTACCAAGGAAGAACTTGAGGATTTAGTTTTAGAATTAACAGGTAATGTTACCAGAATTGAATTTGCCTAGCAAAAATATGTACCTGATTTTTTAATCTTTTAGTAGGTAAAAAGTTATGCCCGAATATAAGCAAGTGATTCTTATTAGAACAGATTTGGGAATGAGTACCGGAAAAAAGTGTGCTCAAGCTTGTCATGCGAGTCTTTCCGCCTCTGACATAGTCCACGTACAGGATAAAAATGTGTGGAAGCTATGGAAGAATACAGGACAGAAAAAAGTAGTGTTAAAAGTCACTAGTAAAGAACAATTACACGATCTTTATGTCACACTTCAAAAACAAAACCTTCATTGCTTTTTAGTAAAAGATGCTGGCTTAACTCAACTTGCCCCCGGAACTACCACAGCTCTGGGGATTGGACCTGCGTCATCAACAGAAATAGATAAGATAACTGGAGATCTAAAATTATTATAAAGATAATTGTTATAAAGCATCATTTTGGAAATTAGACTGATTAAGATGGACGATATTAATCATCATGATTTAATCAATGGTAAGAGAACCATAGAACAATTCGTAGGTATAGACGCATATCTTACTCCGAATATCGAAGGGATCAAAGGAATATACAAACATAACTTTAAAGATTTTATTGTCAAAGAAATACTAGATAATGGGCGCATTCTTGAAATAAAGGAGGATTATTATACTGAATCCTTTTCTAAAGAGCAAAAAGATAAATTTACGACTTTTAATTTGGTTAAAGTTAAAAAAGACACCTTTGAAGCGATAAGAGAAATTGGCGATGCTTTAAATATTTCTCCTAGTTCCATACAATATTCTGGATTAAAAGATAGGCGTTCAATTAGCGTCCAAAAAGTATCTATCAAAGGAAATTATGTGAAGGAATTAAAAAAACTAAAAATTCGGGATTCTTTTATACGGCACATTAGACCAACAAGGAAACCAGTAAAACTGGGAGGTAATTGGGGAAACAATTTTACAATTACTTTAAGAAACATTGAAGATAAAAAAGACCTTCAGAAAACTATTGAAAATTTAGGTAATGAGTTAGCTAAAAAAGGTTTTCTGAATTATTTTGGTCTTCAAAGATTTGGGAAATATAGACCAAATTCTCACTTAGTTGGACGGTATTTATTAGAGGAAAATTTTAAAAAGGCGTTTGAAGAATATGTATCTACCATCTATTCTACTGAAAGCAAAAACATACAGAATATTCGGAGTGTTTTAACAAAAACGAATGATCTTGAAAAAACTTATAATGCGTTTCCGAAAAGTCTCCATTATGAAAGAGTAATGATTAAACATCTAATAGGTCATCCAAATGATTATAAAGGATGTTTCGATTTGATATCCTTAGACTTAAAAAATTTACTAATAAGCGCCTTCCAGTCATTTGTATTTAATAAAATGATTTCATTACGAGCACAAAAAGGAATTTCTCTGTTAACACCTGTCAAAGGAGATACAATTAGCATACTGGATGATGATAATGGCCATATTACTCAGATAAAATATGTATATGACGCTCTTAATGGGCGATATGATGAATATTTAGAAAAAGCAATGAAGCTAAATCGAGCAGTAATAGTTGTCCCTATTGTGGGATATGAAACAGATTTGAATGATTTTCCCTTATTTAAAACTTTATTTGATGAAGTCATAAAAAAGGAGGAAATTGATCTTAATATTTTTAAAAGCAATTTATTATATCAATTTGAATATAAAGGTTCTTTTCGAGCTATGACAACGAAACCTGTAGGTTTTAAAATTCTCGAAATAAAAGATGATCAGCTTTTTCCGGGACGTAAAAAATTGAAAATCGAATTTTCCCTCATTAAAGGAGCCTATGCAACCATGTTTCTGAGGGAATTTATGAAATAGTTATTTAATAAGAATCTCGTAATTTTGAATAGATTCCGTTCCCAAGATATCAATCACTTTTATAGAAATAGTGTAAGTTCCCGAATTTTCATAAATATAGGGGCTAGAAATAAGTTTCAATTCCCTATTTTTTGGTGTTCTGAATGATACCCATAAAGTATTAAACATTTCAGGAATATGATTAAAATCTATAGCCCAAAAATCTATCCAATCAGAAAAACGCTTTACTTGTGTTTTTACATTTTCAGAAATTAAGTCTATATGAGGAATAATATAGTCTTGCATTTCAATTATTACTTCTTTGTTTTTAATTTTAATATCAACAGAAAATTCAGGATTATCTAAAATGTTAAGTTCAATTGAATTCTGAATTTTTCTTTGCAAAAAATCTTGGGGGATTCTTTGATGATTGATAGGAACTTTAGTTTGTAAAGTTTTGAAGGGTTGATACACTTTATTATATTTATTTTTCTTTTTAATTAGGCTCTTACTATTAGAGATATCGAGTATTCTTTTTTTAACAATATGAATAGCGTGTTTTGTTACATCACATCCAATCCAACGTCTTTGTAATTTTTCAGCAACGGCCAGTGTCGTTCCTGAACCGCAGAAAAAGTCTGCTACAATGTCATGTTCATTAGATGAAGCTAAAATTATTCTTTTCAACAATAATTCTGGTTTTTGTGTCGAAAAGCCCTGATACTCTTTAGTATTTGCTCGAATATAAGGAATATCGTTCCAAACGTCCCGAGGGAAGATTCCATTATGAGTAATATATACTTTTCTCGATAGTTTTTTTCCATTATGGCTCCCTCCACGATAGTAGTAAATCCCTTTTTCATCTCTTTTAAGAGCATTTTTCACTCTCTCTGAATATTCCATATAGATTTTCGGATCGTCATTAAACACATAATTTTCTGATTTTGTATAAAATAAGATAATATCAAAAGAGCGAATAAAAAAATTCCTTGTTTTGACTGATGCCGCGGGATATGCCCAAATTATTTCATTTCGAAAATTGTCTGCACCAAAAATCTCATCCATAAGTATTTTAATATAATGACCTACATGCCAATCTAAATGAACATAAATAGATCCTTTATCAGATAATAATTCTTTCATTAACCAGAGTCTTTGGTACATAAAATTTAGGTAAAATTCAAGGCCTTCTTTCCAATTATCACTATAAGCTTTTTGATTTAATAAAGCATGTTTTTTGGAATGATCCTTTTCACCAATCTGAACTTTTAAATTAAAATCTCCCCCTGTAGCAAATGGGGGATCGATATATATCAGGTTAATTTTTCCAGCAAATTGTTTTACTAATGAACTCATAACTGAAATATTATCTCCCCAAATCAGTTGGTTATACCAATCTCTTATTATTCCCGAACTTTTTACTTGCCTACTACTCTCAACCTTCTCATTTATAGGAGAACCTAATTTTTCAACTATTAGTAACGGTTCAAAATTTTGGGTTTTTAGTTTATTTATGTCAGGTGGGATTTTAGTATTCCAATTGAGTTTTACCATATTACTACATAAGATAACAAAAAATTTTATTGTTATTTTTCATTTTAAAACTTAATTTTTAAATAATACTAAATGTTGCTAAAAGAAATGCTAGATGATATGGATGACTGGCGGAAAACTCATTATACACATGAAGTTACTCCGGATTTAATTGATCAAGAGGTTACTTTAGGAGGCTGGGTCCGCAACTATAGAGACTTAGGTGGATTAAAATTTATTAACCTTCAAGATAAATATGGAGAACGTCAAATTACCTTGAAAAAAGGCGTAGTATCTGATGAGATTTTTGATAAAACGAAAGTTGGATATCAATATTGCATTATGGTTAAGGGTAAAGTGAAGGCTTTTAAAAAAGCTCCCGGTGGGATTGAAGTTATTCCCTCTGAGCTAAAAATATTAAATAAAACTCCTGATAAATTACCAATCGACATGACAGGAGAAACTATTTCCGAATTGGATTTAAGACTTAATAATAGGGCATTAGATTTAAGATCTGTCAGAAATCAAGCAGTTTTTCAGATCAGGGGAGAAGTATTAAATACTATTAGAGAATTTCTGCTTGAGAATAATTTTACGGAAATTACCACTCCAAAAATAATCGGATCTGCCACTGAGGGAGGAACAGAGTTATTTCCAATAATGTATTTTGATAAAGAGGCGTTTCTTACTCAGTCTGCTCAATTATATAAAGAACAATTAAGTGGGGTTTTTGAAAGAGTTTTTGAGATTAGTGATTGTTTTAGAGCAGAGAAAAGCCATACAAGAAGACATTTATGTGAAATATTCACCTTGGATATCGAAATGGCTTTTGCCACAATGAATGATGTTCTGAAAACTTTAGAAGAATTAGTACATCAGGTTATTAAAAATGTGAGAGAAAATCAAATGAATTCATTAAAATTCTTAAAAATGGAAGAAAAGACAGTTCTTCCGGAACTTCCATTTCCTCGATACACTTATGAAGAAATGCTTGAATTGATAGAGTCAAAATTTAGGATTTCCATCGAATTCGGTGAGGATATTTCCACAGAAGCATACCGTAAATTAGGAAAAGAATTAACAGGATATTATTATATCACTCATTGGCCAATGTCAATTAAACCATTTTATATAATGCCCTCAAAAGACCCGAAATATAGCGAATCGTTTGATTTACAAATGGGATGGCTTGAATTGACCTCAGGAGGAACAAGAGTTCACAGTAGTGAGCAACTACGTCAAGCTCTGGAGGCTAAAGGGCTTAATCCAATCGCATTTGAATCCCATCTGAAAGTGTATGATTTTGGAATGCCACCTCACGCAGGAGTAGGACTAGGGATTGATAGATGGATAACTTTCTTATGTGGATTAGATGACATAAGAGAAGCGGTCATGTATCCAAGAACCCCTGACAGACTAACTCCCTAATTTATTTAAAGAAAATAAAAACCTATTTTTAAATTATGACTGAAGATTATATTCAAGATTATATTAAAGCAGGAAAAGCCGTGATTGCTGCTAAAAAATTAGCAAAAGAGATTGTGAAACCAGGAGCTTTTTTTTTAGATGTGGCTAATAAAATTGAAGCTGAGATTTACAAAAATGGTTGTGAATTATCATTTCCTGTTAATATGTCCTTAAATGAGGTCGCAGCACATTATAGTCCCGTAATTGATGATAAGACCTTAATACCCGAAAGTGGTTTATTAAAAATAGATATTGGCTCTCACTTCAATGGTTATATTGCAGACTCAGCGATAACTTTAAATTTAGGTGAAGATCCTAAACTTCAAACGTATATAGATGCCGCAGAGGAGGGTCTCGAAGCTGCAATTGAAATATTTAAACCAGGAACTAAACTTTATGAGTTAGGAGAAGTCATTGCTCAAAAAATAATCAGTCATGGTTTACGACCAATTACTAATCTAGGTGGTCATGAATTAAAGCAATATAATTTGCATGCGGGGCCTTTTATACCAAATTATAAAGAAACGTTACATAGCGAAGTGTTAAAACCCGGTGATGCATATGCGTGTGAACCATTTACTACATCAGGAGTAGGAAAAGTAGTAAATGGGAAACATTCCTATATTTATCGTTTTGCTAAACGAAAAAAGAAAAACTTACCCTATGAACAGCAGGGTTATATGAATAAAATTGAAAAAAATACTAATCACCTCCCTTTTTCCCCTCGATTTTTAGAAAATAAGAACTTAATACCGAAGAATAAAATACAAAGAACTATTGATGCATTTGTAAGAAAGAACATACTTGATCATTATCCCATTTTGATTGAGAGATCTGGTGAATTTGTGGCTCAACAAGAGCACACTATAATAATTGACTTGGATGGGAACACAATTGTCACAACCAAATAAGGAATGGAATAAATCTCTTTTTACGATTATTTTATGTGCTGGAGAAGGTGTTCGTCTTCAAGAACTTACACAAAACACTCCAAAACCATTAATTAAAATCCCTGCTCTAAATAACAAGCCAATCGTTCAATTTACCATTGATTTATTAATAAATTTGAGTGTTAAGAAAATCGCAATAGTAAAAGGATATTTGGCAAAAAAAATTGATGAATTTATTGCTAGATTGAAACGATATAATGCAGAGATAAATAATATCCTGTATGTGGTTGATGCGACAGATGAATATAAATTAGGACCGCTTTATTCCTTCCTTTCCTTTACCAAGAATAAGCAGCTTTACCAAGATAGATATGTATATCTTATCATTCCTGGAGATACGATTTTTCAGCATCATCTCTTAAATGAGATTTTCTCGTTTATCGAAGATAATTTGAGTGTAATTAAAAAAAAACCTTTAATATTTTACAGAAAAATTCAAAAAACTTTTTTTCAAAAAGGAATTCAATCAAAAATAATTTCTGTAGCTGATATAGAAAATGAAGAGATGCAAAACTTTCTTAAGAGAATTAAAAAGATAAACTTAAGTGAAATAACTAGTTCTGAAACTGTTAATCAAATCGTTCCAATCTTTTTATTTCCCTATGACTTCATTCAAGAAATTATTAGCGCTGAGAAAAAAAAATCAGTTAAAACTATTAGAGAGATAGTTAATTATATGGTAAAACAAGGAAAAAGAATTATTGCTGTAGAAATTTCTAAGAAGTACATGTTTTATGATATCGATAGTAAATTAGATTTAATTGAATTGGAAAATCTATAAAAAAAAGAGAGGGACAATAGTAAAGTCCGAATATTATTTAATTCTCTGAGATTCTGTTTCTACTGGGTATAAAACTCCTGAGAATTTTTAACTAAACCATTCGGAATATAAGTCCCTATTTTAAAAAACACATTAATTTTACATGAGATTTTGTTGTAATGTAGTAATGATCTTTAAAGTCTCTTAGAACTCCCTAATGGTGTAAAAATTTACTACTCGTTAAAACGACTTTAAATCACATTTTTGGAATTAAAGTACAACTTTGCACAGTTATTAGTGGATTAATCTTAGCTTCGGGAATAACTTGAAGGCAAATCTTTAAAATGGAGCACCAGCGTAAAGATTTTTTTGGATTATTTTGAAATTTGAATGTAGATTAGTACTTCGTGTACTAATGGTTAATAATATAATGAAAATTTATAGATGTAATTCAGAAACGTGCAATCTCCGTAAGAATAAAAAAAAAAAATTCGTCGGAAATTATGAACCGATTAATTACCTGTTTCTATCTTACTATTGTTTAGTTCCGTATTAACGTAACTTAAACCAATGCTTACTATTGTCCACAAATAATATAACAAATTGAATATTTAAATTTTACTATTAATTTTTTATTGAATTTGGGAAAAAACATATTAAACTGAAAATAACTCTAATACAAAGCGTTATTATAGGTTTATTAAACGATTTACAGCTATTAAAAATCCACTACTTAGATAAGATGATCAAAATTTTCATCCATCTAAAATAATATATATACTTTAATTTATTTTATTAACAAGACATGTCTGGTAAAGGAGATATAAAGATTCGAATAGAAATATTTAACGTAGGAAATGTAGAGGGGCTTATAACAAGACATTTGGGTCCCATTTCGGCAGATGCGATACTAAGAAAAATGCCCTTTGTTTTGAGAGGGAGATTTGGATTTGGCTCGAAAAATTATTGGACTTTACCAATTGGGATAAGAAAGGGACCTGACTCAAAAGCTACTAGAAACGTTGAGAAAGCGGATATCGTATATAGTCCAAAAACAGATGAAATGATTATTATTTTGGAAACAATTGAAATGCCAAATAAAATTAATAAAATTGGCAAAATTACGGCAAATATCGAGTTGTTTCAAAAAGCAATGAATGGGATGAATACCAAAATCTCAATCATAAAATAAGAAAGGGTATCAGAGTTATTATGACAATCGATAAAAAGCTAACCAGCGTCTTTATGTTTTTCTATTTAGCCGTAATAATATATCTATTGTTATTTTTATTGTTTCCTGACATTAAAGAAGCGATAATGCAATCTAGACAAGATATTGCGAATTTAACAGAAGGATCAAATTACTATTGGGCTCTTTTGTTTGCGCTTATCGTATGTTTCATTGGTTCTGCTTCAATCGGATTTCCTGTTCCATTCCCTTTTGTGTTGTTTAGCTTATCTAATTCAATTTATTTAAAATATACTAAACGGGGTTTAGTTTTGGGGGAAATTTTAGTAAGCGGTCCATTTTGGCTTGAAATTATGGGAATCGCGATAGCTGGTGGTCTTGGAGCTGCTTTAGGAGAAATTACTAGCTTTTTACTTGGTCGCGGTGCGAAAATTATTGTAAAAAAATCAGATAAAGAATCAATAGTCCTTCATAATATTGAAGGTTTTGGCAAATTAATAATTGAACATCCCAATAGAATGTATCTGTATGTGTTTATTGCTGCTGCTCTTCCTATTCCTGATGATCCCCTTTGGATTGCCTTAGGTATGTCAGAAAAAAAATTAAGTATCCCAAAATTAATTATCGCGGGGTGGATCGGAAAAACAATTACCACCACAATCTACGTTCTACTCCCTATATTAATTATTTTAGGGTTAGCGGCATCTGGAATTGAAGTGAATGATGAATCTACTGTTATTACTGAAGCAATTATGCTCTTAGTTACACTTACCATAATGTATTTTATTTTAGCTTTTGATTGGAACAAATTTCTTGAGGAGAAAAGAAAACAGCTAAAAAAGATTATGAACTCCCGTAAAAATTAATTCCAGATAAACGAATAGTATCTAAAGCAAAATTTAATTATAAAGAAAGTTAATATACCTGAAATAGTGTGGGAAATAGAATTATTTTGCTTTTATTATTAATTCCTTTCCTAATAAACCTTTTGATTATCACTCAATTCTAAAATTATTATTTTATGGATGCTGTTGGAGGTGTTCAGGCTATTTGTCTTGTTATTCTGTTATTCTATTATGTTTATCCTAACTATTAACGCTAATCCAAATACTATGATAAAATAACTGACATTTAAAAATGACTAATTTTTAATTCTCAAGGGAATAGTTAAGAGGATGTTAAATTATACTTTAAATTAAAGTAGGGGAAGGGTAATGTAAAACGTAGATCCTTTATTTCTTCCTTCGGATTCGACCCATAACTCTCCACCGTGCAATTCTACGATCTTTCTTGAGAGATATAATCCTAAACCAGAACCTTCGGTAATTATGTCAAATCCTTGTCCAAACCTTTCAATTTTACCAAATCGCTTAAATAAAATTTGAGTTTCTTCGTTTGTAAAACCAATTCCCGTATCTCTAATTGAGATTGTAATAAAATCTTCTTTTATTTCAGATTGAATAGTAATTCTTCCTTGGGGAGGGGTAAATTTGATAGCGTTAGTTATTATATTGTTTACGACTTGAACGATTTGCTTGATATCGAAAGAAATTAGTAATTCCTCGTGTAATTTTAAATTTATTGTATGATCTCTCGAGTTTGCAAATCCTTCTAACTGCTCAACACAGGATCTTATAACAGAGCTTAAATCATTTTTAGTTAGCTCTAACTCAACTGTACCAGAATCTAAATCTGCAGTATCTAAAATATTTCTAACGAGGGTTTCTAAACGATGACAACCCTTTGTAATCTCACCAATTAAACTTAATTCCTCGTCGTGAAGAGTATCTTGAAATTTTATTGATAATAGGTTCGTAAATCCCTTAATCGACATAAGGGGTGTTTTTAATTCATGAGAATATCGGGTAAGTAATTCCGATTTTAATTGGCTTAACAAGATTAATTCTTGTTCTGCTTTTTTTCGTTCTGTAATATCTATTACGAGTTCAATAGCTTTACTAATTGTTCCATCAGGATTAGGAATTGGAGCAGAAAAAATTTCGTAATTCCTTTTATCAACAGCAGATTGTTCCACACGCTCAATAGTATTAGTTTTTATCGATTTCATAGCTGGGCAATCTTCACACGGTTCCGTTGCTCCTATATAGTTTTCATAACACAACTTACCGATAAAATCTCCAAATCTTTCTTTCATTAGATCATTCATATATTGGACTTTATAGTCATCTCCAATAATATCAATACTTAATCCTGCACTCGTTAATCCGTCAATCATTGCCTTTAATTTATCTCGCTCTGATTTTAACGCTTCTTCTGCCCGTTTACGCTCGTTCATATCTATTACCATTGAGAGGGATTCGATTATATTTCCTTCCTGATCTAAAATAGGTTTTACAGATAAACTTATCCAAATATGTTTATCATCCTTGCGTTTCATTTGAAATTCTTCATCTTGAATTAGCTCACCTTTGGAGAATTTTTGAAATAACTCTTTAGCTTTAGAGAATCCATATTCTGTGTCAGCATACAAATCAAAAACTTTCATACTAAGAAGTTCTTCCTTAGTATAACCTAAAAGTTTCTCTGCCGCTTTATTACATCTTAAAATTGACTTGTCAATACTTATTGAGAAATATGCGTTGGGAGCCTCTTCATAAAGATTACGGTAATTCTCTTCAGATTCTCTTAATTTTTGTTCTAATTTATGTTTTTCAGTAATATCTATAAATGTTGACTCAATACTTATCGCATCTCCAATGTCATTTTTTAGTAATTGAGAATTGGCAAGTAATATAATTTTTTCACCATTGATTTTCCTACCATAAATGATATAATTATATACACAACCTTGTTTTTTTAATTGATCTAAATATTTCTTTCTATCTTCGGGATTTTGCCATAAGTCAGGCATATTTAAGCCAACTAAATCCTTATTTGAATCAAATCCCGCAATTTTATTAAAAGTTGGGTTATGTATTAGTATTTTCCCTTCTGTAGTTACGTTTAAATAGCCTAAATGTAAATTTTTTATAATATTTCGGTATTTTTCTTCAGAAATTTTTAATCCTTGCTCTGCTTCTTTTTTCTCAGTTATATCTGTTCCAACTGTTAAAACTCCTATAATTTTTCCTTCTTTATCATAAAGTGCTTTATTCGCCCATGATACCCAAACAGTTTTTCCTGATTTTGTTATGTTCTCATTTTCTATGTATTTATACTCATCAGGATTACTCAAAATCACTGATATTAAAGATTCTAAATCTCTTCCAGAAGATTCTGTTTTTGGAACGATAGTCCCAATAACGTTACACCCTATTAGCTCATCCTGAGAAAAACCAAAGAATTCCTCTCCATATTCATTTATGAATAAGAAATCTCCATCTCTGTTTAATTTAATAATTATACTGTTAGCATTATTTACTAATTCTCGATATTTTTCTTCAGAATCCTTTAGATTTTTTTCTACTTCTATTTTTTTTGTAATATCAGTAGTAATAAATAACAAGGATTCAATTTCATGAGTGTCTCTTTTAATTGGAATAACACGAGTTTCAAACCAAAGCAACTTATTTGATAAGTCATAAACTTGGACTATATTCTTTTGTATTTCCCCTGTCTTCATACATTCCTTAATCATTTTTTCATGATGCGGTTGGTATTCAATTGGTATATAATTATAGATATGAGAGCCTATTACATTATTTTCACTGTATCCAGGGAGTAAATGATTAATATATTTTATTTTACCCTCTAAATCAGTAATAAAAATAATATCTGGAATATTATTTATAAGTAAATCAAGCATATCTTTATGGATTATCTCATCTTGAGCTGTTTTTAGAGCAGTTTCTATATTTCTTCGAACAGTAATATCCCTAATATTAAATATCACTTTGTTAATCTTTCCTTCAATACTAATAGGGATTATTATAGTTTCATACCAAGCAATGTTATCTTTAAGACCGATTGCTTGAACAATAGTCTTTTTTGGTTGCCCAGTTTCAAAAACTTTATCAATAAATTTTCTATACAACTTATGATAATCGGGTTGGAAATAATTGTAAATACTAGTACCAATAATTTCGTCTCTTGTTTTTCCCTCGGGAATATGATTTAAATATTCAATTATATGATCTCTGTTTACTAACATTATCATATCAGAAGTACTTTCTAATAAAACACTGTACTTCTCTTTAATGTCTAAGATGGTTGATAGACCTCATAAAAATTAATATTCTCAACTAGAATATTAAGAAACTTTCTATTATAATTATTTAGTTGATCATCATTTTTTTCTATCTCCTCCTCATTATATTTTATCAATACTAATCTCATAATTTCTTATCTTTGAAACCAATTGTGTATAATAAACTATTAGATGAGAAATAGTCCTAATTGGAAGGAGAAGGGGAGGTATAATAATTAATAAGATTAAGTTAATTTGGTTTTTGAGAAAAAAAAAGGATGTTATGAGAATTTAAAATATACTTCATCATTATTATTGATATCTAAATCTATTTGAGTTTTTTCAATTTTTTGCTTAATGAGTTTTATACCATCCTCATCCAATAATAAATGTATAATTCTCTGATAAAGCTTATTAAGATTTTCAATCCCTGTCCATAAATAAATATCATTATGATTATAAGCCATATTAAGAAGTAGGCATAATCCGTTTAATGATTCTTTAATATCTTCAAAGTTCTTCAGAGCTAATATTTCTTTTTCTTTAAATACTTTAGTAGATATTTTTGTTTTTTTTTGCTCAGAAGCTTCCTTTAGAGTGATTAAACGAGCAGGATTTCCATGATAAATAATCTTTTTAATTTTGCTTTCAATCCACATCGTTTTTCCAGATTTAGTAATTATTCGAAAAATGTAATTAGGAATTTCGTTTTTTTCTCCTTTTCTTTTCATTCTTTCTTGATCTAGTATGATTTTTAGATCATCAGGATGAATTATTTTCTGTATATCGGCTTCTGACCATTTTAATATTTCTTTCGCAGAATATTCGCTGAATGTTAAATCTTGTTTATTAGTATATTTAATTTGTCCATCTTGTAAAACATAAATCTCTATAGGTGTTTGTTCTATAATTGACTTAAATTTTTCTATAGATTCTTCTAATTTTTTTTTGCTTAATTTTTCGTCTGTAATATCTCTTAATGTGGAAATAAAGCCGATTAGTTTCCCATCACTATTATAGTAATTCTTTGTCGAACTTGATACCCAAATGTATTGGTTGTTTTTTTGTTTTAATCGAAATTCAATGTTTTCATTTATAGCTGGCTTTTTTTCTCTTATACCCTTCTTAAATAATGATATTAACATATTCACATCATCTGGATGAATATATTTGAAGATATTAGTTTCAAGATCAATTTTTATTCCCCCCAATAATTCAATATATTGCGGAGAGATAAACTTAAACTTTCCATCAAGTCCAATGATAAAAATGGGTTCTTTAGTATTTATTATTATATTTTGAAAAATATCTTCAGATTCTTTTAGACCCAGTTTCAATACATCATCGTGCATAGTTTCAAATGCAGATGGCTCTCGTTCCTTCTTTAGATGTTCATTTGCTTTTTTCATATGGATCTTAACTCGTTTAAAGAAATCTTACTTAGTTGAATTAGGGGATTACACTATAAAATATCAAAGATGAAAACTCTCTTTAAAATTGGTTTAAAAATTCTCAAATCGTTTTAAAACAAATTTCTCTGCTTCATTTATTGCTTTGTCTAATAAAGGTTCCATTTCATGTTTAATCAAATACTTAGTTAAATTCAGCTTTAACATTCTATGAACACCTCTTACTTGTTCAATCTGTTGGGCAATTGGTAATGTCTGTATCTTAGAGATATCTATCTTTGCCTCTTCTTGATACTTTCTCATTGCAATTAGAATGTGACCTGCCATTGGGGTTTCATCGAAAGGAAGATATTGTGTAAATATTTTCGAAGCATCTAAGACTATTTGTCTTTGTTCTTGTGAAATTTGAACCATCCCATAATCAAAACTCTTCTTTCCCTCAGATATAGCTTCTTGCTGAAATTCTAATTTTAATCCCATTAATTTAACACCTAATTGTAGTTTTAAAAATTTTATAGAATCCAATTACAATAATGTAAAATTTTATATTTAAATAATGGTGAAAAAAAAACACTCAATCATTATTGAATCAACAGTAATTACCAAAGCGTTAATGCTATTAGTCACGCTTATGATAATGTTCTTCATCTTAACTTTTGATTGGAACAAATTTCTTGAAGAAAAAAGAAAGCAGCTAAAACAAATAATGAACTATCGTAAAAGCTAATTATCAATGCGAGTAACGAGCACAAAAGCCTACTATTTATTATTATTCAGACAATTTTTACAGACAAAAACAGTTTTCTGTTTATTGTTAGAATTTTCGTCATGATAAATTTGCTTAAAAATGTAGCTTCCGCAAATCTCACATACTGCAGGTGTTCGGGATTCTCCCAATAATGGTCCTAAATGTTTAAAATTAGTCGAAGTCATAAATCACATATATGTCTTAGTTTTGAGCGTAATTTCTATTTGAGATACTAAATCTTTTTTATTCCGATTATTATATTTATTATAATTTCTTCCCCTTTTTCTGCGTTCAAAAAACGGACGACTTCCTAACGAAACATTTCCTATTTCTATTCCGGGATATAGTCTACTTTTCAGAATTTCAGCTATTTCTACAGCAGTCGAAATTTCTTCACCTTCTCCTTTAATTTGTAAGGTCTTTTGCCCGCCAGAAAAAGCAAAGATGACATCCTTGATAATTCTCTCTTTCTCATTTCTATTTTTGATATAAAAAACGTTATTATCCATGAAAAATCATAAGATTTTGATTTTATTTGAAATAAAAGAAGTTTTACAATAAGTTACATGTTTTACTTGTTAAAAAACTTTTTTTTTTAAAGTTTGGTATAGTCTATAAGGATAGATTAATTCTAAAGTATTTAAAGTTATTACATAGTCCTTAATTAAATTTTTTTGTATAAAATTCATTGGAGATTTTAAAAATCTAGTTGCTCTATATAAACTATAGTTAAAATTCATTTTAATTATGATGAAGATAATAGGATTTTGTGGACTTCCGGGTTCTGGAAAATCAACAGCAATAGAATCAATAGCTGATCTAGGGAAAATAATAACCATGGGAGATGTGGTACGAGATGAGGCAAAAACAAGGAATATTGACCCCTCCGGTGAAAATTTAGGAAAGTTAGCTAAAGATTTAAGAGAATTGGGTGGTCCATCTGCGATTGCTAAAAAATGTATTGAATTGATTAAGAAATCTGATCATGAGATAATTATAATAGATGGAGTAAGATCTTTTTATGAGGTTAATGAATTCCGTAAAGAATGGAAATTTCCATTAATAGCGATAGAATTAAGTGATCAAGAGAGATTTAAAAGACTTTATGAAAGAGCTCGTAGTGATGATTCAAAGTCAATAGAGGAGATAAAACAACGAGATAAAAGAGAAATTGGTTTTGGACTTAAAGAAGTGATAAATAAGGCCGATCATAAAATAGAAAATAACTCCACTGAAGAGGAATTAATAAAGAAAACAAGAAAGTTAGTGGTAGAAATACTCCAAAATTATTGAAATACACTGATTTTATTTTAAGTAATCGGCAATTGCCTTTGCTAACGAAACTTTGGCAGCTTCATTATCTATAGAATCAGTCCCAATTATCTCATCTGCTCCTGCACTTAGGATACGATATTTAGCATTTTGTAATAAAAGTGCATGTGATGCAACAGCATACACCTTATTGGCACCACTTTCTTTAGATAATTTAATTGCTGAAGCCATGGTTCCTCCTGTAGCTATGATATCATCTGAAATGACAACATCCTTTCCTTGAAGGCTTAACTTGCCGGTCATTGTGATATCACCTGTTTTGACATCTCTTTTTTTCTCAAAAAAATCTACTGGAACATCCTCTCCAAAATATTTTGCAAATGCTTTTGATCTTTCCACAGCGCCTTTATCAGGGGACACGACAACGATGTCCTTTGCGCCCAACTCTTTAATATATTCAGCTAAAATTTTCATAGTGTCAATATTTACAACTTTATTGCATATTAAATCTTGTAAAACCTTAGGTGCATGTACATCACATACATAAAGCTCATCAATTCTCATCGAGTCAATAATACTTAAAATTACATTTGCAAATACACATTCTCCTGGTCTAAAAACTTTATCTTGGCGAGCATAAGCGAGATAGGGTATAATTACTATAATTTTTGCAGCCCCCATTCGCTTAACAGTACTTATCATCATAAAAAGCTCAAATAATCTGGAATTTTGATTTCCGCTGGAACTTGGACCTGTAGATTGAACGATAATTACCTCCGTTCCCATTATTTTCGTTTCATCTTCGATATTAACTCGCAAATAGTTTTCCCCATCCGGAAATGTCTTGAATTCGGTATTAAGGCTTTCTATGCCTAATTCATTCGCAATTTTTACCCCAAGAATTTGAGATGCAGGCCCTACAATTAATATTTTTTCCATTGACTTCACACTTTATAATAATTTAATATAATAATTATTGCCCTTATTTTATAATTTTTTTAAGAATTCTAATGAATACTCAAATATTTCATCACGATGCCCCCTAAATGAATGTGCTCCTGTTTCAAAGATTATGCTATTCTCCTGATTTAAGCCAAGATGCTCTTTTATATGAGTAAAATTTTCAAACGGTACAATATCGTCATCTCGACAGTGAAAGATTAAAATTCGTTCATTATTTGAAGAACTTTTCTTCAAAAAATATTTTGGACTGATTTTTTTTATGGTTTCTTTAGGGAATTTTATCCTATGGATTTCATAGTCATAACGACCAGCTAAAGCAATTAATCTTTTAGCTCTAGTATCCAGAAAGCCATGTGTTAATATAATAGCCCCTCCTAGACTTCTCCCAAATAATGCAATTTTATCATCCAACAGTCTTTCAGATTGTGTTTCCAAAATCCAACTCATTACTTCGTTGATATCTGAATAAATTTTCGGATACATTTGATATCCTCGTTTAGAAAACAATTCCCCCGTTTCTTTAAGAGTTTCTCCATGACCACGGTGATCATAAGATAACACATAATATCCAGCATTAGCAAATCTTTCATTATAAGTCTTAATAAATTTAGTTTTCCTATGACCTCCAAAAGCGGCCAACGTAATTATCCATGGAGCCTTTTGAGGTGTACGTGATGTAAAATATATGGATCCTTTAAGATTAACATTATCCGATTTTATCGGAATGTCAACATTTTCAATTTGAATTGTTTCCATAATCAAATGAATTGTTCATATTTAAAATTATTAAAAAAATATTCCTTTTTGGATGACAAATCTATTTTTTGTTTAAAAATTCAATAACTTTCTCAAATAATTCATCCCTATGCCCTTTAAAGGAATGCCCTCCCGTCTCATAATTAATCGCATTTTCATTCTCAAATCCGAGATGTTCCTTTATCTTTAAAAAATGCTCAAAGGGAATTCTTGGATCATCCTCACAATGGGCAATCATAATTCTCGTATAATTTGAAGGATCTTTTTTCAAATAATATCTTGGACTAATATGTTTTATGACATCTTCAGGGAACTCAATACCTTTTATTTGAGCATAATCATATCGCGCACACAAGGCAATTAACTTCTTCGCATGCTCATTTATATATCCCTGGGTTAGAATCAACGCTGCCCCTAAACTTCTTCCAAATAATGCAATACCATCTTCTAACAGTCTGTGGGATTGATTATCAAAAACCCAATTAATTACATCATTGATATCGGTAAAAATCTTAAAAATATGTCTAAGCCAAGGTCCACGCGTTTGTTTCTTGGTTTCTCCATGTGCTCGATAATCATAAGACAAAACATAATAGCCGGCATTTACAAATCGTTCAGTGAACATTTGAACAAAAGGACTCCCTCTATGGTCTAATAAACCAGCACAATTAATTACCCACGGAGCTTTTGGGGGGATTTTTGAATTATAATAAATTGAACTTTTCAGATTAATATTGTCTTCTTCTATAGGGATATCAAAATTTTCGATATTAATATTTTCCATTATGATTTTAACTTAGGTTTCATTATTTTTTATATTTTTGAATTGTGTGCGTTAATGTGTTTATGACTAATTTACAATTTTCTCGTTGTTTTATTCAATTTCCTCTTTGATTATTTCCTTTAGAAAGTTTTCTACAAACTTATCAAATTCATCTGGCATAATTTTTAATTAGACCTGATTATTCGATATGTTTTAATACATGTTTTTCTAAACCAGCTAAATCTTCTGATTTCTTTGTAAATTTCTTCAAGATACTAATGATTCTTGTGTTTAATTCATAGTGCTCAGAAGGACAGGGAGTCTTCTCCAAAAATTCTTCCCCCCGTCGAATAGTTGCTGTATTTTCTGTTATTTTAATGAGTTCAGTTGCAATAATTCCATTTAGATAAAGTAAGTCAGAAAGTTTTTCAGAAATTTTTTCCAGTAATGAAATTTGGTCCTTAGACATAAGTAATTCAAATTTTAGTAATTTTAATACGTTTCCAAATTGTAATCGATCAAAAACTTACATTCTGAATAATGGAATTATTTTGCAATAATTCTCTTCATGAGTTCTATAAGCTGCTCGGGAGTATATCCATATAATAACGCTTGATGTCTCAGTCTCATATTTAGCTCGATTATATCGGTATGGCTAGTATATGAAATAAGGTCAAAAAACTCAATAATCATGTGTTTTAATGTCATTACGGAGATATTAAATTGCCCAAAATGCCCTTTATAGGTATTAAACAACACCAGAAATTCCTCAATTTGCTGTTTTGAAAACCTTTTTATGCATTTCTCGCAAACATATCCGCTAACTTTCTGAGAATAGTAAATGTCGGTGTCTGCTCTAAATGGTTCACCACAAATTCCACATTTCAGATTTCCTAAGTCCGAATGATATTTGATTTTATCAAATGTGATCATAAATGTTTAACCTTCTCAAAGTATTTAAAGAAAAATGCAATAAATCAGAAAATTAGCGCAGTCTTTTCATTTAAAAATAGAAAATATATCATGAACACATTATTATTTATCCCACAAATTTCGTGTGATAATATATTTCCATGACTATTAATTTGACGAGTGTTTACTATTATTAATCACCTAATTACGGATTCCTAAAATTAATTTTGACATGGATTTTAAAGAGTTTCGAGAAGGGTTACTCTCTTTGGCTTTATTAATATTTATATTCTCACTTACATTTATGGTGGGTTCAATTCTCCTAAGCCCCTATATTAATTTAGGAATTGAAGATCAAAATTTTATTATAATTTTAAGTATGATTAATCTGATCTTCAGTTTGTACTACTTATTAGAAGCCCTGAGATTGGAAAAAATCTTTAAATTAGAAGATAAACACATTATCAAATTTGGAAAAAGAATTGGAATCATTTCATTATGTTATTTAATCCATTTTTTTTTAATGGGCTTACTGTTATTTCGAGATTTACATAATTTGCAGGTTATGATGATTATATTAATCATGCTATTGGAATTATGTCTTTTTGGAGTGATATTAAAGGAAGTGTATGATTTGGTATTTTTAGAAGAAACTCAGAGAAAACATGAGTTAGATAAAAACCGTAGGATGTATATAAAAAGAGAAAGAATCCATTCCAGGCAGTTAGATTAGTTCTATGATTTCGTTAATTTTTCAATAGCAGTATCAATCATTTCAAGTTTTGTGGAATACTTTTCCATAAGGTCAGCAAATTTTTCGAGATCAATTTCTTTATTTTCTTTTAGAACTTTTAACTCATTGATTGTTCTTATTACTCCTGCTTTTTTGTCCAGTAATTTTTCCTTTTTGCTATAAGGAATTTTCTTCTCTAATTTCTTTCTTTGGAAATTCTTAAATCGTTTAATATTCAGATCTTTTGGGATGAACTTTGTTAAATAGACGGTACTTTTAGGTACGAATGGCGCTAAATTTTCAGGAATAATAATTATTGGCTCAGGATCTTGGATTTTCTTAATTTCTTCATATTCTAAGACTTCATCGTCAATTTCTTGAATGTTTTCTTTAACGATTGAGATATTATTCTCGATACTATTCTTTTCTTCGAGATCCAGGTTATTTAAATTGTCAAGCATCCATTCCCAAATATCTCTCGCTTTTAAATAATAAAATTGAGCTTTTTGCTTAAGTTTTCTTACTTTTTCTTTATTAATAGGAGCAATAGAAGATTCTAATGAGGCTATGGCTTTTAATTGACAAGCTCTACCCATATCATAATGAAATTGAGCCCTTATTTTTTGACGTTTCTTTTCTTCATGTTTCCTAAGGTAGAAAAGTCTTTTTGAAAGCAAGGAAAGGCCTGAATATAATTTCGAGGCAAAATATATATTGTTTTTAATTTCTTCCCATGATGCTGCGATACTCTGTGCCCATACTCTTGCCTCTTCTGAGTTTAATTCTAACTGCTCGGCGGATATTAAGCTACCCTTGTCATTTTGATACACTGTAGCAGCACTAAAATAAGCAGCAGTCTTATAAATTTTGCTACATTCAACCATCGCAATAATGGCATTTTCCCAATCTTCATCTTCCTCAAAACTTTCTGAGAGATGAGAATATGCTCTTGCTAACACCCATAAAGCTCTAGCACATTCAAACATTAAGTCCTCAATATCAATATCCCTATTCTCTATATAATCATGAAAAGAAGGGGTGATATCTAACTCGTTTAGGATTTTTTTATGACTCTCGTTTTTATAATTTATGTTTAGAATCATAGTGTATTCTAATACTAGATTGAGGTCATCTAAAGAGTATTCTTCGTCGTCTTTGTCTAATGCGGCTTCTACTTTTTTAATTGAGTAATGGAGGAATCTAATTCTTTGCATTACTTCGTCATTGAAAAACGACATAAAATCAACACTTTTTTTTATTAAATTTAAGTTATAATATTCTAATCCAAAATTCTTTTAAAATCTTTAGAAGTTTATTTTTTTTTGGTTTTAAAATAATCTATAAATATTCGTGTATAGAACTTATTATTAAAAATGAATAGTAGTAGGATTTTTATTTTTGAATTTGTTTCTGGTGGTGGTTTTAATCAAGTCGAAATTCCCTCGTCGCTATTTTGCGAAGGATATGGTATGTTAAGAGCGATCATCGCAGATTTTAAAGCAATGGATTTTGAAATAACCACTTTACTAGATGAGAGAATCTCTTTCTTATCACACTACTTAGAAACTGATTCTTTGCAATTCATAAAAGCAAGTGATAATTTTATGAATATATTTAAGGCCTCAGTGAAAGAATGTGAATCAGCTTTTATTATTGCGCCTGAATTTTCAAATATACTATATGATCTTACTAAAATTGTAAAAAAAGAAAATAAAAAGCTTCTGAGTACTGGTCTAAAAGGAATTGAATTAGGATCATCAAAAATTAAAACCTACAAGTTTTTTAGAAATCATTATATCAAAACGCCAAACACTTATCCGCTACCATTGATAAATGATTTAAAATTCAATTATATTATTCAAATATTTGAGGAATTTAACTCTCCAATAGTTATTAAACCAATAGATGGCGTGGGTGCGGAATCGATATATTATTTCGAGAATAAATATCAGATTTTCAATTTCTTTAAAGACCTAGAATCTCAAAATATTGATCTTGAAAGGAAGTTCATCGCTCAAGAATATATTGAAGGAGTAGATTTAAGCGTTTCTTTAATAGGTCCCCCTATTAATAAAAAAAACCCTCGTATCGCTCCATTAATTTTAGGGATAAATCATCAAGACATTAATATTGAAAAGTCAAAAGGAGATTCAGAATATTTTGGGGGATACACTCCAGTAGAGAATTATGAACACATTAAAAAGATATTAATAAAAATATTTGAAAAACTAGAACTTTCAATGTTTAATAGTTATTTTGGAATAGATTTTATATTAGCTCAGGATTCTCTCAATTTTATCGAAATAAATCCAAGATTAACCACTTCTTATATTGGAATTAGAAACATTTTAAATGTGAACCCCGTCGAGTTAATCCTCAGTTATTGCTCTAAATTTCTGGATTTTAAAGAGCCTGAAATACAAGGTCACTCTATTTTTAAACGAGTAGAATTAGAATATGTAGGAGAAAAGAGTATTAATGAACTGAATGATAAAATTATTCCTAAGCTATTAAATGAAATACCTGAATTTATTACGCCGCCAATATCATTTACTAAATCAGATCCAACTAAAAAATCTGATTTTTCCTGTTTTATAGCTACGAAAGAGAAAGATAAAATTCTCTCTCAAAAGCGTTTTGTTAAAATTAATGAAATTCTTAAAGAAAAATATGACTTTTCTATAATTAAATAGATAATAATAAAACTACGGTAAAGCTACCGTAATGAAGCAATAAGGCAATAATCAAGCCTCGCTCAATTTTTAAATCCTTACTCACTTTTAAATTATACGTCAAGAGCCATAATGATAAAATTTGAAAGAATATGAGCAAAACAGTATCTAAAAAATTAATATAGGTTATTCGAATTAATCCTGTTGAAAGTAAAATGAAATGAATGAATAAATAAATCACCATCGGGTATAATATAATAGGAAAAGAGAGAAAAAAATTAAATGTGTTTCCCTTTTTTCTATAAAATAACCTACAGAATAGTTCCACGAGCAAAAAATACAAAAGGAAATTTACAATGAATATTACAGAAAGAACCACATGAGATATGAGTGTTAATTTGTAGATATCTTCAGAAGTCTTAATGAAAAATAGTAAAAGTGAATAAAATCCATTTAATCCACATAAGATCGTTCCTATTATTAGGATTGCAAAAGATATTACCGCATTATACTTTTTGTCCTTTTCCTCGAACGCAATAAATTTTATTGGTGTTAATGCAAACAAAAATTTTAAAAGAGGAGAATTATAATCTCCTTTAGAAAATTTTGATGACTCCATGACTTCTATATTTTCCTTTAGAGAATTATATGCATGAACTCCAAAATCTGTAAGATAATATTTTTTATTCTTTCCCTGCTCAATTAATTGAGATAAGGAATCCAAATGATGATATATTGTACCAGTACTCACTTTTAGTGCTTTCTTTAAGGATGTAAAAGAAGAAAATTCATTCTCACCAATAATTTGGATGATTTTTCTGCGAATTTCATGGCTTAACGCATAATAGAAACTCGATTCTAAATCTTGATTGTTGTTGACTTTTGAATTTTCTTCCTTGTCCTCGTTAATAGATAATTACCTTCCCAATCGTTATTCTTTTGAAATTAATATCAAAATTATATGTAAAATCAATATTACAAATCCCGCAATACATAAATAAAAACCAATCCCCGCTTTTGAAAGATAAAATAATTCTCCTGGGATAAAATCAACCAAAAAAAGGGTAAGAAACCCTAAACCTATACTAGTTATAATAACTGAATTGATTTTATATTCAAGATTGGATATGATTAAAAGACTTGCTATCAAGCAAATGATACCGCTGATTAATGGAAATAAAAAGATAAAGGATTGCTCGACCCTTGTAATCGTATAAAAAATATATATATCAAATAATGAAAATTCAGATAACCAAGTTAAAAACTCAGAAACTATTAATATTATAGATCCAACTAATCCTACTAATCTATAATCTAGAAAGTTCAATGATTTCTCTTTATAATTCATTGGAGTCATCTTTTTGCTATTTTTGTAGAATTACTTTATTTTGAAATATATATATTGGTGAACATCTAATTAATATTAATTGTGACTTGTTATTGTTAAAAAATAAATCAATCAATTATAAAATAAATTCAGTAAATATTAATTTTTTTTTAGATTTTTATATGAAAACGTTTTATTATTAATAGTAAAAATGTCATCAGAAAATATAACAGAAAAGGATTCCAAATCTGAAGATCTTCTTAGTTATTTAAAGGAAGAGATACCAATCGAAGATATGAGAGATTATGCAAGCCCTCAAAGAATTGAATCCATCGATTTTGTGAAAGGATTTGCCATGATCTTTATTATAATCTGTCACTCAACTCTTTTTTGGTTTGATCGCGATTGGATTTTCTTAAATGGGATGGTTTATTCTGCGCTAGATATATTAGGACCTTCACTATTCGTTTTTCTTTCCGCGCTCAGTGTTATATTTAGCATTAGGCGCAAAAAGGGAAAGTTGCCTGAAAAAGTTATTCGTGCACGTATTTTTTCAAGGGGAATTTCAATTATGGTTATAGGAGTGTTATTTAATTTAATAGGAGTGACTGTAACACGTCCGGATATTCCATTTCCTATGAATCTTTGGGGATGGAATATATTAATGTTCATTGGATTCTCTCAAATAGCTTCTTATTATGCATTAAAATTAAAAAAATTGCTCCGGGCGCTAATAGGCGTATTAATTATTTTGATCTCGCCAACCCTTAGGATGTTTCTTTATATTGAAAAGGATTCAAGTCTATTAATATTTATATTACACTTCATTATTACCTCACCAACCCCAGAATTAACTCTTTTACCCTGGTTATCGATATGTTTTATTTCGACTATATTCGGTGAAATTCTTTACAATGCGATGATCGAAGGAACCGAAGAGGCGTATTGGCATTTATTTCGACAATTTATGATATGGGGGACTGTTCTTTTAGTTGTAGGATTAATAACAGGTTGGCAATTACAAACTCCTGAAACATTACCCGAATCCGAGTATCCGCACTTAAGGTTATATACGATGATGAATCAACAAGACTATTATAAGTTCCCAGGTATGCCTGAATTCTTAATAAGGGGTACAATTGGAAATATGTTCTATAACATGGGTGCAGCATTGCTTATAATTGCTATCTGTTTTTATCTCATTGATATTAAGAAAAAGGATAATCAATTTACTAGCATGATAATTTATTATGGGAAAGTTTCATTGAGCCTTTTTTTAATCCATTTTGTATTTTTACCCATTTTCATAGGACAATTTAATATTGTAATTATAGTTTTCGTTGTGCTTGGGTATATAGGATTTTGTGGGTTCTTCATGTACTTCTGGAATGAGTACGGAAATGGAGTTGGCTCCCCAGAATGGTTTATGATACAAATCGGCAGGGTTGGACAGAAAACTGGAGAAAAGGTGGTTGAAGAAGTTAAAAGGACCGAAGAATTTATATCTAAAGAAATTAAAAAGACTGAAGAATTTATATCTAAAGAGATTAAAAAAACAGAAGATTATATTAAAAAAGAGAGTCATAAGATTAAAGAAAAAACTAAAGAAATAGTTAAAAAAGACAAAGATAAAGAACAATAAAGCACAGAATCCGTCATATGGAACTTATTTCATCTATTTTCAAAATGATAAATCAGTTTTATTATATAGAACAAAGAAATTGTTAAGTTTTTGTTAAATTGCTCTAATTCTTCACTTGTTTTCTGCGGTGTCTCCCTTTCCATATCCATTCATTTTGATAATCTAGAATAAACATATAAATATATAGTGAAATAGATCAAATATAGAAAGAAAAAGTAAATCAATATCAAATTCAATTTGAAATAACTTAAAAAGGGTTTTCACGATCTCTGATATAGAGGAAAGTTATAAATTTAAGATTTGTATTTATGGTGCTGGTGGCGTTGGTAAAACCTCGCTTTTAATTCGTTATGTTCAAGATAAATTTGAGGAAAATTTAATTAAGACCATTGGAACCAATTTTCTTATTAAAGATGTAAAAATTGATGATATAAACCTCAGATTACTTTTATGGGATATTGGGGGTCAAGCTCAATTTGCTAAACTACGGACAATTTATTTTAAGGGGAGTAATGCTGCTCTTGGCGTCTTTGCACTTGACAACTTACCATCATTACTTAAGTTGCCAGGATGGGTAAGCTCTATTAAAAAGACCGTAAAAAAATCTATTCCCATGATAATTTTGGGTAATAAATCAGATTTAAAACGCCAAGTTGATCAAGCAGAGGCAGAAGATTTAGCAAAAAGGTTAGGTGGTGAGTATCTGGAAACATCAGCAAAAACAGGAAATAACGTAGAGTTGGCATTTAAAAAGATCGCAAAAGCATGCCTCGAAAGTGTTTTAATCGAATAATTTCAAGTCTAACTCACATTTTTTTTAGTTTTTTAAGATAATTTAATGTTAAACTCTTTCAATCAATTTTTATCCCTAATTTTCTTAACTCCTCAATCAAATCCTTTGCTGTGGAAAAATGAATTCCTATTATTCCTAATTTCTTCGCAGATACTACATTATTAAGACCATCATCAATAAACAAAATCTCTTCCGGTTTACATCCCGCTTTTTCAATAGTATGATCAAAGATCCTCTTCTCAGGTTTGGTCATATGAACTTCATGGGAAAGTATCAATTCATCAAAAAATTCAAGAAATCCCCATTTTTGATTCAATAAATAATCCCAATGACTTGAATTTACGTTTGATAAAGCAATTAACTTATAAGAATTACTATTTTTCAATTTTTGTAACAATTCTTTGATTTCATGGTTAAAACCCGCAATGATGCTATTAAACGCGTCAAAAAATTCTTGCTGATTTAATGCGCAAACTTGTAATAGTTCACAGGCAAGTTGGTAGAATTCATCATCACTCATATTTCCTTGATGATAAATATCTGATTGTCTGAAGAACTCCAACATGATTGGAGTTTCAGGTTTGTTTAATGGTGATAGAGTAATTATTCTGTTGTAAAAATTTGAGAAATCTAAGTCTACAATAACTCCACCTAAATCAAAAATTATAGCTTTAATTGTCATGTATCTCAAACATGTAATTCATTTTCGAAATGATACTTTTGTAGAATACTTTCTAAATGGGATAGGTAGTTTATATTTTGGAAAATTCCTTGTATCATCTCGGAGCATTTCTAAGAATTCTTCGAGCTTAATATTATTAAATTGTTCAGAAGTTTTTTTTTTAGGTCCGAAAGATTTTCCAATTAGTCTCTTTCGAATAGAGACTGTTTCACCTTCTTCCTCATTTTTCCCTAATATCACAGTATATGGTATCCAATCAACTTCGGATTGTCTTATTTTTTTCCCTAAAGTTTCTTCTCTATCATCAAAATCGACCCGATACCCTTCTCTATTTAAAACATCTAAGAGCTTTTCAGCATATTCATTTTGCTTATCACTTACGGTAAGTAACCTCACTTGAATAGGGGATATCCATGTTTTAAATCCTGGTACAATTGTATCCTTATTTCTTACAGCTGTTTCAATTAATCCCCATAACACTCTCTCTAAACCACCTGTAGGTGAATTATGAAGAATAATAGGATATTTAATTTGGCCATCTACATCAGTAAAATGGATATTGTACTTTTGCCTCTTCTTCCCCTCAGAATCTTCCATAAATTCTAAGGAACTTTCTACATCTATTTGATTTGTCGCTAAAGTTGCGCTTTTATTTTCCGCTGAAAGTACATTTCTCTCAAATTTTAGTATATAATAATAATATCTATCATCCCATAATTCGATTAAGGCGGGTTTTTCTTCAGATTTAATTAATTCAATAATCCAATCTTTATTTTCTTTATAAAACTCCGTAGTTGCTCTAAATATAACATAACTTGTGATTCCTAAATCTTGTTCCAGATTCTTTATTAACTCATATTGGAGTTTAAACTCTTTAACTGAAGATTCTAAATCCTTGCAAAGAGTATGCATGTCCGGCATGATAAATCCCCGTAATCGCCTTATCCCTGATAATTCGCCTTCTTGTTCTCTTCGAAAATCATATTGTTCATATTCATATGCTCGTAATGGTAAATATTGAGGTTTTAAATTCATACTACTAAATAGATCAAATAATAAAAAATCAGAAGCATATCTTAATAGGTATCTATCACTTCCAGATTCAACCCAATAACTCCTTGCCGGGAATCGAGCTGTTTGAGCAGTTAACTTCTTATTTTTTACAGTATACATTATTGGAGTATCAATGAGAACTGCCCCATAATCTATTAATCTATCTTCTATGAAATTCTTTATTAAATTTTTCATGATGACACCTTTCGTATACCATCGAAAATTTCCCGCATCAGTATTAGGATCAAAATCCACGAGCTCAAATTCTTTCATTACTTTTATATGGGCCGGTTCGATTGCCTTATCTATTGTCCTAGAACCTAGTTCAGATTTTAGGAACAAATTAAAATCTTTGTCCTTAATTTCTTTTAAGGGTAAAAATTTCCCTTGTTTATCAAATTTTAAATCAATCTCCTTCCCTGAGGTTGTTACCACTTTAAACATAGAATTTTTAATTTGCTCCTCAGGTTTAATAGCTAACTTAACATCTCGATACATTTCTGCAACTTCATGACCAATACAATTGATTTTGAAAGATTTATACCATCCAAACGGAGAAAATTTCGCCTCGATTCCTTTATCCTCCAAAATTTTCGCAATTTTAGGACATACATCCATGGCGTTTGATTCATGACTTAAAAATTTACTTAAATGGGCCCATGGATATATTAATACCTTATCGACAAGATACATATCTCTTTCTTTGATTAATTCTATATAATTCCTAGTTTTTCCCTTTATTTTACCCGCTTCAATATCTGTATTATATTGTCTTATTTCTTCATTTTTTTCTCTAACTTTTTCGGGAAAACCGGTTATTTGATAGATTGCCTCTTCTATCACTTGGGCTCCTTGCTGTGCAATTATATCCGTGTCATATGTATCTTGGTCCTCAACAGATACATAAGCTACAAGTACCAAACCATCCATTTTTATGATATCTTCGGGAAATTCTTGAGGTTCACTTGTAGCTGGTTTATGCTTAACAACTTCAACACCGTCTGAATGTATTAATAAAATCTTCATAATAATCTTTAATCTTTATTTTTCTATACTAGTTCTAATAAAAAATTCTAAATATTTTTAGAAGTATGATAATTAATTATATTTAAAATCAAAATTAATCATTACTAAAATTTTTATCGCATTTTTCAAAACATCGTGAGTATGAATCTTAATAATATTTTCTCAGAATTAACTGAGGCATTAGATAAATTAGATCAAGATAGAGAAGAGATTTTAAAAATCTCTCGATATATAATTCGGGATTGTAGTGTTGCTATTAAGCATATCCACAGAAGAGAGTTTAACCAGTATCAAGAAAAAATTGATAAAGTGCAAGTAACCCATGAAAAACTGGTATCATTAGTTAATAAAAATATCGGAGTGTTTTTCAAGTATTTAAAAACTCCAGAGCAAGAATACGCTGAGGCTGTATCATTTTTTTCTATTATTAAGAAAAAAGATCTGCCCCTTCCGAAAGTATTAAAAATCTACCCGTTAAATTATGCGCTAGGTTTGGCAGATGTAGTTGGAGAATTACGTAGATACGTTTTAGATAACATTAGAAATTCTCAAATTGATGATCTTAATGAAATTTTAGAAAGTATGGATGAAATTTATACTTATCTTTTTTCTTTGGATTATCCCTCAGGTGTTACACAAGACTTAAGACATAAAACTGATCAAGCTAGAAATATTATAGAAAAAACGAGAGGAGATATCTCCATTTCTCTTCAAATGAATAGCTTAAGAGAATGTATTGAGACCAACGTGCAAGATAATAATACAAATAAAAAATAATTCTATAAGGTTTAAGAATGCCCTTCGATACTGAGTCTATTAAAAGACAAGCAAAAAGTAATTATGAAAAGGCATGGTTAGAAACAAGGGAACTTTTAAAATTAAGTGGAAATTATTTTAATCTTCAAAGTAAAGCTAAAACTCATCCAGTAAATGATTTTATCTCTGATGCGAGATTACAGATGATTGCCTTAGGGTTTGAAGAAGTAGTTTTGCCTATGTTTGTTGAAGAGGACGAAATATATAAGCAATACGGCCCAGAAGCGGCATTAATTCTTGATAGGTTGTTTTATTTAGCCGGGCTCCCACGCCCTGATATTGGAATTTCAAAGGAAAAAATAGACCGAGTTAAACAAATCGTTCCGGATATAGCCAATATTGAAAAATTAAAAGATCTCTTTCGAATGTATAAAACTGGAGATATTGAAGCAGACGATATGATAGAATTTATAGTTGAAGAATTTTTAGTCTCAGAAAGTCAGGCTTCAGAAATTATTGATAAAGTATTTCCAGAATTAAAAGCGTTAAGACCCATCCCTACGAAGACCACCTTAAGGAGTCATACTACAGCACTTTGGTTTAAAGTTTTGGCAGAATTAAAAAAAAAGAAAAGGATGCCTCTTCAATATTTTACTATCTGTCCAAAATTCAGACGAGAACAAAAAATTGATGCCACACATTTATATGATTCAAATACTCTTTCATTAGTAATAATGACTGAAGAAATATCTTTAGAAGATTGCCAAAAGATCGCAAAAACGATATGTGAGCAATTAGGTTTTAAAAATAGTAAATCCGAGATAAAAAAAGCTACATCAAAATATTATGCCCCTCAAACTGAATTTGAAATTTTTGTAGAGCACCCCACAACCAAAGAATGGATTGAAATTGGGGATGGAGGTTTTTATAGTCCCGTGAGTCTTGCCCAATATGACATAGAACATCCCGTGTTCAATATTGGATTTGGAGTAGAACGTATTTGTATGATAAGAACTGAAATTGAAGACATTAGAAAGCTAGTATATCCCTATTTTTATGAAGATATCTCATTTTCAGATGAAGAAATTAGCAAGGGTATTAAATATCAAAAAATACCGCTCACAGAAAAGGGTATTGAAATTAAGGACGCGATTATTAATACTGCCATTGAGAATAAGGATGAAAAGTCTCCTATAGAGATTAAAGTGTGGGGAGGAACAATTAAAGACAATAAAATTGAAGTTTCCATATGGGAAAAAGATAAAAATGTGAAACTTTTGGGACCTGCAGCATTGAATAAAATATGGGTAAAAAATGGTGAAATAATAGGACTTGCTTCTGAAAAAACTTTGGATGATGGAGTCGATAGTGGAAAAACTTATCTTGAAGGAATTGCTTCAGAAATGGCATATCTTATAGAAATTATGCTAGATCAAAACAAATCTAACTATGAACATAGAGTAAAGATGTGTTATAGAGCTTCTGAAATAAATACTGAAGTGGATGATATTATATTAGAATATATCCATTCCAAACAGAAGAAAATTGATATTAGAGGTCCCGTTTTTGTAGGGCTTTCATTTAAAAAAGTCGATTAAATCGCAATAAGTTAGAGAAAAAGATGAAGAAAAATAAAAAAAAAGTTATGATTGCCGGTACCTTCGATATATTACATCCAGGTCATATCTTTTTGATAAATGAAGCAGCTAAATTAGGAGACGTGTATGTGGTCCTGGCAACAGATAAAAATCGAGAAACTTATTCTGGAGTTGCTCCTATTGTCCCAGAAGAGCAGAGATTAGAAGTGATAAAAAGTATAAAAAATGTGAAAGATGCCAAATTAGGACGGCATGATAATGATACTCTTAAAACTGTGCAAGAAATTGACCCTGACATTATACTCTTAGGCCCAAATCAGAAGTTTAGTGTTGAGAAGCTGCAAAATGCACTTAGAATGAAAGGGATGAATCATATAGAAGTGAAAAGACTAGAAAAATATTATGATAAATTTAAACTCCATGCCTCAAGTTTAATAAAGAAGAAAATTATAGAGCAAAAGAAAGAGAATCGGATATAAAAAGGGAAGAGTATGCCAGAAAAAGATGAAATTATTCCTGAAAACTATGCGAATTGGTTCGCTCTCTATCACCTTTGCCAGCAAATTGGAAATCAAAAGGCAATCCATATCAGTAGTGTTGAATTAGGGGATATTATGGGAGTAAGCCAACAGACCGCCTCTCGCAGGATCCAAGATTTAGAGAAATTAGGGTGGATTAAGCGAAAAATTGAAGGAAAGACCCAAATTCTAAGGATACCAAAAGAAGGGGCAGATGTGATGCTAAATGTTTATAAAGAGTTAAAACATATTCTTGAAAATATCTTAATCGTAGGCATTGTATCGGAAGGTATGAAAGAAGGGGGATATTACGTTGCAATTAAAGGGTATTATGTGCAGTTTAAAGAAAAATTAGGATTTACGCCGTACAAAGGAACACTAAATTTAAAATTAAGTCAATTAAATAAAGCCTTACTACGAGAAAATCTCGAAAATCAAACGCCAATTATAATTGATGGATTTAAGGATGACAATTCTGATCGTACTTATGGAGAAGTCAAGTGTTATGGATGTAAAATTTCCCGTTTAGATGATAGAGAAAATAAAATCGATGCAGCCATTTTAGCTATTGAAAGAACCCATCATGAGGAAAATATTGTTGAAATCTTAGCAGAGCCTTATTTAAGGGATTTCCTTAACTTAAAAGACGGAGATAAGTTAATTATTGAATTAACTAAGAATTGAAATAGTCTAAGTTTCATGCTGTAGCTTTTTAATTTGATTATTAATTCTTATAAATCTGAAAAAAGCGGTTCCTAATACTAACCACATAAAAAGAAATAAAGCTTCATTATAAAACGCATTTATATAGAAGCATACTATAGAAGTAATAAAAATATAAAACAACCGTTCTGATCGGGCCATAAGTCCTAGATCGAATTCCCCTTTGTTCATTTCTTTTTTAAAAAAATTTTCAGCTCGAGCTCTCATATAGCTTATCATTAAGGAGGCTAAAAAGGTAATAAAAATAATTAATTTCACGTCAATTAAAATCCAAAGAAATTGATCCCAAGTATATACCAAGAGTGCTAAAAATATTACGAACTCTGAAATTCTATCCATTATGGAATCAAAAAATCCTCCAAAAGCACTTGATTTATTGGTTAACCTCGCAATTGCTCCATCGCACCCGTCCATAATACCTGTAATAAACACTAAAAGCCCAAAAATCAAAAGATTTTGAAAGAAAACTAATGCAATGAAACTTAAAACTGCACAACAAAGCATAAGAATTGTCGCTAAATTTGGTGTTATACCAATTTTACTTAATGCCTTAGCAATCAAATTAATTACTGGTCGAAAAATAAATCTTAAACGAAATTTTGATGGCATATTCTGGTATATCAAGAAATCTAAGATTAATTGCTTAAATATTAAAACATAATATTAATTTATAATATTATTATTTCTCATATACTTTCGAACGTGATTAAAGATTGATTTTTAACTAATTCATCTAATAGATAATTTCTAATTTCTTCAAATCTGAATACCTCTAATCTTTTCATTCTAAAAAATAATGAATTTTTTATTACTTTTCGAATCAATTTATAAGTAATTTTATCAAGAGGGAAAAATGGCCCAAATTCATCTTTAATTGAAAGTTTAATAAGCCCTCTTGCAGCATAGGTGCTTATTTCTAATTCTTTAGATAATATATTTCCTAAAAACTCGATGAAATTCAATTTACCCTCCCTTTGATAATTCGGATTTAATTTTCTTTAATAATTCAGCTTCATCCAATATTTCATCTCTAATAGGTGTGAAGCCTTTATTAAAGTGAATTTTAAGTTTTTTTGGCATCATCCAGCCAATTATACTTCCGATAGAAAAAACAACTGTTACTGTGGTTACTATAAAAATAACTACTAGTGCCTGTGGATGCCTGAAGCCCTCAGACGACCATGGTAAAAATAAATAAGCAATTGCTTCGATAAAAAGAATAATTGCTGAATAACTAATTATTAAATATCTTTTTTTTATCCATGGCTCAATATTTAGAAGCTTAACCTGTTTATAATAATTTAAAGCAGAATAACCAAGCCATAATTCCGGTATTGATAAATTTATACAAATAATTAATAAATACAAATAATAATAGAGCACATAATCTTTAGAGAATTTTGCAGTCATTGGTGTTGATAGCGGGATTATAAATAAACTAACTAAGAAAGTTATAATCTTTAGTATTAACATGATCACTAAGAAAAATATAAATGGAGTTTTTTGGTCTCTAAAAAATGTTAATTTAGTAAAGATCAATAATAAAATACTTGGAATAAACAGACTTGCCTGAAAAATAATAACAGGTAAATTAAATAGCGACATAATTCCTTGTATTGATGATATAATAAAAAATAATGACAATGGCAAAATATTATTTAGTTTAGTCTTTCTCATTCGAATAAATAAATATATCCCCACTACCATCTGTAATACTATATAAATTAAGTATAGAGTTAATATTATAAATAACATAGATAAGATCCCTAATTCCATAAATATACAAAGATAATTTAAAATATTTAAATATATCAACATTTTTTTTTAAATTGCAAACTAAAAGGGATCAACAAAGAACTCAACCTTTTATTTAAAATAGTTGCGTTCCATTACTATATACATGAAAAAAATAAAGCCAAAATCTTTCTATAAAAGATATAGATTTCTTTTACTAACCATTAATTGATAAATAGATTTTTTTAGCATAAATGTTTTAAGTTAATAATAAATACACACCTACAATAAAGAGATTGAAAACTATTGAAATTACGTCTAGTCTTGAAATCTAAAACAAAGAAAGGAAAGGAAATAAACATTAAGTTTAATATCGCGCCCAGAAAACATATTGGCTTTATTAATTTTATAAACTTAGCTTTAAATCAAGATGCTCCCATTGAGTTAACCTTTGAAAAAATTTCAAAATCAGGTGAAAAAGAAGAAAGCAAGGTTTTTGGACAATTTAAATTACAGGGTAAAGATGCGGGAAAATTAATGCAGTTGGAAGAAGAGATCCAAGAAAAAGAACAAAAACGAAAGAAACAACACGAGAGAAGAAAACATAAGTAATTTTTAACTAACTCTTCTATAGTGCGATTCCCATTTCTTTTTAATTAACAATTCATTTCGAATTGTATCATACACTAGAGATCTTTCAGAAATCCCTCCCAAAAACTCCTTTTCAATTGAAATATGACGAGAAAATAATTCTTGAGTAATTGCATCAATATTATCCTGATAATCTCCTTCTTGTTCATAAATATTGTTTGCACCACCCACTATAATAGCCTCAAGATTGTCTTTATTCGCACCATTGTATAAAATTTTATCCAACAGCACGGAGACGGATGAATCTATATATCTATGAGGAAACAAGGAAGCCCCATTATTCACAGCTGTTGATTTTGGATGTAACATATAGGACATCCCATAAACCTTATGAACTTTATCTTGCAGAATTAACACAATTCCCGAGCTTAATCCATAAACTGAGAATTTTGAAGATTTATTCTCGATATCATGTGAATTAATTATAGCATAATGGCCAACTGGTAAATTTAATTCTCCCTTAATATTAGGATGCACTATTCGATCAGCATCATCAATTGATAAATCTACTGATGCTGGTTTAGTGGGTAAAGCCTTTTTTCCTGTTCCTTTCTTTTTAGAAGGAGGTCTTCCACGAGGTTTTGATTTATCGTTCTTTCTTTCCTTTTCTTCAATCTGCTCCAGTAGGTCTTCTATTTGTTGTTCTCTGAGCCCTATTAAAACTTCTTTTTGCCCTAATTGTACTTCTCTTTGTTTTAACCTCAACTCTCTTTCATTCAATTGTTTTTCTCTTAATTCAATTTGGTTTAATCGTCGGATAATTTGAAGTTCTCGATTGTCTAATATTTTTTTACGGGATTCCATTTGATTTTCTGTTTCAATTTTTACAGGTTTGAGTCTTTCATTTTGTTTTATTTTCACTCTTTTTTCTTCTGAGAGTGTCGGAACTATTTTCTCTCTATTCTCTCGTTTAATCGTTTTCCTCACGTTTGCTGGTTTATTTTCCTTTTTCTTTATGGGTTTTTTCGTGGGTATTGGCGATTCTTTTTTATTTACTTTAATACTTGGATTTAATTTACTTTTCACATAAAAATGATTATTAGTGTCAATTGATTTAAAATTACTCTGAATATTGACTAACATTTCTGTTTTTCCTAAAATTAGAAGTCCCCCATGAACTAAATGATTTTCTAAGGTTCTTAATAATTTTTCTTTAGATTCTCTATTTATGTATATTAGTAGATTTCTACAAAAAATTACATCATATTTTGAATTTTTCTTATGCCCACTGATAATATCCTCTTCAATCAATTCCACTTTATTTTTAATATCTTCACTAATCGTAAATTTAGGGCCAAGTTGAGTGTCTTGCCTAGTAAAATGAGTTTCTAAATAACTTTTAGGGATCTCATGAATAGAATATTCACCATACACACCCGCTTTAGCAATTCCTAAAGCTGTTTTATCAATATCTGATGCTACTATCTCGTAATCAGGAAAATTTATAATTTTAGATTTCAATTTATCAAATATCATTGCGATAGAATAAGGTTCTTCTCCAGAAGCGCAAGGAGCAGACCATATACGGATTGGTCTTTTGAGTCCTATAAGATATTGTCTTATGAATTCTTCAAATCTCTCAAAGATCTCATAATTTCTAAAAAAATATGTATAATTAATAGTGAACTTATTTAGAAAATGGTCAATCTCTCCAGGATTTTCAGCCAGATAGTTGATATAATCTTGATAAGAATTAATTTCTAAGTTCTTTACTCTAAAATGAATTCTTCTTTCGAGGAAATTCCTCTGATAATATTCAAATTTAATTCCAGTGGCTTCTTTTAATTTATCTATTAATGAATCAATAGATTTAGGCTCCATCGCAACTGTTATTTCTTATTGCACCTTAATCCCTAATATCCTTAGTTTCTAAAAATTAAAGATAATTTCTTTAATACTATACAAAATTGGTTAATTTAAACTTATTTTTTGAGAGAGTTTTTCTATCCCCTATAACATAGAAAATTTACTTTAAATATCCTTTAAGAAAAAGATATGAAACCGAATTTAATTAAATTCTTGCTTATGGCATAAACTCTTTCTTCCTTCATTTGTAACTCATTTGCGATTTGAGAGATTGATTTTATACCATCTATTTTATTAAATACCTTATAAGAAGATTCACCAGTCAAGTAATGCTCTGGATTTATTTTTGTAGATACTTTAAATCGAGGAATATAATGATAATACTTTGGAACATTTTCACTTAGAATATCATGAGATTTTAAGAGCTGTTCAGGCTCATTATAAGTACTTGTTCCATTTCCCTCATAATCTTCCTCTTCTAAAAATGTATCAACTACCTCTTCAAACGTTTCAAACATCTCCCTTCTTCCAGCCCATTTTTTTATTTCGTTTATTCCATACCGATTTATAAAACTCTTTGAGACACTCTTTAAGAAACTTCTGACATCAACACTATTAGAATCTTTATCGAAAGTCGCTAAATAAACTAAATTTTGAACAGATCTATCATTTAGAAATGATAATTTCAAGTTATTTTTAGATAGTTTTAACTCTTTGATTGAACCCAAATCCTCAAATTGATCAGAAAAAGAATTTAACGCAGAAAAGAAACCAGACAGCATAATAAGGTCGTTTTCTTTAGAAAAAAGCCCCTTTTGAGAATTTGAGAGATTTTTTGCAAGTAATGGAACACCATCCTTTATAATTACTAAATCCCTTATCATAAATTCAGTTTATATTTTAATTTTAAATCTTAAAAACCTAAAGAAAAAACAATATCTATAGAATCATTATTAATTTTGATACAATTAAAAAAAAAAGCTATAATATCTCAGTGATACTATCCTAATATGATAAGATTAAAGGCACCAGGACGGATTTGTTTATTTGGGGAGCATCAAGATTATTTAAATTATCCAGTTATTGCTATGGCTATATCCAAATATATTTACTTAGAAGCTTCACGAATATCAAATGAAAAATTTATTATTGATCTTCCAAATATCAATGAAAATTTAGAAATTCAACTTAAAAACAGAGAAATGAAATATAACTCAGACCGAGATTATCTTCATAGTGGATATAATCAATTCTTGAGGAAAGGTATAAAATTTAATAAAGGTTATGATATCAAAATTACTGGAAATATTCCTATTAATGCTGGAGCTGCTAGTTCTTCTGCTTTTGTTATTGCATGGCTAAGTTTTCTAAATTTAATTTCAGGGGGCAAATTTAGTAAAATACAACTGGCTGAGATGGGTTACCAAACGGAAGTGGCTGAATTTGGAGAGGCAGGAGGAAAGATGGATTTCTATACCTCTATCTACGGCGATCTCATTTATTTAAAGCCTACTGAACATCTTTCAGAAATAATTGAAATCCCTATGAAACTTGACGGTTTTGTTTTAGGAGATTCAAAAGAAAAAAAAAATACCGTCGAAGATCTCCGTAGAGGAAAAATATTATCCAAAAACGCCTTTGAATCTTTAAAAGAAGTAATGCCAGAATTTAAGGAATTTACTACTAATCTCGAAGAAATTAGGCCATTATTGCCTAGTCTTAAAAAGGAACACCAAGAAAAAATAATTGGAAATATAATCAACAGAGATGTAACCATATCAGCAAAAAATATAATCCTTGATTGGCAAAAACAACAAAAAGAAGCCCCTGATGCTGATTTGATCATGAATTTCTATTATCAATTAGGTCAACTTTTAAACAAGCACCAAAAGGAGTTAAGTGAACACATAAAAATCTCAACACCTAAAATAGATAAGATGATAGCTGCGTGTATCGATTCAGGAGCATTAGGAGCAAAAATTAATGGTTCTGGTTTTGGAGGAACAATGTTCACCCTAGCACCGGAGAGGGAAGAAGAAATGATGCAGATTCTAACTAATGAAGATGCTGATGCTTATCAAATAGCAACAAGTAATGGAGTTGAACATTATTGAAAGCTGTGATTTTTTATACCGACATTAGAAAGTAAACAAAATTGCAAATGGCTAACCTAAAGTGGTTAATATTTTAAAAAATATAAAATAGAAAAAGTTCAAACAATAAAAATATGATAAAAAAGTAAGAAATCCATGCTTGTACTGCAGAGATATCCCATTTTGGCTTTTCTTCCCATAAATACACATTTTGAAACATCTCTCCTAACATCGTCAATGGTCTAACTGCTTTATACCAAAAATTTTCTTTATGATTAAAGGGATATTTTATCGGCTCTGTTAAGATGATATCCGTTTTATGATTTCTTAATTCTTCGATAATAGCCTTTTCTGTGAAATTTTCGGCTTTGAGTACTGTCCAACCGCATAATGGATGGCGGTAAGGTTCATGCATATCTGTACCACAGCATGGGCTAATATTTGAGTGAGATTTTGCAAATTCAAAACTAAATCGATCAAATAAGGAATTATCATCGTCCCAACCACCACATTCTAATAAATCAACACCCCAGGAGTAAATTTGTTCTCTTGTTGGATGATCATGCATACGAGAAATCCCTCGACCAACTATAGGCCATGTAGACCACGGATAGTGACATGCAGCCACCACACCTCCCATTTCATGAACTTTATCAATAGCATCCTTAATTTGTTTATCCGTAGGATATTTTGGAATTTTCTTACAATCCCACTCTGTAATCCCTATAAAACACATATGAATTCTATTTGTACTATATTCTAAACCCGGGATCAGAATCAATTTATTCTTATATTTTTCTTTTATTCTTATAACTTCCTCAATTTGTTTCATTGTGTTATGATCTGTAATAACGCACGCATTAAATCCAACGCTCATATGATATTTGACGTTTTGTTCTACTGATAGCTTACCATCGCTTGCTTTGGTATGACTATGCATATCTATTAGAATATTCCATTTTTGAGTATCATATTCGGGCTGATAATATCGTGTTGTATCTTCCCAACCTCCATCCTTATATTTATATTTAGCTGGTCCAAAAATACTTAGATATACGGAAATAATGATGAGGAAAAAGATTGTTGCATAAAAAATAATAAATCGAACCAAAATCATAAATCCAATGAAAAATGTTAAAATAATAATAAAAAATGTGAAGAAAGCCATCAAATATAGAATGCTTATCGAGTTTTTCTCCTTTTTTTTCAAAAACTAATCACTTAACTTGTTTTAATTTGTATGCATAAAGATTTGAATAAAGATAAATTACTAAACTAAATAAAACTTTATTGTAAATGCTTCCTTTCTTCAGATATTAATACTTTCTAACATCATATACAAGGGAAGTTTAAAAAATTTTCAATAAAAATTATTAAGAATTTCATGATATTTTGAAAGCCGTTATCTTATGCGCAGGTTATGGGAAACGAATGCGTCTCTATACCGAAATTTATCAAAAATCAATGATTCCAGTTCATGGAAAGCCCCTACTAGAATATATCATCACTGGGATTAAGTATACTGGAATTAAAAAATTTATAATAGTAATAGGGTATTTAAAAGAACAGATCATTGATTATTTTCAAAAAGGGGACAAATGGAATATAAGTATTGAATATATTGAACAATCAAATCTAAATGGAACAGGAGGAGCCATTTTATTAGTTGAAAACTTGATTAAATCTTCACATTTTTTAATAACTAATGGAGACATCTTAGTTCCTTACAGGTTCTATAATGAAGTCTATAATATACATAAAGACGAGCATGAAGATTTTGTTTTAGTTTCTAATTATTTAGAAAATATTCAGAAAGGGTGTTCACTAATTACTGATAATGAATATCTAGTAAATATGATCGAAAAACCTCCACCTCATAAAAAATTTCCATGTTGGAATAACTCTGGTTTATTTATTTTATCCAAGAACATCTTTGGTGTTTTAAAGAGTTTAAAGACCTCTAAAAGGGGAGAGATAGAACTTCCAGCCGCAATTCTCACAGGTATCCGTGAGAGAAATTGGAAAGTCAGAGTTCTCAAGATGAATAAGAATCAATTTAGGGGCGATTTCGGAGATATTAAAGAATATGAAAGATTAAAGGAAGATAAAAAATGGATTACAGAATTAAAATCTTAAGCAGGTTACTTCCAGTTTAAAATCCTAATTTTTATAAATTTCTTAAGAAAAAGCTCTGTGGTAAAAAACCATTCTTGGCTTTTTTTCTATAATTCATAAAACTAACTTATATAATTCCGGTGAATCTCATTCATCTCGTTAAATTAAATCTTATAATTTTTCATGAGTGATTAAATATGAAAGAAGTTAGAAAAGTACGTTTAACTTTAAAAAGTAGACCGACGCTTGAAGGTGCAGGAGTCCACTTAAAAAGAGCATTTGGTTATGATGACCCTTGGTTAGACCCATTTTTGCTTTTAGATGATTTTCATTCTAACAATCCAGATCATTATATGGCTGGATTTCCTTGGCATCCGCATCGTGGAATAGAAACCATCACCTACATGCTTCATGGAAAAGTGGAACATGGAGATAGCATGGGTAATGGTGGAGTGATTGAATCGGGAGATGTTCAATGGATGACAGCTGGAAATGGTATAATTCACAGTGAGATGCCTAAGCATAACGAGAATGATACCTTGCTTTGGGGATTTCAATTATGGGCAAATCTTCCATCTTCTCATAAAATGATGGATCCTCGATATAGGGGTATCACAAAAGATCAAATCCCTGAAGTTGAATTAAATGGAGGAGATGTAAAAATCAAAATCATCTGTGGAGAAGTTCAAGGAATAAAAGGTCCCGTTCAGGATATAGTTACTGAGCCAAAATATTTAGATGTTACGATAAAGCCAAATTCGGAATTCCGGCATTCTATACCAAGAGGACATAACGCTTTTGCCTACGTTGTTGGGGGGAAAGGATATTTTGATGACGAAAAAAAGCAGCTTATATCGAATGAGAATTTAGTAATTTATCGAGAAGGAGATGAAATCCTTATTAGTACTGCTGAAGAAAAAGTGCGTTTTCTTTTAGTTTCAGGGAAGCCAATCCGGGAGCCGGTAGCATGGCGGGGTCCAATTGTTATGAATACTGAAGAAGAGTTAAGAATTGCTTTTGAAGAATATCGAAATGGAACATTTCTTAAACACGGTAAAGAAATTTATACGTGATTTATCAAATCTTAAGATTATTTTAGTATATTTCTTTTTAATTGCTTCAAAATCTTACCGGTGTTGAAAATTTTCGCATATCTTAATTCTAAGACTTTTAGAGAAGCTTCATGGAGGGATGGCGTCCATGCTGCACATGCGTCTTCCACTACAAATACTTGAAATCCCCGATCTGAAGCGTCTCGTGCGGTAGTCTCTACGCAAAAATTTGTTACAACACCAACAATAATAACCGTCTTTACACCTAAATTTCTTAATTGATGGTCAAGATCTGTTGAGGCGAATGATCCGCTTGTTGTTTTGATGAACACGACATCATTATCCTTTGGTGCTAATTCTGGAATAATAGAGGCACTTGGATTCTGTTTTTCAGGAAAAATAGGCTCTCCGATTAAATTTACTGCTAATTTATTAAAATCTTTGTAATTTTTCGAGTAATCCTTGCGGTCAGACCTCATAGAGGCAAGTTTCGCAAAATATATAGGTAATTCATAAGCTCTAAAAAAATTGAGCAATAAAATAATATTTGGTATAACGATATCTTTAACGCGTTTCAAAAAGTATTGCAGCATTCCAGGCACAGCATTTTCAAGTAAACGAGCTATAGACCCATTCTCCCTCACTTGATATTCTTGCATATCAATCACGAGATGCGCACACGTTCGCGGATCTAAAGAAGGCTTCATACGCCTCCTCATTTTTAGATACTGTTCAATTTTGTTTTCCATATCCAAATAAAATCACATGCTAATTTACTTAATTTAAATAAATAATTTCAATAAAAATTAAAAATTTTCTTTTTATTACTTCTAAAATCTATCCAAGATTTCCTTATTTAAAGAAATTTTTTTCGTAAGCATTATATTTCGATTATGGATTTTATCAAGTATTTAAACTGGTTTCATATAACGCATAAAAATAAGATAATCTAATTTTAAACCATAAGTAAATAATAAAAGAAGCAATTTTCCACTAACTTATGAATTTCATTAAAAATATTGATTGAAATTCATTTATGAAGAGAGAATCATTCAAATATTTTATAGATGGATTTAAATAAGCTATAAAGAAAAGTTATAAATAGAGAGAAAATGAATGAACTTATTTCAACTGATTATGATGAGTTATTGGAGTTTAATAGAGCAATTAGACAAGCCTTTATAAGATTTCCTGAAGTAAAGAAATTGCATGAAGAATCTATTTCCTCTCTTCAAGATTTAAATATCATTAATCCAACCTAAAATTTTAAGAAAAAAATTTGAATATTATTCATTAATAAGAACAGAAATAAATAAAGAAATCTAAAAACACAATTTTATGTGATATCTATTAAAAATAAAGCTTTCTTGTTCATAATTATATTTTTTTACTTGTTTTTTGTGTTTATCAATCCACATTATATGAATGAGAATGATTTTTCAATAGAGAATAAAAATAATGACATCTCCGAGGATTTAAAAACATCTTCTATAAATGGAGGAGGTTATATCATTGATACTAATGCCGCTTATTCATGGGTAGATATAACAGGAACAGGAACTAACTTGACTTATCTATCTGAAGCGGATAAAGGTTATCAAACGATTAATTTTACAACTTGGAATTTTACTTATTACGGAACTGAATATGACAAAATCTATGTAAATACCGATGGTGTTATAAGCTTTACCCAAGAATCTATTGAATATTTAGAAATTGAAGATATTCCTAGTTATTATGTAGAAAATGAAGATATTGTGGCATTATTACATGAAGATATTAACTGTAACGATAGTAATGGAGGCGGAGGAGATATTTATTACAATTTCTCAGGTGATTCTCCAAATAGATATTTAATCATAGAATATCATAATGTACATCATAAAAATGGCAATTTAATTGGAACTTTTGAAGTTATTTTTTATGAAAATGGCACAATAATTTTTCAATATCAGAATTTAGAGTTCTTACAATTTTATCTCATTGGTTTAGACCATGGTGATTATTTAAATTATAATAAGTTTGATGAATTTTCCAATGAGAATTTACCTATTTATGATTCTGCTATCTCTTTTACTTTCGATAAAATAATTCCAATAACCTACTCTTTAGAAGCTGATGAAAATGATGAGTTTTTTTGGCTCGTGACTGAAATAAATAATGAAATGATGGATTTAATCCTAGGAAGTAATTGGGAAAACTCTTTTGGATTAAATGAAGATCCATATAAATTTAGTAAAATGAAAATTAATGTAACTTCCATCTTTGATAATTCCACCCATTGGGAGATTAATTACACGGTATGGGATTGGATTTCTCGAGATTATACCTTTACTTCTTTACCAAATATGAATGATTCGATAATTCATCGTAAGGAACCATTAAATTATACAGAACCCCATAATCTTACAAATATTTTTCCATTCTTTATTCCTAAACCAATAATCAATTATATCAATAGAGCATCACTTTCAATATTCTATGATGTTGGCACTAGTACTGGTAATGGAGATTTTATTGAAATTGGGTTTGAGAATTTGAGGGATATAAATGGCCATGATATTACATACAAAGGACTCTCACATTATAATAAGCATGGTATTTTAGAGTGGTTTGAAGTAAATTATCGTAATGAAACCACTTATGAGGAATATATAATTTTCAAAATGCATAATTTTTATGAAGGAGTAGAGCCACCGTACATTGGAGTTAATGTAAACGAAACCTATGAATATGGCTATTATATAAGTGTAGAAAATGCTCCCCCTTATTATTTTAGTGATCCTGAAAATGTTCCTATTAAAAAAAGGATTAAGATTGAGTATTTAGGTGGTGAAGATCCAATTCTCAATTACACTCTTGTAATTATTAATATTACAGAACAACATTCATCAGGATTATGGAACAATTCTTATCACGAAGTTTTTTATGTTTATAGAGAATATGACATTACCAATACGCTTCGTGGAGGTGGATTTCATTTAATAGCTATAAATACAAATTGGACTAATGTTGCGTTGAATTTTAAAAAGACTATTTTTACTCAAAATTTATCGTTTGATTGGTTTAATAATGGATTTGCATATAATTCTTATAAACAGGGTGCTTTTTGGGGATATGAATATATTTACACGGATGATGGAGTATTAAAGACATATTCACTTTATTATAACAGTAAAATAGTTTATACCTTGCGTTTAGATGAATTTGACTATATTATTGATGAGGGTGGTGATGACGATGAGAATGAGGAAGATAATCTCTTAAGTTTTATATTTTTCGCGATTTTAATTGGTTCCGCTGCAGCGATCGCAGCAACTTCAATATACTATTATGAACAAAGAAATAAAAAAGCAAAATTGCCCTCAATTCTCGGTAAGAAAAAGGCACGTAAAGAGCTATTTTATATTAAATCATCAAAAGAAATATTAGAAGAATTAAGCAATAAATATCTTTTACTTCAAATATTTGATGAATTATACCCTAAGTATGAACGTTTCAATCTAGAACAAATTGAATTGACTATGGTATCCGAGAAATTTCTAAATAAGGTTGATCAAATAGGTTTTGATGAAAAAAACAAAATGGAATTCCTTAAAGAAATGCTAGCATTATCTCAGAAAGAGAGAAATGAGATAGTTGATAATATTTTAACAAAACTGAATTCTGATAAAAAATAGAATAATTATCTAAATAGAGATTATTCAATGTTGGCTGAAATCAATTTAGAAAATGAAAAATTAGTCATTAACGTAATCCAAGAGTATTTAGATAAGAATAGATATTTTAATTCAGAAAAAATTGTACCTTTTATTAGCTCCAGATTTGCTAAATCTAATATTAATATTAATGATGATGGTATAAAAGCTATCCTTAAATCTTTAGTGAAAAAAAACTTAATCGTAGAGAGGTCAAAATTAATTCGAGAGGAAGTTTTGAATAATTCGAATAGAAAGGAGATTTATGAGCTTATTAAGAGAGATCCTGGAATTTATTTTAATAAAATTGTCAATGAATTACAACTAAGTATACCTGTAGTTGAATGGCATATAAATATCTTAATAAAATTTAATTTTATTAGAAAGGAAAAGTTTGATAATTTTGAGGCTTATTTCGAGGAAGGCATCAAGGATAAAGATGTATTTCTCGTTCATATCATTTCAAGAGATAAATGTAATAAAATTATAGAATATTTTAAAAATAACAATGAAGGGAGTACAAAAAACCAGGTTAACACTGTATTGGGAATGCATTCAAATACAATTAAGAAATATATGGATTTGCTGCATGATTTTGGTCTTTTGTACAAAAAAGTCTCAAAAAATAAGAATTTATATTTCTTAAATGAACAATACTACTATAAAATATACAATAGGTATTTTAAATCGAGAAAAAGAGACTTAAAAGATAATAATAATTCCCTCGAGAGATAGTAGGTCAATTTCTTTTTATTCTCATGATAATTTTGAAAACTATAATTTCCTCAAAATTTAAATATAAAACAATCATATTTTTACAAGGTATACTGAATATAAATTAGTATCTTAAGAGGGTTTAATGAACTCTAAAAATCTTAAATATATTGTCTTTTCGTTCTTTCTCATCCTTTTTTTGGGTTGCATTGCAACACAATTTGTAACAGGTGATGATGGAAATAACGAAGAAAATAATTCTCCTAATAATAATGCAAACAATCCCAATACTAGTGGTGAAGTATATAATTACACCCCATATCAAAACTTTTGGCTAGGTGTTTATGAACAAAATGCTTCTGATTGGGGTTATGAAGAATGGCGACATTATATAATATTAGAAACTTATGGGGTAACTGAGATAGAATTAGCAGATGAGATTAAGAATGATACTTTATTCGAAAATAATATTCACATTTTTACGATCCTTGTATGGGGAATATACAATGGATCTTTAAACGAAGAAGATACTAATAGTTTAAAAGCTCAATTGATTCACGATACTGTGAATGTTAAAACCATCTCCTTTTTAAGAAAAGATGAGGTTAATCTGACACTAAATATTGAAATTGCCGTTAAATCAACTCCATCTATGACGTATGTCGCTGAACGTTTGAAATTATATTTAAAGTCAGAAAATTCTAGTGGAAAATGGTATAGTGACACAGAAGATCATTATGTAGAAGTATATAGCAAATTATTTGAACCCGAATTGGAGGATTTAAATCCATGGGATAATAATTATGCCTTTTATTGGAGTGGTCCAATAAATCTTGAAACATATGTGGCAGAAAATAATTTGGAAATTAAGGCTGAAGTGGTTTTTTATCTTAACAACATTATATATGACGTTGCGTCAAAAATTGAAAATTTTGACATTTTGGATGATGATCATACTCCACCAGATATAAGTTATGTTTATACTGGAGATTATACTGATGGTAACTCAGGAGAACTTTTAGTTTCTGCTTTAGATTCTTCTGGACTTATTCTTGACCCAAGTGGAATATATACAGTGCCAAATAATATTGGACTTCATAATTTTACCTTTATCGCTATTGACGCAGATGATGACAGACCGGATGATTCTTTGAATTCGACTCTAATAGTAAGGATTAATATAACTGATGATGATACAACCCAACCTACAATTCACACTTATTACAACAATGGAGATGGAACTGATGGAAATCCAGGTTGTTTTTCTTGGCAAATTATCGATTCTGACGATGGAGTTGGAGGTGATTATGATTCAGGCCTCAGTATTATAAACATAACTGTTTCTTTTAATTCTTCAAATGACGGAATACCAGGTGAAGAATTTAATTTAAGTCCAATTGAAAATGGAACGTGGTATTTACCCGCTTATCTTGGTAAATATACCCTAAATATTATCACAAAAGATAATGATGATGATAGAACATTAATCATTGATTCTCTCTCAGCGGAAGTTGAAAGAGAACAAGATTTAGTTGATGATGATATTATTCCACCTGAAATCAACTATATATATACGGGAGATGGGATAGATGGGAATCCTGGAGAAATTATCGTGAGCGCTTCAGACTTCTCAGGGCTTTCTATCGATCCGAGCGGACCTTACTCCGTCCCGAGTAGTTTAGGAACACACATTTTTATTTTTAACGCCACTGATGCTGATAATGATCGGCCTGGAGACGCTTTAAATTCTACGATTACCGTTGTAATAAACATAACGGATGATGATATTACTCCTCCAGAAATTAATTATGTATATACCGGAGATGGAACTGATGGGAATTCTGGAAATATTATCATAACTGCTTCGGATATTTCTGGGTTACTTGAGGATCCAAGCGGAGCTTATACCATTCCGAATAGTTTAGGAACATATGTTTTTATCTTTAACGCCAGTGATGCTGATAATGATCGGTCAGATGACTCTTTAAATTCTACGATTACCGTTGTAATAAACATAACCGATGATGATATTAAACCTCCGAAAATCAGTTATGTATATACCGGAGATGGAACTGATGGGAATCCCGGAGAAATTATCGTGAGCGCCTCGGATATCTCAGGATTACTTGAGGATCCAAGCGGAACTTATACCATTCCGAATAGTTTAGGAACATATGTTTTTATCTTTAATGCCACTGATGCTGATGATGATCGGTCAGGCGACTCTTTAAATTCTTCAATTACCGTTGTAATAAATGTAACGGATGATGATATAACTCCTCCGGAAATAAGTTATATATATACTGGAGATGGAACCGATGGGAATCCTGGAGAAATTATCGTAACCGCTTCGGATATCTCAGGATTTACTTTTGATCCGAGCGGGGCGTACTCCGTTCCAAATAGCTTAGGAACGTATGTTTTTATCTTTAATGCCACTGATGCTGATAATGATCGGTCAGGTGACTCCTTAAACTCTTCAATTTCCATTGTAATAAACATAACCGACGATGATATTACACCTCCGGAAATTAACTATGTATATACCGGAGATGGAACCGATGGGAATCCCGGAGAAATTATCGTGAGCGCCTCGGATGCTTCAGGATTATTTGAGGATCCAAGCGGAAATTATACCGTCCCGAATAATTTAGGAACATATATTTTTATCCTTAATGCCAGTGACGCTGATAATGATCGGTCAGGCGATTCTTTAAATTTTACAATTACCGTTGTAATAAACATAACCGACGATGATATTACTCCTCCGGAGATAAGTTATATATATACCGGAGATGGAACCGATGGGAATCCCGGAGAGCTAATAGTTTCTGCCTCAGATATCTCAGGATTATTTGAGGATCCAAGCGGAAATTATACCGTCCCGAATAGTTTAGGAACGTATGTTTTTATCTTTAATGCCACTGATGCTGATAGTGATCGGTCAGGCGACTCCTTAAACTCTTCAATTTCCATTGTAATAAATATAACGGATGATGATATTAGCCTTCCAATTATTGAAATCAATTATAAGAATGGAGACGGGACAGACGGAAATCCCGGAGAAATCATAGTTCTGGCCAGCGATGCCTCAGGACTTTTAGTAGATCCAAGTGGAGTTTATAATGTCCCAAACGATTTAGGGCTTCATAATTTTACTTTTACTGCTATTGACGCCGATCAAGACAGACCTGATGATTCTTTAAACTACACTACAACAATATGGATTAATATAACTGATGATGATACGACACCTCCAACTAACTTTATCAAAAATAATGTGGGAGATGGAACTGATGGAAATCCAGGATGTTTTTCCTGGCAAATCACGGATTTTGACGATGGAATTGGAGGAGATAATGATACGGGGTTTAGTGAAATCATCATTAAAGTATATTTTGAATCTAATGAGGATTTACCTGATAATGAATATATTTTACCTTCAAATATGAATGGTACATGGGATTTCCCACCTTATCCTGGAAAATATACTATAACCATTTTTGCCAGAGATAATGACGATGATCGAACGTTAATAGTTGATTCTTTATGCACAGAATTGATTAGAGAAATAAATTTAGTCGACGATGACACTAATCCACCAATAATTCAAATAAATTACACAGGTGAAGATGGAACCGACAGCAATCCAGGATATTTTTCGTGGCAAATCACTGATTTTGACGATGGGATTGGAGGAGATAATGATACAGGGTTGAGTGAAATCATCATTAAAGTATATTTTGAATCTTATGAAGATTTACCCAATAAAGAATATATTTTACCTCCAAGTGAGAATGGTACTTGGAATCTTCCACCCTATCCTGGAAAATATACTATGACCATTTTTGCCAGAGATAATGATGATGATCGAACGCTAATAGTTGATTCCTTATCTACGGAACTGCAAAATGAACAAACTATAATTGATGATGATATGAACATACCAATCATCTCAAGTATTAATGTGTTAAATGCTCCCATTTACGATAGCTCTGAAAATATAAACATTGAGATTTTAGTCGAAGATGATTCTGGAATCGCTGAGTTATATATTGAGTTTCTAGATCAAAAGTATTATGACGATGATGATGATAAATGTATAATAATCTTAAACCCAAATGTTCCTGGGATTTACGAGATCACTGTTGTTGCCATTGATGCAGACTTTGATCATATTGGAGACCAACTAAATATTACTGTATTTTTTAGTTTCGAAATAACTGATGATGATACAGTAGCTCCGGAAATAAGTTATACATATGCTGGAGAAGGAACTGATGGGAATCCTGGAGAAATTATCGTGACCGCTTCAGATATCTCAGGACTTTCCATTGATCCGAGCGGGGTGTACTCTGTTCCGAATAATATAGGAACATATGTTTTTATGTTTAATGCCACTGATGCTGATAATGATTGGCTTGGAGACTCATTAAATTCTACAATTACTGTTATAATAAACATAACTGATGATGATATAACTCCTCCGGAAATAAGTTATACATATGCTGGAGAAGGAACTGATGGGAATCCTGGAGAAATTATCGTAAGCGCTTCGGACGTCTCAGGGCTTTTCATTGATCCAAGCGGGGTGTACTCTGTTCCGAGTAATATAGGAACATATGTTTTTATATTTAATGCCACCGATGCTGATAATGATCGCTCAGGCGACGCTTTAAATTCTTCAATTTCAGTTGTAATAAATATAACGGATGATGATATTATTCATCCGGAAATTAATTATATATATACCGGAGATGGAACGGATGGAAATCCCGGAGAAATTATAGTGAGCGCTTCGGATACCTCAGGACTTTCCATCGATCCGAGCGGGGCGTACTCCGTTCCAAGTAGCTTAGGAACATATGCTTTTATCTTTAATGCCACTGATGCCGATTTTGATAGGTCTAATGATTCTTTGAATTCTTCAATAGTAGTTTGGATAAATATTACGGATGATGACATTGATGTTCCAGTTATAGATGGAATTTTCTATGAAGAGTATATCTATGATAATGATGTGTTTATTCCAGTGGAAATCAATGCGTCTGATTATTCTGGAATAAAGAAAATTACAATAGAATTTCAAGGAGAAATGTACGGACCATATATTGATAATAATACATATTATTTTGCAATGAAAAATCCAAATGAACTCGGAAATTATACTTTCAAGGTGATCATTGAGGATGCAGATGATGATCGTGAAAAAGATTCCTTAAATTTAACCCTTGAATATCTTTTTAAGATAATAGACGATGATAATGAGGCGCCTATAATTAAAGAAATATTAGTTGATGATCCTGTGTATAATAATGCCAGTTTCTTTCTAGTAGGAGTAAATGTTAGCGACTTTTCTGGAATTGAGACTGTTCAAATTATATTTATCGAAAGTATTTATAACTTAACTGAAGCTAATGGAATATATTATACTTCTATTCTAATGCCTTCTGAGATTGGAAATTACAGCCTAATAGTTATGGCCACTGATGCTGATGATGACAGAAATTTTGATTCTTTAAGTGTAATTGAAACTTTTGCGATTGAAGTAGCGCAGGGAACTACTACTGAAATTAACATAACTATTGAATTTTTAGGATTTAGCTTAAATCGAAATCTTGGGGTGGATATTTCTTTTATGATTTCTGCTAATTTAGAAGTTAGTACAGATTATTCTGTTATCATTCAACTAATTAATGGCAGCATTCTCTATACCTATGATGAATTTGGAACAATTAATCCTACAGTATTCAAATTAAATAATTATACACTTATAGTTAAGCTCAATGTAAGTGGAATAAATTATAATGCAAAAATGACAATTGAACTTGCTGAAGAAGACGTTAAAGACTTAATTTATCGAGAATTAGATATCATGCGAAGAATGGTTGTTGACTCAAGTTATAAGGATTGGAGGGGTTGGGCGCGTCTTAAAAAATTATTCATACTTTTTGAACTGGATATTGTTGAATTTCTGGCTCAGAATGACTTAGATGAAATTGCATATATTGTAATGCTCGGTATTAAGATTGAGTTAACGGGAAATGTTACTAACGAGTATGGAGATGAATTTTTTGACTGGTGTTCTTGCCCTTTCATAAAGGCTTGGATAAAAGATGAGGAATTAAGACAGGAGTTTCTTATTGAATGCAATATGATTTTATGGGCATTAAAACTCTGTTTTTAAATAGTAATAATATAATCTCTTTTTTGAATTAAGTTCCTTTAAAATAACTTTTTAGAATTTAAATAGTAAAATTAAAAAAATTTTACTTTAATTAAAAAACAGTTATTTCTCTTTAACAAGAGTGCCCCCAGCTCTTTTTTTTGCCCTTTTTCTAAAAGCCTCTTGAAATCCAGGTTTATAATTCATATATTTCGGAATGGGATATCTCAATCCCGCACTGTGAGTTGCCTCTAAACCCTCTATAACAACATCTATTTTACTCTCTGGAATGGAGTACATCACTTCATGATCTTCTGCTCCACCCCATACTCTATCTCCATTGCCCAATATTACTAATTGGGGTTTTTTCGTTTGAAAAGTTTTAATTACTCCAATATGGCACGATCCTATCCTTCCGGCATCGGTAAATTCAAGCATGCCACCTTCCATGTAAAGATATGCTTGAGTCAAACGCATTGCTTGAGCAGGCATACAATAGATTTGCACTACATCTGGAATAACCTTAGTTCTGGTAAGTGGTGAAATTACTAGGCCTCTATACTCATTATTGAATAAATAAAAGTGTTTTTGCAATTTTTTTGAAGTCTCTAAATCCTTGGCATAAAGCCCAATATTAAATTGATGACCCCATTCTGCCATTTCTTCAGAAACAGAATCCCAACCATAGACTGTTCTTGCCGCTCTGCATACACAATCCTCCTCCGTTATGGCGACCGTCCATCCATACCGGCGAACCATTGAGAAATTCTGACAGATAAAATTTTGAATTTTTAAGTCTTTATTTGGTCTCCTACTATTCGAGGGAATTTCTTTTTCATTTCGAATCAATTTAATTGCAATCGGAAACGTAGCAGGTCGTAAATAACGCTCTATTTTCTTCCCATAATCCCAATATTTATCTAAATTTTCTTTCATATTAGTAACCACCTCATTACACTCTCAAAGTTAAAATGATACTATTTCAAATATAAAAGATAGGTAATTGGTTTTATAATACTTTTGCTATATTTATTGTCTCCTTTTTAATACTCTTCGAAACAAAAATTTTAATATTTCATAATTCTATATTAATTTAAATTTAAATTTGAGTTGATAAAAAAATGATTTTTCAGCTTGGAGAATTAATTGGAAATATAGTCTTGATCATTATATTAACCATGATAATAGTAGCGGTAATTGCGTTTATACTCGGAATTATTATAACAAAATGGCTGGCGAATAAAAAAGATTGGGCAGATTCATGGAGTAAAGCGTTTATTGTAAATCTTGTGTGGTTAATAGTGCTCATTATTGTTGCTGTGGCACTTAGTTATGCAGAGCTTGATCCACTCATATCCTACATTCTCGCATTAGTAATTAATTTAATCATTGGCTCCATTATAGTCTCGAAAATTTACGATAAAGGATTTGGTTCTTCGCTATTTTTTGTTATTATCGTTTTAATTATACTCTTCGTACTAATAATTATAATTACTTTTGTTGTTGCCATAATTATCGCAAGTATTGTTTTAGGTTAATAACAAAAACAAAATATCTTTTTTTTTTAAACTATTACACATCTACTATTTTATTTTTATCTTTACTTTTATAGTATTGCGTTGCTTCACCCTTCATCCTTTATGAAAAGAATATGAAACTTTACCCCGAGAGCTTCAGCAATTTTTTTTAACTCTTCTTCAGTGTACATGGTAGATAATTGGTTATCATCAATTTTTCTTAAGTTCAATAATTTTTCTAAATTAACTCCTGTAACGTCCGCAATTTCATCCATTTCATCCACAGTTTTATTTCCTAAGAATTCTACAACAAAGGGTTCGTAGTAGAAAATTTCTTCAATTGGTTTATTAAGAATTTTAGATATATCTAAAGATAAAGTTAAAGAAGGATTAGACATACCCCGTTCCAAATAATAAATCGTCTGACGGGAAACCCCCACTGATTTTGCCAATTCTTGCTGGGAGATTTTCTGCTTTTCTCGTAATTCCTTTATTCTTGACACTAATTTTTTATTAAACCTCGGAATTATCCCCACCAAATAATTGGACTTATATTTTATAAACTGGATTTTTAGATATATTTTAATATTTCAAAATTCAACATTAAGCCAATTGAAAGAGATCTTCAACTTTACAATTCAATACATTTGCGATTTTGTAAGCCAAACTTAAACTGGGATTATAACTGCCTTCTTCCAAATATTTTATTGTTTGAATTGGAACTCCCACTTTTTCTGCTAACTGCATACTTGAGATATTCATCTTTTCCCTTAGTTCCTTAATATTTGTCTTTAATTCCTTCCCCTCTCGCATTTTAGAGAGTATATAGCTAATGAAATTATCAAATGCAAGCTCTTCGGGTTTAAAGAGCTTATCTTCTAATTCACTAGGAACATGCGAAAGCTTTTTCATCATTTCATTAATTTTATCTTCAATTATATTTGGTTCTTTAAGTCCCGGTATATGGCCCTCTGGATTAAATTTAATGAGGCTTGGACTTGAACCACTTCTACTCCTTGCTGCAGTTTCAATTTTCACTGTGTAAAGTTTAAATAATCTATCAAATATGCCACTAACCACATTAATGTTCTGTATTTGAATAAATGGAATTGTCGCCTTTGTCTTGGTAATAACACCATGATGGATTACAAGATTATTCTCTAGTACTTCAAATGAGAAATTGCGAATGTAAATTGTCAATGAAACACCTAAAATAATCATTATAACGAGATATGGAATTACTACTACAAGTAATAACAGCCAAAATAATAATTCAGGGACTCCTACAATTTCTTCAATCGGGCTGGGTCCTGGAGGGCCTCTACCCGTTGGTACATGTTCCCCATAACTAAGTTCGACAAAAAATAATGTTAATAATGCGAATATAGGAATTAAGATGGCATTAACTTTTAAAATAATTTTTCTGCGAAAGTCTTTATGAATAAAATGTTCATACGCCATTTCTTTATTTTTCATTAAAATTCATTCCTCTATTTTCTCTATTTCTGCTAAGAAAATTTAGTATTTTAATTTCTTATAATTTACTTTAAAATAAAAAAATAGTAGAATTAGTATTCTACTGTTTAAACTTTTTTCTTCTTCTCATTATCACTATTATTATTCCAGCAATGCTTGCTGCTATGACTCCTGATACAATTAAAACAATCGTATCAGTATTATCCTGTACGATTTCGTAAATTACTCTCCCTTCATCATTTTTTATGACAAGACTCGATTGCATTCCCTGGTCGCTAAATGTCACTTCTACAATGTACTCTTCTTCACCTTTCCTCTCTAAGATTAATGTGTTTCCTTTTACTTCGGCATCATCACTGCCAAGTTTGTCAATTAAAGTGGTTAAATAGCTATTAAATGGACGGGCAATCGTAAATATCCCACTTGTGATAAGCAACCATAGAAAATCATCTCCGTCAAGTATCGGAAAGGGTTCTATTCCAAGTAAGAGCATAGTAGTATTTAAACCTAATGCCCATTTATTATAATCATCCAGCAGATCTCTGTAATATTTGGGTTCTTGAAAGATTGGAAGAATATAATTTTTTTCATCAGGCGATTCATCAAATTCTTCCGTTTCAAAATCCCATTGCACGGTCAAAGCCTCCCATACTTTATGTTCCTCAGGATATAGCGCATCTACATAATCCTTTGAAAGAAATGACAGTAAATAGAAAAGTTCAGTTTGATTAAGTGCATCCTCATCAATAAAGCTCTCTACGTCAAAGAAGAATATTAAAGCATCATATAAATCCCATTTATACTCTGCAAGATTTTTGATTGTTATTTTACTCCTTGCTCCGATTTCATCGCTGTCTCCATCAAAATAATCATCAGGCTCTAATTCTCTATCAACGGTATCTTCCCATTTTCCCTCATTATATTGATCTACCTTAAATACCACAGTTCCCTTGTTCAATGCAGGTTCATATGTAGTACTCGCAGCCATACTATTTGAGCACAGCCCAATTAAAATTGTCGACAATATGAAGAAACCCAATGAGATTCTTTTCACCCCATCTCGTTTCAATAATTTTGCCATTTTTTCACTCACTCATCTATTCTGATATAATAACCTTTCTATAATTGCCTCCTTTTAAATATAATCGCTGCAACTATTAAACAAATAACTGTATATAGCAGAAAAATCGTGATTGCACCCTCTATTGTCGGCGTAAGCCAAATTCGACGGTGAAAATTCCGAAATTCAAGATCTTCATATCTATCTTCAAGTTTAGTCGGAAAGTCCTCAACTAAAATATAGGAAATAAGCTGAGAATTATGATTTAACGAATATATTGGCTCAAACTCTGGATATAATAATATGACTAAACTATCTATAATCATATTAGCGATGAGTAATAGCATAATGGTAGTAACTATCGTCATATTAACTGATTTCATGAAACTACTGAAAAAGGTTACAAAACTACTAACAGCTATTAAATATAATAATGCAATTCCGAAACTATAGTAATATCGATAATTAATTGGTCCGCCATACCAATAAATACCTAAAACTCCAAGTGCAATATAAAATGCTGCAATTACTCCAATCATTAGCGTTAACGCCCCAAGATACTTTCCAACTACTAACTTATATTTATTAATTATTGGAAAAGTAATGAAGCCCGTTTTTTCACTATATTCTGAACAAATGATTCCACTAAAGAAGAAACAAGCTCCGAAAATAGTAAGCAAAATGATGAAATTAAGCCCTGATTGAAAATAATCCGCTTGAGTGTCTGGTAAGGGATTGTCAGGTATCAATGCATATGGTAAATGGCTCAACAATATTACAAAAGAGATGGCCATTATCGTAAAAATTACAAATTTTTTCCACTGTTTCTTGAGTTCAAAAATATATGTAGTAACAACGGGCAATGCAGCTAAGTAATACTGTTCGTACTTTTCATTTTTTTCTAATAATTGCATTTTTTAACCACCTCCATCTCTTGGTTGATCTTCTAGAATCATTTCCAAGTAAATTTGCTCTAATTTAGATGTTTTTGGCTGACTGAAAGAAATTATTTTGTTGTTTGATTTAAACTCTGACATTAATATTTCTAATATTTCACCTCGCGATTCCCTTTTACCGTCATAATATATTGTAAAATTCTGTTCCTCGGGATTATATTTTACACTATGATTATGCTCAGGAGTTGGTACTTCAATATTATGATTTGCATAGTGTTCTAATTTCTGATTGATTCTATCAATTGTACTTTCGAGATCCTTATGGGGTATTGGATAAAGCAATTGACAGTGTAGCTCTTTTTCCTTCAAATTCTTTTCCAAATTCTCAATTGTATCAAAAGCAACAATCTTCCCATTGTTAATCAACGCAATTTTATCGCAAACTTCAGAAATTTCATGAAGCATATGGGATGCAACAAAAATAGTCTTTCCTAGCTTTTGAAGCTCCCGGATAGTAGCCCTAATTTCTATTCGCGCCTTTGGATCTAATCCCGTTTGAGGCTCATCCAATATAATAATTTGGGGATCCACTAAAATTGATTGAATTATCCCCATCTTTTGGCGCATCCCCTTTGAAAACGTATTAACTTTCTCATGTTTCCACTTAAATAACTTGAATAACTTCAAAAGCTCATCTATTCTGGAATTAATCTTTTCCTTCTGATAATTCTGAGACCTTGCAAAATATCGTAATATCTGATACGCTGTCATATCATAAAAAAAGGGTTGGTCGATCAGAAAGCCAAACCTGACTAAATCCTTGTCATTCCCATTTAGAGCTTGTAATTTTCCCGCTTTATTCAAAACCAATATTTTTCCCGATGTCGGCCTTAAAAGTTTCGCAATCATTTTAATTGTAGTCGTCTTCCCCGCTCCATTCGGTCCTACAAGTCCGATGGTTTCTCCCTCATAAACTTCTATGTTAATATTGTTCACTGCTATAAAGCTTCCAAATTTTTTTGTCAAGTTTTCTAATCTCATCACGGTTTTTAAACCGGTTCCTACTTTCTCAATTGGGCCAATCGAGGATTTTTCTTCAGCTATTCTATTTAATTTATCCGTTTCCATAATCGTTTTACTCATGGTTTTTTTTACTCTTATAGGTTTGTTAAATTAATTTTACTATTTGATTTTATCTCTAATAAAAAATAAAAAAAAAAAATTAGAATTTGCATTTTAACTCGCTCCTCCATGTTTTCATCGCGTTGTATTTCGAACTACGAAGTATAATGGAATCCCTATAATCGGAGCTAGTAAAATGATGATAATCCAGAGCTCTGCGTTTAATTCTCTTTTAACTGCGTCTTTATAGATATAGCGTAATAATATAATTGCTCCAATAAATAAGGCAATAGCGATAGAAATGAAAAGACCAACTAAGAGAGGATCAGCGACACCAGCAGGAGGTGGACCATCAGGTCGAGTCCGTACTACAAGACTTAACAATTCATTTTTCACCTTTTTTTATTTTTTAACTTATGTAAAATAAACTTAACATTCATATTTAAATGTTTCTATCATTAAATATTGGACTCCCTGTGCTTTAAATAAATTTAACCTTATAATCCAATTTTTGAGAAATAGTTTAATGACAAGTATTTGATACAAAATTTTTCTTTTTATATTCAAGGTATAATTAGTATTACAGATTATTATGACCCTAAAAAATGAAGATCTTGCGAAATATCTATCTTTTATTCATGGAATTGTTATCACATTTATAACTGCGACTGAAGATAGAAAGCTAATCTATGAGTTTGATTTATTAGACGCAGCAGGTGGCCTCTTATGCACTACTACTTCCTCATATAGTAGTTACATTGAGCTTATGAAAGAAGTTATTCAAATCAAGAACTAATGTAAAAATAAGATAATTATATTACCTTTTCAAGAACTATATAGGGATGTGGAAAATACCAAAGATAAACAAAAAAAATTTGAAGAAGCTTATTTTGAAGGTGTCGAGGATGGTATTGCCGAAGATAAGTCTTGGGTCGTTTTTGCTATTGAGAAATTGATTGAGGAAGGAAAAATAAAAGATAAACTCGTTTTAGACAAGATCCGTAAAAAAATTGTTGAGACTACCCGAGAAGAAAAAGAAACATGGTTAAAAAATGGGAAAAAAACGATCATTGAAGAGATTATGTCTGAAGAGGAATATCTGAAAAAGTTACGAGAGGAAAAAAGAAAGCAGAGAGAGGAAGAGCAAGAAGATGGCAAAAAATAATTTCACTTATCCAGTTAATCGCTTTTTCCCTATGGTAAGTATCTGCCCACTTAACTCAATAATAGAAGGACTTTTTTGCATAGTTTCTTAAAGATATAGAAATGACAATTATTCTATATAGAGGCTCGGATCATACAAGAAGAAAACTTTTCCTTTAAATAAATTTAAGAGCAGTACTTAATAACTTAGAATTCCTTATATAACAATAAGACAATTTCCATAACTGTAAAATAGTATTATAAACAATGAATTCTATCTATAGTAATAGAGAAAATAAACATGAATCCGATCATAAGTCTTAATCACTTCCACAGAAAAATAGGTCCTTCGGTCTTTTATTCGTATCCAAAACATATGCTAACTAAAGAAATTTCTTCTGTAATGAGTTTCCTGCTGGATCAGCCATTCAGCGAAAATTTTTTCATACATGCGTTTGAAAGTTTTACGACCTTAAATTATCCATTCGAAATTCAGTCTATTCGAGCTCGCGGAGGGAAAGAAATGCTCATGGTCTCGGTTATTTTTGATCAACCAACTACCCCTGAAATTGAACAAAAAGTTTCCACATTACTCCAGGAATTTTCAAATAGTTTACAAACACATGGTGCGATTCACAGTGCTTTTTATAAAGATGAATTACATAAGTTTGAGGGTCAAGAACAAGAAGATATACATAAAAATTACTCCTTGGTAAAACTTTGGGTCAAGGAACTATACTGGGCGGTTGTGGAAAGTACTAGAGAAAGAACTGAAGAAGAGAGAATTGCTCTATTATTAAGTAAACAACATATCTATGATACACTCCAAGAATTATCCGAGGGAGTGCTCACTTTGGAAGAATTAAAAGAATGGTTTATTGAAAGGTTTCCAGAAAATAACTTTGATAATATGATTGCCACTCTCCTTGATGAGCAATTAGTTTTTATTAACCAGATTGGAAGAGTTGAAAAGTACATTATTTTATTAAAGGAAGTTATTATAGAAAGAATACCTCCAGACAGTGTAATAGAATTTTTTGATGAAATCCCCGAGTTAATAGATATCTTACTCACAAAAGTCCAAGAATATTTTAATAAATATGAGACTAAAACAAAGGAAGAATTGGAAGAAGACGGCAAAATTTTATTTAAGATTATGGCCGACCCAAAAACCTATAATCTTCTTTCAAAACTTAGAGAAGGATTAATTCAAAGAGATAAATTACCACAACTTGTCTCAAAAACATTTTTAGACAATTTAATCGAAACCATTGAATATCTAAAGGAACGCGACGTGATTGAAGAACTGGCCTACAATGATGAGCGATATATTGTATTAAAATCAAACATTCAAATCATCAATGCCTTTCCAGAATATTTGAGAAAAAAAAAGCCTAAGGAATAAGAATTTTTTTAAAAAAGAGAAATTACTATGAAAGATTCAAAAAAGGCATTACTGTTTCTGATTTTTTTTGCTCCTTTTGTAGGAGAAGGGTTATCAACCTCTACACCAGTAATTGAATGGATAAATCCAGTAGTAATAATTCTGTTAGTGTTCCTATACGGTTTTGGAGCACTGATCACCCGCGAATTACTGATTCGCTGGGATAAAGGCTCCGATGGCTGGTTGCCCCTCCTAATTTTAGGCGCCGCTTACGGAATTATTGAAGAGGGAATATATCTTATGAGTTTTTTTAATCCTAACTGGGCTGATGTAGGAATCTTAGGAGCGTATGGCAGATATTTAGGAGTTAATTGGGTATGGACAGTCGAGCTAATCATATTTCATATGATTTATAGCATTACAATCCCTATAGTGTTAACTCATATTGCATTTCCAGAGGTCAAAGAAGAATCCTGGTTAGGTAATAAAGGATTCATACTAGTTATCATTATTTTTATTTTATGTGGTCCTATCTGGATGCTGTTCGTTATAGACACATACAACTATATCCCCGGATTCGTAGAATATTTTGGATTTCTCATACTGACGGTGATATTAATTATAATTGCAAAGAGGGCCCCAGCGACCTTATTTGAAAAGAAAGAAGTGGAATCTCCCAGCTTTAAACATTTCTTTTTCCTTGGTGCGGTTTGGGGGGTATGCTTTTTTATGATTGCTTGGATTCTTCCGGCATTAAATGTTCCTCCCATCATTCCTATCCTTTTGATGCCCATATGGACTTTATTTATATTATGGCGAATTGCTACTGCATCCGGAAATGGGTATGCGCTAAATGAGGAAAATCTCTTAGGCCTTATTATAGGGGCACTAGTTTTTTTGTTTTTCTTGCTTTTGGTAGTTTCTATTCTCGGTTTTATAATTTTTAGTGCCATTAGCATTTTGATTTTCATTTCAATCAAAAGAAGAATAAACAAAAGAAAATAAATATAGAAAGTTTTCAATGAAAAGGAATTTTTAGATAAAACGATTATATGTAATTATAGCAATCCATAAACCTGTTTTGGAGCAAGAAATTGGGGAAGCCTTTCTATTAAAGCCAAGCGACAGAGATAACATAAATGACATTCATCAACATATTCTGCTTTTAGAGCTAGATCGTAATTCCTAACCAATTCAGCTGGACCCCCCTTAATTAATGGTTGACAAATAGGGTGTAATTTATAATCATAATTTTCAATTAATTCTGATAAAGGCGTTTTCCACATATTTCCTAACGTCAATCCCTGACACAGATGAACATTTCCAAATGAATCTATATGGACCCTATGTGGGTGTTTTAACTCCTCATAAGGGCATTCTTTCATATTTTCCCAAGTTCTACAGGGTAGCCCTTCAATTAGTTTTTCGACAGCTCTTCCTCTAAACATTGCACCACCTCCTATAACTGCCGCTCCTTTATCTTTTTGCTGCTTAATGTGAGGTTCTTCGATTTTTATTGATTTTAAGGGCATATTAAGGTTTGTAGCGGCGATTTTTGCATTTTTAGCTAAATTATCAACCTCGTCTCCAAAGTGATAAAAATCATCGCTAATGCTTAAGTCTGAAATATCTAAATCGGCAATGGGTTTAAGCCATAATTCAGCATCTTCTACATTAGTCGCCCAATAAGAATTAGTGACTATTCCTGTTTTAAAACCTTTTTCTGCAGCAATTTTAAGACCTTCTAGCATTAAAGGGTAGAAAAGAAATGGTTCACCCCCTTCAAAATAAATCGACTCTACTGTATTAATTTTTTCTGCTTCATTTAAGACAGTTGTTATTTGTTTCAAGGTAAAGGTTCCTGCTGAATTGGGACTACAATATAGAAAGCAATGGTCACATTCATAATTGCACAAATAAGTCAATAAAAAATGGATTCCCTTTAGCATAATATAGAAATCTAATCCCAGAGTTCTTATTAATTTTAGCATATCTCAGAATCATGAAACCTTAAAGTCACGGAGTTTAAGTTTTATTTTAAATTTTATTTAATACCTTGATGAATACAGATTTTCTTTTTATAAAAGCCGAAAAATCGATGTGGCCCGCATCGGCAAATATTTTTGCTATTAAAGATGATGAGGGAATAATTCTAATAGAAGTTGGCTGCGGATTAAGAAAATTTACAAGGGTGCTGTTCAAGCGATTAGAGGGATTAGATTTTAAATTAGATGATCTTCATACAATTGTTATCTCTCATGCTCATCCAGACCATATGGGAGCTATGAGCGCTTTTTATAAGAGAATTAATCCTGCTGATGTAAAAATCATTATTAACGAGATTGAAAAAGAGAGCGCACAAAATATTGACCTATTAAATGAGTCTTTTGATATAAATTTGATAAAGCAGCAAAATTTTGAATCAGGAGTTAAGGAATTCTTCGGTGATACGTTTGATATCAACCAGAGTTTAGGGATGTTTTGTTCAATGTCACAACTTCCAGATAACGCCTATATTCAGACAATTAAAGATAACGATGTTTTACAATTAGGTAATTATCAATTTAAAGTATTAACAACACCCGGTCATGCTCCTGGGCATACCTCATTTTATGAGATGAATCATAGATTTTTGCTTTCAGGAGACCTTATAGGTGAAATCGGAACTGCATGGTATTCCCCCAGCTCTGGTGGAGCAATAGGATATTTATCAAGTTTGGAAAAAGTGGAAAATTTCCCAATTGATTATATCTACCCTTCTCATGGAAATAAATTTAGTAATGTAAAGGAACGAATTAATCAAATCCGCAATAAGATCCTTATTAAAGACCAGATTATTCTTGAGAACTTAAAGAAAGGACCGCATACAATTCTAGACTTAGCAAAATTGCTTTATAAAACAACCAGAGCCCAAGCATTTCCTGGTGTAGCTATAGCTGAGGGTCATATAATTAAATTAGAGAAAGAAAATAAGGTTGAACGGGATAATAACTTGATATTTATTGTATAACTTTTATTTGAACTGTTTAATGGTTTAAAACTTTATTCGAATTTATTCGTTAAAGATCGGACTCCATAATTTTTATATCAAATAAACATACTTTGTAATTAAAGTAGGTGAATTATAAATGACGAACGAAAAATATAAAGATCGATATTATTCCAAAGAAAAGTATAAGGCTGCCAAAGGTTCCTTTATAATAGGATTAATTTTTCTCTTTGTCGCTATTTTATCATTACATTTCTTACGAGTTGGAATTCCTTTCTTAGGACTTAGAAATTGGGGTTTTTGGTTATTTATTCCTGCATTTTTTATTCTTCTTGGAGCTTTTCAGCAACTGTATACGAATAACAAATACAAGAAAGCAGTTTTAAGATCACTGATGGATCGCGGTCATCAAGGTACCTATAAGCTCGAGAATATAGCACTCGAAGTTGGAATTAAACCTAAAGACTTGCTTCGTGTACTAGCAGACTTGCGAGATAGCGGGAAAATAGTGTATCGTTTTAAAGCTGATACGGGAGAGATTGAATTAGGTCAAAAGGTTGAGTATGTACCTTCGACCGAATACGTACCTCCAGCGAAAAAAATCGAGGCACCCTTACCATCAACAAACAAGAATTTTTGCATATATTGTGGTCATCAACTTGAACGAGATGCAAAATTTTGTCCAAGTTGTGGGTCGAAGCTCTCATAGTTATCACTTAATTCTCTTTTTTTTATGATTCTTAAAGCTTAAGTCAAATAGCTATATCATTATTAAAAGTAGCCTTTTAATTCTTTAAACATTTTTAATAAATATTAATCACAGGAAATTAGGTTTTATTATGATTCTTAAAGAAGATTTACAAGAAGCAAAAGAACGAATGGCTGCATGGTGGGATCATGAAAGTATGGATAGACCGGTAATTTCATATAATATCCTGGAAGGTCCAGGTTCAGAAAAGGCAGCAATCGCCGCAAGTGCCTTAAATTTTGAGCTATGTAAGAAATGGGATGGTATTGAACCAATTCTTGACACCTTCGAAAAATATAGTGATGGATTAGTGTATGGTGGTGAATGTATTCCCTCTTATTTTCCAAATTATGGACCTGGCATCATGGCATCGGTTCTGGGAGTTACTCCAGAATACAAATCAGGAACTATGTGGTTTGATCAACCTACTGAAGTCAAGGATATTATTTCCGTTCTTGAAAGTGCGAAATTAAATAACAATAACGAGTGGTATGTAAGATTAAAACGAACAACGGAAATTGCTGCAAAGCGAGGTGCGAAACATAATTATTGTGTTTCGATGACTGATTTAGGAGGGATATTAGATATATTAGTATCATTTCTTGGTTCGCAAAAGATCATAATTCAAATGAAACGCAATCCCGAGTTAATAGATACATGCCGGGCCATAATCATGGAAAAATATTTAAAAGTTTATGATGAGTTACAGGACATTATAAACAAATACGTAGATGGATGTAATAGTTGGTTAAATGTATGGTGTCCTAAAAGGTATTATACAATGCAGTGTGACTTTAGTGTAATGCTTAATCCGAAGTTTTTCGAAAGATTTGTGCTCCCCGACTTAAAGGAACAAGCAGAACATATGGATTATTCGATATATCATTTAGATGGTCCAGAAGAAATAAAATATCTCGATGATATTTTAAAAATCACGGATGGTATTCAGTGGGTTCCAGGTTTCAAACCGGGAGTACCCCAAGATGGAGAAGATGAATGGATGCCACTCTATAAAAAAATTCAAAAAGCAGGTAAAAATATTCATATGATGATCTTTGACCACCCTGTTATTCCTCATGTGTATAAAAAATTAGATGCTAAAGGATTATTTGTGTATACAGTTTATATGTCGAGGGCGCAAGCAGATTGTTATCTACCCGAGTTTATGAGGGGAAATGGAGGGAAAATTGTTTCAGAGATGTTAACTTGGCTAAAAATAAGTGGTCAGACTACTTTAAACAAGACTCAACTAAGAGAATACGTAGCAGCAAACAACCTAGAAATACAAAAAGAACTTGAAAGCCAAATTTTTAAAGAGGTTCGAAAACGTCTCAAAGGATATAAATTGACTTATCTCTAAAGCACTTTTATAAGTTTCTTTCAATTATTCTAATTAAATTCTTTATTTTTATGTATAATATAGAAGTTTAATAAACTGAAATATAATAAAAAAAAAAATTAGCTTATTTGCTAAATCTGTCGCTAATTGTTAAATATTTATATTTTTGCTCTGGAGGTTTAACTAGATGCCTGAGAAGATTTAAGCCTTTTAAGCCAAGCATAGCATAAATTACCCAAGCGTAATTATATCCGAATTTAAAATCTATTCCCCTATAGCTTCCATCAAGACAAGAATACCCAAAACCACAGCCCGGTAAATAGAAAGTAAAGAAATTATTTCCTACAGTATAGAAGTAAACTAATGTAGCTATCCAACCAATACCTATAAGAAATCGAATAACCAAATCTTTTTTAAAGATTCCGTAGATGGTATATACCACAACAAAAATAATCCCGTTAAAGAGAACCGCTCCTAAATCAAAAAGGTTACCCTGAGGATCAATATAATTTATTAGATAATACGGTATAACCAATCCAAAAAGCACGGATGTTATTAAATTTCTAAAGAGTGTAACCCAATTTATCCAATAGCCCATTTATTTGATCACCTCTATTCCAACTCCGTGTCCATGGTAATTTCAAAATCTATAGTATAAACATAAGCATATGTAAATACAACGTCGAATTTAATCTCGAGCTCGTCTGTGTGGTTTAAACTCTCAAAATCCGCAAAGTTATCAAAATCTTCTGGTTCAAAGGTAAAATCTAAATCAATCTCGGATTTTTTTAGTCTCGGAATAATCTTTTTTTCAACTGTTTTCGATTTAATCTTCACATCATCATCAGTGTATATACTCATTTTTATCTTAATATTAGTTATATCCGCTGAATACCAGTGCGTATTCTTTATAATCACACTTCCATCAATACCTATTGAGGTATTGGTTGGTTGGGAGTCTTCAAAATCCTTTACTTCAAATCTTATCCCATATGCCGAGGCTGAAACATAGGCTAAATATCCAAATAAAAAGATATATCCCAGCACAATTATGATTAGAATAAATACGGACAATTTATGTCGGAAGCCCTTGGATTCTTCTTTAAATTTAGCCTTTGCTAAAGTATCTGCCAAACTCATTTTCTATCAACTATTTTTTGTTAGATTTATAAAAGATATCATAAATAACTAATTTAAACTTACCTTACTAATCTAAAGTTAGTATTGAGAATAAGCCCTATAATTGAAATTTTTTGTGCTTATTCACATCATCCTATAGAAATATATATAAGTTTCCCGGCTTTCACTCTGAATAGTCATTTTGTAATGTAGTTTTAAATAAGTTTTAAATTGATCAAGGGGATATTTGTATGAGATGAAGGTTGCTTTTGGTTTAGCTGTTTGAAATACGTGATGTAAAAATTTTTGCATAGTAGGAAGAGAAAATATGTAAATAAAATCATATTTTTTTAAATTGAGGTTAAATAAATCTCCCATTTTGATTTTTATTTTCCGAAAATATTTACTTTTATACTTTTTCTCTTTTTTCAAGAGGTCTTTTTGCTCTAAAGCCTCTTTCACTAAATCTGGATTAATTTCGTAGCCTATTGATAAGACGCCATAATTTAATGCTGCATATAACACAACTCGTCCATCACCACACCCTAAGTCAATTAATTTTTGCTTCGAATCTCTTTTCAATCCAAACTTTATCTCCAGAGTTTTAAAAATTGCTCTTATGTGGTCTTCTGGAGTTTCCAAATATGGTAAAGCTAACTCAGAATGAATCGTATAATTTTTTCCAAGTTTCATAGATTATTGGGATGATGAGGGTTTATCTACAATAGTGAGCCTTGTGCTTGCTCCGATTTGATTAAATTCTGAAGGCTCAAATTTCAGTTCTTTTCCGGTGATTTTATTCATAATTGCTGCTGTAATAAGGGCCCAAGGACATACGGCATTGGTCAGCTCTTCAGGAGTCATGACACTGCGAACCGCGGCAGTAGAACAATTTATAGATTCAATAGTAAACACATTTTCGGATTCCCATCTTATTTTAACTTTTTCTGCCATACCTAATTTTGCTGCCATTTTCATAAATTCTTTCATCGCATCAGAAATGCTCATGCTTTCAAGCTTCTTCATATCAAATCCGGACATCGTCATCATCTTTTCAATAAATTCATATGTTTGAGGTACTACGTATTTGAAAAGAGCGGGGGTACCTAATAATTCTTTAGCAGATTTTTCATAGCCAAAAGTTATGCCATGTAATAAAAATGCGATTTGATCGAATGCGAAACGTCCTCTTTCTTTTCTCTGATGCCCTCTCTTAATCAAAACAAACATGAATAATGCAATTCCCACAAAAAACGGAAAAATTGCAGCCCAAATGAAATTATTTGGAGCAATTGTAGTGGTATCTCCTGAACTAGGTAATACCACAAAATAAAAATTATACAAGCTTGTCCAATGAGATAAACTCCATCCGATAAATCCAATTGGTCCGATTATAATACCATACTTGTAAATTTCATCTTTTTTAAATCGAGCTATAATGAATTTTATCGTAACGAGCACAACGGCTAAAAATCCGCCAATCCATGTGTGAGCCGCAAGACCTGTAGGTCTGTACAAGTTAGGGTCCCCGACTGTCATATGAACATAGAGCATATATAGACATTGGGCGGCTACAATATAAAATACTGAAACTTCTATTCGTCCGAATAGTTTGTGGTATTTTACAAAAGTCAAATCACTTTTCATTACGTTGAGATCTTTAGCGTTGTATAAACCAATAAGATCATTTGCAATTACAAAGCAGTATCCAAATATAGTTTGGATAATGAGAAGTTCAACCCAAAGATCAACCATAATAACATCTTTAATTTGTTTTCTTTAATTAATATGATTATATGTTTAGTTTATAAATTTTATAACTTATAAATATAAATTCAAATTTTTTTGAGTAATTCTCGACCGGTATCTCTTAATTCTTGAAAATTATAGGAAGATTCCATATTATCCATTACTGCGAATAAAATGCTTGTATTTAAATTTATACAAATTGCTGAGTTTTGTTGACTTACAATAGACGAGGAAAACATGTCTTTGTTAAAAATTGTTTCACTCGCTTTTTTACAAGAACTTATAAAACTAATAATTTCTGTAGTATTTTTCAAAAAATAACTTGCGTTTTCCATTACTTTTGAGAATAATATATTACCTAATAAATCGATAAAAATAACAGATCTAATATTTGAACCCCAATGAATATTACCAAGCATTTTTTCTACTTTTTTTGATTTCTTTAGTAATTTTTCTTTATTTTTTATGAAGTCTAATACTAATAAATGATCATCAGATTTCTTATCAATTACGTAGAATCTCACTACCACAACTCTTTCTCGAAATATCAATTCTAAGTGTTCGTTTTTGATAGTTGTAAGAGTGATTATATTCAAATTTTCATTAGAAATATGGGCCACCATTTGTCCGGTATTTTTCATAAGAGGTACTAGAAAGCTAATATCTTCTTTATTAATATATTGTTTTGCATGAATAAACAGTATATTCCCATCAAGAGGGTTGAGTAAAATAAATGCTTTTAAGATATCTTTATCATCTATTCGAGCAATATCATGCAAAATCAAATCCATTCCAAAATCACTTAAGATTTGACTTATTATTTCTGTGAAATCACGAAAAGTACTGACAGATCCATCGAATTCTTTATCTAATTCTTCAGTGTAGTTATCAATAAAGGAATCCATTATAACATGAACAATAGAATGAAGTAAAGTAATCATTTGTTCATTTTTAGTAGTTATTATGAAAACTAGCTTTTGAAATAATTTTTCATATTTCTCGAAAATAATAGTGGATTCTCTTAGTTTTATAGATTTTAAATCCTCTCCTTTTTCAAAGGTGGCAAAAGAATTAAGTGCAGTAAAGAAACCACTAATTAGATTATCTTGGTCCTCTCCGGTTGCTTCTTCAGGATGCCAGCCGAATAAGAGAAGACCCGAATCATTAATGATAAGTAAATCTTCAATCATGTTAATCTATATATTTCTTATAATAATAAAAGAATTGTTCAACTAAATGAAAGTTATTAAGGAATCCAAATAATCTTCGGGTTTTTCATAACCGAGTAAGTTAAGTATTGTAGCGGCGACATTCCCCAATGCTGGTTCTTGGAGATTTTCATTTATTACATATTTGTTGGTTACATGGTACATATCATAATATCCAGAGTCCACAATTGCAAACATTACAGGATTTAAAGTATGAGCTGTTTTATATTTTTCCATTTCGTCGATATTTCCATGATCTGCAGTAATTATTGTGAGCCCGCCCAATTCATTTACTATGTCCACTATCTCCATAACACATTTATCAACGGTCTCGGCTGCGATGATAGCAGCATCGATATCTCCTGTATGACCAACCATATCCCCATTTGCAAAATTAACTCTCAAAAATTTATAATTTCCTGATAAAATTGCACTTTCCAACTCCCTCTTTACTTCAAATGCTTTCATTTCTGGTTGATCTTTGATAGTTTCGGAAGGATCCGATTTAATTTCCATACAATCTTCACCTTTGATTTTTATATCCCGATTTCCTCTCCAAAAATATGTAATGTGTCCATACTTATGAGTCTCTGCGATCGCGAATTCCCTCACTCCCTCTGATGATAAATAATCCGATAGAGTATTGTATATTTTAGGTGGATCGATGAAATAATTTTTTGGAATCATAAGTTTATCGTCATACTGCAATAAGCCATAATAATGCACTTTAGGGTTACATTTTTTTTCAAACTCAGAGAACTTGTCCTCATCAAATGCTCTTGAAATTTGGATGGCTCTATCTCCTCGAAAATTGAAATAAATTACAGCATCCCCTTCCTCCATTTTTCCAATCGGAAATTGCGATTCGTTTACAATTACAAAAGAGGGTAAATATTGATCAAGAATATTAGGATCTATAATTCTAGCTTGATTTACCGCTTCTCTTGCAGTAAAAAAATACCCTTTATACCCTGGAAATCTCTCAGGGATTCCACATACATGAGCCTCCCACCCTCTTCTGACTACTTCCCAATCTGAATTATACCTATCCATCGTAACTCTCATCCTTCCCCCTCCAGAAGCGATTTTATAGTCAAGATCCTTTGTTTCCATGATGTTATTAAGTACCTTTTCTAATTCCTCAATATATAACGGAGCTGATTGAGGGGGAACATCTCTCCCATCAAAAAGCGTATGGATTCTTACTTTCTTAATGTTAGAATTAAATGATCCATATAATAATCCTAATAAATGGGAGATGTGGCTATGAACATATCCATCAGATAATAATCCTATGAAATGTAATGTACTACTAGTTGTATGTATGTATTCCATAAGTTTTAACCATTTATGGCTATTAAATAGTTTTTTACTCTCAATAGCTTCCTTGGCTAAACGTGCTCTTTGCTTAACAATATTTCCTGCTCCAAATGCATTATGACCTACTTCGCTGTTTCCCATCTCTTCATCTGAAGGGAGTCCTACAGCAGTTCCATGTGCCTTAAGTTCTGTGTATAATTTCATCTTAATACAATCTTGCTTTAATTTATCCAAAAACGATGTTTTCGCTAAATAGAAGGCATTATTGTTCTCTTCCTTTCCAATCCCTATTCCATCCATAATGATTAAAACGAGAGGACCATCGCGTCCGGAAAAATTTGCTAATTTTTTAAGACTTAAACTTGACATTTAAAATTCACTTTTAACTATTCTTATATCTAAGCATTATATAATAATGGCTAATATAATACTTTTGATTTGAAAACATAATGACTAAATATTGATTTAGCTAAGAAACTGGGAAAAGATTCATTACATCTAAATATATTCGACTATCAAATACTTTTTCTTCTTTATCATTACAACAATGATAGATAGAACAGCTAAAATAATAAATCCAATAAAGAAATTTCCCATAGGGATAATTCGTAAAGTACTTTCTACCTTTACTAAAACAATTCCGTCTTTATTTTCATATGATTCTGAAAATAAAACTCCGTTAGCATCATACTCAAGAATCCGATCATATTCTGTTTCTCTAATAGTGACTCTTTGCCCTTCTACTATATAATTTGAGGGTAAATCGTCACTTGCATCAGCCAGATATTCATTTACGGGGGTGGGTAAAAAAATGTTGTCCTCATAGTCACTTGGGCTGTCATATACTTGTTCATATATAATCGCACCATCCTCATCCCAATCCTTTTGAAAATCCCAAAATTCTACAGTTACAAACCATCCATCGGCATTTTCATCAACATCCTGAATAGTTCTCCTGGTTTTATCCCCTTTTTCGAAGGAGGGTTCAAATCCAAAGACTCGTTCAAACTCATATTTGTTTAGCTCTGTACATTCCCACACGAATGAATCATCCTCCTCGTGATCAAATTTATAGTCTTGAGCATACACATTTACACTCAAAAACAATGAAAAAATAGTTACTAAGAGAAAACTGTAAAAAAATAATTTCTTATATTTCAATCTTCTTTCTAATTAATAGTCTAGTGTTTTTCAATTTTTGTTCAGAATTATTATTTTAAATAATCAAAATTTAAATTTTAAATTAACTAATTATATTTCAATTAACTATTCTTTAAGTGGAGCGAAAATGAATAAGGAAGATATTTGTTATATGTCTGCTTGTGATATGGCCGAAAAAATAAAAACTCAAGACATAACCTCTGTAGAAATTACCGAAGCTATAATTGAAAGAATTGAAAAAATAAATCCGATAATTAATGCTTATTGCACACCCACTTTAGATTTAGCAAGGGAAATGGCTAAAAAGGCCGATGAGGCGGTTAAAAAAGGTGAAAAATTAGGACTTTTGCATGGTATTCCCACAAGTATAAAAGATTTAATGCAAACTAAAGGTGTTAGAACAACTTATGGTTCTAAATTATATAAAGACTTTATCCCCAAACAAAACGATCTAGCTGTTCAAAGGTTATTAAATGCAAATTGCGTATTAATGGGAAAAACAAATACACCTGAATTCGGACATATTCCAGTTACTCAAAATTACATCTTTGGTCAGACTAAAAATCCTTGGAATTTAGAAAAAACCTCCGGGGGTTCAAGTGGTGGAGCAGCAGCATCAGTCGCTAGTGGTTTAGGACCATTAGCTTTAGGATCTGATGGTGGAGGCTCAATTCGACTTCCAAGTTGTTTATGTGGTGTTTATGGTTTAAAGCCAACATTTGGGCGAATTCCACGGTATCCTCCTATTGGAATCGCATTTTGGTCAATGGATCATTATGGACCAATTGTCCGATATGTGAAGGATGCTGCGTTAATGTTGGACGTTATGAAAGGATTTCATCCTTTTGATAAAAACACATTTCCAGATGAGGGTACGGATTACGTAAAAAGCCTTAAAGAGATCCCTAAAAACCTGAAAATTGGTTATTCCATTGATTTAGGATTTTCTAAAGCAATTGAACCCGAGGTTGAAAAAAAGTTCCTTGAAAGTGTTCCAAAATTTGAAAATTTTAGTTGGAACGTAGAAGAAGCAAAAATTAAATTAAGAAAGCCTGAATTTGGATTCAATGTACTAGTCACCATGGGTTATGCGTTTGATTTAAAAAAAGATCTGAGCAAAAGACCTGACGATTTAAGCCCTGATTTAAAGCGCTTAATTGAGGCTGGGATTTCATATAATGCGATGGACATAGGTAAAGCTTGGGCAGTAAGACAGACAGTCTATGATGTATTTCACAAATTATTTGAAGACTATGATATTTTACTTACTCCTACAACGCCTGTACCTGCATTTGAGTTGGGTGCCACAACTGTTCCAATGATCGCTGGAAAAGGTGTATCATTTGTGGGTTGGATGAATTATACATATCCATTTAACATGACCGGACTTCCCGCCGCGTCAATTCCTTGTGGTTGGATAAACGGGTTACCAATTGGAATGCAGATTATTGGAAAGAGATATGATGAAAAAACTGTTCTTCAAGTTTCAAAAGCTTTCGAAGAAGTAGCTCCTTGGCAAGATAAAAGACCAAATATTGGTTAATCTTTTTTTTTTAATTTTTTCTTAGAAAGATTTCATGTTAGAGGTTGTAATATAGGAAGAATCTCCAATAGTGATGTTTTTTTTAATCAAATCTTCCAGAATTGAGTAATCCCCTATAATGCTCTCTGATGAAATTATTTTTTTCAGGTGTGCTCCATCGCCTATAACACACTCCGACAAAATACATTTATCAATAATAACATCATCCCCAAGAGAAACGTTTGGTCCTAAAACGGAATCATAAACTCTTACATTCTTACCAATAAACACGGGTGGTACAATTTTAGAGTCTACTATATTACCTGACTTGAATAAATTCTCATGTGAAGGATCTTTTAATTTTATTTCAGATAATATATGCCTGTTTCCTTCTAACAAGCTTTCAGGTCTGCCAAAATCGAGAATTTCACCTTGCATTTCATTAATCGTAAATTTCACACCCTCTTCAATCAGTTGTTCTAAGACAGGAGTTATTTGGTGTTCTTGTCCGTTTTTGAGAGGACTTTTGCTTTGTTCTTCTAAAAGTTCGAATAATCGTGGCATGAGTTCCTTCCCGAATAAATAAGCACCAGACACAGCATAATCTGAAACAAATTCTTTAGGTTTTTCTACAATTCGAGTTAAATATTTTCCTTCACTATCTAAAACTATAACACCATAAAATTCTGGATGCTCAACTCTTTTTACATTAAAAATTCCATCGCACTCTTGTTGGTGAAAAGTCAAGGCAATTGAGGTATAATCTTCCATTGGGAGCCTATCACTGAAGAAAATAAAACAATCATCATTTTCAGCAAAATTTCTTGCTAATAAAATCGCATCGCCTAGTCCCGAAAAATAAGGCGCGTCAGCGCTATAACCTAAAGGTTTTTGTTCAATAAAATGGATATTAAAATAGTCTGAGTAATTCTGAGTGAGATATTCAGAAATTTGTCGTTTTTTATATCCGACTATAAAGCAAATATTAGTTCCCTGTGGAAAGGTCTTTTTTAATTTTAAGAGAATATGATCAATTAATCGTTTTCCAGCAATTTTTAAAAATGCTTTCGGTTTAGAATAAGTAAAAGGTTGTAAACGTTTTCCTATGCCCGCTATTGGGCAAATTAACCACATATTAAATATAATAAAATAAGATAAAATAAAAAGTATATCTTGAATTAAACAAAGTATACATAATTACTAATCTGCCCTCATTTAATTAACCAAATTACGAAAGAAAATGGCAATAATATCGAAAACACCAGTAAGGATAGCATTTGGAGGAGGTGGCACTGATGTTGAACCTTATCCCTCAGATTACGGAGGTTATGTCATTAATAGTACTATAAACTGGTATTTTCGATGTATTTTTACTAAACGAGAAGATACTGAGATTAATATTTATTCTAATGACACCTTTTCACCTTTTAAATTTAATTCGATTAAGATTTTTGATACTGAGTATCAGCCATCTAATTTGTTTGATTCCGTTTTTTATTTAACAAAACCTAAGCTAGGAATGGATGTATATATTCATGGAGAACCTCCAAAAAAAGCAGGATTGGGGGCTTCAGCAAGCTTGTGTACCTGTCTAATTTCAGGTATATTAAAATTAGAAGAAAGAAAAATAGAATTAGATGCAATCGCGGAAAAAGCTTATTCTGTTGAGCAAGATATTTTAAAGAATTTAGGAGGTCGTCAAGATCAATATGCTGCAGTCTATGGTGGATTCAATGGATTAAAATTCTTAGGAGATTCTAATGTGCGTGTTCAAAAGATAAAAATTTCTCATTCATTTAAAAAAGAAATCGAAGAAAATCTTATATTGTTTTATTCTGGATTGCCTCGTGTAAGTGGGAATATAGTAAAAGAACAAGTCAAGTCATATGCAGAAAATAAAGAACAATCAAAAAAATTCTTAGATAAATTAAAAGAAATTGCATACCACATGAAAGATACGTTGGTGTCGGAAGATTTTGAGAAATTCGGGGAACTCTTAACTGAAGATTTAGAAATTAAGACTAAATTCAATCCCCTGCTCACTACAGATTATATGAAACAATTGAACAGTTTAATACTAAGAAATGGCAGTATAGGAGGGAGGGTGTGTGGCGCAGGGGGAGGAGGATGTATGATATGGTTAATAAATCCAAGATTTAAAGAAAAGATTAAAACATTATTAAAAAAGCAACATGGAAAATTACTTGAGTTCAGTTTCGTGGAAAAAGGTTTGGAGATTTTAGATTTCTAATTTTTGGTTATGAATCTAAAATGGTTTTCAAAAGCTCATAATAACTAGCTTCTATTAATTTATCTTGGATAAATTTTTTTAATTTTCTTAAATAATAGTTATCAGAACTCGTTCTTTTAGTCCCATACAATTTTTTATTAATTGCTACTCTTGTTTTTTCATCTAAAAATTTAGGAGGTATTTTTCTAAACTGCTCAATCAAATGTGCTTTCGAAGTTTTTAATTCTTGATCCTTAGTTTCTAAAGTCAATTTTTTATTTAAATTATGAATCCAAATTTCAATTTTATCGAGATCTCCTTTTAGATAAGTTCTTTGATTTAACCACTCTTTAAATTCAATAAGTTCATTTAAAAAACTATTAGGCTCAATTTCATCGACGCTCTCCTCTCTTCTCTTTTTTTTTAAGTCTTTGATCTTTCTTTTCTTTAAATCCAGAACTTTTTCTTCTGGAAGAGATTTAAATAGCTTATCAATTTTCTCTCTTTTTTCTCTTTCTTCCTTAGTCTCAGAAATCCATTTATCGATTGACATATTTTTCCCTATTAAAAATAAATATCATTGCTAAAAATTATTTGATTATTAAATTATTAACAAATGCATATCCTAAATGAAGAATTTAAAATCTTAATCTTAATTAAGAATCCCACTTTTTCAATTTATCAATTTTTCAAATAAAGATATATTGAAAAATATTCTTGTTCGGTTATAAAGTACGAAAAAAGAATAATTCTGAACTCTTTATAAAGTTCTAATTTTTTAATTAGGTAGCACAGGGAAATAAAATTATACTTTTTGAGAAAACTACTTAGAATATCTTTTCAGTAGGAAATCTTTTCAAACAAAGATTCCTGTCGACGGTAAGCTGAAGATTTTCTTACAAGGTGTAATAAGAATTCGAATCTTAGCACTAACCAAAAGACAATACAGAGGTGTTGGCAGGAGTCACTTCTCTTATCTAACATAGCATTATAAGTCCCTCAGAGTTAAGTTAATATTTTGAAATTACTTTTATGATCTAAGGTATGAATGTAAAAGGAATCATTTTTGATTTTGGCTTCACCTTATTTAATTTCCGAAACGTGAGTATGGATAGCTATATGGATGCTTATAGGCGTGGATTACAGAAATCCATTGCTTTATTAAAAGAACAGCAAATTTTTAAGGATCAAACTGTAATTGAAAAATTTAAAAAACTTATTAAGCGTAAAAGAGCCTCATTTTTTCAAAAAAGTATGAAAACAAAAGAAGAATTTCCCACAACATTTCTTTTTGAACAGGTATTGGATTTAATGGTAAAGAAAGAATTAATTGACGATCTGGAGGAAAAAAATGCGGATTTTTACTCTGAACTTGCTGATTTATATCATTCGGGAGAAGCAACAGAATGGGTTCCTTTCGATTTTACTAAAGAAACCTTGGAAAAATTATATAATTTAGGAGAGATTAAGCTTGGTGTTCTATCTAATCACCCTCATCATTCATTAGTCGAAAATCTCCTTAAAAAATATGATATGGATCATTATTTCGATGCAGTTGTTACATCTGCTTTATATGGAAAAAGAAAACCTGACCCGGGAATATTTCATTATACATTAAAGAAAATGGGATTAGAACATAGTGGAGCTTCATGTTTTATGTGTGGTGATGAACCTGCAGATATTGTGGGAGGTCATAGGGCCGGAGTGCAGACAGTTTTATGTGAACGGGTCTATAAATTCCCAATTGAAAGAGCAATCAATGTCCCTGATGTGATAGAAATAAAGAACATCTCAGAAATCTTTAAACATATCAGTTAAGCACAATTTTTCAATTAGCAAAAATTGATTGTTACACCTTCACTCTCAAAAGCCTTAATATAATAACTTTAAATAAATCAAGTTTTTTTAACTGTTTAAGTAATTTCCTTAAATTTTTCATAAATTAAAAAAGAAATTTGGGGATTTTTTATCAAATATTATTAATATTTAATTGAGATCTTTAAAGAATTAATCGAAAATGGTGTTCCTATGGACGAGGAAATGGAGTATGAATTTAATGATAAAATTATGAAAGCATTAATGAAAAAAGTTCAGGATTCTACTACCCGATGTGATGTCTTAGAAAAAGACTTAGGAGTTAAAGAAGCAGAATTACAATATCTCGCAAAATTATATGATGATGAGACTTCATCATTAACCCAAGACTTAGAGCATAAAAAAGAGAAAGCTATAGAATTAGAAGGGCAATTAAAAGAAATAATTGATAGATATACAGAAGTTAATAAGGAACTCACAAATATTACATCGGAAAGAGATAACCTATATTCTAAAATACCCTCACTGGAAAAGGAAATAGAGAAACTCAAAGAAGAGCTTCAATGTGCTAATCACAAAATCAACGAACAGCAAACAGACATTAAGCATCTTGAGGGCCAAGTACAGGAACTAAGTGAAGAAATAAAAAATAAAGATACACTAATAAAAAATAAAGAAACGATTATTGAGGAACAGAGATCTTTGTATGAGGCACTTGAAATGGAATTAAAGGAATATAAAGGTCCCGAGTCTAATGCTGATGATTTATCTGCTGGCGATCGATTGAAATGTGTTAAATGTGGTTCAGTGGGAAAAGATATAAAGGTTGTCGAAGATAAATCAAAACCATTAAGTTATGTAGGAAATATGCCCATGTACGCTAAACATCACATGTGTAAAAAGTGCGGCAATCAATTTTAATTCCCACAGGGGATAATATCTTTTTTTATAGAAAATATAGCTTTTCTATTAAAATAATTTTAAATAGAAGTTATTTTTTTTCAAATATGTAAATTATCATATTGTATTGTAAAAAATTGATGAAATTATAAAGGACATCTGCAATCTCATATTGAAACTCTCACATTATAAAGATTTTTTTCTGATACTATAAAGAAGAATAATGAATGGACGGTTTAGGTAATGGATAAGGATAAAGATGAAGAATTTAATGAGAGGATATTAAGAGCTCTTATGAAGCAAGTTAAAAATTCTGATTCCAAGTTTGCAGAGATAGAAAAAAATTTATCGGTCAAAGAAGCTGAATTGCAATATCTGGTTAAATTATACGATGAAAAGATCTCATCATTAACTAACGAATTAGAGGAAGAAAAGAAAACAGCAAAAAAATTAGGAGAACAAATGAGTGAAGTTGCGAGTAAATTGAATGTAAAAGATGACGAGATCTCCGAAATTACCTCAAAAATAAATGATCTCCAAATAGCTTTTAGCTCAAAACATGATAATACCGGAGACCTTAAAAGCAAAATTGAAAGTACTCACAGTGACGTTTCAGATCTCCATAATTTTATTTCAAGGCAAGAAGCTAAAATTCAAGAAATGAATGACGCTCTACAAAAAAAAGATGAAATTTTAGCAAGACAATTATCTCGAATCGAAGCAATTGAATTGGAATTAAAAACATTCAAAAGTCATGAGATTTTAGCAGAAGATACTTCTGGTGGTGAACGTGTAAAATGTATTAAGTGTGGTGCTACTGGAAAAGATATAAAACTTGTCGAGGATAAAACAAAAGTATTAAGTTATGTGGGAAATATGCCTATGTATGCTAAAATCCGTGTTTGTAAAAAGTGTGGTTTTCAATTCTAAATTTTTTTTAGCAAAGTCTCGTGATTTTTGACTATTTGAAATTTTCTCATTTTATTCTTTTTATTGAACAATTCTAAGAAATCATTAAATATCATTGATAAAATCAATGAATAGTTTTTTATATTTCAAAAATAAATTGTAAATAAATTAAGTAAGAGGTTAAAAAAATGCCAATAATATCAATAGAAGTTAATGGTAAACTCAAGACTCCGGAAATCGACCCCTCTTGTTGGATTTCTGATTCAGCTTGGATAATTGGAGATGTTACGATGGGTCCTGAAAATGTCGTATACCAAGGAGTGATTATACGTGGTGATTTCGCCAGGGTTAAAATTGGTGCGAAAAATGTTTTTCAAGATGCATGTATTATCAATACTGCTGAAGGGTGTAGTACCCGTATTGGAGATAATAACTTAATCGGATTTAGTGCAATTGTTCATGGAGCCACGCTGAAAAATAATACTGTGGTTGGAATTCAATCCGTCTTAATGATTATGTCCACTGTCCAAAATGATGCTATGGTGGGAGCGACATCATTCGTCCCAATGAGGGCGAAGATTCCAGTGGGTCAAAAATGGATTGGTCGAGAATTAAAGGGAGAAAATACCCAAGGGAAATTATGGGAACTCGGTCGCCAATCTTGGCAGAAAATGGGGCTTGCCATGAAAGATCAAAAAGAAAAACCATAATATAGCCCAGGGGGGATATGTTCCCGCTAAAAGAGAATTTTAGTGGCTTGAACCCCCGATAACTGGCTCCGCAAGCCAGCGCCCTTTATGGTTATATATATTTCGTAATATAATGATATCCAAACTAGACCACTGGGCTGTAATGATCTTTATAATGGTTATGAATAATACTTAAAATATTTTATTTCTCTATTATAATTACGTAATATCTTCTAATTGTTAAACTTATGTTTAAGAACTATTTGGTAATCTTCGACGTGGATGGAGTGCTAAGTGCGACAGGTCCAATTCATTTTCAAAGCTGGGCTAAGATGGCAAGATACGATGCGAAAGTCAAGTTTACGAGAGATTTCTTCGAAGAGACATTTGGACAACAATCGATTCCGATCACAAGGAAGTTAGTCGGTCCTGAAGTTGATCAAGCACTTGTTAAAAAATGGGCAGATCTTAAGGAGCATTATTATAGAGAGATGGTCAAAGATAAATTAGAACCTTTACCGGGTGCTATACAACTTATTAGATCACTAAAAAATCATGGTTTTAAATTAGCAGTCGGTTCTAGTGGACCTTTTGAAAATGTGGAGCTATTATTAACTAGTTTGAATATTAAGCAATTTTTTGATATAGTTATTACTGCTGAAGATGTAAAAAATGGAAAGCCTGCACCAGATGTTTTTTTAATCGCTGCTACCCGCTTAAGGATTAAACCCGAAAACTGTGTAGTTATTGAAGATGCTCCTGTTGGTATTGAGGCAGCAATAAGAGCCAATATGAGTTCAATTGCCCTCACAACGACCCACCCTAAAGGGGAATTACAAAATGCTAATTTGATAGCAAGGGATTTATCTCATATTGGTGTCAATGATATAATGAAATTGTTAAAGTTAAACTCAAGTGAAATTATATGATATTTTTGTGTTTAGGTAACTCTTTAACGGCGGGATATCCAGGATATGATCCCGCTCCAGATGGGATATCTAAAGGTTATGGTAATTCAAAATCCCAGTATGAATATTGGCTTAAAAATATAAGTATGGAGCATTTAGAAAAAAATCTAGGAACTTTAAGTGATGAGATTATAAATGATCTATTATTTATCAATAAGGGTGTTCCTGGAGAGCTTACGAGCAATTTTCTGAGAAGGATTGACTTCGATCTGTTAAAAATTAAACCAAAGCCCACTTATTCAATTATAATTGGAGGGACAAATGATTTAGGTTGGGGCATCTCGAACGAGAAAATATTTGGAAATATTAAAGAGCTTCATACAATTTCCCGGGATTTTGGCATATTGACTATAGGTGGAACAGTCCCACCTATAAGAGCAGAGCAATCATATGGGACGTATAATAAAAAAAAAATTGAGCTTAATAAATTACTAAAGTCCTTTTTTGAAGAAAATGATATACCCTTCGCAGATTTATATAACGGAATGATGGACGATAAGGGAAATTTATTAAAGGAATGTGCATATGTCGATGGACTTCATTTTTCCGTTGAAGGCTACAGAAAAATGGGGAAATTAATTTTTAAAGACGCTGTAAAGGCAATTATTGAAAAGAAATATTTTTAATTCGATCAATTTTTTTCCTATTTTAAAGGATAAGATTAGAAAATAAGTAGGATATTTAAATGAGTCCATTATATGAGGGGCTTCCGGCTGTAATTTATTCCGGATTATGGGTCCTTAAGATTTTTAGAAAACTCGAGAAAAAATTTCCAGATTCAATTAAAATGGCAATACTTTTAACAGATTCACCTCCAGCGTTCTTAATAAAGATTGAAAATGGAGAATTTGATATTGAAATACTAGAAAATATAAAAGATTTAAAAGATTTAGATACTATTGACTGTGATACGTATTTAGCTCTCCCAACTGAAATATTGTATAAAGGAGCAGCTGGAATAAGGGATGGAATTGCCAGTAAAAAAGTTCATGTTAAAAATCTTGATGCAATAACAATTTTATCGAAACTTACAGGTGTTGGTTAAGAATGGTTGAAAAAATGACCGCTTTAGAAAGAATTTTAACCGTTTTGGAAGGAAAAATTCCTGACAGGGTTCCAAGCTTTTGTTTAGGTGGAGATTTTGATTTTGTAGAAAAATTTATGAATTCTCCATATGCATTAACAGACGAGGATATTCAACATTTAGATAAGGATAACGTATCATATGGAATACCATACATGCACGCTATAATAGCAAAATTTTGCCCTCCCGAGATATTATCTGGTGGCCTTGATGCTAAAATTGACTTATGTTGGCAAAATCCAAATATGGGATTACCCATTAAACTTGAAAGTATTAATGATTATATAATTCATAGTGGGGGATATTTTAAAATTGTGGTTCGTGATGAGGGAATTCCACATTGGTGGTATGCGGGTCCTGCTCTTCTAAAAAAGGAAAATATTGAGGATTATTGGAGTAGAGCGAATGATTTAAGACCAACAAAGGAGAGTATTCGAAATTTCGCGAAAATTCGAAAAAATATGTTAAAAAAATACGATATAGTGGTGTCTCAAGGCCAGCCTGGTCCATTCGAGAATTGCGTATTTGGTATAGGCCATGCTAATTTTGCGAGATTCGCAAGAAAAGAGCCCAGCTTTCTTGAACAACATATAGAATTTCAATGGGAAACAATTGAAGAGCCAATGATGAAAATGATATTGAAGACTAAGCCGGAGGTAGTAATGTGCGGCGATGACTATGGATATAATGATGGATTACAACTTCCCCCTAAATTATGGCGAAGGTTTATCAAGCCTATTCTCGCGAGGTATGTAAAAATGGCCCATGATGAAGGAGCAAAATTTTTAATACATAGTTGTGGGGCAATTGGAGAAGTTTTCCCTGATTTTGTAGAAATTGGAATAGATGGTGTGGAATCTTTAAAACCGAAAAATAACGATTTGAAGATGTACCGAGAAAAATATCCAGAAATCACTCTGGTTGGAACTATTGACGATTCCGAAATGTTAAAATATGAATCTCCTGAATTTGTGAGAAATTCAATTAAAAAAAGTATACAAACTTTAGGTAAAAAAGGAGGATTTATTCCAGGCCCTACTAATTTCCTATTAGATCAACCCGCAGAGAATATAGTTGCTTGCTATAAAGCAATTCAAGAATTTGGGAACTATTAATCCTAACCATTTCTATTTGATTATTTAATAATAACTTTAAATATAATATCATGCAACATTTTTTATCTAAAAAACAAAAACGAAACCTAAAGATTGGAGAAACTGGAGCTACATTTTTGTAATGATAATTCCAATCCAATATACTATTTTTATCAGTGTTTCAATGTTTTTTTATGCTGGAGGATCATTAAATAATCCTGATGCTCAAGGTTATTCTTTTTGGACAAATTTTCTGAGTGATTTAGGCAGAACTAGAGGGTATTCGGGAAAACCAAATACTATATCGAGTATATTTTTTACAATAGTATATTCCTTGTTTGGCATTTTACTAATTCCTTTTTTGATAGCAGTTACTCATTTTTTTGAAGAAAATCAGGATGAAAAGCGATTAAGCAAATTGGGAACTGTTTTTGGAATTTTTTCCGCTATTACCTTGATTGGGATTGCATTTACTCCATGGGATATCTATACTGTTGCTCATGGTATCTTCGCCGGCATTCAACCAATAGTTGTAGTTTTAAGCTTAGTTTTTTATTCGATTGCTATGTTGCATAATAAGAAATATCCAAATCGATATGCTTTCACCTTTTTAGTTCTTACTGGAATTTGGATGATAAGTATTATTATTTCTCTATTAGCAACGTATGATACTGCACTAGGAGATTTAGTAATTATAGTTACCCTTCAAAAAATTACAACTTTTAGTTCTCTTATATGTCTTTTTATTCAAGGATATGGTGCATGGATGTTGGAGAAATCCGAAACCTAAAATAAACTAATGCTTTAAAGATCTCAAACTCTAGGTGATGAGTTATATGGATCTCGAAAAATGGCGGGAACGGATTTTCATCTTTAACATTGCAAGTATCATTCAATATTTTATCCTTATACATATTGCTATGTTTTTTTATCCTGGGGGAACGCGTCTCGATCCAAACGTCCAAGGATATTCTTTCTTTTCTAATTTTATTAGTGATTTAGGATTAACAAGATCCTACTCTGGCTACCCTAATCCCGTTTCATATATATTATTTACAATTTCTATGATCATATCAGGAATCTCTTCAATTTTATTTTACATCACAATAATACATTTTTTTAAAACCAAAAATCAGAAAAGATTAATCACCTTGACTTCTTTATTCGGAGTTATTATTGGAATTTCCATTATTGGTGCAGGGCTAACTCCATGGAATATATATCCGGAAGCTCATGATAGATTTGCTGAGACATCCTTTGTAACAACAGTCATCACTATTTTCTTCTACATATTAGCAGTGACTCATAATGAAGAGTACCCTAACCATTATGCTTATGTTTTAATGTGCTATATGCTTGTTGCAATTATTTTTATAGGTCTAATGATAATGGTTGGTCCTATCAATACAAAAAATGAACTGAAATTGATTGTAACTATGCAAAAGGTGTTCTCATATTCAGGTATAGTCTACGGATCAATTATCTGCTATGGTGCATGGAAACTTGAAAAATCGTATATTATCACTTAACTCCAATACCCAATTAGATGTTCATACATCCGCTTAAACTCCTCTAGAAGTTTTTTATATTTTTCTGATGAGGATTTATTGGGATTAATGACAATATTATTTGAATCTTTAAGCTTAGCAGTTTCTTCTAAATTTTTAATTAGTCCTAATCCGAAAGCTGCTAATAGACCGCAACCTCTTAAACTTGCTTCTGGCTCTTCAGTTAAAATCTGCGGCAGTTGCATTACATCCGCTTTAATTTGATATAATAATTTATTGCGCGTAGCACCACCTATGCAGAATACTTGTTTAAGGTTTACTCCCAAATCTCTAAAATTCTGAACATCCTTACCAATTGCCAAGGCAACTCCCTCCATTACTGATCGAGCTAAATGCGCCGCATTATGATTTAAAGTTAGACCATAAAAACACCCTCTCGCCATAGTATTTTCTTGCCGGCGTTCACCAAGCATATAAGGGTAAAATATCAGTCCTTCACTTCCTATGGGTATCTTATTTGCCATATTAATCATTTGTTCATAGGTTATCTCTTCCTTACCAATAGAACTGAGAAAATCTTTACACCATTTCATACTCAATCCACCAGTATCTAACATTGTAAAGGATAACCAACCTTTTATCACATGTCGTAAATTTTGGACTGAGGGGTGAATTATAGGTTCATCTTTATGAACTACAAAAAGCGTACTTGTTCCTGTCATATCAACTGCTGTTCCTTCCCCTACTAAACCTAATCCTAATAATGAAACAATAAAATCTCCACCTCCAGCCACTACAGGGATATTGGCAGGTATTCTAAGTTCATTAGAAACCTCCTCCTTAATATATCCAATAGTTTCATAAGATTCAGATATAGGTGCGAATTTACTGAGATCAATGTCAAGAATTTTAGCCATTTGGTTATTATAACTATCGGATTTAAAATCATAAATGTATGTCCCTGATGCTTCGCTTGGATCAGTAGCCTCCACACCTGTTAGTTTAAAATTAATAAAATCCTTAGGAACCAAAAATACCTTGGTTTTTTCGTAAACTTCTGGTTGATTATCTTTTATCCATCGAACTTTGACTCCTGGCCATCCTGTAGTAATAGGATTTCCGGTAATATTGGCAAGATCAGACTCATCATGTTCTTTTTTTATCTTATCACAAATATTTTCACAGCGCTTATCCATCCATATCTGAGTCCATTCTGTTGTTATTTCGCCATGATCATCAATGCCTACAGGTCCATGCATTTGGCCACACGTGCTAATACCTTGAATCGAATTAATATCAATTTTAGTTTTTTTTACAAGTTCACTAATCGCCTGTTTAATTAGATCCCACCAAAGCTGTGGCCGTTGTTGGACCCACCCCGGACATGGACTATCTACTTCTTGTTGTTTCTGTGAAATTTCTAAAATTTTTCCGTCTTTACTAACTATTGCTGCTCGAATACTTTGAGTTCCAACATCAATAGCTAAAATTGTCATAAATTAAAGACTCCTTGATTTTATTCTAAAATTTCAATTATATCTTGACATTTTTCGTTTACAATTTTCTTTCCAATATCGCAAATCCTTCGAGCCAGTTCACTAATTTTCCATTTTTCGTACCCTTTTACATAAGTTGAGAAAGTATCTTCTAAAGGTTCCTTCCATTTTGAGGGTATTTTTTCAGCACCTAACTGCGCTCCAAGGATAGCTCCAATGTTTCCACAATTGCAATCTGTATCAAGACCCATCATCGCAGCTATACAAATAGATCTTCCCAATGGGTCTTCCTTATCCTGTACTCCATATATGAGCGAAAGAACTATTATACCAATATTAGGTAACACATGCACTCCTGAATGACGACCTTTTAAAAACATCTTTCTTTTTCTATTGAGAATTGATTCAGAGAGAGAACCTTTAATTCCAGATTGAGGTAATTTATTTTTTCGAACATCATTCCAATATTCTATAAGCGCATCTCGAGCTTTTCTAAAATCATCTGGATATTTTTCAAATATCTCAAGTGAAGTGTTTACCATTTGGGTATATAGACTTTGTTCAGCAGGCGGAACAAAATTAAGAGCGTTTTGTATGTTAGTTATGATATCGTTTTCAAAAAAAGCTTGGGAGAGCAAAATAGCTACAAATACTTCTCCCTCCACTCCAATTCCCGCATGTGAGATACAACCATCCATTTCAGCAAAATATTTAGTTATTTCTGGACATCCCGGGGCGATTTGCCCCCAAATATCAGCTCTCATTTGTGCTCCAATCGCATCAAAATAAAAATTATTATGTGTTCCTGACTCAGGCGGCCATATTCCATTTCGAAGGTTTTTTAAGGCTACTTCTTCTGCAGTGAAATTAAGCTTATAAAGGAGATTAATCCATTCTAGGGCAATTTCATTTGCAGTAAGGTTAATTCCGTGTTTTTCTAGTGCTACTAGAGCACAAATTTCATACATTTCATCATCATTCACTTGATTTAAGTCAATTGGCTCTGGATAATATGTTATATCTCCATACTTCTCTTTTATAAGGGAATACGGTTGAAATTCCACGGGAGCTCCTACGAAATCTCCGGCAACTCTTCCTAACCAAGAACCTAAAACTTTATCATAGTATTCTTTGGAAGTTAATATATTCATGGTAATTAGAAATATTTCATTTTATATCAAAATTCAAGTTCTGAAGAATACTTAATTATTTTTCAAAATTTTCTTATATAATTCTATAGCAGAATTAGCTGCTAATTCTCCTCCTATTCCCGTCCTTCCTGTATCTGCCCCACAGCAAAAAGCGTTTTTTATTCCTGGGATTTCATGAGAAGGTCTATTGATGCCAACTTGTTCAGTAGTTTGCCCAATTCCAATAACAGTTCCATCCTTGTTCACGAAATTATTAATATCTTCTGGACTTGTTGTTTCGGTCCATAAAATATGATTGCGAATACTAGGAAAAATTTTTTCTAAGCTTCTAATAATAGCACCTTCCCACATTTTTTTATGATCCTCATTGTTAAATCCTTGACTTGGAGTCGGGCATCCACCACCCGCAATAATTAATTGTTTCCCTTCTGGAACAAGAGAAGGATCTAAATTAGAAACAATAGGAATAAACAATATGGGATGGAAATCGACATCCTGAAGAAGTTTCATAAAATTTTTTTCTTCAAATGCTTTTTTATCCCAATTATCCTGCGAAATTTCTTGTCCTACAAACATTATCATTTTTTCATCAGTTATTTTTCTATCCAACGCAATTTTCGTTTGAATGGTTGCGAGAGAGTATTCATATGAATTAATTTTTTTGAAATATTCTGTGTCTACTAATTCCTTTGCAATTAAAGTTTGAACTGTAGTTTTTACTCCAACATTGGATATTATTAAATCTCCTTTAATTATACCTTGATCCGTCCGAATTCCAATTGCTTTACCATTCTCAATTACAATTTCCTTTACTTCTGTATTCGTGTGGACTTTACCTCCATTATCTTCTATAAACTTACAAAATGCTTTTGGAATACTGATGGTTCCTCCGATTGGATATCCCGAAGTTTTAAAATTTAAAATGTCACGTTGGCATCGAATCCATTCGCTCGCAGGAGTCAAGAAATCAGGAATTACAAAATATAATCCGGCAAAAAATGAAAACAAAGAAAGAACTTTCATATTTTTAGTATAATTAGAGAGAAATGTGCGCATATCAACTTGTTCCTCCTCTAATTTTTGTAACTCGGTTTCTGAAAATGAATTTAAATCTTTCATTAAGCTCAGTAAATTCTTTAAATCCTTACTTGAAATATTTAACCTAATCAATTCCCGAGGGAATAATAGAAATTTGTCAATATAAAAAAACTTAGGCGTGGGGTTCCGCGCATAAGACCATTTTACATCGTTAGCTCTCCCAATCTCATTTAAGATCCATCCAATTGGCCCATTCTCGCAATTAGCAATTAGATGACAACCCACATCTAACTTCCACCCCTCTTTTTCATATGTTGAAAATCTCCCGCCAATTAAGGAATTTTTTTCGAATAATTCAATTTCGTAATTTCTTGTATTGATCAAAAGAGCGCCGAAGCCGGAGCCACCAATACCAGAACCAATGATTAATACTTTTTTCATCATTAAGTTAGTTCACCTTAAAGCTAATAAAAAATCATAAATTAGCCTTTATTTATTTTCTAATCATCAAAACACTGATTTTTAACCTAAGTATTTCAAATATTTATTTTAATATCAAGATTTTCACTTTCAAAAAAGATTAGGATTCTGTGAAAAGATTAATTTAAAAAAAGATAATGAATAAACTAAGCTCAATACGTATTCAATATTTTGGAGAATAAAAAAAATGATAAAAACAAAAGTCACAGAAATTTTGGGAATTAAAAATCCTGTCATATGTGGCACAATGATGGCTTTAACAGGTCCCGAATTCACTGCTGTATGCTCAAACGCAGGCGGGCTTGGTATTTTAGCTTCAGCTATATATAGGAAAGCTGAACTATTGCGAGAAGCATTGCAAAAACTTAAGAGCCTGGTTAAAGAGCCATTTGCGGTGAATATGAATTTATTTCCTATGCTGAAACCTCCAAACCAAATGAAACATTTGAAAGTAATGATTGATGAAGGGGTAAAAATAATCGAAACATCTGGTCATGAAGCACCCGAAAAATTCCTTCATCTTTTCAAAGAACACAACATTACCTGGATGCACAAATGTGCTGGTGTACGTTATGCAAAGAAAGCAGCTTCACTTGGAGCTGATATTGTGGAGGTGGTTGGCTGGGAGAATGGTGGCCATGTGGGAAAATTTGATATTGGCACTTTTGTACTAACACCTGCAACTGTAGATGCTATAGATATACCCGTTATTGCGGGAGGTGGTGTTGTTGATGGGAGAGGATTAGCTGCTGCTTTAGCATTAGGAGCAGAAGGAGTTTTAATAGGATCTCGATTACTTATCACTAAAGAATGTCCCATCCATGATAATTTAAAAAAAGCGCTTCTTAATTGTACCCCGTATGATACTACAATCGTTCTGAGATCTGTTAATAATGCACTTCGAGTATGGCACAATCCAGCTGCTCAAAATATCCTCGAATTAGAAGAGTCAGGTGCTCCTGATACGGAACTTTTTAAGGCAGCATCGGGAATGTTTACCAGAAAGATGTATGAAGAAGGAGATGTAGATGCAGGTATGATGACCATTGGACAAGGACTTGGACTATGTGAAGATATTCCCACAGTAAAAGAACTTATTGAGCGTGTAGTGAAACAAGCTGAAGAGATAATGCGAAAATTAAATCCCTCTTAATTTTAAGATTTAATTTTTAGATGAAATGTTTTTAAGTGGAATGCAATTAACACTATTGGTTTAATTACTCTTAGTATCGTAAAAAAAAATCAAAACTAGGATAAGCTTGATGTTAAATAAAGAATTATTAAGAAAACTTAAAGAAAAGGTCCAAAACAATATAGAAATCATTAATTCTGAGGATTTACTAAATGCTTATGAGATGCTTAAAGAAGTCTATGAAAAACATAAAGATTTATCAAAAAAATTAAAGAAAATGAGGTTGAAAGTCCAACATATTGTTTCAGATTGGGATAAAGAATTTTGGTTTAGTGTTGAAGATGAATTGTTTGAATATGGAGAGGGAGTCATTGAAGATCCTACATTTACCTTTTATTGTACATCGGAACTAAGTATGAAGATACTATTTGGAATAATTTATCCAACGCACCCATGGGGGTACATAGAAAGTGGTGATATTATTATTTCGGGGAAGGTGATTAAGCATTGGCCTAAACTCAAGAAATTATTGAAGTTTCAAATAAAAGAATTAATAGAATTGAAATGAAAAAAAATATATTTCATTTCACTATTTTATCAAAACTAATGTTAATTTGGCCTTCGTATTACTTTTCCTGGATATTTTTTCCGTTGTTTTTCGTTTTCTACAACGATAACTCCATTGATTATAACATGAAGTATTCCTTCTGGGAATTGATGAGGGTTTTCAAATGTTGCTATATCTTTTATTGTATCTGGATTGAATATTACAATATCAGCCCAATTATCTTCTCTTACTAATCCCCTATCCCTCAGACCGAGTTTTTGAGCTGGAAAAGAGGTCATTTTCCGAATTGCATCTTCCATGGTTAACAGTTTTTCTTCTCGAACATACTTCCCTAACAACCTCGGATAAGTACCGAACGTACGGGGGTGGAAAATCTTAAAATCAGGTAGATGCGGACTGGCAGTTGCATCAGTTCCAATCATCTGATAACGGCTCGTCATGATTCGACGAATATCCTCTTCATCCATAGATTCTATAGTAATATTTACATCTGCATTTTCATTTATCAGAATCTCGAAATAAGTTTCAAAATCGTTAGTCTTTCCCTTAACTTTAGTAATTTCTGAAATACTCCTTCCCTCAAGCTCCTTCCATTCCTTATTTTTAAAAAAAGTGATATAAATATGATCAAATCCGCTAGTTTCAATCCAATTTTCCCATTCATCTGAAGGTGTAAGTATATCTTTCTTGATACGTTCTCTATCTTCAGGATTATTTAAGCGTTCAAGTATTTTTTCCTTGCCTCCCTCACGAGCCCATGGAGGTAAACTTGTCATAAGACCAGATTGGCCCCGATTATAAGGATATTGATCACATGTGATACTTATCCCTCGAGCATTTGCTTCTTCCATCAACCGAATAGTCTCTTTACTCGCCCCCCAATATTTTTTACCCGCGACCTTATGATGAGCAATTTGCCCTCCTGCACAACTAGATTTTTCAACTATCTTAATAACCTCTTTAACTGAACTGATTAAATTCTTACCCTCACCACGTATATGTGAAAAGTATAGACCATTATATTCACCAACGACCTTCGCGAGTTCAATTATTTCTTCTGTTTTTGCGAAGACCTGTGGAGCATAAATTAAACCCGTACTTAATCCAAATGCCCCTGCTTCCATTGCTTCTTTAACGTAAGATCTCATTTTCTTAATCTCTTGAGGGATTGGAGGACGATTTTCGTACCCCGGTCCTCCTGCTATTCGAATAGGAGCAAAACCAACGACAGGAACTATATTACCCGGGATCCGGAGCTTATCCAGTTCTTCAAGATATTCTCTATAAGTATTCCATGTAATCTTTAAATCTCCTCCCATGGGAGTAAGACTACTAAAAAGTTTTTTAAATTCATCTAATTTTTCTTGAGGGATAGGAGCCATACTTTCCCCACACATCCCAACTACGCTTGTTGTTATTCCTTGGCGTATAGCAGAATCCATCTTGGTATAAATTGCTAACAAAAAGTCTGTATGCGTATGCATATCAATAAAACCAGGACATACGATTAAGCCATTTGCATCAATTTCTTTATCTGCATCGTCTTTTAACTTCGGACGAATTTTTTCAATAATTCCGTCCTTAATTCCAATATCTGCAGAATAACATGGATTTCCCGCGCCATCGATGATTTTCCCATTCTTGATAATAATATCATAACTCATATATATCAACTCACAAATTATAATTTAAGATCCTTTTTGGAGATATTCCATAATTCGCTCTTTAGTCATCCCATCTAAACCCAGGTCTACTAAAGTTCGGCCTTCCCAGAAATTACTTTCACAGATACCTGATCCTAAATTGATTATAGAATCAATAATAGGTGTAGGGACGTTTACTAAATCTCCTAATTGGGATCTATGTACCAACCCATAAGGTAGATCTTCGGTAATATACCTATTATATATACTTGAGGGCCCTCTCATATTAGCCACAATCCCTCCTTTATCAAATGGAGCCCAAAAATCTACGCACATAACACTACAGGGATTTCTAAACTGCTCATCTTCAAATTCTCGCATTCTGAACCCAAGTGCTTTAGCCACCGCTAAAGTTTCATCATAAACTTTTCGGATAATTCGCGATGGAGCCTCTGTTATTCCTTCCCGATATAGATAGAAATCACCTTTCGACCACTGAATCCGTCCGATGTTTAATAGAGTACCGGGAGGATGGACAGTAGGATTAGGATTACTAAATGATACTGATAAAATATTATCAATAGGTTCTAAAACAGGAAAAGTATCTTTAACAAGTTCTAGTTTCTCTTCCGTCTCATTCGCAGGAAAAGTGGAAAATAACATCTTTTTTGCTGTAACAAACAGATCAACTTTAGAAGGACCAATAAGCCTAGTTCCATAAGGTAAAGTATTAGTTTCTGCGATACTTATCTTCTTATTCGGTGCCTCTTCTCTTAATCTTTTGGCAAGTCGGAGCGCTCCCGCATCACCCGCCCAAATAACGACTAATTGCCCATCTCTAAGATGCGGGATAATATTATCAAAAAACGTTTCATGGGCAATAGCAGGAATAACAAGGTAAATAATATCAACATCTTCCAATGCCTCTTTAAAGTCTAATGTCAACTTATGAATCTTAGCCTTATCTTCAATCATTCCTGTATTTTCAATTACTTTTGTTTCAAGTGTGTTTCTAAATGACTCTTTAAAATCAGGATGCTCACAAAAGTTTACGTCAAATCCCCTTAAAGTTAAATCTAAAGCCATTTGGTGACCGCCGTATGTGGTTCAATTTATAGTTAAATTGAATTTCCACCACCAAGAATAGCAATAGGTTTCTTCATTTTAATTTACTCCAATTTTTTGATATTTAATTTAAATTTTATACAAATTATAATAGTCTGTTTTATTTAAGATTATAAAATTAGTTTTTTAACATAGAAAAGAAGGCCACTCCTCTTTAGGGGGTGGTCAATTAAAAATTCATTAAACCATCGAACTCTCGTTTTTATAGATTTCGATTAGATTATTCTAACATACTATGAACCTAACGCAAAAATTACCAATTTTTCCAACAGATTCACAAGTTAAAGTATTGTGGGATTTGTCAGAAAAATGTCGCCTTATTTATAATTTTGCGTTAGCAGAACGGATTGAAAATTGGAAAAAGAATAAGAAAAAACCCAAGATAGAACGAAAATTCATTAATTATACCCATCAGCAAAACCAATTACCGGTTATCAAAGAAAAATATCCGGAATATAAATGGGTATATTCAAAAGTACTCCAAATGATCTTAAAGAAGCTTGATGCAAACTATAAATCATTTACAGCTCTTTGGAAAAATGGAGATAAAAAAGCAAGATCGCCACGTTTCAAAAGCAAAAAATACTTCACAACATTAAGTTACAATCAATCAGGATTCATAATAGAAAATTCTACTATCAATTTTTCTCATAAGCATCCCTCTAAAGAAGTATTATCGTTTGGATTACCGAAAGAGCTTATTCCAAAAGAAACTATAAAGCAAGTGGAAATATTTTTAGATTCACTTAAGCGCTGGTTCATTTCCATTACCTACGAAATTTTTCCGCCAAAATATAAAGATAACGGTCTTTATCAAGCTTTAGATTTAGGCATTTCTCAAACAGCAGGAGTAAACCTTCATGGTAAATTTATTTCATTCAGACATAGAAGAGCAGATCTCTATTGGAAAAAAAAGCTTGAACAAGTGCAATCCAAACGAGATCACTGCAAGAAAAAGAGTAAGAAATGGCATTGGTACAATAGCAAACTAATAAAAATGAAGCGAAAACAAACAACCCAGCTAAAAGATTACCAACATTGGTTATCCAAGCAGGTTGTTGAGAACACCAAAGCAAATACCATTATCATCGGAAAATTATCCGTAAAATAAATGGCTAAGAAAAAGAAGGGAACGGGAAACGCTAAGAAGACCAAAGCAAAAAAGACACTTAATCACTCTGTTTATAATGCGGGTTTCATGTCGCGATTTGCCGAATTCTTGACCTATAAAGCTGAAAAGTTAGGTAAAAGAGTAATAAGAATTGGTGAGGATAAGACGACGAAAGCCTGTTGTAAGTGTGGAAAGCTCTCAAAGAGAGCTATCTACGAAAGATTTATTAGGTGCGATTGTGGGAATCAGATTGACCGAGACTTGAATTCAGCGGTCAATATCATGGTCAAATTCTTGAAAGCAAAAGAATTAGGCGAATATGATTTCCTATCACATGAATCCTCTGTGGACGAGGAACTATTCCTTCAAAAGTGGAATGGTTTTCTACGACATACAGTCAAGCCAACTGCAAAAGTAGGTGCGGACTCGTAGGAAGCTACTACCTTTAGGTAGTAGTAGTTCACTTTAGATTCAATTTAATATCAAAAAACATTATTCTTTTATTAATTTCAAAAATTAAGATTCAGAGACCTTTTGCTTTCAACTCTTTAAGCATGCTTTCTTTTCTTTCTCCCGTGAGATCATACCACTTATACACTATAAGGGATATCGCAAACATCAAAATGGCGGGAATTAACCCCGTATGCACCCGAATTCCCCATATAGCTAAGGATGTTTGTACAGCGTTAGGATCGGGATTATATGCAGTGGCAATGTGGATAACCATTATTACGACTCCTTGGACGAGAAAAGCTACACGGAAGAAAAACATCCGAATTCCCGCTAATGTACTTTCTGCACGTCTCCCCAACTCTACAGCGACATCATCCATAGTGTCCGCTGCCATCGGCATAATCACTACTGTATAACCCGCGTAAGGAATACCACCTAAAAAAGTAAAAATAACCCTTTCTTCGATGGTTGTAATCCATAAGGTAGGAATATAAGAAATAGCTGCCAAGAATGTACATAATATTAATGTTTTCTTAAAACCATGATTTTTAGCAAAATTGACCCAAAAAGGAAGTGAAATTAAAAAACCTATAACACCCGCCAGATTAATAAACACCGCATATGTATATGGAACCTTTAATACATCCTTAATAAAGTAGATTTGAGATGCTTGAGCGAGAGTTTGTGTGGTTATGATTGTTGTATAAGCAATGAGAATTACTACATAATTTTTGCGTTTGAGAGCAATCTTCATTGTTTTAAGGAAGGACTTTTCTTCAGATGTCTCATAACCACGAATGAACATCTCTTTTAATTCCTCTGACTCTTTAATTCCAAAAAAAAGAAAAATATTGCATAGCATTAGTATTATTACCATTATTAAAGCAGCTAAAATGAACGAATTTCTGTCTCCATACCTAATAATAAGAGGTGGGATTAAGCCCAAAAACATAGAACCAAACCCAGCTACGATTAAAATTATGCCAAATCCTTTTCTGCGCTCATATTCTGTTCTGAATTGGTTTGTGAACCCACCATAAACATGATCGTTATAAATAGAAAAGAAAGTGTCAAAAAGACATGTAATTATTACCATAAATAGAAAGATAATCAAAATATTCTCATTGGGAGGCATAAAAATTAGCAAATAAAATATTAATATTGGAAAGCTTGAAATAACGATCCAAGGAGCACGCATTCCCCATCGTTTTGTCCATTTCAAGGGTTTATCGGTTAGATATCCTAAAAGTGGGTCATTAACCATATTCCATATAGCAAAAATAACAAATGCAAGCCCAACATAGATAACAGGTAAACCTATTTCGACTTCGTAAAAATAAAAAACAATACGTGAATAAGTAGTTAAGAGAAAATTGATAATAAGATAACCAAAACCATATGATATCATTTTACTTGTAGATGCTATTTCCCATTCACTCGTTTCTGTTCCATTTTCATCTTTCATAGCAAATTCAACTTAATTTTTTCATTCTTTTTTACTATTTGTTTAAGTACTATATAAATCTTATAAAAAATGATTAATTTTAATTTCAATTTTAATTATACGCATCCCTCTTTGGTAAACGGGGATGTAGTCGTATGATTTCTCTCAGCTGTTCCTCGACGAGTTCATTTTTTAGATCCCGATTTTTTGACCATAAATTCTCAACTTCAGAAGGATCGTTTTCATAATCAAAGATATCACCAAAATTCTCATGACCATCGTAAAGCGATAATCGATATCTTTCAGTAACCAGAGTTCTCACTCTGAAAATTCTGTCAGAGGCTATTTCTTCATCATGTTCAATGAGAATTCTCTCTCTCACTTTTTTATTTGGATCACTCAATATAGAGGTTACATCATAACCTTGAAATGCTTCAGGATGTAATTTTTCACTAATACCGAGTATATTTAAAATTGTCTTAGGGAGGTCAACAGTATCAATAAGTGAATCAGACACTCCTGATTTTGTTACTCCCGGCACCTTCCATAGTAAGGGCATATTTATAACGCTACGGTAATGGGCAGGCCCTTTCAAAATGAGTCCATGATCTCCGCAGTAATCTCCATGGTCACTAGTAAAAATGACCATTGTATTTTCTGCCATTCCGGTTTTTTCTAATTTCTGAAGAATTTTCCCAACTCCATCATCAATCATGGCTATAGACCCATACGTAAGTGCCGTGAAAGTCTTAGCCACTTCCTCATCTACTTTCTGAGGAAGTAGATGCGGAAAGCGAGAGTCTTTTAATATCTCTCCTAAAAATTCGTGATTAAGTAGATTTTCCCCATCTTCGAAATTTTCTGGAAGGGTAATATCATTGGGACCGTACATATCCATATATCTCCCAGGGGGGCATACTGGATGATGGGGATCATTATAAGAACAATGCATAAAAAATGGTTTATCTCCATATTGTCCTTCTGAACAACGTTCTAAGAATTCAACTGTTTGGTCTGTAATATATGTAGATGGATAGAATTCCTCCGGGACTTCAGTCTCGTAATAGTTCTTATAGATTTCTATCAACCGATTCTTCAAAAAATCCAGTTTATCATAACCTTTTTCTTCTAACCATTCTAAATAATGACCACCTACTATATCACCATGACCCACGGTTAGCTTTACCTCGTCGAAACCATAATATGGTGTGGGAAATGGTGATTTCAACTTCCCCGACATCCAATAAGGAATAACCTCTAAGGATTGGACTTTTTTCTTCTTATAAGGAAATGCGTAGAAGTTGAAATGCGTTTTTCCTACCGAGACGGTATGATACCCTTGATTTTTTAGTACTTCAGAAATCGTTGGAATTTCAGGATTTAAATTAATCCCATTTGATCGGGTTCCGTGAACACTTGGATATGCACCAGTAAAAAAACTCCCTCGATTGGGCATACAAATAGGCGTAGCACAAAAATATTTCGTAAATCGTATCCCACCATTGCCAATGCTGTCAATATGTGGAGTTTTTAAGATCGGATTTCCCGCACAGCTGAGATGATCGGCTCGCTGTTGATCCGTTATCATAAATAACACGTTCATTTTTTCACTCATAATTTACCAGCTTAACCATTATAAGAGTTTGAAATTTATTTATTAAATTATAGATCAAATCTATTTTCCTGATAAATCTTACTTGAAAGCTTTAAAGCATTTTCATAAATATATGAGCGTTCCTCTCGATGTAGCTTTATCGCTCCCGTAGGGCATGTTACTGCACAAGCACCACATCCATAACATCTATTTGCATCAACAGATGCTTTCTCATTCTCAATTGTAATCGCATTAAATGGACATCTCTGTATGCACATTCCACATCCTTTACAAGCATCCTGATCTACTTTAGATACATAATTGGATTTAGCAACACAATGTTCGTTTTTATCCTCAAAACGTGTCATACCCCTTAAAAGGGCACAACAACATGCGCAACAACAGCAGATTACGAAATGATTTGGATCTTTAACATTCTCAGTTGTGAAAATTAATCCCATTTTGGCGTATTTGTCTATTAATTGATGTGCTTCTTCGCGTGATAATTCCCTTCCTTCTCCCCTTCTGATGAAATATTTTCCGAATAATCCTAACTGAAAGCAAGATTCTTCTATAGGGTATTTATCTTTGCATTCTCGAATGCCTAAAATATCTGTCCTATTTCGACATGGACAATCAGTAATGACTATTGGACCCTTGCATTCATCAAAAATTTGATGTATTTCCTCCGCATTTAAAATTTCAGATTTATGATCAATGGCGGAATTTATAGGTACCACTCTTGTCATTGAAGTACCCCCATCTGATGACTCATAACGTTTGTAAAATTGTTCCTCAATGAAGAATTGTTGGTATAGTTCGGCTCCTTTTTTACCTAGCCTCTTAAATGATTTTGAATATTTAAAACCCATATTTAAAAGATGAGCCATGGCAATAAAATATGAGTACCCCCCAATATCTTGGATAATCCCTTTATCTGCCATATCATTTAAGATTTCTCTGGTTTCTTTCAAACTTTTTCCAATCCTTTTGGCAATATTTCCCGCAGATAAAGGACGAGTTTCAAGATGTTGAGCAATCTCAGCTTCCTCGGGAGTGAAAAGTAACTTGATATACTCTCGAAACGCATCTGAAATCTGCCCGTCGGTCATGGGAATATCACTAGGATATCTTCTCATTTTTTGTAATATTATCTCATATGGATCTTGGGATTCTGCTGATGTAATTTTATTCACTCCTTTTATTTTCTATCTTTAAAATGATTTTGTAAAAAAATTAATTATCGTTCATTAAGGGAGGACCTCTCTTTCAAGTCGTTTCATGGTAATTGCATCTTCAGGACAAGTTACAGCACACAATCCACACCCTACACATTTATCAACGTTAACATGAGCAATCTCATTCAAAGTAATTGCATCAAACTTACATCTCTCTATACATGTCCCACATGCAACGCACAATCCTTCATCAATACTCGAAATATAATTAGCTCTAGCTATAGCTCTAGGATTATCCAACCTTGTTAATCCCGCTAAATTACCACAACAACATTCGCAGCATGCACAAAGAATGTGGACATTATTTTCATTATTATCCGTCATGTGAACTAAACCAAGTTCGGCAGCTTTTCTAGCTTCTTCTTTTACTTCTTCTTTTGAAATGGCTCTTACAGCAGGATCCCCCATTTCAATCATTTGTTTAGCAAAAATTCCAAATGTTATGCAATTATGAATTGGATACTTATCTTTACATTTCCGAATTCCCTCAACTTCTTTCCTCTGACGGCAAGGACAAGGAAATATAGCAAAATCCGTTTGCTTGTCGATTATGGTATACACTTCTTCCATGGGCATGATTTGATGTGAAGGTTCTATTTTTTCTGAGACTGTCAATACTCTTGTCCTTGGAATCCCTCTACGGTTTGTTTCCCAGGTTTTATAATATCCCTCCTCAAAATATTCTCTACTTAATCGTGCAAATTCCACAATATCGTCTCTATCTAAATTCTCTTGAAGAATGAATGGCGAATCATGAATCTGCAAAGGAGAAGGGCGAGCATAGCTATTCCCAATCCGTGTTACAAATCCCCTTTTTGCATGCTCCTCTAATTTAGCAATTAATTCGTCTTTATCAATGCCTAATTTTTTCGCTACTTTCTTTATTGACATAGTTTTCGGCATTACAGGAAGCTCCAGCATGATTTTAACAATCTCCGGATCATACATCAGACTTAAATATTCAAGATATTTTTCTTTTGGTTCTTCTTCTTGAACCCCGGGATAAGATTGCGCAGAATATGTATACTCTTTTGCTAATCGAATCAGATCTGCCTTATGTTCTTCATTTACAATCATTTAATATCCTCTATTTTTATAGTATTTTTAACTTAATTATAGATAAATCTTAACTAATTTTTTAAGCTTTTCACCAATGTAAAGATTTTTTCTAAAAAAAGAGAAGAGGGCTTTTAAATATCAAAAAATGTAATATTACAAATTAGTACTCAAAATCTTTTTAATGTTCTCTAACAAATTCATTATTATGAGTGAAAAAATGAACGTGTTATTTATCATAACTGATCAACAGCGCGCTGATCATTTAGGCTGTTCTGGAAATTCTGTCTTAAAAACTCCTAATTTAGACAGGCTCGCAAGCGAAAGTGTGCGTTTTACGAGTGCTTTTTGCACGAATCCAATGTGTATGCCTAATCGATCCACAATTCTTACAGGATTATATCCAAATATGCACGGTGTTCGAAGTAATGGAATAAATTTACCGTTAAACGTGCCAACTATAAATGATACTTTAAAAAAACAGGGATATCACACCATTAGCATTGGAAAAATACATCTTCAATACTGGGCCAGAGAATTTGATAAATCTTTTACATCGGCAGAAGCTATTGGTCCTTGGTTGATTGATAAATATCGTCCAAAGATGAAAGAGAATCTAACTAAACCGTACTATGGATTTGATGAAGTGGATATGGTGGTTGGTCATGGTGATCTTTGCGCCGGGCATTATTTTGATTGGCTGGAAGAAAGGGGCCCCCAATATATTGATCCGATAAAAGAGAAATTCAAAAGTTTTTTTAATCTTCCATATTATGAGACTATTCTACCAGAGGAGCTTTATCCAACTACTTATATGAAGGAAAAAACAATTTCATTTTTAGAAAGATATTCTCAAGGGAAATATGGGAATAAACCCTTCTTTTTGCATTGTTCAATTCCCGATCCGCATCATCCTGTCTGTCCTCCTGGAAAATATAAAGATCTGTATAAGCCTGAAGAAATTGAACTCCCTTCGAGCTTCGATGATGCTAAGAATTTAGAAAATCATCAATTCTTAGGACAATTTATCAAAAATCCCGCCTTTAGGGGAGCTTTATTAAGAGTATCAACAGAACAAGAAGTTAGAGATTTTATAGCATTAACATATGGTTTAATTGCCATGATCGATGATGCAGTTGGGCAGATTTTAGCTTCCTTAGAAAAATTAGGTTTAGCAGATAATACTATGGTCATCTATACTAGCGATCATGGGGACTTAATGGGGGATCACGGAATGATTCTCAAAGGACCATGCCCGTTTAAAGGTATTTTAAATGTTCCTTTACTATGGAAAGTGCCTGGACTCACTAAGCCAGTTGTTTCTGAGTCTCTCGCAAGTTCAATTGATATCCCAAAAACTATCTTAAGTCTACTTGGTATTAGGAAAAGACATCAACCTCCAGATATTCAAGGTGTAGATCTTACCCCTGTGTTAAAAGATCCGAGTACTAAGGTAAGGGACAGTTGTTTAATTGAGGAAGATGAAGAGTTTCCGTTCTTACGCAAAGGAGTCAACATAAGATTAAGACATTTGGTCACCGAGGAGTACAAGTTAACACTCTATGAGAATTTGAGAGGGTATGGCGACCTATATTCTCGTAAAAATGATCCAGACGAAACGAATAATTTATGGCACACCCATAAAGAACTACGATATGACTTAGTCGAACAATTATTCCATGAAAACCTCAAAGCTCAAAGCAGATATCCTAAAAGGATTGCCCCAACCTAAATGAAACTCGGAAGTATTATTTTTTCCCAATTATTAGATATAGATAATAAATTATTTGTCATAAGGAGAATAACGATGGATATTACGAAACAAGATATGAATGATTTTTTTGGGATGTTCCCATCAAAAACATTTGCCGATGGAAAATGCCTTATTATCGGGGCTTTTGGCAATGTTGGTGCTGTAGAGACCGATGATGGATTAGTCGTTTTTGATTTGGCACCAAGACAATTCCACAAACGCATTTTTGAAGCACTTCGAGAATTTTCAGATAAACCAGTAAAATATATTATTTATTCACATGGTCATTTCGATCATTGCTTTGGATACGCATCAATTATCAAAGAAATTAAAGAAAGAGGGTGGAAAATGCCTGAAGTAATAGCACATGAAAATTGTGTGAGACGGTTTGAAAAATACAGAAGATTAGATAAATATCATATATGGTTAAACAGTCAACAATTTGCGTCGATAGGTTTAAAACAACAAGGAGAACCTGTTTCCGCACACGAGACGCTTGATCCTACAATAGTCCTTACTGGGAATGATGCCTCGTATTCTTTCACGTTAGGCAATATCAATTTTGAAGTCTACCATGATATGGGAGAAACAGATGATTCACTCTGGTTATGGGTTCCTGATAAAAAAGTTCTATTTGCCGGAGATTTAGTCATGAATCCTTCATTTCCTAATGTTGGAAATCCTAATAAAGTACAACGCTATCCTCATGATTGGGCTATTGCGATGGAAAAAATGCTGGAAAAAAATGCTGAATTTATTGTTCCTGGTCATGGAAAACTTATTGAGGGTAAAGAGGATGTGAAAGAGGCTTTATCAATTAGGGCAGAAGCCATGCATTTTGTTCACGATGAGGTGGTAAAAAGGATGAATGAGGGCAAATGGTTTGAACAAATTTTTCATGAAATGATGGAGATTTTTCCCGAGAAATTTAAAAATCAAAAATTTTTAAGAGGAACTTACGGCTGTTATCAATTTGCAATACACGCAACCTACCGTCTTTATCATGGGTGGTATAATACGGGAAACCCAACCGATTTTTACCCCGCAAAATCTGACGATATAGCCAGGGAATTTTTACAGATTAACTCGCCCGAAAAATATCTTGAACACGGAAAAAATCTTTATGAACAAGGAAAGCTCCAATTAGCTTTGCATATGCTTGATGTTATAATCAAATCAAGTGAATTAGTAAATAAAGATGTACTCATAGAAGTTTATGATTTGAAGGCCAAGATTTTAAAGCAAAAAGGAAAACAGGAGCTATCATTCATTGCTAAAAACAGTCTATTTAATGGGGCTTCTTTAATGCTAGCCAAAAAAAAAGAATTGGAAAGGAAATAAAAATAACGAAATCACATTACATTATAATGTATTTTTTTTTTAAAATTAAATTCAATACCCAATTAGGTTATTAAAATGGATCTAAAGGAATTAAAGGTAAATATAAAGCAAATGATTCTTGATGATGGGGCTAAATTAGTTGGGGTGGGAAGTCAAGACCGGCTAAAAGAAGCACCCCCCTCCGGTGACATGAATTATTGCCTTCCTGGCGCTCAAAGCTGCATCATCTGGGCATACCCAAACCCGATTGAAGCTCTTGAAAATTATTTTTCTAAGATAGAACGAATGAGCATTAAAAAAGCCCAAGATTTTGCTTATGTAGGTGCTTGGAAAACCGCTCAAAAAGTAGCAAAGTATATTGAAGAAATTACAGACTATAAGGCCTTTCCGGTAATTCCAAATGCTAAATATAGAGAAGTTAATGGAAAGCGATATGATTTTAGGAAAGATGATTACGCATGGCCTGATTTTTCTCTTAGATACGGAGCTGTTGCTGCAGGTTTAGGACATTTAGGTTGGTCGGGAAATTTAGTTACTAAGGAATATGGGGGATCACTTTATCTGGGAGGAGTGCTTACTATAGCTCCATTGGAACCTGATCCTATGGCTGAAGAGAATCATTGTAATAGGTGCAAAATTTGCGTAAAAGCCTGCACGACAGGCTATTTTCCTATGGATGAGGAAGAATCACGACAAGAAGTTATTATTGGAGGGTTCAAAGAAGTTTATGCCCGAAGAGGTGCGTATTCAAAATGCGGGATTGGTTGTGCCGGTTGGGTAGGATTATCTTTGGATGCCACATGGAGTACATGGACTCCGGACCATACTTCTCTTAAAAAGCACACTCATGAAGAGTGGATAAAGAATCGAAGTTTAAGGAGAGACCTTTTACTAAAACTTCTTAGAGATCCAAATACTCCTCGGGAAATTCGGAAATTTAATCAAAAAATCCTTGCTTCTTTTGCTAAGGTTGGAATCACCGAGAATGTTGGTTTGAGACCGTTAATAGACACTAATCCCCGATGCGGAAATTGTAATTTTATTTGTGTCGCAGACCCAAAGAAACGGAAAGAGTTATATAACTTGCTCATTACCTCAGGAAAAGTTTATATCGACAAAAAAGGGAAAGAATATGTAAAAAAAATAGTAGATGGTAAGGAAGTAATTCATTACCCTATTCCAGAAAAAGAATATTTTAGCGAAAATGAATTAAAATAATTTTATTTTTAAAATAGAATTTAATCTCCAATAAATTCTTTTATACTAGAATTAACCTTTTCGGGAGCGTCTATCATCACCCAATGAGTAACATTTTCGATTTTCACGATTTTTAAATCCTTTACATAGTCTTCTAAACCATCAACGATTTTAGGAGTTAAAGCAATATCGTTCATTCCATGCATAACTAAAGTTGGAACACTTATCGATCCATCCCAACTTGTCGTAAATGCATCCTTGACGGATGCACGATAATAATGCAGCCCTGCTTGTATAGCTCCTGGCTGAGACCATGCTTCCACATATTTTTCCATATCAAATTCACTAAGTTCATGCTCTCTTTTCTGCAATTCGAATATATTCTCGAGCGTTTTTAATCCTCCAAAAAGATCTTTTAGCGTTTCAATATTCATATCCATAATGGCTTTTAAAACTTTAAAATCGTTTTCCATAAGTAAATTTGCACTATCAGGCTTTATGAATTCGAATATATATGAACTCGCTCTTCTTTGATCCTTATCCTTAGCAATAAGGTTCCTCATTATTATAGGATGAGGACCATTAATTATTATTAGCTTTTCTAGTAATTCTGGATATTTTCCAGCAACACCCCATGCTACTGGTCCCCCCCAGTCGTGTCCTGCCAAGCAAAATTTACCTAAATTTAGTGCTTCACTTAACCCCTTGATGTCGTCAATTAGAATGTCTAAAGTATAATTCTCAATGCCTTCAGGTTTATCAGAAAGATTATACCCTCTCATATCAGGCACAACCAATTTATATTTATCTTTTAGTCCCATGATTATATCTTTCCAACCATACCAAAAATCTGGAAAACCATGTAATAAAAGTAATGGTTTCCCTGAGCCAATTAAGACAGTATGAAGTTTAACTCCATTAATCTCAATATATACATCCTCAATCTCATCAAATAGCTTTGACATCCTATATCACTTTTTAGATTTATTAATCGTTAAAATTCAATACAAGATTATATATTTTGTTTTTTTAAAATAAAGCGGATAAAAAACCTGAAATCCTAGAAAAACCTCAGAAAAAGCATTGATGTATTGATGTAAAGTTTTTATGCAATTTATTCTTTTAATTAGAATATATAATTAATAAAAACAAAAAAAGTGAGAATTAAAATTGAGAACAAAAGAAGAATACATGAAAGATTTAGGCAGAATGAAAAAAAACATCTACTATGATGGCGAGAAAATTGATAGATTGGATGAGCGGCAAATGCATTGTATCAACACCATTGGAACTACATTTGAGGTGGTTAATAATCCAGAATTTAAGGATTTAATGCTTGTAAAATCTCATCTTACAGGTGAAATAATAAATAGATTTACACATATTCATCATAGCACTGAAGATCTTCATAAAAAGCAAGACATGACACGAAAACTCTGTCAGAAAGTAGGCGGTTGTATTCAACGCTGCATGGGTTGCGATGCTGCTAATGCGGTCTACAATGTGAGCTTTGAAGCAGATAAGGTAAATAAGGGAAAAACAAATTATCACGAGAACTTTAAAAAATGGTTGTTACGTTTTCAAAAGGAAGATTTAATAGCAGCTGCTGCTCAAACTGATGTGAAAGGTGATCGGATAAAACGTCCAGCAGATCAAGCTGACCCAGATATGTATGTTCATGTAGTAGACAAAAATGATGATGGCATCGTAGTTCGTGGATGCAAGCTTCACATTTCTGAAGCTTCTGTTTCTGATGAAATTCTAGTTGTTCCTACAAGGGCCTTAAGAAAAGAAGATAAAGATTATGCTGTTTCTTTCGCAGTCCCAGGTGATTATGATGGGGTAATCCAATCAGTAACCATTCATAATCTTCGACCAAGAGAACATTTCAAACGAGGATTTATGCCGGGAGCTACAGATTCATATATCATCTTTGATGATGTCTTTGTTCCATGGGAACGAGTCTTTTTATGTGGCGAATATCAACATGGTGGTGCTCTTGCCTTACTATTTGGTCTCTTTCATCGTCATAGTTACTCGGGATGTAAGCCAGCCATAGGAGATATAGTTGTAGGCACAGCCGCTTTAGCAGCAGAATATAATAATATTCATAAATCTTCTCATGTAAGGGCTAAATTGGCGGAACTCATCATGGTTGGAGAACTTGGGTATGCCGCAGGATACACTGCTTCAGATTTAGGAAAACCTGAGGTATTCGTTCCAGGTGTAGGACTCATTCCGTATGGTCCTGGAAGTTATATTCCCAATTCAATTTATGCGAATGTCGGAAGATGTATAACTGGAGAAAATGTATATCGTGAGGCAGAAATTATCTGTGACCTCTCAGGGGGTATTCCAGCCACGTTCCCTCATGAAAAAGATTTCCTAAATCCAGAACTGAAGGATCATCTCTATAAATATATTACTAGAAATCCTCAGATCGCACCTGAAAATGCTGCTCAATTCTGGCGCTTTGTTGGAGATATGCTCTGCTCTGCAACTGGCGGAATTGCACAAGTTGGTGGGTACCATGGAGGAGGCTCACCCGTAATGGAACAGATTGCAATTACATCTCAATATGATATTGAAGCCAGAAAAAAAATGGTAAAAGAAATAGCTGGTATTGACGATAAATTAAACAAAAAGAAATAAACAATATTGTTAATACTGGTTTATATCAGTTTCAACATTTTATTTTAATTATTCTTTTTACATTTTTGTGAAACTATGCGCCAATGTAAAGTTTTTAAACAAATTTAATTTATATTATTCAAGCTGGAATTAATGATAATTGAGCTAAATAATATTGTTAAAACCGACTTATATTGGGAAAAATGAAGAGTTAAAATTCAACTCTGACACTCGATTTTTTAATCTTAAATCAAGAGACGGTGATAAATTAAGTCGTGAAGATGCTCGATTATTTAGTAAATATACCAGCGGGACGTTTAAGACATGGAACTTATCTCGCCAAACTAAATACAATAATAAAAACACCACTAAAATAAAAACAACTCCGGAATTTTGGGAAGATTTTGAAAAGAGAGCAAGAGCTGTGGGAGTAGATCTAATTGGCTCTATTCCTGTTATGGAAAAATATATTTTTTACAATTTAAAAGTATATGGTAAAAATGCAGTGATTCTTGGACAAGAGATGAAATGGGAAAGGATTAAAGAAGCTCCTAGCTTACTTACTGCCATGGAATCAATGCGATTACAATATGTTTTAGGCAACACCGTAATGGAATTAACCACATATCTACAAGAACAAGGATATAAAAGCGAGTCCCATGTTCCATTTGGAGGAAAACTATTAGTTGGGCCACATGTTGTAGCAGCACATTTAGGAATAAAAGGTCAAAACGGTATTACTATTACACCTGAATTTGGACCAAGGCAAAGATGGGGGATAATTACGACTGATGCTGAGATACCAGAAACCAACAAAAGAGATCTTAGCGAATTAGAAAATTTTTGTAAAAACTGTGGAATCTGTGTAGAAGATTGTCTAGCAAATGCCGTGTATAAAAAGCCTATTGAAAAAAAAGGAGGGGTCCTCACGCACATAGACTGGCAAAAGTGCATGGAAACTTTAGCGGAAAGAAGTTATTGTTCTGTGTGCTTGAAAGTATGTCCTCCAGGAATTCCAAAAAAATCAAAACAAAATAATTAATCTGTTTTTAACTCAAAATTTATGTAAAAAATAAGAATTACATTTAAAAAAAAAAAGAAATCAAAACGAAATAAATTGTGAAAAAGAATTATGACAAGTATAGAAGAATACCGAAAAGCTGGCCAGGAATTATATGATAAACTACATCTTGCCACTTACCCGGTTGCGATAAAGTATATTAAAGATCTTAAGGAGATCCCGGATAAAGCAATTAGACCAATACTTAAAGGGCATAAAATGTCAATATGTCAAGCTTTCACTCAAGCCCGCCGTTTTGGTGGTACTTATGCCATAACTTCGGCAGACAATTTCTGCACACCATCTTCAGTAGGGCACGGATGGGTTGATATTAGCGAAGAAGAATTTATTGAAAGCCAAATTCGTCAAGGATGGTCGAAAGATCCGCAAGCAGAAAGAAGGAGAGCTTCGGAACAATATGCAAAAAATTTCAAGAATGTCATAGCTTTAGGTTATCGAGGAGTAGTCTGTTCGCCCTTACCGGAGACTCTAATTGTTCCCGATACTGTATTAACCTATGGTGATGGCCGTCAATTAACATATCTTATACATGCTTTAACCTATGAGCATAAGAGTAAATATTCAATCCGATCATCCTTCGAAGGTTTTGGAGAATCATGTGCAAAAGGTGGTTTCATGCCCTTTATCACTCGAAAACCTCAGATCGTCATTCCCGGTGCCGGTGATCGTTCATTTGCCGGGATTCAAGACCACGAATTGGCCATTGGAATGCCAGCTAAATACGTTTTTTATGTGCTTGAAAACATGTTTAAAGTAGGTGGAGGTCAAGGGTTGAAACTTCCGTTAAGACAAATTCTTCCCCTCAACTTAGACGAAAATTTAACGCCTGGTTTTAAATATATGCGCGAAGTTATCGATAAGAAGCTAAAACAAGAATAATAAATAAACTTGTATTTTTATTTTATTTTTGAATTTAATTGTCCTTTATTTTTGCCACAGAAATTTTAACGCTTTTTTCGTCAATGTTAATTGATTCAATTTCGACAGCTAATTTTATTCGGAATATTCTTGAGAGCGAGCGTTCCATCATTCCCGTAAGTATGTAAAAGTGGTATTCAAAATCCTTAGAGAGGTTAAAAAGTTTAGTATTTTTAAAATGAAATATTGCCTTATTTCCATCTTCACTAATGTCTTCTTCAATAATTAAGTTACTGTCGGGAACAATGTCTAAATATGGATATAACTTCGCAAAATATTGTAAAAAATCCTTAAATGATTTGATTTGGTCTCGTAAAGATTTAGGAAATTGTTCTATTAGTTCTCTGATCATCACATCGGAGACAACATAACCAAGTTCTTTAAATTCTTTCTTATTTGAAAATTTCGCTTTAAGCCCCGTCAAAATTCCGTTGTAAAATTTACTTACAAAATTTAGAGGTAGGAACATTCTTTCAGAACTATAATAAAGGTTATAGACACCAACTTCTCTGGCAAATACTTTTCCTTGTTTAAGTAAGAGTTTGATATATTTATGAACTGTAACTCTAGTTGTTTGAGGATCCATACCTTCAGCAATATCAGTAATTGTTACTCCAAATGGATTCTCTTTTAGATAATTGAGAATCTCATCTGCCCAGTTTATACCTTTTCTAGTTTTTTTTAATTTCTTTTCTGACATTTCTGTAAGTATACGCCAGTGTAAACTTTTTTATAGAAGTTAAATTTATAATATTAATAATATGATTTAATTTTTTTTGATTTTATCAAAATTACCAAAAAAATAGTGGTTTAATTATTACTCTAAATGAAGAGATTGAAAAAATGTTAATCGAGCGTGGAGCCATGAAAGTTGGTTTTGCTACGCTTGAAACCATGGCTGGAGGTCCGCCAGGTGCTGATATAACATATTTATTACCAGAAGCCGAATCTGCTGTAAGTTTTGCTATTCCCTTGAACAAGGACTTAATTCGTCCATTTTTAGCAAAGGAATTACCAAACGGGCGGGCAGATCATGAACAAGATAATATTGAGACTAATATTAAAGCGTGGCGATTGGCTAAAGTCGTAAGAGACTATTTGCGGGAAAAAGGGTATAAGGCCGAAGCTGTTGTTCCAAATAATAAATATCGAGAAGATGTCCCCGGATGGCAAGCTTCATTACCTCCCGAGCTTTCATTAAGGTATCTTGCTGCTCGTTCTGGCGTTGCCTCTTTTGGGTGGAATGGTAGTGTCGGAATAAAAGGTTTTGGTACACCAATAATTGTAGGTGGTGTAGTTACAGATGCAAAACTGGAACCAACGGACCCTTTACCGCCAGAAGAATCTTTCTGCAACAAATGTAAATTGTGTACAAAAGTATGTGGATATGGTATGTTCTCTGATGAAGAAGAAACTTCAGTAACTCTAGGGGGATATACTTTTTCATATGCTAAAAGAATTAACAAGCTGAGATGTGTATTAGTTTGTGGAGGAATTAATGGATTACATAACAGTGGACAATGGTCTACATGGAGTCCAGGTCGATATGATAATCCAGAAGACGATTATGAAGTCAATCGCCTTATTACGCTTGGTATGACTGCTCAACCAAAAAGACCACTTATTAAAGATCATTCCAAAGGATATAATCCTGCCTCTTATGGTGATCAAGGAAAAATTCAACTTACTTGTGGAAACTGTAATTTAATTTGCTGGGGAGATCCTGCTGAGACCGCAAAAAATTACAAGATATTAAAAAACTCTGGATGTATTATTCAAAAGGAAGATGGAGAGATTGTTGTATTGCCTCCTGACAAGGCAAAGCAAGAATTTGAGAAGATGCCCGCAAAACATAAACGACTCTATTACAAGGATTACAAGAAAAAAATAAGGAAAAAAGAAAAAACCACTCCTGGTGTGATGCCTTAAAAAATTTAAATACTATTTTTATTTTTCATTGTAAGTTATTAAATATTCTAAAGTCTTTAATATGTGAAATTGATTATTATGAGTGAAAACATGAATATTCTGTTTTTTATAACGGATCAACAGAGAGCCGACCATCTTGGTTGTGCAGGAAATCCTATTCTAAAAACTCCTAATTTGGATAGGTTAGCGGGAGATGGCGTACGCTTTACAAACATGTACGTTGCAAACCCAATATGTATGCCCAATAGAGCAAGTATATTTACGGGAATGTATCCTAACATGCATGGAAACAGAACTGCTGGAGTGAATTTGTCGGAAACTGTTCCAACTTTTACGGAAACCTTGTTGAAAAAGGGTTATTATACTAAGTCAATAGGAAAAATCCATCTTCAATTCTCAACCCCTCCCTTTAAGAAAGAGTATAAATCTGCAGAATCGGGAAACGTTTGGTTTAGCAATAAAGAGCGTAAGCATATGACTGAAAGTTTTCCACTCCCGTATTATGGATTTAAAGACGTAGATTTGATAGTAGGCCACGGTGAAATTTGTTCTGGGCATTATTTTAATTGGCTAGAAGAAAGGGCTCCTCATTACATTGAAGAAATAAAATCAAAAGGTTGGTCCCACATATTTAAACCATATTACGATACCAACCTCCCTGAAGAGCTTTATCCAACCTCGTATATTACAGAACGAGCTACACAATTTTTAGAAGGGTATGCTAAAGGGGAGTACGGAGATCAACCGTTCTTTTTAATGTGTTCATACCCAGATCCCCATCATCCCGTAAATCCTCCCGGAAAATATAAAAAAATGTATGATCCAGAAGATATAGAACTTCCTGCGAGTTTTAAAGATGTGGGAAATTTGAAAAATCATAAGTTTTTAGGTCAACTCTTGAACAACCCTTTTTTCAGGGGAATGATCTTACGTATCACGACTGAGGAAGAAGCAAAAAACTTTATAGCTTATACATATGGTACACTTTCAATGATTGATGACAGTGTAGGTCAAATTTTAGCAGCTTTAGATAAATTAGGTTTGGCAGATAATACAATGGTTATTTACACCAGCGATCACGGAGATCTTATGGGAGATCACGGAGTCATATTAAAGGGGCCATGTCCCTTTAATGGCATTTTAAATGTTCCTTTAATTTGGAAAATACCAGGAGTAACTAAACCGGGAGTATCAGTTTCTCTCGTAAGTTCGATTGATATATCTAAGACAATCTTGAGTTTAGTGGGTATTAAACCACGGCGTCAACCCCGTGATATGCAGGGTGTTGATATCACTCCCGTTTTAAAAGATCCTCGGGAGAAAGTAAGGGATTTTTGTTTAGTTGAGCATGATGAAGAAATAGAAAATCTGAACGTAAAAACGAGGTTGAGACATTTTATTACTGAAGATTATAAATTAACAGTTTATAATAGCGTAAAAGGGTACGGAGATTTATTTGATCGTAAAAATGATCCGCTTGAATTGAATAATTTATGGGATTCACAACCAGACTTACGTCATGAATTATTGGAAAAGCTATTTTGGGAAAATTTAAATGCTCAAAGCCGTTATCCTAAAAGGATGTCAATGTCATAAGGTTTTTAATAATAAAATAATCAAAAAAAATAACGCAAAAATGGTGAAAGTTGATAATGACCATAACAGAAAGTTCTTCATTAGAACAACAAGTTAAAAAAATTGCTCTTAATGAGGGGGTGGTTTTAGTAGGTATTTGCTCTACTGATAGTATAAAAAATAAACTATTTTCAGATCCCAATTATTTATTGCCTGGTGCTCAGTCTGTAGTAAGCATAGCGTTAAAGCAAGACGAGAAAAGCATTGAAAGATATCTCGCAAAAAAAGATAGGGATTCTTTCTGCTTAAAATCAGATGAGATAAATAAAAAATTATATGCTATAGGGGATAAAATTAAGACTTATTTAGAGGAGAAAGGATTCAAGGCTTTTAACTGTAAAATTAATTTTGATTACAGAAATGCAAAACTAAATGAAACTACTTATAAAGCTTTAGAAACTTTTGTTAGCTTAATTAATAAACAAAAAGATGAAAGTTCTTCTCTGTCTAAAGCGGAACAAAAGACATTTGATAATTTGAAAAAAATGCTTGAAATCGGATTTAAAAAAGGTAGGGTCGATTTTGTACCAGAATTTTCTCATAGGTGTGCTGCTGAGGCTGCAGGATTAGGGAGAATTGGATGGAGCGGGAATATAATTACTGAAAAATATGGTGCGAGAATCATGTTTACTTCTGTTCTTACAGATGCTAAATTAAAACCTGATGAGCCATTAAAGGATAATCCCTGTGTAATGTGTAAATTATGTGAAAGAGTTTGTCAAGGAGGATTCTTCTCAAAAGACGAAGCAGAAAAAATAATAGTTGGGGGTACTGAAGAAATTATCGGAAAAAGAAGCTCTTACTCATATTGTGCTGCCGTTTGTGGAGGTTTTATTGGGCAAAATAGATTTAAAGAATGGAGTACCTGGAGTCCTTATCGTTTGAAAAGCTATGGAATCGAGGATGTGGAGCAACTTCCCTTAGATGATACTGTTGATGATTTTTATCAAGATATCATGTATAGAGCAATTATAGAGGGGGGAAGAAAAGCTGAAAATGTGCTTAAAATGATTAGAACAATTCTTTACGGTTTACATAACAAGCCTAAAGAAGACTATATTCCAACATGCGCGAACTGTCAGATTATTTGTGGACCTAAAATGGAGGATAAGAAAAAGAGTTATAAGCTATTGATAAAAAGTGGCTGTATTGAAAAGGGAGATTTATAAATCCCTCTGTGTTAAATCTTATTTAAAAATTAATAAAAATGAGATGAAAATTATTGGAAGATCTTGAAAGATATAAAAAAATTGGGCAGGATTTCATAGATAATTTAAAACTCCTCACTTATCCTGTGGCTATAAGGTTAGTTGCACCAGATGAGGAGGTTACTTCAAACGCTCTCAGACCTCACGAGGTTTTTGGTTCTGAAGTTCCTGCCTGTTTAACTTATACTTGGTGTAGACGCTCTGGATTCTCATTTTTTTTAACGGGTAATGATATCGCATGTAAGCCAGCATCTATATTATATTTTGGTCTTGAGGAGACCAAAAATCCAGATGATGTTTTTGTAGCATGGGCCAAAAAAGCAGGGTACAAAAGAGATATATCAGCAGAGAAACAATCTCGTGAAGTAGACACTCTTTTGAATTTTGGAGAAATTAAAGGTATAATTGTATCACCTTTAAACCTTACTATTGTTAAACCCCATCTGGTTATGATTTATTGTCCACCACTTATACTCTCACATTTAATATTAGCTGCCACATATGATGGGGAATATATTAATAGTACTTTCAATGGAATGGAAGCTTCTTGCAAAGAAGGTATTGTTAGAACTTATAAAACTAATCAGTGTCAAGTAGTCTGCCCAGGTATGGGGGATCGAGTAATGGGAGGTGTTCAAAATGATGAGATGTTATTTTCTATTCTGGAAAGCAAATTTGAACATGTTCTAAATAATTTATTTAAAGCTGGAGGTAAACTTCCAACCCAGGCATTTGGAATACCTCATTTAAATGCTTCATTGGGTCCGATTTCCATATTTGGAAAACCTGCAGAAGCGCCGGTTTGGCCGTTTTTAAGAAAACGAATAAAAAAATAAAGAAAAATCTTATCAAAAAATATACCCTTAATTAGAGATAAAAAAAATATAAAAAAAAGTGTAAAATATGAAAATTTTGATTGCGTATCATTCGGGTACCGGAAATACTGAAAAGGTTGCGAAAAGCATGAAAGAGGGATTAGTTGAAGAGGGACAAGATGTCTCAATACTACCCGCTAAAGAGGTTGATCCTTCAAGCCTAAAATCATACGATCTTGTCTTTTTAGGGTCTGGCATCTATGGAGGTGCTATTGGGAAAACTATGAAAGATCTTATGAGTAAAGTCACCGAATTTGCTCCTAAATTTGCTTTTTTTAATACTCATGCTAGTCCAACAGCTTATCAAAAGGCTTTTAGTAGAATTGGAAAAAAAATTGAAAAAAACAATTCAGTAGTTTTAGGCGAATTTGACTGTATAGGAGAAAATATTGGAATACCTCAAGAAAAGCAAATAGAGATGTTATCTAAGCTTCCTGCTGAACAAAAAAAAAAAGCCGAAGAGCATATGGAAAAAATTAAAGGACGCCCTGATGATAAAGATCTTGAAAGAGCTAAAGAATTTGCTAAATCCTTATTAAATAAATAATTAACTAATTTTTTTTTATTTTTAAAGAAATTTGAGAGAGATAAGATGTCAAGTTCAAAATACCAATTAGAAGATTATCAGAAAGAGGGTCAAAAATTATATGATAAATTGCGGTTATTAACGTTCCCTCTTGCAATCAAATATTTTAAGGATGAGTCAGAAATTCCAGAAGAAACTGGAATCATACAACCCTCAAAAATACAACAAAAATTTGCATTATGTCAAGCGTTTACCATGGCCCGAAGATGGGGTCGCACAGTGGTCATGACCTTTGAAGACAATCACTGCATTACTAGTAGTTTTGTTCACGGATGGGATTACATGCCGGGTAAAGAAATTCTGAAATCGCAGATAATTTCAAAATATCATAGCGGACCTAGTGCTGAATTATCCATTCAACTCCTGTTTGGAAAATACTTAAATAAGGAATCCATGGAAAAAATAAAAGGAAATATAGGTTTTATTATATCTCCATTGAACAAAACCAATATTAAACCAGATGTAATCCTCTGCTATGGGAGCCCTGCTCAAATAACTCATATCATACACGCCTTAGAATATGAGGGTAGAAATCTTGTAAAAGACCAATTTTTCCTTGGCTATGGAGAATCGTGTATCAAAGGAGTATTAATTCCTTATATTTCTAATGAAACTCACGTTGTTTTACCTGGAACGGGAGATAGAACCTTATCGATGACCACTGAAGATGAGATGGCAATTGGATTTCCCTCTAAAAAATTATTTTATATAATGGAAAATTTATTTAAAAGTGCTGATAAATTCAATATGGGAATGCCCTCGAAGTTTATGCTCATAGATTTACCAGATGGGATGGGCCCTCCTGCTTTTAGATTTCTTAAAAGGCAACATAAAAGGCACAAAAAGGGACGATTGACCAAAAAATAAAAATTTAAAAAACCAGACTATAACTCATAATATATATACAAGAAATCAATCAAAATTAAGTGATCGAAAAAACATGGTGGAATTAACACAAATCGAATTCTTAAACGGTATCTTTGCTATTTTTATAGTAATCACATTCTATTTCATAGGATTAAACTTAATCTCTAAATATTTTCGATTAAAAGAAAAAAAAATCCTGTATTTAGGTATTGCGATTCCATTTATGGGTAATATGTGGTTAGCGATCTCAATAACTTATCTTTCTATTCTTTTAACTGGTAATACTATTACACCAATGGTATATTTTTTAATAGGATATGGGTTTCCTTTAGGCATTGTGTTTTGGCTCATATTAATCACTGAACTTATGTATAAAGATAAGCAAAAAGTAATTATATCAATATACGCAATTTATTGGGTAATTATGGAAATAATATTCTTCATCTTCTTATTTTCTGATACTTCACTGCTTGGTGTATTTAGTAGACCTCTTACTCCTGTGTTGGGACCATTCTTAGCAATTCGGTCCCTTATAATATTAGTTATCTTATTCTTTTCGGGGATCTTATTTTATCGCGAATCACATAAATCTGATAATCCAGAAATTAAATTAAAGGGGACTCTTTTCATAATTGGTTTAATATTATTCATAACTGGAGCAATTTTATTTGTTATTACAGGGATTGCTTTTCTGCCATTAATCTTTTTTATACCAAGCGTATTTTTGGTATATGGAGCATTTATATTACCTGAGTGGATGAAAAAAATATTTCTAAAGGAAACTAAATGAGTTATAAACATTTAGTTTTTAATTTCTTTTTTAACTAAAAAAATAAAGAATATAATTACCTTAAGAAATGTTTATCTAAAACTAACCAGGGAAGTCTGCCTTACCGCCCATTAAAGTGGTTGTTTCTTCAATCCAGGAAGAAAGTTCTTCATCAACCCGGCAATAAGTTACTATTTTATCTAGATCTGCAAGCTTACTAAAACAACACTCTACTATTGCATCCCATCCTCCATAAACAGGAGTACCATAAGTAATCTTCCAATCTTCACCCTCTTCTGTAGACTTTAATCCTTTCAATTTATTAACAACGTCCCATTCTTTCCCAATAATTCGCATCCTCATTAAAATATATCCACGATAATACATTTTCAAACCACCTAAAACTATATCAAGATTTAATATTATAATTTGATTTTTTTCCTAATATTTAAGAGTTTTTAATAACGATTTATTTTTTTTGATAAGTATTATTATTTATATTGTTTAAAACTATCTCTAAAAAAGATCTAGTGTGTTGAGTCTAAGATATGGAAGATGATGAGATTAAAAAAATTCTATGGATCCATGGATTGAAAAATGCGGTAGAATTTAATGGAAAACCGAATAAAAAAGCGGTTATGGGTAAACTCATGGCTGAGAAAAAGGAGCTACGGGCTCAAGCCAAAGTTATTATACCCCTTTTAGATCAAGTTATTGTAGAAATTTCTAAATTAAATATCGAGGAACAAAAAGAGAAATTATTACAATTAGATCCTATGGCTTTTGAGAAAAAAGACTCTGAAGAAGTAAAGAAAGGACTTCCGGAGTTACCTAACGCGGATAAGTATGATAAGATTGTAATGAGACTTGCTCCTTATCCCAGTGGGGCATTACATATTGGGAATGCCAGAATGATTGCATTAAATGATGAATACATAAAAAAACACAGTGGAGAGCTGATTTTGTTTTATGATGATACGATTGGGAGCCCAAAATCATTACGTGACAGTCCAAAAGCGAAGTATGTACTTCCTGAAGCCTATGATTTAATAAGGGAGGGTTTAGATTGGTTTGGAATAGAGATATCAAAAACTTATTATAAGAGTGATAGATTAGAAATTTTTTATGAATATTGTGAGAAACTAATCAAGGATAACATTGCGTATGTTTGTTTTTGTTCGGCTGATGAGTTTCGGGATAATTATAAAAATAAAAAGAAAAATTGTCCGCATAGAGACCAAACAATTAAAATAAACATGGAAGAATGGAATAACATGCTCAATGGGAAATACCATGAAACTGAGGTTGTAGTGCGGCTAAAAACCGGAATGGATCAAAAAGATCCCGCATTAAGAGATCAAATTATTATGCGGATTTCGGAAGCGGAGCATCCGAGAGTAGGCAAAAAATATATTGTATGGCCTATGCTCGAATTTTCATGGGCTATAGATGATTATCTTATTGGCGTCACACATATTCTTAGAGGTTCTGATTTAATTAAGGAAGATTTTATCGAAGATTTCATATGGGATCATTTCAAATGGAAAAAAGCGGAATTTTTGCATTATGGAAGAATAAATTTTCCCGATATGAAATTAAGTAAGACTCAAGCAAGAAATAATATCCAAAATGGTAATTATGATGGTTGGGATGATCCCAGAACCTGGAGTTTACAATCTCTAGCTAAAAGGGGGATTAGACCTGAAGCCTTAAAAGAAACTTTATTAGATCTTGGGATGTCGATGTCTGGCATTTCTTTTTCTGTAAACTGGTTATATTCTAAAAATAAAGATATTATTGATGAAGTATCAGATAGATATTTTTATGTTGAAAATTCTGTAGAAATCGAGATTAATAATGTTCCATTTGAAGAATACAAAGCAGAACCCTTGTTATTGCCTTCAAATCCCGAGAAAGGAAAAAGAATCATATATGTCAAAACAACAGACAAAACATTAAAGCTATATATTGCTCTATCAGATGCTAAAAAGTTTAAAAAAGAACAAATCCTTCGCCTTAAGGACTTAATTAACATTAGGATTGTAGCTTTGGATCTAAAAAATGATAAAATTGAAGCCGAATTTCACAGTTTAGAATTGGACCGTGCTTATTCTATAATTCACTGGGTTCCTGAAGAAGAAAATGTAAGTGTTTCAATCTTAAAACCTGATGGAGCAATATCTAAAGGGAATGGTGAAATTAACCTATTAAAAATTCCGCTTAATAAACCAATCCAATTTGAACGATATGGATTTGTAAATCCTATTAAATTAGAAAGAAATGAGCTATTTTGCTATTTTACTCATTAATTTCTAAATAATAATTCAGTTCTAATATGTTTATGGTATTTGGACTTGGTGTTTTTTTCCTTTACAATCTAATAATTAGAATAACTTTATAATTTGAAATGTAAAATTATTTGAATCTTTATTTATTCAAATATTATAGAAATGACTGATAAAGGAAAATGGACCTATTGTCCAAATTGTGGAATAAAATTACCAGATATTGAAGTATTAAATTTTTGTCCTAACTGTGCGATAAATTTAGAGTATGTGAAAGAACATAAAGCGCTTCCTCCCCAACAAGCACGCCCTACTTATGTGAGCCCTACTTATTATAATAAATACGGGCCTGTACTTTCGGATGATGAAATTCTCCATATAAAAGGAAGAAAATTATGGGGGAATTTGCCATCTATAGGCTTCCCATTATTAGCATTTATTGTTATGAATGGACTAATTCTTGGAATCGTCATTGCTATTATTCTTATTCTTCCTAATATTGAACTTGTTCGAAGTATAATATCAAACCCTTTTTTTATGGTATTATCAACTTTAGCGGAGCTAATCTTAATTTTAATTCCAATATGGTATATAAAAAAATATTTACAAAATCCTAGTTTAGAGAATCGACTGACTCTATTGGGTTTTACTACAAAAGGTTATGATAGGAACCAAGTATTCAAAGAGATTTTAATAGGTATAGCATTTGCTTTTGTAGGAATATTGGTGGTTGTAGCTGCGAGCCTTGGCATAGAACTTCTATTAAGATATGCTTTTGGAGTAAGAATAATTCGTGAGGGAGCAGGTGGTAATGTTGAGGTCATTATTACAGGTATGGATGTACTCATATTAATTCTGATGATTTTAGTTATGATTTTTATTGTGGGTCCCTGTGAAGAGATCCTTTTTCGAGGTTTTATGATGAAAGGTTTAACGAGAACTTTGGGAGACACTTGGGGTCTTATTCTAACCGCTTTTATATTCGCTATAATTCATTTAGTTGGACTTTTAGTATATATTTTGAATCCACTTGTGTTCTTAATCCTATTTATTTATTTATTAGCCCCATTTTTCGCAATTAGTCTTATGTTGGGATTGTTGTATCGATGGAGAGAGGAAAATTTGGTTGCTGTCACAGTTACGCACGGTGTTTATAATTCTCTAACGATCTTAATAGCGTTTTTATTTATGGTATTTTATTAATTTTTTATAAAAAACACTTTTGATAAATACATGGTTTGCGTATGTCTTTACTCAACTTATTCGAATCAAAATCGCAATTAAAGAGTGGAAATATTGGGATAGGGTTAGCAGAATCAGAAGAACATAACTTTAAATTATTACAGGCCTCAATTAAATTTATAAAATCATATAATTCAACAGTCTTTTTATTTGGTAATGAAAAAGCAATAGAATCAATCGAAAATAACAAAGAATATAATAATAATTCAAAAAGAATAGAATTAGTCAAATCTAATGCCCCAGAAAAAGAAATATTCAATTTTCTAAAAAATAGCATAATTCATGCTATTGTGCGGGGTAATTTTAGCTCAAGTAAGTTTTTAAAGAATATCAAAGATTTGTTTAATATCTCTAAAATAAATCGATTAGCTTTACTGGAAACATATAAAGGATTCCAATTTTTCTATGGGCCCGTTGGAATTGACGAATGCAAAGATATCGAGAGTAAAATTGATTTTGTGAATAAAGCGATTAAACAAATTAAATCGTTGAAAATAGAACCTCAAATTAGTATTCTTAGCGGCGGCAGATTAGGAGATATTGGAAGAGATGCAATAGTTGATAAAACCATAAATATCGCAGAAGAAGTAGTTAACTATCTTCAAAAAGAACATCCAACTTTGAGAATAAGGCATGATGAAATTTTAATAGAAAATGCAATTGCCAATCAATCGAATCTAATTATTGCACCTGATGGTATCTCGGGAAACTTAATTTATCGTACTCTCGTTCATTTAGGCGGTGGTAAAGCATATGGCGCAATTTATATGGATCTCCAGAAGGTAATTATCGATACTTCTCGAGTTGGTAATTTAAGCGAAATTTATGGTGCTTTAATATTAGCACTTGCTTTAATATCCTCATAAATTATAATATATTCATTTGCTTTTAATAAATTGTGATATAATATGAGGCGAAAAGATAAGGACATCTGAATTTAAAGATTAACTATGATGAGATTCTTATAGAAAAAGTTATTAAAAATAAATCGAATTTAATTATTGCTCCTGATTGAATTTCTGGAGATCTAATACACAGAACTTTTGTTCATTTGGGTGGGGGCAATGCATATGGCGTAATCTCTATGAATATCAATCAATAATTTATAGATACTTCTAGAGTAGGTAAATTAACTGAAATTCAAGGTGCCTTATTAATAGCTTTGGTATTAGTATGAAAAATCTTACTTGTATTAGAAAAAGTTAATAATTTTACTTTCATATTTTAAGAGCTAAGTAACGAATGAAAAAAACCAAAAAAAAAATGAATTTATATGATAATATTAAAGAATCCATTACAATTAAATTATTAATCCTTGTTATAATTCCTTGGATTATTTTATCAGTTATTTTCGGGTTTACAGATTTAGAAATTTCCAAAGCGATTGTAAATACTAACTCTATATGGGGAAAAATAGGAAAAGATTACGCATATTTACCAGCATATACTTTCATATCAATATCATTAGCCATACTTATTGGTGGATATTTTGAAGAATTGAAATATCAGAAAATCGTTGGTGTTTCAATAAGCTTATTTATAATGGAATTGTTCACTGAGATAAAGAAAAATATTTATCGAGAAGAGCTATATCTTATTTTAAATCTTTATATTATTTTAGGATTGCTGGTATTTTCGATTCTTACATGTAAAAAAGATTGGAGAGAATATACTATAATATCGATTGTTACTCTCCTATTAGCTACAATTCTCATATTTTCTGTTGATATTACAAAATATTTATGTGGGAGAGTTAGATTCGGGGATTTAAATTCAAATTTCTCGAATTATACTCCGTGGTATTTGCCTCCTGGTCCTGATTTAAATAATCATAGTTTTCCCAGTGGACATGCAGCACGGGGATGGATGCTCTTACCCTTATTAATTTTGGTTAAAGATAAAGAATGGAAAGATCCAACAAGAATAACTACTACGGCACTTGTTATAGGATGGGGTTTGTTTGTAGCAATCTCTCGAGTCATTATTGGTGCTCATTATGCCTCTGATGTGCTATTCTCAACTGGGGCTGCTGCAGTTATTACAATATTGCTTTATAAATGGTTTTATCTTCATAATCAAAATAAAATTTAAAATATTCAAGAATTTTTTAAATTAAAATAGATTTAATTAAACTTTGATAAATATGAGAAGAAAAGATAAAGAAATCAAAGATAAAAAAGAAATTGAAATGATATTAAACGAAGCTCAAGTATGTAGAATTGCTTTATCCAATAATAATATGCCTTACATCGTTCCTGTGAATTTCGGGTATAAAGATAATTGCTTATATATTCATTCAGCCGCAGAGGGATATAAAATTGAAATAATCAAAAAAAACAATAATGTATGTTTTGAAATGGATATTGAACATGAAATTTTACGAGGAAAATCAGCATGTACTACTTCTATGAAGTATTGTAGTGTAATTGGCTACGGAAAAGCATATATTATTGATGATTATGAAGAAAAAATCAAAGCATTAAACATTATAATGGGACATTACTTTCCAGATGTTCCACATGAGTACACTGATAATTCTCTAAAAAGAATTGTGATCATTAGAGTTGAGCTTGAAAAAATGACGGGAAAGAAATCCGGTTACTAGTTTTATAGAATTGGGTATAACCATTTTGCAAATATTTTTTTTGGAAAAACAGCGAAGGATCCATTTTTTTTAGAAATTAAAATTTTTTTTGAAAAAATACCTAAACTTATTTTGTTTTTAAATGGTTTCATGAGAGAGTCAAAAAGGTTAAATAATCTCGCTAAAATCAACTTTGAACGCCTGAAATTTTAGCCAATTTGATTTTATAAAAGTTTAAATAGATAAATTTCTATTAATATTATGTGAAATTAAACTTAACCGAAGAAGAAATTCAGAGGCAATTAGCTAACGGTACAATGGACAAAAGTTCGGTATGCCAGTCATTAAAATGGATTGTAGAACACGATCCAAACAAGGTAAATAGAATTAGGAGCGTCGAAATGTTGAGCCAGTTAGATCTTCGGGAGAGTGGTATGTATGACTTTCTAGAAAACTTGATGATTTCTGATACAAACGCTCATGTGAGAAATGCGGCAGTCAAGGTATTGATTTCCAGGTTTCCAAATCGATACGTGAAACCATTGAAATGGGTAATAGAGCGTGAAGATTCCGCACTTATTCTAAATACAATTCTAAGTATGCTCGAAGCATCAAACAACCAAGACCATGAAAATTTAAAAACTCAGCTCAGTAATGAACTTGAGAGGAGATATGGAGTAGATCCTGAAGAAGCAGTATTATTACTTAAAATTGAGTGTATATGTAAGTACGGGAACGAAAAAGGGAGCATTGATTTCGAATATTCGACAGAAAATGGGCACGTTAGCGCTATCGCATTTACTGTGCTTTTTATAGAAAATTTTCAGCGTATTCAGCCGTATTTAACCACCTTTAAAAATTTAGAAGCTTTGAGTATGCGGGAAATTGGAGGAGATGGAGTATTCACTGGAATAGGGGAATTAACAAGTTTAACAGTACTTAGAATTGAAGATTCGGCTATATCAGACATTTCGGAAATACAAGGGCTTGATAAATTGGTTAATTTGGAGGAATTACAAATCAACTTCACTCACATTACAGAAATTAAAGGATTGGATGATTTGATAAAGCTAAAAACTTTAAACCTTGAATGTAACAAGATAACTGAGATTAAAGGGCTTGAAAACCTCCGAAATCTTGAGGAATTATATCTTGGCGGGAATCCCATTACTGAAATCAAAGATCTTGAGAATCTTGTCAAACTCAAAGTGTTATATTTTAATCCTATTGGAGAAAACGAACATAAGGGGTTAATTACAGAAATTAAGGGGCTGGATTCCTTAGTTAATTTAGAAGAATTAAACCTTATGTTTAATGAGATTACTGAGATTAAAGGACTGGAAAATCTTTTGAATCTTAAGAAGTTAAATCTTGGTTTTAATAAAATTAAAGAGATTAAAGGATTGTCTCATTTCACCAATATAGAAGCTGTTGATCTTAGTTCTAACGAGATAACTGAAATTAATGGTATTGAACAGCTTCCGTTTCTTAAAAATATTTCCTTAGATTACAACAAAATTACCGATAAGAAAGGCTTGCACATTTATGACCGACCATATTTTATCTATTCTCATTTCAAATTCCCGAAAATCAATTTTATTAAAAAAAAGGGCAATGAGAAGAAACCTCAAATAAGGCAAACCTCTTTAAAAGATTTTCTTGACTAAAAAATTCCTTCTCACATCTCTCTAACCTTGCTCTTGAACTTTAAAGCTTTTTTATTAAGAGGATTTAACTTTAAGGAGATCTCGCATGCCTCAAGGGCTTTCTTAAAATTTCTCACGCTATAAAAAAATTTTGCAAGATTATAATACTCATCGGACTCTCGAATCGGTTTTTCTTCGCGCTCTCTCAAAATCCTCCTTACAATGTCCGTTTGAACTTCGTCAAATGAGACCTCTCCCACTTCATTTAAGATTTGCTCAAGATGCTTATGGGCTAATTCATATTCGGGCTCTAAATCAAGGGACCATTTCATCAACTCGAGCGCTTTCGGGATATCTCCTTTTTTGTAATATGCATAACCTAAATGATGAAGTGGTCTTGAATCTTCCAGCTTCACACTCAACGCTTCCATAGACGCTGCTATAGCATTATCATAATCTCCTAATTTATTATATGCCCGAGCTAAATTGCTCCACGCATATTCATTTCTCGCATCAATCTCCAATGCTCGATGGCAGACATTTATTACCTTGTCATACTCTCCTCGTTTAAAATACGCCCCTGCTAAATTTCCCCATGCTACTTTGAAATTTGAATCTAGCTTTACAGCGGTTCTAGCTGAATCTATTGCCTTAGCATAATCACAAATTTCAATGTAAATATGTGCTAAATAATTCAAAGCGTATGGATTCCACTCATCTAGATTTTTAGGATCAATTTCTAATATCTTAATAAAAGCCTCAATGGCCTTATTAAACTTTTTCTCTACATAGTATATATGTCCAAGAATATGCCAAGCACACACACGGTCGGGTTCAATCTCAAGTGCTTGCTTGCAAATTTCCTTGGCTTTTTGATATTCTTTCTTTCTATTAGCATATATTTCGGCCAGCTGACATTTACATATACCAAGATTCTCATCCAAATAGCTGGTCCAGTGAACATCAAGATTGATCTTAGCCCAGGTTTTTCGATTGTTTCGCCTTTCTTTTTTCATGAGATACGCCAAACCAAGAAAATACCAGATGACTTTGCTCTTGGGATGGTTAAGCAGTACCTCGCTACAAGCTCCAACTGCGTTATCAAACTCATTTCTCATTAAATATAGGTCGCAGATCCGCGCTCAGGTATCTATCTGAATTGTTCCAATTACAATAACCTTACAAGCAATTTACTGACTGAGCATGAATATGCCATCTATTTGCGTGCCTCTAATCACAGCTATATAGCCTATAATTTTGGCAGCTTTAATAACCATACCATTGTCCAGATTAACTGTGTGCATAATACTTTAGTTCGCAATTTTATGGAGGATTTTGGGAGAGCAAATACCGAGATCGAGCATAGTGTTGATGGGGGCACGGAGTTAAATTATCTGGATTTTACTCAGGTGCTCTTAATTGGTCTGTTGGCGTGTGCGATACTGCCCATTTTCAGCAAAATGTTAGCGATAGTTTCGCGAAGAAGAACTCTGCAATACAGATAAAAGCAATAATATTTCTCCATAAAAGCGCTTTAAGGAAAAAGAAATTTTAAAACCTGAGAAAGAAGCTGATACTGAAGAAGGAAGCGATATGGCTTATTATGACATAATTGTGAAAAACAGCGAAGGATCCTGGGAAATCGAAGTTTATTGCGATGATGGGTCAATTAGTGAAGTTGAAGGTCCCACTAGTAATCCTGATCCCTAAACAATTAAATGGATAATCAAAAAATAATCAATTTATCTTTCTTTTTTTAGTTTTTAAATTTTTTTCATCTAATTCTTATATTTAATTTCTATATAAATGTATAGATCCTTTTTGTAAAATGTATAGATTTATAAAGATATAATACTTTAATAAAATAAGCATGTATAGATTATAAAATAATTACTTGATCATGTATAAAAAATAAAAGTGATGAAAAAAAATGAAGAATATAAATAAACTTCTTTTTGGATTAATAGCTTCATGGGCTCTCTTAGCAACTATTTTTGGATTTTATGATTTAGAAATATCCAAACATGCTACTATATATAAAAACGTAGAGATATTTGATTTCGGAAATAATTATGGAAATCATCTTGATGACTCGCTTTTATATGTTAGTATAACGATTTTGGTAGGAAGTCTTTTTAATGATATTAAAATGCAGAGAAAGATCGGTATTATTATGATACTTTATTCTGTTGTTTACTTAGAATCCATAAACATCCTTTACAATGGAGATGGATTGGTTGTTCCATATATGATAATATTATTCTTAATAACATTTTACATTATAACATACAATAAAAACTGGAGAAATTATCTCTCTATTGCTGTTTCAATAATTCTATTGTATTTCTTTACAAACGTGATTGTTGACGTAATGAAAATTGAATGGGGAAGAGTAAGATATAATGATTTATCTTCAGAATCAGAATTTACTGCATGGTATATAATTAATGGTCCTGATCCTGAAAATGATAGTTTTCCAAGTGGACACACTGCTAGTGCTTTTACATTTTTACCACTAATAATACTAATAACCAATAAAAAAATTTCAAATAAATTCAAGATAATGCTTGTATTTTCTGTTCTAAGTTTTGGTTTATACGTTGCCATAGGGAGGGTTGTTATAGGAAAGCATTATGCCTCTGATGTACTATTTTCAGCGGGAATTTGTTCAATATTGACTATTGTTTTTTATAAGTTATTCAATAAATTGGACTTAAAGACTAATCTCAATAATTTTGAACTTAATAATGCGATATCTGAAATAATATATTCCGATTTAACTAATCAATGGTTAGGGTGCTATTATAATAAAAAAGGCGGAAAATTTTGGAAATGGTCTAATTCATATGAAGAAGCTCTAAATTTTTCCCCAACAATATAATTTTTAACTCGAGAAAATTTTAGCAATTTTCATTTTTTTTATGGTTCAAAGCTTTTATAGCCAATATAACTAATTATTATATAAATACTAATTATACATTAATTAATATAGAAAAGAAAATTTATACATAAATTCTATTTTAATAATATTTATAATTTAAATCAATAATACAAACAACAACGGGAAAATGGCAGATAGTGGAGAAGAAATTGAAAAAACTAATGAAATGGAAAGATATGAAAAAGAAACAGGTAAACAAGCAATATGGCGGAACCAGATAACAGAAGGATTTAAAAATTGGCAAATGGGAAAAAATCCTAAGGAACGGATAAATATTCTGGTTTCTAAAGAGAAAAAAGAAAGATGGAAAAAATTTGCAGATGATAATGATATTTCCACTCTTTCAAAACTAATTAAAGAATCTGTTGAATTCTATACTAATTCAAAAATGAAATTTAAAAAATTAGAAGATTTCTCTGAAATATCCCATAGTTTAAAAGAAGAATTGAGTTCGATAAAAGGATTTTCACAAATTTTAATAGAAGAATATAAAAATGAATTAAGTTGGGATATCTTATTAAAATTAAAAGAAATTTTTGACAAAAGTATAAATATGGAAAAATTATTGACTCAAATCTTAGATGAACAGGAAGAGAAAAAAACAAAATATGATATTTTAATAATCGATGATGACAATTCAACTGTTTATCTTATTTCAGAATATTTTAAGAAAAAAGGTTATTCTTTTAGATCAACTGGATTAGGAAATGAAGCAATTCAATTACTTGAAAAAAACACTCCCAAATTGATCTTATTAGATATTCTCTTACCAGATAGTGATGGTTACGAGATATGCAGATCAATAAAGTCAGATAATAAATTCGAAAACATCCCGATTTATTATATCACAGCTGTTCCAGAATCAGAAGTCAAAAAAAATCTGAAAAATACGGGAGCAGAGGGGTATTTCTTGAAACCATTTGATATGACTCAATTTAATGTTTTATTAAAGTATTTATAAATAATTTATCCAAAATAAAATAAATTGAAAAAAATCATAATTAAAAGAAATGGTAAATCAAAATGGCGGATCTTAACTATTTAGAGCTAAATTCTATGATTCTTGGATTAATTGCTATTTGTATTCTTTTTTTCATTTCCTATAGAAAAATAGAATTTACCAAATATGTACCTGGTTTGATTTGTCTCATATTTGTGTTTATTGCTGAAGTATTTGAATATGGGGAATTTAAATTTATATTTAATTATTTAGAAAATGTAGTAATTTTGGCCGGAGCTATTTTATTATTTATTGCTGCCTTAAAAGAATATTTTGAATTAAATCAAAAGAGAAAATAAATTGAATGAAAAGTAAAGGCTAAGGAATTAGGTGATAATCAATATGGATCTTGAAGATATAATAGAAGGTACTGTGAATTCAATAGCAATAGTCTTTTTTATTGGCGGGTTTGTTATAACTTATTTAATTTTTATAAAAAAGAAAAAAGCAACCACCCTTTTACAATTAATTTTATTTACAGTGGGATCTTTTTACTGTTTAGGTGAAGTTTTAGAGGCTTTTACTACTTGGTATGATGCTGATGAATTTGGTGATTTTTTTGCAGTATTTTTATCAATGATTATATTAGTAGTAAGTATAACCGCATTTTTTGAGCAAAAATTAAGCGAAACAGAGCGGGAATTATTTTTATTAAATAAAGAGTTAGAAAAGAAGATTGAAGAAAGAACAAAAGATTTAAGAGCATCAGAAGAGAATTATAGAAATCTCGTAAACAATATTTTAGATGTGATATTTGAATTAAATTCAAATAAGAAAATTAGTTATGTGAGTCCTCAGATCAAAATATTAACCAGTTATCAACCAGTAGAATTGTTGGAGCATAAATTATCTGAAATTATACATGAAGATGATATAGAATTTTTAAAAAGAAGTTTCGATAAAACGTTTGAGACTGGGGAAAATGCACGAATTGAATGTAGAATGCGAAATAAAACCGGAAAATATATCCAAGTATCTATTATAGGAAGCTTAGTGGCAATAGATAGTGAGTTAAAAATTATTGGCATAATTAGAGATATTTCAGATCAAAAAAAAGCAGAAAGAATGATCAAGGAACAGATAGAAAAATTAAAAGAAATTGATCAAATTAGAAGTGATTTCGTGAGGAGAACTTCTCATGAATTAAAGACACCTTTAATATCCATATACACATCATCCAAATATCTGTTAGACACTTACAAAGAAGAATTAAATGAGGAAATATTAAAGCTCATTAAAGTGATTAATAGAGGAGGAACTAGATTAAAAAATCTTACTGAAAATTTGCTTGATGTTTACGATCTTGAATCTAAGAAAATAGAATTGAGGAAACAGCGAATTAACATTACAAAAACTGTTAAAGAGTGTATTAATGATTTTGAATTGTCGTTTAAAGAAAGGGAACTCTTTTTAAAAACTGATCTTGATGAAGATATTTATATAAATATTGATAAAATTAGAATTGAACATGTTATTTTGAATTTATTGTCAAATGCAATAAAAAACACCCCTCCAAATGGTATAATCTATGTTAGTTTGAACAAAGAAAAAACTAATATCGACATAACAATAAAAGATACCGGGATTGGTTTTACTAAAGATGAAAGAGATATTGCATTTAAAAAATTCGGGAAGATTGAAAGACAAATACAAGGAAAAGATATTATTATTGAAGGATCGGGGCTCGGATTATATATCTCTAATGAGATTGTTAAATTACATGAAGGAAAAATTATACTTGAATCTGAGGGAAGAGATAAAGGTTCAACGTTTATAATAAGATTACCTATATAGAAAGAAGAAATACATGTTTAATTTTAAAGAATTATATAATCCTATTAATTAACTTAATTTATTTACTATCTTGTTAAAAGCCTGAATGATGATTGAAATTACGAGGTTATAATCTTCCCCTGATAATCTAACTTCTATTTGCCCTTGTTGGGTAATTAATAATTTCTCAAGCTTCCTACAAGTCTTTTTAATAATTTTCCTTTCCTTTCTTTTTTTAGCTTTATTAAGACAGTGGTTTAAAAACACTATCTCACTTATAAGCAACTGAATTATCTTTTCTCTATCATTTTGAAAATTATCTCTAAACTGCCATTTATATAATTGACTCATTATTAAAAATCTCCATAAATTTTCATTTACTCAATAAAATTTTATATTTGATAAGATAAAACTCTTATATAGTCCAATTTTTATTTGTTAGAATTTCCTAAAAATTGATTTTAGCTACTAAAAAATAAATCTATTTTCATATCTAATAATTAAATTTATGTTCGAGTATATAGTACGAAATTAAAGAAAAAAATTACAATTATTAATTTGATAAATTGTTTCTCTTAAATAGAGATTAAAGGGTATAATAAAAGTTATAAACTCAAATCTCTTAGAAATTAGGTTTTAGGGGATATTATTAAAACCTTTTATCGTTTTTTATTCTAATTTTCTAATTAAACATAAAGAAAAAGGGGTATATCTTTTATATACCTATATAATATTCTCTTATTTCCACATGCTTGGATCGTCAACATTTCGAAAATCTTCGTTTAGATTATCTAATTGTTTCATATCTTCATCGTCTAAATTAAAATCAAAGATGTCTATATTTTCTTTTATGTGATCTTTATTTCCTGATTTAGGAATTTGAATAACTTGATGTTGAATTCCCCATCGAAGCAAAACTTGAGCTGAATTTTTACCATATTTCTGTCCAATTGCTTTTAATTGAGGATTATCTAACTTTTGCCCACGTGTTAATGGACAATACGCTTCAACAACAATTTTTTTTGAATTACAGAAATCCATCAATTCTTTCAAATATAAAAAAGGAGAAAATTCAAATTGATTGACTGCTGGAATTGTAGAAGTTGTTTCAAGCAACTCATTTAAATGACGAATTGTAAAATTACTTACCCCTATCGATTTAGCTTTTCCGTCTTTATAAATCTTTTCTAAAGCCTTCCACGTTTCGTTTCTAAGACCACTAACAGGCCAATGAATTAAATAAAGATCTACATAGGAAACTTTTAGATTTTTTAAGCTTTTTTCGAAGGCTTTGAGAGTTTTCTCAAACCCATGGTCAGAATTCCACACTTTCGTGGTAATAAAAATATCCTCTCGTGAGACATCAGTATCTTTCACAGCTTCTCCTATTTTTCGTTCATTGCCATACATAGCAGCGGTATCAATTAATCTATATCCGACTTCTAAGGAGTATAGCACTGAATTATAAACGTTTTTTCCAGTAAGAGCCCACGTTCCTAGACCGATTATTGGGATATCTATACCATTGTTTAATTTTAAAGTAGAGTTGATGTTTAAATCCATATCATTTACCATTTTAACCTATAATATAAACTATTTGCATATTATTCTATTAAATTCGCTAAAAAAGATTATCTTTATATTTCATTAAAATTTGTCTCTCAAATCTAAATGATGCTATATAAACAATCATATATACATCTAATTAATTACATAACTTAATTTAAAGAAAAAGATAAAAGTGTGAAATATTTATGAAAATAACTCAAGAAAGAATGAGAAGAGCTTTTGGATTTATACCGACTGTTACTTTTGCTGATGGAGTTTGCCACTTAATAGGTGGTTTTGGGAATTGTGGTGTTGTGGAAACTGATGATGGCTTAATCCTTTTTGACATATCTATGAAACCTCTTGGTCGGAAAATTTTTAGAGATCTCAGAGAAGTGACAAATAAACCTATAAAATATATAATTTATAGTCATGGGCACTTCGACCATTGCTTTGGATTTGATCCGATCATTAATGAAATTAAGGAAAAAGGATGGGATATGCCTGAAGTTATAGCACATGAGAACTGCATAAGACGATTCGAAAAATACAGAATGCTAGACAAATATCACATCTGGTTAAATCAACAACAGTTTGCTTCCCTCAAAAACCCTGTAGAAGTTTCTGCCCATGAAACATTGGATCCAACTATAATCATTCATGGAAATGATAAATATATTTTTGAATTTGGAGGCTATAAATTCGAAATATATCCAGAATGGGGTGAGACTGATGATGCTATCTGGTTATGGATGCCAGAAAAAAGTGTTATTTTTGCCGGAGATCTAATGGTGAGTCATTTTCCAAATGTCGGGAATCCTTATAAAGTTCAGAGATATCCAAAACATTGGGCATTAGCTATGGAAAGAATGATGGAAAAAAACGCAGAATATTTAGTTCCTGGTCATGGTGAGCTTATAGAGGGGAAAGAAAAAGTTAAAGAAGTTTTATCAATAACAGCTGAAGCAATGTATTTTGTCCACGATGAAATTGTAAAAAGAATGAATGAGGGGAAATGGTTTGAGCAAATATTTCACGAAATGATCGAACTTTTTCCGGATAAATTCAAAAACCATCCTTATCTACTTCCCATGTATGGATGTTATGAATTTGCAATTCATGCAGTTTATAGGCTTTACCATGGGTGGTATGATACCGGAAATCCAACAGATCTTTATCCAGCAAGAACGTCAGATATTGCCAAGGAATTTTTAAAAGTTGCTGATGGAATAAAATTTTTAGAACAAGCAAAAAAAAATGTCGACCAGGGAAATCTACAATTAGCATTACATTTGCTTGATGTTATAATTAACGGATCCGAAGCAGAGAATGCGTTATTATTAGAAGCTTTAACACTAAAGTCTAAAGTTTTAAAGCAAAAAGCAGAAACAGAAACATCCTTCATAGCCAGTAATATAATTAATAATGGGGCAATACTACTTCAACCCAAAATCAAGGAACTCAAAAAGAAATTAAAATCTCAAAATCACTAATTTCTTAATTTTTATTCTAATTTATTTTAATAGTTAGATTTTACTATTTAATTAAAGAAATTAAAATGTAAACTAACTTATGAAATTATTAAATGAAGGTAGGATTCATATTGTAGGTATGCGACATGACCTAGGTCAATCAAGACGCGGTGTAGATATGGGTCCTAGTGCAATTCGTTTTGCTGGATTGAATCAAGAATTGGATGAGTTGGGTTATAAAGTTATTGATGATGGGGATATATCATGTTGTACCTTTGAAACGGGTAAAATGGGAGATCTTAAACTACGATTTCTTGAAGATATAGTTAATCATTGTCAAAGGTTGCGGGATTATATTAAAAAAATAGTTAAAACAGGTGGATTTCCTCTGATCTTAGGAGGTGATCATTCTATTACAATAGGTTCAATTGCAGGATTAACTCATCATTATAAGGAAATAGGTCTTATTTATATAGACGCTCATGGTGATTTCAACACTCCTGAAACGACGCAAAGCGGGAATATTCATGGGATGACTTTAGCTACACTTTTAGGTCTTGGAAATCCTCTATTAACTCATATAGGAGCAAGATTTCCAATGATTAATAAAGATGCTGTTGTATTAATTGGTGTACGCAAACTTGATCCTTTAGAAAAAAAGAATCTTAAAGAGAGTCATATTAAAATCTTCACTATAAAAGATATTGATGAATTAGGGATTTCTGAGGTTATGGCGAAAGCGATTAAAATTGTTACTAGGGAGGATGGTGAAAGACCTTTTCACCTTAGTTTTGATATTGATTCTGTTGAACCTTCTGTAGCTCCAGGAACAGGAACTGTTGTTTCTGGGGGATTAACATACCGTGAAGCTCATTTAACATGCGAATTAATAGCAGAAAGTAGAAAAATGGCCTCAATGGAAGTTGTTGAGGTAAATCCAATTTTAGATTATGCAAATAAAACTGGTAAACTTGCAGTCGAATTAATAACAAGTGCGTTAGGAAAAACAATTCTTTAAGAAACTATAACCAATTTTAAACACTAAAAGCTGGTTTTTTTAAAATATTTTCATTGAAAATAAAAAAAAAAACAAAATAAATTTGATTAAATTATTTGTAGAATCCCTGCAAATATTATAAGGAGCACAACATTTACGGCTGCTAATGACCCTATAAATAATTTCTGTTTTCTTGGCTCCCAGTAATATGCATATACTGCAGCAAAGAAAAAGGGAATATATACGAAAATGAAGACCGTAAATGCATTCCAATATTCATGAACCCATACAAATGTTGGAGTCATTACCAAAAAGATTTCTATAATTGAGGCTAATGCAGCATTCGCAAGCGCTACTCCTATTCTACCTATCTTATTAGGGAAACCAAAAATTTCTTCTTCCGGATCATCTGGTAATAAGCGACTCACAGCAATTCCTGCTATTGAGAACATCAAACTCAGTTCGATCCCAACTCCAATGAGGATTAAAAATGCTGTCCCTGTTGGAATTGTCCAGAGGGCATGCCCTGTTAATGGTTGCCATAACGCATTAATAATTTCTGCAAGCCAATGTACCATATAAAGAGCTAAACCTGCCGCGATGGCATTCCAATTCTCTTTCTTCATTTCGCTAAAGTAGATGAATAAAACAAGGACAAGTAAAAAAATCACATAAAAGTTAAAATTCTCTCCGCTTCTCAGAATTGAAAGGGCTTGTTTAGTAGCTTGAGGATTATGAACCATATTTATCAAATTAAGAGATATTTTATTCTTTTTTATTATTATAATATATTTAGTTTGTTCAATTTAGAATGGTTTAATAATTATTCCATCTCACATTTAGATTACTCCTAAAAATCCTATAAATATTGTTAGAAGAGTGATATTCACTAATGCTAAAGAACATATGAATATCTTCTGCTTCTTATGTTCCCAATAATAGCTAAAACAAGCAACTGAAAACAAAGGGATGTAGATAATTATAAAAACCGCTAATGCATTCCAGTATTCCCAAACCCAAACAAACGCAGGAGTCATTGCTAGTAAAAATTCAATAATTGACGCAAAAGCAGCAAAACCTATAATATAAATTACTATAATGGGAACTCCACGGAATTGTTCCTTTGGATCCTCTGGTAAGATTTTGCTCACAGCTAATCCTACAATTGAAAACATTAAACTGAGTTCAATGCTAAGCCCAATAAGAATTAGAAAAGCGGTTCCAGTTGGTATTGTCCAGAGAGCATGCCCCGTTGCTGGTTGAAATAGAGCATTACAAATTTCAAATAACCACTGCAACATATAAAAAGCCATACCAGCAGCTATTCCATTCCAATTTTTCTTTTGTATTTCGTTGAAATATATGAATAATACAACGACAAGAAAAAAGATCACATAAAAGTTGAAATTTTCTCCACTTCTTAGAATTGAAAGGGCTTGATATGTAGCTTGAGGATTTTGAACCATAATTTCACTTCTTTTAAGAAAAGTACCTTTGATTGTATTAATTAGGGAAAATTTTTACTACAATTTTAAGTTTAAGTGCTTGATTACTTATATAAAAAGCTAAATAAAATTTGAAGAAATAATTTGTAAAATAGAAATCTTGATAATTATTATACAGGAAGTAATTTAGACTATACAAAATTCAATTACAGTTTTTAAAATAACGAATATTATCAATAAGAAGAAAAAAATAAGATTCATAAAAGGCATGTGGAAAATATGGAAATAAGAAAAGCTACTTCTAATGATAAAGAATTATTAATTAAAAACTTTAAACATTATAAATTTCGTAATTTAATTCAAAATAGGGTTGAATGTTATCTCACCCATAATAATACACTTATCGCGATAAAAAATAATCAATTAATAGGCATAATTCAATGGAAAATTAAAGAAGATCCCAACTTAGGTGTTGCTGAATTTGAAGAGATATTTGTTCTTAAGGAATATCGAGGAAAAGGAGTTGGTTCTGCGCTATTGAAATCTTCAATCCAAGCTGTTAAAGAATTTTTTAAAAAAATTGGAATTAAATCTCGAAGAATATACCTTTTTGTTAATGAAAATAACAAAAATGCAATACAGTTATATAAAAAATTTAATTTTAAATATGTTTCAAATTTAGGGAATTTGTTTTCTGACACTCATAACGAATTATTTTATACCTTAGATTTGACCCAAAATTACTAAAAAAAGATCGTGAAAGACCCGTTTCGCGATCATCCAAATATATATTTCAGGATATTATTTTTTTATATACCCATTTTCTCTAAACCAGCTAATTGCCTTCTCAATAGTTTTTTTGATAGGTGTCTGTTTTAATCCCAATTCAGTTACAGCCTTGGAACAATCAAAATGTTCACCCATCTTTCCTAAGCGTACTTGAGAAACTGTTACAATGGGTGGTTTTTTTGTGATTCGGGAGGACACCTGACTTAAGTATCCTACTAATAATGCAACTTTATAAGGAATCTTATGCTTTGGCGCTTCAACTTCAGCAATTTCTGCAATCATATTAAAAAATTCTCCAACAAACAAATTTTCATTTCCAAAGAGATATCTTTCACCTATCCTTCCTTTCTGAGCTGCCTGAATGTGTCCACGAGCCACATCTTCAACATCAATAACATTTATAGCCCCTTCAATATACCCTGGCATGTCCCCATTAGCTATATCGACAACTAATGCCCCAGAAGGTGTTGGCTTGCGATCCCTGACCCCAATAACTAAAGTTGGATTTACCATTACTAGAGGAAGACCTTTTTCGCAAATCTTTTTTGCTTCAATCTCAGCAAGGTATTTTGAAATGGCATAGTGGTCTTTTGCCTCCCACCCATTAAATTCTGCCTCTTCTGTAACATAGTTTCCAGCTCCATGAGATCCTATTGTATTAGAAGTGCTAGTATAAACTACTTTTTCTAATCCTTGAGAAAGGGCTTCCTCAAGAATATTTTTGGTCCCTTCGACATTTATATCATAAAATAATTGTTTATTGGGTGACCAATGAGCAAAATAGGCTGCAGTATGATAAAGAGTATTGCATCCCTTCAGTGCTGTTTTTACAGTTTTTTTGTCCCGAATGTCGCAATAGACCTTTTCCACTTCCAGATCATCGATATTTCGAGTATCACTGGTCTTTCTAATAGTAACCCTTACATCTTCACCATCATTAATTAATTCCCTTACAACATTTGAGCCCATAAACCCATTTGCACCCGTCACTAAAATTGTCATTCTTATCAAAATTCGAAATAATTTTTAATTAATAATTAGCTCATCTTTTTTCTATAAAAAAGTTTTGAAGTCAAGTTTATTTACTTTATCTTATATTTGTCTCCACCTTTTGATCCTTTTAATGACTTTGCATTGATATTTTTTATAGAATCAATTATTTTTGAATCAATTTCTACTGCTCGTTTATAGATTCTTGAAAGAAATAGTGTCATCCATGGAGAAGGCTCTCTTTTTTGACCAAAAGAATAATTCTTAAAATACATATAAATAGATTTAGGTATAAATCTACCATCAGTTGGAAATTCAATCAAACTTACAGCTATTAGCTCTTTAAAAGCTTGCGTTTTTACTAATTCTGGATAGTGACTTGTGGCATCTAAAATGGTTCCAATATTATACCAAAAAAAAGGTGCTCTAGGTAATCTAAAATTTTTTCCATGACCAAATATATAAGGTTTATCTGTTGATCTATTTATCCAACAATTTAAAAGCGTTTTACCGGCATCAATTAGATTTTTTGGCCAATCTTTCTCTTCTAAAATCCAATATCCTCTTAATGCATCCGCTACGATCATTGGGCAGACATCATTTACTCTTCCTGGTCCCCGTCTTTTGTAATATAACCATAGTTCACATTTCCATCCCCACCCTTGAGTAGTCTTTTTTAACAACTCATTCATTCTATGAAGCCCTTTTTTAACCCTCTCGTCATCCTTAAGTCCTGCTAATAATAAAACACTTACAATTAAATTATGATCACATAAGGCACTTGACCACATAGGATACTTTGTTTTTGTCTTTCTATCATAGGCTTCAATAAATGCTAAAAATTGACCCAGATCTTCATCCTGGTGCGCTAAAACTTTATCAATTGCTTGTTTCATTCTTTTATCGTCAGTTATTTTAACTCCCCAGTCAAGCAAAAGCCAGAGTTGGTTTGGAAGATAATCAGCCTTGTTATGAGCTTTAACAAAATCTCTTTCCCAGTTCGATAAATTATCTAAAAGATTATTCACTAAAGGATCTTTTAGAACTTTTTGATATATGTTAATTACATCTTTATAATCAGGAGATAAATCAAATAAATCTGTTAAAGTTCTATAAACTGTAAAAATTTCATTAGACTCAAGAAGATATCTTCGAGGATCTGCTGGAAGTAGTTTTACCCATTGAACCTCTTTATTGACTAATTTCTGGACTTCCGATGAGAACAAGTTCATTGACATAAGTTTTAATAATCCTCGTATTTATTTGAAACCACTCAATATTTTTTATATAGACCTATTTCTGACTTATATTGAAAAAAAATAGTATTCTTAATTAGACTTCCACTTTACAATATTCAAAAACTTTTAATTTATCAAAAACAACAGCTAGAATTATTCCGGAGAGGATTATTCCAATCATCGTATTAAACAGCTGTATCAAGATTAATATTGTTGGATAATTGAATATCATATATTGATTAAAAGCTTCTGGCACCGCTTTTATAAATGCAATGATAGTCCCATAGATAAGCCCTTTTTGCCACTTTTCTTTTGGAATACTTTCATAAAATAATATATAGATACCAATTATAAGTACATCATAAAAGATTCCAAATAATAAGGTAAGTAAAATCCAGTTAATAATTCCACCAAACTCATTCATATTTTTTACTGAAGGATGATTGGCATGTTTTTTATAAATTCCTGCTACTAAAGGATTTAAATATAAGATGTTTCCAATTATCATAGATACTAACATGACAATGATCATTCCAATAAATGCATTCTTTTTATTTATCGTATATTTCTCTTTCAAATTTCTCCAAATCCTTAAAATCTTTAAAATAATATTGGAAATTAATTAATATACAATAGAGTGCGATATGATTTATTTTTTAATGTCAACTTAATTAGTTAAAACTTACAAGGATATTTAAGTAAAATGTACTAAATTTATAGTAAAAGTAAAAAAAGGGGACGTTTTAAAATTGGATGAGCTTGACTTTAAAATATTAAGGTTATTAGACCGGAAGTGCCGAACTCCATATATTGAAATTGCGAATAAATTAAATCTAACAGTTCGTTCAGTTTCTAATAGAGTTAGTTCTTTACTAGAAAGTGGTGTGATTAAATATTTTTCTGTCGTTTTTAACTATACTCGATTAGGATATAGACTATACATAGGATCTTGTAGCCCTATTCAAAATGTACCTCAAGAGAATTTGTTTACAAGGCTGCAGAAAATTCCTGAAATTACGGAAGCATGGGAATTACTAGATGGAACTATAACATTCCCGTTCTTTATCAAAAATTCAATCCATCTTGAAAAGGTTTTAAATAGAATACTTGAATTGAATGTGGAATTAAAGGGATATAGCGAATCAAGAATGCATTTATCTGCTGATTACCCATTTTCTCTCAACGACTGGAGAATTATCCATTATTTGTATAAAAATAGTAGAGCTCCTCATTCAAAAATAGGCCCCGAACTAAATCTTAGCGAAAAAACGGTTTCGAGGAGGCTTCAACGAATGGAAAACATGAAATTAGCCCAATTTGTTACAAAAATTAATTTTGAAGCAATATCCGGTATGATTTCAGGAGTTTTAGCAATAGAAACCCATAGCCCATCAAAAGATATTTATTACAAAATAAAAAAAGAAGAGAATATTAAATACTGGAGGAATGCAGGTTCTGTATCTCCTTCAATAATTTTATTTCTCTATGCAAAAAATCTTTCAGAAATTTATAATATGTATACGCGAATAAAAACTCGTAAAGATATTAAAGATTGTAATTTAAGGTTTGTCGTAAGGAATTGGGAAGATACCACTTTAATAGAGAATGCAATCTTAGAAAGAATTTGTAAGGATTAAAATAAATAATAGAAAAATAATTTAATGATTACTAGAGTTTTTCAATTGTTTCTTTAGCAAAAACACGAGCTTTTTCTATTTCTTCTGCATTTGGATGTCCTGCAGTCATATCACGCATTTTTCCAAATTCTTCCATTTGAGGATTTCCACTTTTCATTAACATTTGTGCCACTTTTTCAGCTAACTCCCCTTGACAATTATAAAATCCCACTAAATCTGCTTTATTCGCTGGTTTTTTGCATTTATTTAACAAACCTAGCAGCATTTCATTATCCGGTGGCATAGCATGGGTAATAAATAAAGCTATTTTCTTATCTGTAGCATGCTTTTTAATAAAATCTGCTGCATTTTTAGTTGGTCCAAAACCGTGAACTGGAAATCCAATAAAAGCAAAATCGTATCCTTCAAGACTATTAACTTCTTTAAGTGGTTTCAGTTCTTTTTCGGTCTTGATTTCCTCAAATATTGCTTCAGCAATCTTCTTAGTATTTCCAGTTTGGGAGAGGTAACTAACTAATACTTTCATTTTTGTTTCACCTAATTATATTTTTGACGTTACAACCAATTTACTTTTAAATATTAATTTTTAATATTTAGTAAATGATATGATTTTATCTTGACTTTTATTCTTTCGTATCTCTTTCGTGTTTTAAAAAATTCCCTCTCTTATGTAATTTTTATATTAGTTATGAAGTTTTTAGCTATGCCATGGTCGATAAATTAGAGTATAATCAAGATTATCATCTTCAAATCGTGGGTATTTATTATACTGGTAATGGTAAATATATATTTAAATTACCCCTCAAAACTATACTAGAACTGCAACCTGAACCTAACAATAAATATGATAGGTATGCTGTGAGTGTTTGGCATCAAAATCATAAATTAGGATACTTACCAAAAACCAGAAATAAGCCGTTTTTTGATGCTTTAATAAACGATACCTACGATCTTACATGCCTTTTAGGCTGTTATATTCCTAGTTCGAGAAAATCTACATCTCGAGCTAGAAGGAAGTATAGATTCCAACCAGAACGTGCAGATATTACAATTCACACCTATTCTACTCCAATTGAATGGCGTCCAGCAGTATTTTATCCTGAAGATTCTATGGCATACTAAAAGAGTAATCATTATAATAGAATTCTTATGCGATTAAAAAATTATAAAGGAGTCTAAATAAAATCTTAAAGAACATCCTAAACCACTTTATTTTTATTAGAAATAGTTATATTATAATACTTGTATATATAATATTGTCTAATTATGCTTTCAGAACAATTTTTAGAGATCGTTGAATCATTGAGATCAAATGAATCATTTAAAATCAGCGACTTTTTTGAACGTTTTATCCAAGAAGATCCAAGTTCACGGTTCTCCTCAATGATGTTTGATAAATTTAAAGAACAGATTGAAAAAAATTATTATTTTGCGCTCTCTAATTTTTTAGCTTCGAGAAAATTTGAAAAATTCAGGAAATTATTCAAATTAAGTGATAAATTAGAAATTTTTATTGATGTAAAAAGAATTCCAAACCGATTTAAAATTATTTCTGATTTACATCTCTCTGGTATACAATATGGTCAAATAGGAAATATTTTTGAGATAATTAGATTATTTAATGAATTTAACTTATTTGATCGGGAGTTTACTGAAAATGAATCGGATTTAATAAACTATATCAGACAAAATGATAAGGCGCTCATTGCAAATCTAAAAGATCTGTTTGGTAAAGTTTCAGATGCACTAATATGGTATTCATGTAAGATAATGCCATATGATCTTTATTTGATTTATCTCAATAATTCATCAACTTTTACTGATGAGGAGTATTTATTCAGAACTGAATATAATTTGAGTTCTTTAAAAATATTTTTCGATAGGTACTCAATATATGGTCTCAGTGTGCAAAAATTAGGAAATATTGAAGATTTTATAAAATGCTTTGAAAAACATTATTCACCGATAAAAAATGATCCCCAGAAGAACGAAATGAAATTAATTCAATTTGAATTTGGAAGAAAAACGCATCTAGTCTCAATAAGTAATATTTTAAAAAATTATAATAAAATATTGGACTATAAAAATCACTATAATTACTACAGCTTATCAATGGTATTGTTAGGGGGGCTTGGACCTCAAGGTCATGGTTTTACCTATTCTACTCCTCGAGGAGAAATAGTAGAAGTATGTAGTGATCGAAGAGAAAACCGTGCAATTATAATAAAATATAAAGAATTTCTAAAAACACAATTTTTAGCAAAATTAGACAAAGGCATGACAAAAAAAAGTATTGAACCAAGGATTATTAAAAAAATTATTAATTATTTATCTGAAGTTCTAAATCCCGAAGAAACTATAAATTATTATAAAATGGCTGAAATATTAAAGCAAGTTAACGATTTTTTCGTTGAAAATCAAGAAATACAATATATTAATAAAATGGAATTTCAAAAAATAATGAGAAAGATCTCAAATGCAATTAACATAATTCTAAGACCAATAAAGATGGTTGATCAATTTAAATGCCGAATGGATTTAGTGAATGAAGATAAAATCCTTTCTGAAGATATTGCAAAATTAACTAGTCTAAGAGGAAAATCGCATTATGATGTTTTGAGAGAAAGATTTTTCTTTCAAAATGAGATTAACTGGTTTTTCGAAGACTATGAGGATGAATTGTCAAAACCTGATAAACCTTTTTGAATTTTTAAAACCAGAGATGAGTTATTTTTGTTTAAGAAAAAACATGGATCTAGAGAAAATCCCCCATTAGACCTTTTTACCAGAAAAGAGTTTGTTAAAGTTTATAATAAGGGAAATCCGGTTTGTGTAAATATAGAAATAAATCAAAGGTGTGCTGGTGGTTGCATGTATTGTTATGCTAGTTCCTTAGATGCTGAAACCCTTCCGAATGATAATTTATCTTTCGAAAAATTCCAAGAAATTCTTGAAATAAAAAAACTTGGAGTGCAAGTCGTTTATCTCTATGGTGGAGATCAACTTATTCATCCTAAATGTAAAGACATGGTTTTTTACGGTATTCAAGAAGGTTTTCATATGTATATGCCACTCGCTGGGTTGATTTCAAATCAAAAGGCTAAGTGGTTAGTAGAGGCTAGTGAATTAGCTAAAGCAAATGGTCAGGAATTCATTCTTGGAATGCATATAGATAGTCTTAATCAAGAGATCTATAACCAAGTAAACAGCTTGCCGTACTCATTAAAATCTAAGATTGAGGGGTACCAAGCACTCCTAGATGAGGGATTTCCCCCGGATCGAATATATGGATGCCCGACTCTAACAAGTCAAAATGCGGAATCTATAAATGAGCTTATGGATTGGTTTTATTCTAAAGGTGCTAAGCATGTTGCCATAGCAGTTTTTAGACCTCTAGGCCTAGCAAAAAATGAGGGTTCTGTATGGGAACCTACTTTAACACAGATAGAAAAAGCATTTCGCCATAGAGCGGACGTTGAGGGAAAGCACATGCTGCTAGTAGGATGCTCAGATGGCAAATATGCTTGTCAGTCTCACTTAGCAGTTCTTGCTGATGGAAGTGTGGTACCATGCTTACTTCTTCCTGATTTATCAGAAGGAAATATATACGAAGAAGATATTCTTAAAATTATTAAAAGATCGAAAAAAAATCTCTTGCTTAAATTTAATGTAAAAGGACCTTGTGCAACTTGCGTTTCTAAACTTGTGTGTTATGGATGCCGGGCAAATGCACATATCTTTTTAGGAGATATCACTGCCTCTGATCCAAAATGCTTCTATAATCCTGATGCCCCGAATAAATGCTTTTAGATAGTGATAAGCTAATTTTCAAATAAAAAAGTAATAGATGGTTAAAAGTAGACTTTATTATGTAATTAAGATAATTGCTCGCCGAACCATTAATAAAAAGATAATAGATACAATACTAATCCACAATAACCAAAAAATAGATACCGAAGGATGAAGCGCAATGGAAAAATCCACATATAATATATCCATTGCTAATATAGTAAGACCAAACGCAAATCCCAAGCTAAATATTCCAACCAATGTCAATCCACGACGCACATCTTGCTCTAAACGGTCAGATGTTACATGTGAAAAGCTTCCAACAGCCAACAAAAAATAAGCTATAATACCAAGCACGTAAACGACTTCAAATACTATATACGCTATCCATGGATACCTTAAAAATTCAATTAATAACATAAGAATTAAACTAAGGATAAGGAAAACGAGTATTATCACGAATAAAATGCGGCCCATAACCAATAATATTTTAAGGTGTTTGAAGTGAATTTCAAGGACTAAAAGATAAATAGTAAACATTGAACATCCTGTTAACCCAAAATAAATTAAGTATAAGAAAGGATTAATATAAAAATTTGAATTATAAGGTGCTTCTAGCTCTGCTATGAGTAGTATTATAAGACCCCCGATTATAGCCGTAAATGAAAATATAAGAAGGTATAACCATTTTCTTGGAAAATAAGCCCTCCAAGCAAGGATAATAACTAAAATAACTATAATAAGTATTAAGATAGTTAATATATAAGTCCAGAAAAGAAATAGATTCAAAATTATCACGATAATTAAATTTAATTATTAGTTTCTAGATAGTGCTAAACTCTTTTAAAAATTATTATTTTCTCTTTATGAGTTCAATGCTACTAATATAAAACAAATGATTTTGCACAACGCTTAAGAATACTTCTCAATGATATAATTTTGAAGAGAACATACATATTTTTCCAGATGTAATTTCAAGATTCTCTGCTCTACTTCTCGGAGATACGGAACATCTAATCGAGAAAATAATTCTTTCAACTTGTTAATCACATCAAATAATTCCACAATCGTATTCCAATCATTTGCCCACTCATCATCTTGTATAAGTTCTATTTGACTAATTGTTAATAACCTCCTAGTTTGATTTTAATATCATTTGGGTAGTTAATGAAAACCGTCAGTAAAAAAAACCTAGATACTGCGAGAAAAGTAATTTATAGTCCTACGACATTCCCCTCTGTTTTATGTAAGAGTTTAGAAATGATATATAATACTTAATTAGTAACAGATTAGATGAATTCGATATAGTGATGGAAAGATTTATTCTAGAGAGCGTGTATTGACCGCTATTAATCATAAGGAACCAGATCGCGTTCCAGTAGATATTGGATCTACTCCAATCACTGGGATTTCGGCAATAGCCTACTATAATTTAAAAAACTATTTAAATATCAAAGAAGGAAATGTTCGAATATATGACCTCATACAACAATTAGCTCGCGTTGAGGATTGGTTTATCGAACGTTTTGGAATTGATGTGATTGATTTAGGTTCCGCTTATCTTACAGAAGATAAAGATTGGTACGATGTTAAACTGCATGGCATTAAGGCACAATTCCCTACTTATTTTCAACCCAGACACAACCCCGATGATTCTATCGAAGTTATTCATTCTGATGGAACAATATTAGGGAACATGTCTAAAGACACGTTATACATACACCAGACTTATTATCCATTTGGTGAGGGGTATCCCGAGAATTTAAACTTCCAATCATTATTAAATGCATTCGATAATAATGTTGGATCACAATGTATGATTCCACCCTTTAGCAATATGGGAGAGAAGAGATTTTGGCGTAAATTAAGAGATAATGCTATCCAACTACGTGAAAAAACTCAAAAAGCAGTCATCTTGCATTTTGGAGCAGGGGTTTTCGAGGGCATTCATGGTATTAGGGGGATGGACAAAACTGTCCTCGATATTAAACAAAAACCATCTAAAATAGAAAAACTCGTTGATCTTCAAATTGAATTTTTTATTAATGCTCTTAAAGTTATATGTAAATATGTGGGAGATGTTGTGGATATAATTACTCTTGGTGATGACTTTGGCGAAAATAATGGGCCAATAATCAATCCTGAAACGTACCGAAAATTTTTCAAACGAGGAAATGAAGAATTATGTCAATATATAAAAAAACACAGTTCAATGAAGATATTTTTTCATTCTTGCGGATCAGTCGTGAAATTAATTCCGGATTTTATAGAATGTGGAATAGATATCCTAAACCCTATTCAAATTAGCGCAAAAGGTATGGATCCAAAATATCTAAAAGAAACTTTTGGGGATGAGATTACTTTTTGGGGAGGCGGAGCGGACACTCGTAATATTCTCAATCGGAAATCACCCGAGCAAGTTAAAAAACATGTCAAAGAATTACTTGAAATTTTTGCTCCTGGAGGTGGTTATGTATGGAATGCTATCCACAATATATTACCTGATGTCCCTCCTGAGAATATTATCGCAGCGTTGGAAGCTGTGGATGAATATAATACAGAAAATTAGTTTAATATGTTTTAAAAAAGTGAATTTTTCTATTGTAATTCCATAATTCTTAAATGGGAGAAGTGGGATTTGAATCCATGAATTTTTTGATTAATATTCTTTATTAATTCAATAGTATACTACAAATCATCAGAAGAAAATTGTATTTAACAGGTCCAAAATTAAATTTTATCAATAATTTTATACTTATAATATAAAATAAATTGGGTGTAAAAAATTAATTCTAGAGAAAGAATACTTGCTAGTATTAATCATAAAGAACCTGATAGAGTTCCTGTTGATATCGGGTCAACTAATATGACAGGGATTTCAGCAATCGCATATAACAATTTAAAAAATTATTTGGGAATAAAAGAAGGATATGTTCGGGTATATGATATGGTTCAACAATTGGCTCGGGTCGAAGATTGGTTTATTGAACGTTTCGGTATTGATGCAATTGATATAGGTTCAGCTTATCTTACAGAAGATAAAGATTGGTATGATGTTGAGTTGCATGGCATTAAGGCACAATTTCCTGTTTATCTTTCACCGAGGCACAATCCCGATGGTTCTTTCGAACTGATTCATTCCGATGGCACTATTATTGGAAGAATGTCAAAGGATTCTCTTGTTATGGATCAAACTTATTATCCTTGGCTGGAAAAATATCCTGAAAAATTTGACTTACAATCCTACATACAAGCTTTAGATAAAAATCTATGGGCCAAGGGTGTTATTCCCCCTCTTAGTAATATGGGTGAGAAAAGGTTTTGGAAAAATTTAAGAGACAACGTGATTAAACTGCGTCAAGAAACAAATAAAATAATAATTTTATGTCTTACTACGAATATATTTCAAGGAACTCATTCTTTTAGAAGAATGGATAAGTTTCTCATAGATACAATTCGAAATCCAACAAAGGTAGTAAAATTTGTTGATTTACAGATCGAATTTTATATTAACGCTTTAAAAGTAGTGTGTAAATATCTTGGGGATGTGCTTGATATTATTACTTTTGGAGATGATTTAGGAGAAAATAAAGGACCAATGATTAGCCTTAAAACTTACAGGAAATTTTTCAAAAGAGGACATCAAGAATTATGTGATTATGTAAAAAAACATAGTTCTATGAAGATTTTCTTCCATTCGTGCGGGTCTATTGTAAAACTTTTACCTGATCTAATTGAATGTGGAATTGACATTCTTAATCCTGTTCAAATTAGCGCAAGAGATATGGACCCGAAATATTTGAAGGAAAATTTTGGAGATGATATTACGTTTTGGGGTGGGGGTGTTGATACTCGTTTTATCTTTAATCGTAAATCTCCTGAAGAAGTCAAAACACATGTGAAAGAATTGCTTGAAATTTTCGCACCTGGGGGAGGTTATGTTTGGAATGCCATCCATAATATATTACCTGATGTCCCTCCTGAGAATATCGTCGCAGCGTTGGAAGCAGTGAACGAATATAATGAAAAACATAATTCATAATGTCTTAAAATTAGTAATTAAAACAATCTTTATATAATCTTCAATATTTTTTCAGAATGAGTAAATTATATAGAAATAATTTATTATACTCAGAGAAAGGAAAATAATGAATAAAATATTAAAAAAAGCAGGAATAGAGGAGGGATTTTTTGACACTGGTGAAATTAAATTAAATTATGTAGCTGGCCCGCCCAACGGGACACCTTTAGTCTTTATTCCCGGACAAGGTGTTACCTGGGAAGAATATATGCTACTTCTTCCAAAGCTTGCACATCGCTTCCAAGTCTTTGCTGTAACTCTGCGTGGGCATGGCAAATCTACATTTACTCCGGGAAAATATACTTTTAATATATTGGGGAAGGATATGACTGCTTTCTTGCGTGAAGTTGTAGGAAGGCCTGCTATAGTGGGGGGTAATTCTTCAGGAGGTGTATTATCAGTTTGGCTAGCGGCAAATTCACCAGAATGGGTGAAAGGAGTGATCTGCGAAGATCCCCCGCTCTTTCTCTGTGAATGGCCGACCATAAAAACCACGTGGGTTTACGATGTCTTTACGATGCTTGTAGAAATCATGGGAACTCCAGGTGGCGGTGGCCTCCCGAAATATTTCAAGGAAAGTATCACCCTAATGGGAAGTATAGCAAAAGAAGTATTGAATATAAAATTACCTCCTAAGTTTATAATAAATTTCATTTCAAAAATAATTGCAATAAAACTGTTCTTCCGACCAAATAGTCCGGTAGATTTAAAGTTCTTGCCTCCAGAAAGACGTATTCTTCTGAAAGGTAATTCACAGTTCGATTTTACTTTCACAAAGGCATTTTTGGATGGATCGGTAGGTAAAGATTTCGATCACGCAGAAACTCTTGCTAAGGTTGCACAACCAATACTATTTTTGCATGCAAATTGGTTTATGTATGAGGGACGACTTTTGGGTGCTATAAGTGATGAGGAGGTAGCTCGCGTTAAATCACTTGTAAAAGGCAGCTGGAAGTATGTACGAATGCACTGTGGGCATGGTATTCCTATAGTAAAACCTGATGAAGAAAGCAAGGAGATTATAAGATGGGTTGATGAGTATCTGAAATAATTATCTAAAGCAAAAAAGGAATCTTTTTTTTATGTTTTTATCATTGATAAATAAATAGTATAGTATGTGATTGTATTTCTCTAAAAACTCAAAAATATTTATAAGAAATTTTTGAAAAATATAGGAATAAATTTTGTTAATAGAAATGGGAGATGGGGGAATTGAACCCCCGACCATATCCATATTCTTTGGAAAAGATAAATTATTTGTTTAGAAATAGTTGGTAAATTTTTTTCAATTTAATAATATAGAAATATAATATTATTCTTTCTCTTTTTTCCATTCAGATTTAAAAATACTGAAATCTTCTTGCATTTCTCTCAAAATAATATGGTTTGGAACAATTTTTATTAAAAAAGTTGCTTCAGTACCTCTTTTAACTAAATCTTCTACCTCCTCCTCACTTAAGTTTTGGCGTTTAATCACAGGTTTTAAAAGGCTTTCTACAACCTTATATTGGTTCCATTTAATCGCTTTTTCTCGAAATAATTCAGGATTATTCTTAACAGTAATTAATTCTGCCACTCCAAATATCTGAAGATTTTTTTGGATTCTTGAATGTACCAAAGGTTGTTCGTAAATTGCAGCTGCCACTTTTTTATTTCTTTTGATATTGAGTATTTTACCCCCTGCTTGACCAAATATATATATAATAAGTCCTTCATTAAAGAATTCAAGTGGTGTAGCTCTTGGAACGTCTTTGCTGCAAGTCGCAAGAACTAAACTAGTGTTATGTATGTTTCCACAGCTAAATTCATCTGGACTATGATCCACTTTTCCAGAAGTGATATTTAAAAATTGAATAATCTCCTTTTTTATTTCTTCTTTTGACTTTTTTTCATTTGAAGCCATTTTTAACTTCTACTCAAAATTCTTATGCAATATGGTTGGAAATTAAATTCAAAAAATCAGTATAGAATTTATTCATAAAGGAGTCCAATTTTTAATTTAGAAATTTTTGAAGATTATTAGTTTAAATGGGAGAGGGGGGAATTGAACCCCTGGCAACTTAGCTCCAAAAAAAAATAGAAATTCCTACTAAGATACAAATTCCAATTAAACATAGTATCCCTATCCACCCGGATTCAGATTTCTCTGGTGGAACTAAATCTATAAAATCAATTAGATCTGGAAAAATTTTTTCTAAATTTTTAAGAGCCCTCTCAAATTCAGACCTTTTTTCGATTGCTTTTTGTTTAGCTTCTGAATATCCTTTAAAAAGAAATTTAGTCGCTTCATAAAAACCCCAATAAAATTTATAACGATATTCGCGAGAAAGTGTTAAAATATTAAATTTGAATTTCGAATAAGCATAATAAGTTCCATTCTTACAATATACTTTTCTCTTAATGATAATTATGTGTATTTCTTTTATTTGAGAAAGAAGGAAATGCTTCTTTCTTTTTAAATCATTATTTCTAACAATAAGCTCAGAATTTGTAAATCTTATCAACGGAGTATTAGAATTATAAATACATGAAAATGATAATATTAAAAGTGGGATGCCAAATAATAGAGCACCAAATGGAAAGATAAATATCAACATCAGCAGTAATAAAACAGATGGAAATAAAAAAATTATTCCTCCCACAAAACCTCCACTGCGAAGAGTGCAAGTTTCTTCCCATATTGTATCTATTGACAAATGATTATTCTTAGAATCAGTTTTTAATTTATTCATTAAATTTTGACATTTCGCCATCATATCCTTCAATTTAATATTATATAAAACAATATATATAGATCATCACCATAGTATATAGAATAATAATAGATCTATAGAGAATATATAGATATAGAAAAAGTTCTTTATAAATTAAAAGTGTTAAAATGGGAGAGGGGGGAATTGAACCCCCGACTACTCGGCTTCTGTAAACTAAGCTAATGCTTTGACTGCCCTAGCCAAATTTTCATTAAACTTGTAGTCACTTTATTTATTAAAATAATAATAAAAAAATAGATTTAGTAGAGAATAAACTCATTATTTTAGATTAATAGAGGTAAACTTATTTGTACTATAATGTTAATTTTTTTAATCAATATAACTTATTTCAAAATTTAGGAGGCTGGTTAGAATCTATAGCCTCTAAAGTTAATGGTAGAAATCCTAAAGATATTATCGAGATTATTAATCAAAAAGCCAATATTGAATGGTTCTTATTTCGAGCATATTCAGGTATTTATCGTTTGCTTTCTATGGAAGAAAGTGCGAGGTTTTGTGTACAACAATTTAAAATGCAAAAGCCTTCTTTATCATTAAATACAGAAAGAATCAATTTCTGGTCTCCAGTATTAGTTGATATGGTAATCGATTTCAATCCCTTCCTTAATTCAATGAGAATAATGCAGGATTACTTTCTCAAGATAATAAAGAAAGAAACTTCGATTTTTAATGTTCCTAGAAGTTTTAATGCTGTTATGAAGAACTTAAATAATTATAAATTCAAGGAAGATATAAAAAGGGAATTCAATATTTATTGGAAAAAATCAGGTTCAAGAATTAAACAGTATAGAGATTTAGAACAACATTACCAAGGAATAATTGATCATACTTTTTTACAACTCAATCCTGAAGAAAAGTTAGTAATCTATCTACCTGACAATCCTCAAGAACGATCAATTAATAAGACATCTTACTATTTGAAAATCGATGCTTTAAGTTTCTTTAGAAAAGCTTATTTTGATTTTAATGAATTTGCTGTAAATATCGCTTCAATTTTTGGTTATAAACCAAAGAAACTAGAGCAACCATTTCCCATTAAATATGGTGAAATTATTAAAGGAAAAGAAAGAACGATTTTATTAACTATTGAAGATCCTTTAAAATGCACTGGAATAGAAATAAGACAAAATAAGGATGGAAAAATAGTTACTCAATTTAGAGATGCGGTTTTACTAAAAGTAAATAGAATTGCTAATCCCGAATTTCTTAATATAAGGAAGAGAGTGAAAAATTTAGAAGAAATTCCATCACCAGTAGAAATTAAAATACGGGGATTTAAAAAGACCGATAATATTGAAGAATATGTATTATTCAGAGCTGATGGATATTGTGAAAATTGTGGAAAAAAATCTCCCCATGTCGACAGGAATAATAAACCATATTTAGAACTTGAATACATAACACCTCCACATAAAGGGGGACTTAATTCAATTTACAATATAGTAGCTCTTTGTCAAGATTGCCAATTAGTATTGAGTTTAGCAACAAATAAAGAAGAATTAAGAAATAAGCTTAAAAACCATATCAAATATGTCGAAGAAGAAATTGATAAAAAGACCTATTAATCTTTTATTCTTTTTCCTTTGATATATTATTCTTCTTTCTTTGGGCTCACATTATTTTCCTTTAAATATAGCAATTTCAATTATAATGTAAATTAAAATTCTACTAAATATAAGCAAAAAATGAGTTTATATAATAATTCAGAAAAAAAAGAAAAAGAATGTAGCAAATGTCATCAAATTAAACCGTATTCTGAATTCAAATTTTATACAAATTCAAAAAAAAGAAGACCTACATGTAAAAAATGTGATATAAAAGCAGAAGCTTATAGACTACAGATGAAGAGTTGGATTAATAAAATCCAAGCTATAAGGTTCGTTACTAAGGATTTGAACAGATGTCAAATTTGTAATGAGGTGGGCATTGATAACCTTCCAATGTTAGACTTCCACCATCTTGATCCTGAATTATCAACTATAAAAGCAAGGGAAAAAGGTTTTTGGAGAAGTGTGCGCTATAAAAATTGGTCAATAATTAAAAATGAAATAATAAAACAAAAAGTGATCGTTATTTGTAGGAATTGTCATATGAAACTTCAATCTAAATTCTTTTATGAATATATGGATATAATTCTTAAGATTCATGATCCCACAGTAATTACCCCAACACTAATCCCTAATCATGCATTAAGACAAGGTATACAACGGATTGTAAGAAAAAAATTAATGATTTTAGATATATGCAGAGGGTATTGTACTAGTTGCGGTTTTGGGATTACATTCAATAATATTGACAATTTACCAGCACTTGAAATTCACCATCTTGATCCTTTGAAAAAAACTAAACCTATTTCTTACTATTTTATAACAGTTTCGGATATGGATAAACTTAGAAATATTATTATAAATGAAAATTGTATATGTTTGTGTAGAAATTGCCACATTATGGTTCAATCGACCTTTTTTCAAGAAAATAAATCTAAAATTTTTTCAAAATACTGTGAAAAATATGGCTCTTTCGATTATTATTGATTAAAATGGGAGAGGGGGGAATTGAACCCCCGGCCACTCGGCTTCTGTAATCCAAGCAAAAGCTTTGACTGCCCCAGCCGATTCGCCTAATTTGGCTGAACGACAAATTATGTATCATACCAAGCTAGACCACCCTCCCATGTGAGGTAAGGGTATTAAAAACTATGAAAAGCAATAATAAAAATGGTAATTACAATTTATTTTTAACTATCTATCCTTATTTATACATTTTTTTCATCTTTTTTTCTTTTTTTCTTTCTTTTTTAGCCTTTTTCTTTGCGTCTTTAATTTTTTTCTTTTCTATTTTTGCTTTCATTGCTGCTACTTTAAATGCAACGTCCATTGGTTTTGATATTTCAAAAAAATATGACATGATTTCAGCAATAACATTAGATTTATTTTCATCTGAACATTGAATAGTTATAGTTTCACTTTCACTAGATATTCCTAATAACCAATCACTGGCATCTCGAGAACATAAATAATATTTAGATGGCATGTCAATATTTCGAAAAAAGATGTTTCCCAGCATTCTCATTTTTTTAATTATATCTCCATATGCCATCATATCCCATTTACATGTAAGCAAAAACCTTGCACTTTTTCTCTGATATGCAAATTCCGATGCAGTTTGTAAAATCTCAGGAATAGCAAATGGAGTATATATTATAATCGAGGATTTTGTTTTAATAATCATATCTATTAATGCTTGGATCAATATACTCTTACTTTCAATTAATCTAACATCCTCATTCAAATTCAGTAATAAATAAATTACTTCTTCTGGGACCTTTAAATCTTCTTTAAGACTCTCAGTTAATAATTTTAGCTTTTCTTGAATTATCATCACTTTGGCTTTTTTATAAAATAATTAGAATTTTTTTTAAATTAAGTTTACGTTCATTGAAATCTTTTTTAGAAATTTGAAATTAAAATAACTTTAAGCAAATATTAAAAATCAGTATTAATTATTTGTTTTTACGGTAAAAACAGTCACTTTAACATATAAAAGAAATAATTACTAAAGAGATATGGTTAACAATGGCAGATGTAAATAATTTAAAATGGGAAGATTTGGAATTACTAAAAGAATTGGGCAATTTATCAAGATTTAAACGTCCAGTACCAAGTAAACAGGAAGTTGAGACTAGTAATCTAAATAGAAATATGTATTATGAAGTTGAGAATAATGAGATTATTTCAATAACAATGATGGTGAGCGGATTACCAGAACTCCCCGAATCAATTGGAAATTTAGCATCGCTTAGGGCTCTTTATTTAAAAAATAATGAATTGAAAACGCTCCCCGAATCGATTGGAAATCTTAAATCCTTAGAAATTTTGGATTTGACTAACAATAGATTAGAGACTCTTCCGAGTTCGATTGGAGAACTTAGATCTCTCAAAACATTGTTATTAAGTATAAATAGAGGAATTAACTTACCAGACTCTATGGAAAACTTAAATGCGCTTGAAAAGTTAGATTTAAGTTCTACTCAAATACCACATCTTCCAGACTTCATAGGAAATCTTACTTCTCTTAAAGAATTAATCCTAGCAAGTAATAAAAATATAAATAATCTCCCCGATTCGATAGGAAATCTTTCTTATCTTAATATTTTAGATTTACGGAATATTGATAATCTTAAAACACTTCCAAATTCTATTGGAAACCTTTCGTATCTTGAAGAACTAGATTTGTCTGGTAATACTATTTTTGAATCTCTTCCTGAAACTATTGGGGGACTTATATCACTTAGGGAACTCAGTATAAGAAATGCAAAAAATTTTGGCTCACTGCCAGAATCGATTGGAAATCTCAAATCACTTCAAAAAATGCAAATAAAACGTGGTAAATTAGTAAGTATCCCGGCTTCAATAGGAAATCTTGTGGAATTAAAAAGTCTTGATTTAGAAAGTAATCAAATTATTTCAATTCCGGAATCAATTGGAAATTTAAATTCACTAAAAAACTTAGAATTGGGGTATAATAAAATAAATAAATTACCGGATTCTATAGGAAACTTATCGTCATTAGAATATCTCAGTCTAAGTAGTAATGAGTTGAAAACTATCATTAGTTCCATTCGAAAATTAACAAATCTTAAATTACTAAATTTGAGTCAAAATGAATTTGAAGATATACCAGATGAAATAGGAGAACTCAAATCACTCGAAAAGTTAAGTTTAATCTCCAACAAATTAAAATCACTTCCTAGATCGATAGGTAACTTAGAAGCTTTGGATTATCTTGATTTAAGGATGAATAATTTTTCTGAACTCCCTGGACCAATATGGTCTTTAGATAACCTAACACAACTCTTATTAGAGAATAATCCATGGAATGAAGAATCACAGAAAGTTATTACTAAAGAGATCCCTGAAATCTTAAAATTTTGTAGGAAAAACGCAACATTAAACATATTCTTAAGCCATGCGGTTGCTGATTTTGATTACTTTAAGATTGATAAAATATCAGAGATTCTTAAAGAACAAAATGAAATTTATCAAGCATTCTATTGTGAGGAGGATTTATCAGGCAATATTGATGACTTTATGAATGAACGAGTACCTGAATCCCAACTTTTACTATTTTTCGCATCTCAGAAATCTGTATTTAATTCTGTGGATTGCGCTCATGAACTTGAATTAGCTCGGACACATAAAATTCAAATCATTCCAATAAAAGGAGCTGATGTATCATGGGGAGATCTTAGTAAAATAGGTTTAAGCCGCGAGTTAGGTTTTGAATTCAATGAAAGTGAATTTGATGATTTTTGCAATACAATAACGGACTATATAATAAAGTTCAAAAAAGATGTGGACTTATTCGAACCCGAAGAACTTAGATTAGATAAAGAGAAGTTTAAAATCAGAAATACAATAAACAACTTGATAGACTCTAAGGAATTCTTTGATCGTATTAAAAATAATTTAGAAGAATTACAGCAGATTTATGATGATTTAAGTAATAATAAAATTAACTCGTTGGAATACCTTCAAAAAATTACTCAGATACTATCGAGAAATTAAAATGAAGTAAAATTAATCATTTTTTTCTATTTTCTAATTTAGAATCTTGAAATTATTCCAAAATCAAAGTTTTATAATTCATACTAATAATTTTTAAATTCTTTAAAGAGTTTTTTATGTTATTAGTAATAACTTTAAGCAACTTTTTATGAGATCGAGAAAACCTTTTCTGATTTTTTGGCCTCAGTATTTTGATAGTAAGAGAAGTAGGTCAGAAGGAAGGAAGCTTCCCAAAAATTTTGCCATAGAAAAAGTGACCACCAAAGAAATTGCTACCGCGGCTAAGAGATTAGGATATAAAGCGGATGTAGAGGGCAGTTTCAAATACCCAAAATCATGGTGGGATAATCCCGGTAGAGTAGTAATTGATGGGAAAGGAAAAAAAAAATCAAAAATTTTATTGGAAGTTGCAAGAGAAATTAGAAAAATCCGAGGAAAAGGTTAGAAATTAAACTATGCATGAATTTTCTTTTGCCTACAATATTTTTAAAGTAGCTGAAGCTACAGCAATTAAATATAATGCGAAAAAGATTTCAGAAGTATATTTAGAAATTGGAGAGTTGACCTTAATTGTACCAGAGTTATTAAAACAATCATTTAAAATGGCTACTCATGGTTCTATTGCTGAAGGTGCTGAATTAGTCATTGAAATTTTACCTGGAAAAATTAAATGTCGAGAATGTGGAAAAATCTCTACTGTTACTCTTAGTGAAGATACTTATTTAAAAGGACTTGAGCTATTTCAATGTCAGCATTGCGAAAGTAAAAATACTGAAGTAATTGAAGGCAAAAAGGCTAATGTGAAGAATATAAAAATTCAAGAATAATTTTTATCTGAGATTATAAGTTTTGTATTGAATATTTTGCTTAAAGATCAATTTTTAATTGACGTATTTAATACGTATTAAATTATTAATGAAATCAATTAATTATTTTGAGTAATGGAAGGAATTGATACGTTATTTTTTTAGTACCCAAAAAGAATTATACGTTTCCTTGATTAATTCAACATTTTTAAAAGAAGTTAAAGCTATTAATTCTCTGAAACTTTTTTCGCTATAGAACTTGGAAGTCAAGCCAATTTCTTGCCATTTATGTAGTGCTTCAAGTAATTGTGGTTTTCGGCTCGGATCAAATAGATCTTCTATTATAGATTCTCCAATCAGAACGATACCACCCTCTTTTAGAAGTAAGTATAATCTATCAATAACATTTTTTCTAAAAGTATCATCCATCTCCATTTCATGAAGTACTTCATTTAAAAGGATTAAATCAAATTTGTTTTTATCCTTTGGAATTTCATAATCCTCAATAGAAATAGTTAAAACTTCAACTCTTTCATCCAATTTATTTTTTAGAACTTGTTCCCTTGTAAAATTCACTGCTTCTTCATCTATATCAAGCCCAATTATACCACATTTCTTATATTTCTTCGCCCAATTTAGCAAATTATAACCATAACCACAACCTATTTCAAGAATTTTTCCCTCCTTTTTAAGATTTTTTTGAAATTGACGAAAGTGTTTTGCAAAGTAATTCTCTAATGTATTTCCCATTCTTGCCGTTGCACGATGGCCTTCCATAACAATGTCTTTTGGAATTTGAGCTCGACTTATTAATTTACCTGTCTTAAAATTTTTAAACACATCATCTTCTTGTAGGGCAATTCTATAAATACTACCATAAGCTGCTCCAAGAAAAACGGGATTATTACTATCAATAAAAAAGTCATATATATACGGACAAGTTTTTAATAATTTTGTATCGTTATTTTCAATTTCAATAAGTCCTACTTCTATAGCAGCAGTTAACCAACCATCTAAATATCTTTCATTTAGATCAAGCTTTGTTATTAATTCACTAACTGAAAATGACACAGATTCAATCTTCTTATCAATATTTTCAGAAATTGCTTTTTTATATAAATATTGGAAAATTCCCAATCGTCTTCCTATTCCAACTAAAATCACTGTTAGATATCCTACAATATTATCTCTAACAAAAATATTAAATTGATCCATTATAGATCTTATATTCTCTTTACTAATTTTGAATTTCAACTCTTATAATATAATTAGAATTTAAATTTAGCAAATTTAATGATAAATTTAAAGTTTTGTAAAGAAATCTTGAAAATTAAGTTATAAGTTAATAGGTTTAATTCATTTTTTGAGCAATCTGTAATTATTATAATTGAAAAAATAATCAAAAATAACAAATGAACAATGAACTCAAAGGATAAAATTTCCAATTCTTAAAAATTCGTTTTAACTATTTTTTTATGTCATGTCAACACGTACTTTAATGATATCAAGTAATTTATAAATTTATCTTCTATTTTATTTAATTAGTAATTTGATTACCAAAGTTGGTAATAGAAGGAATTATTTAAATATTCTAAAAGTCACGATTAGGAAAATACGGAATTAAAATGAATTTGGCAAAAAAAACATTTATCTGCGTATTTGGATCTACAGGATGGGGATTCTTAACCTTTTTTATATGGGTAGCCTTCTTATATGGCGGGCAAGAAGGATATGTTTTATTAGCCTTTAACTTATTTGGAGAAATGATTTTTGAACTCTTCTTGATTAGTGGAATATTCATCTTGATGTTAGTTTTCAGTATATTTACTTTAAACGAGTATGAGTTTGAGAATGAAAAGGTATCAGATGAATTGAACTTAAGTTCTGATAATCCTTTTTAAAAGAGAAAAATTGAGGATAAGCTCTGTTTTAATTTTGAAGAGATCTGTTTAAATTAAAATTGCATTTAATTGGCCATGTTGACCGGGACGACTGGTAATTCTAGCCTTTCCTAATTCAGTTTCAATTATGGCTCCTTTTGTTAAAATATGCCTTCTATTAATATCTTTTGATGCTTGATTGCTTTCAAATCTCATAATCCTAACTTTCTGAGTCTTATTGGTATTCGGATCGGTTAAATTGACATAATCCGTAGAAAAAAGCTTGACTTTACTATTGCCCCCCATAACGCGTTGAGTTTTAACTTTTTCTGAGCCAATTTGAGTATTGATTGGAGGTCTTTCAAGCTCTCGTTTTCTTTTTTTTCGAAAAAGTTTGTATTTTTTACCAGTGTATTTTCTTTTGCTTCTCGACTGACTTCTTGCCATTCTTGATCAATTCAATTCAAAATATTATGTTCTAATTAATATCTGATTTCTTTAAAATTTTGTGAATTTGAAGCATTTATAATTTTTTATTAGAGAAAAATATATTTAGTTCAATACTTTCTTTAAATATAATATCATAATAAAACACCAATATTAAAACAGATTGAAGTGTCAAATCGAATGATGGGAAATAATATAAATCCTCAAACTAATGAGAAAGATTATTTAAAAGCAATTCACTCAGGAACGACTACTGTAGGGATTATTGTAAATGGAGGAGTGATTATAGGCACAGAATCTCAAGCTACAGCAGGATATACAGTTGCAACCAAACAAGCTCAAAAACTATTTGAAGTCAATAAGTATGTGGCTGCAACTATTAGCGGGGGGGTCGCGGATTGTCAATATGTCGTAAATCAGATTAGTGCTCTTTCACGGCTTAAGGAAGTAGAAGAAGGAGAGGTCCCTGAGCCTAAATACATAGCAAATATAACGAGGAATATTCTTTTTTCTGGACGTTCATTCTTCCTATCATTGATGATTGTTGGAGGATACTCTGAAAAAGAAAAAAAAGGGAAGCTTTACGGTATTGATTTATTAGGAACCCTCTATGAAGAAGATAAATTCATATCATTTGGGTCTGGTTCTCCTTTTTCCTTAGGTGTTTTAGAAGCAGATTGGAAACCAAATATGTCTGTAAATGAGGGTATTGAATTAATCAAAACTGCAATCACCAGTTCTCGCGAACGCGATGCAGCATCAGGTTTCAAAATTCAAATCTGCACGATAGATAAGGATGGGTATAAACAAATTCAATAATAATCTTCTTATATTTGATGCATTAAACATAAAATAAGGAATATTTCAATTGTAATAACTTATTTATTAATTTCTACAACTACTTCCATTATTTCTTCATGATAGTAAATGTAACCATTTAAATTGAAATTATGAGCGTCCATAATTGTCCAAATCTGATTTTTAAATGCTCTATTGCCACAGTTATCTAAATACACCATATTATTATGGTCTACTCCGCTTGGAGAAGAACCCGCCGGATGAGAATGAAAGATACTAATCAGACGCAAGTTATATTTCTGCGCTGCATTTTGCCATACTTTATTTAATCTTTCAATATTTTCTATAAGAAATGCAACAGGAGATTTCTTATCTGATTCAAGACATTCAAATTTTCGCGCAATATAATGATATTGAAATCCTTCACTAACCTGAATTTCCTTTATATCCCCAAAGATTAAACCACAAGCTTCATTAGGACTTGCGTTGTTTACGCAATTTTTTAAATCGTCCATTATCTTTTGAGATACTATGATTATTATGTCTTTTTCAAACTTCATTTTTCTTAAATTATCTATATTATTAAAGTAAGGTTAACGCAGCATTTAAAGATGCTAATCTTGCTATTTCAGAGCTATCTCCTAATCCTAAAATAATTACATCATTTTTCTCCAAAAGTGAATTTTCTTCTATGATAATTTTCTTAAAATAATCCTGAACGTCCTCATTTACTTGCATATGCTCCTTATCCTCTTCTGAAGAGGGTTCTAGTTCAAATACGAAATCTTTTCCATTAAACACAATACAACTTGCACCTTTGCCATTAATTTTTATTGCTGCATCTCTCTGGGCTATTCCATTTGTTAATTTTTCTGCACTATCTTTAACTTGGCAAATATAAACGCATGTATCTTCAGATTCAATAATTATATCTTTTAAAATCTCACTGTCACCTTTTATGAGAAACGGTATTTTTCTTTTGAATCTGTTTAAAAATTCTTGACCTTTATTTGTTAGTATATGTCCCTTTCTAATATTATTCTCAAATACAGTTATAAAGCTTACTTTCTTCTTTAGCCTTTTAATTAAAGATTTAGCTGTGCCAGATCCAATAGATAATTCTTTTTCTAAACGATATCTTCCTAATCCCGTCGGATTGTTGTTAAATATATACAAAGCTAAGATAATATGTACATATTCAAAAGTGGGTTTAATTGTTGCGCTGTCTAAGAGATCGTCTAATTCATGTAATGCTATAAATAATCACGGATTTAAGTTAATTCACATTTTGATGATATTCTAGTAAAAAAGCTATAAAAATAAAAATATTTAGGTAAAATCTTTTAATTAAGATCGTTTAAAATTTCTGAATATTTAAATAGATATTGTTGATGAATATATAAAAGAATTTATATGTTTTATTAAGACAAACTGTAGAAAAAAGAGCTATTTAGATAATAAGATCATTTGATTTTAAAAATAATTTTACCTAATAACTCATAACTGTTATTTAATACCTTATCTTTGAACTACCACTTCCTAAAGGTCGTGGATTCGTAATTCATCGAAAATTGCTCTCCCATCGAGAGTCTGACATCTTCTCCAAACGCATTCACGGTAGTCCCTACCGCATAATCATTATGAATGATCGTGATATTATTCTTTTTTAAGATATTTACGCCTTCCTTTTTAATATTAATTGAAGCATTTACATCTCTATCATGATGAGCATTACATTCTGGACACATCCACTTCCGATCACTTAATCTAAGCTCATCATTTTTAAAACTACATTGAGAACAAAGTTTAGAACTAGGAAAATAGCGATCAATTAAGACTAAATGCTTTCCCTTTTGTTCCATTTTATATTTTAAAATAATGGTAAATTTTTTCCACGAAAAATCTAAACTCACAGATTTAGAAATTCCAGAATTGAATTTTTGCATTCCTTTTATATTTAAATCCTCTAAAATTACGCAATCAAAATGTTCTGATAACAAACCAGTTATTTTATGGATCCAATCTTTCTTTCGATTGTAAATCTTTTCGTATAATCTAGCTAATTTTAATCTTGCCTTTTTTCGATTGATCAAACCTTCCTTTTTTCGACTCACTTCTCTGTGAATCCTTCTTAATGTGGATTCTTCATTTCGATAAAATCTCGGATTTGAAAGTTCTAAGTCTTTGGTTATCAGAAACTTAGAGGTGCTCATATCAAATCCTATAATCTTATCATCTAATAAAATTTTCTTAGGAATAATAATATTCTCTAACTCTATTAATATGCTCACATAATATTTACCGCTTTGTGTTTTAGATATTACCATTTGCTTTATCCTCTCATCAAATAATCTTTCATCCCTATAGGAAATCCAAGTACTTATTTTAGGCAATTTTAGTCTCTTATGATCGAAATCTATCTTACAATTATTATTTATATTAAAAGTTGTATAAGATTGTGTTGATTTTTTTGATTTATACTGGGGAAATCCTTTCTTAATCCCTTTCTTAACATTTCTAAAGAAATTATCATATGCTGATTTTAGATGTCGCCATTCCGATTGGAGAGCTTTTGAATCCACTTCCTTTAGGAAAGGATATTTTTGTTTATACTCTTTTTCAGTCTTATAATTATAAGCATAAAGCGAAACTTTATCATTTTTTAATTCTTCATATATTTTTCGTCTGTCCTCAAGCATTTTGTTATAAATAAATCGGCAGCAACCAAAAGTCTTATTCAAAACTTCTTCTTGATTCTTATTAGGATATATCCTAATCTTTATTGCTCTATACATTAATAATAGGGATGTACTTAGACAATTATTTAATTATACAGATAGATGAAGATTAGTAATTTATGCAAAATTCATTTCCCCCTTAAAGAGAAGAACCTTCTTTTACTTTCATGGGAAAAAATATTAGGGTAAAAAAAATATATAAAACAAAATAATTTTTATAATTACAATAAAGCTACTAAAATTTTTTGAACACCTTCAAAATTTTTGGCGAATAGTAAGATGGACAAACAAAACAAGGTTAAGGAGAGCAAAATACACGGGTTAGTTATATTAAAAGGTGCCTCAGCTAAAGAAAAATCTGACGAAAGCACATATGCTTTTGAAAGTGTTGATCAAAAGAATAAAATTAAATTAACTTCTGAATTGGTACCATTCGGAGCATCTTATCGGTATAGCATCTTACTTATTAATGAAAGCTTGGCTCCAATTACAGAAATTAAAGCACGAATTAAATTTCCTAAATTTTTAACACTAACCAGAATCTCTCCAACTACAATTTCAATAACTCCTCAGCCTGATGAATCTGGAGCTAAACTAGTTAGTTTTGAAATTGATGAGTTAAGCGAAACCAGTAAGAACCAAATTAACCTCTACTTTAAACCCATTTTACTAAATATCAAAGGAGAATTACGTACTAACATTACTTATGTAAATAACAAAGATTTTATTCGAGTGCTTGATTCTGATCCTGCAGAAATTAAGATACTTGCACCTGAAATTGAAGGCAAATTAATCTCAAGTCCAAAAATAGCAGAATTTCTCAAAACAAAGGGAATCAAAAAAGCAATTAAGAGCCTTGGAATAGCTACTGATGGGAAACAAAATGTAGCCCTATATTTTGATCATGTAGAACAACTTCTCGGATTCCATAAGTTTCAACTAATAACCAAAGATGACAAGAAAAAAATCGCATGGTTTTTTGGTATGGATTTAAACACTAAAGAAGATATTTTAGTAATAGGACAGATAGTGGCTAATAAAATTGAATTTTTAGCGGCTTCTCAACATCATCATAATTTAATTTCTCTATTGACAATTCTCTCTAATGAATTTAAAAAACGGATTTTAAGTATCGGGAAAATTAAATCAATTGATAATATCTATGAGTTGGAGTGCAAATACTGCGGAGGGGTGCTTGATCGATTTCCCTCCAAGGGAGAATCAATAGAATGCAAGAATTGCAATCGAGCACAAATTATTTGGTAAATAAATTACTTAATTTCGTCTATATATTATTTTCGCCTTTATCTACTTGCTTTTTCAACTTGAATATTATTATACTTTACATTAATAAAAACAAATTGATAAAATCTTCAATTTGCTTCAGATCTCTACAAAGGTTCACGAACTCCTGCTGATCACTAATTAAAATTTAATAATTATTAAGTCATAATTAACACAAAATTTTATATTCTAAATCTTCAGAATTTGACAAAATTTGTGTTTATTTTTTTATTTTCGAATTCATGGCTCAACTGAAAGAAAATTAATGAGTTATAATAGATAATATTCCTAAATTTTAACTAAAACGACTTTTTAATAAAAAATCCTAAACTTGCACCAGATTGATCTATTAACTTAATTCGAATTTTGTCGTAATTTTTTTTTGAATTATTTACTCCTAGACTTATGCAATTACCACAATCTTTATAAATATGAAAGATATATTTTGATATAATAAACTCTTTGAAAAATTAAAATTTCAAATAAAAATATAAAAAATTATTAAGTGGAGGAATGAAAAAACCATGAGTGAATACATTTCGTGGAGCCCAATAAGGCGTTTAATGAAACACAACGGCGCTATTATTGTTGCTCGCGATGCTGTAGATGAATTAGTCGAATGGATGGGAACTAGCGCAGAGAAAATAACCAAGACTGCATTAAGCTTGACTAAACACGCAAAAAGAAAAAAGGTCACCCGAGACGACATTCTCTTGGCTATTAAATACTTCTAGACTTGAAATTAATCGCCAGATTAAAACAATAATTATAATTTAGTTTTTTTTCTTATCTATTAACTTCTTTTATTTATATGTAAAAAGTATTAATATAAACAAACCATCGTTTTATTATTAAACAAGAGTATAAAAAGATTTGAATGTCTTATAATAATCTTTTTGAAAATCTAATCTTGATATAATTAGAAAATTTAATAATTCTGAACTACTTGGAAAGTTACTCTTTTTTTATTTTTTAGAAAAGCTCATTTTAGAGTTTTAGAAGAGAAGATGAAATAGGAGTTAATATTTATTTTTCTATATACTGATTTTAAATCAAAATAGAAAGAAAAAGAAAAAAAAGTATTTAATCTTATATTAGTAGTTTTCTTCCACAGGATGTGCAAAATTTGTTTTGAGAATTACAAAGAGCTCTACAGTAGGGACAAAATTTTATGGAATCCGATTTTTGGGGAATGCGTGATATAACTTTTTTCTGGTCTTTAACTATGAAAGGTTCTGGTTTCAGTTTATTTACTGTTGGTTTAGGTTTAAATTTTTTGATTACTACATAAATAACAATAGAAATAACACTAATTAATCCAATTATAATAAAAATGTTAAAACCTATACGAATTCCAGAATCATTTCCACTTTCTCCTCCACTTTCTTCTTTTGGGGGATCATTAGGATCCAATGGATTAGTTCCTTGTTCAATTTCTTCACCATCTAAAATGCCATCATTATCGGAATCTGGGTCATTTGGATAGGTATTATAGTGGAATTCCTCAATATTAGAAAGATAATCAATATCGGGGTCTTCAAAAGAATCATCATAATTAGGATTAAGATTATATTCGATTTCCCATCCATCCGGCATACCATCATTTTCTGTATCGTTATTATGTGGATTAGTATTATAGTGGAATTCCTCAATATTACTTAGATCGTCATTATCTGGATCTTCTTGAGAGTCCATTGTAAATGGATTTAATCCATTGTCATACTCCCATCCGTCTGTAATATAATCACCATCAGTGTCATTATTTTGTGGATTTAAACCGTATCGTATCTCAAATAAATCAAATAATCCATCATCATCAAAATCACCATACGTTCTTCTCAAAACCTTTTCTTGATAACCAGATATTTTCATAGCAATTTCATAACTTGAAATAGTTTCTCCGATTGATAATTCTGCCATTCCCGTATAATAACCAAAACCATCAGCCGACGTTGAATATTTTAAAAGATCTATAGTTTCGATGACAATTGTAGAATCAACTGAGCATATAGTTAAATTTAATTCTTCAATTTTTCCATTTCCATATATCATACATGAATAGGCTAACTGATTGCCATTAATAGATGCTGTTATTGGTCCAATTGCTGGATAAAATATTGCTTGTCCAGAAATACCATCATACATTCTAGGGTTTTGATTTGCTCCCAAATCCATAGCATATTCCCATGTATTATACCCAGTATAACCATATTGTTCTTCCATAGAAACTATCTCATCTTCGTGGATATCCAATGCATTATCAAATGATTCAAGGAAAAAATGGGTAAACACTCCATGATGGAGATAATGGGTCTCTATGCTATATTCTAATACATCACAAGCTGTTATGAAAAATCTGCCAGATGCAGAACTCTCTGCGATCATGCCTCCACTATTGCATGCATCAATTATTACAAAGTTTTGAGAAGAGGATAGTGTATCAAGAAGTGAATCCAAATTTGTATCGTACAATAATTTACTTGGATTTGAAGGTAATGAATCATAGGGGCATAAATATTGTGAAGAACTGCTCCCTCCATGTCCAGAATAATAGAAAAAGAAAATATCTTCTGGATAAATCTTAGCACTAACTGTATTAAACGCATTAGAAATGCTATTTAGGGTTGCGCTGGAATCAAATAAAGTTATGATATTTGAAGATTTAACATTGTATTTTATATTGAGAAAGTTTCTGATTGACAATGCATCCTCCTTACAGTAATTCAAGTCATTTATAGTCCCGGGATAATCTTCAATCCCCACAATAATTGCATATAACTTTTTTTCATATAGGTGTTTAAGATCTTTTAACAGTGTAATATTTTTTGACCCTATATTCCCAGCACTATTTTTTGCATAAAATGTAATTAATATAGTTCCATTATCAAAAGATTCCCATAATGTTCGATTAATTATATCATTTAATCCCGATGCGGTATAATTCTCACTTCCATTAATTGAATACCAAATCTGCGTAAAATCTGTATTTGAAATTGAAAGATCAAATTCGAACGTCCTATTTCCGACTATTTGAAATGAAGCTGGAGTAATAATAGTAATATTTGGTATTGCAGTATCCTTTCTTATAAAAACTTCTTCATAGTTTTCAACACTGACACTATTATTTACAAAGAATTTAATAACTATAATTTCACTTGTACACTCATTCCACGCAGTCTGATTCAACTTACCAGACATTTCATTAATAAAATATTTCTGACTATTATTTAAAGTGTACCATGTTGTGTTAGCTGATAATGTGGAAATTGAAATGTTATACTGAGGAGCACTAATTCCACATAACTGGTCTGGGATTGGAGAAATAATTTCAATAAATGGATAATAAAGATCTTTCTCAACTGTAATATTTTTATACCCAATATTATTAAGTGAATCATTAGCATAAAAACAAATATTTACAGAGCCATTTCCGCAAGCATTCCATGCATTTTCATTTATAATACCTTCTTTACCTGGAGCTATAAATGTTTGACTTCCATTTACAGTATACCAAATAGCCTCGTGATCATTATTCTCAATAGAAAGCTCAAACCGAATTGTCTTGTTCCCACAGATTTCGTGGATTTTGGGAGAGAGGATCGTAATATTCGGTCCCGTTGTGTCTTTATAAACGGTGACTTGCTCATATACAACTCCACCTGGGTCTCTCCCATAAAAAGTAATATTTACAGGTCCATCATCACATGAGTTCCACGCATTTTGATCAATTATTCCTGTTGAGCCAGAAAATGGATAACTCGTCCCACCATTTAATTGATAATAGCGTTCAATTAAGTCTAAATCAAGTATGGAAACGTCAAATCCAGGAGCGATTGTGCCAAATACTTGATCTGGACTTGGAGAATTGATAGTAATTTGAGGTGCAGGATTAAATTTTACGAGGCACATATCATATTTTCCCGGGCCATAACTTAAACTATGTCCCGCAAGGTAAACGTTTTTATCAGCAGATACAGCGATACCACGACCATAATCATATTGTGTACCACCCCATGTCTCATATGTTTGTAAGGCACCATTACTAGTATAAACTAAAAAACAAAAATCATATAATCCCGCTCCATAAGAAGTAGTATAACCTCCTAGATATATATTATTATTTGCATCAATCGCAATATCATAAGCTATCTCCCAACCACTTCCCCCCCATTTTCTGTTCCAGATATATGAACCCGAACTGCTAAATTTTGTTAGAATTGTTTGATATGTGGAGCTAACATATACTCCTCCTCCTAAATATATATTATTTGATGTATCTAAATCGATGCCCCCACATTTAACCATAGCTGATCCTGTATTCCATGTCCTACTCCATTGAAGAGAGCCACTACTAGTGTATTTTGCCACTGTAAAATAAATATCTCCCCCATATCCATATCGTGAAGTGCCTCCCAAATATATATTATTAGATGAATCGGTTGTAATAGCCGTACAAGTATCTTCTTCGGACAAATCTAATGTTCGTGTCCATTGATGAGATCCTGAACTACTATACTTTACAAGGACAAAATCTCTAAGTGGCCAAGTGCCGGATGTATATGATTCACCAGCAATATAAATATAATTTGAAGCGTCTACTGCGACTGCAAATGCTTCATCGATATTTGAAATGCTAATTGTTCGACTCCATTGATGAGTTCCACTACTACTATATTTGACTAAACACATTTCATTATTTGCTTCGCCAGCAATGTATATATTTCCCGAAGAATCTACTGTGACTGCATTTCCATCATCATCACCACTAATATACCATTCACGTGTCCATTGATGACTGCCAAATTTATTGTATTTTACAATATCAGTGTTACCAATTAAATAGAGATCTTCTGAAGAACTCATTGCCATGTCGACACAATGATCGTCCACTAATGCATTTCCATAAGTACGATACCATTCAACACCATATCCTCCTGATTCAGCCAATTTAGGATCGGATTTAATTCGAGTACTATCTTTATGAAATCCCTTTCTATTAGGTGTATTGTTAGAGTTCAATGTCCCATTGACAGTTAAAGTAAGGAAAAATACAAATAGGAGTATTTTATTTATATTTCTTTTTTTCATAAATTTTCATCTTTTTGGGATTTACAATATAACATTACGTATCAAATTATTTAAAAGATTTCTTTGATGAATAAATACATACAGAAGTGGAAAATTGAAATATGTCCTTCATATATTTAGTTTTTAATTAACAATTTTAATAAATATGGACTACCTCACATATTTTAAAAGAAAATCTTAGTTTAAGCAATAAACCTTTATAATAATATATAAATTAGATACATAACAAGGATAAATATGTCTTCGAGTAATCCTTATACCCCTGCTAACTTTAAGTTAAAATCATCTAAAAAGATAATATGGCTATTCCTGTTTGTTATATCCGTTATATATGCGATTATCGTATTGGTAATTATAACATCTAAAAATATACCAGATTCTATATTGGTTTATACGATTTATAGTTATGCAATTATAGCACCAATTTTCACTTATGTGATATGGCTAATTTTCTACCACTGGAATGCAAAAAAATGGCCTAAAAATGAAGAAATAGTAGGGGGAACTCGCCAATATTTAATTTTATTTTTATTAATGGGTATTTGTGTTATTACTTGGGCAGCCTATTGGAACACAGGCATATTCACTATTTGGATGACGATCGCGTTAATTTTTTATCTATTTACAGATGATTTATTAGGTGCCACAATTATATTTACAGTAGGTGCTTATGCGATTACACCCGCATTGGTAGAAGAGTTCAATAAATCCCTTCCCTCAATTTTAGCTTTTTTTATAGTATTCAAAAGGGGTAAAGATCCTGAGAAAAAAAGAAAAGGCATGTTAGGAAATGAACTAAATGGCTTCCTTACCGGCCTTTTAATTGGATTAGTATTTGAGGCCATAGAAACGGCAAGCTATATAACTTTTACCTTTTTAAGCGCTGGTACAGCTCTCGATGTATATTTACAAGTAACTCTTAGAAATTTTGGTCCTATACATATATTGGGCGGATCTTTTGGAGGGTATGCCGCGGGAAAAGCTGAAAGACTACGCTTTGAGCTCGGGGAAGAAGACCTGCCCCTCAGAATTCAAATGAAAAAATTTTTAAAAAGATTTATCCCGATCTGGCTTATTCCTATCAGTCTCCATTTTTTATGGAATAGTTCAGGAGTGTGGATTTATCTTATATTCTTAGCAATTAATATTCAAGATATGGAGTTAATGATTCTAGTAATAGTTATTACTCAACTAGGATTGGCTGTAATCTCCTATATTTTTCTTTTTGTTTTCTACAAACGCGCTCAAAAAGCAGCAGAGAATACTCATCGGTGCCCCGAGACGGGAATAATTCTAGCCCATCCAGGTGTTAAATGCGTAGTTTGGGATGATATCATCCTAAAGGAGAGAAATGAGCTTTCAGAAGAAAAAACTAGTAAAGTGTTTAACTATTGTCCTAACTGTGGGATTGCTATTAATCCTTCCCATAACTTTTGTACTAATTGCGGTGTGAACTTTAATCTACTAAAACAGAAAAAACCAAGACCGATGAAGCTATATGGGGGTTTCACCATGGCACTACTAGTAATTTCTATAATCTTGGGAGTATTATTTATCATTACTAGTTTGGTTTTATTTTTCTTAATTTTATTTTTAGTGGGAAGTATTGCTTGGGCATTATTATTTACCCAATCAATTTATGAAATAATATGTGGTGTAATTATGATCTTAACTACAGTGACCCTTCTAAAATTAAGAAAAAATTATAACGGGAAAAAAAGTATGTGGGGTTGGTTATTTTTAGTTTATAATCTCATAGGAATGACTGGAGCTCTTCTTTTCATGAGTGTTTATATTTTATTTAATATATTCGTAGCAATTGCAGCTGGAGAGGTGACTTTTCTTCTCATAATTCTCTTTCCTGTGTTGTTTATAGGAGGTTCGTTTATCTGCGCTTTTCTCATAGTCGTTTTAAAAAAAGAAACACAAGTCCTAAACTATCAGAGATGGTATTAATAAGCTTAAATTATCGAATTTGAAAATGTTTAAATCTAATTTCTCTTTTTAGGAGCTAATATGAAAGAAATTTCTCACGGTATATTCATTATAAAGGAAAAAGGAGTCATAAAATTACGAAAACCTCCTGTTAATATTTATGTAATCGCAGGAGATGGTGATGGATTAATATTTGACGCTGGATATGGTGATAAAAAAACTATAAAATATGTGATTAAAGAGATTGAAGAGATTGAATCATTATACAATTCTCAAAATAAGGAATTTAAATTAACACGTATTTTACCAAGCCATACTCATCCAGATCATATATCTGGTTTATATAAATTGAGAAAAAAATTAGGACTTAAAGTGATTTTAACAAAAGATATGGCTACTATCATTAAAAATAAGAAAGCTTATAGGTCCACTCGCCAAGCAGATCTTTTAGATGATTTATTCCTTGTTAAAAAGTTTTGGAACCGTGCTATAACTAAGATAAAGGATTATTTTCATTGGGTTTTTTTTAAATTCGCTTTTGGTATTAAATTTCTTGATAGTCCCGATGAGTTTATTGAAGAAGATACAGAAATATTAATAAATAATGAAATCTGGAATGTAATTCCTTCACCGGGTCATGCAAAAGACCATATTTCCCTTTATAATAAAGAGAGAGGGATATTATTATCTGGAGATAATATAATTAAAAGTCTAACCACTTGGATAGGACCCCCGGGGAGTGATATCGGATCGTATTTGGATTCCCTTGATGTAATCAAGAATCTACCTAATTTTAAACTAGTATTACCCGCTCATGGGAGGTCTATAAAAAATCCAATACGGCGTGTTGAAGAAATTATAACCCATAGAAAAGAACGTACAAAACAAGTTATTGGAATCGTTAGTAAATATCCAGAAAGGGGGATCACTCCAACAGAATTAATTGATGAGCTTTATCCTCAAGGAGCTAAGATAATACAACGAATTGGTCGTGGTTGGGTATGTCTCACACTAAAATTGTTAGAACAGAAAAATCTGGTAACCCATGTGAAAGAGAAAAAGAAGATAAAATTTTATCCTACAAATAAAATATAATTACAAATCTAATTATCCTTACAAATTCTAAGCTATAAAAATATATGATTAGTGCGTTTTTAGTACTTTGGATGCATTATCATAAAACCCATATAACCGCCATAACTGTGTGAATTTGCTTATCATTTATAATTATGAAATCACAGTTATGGCATTTTTTTTGTTTTTAATTCATATTTATTAACTTGGGTTTCTTTATATTTTATAGCGATCTTATAAAACAATTTTGATATTTAGATATGGCAATGGAAATTCAACAGACCTCTAAAATTGCTGAGAAATTTATACAACATAAGAATTTCGAGGGAGCATTAAGTTTCCTTAAGAAAACATTAGAGGAAGATCCCAATAACGCAGAAATTATGATGATGCTAGGATTTGTTCACTCCCAATTAAATTTCAAAGAAATGAGCTCAGACAAGGTTACTAAACTTACAAAAAAAGCTCTGGATTTGAATAAAAAATCTCCAATTGTCTGGAAATATTTAGGAAATTTAAATTTCAACAAAGAAAAATACGATAAAGCAATTAGATGCTACGATAAGGCAATCGAATTAGATCCAGATAATGCTGAGATATGGTTCGGTTTGGGTAGAGCTTACCATGAAAAAAATAAGATAAGTAAAGCTATTGAAAGTTATACCAAAACAGTTGAGTTAGATCCTACTATAATAGATGCGTGGAATTCTTTGGCCAGCACATATGAGTTAAAAAATGACGATAACGGTGCGATTAATATTTATAAAAAAATTATTTCAGTCATATCGGATTCCAATGAACTTTTTAATGAGAAAGAGGCTCAAGATAAAAAGATCGAAAATTATAGGAACATCTTATCCTTGGATCCTTATAGTTTAGAGGCTTGGGAAGGATTAGCAATATTATATGAGGCAAATAAGGAATATGATAAAGCACTGGTATGTTACGAAAAAGCAACCGAAATAGCTCCGTATGATATTGATTTATGGTTAAATGTAGGAAATCTCTATGCTGCTAAAAAAGAATATGAATCTGCGATTGAATTTTATGAAAAAGCAATAAATCTTGCCCCAGACCATGCCATAAGGAGAAAAATTCCATTAATTAAAACTTATAAAATAGTTCTTGAGAAAAAGCCTGAAGATGTTGACATGTGGATAAATCTGGGATATGCATATGAATACAATAAAAACTTTGATGAGGCTGCTAATTGTTATGATAAAGCACTTCAATTAGATCCTAACAACCCATTAGCAAGACACAAATGGATTTCCCTTCGCACGCAAAGAGAAAAATAAAAATCAACTAATATTGACTTTTAAGTCTTTCCTATTACAAGACTAGTTCTATTTTCTTAAAAAAAAATGGAGCTAAAATTTATATTGCTCCCTGTTCTTTTAAATATGCTAGGTACGCTTTTTCTTTCTCGTCATGAATTTTTTTCAATTCAAGCTTCTGCTTATGCCATTCATCTCCGTCCAAGGGAAAGAATTTAATTGCTATAATGCTTACTAAAATAAATATCGCTGGCAAAATAGTAAATCCAATCATAATTCCTAATTGAGCAGTTTCTGTTTGAGTCTGAGAGGCTCTTTGAAACCCAAACGATGAAATTGTTATCAAAAACAGAAAATTTGCAATAGAAATTGCCGGTTTAGTTATCAATGCGTTAACACCACTATAGCTTGTCTCTCTTCTTTTTGACGTAAGGATCTCATCATGATCAATTGTTTCAGCAAATACAGCTTGCTGAGTTAAAAAAATCCCAGAAAATCCGATACCAATAATGATAAAGAAGATTATTGCAGTTATGAAGGTGCGACCAATTAAAAAACCTATTAAAAATCCTACACCACTTAAAATAAGGCTTAAAATGTATACTTTTTTCAATCCATGCTTCGCAACCAATTTACTATAAGTATATGTAAATGCAAAGACCATAGCGAAAAAGATTAAAATAGGAATTAATCCTAAAACACCTCCTAATTCTAGCACGTAGTCTATATAATAAAACACCGCTGTAGTTAAAATTGTCTGTGCTATAAGAAAGCAGAAAATACTAACCTCAAAAATTAGAAATGGTTTATTTTTAAACGTCTCTTTCAAGCTATCAACCATATTTAAAGCCTCTTCAATTTGAGTGTATTTATTTTCTTTTAAATAGTAGCTACAAATAAATAATACTCCAGAACAAAATATTCCAACTATAACCATCGCGATTAAAAATGTTGGGTCAACTGTTGTTGACTCACTCCCAGTAAGTAGCAGTATAGGTAATATAAGTGAGATTAAAAATCCTAAAGCACTAAAAATGGAACCATAAATCATTAAATTTGCCCGCGCTTTTGAAGATATCGCCATTTCTGCGGGTAATGAATAATATATAAGCCCTATTATCGTATAGATGCTATCAAATGTGAACAAAATAAATAGTAGATACAGAAATAATGCAAACTCATTAGTTATATTAACTAAAGGGAACCATACCAGAATGAATAAAATCCCATACACTGGAGCTCCAAAGCGGATATATGGAATCCTACGACCCCATTTTGTCTTGGTTCGATCTTGGATAAAACCAAACAGAGGGTCATTTATGGCATTCCAAAATGCAAAAATAAGCCAAGCCAACCCAATATATTCTTCACTTAATCCTAATTTTACATTATAATAAAAAGTCATCGCAGCAAAGGCAACGTTAGATAAAATTGTGTGCACCGTCTGTCCAAACCCAAACGCAAACTTTGTATTTTTCGGCAGTTTTTCCTCAAATATAACACTTTGATTAGAACTCAATTTTTTAACCTTTTAAGAACTTTTTTTAAATTAAATTATATTAACTTAGATTTGTTCTCAATTTAAATCTATATGTTCTCAAATCATTATATTTGCATCTTATTAGACCTTAAATTGCTAAAATTAAATTCTAAAAAATCCCCACAGATATCTCCTTTAAATTATGAATTAGTTTTGTATATTTTAAATGAATCTCTACAAAACTCCGGACTATTTTAATGGAAATTTCTTAAAAAAAAATACCATACATTACCGACTTTATCAAGAGAATATCGTAAAAAAATGTAAAGCTAAAAATAGTTTAGTTGTTTTACCTACAGGACTAGGAAAGACAATAATCGGAATTTTATTAATAGCTAATGCCCTTGAAAAGTATAATGGTAAAGCAAAAACAATAATCTTAGCCCCTACTAGACCTTTAGTTGCGCAACATAAAGCGTCTTGTGAACAATTTTTAGATGTAGATGAATCCAACATTTCAATATTAACTGGAAAAATCTCTCCTGAAAAAAGAATCATTGCTTTTAATAACTCAAAAATCATTATATCTACACCACAAGTAATAAAAAATGATTTAATGAGAGGAAGATACGATTTAAGTCAAGTTGCATTGATAATTTTTGATGAAGCTCATAGAACCAGAGGCAATTATGCGTATAATTTCATTTCAAAAGAGTATATTAACACTTGTAGAGATCCATTAATTTTGGGTTTGACCGCATCTCCCGGAAAAGATTTGCTTCGCATTCAGCAGCTCTGTGATAACTTATACATCGAAGAAATTGTATTCAAATCACAAGAAGATGAAGATGTAAAACGTTATATTTATGATATTGATACATTTATAGAAAAAGTGGACTTACCCATAAATTATCTTGAAATTAGTGGAGTTTGGGATAATTTATTAAAAAAGTTTTTAAGATTTTTTATTGAAAGAAGTTTGATTAATCCTTATAAAAAGTATTACTCAAAAATAGATTTTCTAAGGATTTGTCATGATCTAACCCTTTCCTTAAAATATGAGAAATTTTACAACACGGACATATTCGATGAGGAATTTGGTGAACAGTTATTTTTTCAATCACCTAGAATAATTGATCTTGTAAAAGAGAACAAATTGAATATTCAATCTATTTTTTCCTATAGCTCTAGTTGTATTTCAATACTTCATGCTAAAGATTTATTAGAAACACAGGATATTTCCCTCTTTCGATCATTTTTAGAAAGACTTTCTTATAAAGCAGGGCAGGATATTTTATCTGCTAAAAGAATTACCAATTCAAAGCATTTTAAGTTTATAAATTCATTATTCAAGAAAAAAGAATACTCAAATTTACATCACCCTAAAATTAATAAACTAAAATCAATAATTAAAGAGGAATTAGAATTATTTAATAATAAAAAGATAATAATTTTTACCCAATATAGGAAAACAGCAGAATTATTAAAAAATCAATTAATAGATGGGTTTTCTGACTCCGAACAACATGCAATCGAAAAATTCATAGGACAATCAACGAAAGTTGATGATTTTGGCTATTCTCAAAATGAACAAATTAAGATCCTAAACGAATTTAGAAAGAATAATATTAATATTTTAATAGCCACCAGTGTTGCTGAAGAAGGACTAGATATCCCAAATGTTGATGCAATAATTTTTTATGAACCAGTACCATCAGAAATTAGGTTAATTCAAAGGCGAGGAAGAACTGGGAGATTCTGTAATGGAAGATGTTATATTTTGATGGCTTCTAGAACTGTTGACGTTCCGTTTCATATAGTATCTTTTAGAAAGGAAAATGAGATGAAATACATCTTAACAGAAGCTAATCAACTAGAATTATCTAAAGGTTTAAATCGTAAAAATATTAATATATCTCCATCCAAAGAATGCCAATCTGAGTTAGATCTTATAAGAAAGTTCAAAGAAAGAAGGAATGAAGAAAAAGAACTTCTAGCTGATCGCTCAATTGAAGAAATTATCTCTCAGATTGATAATTTTTCCAAATCCCCTGAATTTAAGAAATTAAAAGATTTCGGAGTTACCTTTTATTCTGATATTTGTAGAATAGAACAACCACGAATGCGACATAATATTCTTAAAATGAGAGGCAAGAAAAATGAGGTTTCTAAAAAGCACAAGGTTTATTTAAACAAGAATCTTAAAACATTAATCAATATCGCTAAATATAGTGAAAATGGACAAATGGAATTTTCAAAATTTCGGGCTCTTGCACGCATAGAGGATATTGTAGATAAAAAATTTTATACTCATTTTAATCATGCATGTAATTTGGGTTATTTAAAGAAGGAAAAAAATTACGTGCGTTTAATTAAAGATTTTGCGTAATTTAAGAATTCATTAAACGGACCAAAATTTCAGGAAAACTTTCTGGTGTTGATGCTATTACATCAATCCCTAAATGACTAATTTCTTTTGCTAGCGGTTTATTATAAAAAGGTTTTGCGTTTGATGCTAAAGATGCTATTCCCAAAATTTTAGTCCCTCCTTCTAGAATTTGCTTTAATGCTCTCATTAGATCGTGTACCGGTCTTCCTTCGTAGAAATCACTAATAATAACCATTATTGCTTTTTTTGGTTTTTTAATTAGACTTTGTCCATATCTCACTGCTTTCGTAATATCGGTTCCCCCTCCAAGTTGTACCGACATAAGGATATCAACTGGATCATCAATTTTTTTCGATAAATCTACGACTTGAGTATCAAATATAACTAAATTTGTATGAACCGCTGGTAAACTTGAAAATATGGAGGCCATGATTACTGAATAGATGACTGAGTTTGCCATTGAACCACTTTCGTCAACTAATACAATAATTTGCCATGCCTTACGTCGTTTTTCATTAGTGAAAAATCTTGGTTCGGCCATTATTAATTTATGAGTTTTAGAATCATAATGTTTTAAATTACGCATGATGCTTTGTTTCCAATCAATATTTCTAAATACTTTTATTGGAGTATGAGAATCGCGTTTAATGGCTCCAACAATATGTTTTTCCACTTCAGATTTTAAATGATTTTTAATCTGATCTACGACTTTTTTTACTACTCTTCGAGCCGCATCCTTAACCCTCGGTGAAAGCATATTTTTTAAAGAAAGAATGGTTTTAACCATCTCGAGATTTGGCTCAACTTTTTCGAAAAGTTCTGGATGTTTTATTAGATCTGCAATTTTTGATTTCTTTACTAAATCATTTTCAAGGACTTCTTTAGCTTTATTTGGAAATAAAGTTTTAACATTTTCTATCCATTTTGGAATAGATAGCCCACTAGATCCTAAATTAGCTCCACGCTTTTCTTGAGATGTATTATAAACTAAATCTAATGTGTTATCAATATCGTTAAATTCAGCTTTCATGGTTTGGTGGCCTGTAGAAGGTTGTGTTCCCCCAGGACTACTTGATTTAGAACTGCTTCTTCCATGATTCTGCTTGCTAGGAGTTTTAACTCTTATTTTTTTGAAACTACTTTTCCCTCTCGCTTGTCCCTGAGTATTGGAACCTTTAGGACTTGGTATATTTGAATTTGTCCCCATACCTCCTGTAGCGTTTTTATTTTGCTTTGGCGCCCCTTTTGGTTTGTTATTACTCTTCTTGGGGCCATTATTGCCTGAAAATTGGTTACCTGCAATATTACTAATCCCCTGTTCTTCAGCCTTTTTTCCAAGAATTAATCTCCATCTTGTCAATGACAGTTTTTGTCGTTCTGTTAGATTTTTATAAATTTCGGAATTCTGAAATGATCTATTACTTGGCTTATTGTCAAGATTCATGACTTTAAACCTCACCAAACCACTTTTTGAAAATTTCATAAACTTTCTCGTTAATTTGAAAAAAGAATATTAAGTATTTGTTTTCAATTTTTTCCGTAATTTCCTTAAATTTAGAAGTTTTTAATCCATATAATTCTGCGATTTTTTCTACAAAAACTTCATATTCCCTCAAACTAAGCTCTGAAAATGTTTTCCTGAGCGATGGAACAATGCTCAAAAAAACTTTAGTTTCAATATCTTCAATAATTTCAGAAAGTAATTTTATTATGTCACTGTTATATAATAACTTCGTTTGACATATAAAAATTAAACCTCTAACAAATTCTCCTACTCTAACTTTTATTAAATCTTCACTTTTTACGTATTCACGAATTAAATATTTTATATCTTTGATTTGTATAGAATTCATTAAATAGAGAATTCCTATACATCCACCCCTTATAAAATCGTTATCAGAGTTATCTATACAAGTTTTTAAACCCTCTTCATACACATTAATGTTAAGTTTTAACGTAGATAACCCAATTAACGTTGTAGCCATATCCTTTGCAGCAATTATAAAGGCATCCTCAAGATTTTTCGGTGGATTTGCCATTATTGGAAGAGAAAAGCAAGATGCGAAGTAGCATCTTGAAATTAGTTTTGTAATGAGATTAAGATTATACCCTTGATTTTTCATCATGTGAAGGAATCTACTTATCATGATAAGATTGTTAAATCCGCGTGATAAAGTTAAAAATTTATCATCCTTATCTAAAGAATCAATGCAGACTATTACAATATGAGGGAATAAAGTAGGTAATCCCATGACTAAAGTTTGATATAATAAAAAAGAAATTTTTTGGAAATCTTTAATATTTTTTTTTGATTCCTCTATTAACATATTTTTAGTTGCTTCTTCTATAGTGGAACCATAATTACTCAATTCTATTAATTTTCCATCTACATTTGGATTCCAACTAAGAAACCATACTTCTTTAAATACCCCTGACACACCCTTTAATAAATCTGGCCCTTCACTTCGTTCTAAAATGCCTAGATCGAGATATTTAACCCTCCAAAAGAGGTGAGATTTCTGTTTATCAAATTCATCCCTAAGATTTAATTCATGCCGTTTTGATTTCTCTTTTAAATTTATGCTAAAGGATTCAAATCTTAAGTAAAAATCTGCTTGTAATGGTAATTGTTTAATTGATTTTGTAATTTTTCCTAACTTAAATCCTACAACTCTTTTTCTAATGAACTCTTTCAAATAAGCCCCTTCTATTTCGGGATTGCCTTTAACTAAGCTCATAAAAATGGCATCTACGATATCATTTAGGCATGGCTCGGATCTCCTGCGTATCATAGCTAACATTTTGGCACTTTGGAAAGTATTTATTGAATCAACAACTGAGATATCATATTTTTTTCCTCTTGCATCACTATAAATATCTGTTATTAACTCCAGTGCAGCAGCTTCAAAAGAGTATTTAATATCATTAACGAAATTTTCCCATATATACTCATAAAATTGAGGCCCTTGATTACCAGAACCATAACCATACGCTTCACTCATTCTATAATAAGAATAAGGAACTAAAGAATTAAACAAACCTTTTTCTAGAAATGAAATTTTTTGCGGTACTGTATCTGCTAACACTACTGAATGAATTCCTCCTGTAATTATCATAACATCCTTTTTATCTACTCCATGCTTTTTTCTATAGTGTTCTATATTGTATTTCATGAATTTTTCTCTTTCAATAGAACCATTAAGTTCTGATGCCATATTTGGTATTGATTGTCGGACACAAGCACAAAAAATTAGATAGCTTTCCAGGATCTCGTCAATTTCTACTCTATTAGCACCAATCTCAAATAATGTGTCCCAAGTTTCGTTAAAACTGTCAAATTGAAAAATTTGTGACAATTCTTTATAGAATAGGCTAGATTTAAGTTGTTCTTCTTCCTGCTTTAAAGTATGAAGAAACCTGTCCTCTTCTCTTATTAAAAAAGGAATGATTCCTGTGATTGGTAAATCAATAAAATGTGTAATGATATTTTTGCTGTAACAAAACTTCAAGGCAACTAATTCAGGAGAATAAGAGATAAATGGATAGTAAAACTGAAATTTTGCTGGTACTGAAACATCTGGACTAATAATTCCATTTAATTTGAAATGATTTTGTTCATCTGAAAACACAGATAATAAAGCAAAAGGAGGGATTGTGTCATGGGCAATTATATATTTAATTAAATCATCGGCCAGATATGGGCCTTCAATTAACACTAATTTAGGCTTATACTCTTCTAAACATCTTTTTACCAATATGGCTGAACCAGGGGAATTGTGCCGTATGGGAATATATTTAATTTCTTCTCCCATTACTTTAGCAACTTGATTTTCAACTTTTTGTGAATCTAAACCAATCTTATCCAATACAACATGTAGAATCTTTTTCAAGTTTCCAACGTTTATGGAGAAATCATTAGATATAGGAAATACACCTTATATTATATTATAAGAGTTTGTATGCCGTATAAAATTGATTCCATGTCTTAGAATTTGAAGCCCTACTTCTTACAACTAATTCAAAATATTCCCTTAGTTTAGAGAGATTTTCTTTATCGTCTTTAACAATAGAATCTTTAACTTGCATTGCAATATGCTTAGGCTCGATGTTTTCGGTTCCAAAAAATTTTGCATAAATTGCACTATCAAATAATAGTGATATCTCCTCAGAAGTCGACATTACACCTGAAATTTGTTGAAATCTTCCCCCTGTTGTACTCTGACCCGTACGCAATTCTTGAAAAACAGTAATTAATAAATCCAAAGTATCTTCGGGAATTTGTACTTTAAAACCAATTCTTGAAAGCAAATCATTGGTACAATTGACTACTATCTCTTTTTCTAAAGCTTTGTCCTTGATTACTGGAATATATATGAAATTAAACCGACGTTTTAAAGCGGCACTCATTTCATTCACACCACGATCCCTATCATTTGCTGTGGCAATCACATTGAACCCTGGAATCCCATAGATTAAATATTTAGAGCCAAGTTCTGGTATAGGAATTACTTTTTCAGAAAGGATTGAAATCATACTATCTTGGATTTCTTGGGGACAACGAGTTAATTCTTCAAATCTTAAGATTCTTCCAGATCTCATGGCGTTTATTGTAGGTGAAGGTACAAGAGATTTCAAGCTCGGGCCTTCAGAAACCAAAAGTGCATAATTCCATGAATATCTAATCTGATCTTCAGTAGTTCCAGCAGTACCTTGGATTAAATAGGTAGATCTTCCGCATGAAGCAGCGGCTAAGTGTTCTGAAAGCCAGGATTTAGCAGTACCTGGCTCACCAATTAGCATTAATGCTCTTTCACTAGCTAAAGTTACGATTGCTTTTTGAACGATGTTCTTATCACCATAAAATTTAGTGGAAATACTAATTTTTTTGGTCGTTCCATTTTTTTTAACGGGAAATTTTTCCCGAGAGCCAGTGATGAATAATTCAATCATCTTGGGAGATAATTGCCAATTTGGGGGTTTAGGATAATTATCATTTTGAATTAATGCCATTAACTCTATACGATGCAAAACTTCCACAGAAGGTCTAATCTTTTTCTTAATCTTCTTTGTGGGGTCATAATCCTTACCAAGTGATATTTCGGGTGATTTTAATTCAGGTTTAATAGCATTTTTTTGTAAAGGAGTCTTTTTATCAGGACTTTTTTTAGGAGGAACTTTTTTAGGAACAGCCTTTTTAGCGGGAGCAGATTTAACTGGTGGTTTTTTTTGTAGCACCTTTTTAGGAGGTGGTTTTTTTACAGGAATTTTTTTAGCTGGAGCTTTCTTTTTTGCCATAGTTCACTCAATTTCTTTAATTTTTTAAAATTGTTTTTTAAAAGTTTAAAATTAAGACTTATCTTTCTTATATAATACTTTATATTCTTGCCTTGGTTTAGGAAATTTTTCAGAAAGGCAAATAAAAACCTCAGAATCATTATAAACACTTAACGGGAAAATTGATAATTGTCCTCGTTCTATCAACAATTTCCCAAACAAATTTTTAATTTTTTCTTTTTTATCTTTAAAATTTTGAAGATTGGAAATAAGTACTTGATTACAGGATTTTTCTTGAATTCTAATAAATAAAGGATAATTGCTATCATGAGAAATTTTAAAGACATAAACAGGAATTCTATTATTTCTTCCGTCATCAACCTCTTTAAAAAAGTCCACGATCTCTACATTTTTAATTAATAAATAACTTAAAAATCTCGTTGGTAAATCAAAAGGAGTCAATTGAATTTTCATAATCAGACTAAATAGATTCTCAACATTGTAATGATATTTTTCTAACCTTTTAATAGGAAAAGGATCTTTTTCATTAGAACTAAAGCAAGGGGGTATTTTTTTAATTTCATGGATTAGCATTTCCTCTTCTGAATAAGCTAAATTCAATGCGTAAAATTCTTTATAAAGTAGGTCTAAGATTTTGATTTTATTCTCAGAAATCGCCATTCTTAACAAAGATTCTGGATCGATCTTTCCCTTTGGGGTTTGCATTATGCTCCACTTGAAAATTGAAGATCTTGTTTTAGCTTTAAGAGATACGAGATATAAAATTATCCCGAATAATGATCCCTCCAAAAAGACTTTTTCAAGACCTACTATTCTTAGCTTAAGTGGTTTTAGTATCTTTTTCTGGGAAGGCTTTCCTGATAATATTTGCATTAATTCTTTATTTTCACCTTTATTATCAAGTTCTTGAGATAAAAATGCTCTACTTAATAACCAACAATTACACAAAAAAAACACATACCTCTCCATGCTAAAGGCTTGATTTTGTTCGAGAAATCTTTTTATTTCAACATGTAAATAGCGTAATGATATAGCCAAACGATATGTTTCAACTTGAGACGAATTTTGTAAAAAAAACTCTATTTGTCTAATATTTTCTTTTGTTGCGAGGTCTAATCCGTTGTAGACCATAGTTTCTATAAAAATTTTTATCTGGTTTACCGTATTCTTCAATATAACAGAAGTCATCTCAAGAATCACCTCCAGAATGTAAATTTGTTTTAATAATCTCAACATTCATAACGGTTTCAAACATTCTCGCAGTCGATATTATTTTTATGGCAGTAATCGAGGCGTCAACTTTAAGTTCATGATTCTGCTTTTCTTGACTTAATTGCCCTAAAAGTGATACAAAACGCTCCAATAGATCCCCCATGAGATTTAAATTCATTTTATACACTTTATCTCTAAGATCTATTATTTCTGAATAATTTTCCTTACTAATATTGCCAATCCCTTTCAATAATATCTCGTTTATCCTACTTTTAACAATATCAAATAAATTGAAGATTTTATTATCACTTTTCTCTGTGGCTATTTTCAATCCCCTCTATAGAGCCATAAAATCTTCTGGCAGAATCTCTACTGGTCGCCATTCGATTTGATTTACAGCATTCAAATTTCCATTAATTGTATCTTTATAATGCAAAAAAATTGAGGTTGCTTCTGGTTTGTTTAATTTGGGACGATTATTTATGGTTTTTTTCACCCAATCAATAAGCTCGTAATTTGGCATATATCCTTGTTTCACTGTTGCTATTAAAGTCAATATGATATGTTTACATATTGATCCTCTTAACCCTCCGCATGGACGGAGATTCTGAGTTCCGCAGAAAAAGGTTCCATCTGCCTTTATTGAGCAGGCATACTCTAATTTTTTCGGATTTGTCTGAGATTTTACTACTGCTTTTAGATTTCCTTCTGTTTTCTCAATATATAGGAGATTCTTTTCACGGCGAAGCATATTGATAGCTTTATGGATCTTTGGGGCTAAATTTGAATGCTGGATTGCATTCATTAAATCTCTTTGAAATTGACTTAGTCTTTCATCAAATTGAATTTTTGTCATATAAAAAACCTTGAAAAGGTTAAAGTAATCGAAATTTTCCTAAAAATTTTTTACTGTATAAGATGTCCAATTTTTTATTTATAAATCCAGAGTTTTTTTTAAGAAGAAAATTTTAATAAGGGAATTTGTAGGGATTTTTAAAGTTAAGCCTAATATTGCTATCAGACAAAAATTTTGAAATTGACTTCATATACTTATTTTCAATTCCAAAATAGGAACTTCCTAGCAGCTAAATCTGTTAGATTTAAAATTAAAAACAATGTCAAAACATATGGAGCAATAAAAAAGATGGCAAAAAAAAAAGGAATAGACGAAAAAGTCATCCCACTTTCCCATATTATTGATAATAAATCCCCTCTGAATGATAAAAATATTATATCAGAAGTATATTTAAAGATTTTTGGTTCAGAGCGAAGTATGGAGAGTGCTTACTATAAGGCTATAATTTGTACTAGTGAAGGGGAACCCGTTCCTCTCCTTAAAGTAGAGCATACCTACTCCAAAAATCGAACGAAAGCCAGAGATTTGAATGAAGTTGTTCTTTACAAAGAAGGTTTAGTGGATACTATGAATTTAATTCAGACCGGTGGTATTGGCTATTTTTCATCAGTAAAAATATTCGCTCAAGAAAAGGCCATTCAATATCAACCTCAATCCCAATCAAATTATTATAGTTATCATCGATATGGGCATTCAAGTGGACCCCCGCCCGGAGTAACCCCTATTAATGATACTCATTATTATCTTGATTTAATTTTAGGGACTCCTGGTAAAAAAGTTAAGTTATCAAGCAGCCGGAAAGTTAAGGCGTGTAAATCATGTGATGCAATGTTACTCCGATTTACTTATGATTGGATTTTACAAAGAGATGATTTTAATCAAAAAACATGCCCTTATTGTAATAAAACATTAGAGATTATTGAACGAGACCGAAAATATATTCAAGTAGAATTGGACTACGAATCGGAAGGATGTAAAATTACAGGTACTAATAATCAAATTGGAATCCTATATCACGGGATTCCAATTAAAACAACTGTTAAAGTTGCAGCTCTTCGAAACTTTCTGATGAATTACCAAAATTTATTTCCAGGTAATGTTATTGGTCCTTTAGATATAAAAATAAATATTGTAAGGAGTAGGAAAGGGTACACCTTTATAGAATCTGTTCGACCATCAATAATAAGGAAGAGTAATATTGAATGGCGTCCAGTAACTTTATTTCCAGAAGATTTAATCGCATATTAAGATGAATTTATATTTACTTCCCATTAAAACAACTATTTTTTTTCTTTATTTTTATAGACTATGGGCGTTATTATTTAATGGTCTCTTCTTTACCCCGTTTAAACATGAAATAGACAATTATCAATAATAAAATGGAAATAGGTATAGCTGCAACAGCGGGATTGTTTCCACTAAAAATATATACCCAATATGTTATTGCCAGTATCGACGCAAATAATCCTATTATTGAACCATATAAGCTTGAAAAACTTTTTAATCGTCGATATACTACATAAAATCTAAAATTCATACTTTTTATAACTTCTAATTCATCCTCGTTTAGATTTTCTAAGATCTTTGGATTCTCATAATAGATCCCTAAGCGGGGATCATATTTTCCCTTTAAATCCCCGGAACTTATTAGATTTATTAGATTGTCTTGAATATTTGATCGTTTCATCTTTAATTCATTATTTAAAAACCCAATTGTAAGATATTGGTTTGAAACTGCTTTTATTAACATTAGACAATATTCTTTTAATATCGATTGCTCAAGTGATTTTACTTTTTCATTTAAAATTTCATGAAATCCATCCAAGAATTTATTGAAATCGTCTAAGATGTATTTATTTTTTGTCTCAAAATTGAATGATTGCCTATTATAATCCTTGACGATGTTATTGACCTTTTTCTTTACGGTCTTAATTTTTCTTTCAATTTCTTTAGCTCTTTTTTGGATTTTAAAATTCGCTCTTTTAAATTCTTTAATTTCTATATCTTCTTCCACTCGTGCTTGAAGTGTTCCAAGCAAGCGACTCATTTGAATTTTTTGGTTATTAATATTGCCTATTAAATTTTCCCGAAAGACTTCATCCTTCAAAATAATCAATTCATCATAAATTTTATCATTTTTATTTTGTAAATCTTTTAAGAATATATTTTTCTTCCTTACTGAAAATTCTCTTATTTCGGGTATTAATTTATTTGAATCTTTAACGTGGTCGAATTTTGTATCCAATTCCTCGTCAATTTTCTCTTGAACGAGCGTTAATTTAGCTTCCAATTTTTTCCATTTATTATCAAAGTTTTCTTTGATTTTTGCATACGATTTTTCCTGCGGTTTTTTAAACTCATCCATGATTATTTTGTAATACGTCAACAAGTCATTTCGAAGATCATTGTATATTTGATCAACAAAATTCTGCATATTATTGAATAGTTGTAAATTGCTAGAAATTGTCTCGGCAGCTAAATTACTATTTGCTATTACAGACTCAAAGTATTTTTGAGTCTCTTTATACTCTATGCGACTTTCACTTTGAATTTGAAGCTCATTTATTTTTTTATTAAACTCTGAACGGATTACCTCATCCATATTATTCAAATCATTAATCCGGTTCTGTAATTCTAACATATTTATGCTTATTGTTCTATTCCTAATAGAACTATCATAAAGAGCTAAAATTTTCCCTATTATAGATTTATGTTGTTTTAAAAGTTTACTATCAATGTAATTTTTTAATTCCTTATTCTTATAATAATCATCAGTATAAACTAATAAGCATTTCTCATCCTCGTATAATTTACCGTTAATTTTAGAAATTTCAATTAAGTCTTTAATGCGGTTCATCAGAACTTTACATTTTAAGTCTAATTCCTTTTTCAAATCCATGATATTAACATTATTAGTTCTATGCTCGTTAATCAAGAAGGAAATTCTATCGGTAATGATACTATTAACACATTCATCTTGTTGAATATTTAGTTCTTGCGTAAAATAATCATAAAAGTTATTCCAATGAACAATGGTGACGTTTGACTTATCAAAATTGCTTATAATCTCTTTACATATATTTAATTTTTTTAAATATTTTTTATGCGCTTCATCAAAACTGTTTCTAAGGTGATCAAATCCCCTTATAACGTCTTTAAGCTTTTTATCTTTTGAAAGATCTAAACTTTTCTTTAAGTCAATAAGGTCACTTTTAAAATTTAGGATCGCATTAGAAACGAAAAAGTCAAAATCTTCAATTTTTGCTTTATTTCTTTCTTTGATGACTTTGTTTTTGAGAAATTGAACTTGTTCTGAGATAGATTCTATTATATCCTCCTCGAGATTTTCCGACATTTTATTTAACATTCTAAAAAGGAGATATAATTTCTGCCTATTCTCGAGTTCATCCTTAATAGTCTTTTGATAGTTATCGATCTTTTCCTTTATTACATTTAAAAGATCGTCGGTTTCTTTTTTTATCAAGTCAAATGCTTCTTGAAATCGATTTTCTTTTACTCTTAGTTGTGTTTGTTCAGTGATATTTAATAATTTTCCTTTAATATCATTTCTCATGATATTTAACTTATCTAAATTCTCTTTGAAAAAGTTAAAACCGCTCAGATAATAATTAAATATTTCAGTTAGCTCTTCATTAATGCCTAGCCAATTGTTTATCACCTTTTTTCTTTTTTCAGTGATAAATTCGTCTTTTGATACTATTTTTTGAGAGATTTCATAGATTTTCTTATCGAATTCTTGAGTATTTGTTCTTATTTCCTCAAAATTTTTAATTAATTCAGAATAACCAGAATCGATATATTCAACTTCATTAAATTCTCTTAAGTTAATTCGGAATTCGTCGATTTTTCTACTAATAGATTGGCTAAAATTAAAAATCTTTTCATCTAATTGATCTAATGTTTTATTTAAGTTTCGAAGTTCTTCTTTTTCGGCAATTTTTTCTTTAAGATATGAATCAATTTCACTTAGACGCTTGCTTAAAACTGAATAAATTTTATACCAGTTAGAAATTTCATTTTTTAAAACACTATGAATATTGATATAATATAAATCTAAATTAAAGGAATTTTCAATATTTTCATTAAGAAAATCAGCGTCCATTAAGGCATTTCGTAGAATAAATTTCAGTCTTTCTTTAGCATAATCTATCTCATCAATTATTAGGTAAGATTCAATTTCTACTTTTATACGTCTAGATGTGTTTCTAAGTTTTAAAGTCATATTGTAAATATCATTTTTAATATCCTTCAGAGTCTCCTTTTCATTTAATATTTGGCTTAAGTTAATTTCAGTATCGGAAACTATTACTTTTTCAATGAAAAAATCTAAATATAGATAAAACTTATTAAACCTCTTCTTGACAATCTTCCCCTTAAAGAAATTTCTATTCATTAATTCTTTAACTAAGGGAAAAATGTCTTCCTTTAATTTGAAAGATCTTTTATATTTTTTATGAATTTCACTAAGGGATACAATATTTTTTTGCCTCAATTGGTTATAAATTTCAGAAACTATAGTATTTTGACTGTTACTTAAGTTCCGCATAAAATTATTAAATTCTATTTTATTATCTAAGATTCTTAGTTTAAAAGTATAGTTTAAATTAATATATGAGATTACCTCATCAATTCCATGAATTAACCCAAATTTAGAAGTGATTAAATATAAATCCACATAATGCTCTTCTTGTTCTAATTGCTTAAATATAACTCTTTCTATCTCATCTATGAATTTCTTCCAAATTATTGAAAGGAGGATAATAGATTTTGAAAGCTCCATTAATTTAATAATAGTTCTATTCGATTCCGAGCTTAAAATATCATTTAAGGTAGAATTTAGAAAGGAGTAAATTCCTACGGGATTATAATCTAACAGCCAATAATAATTATCTAATGCATATACCAGCCAAAATGAAGTATTTAAATCTCCGTTAATTTTTTTAAAGCTAAAACCTCCATTTTCCTTTTGGAATTGATAGAGGTATTGAAGTATTTTTTCATCAACATCATGTTCTAAATCTAAAAACTTAAGGCATAATAACCTGTAGACTACGGAGGGATCTTTTTTTAAACTGCCTAAATAGGATGTAAATTTATCCCTACTCGCACTTATATTCATCCCTAATAATATTAAAGATTCTAACACAAAATATAAAGTTCTTGTTGAAGAAGTTTTCTTATCGATTTTACAATCTGCATTTAGACAATGGACAAATAAATTCCCTTTTTTATGAGACAAAATAAAATTCATTATCTCTCTTATATTTTGGTCTGTTCCTTCAGCTGATAAGAATTCGTTTAATATCCCTAATAGTTTTAGACTCGCTAAGGCAAAATAAGTAGACCAAATATCGGGGTAATTTTTCGAATTCGGAGAAAATCTAAATCCAAGCTTATTATCAACATGGACGATGCATTTCTTTATAAAATCATAAATTTCATTGCTTTTTGTCTCTTTATCTTCCTTTAAATACTTTCTTAACAAAAGAAACCAATAAATATTTTCAAGGTTCAAATCTGGATGTTTTAATAGATTATCATTAAAATGGCGATAAAAATGAATGGCTTTATCATAAGAACTCAAAAAGAAATTGCCTATGTCCCTTCTTTTAATAAAAGCGAATGATTTAAATGGCTCCTTTTTAAATTCGGTGATATAAGGGTATGCTGTTTTTCCTTCAATGATTGTCAAAGAGTTATGAACCTCATAATTAGGTTTTTTGTAATTAATGAAAATTCAATCATTTAATTTTATGTTTTGAAAAGATATTAAAATTCTACATTATTCTAATACAAAAAACCCTATTCATAAATTTATAATACACACGTAATAGTCTGTGAAATGCGATGGTTACTAGGAGGTTAAGAGATCTCGAATACGCAATAAGAGATGTAGCAGCAGTCGCGAATGAACTGAAAAAAACAGGTCAAAAAATATATCACTTAAATATTGGAGATCCAGTTATATATGACTTTAAAACTCCAGAATATATTTCACAAGCATCTGCGGATGCTACCTTTGCTGGACAAAATTATTATGTTGATAGTTTAGGTGTGAGGGAGCTACGCGAAGCGATATGTAAATATGAAAATAATAAAAATGACATAGATCTTAAGCCGGACGATGTTTTAATTACATCTGGAGTCACAGAAGGTATTTTTTTTGTTATGGCCGGATTATTAGATAATAATAATGAATTTCTTATCCCTGGTCCGTCCTATCCAGTTTATATTAATTATTCCAAATTTTTTGATGGGATTCCAGTAGAATATGAACTTGACGAAAGTGATAATTGGGAACCTAATATTGATGATTTGAGAAAGAAAATTACTAATAAAACTAAAGCCATTTTGATTTGTTCTCCCAATAATCCAACGGGAATAGTATATAGTAGAAATAAAATCAAACAGATCATTGATTTAGCAGGTGAATATGATTTACCTATTTTATCTGATGAAATCTATGATCAAATAACCTATGAAAAAGAATATGTATGTCCTAGTTCTCTTAGTAATGACGTACCTATTATTGGAATGAATGGATTTTCAAAAGCTCATCTTGCAACCGGGTGGCGAATGGGATATATCTATTACCATGATAAGCTAAATAAATTAGCAGAATTAAAGGAGGGTATTGAAAAATTAGCTCGAGCAAGATTATGTGCAAATTCTGTAGCTCAATTTGCTGCTATTGAAGCTATTCGAAATCCTGGCCCTCATACAGATGAAATGGTCAAAAAATTAAGAGAGAGACGCGATTATTCCTATAAGCGAATAAAGCAAATCGAAGGATTAACCTGTAATAACGCTGATGGGACTTTTTATTTATTTCCTAAAATTGATTTTAAAGAATTTACTCAATGGAATAATGATAAAGAATTCGTGTTAGATCTTCTTAAAAAGACGGGAATTTGCACTGTTTATGGCTCTGGTTTTGGTAATTATGGAAAAGATCATTTTAGAATAACATTTTTACCAGATTTAGATACTTTAGAAATTGTCTATAATTCTCTTGAAGAGTTCTTAAAATAGCTTATGAATTTGACTGTAATAAAAAGAAAAAGAATAATAAAAATAAAATCGTATTTTATGGATTTTTATCTTTCACGATACGATTGAGTCCTTTTATAAGCGCAAGTACGGAGCTCATTACTATATCCTCATGAGCAGCAGATGCCCTTACAATATTATTAGTTTCTAAATCCATTAACTCAATGGAAACATGTCCTAAAGCTTCAGTTCCTCCAGTCACAGCATCAATATTATATTCCAAAAGCTTAACTTTACTCATAGGCTCAAAGCATTTAACTATTGCTCTACATGATGCATCAACAGGACCTACGCCTATAGAAGATTCAGTTCTTTCTATATAATCTCCATTATTACGAATCTTTAACCTAACGGTACTGGTAGGAGTAACGGAGCCGGTTAAAACCGTCAGTTCCTCAATTTTTACATATTGCTCTTCTTCGGGTAGTTCACCCATAACATCTTTTACAATTGCTAAAAAATCTTCTTCCATTACTTCATGCCCTTTATCTCCAAATCTTTTGATATGATCGAAGATTTTTCTAAATTGTATATCTGTAGGATGAATTCCTAAATCCTCTAATTTTGCTTTAAGGGCATGCCCTCCTGTATGCTTTCCTAATTTAATCGATTTTTTAACTATTTGCTCAACATCATCAGAGCGTCGAATTCCTATCAATTCTGGTGTAATTGGTTCATACACACGCGCATGTTTTATCATTCCATGAGCATGAATGCCAGATTCATGGGCAAACGCATTTTGGCCGATTAATGGCTGCAATCTTCCTATTTTAATCTTTCCACCACAATAGCTTTCTATTAATTTTGCTGTAGGAAAAATTTTTCTGGTATTGATATTCATAGGTATTCGATATAAAGCATAAAGAGACATGGCTGTTTCCTCGAAAGCCGCGTTTCCCGCTCGTTCTCCTAATCCTATTATTGTAGTTTGTGCCTCAGACGCCCCATTCTCAAACGCAGCAATAGTATTTGCAACTGCCAATCCAAAATCGTTATGGCAGTGAGCGGCAATTCTTATGTTTTTAGGTAGTGCTTCATAATTTTTTCGAATGATATAACCAAAAGCATTAGGAGTTATGGTACCAACAGTATCTGGTATATTTACCCGAGTAGCGCCACTTTCAACAGCAGTTTTATTAGCTTTAATTAAAAAATCCAAGTCAGACCGTGTTGCATCCTCTGCTGAAAATAAAACTGTTGAATAATGCTCCTTAGCATATGAAGTTAGTTCTGCTATATCCTTTAATACTTCTTCTCGTGTCATCTGCAATTTTTCTTTCATGTGAAGATCTGAAGTTGCAATAAACACGTGTATGCTATCCATATCTGCTTCAATAACTTTATCAATGTCGATTTTCTTTATGCGAGCTAAACCCATTATTTCGGAATCTAAACCCATTTTAGAAATATCTTTGCATGCTTTAAAATCTCCCTCAGAAATAACGGGAAATCCAGCCTCAATGATATCAATCCCTAGTTCATTTAAAGCTTGAGCTATTGATAATTTTTCTTCATGATTGAAACTAATTCCTGGTGTCTGTTCTCCATCACGAAGGGTCGTATCAAAAAAATACGCCCTTTCAGGAAGGATCAATGACCCTCGTATTTTATCCATCATCTGCGAGACATATATGTCCTCTTTTTCTGTCATTTTAAATTACCTAATTTGATTTATTTATATTACAACGCCCCACCACGTTTATAAGAGATCAAAGACCTCAAATATTATAAAACGAGACGAGGCTTAAAGTAATAATAATAAAAGTAGATCTAATAAACTTAACAACAAGACTAGGGAAGAAATTCGCCTCAAACTTATTTTTATATCAAAAGTAATGCTTTTTCGAAGCGTTTTCATTTTTTTTATTCCCAATGTAGTTGTTAATTATAAAAAAAAATAATCTCATATGTTAAAAACTTTTTGTTTTCTGACCATTCTTTCCGATAATAGATAAGATCTATTTACTATCAATCAGATTGGATTAAAAACTAATGCTATAATTTAAAAAAAAAAATTAATTGTTAGACTTCGATTTTAAATTCTAATCCCGCCTCATTTGGAAGTTTTCCTCCTCGAATACCCCAATTCTCTAATTTAGGCTCATGTACAACAATTACAATATCCATTCCATCGATTCCTGGGGCACATTTTAGATTCTTCACAATTTCTGAATATAGCTTTCTTTTCGCTTCGAGACTTCGACCTCTAAACATGGTTATTTCGATTATTGTATAGTTTTCTGATCTTTGTCTATGAATTTCGAAGTTAGATTTATCGAGCTCATATAATCGTTGTGTTCTATCATAATCGGGGATTTTTAAAGCTTCTTTTAAAGCGGCATGAATTCCATTTAGTATGGCTCTTTTATATTCTGAGCTTTTTCCTTTTAAAATCTCTACTCTAACTAAAGGCATAAATATTAGAAATTAATCTCTTTTTTGAATTTTCTAGTTGAAAATTTAACTTTTTATGTTGTCAAAAATTAAAATAATAATACTTTTATAGCACAACAGATAGTCTTATTCTATTCAAATTTTCTTTTTTAGTCTATTTAATTTATATGAATTAAGTTTAAATATAGAATTATTGAATTTTGATTTGAGTTTTATTATAATTCATGGTGAATGCTTATAAAAATTCATGATAAAATACAAAATGGGATTGAAAAAATATTTTTTAAGGGAAAATCCACTCTTTGGAGTAAAAGAATCACATATATTCTAGTAAATTTATTTTTAATGTTGGTTTTGTTTTATCTAATTTTAAATACAATTCTATATAACTGGACAGGTAGTTTATATCCAGAAGGGACAGGTTATCATTTGGATTTTATATTTTTCGGTCTTGATGATTTAATTCCATTTGTCCCAGAAATGGTAATTTTTTATTTGTTTTTATTCTATCCTATGGTTATAATCTCTATGATCTTTTTTGCATTTATAGAATCAGAAAAGGGTGTAGCGCTTGGCTGGGCATTAGTGATAATAAATGCTCTTTCAATCATTATTTACATTTTTTTCCCTGTATCAACTTATTGGTATAGACAAGAACTTTTAGCTCATAAAATAAGAGGTAATTTTTGGGCCGATCAGGTCTATAACATTTATCACACTGATACTTCTTTTAATTGTTTTCCTAGTCTCCACGCTTCAATATCTACAATTATCTTTTATGCTTGGTATCGATATTATAAAATCAAACCCCATGTGATTACTAAAACTATAGCAATAGCGACTTTCATCATTGCTATTGGTGTAATACTTTCTACCCTATTCATAAAACAACATTATATTATAGACGAAATCGCAGGCATTTTACTGGCATATCTTGTTGGAAAATATATTTTATTTTATTTCTGGGAAAAATTTGAAAAACAAAACGTAGGTTAAAATTTTTTACAATCTAAACTCTTTCCTTTTAAAATCTTTACTCTAAATAATGGTATTAAAATTAGAGCAATTATAAATTTTTGAATTTTGTGGCAAAATTTAAGTGAAATTTATTTATTCCAGATTTTTTATAACATCATCTAATTTTTTACGGTGTTTTTTAAGGTGGTTCAATAGTAGGTGTTTAAATAATTGTTGTTGATTAGGTGATAATTCTGCTAGATTTATGCTCTCTGAGGTAATGAAATCTTCTAATAAAAGGGAAATTAGCAACAAATCGTTATCTAATAATGGAAATAGTCCTTCAAACGTTTTTTGAACTTGAGGAAAAGAAGATTCTATTTCATGCAAAATATCAAAGATCGATTTATTAGGAAAAATTTTATTAAATATTTGAAAAAGGATATCTAAATGCGTTTGAAATAAAATATTTAAATTATCCTGAAAAATTAATGCTTTTGGTATGATAACTTGATTCAAATCTGCAAATAAAATAATCATTTTTAAAGCTTCATTTCTTCCTCTATCTGTAATTCTATAAAGTTTTCTGGTGCGCCCCTTAATTGTCTCAGTTCTAGCTTCTTCAATCAATTCTCTTTCTTTCAATTCTTTTATTACTTGGTAAATTGAATGAATATGTTCCCATATTTTTAATTCAGATCCCCTCCGAATTAGTATGCTCTTCGCATCCTCTTTAAGCTGTTCCAAATCAAGTAATAAATCCTTATTATCTTTTACCTTTCCTAAAAAAATCTTTCCAAAATGGCCAAAGAGAGGATCTTTAGTCCCTTTTAAAATTTGATTAACATCTTTCTGCTTTTGATGTTTCGGATCATTAAAGTTAGAAATAATCGCTTCCGAAATTTCTATAAATGATTTAATACTTTCAATTTGAAATCGATATTTTTTAAGAAGTTCATCTTGAACTAATTCTTGAATTTCATAGGGATGAGCTACACCTTTCTCTGCTAAAATCGAAAGAATTGTAAATTCGGCGGCAGCTCTTGTGATTTTCTTAAAAAATTGGTCTTTTTTAACTGTCATATATCTCACTTCTTAAGATTATATTTAATTACAAATCTTTATATATTATAAATATTTTAATATTAATAAATTATTAATATTAAAAAAATATTAATATAAAAAAAAACATCTTTGTTAGAAACAAAATGTCTGATATAAAAGATAAGAAAAACAAATCTGAACAAATTCTAGGCCTATTAAAATCTGTAATAGGTAGAACTATGCCCAATGTTCATAAATCTCCAATGGTAACTTCAGCTTTTAATGGAAAAATAGTATCAGCTGAGCGAGGAGAGGTTGAAGTAGAATTTATTACTCAACCAGAAATGACAAATCCTCTGGGTTTATTACATGGAGGCATGCAGTGTACTCTTATGGATGATATAATTGGAATCACAGTTGCAACTTTAGGCCTTGAAAGCTTTTCAATCTCAATTAATTTACAAATTAATTACTTAGGAAAGGCAAAAGTAGGAGATAAAATTAGAGTGAATGCTAAAGTCATACGAGAAGGTCGAAGCGTGATTCATGCTACAGCTAAGATTTCTCATATTAATGGAAATACAATATCTATTGGTCAATCTGATTTATTAAGAACGCAAATTGACTCAGACTATATTAAATCTTTAATGAATCATAAAAATAAAAATTAAAAGGAAGGTTTAAAAAATGGATAAAAAGCGTTTTATAAGAGGAGTGTATTGGTATGGTACATTTTTAGACGGTTTAATGGGTATTTTGATGGTAATTTCGATATATACGAAAACCATGATTATACCCTATTCCAGCTCATCTATGGATTACCAATTTGCCATGGGCTGGGCTGCTGCATTAATGCTTGGATGGACTGGCCTGCTATTCTGGGGGAGTTTAAAACCAATTGAAAGAAACGGTGTTTTGCTGTTAACGGCATTTCCCGTCGTTTCAGGTTTAATTCTAACTGAAATATTAGTCGATTTTACTGGATTAGCAAATATATGGCTATTTCAAGTAGTCGCAATAATGCCTCCTTTGTTAATTAGTTATTATATCAGTTTAAATTTAGAGAAATAAGTAAAAATGAAGATGATAAGTTATGAATAAAAAATTGATAATAAGGATAGGCTATTGGTATGGTGCTTTAGGAGATGCTCTTTTAGGTATTGAAATGTTTTTTTCGGCATTTATGGGCACTCAGTCACCTTTTACGGGATTAGGCCTTTCGATTCTAGGAGGGATTCAATATCAATATGCGATGTGTCTAGCAGCTTCTTTAGTGTTTGCATGGACTTTTCTATTAATATGGGCCGATCGAAAACCAATCGAACGAAGAGATATGTTTCTGCTTACATTAATACCTGTTTTTGGATTACAGATTTCCACGATGCTAGCTTTTAATTTCGAATTAATAGCTTTTGAAATGATGTTAGGCTATACTATACAGCGAGTAATATTTGCAGTCTATTATATCATTTGTTTTTATTTGGCATTAAAAGAAAGTCAAAGTTAAAAAGAGGAAGTGAAATTATAAGTGGAATCTAAACAAAAAAGAATGTTATTTATACGATTTTGTTATTGGTTAGCTGCAATTTTAGACGCGCTGTTAGCAGGTGATTTGTTATTATATGTTTTATTTGGTACAACAATATATTTGCAATATCCTACTTTAACACCTATAACTCAATTTTTAGCAAGACAAGTGATTCCGCTTGTAATTGGATGGACAATTCTATTAATCTGGGCGGTTCAAAAACCAGTAGAAAGAAGAATTATCTTAATATTCACAGCGCTACCTCTACTATTGCTAGGCATACTTCTTGACTTAGTCCTGCTGTTGTTAGGAAATAAATCGAGTTCATTGGGAACTAATTTAATATCATTTATCATTCAGATGATTTTAATGATTCTAATGCTAATTGGGTTTATTATAGCAAATCAATTGAAGAAGATAAACTCCAAATGGAACGATGGAGATCTACAATGAATTCAGAAAAAAGTAAAATAATATTTGTTAGATTTTGCTATTGGCTTGGAGCAGTATTAGATGCCTTGATGGCGATAGATATGACATTATATATGGTTTTTAATACTTATGTATATCTAGAGTTATTATATCCTTCAGATCAGGCCAAACTTGCTTTACGCCATGGAACGGGTCTTATGATTGGATGGACTATTCTACTTATTTGGGGTGATCAAAAACCTATTGAGAGAAAAGACTTATTACTAATGACTGCTTTTCCCGTTATTATAATGGGAATGGTATATGATCTATTATTATTTAGTGCAGGAAATACTTTTTTAACATTAAATGGACTAATTCAATCATATGCTATTCGAATTCCATTAACAGCTGTTTTTCTAATTGGATATTATATTGCTCAAAATTTGAAGCCAAAACATAAAAAATAAAATTTTTTGTAATTTTTATTTTATTTTAACCATTTACCGGGATTCATTATTTTATTCGGATCAAATAAATTTTTAACTTTTTCAGTTATTAATTTCTGAATTTTAAATTCTGGTATCTCTTTCACTACGTCCCAGTGGTATGATTTCCACTCATTATGAGCAGGCCACGTATTGTGTTGTGATTGGGCGAGTTTTTGTACTTTACCAGCAAATTCTAAGGTTGCCTTTAATTCTTCTGGAGAGTTTTGATCATAGAAAATATCTAATTCATGTAAACCAAAATGTCCCATATCTACCGGAACTACACAGCTGCTATAAAGATCATGTGGATAAATTGGAAATTCTTTGAGCGTTTCTTCCATCAAATTTTCAGACTTAAGAGAATTTATTATAGGCTCTTGAGGAAAAAACGCGGGCATAAACCCCCCTTTAAATCGCATAATTCGAGGGGATATTTTAGCTCTAAAGAATTCATTAAACATTCCTTCCTGTTGAATCCCTTCCATATTTTTTGGACGTATTTTTTGGAGCATCTCTGGATTAAAAACCAACCCATTTGTTTCTTTAGCAATTTGCTTGATTACTTTTTCCCCATATGCAAGTTGTTTGTGAGAAGTTATTGCTTGTAAACAAACGAATATATTATATTGAAGAAATGTTTTTAATTGCTCTTTATTATTCCACAATTCTTTAGATTTTTCGTAAGATTTTGGCATACCTAAGATCGACCATTCCATTGGCATCCTAGTAACTATTGTGGCGATATCGGCCCGCCCTAATTCTTGCAATCCTAGGAGCATCTTCTCACCAGACCTATAAGAAATAATGAAAAATTTTGTGTTCTCAGGAGGTTCTTCTAACCTTAATTTCGCGCCCCCCACCCATGGAAATAATTTCACTGTCATTTCGGTACAAATCCCTAATTCCCCAACACTGCCTATCAATAAGCCCTTTAAATCTGGTCCGGGTCCGTTCCACCAGAAATGTCCTAAATCTTTTAAAGAAGGAGACCCCGTTTTTATTAATTTTCCCTCGGGAGTAACCCACGTCATTGAAATAATTGCGCGTCTTTCGTATCCATATTTAACCATACACCAAGACATTCCACAATACAACATATTAGATATAATTCCTACAGTAGAAGGTGCCGCGGGAGCAGGAAGCCATAAACCCTTTTTCATGGTTTCTGCTTGCAATTCAGCGTAATTCACGTGAGGTTGGACAGTTGCAAACATATTACGATTATCAATCTCAATGATATGATTTAAACGTCTCAGATGAACTAAGATCGAACCGATTTCAGAGGGAACGCAACAACCCGCAACATTAACACCTGTATTTTGAACTACGACAGGAATTTTATATTCATTTGACACCTTCATAATTTCTTGAATCTGCTCTGTGCTTTCAGGCAAAACTACGAATTCTGGAGGAGTAGGCTTTAAATTAGCAAAAGGAGACTGATCACGTGAGTGCACTATTAGAATTGAAGGGTCATCAGAAATATTCTCTTTTCCAACAATTTTCTCCAATTTTGAATACACTTCTGGATGTAAATCAGACAATTTTAACTCAACCATTATTTAACACTCTCCTCAATAATTTTAATTAAGGGAATAATTTCAAATGAACAATTAGTCATTTTAGATGCTTCAAGGAAATTTGTAATACAAAAGGGACAGGATGTCGTTAAAATTTCTGCACCAGTAGATTCTGCTTCTTTTAATCTTTCTGATGCAGTCCAGTAAGCAAATTCTTTATATGCTGATGATACTCCTGCTCCTGCTCCACAGCACCATGCATTTTCCTTAATTCTCTCCATTTCCACTAATTTAATTCCCGGTACTTGTGTTAGGACTTCTCTTGGTGCTTCATATACTTTAGAATGCCGTCCTAAATGACAGGGATCGTGATATGTGATACTTTTAGGGTAAGGCTTAAGTTCTATCTTGTGTTTGGTGAAATAATCTGATAAAAATTCAGTAAAATGAAAGACTTTGAAATTTAAGTCTCCGACAAATTGCGGATACGTTTCCTTAAATGTTTTATAACATCCCGCACAAGAAAAAACTAAGGTTTCAATTCTCTTTTCATTTATCACTTCTAAATTATGTTTCATCATTTCTTTTCCAGCATCAATTTGCCCTGTCATAAATAATGGACTGCCACAACACCATTCATTTGGATGGAGGATATTAAACTCAACCCCTAATGAATTTAACACATTTGCCGTTGCTTTCGCAATTTCTTCCCTTCTATAGGAGGAAGTACATCCCACAAAATAAGCAATTTTAGCATCTTCCTTGAGATTTATATTTTCAGGAATCCAATCTAATCTCTTTTCATGAGGTTCATTATAAGGATTATGCAACTCTTTTATACTTTCGGCAAATTTCGCATGAGCCGGTATAGGCCCTTTTGCTTCAACATATCTTTTTCTTAATTCTTGCATTACATCAAGGGGATTAATGATATTTACCTCCTCACACTGTGCCTGACACCCCCCGCATAAAGGACATGCAAATAATATATGTTCTAAACGATCTGAATATTGAATTTCATTGTCTAATAATGCCCGGGCGAGTTCCATTTTTCCGGGAGCAAAATACGCTTCAAAAAGAAATCTTGTTCCACTCGGACATATATCCTTAAATTCCTTACTCTGCATTTCCCAAGGTGACATATTACGACACATGGCACATTTACTGCAGTTTCGAATGATTTTATAATACTCATCTAAGTCAATGGTCATTTTAGATCACCTCCTTTTCTATTTTTCCAGGATTCATAATATTATTTGGATCAAAAATATCTTTTACATCTTTGATTAAAGCTAAATAATTCCCAACTTTGGAATACACTACTTGTTTTAAAGGACCATAAGGAATATCAATAATCGCTCCCGCTTTTAAAGCTAATTCACCTAAATTTCTAAACAATGTTTTAAATTCAGTAATTTGTCGTTCAGTATTTAACGCGGGGTAAAGATCAAATTCAACATACGCTGTACGATTTCGCTCAACAGGGATAATAGAGACTCCCAAATCAGTTTTATCTTCGTTAGTTTGACTTAATTCGTTTTGAATAATTGAATAAATCTCTGGAAATTTATTTAAAGTTAGATATACCGGTAGATCATATGATTTTTTCTTGAGATCTTGAGGTGTATTAAATTCATTTAATATCTTCTGCTCTAATTGATTGATTAAATTATTCATTTTTAAGTTTATAGAATGTTTTTTAATAAGCCTATTTAATGCTTCTTTTTCATATTCAATCTTTTCCTCTGGAAATCTCTGAGGTCCCTCCAGACAAATCAAAAAAATCCAATTAGGAAAATCCATAGATTTATCTTCAACATGTAAATAATTCAGAGCATTTATTTTGTTCAAAACTATACATTCAATTCCCATTTCTTTTCTCTGAACATCATACACAAAATTTACAAAATCTTTATGAGTAAAAAACGGAACAGATACTATCTCTTGAACCAAAGGTTTAGGCTTAACCCGAATTGAAGCTTTTGTAATAATTCCTAATCCACCTCTCGCTCCGTGAAAGATTCTAAAGAAATCTAAAGAAGACCCATAGGGATAAACCGGAGGGCTTTTTACCGATGCCCAGGATCCAGTTCGGAAGATCTCTCCATTCCCTAAAACAATCTCAAGATTTACAACTAAATCGGTATATTCAAACTTAGCCATGGAATATGTTGGATATCGCGCTAAATAAGAGGAGATAATCGAGTCGGAACTAGAAAAAATTGTAGGAAGGATTCTAAGTTTATAATTATCTAACTCGTTCTGTAATTGTTTAAATGTAACTCCTGGTTCGACTACAACATGCATGTTTGTATCATCAACAGACACAATTCGATTTAACTTTCCTAAATCAACTATTAGTCCGCCATTATTTGCCATTGTACCCCCATAACGGCTTTTTTCTGAGCTTTTAGGAATAATTGGTATTTTGAATTGATTTGCAACTATTACAATTTGCTGTACTTCTTCTAAAGATTCTGGAATCACAACTAATTCTGGTATTTTTTCCTCTATTAGCGGGTAATGCTGATCTTGGGAATATCTGTTGATCCTATCTTGATCCTTGATAATATGGTTATTATCTACAACTTTTTCCAATTCGATTTTGAATTCATTTAAATCCATAATCTTCACTATTAGCAATTTGTTTTTTTAATGTATTACTTTTTTAAGTTTGATTTCATTATAAATTTTTAGTTGTTTCTACTATATCACATTTTATATTTAAGCTTTGCCCAATAAAGCATAAGAAATTCATTATTTCTTATATTCCATTATAAATCTCGATTTTTAGCGAAAAATAATGCTTATCCTAATTTTTCGGGTTTTTCCGAAAAATAAATAAACATATGTAAATACTTCACCTATATGGACTTTTATGAATTTTTAAAAGCACTCTCTTCTCAGAGGCGGCAGGAAATCCTTAGATTACTCGATGAACATGAAAAAGACTTACGCTTATCAACTATTGCTTCTAAATTGAATATCCCACCACCTACAGTTAAAGATCACCTTGATAAATTATTAGATACTCAATTTATTCAAGGAGAAAAATTCTATTCTGTAAAACCTATATGGAAAACTATTCAAAAATTCCTTGAACCGCTTAAAACAATCTCCAATTCATTTAATTTTCTCTCTAATTATGAGCTTCATGATATACCAATTCAATTTCTTTCTAGGATTTATGAATTAGACCCTACTCAAGTTATCGAAGCACCCTCATTTCTTGGTGAAATTGTTAAAAATTTTCAAGATGAGCAGCAAAGAGAGCTAATGTTTAACGCAAAAGTAATGGGATCATTTGATTTAAACCTTGATGCGAGCATCGGAACAATAATCGCCTCAACTGTAAAAACCTCCGCTTATGATTTTGATTATAAATTTATTATTTCATTGGAAAGTCTGGAAACTGTTAAAATTACACCATGGCAGTTTATAAATAAATATGAAAACATTGTGTCGTTAAATGACTTCCGCTATTTACCAACGTTTCCCGTCCACATTATATTATTTCCATTGAATCATTTAGGATGTGCGTTCTTTAATAAATCAGAACAAGCTGATTTTAGACAGAGTTGGAAAATAACCCATAATCAAGGAGCAAAATGGATGGCAGATGTGTTCGATTACTATTGGAATAAAGCTTTGACGCTTCCAAATAACAATCTAAATATATAACTTAGGATTTGATGAGCAGAGCTTCTACATCACTTTAGATGGGTACCATTTTTGAAACCATGACGTAAACAAAAACATGGGTATAAGTAAAAGATACTCAACTATCATTAGCACTAGCGACAATTCAGAGTACGTAATCGCGACTAAATCCATTATTGCCGAGCACAAAAAATATATGCCCCACAATCCCGTTAAAATATTGTTGGTGTCAAGGAACGCTCGAGTGTTCCAGATTGCCCTGGGAAGTCCGTGTCTAGAATATTCGGCCGTCAAGGAAAATGTCTTGGTTAGCGAGATTAACCACAAAGCACCTAAGTAAATGTTGTTAATCATTCTAATATATGTTATAAAAAACTCAATACCCATCCAATATAACAGCGTAGCCATAATTAAATACACACACGATCCGTATTCAAACAAGGTGGGACGATTCGTCTTCAAGTGGTATAGCGTGATAACAAGCGAGACGAGCGCTACGCTTAGCATTGGAAGAAATCCCGGGGCGATTGAGTGCCATATCCAAAAGATGATCCATGGCACGAAGGCAACGTTGAGCCACAGCATTGCCGGTATCTTGAGAGGTCCGCGAGTTTCAGGGATCTTTTCTAGCGTTCGAGCAGAAATCTGAGGTTCTGAAGGGACATCCGCAATTTCTTCCTCACCAGAAAACAATCTGTTCAACTTTAGCAAAATCCCCATGTCTCCGTCTACCGTATACATTTTTTTCATGAACGCTTTGGCTCCGTTTAATTCTCCGGACGAAATTTTCATCCACACGTCCGCTGAAGTATTAACCGTCACGGTAGGGTCGGGATGGATCCCTTCGTAAGCTTTACACTCGTTTCCTTGAACGACGAGATGATAATTTTCGTCTTCTAGCTTAAATTGGATAACAGGCTTTAAATCAGGCTCTGCGTGTGGATTGAACTGAGCCGCCATGCCGGCGAAGAACGCCGCGTTTCCTCCGGCGCTTACGCTTAGAAGCTTTGCTTGTTTTGAGGTTTTTTGCGATGTTTTTTGCTTGACTTTATTGGAAGGTTTTGTTGCTTTAGTATCATCGTCATCGCTTGAGAACAAGTCGTTCATTTTCATGAGAAGTTTAAAGTCGCCCTCAACTTTGTAAAGCCCATTCATCAACGCATCTGCTCCTTCTAATTTGCCCGTTGAAATCTTTATCCATACATCTTTTGGTGAATTTATTGTTAAAGTAGGGTTAGGATAGGATCCCTTGTAAGCTTTACAGATATTTTGGTTAACTTTGAGATAATATCGTTCGTTTTCGAGATTAAATTGAAGAACAGCCTTAAGTCCTGATAACACATTTGGGTTATATTGTGAAGCCATTCCCGCAAAAAATGCTCCCATACCTCCATCTGATATCTCCAGTAGTTTATCATTTGTTGCTTCTAGCTGAACTTTAGAATATTCCTTTGGTAAAAGGGAGTCCCAATACTTATTTGCCATTTCTCTAAAAAGCTTCAATTTATTTTTTGGTACAATTGTTTCTTTTTCAATCGCCTTTTTCGTATCTGCTGAAATTTTCCCATTCTTAACGAGTTCATAACCCGCTTGTTCCATTGCATCATATAATTTCTTATATCGATATTGCATGGAATCCATACTCATTAGTTCTGATCCACCTACTAATATTTCACCTACATATTCATCTCTTCTATATCTCTTCTTGAACAAATGCACTAAGGAATCGAAATGAGATAATTCGGGAAAACCTGCCACGCTTATTAAAAAAATGTTTTGTGTCTTCGGAACTCTTTTTGGATGTGAACTAAAACCTTTTTCTTCAATTAAATAAGGTTCAAATAAAGGCAGTGAACGGTCCATGAAATCCTTTACCAATCCCGGAATCGTATAAATATATAGCGGAACAGCATAAACTATTAAATCTGCTTGTTCTATTTTAGGTAAATTATCTGCCATATCATCATTATGAATGCATTTTCCTGGAGTTTTAGTCCAACATGTAAAACAACCGATACAATGATTAATCTTTTGCTTACAAAGCATAATTTCGTCCACTTCTGCCCCTGCTCTTTCCATGCCTTTAGCAAAATTCTCTCCAAGATGATATGACGCAGATTTTTTATGTCTTGGACTGCCATAGATTAATAATACTTTCATCCATTTCACCTTTAAACCATTTTTTCGAAATTTTCATTCTATATTAAATTAATAGCCAGAGATTTATTAATATAATTCAGAGCCCAATATTTATGATTTAAAGTAAAATGTAGAATTATTTAAATATTTAATATAGAAAATATAGAATTATTGTTTAAATAGAGATAAAAAAATTAGTGAGCAAAGAAATGCTCTTTAGTTTATTCTAAAAGTTCTTTTTGAGTTGGTTTTTCCTTTAGGTCTAAGAGATTGTACTTACTTATCATTTCAAGAATGCCCATTACCTGTAAGCCATGCGTGTAAAGATCGTTTGCATCGGACAAGTTTCTCCAGCAGAACGGACATTCTGTAGTTAAAATATCCGCACCAACCGCATTTGCTTCATCACATCGTAAACTCGCAGTTCTCAAACTAAAGTCGGGGTATCCTGCTCTGACTCCGCCACCTGCTCCACAGCACATGCTATTGAGCTTAATACGGTACATCTCTGTGAATTTTATCCCAACATCTTCCTCTAATTTCCTTAGGATTACTCTTGGAACATCAAACCATGCTTCTTGCCTCTCTTTTATTTTGCGCATATCAAACATTAAATTCTTCGATTCTCTGATCATCTCCTGTTCCATGTCAACCGCAAAGTGTCTACCTGTGTGACATGGATCATGATAGGTAACCACCTTGCCTTTTAATTCTTTATTTGGTTTGAAACTTACTTTTCCTATTGTAATTAATTTAGAAATTAATTCAAAAGCATGCTGAGTTTTGAAAGGAAGCTTTTGGTCTTCGGGCATCCATTTTGGATAATCAATTGTTATAGTACGATAACATCCTGCACAAGAGAAGTAAAGCTTCTCTAAACCTTTAAAGGCCTCAAGGTTTTTATTCATTAATTCTTGAGCAGTATCCACAGCACCGACTCTGAAAAATGGGCTGCCGCAACAAACTTCGTCAGAAATCAAGGTAAAATTCATCCCTAATTGTTCGAATACTTTTGCAGTAGCAATTGCCACTTCAACTTGACGATAGCTCGCAGTACACCCCACATAATACCCAATTTTCGCATCTTTATTGTCAATGTATTTTTCTAAGCCTGCGTCTTTAGCCCATTTAAATCGTTCATCTGCCTTACCTCCATACGGATTGTTTAATTCCTTGACCAATCTATCAACTAATTGATGTTTGTCAATCATAGGGACACCAGCTTCCTTACATGCTGCTCGTAAGGATTCTATAATATCGACTGTTCGAACTTTATTTTCACATTGTGCAGAACATTGTCCGCAAGTAATACAAGGCATCAATACATCTCTGACTTCTTCGGTAAATTCTAAATCACCATTAAGGATTGATCGAGCAATCCAAATCTTTCCCGCATTCCAAAACGCTTCCCATCCATATTCTATACCTGCTGGACAAGCATCAACCATTCCTTCATAAAGAACTGTTCCCTGTTTACCCGTAAATTCGCCAATCCCTTCCCTATCTGGTTCTCCTGAATAAGCGAACCTGCAAGCTTTACAGTGAATACATTTGAAAATGTCCTTTTTTAATTCTTGTAATCTATCCATTCCTGTTTTAGCCATTTTTTTCAACCTCCTTGTTTACGGCAGAGCTAATCTGCCGGGATGCATTATCATATTAGGATCGACCATTTTCTTAAAGGCCCGTAAATACTTCCAGTACATACCTGCTTGATAGTAAGCTTGTATGTGGATGTATGGATCTGGTCTATAGTTAAGCCATCCTCTTTTTAGACCATATTCAGTAGTCACCGCATTCAAATCTTGGACCTTTTCAAAATCCTCATCCTTAGTACTGTCAAAACAGATTATTGGCATACAGATTGCTTGTCTGCAACGCTCAATGCTGGCAATCCACATCACAGGAGGGAAACCTCTCTTTTCCATTTCTGCGTTGTACATTTCTGCGAATTCGGCACATTCGTTCCACGGAGTGTACCATGTTATGAATAAGAACCCAGCTTCCCAGAATGAATATGGAATAGCAATCTTATTAGGTTTCTTCATTCTGCTTGCGATTTGTTTAGGATGAAGCTCCTGGGGTTTTATAGCATCAGGGTCTTTAGCACGATTTTGTTTGAAATCTTTTGCTATAGAGTTGATTCTCTTAATACAATAATCCAATTCTTCTTGCGTCTGAGCCCATGTTTCCCAGTTCATCCACCACTTTGCTACACCTATTTCTTTAAAAAATTCATAATTATGAGGAATTTTATCTTTTGGCCAGCGTGCCATAACGAGTGGATAATTGCCTCCTTGGACCATAACGGTATGGTTAGAAACCCCAAATTCTTGTTTTCCTACTTCTAGTGTTAAATCTTGCATATCATAAGGATTAGACATACCCCATACTATAACAGTTTTGTATTTAGGATGAGGATATATTTTGACAGCTGCCTTGGTTATTACTCCCATAGTTCCTTGACTACCCATAAGGTATGACCACATGTCTGGACCAAGCCCATACTTATAGAATGGTTTTGCAAATGGAAGCGCCCAAGATCCTGTTCTTACGACATCACCATTTGGAAAAACAACTTCCCCACACATAAAGTTATCCCCTTGAGGTCCTACACTAGAAGTATATAAGGAAAAACCTCTATCTATAGCATCTCCCATTACAGTAGCAGCCGGAGGGGCGCCATCAGCAATTGGAGGTGCCCAATCAGGATGATTCTTATGCATGTAAGCCCAAAGCGTACCATTGGTTACACCCGGTTCTATAATAGCATATCGATTTTCTTCGTCAATTTCGATGATACGATCCATTCTCCCCAAATCGAGGAGCACACCACCAGGTCTAATAGTAGGGCAAGCAAATCCACCGGATAATCCTGCCGAAACAGGACTAACAGGTATTTTCTCAGCAGAGCAATATATTAAGATTTTACGAATCTCTTCTACGTATTTCGGTCGGATTACGATGTCTGGAATTTGGCTTTCCAGCCCCATGACTGACTTTGCGAGGTAAGAAGCAGTGATTGCCTTGTTATTGCTGGCATACTTTTTACCTACAATGCCAATCATGGCCTCTAAATCTTTTTCATCTGGTAATTTGTATGAAATTTTAATCAACCATTTTGTTTTTTTTTAAAATTTTCTAAACTATTTGAAAAATCTTATAATAGGGAAAATTAACAAATAAATTTTAAATTTACCTATGAAATTTGAAAATCTAAAATACAAAGACGCTTATATATCTAAATTTCAAATTTTTGCATTCTACAATTGTAGAATTAAAAAAATAAAAAAGAAAAGAATTTGATTGAAATCATTTATTATGCCCATTGTTTCCTGAGAATATCACGGAGTATTTTTGTTCCTTCACGTATTCCATTTTCTAACAAAGGCTTATCATTTTCATTAATTAAGACACGTGTAAGTTTATGTAATAGAATGTCATTGATTTCATCAGTTATTTGAAATTTTTTTTCTAATGGCACTTCCGCGTTATTCATATCGGCCAGAAAAGCTTTTGTTTTCTTCTGCCATTCTTGAAAAGAGAGAAAAATGAATCCTCTTAACGCTCTTTGGTTTAATGGAATAAATTTAGTTAACAAGTTTGCCATTGCAGTAGCCATACCTTTTTGCATAGCATCAACTTTTACATTTTTAAATTGCTGTTCAATTTCTTCTACTTTATTAATATGAAATATATGTTGTGTTGAAATTCTAATCACCTCATTTTGAAATTTCTTTTTTTAATTAAATAACCTTAAAATTTTGCTTTCTAGGTTTTAAGATTTTATTTGAACTCTAAAATCTTCACTACTTTGATAAAAATGTGAAATTTAATAATGATAGTTTTCTACAATAATTCGTACTAATGAAACGATTTTTTCTGATAATGATTAATCATGACATTATGGAAAACCTCATTACCACGTTTCCTTAAATACCCTTAGCAGATTCTCATGTGTGATTTTATTAATATCTTGTTCACTATAACCGTTTTCAAGAAGATACTCCCATAAATTAGGAAGTTTTGTACAGTCTCTAACGCAATTTGGGACTGAGGTTCCATCGAAATCAGACCCTAAAGCAACGGTATTAATATCGGCTAAATTTACTATATGATCTATATGCTTTTTAATCACATCTAATCCTAAGTTAGTATATTCTTCATAGGGATGTTCAGGATCTAAAAATTTCATACAAAAATTAATCCCTATAGTACCGTGTTTTTCATGTATGGCTTTAATTTGCTCATTTGTTAAGTTTCTAATGTGATTACTTACTGAACGGACGTTTGAATGGGTGGCAATAATTGGTTTTTCGGTAATTTCATATAAATCCCAAAAAGATGTGTCGTTTAAGTGAGACACATCGATTGTTACTCCTAATGTTTGCGCTTCTCTGACAAGTTTTCTTCCCAAATCTGTAATTCCTGTTTTTCGCTGACGCTTAGTGGTCACTCTTACTCCAGTAGCGAATTTATTGACATTTGACCAGGTTAATCCCATTGATCTTAGTCCGAGTTGATAACCAATTCTTAAAAGCTTTAACTCATCATCCATTCCAGAAACTCCTTCAAAATGAAGCAGAGCACCAATGTGTTCAGAATCTCTCGCTCTGTTAAAATCATCTATTTTTTTAATCTGGAAAAGTTGATTTTCTGGATTTGAGACTAATTTAAACCAAATATCAATGGATGTAATCAGACTTTCCATGGTATATCCAGATTCTATCGCAAAAAGCGCAGCTTGCACATTCGCATCTTTCATACGAGGTAAATCACAATGTCCAAATTTAGAGCGTTCTGCAAACTTTCGAGGTTCTCTTAAAATTTGAAGTGCGGTATCAATATGCCCATCAATCACTGGTGGTTTTAGCGAAACCATTCCTTACATTCGCTTACTAATAAGTGTATTATTATTAAGATATGAAAATTAACTAATTTCTAATAATTTTTCTCTTTTTAGCATATCGAAATCCTATGTAAGCAAAGCCAATTGAGATTAAGAAAACCAACGGTAGATAGGCGAGAATAACATAGGCGAATAGAGATTCTATTGTAAAGAAGTATATAACCATGATTAAGACAATATATATTACCGAATTTAAATAGGCAAACTTTGCATCTAACACTAAATAGCCAGAAATTAGATTAGGTAATATAAATACAATTAATAAAACAATTAGAGAAATCCGGATCATTGTAGGCAATACCACAGTATAAATCTCCTCTTGTGTGTAAATATCTTTATCAAGATATAAATTTTGAAAGATATAATCTCCCGAAGTAATGTTTAAGAAATTTAAAAAAATGCAGAGCGGAATTAACAAAAGCCATGAAAATATAAGTCTTTTAATTAATGGATAACTTATCTTTCCGCTCACATTTAATTCAATGATGCTTTCCATCTCTTCTTCATTAATTTCATCTGGATTATAATCTGGTGCAAAAGCTCCAATGAAGTCTTGCAAAATATCTCTCAAAATTTTCATGATAAGTTCATTATCATCAATAGAACTTACGATAGCTGTGGCGAGTAATTTTTCACTTGCATGAGGAAACAACACTAATTTATTATCATGCCCGAGATCAATATATTGAATTTCACTTTCTAGTGCTTCTCTACTAAAATTTGCTAATGAAGCAAAAAATCCAATTAAAATATTATCATCAAAACGTTCTCCCTCAGTAAGATGTTTTGAATATAAGAGAGTTCCATTATATCTCATAATATACAGTCTTTTTATCATTGTAACACCTTTTTTAATTATTTTCTCTGATTATTAATTTTATCCCATTTTTTCTTTAATTTCCATAAATTCTAAATATTCTTCTAATGACGCCTTATGTCTTTTAAAATTGTACATATGATCTCCAATAGTTTCGAATAATTTAACAAGTATTTTATTAGGGTTCTCATCTATACAATATATCTTATATCTTTCATTTTTTCTTTCTTCAATAAATATACCAGTTTGAATTTTAAGCATATTTTCAAGAGCAACTTCATCAGGCTTGTCTAATTCAATTGTAATAATTTCCCCAGCTTGAGGTATTTTTGAAATATAATGCTTAATTGTACCTATTTCTGCCTGTTTATCTTTAACTGTAATAATCTTGTCGCAATTTGAAACAATACTTTTTGGACCGTGAATTATTAGAACAACATGAAATTCTTGCTTAATGTTTTCTACATAACGATTAAATTGTTCACTTTCTAAGGGTCCTATTTCACTAAGAGGGATGGAAACCATTATAATACTCTGCCTTCTTAAAAGAGCTCTAGAAATTGAGAATAAAATTTGTTCTAATATAGTTAAATTAGCCACTTTTTCGTTTTTTCTATATAATAATCCAGTTATCTCCAGTGCCTTGTTTATTAACGTTTTTTTGCTTTTTCTCTTTCCTATGAGATATAAATTGTAAAGAATTGCTTTTTTAATTTTCATATTTCGTATTTTCGAATCTATTTCACCGGTTGTAATCAATATCCCTTCACTCTTATTATAGCCATTGGGGATGTATTTAGTACCAAAAACAGAAATTTCTCCTGAATAATCGGCACTTCTACCCTCAATTGTATGAAATAATTCAATGATAGGATTTTCAGCTAATATATGGTTTGGTTCTTTTAACTTATAATAAATGCCAATTGATTGTCCTCTATGAACTTTAAATGATATATTATGAATTTTATCCAATAGTGATACATTTTTAAGGATAAGATGTTGAGAATTTTTCATTATCTCCAAAATTGATTCAATTAACTCGACAATATGGGGCGCATTCTCAACTTTCCAGTTTTTAATCAGCTCTATTTTGTTAAAATCCCTTTCTTTTATAATATATTTTAAGTCTTTATAATCTTCAATTACATCTTTAGGTTTTAATTTAAATAGTTCTCTAACTCTTTTCTCAAATCCTCTTTTAAATTTCACTATAAATGGCATTTTAGATTTTTCTATAAAAATCTCTAATTTATCATCATAAATATGAACTTCTTCTCCATATCTTTCAAATGCGGATATTCCATACCTTTCTAATAATTTTACCCTTATTTTTTCTGCTATTGGTTCAATAAATCTTCTAATAGTTAATTGATCTTTTTCAGATAAACTTGGGACTTCAGGATAATTTTCTATATTAATTCTTAATTCCACGACATAATTTGGAAAATATACAATAATTTTTCTAAAGTACGGATTCCCTTCTATTGGATAATTTTCAAATTGTTCATTTAATAATTCAAGCTCATAATTTAAAATGGTAAGATGGTAATTTACTTCCTTTTTAATTAATCTATTTAGTCTTTGAATTATTTTTTGGGGGCTTACAAGCCCATCCTCATCAGTATCTGGTTCGATAAGAATCTCATTAAAGTTAAATGTAGTCTTACCAGGAGTAAAGATTTGCACCAATGAGGTTTGAGTTTGTGTTTTATCTATCGTAGGTGAGAATAATACCTCAATATAAGATTTTTTATAACTTAAATCAATAATTGTAGCTATTCCAAATGTTTTTTGCTTATAAATCATCCAATATCGTTCAGAAAATCTAATTGCTTTGCTTATCTTAGATTTAAGGAGAGATAATTCGATATCTCTTACATCTTCTTCTCTAAAAAGTTTATTTAATGCAGGTTTATTCAATTACAGGCACCTTTAACGCTAAAATTCTGAATAAATCTTCCATTTGACAATCTGATTGAATCATCTGCGGAATTGACTTTGGAAACTCTTGTTTAATTTTTTCAAAGAGAGAGTTCAAGTCCAAATCAGTAAACAATAAGAAATCAGTCCCTGCTTTCCTCTCTAATACAGTTTCTACACCATCAATAGATTCTAATCTCTTAATAGCCTCCTCTTTTATCTCATTGAAATATAATTCGATTTTCCGACCACGCCCGGGTAATTGGGTAAGCAAATCCCTTGGACGCCCATAGTCTATCATACCTTTTTGCCTCCCAAATATCGCAACACGATGACAGAAACGTGATTCTTCGGGATAATGTGTAATTACAATTAATGTAGTATTAAATTGCTCATTTATTTTGGTTAATGCAATCCAGAGATTTTCTCGTACCACAGGATCTAAGCCTGATGTCGGCTCATCCATCCAAAGAATAACAGGATTATGAATTAATGCCAATGCTATGCTTACTCGTCGTTTCTGCCCTCCTGAAAGGTTCTTAACTTTTTCATACATTTTGTCTTCAATTTCCAACGATCTTAGTAATCTTTTAGTCCTACTTATGATTTCTTTTTCAGATAAATCATATCTCTTCCCAAAGTAGAAAATATTTTGTAAAACAGTAAAATTATTATACAGCATTAGTTGTTGGGGGACATATCCATAGATAGGTCTCATTTTTTTTGAGTACTTTTTTACATCCATGCCATACACTTGATTAATTCCAGTGAACTTACGCATTCCTAGCAAAGCTTTTACAAAAGTCGACTTACCCGCTCCACTTTCTCCTAATACTCCTAAAATTTCACTATGTTCTAATCTCATTGAAACAGAATCTACAATTAATTTTCCTCCTGCAAATATATTTAAATTTTCACAATAAATCGCAGCCGACTTTTTTAAATAGGAGATATTAAACTTTTCCCCAATCCCTAATTTCGTCTTTATCTTTTTTGAAATCGTTACATCTAAAATCATAATGGCGTTTATAATTCCATATAACAAAAGTAGTAGAATTTCTGTCAAAATTATCACTGTGATTAATTCTGTCCAAGGTCTAGGGTTAAAAGCTTGATCATATTGAAGTTCTTCTATAAGGATTATCCCATAAGGAGTATTTCGTAAGTCACCTCCGAATCCCGGATTATCTCCCATTCCACCTGTATTTGAACTATAACAATCTTCATACCAATCAATTAATTCTTCCACATCTTCAGGTTGATATTCAAATTCGTAAAGTCCCATGGCTGCGAAATATGTTAATAAAAATGATGTGGGAAGATCAAATATTAATGAAAGAGCTGGCATAGGATCGAAACTTCCCTCGTCATTTTGAGCATTCTTTAAAAACTCAATAGGCCCTATTTCGGATATCGGTTTAGTATTTAATAAATTAAAAACTGCTAATCCAAAATAGGTTGATATAGTATCACTGTGAAATCCTAAAATTATAGAAAAACCCCCATCAGCGTTCTGACAGGAGTACATCCAATGCATTAAATCTTTCTCATATACTTTATCTATTGCACCTAAAATATCTAAGGAGGAGAGAGCCCAATATGTACTTTCTACTGTAGAAACATTAGTTTTTAATAAACTTAAAAAAATATCACTTAATGGTCCAAAAAAGGCAGTAATTTGATATAAATCAAGACCTAAATTAAATCCCCCATCTTGATTTTGCCTATCAACTAAATATTCTATAGTTTTATTGGTATTAGGTAGCTCACCCTCGAATTCATCATAATTATAGAACATTTCATAAATATTAAGAGCACTATAAGTCGAAAATAAGCTTGCTTCCTCATCAGCTTTATATCCGAACCCTCCTTCACTACTATCATAACAGTCTTCAACATAATCCCAGATATCATCTATATCCACCTTATCAGCTAAATTTTCGGGATCAGCTTGAAAATTTGATAATACACCCCAATAATTTGCTTGCAGTGAAATCTCCCCAAACAACCCATTCTCTGCTTGATGCGCATATAACCAATTATAATAATTCTTACGATATAGATTATTATTGAGGTTATTCACAGTGGCATTTTTTTCAAGAATGTCAATAGCTTTCATGGCTGCCCATCCCGATTTAAAATCTGAGTTATACGTTGCATTCACAGTGTCTGGCCTATACCCAAAACCTCCATCTGAACTTGAACAATTCAATATGAAATATCGTGATTTGTTTTGGTTAGAGACCGTCCTATTTATTGCATTTAACGAGGAAATTGCAAAATAGGTTGATTGGACATCTGACTCACCTCCAGCAATTATAGAAAAACCCCCATCTTGGCTATTATAGAGACTTGCAAAATAAACTAGAATAGCTATTTTTTGCGTTATGTTAATTGTCAACCCTAATTCTAAATGAGACAAGATCCTATAATATGTCAATTCTGGCGAAATGTCAATAATAGAGGAATTCACATACCTAGTAATGTTTTTATTTTTAAGAAGAGACTCTGCATTGAATCGATTTGCTAAAATTATAGCGCAATAAGTTGACAGTATATCAGGTATAGGAGAGTATTCATTTAACTTAAATCCGTACCCATTCTCTGCCAAGGAATTACCCAAGTACTGAAGAAGCATACTAATCTTATTAAATTCATATTCTTCATCTCGTAAAATCATAAAAGAGCTATCTAATTTGTAAATAGTTTCAACGACTTGATACGTAGAGTACATGTTTCCTAATCCATAAATATCTGAAAAGGACCCATTATCATTTTGTTTCTCAAATAAGTAATAAAAAAAGAAATCTCTCATATCATCACTTAGATGGTCGTTATATCTAGGATTTATTATATTTGTAGAGGAACTAACAGGATGGGAAAAATTAAGTGAATCAATTGCCCTATAGGTTGACTCTATTGTGGGCTCAATAAAAAGATCAGAATCTGGATTTTGATGGCTATTTACAAAATCCACCATATTATCTTTAAGATCTTTTACTTCATTTTCATCGTAATAGGTTATCCATGGGTAATTAATAAGCCCAATTAGAAGTAATTGGGCACCGAAAAAAGCTATAAATGTTAATAATACTCTAATTTTGCGCTTAGTTTTGGATTCCGTTAAAACTGCACCTCTTCACTTGTTTCTTGTTGCATTCTTATCCGGCGCTCTTTCTCTTCTTCTTCTTGAATTCTAAGTTGAAAGTATCTCCTAAACGCAGCAACATCCCGGCTCATTGCATTGAGTTTTAAACCTTTCTCCATCATGAACTGTATTAATTTTGAGAGGTTTTTTTCAAAATCGTCCATAAGTACTTCAAACGTCTCATTGCCAACTCGTATAGTTTTAATATTACTAACATTTGGAAATTGTTTGATAATGTTTATTTTTTCCTCATTTAAATTTTCTATTGAAAATCGCGCTACTAAACCTTTACTTGGCAATGATGTAATCAAATTAGAATTAGAGTCAAATTCTAGAAGTTTTCCGTCTCTTAAAATGGCGGCTCGATCTACAATCAAGGCTGCTTCCATATCATGCGTTATTAAGAACATCGTGGTACCTAATCTACGGTTAAGCTTTTTTAAATATGAAAGCACATCATAGCGCTTAGCAGCATCAACTCCTGTGGTAGGTTCGTCTAAAAAAAGAATGTCCGGCTTGTGGATTAAGCCAATAGCCATAGAAACTCTCTTTTTTTCTCCTCCACTCATTTTTTTTAAAGGTTTATTCCAAGTGTCTTCTGGGATATCTAAAATTGAAAATAATTCTTTCGCGATAGCTAAAGCTTCTTTTTTTTTCATGTTATAACAAGAAGCAAATATCTCCACATTTTTAAGAGGAGTTAAGTCATAATAGAGATTGAGTTCTTCTAATTGTGGGACATATCCGATATTACTCAGTATTTTTGCGTGATTTTTTTTACTTCCTGGGTTAAGATTCGTAACCTTTACATATCCCGTCCAATTTTTTTGACTTATCTGACATGTTAAAACGCGAATTATTGTAGTTTTTCCCGCTCCTGAGATTCCAAAAAATCCGATGATCTCACCTCGGTTTACATTAAAAGAAACTTTATGTATGATTTTTTTTTCTCCGAAACTTACTTCTAAATTTTCTACATTAACAACGATTTCTTTTACATCTGTAGTACTTATCAAGTTACACCTCATATCGTTTTCTATTAATTACCAAGAATGATAGAATAATGAGCACTGAGCTTATACCAAGTAGCCAAAAAAAGTCAAATCCAATAAAAGATTTACCTTTAGAGAGAATTCCTTTGATAATCGGAGCTCCATGAGATAATGGAAGAATATATGCAATATTTTGTAAATAATCGGGCATTGCATCTATAGGAACAAACATACCGCTTAATAATATAATAACAATAAAAAGAGCAAAAAAGAGTTGATTTGCCTCGGTTTTAGTATTACTTACGGTACTGACAAACATCCCTAAACTCACTCCAGCAAACCCTAACATATATAGACCGAGAAATAAATCAATAACATTTCCAGCAACATAAAGTCCGTTAGCTATCGCAACCGTGAGGACTAAAAAAACTTGCAGTGCTAATACGATGGAATAAACAATATATTTTGAAAGTAAAATCTCAGCTTTTTGTACTGGCGTGAGTAAAAGTCTTGCGATAGGTTTTTCCTGGACGACTACTAATATAGTTAACACAAAGGAAATTCCAAAAGTCATAAACGGTAATAAGACGGTCATATTATAGTTGTATCTAAAATTATACTTGGATGGAACTGAGAATTCCTCGTATTCTTGTAGCACGTATTCGGGATCAAGATCATTTTCTTCTACAAAGATTTTAATCGAATCTTGAACAGCATTAAGTTTATCTTGGATTGAAGCGGCATCAGAAGCATCCGGGATAAGTTCTATGATCCCCGGATAGCCAGTCGTTAATAACTCCGAAAATTCGACGGGAATGACGATGATGCATTCAATATTCCCATCTCGCATCTCATTTCGTGCTGTTTCCATAGCATATTCGTTTTCATCTTCACTTGCGTCATAAAATTCAATTAGTTCTAGTAATTCTGATTCTTTTACCGCATCCAGATACATTTCGGTATAATTATCCCATTTTGTTGTTATCGAGTAGTTATTTTGATTTACAAAGGTATTGGAATCATAACTAACTACACTAACTTTTACAGGTATGGTGACTGAAGCACTAGTGGACATAAAAGCAAAGAGCATAATTATTCCTGGAGGCATCAATAGCGCAATTACTAAATTCATCTTATCTATTTTCAAGAGCTGGAATTCCTTTTTTACCTGTCGTACAATTCTCCATAAACTATATCTTAGCCTGTTAAAAAAAGTTCCACTGCTCCAATTGTCGGATGTCTTAGATTTTGCCAATCTCTATTTACACCTCTACTTTCTTTAATCTAAATGCGATATAAGCCATACCGGCAAAGGTTGTTGATATTAAAGCTAAACTTCCTAGGTGAGCGTAATCAATTGGAAGTCCTTTCATTGTAATGTTCACAATAAGAGGGATAGCATGGCTTAACGGAAGTGAATTGATAATGATCTGCATTGCGAGTGGCAAGGCATCAATTTTGATGAATGCGCCCGAAAACATAATAACAGTTATAAAGAACATCATATAGAGTTGATTAGCAACTTGTTCAGTTTTAGAAATTGCTGAAATAAATAAACCCATACATATTCCACAAAAACCTGTCATTAATAATACCAAATAAAGTTCAAAGAGGGAACCAAGACAATATAATCCAAAAATGGCCGACATTACGAAAATTTCAGTTACTTGTAGAATCATGATAATTGTATTGGCAATTAATTTACTTAAAATAATCTCGTCCTTTGCTGTTGGAGTTAACAACATACGAGGAAGTGGTTTTTCTGAAACAATTGACAAGGATGTGAGATTCATTAATAATCCTAAGATAAGCATTGATGCAATCAAGGCAAATGCATAATTTAACACCTGAGATTCCCAGAAAGGTACTTCATATTCTAAATAGGGAGACATTGTAGTAAAATTGGTAGTTTTATCTATTTCTAATCTAAATTTACCTATTGGTTCTTGCAATGCTACTTCAACCGCATCCTTTGCCTGTTGATCGGAACCATCAATATAATAAATGATTTCTGTGTTAGTATCATTTGTAATTGTTTCCGAAAAATCATCAGGTAATATTATAAAAACATCAATAATTTCATCTCTCAATAATTCGACACATTTATCAAAAATTTTATCAAAATCATCATCATCTTCGCTTTCAAAATCTTCAAAGAGACCCCATGCTTCGCAATCATCCTCTACAATGTCTATAAAAATATCATCATAACCATCCGTAGAATTATAACAATCGCACGGTTCTTTATCTCGGGTTATGATTGCGGTATCAAAATATGCAGTAGGACCCCCTCCTGAAGTAAGCCCAAAGATCACAATCAAGATAATAGGAATGACAAAAATTAACACTAATGTCCGTTTATCTGATTGTATCCTGCCAAACTCTTTCTTTACTAATCCACTTAAATACATATATAAACCCTAAATATGAAATAATTTTAACAAATAATGATCCCTTTTTATTTAGATATATAATTCAAATTGGTTTTTAAAATTAAAAACCTTTTACAAACCAATTTTAAGAATTGAAAAACTCATAGAAAATTTCAAAAGTAGAAAATAAGAAAAATAAATCAATGCTCTATAGGTTTAAGAGCATTTTTTAAGGTCTTCCTTCTTTTATCTTTAATGATTAATTCCCTAAATTCTCTGTTATCTTCATCGATAAAATCCCAAAAGAGTTCATATATTTCCTTAAGTGTCAAGTCCTTATTTCTCTTATATGTTCCATTTTTTTTAGAAATAACTTTTAGTTCATTGGAATTTAGCGCATTTGCTTTATACTCAATATAATTCCCTTCCATAATAAGATTCTCAAATAATTCATTGTCGGGATTTTTTGCGCGGCCTATTTTTTCCATTTTAAAGCTTTTATCTCCTCTTTTCATAGGGCTCACTTCAAAATCTATCTTTTGATAACCACGAACTTTAAAGTTTTTATCTATAAATGCTTGGAAATGATGATTACATAACATCCCTTTTTGAATAGAAATTGTAGTTAATTGCTTTGCTTGATTAATGATTGATTCCGGGATATTTAACTGTTTTTTGGATTTACATATTGGACAAATAATTTGGATATTAACATTTTTGCTTCCTGTTATCATTTTTTATTCAAAGTTCTAAAATATGTCTCTTGTATATCATAGGATTCTATAATAATCTATAAAAACATCTGGGATTTTAAATACCATTTACATCAAATATCCTAATATTTAAGGTTCATGGAATATTAGGTCTACTATCTTTTAAAGATAAATATTTGTTATTAGAATATATGACAGATTTAGATTACTTTTTTGATCCAAAGTCAATAGCTATTATTGGAGCCTCAGATACCCTGAGGTTTGGTTACACAACAACTAAGTATCTCTTAAATTCAAAATTTAAAACATACCCCGTCCATTTAACTAAAACTGAAATATTAGGGCATAAATCCTACAAAAATATTAAAGATATTCCTGATGATATTGAATTAGCAATTATCTTAGTTGGAAATAAGCATGTACCTCAAGCCATAAAAGATAGTATTGAAAAGGGAGTGAAAGGAATAATATTAGAGTCCGCGGGATTTGCGGAGACTGGACTTGATAAGCATATTAAGCTTCAAGATGAAATTGTTGAGATAATTAAAAAATCTAAGACTCGAGTAATTGGTCCAAATTGCGTGGGTATTTCTAATTTTAGTAATGAGTTTACGACTTCTGAAGTACAATTCCATAGGGTAGTGAAGGGTGATATTTCTATTGTAGCTCAGTCTGGAGTTCTTGGTAATGTATTCATAGATTGGGGTTCAAGCCAGAATATAGGGTTTTCAAAATCAATAACGCTCGGTAATAAAATTGATGTCGATGAGGTGGATATGCTACAATATCTAAATGATGATCCAGAAACAAAAGTAATTACTGTTTACTTAGAAGGCACAAAAAGAGGCAAAGAACTGATGAAAACATTAAAAAAAATGAAAAAACCCGTCTTGATTCTAAAAAACGGTCGTAGCGATATCGGTTCTAGGGCCGTCAAAAGCCATACTAGCTCAATCGCAGGAGACGACAGAATTTATGGTGCTATGTTCAAACAACACCCTGGAATCTTTCGGGTCGATAATTTTTATGAGTTATTCAATATTGCTCATATATTTTCTTCTCAAACTCTCCCTAAAGGTAAAAATATTGCAGTAGTGACAGGTTCAGGAAGTTTAGGCATTTTAGCTTGCGATGAAATAAAACGCCAAGGATTAACTTTAGCGTCATTAAGTGAAGAATCTGTTCAAAAAATAAAAAAAATTATACCCGACTGGGTATCAATTGGGGGAACGATTGATTTAGGACCATCCCAAGGAACTACACTGATCCCTTCGCTTAGAGTATTATTCAATGATACCAATGTTGATGCAATTTTATTTATTTTTACTGTTCCAAGAGGGCCTTTAGAGGAGTTCGAAGGTTTCGGTGAAGGGATACAAATGGGTTTTCAATTGTTAAAAAGACTATCAGAAAAGTCGAATAAGCCGTGTGTAGTAGTTAGTTTTGGTTCTCGCTGGGTTTTTGAATTTATCATGAATATTGCATCAAAATTAAATATACCTGTGGTAGAAAGGATAAAGCATGCGGTTATGGCCTTTAGAATGATGTATGAATATCAACAATCCTTAGCATTTCAAAAGTAATGAACCTATAATGACTAAACTTTATCACGATATGAAATATTCTTATCTAAACATATGTTTTTAAGATAAAATTATTGATATTCTTAAATCTAAAAAAAAATTAGACTCCAAATTTATTAATAACTCTTAAGTAATAAGCGTGAATATCTTTTATGGTCTGTGCGTCAAATCCTTTAAATGTAAAATCTTTTAATATATTTTCAAAGATCGGATATTTTTGAGGATTAGATTTTGTAAGATATGCACAAAGGAGAGCATTAATTATGGCATCTACATCATCTTTCAATTTTGTGGCGATAAATTCATCTTCTTCAATCGATTTTTGCAGGCGGGAGAATTGTGTTTCTAAAAATTGTTTTAGCGCAATATTTCTACATGCAAGTGCATTTCTCGTATAATCTTGAAAGTAGTTGTAAAACTCTTCGAACGTTAATTCCTCATTATTATTTATTGATTTGACTGTATAATTTATCATTTTAAGATGATTTCTCAAAATATTTTCAACTTTTACACCCTTTATATCATCAGATACTTCATTAGATAATTTTTGATCTATATTTATCTCTCTGATATAGTCTTTCCTCTCATCTAAACTCACTCCTTTAATCATTTCTTTTACTGGTTCTGATGTAAATTTATCCTCTTTAACTAAACCCTCTAATAATGGAGATGTTTCGATATTCATGTCTAAAATATTAGCAATAATCTGGATCATTTTTTCTCGATTCTCAGGTTCATTTGCTATCATTGGATATGTTTTAATCCCTAAGATATTTTCAATACTTTCAACGTCCATGGCATTTTCAAGATCTTGTTTGTTCCCTAAAATAGCAATGCGGGCATAGGGAGCCTCATCATTTCTCAAATCAATAAAGAATCTGCTTTTTTCTACATTTAGGGGAGTAGAATCTGTAACTACTAGTACTGCATTGCTTCCTTTTATAAAACCTTTCCATAAATAGCTAAATTGTTCTTGACCTGCGAAATCAAAAATTTGAAATTCTAATTCTCCGATCTTAGCCATAGCTACATCTCCCGAAATTGTTGGAATATGATGAGAAGGTATTTCATCCATTCTAATCAAATTTTTGGTTGTAGTCTTTCCGACTCCAGAGTATCCAACTACAGCAATTTTTGGTTTAATATTTTTATGCATCGAATCGATATAGCTATTTAGAATTTCAATTTTTTCTGGACTCAATTGATCCTTATTGAGCTCTGTTTCGAAAAGCTCAAAGAATTCATTCTTAAAACTATCCATTTCAGGTTTAATCAAACTAAAATAATCATCCATCAATCCTGTTATAAAGATGTAGATGATATCTAATTCAAGATCAACGATGTACGAAACGCGGTATTTGTAATAATCAAAAAACCCAAGTATATTTTCCTTTTCTTTAATGGCATCTTTCTTGATCTTGAAGCGAAGATCTTCGATTTCCCCTTTTTTTAATGCATTAGCGTATAATCTTTCATAAAGTATATCATCCTTTTTAATCACACAAACTTGTCTAAGCATTTTTTTGCACTTTTTCACAATTGATTATAAAATTTTGCTAAATTTCTAGAAAAATATTGATTTAAATAATTTGGTAATTCCAAAATGAGATGTTCCCACTATAGAAATCATAAATTGGGAGAGTAAATTTTTATGTAAACTAATCATTCTTCCTATTATGAGTTACCTAGAACGTACTTTAATGTGGTTCTTAAAAAATAGAATCTTTGGTGGGGTACAAAAGCTTAAACAAAAGGAATATATCTTATTTGCTCTAATTGTCTTCGTGGTTATGTTGGTTAATACCATATTTGCAGTGTTATTTCATGTATGGATAATAGGATCTCTAGAACTTATTAGAACGATGTTAATATTTGAATTATTTTTAGCATTTGCAATTATTATCACAGGGATAGTAGTAGGAAGGATTAACAACATAATTATATATTATTTACTGGCCTTACTTATTATATTCGGCTCTATATTTGCATTTTTCTCCCTCACTTGGACTTATGACTCACCAATTATTACGTTTGCGAAGTTGTTTTTCTTTTTTGCGTGGATTTTAATTTCCGGGATTTCATTATTCTTCTTAACCCTGTATTTTTTTACTTCCTTTCCAAAAAAAGTCATTACCTTAGGAATGCCAAAAGACCATATTTTCTTTGGATCGGCTCTTAAAATTGTTGCTTTAATTACATTACCACTATATATTTATATGTTCTTTCAAGGAGATCCCTCATCTATAATATTTGGTTGCTTTGGAGTATTAAATTCTTTAATTGTGTTAGGTGTGATGAAAGGAGCTCCTAAAAAAGTTGAATCTAAACCAGGCGCAGTGAACTTTGCGACTGCTTTGGGAGTTTTTAACATGTCTATGTTTTATCATTTGATTATGAGTTTTGGTTACACAAATGAGAATGCTTTTTCATTAGTTATCGAAATTATTATGCTTTTGCTTGGCGTATTATATTTAGTTCAAGTTCTCACAAGAAGAATTTCGGAATCTCCGGACCGCCCCGTACCTTTTGAGAATCCTGTACAGTTTCAATCAAGAGTCTATTTTACACATCATATGAAGAAAACTTTTGGAGAACGAGGAGTAGTTTTAATGGTGTTGGGTATCGCTTTAGGATACCATATGGTGTATCTTAGCTCTTTTTTCGTAAGCGATACCTATATAGGCAATTTTCCTATTCTCGCTACATACATAAACCCCGGACTAAAGGTCAGTGATTTATATCACCGCATATATTTAATTTTATCATTTATCATCATATTAATTGCCTGGTTAACGTTCAAATCTTCATCTCGTTTCAAGGAATTTATGGTGGATAAATTCACCGTAAAACAAGTTTTTAGATATATAGGAGGGTTTTTTATGAAACCTGAGGGAGGAGAATCCCCTTTTGAGATAGGAGTGAAGATGGTCAGTAAAAAAATTGGTGATAATGTTAAGAGCTGGACAAATAAATGGCGTGATTCGATTGATAAATTATTGAAAGAAGATGAAGATATGCAATAATAATATTTTTTATTACTTTTTTTTAAATTTTAATTAGAATATAACCTTCAGAATATAATTTTTCCTTTTAGGATTATTTAAATAATTTTAATTTTATTAGATTTTAAATATTGAAAACAAATTGTTTGCTTGGCTAAGGCTTTGATATATGACTGAATTAATAACATATATTTTTGAATTTATTGCAATGGTAATCTCTTTTTTTGCAGCCTTCTTGCTTATTAAACAGAAGAAACTCTCTCAGGTACCACTTGGGAATACATTTCTTGCCCTCGCCAATACATGTGTAGGGATCTATGCGCTCTCTACTATAATTTATTCAATTATCGGTCAGGAATGGGCAGTAATAACTTTTCTAAAATTGGGTATGGTTGCCATTGTAATGGCAGTCTTACTTCTATATTTTACTATGCAAGTTCTCATATATTCCAGTAAATGGATAAAAATCCATAAAGTTAGATTTTGGATACCTCTCGTTATATCGCTGGTAATCACACTTGTGCTAATCATTACAGATTTCATTATCGTTATTGATGCTGCCACTGCTGAAACACATTTCCAGCCAATTCCTTTTGCTTTATTTGCAATATTTGTGGCTTTTATGTTAATTTATTCTGCCTTTACTCTATATTCTTTCGGAATAAGAAAAACTACAGGGAACTCAAGAAAAAGAATGCAATTTTTCTTTATAGGGTTGATATTCATAATAGCAGCTCTCGTTATAGATGTTTTAGGTAATATCATTGAGAACGAAGTATTGTTTGATACATTATTGTTTGGAGTTTTGTCATGTGGGGTACTATTTGTTGCAACTTCTTTTCTTGGTAAAAAATAAGTTATATAAAAATTCCTTTTTTTCCCTTCTCAAAATTATGTAATCTCTTTAAAGCTCCTAATTTTTCTTTTCTATTTATTTTAGCTAGATTAATCGCGTCTTCTAAAATTTCAGCACATTTTTCCATTCTTATTAAATTCACCGGATATGGAATTGCATCTTTACCACCTACAGCATATGCATATTTCGCGGGATCTTTCCAGCTTGGAGGCTCCCCCCATATAAATTCTGATATTAGTGCTAAAGCCCTTATCATTCCCGCCCCTAAACCCCGAATCTTTAACAATTCAATATAATCATTTAAAGCAAGTTCTTTAGCCATTTCTATACTTTCCCATTTGAGTGTAAAAGGAATAGGCATTTCAAGATGCGGGACCTTTATTAGTTCAATAGATTTATTAGGAGTTATAAAATCATCTAAATTAGTTTGATTAGAATCTTTTAGTTTATTTAAATATCTTTTAATTCGATTAGAACCTTCTGATATTATCTCAAGCGAGGCTTTTCTGCAACTTTGACTCTCTTTGGATGCCATATTCAACACCTTATCTTTTAATATCTCTGAACTGATGTCAGTGTGTGGATTATCGAGAAAGTTTGTAAGTCCTTCAGATAACCAGTGATATCTTCTTGCCTTCTTTATATCTCCATCCATTCCTTGTTGAATAATTACCCAATTATCTTCTGATACAATCATATTATGGTGGTATAATGAGAATCCATCTTGTACAGCAGCATTGTCTATTTTTGCTACTAATCTACTAATTTCATTAAGTTTTTCAATTTCTTCTCCATTATATTCTAACAATTTAGCTTTTCTTTGTAAATGCTCTTTTACTCTTAAAGAAATCTTACCTTTTCCTCCAGCAACAATTATTCCATGCTCTTTAGGATTTAGTACTTCGTTTAATACTCCTCCTAATACAGTTGTAACACCACTGGAATGCCAATCATATCCTAAAATGCAAGCTAAACCTTGAAACCAATAAGTATCAGATAATCTTTTTAGAATTCCCTCTGAACCTTCCATATCATATAATATTTTGAAAATTGGCTTTCCTAACAAAACCATTCGCTTAAATAACCATGATGGGGCTTTACCTCCATGAAGGGGAAGCGTTGCCACTCCAACTTTACTCATTTAATCAGTTTAGGGTAAATAAATCTCTACTTATAATTAAATACAATTTGTTTTCCTATTAAAAAAACCCATCCCTCTAAATTATTGATTTTTATTATTCTTTTATTAATATATAAGATTACCGCATAATTCCTATGAAACAACTTTCTGAACAATTCTAAAAATAATAACACACTATAGTATAACAAATATATTTGAGTAATACTTTCTTCTAATCTTTTCATACTCCTTTTAAATGATGGATAATTTTCATACTTGATTATTATTATGACTGAATTATTAGTAAAACCAATTGGAATAGTGAAAAATAAAGCAGATAAAGAAGTTCTAAAGTATGCAAATAAAGATATAAAGCTTGATCTTGACGCAGCAATAAACCAAGGCACCGATTTGATAACATCCAAGATAATAGTAAATGAAGAATATTTAGAATGCTTGGATGGGATTGAGGATTTTTCGCACCTTGTTATATTGTTTTGGACTCATAAAACACCACCTAACGCTCGACAAATTAAAAGAGTACATCCTGCGGGATTAAGGAAAATTCCAACCAAAGGAATTTTCGCTACCCGCTCGCCAGTAAGGCCTAACCCTATTGCCAAAACTACGGTCAGACTCATTGAAAGAAATGGAGATAAATTAATTGTAGAGGGCTTAGATGCCATAGATAACACTCCCGTAATTGATATTAAACCCCACGTACCATTTTACGATTCTCCTTTAAATATTAAACTAGCAGATTGGATGTATACTTTAATGGATGAGCTAAAAAACTTAACTAGCAATTTAGATTCAGGGGAAGCAAAAAACCCATATTCTGCTGATATCCGATCTCACCCTTGCATAAGCCCTGATCAAAAAATTATATGATTTTGAAAATTAAGCAAATACTTATATTTTCTCATCTATTTACAAAAACTAATCTCTAAAAACGATCGATCACTTAACTTGAGAAAAATAAAGTTTTGAGGTCAAATTAGAAAAACCTCATTTTAAATTTAAGGTGCATAATTCAAATGAAAATCATAGGTGTTGTTGGTAGTCCTAGAGTAGATGGGAATACCCAAAAATTAATAGAGATTATCTTAGCAAGTGGCGCGGAGCATGGTGCAGAGACTAAAATATTTAATTTAAACGAACTGGATATAAAAGGCTGTCAAAGCTGTTATCATTGTAAGACTACCGATGATGATTGTATAATAAAGGATGATATGCCACAAATATTTGAAGAAATCAAACAAGCAGACGCAGTAATAATTGGGTCTCCTATATATTTTGGGCAAATCTCTGCTCAAACAAAAGCATTTGTTGATCGTCATTTTTCCCAAATAGGCTCTGATTTTAAAAGTAAAATTGGAAAAAAGAATTTGGTATTAGTTTTTACTCATGGTAACCCTAAAAGCGATCTATTTAAACATTATATTGAATCTACTTCACAATTATTTAGATTTATGGGTTATAAAGTGCAAGACTTAATAATTGGGGCTGGACTTCGTAAAATTGGTGCGATTAATCAAAGAGAAGAATTGATACAAAAAGCCAAAGAAATCGGAGAAGAACTAGCAAAATTAAAAAATTAACACGTTAAAAAAAAGAAGAAAGAGGCAAATACTGTAATAAAAGTAATCCTTTGTTATTTTTTTTCTTTATTGCAACACTAAGTATTAGAAATATAAAATACTAATATAAAAACTTAAATTGTTAAAAAATAAAATCTACAGTAATCATTTTTAATTTATCAAAAACGAAGATTAACCATGCCATTTTTGAGGTATAAGAACTATTTAATTATTTATATAATTGTTTTTGGTGGTTTTTTCTTATTAGCTCTTTCTTTCGGTCTTCGCGGAGAAGGTAGTAGTTTCATTAGGCTATCGCCTTTTAATAATGCTGGCTATGATACAGTTTATATTTTTATTATGATACCTGTGTCGGCGATAATAGGGGGACTTTTTGTTGGATATCTTTTAGGACCGCTTTATCTATATATTCACAAACGTATAGTTGGGAGGAAAATGATATATGGAATACAGGATAAACCCAAATCTGATAAATTCAAGGGAATTTTCCTAATGGCTTTATTCCCTGCTTTAATGACTGTAAATTTTGCTTTAATGTTTGCATTCAATCCTGCAATACAACAGATTGCTCTTAAGGATTCAAGTGGAGAAGAATTAGAAATGGTAACTTTCGCAACCTTACTCGCGTTAATGACAGGTATTTCAATGGGCATCTTCTCTCCTGTATGGTTCTTGCTTGATTCTGGAATTGTGTTCACTAACAAAGAAAAAGTAAAATATACAGCGCATCCGACAGAAGTGAGAAGTGTAGGCGGGTGGTACATATATTTATTAAAAGGGTATGCTGGAATTTCGGTCATTTTGTCATACTATACATTTTTTCTATATCTCTGGGAAGCTAGAGCTGGAAGGATTGACCTTAAAGGAATGAATCTTATGTTTCTTATAACATGGCCGGTTATGCCAATTATGATTGCGATTTTCATCATACCCGCATTCATTCTTTTAGACATAAGCCGGGAGCATAGAAAGAAATATATGTTAAAATGGGCTGAAAAGTATGGTATTACCGGACCTTTACAAGACCCCCTTGATATCGGATAGTTGATTACAAATTTTAACTAATTTTCTTTTTTTTTTCTAAATATATCAGTTGTAGATTCTCATTGATTATCTCTGATTTAAATTGCAGATATCCGAGTTTTTGATATAAATAAAGATTTTTTTCACTTCTGTGGCCTGTGAATAATTCATACCTCTTAACATCATTAAATTTAATTTCAACCTCTTTCAAAAGCTTTGTTCCTATACCCTTATTTTGAGAATTTGGATGAACAATAAGTTTCCCTATATAACAAGTATCATTTTCCCTATAAGCTCTTACTGAACCAATTAATTTATTATTTATTACAATTTTTAGTAAAATTTGAAAAGAAAAATCTTCTTTAATTTCTTCTAAGGTCTGGGTCAATGGAGGAATCGAATAATCATCATAAATTTCGGCCTCGCTCTGATAAGCTAATTTCTGGAGCTCTAAAATCTCCTCTAAATCCTTTTTAAGTGCTTTTTCTATTATCATTAAAATTTAATAGTTAATCATAAATATTAAGGTTCAATTATAAAATGAAATACTAATTCAATTGCTCGATCGAAATAAAAAATGTGATATTAAATGGAAAGTGAGGGATTAAAACTATTAAAGACTCGTAGAAGTATCAGAAGTTTTGAGGATCGCCCTATTGAAGATGAAATTTTAACTGAAATATTTGAAGCATGTCGCTATTGTATGAGTGCCGTGAATAGACAACCTTGGGAGTTCTATGTAATTCGAAACAAGGAGCTTATAAAAAAAATAGCTGCCGAGTGTACTACTGGCCCATTTGCTGCAGGTGCCCCTGTTCTAGTTGTTCTAGTCGGCGATAAAGAAATTCAGCCAAATTGGTATGTTCAGGATTTAAGTTTTATATCACTACAATTAGCATTAGCAGCATGGACCTTTGGCATTGGAACATGTTGGATAGGAAGAATAAATAGAGATACTGTAAAGGAAATTTTAGGATTAAAAGAAAAAGATCATGTATTAACCGTTCTTCCTCTGGGATATCCAAAAGGAGAAATTCCAGATCCTCGACCCCGTAAAAATTTGAAAGAATTTGTTAAATATCTTGATTAAAATAGGGGACAGCTAATATCAGATTAATTTTATTAAAATAAAAAAAAAGTTTTTTATTAATTTTCCTTTTTTTATGTTGTAAACCGCTTTTTCATCCACTCAGGGGGTATAAATCCAAGATAAAATTCAAAAGCACTGGAAATTAATATAAGCCTCGCAATTGTTAATATTAAAATAGAATTTGTACTAAAAATATCTAAGATTGAGCCTATTATAAAGGAATAAAAAGCCAGAAAAAGGAATTTTCCTCTTAACTTCACTTCAGGATCATTTGATTTATAAGATTCTAATGCGAGCATTGTTCCTGTAATGAGAAAAACAATCAGCAATGAGAATAAGAAGAGGTTTACCCACAATCTATAGTTCATATCAAATGTACCTGAAAATTCACCGATAGCAGAAGAATTTGTAAAAAGATTTAGCAGAAAGTAAATCTCAAACAAAATCCCCTCTATTATAAATATACCAATAATCAATTTACGCTTTTTAATTTCTTTAAATATACAAACTACGGTAATCCACAAAATCTGCACAATAGGTAAAAAGAAAATTGCGATGAATAAGAGGATCTCAATAGATAAAACTGTGCCAAATAGTAAATATGATAACAGTGAAATTGAACTTGGAGTCCAAGGAGCAGACATCCCGATCCAGGTCAATCCTATTAATAAATAAGTCCGACGTTTATGTTCAAAGTATTTTGAAATAATTGTTAATCCAATTAAGATTGAAATAGAAACAAATATTATGCTAAAAACACCATTTGCAATATCAATAGGTAGTAATGCCATGTTTTTACCTCTGTTTTAAAAATTATGTATTTTAATAATCATAATCTAAATATTTATTTATATAAGTTTCCTTTAATTTTGAAATCGTTCTAATTTGAGAATAACTTGAATCAAGCTTTCTTATTACTTTTAAGATCATAAAGTCCAGAAGGATCATCTACAACTAGATATTTCTCAGAACGAATTGCAATGGCGTGCAAATAATCCCATTCAAAATCCACATATTGCTCACAAAAAGAACAATAGTATCTTACAGAACTATCTGCTTTAAGGAATTTAGCCTTTAATTTTTTGAAGCAATATGGGCATTTCTTAGGTTCATTCTCATATGCTTCTATGATTTTTCTTATTTTTTCCAAATCAGACATAATTCATTCTCCAAGTTGAAAAAAAGCGAATCAACCATATAAATATTAATCTTACTTAATTTAAGCTGAAATTTTTTTTAATTCATTTTAAAGTGGTAATTTCTCTTGACGGAAAGAAAAACTAATTTTAATAAAATGGCGAATATTACAAAAACATATATTTCTGGAGAAATAATAGTTAAGGCGTTAAAAATTTGAAATATAAAGACGGAATATAGTGAACACATTTGAGTATTGTGAAATAACTAATAGCTCTTTAAAAATTCAGTAATTGGAATTGATCTTTTCCAATAATAATGAAAAAGATCATCAAAAAATTTATTCATACCTGAATTGTTTTCAAAAAAAATATGATGTTTAGCATCTATATCATTATCTTTGACTAAAAAAAGACTAATTTTTTGATTATATTTGAGAAATGTAAAATTAAAGCTTTCTATATCAAAAATTCTAAAACCATCAAACAAATTAAAATGTTTCATTAATTCTACTAATGATTTATCTGCTTTGATTTCATCTACAATTTTTTTATGTGAAATTACTCTGATATTAAGATTTGAATTTTTAAAAAATCTTTGCATTGACTCAATATTCATCTCTAAATCTTTAAAATAAGTTTTTAGCATATGAAAGTCGAAATCAATATCCCACCAACCTAATACTTTTAGATCAAAAGCATTTTCAGGTCTATTCAAACTATTTTTGAAATGATTCATCATTTCGTTAAAAACCGTCATAAAATGCCATGAAGTTTCTTCTATCTTGATATCGGTTAAATATGGGATTAATTCATGAATGAAACGAGATGGAATTATTTCAGCCGGAATCTTACCAAAAATATGACAAAATTTATTGAAAATCTCGAAATTTTGAAGTTCTGTCAAAAAGAAGCTACCAAAATTTGAAATGTAATATAATTTTGCTTTTTTATAGATTAAATTAGAATTCAACAATTTTAATAAATAATCTTGAATAGTAGAAATAGGTAATTGTAAATTATGAGCGGTATCCGTAAGATTCCAGCCCTTATTATCTGAACTATATAACGTTAAGATTTTGTAGGAAATAATTGAAGAGATTGATATTAAAAGTTCTTCGAATTGGGAACACTTATTGTTTATCATTTATAAAATAGTATTATTTTTCTCTTTAAAAATGTTTTACGAAAAACCCGTAAATTATCTGATGACTGTAGATTATGAGATCATAAAAAGTTTTATCCAAATCCGATAATAAGTCTATAAAAATTAAGCTTTACACTTAAATATAAATTTTCATTCATTTTTAATATTGATAAAGGTTAATAGTTTTTAGTTTTGTTTTACATAAAATGATCTCAGAAAAAAATACTAATGCTGTAGAATTACATAATATTTCAAAAACTTATATTTCTGGAGAAGTAGAAGTTGAAGCCTTAATAAATTTAAATTTAAAGATTAAAATGGGTGAAAGGGTTGTAGTATTAGGACCCTCAGGGTCAGGTAAAACAACATTTTTAAATCTCTTAGGAGGAATTACTCCTCCGGATGAAGATGGGGATCAATTAATCATTTTTAGAAAAAATATTAAAGATTATACTCAAAAACAGTTTTCTGATTATCGAAGAGATAAAGTTGGATTTATTTTTCAATTCTTTAATCTTTTTCCTTCATTAACCGCATTAGATAATGTAATTATAGGGATAAATATCCTTAATAAAAAACGTAAGGAAAAGTTAGATATATATAAAATCGCCAAGGAATATTTAAAAAAGGTTGGTTTAGGAAACAGATTGTATCATTATCCATCACAACTTAGTGGTGGTGAACAGCAAAGAGTAGCTATTGCTAGGGCATTGGCAAAAATACAATTCGTAGGCAAAGAATTTATATTACTATGTGACGAACCAACTGGAAATTTAGACACTGATACAGGAGAGAGGATTCTCAATTTAATGATGGAATTGAACAAAGAAATTGGTATTACAATTATTTTGGTAACGCACAATTTATCTATTGCACAAATGTTTGCAACAAGAATTATTCGTATTAAAAATGGATTATTGGACAAAATTTCTCAGGTAAAAAATTAGATGGATATAATCGTAAAAAAAGCAATAAAAGATTTTAGAAATTTAGGTTGGAGAAGCTCTCTCATTATTGGGACAATTATTTTATCTCTCGGTGGAGGTTTAGGATTATATTATGGAGTTCAAGCAGCCCTCCCCATGATGGACCTATATTTTGAAGATGTAAATCATGCGGATTATACATATCAATTATCAGATGAGACATGGATTACTCAAGCACAATTAGATGGATTAGGTTCTTTAGAAGAAGTTGATGAGTATACGGGGAGACTCTTATGGACCGCATCGTTACAATTTCCTGATCAAAAAGAAAGAAAGTATGTATTGCTTGTAGGTTTAGACTCGGAATTAGAAGAACCTGAAGTATATGATTATAATATAATATCGGGAGAGAATTTTGATAAAGATGATAATATAAGCGCGGTGATTGATGATGTATATGCCACTAAAAATAATATAGATGTTGGCGATAAAATTGAAATTGATGGTTTGAATAATGCGAAATTAAAAATATATGGGACTTGTAATGCGCCTGAGTTTATATTTATGACTTCTAATCCTGAATACTTATTTCCAGTAGAAGGATCCATGGGAGTCATTTTTCTTGCTAAAAATACATTAAAAAATTATATAATTCAATATTTTATAGGTTTAAATGCCTCCACTCCAGATGATTATACTGATTTGATTAATTATTATAAGCTGGTTGATTATAACAATATTGCTGTAACCTTTAAAGACGACGTCACTGATGGTAATGACGAAGTAGAGAATTACCTCCAGGAAGTATGTAATGTAGAAATAGAGAAATCTGAGAATTTTGAAGATTCTTACGCCTATTCATTAATGAAATCTGACGTCCAGGATACGGGTGAAATATTTTTAATATTATTATTTTTTATGGCATTCCTTGGAGGAATTATTGTGTATATCATCTTTAATAGATATGTGAATAGTCAAAAGCAACAAATTGGTATTTTATTAGGACTCGGTTATACTCGAAAAGATATTTTTAAATATTTTTTATTCAATGTCATGGTTATATCTGTAATCTCAATTCCCTTGGGAATTATGCTAGGTTTTGGATTGGGGTATTTAATGATAAATGTAATGTTTGCCGAAATTACAAATTTATCAGTTCTTGATTTCCCTCTCATATTTCTGCCGGATGTATTACTGCTTGGCTTGATTGTTGGTGGATTGCTGATGTTTCTTAGCACTTTCTTCTCTATAATAAAAATAAATAAACAGATAATCGCGGAATTAATCTATGAGCAAAAAGAGACCACTAGAAAAATTAAAAAAGTTAAAGAAAGCTCTAATTCTAGAAATATAGAAAGTAGGTTGGTATTTAGAAATGTGTTCAGAAATCCTAAGAGGATTGCTTTTACCGTAATAGCAATGACCTTTTCGCTTTTAATTGTGTCTGCTACTGAGAGCCTACTTGATTCGATGTATTATAATGTAGATAGAACATTCAGAAATAATAATAATAACATTGAAACGAGCGAAAGGTGGGATTTAGACGTCCTATTTCAAACAAGCGTTAATTATTCGAGTCAAGATAATATCGTTAACGATATCGATAATATTGATGGGATTAATGACATCAAGGTTTACACAAAAGGATTAATCTTAGCAAAAGCAAAAGGAGATAAAGAAGATCAGAATGTTATATTGCAGGGTATGGATATAAAGAATAAAAAATTTCATCAGTTTCATTGGCAAAGCGAAACGCAACAAAACAGGGCACCTAAAAATGATAATGAAATCGTGATATCTTCGGTACATGCAAATAAACTTGATAAAAAACTCGGAGATAAATTAACTATTAAGAATTCTGCCAATGAAGAATTTAAATTTAAAATAGTTGGAATCCATAACGAATTAGTAGTTACTCCCTATGTTACCTTGAACGCGGGACAAAAGATTTTTTATAACAATTCTAATTTCATTGATGGAATTTATATTCTGTTGGATGATAACGCTGATAAAGAAAAAATCATAGATGAGTTATATAAATTTGATAATGTTGAAGTTATATTTGATGCGGAAGTAATGAATGAAAAAGCTGTTGAGTTTATAAATAACTATGCTGTTGTGTTATACGTAATTGTTTTTTACACCTTGTTAGTCTCTTTTTTCATTGTATTTTATAACTCTGTAATGAATATTTATGATAAGAATTATGAATATGGCATTTTAAGATCCTTAGGATATTCAAAGAAAAGTATTTTTAAAATTATATTAATTGAAAACATATTACAAGGTCTAATTCCAATCTTATTTGCTATTATATTTACATATCCCTTAACCCTAGAAATGGGACAAGTTTATGCAGCGGATTTTGCCATAGAAGTAATTGTCGGGGTTCCAGCTATCTTACTGATTACAATACCACCTCTATTTCTATATTTATTGGGCTCGTTTATCGGTTTAAGAACTGTATACAAGCAGAATTTATATGAACAAGTACAAACAAGATTTATAGGTTAGTTTCATTAACTAATTTGTAAATACCAATCGGGCACAATTAAAAAAATGAAATATCTTCATATTCCGTGTCGGCAAGATTATTTTTAGCTACGCCTAATTCGCGTACTTGATAATTTAATTTTAAAACCGCCTCTCTTACTTCTTCCTTATTCTTAGCTCCAGTGCAGACTATTCTTCCTGTAGAGAAGATTAAAAAAACTGTTCTTGGCTCTTGCATGCGATATATTAACCCTGGGAATACTTCTGGCTCATACATGGCATATTCCATTATAATCGCAGCCATGTTTAAATCTATGTTTGTGTGTAAATCTCCGCTTGCGACAATATTCTGAATCGTGATTTTTGGATTTGCCACATTAATTCCTGCTTTTTTTATTTTTTTCATTACTTTTTCTACTCCAGGACTTGCCTCATCTGCTCTTCGAAGCCCTGTAACAACCATCTTTCCCGTAGAGAAGATAAGAAATGTTGCCTTAGGTTCAGTGATTCTCATAACGAGTCCTGGAAACCTTTCAGGATTATATTCTGCATCTACTTGTTTACGGGTAATTTGGTTAAGATCTATCTTTTCTGTAATTTCTACTTCAACTGTGGCAACCACATTTTCGATCTTATAATCTAATTCTCCTTCAAAATTGTGTTCCTTAATTTTATTTTTTTTTTCTGACATGATATTACACTTAATATGAATATTTTTTATTTCGAATGTATTAATTTAAGGATATTGGATTGAGCCAGAAAAAATGCAGAAATTGCAGATCTATTTAGATATTAAATCGTTTTTGCTATTTATTTATCAAATTATTCAATTATGGTTAAATCTATTAAAATTTACGCGTCTTTAATAGAATTCATTATTTTTCGACATAATTTTTTAATAATTGGAACATGACCTTCTGAAAAAATAAAGTCATTTAATATTATTACAGGTGCTGTTAATTCTCCATACTCCTTGATAATTTGATCTGAACTTATATCCCAATATTGTATCTCAATTTTTTCTTTAAATTCTGGAAAAGCCTCAAACATTCGTTCTATAACTTGTTTGGTTTTACAGCATTTTGCACAAAAATTGTTTTCATTTTCGTTTAAAATGACTCGAAGCACAGTCTTTTCCAAAGCTAACCACAATATTTTAAATTTTTTATCTACATTAATAAAAATTTTTATTTAACTTATGTTTTGCTTTTATTCCCCACATCTCATTTTATGCCACCATAAATCGCAAAATTAAAATACTTCCTAATTACATCTACACTTTTAAATCCAATATTTTCAAGCCATTTTAATTGATCAGTCAATTTCGCAGGACTATCCTCATAATAATATTGCTTTAAAATCGTTTGTACTTCAGTCTTTGAATAGTCTTTTCTTAAATATTTCTTCCATGCTTCCATGTAGTAATTTTGGATATGTTCGTTAGATCCTAATACCACGTCTAAGTTAAAGAAAATACTACCCTCATTTAAACTATTATAGATTTTCTGATAAAAATTTATTTTATCTTCATCAGTTATGAGATGATGTAAAGAAAAAGAAGATAGAACGACATCATACTGATTTTCGAATTTTAAATCGTAAAAATCTTTCACAAAATATTTAATATCTTGATATTCCTTTAACTTAAATTTTGCAACCTCTAACATGTTTGGAGAGATATCTATACATATAATTTTCGCATACGGATAATTTTGCTTAATTCTTTTTGTAAGATTTCCGGTACCGCAACCTAAATCTATGGCATTTAACTTCTTATCTGTCTCAAATGGTATTACACTAACCATTGTATCTAAAAATTCATCATAAAAAGGAATATTCTTTAAAATAACTTTATCATACCGTTCTGATATTTCTTCAAAATGGTCTTTAATATCTTCAGTTTTCTTGATCTTGTCAGCATCTTTCATTAAATTTTACTCCTAATCTTACACAATATGTTAGAACTTTCTTTAAAGAGCAGTGTTTATCATTAAGGTCTAATTTATTTAAAAATTTTACCTTAGAATATTAATTATCATTTAAGAGTGAGTCAATTCTAATATAACACTTTGAGCAGAGGGTTTTATCTCTCATCCTAGGCTCAATTTTATTAGTCCAATTCTCATCATTTATCTTTTTTAAATCATTACCCATGAATCCACAATAATAACACATCTCTGGCAATTTTATATTATCTTTTTTCCCCTTATCGATCATACTCTTTATTTCTTTATAACATTCTCTACAAAATAACTTCCGCTTTCCGTCAATAAAAGTATATTTCATAAGATCTTTAGGAGGTATATTTATATATATTGGCCATAAAACTCCACATTTATCACAAATATTAGGAAAAAATATGTAAGGAATCCTTCCTTTTTCTTGTAGTCTCTTTTTCCATTTACTATAATCTACATCATCTAAACCATCGTTAAAGATGTCTTCAGGGAGATCATCAGCATCGTAGCCGATTTCTGTGTACTTACAACCACATGTTAACAGTTGAAGCCCACAAAAAGGGCAAACCTCCATATCACAATTTTCCTTATGTAGTTCTCCTTCAACTATTCCACAGTCATGACACGGTTTTGCCCGATGTCTAAAATCAGTTTTAATTTTCTTTGTCTTAAAATTAGATCCTTCCCATCCACATTTGGAACATAAAAAATTATATAATTTGTTTACTACCCCTTTATAACCAACTGGAGTACCACATTCAGGACATACGCTTATTTCTTCAAAACACATAATTATATTAATATATTTTATAAATTTTAATTCTAAAAAATAAGATACTTTAAGAATCCGGTCCCAATGCTACTATAAAACATAATATACTTAAGATAAGTGAAACTGGCATCATAATAAGCATTTCCCAAAAATTTTCTGTTAATAGGTTTAGAAAAACGTTAAACGCAAAATATATTGCTAAAATTAAAACACTGGACTTGAGAAATTTTGGTTTTTCAATGATTTTTATTATCTCTGCTCGCGACATTACTAAAATCGAAGCAATTACAAAAACTGCGACCGCAACTAAACTTGCTATTCTCAATTCAATGGGCAATACCTTATATTGACCTCCCCAGGCTAAATGTCCAATTGGAAAGCCAAGAGCTAGTAGAAGTTGAAAACATATCATCCCAATAAAGATTATAGTTGCTAATATAGACGCTTTTTTAATAGTAATTGATTTCATTTTCTATTCCTCCATAAATTTATATTTCTTTAATTATTTTTTGATTTAAGAACAAAATAAAGCTCATATTTCTTTTTGCTTGAACATAATTGCTGCTATTACGCCAAATAAAAAATTTTCAATTAATGCTTCATAAAAATGACCTATTCTTACTGATGCTGGGATATATGGATTTGGGATTAGTAATTGAAAGCTTAAACCTATGCTTAAAATCAAGCCTACAATAATATAACTTTCCCAATTGACGTCTTTTTTTAGTGCTCTAGTTGTAAAAAATCCAACGGAAGCCCATAGAAAACCTCGCATTATTTGGAAAAAGGGTAGAATAGGTTTCTGGGAAAAAGAGTATTCCCACTGCTCAAAAAAGCCCTTTAGTTCTGTAGTACCAGAATAATAAAATCTTAATTCGGGGAATTGCCAGGCAATATAATATCCAAAGAAAAAATAAAATCCTGCATAAATTACAGCTAATATACTAAATTTCCATAATAATTCAGTTTTGTTTCCATCCCATAAAGATGAAACAAAGTGTTCATTATTGTTTTCATATTTACCATACATTCTAACTAATAAGATTGCTATAATAGAACAAGCTACCAATCCAGAAAAAATCGCACTATATATTATCCATAAGGGCATTTGAACTGAATCGTTAAACATCATTGTTTCAATTTGTGGCATAAAAAAAGCAACCATAAAACTAGAATAAAATATTATGAACACTAACCATTTTCCTGAAATAAATGACCTTTCTGCCAACCAAACCAAACAAAAAACGATTGCATTGCATACAAAAAACACTATTAATAACTGATAGATTTGTTCTAAACCATCAGATGTGGATGAAGCGCTTGATGCAAAACTAAATCTAAAAATAGTTAACACTCCTATCCATAGTATCATCATTAAACTCGATAAAAATAGAATCGCTTTAATATGGAAATTCAAGTTATTCATATTTCGCTTTAATACGCTATTACTATCTAGGTGACTGATGTCTCTATTTTTAATATTATCTTTCTGCTTTTGATTTCTAATCAATTTATATCCCCATTTTTTCTCTAAAACTATATTTAATATCTATTAAAAATCCGAGTTTTATGTATTAATCAATTATACAAGCTTTATATTACTGATGGAATTTGTATTGTCAATAAAACAAGAAAAAACATATTTTTCTAATTACTCTCTAATTCTAAGTTCTAAGAAATTATGAAAAGTTTGCCTTCCATAAGGCAAGGCTTCATTATGTTCAACAATGAGCTTTAAATGATGGCCTAGACCTCTTTAAGAAGAATAATGAAGTTGCTTCCTTTTGTATGATCTCCCTCTATCCGATCCTCTACCCATATTTTTCCGTCATATCCATCGATTATCATTTTCACAAGTGAGAGCCCTATCCCCATTCCACCAGTACTTTTATCTTTTTTATAACTCCTTTCAAAGATTTCAGTTTTTCTATCATCAATTATTCCTACAGCGTTGTCTTTAAATTCTAATCTTACATATTTCTCTTTATCTTTTTTAATTGGAAATACTTCTATCCATATTTTCTTTATATCATTGTGATTATGAATAATTGCGTTAATTAGGATGTTTTCAAAAACATCAAGAAGAAGATCACCTCCCTTGACCTTAATTCCTTTTTGTGGCGTGTCAATTTTTATTTTGACATTGCTTTGATTAAATCTAGAACGAATTAACTCGATGGCGTTTTCGAGTAGACTAGTAATTTCAATATTTTTTATACTTACTTCTTTTTCCTCCAAAAATGAGAGTTTTCTAACATTTGAGATTAAAGAAGCCCCTCGCTGAACCTGTGTTTTAATAAGTTTTAGTAATTTTTCTTTTATTTCATCATCTTCCGCTTTATTTCTTGATATTTCTATTAATTGTATGGAAGACATGATGTTACTTAAAATATTCCCCATATCGTGAGCTAACAGATCTTTATAAAAGTCTGATTTATTGTAAGCTTCTCGATATTTGATTTCAGATTCTCTTAACATTTCTTCAGTTCTTTTCCTCTCAGAAATATCCTGAAAATTCTCTAATATATAACTTTCATTTTCAATTTTGATTCTTTTTGCATTTTTTAATATAGGATTTTTCTTTCTATTCTTACATTTAATGGCTGTATCCATACCTTTAAATTCATCAAGATTTTCTTCCCATATTGGGCACGATTCAGATGCTGAACCTTTTGGGCACACAATATCACATAATTGCCCGATGAGTTCATCTTTAGTATATCCTGTAATTTCACATGTACGATCATTTACATCTTTAATACGATAATCATTTCCTATAATGAGTGTTCCTCCAGCAATATTTTCGTATAAAGCTCTGAACCTCTTTTCAGATTCTTTTAATTTTAATTCTGCTTGTTTTCGTTTGGTGATATCTATAATACTTACAATCATTCCTTTTTTGGGTTCATCTGGCTTAAGAAGATTTACTCTTATATGGGCATCAAAAATCGAGCCATCCCTCCGCTGTAATTTCGCATCGAGTTCAACTTTGCCTGTTGAGGTTAATTGTTCATATGTTATTTTCCCAACTCGTGTATATTCATTTTCATTAGGATATAGAATCCGAGTATCTTTGTTTTTATACATTTCTTCACTTTCAAAACCAAATAATTTGACCATTGATTCATTTGCCCATATTATCTTTCTATCAACTGAATAAGCAATTCCTACCGAAGATGCTGTGAGTATATCATCTAATAATTTCTCACTATCAATTAGTGCTTTTTGAGCTTCTTTTCGATCAGAAATATCACATATAGTTATTAAAATGTTTTTCACGCCTTTCCAGATTATTTCTGTTATACTGTATTCTACAGGTATTTCCTTCTTATTTTTGCTAAGAAAAATGGTTTCATATCGATTTGTTTGGTTATCTCCCACAACCCTATTTTTAAATGTATTGGTTACCTTTGTGACCTCATCTGGATGCAATAAATTTTCGAAGTTCATTCCTAATAATTCATTATTATCATATCCAATTAAAATTGAAGTTCCTTTATTACAATAGAGGATATTACCTCTTGAATCAGTTATAATAAAACCCTCATTTGCGTTATCTACAATAATTTGAAAGGGATCTTCATTTCTATCTAAATTTTCTTTTGAGTTATTAAAATCTTGTTTATGTTCATTCATTCTTATTTTTAACCTCTTTTTCTTATATTTTTATCTCTAAATTCATGACATTTTTAATAACAATTAGGAGTTGGTGTATATCAAAGGGTTTTTTAATAAATCCTCGAGCACCTAAAGCTATCGTTTGCTCCTTTACTGCTTCATCTGCGCTAATAAAAATAACTTTTGCATTTTTATTAAAAGCTAAAATCTCAATTAAAGCATCGATTCCACTCATTAAGGGCATTCTATGGTCCATTAATATTATATCTGGAGATCCATTAAACTTTATGTATTTTTCAACTGCTTCTTTACCGTTGCTTGCGAAAATAAATTCTGAAAATCCTGCCCGTTCTAGAATTAGTTGATAGATGGTGTGCAAAGACATGTCATCATCAACGATAAAGACGCTTGTCACTCTAAATCCCCTTTATATAAATTAATAAAAAAAGTTCTTTAAAAACATTTTTCTACACAAATTATATTATAATTTCAGCATCAAGAAAATCTTAATAGATTAATCCAATTTACAATTCATAAAAATTTTTAAAAATTAGGATTATATTAGGTTTCATTTGTATTGATTAGGGGTGAATTTGAAATGATTGTAATTTCAATAATCTTGATATTTTTTTCTCATATTGGATATTAATAATGAGAAAAAGAAAAATTATAATTTTTTATCCGATTTAATATATTGGAAAGATATTAATGTAAATGTGATGAGAAGAATACTGAATAAAGAGTTAAAAATTTTAATATTTTCTGATGGAAAATACGGGGATCGTGCAATAGAGGTTGTAAAAAAGAAATTTCCTAAAACAGAGCTTGTTTTGTTAGAAGAACAGGATCCTACTCTGTTTTTAGATGAAGTGTTTCTTAGTGAAGAAGTGGAACTTGCAATTAAGAATGCTGATCTATTAATCTTATATCTGAGACATCCAGATGTAGTAACTGAAATATGCGATCGCCAAATACCAACGATTCTGCCTGTTCATTTTGGTGAAGGATTTTTTAATCAAGTAAAAAGTTCGAATTCCAATGTAGTACAGCCTGTAAGTATGTGTAATGCGCTTCCAAATACTGGGATATCCGTAATCGATGATTTTTTTAAAGAATTTGGAACCCCCCATTATGAAGTGAACCTTGAATATAATAATGATGTGAACCCTTTAATCACTGAAATCACACTCCTAAGACAAAGTCCTTGTGGTGCATCGTTTAATACATTAGAGCAAGTTAGAGGTAAACCATTAACTAAAGAAACTCTAAATAACTTTGCACTTAATGTTCGGCAAGAATGCCGAGAACCAATGACAGTTATATTTAATAGAAATATGGCTGATTCTTCAGGAGCAACACATTTACTAAATTTTATTGCTGCTATTGAGAGAGAAAACCCTTCACTTTTAAAATTAGGTACTCCCTTAGGTGATTATATAGCGGGAATTCGCCAAGAAGTTGAGAAATAGATGAAATTAAAAAATTCTCATAAATCTAAGAAATTTTTCAATATTTGCATCTCTAATGGATTCATCTTGATGAATTATTATTACATAAATTTCATTAATAAATGTCAATATATATAAGTACGACTAAAATAAAATAAAAATTACGCCATCTAAAATGCCAAATATAATAATATTATCGGGATATAGAAGCGATTGGTTAGAAATTAAAAGAATTGAACAAGCCTCAGAAATTTTAGGATATTCACATCAAATATTTTCTGTGGAGGATACAGATTGGAATCTACTTAATCCTATAAAGGATTATAAAAAAGACTCTGTCATTATCAACCGATTAGGCTTAATGTCTCAAGTAAATTTTATTCAACCTATGATAGCGTTCAATGGCTACGAATTATTTAATAATCTTTCCGTCACAAACATTTGTGATAATAAAGCATTGACTACGGCATGCTTTGAAGCTGCTAATCTTCAATCAACCCCAACAATTTGGGTCCCTATTACCAATTATCCAAGATTAAGAGTACCCCAGATTCGAGAATCGATTATAGATACTATAGAAAGCAAATTTAATTACCCTATAGTAATTAAACCTACAGGGGGTGGTCGTGGTTGGAGAGTAACTTTTCTTAAAAGTCGGGAAGAATTAGATCAATATTTGTACGATGATAAACGTATCCTAGCCAATCCTTGGGGGCTATATGTTCAAGAATACAAATCCCACATAGCGGATATTAGAGTAGTGGTGGGTAAAAAGAAAAGCTCGCCTCTAGAAATATTTGCCTCTTTATTTAGAATACCTATGAGAGAGTATATCGTAGCTAATACTTCTCAAGGCAATCCCTCTGTTAAATTTGAGATCACAGACAGGATAAAAGAATTTTCATTTAAAATGTGCCAATCAGTTTTAGATGGTGCTACTAAATTGGATGGAATTAAGGATCGAGGCATTTTATTAGGGATTGATATTCTCGTTAATTCCGATGATCTAGAGCTAAAAAAGAAGATAAGAGCCCTTGGAAACAAACTAAAAAACTCAGAAGAATTTAAATTAACTCACATGAAAAAACAATTTAAAACGGATTTTGAGGCCAAGGATAAAAAGTTCCATTCAGATATGACTAAATATATGAATTTAGATGTCTATCATGAATTAAAAGATTTGCTTATTAAAGGGACCAGTAAGGCTGAGCTATTTGCAAGCGAAGCTAATGCTACGATCGATTTTGGAGATCTAACTCATGTATTTAGCGAAGGTAAAGTAGCTCGCGGAATAGTGGAATGTGCGGTTAGCAATTTAGAATAATAAAATAAAGAGGATAAGAACTATGTCAGAAAAAATTGTTATTAAGATTGGTGGAGATTTACTAAAGGAAAACCTAGATTTTGTAATCTCAGACTTATTAAACCTACATGCTGAAAAGAAAAAGATAGTTTTATGTCATGCTGGAGCTGATGTAATTACAGCTATAGCAGAGAAAATGGGTATACCCCAGATTTTTACCCATTCTACTAAAGGATATAAAGCTCGTTATGTAGATGAAGAAACCAGAGATATTTATATCATGGTTGTTGCTGGTCTAAATAATAAACGTATTGTAAAAGAAATGGTTACTAAGGGACTTCCTGCTGTTGGTATTTCGGGAGTTGACGGAGGGCTGATCATTGCCGAGAGGTTTAAAAAAGCGATGGTTATTTTGGAAGGAAAGAAAAAACTCAAGGATAACTACACAGGAAAACCTTCTAAAGTAAATGTTCAATTAATTGAAACACTCTGGGAGAAAGATTATATTCCCGTTGTAGCCTCCATTGCTATCAGTATAGATAATGAGATTGTTGGTGGTGATAGTGATAGAATGTCTGATGCAATTGCAGTAGCGACCAAAGCCGATAAATTAATACTTTTAACTGATGTTGATGGCGTTTTAGATAAACATAAGAACCTTATTACTCACATAAATAGCTCAAGAGCTGATTCAATCCTTGAAAATGTATCGGGAGGTATGAAAACTAAAGTGATTACAGCTCTAAAATCTGCCAGTGAAGGAATTAAACAAGTAATAATCGCATCTGGTCTACGAGAGAATCCAATCATTAAAGCTCTTAATAATGAGAATTGCACTATTATAACTGATTAGAAATAAGAATAGAAAGAATAATAAAAAATGTAACTTAATATTATTATTATATATTAATTATGGTGATATTTATGGCTGAAAAAATATATGAGGCTACAAAAAATGAAGAGGGCAAATTTATTTTGGAATGCTCCAGTTGTTATTATCAATTTCCTATTGATGATGCAGAAAAAGACGATGTTCTTGAATGTGAGGATTGTGGCGCACCCTTCACTATTGTAGATGTCTCTGATGATAAAATCCAGTACAAAGCTGTCGTTTTTGATGAAGAAGAATGGAGAGAGTAGTTTAAAACCTATGGAATATCTTGCCTTAAGTCCTTTTTATGATGTTTTTTTAATACTATAAAATTTTCAAGATTTTTTCATATCTCGTTGAAATAACATATTATTTAAAAATTAAAATTAGCACTATCTTTCAAAAAATCAATCATTTTATTTCTTCCTATTTGATAAGATTTTTTCTAAATCAATAAGAATATTATAGAATAAATAAGGTTGTTTATCTTCTGATGTGGTTTCCTGTAAAATTTTAAGCATTTTTTCGATGAAACTTAAGTATAAGGGAATTATCTTGTTTTTCTGGGATTCTGTTAAAAAGATAAGATGTTTATTATATGTTGCTTCAAAATTTGGCATATTTTGAACTATTTTGCTGTACATGGGGGCTTCTTCTTTATCTCTTAATTTTTCTAAATCTTCTTCTAAAAAATCGAAAAAGGAAATGAGATTCTCATGGAGATTCTGTATTATAAATACCGTTGTACGATTTAATGATAGCAGCATTGGAAGGAATGAGATTAAATCTGGATGTTGGTATATTAATTGCGCATCCACATCCATCGACATAATTTTTTGTCTAGTTAGGGGATCGATTCTATAAACTTTAGCTGGGATATTTCCTCTTACTTTTAATTCTCTGGATAGAATCAAGTTCTTAAATTTCCTATTAATAGCATAAATATGACGTGATATTGTCGTTTTGGACTTCTTAGAATAATTTGCCAGTTCAGATAGTTTTAATTCATTAAAAACAGTTAAGAGTAAAATGATTAAAAAATCTACTTTATCTTCGGTAATTATGTTTCCTAACTGCTCAATAATTTCTAAATTTTTAGACGGGGAAATTGGTTCTATTTCTTGATTCATAATATTATTATTAAATGATTTTTGAATTATAAACGTTTCATTTTATTGGGAATTTGCCACGTAATAAATTTAGATTGAATAAAACGTAAAATTTTTAAATAAAAAAAAACGTATTATTTTATCATTATATGCAACGTAATTTTTCTGTAAAGAAAGTTTCTTTGTATTAATTAAAAATAAATCAATGTGACTCAAAAAAAATGACCACAACAATATTTCTTATTATTATAGGGATTATAATATTGTTCTATTTTGCAATGGGAATTTATTTTGCTAAATCTTTATTATATCCTATGGTACATCCCATAACTGAAACACCAGAAGATTACGGGATGAAATGTGAAGATATTTCATATAACACTGAAGATAATGTTGAATTAAACGGGTGGTACATCCCCTCAAGTTCGAAAAAATTAATCATAATGGTTCATCCTGCAAGTTTTAGTCGAGCCGGATTTGATCCAAAAAACCAAGGATTAGCTAAAATAACTAAAATCACAGTTAAATTTCTCCCTACTGTAAAACAATTAAATGAAGCTGGTTATAATGTATTATTTTTTGACTTGAGAAATCATGGAGAAAGTGGTAAAAGTAAAACTAAAAAAGTTTATATTGGTCTTGATGAATATAAGGATGTTATTGGAACAATGAATTATATTAATTCTCGAGATGATTTAAAAAATCAAGATAAGGCTTTTTTAGGTTTTTGCACTGGAGCAAATTCCATAATTATCGCAATGAATAAAAGACCTGACTTGTTTCAAAATATAAAATGTATGATAGCGGTTCAACCCATTTCGGGAAATACCCTTGTATGGAGACTTGTGAAATCCTTATATACAGTTATTATGGCTATAATGATGGTTCCCCTAGTAACCTTAATCAGTCGAATTTGGAGTGGAAAATGGTTTAGCGAAATGAGCCCATTAAATTATTGTCATAGTATTCCTTGCCCGGTTTTCTATATTCAAGCTAAAACTGATAAATGGGCGTCTCTTGATGATATCCAAGCTTATTATGATAAATCTCCTGAACCTAAAGAACTACTCTTCTTGGAAGAAGAGGAACCGCTGCATCGATTTGATACCTATAATTATTTTGGCCATAAGCCACAAATAATGTTAGATTATTATGCTAAATATGTTTAATTCCAAATTAACGTTGCTCAGTGAGGATTTATCTTAAAATAAAATTATTTTTTTTTTTAATTTTTAAAAATGATTTCTGATTTTTCTGAGAATTTATCAGCTGTAGGGATTAATCTTCTATCTGTATGAACAAAATAACTAGCAAAACTATAAATATAGGAAGTTCCATAAATAATTAGTATTTCATAGGGATAAGAATAATGGAACCACTAGTAATAGCTTACATTATTGTAGGTTCAGTTTTAAGAATTGTTGGTATATTTGTTTCAATTGACTTTTTTATCAGAAAAAAAGAGATCAAATTTATCTATTTCATAATAGCATGGAATTGTTATTTTTTAGCTGAAATTGCAGTACTTTTTTTTTTGAGTTCATTTTTAAACACCTTTTTTGGATCTCTTGGAATGATTTTTAATACAGCTGGGCTATTAACGTATTATATAGAAATTAAAGTAAAATCAATAATGGAAATTATTGGAATAGTAATTACAATTATATTTTGTCTATTTTATTTTTTAGGTGAAGAAATTGCATCAAATGTAGGAGTAATCATCTTTCTTATTACTTTCGTTATATTAATTATGACTCCTCTCTTAAGATATTCAAATTTTAAAAAGCAAATTGGCAAGAGTATTGTATGGTATTACGGATTTATAATAAATAGTCTTGTTTTTCTTCCAATTTCATTCATAATTACCGCAAATGGATCAATCTTTGATGTCTATTATCTTAAAAATGAGATTTTTATCAATATCTATTTTTGTGGAATTATTAACAGTCAGCTATTAATGCTAATTTTTTTAATTCATATCGAATATAATCACAGCAGTTATCTAAATTCAAAGCTAATAGATAATTATTCTCACGATTTAGGGAATATTTTACAGAGTATTCAATTATCTTTTGAATTCTTTTCTCAAAATTTACCAAGTGGAGAATATGATTCAGAAGTTTTTACATTAGCGACACAAAAGTTTAAGGATGCAACGGATCTACTAAAAAAAATTAGAAAGCTCGAAACAAATTAGTAAAAAAATTAATTATACTAATAATTCCTTGATGAAAAGGAACCCTTCCAATGGCAAACCAAGTGCAAGGTATGAACATTTGATGGTTCATGAATCTACGTAAGACTGAGTGGTCTTGTATGGTGGTAAAGATACTAATGGTTGCAATAGTGAAACGTGGGTGTTAAATCTTCATAACAATTATCTTAATTTTTTTTTTCATCAAGAATCTCTGGATAAATTTTCTTAATTTATAATTCCAAGAAATTTTTTAGTATTTGTATTCCATAGGGTTTCATTCTTATTGATTCGGGATGATAAAGAAATTTTAATTAAAAGAAAAAAATTATTTAATTTACAGTATATCCGTAATTTTCACAATCTCCGAAAAATTCAATGTATTTAGAAAAATTGTAAAAGAAATAAATGCTTTTGGCAAATATATAAATTATAGCGAAATAATTATATCTTAATAAAATAAATTTATTTTATTTAAAATTTACAACAAGTACATTGAAAATTTAAAATAATATCTAAAAGAGCGTGGTTCAAACGATTATTGCTTTAATAAATTTTAGTTCTTTAATAATATCTTTATTGGGAATGGGATATTTATATCTCTTAAGTATTCAACCTGTAAAACGATCCGAAAAATATGGAGAAAAAGCATGGAAGGATTGTAAGAAATTTCGTACTATAGGAGGATTCTTTGAATTGATTTCGGTGATCAATTTAATAATTTGGATATGGTTTCCCCTTCCAATTGTTAATTCTTGCATAATAAGTCCCAACATATGGATTGGAATTACTATAGCAATTTGCATTGCTACTCCATGCCTTATAATAATGATTTTAGGAGTTAAAGCAGCAGGTTCCGAGACTCTTAGCCCATCCAAAGATACAGAAATGTATGGTGGAATTTATAAATATATTAGACATCCACAGACACTTGGAGAGTTTCCTACATTTGTCGCACTCAGTTTCGCTTTTAATTCTTGGTTTTTAGTTATGATTTCTTCAATATTTATTATTTTATATACCCCTATTATGATTCACTATGAAGAAAAAGATCTTATAAGACGATTCGGTGTTAAATATCGGAAATATCAAGAAACAACTGGAGCATTATTTCCCAAATTAAAAAAATCTAAATAAATTCTCAATTTTTACTCTAATAATTTAATTATTATTTTCTTATTCTGTCTTTCATAAAGTTCTAATAAATTTTTTAGTATTTGCATTCCATGGGGCCTTATTCTAAATATCCACTTTCTATTTTTGACTTAGTTGCATCAAATATTGCCATGCCTGTACGCATTTTTTTAAATCCACACTTAACATAAAACCCTTCATGACCTGGAACTGAATACAAAATAATATTTTCAACAGGTAATTGGGAACATAATCGGTTTACTAACTTTTTTCCTATTCCCTTACCTTGATATTCGGGTAACAAAACAATATCATATAAAGCTGCTTGAAACTCACCATCACATAATGCTCTTCCCATTCCTATTAACTTATCATCATCAAATACAAAATTCACTAGGTAACTTGACTCAAAAGCTCTTTTTAGCTTAAATGGGTTACGTCTATATGTTCCTAGAGGTGCTTCAGCAATTACATCAGCTACTTCTTCCCAATCAATAGCAAACAGTTCACTTGTATATTTAATCATTAATATTATAATAAAAAATTAAAAAAAAAAATTATTATTTTCAAAAAGGAATTGAAGCGTGCTATTTAGTATATTTGTAATTATATAAAGACAGAGCCATATACCCTATTATAATATTCTTGGAACGATATTTCTTTTATTTTATCGACCCCGTTATGAATTCGAATTATTCATACTTTCTTGGAGTGAATCTTTTTCTGAAACGTTGAATGACCATATAATTAATATAATTACAAAACATGATGCTGAAATAAAGGGTAAGATTTGAGAATTTAAAT
>JAHPZA010000003.1:356918-671810 GCA_019058445.1 Promethearchaeota archaeon | reverse complement strand
GTTGATAATCTTATTTGAAATAAAATGAGTATATTTTTACTTACTTTAATGGTCTGAACACACATAGCAATAATAAAAAGCCATTCTCTCCAATTTTTTTCATTCATCTTATTTATCTCCATCATTGTTTAATAAATTGAAATTTAGATTGAATTTCTTATATAATTGATTAAATTGACAATATATATATTTGTTTCAAAAATAGAATGAATCTAATTAAAACAAACGAAATACATCAATGCTTATAAAGAATTTAGAAGTATTTTACCCTGTTCAGATAATTTATACTGTATTTTAACTTTACAATTCTTATCTTCATTCGCAATATAATTATCGATGCAGTTATGTTCGGTGAGAGTCTTTAAAGTTGAATATAAAACAGTTTCGTTAAAATCAGGATTCCTTTCTTTTAATATGCTTAAGAGGCGAAAGCCGATAATGCCTTCAGATTGAATGGTACTTAGGATTTCTTTAACCATATTTTTATTTAAATTTTCCATTCAAAATACTCAGATTAAGAATTAATATGAACTAACTCAACTCCACGTACTACAAAATCTTTATCAATGTAGGTTACAATTGCGTGTCCTTTATGGATATAAACAAGAGGTACAGGAAAAGAAGTTTCGCTTTCCATAATGCTTCTTTTAACATACATTGGTAAAGTAGCCTTACATACCCTGCAGAGAACATCAACCTTTTTTACTAAATTAGAACTGTGAAAATTCTCCATGATCTGCTCTATTTGTATTTTAAAATGTTTGAACATGGAAGGATTTGTATTACTAAATGAAAGGAGTACATCTAGATCATACATTTCATTAAATTGTCTATCGATTTCTTCGAGTAAAGCTTCCAAAATTTGGTATTGTATATTATTGGCTCCAATTGTATAGATTAAATCGTGCTTTCTTATGTGTACTATTTTTAGATTACCCTTATTAATGTGGAAGAAAATATCGCTGACTTTATTCTCTTTAATTATATTCATGTCTAAAATATAGCTTTTAAATGATCTTAGTGGCTTCCATTCAAATAAAACGAGATCTTCACTAGATATGTTTATGAATTGTATATATTCTTTGATATCCTCTAACATTATATTTAAGATCTGTTCTATAAATTTAACTTTAACTTTTTTATCATTTGTCAATTATAGAATCTTAAAATGATATACTTGGTTGTGATTAAATTTGGATAAAAAAAGAAAATTCAGAGAACTCGAAGATTTTAAAGAAACTCAATTAAATGAGAAATATAAGAACATTTCTTTTACTATAATCTTGGTCAAACCCGAAACCGCAGGGAATATAGGTAGTATAGCAAGAATTATGAAAAACTTTGCTTTTCAGAATCTGGTAATCTTTAATCCTATTGAAAAAATTAATAACATCAAAAGCCATGAAACTTGCGGTTATGCGATGCACGGAAAAGATATTTTGCTTAATGCAAAGATTCTAACTGTTGAGAATGAAAGATCTCATTTAATTGAACTTGGTGCATTTTTAAGAAAATTTGATTTAATCATAGCCACTACCGCTAAAGGAAAAAAATATTCAAATATCAAACGAGTAGCAACTTTTCCTCATAATTTCTCAATTCCTGTCTCAGAGAAACCACTGAAAATTGCGATTTTATTTGGTAAAGAATCACGTGGTTTAACCAATGAAGAAATCAAACTAGCCGATGTTTTATTGAGAATACCCACAAGTAAAGAATATCCTTCTTTAAATCTTTCTCACGGATGTGGAATTATCTTATATGAAATTTTTAAAAAAATACATGTTTTAAGGATTGGAAGAGGAGAAAAGCCTGTATTGTTAGCTAATAAAGAAGATCGAATAATACTATATAATTTCATAAGTGATATAATTGAATATCTGAAAATAAGAACATTTCGTGAAGATAATGTATATCAAGCATTTAAAAATGTATTTGAGCGTGCCTTTATCTCAAAAAAGGAATTAAGTCTCATACTTGGGCTCTTTTCGAAGGTAGATTCAATTCTAAAAGAAGCTAAACCTTATGAAATGTAAAACAGAGAACATAATCCAACTCATAAATTAAGGTATTTCTAATTAGCTTTAATAAAACAATTGACGTAACTTAGAATAATCAATCATAATAATTAATCATAAATTTTGTGGAAAACTCAAAATGACCGAAGAAGTATATCAAAATTTGCAAAAACATCTGGATCAATTTCCAATTGGATATCCTGCTACTAAGAGCGGGGTTGAAATAAGAGTATTAAAGCATTTATTTAACCCTGAGGAAGCTGAAATTGCCATAAACTTGAAATGGGAGTATGAAATCTTAGAAAATATCCATAAGACTATTAAAACTCAAAATTCTCTTAGTCAATTAGAAGAGGCATTAGATGTCATGGTCAGTAAGGGATTAATTAATTTTAAAAAAGAAGGAGATAAGAAATATTATGCGATTCTCCCATTAGTGGTTGGAATATATGAATACCAGATCAATAAGCTGACAAATGAGTTCATAGAAGATTTTGAACTATACAAAGATAACGAATTTGCATTGGAAATTATAAGTACAAACAATCTGCAGGTACGTATAATCCCTTTAGAACAAAGTTTAACACCTGAGAATCAAGTAGCCAGCTACGATGAAATAAGAAAAATTATTGAAAACACAGAAGAAGATTCAATCGGTTTGGCAAATTGCATTTGTCGACAATCTAAGGATTTACAGGGAGAACCTTGTAGTAAAATATCTGAGCGTGAATTATGTCTTTATTTAGGAAATACAGGTCGTTTATTTTTAGACCAGGGCTGGGCACGACCAATATCTAAAGATAAAGCTTTGGAAATTTTACTAAACTCTGAAAAAAATGGCTTGGTCCTTCAATCCGGAAATACTAAGAATCCCGAGTTTATTTGTAATTGTTGTAATTGTTGTTGCTTATCTTTATCAAAAGCTAAAGAAATCCCTCGTCCCGCCCAATTTTTAGCAAGTAATTTTTATGCAGAGGTCGATAAAGAATTATGTACGGGATGTGGTACTTGTTTAAAGCGATGTCAGATGAATGCATTAAAATTAGTGAATAATATTTCTAAAGTAAATTTAAAGCGATGTATTGGATGTGGACTTTGTGTCTCAACATGTCCCGAAGAGGCTATTCATCTACGTAAAAAAGAGAAGGAAATTGTGCCCCCTTCTACTGTTGATGATCTGTATGCTGAAATCGCTCAAATAAAAGAAGAACTCAGAAAAAAAATGAAAAAATAACTAATTTTTAAGTGTGCATATAATTTTTTCTTAATTTTTTTCTTTAATTACTATATTTCCCCACAGTTTTAGTTGCTCTTAATATCGCTCTCATTGTCTCTGAAGGCATATCTCTCGGAATTTCGCAACCAAATGCTAACCAATATCCTCCTCCTTTGGCCGCTATTTTTATATGTTCTGCACAATCTTCATACACTGCTTTAGGAGTTGCAGTCATTAATTTATTATAATTAAGATTTCCCATGATAGTTACTTTATCTTTTAATATATTTTTAGCCCATGCCAGATCTACTTGATAATCGAACTGGATGGCGCCCCCAGGATTGGTTTCTTTGACGAAAGGAACACATTGAGGGACGTATCCACAGCAATGAATTAGTGGATACATACCCATTTTTCTAATAGCACGGCATAGTTTTTTTTCCGGTTCCAGTACGTATTCTTTGAAAAATTTCGGAGACATGAAATAACCTGCGGTTTCACCTGCTCCAATGATATCTGCGCCCGCTTCGTACATTGCATTAGCTATATCAATTGCCCAGTCGGCGTACCAATCAAGTATCTCTTTAAATTCATCGGGGTGGTCGAGTACATAAAATAGAAGAAACGGATCTCCCCCGCCTAATAAAGCAGTCCCTTGAAAGGGGGCCTCTAACCAACCAATCAGAGGTACATCATCTCCAACTTCCTTTTTTACGATTCTGATTGCCTTAATAGATTCTGCTAAACGGCTGGGGCTTAAAGGATCAGGCATTTTCAAGCTTTTAAAATCCCTATACAAATTCCCTTGAGATAGAACTGGCTTTATGATTCGAGGAACATCATCGTAAGGATACTCGCACGTGGCCCCGCATGCCTCGGCGTATATCCCAACGTCCGAAGAAAAGCAAAACGCATCCCAACCAAAGGCATTATAAGCTTTCAACTGTCCCTCTGCCATTTTTTCAGCTTTACACACATATTCAGAAAAGGGGATTTCCGCAAATTTTGCGGTAAATGTTTGAGCAAACGGCATAAAAGGAACTCTATCAGGTTCGTTATGCTTAATCGAAGTCATAACGCGATCGCATGAAGTCATTTCAGCTTTAAGGTCTTCCGAAAATTCCTTTACTTTTACTATTAATTCGTTTACATCTTCTACATACGCATCAATATTGTATTTCTCTGCCATCGCACGAGAACCTGCCGGGCCGCTAAGAATTGTCCTAATTTTATGGCGAACACCACGATTCCATAATTCCTGTTCTAATTTTGCTACTTCCGCTTGAGATTGCATAAGATAAATAGCTGATGCCACAATTCTTGCATTTGAATCAGCAGCAGCTTGAGCTATTTTTTCAGGGGGTATGTCTGAACCCGCATCAATAACTTCAAAGCCATGTGCTTTTAGATTAGCAGAAATGATAGCATTCCCTATAGTCCAAGGACCTCCCATAACACCTATTACGACCTTCTCCTCGGGACTTTTCTCCTCATCCGAGACGGGAAGCGATCGAGCCCCCACTTCAAATGCCGCAGCCGACACGACAATATCATCTAAATACATCCCCTCTTTCTTATACTTCCGACTTACAGAAGATATTCCCGCTGAGAGGGCTTGGATAATTTCTTGTGGACTAAACCCTTCTCTCTTAGCTTTTCTTACTATTTTTCCTATTTCCTTATATTTTCCCTTTAAAGTTAATTCTGTAATTTCTTCAAGAAGATTACTTTCGATTTAAATCAACTCTTTTTTTAATTACCTAAAAATTTTAAAATAAATATAAAAAAGAAAATTAATTGATAATTGAATGAGATTCTATAAAAATATTTAGAAAACCCTTTTTTCGTTAAGGTATATATAGAGGAAAAACAATTGTTAAATCAATAATTTGATCTTTAATATTCTATTGAAACAGAATAATTAAGGTAGATTGATTGATTATGGATAAAAAAACGGAATTAGGGGAAAAAATATCTACAAAACGTTTTTTAGCATTTGGAGTAGGCCAATTCTCGGATGCTATAGCTCTTCAAATGATCACGATTTATCTTTTTACTTTTTACTTTGCGATAGTGGGATTAAATGTCAATCTTATTACATTAGGATTCATTCTTTGGTCTTTATGGAACGCGATTAACGACCCATTGCTTGGGGCATTATCCGACAGAACGAAAACGAGATGGGGAAGAAGAACTCCATATATCGTAGGTGGTTTGATTCCTTTATGCATTGTTATAGTTTTGCTATACACCCCACCAGTTAGCGGAGAATTAATTTCCTTTATCTATTTTCTTGTTATATTAATATTATTTGATACTTTTTTTACAATGTACGATTTAAATTATTGCGCTCTTTTTCCAGAGCAATTTCAGGATTTAGACCAAAGAGCAAAGGCAAGTGCTTTTAAACAACTATTTACAATAATTGGTCTGCTATTTGTATTCATAATCCCTACAATTATCATTCCCGATTTAACAAATAAAAAATATATTGTTAATTATATGTATGCCGCACTGACGATGATAATTTTCATAATTTTCGGGGCAATAATAATGATAAAATTTGGTATTAAAGAAAGAATAGAATTTTCGGAAGATTATAAAACCGCTCCTCCTATACTAACCTCATTAAAATATTCATTAAAGAACAAAAACTTTCGGATTTTTATTGTAATGAACTTGATGTATTGGTTTGTGGTCGGTATGCTTCCAATTATTGCTCCACTCTATGGAAGATTTGTTCTGGGGATTGGAGAGGGAGATGCTTATTTATTGGGACTATTACTTGGATTAGCATTCATATCTGCTGCATTTTGTATGCCCCTATGGCGGTATATCACGATTAAAGTGGGGATGAAGAAGGGAGTAATGATTTCGATAATCACATTTATAGCAACCTTATCGCCATTTATGTTTATATCTGATATAACAGCTGCTTTTTTCGCCTTTATATTTGTTGGATTAGGTCTTTCAGGTGCGATCTATTTTGGTGATATTATTCTTTCAGCGATTATCGATGATGACGAATTAAAGATAGGTACTAGGCGTGATGGGGGATATTTTGGCATAAATGCGTTGATTACTAAATTATCCACCATTTTAGTAATAATTAGTATAAGTCTTGTTTTTAATACCGTCGGTTGGGCTGTATTTGAACCTGTTGCCACCGAAAATATAATATTAGGACTAAGGATATTGATGTTCGTTTTCCCGGCAATTGCATTAACCATTGGGCTAATCGTGATTTCACGTTTTCCGATTACAAAGGAAAAGTATGAACAACTAAAACAAGATATCGAAAAATTGCATGCCAAAAAGAGGGAAAGACAAACCTAAGTAATAAAAGCATTTCTATTATTTTTTAATATTTTTATTTTTAATTTTTTATATTAAATCTTTTAAGTTCTCTCATCATAATTAAAAATTATATTAGAACATTAAATGTGATGAAAAATGAATAAAGAAGATATTTGCTATATGCCTGCTTATGAAATGGCAGAAAAGATAAAAACCCAAGAATTAAGCTCAATAGAGATTACGGAAGCTATAATTGAGAGAATTGAAAAGATTAATCCCATTATAAATGCTTATTGTACTCCAACATTCGATTTAGCGAGAGAAATGGCTAAGAAAGCTGATGAAATTGCTAAAATGGGTGAAGGAGGATTAATTAATGGAGTTCCAACCTCAATTAAAGATTTATCATTAACCAAAGGGATAAGAACCACATTTGGTTCAAAAATTTATGAAAACTATATCCCTGAAGAGGATTGTATATATGTTGAAAGATTGAAGGAGGCAGGGTGTGTTATTCTGGGAAAAACCAATACACCAGAATTTGGATTCAAAGGGGTCACAGACAATGCAATTTTCGGGACAACTGTAAATCCTTGGAATTTCAAAAAAACATGTGGGGGATCAAGTGGCGGAGCTGGGGCTGCTGTGGCTTCAGGAATAAGTCCTTTAGCTCAAGGTTCTGATGGAGGTGGGTCAATAAGAATTCCAGCGTCTCTAAATGGAGTTTATGGTATAAAACCTAATTTTGGAAGAGTACCTAATTATCCTAAAGAATATATTTTTGCTCACACATTATCTGCTGCAGGACCCCTTGTTCGATATGTTAAAGACGCTGCTTTAATGTTAGATGTGATGAAAGGGTTTTTTGAGGGAGATAGATATTCCCTACCAAATAACAATATTAATTATTTAGATAAAGTTGATGAAAAACCAAATAAACTAAAAATAGCTTTTTCCCTTAATATGGGATATGCCAAAGAAATTGATATGGAAGTAGAAAAGAACGTTCTAGAATCGGTGCAGAAATTTAATAAGTTTGGATGGGATCCAGAGGAGATTAAAATGAAAATTAGAAAACAAGAGTTAGCGTTTTACACTATATGGACATCTGAAATTGCATACAGTATGAAATCAAACTTAAGAAAATGGAGAGAAAAAATGGATCCCGCGTTATTAAAAATGATTGATGGCGGACTAGGCTATGATGGGATGGCCATTATAAATGCAATGAATGCAAGAAAAGAGATTTATGATAGTTTTTATAAAATTTTCAAAGATTTTAATATTTTGATTACTCCTATGACCGCTGTTCCCGCATTTGATTTAGGAATAACTTACCCATCTCAAATTAACAATAAAAATGTTTCACCTACTGCATGGCAGGCATTTTCATTTCCAATTAATTTAATCGGGAATCCTGCTGCCTCTATTCCTTGTGGATGGTCTAAAAATGGATTACCAATTGGTTTGCAAATTATTGGAAGAAAATATGATGAGTTAACAGTACTTCAAGTTTCTCAAGCATTTGAAGAAATAGCCCCCTGGCAAGATAAAAAACCAAAATTTAATTAATTTATTTTTTATTTCCACCTAACTATTTCATTATAATTAAATCCTTTCTTAAATTAAATATAATCCTATAAAGAGTGTAAAATTTGAACAATGAATATTTACTTTATGTCTGTTTTCTGTAATCTAAATTTATTATCATCTTGAAAATTTTTAAAAAATTAAAAAAACATGAAATAATTTAATTGATATTCGTTATATTATTCTTTAGATAAAATTTTTTTTAATAAATTAATAAGAGCTTTATAATCTTGTTCATTCAATTCTGATCCCTCTTCCTTGCAGATTAGCAGGTAATAAAATGGAGCTTCTTTCTGCAAAGTGAATTTTTTAAATAAAAAGACTTTTCCGAATCTATGAATCATCATTTTATCTTCAGGTTGACATTGTTCGGATTTCACATCTTCAAAGGCATCATTTAATTTTAAGAAGTAGGGAACAGTAGAATTTAATAAATTTTTAATAAAATCATCATTATAGTAAGATCCAATAATGAAAGAGTTATCATCTACAATTTCTAATCCTTCTACATTAAATTTTCTGGTAAATTCATCAATCGTATCGTTAATTAATCTAGATTTCGGAAATTTAGTTATTAGAATTTCAGACATCGCATTAAGAATTGATGATAAATCAAAGATCGAAGTTGAATTAAAATTAATTTTTCTATAATTGATTTTTTTTTCCATTTGGTTTTTTATCTTTGATATAATACTCTCAATTTCTTTTTGAGCTTTATTATATATCTCTGGGTCAATTTTATGAAAAAATACATAAATTCCAGGTTCGATCTTCAGCTTTTTGAAATTCTCTATTATATCATTTAAATAAGTTAAAGATTCTGAAATTCTGTCAGGATTTTGAATGTCAATCACATAAATCATTATATCAGTTCTACCAAAAAACAAATCATAATCTTTTAAGTATGAATCACGATATTTCTTTTGACCTCCGAGATCCCATTCGCTTATATTCATTCCTAAGAATTCATAAACTCTTCTTTGAGCTCCTTTTGTTGGTCTAATAATCCCAATTTTTGAGAATTCACGTAATAGTGATAGAATTATTGACGATTTACCCGCATTATCCAGCCCTGTGAATAAAATTTTAATCCCATTGGAATTTTCCTTTTCTTTATTTTTCAAAATTTCTAACCTTGAATATTTTTCCATATGTCTAAAATATCTTTATTTAATATGGTAAAAATTATCCAATTTATATCTTTATTTTTAAGTAAATTATTCTTTTGAGAGTTTTAGCAAAGATTTCTTATTAGATTGAAATTCATATTTTTCCTGTGAAAAAAGGCATAAATTTAAATTAAGTAGGACTACTATAAATTCGGATAAAATTTTATTGCAAAATATCAAAAGCACAAAGTTTGAAAATAAATTAATAAAAACTTGTGTTATATTGCTCTAAAAATCATAAACCATTTAGGAAACTTATATAAATACACTTTTAAAATATAAAATTCCATATTATTTACAATACAATGGAATATCAAGGGGTATATCATTGAGAATTCTAGCTTTAAGTTATTTTGATCTTTTTTACGGACCAAAAATATTATTAAAAACTCCAAAGTCTATAGTAATAGAAAATGAACTAGAACAAATTACTTCTTTAATGGATATCTATGATGAGGGATTTTATATTCATATATTTGGAAGTTTTAAGAGTGCTAATCTGATTTTTGAAATTCCAAGTGAATATGGACGTGGTAAAAGAGAATTATTGCTCATTTCACTCATTATTGACATTAGTACTAATATAAATTTTGATTTATCAAAAGAACTATTAGAAGGATTTGAAAAAGAATTTAAGAAAATTAATGAGGCATATAAAGCATTTTATATAGATAATAAGGATTTTCAAGGAGATGAAAAAAAATTAGAAGAAATTAAGAAATTATTTTATTCTTTTTACGAGACATTTCCCACAGAAAGTGTTGTACTTGACCGCAAAGACGCAAAAATCTTGATATTTGGACTTTATCAGGCAGGTAAGACAACAATTATAAATTGTCTTAAAAAAACTATAAAAAAAAATCCACTTCCTACAAGGCATATAGATATTTCACGAATATTAATCAATAATTTATCACTTTATATATATGATACGCCTGGACAAATAAAATTAAGGAGTTTATGGGAACCTTACTTAAAAAATCAGGATGGGCTTGTCTTTGTTTTAGATATTGCTGATATTGAAAAATTTGATTACGCTCGAAATATCTTCCACAAGATTGTTAGTAAATCAGAAATGAAAAATGTTCCTATTCTTATTCTTTTTAATAAAACTGATTTAAAAGAACCTAATATTAAAACATTAAGCAAAATAATGAATTTAGATGGACTTGGAGATAGATCTTTTAAAATCTTTCCTACATGTGGTCTTACAGGTAAAAATATAGGAGAAGCTTTCTATTGGCTTTCTCAAAAAATATCAAATAAAATAAATCCAACTCAAAAAAATAATTTAGGAGTTCTCTTCTCAATTTGGGATGATAATTTAGGTCTTAATACTTTAAAATTATATCCTCAGGATTTTTTTGATGATCCTGAATTAATTGCGATCCGCTGTTTCTCAATCTCTCAATTTATATTTGGAGGAGATAAGTTCAAAAGAACTTCTTTAACATTACCTCTTTCGCATCTTAAAATGAAAGCAGCTGTATATTTTGATTATGTGTATGATCAGAATATTAGAGGAGGGCGACTTCCTTTATCTCTCGTTATCTTTTATACTGATGATATTCCAACAGGAATTATCAATCAATTTAATATTTATGTATTTGAGAAATTTACTCAAATAAAAAAATTTTATAGCAACACTTCTCGAGTTTTAAAAGTATTGGAAGAAATTCATGAAACTATTTTAGAGAAACTAAAAACTTTTAAACCTACAGTTCAAGCTCTACGAATTGCTGAGCTACGCTATCAAGCTTTGTTCAAAGCTGCAAGAGATGCGATTCTTATTATAGATAGAAAGTCAGGAATTATTGTAGATGCTAATGAACAAGCAGAAAAATTGCTACAACAACCTCTTGAAGATATTATCGGGATTCACTCAAGCCAAATTGAAATTGAGGAGTATAGTCAAAATTTTAAAGATCAAATTTTAATGCAAATTGAATTGGCAAATTCACCACCAATTGAAATGAAGATTAGAACCCCACATGATTATTTTATTCCGGTCGAAGTAAATACCAGTGAAATTCAAATTGGTCGCCAAAACTTAATACAATGTATCCTAAGGGATATTACTGAACGTATTCAAGCAAAAAAACAGTTAATATCTTCTGAAAACAAATATAGGCATCTCTTTCAAAGCTCTCCATTGGCTATTTTTTTAATCGATTTCAATGGAGTAATTATTGATTGTAATCCTGCAGTAGAAGAATTATTTGGTCATACAAGGGAAGAACTCATAAAAAAAAGACTATTTGATCAAAAATTATCCATTTTTCATCCAAAATATATTTTACTGTTAGGAGAATCCCTTAAAAATACAATAAAAGGAGAAACATTAACTTTTATTGATATAAAAATGAAAAAAAAAGACGGCTTAAGCATTTGGACAAATGTATATGCTTCTCTTGTCAAAGTTAACGGTGATATTTTCATACAGATAATTGCTAACGATATTACAGAACGAAAAGAAGCTGAATTGAAATTAAAGCACACAATGGAGGCATTACAATTAAGTGAGGCAAAATTTCATGATGCTTATGATCGAGTAAATTTTTACAAAGAGCTTTTTGCTAATGATATGTCAAAAATTTTTAAAAATATCCAATTATCTTTAAATCATTTATCAGATTATCATAACAATCCCAAAAAGTTGGATCAAATGGGTAAAGTTTTGCAAACTGTCATAGAGCATTGCATAGAGGGAGTAGATTTAGTTTCCAAGGTTCAAAAATTATCTGCTATTGAAGACGCTAAGATTAATATAAAAAGAATAGATGTTTTAAGTATTTTACAAAAAGCAATAGAGCAAATACAAAATAATTTCAGCCATAAAAAAATTAAAGTAAATATTGACCCTAACTGTAATGAATTCATTATTAAAGCAAATGATCTCTTACTAGATCTATTTGAAAATATTTTGATTAATGCTGTGAAATATAATGAGAATTCTGTAGTAGAACTTGAGATTAAAATCTCTAACGAGCATAATGACGATATAACCTATTTAAAAATCGAAATTATGGATAATGGGATTAGGCATTCAGATGAAAAAAGGGGAAACTTTTTTGAAAGAAATGAGAGAGACACAAAAGGTGTTTTATTAGGCTTTATACTTGCAGACCGAATTCTAAATAGTTATGGTGGACAAATTTGGATTGAAGATAAGGTAAAAGGAGATTATACCAAAGGTAACAATATTGTCATCTTACTCCCTAAATCTGATTAAATTAATTAGAAGATAACTATAGTTTTAAAATAAATTAATGACTTATGGATTATTTCAAGTCACAAAATTAATTGAAGAATTATTCCTATTGTAGGATAAAAAGCTAAATTTCAATTAAGTTAATCTTTTTTTATTCATATTGCTTTTTAATAAAAAATTAAAATCTAAATCAAGATAAAAGTAATAGAATAGAGGGTAGAACGTATGATTTATTTAGAGGAGAAATTTAATCTCATACCAGCCAGTCCAGTAACTCTTGAAGAATTTATTAATTTCGCTCAGAAACAATTGGTTCCTATTTGTGAACGCCTTGGTTCACGTCTAATAGCTAGTTGGTATAGTAACACCGAATGGTTCTCTCAAGTAACTCAAATTATGGAGTTTGATGATATGGAGGCATTGAAGTCTTTCCGTATGAAAGCTAGTCAAGATTCTGCATGGGGAGAATATTCTGCTCGTTTGGAGGAATTTGCCCCTGAACGAAAATCTCGGCTATTAGAGCCACTTGGACCAGTACAACCAAAAGTTTTACATAAGGCAATAAAAAGAAGTCAACGAAAGCCCCTCAAGGTTTATCTGTTGGCAACACTCGAAGTAGCGCCTGATAAGATGTCTGAATTTCGAACTGGCTTGGAAGAAGCGGCCAAAGTGTTTCCTATTATCGCTAGTTGGCGACCAATTGGCGGAAGCCCTAATGAGGTGATTGATTTATGGAGAGGGATGGATTTTATACTGGATGGGTATACAAAAGGTTACGAACCACCTGTTGATTTTAGCAGAGATTTTTTTACCCAACTCCGACAAATCGCACCGAAAGAGCACGCAGAACTGGTATTTACATTGCCTTATGCGCAATTACGATAATTTTTTATGTTAAAATTTGATAAAGAAATTTTGCTGTAATTCTATATATTCATAGTATTCTCTGAGATAATTCTCAACTAATTCGAGGACTATTTCATAAAATTGGGCGAATAATTCTTCACGAAATACATTCATTTCAAAGACTAATGTTGTTATTAATTCTTCACTGAGAATTTGAGAGTTTATTGGTTGGTGGTTTATTAAGAAATTCATCATTGCCTTATCAACTTCTTGCTTAATTATATTTTTAGCCAGTTTAAAGCCTATATCAGCTTTTAAGTCTATAAAATAGGGATAATTCTTTTCATCAAGGATTTTTTTAAAATCTAATTCATATGTCAGTTTTTCTACTGAATAATCTAAGGATCCCGGTTGAATTCCAAACTTCTTACAAAACTTTTTTTTCGATTCATGAGCAGGAAATGCTTGTGGGTGCCGAGATACAATATAATATGCTGCAATAAAAAATTTATATAAATTGTGCGGGATTTTGTCGTTCCTCTTAAGAAATCGATAGATTATTGACACACAATCCATAATGATTTCATAGTCAATATCGAACTCTTCTAAAAATTCTTGTCCATCTTTAAGAAAATCGATGGTGATCTGATCTTTTGTATTTATCCTTTTCTTTTTGATATTAACTAATTCTAACATTTTACACACATCACCTTTCGAAGTATATTATGGGAATAATATTTAGATATGTAACTTAATATCATTCTCATATTTAAACTTGATGCATAATGCATCACTAAGATGCAAATTTCGGAAGATTTAAATACCTGTGTTTTTTAGGTTTTAATAGGATTAGAATACTCATTTACAGATAAAACACATTTTTTTCTACAATGACACCCGAAACAAACTCAAAAACTGAAAAAAAACGAATAACTGTTAATTTAGAGGATATCGATTTTAAAGTAATCGAAGCTTTAGAGGGTGTCATTGCTAGCTCTTTCTCATCAGTGATAAATCAGATGATAAGGGAATGGATTAATCAAAATTCTGAGAGAATCATGAAAATGTGGGGGATAGATTTAGCAGGAATACGGAGACAAGTACAAGCGGAAACAAAGGGTTTATCAATTAAAAAAGAATTAGAACAATTAGAGAAAGAAATCATAAATCAATTACCTGAACTATTTGAAACTATAAATTCAATTAGTGCCGCCAAGTTAGCGGAAATCTTAGAAGTTAATGAAAGAACATTAGAAAACGTGATTTTTGGTCATAGAAAAGATCTGCTAAACGTTGGCTTAGAATTATCTTATGAGAATGGTTTAATTTCTAAAAATAAATAATTAAGTTATTCTAGCCTAAATTAATCCCTGATTTTTAAGATAATTTCCATAGCTCCATAAGCGATAAATGCTTTTAGCAGCTGCTTGAGCCGAATCGTAAACAATTATTCCATTATCTCTCATTTTTGAAATTAATTCATTTACGATATCTAATGTTTCTTTCCTTACCCAAATTGGATTATAGATGTTAACAATATTTTTATTCGAGTCTGGTGATAATGTTTCAGCAAAACTCTTTGATGCCTCTTCGATTTTTAGATTTCCTGAAGTATACCATTCAAGATTGTTTGTCATCAGTATAGTGGAGATTTGGGGTTCTTTATCAAGAATTTTCATAACCTTGACGATATTTTCATAAGTTCCGTGAGCACCAAATTCTAATGGATTGGAAAGATTTGAATTTACCTGAGGGATAAATTCATTTATCATTTTCTGGGCTTTTTTTGTTAACCTTGGTACTTTAAGCCCAAATGCTTCACACTCATCAGTTAACTCTACTGCTGGACCTCCTCCTCCAGTAATGATGGCTGTATCAAGATTTTCAGGAATTTTATAAAATAAACAAGTTTGAATCATTTCAATTAGCTCTTCGAAATTATTTATAAGAATAGCACCAGTTTGGTATGTCATAGATTTCCATATATCAATATTGCCTGCCAATCCCCCTGTATGGCTTTTTACTGCGCTATTTCCAGCTTCTAATTTACCACCCTTCCATATTATAACTGGTTTATCTTTTGTGGTTTCTTTTAGTAGTTGTACAAATTCATTACCATTTCTTTTTATATCTTCAATATATATAGAAATTACTTTAGTTTCTGGATCAGATTGAAGGTACCTTAGGAAATCAATAATATCAAGATCTATTTGGTTTCCGAGAGAAATTATTTTTGAAAAATGATAATCCTTTATTCTAGCCGCATATAAATGTCTATAGGCGTTTCCGCCTGATTGACTTATAAAAGCTACAGAACCACTTACCAAAGGGAGTTTATGCGCAAAATAAATACGAGTTTTAGGGTTGGATATTCCCATACAATTAGGACCGAGAATACGAATATAGTTCTTTTCTGCCTTTTCTAATAGTTTTAATTCAAGTTGTTTTCCTTCTTCTCCTAGTTCTGAAAATCCACTTGAAAATATATGTGCAAAAAGGACGCCCTTTTGACCTAGTTCCTCAATTATTTGCGGTGTGAATTTAGCTGGAACGGCCACTATTCCGACATCGATTGATGGATCATCTGGTAAGGAAGAAATTGATCCACGCACCTTAAATCCATGTATTTCTTCTCCCTCATACTTAGGATTAACTGGATATACAGGTCCGGGAAATTTATATTCTTTAAAAGTTTCTAAATAATGAGCCCCGCCCCAATCTTTTCCCTTACTAGCACCAACAACTACTACAGCACGGGGATTAAATAAATATTCAAAGGGAATATTTTCTCTCTGAAAAGGGATATTACTCTTTCTAATTTCTTCCCTTGATCTCACAGGAGAATCTTTGCTTTCTAAAGTTGTAATTCTTTATCACCAATATTAATGAACCCAAATATCTATAGAGCTAAATTAAAGGGGAGTAAAAAGTTTTGTTATGAAATAAAGGATAAAATAGTCATTATATTGAGTTAATTAGTAATGTTTTATTGTTGATCAACAGAAAAAATAAAAGAAAAAAATAGAATTAATTATTATTTTTTAGCTTGTTCGACATCTACAAAAGAAATAACTATTAATCCAATTAGCATAACAATTCCAACCGCGATTAATGCCCATCCCCAGGCGTATTTCCCGATCACATCGGCCGTGAGCAATACAGCTCCAAAAATAATGGGTCCGATGGAAGACGACACTTTTCCACTGATGTCTGAAAACCCGAAATATTCTCCGAATTTTTCTTTAGGGGAAAGTCTGGTTACCATGATACGATTAACCGTCCACGTTCCTCCTAACGCGGGTCCCGCTATTAAGCCCATTATGATACTCATGATAAATGGAAGGTTGAAACCAATATCGATGTAAGGTAAACTAAAGATTAAGATAACTCCCATTCCCAACGTAATACCCCATAACGCACCCACGAAATAAAAGCCCTTTTTTGGACCGAATTTTTCTCCGAAGAGCCCTACGAAATACGTAAATAAAACAGCTGAAACAGTCGCGATTATGATAAAGATAACGCCGAAGGTATCGGAAGCTTTTCCTCGACTGCCAATAATAAGTCCATCCGTAATCAGAGGCATCATGTAAATAATTAACGTGTTTGCGATGTTGGATATTAAAAAATAGGCAACAAGATAGATAAACATCGGTCTGTGCGCTCTAATATCCTTAAATGTGCTTCTTAATTGTTTAATGGAGTCCGCAATTACCTTACGTAGTGGGGGAACTTTTTCTGTTCTTTGTTTTTCACGAACAAATATGAATGGAATTCCTAAAACTAAAAATAGAATCATTGGCAAAACAAACGTTATCCAATACCCGGTATATCCATAAGAAACAGTTCCTTGATTAGGATCACTTACCACATCACCCCACATGAACATCAATGGCAATAAAACAATTAAAGAAATAATTGTTCCTAAATATCCCCACGCGACCCCAAATCCAGAAACCTTACCAATATCCTCTTTACTTGCGATAAATGGAATCATAGCATCGTAAAAAATCAAACTACACTGATAGGCAATGTTCGAAAGGATATAAAATATCAACACAACAGTAATATCATGAAAAAAACCTAGCAATGAAGCAAATAAAAGAGTTAAACCTCCCAAGCTGATTACGAAGGGTTTCCGTTTTCCTGCATTATCACTAAAGGCACCTATAATAGGAACTAAAAGAGTTAATCCAGCTTGCATGATGCCTTGAGCAAGTCCAAAAATAAGACTAGCCTGCCCATAAGTTAATCCATGCTCTTTTTGACCAATAACTGCTATATACCGAAAAATAATTAAGCTAATTATTACCATAGAATATATCGTGTTAGCTAAGTCGAACATAGCCCATAAAAGTACATTCTTCATTGAAGTTGATGTTTCGACTTCAACTATACCATCTGATTTAACCGACAATTATCTCACATTATTTCGTATTGAATTAATAATCAACATCAAATTAAGTTTAATAACCTTCTTACACATAAGAAAGTTCACTTTTACTTTCATAATAAATTACCTCCTAATAATGGATTAACAATAGATTTCCACTAGGTTTTTATGCTTATTTACGGATTTGTATTTTATGAAAGGTTACGCCCATTATATTTGGAGTGCGAGTGCGTTTATTGTGGCAATGTTAATGGTAACATCAATCTTTTATCCCGTAGGAGATTTCAGGGCGATTATTATTGCATCTGTTGCAACTTTTATTTCGATAACTTTTCAGACGCGCTCGTCTAGAAAGGAACGGGAATATAAGGCTTTAAAAGGAAAAAATAATATTTCGAAAAAACAAAAAAAAAAGATGCGAAAGTCTTATTTGGCAACAAGAGAAGTTTCCGTAGTATTTTTGCTTATAGCGCTTGTTTCTTTGATTTATTTTCATTCAATGAGGGCTTTAAATAGGTTAGATAATTTTGATGAGGCTGTGATAATGACTGGGTTTCTATTTTCCTATATCGGATCTATACTGCCAGATTCAGATTTAATGCTCGGGATAGAAAATCATAGAAATAAATGGACGCATTCGGCTATTATCCCCAGTACTGTTGCTATCGTTTGTATTTTTTTCACGAGTACAATTCTACTGCCAGTATGTATGCTTTTATTCGGTTTGACTGTCGGAGCGGCGCTGCATTTATTCTGCGATGTTGTACCTGAAGGCTCTAATGTGCGAGAGGCCCTAGTATCTTTTGTAAAATGGGATAAATCTCCTGGTGACATCCGCGGAATTAAAGAAAATAAGGAGCAAGCATACCTCATTATAAACGGCCTTATTTTAGTGGCATTTTCTGTACTTTTTGTTTTGCGTCAATTATCGGGTTTATGCGATTTTCCCCCTATCATGAACAACGGAATTCTTTCAATATCCATGCTCTCGATAGGATTGCTTGCTTTTTCAATATTTCTTTTCATGATTTCAATTATAATCATGTTGGCATGGCGCTCTAAACCTAGAAATATTAATTCATAAAAATTTTTTTTATTTTATTTTTTGTATTTATTTAGGTTGAAGTTTCAGGATTCCCTCTAAGTTCTTTGATATAGCTTCTTTAGTGAATAACATTGGGATATATTTTCCTTTCACGTAAAGCTTAATTAAATCATTATAATGCTTGTGAAATGGAAGGCCAGATTGCCCGCCGGGAAGTATGCAAATCGATTTATCCCAATCTGACATGTCATGGATTTGACGGTAAGACGGTCCGACGAGGGTATCAAACGGATTTAAAGGATCAGAATACGCATTGTTTAAGGTATTTCTATCTCCTCCAATTTTATAAGGGCCGATGTTTAAGATATTGGCTTCTTCATCAGCAAGAGAAAAAGGGTGAACCAATGTTAGTTTATGGATATTCCCCCATTTCCATTTAGAGTAATCTTGAGAAAAATTTTTTGATAGAAATTCTACTGTAAGTTGGAATGTATTTAACAGCAGCTCTGCGAGTTCAGAAGGCTTGGTTTCGTATAATTTAAATAATCGTGGCAATTCAAAGGAAACACTCCCTAAAAATGGATTTAAGATGTCTTCTCCAATAAGAGGCTTAAGGATAGCTTGCTGAATCTTTAAAAACCACACTTTATAAAATGCGGCAGCGACACTGTGTCTCGTCAAATGAAAGTCCCAATTCTCTAAAATAGAGATAATGTCAGAATACTTCTCAGGGATTTTGCTTAGCTTTAAGTTGTTTAATATTATAGGTAAAATTTCTGCGGCTTCTTCACTTCTTTGGTCAAGTTGAAGATCAATAAAATCCTGAAATGAAAATTTTTCTTTAAATGGAAAAATACTTTTTAACCTTCTGTGTCTATAAGGTTCATCAGTATCTTGAGCAAGGATTAGTCCTTTAGGAGCTTTATCCTCGTTAAAATTTGCATTAAATATATAACCGCAATCAGGATTGAAAAGTGAAACCATCTCTTCAAAATTTGAAAGACGTTCCCAATTATATTTCTCGTCCGTTCCGGGAGTAATAGTTGCGCCATCTCCATATCTCCGTACCGGGATCTTTCCTCCATGCTGGAGTCCTATGTTTCCATGTACATCTCCATAAGCAAAATTTATTGGATTGATTGTTAATAATTTCATGCCCTCCCGAAATTCCTTCCAATTTGGAGCCGCATTTACTTTCATGAATGCCTCAAAAGAATCCTCGATGTGAGCTCCAAAACCAGACCAGCGGAGAGAATATGTACCGGGAAGTGGTATCTTATATAACTTATCGTCTCTTTCGAAATATTTCACAACGGGTCCGAACTTTGATATAAGTATTTTAAACGGTAAGGGATCGGTATCTTTTATCTTAATAGGGTCTTCAAGAAATTCAAAATCTATCCATTGTCCGTTATATTTATATTGTTCATTATCTTCAGGATTTAATTCAAGTTTAAATAAGTCAATTGTATCAGAATGTACATTAGTTAAACCGAATGCTATATGTTCATTATGTCCTATAACTATTAAAGGGATTCCAGGAAAGGACGCCCCACTACAATTGAATTTGGGATAGTGTAAATGGACTAAAAACCAGATTGCTGGAAGGGTAAGTGGAAGGTGGGGGTCATTCGCAAAAAGAACTGAATTTGTTTCAGATTTATGTGGACTTACAACCCAGCTACTACTCCCAATCGAATTTGAAACACTTGCCCCAAAATAGAGAGGAATGAGTTTATCTGCCATATCACTTCCTAATTTATTAATTAATTGTTCACGTAATATTTCCATTGGATAGTTCCAAGTACTTTGACCCCAATCCATAAAAGTCAGAACTTTAAGTGAATCCTCAATTTTCCAATCCTTAATTTCCAACTTTAAAGCAGCAAATTCTATGGGCGGACGAATTCTAGCTTTCGCTATTCCAGCATTCACACCATTTCTATAAGCTTCTAATTGACGAAACAAGTCAGTTTCTGGGTTCTGTCGAATTCTTTTTGCACTATTTTTCGCTAATCGATGTAATCCAATTATTTTATAATGCTTATCACTGTCAAGGCTCTCTTCGCCATTTATTTCTGAAAGTTCTCCAGTTATTATACGTCGAAATAATTCCATTTGGAACAATCGGTGGCGAGCATGAACATATCCCTGCGCGAAATAGGCATCCTCTGGAGTTTTAGCATATATATGAGGGACTCCAAATGTATCCCATAAGATTTTTACTTCATTTCGAAGACTCCCCACTTTTTCAATTCCGTCCATTAGAGGAAAAGCATTTTTAGCAATTTCTATAAAATCTTCCATATTTTAATTTTGATTTTTAAAAATTTTAAGAATTTCTAAAAAAACCCCACTCACTTGGGAGGTGATGATTTTAGGATTTTTATCTTTTGGTTAGTGTATGTCTAAATGAATTCGTGGAGTTTAAATATATAATAGTATAAATCACGATTTCTAACCTTAATAAATGATTAAATAGTGAATGGGGTCTAATTTATGTAAGTCACTTACGAATATATAAATCACAACGGATTACCCATTTATTCACAGATTTTATAAACAAAAGGAGGGTATTGGATTTTGAATAATTTAATGGTACTGTTAAATAAAATAAGCTTTGCGAAGAATGAATTATAAACTTGTTCATGTAAGTAAATGACTTTAATTTTCCTATTTTTTTTTAATGTTTCACATCAATTTTGCATTTTTTTCTTAATTATCGCGCTCAAGTATAAGTTCTCAATATTATTTTGCTGGATTTTTTGGATCATCATGTCAACGGTAAGGTCGTCAGGGATATTTGAGTCCATAACCACTTGGTTAATTTTTTTCACATGTTTTTCAGTTTTAAGCACGCTATTACTAATTTCCTTATTTATTCTTTTAATGCCCCAGAGGCTTAAAAAACGCTCTTCTATCGGATTCCGAGATTTCAAACTTCCTCGCAGCTTTTTGGGAGTGACGATTTTGCGAACAGATTTTAAAATTAAATCGGTCATGCTCTCATATTCTGGATTATCATCAACAAATTCTTCCCACTGTGTTTTTTCATGTTCTTCTATTCTGAAGTGTATGCGATCCTTTTTTTTAGCTTCTTTTTCTAGTAGAGTGTTGACCTCTTCCCAATCAGACCTCTTAAATGATACCGTGACCTTACTTTCGCTACCATTCTCATTCATATTGATACAGTAATTGTGTTTACTTTTAAAATTTTTTATCATTCTTGTCTGACGTACGCACATGAGTAAAAGTCTTTAAATTTTGTGCGTACATAAACCAAGGCACTATTTTTCTTTTTAAAGTATAAAAACTACACTATTATTGATAGTCACGTCACATCGATTCTGCGAAGAAGATAGTGAGCGGGGTGTTCATTTTTCTAAATTTGATGTGATGGTGACTATCATTTCTCTTAATTTCTATTTTCGTGATATTTAGATATCACTCACTTTCAAATTTATTTTTATCATTATTAGGATAAGGCATTTGGAAGAATATAGTAAAAAAGATAATTTATCGAATTAACGGGATAGAGAACATAAAAAATAATATAGATTTGAGTGATTTAAAAAATGAGCCTACAAACGTTAAAAGATAAGAGCAAACGTCCTTCTAAAAATTTGGATAGAGTTTTCTCATTCCAAGTTCAAGGTTCAGGATTCACAGTTCCATTTTCAGGATTAGTTAAACATTTGCATCCAGGAGATATTTATACTGGAGAAGAGTCTATTCCATTTGAAAAGAGAGATCCTCTCTTTAAAAGCATTTTAAGGAAAGAATTTTCAAATGCTATTAAAGAATTTAGCAAAACCATTAATAATTTGATGGAATAAAACTCTAATTTAGTAATGTTATAGCTCTTTTTTAATCTATGAGTTATCTTGTTGTGAAAAATTTTAAATACAACACAGCTGATTTTTAACTAGCTGGTTATAAATTGAGATTTTAACTTTCCAAAAAAATATTACATTTATGAAGTTATGGAAAAAGTAGACAATTTTTATGAGAAATTTAATGGTAGTTATTTTATTTTTATTGGAATTGGAATTTCTTTACTAACAAAATTAATTGCTGTTATATTATTTATGCAAGTAGATCCAAGCTTTAATTTATTCTCGAATTACATTAGTGATTTAGGACACGGACCAAATAACTCCGATATTGTATATAAAACTGGAGTGGTTATTTCAACAATTTTTTATAATTTCTTTTTTCTTTATTTAATGCGATTTTTAGAGAAGAGGGGAGGAAATCAAATATTAGCTTTAATATCATTATTATCAGGTTTCATAGCATCAGTTGGCGCTATATTAGTATTAGTTTTTACCGCTGATGCAGAACTTGAATTGCATAGGTTAGGTGCGACATTATTCTTTTTTGGAAACTTTTTTGTTTTGATTTTATTTGGAATTACAGAATATTTAATTCAAGAGTTTCCAAGAAAACTTTCAATATCAGGATTTATATTGGCTCCCTTAAGTTTTCTATTTTTATCATTTTATTTCCTATTGAGTTTATATCCTGAATTCAGCAGGGAATTGACTGTTTTTACTGAATGGTTAGCTTTTTTTGCTATTATTGCATGGCTGGGTGCTCAAGGAATTTATGCAATAAAAGCTTAATAATATTTTCGTATTATCTCTGTTTTAGTTATTAGACTTTTGCACTTGATAAGCATTGCTTAATAAAATAAAAATATCTTTAAAGTTCTCTTATTATATTCTAAGATAAATTGAATTTACTTGCTTTTTATTAAATTATTAAGTATCAACCGGGTTTTTTCCAACAATTATTTTGTACGGTAATTTCACTCCGCAATAGACACAATATTTAGTTTCGCCTTCTTTATAGCGCGGTAATAGAGAACCGCAGTAAAAGCAAAACTTTAATTTATTTTTTTTCTCCATCTAATCTACCTCCTTGGTATAAAATTAATTTATTCCTATTATTCATATGAGAAACAGGAAATTAAAAACTTAAGTAGTCCAATAGTTCAGAAAATTCTAAATTTAAGAGTGATAATTAATTGGTATAAGTAAATTCTTCCAAACACTTTTATCTTATAAGAATTTTAAGATAAAAATTATATTTTATAAAAAAAAGATAGAAGGTAAAAAACTTAACGTAAAATATAATTTTATAATGGAGTATTTTGATATAAAATATAATCTGCAAATTTTTTAAAATCACTAAGCTTCACATGAAAAAACAAGTTTTATTAAAGACGTTAATAGCAGGAGATGCTTCAGTAGGTAAAACTACATTAGTCCATCGGTTTTTAGAAGGAAAATTCATCGATACAACTACTATGACAGTTGGAGTTGAATTTTTTCTAAAAGAAATCGAATTAGAAAATAATATAACTTGCCATCTTCAAATCTTCGATATTGGGGGACAAGAACGATTTCGATATATGGTTAAAGAATATATACCTGGAGCTCGAGGCGCATTACTGCTTTTTGATACAACCAGCTGGAAGAGTTTTGTAAATATAGATAAATGGACTCAGCTTCTTAGAATTTATGATAAAAATCTGCCTATCCTCCTTTTAGCTACTAAATATGATTTAAAAGAATATTCCATGGTTGCGGATTACTACGCCGAGCTAAAGCAAAAAAAATTAAATATGATTGATTATATTAAAACTTCTTCAAAAACAGGACTAAATGTGGGCAAGGGTTTCAATATTTTAACAGAACATATTGTAAACCAACAGAAATAACCTTTTAAGCTTGTTTTATGTTAATTTCATGGCTTTATTTTCTCGTATCCATTTAAGGATTATCCCGAAAACTAAGGACTCTTGACCCTCTAAACTATGCCCGCAATTATTTAGTAAGATAGCATGATTTTCAGGAATTCCTGCCTGCTCTTTATTTAATTTAAATGTAAGCTGGGGAGGGAAAATTTGATCTTTACGTGCATGAATTAAAAAAACGCGGTTTTTATTGAAGCTTGGGTCATGTTTCAGAAAATAATGAGCGGCAATTTTTAAAGCAGCTTTATTCTTAACTTTAGAGATTTCATGCCTTACGAACCATCCGGCTGATAAAAAGCGAAACTTATGATTAAGCAGAAGATCTACATCGTGCAATGCACTCATCGCGATAACCATCGCAACTCTCTCATCTTGATAACATCGTGTAAGGACAGAAGTTCCCCCCATAGATTTACCAATGCAGCATATGTAACCCTCTCGAACATCTTCAATGGAGCAGATTAAATTTAGCACAGCAACAACATCGTTAAACATATTATACCAATCACCTTTTTTACCCCCTGCTTCTCCATGACCTCTCTGATCAAAAGCAACACTAATATAGCCCATGTGGGCTAATGGTATTAAATGTAATTCGTTAATTTCCTTTTTATTCCAAAATCCATGAAAAAATAAAATAGTTGGTCTCGGTTCGGGATAACGCCTTCCTTGAGGTGTTAATATCGTTTCTGACATGGAACGGTAAAAATTCCCTATTGACTTCACACCATCATCGAAAATTACTTCTACTTTTTGAATATCTACTGAATCTTTTGAAATATGATCAAAGTGGCTTTGAGTGGAATGAATTCCCGCTTTAAAGAGGATAATTATAACTAAACATGCAATGATGCTATAGATAATTCCCAAAAATAATGCATCTAATTCAAGAAATAGGATATAAATTAATATAGCGCTTATAATCACAAATGATGGTAAAACAAAAACTAATACATAAAGCTTCATGAGAAATAAGGCCGAAATATCTGTTGTTTTTTATTATTTAATAGAGTAAGTGATAAATTGTATAGATGACTTTTAGCTTTATAAAAAATTGGAATGGAACTATATTAAATTATTTATATTTTTCAATAAAGTCTTTGAACGGAGTAAAATATTCGTTTTGATAGGAAAAGATGTTATTATGTCCGGCACCCTCAATCATGATCAATTTCTTATCAATTTCCTCAGGTAAAGCATTGAAAATCACCTCTGCCTCGCTACTTGGGATAATCCAATCCATCGTCCCATGGATGATTAAAGTGGGTTTTTGAAATTTTTCTATTCTTGTATCATTGGAATATTTTTGAATAATTTCGCGCATGTCATCGGGGATTTCTACTCTGAACAATCTTGTCATCATATTATAAACACTCCCAAATCCTGATTCAAAAATAATCCCGCGCACATCTTTAGGATTATGCGATCCAATTTCTGATGCGCATACACTTCCAAGAGAGCGTCCTTGAATAAAAAGTGAATTTTTAAAGCCATTTTCATCAATCCATTTTTTAAACTCTTTGTAGACTGGCAATGCGTCTGTTATTAAGCTGCTATATGTGGGTTTTCCAGAGCTGTGTCCATACCCTCTAAAATCAGCAACCGCTAAATTCACGCCACATTCGAAAAATAAATCAATAAAATAATGATATTCAAGAGCAACTTCGCCATTTCCATGAAATAATAATACTGTTGGAAGGTTTTCATCTTGAAGGAAATAATAACCTCCAATTAGAATATCTTCATTAATATTAAAGTTTAATACTTTCATATTGGTTGGCAAATCACTTGGTATTGAAGTTTTACGAGGATAGAATACAACATTTGATATTCTAGGATCATCAATAAACAATTCTTTCTCCATTTTTAAACATAAATTTCACGTGCTTAAAAATATTTACTTCCTATTTTTTAAATTGTTATTGATTTCAAATATAATATAGAAAGAAAAAAATAAACTACAATTCAAATATTAATTTGAGAAGGTTTTGGTAATGCTACCTAAAGTCGGATTTTGTGTAATTTATCATCCATTTGAACAGAATGCTGAAAAGGCTCCTACGATTTTTGAAAATTCAATAACTTTATTGAAATCAATCAAAAATCTCGAACTAATAGTTGCTGACAAATTGGTGAAAGATGTTGACTCTGCCATATTAGTTGGAAATCAATTTAAAAAAGCTGAGGTGGATATTGTATGTGTAAAGCTTGTTACTTGGAGTTCAGATGATTATATATTAGATATGAGTTCAATATGCGATATCCCCTTTATATTTTGGACTTATCCTCATATGCATGCGGGAAGTATGTGTGGGGGTTTACAATTTAACATGGTGTTTAAAGAATTAAAAAAGGAATGCATATTTGTTTATAGAGATGATGAACAAGCTCTTGAAAAAATAAAGACTTATGCCACATGTAGTTCCTTAAAAAATAATATGAAATCCTTACGATTTTTAAAAATAGGGCATCGAACTCAGGGCATGGCTGAAGTAATCTGTGATGAATATTCGGTTAAAGAAATCTTTGGACCAAGAATTATATCAATTGGAATTGATAAATTTAAGGAAGAGGTTAATTATATAGCTGATAATAGTGCCTCAGATTTATGGGGGGATGTAAGGGAAAAAGTGGGTAAAATTTCTGTGAGTGAATCTGATGGAATAAAAGCTATAAAGAATTATTTGGCCTTAAAAAGGATTCTAAAAACTGAGCACATCTCTGGAGTAACCATAGAATGTTACCCCGATTATATGGGAGAGCTTTGTTTAGCATTTAGTCTTCTGGCAGATGAGGGCATTCCAGGAGCTTGTGAAGGTGATATCAATGCACTCATCCTTATGTATATTTTAATGAACTTATCGGGAAGTCCTGTCCACAATATTGATCCCTTATATTTATTTGAGGATGATAATAGTATTATAGGGAGTCATTGTGGAAGCGGCTCTTTTGAGTTGGCTAAAAGTCATCAAGAAATTGAACTTGCCAACGTAAGACTTGCGAATAGAGGACTTTGCGTGTTATTCCCCTCAAAACTGGGAAAAGTAACCATGGTAAATTTAGTGGGTCGAAAAGGGACCTATCGAATGGGTATAATTGAAGGAGAAGCGATCAAAACAGAAATGGTGTTCCCCGGAAATCCAATCCGAGTAAAATTACCGACTTCAATAAATAAATATTTGGAAATCGTTGAAAAATTTGGATTGGGACATCACTGGATAATAGCTTATGGTAATTATCTTAAATCTTTAGAATATTTAGCTTCCCTTTTAAAAATAGATATAATTAGATTTCAAAGCTAAATAAATTAGTTACATAATGTACTTTATTAAAATTAAAAAAAAAAGATTCTATTTTTTTTCATAGTCACGACCAATTTTATAAGCCTGACCGATATTATTCCCTATCTCTAAATAATTATTATTATAACCAGAAAATAATATGGGTCGTATTTTTCTTATATCAGGCTTTCCATTTACTAGACATTCTTCATCAATATAAGTCTGAATGATTTCTCCGACAAATATTTCATTCGTTCCACCAAAATCAAGAACTTTTACCAATTTACATTCATGATTCATGGGAGCCTCATTTATCATTGGAGCAGTTTTTAGTTCTCCATAAAAGACATCAAATAGTAAGGCTTTATCAATTTCTTTTCCTGATTTCATTCCAACGTAATCGGTTGCTTTAACCATATCAACTGACGGAAAATTTACACTGAATGTTTCATTTTCCAATATGCCTTGATTAGAATAGTGAGCCTTTCCGGAAGATATGTAAAGCATTGGAGGTTTATAATGAAACATTCCGCAGAAAGCAATTGTGAGGAAGTTTGGTTTATCATTGATATCTACCCCAGCAATAATCGTTGTGAGAGGATAAAAGAATGCTCTAGCCCGAAATTTTTTTTTTGTCAATTCTTAGCAACCTTTTCTTGTTTATTTTTTTATGATTCGAATTATAAATCAAAATTACTTCAATTTATTTACTTAGCTTTCCCCTGGTCTTCAACGGCTTTAACTGCCTTTTGGATTTCTTCAGCATCGCCAAGATAATAATGCTCTATTGGTTTTAAATCCTCATCAAGCTCATATACTAAAGGGATTCCTGTTGGAATATTTAGGCTTACAATTTCTTCTTCTGGGACATTATCAAGATATTTTACTAATGCTCGTAAACTGTTGCCATGTGCAGAAATCAATACTTTTTTCCCAGCCTTAAGAGTAGGGACAATAGTATCGTGCCAATATGGCATAAACCTCTCTACAGTGTCTTTTAAACACTCTGTCAATGGAATTTCATCGGGATTTATCTCTTTATATCTTGGATCGTTACCGGGATATCTTGTATCACTTGTCTTTAGAGCGGGAGGAGGGATATCATAACTTCTCCTCCAAATTAATACTTGTTCTTCCCCTACTTCAGTTGCCATTTTGGATTTATAGAAGCCCTGTAAAGCCCCGTAATGTCTTTCATTTAATCTCCATGATCGATAGACGGGGATCCACATTAAATCCATCTCATCCAATACGATCCAAAGTGTTCTAATACCCCGTTTTAACACGGAAGTATATGCTACATCAAATATATAACCCTCTTCCTTTAATTTTTTTCCCGCTTCTTTTGCTTCTTCAATTCCTTTCTCTGAAAGATCCACATCAGTCCAGCCAGTAAACCTGTTTTCTTTATTCCATACACTTTCTCCATGCCTTAATAACACTAATTTAATAATTATTATCACCTAAAGTTTTGGTTATATTCTCAAATTTGTTTTTTTCATTAAATCCATTTTTAATGAATATGATTTCTTGGTTTAATTTAATTCTTTAGTATATAAAAGAGTAAATAAAAATTAAATTTAAAAAAAATTGGTTTAAAATTGTTATCCCGGTTTTAATCCAATATAGATTAACCATGAACTGCCCATCATTGCAAGTCTAACAAAAAACAGCATTATACCCGGAGCAAATAAAGAATCCAGCATCCCACAAATTACAAAATCTAAATATCCTAAAGACATCAATATGAATTTTTTTCTTATTGCACCAGTGGCTTGTTTAGCTTTTACAAGAAAACCTATTCCTAGAAAAATAAAAACTGACAAAAGAAAAAATGCGATAAAGAAGAAAGTTGGATGATTCCGATTATAACTTGCGTCAATTAAATCTTCCCCTGGGGTGCCAAGCGTGAAAGTAAACGCATTTGAAGTATCTAACCATAAGAATGCTTCAAAAATTAAACCTAAAATTAGATATATTACTAATATAACCTTCTTTTTCTTAGGAGCTATAAGTTCAGCACCTACGTACATAGATGGTAGTATTGATGCTCCTACCCACATATAACTTAAAATTCCATACCAATATATCGGCCTAATATTTTTTCCAGTTGTTAAGACTAAGATAAAATCAGTAGCAGGTCCCAGATATAATAAACCTGATAAAACCATTGATAATCCTGATAATAAAGGAGTTTTGCATCCAGTTTTTTTGAATTGTAAATAGATAAGGAACCACAGATGAGAGAAGAGATAATAACTCCTAAGGCAGTTAGGCCATCTAATAAACCCATTTGAGAAACCATTTTATGTCTACCTCTGGTTAATTCATTGCTAATTTTTCAAATTTTTAAATCATTATTTAATAGTATTATGATTAAAATTTATTTAAACTTTTAATTATGAATTTCATTTTAATTACCCTAAATTCTCTAAGGTAAAAACTCCCGATTGAAATAAATAAAAAAAAATATTAGATTATTAATTATGTCTTAAGACCAAGGTACATCCACAATGAAAACGACATCATTACCGCTCTGCTAAATCCAATCGCAACTCCTAAAGGTAAAATCGAGTCAATAGCACCGCATACTACGAATACTATGAAACCAATTGATAGAAAAGTGAATTTTTTCCGTATTTCACCAGTTGCCTGTTTAGCTTTAATCGCAAAACCAAAACCTTCAAATATCAATGTTGAGATTAGAAAAAAGATAATGATCCAATAAGTGGGAGAGGTTCGATTAAAGCTGGAGTCAATTGTATCTTGACCGGGATTGTTTAGCGTAAATGTAAAAGTTCCTGATACGTCTAGAAAAATAAGAAATTCAAAAATTATACCCAATATTGCGTAAATTGCTATTACTATCTTCTTTTTTTCCGGAACCAAAAGCTCAGAACCTAGGTACATGGATACGATGATCGCAGGAGCCACCCAGACATAGGATAACCAACCATAAACGTATATAGGTCTTATATTTTTACCTGTAAATAGTATTGAAAGAAAATCAACAAAAGGTCCTAACCAAAAAAGTCCTATAAAGATCATCATCACCCCTGCCACAGCTAGGAGTCTAGCATCCAATTTTCTGGCGGAATGAAAAGACAAAAGACCGAATATAACAGCAGACAATATAATACCTGTAGCCGTAAGGCCATCAAGATAACCTAGAGTTGATACCATTTTATCCTTACACCTTATATTAAATTAATTTTTAAAAATTGATTTTTTTTTTTTTGGTAACTAAATTTCTTGAATAAATTTAGTAATATAGTATTTATAGAGCTAATTTAGTATTTAAAGTTTTAAGAAAATACGATTTTTTTTTAAAAATTATACCTCATTAAATTGCTTCTTTTTAATTTCTCTTTTACTTTTCTTATACTTCTTCTTTAATTCTTTTTTATTTTTCACTTCTACTGATTCTTTCCATTTTTCGTAGAGTTTTTCTAAATTATCTATTGCAATCCCTACCATGTCTTTCTTAACATATCGTTTTACAGTATGTGGAGCTTTTTCGTTTGTATCGACCAACCGTCTAAAGGTACCAACTTCACTTTCTTTTTTACTCTCTTCATAAATGATTTTCGTTTGCTTAAACTTTCTAGCGGGCCTTCCAATATAAATCCAGTCTGATTCTAATATTTGTCCTATGTGAGTGCTTGCCCATACTCCTAAAGTAGTTCCACTGCCAATAACTGTCCCGGGACTCACAATTGAATTGCCTCCTAAAACCACATGATCTCCAATGATTACTTTTTTAATTAAAAAATGATCTCCTATGATCATACTTGAAAGTACGACCGCACCTTGTCCAATCATGATGTTATTTCCGTATTCAATAAACTCTAAATCACTCCATCCATCGAACATCGTAGATTTAAAATCCGCTCTCATATTACAGATCTTAAAAGCTAAGTTGGACACCCAAGGAAAGCAAAAATTGTTCCATGTCCAGAAAATGAATTTTTTTATGGTATATCGTAGGCAGTAATAGTAATAGTCTTTATCATTCCTATCTACTTTAAATAAACCTTCTCTTGGTTTATGAATTAATCCGAGTATAATCAATAATAATTTTCCTAAGAGTAGCCCCGATAATAAATAAATCCACCACCATACCATTATATCTAAAAAAATAAGAAGGATTCTCCACCAATTTGATATAAGATCAAAATCAAGTGCACCAGAATAAAATGTTAATATCATTAAAGAAGGTATCAAAAAAGAAAAGATGTGTAATAATAAATAAATTAAAATTGAAGCGGGTGACCACGCGAATACATTGGTAGTAATTGGATACTTAGCAATATCCACTGAATTTTCATGCGGACCTTGAGTTTTTTCATTCTCCGCTGTCATGAAACTCTTCACCTATAAATTTTTTTGCTGTTTCTTTATTCAATCTACGCGCAGGAAAACCTATATAGATTCCATTGTCTTCCATCTTATCATATTTTATAGTAGTTGCCATAGGTAAAAAGGTGGCATTATCACCTACCTCTAAGCCGGGCATTCCCCCAATTAAGGCATTAAATACACAATTATCCCCTATTTTTGCACCATAAAACGTTAAATTTTCGGTGCCATACACACCATCAACCATGTGATTGCTGATATGGGCAAATGTACCCATATAACAATTGTTCCCGAAATTTAAGTGCGAATGAATGAAACACTCTTCAAATACAGTACCCTTCCCTATTTTATTTGAGCCAATAAATCTTAGTTCCCAATTCAGCAGCCAAGGAAAAGGAGATCTGAGAAATACAAATACAGGATATTTTAAAAGAAAGGATCGCCAATGATAATAATCTAAGGCTTTCCAATGCTCATTTAAATTCCTGTCAAAGATCCCTTGTGCCGGACCTCTGTAATCAGCGAAATGGTAAAAAATGCTTGTAAATAATGCTACAAAAAATAAGTGTAGTAAGTATATTCCTATGAGGATGATTGGTGTAAGTAAAATAATGAGGATAATCTCTAAGTTTAATAAGAGAATTAAAGAAAATGGGTTTGAAAACAGGTTTGGAATTAATAACCAATACATAAATATAAAGAACAAAAATCCCGGGATAATAAAAGAGCCTCCCATGATCCACCATCCTGAGAGGATATACACATGAAAGGGAACTGACATCTCTTTCATATCAGTCCTTAAATCCTCATTTTCTTCTCTACTCTTAATTTTTTGTGTAAATATGACTTTTTCTAACTCATCTATATTTGCAATTGGTTGGTTATTCATGGTTTTCTTTGCTGGTGTGCCCCTATAGACAGAATCATTTTCGAGCACTTGACCTATTGAAGTCATTGAAAGCGCATCAAGGATTGTATTTTTTTTAATTATCGTTCCCGGACAGACAACAGAGTGAGCGCCAACGATTACATTATCTTCTAACACCACTTTTTTTATCATTAGTCTATCTCTAATTATAATATTAGACATGATAATGCTTCCTTGGCCAATTTTAATATTTTTTCCAAATTCAATAAACTCACAATCAAGCCAGCCCCCATTAACACAGTTAATTTTAAAGGATTTTACTCCCAAAACTTTAAGTGCGAGTGTTTCAAGAAGTGGTAAGTTTAATTGCCTTGTCAACCATAAAGGCCACTTTTTGATGATATTTCTCATACTCCAATAGCAATAATCTTTATCTTTCTTATTCCTGTTAAAGATTCCCTCTTTAGGTTTATGAATTGTATTTATAATAGAAAGAAAGAATTTGGCAATAATTATTGAACTTATAATTAAAATTATGACACCAATAAGAAACGCTAAAGGGAAGAATATAAAGAAAAGAATACTTTCTTTTGGAAATAATTGCCAAAAATACCAGAACCATAATAATGTAGGTTGAGAGCTTACTGTAATTAAAGTAAAATATAGAATTAAATATCTTTTCTTGACTAAGGTATTTGTAGTTCGAGGACCTTCTCGAATGGATGCTGGAATAGATATTTCAATCAGCTCTTACTTCTGGGATTATATTATATGTAAATTTAAAATAAGAATATGCTTCTAATTAATTTTATCTAAAGAGCAATAACATAATTGTCAGTGAGAAATGTAAAAAAATCGAACTATAAAACTTTAAGATTTATCAAAAATGAAAATTTTACATACGTAATACTTAAAATCAAAAATTACAATAATTTTGGTTTAAAACTAATTATAAAAGGAATATAAGATGAGTGATGAAACTTTTTTTTGGTGGACTGAGGAGCAAAAGGCAATTTCCAAGAAAGTAAATCAGTTTGTCGATGAGAATTTTGAAGATGCTGAATATTTCTTTTGGAAACAAGAATTTCCTTGGCCTTTAGTGAAAAAAGTTGCTGCCGAAGGATATTTTGGAGCAGGAATTCCCAAAGAATATGGTGGATTAGAATTGGGTGCCACGGGTTCATGTATCGTTGCGGAAGCACTAGGAAGGCTTTATTCAGTCGGTCATGTATTTGTAGTATCTATGCTTGCTGGTTTAGAACAAATGTTAAGATATGCTACAGAGGAGCAAAAACAGAAATGGCTACCTCAAATGGCAAGTGGAGACCAATTAGGTGCTGTTTGTATTACTGAGCCTTATGCAGGATCTGACGCTGCGAATGTCATGACTACGGCCGTGAAAGAAGGTGATGAGTGGATAATTAATGGTAAGAAAAGATATATCACTGGTGGTGGTGTTTCTGATCGCTATTTTATTTATGCGAAAACCAGTGAAGACAAGTCTGATCGTAAGCAGTATTCTCATATCACTTCTTTTATCGTTGAAAAAGGATTGCCAGGATTTCATTTGGAAAGAGTAAATCCTTTAATTGGATTCGATAATGTACCTAACACATATCTATCATTTAATAATGTTAGAATTCCTGATGAGAATCGGGTTGGAGCCGTAGGCAAAGGCTGGAACGTAATGATGGCGGGTTTAAATTTCGAACGCCTTATTGCAGGTGCAGTATATGTTGGAGTAATTAAAGACATTATTAAGCTATTATTCTATTATACCAAGAGGCGGGTTCAATTTAGGAGATCCACTAACCAATTCCCTGGAGTTCAAAACCAAATTTCAGAATTAATTGCCAAATACAGAATGGGACGCGTTTTCGCTTATAATTGTGCCAAACAATTGGATGACGGACAAGAACCTATGATTAATGCATCCATCGCAAAATGGTTCATTAGTGAATATGTGAGAGATGCTGGGCTTTTAGCGGTACAAGCAATGGGTGGAGATGGACTTACTAAATTCTATGGAGCAGAACGCATTGTTAGAGAAGGAAAAATCGGCGAAATTGTCGCAGGGACTTCTGAAATACAAAAGATGATAATCTACCGTTTTGCCTCTATGTTGCCAGAGAATAATGAACCTATGAGACTACGTTGGAATGATGAGGTTAACGCTCCTCTTGTCTCAAAAAAGGAATCTCAATTTAAAGGATTAGAGATAAATGAGGAAAATATTTTAAAGGTGATTGCACATGACTATAAAGTTAATCCAGGTCTTTATATGACTCCTGATGATGTAAGACAAGATATAGGCGGCAGTCGCTCAGCAATTAGAAAAACCTTTGAAAGCCTTGAAGAAAAGAAGTTAATCGCTACCAATCGCGACCGAGATGGTAAAATCGCATTAGTAAAAGCAACTTACGAGGGTCTAAAAAAAGCGTTCCCGGAAGATTACTATCGCTGGTATCCAGCTTGGTACAAGGATGAAGATAAATTTTAAAATAATACTTTTTTTTTATATTATTTTTTTTAGGATTACCTAATTTTACGACCGCTTATAATCCAAATTTCCGTATTTATGAATACGATGTGGATGATTAGAATAATTGTGGAGATAATCATTATCCAGTGAATTATGCGAAATCGTTTATACCCTATCTTTTTCATAACTTTTGCATCCCGGGCTGCGAAGGATAATATGGAAACTAAGGACATTACAATCGCCATATATATTCCGGTACCAATTTTGAATTGAAATAATTGATAAGGAAAATGCTTTCTATCTCTCAACAAAAAGATGGATCTCCAAGGTTCTGAAATAAATAGGAAAAAAATATGTAAAAGAAAAAACAAAATACATAGCATAGAACTGATACAGTGCAAATCTCGAGCTTTTCTTTTTCTAAGAAAAAATTTGGCGTGTTTGTTAATAGTAAATCCTTGAAAAAAGGATATAATAAACCATATCAAGGCTGTCCATCCAAGAGCTCTGCCCCATTCCCAGAGATCCCCGTCTATTCCTCCGCTATGATGTCCACAGCCGTAATAAGCGTGGATTAAAATTATAATATTATGCGGAATAATAATTGAGAGAATTAAGATTATTAGCTCGATGATTAAATAAATACGAAATATTCTAATCTTTTTAGCTTGTCGGAATTGTTTAAGGTCTTGAGTCATATGTGCAAATTTTTTATTAATCTAAAAGTGATTATAGCTGGGTTTGAATATGAATAATTTACTCTTTAAAAATGATTTGTTTATAGCTTAAAACTGAAGAATAATTTTCAATTTAACTCAAATTATTTAAATTGAAGTTCAATCATTTATATTATGAATGGATCTTCCGAAAATTATGGAGATAATTTTCAGCAAAAATCTAAATACACAAGGGAGAATTTACCTCAACATTATTTGGATTGGTCAAAAAAGCCAAAAACTTACAAAATTTATGACAATGCGATATCGAAAACTAAACTCCCTTCACCTGAATTTGATGATACAATAAAATTCTGGGACATTTTAGTGAAGAGGCATTCTACAAGGAATTTCTCAAAAAATTCTCTTACTCTGATGGATATTAGTCTTCTCCTATTTGGAATGGAAGGGCTTACTCGTCTTTTTACCCAATTTTCTTACCGAATTACCCCTTCAGCTGGCGGGTTATATCCTATTGAAATTTATCCTGTAGTAAATAATGTTGAGGGATTACAAAAAGGAGTGTATCACTTTAATATTCCAGAACACAGCTTAGAATTAATAAAAGTTGGGGATTTTCGCACTGAAGTTGCGAATGGATGTTTAGGGCAAAAAATGGCTTTTAATTCGGCTGTGAATTTCATATTTACTGCGATTATAGAACGATCTAAATGGAAATATTTACAGAGATGCTACCGGTACATATATCTAGATTGTGGGCATATTGGTCAGAATTTTTATCTTGTTGCTGAAGCTCTCGGGTTAGGAGCTTGTGCAATTGGAGCAATTTTCGATGATGAACTAAATACAATATTGGATATTGATGGAAAAAGTGAAACTGCTATTTATGTAGGCGTTGTTGGAAAAAAAGTATAGAATAATAAAGTTTTTTTTTAATACTATATCTAAAAATAATGATGGGAAAATTGATTGAAAAGTTTGAAAAAATCAAAGCGTCTAAGGATTCAGATGAAATTAATACCTTCTTGATTGAATTGGGCAATAATCCTAAAAAAGAATATTTAGCCATTATTGATTACTTTGTAGAAAATTATAATCCAGAGATTTTTAGTCAGATTAAACTAAATTTGATATATACTCTTGGACAAATCGGAATGGAACAGAGTCTAGATGATAAATACCTTAACTTCTTGATAGAACACTATTATTCCTCGGATAGATGGGTTCGCAATGAGATTCTAAGTGCCATAAATAAGATAGCTAATCATATTCAACTTTCTGAAGAAATTTTTAATATGTTAGAATATGCCTTATTAGATGAATACTTACCAATTTCAATTAATGCGTTAAAAGCTATGTTGCTTTATGAAACCATTCCTATCAATACCTTCAAAAAATTTTTTAAATTATTGCAAAATCCAGATGTAGCGCTTCAAGATCTCATCTCAAGCGTATTAAAGAAATTTATTAGAAATGAAGAGCACTTGTATGAGTTATTAAATGCTGCTGAAATTTACCAGATGTTTACAAAAAAGGCATTTAGATTTCTTTTACTCACCTTTTTTAATTCAGCCATGAGTGTGAGTAAGTTAGAATCTTTCAGAGAACTTTTTGAAAGCTCTGAATGGGAAAATGAATATAAAGTGATGTTTTTAAATGAAATTGATATATATCAAAAGCTTTTATTAAAAAGTTTATAGGTTTAAGCTAATTTTCATAAGAGTGAATGATATTTTCTAAGCTCTCATCTGAATAAATAATCTCGTTAAAGATTTTTATTAAAAGTTTTAAGATTTCTCTTGGATTCCCATTAACTTTGTCATTAATATTTCTCAACGTCTTCTCATTCAATGGAAAGTAAGAGTCTGGATATTCTTCCATGAATTCAAGATAATTAACCGATTTCAAGAAATTTTTCATATTTTTTTTATAAAACTCAAAAATATCATTTTCTTCAAAATTTGATAGAAAAAGTGGATTTTTAAACAAGAGCAATAATTTCTTGTCTTTTTCTTGAATTTTTCTTTTTATTTCTTCTAAGGAATCAATTGAATTTAACGTAATTATTATTTTAATACTTCTTATTTTTTGTAAATTTAAGATTTTATCAAGAATTTTTTGAGCCGCTCTATTATCTAAAGTACTTCCCTCACTGCCATAAAGATAACTTGGATCAAAAATCTCCTCAGAGCCTTCTTCAGATTTTTTCATTAATGAAATAATCTTCTCAAAATCATCAATAAATAAAACGCTTCCTAGTTTTGAATTTTCAATTGTAATTTTTAACATAGTAAATGCATATGATTTTTTTCGGAGGTCATATAAAAGATTAAGATGAGCTAAATCTCTAAAATCCATGAGTTCTCCTAATAACCAATTTTCTGCTTCCAATTTTTTATAAGGATCTAATTGATGAGCTGTAATTGCGTTAATTATATCATTTAAGGCGATTTTATCTTCAAAATTTTTTGATATTTGTTCGAATGCTGTTTCTCGCACCTTTTCAATGTCAGCTACGTGAAAAAATCCAAATTTTCTCTCAAGTGCGCCCCATTTATTACATAATTCATTAGCAATACTTCTTAAGAACCCAACTCCAAGTTCTTCAATATACTCTGAATAGAGACTGTAATAAAACTTCCGATAATTTTCCAATGAAATATAAAATGTATTATGATTATGAAGCTTCTTTTTTAAATTCCAAAATAAGTGTGTTTTTCCGGCTCCAACTTCACCAATAATTGGTAATATGATGTTTTTATTATTTTCAATTATATCAATGATGGATTCCGTCAACTCCTTTCTGGAAGTGACAAATCCGAGCTCTTCTTTAATTTCACCAGTCGCTACAAATTTTTTGAATGGATTAATCCCTATTTTAAATATATTAAGTAGCTTTGCTTTTCTGTTTTCATATATGAGCAATTTTTACATCCTGTAGAAATACTATTCTTTTAGATTTTCAATTCCTAAAATTATGATGAAACGCACTACATCATAATCCATTTTCACATTAACTAATGGCTCATAACTAACTTCTAAGATATCATTTTCATTTCGACCTACTAAGATAGAATCATAAAAAACAGGATCTCCTCTATGATCTATTACAACTCTATCGGCAATACAGATTCCTCTATTAAATAATCCGACAGGATTCCTCAGTATTTCACCCTGAAAAAAATCTAAATGATCCACATATAATCCATCAGGTTCTTTTTGATATAATCCTGCCGTATGAAGCATTGTGATAGTAAAAGGAAACGCATCAGAGAATTGCCCCTCATCATATTGTTCCATAATCACACTTGGAACTAAAATTGAATACTCCAATGGACAATTCTCAAGATCTCTCCATATAAAATCATCCTTTTTAGAAAATGCGAGATGTTTGTTTACATCTCTTTCAAATCCCACCATTAATCCTTGGGAAATTTGAATCCCATCATCCTCAGAAATCTTAATATTATCAGAAAAAATTAAATAATTCACATATTCCTTAAATTTAGATATGATAGAACCGTTAAATTCCCCATTAATTTTAGTATTGTTGAGGTAATCAAATAACACTATATTATTGTCGGTCATTATTTCCATTTTACTTTAGTACACATATATCCAACTATTTTAGTTAAATCGATATTTTCTCATTCTCATTCAATAAAGAATGTTATATCTTTATATCACAATTTTCAAGAATATATATATAAGTGTATAATATATAATTTCAATAATCATATAAATTACATTCGGATTTAAAAAAGGTAAAATGGGCTCAACCAGCATTACGCAAAAAGTATCCCATTTACAAAAAATTGAATTATTAAAAAGAGCAAAAGAATTTATATTTTCTACCGGTTTAAATGATGGTGCGTCAAAGTTATGTAAAGCAAATATGAAGTATGGGCTTGCCCAGATTCATCTTTTACAAGAGAAATACGGTTTTGACCCGAAGGCTTTATTTATATCATCTCCAGATGAAACAATTTCGAGAAATGCATTTCGATGGAATTCTGGTTTAGGTTATGGGGGAAAATTAAATTGGGGAAATGGAAAGCAGAAACTCATTTTTTTAAACGTAAAGCCAAACCATTGTGGAATTCTTGTAGGTGGTTTAGATGAATTACCCAATGCTTATAAGATAATAACGCGAATTGATGAAGTAAAAGCTACAGAATTATACTATGATAATATTCAAATAAATTGGGATTATGGAATCTCAAATCATTTTATTAACTGTTTTGAAACGAAAAACCTTTCTGGCTTAGATTTACCCCCCTATATGTTTATGATTCATGGTTCTGCTCCAGAATTTAGAGATGATAAATATGGAATAGGACTTTATATCGATAAATCAAAGACATTAAGAAATACAGCAATAAAAGAGACCACCGTATTTGGAAAGCAATATATTCTTATTGATAATGAAGCAGATGAATATTTAGAGTTTAATAATAAGGCATTAGAGTTTTCAAATATGAAGAGACGTATTATAGCGGATAAGTTATTTGGAAATAATTATGAAATTATCTGTAATCAACCTCATCAATTCTTAAAAGATTATAACACTATGTATTTGGGTACTAATTGTACAGATATAAATTCTGAAGCAATTAGAAATAACATTTTTCCCATAACATTAAGAGCAGATATTGCGGCGTATCTGTTTAAAGGCAAACAAAATTTATCTGAGACCACCTTAAGAAATATGCATTTTATTGAAAGAGGAGAGCGACTAGAAGTATTAGAAAATTTGAGAACTGCTAATATTTTGCCTCATGGAGGAGGATACGCTTTTCCAGATATAAAAAAAGTGAGAAGTATCATGGAATATAAAGATCAAAGATATTTCGAATGTGAATTACGATCGGATACAGAACGAGTAAAAATAGTGCGTGATGTTACCAATTTACAATTTGAATATCGTGGAAGAAGCATAGCATTAAAAACAATTCAATTAGATTTAGGAGATATGATTGCTCGTTTAAATCCAATCTTTAGCCTAAAAGTATAACCTACCTTATTTTTGAACCAGGGGCTATATCCTTATCTGGGATTAACATTGCTACGTTTTTACCATCATCAGCAGCTAAAAGCATGCCTTGACTTTCTATTCCTCTGAGTTTTCTTGGCTCTAAATTTGCTAAAATGATTATTTTTTTACCCACTAAATCTTTGGCATCATAAAATTCTGCCAATCCTGCTACTAAAGTTCTTTTTTCAGTTCCTAAATCAATGGACAGTTTTATCAATTTATCTGCTTTCGGCACTTTTTCTGCTTTTTCAACTAGAGCAACTCTTATATCTAATTTCGAAAATTCATCATATGAGACCAATTCAACTTCACCTTTGCCTTCTTTCTTTTTTCTTATTTTTTCAAGATTTTCTTGCATTTCATTAATATCTAATTTTTGGAAAAGAGGTTTTGGAGTATTTATTTTTTGACCTGCCTTTAAAGCATCTTCATTAATGTTATCCCATGAAAGTGGAGTTAATTTTTCAGAGACGTTTAAAAAATCCAAAATCTTTTCGGAAGTTTCAGGAATGAATGGTGCTAATAGCACACCAAAAGCATAAACTGCTTGTGCGCATATATTAAAAACATTCCCCGCAGCTTCCTTATTTTCTTTAATTAAATGCCAGGGAGCTTTATCATTTAAATACACATTTCCTTCTTTAGCAAATGTTACTATTTCTCTTAACGCTTTTCTAAGCTTAAATTGTTCTAAAAGCTTTCCTATTCTTTCGCTAATTGTATTTAGATTTGAAATGAACTTCTTATCGATATTGTCATACTCAATTTTATTTGGTATGATCCCTTTAAATTGCTTGTTAATAAATGTAAGCGTCCTATGAATAAAATTACCGATATTATCGTTTAGTGTTTTAATATTATTATCAAATTCAGACCATAAAAAGGACGTATCACTTTTTTCTGGTCTATTGTATAATAAATTGAACCTCCAATAATCTAAAGGGGCTAATTCCAAAGCTTCATCTATCCAGATACCTACTCTTCTAGATTTAGAGAACTTATCATTCTCATACATGAGAAATTCGGTGGATGAAACATTATAGGGAAGCACTAATTGGTCCTGCTTTTTTTTATTCTCATTATATGCTAAAAGCAATCCGGGAAATACAATTAAATGGAAAATGATGTTATCCTTTCCAATAAAATACACTGTCTTAGTATTAGAATCTTTCCAAAAATAATCGAAGAGTTCTGGTTTCTTTACGATTTTTTCTGCCCATTCCTTTACAGCAGATACATAGCCCAAAACAGCTTCGAACCAGACATAAATTGTTTTTTCCTCAGCACCTTTGAACTTAGCAGGGATACCCCATTCCAAATCTCTGGTTATTGCTCTCTCTGGAAGACCTTCGACAATACTATTTAGACACACTTGTCTAGCATTTGGAGGGATAATTTTGTTATTTTTAATTAGTGCGGCAAGGCGATCCTGTAATTTTGGAAAATCCATATACCAATGTTTTGTGTTCCGTATTTCTGGAGTTTTTCCGCAAATCGCACATTTTGGTTCTATCAATTCAAGAGGCGTTAATAGTTTTTGACATGCATCACATTGATCTCCGCGTGCTCTATCATCTTTACAATGTGGACAAATACCCTCTACAAATCTGTCTGGAAGATATAAATTATCATGTGCGCAGTATAGTGATTTTATCTCTTTTTCGAAGATATATCCATTTTTTTGTATGTCAAGATAAAAATTTTGAACAAATTCAATATGAGTTGGATTATGTGTTTGAGTGTAGTTATCATAAGATATATTCCATCTCTCAAATAATTTCTTAATTATCGCATGATTTTTCATTGCTAATTCTTCAGCAGGAATATCTTGTTTTTTAGCTGCTACTGCGACAGGTGTGCCATGAGCATCTGAACCTGAGACGAAGACTACATCATTTTCTTTTAATCTAAGAAATCTCGCAAAAACATCCGCGGACAGGACACTGCCAATCATGTTTCCTAAATGAGGTATAGCATTCACGTAAGGCCAAGCGCTAGTTACGATCCATTTATTTTTACTTTTTCCACTCTTAGTCAAATTGAACTACCTCATTTATTTTATTATTAATAAAACGATTGTTCCCTTAAATATTTTAAACAAAACCAAGATTTAATTAATATTTAAAAGCGTCTAATCTGCTTTTTCAATAGAAACTATTATGTTCAAATTATTCAAGGATAATTTCAGCTCCACAGAACATACAAGCTTTGAGTTCATTAAAGATTTTTTGAAGACAAGGTTCATGATAATATGATCCGCACTTTATGCACTGGAATACTTTATATTCACCTAAAAAAATATTATGGCAATACGTGCATGACTCATCTATTTGACTGATATTTTTTTCATCAATTTCGATCATCCTTGTTTTTTTGTAGTTATCATCGTCAATTATGCTTACCTTTTTAGGTTCCTCCTCCTTTGCCTTCATTAATTTTGAAGCAGATTTCGGAAGTTTTAATAGAAAATAGCAAAACGGGCATCGGAACACGTTTTCTTTGTGTTCAGATTTGGCTGCCCACATTGATGCACACGATAAATGCATGGGGCGATCACAATTGGGACAAAATCGTCCTTCCGTGTAAAAATCTGAACCCGTAGGAGCTTTAATTGAATGACATATTTGACATTTTTCTTGCTCCTTTCCTCCATTCCTCATCATAAATCGAATTTCCATGACGCTAGGTCTTCTTAATGATAATGCTATTTCACTCACTAACGGTGGTGATTTTTCTTCTACTTGGGGTCTATAGAAGTCTGGTGCTTGCTGAATCATCTTTTTAGAAGCAAAAGATTTCCCAGAATTTATTATAGCTTTTTCATTAGTAAAATATCCATACTCTCCGTTTGTTAATTGAGCAATTTTTTTTAAAATATTCTGATTTGTACCTGACGGTTTTCCTATCTGACAGGTATCAATAAAGACGCCTAATCCTTTTGAAACATTAATTAATTTCTCTAATCTCGCAGGATCAGTTTTTAACTTATTGTCGCTTATAATGAAAATTCTATTTACTTTTCCACCGAGCTTTCTCATTTCTTCAACAATAATTTGTAATGAAAGAGCAATAGCTTCATGAACAACTCCTTTACCAGATACTTGAATTTCTTGTAAAGTTTTTATCAAAAGTGTTTCGTCTTGAGAAAATGATGTCATTTTTTGAGAATTTTTGCCAAAGCAGACAATTGAAATCCTATCTTTAGGATCAATTGCAAATTTGGTTTGAATAAAGTTCTTTGCGGCCAGCAATGCAATTATGAGTCTATTAGGTTTCAAATCTGTTCTTAGCATCGATCTCGAGGTATCTATTACAAGTATAGTATCTTCAAGTTTGATATCATGCATTTGTGTTTGCTCGATAGGTGTTTTAAGAAATAATAATTTAAAAAAAATAAATAAGTATTTATTTTAAAAAAAGATCATTATTTCAAGAAATTGTAAGCATAAAGGGTGTAAACCTTTATCGCGTTAATGAAATCTTCGATTTCAACATATTCATCCACAGAATGGGCCGTAGTTCCGACTCCAGGACCAAAAATAATTGAGTTTTTGCAATAATTAGTATTTCGTAAATAGCTGACATCTGCTGAAGCTGGTAATAAGAAATAAAACGGTTTTTTATTATAACATTTCTCAACAATATCATAGAAAATCTTTAAATCTTCGGAATTTTCCCAGTCACTCCAATATGACGGTTTACCAGCACCTTCTACTTCTAAATAGAAAAAATACTCATCTGGATGGCCTGTTGGTTCATCCTTCACTTCATATCCAATATCTGTAATTAATTGCCTTAATGCATCAAGAACCATTTCTTTAGTTTGCCCGGGAAGTAATCTAAAGTCCATTATTGCTTCACAATGATCTGGGATCACATTTTCTTTTATTCCTGCTTTAATCATTGTGACTATTTTAGTGAACTGGGTAAGTGCTTTAGATACGTTAGCTAAGAGTGGTTGCTCCTTATAGACACGCTCAAAACTTTCTTGATTTGGAAAAGAGGCACGTAAAAGTGTTTTAAGTTTTTCTAATGAGATAGGAGGTTTAATTTTCGGCATTAAATCATCCAATTTATCTAAGTTTTGCATTAAATCGCTCATCATGTAAATAGCATTTTTCCCTAGAAATGGTACAGAAGCATGACCAGATATCCCTTTAGTAATTATTTTAAGTTGTACACGCCCTTTTTCACCTAAAACAATGGCATGTGATAATGGTTTATAATTTGAAGTCTCACCTACAATAGCAAAGTCGCATTTAATTGATTCTAACACATTTTCTAAACACCATCCTGTCCCAAACTTCCCTCCTGTTTCTTCATCAGCGACTGCGTTAAAAATTAAATTTCCAGATAATTCAATCTCTAAATCTTTCAAAATTTTTAAAGCTATAGCCATTGCCGCTACACCTCCTTTCATATCGGCAGTGCCTCTACCGTAAATAAATTTTTTCCTTTTTATAGTTGCTGAAAGGGGAGGATATTTCCAATCATCAACATTCCCTGGAGGAACAACATCCATATGTCCATTATACAGCAAATTTTTACCTTCAAACTGATCATTTAAATATGCAATTAAATTGGCACGATTATCTCCAAAAGGAAAGATATCGCATTTGATGTTTGACTTTTTTAAGAATTCTTCTATCTTTAGCGCAACATTTTTTTCGTTGCCCGGGGGATTATATGATTTTGTTTTGATTAATTCTCTAAAAAATTCAATATATTCTTCCCTATTGCTTTCTATTCTATTAAGAATTAATTCTTCACTCATATTCGGTCTACTTAAATGTTTGGTAGATATATAAGTAATAAAATGGTTTAAGGAATTATATAATTTTACAAAAAACTAAAGCTTTCTAATAAGTTTAAAAAATTTAGCAAATTTTAATACAATTAATTAACTTAATAAATAAATTAAATTGGATTATACACGGTAATTCTTTTGATTCAGCACAAAATCAAAGTCAAAGGAATAGTACTAGTAAGTACTCTCTTAATTTTAATACTTTTTTCAAATATTGCCACCTTTACCGGGGATAATCCACTAATGGATACAAAAAATTCTACTGTTCCCTTTCATGAGGAGAACACCAACTATCCAAAGAGTGCTACATATAACTTGACAAGCGATATAACTGGTCAAGGGGTTAACCAAACAGTTAGAACTTATATGAAAAATCAGTCTCGCACTATGGATAATGAAAATGGATATTTTGAAATTCCTGCTCCCGCAGACAATATGTATCTCGATTCTGGAGATTTTATATTTGAGTTCAATAATAATTATACCACTGAATATATCATAGAAGATGATAGCGCGTTAAATCCAAGTAGTTCCTTTTTTGAACAATATGGTTTTGTACGAGATGATTCGTCTGCAATAGTTAAAGAGGGAATAGGTGAAGTAGGTAAAGGAATAGATGATTTAACATCTAGTTCTAGTACATTTTGGAATATAACTTCTTCTGCTAATGGGATTGTAAACCTTACGATATGTGCAAATTTTTCTGATGCCAGTCCAAGTATAGATTTACCATTTAATAGAAGTAACATTGGTGGGTTTAACCTAGATTTTGAATTTAATCTTAATAAAAGCGTAGATGTTACTGTTTACATGAAATGGTTAAACTCTACTAGTAAAATATGGAAAAATGTAACAACTACATTTAGATACAATCATACTCAAGGTCCATTTAATATTGAAGATCTGAAAATTATTAATGAAAATCTAGGTTTCATTAATGAATCAGACTGCGTACTATTTCAATTCTTGTTTGATAGATCAGGTGAACTAGATAAGATTTTCAACGTAACAGTGAATGAATTCAATGTATACGCATTTGTTCTTTTAGAATTGCCAATAACAAATGATAATTGGATAGCCTTAGAATTTGATTTAAAAGGATATAATTCAACAGTAAATGGGTTTCATGCGTGGATAAGAACTCTAGACTTGGATCTAGCAAGGTTTGGTCACTTAAACATAACTCTCTATCGAGCAAATGATACTATTAACTCTGATAACAAAAACAATCTGGCAAGGACTAATTTACTCATTGAGCCAGATTTATACCAGTTGTTAGATTCGATACAATTAGATTTCAATAGCTACCACGATGATGATTTAACTTATTTTGAATTTGATACAGCTAATACTAATAATTTAAACGGATCCATTTACTATATTGTGATTAAATCAAATGTTTCGAGCGGGGTTTATAGTTTAGTTACTCTTCATACTGGAGGTTATGGAGACAATGAGGTGGACCATCAAATAGAAATCTCAGAAGATAATGGAAATTCATGGAATATAGCAAGAAGTAAGTTAAATACTCGAGCTCTTAATACCATATATTTAGATGCTCATCTTTTTAAATTGAATGTAACAAGAGCTTATATGCCATCCGATTTTGAAATTGATACTCAAAAAACATTACAAGTTGAAAATGAAGAATATTTAAATAATTTTAAAATCGAATATAGTGATAGTCCAAATCTTGAATGGGGATTTGGAATATGGAACTATAGTTTTGCTAATCCAATCAAAATAAATGCATTAAATAATTTCCGGGTAAATCTAACATGGAATATGACATATATTAAAGGTTTCAAATTTGATGTAAATTATACTGCGATTGCCTATAGAGTTGAAAATGCTACAACTTATTACAATGCAAATTATGACTATGATCCAGAATGGGTCTTTAATTACACCTTAGATCTAGATAAATTTAATGCTTATAAGTGGAACTTTACTCAACTTTGGTTTATATATCCTAATTATTATACCGCTCATAATTTAACTACCCCAGGCGGTACTGAAATATTCCCTCAAACCAGTGAATCGTTGATGCCAAATATGCCGGGATACTTAAGAGTTATTGTATCTACAAGCATAATTAACACTTCACTTTCCGAAAGAACGGAATATAATGGAACTTATTCGCTTTATTTAACGGGGTTTAATGCAATAAAAGATAGCGGAATGCATAGTTATATTAATTACAAAGGAATCCTATGGGAATCCAATGGTTTCATGTTTGGAGATAATATTTCAATTCGCGCCGATATTCAAGGTCCTAATAACTTAGCACCAAAGAGCGGTTTTGTTAATGTATCATTATATTATCCAAATGGAACTCTAATAAATAATCTTGAATATACAAACGGCAATTTATCAAAAGATGAAACTCTTCTTTTTTATGATTTTAATCATCAAACAATTTATAATATTACTCAGGATATTCCCGTTCAAGGAACATATTATTTAGGGTATTTTTGGACAAATGATTCTATTGTGGGATGCAATAAAATACCAATATATATAGATTCCTATGAATTAGTCCTAGAAAATTGTACTTTTGATAATATCGCGGATAAATATTTGCTTGCCGGTACGGTACAGCTCAATAATTCTAAAGGTTATCCCTATGATGCTCAGATGTTAATAGGCATAGTAAATGAGACAACGGGGAAATATAATCCCGGATTTTATCCGGTAAATACTTCAATTTCTATTGATGATGGAATTTTCACATATACAAAAGATTATACGGGATATGAATTCGATGTTTATCTCAATAATTTCATGCAAAATGAGACAATTCTTAATCCAGAAGAAGAAATTCAAATTAAGGCCACAATCCAAAATAGAGACCTTTTTGGATATGATCTCGATGTAAGAATTGAAGTAAAGCTAGTTTCATACCAAAATGAGGAATGGATTATAGATAGTAGTACTTCTATTACGCATAATTTAAAATCCTTCGGACAATCTGGCGATACAAAAACATTTAGTGTTAATTTAACAGTACCTTCGATTGAAAATGATTTAACTTGGGACGGTATAAATGCTCCCATTCGACAGGGTGGTGTGAAAACAATTCTTGATGTATATATTGAAGATAATCATGCGGGCACTTATGTAAGTGATGAATATTCATTACTCATACCAGAGAAAGAGGAGACTTACGAAGGATATATTATAGCTTTAAAGAAACCAGGATCTAGTCGTGCTATTTTGCAATATTTTGAGAAAGACAAGTGTACCTATCTACCGGAAAATTGTACTTTTGTTGCTAACGTTATAAATAAAGATTATATAAGTATTTATCATTCAGTTAACCTTACTATAGGATTGAAAAGCCCTACTAAATTTTGGAATATCACGATAAATCCAGAAACCCCTATTGAGGGAAAAACTTTTATTATTAGCGCGAATTTAGCAACAGAATTCGATATTTCTTTATCTAATAAAAAAGTATATTGTCAATATTATGATGGAGATTCATGGATAAATATAACCTCTGGCTTAACAGGTCCAAATGGCTATATTAATCTAAAAATAGATTCTTCACTTAAACAAATCAATGCAGAGGTAAGTAAATTATTTCGTTTGGTTTGGTTCGGAGATACAATTACTCTAAATGGGAGTCAAAATCTTGATATTGATATTATTGTACAAACTAATAGTATACGGTTAAGTAGTGAGGAAGATGAGTCTTTTATTTATACAAATACCATATCTATCATAAAAGTAGGTTTAAGGAATACTGGAAATTCAATTTTACAAATTCTTGAAATAGATATAGAAATTGATGAAAATAGTGTTGATTATGAAATTAAAGGAGAAGATAATACCATTTTGGATCGCCTTATATCAGGAGAATCCACAACAATTACCATCGAATTGGATGCAGGAGATATCGACTCAGATGAATTGGATGTAGAAATAACAATAACTGCCCAAAATATTGTTTCAGGAGAGATAATAATAGCTCACATGACGATTGATTTGGATGTTGCTCATAAACCATTATTTGATTATTTTATTGGCTATTTCATGTATTTCATTTTAGCATTCATTGCACTTATTGGTGTGATTACAGTTTTTTATTATCGATCAACTAAGAAAAAGCTTGAGAAACAAGTTAAAGAAGTTGAAAAGAAGCGTCCAAGGAGAGGAAAGTATGTGAAGGTTTCTGAATTAAAACTTGAACCTCCTGAAGTTAAAGAGAAAGAAGAAGATATAGAGGAGCTTGAAGCAAAAAAGACGGTTGATTTGGATGAACTATTAGAAGAGGAGCTTGAAGCTGAGGAAGAACCTATTGAAAAAGCTGAAGAATCTCCTGTGGAACACCCTCCTGAAAAGGTGGAATTACAATTACCTCCAAAAAAAGTTATAAAAGAACCGAAAAAAAAAAAGAAGCCCAAAAAAGGGCGAATCTCAACAAGGCAAATGGTTGAACAAAAGAAAAAGAAAAAAAAGAGACTAAAAATAACCAAAAAAGACAAAAAATCCAAACCGAAAAAAGCCCTCAGAAAAAAGAAAGAAGAGCCAAAAAAAGCCAAACCGAAAAAAACTGCTGATTTAGATTCGCTTCTGGAAGAAGAAGGGTTAGACGATAAGAAATAAAATAATCACTTTTTAAATACTCCTTTCTAATTTTGATATTGTAAAGAATAGTAGAGTCTGTTATTTATAATGTAACTTAGAGTTAAAAAAAGAAGAAAATAAAATTATAACTTAGAAATACTTATTAAATTTCGTTTTAGAAGCCCAAGTGATGCTTTTCCATCAATTCCGGCTACAGCAATTAACACCGTTTTATCTGAGCCTACTAATACTGCAAAACCCTCTTCTAGCTCAATTGTGGTATTTCTCAGAGATCCCTTGTCAATATTGTTCCCTAAGGTATTGGAATCTTTAATGATTGATACACAGGATTTTGCAATTTTCGCATGATCCATTTCTGTAATTGTCTGCCCTACAATCACCTTACCATCTAAATCTGCTGCGATTAACCCTTCGCACTCTGGAACGGTATCCATTAGTTGTGCTAATTTTTTCTCAATATCTGCTTTACTCATTGGAAGAACTCTCTTTTAACTTTAAATCGGTAAAAATAGAATTTTAAGATTGTTTTTATTCTTTAGAATAGATATAACTTGAATATATAGTATAAATATTCAAAAATAAATTTAAACTTTTTATTAGTATCTAAAATATAAATCCTAATCATATTAATTTTTTATCACAGATTTTTTAAAATTTTTATTTGAAGGAAAGCATAAGGCCAATAACCAGTTATGATTTTTTCTTTCTAGTGCTTTCAAGAAAAAATATTCAATATTATACTTTATGTTTAATAAAAATTTCTAAGTTTAAATGTGAATTTTCTATTTAAGATTATTTTAAAAAAAGGATATTGATAGATATAAAAAAGTCTCGAGTTTATTTTAAGATAATTAGGATAAGATTGTCCTCCAGGGCAATCATAACTTCTCCTTTAGAGGTTTCCAGCCTTATAAATTTCAAATTACCCTCCTTTAAAGCATCAACACATTGGCGAGATTTTCCAATTAGAGCTGTAATATAAGCAGAGACCTCTTCTGTCTGGTCGGTAGGAAGATTAGATTTTATTGGAAGCCCGCTAGAATCACAGATGATTACTCCCCGAACGCCTTCTTTCTCCTCAAAACGTTTTATTATTGCCTTTACTTCATTAACATCAATCATAACTGATTCACAATACCACTAAAAAAATTAATATTTATAAAAATAATATTGGATGGTACTTTTAATCTTTTACTTTTAACGGAAAATTAAAAATAAAAATTTTAAGTTAAGTGGGTCAATATATTCCCTTACATCAGATTTACCAAGTCATATTCAAGTATGCAAACTGATTCTATGTAATCCTAATCTTATAGTCCCCTATTTAAAAAGAACTATCTTAAAATTTTAATTTTCGTGTAGAGCTTCTCCATGATTTAACGTAGAAAGGTATAGATAATTTGAAAAATCTTAGTTAAAACATTAAAATCGAATAAAATGAAAATCAAAGTACATCTTATTGGGATAATGGATGAAATAAAATATCAATCATTTATTCTAAAGTAATAATTATTTTTGAAATAGTAGCATAAACTTATTTTGTTATTCACTATGAATTTAATATATATCTTTTTATTTCTTAAAAATCAAAAATATAATATTAGAATTTTAAGAAAATTATCGCTATTATATATAAAAGTTATCTGAATTATGTCTGATGTAGTTGGATTATATATTCTTAACCACAGAGGAGAACTAATTTATTTACAAGAGAATACTCTTCCAAGTTCCAAGGAGCTAGACCCAGATTATTTATCTAATTTTTTTACGACTTTACAAACAATCGCTCAAAAAATTGGAGAAGAAGAAGTGAAAATAATTGATTTGGGAAATAGTAAATTTTTTCTCACTAAGGATAAGCTCACTGGTATTGAATTTATTTTAAAATGCGAAAAAAATATTAAACAGAAAAAAGTTTTCGAAACTCATAAAAAGATAATCAACTTGTTTATTGAGAAATTCATCGGAAATTATAATGCTTCTGAACAGACAAAAACGTTCCTAATGAATTCATTTATGAAAGATTTAGCTGAAATTATAGGAAGGGGAGAAAAAATAGAATATGATATAAATACATTAAAAATTGATTAATCTCTTTCTATGTTTTTTATAAAAAATAAGTTTTAAACATATTCATTCTACGTTCTTCGCCAATTGATGTATTGCCCATATGTCCGGGGAAAATTAAAAAATTATCTGTTAAATTCGAATTATACATTATTTTTGTTTTAATGCTACTAAACAAAAGTCCTTGATCTCCCCCACCAAAATCAGATCTGCCGATACTTCTGCGAAACAATAAATCTCCTGTGAAGATAATTCCATCACATTTGATACCATTTAGTTGTTTAACATCTTTAGAATAGAAAGTCAAACTACCAGGAGAATGCCCCGGAGTTTCTAATACATGAAGAGTTATATCATCAATTTCAATTGTATCACCTTCTTCTAACCATCTATCAGCTTCTATTTGCGAAAAAATTCCAGAATCATACTCTTTTTTATTATACATTAGTGGTATTTGGTAATTACGTTTGATCCTACCAACTTTAGTTGAATGATCAAAATGACCGTGAGTCAATAACACTGCTATAGGTTTTGCGTTAAATTCTTCGTCAACACTTTTAATGATGACATTGCTATCGCCACCTGGGTCGATGATGACAACATGCTCATCAGAGCCAAAAATATAGCAATTCGTAAATAATTGTCCAACTGTTAATTTTTTAAGAATCATCTTGAATCATTAGCTTATAATTTAAAAATAAAAAAAGAAAAAAGAGGTTTTAAATTTTGATATGATTTAGATTATTTCTTTTTGACGGCTGTATGATTAATGAGATCGTTTATTTCGACCAACTTATTATAAACATCTAATCCTTTTTTGGTGAGCTTAACCATCTTCTTTTTTGCATTTTTCTCAATTTTGATTAGACCTTTGTCAATTAAGTCTTCTTTCACTCTGAAAAAAGAATTGTAATAGCTAAATTTGTTTAACTCATTATAGAACGTATGTTTGTCAGTTTCAAAATTCTTAAATTGTGTAAGCACTTGAAAAGTGTCACGAAAGCCTTTCTTTTTGAGAAAACTTATAACCTCATTTATTGCCAATATCCCTTTACCTCAATTAGTGACTAAATTATTTTTTACTAATTTGTATTTAGAGAAAATTTTTAGAACTTTTAAAAATTTGGTTTTTACGGTAAATAAATTATTATAACTCATTTAATACAAGATATTTTACATTACTTAAATTTGAAAAAACAATTTTAGAACTAAAGTTTAAATATCTATCAATTATTATTTGGATAATAAAAAATTCCGAGGAATTGAGATAAAATGGGAAAAGAAAAAAAGAAAGACAAAGAAAAAACTAAAGATAAACACAAAGATAAGGAAGAAAAGGATAAAAAGAAAGATAAGAAGGAAAAGAAAGAAAAAAAGGAAAATAAAAAAGAGAAAAAGGTTAAATTAGAATCCGAATGGGCCTTAGAAGTAAGCAAACATCTTGATAATCTCATCTTAGCATACGAGAAAATTGTCAAAAAGTTTCAAGATATTGATAATTATATACTTCCTGAAGCAGCATCAAAAGAAGATTTTATAGAGAAAGTCAAGAAAAGTATTACTGACTTACCTGAGCCCTCACAGAATGTATTTTTAACATTTTTAGATGCCTTACCGTAAAAATCTTACATTTTTAAATCAAATCGTTTATTATTTTTTTTATTATAAGAAGCTTGTTTCTTGAGGTTATCTTGAAGCGTTTCCAAAAATATGTTGAATGTAGACCCGGATCCGTTCCATTTATTTTATCATGTCCACACGGTGGCTTTTTAAAACCGAATAATATCCCAGATAAACTCGTAGGCACTCAATTAGCGGATAAAAATAAATATCTTATTACAAAAAGGATCCTTCAAGTATTGAGAAAGTTTGATATAAAGCCTTATTATATATTAAGCAAAATCCATAGGAGTAAGGTGGATTTTAACCGCCCTGCAAGAGCTCATGGAGCGTTTAACCACAATTCTGCAGAAGCAAAAGAAATTCACTACTTTTACCACCAAACATTAGAAGATTTTTACAATGAATGCATATCTGTCTACGATAAGTGTTTAGTTATTGACCTCCATGGATTTACCAAACCGCAGAGAGATTATCCGGATATAATTATTGGTAATATATTTGGAAAAACCCTTAAAATTGTATATTCTTCAGAATCCCAAGATTCTAAGAGATATTGGGGTTTTTCAGATATGGTTCGGGAATTATCAAAGGATTTTACTTTAGATGACGGATTAGCGATATCGGATTTTAACCTTGCATATTCTGGAGGCTATATTACTCATCAATTCTATAGAAAAGCTAAGTCTAATGCGTTCCAGCTGGAAGTCGCAAAATATATTAGAGAAAATGTTAAGCTTACCAAAATATTTGTTAAAATTTTTGTAAATGTAATCGTGAAGTGTTTAAAAGAATAGCTTTCTCTGAGAAATCGATTATTTTATTACAAATAAAAAGTAAATTATTAATATCTAACAACTAAAGCATTTAAGTTGGTTAAATTATGGATGAAAATAAGATATTAGAAGATATTAATTCATGCATAGACTGTAAAAATTGTAATGAAGTTTGTGATACTTTTATCGCAACTCAAAATCCTTTCCAATCCCCAAATGGAAGGTTACAAATTGCGAAAAAAGTATTTAATGGTGGAGACATTAGTGAGGATGAAAAATTCGGACTTTATACTTGTACTTTATGTGCTCTATGTGATCTTACTTGCCAGCAAAATATCCCCATTTCTAAAATCATTCATGCTTCTAAAGCAAAACTAGTGGAGCAAGGTAAGGCTCCCTATGAGATTCATAATAAGATAATCAAAGGTATCGTTGACAATGATAATTCAGTGAGTGGTAAACCTGAAGAACGTTTAGATTGGTTGCCTGAAACATATAGAGGTGAAGAAAAATATGAGGAAGCCGATTCTGATACACTTTTATATTTGGGATGCATGTCATCTTTTAGAGTAAAAGAAAGCGCCACTGCATCTTATGAAATCTTAAAAGAGGGGGGCTATAATTTTAAAATTTTGAAAAATGAGCCCTGCTGTGGGGAATATGTATATTCTGCTGGCAACCTGACTTTAGCAAAGAAGATATTCCAAGAGAATTTTGAACGGTTTAAGAAACATGGTATTAAAAACATAATTGTTACCTGTGGAGGCTGTTTATATGCGTTTAATAATGTTTATCCGAATTACCTTAACGACTGGGATATTAATGTTAAGCATATCGTTCAGGTTGTGTATGATTTAGCAAAAGAGGGAAAAATTAAATTAAATCCATTAAACAGAGAAATCACGTATCATGATGCTTGCCGTATGGGCCGAAAAATTCATGGAATGGATATTTATAATGAACCCCGTGAACTATTGGCCAATTGTGGCTTAACTATAGAAAATTTAGAAAAAAATCGTGGAAATTCGCCTTGTTGCGGAGCAGGTTCAGGAATACGAGGCATCGATAGTGGATTATGTATCGATATTGGAGCTCAACTAATAAATGAAATAAACACAAATGAAATTGTATCATCTTGCCCTTTGTGTGTTTTCAACTTTAGATATGTGAATTATAAGAAGCAATTAGGAAAAGAATATAAATACATTACAGATGCAATTTTGGAATCAATTAAAACACAATAAAATCCTACAACATTTCTTCTTTCTCAATTATTCTATTATTCGTGAAATGGCAGTTTCAAGAAGATTTATATATATAACGATATTATCTCTATTTTAATTATAAACTATAGAAGTCTTGGAGATAATCATTTTAAAATAAATTTGAAGTATAATCTACAAGTTATATTCTATAAATAGAAAGTATTTTTGCAGAAAAGATTTATTATTTATCAGAAATAAACTCCTAAAATTGCGTGAATTATTTTTATGAAAGAAAAAGAAAAAGAAATTGATGAGGAAGATGATTTGGATGATCTTTTAGAAAAGGAATTTGAAAGACAAGATCAAATCCACCCAAGATGTCAAATGAGTGATAGCACTGACGAAAAAATAAAAAAATGGAAAGAAAAGTATGGAACATAGAACTTATTTTTTATATGCTTCTGAAATAAACCATTAAGAGCATTCTCCTTTCCACTTTTCTAATTTTTCTTTAAATGTAGATTTAACTTCATCTACCAGGGGAATTTTTATCATACGTAGTTTGCTTATCCATTGTCTCATATCTTTGAGACCCAAAGAATACCCTTTAGTTTCAAGAACGATATCCATTATCGCTTGTAGTTTTTTACTTATTTCAGTCCCAATAAGCTGATCTAAATTTTGAGAGATCTCACTAAAAATCTCGTTAATACCTTCATCCTTTTCGATATCTGAGGGTACTTCTTCAGGATTTTCCGCTAATTCTGCTAAAGCGGGACTGTAATATTCTTCTTCAATTTTGGTTGCTTCTCCTGATTGAGTGATATCATCTACTATTTTCTGTTCTGAAGGTATAGAATATGACTCTATAGGAGTTGTTGGTATAAGGAGATCAGTTTTCCAATTAGTTATTTCATCTCTAAGTTTTTCTTTAAACGGTTCTTGTAGCGTTTCATTAATGGTATTCAAATTTTCTTTCCATTCTACAATATTTGAATGTCCTTGAAATTTAATGACCATCTCAATCATATTTTCTATTAAACCTGAGATTTCAGTTCCTTTAAGATCCTCAATTTTTTCTAAAAATAGATCAAACATCGCATTCATATCTTCGACATATTCTAATTTGATATCTCTGGTTAATGCTACAGGTTCACTTTCATCAATTGAAGCTGGAATAGCAGATTCTCTAAATTCTGGGGGAATTGCTAATATTAACTTAGAGAATTTCTGATTAAAATCATCAATTTTCTCAACCACATGCTGTTTCCAATCATTATTTAATGGTGCATTTACATTTTTTAATTTACTAATTAATATTTTTAATTCTAACACATCTAAAGAGATGCCCTCCATTTGAAAAGCAATATCCAGAACTTCTTGGAGAAGCTTACTAATTTTCTTTCCTTTAATATCATTTATGTTTCTAATGATAAAATTAAATCTATTATTAATTTGCAGATTTTTTGGAGGCTTAGCGGCATCTAATTTCTCTAAAAAAATAGGCATTAAGAAATTAATCATTTGTTTATTATTAGTTCCAAAACCTATTACATTTTTTAAGGGATCTTTCTCAAATTTACGATATAATCCTAATATTAAATAGGAATTATCACTTAAAATTCCAATAAAATCATTATTTTCTAATCTTTTAAACTCGAGATTTTTCTTGGTAACTAATGATTGAATAGTTTCGCTCTCATGAGGATCAGAAGAAATAATTTGTATATTAGGTCCTTCGGCTATACTTTTTAAAGATTTCTGAAGAATAAATCCCTCTATTTCGGGAATAATCACTATAAGTTCTTCTTTTGATTTTTTTAAATAGGATAAAATTTCTTCGCTGATTTTGGCCTTGCTATATATCGGCCAGAAATTATCAACAGATATTTGATCTGCTCCACTATATTCTTCCAAAAATGTATGATAGAAATTATCTAAGAATAAACTATTTTCTGAAGCATTTGTAATTGATTTTTGAAAAGTATTTGCAATTTCTGTATTCATAACCTTTTCTAGGTTTTTCATGTCTAATTCCAAATTTTTCTTTTTCATAAGTAGCGCTTTATGGAATTTATCTATCTCAGTTTTAAACAAATTTAAAATACCTAAATATATCGATTTCTGCTCAAATCTGTCTTTTAGAACATTGATCTGCTTCTGCTCTAAAGTGTTGTGAATATCCTTGAATTCTTCTGAAAGAATCTCTCCCAATTCCCCGGATTTTTCATGAACGCCTAATGCTAAAGTATTTTTTATTTCATCTTTTAGCGCACTCCATTGTGTATTTGAAATGCCTATTTTTTTAAGTTTTTCCTGAAATTCAGCTTTCATTTGAAGAACTATAATTACAATTGAGGCTAACTCTGAATTTATGATATTTTTTAATTCTTCCTCGTATTTAGTTAAAAATTCTAATTTATCTTCTTTACTTTCTATTTCGTCTAAGAGGGCATCCAATTCTTTTTTTATTGTAGTGATATCATTCTTAACATCACTTTGGAGTCTTTGAAAATCCTTATAAATATTTTCTAACTCTATTTTACTCTGGTTATTGAAGATATTATTTATTACAGTTTCAAATTTCGTGGCAGATCCTTCTTTTCCAACGAGCGAATCTTTAATTTGAGAAACTAAATCACCTAAAATAGAAAATGGTGGTATCGCAATATAATGCCCTATAATTGAAGCATCCTTAGAACTGATTTTAATTAATAATTTTGTTTGAAACAATTCATTAATAATCTCAATTAGCTCTTTTTTTGACAACTTAGGTTTTAATAAATGTATTTCATTAATTGTTAATGGATTTTTACCGTAAAGAGCTTGATAAAGAGAGATTGCTTTATCCGATAAATCTAGTGATTTTACAAATTCGATCATATTCTCCCGCCTAAATTTGTAATTAAAATAATAGTAAAATGATAATTTTAAATATCTAATATAAATCCCTCTTTTTTAATTTGTTTTAAAATTCCTCTAACGAAAGAAATACACTGTTATTATTCTGTAAATATTTATATTCTTTTACAGATAGTAATATACTGCTAATACTCGGTTCAATAGAAAGCTGATAATTAATGGATAATAATTTAATTGAAGAATTAAAGGAATTTCTAAAAAATATGAAGTTATCCTCATATGCTATAGCTTCTTATATCTCACTATTACCTACAAATATTTTAACAGCTAAAGAAATAAGTAAAAGATCAAGTGTTCCAGGTGGAAGAATCTATGAAGTACTAGAAGACTTAAAAGAAAAGGGATTAATAAGAATTCAAGAATCTCGACCAAAAAAATATATAGCCATCCCTCCGAATCTAGCGTTTCACAATTTAATCTCTCATTTAACGGAAGAAAATCAGAGAAAAATTACTTCCTTAATAAATATAGCAAAAAAATTAGAATCTGATTTATACAAATCTGATTTAATGAAGAGAAGTGAAACCTCAAGAGTTTTTTGGTCTACAGCCTTAGGCTATATTTCCATTGAATCCCTTTATATTAATAGTATAAAGGAATTAGAGGAAGAATTATTAATAAATGTTTCTTTAAACCCTAATTCGGTTAAAAGACTTCCCTTCTTAAAACGTATTATTAAAGAGATGTCTACGGTGTTAGATCGGGGTGTTAATATAAAATATTTATGTTCGTTTGACCCGGATCAAGAAATCTCACCTGAGCAGAATGAATTAAATAATATAAAGCTATTTAATGAATTTATTAGCAAATTTGAAGATTTCTTTAACATATCTCCAAAAAAAAATGGTTTGGAGATAAAATATACTTTTAAAAGAATACCCACTTTCTACGATATATTTGATAAGGAAAGGGTAATTTTAAAACTTCAAAATCCGTTAAATCCTTCAGATATTTTCGCGTGTTTGAATGTCTTAGATCCAAAATTAGCCTTAGAACTAAGAAAAAAATTTCTAAATTTATGGATATTTAGTGCCTTTGAATAGATTAATCTTGTTACATATTTACCAATTGACTAAAGATTTCCATCACTGTCTCTTTTTTGGGAATACCTTTTAATAATTCTTGTTTTATTCTTTCACCAAGAACTTGGGGAGAAAACGCTTTACTATTATTATCTATTCGGTTTACAGAATGCCATCCCCGTAAAATCCAGCATTTATCACCTGCAATTCGAAATACTTCTCCACTAATCTTTTTAGCTTTATTCGAAGCAAGAAAGATTACAATTGGAATAACATTAGCAGGATCAAATATATCAAAACCCTTCTCATCCTTTTTGTTCATAAGTCTAGCAATTTGCGCACTAGAGTTTAAGGTGAATCTGGTTCTTGCTATTTGAATTACACTATTGACAGTAGCATATTTCTTTAATTCCCTAGATAATATTAAAGTCATTGCAGCAATTCCAGCCTTGGCGGCTCCATAATTTAATTGCCCAAGATTTCCTAATACTCCCGCATCTGAAATCGCATTAATGATTCTGCCAGAAAATTTTTTATCTGACTTTCCCTGTTCCCTAAAATAGGCAGCAGAATGCCGACACATATTAAAAGTTCCCTTTAAATGAACTGATATAACATCATCCCATTCTTCTTCGGTCATATTATAACTCATCCGATCTCTTAAAATTCCTGCATTATTGATTACAATATCTAATTTACCAAATTCAGAAATCGCTTGATCTACTACTTCTTTTGCTTTTTGAAAGTTTGAAATAGAGTCATAATTAGCAACTGCTTTAACCCCAATTTTTTTTATATCTTTAACAATGTTATCTGCAATTCGTTCACTTCCAAAACCGTCTAGAGAACACCCTAAATCATTAATTAAAAGATGACATCCTTCTTTCGCAAAACTTAGTGCTTCTTGCCGCCCTATCCCTCGGGCAGCACCAGTTATAATAGCAACCTTATCTTCTAACATTCCCATATTTATTCATTTTATTTTATATCTTGAATTTGAGAAAAACAATATTCACACTTTTTAAACATTATTCGATCAAATACAAGTTGTTATCAGTTGGAAAAAAAAGAGATTTGAAATATTTAATCAATAAGATTCAAGTATACTGGAAACTAAAGATTATTTAACTCTTTAAGAAGTTTTGGAGGGGGAATAAATATATTTCTTGATTGAATTTTTACTAATTTGAGTGCGTCTTCAGGACAATGGTAGGCGCATACACCACAACCAATACATCTATTTTCAAGTATTTCTACATCTGAATTGTACCAATTAATTGCTTCCATGGGGCATTTTTCTATACACATCCCACAGCCAATGCACTTTTCTTTGTTTAACATTACGATATAGGAAGATACAGTATGGATTGGAGCAACCCCTTTATAATGGAGTTGAAATACGCCACAGCAACACTTGCAGCAGCTACAAATGGCCTCCTCACCTCTTTCTATATCTTGGTGGGTATGAAATGCTTTATGAACGAGGCCATAATCTTCTGCTTCTTTTAATATTTTCAGAGCTGATTCTTTAGATATTTGCTTAGCAAACCCGTATTCTACTGAGAATTGAGCGTTTTTCCCAAACAAAAGGCAATTTTGTATTGGAGCATCTAATTTGCATGGCTCATTTATAAGACTTTTCTCATGACGACAATAGCAATTTGTTACAGCAATAAATTCATGCCGCCCTATAATATTTTGGACAACTTCATAGGGTAGTACGGTTTCATTTCCTATGTCTATTTCCTCTTCAACCGGGACAATCCTATTTATTGGAGGTGCATTTTTAAATTGAGGGATCATATTATCATAATTCATTTGAATACCGCTACTCCAATCATCGAATAACTTATCAAATACTCTCGCTAAATTCTTTTGTTTTTCTCCCCTCTCTCCCCTCATAAATTGGGCTTCAAAAATCCCTGGAAATGGAGGTAATAACCGATAAACTCTAATTCCAGAACGATTACTACGTGTTCCTGTAATTATGCCGTTATACATTAAATCATTCAGCATTTTATGTATCGCATTATCATCTAAGTCAGTTTTACTTCTAATTTCATCCATATTTAGCGATGGTTTTTTGCTAAATATCAAGATAAACTCGGCTTGCTCTTCAGTCAATAATAGCTTAAGTAATTCATAAAAGGTATCCACAATCGGGATGGGTAAACTGCCAGCTTTAATTATTGCTCTAGCCACTTTATACCATAATTTATTTGATGTAATTTATAATCTACCTTTTTAAGTTGAATTAGTTATAACTGATCGTTGAAAAAGAGCATATAAAATGTTTATCGATCAAAAAAAAGTTTTTTCAAGTTGTTAAAGAAAAGATTATTTTAATGGATATTTCGGTTTTCTTTTTTCAAAGAATGCACTTGAAGCTTCATTGACGTCTTTGGAGGAAAATGTAATCATAATTGAACTATTTTCAAACTGAACAATATTTTCTAAACTTGGGGAATCTAAAGAAAGATTTATAGCTTCTTTTGTCATCCTTAATCCGAGTGGACTTTTAGTTAATAGTTCCTCTGCGATTTCTAGTCCAGTATTTAACAAATCTGCCTCATCGACGAGTTTTACTGCTAATCCTATGCTTTCTGCCTCAATCCCATCAACAACTCTACCACTCATTAGAATTTCAGAAGCTCTAGCTCTTCCAATTAATCGGGGAAGAAAATAACTCCCCCCCATATCAGCTCCTGTAAGCCCAATATTGATTGAAGCATTAATAAATTTTGCATCTTTCGTTACAATTCTTATATCTGATGCCAATGCGAAAGCAAGCCCTCCGCCAGCTGCTGCTCCTTGAACAAGAACAATAATGGGTTGTGATATTTTGCGTAGCTTAACAATAATTTGAGTAATGCGCCATTGATGATACATCTTCCTTTTTATAGGTTCCTTTACGGTTAAAAAATAGAATCTATCATACCCCTCGGGGGTTTTTTTAGAATTTAACGTTAATCCTTCTTGAAGATCTGTGCCCGCAGAAAATGCTCGCCCTTCTCCTCTCAGTATAAGAACTCTACAATCCAAGTTCACCATTAAATGATCTAAAACTTGATGGAAATCTTCTTCCATCTGAAATGAAATCGCATTCAATTTTTCTGGGCGGTTGAGACTGAGGATTCCTATCCCATTATCGCGCAGTTCAAATTTCATAGTTTCTAAATCCACATTTCATCCCTCTTGATTTATTATAACTTTGGGTATTTAGGCTTCCTTTTATCAAAGAAAGCATTTATTCCTTCCATAAGATCTGCAGAAGTTGAGCAAAGCATTTGTGATCGGTTTTCTATTTGCATCATGGTCTCTAAACTGGGTGAATCCATAGTTAAATTAATAGCTTCTTTTGTCATCCGAAGGCCTAGTGGGCTTTTTGTAAGAAGTTCTTCAGCAATTTCCATTGCACTTGCTAATAATTTATTTTCATCACCTTTTACTAGCTTAAAAACTAGCCCTATTTTTTCGGCTTCTTCGGCATTAACAAATCGTCCAGTATATAAAATCTCGGCAGCTCGGGACATACCTATTAATCTAGGTAGATGGTAACTGCTGGCCAAATCTGATCCTGAAAATCCAATATTTATGAAAGAATTAGCAAACCTTCCATTCTCACCTATAATTCGAATATCAGAGGCTAAAGCAAATGTAAATCCCGCTCCCGTAGCAGGACCATGAATAACTGCTATAATGGGTTGGCTGATTTTTCGCATCTTAGGAATTAAATGAGAAGTTCTCCATTGGCCATACATTTTTGCTTTAATTATGTCCTTATCAGGAGCTCTTGCATAGAAAAACTTTTCTTTCAGTTCCGGGGGTTTTTTCTTCGTTTGAAGTATTGCAGACTCTCTTAGGTCTAATCCTGCACAGAACGCCCTTCCAGCACCTTTTAAAATTAAAACCCGGCAATCTAAATTCACTATCAAATTATCGAATATTTGATGAAGATCTTCAATCATTTGAAAGTTCATAGCATTTAATTTTTCAGGACGGTTGAGAGTTAAAATCCCAATACCATCATCCCTCAATTCAAATAATAGAGTTTCAAGTTCCATATTTTTATCAATTTCTACATTTTTTTTATAAGGATTATATCCTATAGTTTTAATTAAAAGTTTCAAACATTTTAAAGATTCATTTGTTTAAAGCATTCCTAAAGCTTAGGGAATTTCGGCTTTCTTTTTTCAAAAAAGGCTAACATACCCTCTAACACATCATTTGATGCACTAGCTATCATTTGTGCTCGATTTTCTAACTGGATCATTGTTTCCAAACTCGGTGAATCTTGAGATAAATTGATAGCCTCTTTTGTCATTCTTAATCCGAGTGGACTTTTGGTGAGTAGTTCTTCGGCAATTTCCATTGCAGCAGCTAATAAATCATTTTGATTCCCGTTTACCACTTTGCAAACAAGACCTATTCGCTCTGCTTCTTCGGCATCGACAAATCTACCAGTATACAGAATTTCCGTAGCTCTAGATACTCCAATGAGACGAGGTAAAAAATAGCTAGTACCCACATCAGATCCAGAAAGCCCTAATTTAATGAACGCATTATTAAATTTTGCTTTTTCTCCTGCAATTCTTATGTCAGATGCTAAAGTTAGTGCAAATCCACCACCCGTAGCTGGACCATGTATTATAGAAATTATTGGTTGGCTGATTTTTCTCATTTTCATAATCACTCGACTTAACCTTGATTGAAAGTAAACTCTGTTTTTTAATACTTCGGGAATATTTAAATAATAAAATTTCTTGTATTCCTCTGGTTTTCTTCTAGTATTCAACACATTCATTTCATTTAAATCTAAACCGGCGCAAAAAGCCCGTCCTTGACCCTTTAAGATGACAACTCTGCAATCTAAGTTTATCATCAAATCATCAAAAATGTGGTTAAGATCTTCAAACATTTGAAAGGACATTGCATTTAAGTTGTCAGGTCGGTTGAGTGTCAAAATACCGATCCCATCATCCCTTAATTCAAATAGTAGAGTTTCGAAAACCATATTGAACCAACTATAAAGTTATGTTTAAAGATAGCTATTAAGAAATTATAGATTCGAAACAATTTAACACTATTCAAATAAACTATAACAAAAAAATAAGGAAAAAAACGAAAAATCTTACTTAATTTACCAATATTTCAATATTATCGAGACGCTTTGTCTCGGGGAGTTCTAGAACGAAGTCCTTTCCAAATGCTAAAGCAGGAGTTAAAGCACCTTTCGGAGATAATTCAAAAACTTTTTCAACGCTCCTTACACTAGCAAGAGCAGTAAATTTATAACCTTCCATTGTTTCTAACCAAGCTTGAGCCTCTTGACCATTATTATTAGTTACTTGAGCCCATATATATGATCGTGCGGTGTTTCTTGTAAACTCATCAGGTCCTTGAATATTTTTTTCGATCCACTCATTAACTCTATCTTTCTTTAACCTTGTGGCTTTCATTAAATCTCCAAGAGTTTTCGAATAAGGCATATAAACACTTATGTTCGGAATTCCTGTTGTAAGATAAGCAGAGGCTAGATCTCCCCAGACTGTTGGTGTTACTTCTCGTACTCTATCAGAGAAAGTCACTTCACGTGTTCCCTTTCCAAGAGATATATTTTTAAGTTGGCCATTTTCACGGATTAATATTCCTGTAGAAATATGTTCGAAGATTGTTTTAAGGGTACCAGGACTTATCCCTCCTTCACCAGCAATAGCAAGTTCTAACTGCGATGGATTACTAATTTGTTCACTTACATACTTTGCCATACAATCTGTGGGTACAACATCAAATCCTACTCCTGAAATTATAGCAATCCCTTTTTCACGGGCCTCCTCATCATATCTAAAGTTCTGTTCGAACACGGGTACTTCACCAGTTATATCCAAATAGTTTATTCCTGCTTTTAAACATGCTTGAACCATTGGTTTACTTGTATGGATATAAGGTCCTGCAGCATGAAAAACCAAATCAAATTCTGAAATCGTTTTATATAGGTTCTCTTTATTTTCTAAATTAAATATTCTATAATCTAAATTCAATTCTTTCGCTAAGGGTATAAGTTTTTCTCTAGAACGGCCTCCTAATACAGGTCTATGACCTCTTAATAATGCTTCTTCAGCTATTAATCTCCCTGTATATCCATATGCTCCATACAAAATCCATTTATTCTTCATAATATTCACATTTTTTCAAAATTAGCAGAATTTTGGTAAACTAATTGAATCGGGTTTAATTCAAGAAATATTTATTCACCCTTATCAAAAAGCAGCTTATCATGATTTCTTTTATTTTTAGAAATATAATTCTTTGGATAATGATTTATTAGACTTTCTAACTTTCAAGATATTAAAATAATTAATTTATTAACATTTTGTTTTAAAGAATAAAATTAATCAGAAATAATGTAAAATTCTCATTTTTTCCAAATTTCTGATGGTTTATTCTTAAAGTTTTAAAAATATATAAATAAACATCCATCTAATATTACATTAAATCTTTTTAAAAAAACCAAATCCAATAAATACTTTAAAAATCTCAAGAGATGATTTTATAAATGGCAGAAATATCAAAAGAAGTGAAAATAGTGTTAATTATTAATGCTATTGCCGCGCTTATCTTTACATTTCTCTATTTAGTAATCCCGGAAACCTATGCCAGTTTAGTCGATCCATTAGTGTTTGATCCTTACTATTGGAGGGCATTTGGAGGAACACTTTTAGTGCTTGCTATTATGGCTCTGATTGCTTTAAAGAGAGCAGAAGTCGAACAGGTCAAATTTATAATTGAATTTGCAATATTGTGGTGTGTTGTAATCCTTGCGCTAAACATATGGGAATTAATTGTACTTCCACTTTCTCCTACATATACACAAACAACGTGGTTTGATAGTATAATACTAATCGTATTAATTATACTTAACGCCTATTTCTATAATAGAGATTTAAAATAGAATAAAAAAGAATTTTTTAAATCAAAATCCTTTTTTTTTTATTAATAATCTATTTGGAGTTTAAATAAAATAAAAAAGAAAGAAATTAATCTTTAGTATATTTTACTGAACGACCTCTGTAAAAGCTTGACAGCATTTCAGCAATTATTCTGATGAGTTCGTCTTGTTGGGTTATCGTACAGACCATCTCTTTTGGATTTTCGGTATAGGGTCCATAAAAAGCTTCTTCTTGATCTCGATTGGCCCCTATAGCGGAGACAATCATCTCGGTTATAGAACGTAGATCTACGTTGTCTTTTGCAGTAAGTTTGTTGGCCATTTCTTTATCAGTTATTTTGCATGCAATGGTAATTTTTTGCATCATTTTAGTCTTTAATATGGCATTTAGAGGTAATAATGACATAGTGGGAACTACAATTAATAGATGTGCTTTTGTCCTTTTTATCATAGCCTCGAGATAAGCCATAATCGTGTATTGTGTTGCAATCTGCCATGTCCCTTCTGCTGTGAGAAGCTCCATTGATTTCACATCACTCCAAATGTTTTCGAAAGTAGCTTTTCCGTTATTCGCAATTTCAACAGCTTTATTCACGGGATCTGAAACTCCCGCAACAGCATTATCAAATGATTCTAACATTTGATTTGTGAGAGCATCAATTTTATTAATAGTATCATTCCCAACTTTATCAGTAGAACCTTGAAATTCTGAATTGATACTGTTTATTTGACTTGGAAGAGTTTCTTTTAATCCATTAACGGATGATGCAAAATTATCTTCTGCAGCACCAATAGTTTCTAAGTAGGATTGCATTAATAAATCCAGGTTTGAATCTATACTCGATTTTGATGAATTCACTGACGCTCCGAGTTTTTCATTAACTGAGTTGATTGGGCTCTCAAGATTCTTTATGAAACTTGAAAAGTGTTCAGTGCTAATTTCTGTCCCTTTTGCAATAGAATCTGTCAACTTCCCTTCTGTTTCATCCGATTTTGTCGAAATTTCTGTAATCACGGCTTCTGCCTTACTGCTTGTTTTTTCCTCAAAAGTTTTGGCTAAAACCTCAAATCCAGTACTTACCTTAGTAATTATTTCACTTATTATATCTTTTGATTTTGTAATCGTCTTTTCCAAACTTGCTTTTGTTTCATTTAAAGCGCCCTCAGTACCCACTTCGATTTCAGATAAATCGGTATCCAATTGATTAGAATAATTGTTTGAATTTTGAGCAAGTTCTTTTTCAAGGTTTTCTAACAAAGCTCCCTGCTGCGATTTTACTTCATCAGTAAATTGAGTCGATTTCCCTTTCACTTCATTTCCAATTGATTCCATGCTTGATGAGGACGATTCTCTTAGGTTCTCAATAACAGTAGCAACATTTCCTGAGAATTCATTAAATTTCGTATCTACCTCGCTCTTGATTGTATCAAACTGATTTTGAGTGGCCACTTTAAATTCTTTAAACTTTTCTTTGACAAATTCAATAACAGATTTAATTTTACCTGCGAATTGATCTCTGGTTTCATTGAAAAATGTTTTTCCAAATTCTAAGAATTTTACTAATTGGTCATTCATTTTGCTGCTAAAATCATCTTTTTGTTCATTTAGGCCCGAATCTAGGGAGGTAATTTGATTATTGAAACTGGAATTTAAATCAGTAGAAGTTTGAGTGAGATATTCATTAAGAGAATTTTTCTGCTGCTCTAAAGTGCTGTTTAACGTTGAATTTCCTTGTTCTAATGCTTGTGATAGCCCATTTTGAAGTTCTGATAAATTCTTTACAGCCTCGTCACCGAGCTTTGTGAGGGTTTCGTTTAATTTATCACGGCTTGAAGTAATATTATTATCGATGTTTGTTTTAAAACTGTTTCTTTGCTCTATTATTCTTTCTTTAAGTGTTTTTGCATTTTCTAGATTTTTTGTTTTCAAATTGCTTAGATTTATATCTAATTGATCTCCTGTTGTTTTTGACAAATTCTCAAATTCAGTAAAAGTTTCAGTTTTCCAATTATTTATTTTCTCCAAGGATTGTTCTTGTTGTGAATTATTATCAGCAATGGATTTATCTTTAGCTGAATTTAATGTACTAGCAAAGTTGTCTTTTGAAAGGGTGAATAGATTCTTTACTTCCTCATCTAAACCTCCAAATTTACTAATAATTGTATCTTTTGCCTCATTGCCCCGATTTATTGATTCTTCTTTAAATATGTTAATATTATCTACACTCGCTTTCTCGAATTTCTCTAAATCTACTCCAATTTTTGCTTTTGATGTATTGGTAATCTCCTCGACTTTTTGCTTGCTTTTATCTGAAGCTCCAGTATATTCTGAAGTAGAAGATTCAACAATTTGAGATAAAGTGATATTGGTTTGAGAAACGCCATTATCAATAGCAGCTTTCTCATCATTAATTATTGTCTCTACATTGGTACGGATTTCTGATACCTCTTTTTGCGCCTCCTCTCTAAGATTTTGCAAGGAAGTGTCGATTTCTTTCTTCAGATCTCCAATCTCTTTGGAAAAATCGTCTAAATGGTTTATTAATCCTTCAAACGGAGGAACTCCCGTGTAAATATCGACTAATCCCTTAGCTTTTGGGAGTTTTTGCGCAAGACCTCTCTCAACAAAGTTATGCAATATTCCCTTAATTGTCTCATAATCAGTTTCTTCATCAAGCTTAGCGTAAATACAGACTTCTCCAGCAGTAAGTTTACCTTTAATAAGAAGCAGTTCATAGCAGAGCGCTTCAGTCTCGTTTAAACCTAATTTGTCTTGAGCCATTTTTTTAAATTGTAGCATAAAGATAATGAGATTGTTAACTTTTTTTAAATTGACTAAAAACATAAATATAAAAATAGGAACTACTCCTCCATCCTTATTATTTTTCTCTCACAACCAACATTTTAGTGTGCCCATAAACTTGAATAAGTATTTTTTGATAAATTGACAGATCTGTAAAATTTATATAAAATTCTTTCCTAAATTAATTAGCTATCTTTTCGAAAAGGAAATTCCAATAAAAAATTGTAAAAAATAAAGAAATGGTAAATTATATGGCAGAACTCTCAAAGGAAGTAAAAATTGTATTTATTATCAATGCAATTCCCGCTTTTATTTATGCGTTTCTTTTTTTAGTAATCCCAGATACATATGCTCAAATAACCGAAGCAGAAATATTTAATCCGATCAATCTACGGCAAGTTGGGGCAAGTATTTTAGTTCTCGGAATTGGTAACGTACTGGCTATTAAGCGAGATGATTTAGAAAAGGCAAAAATATTTTGGGAAATTGCAATCATATGGTTAATCCTAATGGTAATCATAGGTATATGGGGCGCATTCGCGATTCCAGGTACAGCAACAGCTCAAGTAGGGACTTGGATTGCTAATGCAATTCTTATCGTATTAACAGTGCTTAACATCTATGTCTATTATCGAGAAACAATGTAGGATGCGATAAAATTAAAGTATAAATTCCCTTTTTTTTTATTTCAATAAATTAATAAAAAAAATCTCATTCTAATAACCATAAAAACTTGGCTTTAGCCCCAATAATCTTATGACTAATAAAAATCACGAAGATTCTGATTTTAATCTTGTTAAAACGATATGGCCTTTCTATGTTTTAACTGGATTTTTTTCTATGTCATTTAGCGGGATATTCATTCTAATTGTTCCCTTATCCTTTTTATTTTGGCCCGGAGAACCGTTTCATGCCTTTGAAATGGGACTTCTCATCACATCAATGTTGTGGGTAACCTCGGTATCTGGGGTGTTTTTTGGCAAGTTTATAGATAATCATAATTTTAAACGCACATACATTCTTTTCATAGTAGCTCTTGCTAGAGGTTTTAGCTTTATTATGCTGAGCTTTGCTAATGAAGGTAGGGGAATGGAAACTTGGTGGTATTTCTTTTTCTTTATAATGATATTTGCATTCTTCGCAGGAGGAAATTATACTAGTGTAATTTCACTTTCTAATGATATTATACCGAAAACACATCGTTCAAGATTCTTTGGAATCTATTCAGTTTCGAGACATTCTTTTCAATTAGTTGGTTTTGTGATTGCAGGCTATCTAGTCCAAATTGGATTTTGGAGACTTGTCTTTAGTGGAATGGGTTTAGCAATTTTAATTTCAGGAGTGATAATGGTTTTCAAAATAAAAGAACCTAAAAGGGGTGCCCAACATAAAGAGTTATTGGATGTGCTTAAGAAAGATTCCGTGAAATACGATTTTCAAATTGATAGGGAAATGATGAAAAAAACAATGTTGAGTAAGACAAATTTGGTTGCTTTGATCGAGGGTATTTTTACTAGCGTTTTCTTAGGAAGTTTAATAATTATAATTCTCCCCTATATGCAAACAGAACCTCATAATTTTTCACCCTTCGCTACAGGTGTTTTTTTAGCAATCTTTGGGCTAAGCGGGGGAGTCATCGGTCAAGTAATCTTAGCGAGATTTTCTGATAAAGTATCGCAAGAAAACCATACACGCCGGTTGTATTTTATTATTGTAGCCCTATCATACGGTGCGTTTGCCTTCGTTATTATGTTTTTTCTCCCATTACCCTATTTAACGGTAGAACAGGGAAAAGATATTGCTTTACTGTTCTCTTTTCCAGTTATATGGTTATTTGGTTGTATTTATCTCAGTTCTAGGGCGATTTCTTCATTATATGAGATAAATCAACCACCAGTTTTACAAGATATTAATTTACCTGAGGCACAAGGACAAATAACATCTTGGAATCGTTTGTTAGAAACAATAGCTTTTGGTTCCGGACCTTTAATCGCAGGAATATTGATTTCTATTACTGGCTATGATTATCAATTAGTGGCTATATTAATTGGAGTAATTGCAATACCGGGAATTTTGTTATGGGTTCTTGCATTAAAATATTTTGAAGAAGATCACCAAAATATTAGTAAAATTCTTTCTGAAAGGGCACAAATTCTAAATTCCCGAAATAGCGGCTAATTTTACTTATATACATTATAAAAGTTATAATAGATTTAAGAATTACAACAATTTTTTAAGAAATTCTTCAATATTTTCAAATTATTAACTGAAGGTTTAAAACTTAAATTATCTAAGATTTACTTATGACGGAAGTCAAATTAATAATTGATGATAAGGAAATTCCTTTAAATGATCTTATGAGAGAAATGTTAATTAACTTAATTCTTGGATATATAAAATCAGCTAAGGGTGTCCCAGAAGATAAGAAATCTATTAAGATCGAGATTGGATTATAAATCAATTATCTTTTTTTTTAATCTTTAATTAATTTAAATTGATGAGTTATGGCAGAAGAGATCGATTTTTTAACCGAAAAAGAGTTTAAAGAACTCTCAGATCAAGATAAGTGGAATTTGATTCAGACTTTAAAAAAAATCATTGGAGATTTGAAAATTCGAGCGGAAAAGAATTGCGAAGAATGTGAAAAAACCCTCTTAACTGTTGATGATATTAATATTGATCTTTTTTTTCAAGATTGGAGGAATTGTGCTGAACACTGTGATGAGTGCACTAATGAAGATTTGGTAAATATGTGCGAGACCCAATTTCAACTTATGAACCATATCGCTAACACTTTACTTGAGCTTCAAAGAAAGCAAAATGTGTTAACCCAAATTGTACTTAAACGGGATGAAACAGGCTCAAAATTGCTAAAAGAATTTATGAAAAAGAAAGAGGACCTGGAAAAGAAAGATAAACGTTCATCAGATATGTATCAGTAAATTAAAATTTAATATATGCAAAATCAATTTCTCTTTTTTTTTATAAATGGTTTCCTTTCTATTAATATCCCATTATATTAAAATAGAAAAAAAAATAAATGATTAAATATTAGATTTCTTGAATTGCTTTTTTCTTCGCTAATTTTTCTGCTTCTGTGAGCTCAGCTTCTTCTCTTTTGACAAAAAACATTAAAATTAAAGCAATAATGAGAAAAATAGCTCCATTTAGAAAGAAATATTCCCAGCCAGTTAAGTCTGTTATTAAACCTACTAATCCCGGTCCAAATATTTCAGCTGAGAAGGTGAATAAATAGTACATTCCAGTATAGGTGCCGATTTTCTTTTCAGAGGGAGCTAATCCCCATATGATTACTATCGTATTAACGATGATACAAGCGTATGCAATCCCTATAAATAAAATTAGGATTGAAACCAATAATATATCTCGAATGAAAAAACCTAGTATTAAAGAAACACTAAATATCATGAGTCCGATTTTAATAAACAATCTTCTTCCATATTTTTCAGCTAAAACAGCTAAAGGAAAAGCAGAAACCAGAAAAGCTATTGCTCCATAAAGCATTAATCCTCCTGCTTGTCCTCTTGTTAAACCTAAGATTATTACTCCATAAGGAGTGAGTAAAGCGTTTAGAGCAGCCCATCCAACGGAGATGAAAAATATTGCAAACAACATGGTAATGGTACTTTTATCATCTTCTTCAAGTACGTCTTTAAAACTTGCTTTTAAACCAACTTTTTCTTTCATTTCTACAATTTTTTCAGCCCCACTTGCCTCTGCCATTAAGAGTAATTGATAGCTGTACGCATTTTTTTCTTTGACCGTTAATATTAATACAATCAAACCGATAATCATAATTATAGAAACTGTTATATAAGCAAGTTGCAAGCTAAGATCGACCAAAAAAAGACTGATGAGCGAAGCAGCAACTAATGAAATGGCACTCATCATATTTATGATTGAATTGGCCTTACTTCTATGTTGCGGCTGTATAAAGTCCGGCATTAAAGCGACCGTTTGAGATCTGTAAAAAGACATTGCAATGATGAAACAAAACATAAAAAATAATAGACTAAATAAAGATGTTTCAAAAGCAATTAAAGCAAAAAATATAGCTGAAACAGGAATGCCAATCATGATATAAGGCATCCTTCTTCCCCATTTTGTTCTCGTGTTATCTGAGACATTTCCCATTATTGGTTGAACAATTACGCCAACAAGATTATCAAGCCCCATTATTAAACCAACAATTGCAATACTGCTTATATATGCTAAAAGACTAATTGGCACTTGCTGATTATATAACGACCAAGATATCGAGGTGCAGAAAAAAGCGAATCCTATGAGGAAAGTAAGTTTAATATCTAATTTTTCTTGTATTTCATACTCTGTCATTTGAATCAAGTTTTTTTAAATTAGTTAGTTATTTCTTATCTTTATTTAAAAGAATTTAAAATTATTCCTCATTTTTCTATCTTAGAGAATTTACTCTTTTTCTTAAAAAATAAATATCTTTTATTTAAAGATGAAATTAGAGCCAGAATGCATTGGATGCCTTTTTAACCAAATATTAAGAGCATTTACGATAATTAAACCAGATATTTCACGTGAAACGGTTATTTCAGCCCAGAAAAGGGTTATGGAATACCTAATTGAAAGTGATATAAACGAAATTTCTGCTCCAATAGTTGGCACTTTCTCTTACAATCTTGTTGCGGAGATGTTGGGTATAGAAGATCCCTATGAACATCTTAAAGATAAATATAATAAGCTTGCTTTAGAATATTACGATGATGTCAAATTCATTGTCAATCACACCGAAGACCCTCTCTTCGAGGCTATAGCAGCAGCAGCTCTAGGAAATACAGTCGATTTTGCTTCGCAACATGAAATAGATCTTATTAATGACATTAAAAACTTCTCCTCAAATAAATTTAAAATTAACGACTATAATGAATTTAAAGCTTCAATAGAAAGAATTAATGAAAATAAAGGACAGTTGTTAATTTTGGCTGATAATTGTGGAGAAATTGTATTTGATAAACTTTTAGTGGAAACAATTAAAAATCTTTACTCTGACATAGAGATTATCGTTGCTGTACGTTCAAAACCGATTATAAATGATGCAACACTGAAGGATGCTGAATCCATTGGATTGACAAAGATAGTGAAAGTTATTGAAAGCAATCCTGTACCAGGAGTAGATATCCCGAGTGCTACTGATGAGTTTAAAACATATTTTTATGAAAAAAATGGGATTATCTTATCAAAGGGACAAGGTAATTTTGAAACGCTCTATGGAATGGAAATACCTAATAAAGAGGTTTATTATTTATTGAAAGCCAAGTGTGTGCTAATGGAGAGAATATTTAAAGTAAAAATTGGAGATTTAATTTTTAAGAAGAAAACCGCTGATTTTTGAAAAATTCTCAATTTTTTTAATACAAACATAATCTAAGAGGAGGATATTGTTTCTGTAAGTGAGTTCATAAAAGAATTATCGTAGATAATTAACTTTGTTGTCACTTTCGAAACATAATAGTAGAATATTATATAAGATTATAAAATAAGGTACTTTTATATATTTATTATCAGAAAGTAAGCTAAGAATGATAATAAGGTAGAGGTTTTAAAAATTAGGGAATTTATAAAGGGTATTATAATTTGTAAAGAGAGCGGAGAGTATTTACTCGATCTTATCTTAGATACAGAGATTAATCCCGTATTATTATCTTCATTTGTAGGGGCATTATCTTTATTTGGTAAGGATAATTTGGGGAAAATTGAAGAGATTAATATCAAAGGATTAGATGTGGACATGGTAATAGTCTATAAATATAATTTGATTTTAATCGCAATTTTAACTCATGGAGTAAAACTCGACCACTTACGAGATGAGGTTGAAAAAGCATTAGATATGTTTTATAGTTCATATGTAAAAGAACTTGGTAATCTAGAATGCCTAGATGTCTCGATTTTTGATGAGTTTAGAAAATTATTATATATACAGATTGAAGATTATTTTAACATTCTAAAAGATAAAGAAAAAGAAGCTCCAATACAGGATTTTGGATTTTTCACAGAAGCAATTCGGAAACTGCGAAATGGAACTAAATAATAATCTTTTTCTTTTTAGGATTAACCTTCTTTAAAATAAGTATATACAAATTTCAAACTTTTATAACTTTCTTGAGGCATTACAATAGCTTTCATGATACTATAATCTATAGATTTTTCTTGACCGCTCATATGAAAAACCCTTAGCTATTTGATTGATAATATTTCTTTAAAACGCCTTAGTATTATTAAAATCGTGATTCCATTTACAAGATTATACTTTAATTAATTGTGAATGCTAAGTGAATATAGAATTATTCTTTACTAATTGAAAAAAAGAAAATTAAAATTCGTTAGGTTTCCAAAATTCCTCTAATTTTGTTTACAATTTCTTTAAATGCTTTCGCACTCTCTGATTCAGGATATTTAAGTACAAAGGGTAAGCCTTGATCTCCTTGCTGTCCAACTTCGGCTTCGAAAGGAATCTTTCCGAGTAATTTAATGTTAAAATCTTTAGCAGCTTTTTCACCGCCTCCTGGAGGATAAAGATCAATGTATCCATCACAATGAGGGCACTTAAATCCACTCATATTTTCAATTAAGCCAAGCACTTTTCTTTCCATTACCATTGCCATTTTTATTGTTTTTCGTGCATCCATTATGGCAACTTCTTGGGGAGTCGAGACAACAACTATAATTTCATCAGGAATAAGTTGAAGGATGTCCAATGTTTCATCTGAAGTTCCCGGAGGTAAATCACACACAAGATAATCAAGTTCATCCCAAATTGCATCGCCTAAAAATTGACGAACAGCGCCCATTTTCATAGGGCCCCTCCAAATAACGGGTTCATCTGGATTTATGGTAAGAAAGGCCATGCTCATTACTTTTACATTCAAAGGACCATTAATTGGATAAAACTTCTTTGCTTCCGGGTCGACTCTCGGTTTTAATTCTGGACTTATTCCAAACATTTTAGCAACATTTGGGCCTGTGATATCTACATCTAATACTCCAACACGTAAACCTAAACTGGCAAGACTAATTGCAAGATTGACAGCTACGGTGGTCTTTCCAACTCCTCCTTTTCCTGAGATAACAACAATTTTATACTTGATTTTTGCCATATTTTTCTTAATGGCTAACATTTTCTGATCCATCATTGCCTCTTTTACTGCATTTTCCGTAACCTCTTCATTTTCCATAATTTTAACTCCACTCTCATTAATAGTTTTTTTATATCATTGTTTTTAATTTATTCTGTATATAATAAAGAGCTTTTTTCAAAATAACTCTATTGTTTATTGTTTATGAATTTTTTATCAGTTTTGGTTATATTTTTCTTTTCATTTGAGCTTATTTTTTATAGAAGAACAATTCCATATATTGAATGAAAATAAAGTGAAAAAAAGAATAATTAGAATTTTAGTTCTTTTATCTTAGCTTGAATTTCATCCAATCGATCTGTGCTAAGATCATACCATTTCCAAAAAATTAAGGCCCCTATTAAAAGAGCTATTCCCGGAATTAATGACATATGTATTTTTATTCCCCATAAAGCGAGTGGGGTTTGATTTTCTACAACGGGATTAAAACCTGTAGCAATGTGAACGACTGCTAGTGTAATAAATACACAGACATTTGAAAAGCGGCCAATAAAGAATTTAATCCCAAAATATGTACCTTCCCTCCGTACACCATCTAAAACAACAGCTTCATCGATTACATCTGCATTTATAACATCTTGCATAACGAAGAATATACCACCACCAATTCCTACTAAACCAATAACAATTATGAATGAGATAAGCGAATTGACAAACATGATTAATAATACCATCAATCCCATAAACACTGAACCAATTGTTATCATTTTTTTGTTATTATTCATTTTTTGGGCTACTCTTATCCATATTGGAATTGTTGCTAAACTCGCTATTAAGTATGATAGCATTACAAGGAGAAATGCTGAAGGATCCTCCTTAAGATTATATCTTATAAAATAATTTCCCGATGCGATCAATAGTCCTGTCAAAATACTATATAGAAAATGAAGTGTAATCATTATAAGAAAATTTTTTTTCTTTAATGATTCAATTAAAGCCCTGAAAAAACTAACATCCTTTTTATGCTCCTGTACGGATTCTAAATATTGTCCTATTAATGTTTTATCTTCTCGGTGTCCAGGTAACATTAAGGCTCCAAGAATTACAGCAATTATAGCTAGAATAATGCCTTGCATCACATAACTTGACTTGTCGCCATACTCCACAAAGAGCGGAGGAACAGCAATCCCCAGAACCAAGCCAATGATGCCCCAGATCGCTTTTATACCTGATACTTTTCTTCGTTCGTCAAAATCCCGAAATTTAAAGGGCATTAACGCTTCAGAATTAATATTCCATATCGTATAAAAAGTATCATATGCAACGAGAATAATTAAAACATAGGTAAAAATTAGCCATCCCCCTGTATTAGGATCAACGTCAGGAACCGTAAAAATGAAAATATATAGAATTGCCCATGGAAATACTCCAAGGGCAACCCATGGAAAACGGCGTCCCCATTTTTCGGTAAAAGAAAAGGATCGATCAGTTAAATTCCCCATGCAGGGGTCATTGATGGCATCCCAAGCAGCATATATACTCATGGCTAATGCAAGTATTACCACATTTAGCAAAACTTCTGTCTCATAAAAAAAAAATACATACGCTCCAAACGCGCCAATATTAAAATTTATGAGTCCTTGAGATATGCTATAAGAATTGATCTCCAAGAATCCATGTTTTTTTTCAGTTATTTCCTCACGTTCACTCATCTTTAAACTCTCGTTTTAATATTAAAATTCTTGATTTATTATGATAATAATTTAATAAATACTAATTGATTAAGAAGTTAAAAAAGATATTTCTTAGTTTTAAAACACCATATACTTATCTTCATTCTTTTAGAACAAAGTACATTCTTCTATTATTTTTACCTTTATTGGCTGTTTTAATGACTTCGATCTTCCCAATTTCTTTTAAATGATTGATGTGTGTTCCACCATCAACTTGTTTATCTAATTCTCCAATTTTTATTATTCGAAATTCATTAACTTCAGGTAGACCTTTTGCTAAACGGGCAAACTCCGGATTTTTTATGACCTCATCTCGAGACATATAATCAACCGAAATAGGGAGGTCACTTTTGATAATTCTATTTGCTTCCTCAACATAGGCTTTTAATTTTTCGGGAGAATAATCCTTCATCGAAAAATCCATTCTAGTTTTATCCAATTCTATTTGATTGCCAGTTATTTTTGCGTTGGCTTTAGTATAAAGCACATTAGAAATCAAATGACACGCAGTATGATATCTCATAAAGGTGTATCTTCGCTCCCAGTCTAGTGTGCAAGATACATTATCACCTTTATTTAAACCCGGTTTATCAACTTCATGACTGATCTGACCTGAAAATTTACCTACATATATTACCTTGAATTTCTGACCATTTTTAGTTATAAATCCTTCATCCCAGGGTTGTCCTCCTCCCTTTGGGTAAAAAGCAGTTCTATCTAAGACGATATATTTATCGTCTTTGACACTAATAACTTTAGCGGCCCACTCTCTTAAATAGGAATCATTCATATACAAAGCTTCAGTCATAATGGAAATAGAACAATCTTAATTTTAAATTTTTTTCTTGCATTTCGCATCATTAAGGATACTTACTACCTACATTTATTAAAAATCTATAAAGTAAACGTCGATTTATATTACATAAACTAAAGAAATTAATTGTATGTTAAACTTAGTTTATTTGGAAATAAGACAAATTTGATAGTTATTGGTGATAATAATTCCCGTTTCAAACTTTATGGAACTGTATAAATTTTTACCCAAGACAAATTGTAAAAAATGTGGTAAACCTACGTGTATGGCTTTTGCATTAGACCTACTACAAGGCAAAGTAAAAATTGATGATTGTACTCCTTTATTAGAACCAAAATATAAAAAGCAATATGATACTTTAAAAGAATTAATTGGAGCTGAAGAGGGGAAGAAAAAAGAGCTTAGAATTGATGTTGATGAGGATTTATGTGATGGATGCGGTATCTGTGTTACAATTTGTCCAGTAAATGCAAGATATTGTCCTCCTACATTAAGTGGAAAAGCTCCAGACTACCCCCCTGAATCACATCAATTATTTCAAGTGAAAGGAGGAAAATGTGAGCTATTAAATCTAGAGCACTGTCGGCGATTAGAAGCAGAGGGCCGAGAACGGGAATGTCGAGTTTGTGAAACATATTGCCCTCGCAAAGCCGTTAAAATAGATTACCAATAAAAATTTAATAATAATTTTTGGAGATATAATAATGAAGAGAGTTCCTTGTGCGGGATGTTCTTTACTTTGTGATGATATTATTGTAAGAAGTGATGGATTATTTATAGATGAGGTTTTAGGAGCTTGTTTAAAAGGTAAAGAACGATTTGATCAACTTACCTCAAACAATCGAATTTTAAATCCTCTGATAAAAAAAAATGAAGTTTTAGAAAAATGCTCTTGGGAGGATGCATTAGAAAAAACGGTAGAAGTCATTAAGAATTCCTCCAAACCCCTACTATATGGATTCTCTAATGTGACTTGTGAAGCTCAATTAAAAGGAATCGAATTAGCAAAAGCAATTGATGGCTTTATTGATTCAAATTCCTCAATATGTCAAGGAAAAGTATTAAACATTGCTCAAAGCACGGGACTAACCTTAACAACTAATACTGAGATCATTAATAAAGCTGATTTAATAGTTTTATGGGGTGCCAATGCAGCAGAATCAATCCCTCGTTTGTTAAATAAAATTCTTTTTTCAAGAGGTAAATTTCGAATGACTGGACGTGAGATCAGAACCCTTATTATAATCGATCCTGTTAAGACCGCCTCTTTTAATGTAATGGGTGTCCGAGATTTGGCCTTACAAATCCAGCCTAATAAGGACTTGGAATTGATTCGAGTATTAAAAGAAGAATGTTGTGTTGCTAATACCATCTCCTCAGAGGGAGTTGCGGGTCTCGATAGAGACGATCTAAAAAGAATATTATTACACTTATCCGAAGCTGAAAATGGGGTTATAATTCTAGGACAAGGTCTTTTACGACCTCAAACTGAGTCGAACATCATTCGCGAATTGTTGGAATTAATACAAATGATAAATAGCAAACAAGAAAAAGGACGAGTCTCTTTAATAATGATGGGAGGCCATTTTAATATGGCGGGATTTGATCACGTATCCTTATCAATATGTGGTAAAATCGGTGGGCTACAGTTTAAGAATCATCAGCTTGTTAATTCTGAGCAAAATATCGTCTCAAAAATTGATAGCGAAGATTTTGACTGTTCAATTATCGTTGGTACCGATCCTATCTCTCATCTACCTCGCAATTTGAGTCAGAAACTAGCAAAAAAACCAATCATTGTGATAGATAATAAAAAATCTGCCACTACGTACCTTGCCGATATAGTATTACCAACGGCAATTACGGGAATTGAAACTTCAGGAACTGCAATTAGGCTAGATCAAGTTCCGATTGAACTCAAGACAATTCTTAATCCTCCAAGTAATATACCTTCTGATGAGGAATTATTAATAAAAATCATTAATAAAATAAATCCAGGTGGAGGTGGTGATTGAATAATGGATATGATATTAAATACTATGAGAATGTTTGATCATGACCAAGCTCGTGAGCTTGCGTTTGGAGATGAAAAATCCTTGGAAGAAAATATTCCAATCGGAATGCTTAATCCGAAAGATTTTGATAAATTGAATTTAACTTCAAGTTTACATATAAAAGTGACCAATAACAATGGAGATGTCATTTTACGAGTTGAGAAAGATGAAAATATACCTCAAGGGACCATTCTCATGCCTATCTCAATTTGGGCTAATCAACTTACTAGCTGTGAATCTAATGACATTAAATATAAGAATATAGTTGTAAATGTAGAAGCAACAAGAGATCCTATAACTAGCTTTAATCAAATCTTAAAATCTATTAAAAGTAAAGAAAAATAGGTGCTGAAACTATGCCAAAAACATTGATTAAAAATGGATTAATATTTGATCCCTTAGGGAAAATTGAGGGAGAAATAAAGGATATCCTTATTCAAGATGGAAAAATCGTAGAAAAATTTTCAAATCAGAACAATATTAAAATAATTGATGCGAATAATAAAACTGTTATACCCGGTGCTTTAGATATTCATGGCCATTTTGCTTCGCAACAAGTTAACTGGGCTCGGCTAATTGGAGCGAATAACACTGAATTTAAAGAAATATGGAATGGCTTAACATTGGATTACATTGCCAGATCTTATATCGCTAACGGTTATACATTCATTCTTGAAGCGAACGTCTTTCCCTCTTTAGCAAGGTACACTATCTTTAATTTTAAGAGTTTACCCGTTTTAGATAAAGCTATGTTATTGAATGTAAGTAACCTCTGGCCATTAGAATTAGAATATCAAAAAGGAAAGATAGATAATCTTGCGGTGTTTTTATCAGATCTACTATTAATGACCAAAGGATTCGGATTTAAAGTATATAATCCTTTCGAATCTGAGAGCTGGAATTTTAAAACCCTAAGAAAAGATGTATCGGCTAAGGGGAGATTATATAATTTTTCTGCTTTGGATGTATATGAAAATTTAACAAAAGCTAATGAACAATTGGGAATGCCTCATTCTGTACATGCTCATATAGAAGGGTATGAACAAATTAAAGCAAAAAATAATTTGTTTACAATAATAGATAAGGTAAAATCATTAAGCTTGGAACCTAACTCCCATTTAGATCCTGAATTACAGCGCTCACAAATCTTTCATATGGCTCATGCATGTGCTTATAATATAGATGGGAATAACAGTGAATTGATTAATAATTTAAATGAAAATAAGACTATTGATGTTGACTTAGGATTTGTAGGATTTGATAAAATAAATCCTTGCATTACATCAGATCGAAGATTAATTAAATCTATATTGAAAGGCAATGGAAGTGAGAATGAGAAAACTCTTATTAGCTCAGCAGTAGAATTTGAGGGCGATGTTTTTGCAATATTAAGAAAATTTGATAAAAAAAATATTCAAGATTGCATTCTATGGGCAAATGGGATTGACATAGCGCTTAACGTAGAGAATAAATGGCAATTACAATTCTCTGTGAATTATCCTAACTATGCTAATATCCACAATGTACCAGAGATTGCCACATGGCTAGTAAGCAAAGATGCGAGAGACAAATTTATGGATGGAATGAATAAGGATTTCCTAACTAACAGTGTTTTACAGGAAAACGATAAAACATTGACTTTTAACGAATATATCATTTTAACTCGTGCAAGTCCAGCAAAATCATTAGGATTAGGAAATATTAAAGGATCTCTCTGCGAAGGGGCAGATGCAGATCTCAATATTTTAGATCTCAGTATTAATGAAATTGATATTTCTAAAGATCATGAAACTTTTAGAAATTCATTATCCAATATAGAATATGTAATAAAATCTGGAGAAATCATTAAACAGAATGATAAAATCAATTTAAATCATCAAGGTAAAATATTTTGGTCAAAGGGAAACGTAGAAGTTAAGAATAAAGATTTTATCATGAAGAGTAAGAGAGATTTTTATCAGAAATATGGCTCTATCTTCTATGAATCATTGAAAATATCTATAGATGATAATTACCTAACACAAATTTCCTAATTAAATAACTAAATCTTAATTATTGGTACTTTTCAGCTAACATAAAAAAAAATTAAAAAAATTGAAATTATGTAAAACTTTTAGAGTTATTTATTCCATTTCCCGAAGTTTCCTGCGAAATATTTTTCCTACTGCTGTTCGTGGTAATGCCTTTATGAACTCTATATGACGCGGATATTTATATCCTGCTAGTCGTTCTTTAGACCATTCTATAATCTCTTTCTCGGTAATTCCTTTATCTCTATATTCAGGTTTCAGAACTATCCATGCCTTAATAGTTTCGCCAATGTTAGGATCGGGAATACCGGCCACACCTGCTTCTAGAATTGCTGGATGTTCCATTAGTTTTTCTTCAACTTCTCGTGGCATTACTTTATAGCCCTTATACTTTACCATATCCTTAGTACGTCCCTCGATATAAAAATATCCTTTTTCGTCCATTCTTGCTAAATCTCCTGTTCTTAACCAATCGTTAACAATTGTTTTTTCTGTTGCCTCAGGATGCTTCCAATAACCCTTCATTACTTGGGGTCCGTGGATTAATAACTCTCCCACTTCATTAGGTGGAAGCTCTTCTAAGGTATCTGGATTAACAATTTTCGCATCCGTATCGATATAAGGAATTCCTATACTCTCTGCAATGATATCCATCCAGAGTACAGCTCCATGTGTAATGGGTGAGGTTTCGGTGAGTCCATATCCTTGACCAACTTTTGTTCCTACCACTTCCTCCCATTTTCTCGCGAGTTCAGGTGCCAATGCCGCCGATCCAGAGGCAGCTCTCTCAAGACTAGAGAGATCCCGTTCCGTAAAGTCAGGGCAGTTAATAACCATTTGAAACATTACAGGTACGCCCACAAATAATTCAATTTTATAATATTCAATAGCTTCAAGAACTTCCGCGGGATCAAAAGAAGCGAACATCACGAGCATCATAGCTGCTCGCATTGCGATAATCACTACAGTAAATCCAAATGTGTGGCATAATGGCAATATTGATAAATTTACACCTGTTCCGGCAGTTGCTTCTAGTTCTTCCAGTGGTTCCTCTGTTTGATAAATGGTTACAAGAGCATCTGCTACTAAATTGGTGTGGGATAACATCACACCTTTGGGTAAACCTGTGGTACCGCCTGTGAATAATAATGCCGCAATATCGTTATCAGGATCAATATCTACATCAGGCTTCTTAGGAGCAAAATCATTTATAAACTCTGTAAGTGTGACAGCACCTTCCTTGCCCTCCTCATCTGCAATTATTATTACCTCCGGAACTTCAACTTGCTTTCTGGTTTTTTTGATAGTTCGAAAATTAGCCCTTGTAACAAATATGGCCTTGATATTTCCAGACTCTTTAACAATATGAGTTACGTCCGTCTCCTTGAGTAGCGGATTAATTGGTACTACCGAGGCTCCTGTTTCTAAAATTCCCAAAACACAAAATAAAAATTCAGGACAATTTCCCGACATGATACCTACGGCATCACCTTTTCCAACTCCTGAATCATGTAAAGCATGAGCAATTCTATCAGCATAATGAATCAATTCTCTGTATGTATATTTTTTATCAGTTGGTTTATGGTATACACACACATTATTAGGAAATTGGAGAGCAGATTGTCGTATGAATTCATGAACTGGTATTGGGTCAAATTTTACTGTTTTAGGTACAGTAGGTGGCCGAGCTTTTAACCACGGTCGATTTGGATCCACCCACGGAGAGTCATTTTCATAATCTATAATGGGTTCCCATTCTGAATAGTCTTTCATTTTTCTTTCATATTTTATTATTTAATTTGAGTTTCGATTTATATTAGAACTTATAATTGTTTTTTTCTTTTCATTATTTATATAATTAATTATAAATTATCTTATTCTCAAAGTTAGTCAAATTTTATGAAATGGTTCAATTATGAAACTAAATCAAACTAAAGTGCTCTCAAAAGATGAAATAAAAGATATCCATTCTGCCACATTGAAACTACTAGAAACGGTTGGAATTAAAATAGATTGCGAGGAAACAAGAAAATTACTCGAGAAAAATGGGGCAATGAGCGAACAAAGTTCGGATTTTGTGAAATTTCCAGAATCAATAGTCAAAGAAAAGTTAAAATTAGTTCCAAATTCCTTTAAATTACACGGACCAGATGGGAAATATAATATTGAAGTTAATATTCAAAATATTTACTTTCTTCCGATTGGTGCTCCTGTAAAAATGTATGACCCCTCTCGGAAAAAAGGGGTAAGGAAATCCATTCTACAAGACACTATAAATCAAATGCGAGTGGTAGACAGCTCTGAACACTTATTTGCTTCTCAAATTGATTATTGGCCAAGTGATGTGAAATATACCACTTTACATGTAGTATGTTTATATCATTGGATGAAGAATTTACACAAGCCTTATGGACATGGAGTTTTTGGCAAGTTAGTCAGTCAAGATTCTATTAAAATGGCGTCAATCATTGCTGGAGGGGAAAATGAGCTGATTAAACGACCACGATTATTTGGAATTTTCAACCCTACAAGTCCATTACAATTACCAAAAATAATGACAAATGGTCTAAAAGTATTTGGTAAGTATAAACAGCCTGTTGTCATTGCACCAGAAGCTTTAGGAGGTACCTCTGCACCTATTACCTTAGCCGGCTTATTAACACAAACTAATGCCGAAATTCTCGCAGGAATAATACTTGCTCAAATTTATAATCCTAAATCACCAGTCTTTTATGGTTCTGTTTCTCATATGACTGATATGCGCTCTGGAAATTTTGCGATAGGAGCGATTGAAACAGGGTTAATTACTACTGGCATCGCACAATTATCCAAATTTTATAATATCCCCTCGAGAGCTGTAGCGGGAGTAACTGATTCAAAATGTTTCGATATTCAAAATGGATTTGAACGATTTCTGACACTGATGTTCGCAGCACAAGCGGGTATTAATTTTATCACATGTGCTGGAACATACGAGGCAACTCTTGCAGGAGCATTAGAACTCACGGCAATTGATAATGAATTAGCAGGAATGGTTAAAAGAGCATTTGAAGGAATTGAAGTAAATGAAGATACAATTGGATTGGATGTCATTAGAAAAGTAGCAACGAGCACTCAGAAAGGGGTAAGTTTCTTAGGGGAAAAACATACAAGAAACTTCATGAAAAACGAGTTATTTATTCCTAAGCTTGTCGATCGAAATCGTAGAACTACATGGTTCAAAAAGGGAGCAAAAGATATGATAGCAACAGCGACAGAACAGGTTAATGATATTCTTGAAAACTTTAATGAATTTAAAATATCGCCTGACATAGATGGAAAATTGAAAAATTATATGAAAGAAGTTGATAAAAGAACTTTAGACTATTATATGAAAGAAGAAGGAATCTCAACAACCAGTGTTACTGTTGTGGATGGAGTAGAAATTAAAGCTAAGGAGAGATAGATTTTCTCATTCATATCTCATAAAAATTTAAAAACCTCATTCAAAGCTGATATTTTTTGACCATTCCATTCTTCCTTGTCAATATAATAAGGATCTTTTTGAGATGGGTCCCGAATCAAAATAGCATCCATTCCTACTTGAGATGCGCCTGCTAATTCATTGCTGTCTCCATCACCAATATATAAACAATTTTGAGGCAAAACATTTAATCTCTTGCAGGTGATTTTATAGATTTTAGGATCTGGTTTTTTCAAACCTACAGAACATGATAATATAGCTACATCTATAAATTTGACGAATTGAGTGCTATTCCAAAGAATTGGAATATCTGAAGAACAATTACTAATGAGCCCTATTTTGAAACCTCGTTTCTTTAGTTCGGATAATGTATCTATCGTATCAGATTTAGGCGCTAAATCTTCTCGAATAAGATTTAGTCTTAATTCTAGGATTTTATTTATTTGATCTTCTTTCACATTGACTTGGAGTTCATTACAAATATATCTTATATTTTCCTCAATTGTTTTAAAAATCCCAGTGGATCTCTCTTTAGCAGTATCGAGCCAAAGACGAGAAAAATCTTTAGATGATATCGAAAGAATGGAAGCCATTTGAGATAATAATTGATGATATTCTTGAAATGTAGGATTATCAACTAAAGTGCCGAAAAGATCAAAGATTATCGCTTCATACTTCATGGCCGGTTATTTTGAATTATTGTAATAATATATTTTCCAAACGTTTAATCTCTTTTAATTCTTTACAATTAGAAAAGATGAGCTAAGAAATTGAGACAAAAGATAAAACTTAATGAAATATGAATTAAGATTTTATTATGTTTTTTTAATATGTAAATCCTTTAAGTTTTTGGACAGATGTAAACATATTTTTTCCACCTTTTCTCAGAAAATCCATTGCCTCCTCAATCCCCTCGATGGTTAAATTGAACATCGGAATCACGCTGGATATAATTTTTCTGGTCCAAGGTTGCCACTCATCTCTTATAAGCTCAGGGTTTAACCAGACAATATTGTCTTTAAAGTGGTATGCAAGCTCTCTGATATAATGGATTCCAGGCATTTCATTTCTATGATAATAATAAATTGATCCATACCGCTCGGTAAGCTCATAGCTGGCCATTGCGGCATCTCCTACCATAACTACCTTATATTTGTTATCATATTTCTTTAAAAAATCCTCAAAATCAATTGATTCATCTGGATTGCGTTGTGCGTTGAAAAATAACTTTTCATAGATGCAATTATGAAAGTAGTATGGTTTAAAGTCTTTCCAGTGAGACATATTATTCGCGGCCGAAAATAAAAGGTTGACTAAATGCGCATAAGGAGTCATACTCCCTCCAACATCCATTAATAGTAAGAGTTTTACATCATTTTTTCGCCGTTTATCGAAGATGATATCAATATCTCCACCGTTTTTTGCAGTGTGGTCGATGGTTTTATCGATATTTAACTCGTCCTTTTTTCCAATTTCTTCAAGTTTTTTAAGTCGTTTGAGTGCCACCTTAATTTGCCTCGTATCCAATACAATATCTTTACGATAATCTTTAAAAACTCGTTTTTGAGCTATTTGTATTGCCATACGCATTCCCGAAGAACCACCAACCCGCATTCCCATTGGGTTTTGCCCCATATTCCCAAACCTGGAATCTCCCTGGGTACCTATCATATGATGCCCGAAATTATGCTCTTCGTCTTGTTTTTTTAAAAGCTCTTCAAAGTGTTTCTGCATTTGTTCTAAGTCAAATTTCCCATCTATAAGTTGTTGAAAACTTCCGGATAATTCTTCAGGACTCATATTTTTCTGAAGCCATTCTAAAATTTCATCTGTTATTTGACTTGGATCGCTTATTAATATCTTTCCATCCATTTTGACTCCTTCTTTTTTCAATAGCTCTTCCAGAAATTTCTTTAGATCTTCGACGATAATATATTGACCATATTGACTCATCATCATTTGTAAACCCATCGCTAATTCTTGAAGAGTCATTTCTTTATTAAGCCAATCCCAGATCTCTTGTTTGATGTCTTCTGGAAAGCTTACCATAGCATCCTTGAAAAAATTTGCGAAGGCAATATCATAAATATCAAAATGGTGCTCATTTTTACAGAGAATACTTCTTGATACAAAGTAGAATTCCACCATGTTATGTATAACTCCCTTATCGAGGGCTTCCATAAGAGTCATATATTCTGTAATACTGATAGGCAAGCGATCTTTGAGGTAGTAAAAATATTCTACGAACATTTTTTATCTAAAAAATTTTTAATTAAGAATATTATATTCTTATGTTAATTAAATTTAAATGAATTAAATAATCTTTTTCTAATTTTTCAAAAGAAATTAACGGCTTCCTAATAATAAGCTAATTTTACACCTTTAAGCATGTCTACAGAGCTAAAGATATTTTTTCCATTATTTCTCAAAAAGTCCATTGCTTGTTCAATCCCTTGGATTGTCAAACCGAATGTAGGAATAATTTTAGATATAACTAATCTTGTCCATGTCATCCATTCAAACGAGAAATCTTCGGGATTTAACCAAACAATATTTTTTTTATAATGGCGTGCTAGTCTTTTGATGTAATATATACCTGGCTTTTTGTTGGTAGCTCCATCGTAAATGGCTCCACGAGGATCTTTCAATTCACTCCTGTGCATTGTCTGATCTCCTACTATAATTATTCGATATGAACTGTCGAATTTCCTTAAGAAATCTTCAAAATCGATGGATTCATCTGCATTTCGCCGTGCATTAAAGTATAATTTATTATAGATGCAATTATGAAAGTAATAGTACTTAAAATCTTTCCAATGGGATAAATTATACGCTGCAGAGAATAAGAGATTGACCATATGCGTATAGGGGTCCATCGTCCCGCCAACATCCATTAAAAGTACAATTTTTACATTGTTTTTTCTCCTTTTTTTAAGGATTAATTCGATATCTCCCCCATTCTTACAGGTCTCATCAATCGTTTTATCCAGATCCAACTCATCCTTTTTCCCAATGTCATCTAATCTCTTAAGCCTTTTTAAAGCTACTTTGATTTGGCGAGTATCGAGGGTTAGATCTTTTCTATAATCTTTAAAAATTCTCTTTTGTGCAATTTTTATGGCACTATGTATACTATAATCACCTGCAACCCTCATACCCCCAAGATTCCTGCCAGAATGTCCGAAAGGCGAGGTTCCTTGAGTACCAATCCATTTATCTCCAAAATTATGCTCTTGATCTTGTTCTCCTAATAGTTTCCTAAATTGCCTTTCTAAATCTTCTGAATCGAAGTACCGAGTCAGTTCTCCGAGATCAAAGGGAAGATGCAATATTGTTAAATTTTTTTCTAACCATTTCCAAAGTTCTTCTTTTATCTCATCAGGAAATTTAAGCCCAGCATCTTTAAAAAAATTCACAAATGCTATATCATATAAGTCAAAATGATGTTCATTCTTACATAAAATCGATCGAGAGATATAATAAAAATCTACCATATTTCGAATTAGACCTTGATTAAGCGCTTCTATTAAGGTCATATACTCTATAATGCTAACTGGGAGCCTCTGTTTCAGATAAAAAAAATATTCAACAAACATCTAAGATAGGTAATGAAATAAGAGAGCATTAAATAATTTTTGTCTCTATATATCTAACACAATAAATTAAAAATTTATATAACTTGGCAATAAAGTATATGTTAAGCACAATTTATAATCCAAAAATTAAATTCATAAAGGTAATTTTATGAGTAAGAGAGAAGAAAAAATTGAAGATCTCGGTTTTTCAAATAAAAAAGCAACCGCCTATAGTTTTGGTCAATTACCGGTTATAATATCGTACCAAGGATTTACATTTCTCATATTTACATTTTATTTTACGGTAGTGGGACTTAATGTCGTATTAATTACTTTGGGATTTATTATATGGTCAATTTGGAATAGTGCAAATGACCCATTTTTAGGTACGTTGTCAGATAGGACTCATACCAGATGGGGGCGTCGTCTTCCTTGGCTTATGTTTTCTTTAATTCCTATTGCAATCATTATGGTTTTATTATTTACTCCACCACTTACTTTTGGCACAGAAGATCAGATGACTAATTTTTTATACTTTATGATAATCATTATTCTCTTTGAATTGTTTTTTTCTATGTTTGATATCAACTACATATCCTTGCTTCCGGAAGTATTTATTACTACTGAAGAAAGAACGAGGGCAAATAACTTTAGACAAACATTTGCTATTATCGGATTGATTTTTGCTTTTGTTTTGCCAACTTTATTTATTCCAGATTTAACTAATAGAAAATATTTAATAAACTACCAACTTTATGGAATTGCCGTTGCGATTATTATAGTTTTAGGTGGTATTATTTTCTTAAAATTCACACCAAAAGAAAAAGCCGAATTTCAAGATGAGTATAAAAGTGCTCCAAGCTTCGGGAAATCAATTAAACTATGCCTTAAAAACAAAAGCTTCAGGTGGTTTTTGCCGATAGAAATCGGGAGTTGGTTTGTATATGGGATGCTCCCTACTATTGTCCCTCTATATGGTAAGTTTGTCCTTGGTATAGGTGAAGGAGAATCAATATTCTTAGCATTGTTGCTAGGATTAACATTTATTTCTGCAGCACTCTTTATGAATATTCTATGGAAACCTGTAGTACAAAAGATCGGACTTCGAAAAACGTGGCTTATCTCGAAATCGATTTGGATTTTAACTCTTATTCCATTATTGTTTATTCGAGATTTAGTGTCCGGATTAATTGTATTCTTTGTTATAGGAATTGGATTAGCTGGGTCACTATATATTTATGATTTAATTGTGGCTGATATTATTGATGAGGATGAGGTAAATACTGGAACCAGAAGGGAAGCATCTTATTATGGAGTATTGATATTCTTTCAAAGAACAGCTACAATTTTTGTGTTTTTAGCCATAAATCTCGTGTTTACTAATGTAGGATGGACTGTGTACGAACCTGAGAACGTAACCCCAGATGTTATCTTTGGGCTTCGAATGTTAATGTGTATCTTTCCGATTATAGCATTGGTTATTGCCATTTTAGCAATTTATAAATATCCTTTAGATGGCGAGTATTTACAATCCGTAAAGGAAAAACTTCAGAAACTTCATGAAGAAAAGAAAATGAGGGTTTAACTCTATTTTTTACTTTTTTTTATAATTTCTAAGAATAAGATTTAAATAAGTTTTTAGACGATAAAATCTCAGATTTAACGTAGAAATTTCTAATGTTATCTAAACTATCCTAATTTTATCAAAAAATAGTGGGAGATATGACCAAAGAAGATGATATGTTAGAGGAATTAAAACAAATTAGAAAGCTACTTACTCCACCGCCCGAACCTGTCCCTAAAAATTTCATTGACGAATTTAAAATTTTTATCAAAAAGTATCGTGTGTTAGCGCTTGCCGTAGCATTTATTATGGCAATCTATACTGGTGCTGTAATACAGGCACTGGTAGATGATATGATAATGCCTATTGTGGAATTATTTGTTCCTGGTGTTGCTTGGGAAGAAATTACAATTAGTGTGTTTCGAGTCGGGCATTTTATAGGGGTTGTGATAACTTTTGTAATTGTGGCTTTCGTAATCTTTATAATAGTCAAACTTGCAACAAGAATGGGACTCGATGTTTAAATAAAAATGACTTAAAAAAAAATTATAAAATCTATTTACTCTTTTTTTTCTTTTTTGCTTCTTTTTCTCTAAGATTTTTTCTTAAAACCTTACCTACCGAGCTTTTTGGCAAACTACGAACAAATTCTACCATCCTAGGATATTTATAAGCTGCAAGATTCTCTTTAGACCAGTCAATAATTTCCTGTTCTGTAATTTTCTTTTGGTATTCTTTTCGAAGAATAATATATGCTTTAATATCCTCCCCTTTAACAGGATCCTTCACTCCAATAACGCTACATTCTTGAACAGCGGGGTGTTCGTAAAGAACTTCCTCAATTTCTCTAGGATATACACTATGTCCTTTATATTTGATTAAATCCTTGACTCTATCTAAGATAAAGATATATCCTTCGTCATCAAGTCTAGCGAAATCTCCAGTTCTTAACCATCTATACCCTCCAGCTTCAAAAAATACCAGTTTATTTTCTTCTGGTCTGTTATGATAACCTAACATAACCTGTGGTCCGGATACAACAAGTTCACCTGCTTCACCTATTGGTAAAAATTCTAAGTCTTCATTTATTATCCCAACAAAGGTACTTGCCATTGGTGTGCCGCAGCTCCCATCTTTTTTCTTTGCCCATGGTGGAGAATTCGTTACTCCGGGACTAGTTTCACTAAGACCATAACCTTCGCCCATAGCAAATCCTGATCTTTTCTCCCATTCTTTAGCTGCCTCTATTGGCATAGCACTAGCTCCTACATTGACATACTTCAAACAAGAAAAATCAGCATCCTTAGCTAGCGGTGAATTTAAAAGATTGAGGAACATAGTAGGTACTCCAAGCATTGTATTTGGTTTTTGATTCTTCATAATTTCAAAGATTCTTCCCATATCAAAAGTCGGAAGGATAAATCCTTTCGATCCGATAAATGGAGCAAGTGCTACTTCGCAAGTTTGTCCGTAAATATGATACCAAGGAAGTACGGATATAGAAACTATGTCTTCCTTTAAATAATTTTCTTTCATATACACAGAAACCTGCTTAATTTGGAGAATATTTGATACAATATTATAATGGGATAACTCCGCCCCCTTCGGAAGTCCTGTTGTTCCACCTGTATATTGAATAACAGCTACATCTTCTTTGGGATTGACCTTAATTTCAGGAAGCGGTTTAGGGTCTGGATTCTCATTCATTATGGTATTAAAATGGATTAATTTATCCGTTTCTGGCTCTTCCGGTACTCCTCCTTCTATATTTACAATAACTGTCTTCTTTAGCTGCAGTTCTTTTTCTGCCTTCTTATACTGCTTTATAAATCTATCAATTACAATTACGTATTCCGCTCCTGAATCCTTAACCTGATAGGCCATTTCTCGACCGACATATAATGGGCTAATGGCAGTAACAGTCGCTCCAATACTTAAAGTAGCAAAATAACTAATAGCGAAATGGGGACAATTAGGCAACCAAATTGCCACTACATCATCTTTTTTAACTCCTAAGTTTAGCAAACCATTTGCAAACCTTATAGTGAGGTCATATACCTCCTGGAAGGTATACTCTTTCCCCGCAAATACAATGTTAACCTTTTCTCCGTAATCATCAGCTCCCATTTTAAATACATCCCCTAAAGACATGTCTTCAGGCAGATCTATTTCTAAAGTGAGCCCAGGTGGCATATGATCTTTCCAAATAGGATTTTTTATATATTCTGGTAATTCCATATTTTTTCACCAAATTATCAATTTTAATTTAAATTATAGAACGATATAATAATTTATCTTGAGGAATTAAAAATCTTTTTTCTAGATTAACAAATAAATTCAAAATTTTTATTTCCAAATAGATTTTAATTTCCATATATCTAAACGTGTCAGTTTTATATCATCATTTGAAGCGAAAAGATCAATTCCCTCTGAATCATCTGATTTTGGATATATTCGACTCGTTAAACATTCACTATAATTAAGAAATACTTCTATTACGGATTTATCTATAAATATATGAAAAAGTACATGTGGTTTGTTTGGGGGATAATCAATTTTACCCTTTTCTTTGCCTGCCCAAAGCCTATTTTTCTCATTATCATATCCAATGGTTTCAAATTCTCTCTGATTGTTTGATTGAAAAACCTTAAACCCGAAGGACGTTGGAGTGTTTACTTCGAACTCTGCAATAATTTCCAAACATTTTCCTTTCACATTTTCTAGAATACAGTTTGATTGGGGTGATAGCTTTATATTTTCCATATGAATATGAGATTCTCGTAGAATCTGAAGTTCGGGAGCAGGGTGGATTTGTAATTTGCTCTTATTATCTAAAGTTAAAATCCGGGGTAAAGATAAACATTCATTCCATCCACCTGTTCCCCCACCTTGTATCCAAGCCCACATAATTACCCTCCCTTGTCTATCAAACATCGTGTTTGGAGCATAAAAAGCTCGACCATGATCTAAATACCTCCAATAATCAGCTGAAAAGGTATGATTCTTATAATTTCCTACACTATAAACTACTTTTCTATGGGGAGATATAATTAATACTTGATAATCTCCAAGAGGAAAAAAGTTAGGACATTCCCAGTTCAACCCTGTCATTTTACTTTTTTTTTCCCCTTGACATAGAGGATTTAAGTATTCCCATTTCAAAAGATCACAAGATCGATATAATAATGCAATTCCCGCTTGAGAGTTATGAATATGACCTCCTAACGTCATATACCAATAATCCCCTTCCTTCCAAACATAAGGATCTCTCCACTCCCGTACATCTAACTCTCCATGTAAATCAAGTGTCATAATTGGATTATAAGGAGTTTTTTGCCAAGTAATCATATCATCTATACTCGTAGCAAGCCATTGCTCTGCACCTGTTGATGGTAATTTTTTAGGACCAATACTGGTATAAATAATAGTAGGAACGCCATTATTATCGACACAGCACCCAGAATAACAATGTTCTTCACCTAATTCATTTGAAGGAACTAACGCTATAGGAAGATGTTCCCAGTGGACCAAGTCTTTACTTTTCGCATGGCCCCAGTGTACGTATCCCCAATCATCATTATATGGATTATGTTGATAGAAAAGGTGATATTCCCCTTTATAAAAAATAGGGCCATTAGGATCATTCATCCAATTTGCAGGCGCCAAAAAGTGGAATTTAGGACGAAATGGACATTTTTTTGTAATTTTTCTCGCTTTTTCAATACTTTCCATAACATTTTGGAGATTATTCATCTTAGAGAAAATGGATTTAATTTTTAATAAAATTATCATATATGGGGTTTTTTTATAAAAAATATGATAAAATATTTTAAATTTGCTAACCTTTACTGCAAAACCGTTAGGTACAAAAATAATATTGGGATTAAGAAAATGGAAAATCACCCCAAGGATAATTTAAAGGAAAACGAACCAGCTAAAAAAATGAATCATGAAGAAAAACTGAAAATGTACAATATTGACAAAAGAATAGCAAAACTCACTATAATGCTTGCAATATTTATTGATGTATTAGGCTATTCTATGATATTACCACTACTCCCAACAATTGCACTAAAGACCTTTGGAGCGACAAACTTCACGATCGGTCTCCTAATTGCTTCCAATGCTTTATTTGCATTTATTTTTGCCCCCATTTGGGGAAAGTTAAGTGATCGATACGGAAGGAAACCTATACTAATTATATCTCAAGCAGGAACTCTTGCCGCCTTTTTAGTATTAGGGTTATCTGATTCAATTGAAATTGTATTTTATTCAAGAATATTAGACGGTATTTTTGGAGGAAACATCCCTGTTATTAGAGCGTATATAATGGACATTACTGATGAGGAAACTCGGTCCACTGAAGTTGGTAAAATTACAGCTGCAATGGCTTTCGGCATGATATTCGGACCTGCGATAGGGGGTTTACTTGGAATACTTAATTGGCGGTATCCTGTATTTGTTGCATGCTTACTTTCAATACTTACAATAATACTTACCTCTAAATTTCTGGTTGAGAGTATGCCCAAGCAGAGGGTTTCGGACTTGAGAGAGCGGAGGATGTTAAAGAAAGAACAAAATGGCGGTAAGAAATCTCCTGTGCTCACAAAAGTCGTTGTTCTCCGTTTAGCAGAATTGTTTCTGCTGATCTTTGCGTTTATTATTATAAATTCAAGCTTTCCATTAGTAATGACGCTGCGGTATAACGCAAACGTCGCTGTGATTGGATTATTTGCATCAATTGCCGGGATCATAATGATTATTACAGGAGGATTTCTAATAAGACCAACAGTAAAAAAACTCGGCGAGAAAATAACGCTCCTATTTGCCCTACTTTTGGCAATGGCAGTATTTATGATTTATCCTTTCCTCTATGAGTTGTGGTATCTCTATATTTTCATTGTTCCTTACATGATTTCGCACATTTTCACACGTTCTATACTTATGACAAATCTTTCTAAAGCAGTAGATGAGGATAAGCAAGGGTTAGTATCAGGGTATGCCGTCAATATGATGTCGATTGCTCAAATTATTGCCCCTTTATTAGCATATTGGTATTTAGAAATTTGGATGGTTTCTTCTATGGGATTCGATTTCGATGCTTATTTCCTGATTGGATTAACATGTGTATTTACTATTGTCATCCTTTTAATGCTTGTATTTATCGATATAAAAGCCTATCCGGAAGTTTTTGCAAAAGGAGAAATAGAAGCTGAGGAATTTAAAATTTAAGAAAAAATTCTTCTTTTATTTAATTATTTGAAAAAATATAAAGAATTAAGAAGGAAATTTAGCTTTTTCAATGGCAATTTCCAAATCCTTTTCTTTTTTAATTAAAACACCTAGAAAAGGTATACCTTTTTTCAATTCTTCGACAGTTATACCAGATTTCAAGAGCACTCCAATCCAATCCAGTAATTCTGATGTAGATGGCATTTTTCTAAGTTTGGTTATGGTTCTTAAAAGATAAAAATTCTTAAGACATTGATCCAGTAAATTTTGTTTCAAATTCGGATAATGCAATCTGCAAATTTCAGCCATAAATTCCTTTGAGGGAAATTCAATCCAGTGAAATACGCATCTTCTTAAAAAGGCATCAGGTAACTCTTTTTCGTTATTAGATGTAATGATCACGATAGGTCTATGTTTCGCCTTTATAAATTCTTTGGTTTCTTTAATATAGAATTCCATTACATCAAGTTCTTGTAATAAATCGTTTGGAAACTCGATATCTGCCTTATCAACTTCATCAATCAAAAGAACAACCTGTTCGTCTGACACAAATGCTTCGCCTAAGGGTCCAAGGGTAATATAGTCTTTAATGTTATCAACATCCCTATCTTCGCACCCAAATCGACTGTCATTTAATCTTTGGACTGTATCGTACATATAGCAACCGTCAATTGCTTCAGTTGTACTCTTTATGTTCCAAATGATCAATTGCTTACCGAGGGCTTCCGCTATAGCATGAGATAATAATGTTTTTCCTGTACCTGGTTCCCCTTTTACGAGAAGAGGTCTCGCTAGAGCGATAGAGACGTTGACAATATTTCTTAACTGAGGATCGGCAATGTAACGAACTCGTTCTGTGTTAACATTCCCCTTGAACTGATTAAACTCAGTATTACTCATAATTAAAACAAATTATTTTAAAATTAAATAGTTTTTGACAATAATTAATAAAAATTCAATAATTTGAAAGTGAACTATTAGAGGGATAAGAGAATTTAGTACCAATTGTAAATTTATCATCTTTAGAAAGTGTGCCATTAAGATATCCACTATTGATTAAATTGAGGTACTTATAGATTTTTGGAAAATTATCATAGACATAATTTAGAAATTTTTCAAAAAAAAGAAAAAATCTACCATAGGGAACTTTATAATGGTCAAATTCCTGGTAATTTAAAAAAAGTATTATTCGTTTTACAAACTCTTCTTTCATATTTTCTGGTAAGCGTTCAATGATTTGAAAAAAATTATTTATATTACATTTTAAAGCAAAAAATAAGAGAATTTCTATAATGCTTCCAATTTTCAAATACTTTTTATCTGAAAGTTCATCCCATACTGATTGGAGCTCAATGATAATATTAGCAGTTAAATTAAAAGTTGTTTGTTCCAAGAGACATTCCAATTCTTCTTTATTTAGGTAAGTTAAATAACCATTTTCAAGGAAATATCTAACTGAATTTAAGTTTCCTTTCTCAAATCTTTTAGCAATTTCATCTTTAAAAACTTTTTTTGCTCGTGTGTCACCCGCTTCGGCCAATTTTTTTAATAACGGAAATGCTAAATTACTATGAAGTAAACGTGTATCATAATCATTTTCATACCATGCCTGTAAATTTGAGCAATGTCCCCAAAATTGAGCTTCTGGAGTTAATAACTCAATAGAATGATTATGCCTTTCTAAGGACTTATCTAATAATCCTGCCGCTTCATCGATAGAATTTATTAAAGTAGTGGATTTTAATTCACTCTCAGATAGATTAAGTAAGAGATATTTACATTGTAAAAACAATTCTTTATTGACATAAATATTTGTTCTATTATTTTCTAATTTTAGACAGAGAAAGTTGTTTATTACAAATTGTATCATTCCAAGAATTTAATGAGAAATTATCAATATTAAGCTTTATTGTAATAATTCCTAAAAAGAATTCGTTTTTCAAATAATCTTTGCTGAAATTAATTGAAAAAGAAGGTTTATTATTATTAGGTTACTTTTTTCTTGAGATATTCAATATTTTCTTTAATTGTCTCTGCTATTGGATGTTCTTTTAAGTCTAACTTATTCAATATTTTGAGAGATTCTTCAAACCTTTCGAGCGCCTCGGGGAATTTTCCACGTCTATAGTAAACCCCTGCGATATTGAAAAACCGGAATTCTAATAATGTAATCGCTGTCAGTACCACCCACAAAAATATTACAACAAACAAAATCCATTCTATCACAGATGACCAGGTCATATAAAAGAGAACCAAGGGGATATTAATACTGAAACCGAAATAGGCTAATATTTTCTTAAACATGGGGCCTGTGTACAGTTTAGATTTAGGACCCTTATACATTAAATAGCTATAAAGGCTGATGTAAATACAAGAGCCAATAAAGGCAATGGATGCAACAAAGCCATGAAATATGAGAAAAATCTGAAGATAGGTCTCATCAGGTATGATTCCTACTAATGCAACACAAACAGATGTAAATATAGACGCGCCAGTCGCCAGTCTTCTAATTGAATGATTTACATTAATCAATTCTCTCTCGAGGTAAATAAAAAATGGGATCCCTAATGCACCACCAATAACAAACCCAATACTGAATAATGATTTAAATTGCATGGATCCTAAATCGCTTACATAATATATGGTAAAATCATAATCGGGCGTAAGAAGCGCAGCAGTGAATACACAGATCGCTGTTGTAAGAGCCCCAAATAAACCAAAATAAACTTCCATATTTGAACTTAATCTTTCTGGCATAAACCATCCCTTTTTTATTCTAAATTAGATCTTTCGTTTTTATGTTTCAATTATTTTTATAAAATGAATACAAATAAATAAATAGCCAAGAAAACAGTCTTATAAATATTTAAGAAAGAAAAGATTTTTTTTATCAATGTTATCTAACTTTATTTAAAAAATAATTTGTATTTCAAATACTTAAATTTTCATGATACAATTTTAGAAGTGTGATTTATTGACTGATAATAAAGACAAATTTGTTTTCAAAATTGTCGTGGTTGGAGATTCCGCAGTAGGTAAAACTTCATTAATTATGAAGTTTACTCAAGGCACTTTTCAAGAAAATTATATTCAGACGATAGGTGCGCAATTATCAAGCTTTGAGGATGAGATAAATGGAGATAAAATCGAATTATTTTTTTGGGATATAGCAGGTCAAGATACGTTTCATTTCCTACGTCCTGCTTTTTATCAAGGGAGTAGAGCGGCAATCGTTGTATATTCTATTGAAGATTCGAGTCATGGAAAGAAAAGTTTTGAACATGTCGACGAATGGTACGAGGATATCAAATTATATTGTGGTGATGTACCAATTATTTTATTGGGAAATAAAGTTGATTTAATAGATAAAAAGAAACTGAAAGAAAAAAAAGTTCTAAAAATCCTAAAGAAATATGGGTTTATAGGGTACTATAAAACTTCTGCTAAGACAGGGGAAGACGTTATTAAAGCGTTCCAAACTCTTATTAAAGAATTATATCATAAATATAAGGGACTAAGCGCTCAATAACATGCTTTACAACTATTTTTAGGTTTTATTATACCAATATTCTTTTACAAAGTTAGTTATTTCTAAAAATTTATCTTGATAGTTTTCTTCTAATCTTGTTATATGACCTCGCCTAACCATTAATTTCACAAATGATTTAAACTCATTTCTTAAATCATTTATCTTAAAGTTCTCTTTTTTTTGAATCACGAATAAAAAAGTATTTATTTGATCTTGAATCACCTTGATATTAGGTACTTCTTTATCAATCTCTTTCGACCAACTATATTCAAATACCGGTAGCTTAATTTTACCAGAACGATGTTTTTTTATCATTTGTATCTATAATTTCAGAATTTTTACATTAGATATGAAATTGAAAACTCTCGCATTGTAAAAAAATGATTTATGGTTATAAAATCAACTGACTACCCCAAATTTTCGATTTTTTATTCAAGAAAGGCTTTTATCATGTTCATAAGCCCATTTTAAGGCATCCTTGCTTTTTTTGGGAAAATTAGATGCTAATACACGTGCTGCTACACGTCTCACCTCGGGATCTTCATCAGAAAATAAGCAATTTTCAAGAATTATATAAGCTTTATCGGTCTTAAGCTCCAGTAACTTAATTGCCATGAGACATATTTTTCGCACTTCGACCTCATTACTATTCTCTAGAAACGAATTTAACAGGTGCGTAGCTTCTTTCTTGTTTAATTGTTTAGATTGGACATAATAAAAGATCTTATCTATTGTAAGATCATTATTCATTAATTCAAAAGCATCTTGATAAAGAATATAGTTTTTGTCAACATTCCCATCTTTTGACATGATATCGAAAGGACAATCGTGGTTCTCTGGCAATCTGTGCGATTTACAAAAGGACATACCACAAAATTTACATATAAATGGTAAATATCCCGTATTTTTACCACAATACCTACAATCAGGCATGCTCATTACGATTTTCAGATTAAACTTAAGATAATAAAAACCTTAACTTTCTATAAGATAATTAGTAGGGAGTATATATAAACTAATGTAGTTAGATTGAATTCTAATGAGATCTAAAGGATAGAAATATAATTTTTTTATTCTTACAATTATGTTTAAAGAAAAAATACACTAAATAAAATCACGGGAATTCCTATTAAAGCAAGGATAATGATGGCAGTCATAACATTTTTTACTTGCTTTAATCTCCTTTCATAGCAGTCTGTACAAATACCCATTTGGGTAAAATGATCTTTACACACATCCTGATTACATTTAAGACACATTATTTCAGCAGGTTTATCACATAAATAACAATTCGGCAATTTTTCCACTTTTCCTCTTTTATAAATTAGATAAGCTTTGATATTATATGTATTAATTACTATGAAATATAAGATTAATTTCTTATTTTTTATACTAAATAGCAAAATAACCAAAGATTTAAAATTCTTACTTTTAAGCCATTCAAAAAAAAGGGGATAATTTTTTATCCTTTGATTAGCAATAATTGCAGCTCTGATTTGTTAAAATATAGTTACACGAATTTCTATTTAAATAATAATATTAAGATTTAAACATCTAAAACTTATTGATATGTTAATCAATTCTTATTATATCGGGGAATTATAGATTTATTTAATGTTCTGGATGAAATGTATTTCTTATAATATGCTTGTAAGAAAGTTTTCACTCAAACAAGAGAATAAAGCCATAATTTCTGATATTTGATCTATTAATATAATAATTTTAATTATCAATTTATTCTCAAATTTTTAACCCTCCTAATCTTTAAACCATTATCTTTATTTTTAAGAACTCATGACAAAGCAAACTAATTACCATTATGTTATAGTTAAAGGATATATTCATAAAATACCGATTAACACGACAAGTGATAATGTTGAAAATTCGCTTAATAAAAAAGATAAACAAAAAAAAGAAAAAAAGAGTTAAGAATTAAGATTATTTAGCTTGTCCTAAAATACTTACACTGCACACACTAAATGCTCCACCCAGATTATGACCTAAACCGATTTTTGCATCAGGAACTTGTCTACCCTCGGCTCGATTCTGGAGATGTTTAGTAACTTCAGTTAACATTCTACAGCCAGTACTACCGATGGGATGACCAAAAGATTTTAATCCTCCGGAGGGATTTACAGCTGTTTCTCCATCCCAATTAAAAGTTCCGTTCTTTAATTCCTCAGCTGCTTGACCTCGGTCGCAAAATTGTAAATCTTGGCAATTTAGTAATTCAGTGATAGTAAAACAATCATGAACTTCTGCTAAATCAATTTCCTTTCTTGGGTCTGTAATACCTGCTTCTTTATAAGCCGCTGCAGCTGCCTTTTCTGTCGCAGGAAAGTGGGTAAAATCACAACCTACGGCACCTTGTGGAACATACCAAGGAGTATTTGTATAGCATGAAATCGCATTTGCTTTTACAACGATATAATCATCACCGTGAGCATAGCTGGGAGCATCTTCCACTCTTGTTAATATGAGAGCTGCTGATCCATCGCTCATAGCACAACAGTCAAATCTTCCAAGTGGGTCAGCAATCATAGGAGCTCTTAGTGCTTGATCAATGGTGATTTTGCTTCGAAAATGAGCTTTAGGATGGTAAGAACCATTGTCATGGTTTTTAACCGCTACTCTTGCTAAATCCTCCTTATTCCACCCATATTCATGAAAGCTCCTTGTTGCGGCCATGGAAAACATCGCTGGGGCCGAAGGAATAGGTAAGACTGGATGTCCAAAAATCTTAAAACCCGGTAATCCAGAGCTTCCCTCATCCATTAATTTCTCAACACCGCAAGCAAGTACTACATCATATGCTCCACTTGCAACACCAAAACAAGCATTACGAAACGCGTCCATTCCCGATGCACAGTAATTTTCTGTTCTTGTAACTGGTTTCCCATCTAATCTTAGCATATCTTCAACAGTTGCCCCTGACATGCCTGTAAAATAATAAAATATACCACACCAGGCAGCATCAATGTCATCTTTAACGATTCCGGCGTCTTTCGTAGCACCTTGAACAGCTTCGAAGAGCAGATCATATTGACTTTTATCCCATAATTCACCATATTTGGTCATATCACAACCAATAATGGCAACTTGATTTGCAATACCTTTTTTAACCATTTTTATCCCTCCTTTATTTTCTACCTCTTTCTGGTCTACAACTCCAATAATAATTGACAAAATCGGCACTTTCATGTTGTTTTCTGAAAACCAATTCTACGCGCATACCAATTTGTACATTTTCTTGTGGTTTTTCAATTTCCGTCATATTTAAGAGAATCCGTCCACCTCCATCAAGATCAATGACACAACGAGGTACAGGTGTGTCATAATAGTTTCCACCGACTAAATGATCTAAAGTATACGTAAAGATTGTGCCTTTTAATGATAGTTTTACTGGCTCAAATTGGTCATCTGCACGGCATTTATAGCAAGATCGGAATTGTTGGGGATATTGGATTGTTCCACAATTTGTACATTTAATTCCGTACATTTTATAAAGAGATGGGGCCTCTCGCCAATGGATAACGGCTGAGCTTTTTCTAGAATATCTATCTTTTTCGAGAAGTTCTTTATTTTCAAGATACCAATCATAATTATTGAGGGTAATCATTGATTTTTGATGTGCTGAAACACCCATTCTGTTTTTATTCACATCTTTTAACATGGCTCTATCACGAACTTGAAGTAAGATTGCATCCGCGCCATCTCCAAATCCTGCTAGAATCACTTTTGCATCAGGCTTTGGTCTTCGCAATGCTGAGATTAGAAGAATAAAAGACATAGGAGTTCCAAGGTCTCCCAACTGGAAGAACACACTATTTTGAGCAACTCCCCCAGCAAATTTCATCATTTTCGCAATTCTACCATGTAATCTTGGATTATTATAGTAATAAGCAGCGGCTCCGATATCTCCTGGTTGTAAATTATTTCTTTTTAATAGTTCAGACATGACTTTAGTTATATTTTCGGAATAGATTCGGGCATCCACTTTTACCTCAAAAGTTCTTATAAATGAGTCTTTCTCAGTCCTTTTCCACGGACCAGTCGAATTTGCAGAAATGGAGTAATAATCCTCTATTGAGACAGGTAAGACGTCTCCCTCAGCAACAAGAAGTGCTGCAGCTCCGTCAGCAAATCCAAATTCCCACATCGTAGAGGGCTCTGGTTTTCTCGTGTCTGCTGCAAGTATGAGGATACTTTTAATATCTTTATTTGCTTTTATTGTATCTACAGCTCTACATACAGCAGTTGTTCCTGCTTTCAGAGAATCTGTAAAATCTGTAGTTATTATATCCTCCCTCATATCTAGTACAGTGGCAATCAGTGATGCTGAATCTTTTTCAGTGTAGACTTGTGTAGTGGTAGCATAGTATAAACCATCAATACTCTTGGGATCAATCCCAACCAAACAATCTAAGCCAGCTTCTACCGCCATTGTAATAGAGTCTTCATCAGCACTGGCAACTGCTTTAGTGCCAGGCACCGCTGGGAAATCCCATGCTTTACTGATTAAATCTCTTGGCAATAGATAGCGGGGAAGGTAAGCGCCCCAAGACTTAATACCGATTATAATTTTTCACCTTTTATTGATTACGTTTAATTTTTTATTTAAAATTTTTAATTGTATTAAATCGAAATGTTAAATGATAAAAATATTTCTTTTGATTTAAATGACAACAAAATTTCGAAAGTTATTAAATTTCAATTGATAATTGTTAATTGGTTTACGAAATCTTTTAGAAGTGAGATTTAAATACAAAAAATAGTTAAAAATTATAAAAAAAGATAATAATGATTAGTCTTCTTCAGTTATTTTCTTCTCAAGTACAATTAGTATTGGATTGAAACCTACTTTTCCAATAACATTTATTAATTTTTTATCAGCATTATAGCCGATATTAATGCGTACAGACTCACAACCCCATGATTTTAAAATGTATATTGCTCGTTTTGCAAGAATTTCGCCTACTCGTTTGCCTATATATTCCCGTTTCGTAGCCCAATTATCTAAATAACCAATATATTGACCTAAATTATTTTTTACAGCCTCAAGCATGCCCATTCCAACAACCTCGCCATTAGGTTTATATTCTGCTATGAGTGTTATTCTTTTTAGATTTGGTTTAAACTGTCGGAGACCTGACGATTCTTTCCATCTTTGTTCATTTAAACCTATATCATATGTATTATGGAGTTGCCTTAAAATTTCTAATGTTGCTTGATAATCAGAAGTTCTGTAATTTCTGATTATAATATCATGTTTGTCAACATATTCCTCGTCTTGTTCTTCCATATTTTTTTCCCTTACTTTATTTTTATTTAAGTTAATAAATTTATATCTATCCTTTTTGAGAGTAATCTATCTTTATTTTTATCATCAATAATAAAAAAGAGGTATTCATTTATTTGTGGTAAAATAGGAGATATAAATAAAAGTTCTTCTCGTGGAAACCAAATATCAATGAATTGATCCATTATTTCTTTTTCAAAAAATTCTTTTACATGCGTGATTTTTACTCTTACATTCTTGAATTCCTTGTCAGTTTTATTTTCTACGATGATTTCAATTTCTTTACTATCTTCGATCATATGAATACTCGAAATTGAAAGAGGGACTTTAAGGGTCAACTCACCTTTATCAGATTCAGACTTTGAGGGATCGAATAACTTAATATTCGAAAATGAAAAATCACTGACACCACTTATAATATGGGACACATCATGCCCTATAAGGGAAAGAAACGAGATGGCTTTTTGCTGTTTAATTGAGGTGCTATCTTTTTGCTTTACCACTGAGGCAAAATAATCATTAATTAGTTTGGAAATTAACGATCTTAATTCTTCTTTTATTATAGTTCCCTCTTGAATACAACTCTTTATTTTTTCGGTTTTAATTACCTGCTCTTTAGCAATTTCACATTCAATAATCTTATATAACTGCTCATCATACTTTTCTTGAATTTCCTCAGTTAATTTTCGGATGAGCCCGTCCCCAAAGATTTCAATGTCATTTGGCAAGGAGACAATAATTACAATGGTCTCAGGAGTTTCCTCTTCAAGCCCCGCTCTTCTTTTTTTGCGTTTTGATTTTGTGAAGATTTTCTTTCCAAAATAAGTAAAACCCTTATATTCTAAATCTATGTGATCTAAAGCAGATAGGTCATCAGAAGATAAAAACCAGATACTATGATATTTAACTGGTCGCATATATTTTTTGTCATCTTTATATTTATCATCTGGATAAATCAAAAGTGGTATATGTCCTCTTGCCTCATCAAAATACAACACATAAACTATAACAACTTCTTCTATATGTTTCTCTTCTGAGTGTTTAGAGTTATTAAGGTCGACCAATGGGTACCATATCACATAGTAATTTGATTTTAATAGGAACAAAAAAATTAATAATCCTTATTCTAAAAGTTTAACTATAAAATCATAATTAATAATAAAAATATCTTAAAATGAACTACGATGATAATAACCGATGTTAAGACATATTTATTAGAGCTTGATTTTAAAATTAAAATCGGTTCAATGCCGAGGTTTAAAGCAACCGGATTATATACTAATATTATTACTGATGAGGGCATAGATGGCTGGGCATTATCCCACTGGAATTTAAGTAATTTAGCACAAAAACAATTTATTGATGAAGCTATAAAAAGACTAGTAATAAAAAAAGATCCCTTCATGATTGAAGAAATTTTCCAAGAACTATACCAAAATACCAATCGCATTTTGTTTGGTATTCCCCAATCAACGTCTGCGATTATGATAGCATGTTGGGATATTATTGGAAAAGCTACGAAACAACCTATCTATAAACTTATAGGAGGAAGGAAAAACAAAATTAAAGCATATGCATCAATGCCCAGAGGATATTCTGCAAAAGCGGCTGTTGGAGCAGTACAAGCGGCATTAGAACCCGAACTAGGTGGTTTCGAGGCCGTTAAACTTCGAATCGGAAATGGTCCCAAAAAAGACGAAGAAATAATAAAAAACGTGAGAGATGCATTTCCTGATATAGATATCATGGTGGACGCAAATTCAGGATATACTTCCGTTAGTGAGGCTCTTAAAGTCGCAAATATTTGCGATAAATACAGAGTTGCATGGTTGGAAGAACCCATTTCCACAGATAATCTCAAAGGTCTTGCAAAGATTCGAGAAAAATCACCGGTTGAGATAGCTGGCGGTGAAAATGATTTTGGTATGTTTCGCTTTGAGGATATTTTATCAACAGAGAGTTTTGATATTATCCAACCCGATGTAACTAGAAGCGGTGGATATTTACAATTAAAAAAGATTGATGCAATGGCTGAAGTGAAAGGTGTACGTTGCATACCCCATATATTTGGCTTTGGCCATATTTTAGCTGCGAACCTCCACCTTGTCATGTCAACAAGGTGCGATTGGTGCGAATTCCCATTTATTCCTGATGAATATCAATTGCTTGAAGAACCAATAAAAGCAGAAAAGGGTTGGGTTTCAGCAATAGATAAACCAGGTTTAGGAGTAGAAGTTAATAAAAAAATGCTGGAAGAAAATTTAGTTAAATGAATGTCCACTATGAATTTTAACAATTTTTTTCATTTTTTTCCCTAATTACTTAATTTTTTTTTATGGCATATACCATATAAACACCTAATCTAGTACTAAGGTTTTCTTCTCCTGTAGTAACTTCAAATTCTTTACTTTCTAATAATTCAATGATTTCACTTAACAAGTTTTCCCCACCCTTTATATGCTCATGAACTTCCATTGATATATGACTAATGATATCCCAGTCATTATCAGATATGCCCGCTAGAACGTGTCGTTCATAGTTTTCTGCATCAACTTTTAACAAATCAATTCGCTCTAAATTATTTTCTTTTATAATTTCATTTAGTGGTCTTAGTTGACATAATACCTTTTCACTTTCATAAATTTTTTTAAGTCCTGCTCGCACTACGCGCTTTCGCAAAAATTTTGGCACAATTCGGGCAATTGGTATGTCCTTACATACTGCTTCCTTATAGTTTTTAACATATTGATTCACTTTCAAATCCCAATCGAAGGGAATGGCAGTCGAATCTGCACTTACCTTAGGATAGTAAAAAAACTCAATACTCTCGTTCTTATCTGACAAACCAATGTTATAATCTTTGATCTCATGAGGGAGACCTGCAAGATTGGCTTCTAGGACCTCAAAAATAGTATTAATGGGTTCAAAAGTAAGGATTTTCAAGTTTTGGGCTTGGTTGGCAATAAATCGAGTAAAAAGCCCGATATTAGCCCCCACATCAAAGATAATATCCCCATCTTTAACAGCTATACCGTTTCTTAAATATTCATTTTCAACAAAAATTTCATTATATACATATAACGCAGTTAACTCATCAATATAAAATATATCTTCTCCATTAGGTAATTTGAGTTTGTTCATAATTCTTGATTATTATAGAAATTAAAGTAATTTTAATAAGCAAATTTATTATAATTTTTAATTTTTCTTGCGAATTGTAAATTTATATATCTAAAATTACATATATTTCATAATATTGAATTTCAACGAAATAAAAATTTAGTTGGTTGATTATCTTGAGTCAAAGAATTTTAGGAAATGATTTTTGGTATAAGACATTACCGGTACTTACAGTAGGTATTATTCTATGGACAGTTTTTACACTATTATTTAGTGGCTTCTTAGGTGCTTCAGCCATTTCGTTAACATTTACAGTGATCATTATTTCTGTAGTACTTTATTTATTTTTTTGGATTTTAACAATTATTCTTGCCTTTAAGAGGCAAAATCTTTTTTCAATGATTTCATTTTTTGGGGCCAGCATCACCTCAGGATTACTGAGTTCGACATTGCTAATTTATGCTTCTACGATAATCCGAATAGATTTGGTATTGGGTATTTTCTTTGCTGCGTTCTTTATAGGAATTGGGGTCACGGTTGGATTATTGATTCTAGGTTTACTTTTTAGAGGAAAAATCAGTCATAAGCTTATTTATCCTTTAGTTTTGTTTGGAATTTTGCTTTTTGGAATAGAATTGTCTTTAATATTAATTTTTGGATATAATCCGTATATATTAATTACCAGTATTCTTGTATTGATTTGGTTTTTCGCAGTAATTCTCTGGGATGGAAGCAGGCTGCCCAATACTATTGAAGAGGGATATTGGATGATCGCAGTGATAGATATCTTTTTAGATATGATAAACGTAATTATAAGAATCTTTATGATTATTATAGAAATGATTGCTGGAGAATAAATAAGATATTATCTAAGCTATTGATGATTTAATAGTTTTAACTTCCTCTTTTTTTTATTTTATTCTAAAAAATCTTAAGTAATTGATAACTTAGCGATTTAAATAGTAGAGAATATTCTATATTTCAAAATTTAGAATTGTATTAAGAGAAATAAACATGAAATATGAACATCTTATCATAGAAAAACGGGAGGACCATATAGCTATTGTGAGGTTAAATCGTCCTGAGAATCTTAACACTCTTAATTCTGCATTAATGAGGGAAATTGAACGTGTAACTGAAGAATTTCATGAGGATTTAGAAACCCGCGTGATAATTTTCACAGGAGAAGGTAAACACTTTTGTGCAGGAGTAGATTTGACTGAGCATCAACCTCAAACAACCTTACTAGGAAGCCAAAGAGATAGGCAAATCGGTCCACGTATGTTTCACAAACTTCAAGAGATCGAGCAAATTACAATCGCTGCCATAAATGGGGGCGCTTTTGGAGGAGGGGCATGTATTGCTTTAGCTTTAGATTTTCGAATAGGAGAGGAAAATTGTTATGCGGGCTTTCCAGAGAGTAGATTGGGGATGAGCTTAAGTTGGAATTCACTTCCCTCAGTTGTCCATTTAATTGGGCCAACATATGCAAAAGAAATGGTAATTTTAGGTAAAAATAATGATGCAAGCACTCTTTTAAAATGGGGTTTTTTGAGTGAGGTGGTCCCTAAAGATCAATTAATCAACCGGGCAATTGAAATCGCGAAACAATACGCAGCAATGCCACCGATTCCAGCGCAAATGATTAAAAAAAGCATAAATCATATTAGCTCCGCACTAGATCGAGCCATCATGCATATGGATATGGATCAATTGCTCTTAACATTAGGATCAAAAGATTTTGCAGAGGGTGTGAGAGCCTTTTTTAGGAAACGTCAAGGTAAATATAAAGGAGATTAATATTTTTTATTATTCTCCATCTCAAATCTTCTTTTTGACATTAATTCTCGGCATTCTTTATATTCTTTCGGATAATAAATATAAGGGATAATCCATAGAACTGATGATAATAACCAAATATATAATAACAAGCTTATTGCAAAAGGAAGTACCCCTAAATCGTTAATGATCAAGGCTGAGAGAAGTAAATTTCCAATAATTCCGCCTAAATTTGACATCAAACCGTTCAAGGAATTGGCAGTACTTCTCGCCTCGGGAACACAAACTTCTGAATATATTGCAAAGATATTTCCATTACAGAGAGACGTAAGAAAAAATCCAAAAAAACCAATTGTTATAAAAAATATCCAAGATAATGCGATTTCTAAAGGGGTATCCATTTTAAAAGGGATTAAATAAAATCCTAAGAAACATAATGTCCCCACTATTATACCAATAGATGAGATTATGACGCGCCCTCGTAATTTTCCAGAATGATATAAGGAATCACCAAATTTTCCCCCCAATATGGTTCCCGGAATTGCACCTATTCCTGCGAATATATAAATAGTAGTGGCATATAATCCCGCATTGATATCATTAATTTTAGTAGATATATAGAAAATAGCCCAGATACCTAAAGTAGTATTTGCAATACCAGCACATAACACATATAGAAATAACCCTAATATTGATTTCTTCTTTAATAATTGAGTAACTTGATGATAAGTGATTTTATAGTTATAATTAATTGAACCTTCAAAATCTTTAAATTCTGGTTCTATACGACCCCTCTCCGGATCTATTGCAGAATTATAATAACTAATTAGGGCTAGAATTCCTATTATACCTCCCAAGGCATAGGCAAGTCGCCAACCTAGAGGTCCAGCATAATTTCCTAATAAACCCCCAAATATAATTCCAGCTCCACCACCAATAATCATACCAAATGACATAAGACCATACTTACTTCCCCTTTCTTTTGGTTCAAATGAGTCTGCTAAAATTGAGAATCCAATCGGTACAAAAGCTCCGGCACCAATGGCAGATATTACTACTAAAATAAAATAGAAATTGAAGTCTATTGAAATAGAAATCAGCCCATATGAAATAATCCATACTAAATTTGTGCATAGGAAAATTTTTCTTCTTGAAAATTTTTCAGCTAATTTTTCTCCAAAATATCCAAAGACCAAAACACTAACGATTCCAACGGCTAAACGACTAGCTGCTGCCAATCCTATCCCAGATGGAGTAGCTCCTGGTAGATAGATCAATAGGTTTTCAATATTTACAGGTAAAATCCCTAGGCAATAAGCTAGCATAAAATATAGACGCCATATGGATTTAAAGTTTCTTTCTCTTACAACTTTTAAATTTTCGACCATTTATGAATACTCTTCTTTAAAATCATTATTATTAGGATTTATAAAAATAATGTATTTACATTATGTTTTCGGTTTGAATATGATAGAGGGCTTGAATTTATCTTTATATTCAAATCCTTCAGCTTCTACAGTATTTCCATACTTTTCCATCAGTTCATCCAATGGCCCAAAATCTAACGCATACATAGGACATGCCTCAACGCAGATTGGATTTTGACCTTGCTCTAATCGGTCAACACAGAAATTACATTTTTGCATTTTTGCATTGCTCTCTATGCTAAATTGCGGACAGTTCCAAGGGCATGCTTTAAGACAATGCATTTCACAAGCTTCATTGCCCAAACATTTTTTCTGATCTACCACTACAATTCCATCGGTATCTCTTTTAGAAATAGCTTTTTCAGGACAAACCCGTATACACGGAGGATTTTCACAATGATTACAGCTGATTGATAAATATGCTACAAATGGAGTAGGAAAAGTCCCTCTTTCAATAATTTTTACTTGTCTCCAATTAACGGGTTCTGCATCAATATCATGCCAATCTTTACAAGCAACAGAGCATGTATAGCACCCGATACATCGGGATTGATCAAAATAAAATCCAAGTTGCCTCATTACGACTCCTCCATTTGTGTTTTAGGCGATAATTCTACTTGAACCAGAGCGCTGTTCATAGGGAGAGCACCGCCGGGAGAATAACTATCGTTGGTTAAAGTATTTGCACATCCTCCAATATCAACACCATCCTTATCAGGATTAAACCACGCACCTTGATAAACACAAACAGCACCAGGAATTATTCGTTCAGTCACCTTTGCAGGAATACGAATCCTTCCTCGATCATTATACACATCAACAAGATCTCTATTTTTAATTCCACGTTGGGAAGCATCAACAGAGCTTATCCAGACAGCATGAGGCTCGATTTCTTCTAACCATGGCATATGATGCAAGCTGGAATGTGTTCGCCGTTTATTATGCGGTGTAAGCAACTGCAATGGATAATTTTCTGCTTTTGGTGAATCATAATGCTCATTATGGCTAAAATACTTGGGGATAGGAGGCATTAAGGGATGATTCAACTCCGCCATATGCTCGCAATAAATTTCAATTTTTCCTGATAATGTAGGGAACGGATGATTATCTGGGTCTTCTATTTGTTCTCTAAAGGCGATAAACGGCTCCGCAACTTTAACTTTATAGAAACCATCTTTTTTCATTTTATTATAACTTTTTATATCTCTTCTCGGAGCTGTTAAAAGACGTAAAATTTGATCCTCAGGTAAATTAAGAAGGTCACCAGGAAGCTCCAATCTTTTACATAATTCTTGACAAATTTCTAAATCTGATTTAGTATCAAATAATGAGTCTATGGCCTTATTCAAATAGATATAATATGGTGAACCTAGCCAAGGAACTGCAACATCATTACGTTCCATAAAAGTATTTACAGGTAGAATAATATCAGCAAATTTAGCGGTTGGGGTCATAAATTGTTCATGGACTACGATAAAATCAAGAGCTTTTAAAGCTTCAACTCCTTTATTTGTGTTGCAATATTGATTTAAGCGATTAGTTGCCACTACATATGCCATCTTAATATCTGCGGGATATCCTCCATCGCACCCTTTTAAAATTAAATTATAAAGATCATTGATATGAACACGAGTGCTAGCGGGATTTGTACCTCCTCGAAGTTTATATAAGCTATATTTACGTGGAGGAGCTCCAAAATCGACGGGATTATCTTGAGCTCTTGGCTTTGACGGTTGCTCTTTCTCAACGATAGATCCCTCTTTTTTCTTTTTTTTCTGTCTCGACATTATTGTTTCCCGACTTGAATATGCTCTCATAAATCCGGCTGCATAACCTCCCTTAATTCCTATATTGCCCGTTATGGCAGTAAGAACATTGCCAGCACGCGAATATTGTTCACCCATTGCTGTTCGGGCAGCCCCCCATCCAACTATCAGTGCTGCTGGCTTAGTAGTTGCATATTCCCGAGCTAGATTCGTTATTGTTTCTGCTGGGACTTTAGTAATTTTTTCAGCCCATTCAGGTGTCTTTGGTAAACCATCTTCAAGACCTAATACATATTCCTTATATTTATCGAAACCAACGGTATATTTGTCTATGAATGCTTGATCTTGAAGATTTTCTGTAATTATAACATAGGCCATGGCAATTAACATTGCAGCATCAGTACCTGGTCGAATTGGAATCCATTGATGAGCAAATATCGCAGCTGAATCGGTGTATATAGGATCAATAGCAATTATTTTAATGTCTTTCTCACGAGCTTTAGCAAGCATCAAACGGGTTTCTGGATCCCAAATCAAATTCGCAGGATTCCACCCCCACATGATAATTAATTTAGTGTTAAGCAAATCTTCACGAGCATTACCAGTCTTAATGGTTCCATAGGTAGCCATTGAAGCAAAAAGAGCTCCTTCGTAGGATGGTGCCCCCCAAAATCGTGTATACCCTCCGAATTGATGGAGCATTAGCGCTACAGGGACAATTCCATGAAGCATTCCTTGATTTCCACTACCTGCCATTAAAAGAATTGAAGCATTCCCATATTTTTCTTTTACTTCAATAAGTTTTGAGGCAACCTCGTCAAGTGCATCATCCCAAGATATTTGTTCAAATTCACCATCTCCACGTTCGCCAATACGGCGTAATGGATATTTTAAACGTAAATCTGAATATACTCGTTGACGGTATGCTCTCCCTCGTGCACAAGCTCGTAATGTAGTTTCTTCACTATTATCCGTCTCAAATCGAATTATTTTTCCATTTTTCACGTGAGCCCTAAGCACACAGCGCCCTCCACAGTCATGACAACACCCAGTATTTACAATCTTAATATTTTCACTATTAGGGTCAGAATTTTTATCGCTCATTGTTTTAAACTCTATTGAGAACTATATTTAATTAAATGAAAATGAATACTGCTTATTAAATAGTGTTTTAAAATTTTGTAAGGAAAAATGATGAACAATTAAAATTTACTTTAATTTATTATATTTATCTTTTAATTTTATCATAAAAGGGAACTTGAAAAGTGGTAGATATTAAATTTGGTACGCAATTGTTTTACTCTCAATCGTATAGTTTTATACGGAACAAATTTATTGAAGCAAATAAAGAGAATTGGGATTCTATTTGGCTGCCAGATCATTTAAGTGGGATTCCAGGGGCAGCTATAGATGATTTTTTAAGCTTATGGCCGATGTTTGGATCATTTTCAGAAATTTCGAAAGAAAAAACATTTGGATCGTGTGTTACTGATCCTCATCGAATGCATCCCGCAGTTTTAGCTCAAATAGCGACTACAATTAATCATATCACTGGAGGGAAATTTATTCTTGGAATAGGAGCAGGAGAAGGGATGAACTTAAAAGCCTACAACATCCCCTTCGATCATGCCCTCTCGAAAATGTTAGAAACTATACAATTAATGAAGCAATTTTGGAAAAAAGGGAAGAGAATAACTTTTAAAGGTAATTTTTATCAAACAAAAAAAGCAGTGCTATTACCGAAACCAATCTCAGAGATCCCCATTTGGGTAGCATCAAATGGTCCGAAAACGATTGAAATGACAGGAAAGGTAGCTGATGGTTGGCTTCCATTGGGAGTTTCCACTAAATTTTATAAAGTTGGAATCGATAAAATAAACGAGGTTTTACAAAAAGAGGGTCGAGATGCTTCTAAATTTACATATGGCGTTTTTAATCGAGTTTTTATGAATGATGATGAGCAAAAAGTCGATGAGCAAGTGAGAGGGGTTAAAATGGCAATGGTAATGCAGCCATTAGTCATAAAGGAATTAGGATATTGGAAAGATGATTTTGATGACTTATTCTGCGAAGCAACAGGCTATAAATGTGAGGAGATAAGTCTATTAAAAGTAGATCGTGAGGATATAGGTAAATTTGATTTAAATAAACTCTCAATCATAATTGATCACGTTCCTGATGAGGTTGTTCGTAATAATATTATGTTTGGAACCAAAGAAGAAATTATTGAAAAAATTCAGAAATATGTCGATATCGGCGCACAGTATTTTGTTTTAGAGATTCAAAACGGAGCCTCTAGTAAAAATGCTCCATTTACTTATTGGGATGTGTCCCGAATCCTAAGTAATGAAGTTATTCCTATATTTAAGTCTTGAATTAAAAATAATATTTTCAAATAATGAAAAGATAATTTATGAAGATAATCATAAGAAATGCAGAAAACTCAGATTTAACGGGAATAATAAACGTTCATGTTGAAACATGGAAGACTGCTTATAAAGGAGTGGTTCCAGACAATTATATCCAAAGTTTCATTATTAGAACTCAACATAAAACTTGGCAAAATCAACTAAAGATTATGATGAAAGATAATAACTTCTTTGTTGCTGAAAGAGATAAAGATAGAATCGTTGGGTTTGCCATCGGAGGGTTAGAAAGGAGTAATCATCCAAATTATAAGGGAGAATTAATGGGTATATATATTCTAAAAGAATACCAGAGACAAGGGATTGGAAAAGCTCTAACTCGGAAAATAATAGAAGAATTAATAAAAATGGAGATTAATAATATGCTCGTTTGGGTTTTAGAAAATAATCCTTATCGTGCTTTTTATGAGACTTTAGGAGGTAAAATTGTTGATAAGAAAGAACACGAGACTCTCAGACTTCCTGTAGTTGCATATGGCTATGATGACTTAAAGGATTTATTAAAAAAATCATGCTTCCTTAATGTCCAAAATATTATTACTATGTGAATCGATCACTACCAGTTTGAAAACCTATATAATATGTTGAGTTTGTAAATAATAAAAAAACTTATCTTTATTTTTTTTAACTTCTCTTAGCTTTTTCTTTATGCAAAGTTTCCAGCTTTTCTTCCATTTGGGCTAATATTTCTCCATATAATGGATGAAAATAGATAAATATCATACTTATAAAAAGGACAATAGCAGGAACTAGAAAAAACAATATTTTAATTCCAAAGTATGCAGATTGGGGTTGGTTGTCTGAACCTTGAATGTAGCCATATGATATTAATATAATAGTAGCAATGATTGGACCGAGGCTTAATGCAGGTTTAGTAAAAAGAGCATTCATACCCAAAAACATACCTTCTCTACGAGAACCGTGCTTCAATTCATCTTCATCTATTGATAAATACAATAGTGGAGTTGAAAAAACTCCATATCCTCCAAGAAAAGTGTGTATAATAAAACCTGTCCAAATTACCCATAAAGGCACTGGATTGAGTATAATTACAAATAATACTAGAGCACCTAATGCCCTTAATATCCCAAATCTTAAAACAATTTTTCTCATACCCCACTTCGGCCTTAATTGAGCACAATAGATGTTTGAAATGAATGCCACAACAATGCTTATTAAAATAAAATATCCAACTGCTTCTCCAAAATTTTCCCCTAATACTAAAGCATAAACAAAGAGGTAGCTCAAACCAATCCCTCCCAAAAAAATATTGCAAAAATTAAAGCCGGTATAAATCAAAAAAGATTTCGACTTTAAAGTTTCTTTTAATGACTCTCCTAAGGCAAAGATTTGGTCATTATGAAATTCTGGTCTTTCAAAACACTCCCTCGCGACAATTAACATTAGTATGGAGGACACAACCGCTATTATTAGCATTAATATTTGAAAATCCTGCGAAGTTGGTTTCATGGGGCCGATTATGTATAGTACAGGAACTATTGCCAAAATTCCTATAAGTATAACAATGAGAATAACAAGAGAACGCTCCCCTGTATCATTTGTCATTTCGGGAAGTAGCGCCATCCAAGCTATGATAACGAGAGTTAACATGCTATCGAAAATACAGATACTAATTACATAGTGGAGAAAAATAATGATTTGATTGTCGTAACTCCACGGAAACCACACAAGAATAAAAGTAAGTGCCCAAATTGGACCTCCATATTTAATATATATGATTCTCCTACTCCCCCATTTCTTAGGATTAGTCCTGTCTGTAAGTTGCCCTAAAAGAGGATCGTTTACGGCATTAATTATCAAATAGATTATTTGTCCAATAATGAAATACGTAGGAAGTAACTTCAAATCGTTGAAAAATAATTCGATGTACTTAAAAGTGAAAACATAGGCTAAAACTCCTCCTGGAGCAGCTCCAAGAGCGTAACCTATTCTTTCTCTCTGCGTTAGTTTACCATAAGGTCTGTATTGATCCATTGTTATTCTTATATTTATTTTTTAGTTAAATATATTGCATCATGATATTAAATAAAATTAAATAAATTTTCAGTATTTTTTTATTAATGGCTACTCATAATGAATGGTTTGAGATTATAAAACATAAAGATGATTTGTATATCATTCGCGAAAAATTAGCTGAAATAGATCCCCGCTATAATAGTTATTATACAAATTTGTTTTTACTCCTTGGCTCTAAAACAGCATTATTAATTGATACGGGTGCTGGATTATTTCCTCTTAAACCCATCATTAATGAATTGATTGGAAAGAGAGATTTAAAGGTCTTGAATACTCATTGTCATTGGGATCATGTGGGCTCTAATCATGAATTTGATGAGATTTATATACATGAAATTGAAAAATTGACAATCTCAAGACCTACTAACATTTCAATTTTGAAAAGCTCTCCTAAAGATGTGGTCAAGAGGTATGAGAAATATAATTATTCACTACCTCCAGCGAATTCTGTTAAGCCGTTAAAAGATGGAGATATCATAGATTTAGGTGATCTTACTCTTGAAGTTATCCATACACCCGGTCATTCACCGGGATCAATTTGTCTACTGACCAATCGAAATGAATTATTTACAGGTGATACCGCACATTATGGTACTCCATATTTACCTAAGAAAAAATTATTACCAGACTTTCTTTCTACCTTATCTAAATTAATTAATTTATGTGAAAAACAGGAATATATTGAAATTTATCCTTCACATGAGGAATATGTTGTAGGATTAGAACTTCTCAAGGATCTCCATAAAGGAATTGAGAATATTGAGAATATATGGGATACTAGAGTGAAAAATGACTTTATGCGCTCTTGGATTATTGATGATGGTAAATTTAAATATGATATCTCTAGGATTTAATTCTTTAATAAGTTTTGCTGATTATTATGAAAAAAGTTGAAAAAATCACTTTAAATGGCATATGGAAATTACAAAATGAAGAAAAATCAATTAATATTGATGCAGAAGTACCTGGTTCTGTCTTCGAAGCATTAATAGAAAATATGGTTACTGAAGATCCATTTTATGGCGAAAATGAGCACAAAATGTCATGGGTTTATAATTCAAATTGGATTTATCAAACTCAATTTGATGTAAATCCCGATTTCTTAGAGCATTCTAAAATTATTCTTCGCTTCCAAGGGATAGATACGTTCTCAGAAGTATATCTAAACGATGAGTTACTCGGGACTACAGATAATATGTTCCTTACTTATGATTTTGAGGTTAAATCTAAATTAAAAACAGTTTCTAATCGCTTAAAAATAATAATAGAAAGTCCGACTATAAAAGCTCTTGAGGATATAAAAAAACATGGAATAAAATTAACTACGGGTATGGAGGCACTTCCAGGGGTACCATATATTCGAAAAGCACAATATTCTTTTGGCTGGGATTGGGGACCTCAATTACCAGACATCTCAATTTATCCAATAGAACTAATTGGTTATGATAGTGTAAAAATTAATTCAATTTATACTGTTCAAACATTCAAATATAATAAGGACCCATTAAAAATTACAAATCCCGAAGAGATTTCTACAATAAAGGTAAATTCGGTCAATTTACGAGTAAATTTTGAATTTGATGCTGATAAAGATGATCTTGAAGATCTCACTTATAGCATAAAGATTAATTTGACTGCTCCTGATGGTAATAAAATATCAAAGAACACAATGCTTAAATCTAAAAATCAATATATTGAACTAAATATTGACAATCCTCACTTTTGGTGGACTCATGATCTTGGTGAACCTAATCTTTATGAATTGTCAGTTTCTCTTGAAAAAGATAATATAATTGATACATTTACTCAAAAAATAGGGATTAGAGATATTCGTCTCATAAGAAATTCTGATAAATGGGGTGAAACATTTTACTTTCTGTTAAACGGAGTACCTATCTTTGCAAAAGGGGCTAATTGGATTCCGATTGATAATTTTATCCTAAGAGGGAAAAAATTAGGGCTCTACGAAAAAACCTTAAATCAAGCTAAACGAGCAAACATGAATATAATAAGAATTTGGGGAGGGGGTATATATGAATCTGATCTTTTCTATGAAATTTGTGACAATATTGGTTTATTAGTGTGGCAGGACTTTCCTTTTGCCTGTGCTATATATCCAAAATATCAAAAATTTAGTGAAGAAGTGAAGAAAGAACTAATAGAAAATATTAAACGGTTAAGAAATCATCCAAGTCTTGCTCTATGGTGTGGAAACAATGAGATTGAATATTTATGGAAGTTATTACTCGCGATATCGAAAATCGATGACTCAGATACAATACAAGAGTTAAAATCCAGTTATGTAAATATGTTTGAGAAAAGTTTTCCGGATTTAATAGCTAAATATGACTCAACCCGTTCATATTGGCCAAGTTCACCCTCAAGTGTTGGTTTTAGCAGTCAAAAGAAATATATGGACCCAAATTCCCCTGATAAAGGTGATTCACATTTCTGGAATGTTTGGCATGGTGGTGCTCCTTTTAGTGAATATAGAAAATTTAATTCACGCTTTATGTCCGAATATGGATTTGAATCTTTTCCTTCAATAAAAACAATAAGAACTTTCTGTCCACCCGAACAATTTGATTTCTTCTCTCCTATTATGAAAAACCACCAAAAAAACTCTGCCGGTAATAAAAAAATAATGAGATATATGAGAAGAAGATTTACAATTCCTAAGAAATTTGAGCAACAAGTAATATTATCTCAAATTACTCAAGCAGAAGCAATTGAATATGGAGTAGAACACTGGCGCCGGAATCGAAATGATTTTCATTGTATGGGATCACTATACTGGCAATTAAATGATTGTTGGCCTGTAGCAAGTTGGAGTTCTATTGATTATTTTAGCCGCTGGAAGGCACTGCATTATTATGCTAAACGTTTTTACCAACCTTTATTTCCTAGTGTAAAAGAAGATATACAAAATGTAGAATTTTGGATTACAAATGACTTGGCAATCCCAAAGGAAGTAAATTTTGAATGGAAAATTCTGGATTCAGAAGGTAAAATCCTTAAGAAGGGATTTTATGAGACAAAAATATCTCCCTGTTTTTCATTGAAATGTGAAACTATAGATGTAAGTGATATTAATCAAGAAAAGGAAAAAATGCAACAAAATATCATTTTCTATAAATTAAGGGATAAGCTAAAAGGAAATGAAATAATTTACCACGGATTTCGGTTGTTTGATTCACCAAAACATTTCAAGATTAGCGATCCTGGGTTGAGTTTTGCATGCGAAAGAGCTTCCAACGAGATTAACACTTTTAACTTTATTATCAAAAGTAAGGGTATTGCTCTCTATGTTTTTATAGATTCTGATAAGTTTGATTTTATTGCTTCGGATAATTTTTTCTCAATGGAACCAAATGAATCGCGCATTATTATACTGAATGAATTCAATCCATTAGATTCCAATACTGAATTCACAGATCAAAATATTAAAGATTCAATTAGAATAGGTTCATTATATGATTTATTAAAAAAATAAGTATAAACCTTATAAAAATAAAAAAAGATTGTTCTCATAGCGTTTGACAAGCTTTATTTAATAAAAAGGATCCTACCCAACTTATTGCTAGAACTGTAAAAGCATTTTTCAACCTAGAGGAACCTTACGAAATAATTAGACAATACACTGAAGGAACGGTTATTATTGGAGGAATAATATATTTCAAAGATTAATGGTTACTTTATTATGGATGTGCAGATTCAAATGTAGCTGTAGCGATATGTAAAGCAAATAAATAATCTTCCTATTCTTAATATATAGGAATTAAGAATTCCTTTATTTGAACATTGGATTTATACTTCATATCTTTAATAAAATTTTCAAATGAACAAAATAAAAAGATAATTTAAGAAATATGACGATCAAAATAACAATATAATTCTAATTTTCATTATTGGTAATAAGAAATATTTAAATATACCTATTATAACTCAGTATTTATGATAATTTCACCAAATACTTTCGAATTTAATCTTTTTTTAATTTTAACTATTATAATCTTAATAGTTAAGTTATTTTTAACATTATATCTCTTGAATAAGGTAAGAATTAGAAAAAAAGAAACGGGAACTCTAAATTTTGATTTCTTAGTAAGCATTTGCATACTCATGTTTTGTCTATTCATTTCTCGATTATTATATGCTATTTTTGATTTTTATTTAACGCAATTCGATACATCAAAAGCCCATTTATATCCAAATATAATCGTATGGAAATTTGCCGCTCTTTCTTCTAGTATTGGCTTTGTTGTTATTTTATATTCAATAGATAAAGAGATATTGAACTTTAAACTTAAAGGATTATTAGCTTGGTTGATGATTATTGCTACTTCTATTCAATTTTTTTATCCTGTGAATACTGCAGAAGATTTTGAAATGCTTGGAGTAATTGGTATTTTTGGAAATATTGTTGCGATAATTGTACCTCTAATTTTTTTCTACACAGGGATTAAGATACCTGGGTTGCGAAAATCGTCTTTTCTTATAGCATTTGGAATAATAATTTATGCAATAGGTTCCAATTTAGTAATTGAACCTGTTCTAATTCCTTTAAGAGCATTATATGGTTCGGAGATTCAGATAACAATGTATTTCTTGTTATTTATTTTCAAGATTACTGGATTAATTATGTTTACTTATGGTGTTACTAAATTCAGTTTAAAAACATAGCTCCTAAATTTTTTTTTCTTTCAAATTATAAATTTTTTATAAAAAAAGATTAACTAAATATACTTTACAAGTAAAAAACCAAGATAAAATCATGTTAGAAAATAATTTTTAATAGTCTTTTTAAACTTCCGGGGATCTCAACCTTATGATAGTTTTCAACGATTTCAAGTAAAAAACTTAAATAAATCGAAGATATATTTGTATGAAATTGCTCTTGTAAATCCTTATAAATTTCTGTAATATCTATTTTCTTTATCGACTCGACTTTATTGAGATAATCAGTAACAAATTTAGACAAATCAAAAGCTTTTTGGATATCGTTTTTAATTATTAAGAGACTTAAATTTTGGTCAGTTTCAGCAATAAACTTTTGAATAATTCTCTTTTCCACTGCGATCTTTTTGGGATTTAAAAATTTATCTCTATCATAAATTATCTCTTTATTATCAAAAACTATGTAATCTTTATAATTCTTTTTTTTATCATTATATTCTTTTTGTAAAATTATATTTAGCTCATATTTAAAAGAGTTTTGAGTGATATATTTATAAAAATTTATCAGATGGTCAATGAGAAAGGACTGTTGATCGTCTAAGATTAATAAAAATTTCTTTCCCAGAAGAATAACTTTTAATGTATAGGCTAAAAGGTTTGGGGACATATTATATTTTATCAGATCTAAATCTAGAATTTTTTCAACAATGAATTTTTTTTCCGATTCTAGTTTCTTATCTTTTTCAGAAATAAAATCGGGAAGTTCAAGTTTAAAATCAACGATAAAATAATCTCGAACCTTAAGATTTTTGTCTAAATAAGCAACAAAACTGTCTTTACAAATGGTTTTTTCTGCAATATTAATGGCTAAAATTCCTCTTGAAAATTCTTTCATAGAATCCTCAGATACTTCAATATTTCCTTTTTTTTTACAGACTGGGCATATAATTTGAACATTAACCATTAATAAACCCTAAAATTTCCATTAATTTCAAGAAATATTATAATTCAATAAAAATAATTTTGTATTAATTTTCTTTTGAAATTGAATAATATATAAAAATATCCTATTATATATTTAATGAAGTTTATAAGCTATTGATATATTCAATTTAGATATTTTTCTTTAATAAAGTAAAAAAAAGAAAAAAGTTTTATTTAAATTTCCAAATTATTCTATTTAATTTTCCTTATGAGAGAATCTGATCATATTAAATTTTAAAGAGTACTAAAGACATTGTTTTTATTTATATGATCAAAATATAAATAATTCTACAATTTAACTTTTGGAGTGTTTAATGTATCATTATCAGTAATAATCATATAATCGGGGTGATTTCTAATATGAGTAACTGGATAATCATCTCCTGGTTCTCCAAATAATGCAATTCTTAAGATGGTATTCGCCCAATCATATGGTGTTCCATTTCGACAATACAATCTTATTTTTCGGGCATTTAATATTTGTTTCATTCCAATTGTAAATGCCCATTTTGGAAAATTCTCTAAATTGCCGCCAATTTGAGCTCGAATTGAATTAATGGTAATTGTAAAATTATTGAGTTGAACTTTTCTAAAATCAGTATTAGAAATTCCAGATTCAGGTTCATTAAATGCTACATGTCCATGAATTCCAATTCCTCCAAAACAAACATCGATGCCGCCAATTTCTTCGATTTTTTCTGATAATTCTTTTAAATTTGATTCATTGGGGATAAAAATTCTCTTAAAAACCTGAAAATACTCCTGTCCTATTAGACTTAAGAACTTTTCTTCAGCGATCCGTTTAAAGCTTAGCGGGTGATCAACCTTAAGTGCCTTACCTTTCTCGTCACAGTACTCATCCATGAAAAATATCCAAATATATTTGAGGGATAAGCGTTCTTTATTAATTATCTCAGCTAAGATTGGATATTGACCAATCGGCCCTACTGGTAAAATCAATCTTGTGGGTATATTTTTAGCGTTATTATTACGTATCTCTGAGGCGATACTCTCAGCAAAATGATGGTGAAGATCATCCAAATTCTCGCAGACAATTAAATGATCACCAGCTCTATCTACTACCTGTGTAGGAGTTAATTGCATTAATTCATGAACTTCTTTTTTCCTATTGAGCATACTTATTTCTCTCCCAATATCTTTAGTATATTTTTAGCAAATATTAGTTCGCGGGTTTTTTGATCAACGTTGTATTTATTCAATCGAGCTTTATCTTCGGCAAGAATTTGAGGAATCTGATTAAATATGACATCTGAACCAAATACTACTTTTTTAAATGCTCCTGGCCACCATAACCAGTGTGTTATTCCAATTCTATCAACCCTTACGCGCCATCCAGTTGGAGCTCCCGATAAGTCGGCATATACATTTGGCTTCATTCGAATTACTTCGGCAGCATCATCATTCCAATGGACTCCTAAATGAGCGATAATCATGTTTAGATCAGGGAATGCATTGGCAATTGGCTCAATTCGCATAGGATGCATAAACCATGAGGATATTCTTTCTTCGGGAGCTTTTTTTAAGGTTGTTACTACTCCCGTATGAAACAAAATAGGCATTTTTAATTCCTGTGCCTTTTCCCAAAGAGGAAAATATGAGGGATCATCATAAGCTTTGTGTGGGAGGGTAACTTTGAGCATTTTAAATCCACTTTCATATGCTTCTTTAATATCTTTAGGTTCATTCTTTCCTGGACGAATATAAAATGCGCCGATCAATTTATTAGGATATTTATCAATAGCAGCTTGTAATCCTCCATTATCTACACACATGAAGAGTTTGCCAAGTCCACTAATGCAACATTTTTCTATTCCACAATCATCCATTGTTTGGATTAAATTGTCTAAATAATTAGGATGATTAAATAAATGGGTATGCGAGTCAATTATTCTCATTGATTATATTCAATTTAAATTATAATAAAAATGTTTATCTGAGTATTATTGTTGGCAACCCAGATTTCTAATAAAAAAAGATAAAGTATCGATAAAAATCATCTATTATTTAAAGTTTCATTTGCATTAACTGGCGTTTAATCGCTTTTTGTTTCTCTCCTATTAAATCATAAAATTTCAGCATAATAAGAAAAGCCATAAAAGAGCAGAGAGATGGAAGCAATGCCATATGAATCCTAATTCCCCAAATGGCTAAATTAGTTTGCTTTACTTGCGGATCTGGATTATATCCTGTGGCAAGATGAACCATTACAAAAATAATTGCTTGAACGATAATTGCAATACGTATAAAAAATGTTTGGATTCCGGCATACATAGCTTCTTGATGTTTTCCGGTTGAAATTGTACATTCATCATACACATCTGCTACAACAGGTCCTAGAGAAATATAATAAGCTCCCACAATAAAGCCTCCTATAAAATTAAAAATTATTGCCTCCCATATTGTCGTAATCCATAAAAATGGAAGATAAAGAAGGGTTATTAAAAGAAGACTTAATTTAAAGGTTGTTGCATGGCCATATTTTTTGCTAACATTAGACCAGAATGGTATAAATATAATCAATCCTATAAAGCCTGCTAAACTTGTAAATATTGCGTAAGAAAGTGGTAATCTTAAGATATCCTTCATAAAGTAAACCCCAGAGGCATAGTATAATGTACTTCCTAAAGTCGCAAGCAGCACAATCAGCATAGTGCTACGAAAATTATTCCGTTTAAAAGCTGATTTCATTGATTTAAAGAAAGAATCTCGTTCCGTATTATTATACCCTCGGAGAAAACGCTCCTTCACTTCATCTGATTCTCGTATACTAGGTAATAAAATAAGAACACAAATGGCTAACAATAAAACTACCATTGTTTGCGCTAACATCATAGTGTCTCTCATTCCGTAAATATAAATTATAGGAACTATAAAGCTTATAAAGAGAGCCAATATTAGTGGAATTGTTGCATTAATCGCACTTGCTCTCCTGCGTTCAGCATCAGTACGGAAATGGATAATATAACCTGCACTAAGATGGATGCTAAATAATGAGTAAAATGTGTCAAATAGACATGCCATTATTACAAAATACCAAAAAATTGGCCAGGGATCTGATAAATTAATCAAAGCCTCGGGAGCTGCGAATAAAAACCACCAGCATATTAAATAAGGAATAGCTCCAATTACCATCCAAGGTGCTCTATAACCCCATCTTTGGGACCACTTAAAAGGGCGATCAGTAAGATAGCCTAAAAGCGGGTCGTTTATCATATTCCAAACCGCGAAAATAATGAAAGCAAATCCCAACATTACAACAGGTATACCTATTTCTACTTCATAATAATAAAACACATATGTGTTAAATTGACTTGCCATAAAATATACGAGGAGAAATCCAAAAGAATAGGAAATCATTTTTTCTGTAGAAGCCAGCTCCCATTCTGATAAATCCATTTCAGATTCTTCATTCATTAGAATTTCACCTTCATTCTATTATTTTTTTTTATGTCTCTTTTACAAATTAGTAATTTGAGAATTAATATATTAATTGAGTTATACTAATATTTAAAAGCTCCCTATAACCGTTTATAGTACTAAATCAATTTTAATAGAATAACATTCAATTATTAAGAAAAAAGAAAATAAAATTTTTTTTTAGTATTAGATTTTTCAGAGATTCATTTCTTTTAACCTTATTTTGAGTGCCTTTTGTTTTTCTCCTGCTAAATCGTACCATTTTATCATAACTACAAATGATATTAACGCTAAAAGACTTGGAATTAATCCCATATGAATGCGTATTCCCCATATAGCTAGTGGAGTTTGTGTACCATGAGGATCAGGGTTGTATCCTGTAGAAATATGAACTATTGGAAGTACTATTCCTACAAAGACAAAACCAAGACGATTAAAAAGAGTTCTAATTCCCTCATACATCGCTTCTTGGTGTTTTCCCGTCGATATAGTAGATTCATCATAAACATCTGCTGTGACCGGCCCAAGTGGCGTCCAGAAGGCCGCACTCGCTATTCCGCCGAAAAAACCGTATATTATAGCTTCAATTAAAGTTGTCATCCACAACACAGGCAGATATACAAGAGTTATTAAAAAAAGGCTTAATTTCATTACATTTCCATGTCCTATCTTTTTACACATCCAAACCCAGAAAGGTACAGAACCTACAAAACCTACAAAACCCGCTAAACCAGTGAATATAGCGTATGAATATGGGATTCCTAAAATATCTTTAAAGAAGTAAACCCCTGATGCAGCGTAAATAATTGCTCCGAATGACAATAACATATATACTATAAGAGTTGACGTAAAATTCCTACGACCAAAAGCTAATTTTAATGACTTAAAATAAGGATCTCTCTTTTGTTTCTCATAACCCCGAAGAAAGCGCTCTTTTAATTCATTTGACTCGCGTACACCAGGGATCATAATAAGCATGGCAACAAACATTAGTAAAACTACTATAGTTTGTGCAAGAATCATTGAATTCCTATTACCATAGATATAAATGAGGGGTACTGTAAAACCTATAAAAAGCTGCAAAACCTGTGGGATGGTATTGTTTATTAACTGAGCTTTTCTGCGTTCTGCATCGGTGCGGAAATGGGTTGTAAATGCAGCATTTATGTGAGTTGTAAAAAGGGAATAAAAAGTGTCTAACAGACATGCCATAATCACAAAATACCAAAAAATGGGCCATGGATCAGAATTTTCAACTAAAGCCTCGGGAGCTGCGAAAAGAAAATACCAGCAGATAATATATGGTATTACACCCAAGACCATCCAGGGAAATCTCATTCCCCATTTTTTGGTCCATTTAAAAGGCTTATCGGTTAAAAATCCTACAAGAGGATCATTGATCATGTTCCAAACCGCAAATATAATAAAAGCAAATCCCAGCATCACAACAGGTAAGCCAATCTCTACTTCGTAATAATAAAATACGTAAACATTAAATTGACCTCCCATAAAAAATACAAGAAGATATCCAAAGGAAAAGGATAACATTTTCTTTGTGGATGCTTGCTCCCATTCTGAAAAATCAGTCTCATTTTCTTCACTCATCATTATATCACATTTATTTTATTATTCCATTGCTTCCTTAAGTGTTTTTTACAATATAGTATGTAAAATAGCAATGCTAATTAAATATAGAATTAGATCAAACCAATATAAAAAGGTTTATTTTGCAATACTTATCTTATTTTTGAAGAGGATTTACTAATGTAATTCTAAGAATAAATAAACATCATAGTTTTAATTCACGCAACTGAGATTTAATAAATGTTTTTTTTTCTCCTTTAAGATCATAAAAGAAATATAGGATGAAAAATCCCAATAATGTTAATAAAGAAGGGATTAAAGCAAGATGTATACGTATTCCCCATTGAGCTAAAGGAGTCTGTACTGCATGAGGATCGGGATTATATTCCGTTAAGACATGTACAGTTGTAAGAATTATCGCTTGAAAGATAAGTGCAAATCGAAAGAAAAACGTGCGAATTCCCGCGAGTATTTCTTCTTGATTTCTTCCTGTAGTAACAGTAAATTCATCATTTACATCTGCAGTTCTCGGTCCTATCATAATTATAAAGCCGCCAAAAGCGATCCCACCTAAAAATTGAAATAATATGGTTTCCCATAGTGTTGTTATCCACATTCCGGGAGTTAATGCAATTGCAACCAATAAGGAACCGAATTTCATCGTTTTTACATGCCCGTATTTTTTTTCAATATATGATCAGAATTACTAATTATCTCAATTTTTTTCCAATAATTAGGTAAGAATTGCTCTTTTTTAATGGTAAGATTGCTTTTTTTCTTTATTGAGATCTTAGGTTTCTTAGGATATTAGAAATTTGATAGGTAGTTTTTTTACAAATATTTAAATAGAACTTAACGAAAATGTTAAATTAACATCAATTTTAAAAAAAATATCCAATATTTAAAAGCAATTAAAATCAATCAAAGTGATTAGTAATGGCAATTGAAGAAGATTTAAGTCAATGGGAAATTGCTTCCACAGGAAAAATGATATCCTACGGTTTCGGCTATGTTGTTGTCAACTATATCCTCTTATATGGTTTGGCAAATCTACTCTATTTTTATGAGGTCGAAATGGGGTTAGCTGCTATCTATATTATACTTGCAGGCGTAGTATTTTCCTTATGGAACATGGTGAACGACCCGCTCTTAGGCTTCCTTACGGATAAGCCCTTGAAATGGACACCACGATATGGATTACGAGCTCCATGGGTTGTGGTATGCACTCCCCTAATATTTATATTTTTCTACTTAATCTGGGTACCCCCTCAAGGCATGGGCGCTATGGTGATGTTTTTATGGTTTATCCTTATGACGTGCGCTTTCGATACTTTTTTCTCAATTTATAATGACCACGTGTATGGTGGCTACACCAACCAGTTCCCTTCAGAATACGAACGCCGTAGGTCCTTTGCGATAGCAACGATTATAATGTTTTTAGTAATAACCGGTATGGTTATTATCGGGTCTTTAATAATACAATTCGGAAACCCAGCGTCATTTGCAGTAGGTGCTTTGGTGATGATAATCCTTATGGCCATCTTCAGTATAATTATTTTTCCTGGAATAAGAGAGTCGGAACAAATGAAACAGATGTTTATCAACGCATATGAGAAAGCAGAGAAGGCTAGTTTTTTTGGTACATTGAAAACTGCCCTTAAAACAAAAAATTTCCGGGTATCCTTAGCGGGTTATACGATACAGGTAACTGCTCAAACCATCTATCTCGCGTCTATGGCATATATGTTAAAGGATGTGTATGGGGTGCCTTATGCAATGAACACCTTACTCGCGTTATTAGGTACCGCAGCTGCTATATTATCTATACCATTCTGGTATAACTATTCTCGAAAGCATGGATTCAGGAAAACTTATTGGGTAACTTATTTACTTCAAGGCATTTTATATCTACAGTTCTTTTTCACTCCTAACTTTTGGGCCCATTTAATCTGTTATATTATCTTCCAAATAAACGGGATTGGGTTGACCACGATGCTCATGCCCGTAGCTTCAGATACCTATGATGAGGTCTCTAGTCATATGGGATTCCGCGTAGACGCGAGCATGGTTGGGATAAGAACCTTTTTCTTTCGTGTAGCATTTCTTGTTATTTTTCTTGTAATACTCCCCATCCATCTCTTAACAGGGTATAATACCGATCCAAATGCTTTTGGGCCAGCAGATCAAACTGCCACAGCTCTATTAGGTATCCGTATTCATACCGCATTGATACCGGGACTCATGATGATTATCATGGGGTTGCTATTTAAAAGATATTATACTCTTGAAGGAAAAGAGAAAGAAGCGCTGGTAAAAAAGCTAAAAGAAATGGGTATCTATCGTTAATTTTAAAATTTAAATTTCTTTTTTTTTTAAACTTATTTTATTTATCATTTCTTATTAAAAAGATACCTTTTTAATTTTAAACATTTAAATAATAATTATTTAGGAAATTCGCAATTTAAAACAAAAATATTGAAAAAAACTAATAGTGAAATAAATGGCTATTCAAGAAGATTTAAGTGAGTGGGAAATAGCACCAACCTCTAAAATGATATCCTACGGATTTGGGTACCTTATTATTGCTTATTTACTAGGTGCATATTCTGCGATCGTTTTTTATTTCTATGAAGTGGAAGTAGGGTTACCCGTCTTATTCGTAGGCATTGCTTTTGTGCTGTATGCAATATGGAACATGTTTAATGATCCCCTTTTAGGATACTTTACCGATAAACCAAGAAAATGGACGAGGAAATATGGATTTAGAGCTCCTTGGGTTGTTCTTTCTAGTTTTCCAATTTTAATTTGTTATTTTTTAATCTTTACTCCGCCTAACATTGACCCTAAGGAAAATGCGTTAACTATATTTTTTTACATGCTAATAATTACTGCTCTATTTGATACATTCTTCTCTATTTTCAATACTCATGTCTATGGAGGTTTTACAAACCAATTTCGCACAGAATATGAGCGAAGAAGGGGATTTGCCGTAATCATAGCAGTCGCAGGAATCGGAGTGGTTGGTATAGCAATAATCCCGCCTTTTATTATAGAGTATGGAAACAAGAGTTCCTTTGCGGTATCAGCCTTAGTTGTAGTAATAATTCTTGCGATATGTAATATTTTTCTCTTTCTTGGAATTAAAGAATCTGATGAATTAAAAGAAAAGCTTATCAAGGGATTCGAAACTGCCGAAGATACCAGCTTTTTTGGTATCATGAAAACAGCAATTAAAAAAAGGAATTTTGCAATCTCTCTTACCACATATACCACTATCATTACAGCTCAGACCTTAGCAACCGCTTCAGGGATTTATATGCTGAAAGATGTATTTAAAGTACCTTACACATATGCAGTACTCACAGCACTTGCAGGTTTCGCGGGCTATATGCTTTCGATTCCATTCTGGTCTAATTATGCCAGAAAACACGGTTTTAAAAAAACATACTACACAGCTCTGTTTTTTGCTGGCATTTGTTATATCCCCACATTATTCATAACGAATATATGGCAAGCTGTTATCTTTACGTTTATAGGGGGAATTCCCTATGCGGGTTATACTCTCATGACAATGCCAGTAGCTTCCGACACTATGGACGAGGTCTCTACGGAAATGGGCAGACGCCAAGACGGAACACTTCAGGGAATAAGGAATTTTTTCTTTAGAATTGCTATCGTAGTTCAAGGAGTAGTAATCACCGTGATACATATCGTGACGAACTATAATCCGGATCCAAATGCAACACAGACGCCGCTAGCAATTATAGGAATACGAATTCATGCTGGATTAATTCCTGCGCTATTAATGTTAACGATTTCCCTTATTGTATATAAATGGTATACATTAGAGGGAGAAAGAAAAGCAGAAATGGTGAAAAAGCTTAAGGAAATGGGGTTATATTAAAAAGGAGATGAATAAATTAAAAATCTTTTTTATTTTTTTAATTACTTAAATATCTTAAGGAGTTTTATTGTTAAATTCCTTTATATTTAAGGAAAAGAACAAAAGATTTTCAGAAAAGGAAAAAGGGATTGATTACTGATTTCTATTAATCTACTTCAAAAACTTTAAATATATCACAAGATCCATAGTAAAATAAAATATATACTTTTCAGTAAACATTCAATTTCTTATCAAAATCTAATCAAATTCTTTCAAATAAAAGGTGAAAATAAATGGCTGTTCAAGAAGATTTAAGTGAATGGGAAATCGCATCTACAGGTAAAATGTTATCATATGCATTTGGCTACCTTATTATAAATTTTTTGTTAATGCGTGGCTTTTCTCTCGTGTTTTACTATTATGAAGTCGAGATTGGTATATCAGTTGCGCTATTAGGGGTCGCGTACGTTATATTTGCAATATGGAACATGATAAATGATCCCCTATTAGGGTATCTTACAGATAAACCTCTTAAATGGACACAGAGATGGGGTTTACGAGCTCCTTGGGTTGTAATTACGGCTTTCCCGATTTTGTTATTTTATTTTCTTATTTGGGTCCCACCTGAAGGAGCAAGTGAGATGACTTTATTTATATGGTTTATAGTTATAACATGTCTTTTCGATACTTTTTTCTCTATTTATAATGACCATGTTTATGGAGGTTACACTAACCAATTCCCTTCAGAATACGAGCGTAGAAGATCATTTGCGATAGCAACGATTTTAATGGGTATTTTAATGACTACTATGACCGTAATAGGAAACGCAATTATAGTATATGGAGATAGGACCTCGTTTGTTACATTTGCAACAATAATGATTATCCTTCTGGTAATATATAATGTATTTCTTTTACTTGGAATAAAAGAATCAGATAAGATGAAACAAATGTTTCTACGGGGTTATGTAGAAAAAGAAAGCAGTTTTTATGGGACAATGAAAACAGCGCTTAAAACAAAGAATTTTAGAGTATCATTAGCAGGATATACATGTTATAGTATTGCAATAGCATTACAGGGGGTATCCAGTATTTATATGTATAAAGATGTTTGGCAATTACCCTTAACATATGCAATTCTGCCTACATTGTTAGGTGTAGCAGCTTTTGTATTTGCTGTACCATTCTGGAGTAATTATACTCGGAAGCATGGCTTTAAGAAGACATATTGGCTTACATTTATTTGTCACGGGATTTTTATCTTATCTGCGTTATTTGTGTTAAGAGAATATGGATTTCCTTTATTTTATATCATACTCGTCATAATTGCTTTTATAGGTGCCATATTTTATTCTGGTGAAGTTACCATGCTACAACCTGTTGCTTCTGATACCTATGATTTAGTTGCATCAAAAATGGGAAAACGTGTTGATGCAAGTTTGGTTGGAGTAAGAACATTTTTCTTTCGTCTCGCATTTGTAGCAGTTGGGATTATCATTCCAACAATACACATTCTTACTGCATACAATCCTGATCCACATGCAACTCAATCTCTCGTAGCTCAATGGGGAATTCGAATTCACGCTCAATTAATTCCAGGACTTATATTTGTAGTGATGGGATTAATGTTTAGGAAAAACTACACGCTTGAGGGAGCCGAGAAGGAAGCATTAATAAAGAAGTTAAAAGAATTAGGTATCTATCGCTAAGATGAAGGTTTAGTTGAATTATCTTTTTTTTACCTATTTTTTTATTATTTTAAAGTTAAAAAAAGTTTAAAGTGTAGGAACTTTTAAGAAATTAATTTTTAACAACAATTAGTCGTGAACTCAAGGAAAAAAAAATGAAGTATTTTCTTGATAGTGCCAAATTAGAAGAAATAAAATATGCTTTAAAGAATTGGAAGATTGATGGTGTTACTTCAAATCCGAAACACATCAAAAATTCGGGAAAGCCATTTTTTAACGTGATTAAAGAATTTGCTGAGGAATTTAAGAATATTGATTTTCCTATTTCTGTAGAAATAGACCCACACCTTCAGAATTCAGATGATATGATCTCTGAGGCCAAGAAAATCGCAGCAATCTCTAAAAATTTTGTGATAAAGATTCCTTGTACAGAGCATGGGTTAATCGCAGCGAAGGATCTTACAGAAGAGGGTATTAAAGTAAATGTGACGCTCGTTTTTACAGCATCACAAGCATTACAGGTAGGAAGAATAGGTGCGGCATATTGTTCTCCATTTATAGGCTGGCAAGAAGCTTCGGGTGTAGATTGCACTCAACTGATTTCAGATATTGTGACTATATATCAAAATTATGATTTCGATACAGAAATTATTGTCGCTGCCGTACGTAATGGCAAGCAGATCGTGGAGGCAGCAGTTATGGAAGCTGATATTGTAACGGCAGGATTTGAAGTTTACAAGGCGAGTTTCGACCATCCCTTTACAGATCGAGGATTAAAAATATTCCAAGATGCGTGGGATGATACCGAACTTGGCACATTGTAATCTGGTATCTGGTTTGAAAATTTAAGAGAAATTGGAATTATTTAGTATACTGTGTATATATTAAAATTTTAAGATAAGTTAGAAAAGGTCGGTATTTAATGAAGCAAGAAATTCGAATAGGAGTAGTGTGCATTGCCAGAAAAACATTCGATTTCGAGGTGGCGTTTGAGATTTATCAAGATATTCAAGTGAAACTTAAATCTATTGAAAATATAAATTGGGAAATTATCCCGGAGTTAGTCATCGAAATTGAAGAAGCACAAAATGCAGCACATCATTTAGCATCTAAGCAAATAGATGGCTTGATTTGTATTAGCGGAACTTTTGCTTTAGGGCATTTGATTTTAGAATTAAATAAAGTTATCAACCGACCAATTCTATTGTGGGGTTTATATGAATTACCCTATGATGGTGGAAAAATTAGACTCAATTCAGTCTGTGGGATTAACTTGAATGCGTCTAATCTGTATAAAGCAGGTATAAGAAATTATCATGTAGTTATAGGGGATGAGATTGACGAGGATTGGTTAGATGCAATAAGGATAATCAAAGCATTTTCAAGTTCTCACGTAGGGATAATAGGCTCCAGAGCTCACGGATTTTTTAATCTAGACGTCGATGAGCTTGATTTATACAAGCATTTAGGAATTTTAATTGAGTATTATCAGTTAAGTGATGTATTTAATCAAATCATTGATTATCATAAACTTCCAGAAAGAAAAACGCAAATTGAAACTATATTCGACATTTCAGGAGTAAACACTAGTCAAGTTGAAAAAGTGGCTGAATTAGTAATCAAATTTGAAACATTTATGAAAGAGAATAACCTAAACTCTATAGCCGTGCGATGTTGGCCTGAATTTGCACAAAAATTTGGAATATCTCCATGTGCTGCGATGTCTATTTTACAAGCCGAAGGAAAAATCTTAACTTGTGAGGGAGACATTCTAGGCAGTTTATCTATGTTAGCACATAAAGCTATTGGAGCAGAAACTCCGTTTTTAGCTGATTTTTCACAAGTGAATTTTGAAGAAAATTATGGATTATTATGGCATTGTGGTGTTGCAGCATGCAATTTGTGGGATGGTAAATGTATCAGATCTTTAGATACTTATTTTGCGGGTGGAAAAGGAGTGACTGCAGATTTTGTCATGAAACCCGGAGAACTTTCACTTTTAAGAATCGATTATGCTCCTCCAGACGAATATCGAATATTTGTCCAAAAAGGAGAGGCTATTTTTATGGAAAAAGAATTAAAGGGTACTTATGCAAAAGTCGTATTTCAAGAAAAAATAAGAGATGTATTACATAAAATTATTCACAATGGAATTGCACATCATATTTCAGTTGTCTATGGAGATTTCATAAAACCTTTTGAGATGTTTTCCAAAATTATAGGATGGAAAATAATTAAGTAATTGTTTTATTTATATAATTTATTATGTTAAAGCTTGAATATTCCAAGGATGAATTCAAGATATATTATAAAGGTCATCTTTTTTTACATCACAGTTCCAATAAGCCTTGCTTTAAAATTGGAATTGGAAAAGCTCTCTATAGACTAAAAAATCATAAGTTTAAGATAAAAGATAATGTGGAAGAAAAGATTGAACTTAATGAATTTAATATTATTAATACCACTGATAATGAGATTAAAATTAATCTTTCAAGAAAGGATAAAATATTAAATCTCATTTGTAGAATAAAGGATAATCACTTAGAAATCATACCAGCAGCTAAAGATCCGATTATTAATAGATTTTGGATGTCACTCTCAGCAGGATCTGAAGAGGCAATCTATGGTTGCGGATCACAATTTTCAGAATTAAATTTGAGGGGCTATAAAATTCCTATATGGGTTGAGGATCACTCCCCCGTTGGGCATACAAAGTATACATATTTCCCATTTCCTACTTTTATCTCAGCTGGAAAATCTAACTACTTCTGCCATGTAGAAACAACCTATTATTCTGAATTTAATTTTATTAACGAAAAATTCCATGAATTGCTTATTTGGGAAGTGCCAAAGAAGATTATAATTGGTAAATTTGAAACAGCAATTTCTGTAATAAGTTATTTATCGGATTATTTTGGTCGCCAACCGCCAGTGCCCGACTGGGTATATGATGGGCTTATCATGGGAATTCAAGGGGGAAATGAAATAGTCGAGACTAAAATCAATAAAGCAATTGATGCTGGGATTAAAGTAATAGCAGCATGGTGTCAAGATTGGCAAGGGATTCGTATGACCTCATTTGGTCAGCAATTATTTTGGAATTGGGAATATGAAAAAAAAAGTTATCCAGATTTGCCAGAGTTTATAAAATCCTTAAATAAAAGGAACATTAAGTTCTTAGGGTATATGAACCAATTTTTGCCAATTGACGCTCCCATGTATTTGGAAGCTTCCAAAAAAGGGTATTGTGTGAAAAACAAAGAAGGCGAAGATTTAATTATATATACCACAGACTTTCCAACCTGCATCTTAGATATATCAAATCCAGATGCATTCGAATGGTTCAAAACTATAATAAAAAAAAATTTGCTTGATATAGGACTCTCAGGCTGGATGCATGATTATGGAGAATACCTTCCAGTAAATGCTGATATAATAATACATTCAGATATGGGTGTTGAAGAATATCATAATTATTATCCCGTCGAATTTGCGAAAGTCGTGTATGAAATTTTAGATGAGGAACAAAAATTACACGATGTTTTTGTATTCAATAGATCAGGATTTTCACATGCGTCTAAATATATAATGTGTTATTTTTCAGGGGATCAGCTTGAGGATTGGAATGAAATAAATGGAATAGCAACGGTCATTCCATGTGGTATTTCAGTAGGATTATGTGGAATAGGCTATTACTGTTATGATATTGGAGGATACACTACATATGGTCCATATAAAAGAACAAAAGAGATGTTTCTACGCGGAGCAGAATGGGCTGCCTTTTCAATGATAATGCGTACTCATGAGGGTAATAGACCTCAGAATAATTGGCAATTTGATGGTGATCAGGAGACTTTATCTCACCTAGCCAAAATGGTTAATATGCATGTTCATTTGAAACCATATTTGAAAGAACTCTCAAAGGAATATCAAGAAACAGGCATCTCACCAATACGGGCTTGTTATCTCCATTATGGAAATGATCCCGAATTACATAAATTAAAGTACCAATATTTATTGGGAAGAGATTTGCTTGTGGCTCCTGTTATTAAACCTAAGATTACTGTTTGGAAAGTATATCTTCCTGAAGATCAATGGATTCACATATGGTCTGATAAGGAATATGGAAAAGGATGGCATGAAATAGAAGCTTCCATTGGGAGTCCACCGGTATTTTATAGAAAAAAATCTAAATTTACTCATTTATTTGAAACGATTAACCCATTATAAATCTTTAATTCCATCCTTCAAAAGAAATTGGTGTACTAACATAACCAATTCCTCCTTTTTCATGATAATTTTCTAACTCTACATAATAGGCTAGCTTCATATCCTTTCTTACTTGAAGTACCGCTTTATACTCACCATCTTCAAAATTCATTGGAATAGATTCCCATTGGGAAAATCGCCAATCAGATGATTTATTAAATGAGTAAAATAATTTCACACCTTTTATTTCATTAAAATTGTTTATTTTAGCGTTGACATACAGGTGCGAATTTTGGACATTTTTATTGACCTCAATGAGAGGAATCTCTCGATTATAAAAGGCATGAGAGATAAGCATCCTCCAAGCAGAAAGATGTTTAAGTGAAGTCCACGTGTGAGGAAGATTATCTATATATAAGAGTGCTTTGTCACCCTCCATATTTTTAATCATACCATCGGGAGCTCCTAATCCCGTGAATTCATCATTCGTTCCAATGGCTATCATATATGCTGCTTTAATTTGTTTCCTCCAAATGTAGGGATCAAATGACATAAGAAGGAAAAATCCTGCCGCGGAATTTAGGATTTCCAATAATCGCTCAGCTGGTAAAAATCCAGGACCTGCTCTTTCGATAGCGGGACCACCTACATCAGGACCCAACTGCGCAAACTTCATTAATATCATATGAAGAGTATTCCCTCCATGAGCGCCGGTACATAATATACCTGCAACTCTGTCCGGATCAACACCAGTAGATAGACTAACTGACACACCTCGTTTTGAATTTCCGAAAAGAACTGCTCGCTGTGCTTTCACTTCGGGTAAAGAATGAAAAAGAGTAATTGCTCGAAGATATGAAATTACAATTGGAAGATATGGAAACCACGTGAGGTCGAAAGTTTCTCCCAACTTTTTTAAGCCGTAACCCATTAAATCAGATTCATCTAGTCCAAATATTATATCCCCTGGCGTGTTAAATAACATTATCGGTATACCAAGATCAATGGCAGTCCCCTCGCAGAATTCACTTTCTGTATTTAATTCTGTTGGCTGATTGTTTTGCCCTAGGATTTTACCTCTATTGAATTGAGGTAAATCTTCTCCATCAATTCCTCCCACGATATAGTTTTTTTCTGGACAAAAATCTTTATGAGCTCCAATAATAGCTACATTACCGTCTTTTTGATAATTCTCAGGAATATAAATTCTGGCTCGATGTTTCCATATTGAATCATGCCAATTTTGACTTGTAAAGACTAGATCTATGAAGCGGACTTTTTTGCCTTTTCTTACCTTACTTTCAAAAGTTTTATCCTCATTAATCTGGGTTTCAAGAGTAGTTTCATCATAAATCTCTTCAAGCTTAAACCATCTTGAAGGACCAACAAACTTTTTGAACATGAGTAAGTTTATATTAAAAAGGATTTAATATTTATGCTAAAAGAAAAAGAATAAAGCCATTGAATTGTATTCACTGTTTTAAGTTTTGCTTTGCGGTCCTAACAATCTCATCCAGTTCGCGTGCTATATCATTTGGTAATTGCATAGGTTTATAGTTTGCTATAATTTCATCTTTTCGCTCGCGACAACGTTGCTCCATAGTTTTAGTTCCTTTTTCACGCCATGCTTTATAATCTCTTCTATCTAGCAAGCTAGGAAACCATAGTTCTTTCCTAAAATGTTTACGAGTATGTTGTTTGTGTAAAAATGAGCCTTTAGGTCCAGTTTCATCGATTAAATCCATAGCAAAAGTTTCTTTTGTGAAGTTTATTGTTCTCATCATACTTTCTACATATGAAATAATTTCAGATTGCATTATAAGAAAATCTAAAGAGCTTGCCTGATCCATCCCACATATCCCCATATGTCCGAAGATATCAGCACCGGCAGCAGCACCCATTGCTAAGGTTAATCCGCATTCCAAACCTGCTTGAGCATCGGGACTCTTCGAGTCTGTTAATCCCGCATTAATATATACCGGAAAACCATAAAATTTACCCATCTGACTCATCGCAACGCTAAAAATTGCTTGTTCCGGCCCTGAAAATATCATTTGTACGGTTTTCATATCAAATGCATGGCATATACCCCCATAACAAATTGGCATCCCTTCACGTATAAGTTGGGTGACACATATCCCAGCTAATACTTCAGCATTTTCTTGGGCCATGGTTCCGGCTAATGTTGATGGAGCAGATAAGCCCATCTGTGCCATGGGACCAATAGGAACTGGAATATTTAAACGTGCTGTTTCGAATAAAAGGTCTATACCGTTGAAGGGAAAGCTCAAAGGACTTATAGGTTCAAGAAACGGAAAAAATAAAGGATAGGTTTCAGCTTTTTTCTCGTCTCCCCTTAATGCGATAAGCAAATCTATTAAATATTTTGCCGAAGCTCTATCATGGAACCAAAACATGATTGGTTTTGAAGTATTTTTAATGGCTTCCGTTGCTACAGCAACGCATCTCCACTCCACTGGTATTTCATGTGGATCTGCCATTGCTCCTGGAATTGTTATTTGATCTAGCGCATCGCTAAACTTCACGGCAGTAGTAACATCATCCATACATGTGTATCTTCGATTATCCCCGATATTATCGATCCAGAAAGCTTGTCCAGCAGTGGTATTATAGTTCCGTTTACCTGATCCGAATTCAGCTTTATTCGAAATATCTCTTCCATAAAGGGTAAAGTTTTTCCCCGCTTTTGAAACGAGTTCCATAACTAACTCAGAGGGTATTTTTACATGGTTTTCCTTAGCATTTACAACTGCCCCGTGTTTACCAAACTTAGCTAAAATTTCTTCATGGGGAATTATCACTCCAGTTCTTTCTAGAATACTAAGTGATGCCTGGTGAATTTGATCAATTTGTGGTTTTGTAAGGACTTTTGCAAACATAATCGAATTATTATTTAGATTTGAATTTATTTAAAAGTTTTTAATACTAAAAATTATTATATTAGTCTAATCTGAGGTTTGATTAAGATGATTGAAAATTTCAAAACACAGTGTAAACCAAACTTTAAGCTTTTAACAGAAAGCCAAATTAAAAAAATTCATCTAGCCAGTTTGGAGATATTGGAAACTATCGGTGTTCGTATATCACACGAGCAAGGTTTAAAATTATTAGAGAATTCCGAGTGCATCGTGGAAGATAATAACATTGTACGTATACCTAATTGGTTAGTGGAAGAATGTTTACGCAGTGCTCCTTCTCAAATTACAATATTTAATAGAAAAGGAGAAAAGGTAATGCAATTGGAGGGAAGGAATATCCATTTTGGGACCGGAACGGACTTAATTCGTACATATGATTTACACACTAAAGAAATAAGATTATCTCTATTACAAGACGTAATTAATGCAGCTAAAGTCTCGGATTATTGCGAGAATGTAGATTTTATTGCTTCTTTTGGCTTACCGAGTGATGTACCGTCTAATTTAATGTATATTAATTGTGTAAAAGCGATGATGGAAAATTCCATTAAACCTATATTCTTTACTGCAGCTGGAAAAGAGGATCTTTCGTACATTATAGAAATGGCAGAAATTATAGCTGGTGGAGAGGAAAATCTAAAAAAAAAGCCTTTTCTTATTCATTATTCTGAACCAACTGCTCCTTTGACACATTCTTATGGAGCAGTAAATAAGGTATTTTTGTGTGCTGAGAAAAGTATTCCAATATGCTATACACCAGGAGATATTCTTGGAGCAAGCATTCCAGTTACATTGGGCGGCGGAATTGTACAAGCTAATGCTGAAGCTTTAAGTGGGATTGTTTTACATCAACTTAAGAACAAGGGGGCTCCAATAATCTCAGGATTTGGAGTAATTCCATTAGATATGAGATACTCAACTTTCTCTTATGGAGATCCTGCTACTCGTTTGACAAACTCTGCATTTGCAGATATCTTTCACTATTATAATATTCCAATGTGGTCTACAACGGGTTCTGATTCTCATTGTCTTGATCAGCAGGCAGCTATGGAACATGCATTCGGAACATTGTTATCTGCCCTTGATGGAGCCAATTTAATACATGATATTGGATATTTAGGTCAAGGACTGTTGGGAAATCCCGCTTCAATAGTTATGTGTAATGAGATTATAAGTTATGTAAAAAAGCTTATAAACGGCTTTAATATCGATCAGGAAATGATGGCTATTGATGTAATTCGAAAGGTTGGTCCAGGTGGAGATTTTCTCTCTGAAGAACATACTTTGAAACACTTTCGTCAAGAATTATGGCGTCCTAAATTTCTAAATCGTGAAGATCCAGAATCGTGGATAAAAAAAGGAAAAAAACCTTATGGAGATAAGGTAAATCAGAAAACACTTGAAATACTTGAATCTCACCAACCAGAACAGTTATCTGAGACTACCGTACAAAAATTAAATGAAATTCTTACTAGAGCTGAAAAAGAATTAATAAATTTTAAATTTAAAGCTTAAGATTTAATTACTTCGTTCAATAAGCTTTTTAATACTTAAAATCAAGAATATAATAAGTCAATGCTCTTACGGATTTCTCTAATTGTCTCTGGCGAAGTTCCACAGCATCCTCCCACTATTTTTACCCCTAAATCAATCATTATACAAATATCTTCAACAAATTCCTCAACCGATTGATCATAATATGTTTTTTCACCTGTATCGAGCCTAGGGAGACCAGCATTGGGTTTTACTAAAAGTGGTTTGTTGGTTATTTTCACGGATTCTTCAATTAAACCAATCATATCTTTTGATCCAATAGTACAATTTGTTCCAATTACATCTACCTCACTCATTTCTAATGATTTAATACATTTTTCCAAGGAATCTCCCATAATAGTAAAATACCCCCTTTTTGTTTTCCTATAAGTCATTGAACTCATAATTGGTTTTTGAGAAATTCTTTTGATTGCTTTTACAGCTGTGAGCATTTCATCCAAATCGGACATTGTTTCGATGTGCCATACATCAATATACTTATCTAATATTTTCGATTGCTCATAAAAACTCTGATACCATTGTTCTAGTGTCGCATTTCCTACAGGAGGTTTAAATTCTCCAGTTGGTCCAATATCTCCCGCGATTATTCGATCAGGAGGACGGGCTAATAGAATATTGTCTAAGGCTTTTTGATTAATTTCTTTAAATTTTTCAGTTAAATTATAATGCTGTAAGTTTAATGGTGTAGATCCGAAAGTACAGGTCTGGCATATGTCTGATCCGGCACTAAAATATGCTTTATGTATCTCTGTAATAAGATTTGGCTGTTCGATATTCAAAATATCTGGAATTTTACCAGGCTCTATTCCTCGCTTAATGATTTCTGTGCCCATTGCGCCATCGAATAAAATAACCTTAGATTCGTTATTCAACCAATCATAAAAAAGCAGCTTTATCTCCTCTGTACTTCTATTTATTTACTTAATAAGGATTTGACTAGGTTAACGGCTTCCACAGCGTTTCCGGCGTAGCCATCGGCACAACATTCTTTAACCCATTCACCTGTTATTGGTGCGCCCCCCAGAATCACTTTAAATTTATCAGCGATTCCTTTTTCTTTTAAAACTTCTATAACTTTTTTTTGACCGATCATGGTTGTTGTAAGTAGAGCTGAAATTCCAATTACGTCAGCATTTTTTTCAATGGCAGTATCTATAATTTTATCTACTGGAACATCTGCTCCTATATCAAAAACTTCGAATCCATAAGCTCTTAACATTGTGGCTACAATCGTTTTCCCTATTGAATGTATATCTCCCTCAATAGTAGCTATGACGACTTTTCCTAGTGTTTTTCTTTCTACTCCTCTCTCTAAATGGGGCATAAGAAGTTCTAAACATTCTTGCATAATTTTAGCACCCATCATTAATTCTGGTAAAAAAAATTCCCCCTCATCCCATAACTCTCCGACTCGTCGAATACCTTCTGCAAAACCATTCTCAATCACATCTAATATATTCATCCTTTCATCTATGGCTTTATTTGCCATTTGTATAGCTTTTTCTTTATTTAACTCTACTATTGCTGCGGAAATTTCTCTATATATGTTCTCTTGAGACATATTCATCTTTCTCTTTAATTAAAATCAAATTTCTATAAAAAATTTTATTTTTATTATAAATAATTAGACGCAATTTTATTTAATTCATTTCGCAGAATTTCCTTAATGGGTTTTATCGGAGGCTTTTTTATTAATTTGGAGGCTTCTTCCATAGCTCTCTTCCTTGTTGATTTTTCTCCGGAATTTTTCCACATACTATAGGACATTCTATTAATTATAGAACTTGGTAAAAATAATTCTGTCTTAAATAACTTCTTGGTTGTCGGGTGTGTAAGTAGTTGTTCCTTCTTTTGATAATCTTGTAAAATATCTGACGCAAAAGGCTTCCCGTAATCTTCAATTCCAGATAAAAATCTTTTTACCATACCAACAATTTCATTATCAATTAATAGTTTCTCAATGCTTTGAGTAATTTCAAATTCTAACATTCCAGGACCGGAATTTACATTTATTCCGGCTAATGCTCCAAGTAATATACCCATTCCTGCTTCAAGACCTGCTTGAGTATCCGGAATCATTGAGTCGCTTACACTCATATAAGCATGTGTGGGCATATTCAAATATTTACCCATTTCAACACCACCAATATTTACCATCATCGATTCGATTGCACTCATTGGTGGTGTTCCATATTTCATATCTAACATTGATGGAGAACCTCCCCATATGAGAGGGGCTCCGCGAGCTGTTAGTTGGGAAATTACTATCCCAGCTAAGTTCTCAGCACAGATTTGGGTGATCGAACCTATTAATGTAATTGGAGCATTTGCTCCTCCTAAAGGCATTGATACAAATTCCACGGGAATCCTACTTTTCGCTCCGTCAATTATGGCTTGGGTTGTGAGATCCGTCCATTTTAAAGGTGGAGAAGGCGCAGCATCGAAGATAGCCAACGGCTTTCTCGCTAAGTCATCCTCAGATAATCGGCAGGCAAGAAGGAGCTCTCGCATGATTTTGAAACTTTCTTTACGGAATGTACCCGTAATAATTGGTTTATAGCAATTTGTTAAACAGATCAATAACCTATGCCAATCTTGAGCCTCTATGTGGATATCATTACAGATTAATGCGGTACTCTGAGCCTCAATATACTTTAATTGCTCAACAATTTTAGAAAAACGGATAAAATCTTGAGTAGTTGCCTTTCTTCTCTGATAAGTAGCATCATCTAAAATATGCATCGCAGCAGATCCAGGATTAAAATAGGAATTATCATCTCTCAATGAGAGGTTTTCTTCACTCTCTCTATCATATAAAATAATTTCGGATGGAACATCCCCTAAACACTTATCTACTAAATCAGATGGAAGGAAAAAGCGCGAATTTTTATGGTTTAATCCATTACTGTTTAATAATTCAATCGCTTGCTCATTTTCTATATAGACTCCGAGAGTTTCAAGAATATTTTTAGCTTCTAGAAGAATTTGTGCTTTATGTTTCTCATCTAACAATTGAATTTTTGGTCTGATAATAGTCATAATTGGTTAGCGATTGTTTTGTAAATCAAGTTTTAACTCGCATTAAAAGGTTATCTTTAAATAATAATAGAAATAAATTTTATCTAATTTTATAGTATGAAATTTAATAAACTAACAAGAATAGAGATTTAAAGATGGCTAGTGAAGAAGATATTGAATACAAATCATCATATACTTTAGTTTTCACCATAAACTATCTCATGCAAGGCATAGTTATGAGTACCTTCGCAGTCATTATTCCTGTTTTCTTAATAGGATTTATAGGAACCTTAGATGCCAGCGATCTAGCCTTTTTAGCGACTATTGTGGCAGCACCTATTCTAATGAAATTCATTTATGGTATATTAACTGATAGGTTTGGTACGAAGAAACTTGGTCGACGAAAGCCTTGGATTTTAGTTGCAGGAATTATATCTGGATTTTTATTTATTGCTCTGCCTATATTGATAACTCCTACTAACGTTTTAGTAATTATATCAATACTGGGTTTTATCATATTTTTAACTTTGTATATTATTGATACTGCTACTGATGCTTTTATTCTTGATATTTGTCCAAAAGAGAAATTAGGAAGAACTCAAGGGTATTGTTTTGGTACAAGAGCAATAGGCACTGTAACGGGGGGTCCTATTTTCCTTTATCTAGTAGTTATTTTTGAAGTTTTAACTGTGTAATTAGTTTTTGTGATTGTTGGAATTTTATTAATAATTGTAGCTTTTTTAATACTTACAATAAAAGTAGCAACAACATATCCTGAAGTTCAAATAGGATCCCATATGAAAAGCATGTTTAATAACAGCAGAGATTGGAAGGTTTATTTATACTCGATTTTTAATTCACTGCTCAATCAAGTGATTTTTATATTCTTATCGATCTATATTTTAATTCAAATGAATTTAATCGAATTAAAGCCGGGAGGATCTTTGTCATTAGGAGGAACAGAGGCATCTTTATATGTGTACCAAGCTAATATAAGCCTTATTACGAGTATTGGGATAATTGTTGGTTCAGTATTAGGGGGACGATTATCTGATCTTCTTTCAAGGAGAATAAGTGTATATCTTTCATTTTTATTATCGACTGTTACAATATTATTAATTTTAATTGATATCAACTTAATTGGAATTGGAGTACTGCTCTTTTTTGCCGGTTTAATTGGTTTTGCAATGGGCATCCGCATTTCAAGTTATACTGGTGTCACAGGTCAAATATCAAAAAAACATCCTGAAATGATAGGGACTTATTTTGCAATTTGTATGGCATTTACCAATATCGGAGTAGTTTTGGGACTTTTTATTACGGGAATAATATTTCGGATGACTGCAAGCTTTTTTATTGTCTTTTTATTCTTAGCAATAATGCAAAATGTTGGCATCATATTCTTCGCTTTATTAAATCCAGAGGATTATGAACCTAAATAGAATAAAAATCCACTTTTTCTTTTTTTCCCTTAAGTTTTAAAAATAATTTTAAATTTGACAAAAATTTATATAAATTCGAAAAACCATTTTATAATCATTCTATAAAAGATTTTTATACAGTAAGTAGTGGGATCTATTACTTCAAAAATACACATAACATATGAGATTTATGATCCTCCTTCGATAGTATATCCTAATGATACACTTTCGGGTAAGATTACTCTAAGTAATACAGGAAACAAAGAAAAAAAGTTGAAAAAGGTATATATAGAATTACTTTCAAGATTCGAACATTATGAAAGACTATCCGAACATGATCCAGATAGTCTTTTTACTCGTAAACGTTGGATGGAGCAAAGTATCTTTCTTAAAAAATACCGTTTAGAACATCCCCAATTTATAAAATCCGGTGAAAAAATTGAAATTGGTTTTGTAATTCAGCTTCCTTCAAAATGGAAGCCAATAAAAGGAAAAAAATATAGGGATTGGCACTTAGCTTTGTTCTTTTTGCAAAAAACGGGATTAATATCAAACGTCGGAACACATAGCAAGGACGCTATTTGTATTCTTCCAGTAGAACAATCTGACATACCGCCCTCACAAATTTTTTTAAAAAAAACTGGAAGCAGCATAGATATGTCTCGAGAGTTTCAAGAACAACCTGGTAAAATTATCTGCCCTAGATGCGGAATGGAGAATCGAGCTACAGCTAATTTTTGTATAGCTTGCAGAATGTGGTTAACGCAGTTTAAATTTAAAACCTGTTCTTCCTGTGGTAAACGAATAAACCTAAATGATAAATATTGCAAACACTGTGGAGCAACACTAGTGAATGAAATTTCAAGTATTTGAGTATCCATAGCAGTCATTTAAATTCCATCCATCATAAGGTTCATTTTTTTCAAATTGTATACTATTATTTTATCTTAGTGATATCCAGCCTAAAATTCAGTTTTTGAGTTTATTCTTTCTAAAAAATTAAAGTTTTATAAGATGATTCTTATTAGAGATTTTGATTTCATATGTCAAAAAAAATTGAAGGGAAAACGGGTTCAGAATGGGTTACTGCCGGAGTTAATTATTTTGATTCTGGAAAGTTTAAAGAGGCCATTAATGCTTTCAAAAATGCAGCTAAAATTTATCCCGAAAGTAGCGATATATGGATTAATCTCGGTGCAGCATATGAGAATGTAGGAAATTATAAAATGTTAGTTCAAAGTTGCGATAAAGCTATTGCAATTAACCCCCAAGATCAAATAGCATGGTTTAATTGTGGAATAGGATATAGTAAATTAGAAAATTATAAAAAAGCAATTGAATACTTTACACAAGCAGTGAATCTTGATGCAAAGGACAAAAATGCCTGGTTTCACTTAGGACTGGCATATCTCAAAACCCACGATGGGCAAAAAGCTGTAGAGAGCTTCAATAAAGTAACTAAGCTAGATTCAAAATATGTGAATGCTTGGAAAAATATAGGCCGTATCTATAAAAGTGCTGGAAATTTCAAGAATGCTATAGACAGTTTTAATAGATCAATTAGATTGGATCCTGATGATGCCGTAATATGGTATGAAATGGGAGAATCTTATTATAGATTGGAAAAGAAATTAAAAGCTATTGAGAGTTTTGAAAAATCAGTAAGTCTGGATCCAAACGTATCAGAAGTGTGGAATAATTTAGGGTTTGCTTATAAAGATATTGGCAAGATCGAAAGAGCTATCGAGTGTTATGAAAAGGCTATTCAGACCGATTCTAATAATTCCACGGCATTTTATAATTTAGGAATCGCATATAATAATACGGGGGATCCTCAGAAAGCCTTGGAATGCATTGAAAATGCACTGAAAATCGACCCAAAGGATAAAGCAGCAAAGGTATACCTAAAGAAATTGAAAAAACAAATGAATGAATAGATTAGTTTATTTTCTATTTGATCATATCTCTGTGAACAAAATTAAGTTCTTATTTTTATTCACTTTATATTAAATGAAATTAATATAATAGTATTAATTAAATATATGCATAAAATTAGCCAATTAAAATATTTAAACAAATTTGTAAATATAAATGAACATTACAAAAGATAAAACTAAACAGGAACACTCGACCACCGATATATTGGCATATAGTAATGCTTATTTTGCCGATGTTGTAGCATCTCAATTTATTTCATTTTTATTATTCACCTTTTACTTTACTATTGTTGGCTTAAATATTAATTGGATCACGTTAGGATTTATTTTAAGGTCATTATGGGACCTAATTAATAATCCATTATTAGGAGCCCTCTCAGACCGAACCAAATCGAAATGGGGGAGGAGAAAACCATATATAATTGTAGGAATAATACCCACCTCTATCATATTAATATTTTTATGGATTCCGCCGGCAGGACCTGAGATTACAATCTTTATTTATTTTCTTATTATGATTTTTTTATTTGAGTTTTTCTTTAACATGTATAGCTTGAATACAATGGCTTTATTTCCTGAAATGTATCAAAATTTAGAAGAAAGAGCAAGAGCCAATAATATTATTCAAATCATTGGAATAATAGCATTAATCTTTGCATATTTAGCTCCAAGCTTTTTCATTCCCAATTATACTGATTCAAAATACGCTGTGAACTATATTTATGCGGGTATATTTATGGCGATCATTGTTGGAATTTCCGGTGGAATATTTATTAAATTTGGGATTAAAGAGCGATTGGAATACTTAAAGGATTCTGAAAAAGCCCCTCCCATAATATCCTCAATAAAAATTTCATTGAATAACAAGGCTTTTCGAAAAAATCTTGTTGCCTACTTTACAATTTATTATGTATTTGGTATTTTACCAGTAATTACTCCTTTATATGGAAGATTTGTATTACATATTGAAAATTCCTTTATCTTATCCCTCCTTTTAGGAGTTTCGTTTATTTCTGCTGCACTATTTACAGTATTTTGGAGATATATATCATTAAAGTTTGGAGTGAAGAATGGTATGATAATAGCATTAATCAGTTTTATTATAACCTTAGTTCCTTTTATGTTTATTAATGATATCATAGGAGCATTTATCGCTTACATTTTTGTGGGTTTGGGAATCTCTGGAGCAATGTTTTTTCGTATTATAGCCGCCTCTGCGATTATTGATGAAGATGAATTAATAACGGGAATTCGAAGAGAAGGCGCATATATGGGATCTTTAATTTTGATGAATAGACTGACTATAATTGCTGTATTCTTATCTATAAGCTTTGTTTTTAACATTATCGGATGGACGGTATTTAACCCCAAATTAGCTACTGAAGAAACTATTCTTGGGCTTCGAAGTTTAATGTTTATCTTTCCGGCTGTTGTGTTATTAATCGGAGTTCTATCAATGTTAAAATTTCCCATCAATAAAGAAAGATATGAACAAATCAAAAATGAGATTGATAGAATACATCAAGAAAAAAGAGGGAATATCTAATTAAATTCCAAATATGAATGCTGCACTTCGGCATTATATCTTATTCATTTTGAAAGAATTTGTACCAGTGCTCTATCGATCTTGTTTTTAATTCATCACGAAAAGTATCAAATGTATGTGGAATCTCTACCTTTTCGGGAGAAACATTTTCTTTAATAGCATTCTTTATAGATTTTCGAAAATTTTTGAAAAATTCAATATATATATCCAAAGCGTTTTTACCCTTTAATACAACTCCATGACCTGGAATTATAATTTCTGCATTTAAGCTCTTCATTATTTCAAGGGCTTCAATATACTTATTTGGATTGCATGTAGGATCACCTGCATACGGAAAATAATTAGCAAAAATCAAATCACCAGCAAAAACAACTTTTTCATAGGGAAAATATACAATACTGGTTCCAGATGTGTGGCCCCCTGTATGTAATACCTCGATGTGTAAATCTTCATCATAAATTATTAGTTTCTCATTAAATCCAATATTTGGCAATTTAAATTCTACACCTTCAGCCAAGGGATCTTCTTTTTGAAACTCTTTAACCCTGATTTCATACTGGTCTTTAATGCTTTTTGATTTCATATTTCTTATCATTTGCTCACTACTAATTGTTACTACATCGGTAAACGGTCCAATTCCAAAAATATGATCTGCATGGTAATGGGTAAAAATAAGAAATTTGATTGGCAAATTAAAATGTTTCTCCAGATTATAGCGGAATATTTGGGCAGTTTTGGCATATATCGTGGAATCTATAGCAATTGTGAAATTTCGTAAAGAAATTGCTCCAGCATTTCCACGACCTATACCAGTTGTATTTGCAACTGTATGAGATGTTATTGATTCTAGATCATACTTTAATTCCATATCTTTTCTTCCTCTTTTATTTCCTTTTGTGTTTGAATAATTAAAAATTTACTTTTATAGTTCTGTTTAATCAAAATTCATCTATAAACCTTTAATGATTAAAGTTGTAAAGGAATTTATTTAGAAAAACTTTTGAAAGTCTGTTTAGTTGTTTTCGAATTCATTTCTTTTAACATCATTTTAACCACGTTATCGGCTCCAGTCATCCCTCCAATAACCCCCCCATAAGTTTCACTTTGAGCGCCAACAAACCAAAGCCCCTCTATAGGCGACTTATGCGGTGGCGGGGGTATTGTTAAATGGGGGACTGTACCACCAAATGCATGATGCTTAAGATACGTCCTGTTTTTGAAATCTTCCGGCGTCAATATAATTTTCGTCTTGGTATGCTCACGTAATCCGGGAACATGTTTTTCTGCAATATCAAGGAGTTTTTCAGACCATTCTTCTTTTTTATCCTCCCAATTTCCGTTGATAAGATTATTCGGAGCAATTGTATAAACTGTAACTGCATGGTGTCCCGGAGGGGCCATATTAGGTGAATGGACTGATGGAATATATACTAAAAAACCATCTTTTCCTTCATGATATATTCCTTTTTGGCATTCCTTAATACTTTCGTTAATATCATAAGTTAAATAATAGTAACAGAGAGCCGCACCATTTTGATGGACGGAAGGATCATAATCAACGCCTAAATGCACCATAAAAACAGATTCGGTGGTAAATAAATTATTTATATATGTGTTAATAAAATCATTGGGAAGATATTTTGCTTCAATAAGATCTAAAAACAGTTCTTTTGCGCCACCACTTGCCACTACAACATCAGCTTCATGTACTTTTCCATCAGATGTAATAACTCCTTTTCCTTTACCGCTTTCAATCAAAATTTTTGATACTGCCATGTTAGTGATTATCTTGCCACCACATTTTGTTATCACACCAACTATCGCATTTATTAATTCTATACATCCATTTTCAATAAATGTCCATGATGACCTATGCTCATGTTTTCCATAATCTAATGGAACTCTTTCATCATATTGAGACTCTGCATTTATTATGGGGATGATTAAACCCGGAAAAACCTCTGGTGAGGCGACATAATCCGCAAGAATCCCAATAAAAACAGCCTGAAGCTTTTTGTTTGAAAAACAGTAATCCATAAGTTGTTGGGCACTCCAATTTTTCTTGCCCATTATTGGCAGGAATTTTAAAAATAGTTTAAGCTTTGCCAATAGTCCTGGCTTATTAAACAGCCCAGTGAGGTCATGAATTCGATTGTATATTTTATAATATTTATCTATACCTTTCGCATCTTCAGGAAATAGCTCCTTAAAATACTCTTTTCGCCAATAAATTCCTTTAAACTTTTGAGGTTTGCGAATTCTAAAATCAGGAAAATAATTTTCTCTATAGCCTTTAATTGTTTTTATTTTTTCGGAAATGCCTAATTTTTCAAGAACAAGCCGCCCCGGTTCATTATCACTTAAATCTGGAACAATCATTTGTCCCCAATCCCATCTATATCCATCTTGCTCGATGGTTGCTGTTATTCCTCCAATTTTTTCATGCTGCTCATACACGATCACCGAATGCCCCTCCTTTGCTAATAAGGCTGCAGAAGTTGCTCCGGATATACCCGAGCCAATAACAATAACTTTCATTATACTACTGTATTTTCTTTAATCTAATTAAAATTCTTATATACCAAGTAAAATGATGCTTACATTAAATACTAATTTTTCTATAATCAATTGTGATTTTAGCGTCTTAGGAAAAATTGAAAATAAAAAAAGAAAGAAAAAAATTCTCTATAAAAAAATATTATTATTTTTCTGCAGGAGGCTCTGGAGGTCTTGCCAAAGCTAGAATCTGTCCAATTAATGCAATTTGCGAAGCCCCTTTCACTTTCCCTGATCCCATCTTTCTAATCCATTTACCAGATTTCCAACTACTCGCTCCCATCATTGTTTGGAGATTTGGAAATTCCCAATAGCCCCAATAGAAGAGTTTTTTACGACTAAGAGAGTCTTTACCCTCTTTTCTAATCCCTTCCACTTTTATTTGGTTTTTATCAACTGTGACTAAACACGCCCATCGTTTATCTTCTAAGTTATTAAAAAGTACCCGGGTTCTCATTCCTTCAAGTAAATCCTTACATTCGGGAGTATCCTTCACAGAATTGACAAGATTACCTATAAGCATTGGAAAACCTTTGAGCCTTACTGGTTTAGATTTTTGTTTTTCTTCTGACATTTTCATCAACTTGTACTCATATTAATTTCGATATTTTCAATTAAGATTTTTTACCTTATTACGATTATTTTTTCGTTATTTTATATTGTGATTGGTTCTTATTTAAAGGTAATTTATCTAGCATTGATAATTTATAAGCGATAAAATAGTTTTTCTTCCTCAAATCTCAGATGATTAATTGGAAAAAGAAAAGAAATATTAATAATCTCTTAAACCAATTATAAAATAATTTATGATAATTAATACTCTAAAATATCTTATTATTTGAGGAAAGAACCAATGTCTAATTATGAAAATATTTCTGGTGCTGAAATGTATCAAATTATGAAAGAACTATGTGAATTTGGTTATCGTAGAGCTGGTACTCAAATTGCTATAGAAGCGGAAAATTATATTTATAATAAATTAAAGGAAGCAAAATTGCCAGATGTTAAATTAGATCCGTTTAAATTTACTCGTTGGTGGGCCGAAAAACAGGAGCTGAAATTGATTGCTAAAGGAACTCCTTCTATACCTTCAGATCAAGTCATTGAAACATTTCCAGTACATCTTAGTGGATCCACCGCCCCTGAGGGAGTAGAGGGCGAAATGGTGTACGCGGGATATGGAACTTCCGTAGATTTTGAGAAAATTGATGTTAAGAATAAAATTGTGCTTATAGACGGAATCATGGTATTAAATTTTGCACCTTCTCAACAAGTTAATTTGTTTAATTCTCTAAACTTAGCAAAGAAAAAAGGCGCTCTCGGAGCAATTTTTACTAATAATTCTCCGTTAGATTCGATATCTTATGTCGGAGTCGATGAAGTGAGGGGTTGGAAAAGAAGATTACCGGCACTGTCAGTAAATAATTTTGATGGGCAATATCTAAGAGCATTATGTACAAAAACACCTGATGAGGTTTTGGTAAAATTTACTTTAGATGTAAAAACAGAAAAGGCACCAAGTAGTATGATACTCGGAACTCTACCAGGAAGAACAGATGAAATTATATTAATAGGAACTCATGTAGACAGCACATTTACTGGAGCTGTAGACAACGCAGGGGCTAACGCTGGCTTAATTGCGCTTGCGAAATACTTCGCTCAAATTCCTCTCGAAAAAAGGGATAAAACTATTGTTTTTGCTGGTTGGACGGGTCATGAGTGTGGATTGGTCGGAACGTTCCAATTTCATTCCATGTATCCAGAGATGGTAAAGAAAATTGCCACTTTTATTATGATGGATGGATTTGGATCAAAAGGCTGGTATAATCAAGTTGAAGGGGGTGTCGTAGAAACCGGCCTTGACGAAAGAAGAGGTCTGTTTGTATCAGATAATATTTTGCTCTGGCCAATAGTAAAAGATGCGGTGTTCAAATATAATTTATTTCCCGCTGCGTATGTTTCAGCAAGACAGCTCCCAGTGAGTGATTTACCTCCATTCATTTTTGCCAATGTTCCTTCAATAATGGTCATTGGAAAACCAGTATTTTATCATACTAAATATGATACTATAGATAAATGTACTCCTGACCAGCTGGAACGAACCGCAAAAGCTCACGCATATATCATTGAAAAAATTCAAGAAATTCCCGCTGCCGATATTATTTCGGCAGATGCTCAGGAAATAGATATGCAAAAATATATCACCAAAAAAGAAGGAGTGACCTCACCTCATATTTCATTTTCAATTCTTCCTTATCCCATTACAGAAGGTTTTTCTGTTATTTTTTATCCGACAGTGATGAGTGCACCTGAAAGCATATTATTAGAACTTGAATGGGACTTTGGGGATGGAGAGAAGAGTCCCAGGCTCTTAACCCGGCATGCATATGAAAAGGCCGGTAAATATGAGGTCTCCCTCACGGCTATGGATAATTTTGGAAACAAATCAATTGAAAAACGCTGTGTTAGAGTAATTAAAAAATAAACTTTCTTTCAATAAAGGATAATAGAAATTAAGAGGAAAATAAGGAATGAACAATATTAAAGAAAGTAAAATGGCTGAAAGTATTGAAGCACCATCATCAACTGGAATTCAATTATCATATGCTATAGGTAATTTTCTTATTACATTCATAGGAGTAGTGTTTGATACAAGAACATTTATCTTCTATGAAACAGAAGTAGGGCTCCCAGTGCTTTTTATCTTACTCTCATTTATTATATATGGCATATGGAACATGGTCAACGATCCATTTATCGGATATTTAAGTGATAAGCCGAATATATTATGGAAAAGATGGGGTAGGAGATTTCCATGGATCTTCATCGGAGCTATACTCTATTGTATCTTTTTTTTACTCTTATTTGCGCCTCCTAATGTTGATCCAGTCAAAGATGCATTACTCATCTTCTTATATCTCACAATTATAACATGTCTCATAGATTTTTTCTTATCAGTGTGGAATGTTAATTTCTTAGCGCAAGCTCCCGATCGTTTTCGTTCTCAGAATGAACGCACTAAAATTGGCGGGATTGGTTCAATCTTAGGTTTAGTGGGTGTTGCAATCGGTGTTCTTATACCTCCACTATTTATTACATATGGTAATAAACAATCCTATTTTACTGCAGCAGCGATAATTATGATTGTTGGATTAATTTGTGTAGTTTTAATGATACCGGGGACCCGAGAAAATCAAACTATGATTGATAGAGCTATGCAATTGGCTAGTGAAGGAAAAAAAGAAGAGGAAAAAGCATCTTTTTGGAAAGTACTAAGGTTTGCGTTAAAAAAAAGAAATTTCATGGCATTTGTGCTAGCATATACATGTTGGCAAATTTTAGTTGTAGTCATGGTGGCTTCAATTCCTTATCTTAATCAATATATACTAAAACAACCTGCTAGCTCTGAAGTTTTTCTTACAGCAGGGGTACTTTTAGGAAGCCTGGTCTCTGTTCCATTATGGGTGATGTTAGCACGTAGAAAAGGGAACAGAATTACTTTTTTTATTGGATTTCTAGTTACCGCCGCCGCTGCCGTACCTCTACTTTTTGTTTCCGATGTATTGGGTGCTTTTATTAGTACATTGTTAGTTGGAGTGGGGATTGGGGCTACATATGCTATATCCTTAGCTATGCTTAGCGATGTATTAGATGAAATAGTTATTGAACGAAAAACGAGGGAAGAAGGAATATTTCTCGGAATCCGAACGTTTTTCGTGAGATTATCATATATTTGTCAAGCTATAATATTTACAACCGTCCATATTGCTACTGGATTTAATCCCATACCAGGTGCTTCCCAAACGGATTTAGCTATTTGGGGTATTCGTCTCCACACGGCATTAATCCCAATTTTTATAATTCTCATTGGGGGAGGTATTTTCTGGAAGTTTTGCGATTTAAAACCAGAGAAAGTTGAAATAATTCGAGCGAAATTGAAAGAGCTTCAACTATAAATTTAATTTTTTCAGATTTCTCTCTTAAATTTTTTCAATTTAGCAAAATCCATAAAAATAAAGAAAAAAAAAAATTTTTGTATATTAAGTAAAAATTGATAAAATAAGTTTGTTTTAAACTATTCTACCATAGAAGCAGCAGCTTTTAACCGTTTTTCAGCGCCTTTCACCAGAGTATCAATAATATCTGGTACTTTATCAATACTAGGTATTAACCCAATGCTTTGCCCTAAGAGAACTGCACCATCTTCAATGTCCCCGTGGTAAGTCATCTCATAATGTTTACCATCTTTTATTAAGTCCTCCAAGGACATTTTTGATTCCTCTGCCATTTTCTCTTCCTTATTTGCCACAAGACCGTGATGGAGAGAATATTTATTTTTCCAGAGTCGAATCGGACCTAAAAATCCGGTAACTAACACAGTATCCGTAGCCTTACCGGAGGGTACGATATCTTTATAGGTCTGATGAAACTCGCTTTCTTGTGAAGCGATAAATCTTGAACCCATCGCCACAGCTCCAGCTCCTATAGCTAAAGCAGCGGCTATCCCTTCACCGGTAGCAAAACCTCCACATGCTATTACAGGAAAGTCGGGGTATTTTTGTTTTACCTGTTGGAGCAATACTAAAGTGCTAATCTTTTCATAAGATTGATGGCCCCCACCTTCTCCACCAGTGACAACCATACCATCCACATTTGAAGCAACACATTTATCCGCTAGCCATAAAGCAGGAGCAACATGAAAGTGTTTGATATTCGAACCACTTTCTTTTAGTGCTTGCCAAGCTTTCGTTTTAATCAACTTTGACGATCCTGCGCTTGTTAATGCATATAGACATTGTTCCCTAATTTTAGGGTTTTTCAAGATAAAGCGAGGGATTTTTTGGCAGAGTATCTTTGCATCCATCTGCATGCGGCCCGTCCTAATGTTAAATCCAAATGGCTTGTCAGTATGCTCAACCACATATTCCATATTCTTCTTTAGTTCCGTTAAACTATCCTTTCCAAATAAATTTGTATGGCTTAAAACCCCCATACCGCCAGCTTCGCTAACTGCGATAGTAAGGTCAGTTGTGTAAAAAGGACCCATAGGCGCAGCTACGATGGGGTGTTTAATCCCAAACATCTCTGTTATATCAGTTTTTATAACCAATTTATATCCTCTTTTTTAATATAATTGAAAGTAACTAAATTATAAATTGAAATTAATGATAACTATTAAAATAAACTAATTAGCAAAATGAAGTCAGGGATAATATATCCTAATAATAAGAAAAATAGGTAGTGCTTAAAAAACAGCTTCTTCTTCTTCTTCGCTTTCGCTTTCTCCCTTGATTGGGTCGTTTAGAGGAATTGCCAGATCAATTTCAGAATTTCTTAGAGCTTTCATAACTTTTCTTGCACCATAATCGTTAAACATCAATTCGAGTAGGTTTTCATAGAGGCCAGAAATATTATCTACTCCAAGATCATAATAAACATCTTGAAATTCTTCACCATCTTTAGCAAGCTGCAAGATTTCAAACAATCCTTTTAGGGATTTTTTGATGTTCTCAAAATTTTTGAAAGCTTCGTCCGCAAGTTTATCAGAAAATTCCGATTCGATCATTTTTTACCTTCTCATTAATTTTTTTTATTTCTTATTTAATAATAAGAATTTTGAATTTTTAAATATTTGCTTTTCGTCATTTTGTTATCACATCCCGTAATAATTTGAAAGATATAAGTCAATAAATATTGCATAATATTAATTGCATGTCGAGAATCAATAAAAAATCCCGTATCTAAATAAACCTTTTTATAAAATTGCACGAAAATGATCACCAAAAAAGATCAAAACTCTCCCTTCCCATCACACAAACAAATATTATTAGGGGAAGCGATAATAAATAAAAGAAACAATTATTAAAAATCATCACTCAAAAAATATTACTTTTTAAGAGTTAAAGCTATTTTAATCGACATTTTAGGATAATTAAAAGATATAAAAAAAGAATTTTACAATAGTTTTAAGTAGCTATGCTTCAATATTGGATATTTCTTCTTTTTGAGTATAGCTTTTTACCCTAATATCTCCATTTGAATGAATTTCAATAAAAGCTGGTTCGGATACTTGCTGCCAACCTCCTGTATTAAACACAGGAACTCCTTTTATAACAACATCTTCCTGCTTTGTATGAGAATGACCGTAAACTACATGTGTTATTCCTAATTCTAAAAAATCATCTATATAAGATTCTTCGATGACTTTATTAAATTCACTGTTATCTTTGATGGCAGCTCGACGTTCTGCTTCTTTGACTAATTCTTTAAGTATAAATCGTTTAAAGAGAAAATAGGATATTTTTTGTTTCTTGTTGAGCATCTTTTTATTTTCTTTTATTCTTCGATTAAACTCCGCTTTATCGATTTGTTCAATTGCGGGCCTCTCCGGGGTTTTAATTATTCCATTCCATAATATATCAAAAAGTTCCTTGATAAAACCAGGCATTCTTAGTAAGAAACACCAGATTAGAGCGAAAAAAGAAAATTTTTCGGGTTCAAATTGAAAACCATGGGTAAATAAGCATTTATATCTTCCTTTCAGAGGACCTTCATGTGGGATATTACCTAAAATTTCTGCTTTTACAAATCTAGTCTTATCAATATGATTCTTAGAATCATATGTTATCATTTCTAATTGTTCATTCTCATTTTTTCTTAGAACGATATATTGACACATATTTTCTCTTTTAAGGAATTTATTCCTCAGTTTTTTCCTTTGAAATTTTCTGACCATTTTATTTTTCCTTCTCTTGAATCGTTTTTCTAAAGGTTTTCTTATCGAGATTTCATGATTCCCGAGAGTAATTATCACATGAATACCATTTTCTAGTAGTACATCTAATCGATTATATATTTCTTTAAAATCTGTAGATATATCCTTATAAGTATCCATCACAATATCAAAGAAATCTCCAAGTAGTAAGAATGCCTTTAACTTCTTTAACATCTCATTGTCGAGCTTATAAATAACTTGATCAAGAAAAGCTTTAAATTCCTCACTCTTTGATTTTCGGGCACCTAAGTGTTGGTCAGAGGCAATCAATACCATCGTGTCATTACTTATATTTTTCACAGCCATTTGATTCACCATTTAATTTTTTTACATCTCATCATTAGATTAGAAATTGAATAAATTAATCTAAAATATTTGAAATGCAAATTTTTACATTGGAATATTATAAACTTATTTTACTTTAAATTAAGATAAATTAGTTTAAAAATCTCACTTGAAATTGACGATATTTGTTAAAAAAGGTTAATATTTATTATTTTTAAAATACTAAAATAAAAGGAAAAATAATAATAGAGTGATTTCGAGTACTAAAAAGGAAATTACAATTAATTTCAAAAAGTTGAGATTATGGAAGAAAAAGAACCTTTAAATGAGAATGAAAAATTGGATAAAGAAATTTTAGATAAAGAAAGAATTGAAAAAGCACGAATCGAACAAGAAAAATTAGAAAGAGAAAAAGAAGAGCAATTTAAAAAACTTAATCGCCTCATCCCTAATAATATGATTTTTATAATCCCGAGTTGGGGGGATTTACTAGGATATCCGACCTTAGGTAAATATGTCGGTCACGGTGTAGCAAAAATCATAACTGACATTGTAATCCTTTTTGGTGGAGCTGAATGTGCGGTTGAAACTGAAAAAGGTACAATTTATTTTATTTTTGGAATAGGTTATTACTATAACAAATTTGAATTACGCCATGATGTAGAATTATCTAGAGGAAAATATATTATTGATAATCGTCTACTTACAGGATTGATCTTATCTGATTTTGTATATGATCATCTCGCAGCCTCTAATGATCTTACATTAGAAGATGATAAAGATGCAATTATTACAGAAAAAGTTATAAAGATACCTATTGATCTCTCTTTTAAATCTGAAGGCCGGCAAACTCTTATTAAAGGAGCTATTATGAGAAATATTTTTATTCCTAATAAGGATATCTTCTTGGATTTTATGGATAAAATTCGAGATCCAGAATCTTACAAATTAGATGCTATGGGGCATTTGCTTCTAAGCAGTTCTCGAGATTATTATAATAAAATAATCGTATCAGATAAAATGAAAGTATATGTATCTAGGGGATATATGGAAGAAACAGCGGGATTAAATGAAATCAATTATGGGGTTGATGAATATTTACCAAAAATCTTATCTCCAATAGAACTTCAAAAAATCGAACAAGTTATTACTCATTTAAAGAAAACTTATTCTACAATTGATTATGATCCAATGTATCCATACTCCATTTTAGAAAATGTGTCTAAGAGTTTAAAGTCTGAAACAACTCCTATTTCTTTATTAGAATCCCCATCAGAACCCACTTTATCCCTTAAAAAATCAGTATTATATTCCGCAGAAAATCGTTTAAATTCAATGATCGAGTGGCCAAGTGAATTTCCGAGAAATATTAAAGAAGAAATTGAAATTAAACCAGTAAAAGAGGAATCTTTTGTCATTCCACATACAAGATCCGTCGATTCTTCTTCTCAGCAAGTTGGTATTTCTACACTAAAAGATTATCGAGAACCGCAAAGAGAAACAGAGCAATTTAAATTAAGAGTAGAAAAGTCTGAATTTGTTCAAGCCAAAGCACTCCCTCCAGTCCCTACAGAAGATATTGAACAAATTTTATTATATATCAGAAGGATCATTGAGGAAGATTTTGATATGCACTCTGTAGGAATAGCAATCGGATTAGCACGAGATAGTATAAAAAACTTATATCCAGTTGAATTTTCAAAAATAAAATGGGAATTAAGCAAATGGGCAAACATTTACGAGAAAAAAGAAGCCCTTCTAGGTCTTCCGCCAAAAGATAAGAAAGAATTACTTGAAGGAGTTGGTAAATGGATAAATCAATTTGAAGAGGAAAGGTTGGAAAAAGAGCGAAAAGAAAGGGAGGAAAGGGAAAGAATCGAAAGAGAACGATTAGAAAAAGAGCGAAAGGAACGGGAAGCTTTAGAGAAAGAGAGGATTGAAAAAGAAAAACAAAAGTTAGAAGAAGAGAGAAAAGAAAGAGAGAGAATAGAAGCACTTCGAAAAGAACAAGAGAGAATCAAATTACAGAGAGAACAAGAAAAAATTGAGGCTGAAAGACAAGAACAGCAAAGAATTGAACAAGAACGATTAGAGAAAGAGCAGCAAGAGAGAGAAGCTATTGAAAGACAAAAGATCGAATTAAAAGAATTAAAGGCAAAAAAGAAACAACAAGCTAAATTAATTAAAAAGAAAAAAAAACAAGAAAAGAAATTAGAAAAGCAGAAAGCGAAACTCGCAAAAAAAAAAGCAAAAGAAGAAGAAGAACTCGCTAGATTGAAGAAAGAATATGAGTCCATTAAAAAATGATTTTAAAAAAGGGAATTATAGATTAATTAAGTAAAAAAAAGATTTTAAGATTTACTCTCTTGCTTTACGAGCTTGTTTATATCTTTCGAATTTTCTCTTCCCAAAACTAATAACTTTTGCGAGCATTTCTGATTTTTTGACAGACGTATTCATATCAGAAGTTTCTTGTATATATCCTTCTCTGAGCGCATTATTGTATATTTCTTCCCCTGCTTTTGTTCGAATTACAGAGGTAGTATAGCCGTCTTTAGATCCTAAACCCCCAAATGAGATATCCGCATATACATTGGAAAAGTCCCTGCAAGCAAAACATGCAGATCGTGCAAATTCGTGAATATCCTTAAAATCGATATATTTTGTCTGCCCATTTTTCAGCTGGATAATTAAATTCTCTTTAATATTTAATTTTTCCACATCATCAAAAGAAAAATCGAACCGTTCTTCCAATTCTTTGCGAGCATCCGCATTAAACGAAAAGTTCAAATTACAAAATAAACCCAATGTATATTTTACGATATGAGCTGGTAAAATACTTAACTCCTGCATCTTACGTATTGACATTATCTGGCATGGTGTTCCAACGACGGCAATACTAGGCATATCTAAACTTACTACTTGTTTTAATTTGGTAATTGTTGGAACAAATGAATTATAGTTTTCTAAACCTACTACTCCTTGCGACAAATCATAATGCGATCCCGCGGCTTCTAATAATTCATCTTTTGTGGAGGCAAAGAAGGGGATCCTATTAAATGGTCCTTCCTTTTTTGATACAATCGCACCACTGATTAGATTTTTATCTAAAAGGTAAGATAAAATCGCGGTAACCACTCCTCCATCTGTTGCCTTTTTTCTAATTTCCTCTGAAGTTGCTTGACTTGAGGTAACTTTGGTGTAATTTCCTATAGAGACTTTATAATTAAAACGCTTATTTAATTCATTATCCATAACATGAGTCTGTGGACAAACTAAATAACAAATTCCGCAATGGAGACAATTATCCTTATCATAATATACCGGCGGACCTGACTCTGGCATTACGATTGCTTTAATCTCGCCTGCAGAGCAAAAACTTACACATCCACCACATTCTCCACAGATTCCTAGTTCATGAACATCTTTTATTAAATCTTCAAACGATTTTGGTAATACTTCTTCAACCAATTTTTTATCAACCTTTTTTCTATTATTAGTTTTAATTTTAATATTCATTGGGTAATTTTTTAAGTTCTTCCAGAGAGAAAACTGGCCCATCAACGCAGACATATTTATTTCCAATATTACATCTTCCACACTTTCCAATACCACATTTCATTCTCATTTCTAAAGAGTTTAAAATTTGGTAATCCTTCCAACCCAATTGTTCTAGTTCTGCCACTGCTGTTCTTATCATTATAGGAGGACCACAGACAACCGCAACAGCATTATCAGGAGAAGGAGCAACTTTTTTAACTATCGCAGCAACGAATCCCACTTCGCGAGTCCAATCTTCTTCCTCGCGATCGATAGTTAATACTACGTTAATATCATCCCTTTTTTCCCATTCTTCAAGGACATCCCCATATAATACTTCTCCACTATCTCTGTTTCCATAAATCACTGTAATATCCCCGAAATCTTTTCTATATTTCTCATCTAATACATATAACACAAGTGATCGTAGGGTCGAAAATGCGAATCCCCCACCGATTACTACTAAATTTTTGCCTTTTAGATCTTCCATTGGCCACCCATTTCCGCAGGGACCTCTCACCCCTACCGTATCACCAACCTCACAATTATGAAATTCGCTTGTGACAGTTCCCATCTTTTTAATGGTAAATTTAATTGAACCTTCCTCGGTTGGGGAAGATGCTATACCAATAGGACATTCACCCTTTCCAATCAAGCTAATCTCAGCGAATTGTCCAGGAATGTAGTTAAAAGCTTTATAATCCTCTTGATTTTTAAATTCTAGTTCGATGGTTTTAATATCATTTACTTTATTTTCTGAAACGATATTTTTAACCTTAGTGAGCATCGGAATATATGGATTAGGCACTTATTTCCTCCTCCTTTTCAATATTTTTAATTTTAGTAAGAATTGCTCTTATATCATTATTAACGGGACATAGTTGAACACATCGACCACATCCAACGCATCCTATTTGATCATAATTTTTGGGATAATAGCTAAATTTATGCATTATACGATTTCTACACCTTTCTATACAACTATTGCGTGGATTATGCCCGCTGGTGTGAAGTGTGTAGAGACAGGATTGACATGTATCCCAAATTCGAATCCGCCGCCCTCGGTTATTATACTCGTCTGTTTCATCGATAACATCGAAACACGTGCATGTTGGACATAGATATGAACAGGTTCCACAACTTATACATATATCGCTAATTTCCTTCCATATTGGATGTTCAAAATTCGGATCTAAAATCTTGTCAATATCAGTAAGGTCCAATTTCGTTACAAATGATTCTTCAGATTTCTTTGATAATTCTTGAGCTTGTTGAACATCTTTCTTTTTCGCATCAGCAAGCCACTTTAATTTTTGAATAAAAGTTTTTCCCTTCTCACTAATAGTTTCGACTAAGTATTTTTCTCCTAAATCTGTAAGCATTACATCCAAATCATCCTTTTGGAACGGGTGACCTCCTAATGATGTGCAAAAGCAGGTACTTTTAGGCTCATTACATCCTATCCCCATCAGGATAGTATTTGCGCGTTTTTTCATAAAAATTTCGTCTTCACAGTCTCCGTGAGCAGTAAAAAAAGTGGCCATTAACGCAAAACCATGTGCATCACAAGGTCTTATACCAAAAATCACATTCTTCTCGTCTAAATCCTGTCTGTCTTGTATCTCAACATCTTTTCCGTCTAAGCTATATTCAAACAATACTTCCATCTCCGGAAACAGCACTTCTTTTGGTGGTACTTTTGAATTAAAATATTCTAACACAATATCATCTGGATTTAAGATCTTTTTAAAAACTATATTCCCCTTTTCTTTTACAGGTGCATAAAAGTTATATTCTTCTGCTAATTCAATATACAATTTTCCAATTTCATTTTTCATTAATATTTTTTGATCCATTTTCTCAATCCTCCTCTAACATAAATTCCTGTTCATCATCCATATTAAAGGACATCATTGGGGGCAAAGTTTCGCTATCGATTCCTGAAGTAAAATCAAATCGCTCCTTTACCATTTTTTCTAATTTTCGTGTTATCAAGTTTAAATCAATGCCCATAGGACAAACACTGCTACAGGCTCCGCAAGCCACGCATCTTCCCGCTAAATGCATTGCTCGAATCAAATGAAATACAATTATATCAGACAACTCCGTTGTTTTACCAAACCAAATAGGCTTGTTTTGATCCACAAAACATAGATTACAATAACACATCGGACAAGCTTCCCTACAAGCATAACACCTTGTACATGTCTTCAATAAATCTTTAATATAGTCCCATTTTTCTTTGGAACTTTTTGCCTCAAATTCCGCTAAATCAGCAAAATCATCTTCAAGATTCGAAATCTCCTGGCATTCACCAACACATGCTTCTGAAATGCTCGCGTCAGTTGGGGGTGATTTAACCTTACAAACTTTACATAATTCATTGATATATTCATCAAAAGGAAATTTTTGCTCAAAATCCTTTCCTTTAACTACTATATCGTTGCCGGAAGCAGAGACTTCTAAAATTTCCTTTTCATCTATTTCCTTTTCAACTTTTTTCCGATTGATTATTCCATTACACGGAATACCTATTATCTTAATATCATCAAGATTGATTTGTTTTTCAACTGCTAAATGTATTAGGGCTCTCCCTACACATCCCTTAGAAACTATCCCTACTTTTAAATTGTTACCCTCAGGATCGATGAGTTGGGGTATTCTTGGAACCAGATATTTTGCTAAGTTTATATAACATAAATTATTCCAGATCAATTTGTCAATATCTTCTTCATTAGTAATCATTATTGGAGCTGAGCTCAAAGGTACAGTACCCTTGGCATATCCAATTATAACATCAACCTTTTTCTCATTAAGTAAATTCCTCGCAAGTTCCCTCATCTGATTTTCAATTTCTTGATTTTTTATCTCAATTCCCATAATTCTCACCACTTTTTTTCAAATTTTTTATTTGGCCCTAACTCCTTTACAATCTTCGTAGCTTTTCTAATTAATACAGCAAAACGCTCCCCTTCGGCAGCTGATGCCCACATGAAATTTACCCTTCCAGGCTCAATTCCAAAGAATTCTAGCAACTCCTTTAAAATGGCAAATCTCCTCCTTGCAACAAGATTTCCCGTAAGATAATGACAATCTCCGGGATGACACCCAGATACAACCACACCATCCCATCCATCTGTTAAACTTTTTACAATAAAATATGGGTTTACTCTTCCAGAGCACGGAACCCTTACAATTCTAATATTTGGGGGATATTGTATTCTACTTACTCCCGCTAAATCAGCCCCCGCATATGAACACCAATTACACAAAAAAGCAATGATTTTTGGTTCCCATTCTTCACTTTTTTCTGCTTCTTGTTCGTTTTTTACCGTCATTTTTAACTCACCCTCCCGGTTATCATTGAAAATATTTGTTCTCCTGTAAAACCGAGTATATCGATTGCAGCACACCTACAATTCCCGGAACACGCGCCACAGCCCTTGCATAAGGCTTGATTAATATATGCAACCCGTCCAAATCTCCTATCATCAATAAGTTCGATTGCATTGTAAGCACAGTTTTCAATACACATCCCGCAACCGATACAACGCGACATATCTATTTGAGCTGTTTTTCCCTCTGCTTCAATCTCTTCTTTAGAAAGAATGGTACATGCTCTCGATACCGCTGCATTAGCTTGGGCAATAGAATCTTCAATTGTTTTAGGACAATGTGCGATACCAGCCACAAACACACCCTCCGTGGCAAAATCTACGGGACGTAGCTTTACATGGGCTTCTAAAAAGAAATTATCATCATTCAAAGGAACTTTTAGCATTTTTGCTAAATCTTCATTTTCTTCGCGAATTGCATAAATACCGGCACTCAACACCAGCCAATCAGATTTAATATTGATTGTATCGTGTCTTGCAGTTTTAACCTCAACTCTCAGTTCTGAGTCTTCTACGTTAATTTTTGGTGGATCATTTTCATCATATTGAATAAAAATAACTCCTGCTTCTCGAGCTTTCCTATAATATTTCTCCTTAAAACCATATGTTCTAATATCCCTAAATAAAACAGTGATCTCTACATCAGGATTTTTTTCTTTTGCTAAGAGTGCATTTTTAATCGCCTCTGCGCAACACATTTTACTGCAATAAGGATGCTCATCGTTTCTTGACCCAACACATTGGATCATAACAATTGATTTCTTCTTTTTTATATCATCTGACGTATTGAGTATCTTTTCAAGCTCGGATTGAAGGATAACCAAATCATTTTGTCCATAAAGATATTCATTAGGCTGATATTCCTTAGCTCCTGTCGCGACAATAACAACTCCATGTTCAAACTCTGCTTTTTCTTTATTTTTGCCATATATAATGGACGTTTTGAAATTGCCGATATAACCATCTATATTTTCGATCTCGGCTTCTTTATAAACGTGAATAAATTCATGTGATTCAATTTTTTTGATCAAATCTGTAATAAAAGCTTGGACATCTCCACCTTCTAGTGTATGATATATGTTATTAGCAAAACCTCCTAATTTATCTTGTTTTTCAACCAAATACGTTTCATACTCTTGACTTGCGAAATTTAATGCTGCAGCCATTCCACTAATACCCCCTCCCACTACTAAGGCTTTGGGAGTTACACTTAATTTGATTCGATCAATAGGTTGAATCTTTCTTGCTTTATTTACTGCCATTCTCACTAAATCTTTTGCTTTTTCTGTAGCAGCCTCTGGCTCATTCATATGCACCCATGAACACTGATCTCTAATATTGGCCATTTGAAACAAATATCTATTTAGACCAGCCTCTCTGATTGTTTCTTGAAAGAGAGGTTCATGAGTTCTTGGAGTACATGATGCTACAATAACACGGTTAAGATGATATTCTTTTACCATATTCTTAATTATTGTTTGCGTATCTGCTGAACACGTATATAGATTTCGATCTGATAACACGACATTAGGAAGTGTTTTGGCATATCTGGTAACTTCGGGAACATCTACAAAACCCCCTATATTAATACCACAATGACAAATAAATACCCCTATCCTAGGGGGTTGACCATTTACAAATATTTCAGGAGGTAAAGATTTTTCGGTTATTAGAGTTCCCTTTTCGTCGTATAAGAGCTGATTAACGCATCCTGCTGCAGCACTGGCTTGGGTTACGGTATCTGGAATATCTTTAGGAGAAGAAAATGCTCCACAAGCGAAAATACCTGGTTTTGATGTTTGTACAGGGTTAAATATATCGGTTTTAGCAAAATTATATTCATTTAATTCTATTCCAAATTTTTCCGCGAGATATTTTGCATCATTTGGAGGATTAAATCCTACCGCAAGCACTACCATTTGGAATATCTCTTCCTTTACCTTTCCATCCTCAGTCTCATATCTAATTCTTAAATCATTTGTTTCTGGCACTTCTTGAATAGATGAAATTCGACTTCTAATGTATTGGACTCCATATTCCTCTTGAGCTCTTATAATATACTTATCAAAATCTTTTCCGTATGCTCTTACATCCATACTAAAAATGGTTGGTTTTATTTGATGCATATGTTCATGAGCAATTACCGCCTCCTTTGCAGTGTACATGCAACACACTGAGGAACAATAAGGATTTCCCGAACCACTAAAGTCTCGTGATCCTATACATTGAAGAAATGCAACCTTTTCTGGTACGTCTCCATCAGAAGGTCTCAAAACTCTACCCGCATAGGGTCCACTAGCGCTTAATATCCGCTCAAACTCGATACTTGTGACCACATTTTTATACTTTCCATATCCATAAAGATTCGCTTTTGGTGGAACATATTCATCAAACCCAGGAGATAAGATGATAGCACCTACGTTTAGATCAACCTCCTCATCTTCAAGATCATATTCTACAGCCTTTGCTTTACATACTCCTGCACAAATTCCACAACCAATACAATAATCTTTATTAATAGCATAAACTAAAGGAACTGCCTGTGGATACCTAACAGATGTAGCAGCATACTTAGCTAATCCCTCATTGAAGATATCAATTGCCTCAACGGGACATTCTTTTCCACAGACTCCGCATCCAGTACACTTATCTTGATTAATAAATAAAGACTTCTTTAACACTTTAACCGTAAAATTACCAGCTTCTCCACTCACTTCCTGAATCTTACAATTAATGGATAAATCAATATTTTGATGTCGTCCAGTTTCAACTAATTTTGGAGAAACAATACACATGGCGCAATCATTTGTCGGAAAAGTTTTATCTAACTGCGCCATAACACCACCTATACTAGTTGTAGACTCGATTAAATATACTTTATACCCCGAATCTGCTAAATCTAATGATGCTTGAGAACCGCCTATTCCAGCGCCTACAACCATAACCGCTCCTACTTTTTCCATTTCTTTTATCCCCTCTATATCCTCATAAATAAAGGTGTATTACCTATTATTTCTTGAAAGTCTACTTGACTTCGACCTTTTAAAGTTAACATATGTTCTAGAACCAAGCTTGGTTCCAAACTAAGCTCAACCGCTAAATCTTTTACTGATTTTGAGTCTCTGGCAAGTGCAAGCAATATCCGTTGACGGTCATATTCTTCTTTTAGAGCTGTATCGAGAAGTTCATTAAATTCCTCTTCAGGTACTTTTTCTCCATAGACATTTTCTTCTTCAGTAATTTTTCTCTGTCTCCCTACTAATGCTCGCAACCTTTTAGTACCTGCTGCCATATTGATCGCTTTTACTTTTTTAAGAAGTTCTTGATCTGGATTATCCCTACTTAATGGTGAAGGTCCAAGAGCTCGAATATCTTCAACAAACTTAGAGACAACTTCTCCAAATCGAACGCCTTCTGAAGCAGAAACCCAATCTAACCTAATTCTGTTATCAAGCCCTACAAAACTGAGTAATTTTTTAGTCATATCAAATTTACGTAATGCCTCGTAATTCCCCTCTAAATAATGACAATCTCCGATATGACATCCCATAACATACACTCCATCAATACCTAACTCAAGGGCCTGGATTAAAAATTTAGGGTCAACTCGACCACTACACATTACTCTAATAACTCTCATATTGGGAGGATATTGAATTCTACTTACCCCTGCTAAATCTGCTCCGGCATAAGAACACCAATTACACAAAAATCCTAATAATTTTGGTTCAAAACTCATATTATTCACCTCCATATGCAAAAATTTCTGACATAATCTGATCATCTGTAAAATGTCTAATTACAAGTGCCTGGTTCGTGCAGGTTGCTGCACAAACTCCACATCCTTTACACAGTGCTTCAATAATTTCAATTTCATCATCTTCATTTTTTATTATCGCATTAAATGGACAAACTTTCACACATACTTCACAACCAGTACAGAGTGATTTATTATATTCGGGTAAGCAAGACGTCGCACCCTCTACTTCAATAGTATCATGAGATAATATAGTACTTGCTCTTGAAGCGGCTGCGTATCCTTGCGAGATAGACTCAGTTATATCAACAGGCCATTTTGCAGAACCACCAATATATACCCCATCTGTTGCAAAATCATTAGGGCGTAACTTGACGTGTGCTTCTAAAAAGAATTTATTCGCTTCTAAAGGAACCTTTAACATCTGAGCAAGCTCCTTGTTATCATCATTTGCCACTAGTGGAGTAGATAAGACAAGCAAATCATAAGGAATTGTCATTTCTGTATTAATATATTCATTAAATACTTTTACCTGAGTTTCTTCTATCACGGGCATTTTTTCAGGATCATATTTTACAAATAAAACTCCTTGCTCTCGTGCTTTTCGATAATATTCTTCATATTCAGTTCCAGGCGTATATAAATCTCTGAATAAGATCGTAATGTGTGCTTCTGGATTTTGGTCTTTGATATTAAGTGCGTTCTTTAACGCTGTCATACAACACACGCTTGAACAATAAGGCCTTTCTTCAATACGCGAGCCCACACACTGGATCATTATAATATCTTTTTGATTTATCTTATTATTCTTTAACTTCGATTCTAATTCGAATTGAGTTATTCTTTTATTCCCATCATAACCAAAAAGACCCGTTGGGTCAAGGATGGAGGATCCTACGGCAACTATTATTGCCCCTATTTCAAATGTATTGATAGTTCCATTGTGTTCTACCTCAACTTCAAAATTCCCTACAAAGCCCTCAATATTTATTACTTGAGATGAAGTTAGAATTTCTAAATTTTTCGCATTTTGTACGTTAGAAATGATATTTCCTATAAATTCTGAAGCATCGATATCATACGGAAATAGTTTATAAAGTGAGTTTAACCTACCGCCTAATTTATCTTCTTTTTCTACTAAATATGTCTTAAATCCCTGCCTGCTCAAACTTAAAGCAGCACTCATTCCCGCCACTCCCCCTCCAATAACCATAGCAGCAGGAGTAATATTGACCATAATCATCTCCAGAGGTTCAAGTTTCACAGCTTTTGCAGCACCCATCTTAATTAGGTCTTTTGCTTTATCATAAGCTTCTTGAGCATGTTTCATGTGAACCCAGGTACATTGATCTCTAATATTAACGAAATTAAATAAATATGGGTTTAATCCAGCTTCAGAAATACATTCCCTAAATAACGGCTCGTGAGTTCGGGGAGTACAAGATGCCACTACCACTCTATTTAAATTATGTTCTTCAATCGCTTTTTTAATGGCAGCTAATCCTGTTTCTGAGCATGTATATAAATTATCTTCAGCATGAGCAACAAAAGGTAATTCTTTCGATTCTTCTGCTAATTTGTGACAATCAATCAGACCACCTATATTGGATCCACAATGGCAAACAAATATTCCTACTCTAACATTTTCCTCTTTTTTCTCTTCTTCTGACATTTTCTTTTAACCTCCTCTAATTACTTCTGCCGCTCTTGCTGCTGCACCGCTAGCTTCGGCAACGGAGCGTGGAATATCCATCGGCTCATGTACACAACCACAAGTAAAAATCCCGTTTTTACTAGTTTCGACTGAAATAAAGGGAGGTGTTTTTATGAAATGATAATCATTCAATTCAATTCCTAGTACTTCAGCTAATTTATCAATACCTTGAGGAGGTACAATACATGTAGCTAACACCACTAAATCCACCTGTATTTGTTTCACTTCCCCCGTATCTAAATTCTCATATACGATGATTGGATTTTCTTTCTCATCTATTGTTATCTGAGCAATTTTACTTTTAATATATTTGATATTGTATTCATTTTCGCCTCTCTTGAGAAATGATTGAAATCCTTTGCCTCCGGCTCTCATATCAATATAAAATACATAATTCTCCAGTTCATTATCATGTTCATATGCGATCATCGCTTCTTTGGTAGTATACATACAACATATAGAGGAACAATATTTTTCTACCCTATCTGATCGTGATCCAATACATTGAAGAAAGGCAATTTTTTTAGGAGTCTCGTTATCAGAAAAACGTTTTATATGCCCTCCTTGAGGTCCTGAAGCACTTTCTAATCGCTCAAATTCCAACGCAGTCAAGACATTTCTAAATTTCCCATACCCATAATTTTTCAGCACCTCTTTGTTAATGTCCTCAATTAAATTGTAGCCTGTAGCCACTATTATAGAGCCTATATTGTTTATTTTGATAGTCTCATCTTGCTGATCAAAATCAATTGCATCTCTCTCGCAAGTTTTTTCACAGATTCTACATGCGTTTTTGGTGAACCATAAGCATTTTTCCTTATCAATAGTCATAACTGATGGTACTCCTTGAAGATAATACATATAAACCGCCCTTCTCTTCCTTAATTCGCGATCGAACTCATCATCCACTCTCATGGGGCACTTTTCGGCACATAAACCGCAATTTATACACGCATCTTCTTTAATAAATCGCGCTCGTTTTAGAATTTCTGCTGAAAAATTCCCCGCAGAACCCTCTACTTTTTGAACTTCCGAATAAGAATAGAGCGTTATATTATGGTGTCTATAGCATTCTGATAATTTTGGTGCGAGTATACAGATAGAACAATCATTTGTAGGAAAAGTCTTATCTAATTGTGCCATTCTCCCTCCAATACATGGTTTTTTTTCCACCATATTGACTTGAATGCCCATATCTGCTAAATCTAACGCTGCTTGAATTCCAGCTATTCCTCCGCCTATTATTAAAGCACTTTTTGATGGGATATCCATTTTTTTCCACCCATTATTTTTTCATAAATATGTATATTTAAACTTTAAACCCTACATTTTCAAACAACGCATTTGGTCTGACCCTATGAAAATTCAATCCTAATTCTTGGGGTTTAAACCCAAATGCTAATGCAACTAATTCTGAAAGATAAAAAATCGGTAAATTATATTCGGTTCCATTCTTTTTATTGAGCTCACGTTGATTAAATTCATATTGCTGGTAACATGCCGGACACACTACTACTACGCAATTGGCCCCGGCTTTTTGAATCGCATCTAATTTATTGTCAATCATTTGAAGTGATAAATCTTTATCTGATTTATCTAATGGATTCCCACAACACTCCAATTTTAAATCATAATCAACCGACTCTGCGCCCAACGCTTCTACAATCTCATCAACAGTAACAGGTTCGAAAGGATCATCCCATTCGATAATCTCTGAAGGTCGTAAGTAGTGACATCCATAATGAACTGCCACTTTAAATCCTTCTAATGGTTTTTCTACCGTTTCTTTCACTTTATCGAGATTTTCATAGAGAACCTCTGCAAAATGCTTAACTGCTGTATTACCCTCATAAACTTTTCCCACCTTTTGGAGATATTTATTCACTTCTTTTTTAACGGTGATATCTTTATTAATGAAGTAATTCACTCCCTTGAGTGTTTCTACACAACCAGAACAAAAGGAGATCACACCACCATTATTATTGCATAAACTTAAATTTCTTGCACCTAAGGCAAGCCAAGTCTTATGATCAATTAATTCAATTCCAGTTGGATCGGGGCAACAACTAAATCCATCCACATCTTTTAATATAATACCAAGTTTCTCGAAAACCTTTCTCGCAGATGCCTCTAAGTAAGGCAATCTTGCGGGAATCACACAGCCCAAAAATAAATCATAGCTCATACTTTAATCACCCCCCCTTGTTATGTTTTTATCAAATTTGGTTTCTTTTAAAAGCGTTTGTATCTCCTCAACGGGAGCCGTGTTGATGGAAGGTAATCCTAATTTCTCCCGCCTAGATATGATCGCTTTAGAATAAGGAATAGCAATACCAAACTCTAATACTGCTTGACCTTGTGCTGAAAAAGCCTCAGGAAATTTACCCTTCTCAAAACACTGATTTTTGATGAGTGTAAATATTTCTGTCAATTCTACCTTTTGAGGGCATAACTCAACACATTTCTGACAGGTCGAACATAACCAAGGATTTGGATCTTGCTCATTTACCAATTTTTCCTGTAATCCTAAAATTGCCTCTTCAATAATCTTCCGGGGATTATACTTCCCCTCTGTTATCAATGCAACAGGGCACCCCCCAGAACAAGTAGAACATTGATAACAATATGACAGAGAGGCGTTATGCTTCAACACTTCATTCCTAAACTCAAAATTAATGACACTCATGTCAAATACCTATTTTTTTGTTATTTCTTGTTTTTTTATTTATACTTTAAATTTTATAAAGTTTTTATTATTTTTCGAAAAGATGAAATGGACAAATTATTATAATTTATCACATCTCTCTTTAAACTTTCGGAAATCCTACAAATCTTCGATTCTTGAATATTAGATCTGATAATTTCTACTAGATTTGATAATTCTTCCTGCATTCATTGGAATTCTCCGATAATTAAGTCATCTTTGCAATCAAAGATTCAACATCGAATCTTTATTCAAATTCATTGTCTATTGCGAATCTAAATGTTTTTGAAGGTCAATATAGATCTCCTTCTTTTTATCTTTCTTACCAACTACCACCTTTACTACTCCATTTTCTATTGTAGTACTAATCGGTTTTAATTCATCTCGTTTTTCTTCATCTTCCTGCTCTAATGGAGATTTTCGTTTGGTCTTGGTATTTAAACAAGTGTGTTGCTCATCATAGAGATAGCATTTAGAACAACAAAACCCTATGGGCATATATCCAACAATCGAACATTTGTCATAATTTTCGCAATTACAATTATTACACATTTATTAAACCTCCTTTATTATAAAAATTTTAAGGAAATATTTAGGGATACTTTTCAAGCTCTTCGATTTCTTCCTCCTCCTCGGAAGAATTGCCGTTTTTACCAAAAGCTTCACGAAGAGCATCGATTTTTTTTGTTATCGCTTTGATTTTCTCCTGAGTTCTAATCTTCGAATTTAAGCATGTATGCGCTCCTGAATAAAATTTACACTTAGGACAACAAAATCCTAAGGGAATATTCCCGACTATAGAACATTTATCCATGTTATCACATTCGCAATAATTACACACTTTTTATCACTCAATTTCCGTTAGTGAAATACTTTTATAATTTATGTTCATATTTTTTATGGAAATTTTTCAACTGAAACGGTCATAGCTTTGGCTTTTTCCTTTGGCGCAACTTTAAATAGGTTTTCCTGCGAAACTGTAACATTTTTCGCAACCATTTCATAATTCGGACAGGTATGTTCTTCGTCCCAATGGGCACAAAGTGTACAACATGCTCCGAAAGGTTGATATCCAACTATAGAACATTGAGCTATTCCATCACATTCGCATTTATTACACATTTTTTTTTCACTTCTAAGGTTTTTACTTTTTAATTGTGAATTTTTTTTCACAATTTTGTGTTTCCCATTTTATACTTAACTATATTCGTATTTAAATGTTATGTCACTTTTCGTTAATTTATGGGAAAAAGGTGATCATTTTCGATACTTCTGAACATGCTGAATATTAGATAAAACGATTTTGCCGAATAACCTTTATCAGGTTCCGACAAAATCAATAAAAGGTCACTTTAGCTTTTTCCATTACTACAAAGTAGATCTTATGATGTTGCAAAACGTGCATAATGTCGCATAAGATCAAGAGAAAAATTTAGAATTATCGAAAACCGAATTTTTGATTTGCTAAATGAATGGGAAATCACATTATGATCGAATCCAATAATCCGCAGATTTTGAGTATCGGAAAATGATAAAAAAACCATTAAAAATGTGTGATAAAGTTAATTTTAAACTAAACCTAAAAAAGGTTTAGTTGAACATTTAGTCTTCTATTTTACTGTTTTACTTTTAAAAAAAAATTTAAAATATAACTATCTCTTTCTTTATTTGAAAATACAAAACTATTTGTAATTAATAGTAAGCATAGGAAGATGAAAAAAAACTGGTGTGATTCCTGTAAAAAGCACGTTATTCCAATGAAAATTTTTAATCGTCGTGCTTTTTTTATGCTATTCCTGTTCACTTTTATCGGGGGTATCATTTATCTTGTGTATTACTTGGTTTCAAGTGGAGATACATGCCCTATATGTAAACAAAACAAAAATCTGCGTTATAGGAAGCCTAAAGAAGTAATCTCAATGTATCCCTCCGAACAAGCAGTGTCTCAAACAGATTCTCAACTTGGGAGTGTCTATAAATTTTGCCCATATTGCGGAAGCAAGCTACTCCCTCCAGGGGATAAATGTACTCACTGTGGCATGATAATATAGTAAAAGTTTTCTCAATTCTTGTAATTTGAGCTTCAGCAGTGATTTCTCCTTCCTTTAGATTACTTAGTAAATTTCTATTTAAATTCAAAACAATCGGAAACCTTTTGCTAAAATTTTCCATTACTTGAATCTATTCGGTTGCGCTAAAGCATTGGTAAATATAGAAAATGCACGTTGGGTATGCTTTGCCCCCTTTGATAAGTTCAAGCCAGCAAAATTGTTAGAGGAGGAAAAAAAAGAAGATTTTGAAATTCAAGAGATAGAAAAACGAAAAAAAAATTGATCATGAAAAAAATATCTTATCAGAATTTACTTCCACAATATGTGCAGTACGCGCTATCAGTGTCTCTTTCAGCACCACAATTTGAACAAAACTGTGTCTTCTTAGGTTTTTTTTTTGCCTCATCTTCGGATACTATTTGAGTCTTTTCCAATTGTTCTGGTTCGGCAATAACAGATGGTTCTGAGGGGGTGGGAACCTTTTTTGGTTTTTTCTTTTTTGCGTGTTTGGTCAAAACAACGATTAGTGCTATAACTATGGTAATAATTGCCCCTATTATAAGCAAGAAAATAATTATAATCCAGATTAAAGGTAGACGGTTTGATTTCGTATAACTTTTTTGTTCCATATTAAAAATTTCTTGTCCGTCGTACACTAATAAAATTTCTTCCAGTATTCCATGCTTATCGTAATCCATCTTTAGCCAAAATAAAAAACTTCCAACTGAACCATTTAAAATAACCGATGATCCGGAAGTATATACAAATGGTTTGTAGGTATCTGAAACATCATCACCAACTTCATCAATGTAGTCTTCCGTATCGGTTAATACAAACGTTATTGAATAGTCATCTAGCTCAAAGTCTTCCAAATCTTCTGCCAGCTCACCAGGGTCCATCGCTATTTTTTCTGCTTTTGTTCCTTGGTCCTCATCATTCTCATATTCGTCATATGATATTATATAATATTCCTCATCAGAGACCTCTGTTATTGAATTTATTTCGTATTTAATTTCATCCTCTTCTTCATAATCAAAATCATCTTCATCTAATTCCGCAACAGATAAGAGGTACTCTATTTGATCTTCATCGGCGTCAATGACTTCCCAGACTATAATACCATTTTCATCAATACCCATTTCATATTCGTCACTGTCGCAATAAATTGCAGGAGTCATAGAAAAAAGAACCAGAAACAAAATGCTAACTAATAAAAAATTGTGTTTTTTTTGGATTCTCATATTAAATTTATAGTAATTCTCTTTTTTTATATTTATTATTGAACACGGTGTTAGGTATCTTATAAGTATGGGTAATATTTAAAAAAGAATGATTTGGGGAGATTGTTGAAAAATTTCTTCTTAATTTGTATTTTTTAGAAGAAAAGCACTGCAAAGAATAATCCAAGAATATAGTGCAAATAATAGAATCCATTCATAAAAAATTCGAGAAGGGAATCCTATTATGGCTAAGATCGCAATAATTGGAATACAGAGTGTCATATAGATTCCCACTTTTTTAGGCACTTGAGAGGGATATCTAGTAATTAGTAGTCCATAAGTAAAAGTAGCAAGTACCCCTCCAAAAATTGCGAAAATTGCAATATAGGTATGAATTTGCATATTCACATCTTCGGTAATTATACCTGTGATTGTCATCCCTATAAAAATCATAAGCATTCCGATAAAACCCAATTTACCTAAGATCTGTCTTTTTCTTGGAAGTACTTGAGATTTTGGTAATAATTTTTGTTTCATGTAAAAAGTTAAAGGAAAGAACAGAGGGCTAGATATAAGATTAGATATTGTTCTCATGTAGGGAAACGGGGTATAGCGGCTCGAACCCATATCACTTATATAGTTATCGAACATGTTATATCCGTAAGGGCCAAATTGAGCTATTATATAACCAATGATCAAACATGAAAATGCAACGATTAACGCAGTAATAGTCGAAATTTTGACGAATTTAGGGGTAGTCAACTTTTCAATAAAGCTTGTATTTTCCATAATAATAAATATGTATACTATCTGTATTTATAGTTACTTTTGCAGTACATACAAGAGATTTACTTTCATTGAAAAAATTTTGACAGAAAGTTCAAATGCTTTAATCTGATATAAGAGGAAAGATTTAAAAAGAGTTTTATATTCCACATTTTTATCAGCAAAAATAATTCAGAAATCCCCGTGAATAGAATGAAGTTAGAAAAATTAGCCAATTGGCCATCTGAAAGAAATATTAAAATTTTAATATATTTTAGTATCATTCTCTATGCTGTCCATTTTCCAATTTTAGCTTACTATTGGACATTATCCACTTTTCCACAAAATTTCTACATACACCAACTTTCATTCAGTGGATCGTATTATAAATCACTACTTAGATCGATGACTGCTGAACAGATTAATTATTATAGAATAGCTATTATTTTAGACGATGTTTATGCTGTAAGCTACGGAATATTTTATTTTAGTATGATTTTATATCTTGGACGGAAATTCGAGGAAGTATCAAAATGGAGAAAATCAGGATATTTTATAGCTATTTTAGGAATAATTGCAGCTATTTGTGATAACACTGAAAATGGTTTTATATTACTGATGCTTACTGACCCACAAGGCTTCCCTGATATATGGGCCATAATTCATAGCTGCTTTGCATTAATCAAACTTATTTGTATCTGGACATGTATCATCTGGATAATTGTAGCGGATATCCATTTATATAAGGCTAAAATACACACTCTTAAACCTTTTCTTGTAGTGATAATAAGTATCGCAACAGTACCTATAGTTATCATTTATCCGCTAATTCTTTGGCATTAACGGCAAGAAAATGTTATAATTCGATAATTCTTTTTTATCTTTTTTTATATTATTTAATTTAGTCAAAAAATAAAGAGAAATAATAAAAAAAGAGGTAACCTATCTATTTAACGTTCCATGTCATGGCGCACACTCCAACTCCACCTTTCTGAACGCCCTCATATCTCAAATTCTTAAACCCGAACTTATTTTTCACCTTTGATAAAATTCCCATAACAACTTGAGGAAACATACAAGATGGACTTCCATTGTCGTGAAATCTATAATAAGTATTGGCAAAACACATTTTACAGCTGTCTTGTTTTGCTATTAATTTAACAATTTTTCCTTCTCTATCTCTTAGAACTTCTACTTTTGCATTATCAGTAATTGCCCATTCTTGTTCCAAAAATTGCTCCAACCTAGCTAAAAAATCGTTAATTGTCTCGATTCCTTCATCATCGAATTCTCTTCCGATTGTTCGTCCTATTCTCGTGAGAATTTCTCCTTTTTTATCTGAAGGGAGTGATTTTTGAAGAGCATACCAGAGTTTGAAAAAAGTACTATACGGTACTGTCTCAAATCGAGTTGGCAAATCTTTAACACTATTTTCTGCTAATAATCCCATTTAAGATCATCCTTAAGTTTTTAATTTTAAAAGATAATTTAAAAAAAATAAAGGTTTTTTTAATGTTTCATAAAAAAATGAGACTAATCGCATACTTTCTATTAGCAGATGTGACATTTAATTTATTGGAAAAAACCTTTTATAAAAAAGAGTTAAAGAAAAGTGAGATTTATTACTTAAAGTAATTAATTTATAAATAACAGAATATATCTAATTAATCTGGTATAAAAAAAATGAATAAAAAATATCCATTGGCCTTGGTAAATATAACAAACAGATGTAATTTAAGCTGTAAACACTGTTTTGTGTACCGAGAAGGCAATCCGAATACACCTACTAAGAAGAATGAGATGCCCGCAGAAACAATGATAAAAAAACTTAAAAAATATAAAAGAAAGTATGGGATAATAAGAATGCTCTGGATGGGAGGAGAACCTCTTTTACGAAAGGATGTATTAGAACTTGGTGTGAAACTGTTTCCTTTAAATGTTATTGCTACTAATGGTACGCTACCCATTCCAGATATCGATCCAAAAATACATTGGACAGTATCAATCGACGGTCCCGAACATATCAATGATGAAATACGAGGAAAAGGCTCATTTCAAAAAGTCATTAATACTTTAAATAACCTTCCTGATAATTTCCCTAATAAAATCCAGTGCCAATGCGCAATTACTAAAAAAAACGAAGACTCCATTGAAGAATTAGCGGAAATATTGATGAAAGATACACCAGTGCACAGTTTAGTGTTATCTTTTTATGTTCCAAAAAAAAATGATACTTCCGAATTTGCTTGGAATTCTTTAGAAGACCGCGATGCTGCAGTTAAAAAAGCAATAGCTTTAAAGAAAAAATATCCCTCTTTTATACCAAATAGAGTGCTCGCACTTGAATATATGTTATCTCAAAATGCTTTAAAATATACTAGAGATTGTTGTGTAAAGAATTTTATGATTCCCTTATACTTAGGTGATGAGGGATTCGAAATACCTTTTTGTTGTTATGGAAATGACGTTAACTGTGACTTATGTGGTTCTTTTGGAGTTTTTCATATTCCTGCTTTAAAAAAAGAGAATCCAGAATTTGACACTTTCTTCATTTAGATTTTTTCGCAGGTAAGTTAATAGCAGGACATTTAATAATTTTTATATGAGTTAAACACATTTTAAGAAAGATTTAAAATTGAGATTCTCTTACATTTATGTAAAATTTTATCTAAATATAAATCCAATATTTAATCATTTTTAAAATAAATAGAGAGGAGATGAGATATCAGATGGTTGAGCTCTCAAAAGAAGTGAAATATGTATTTTATATTGACTTAATCGTTGCTATCATATATACAATTCAATACTTAGTGCTAACGGATATTTTATTTGCAGGTGGAACTTATTATAATCCACATTATATGAGGGTTATTGGAGGAACAGTTTTAGCATTCGCAATTGGTGGTGTGATTGCTCTAAAAAGAGGAGAATTAGAGAAATTGAAACCTGTATGGGAGCTTGTTATTATATGGTGGATCATTGTGTTAATCTTGGATATTGCATCATTGACCTACATGCCATATGCATCAATGGAAATAGTAAGAACTTGGATTACTATAATCGTACTTATCGGATTAGTAGTGGTCAACACGATTTTATATAATCGAGCGGGATAAGAAAAAGACTTATAAATACCGTGAAATTCAAGATCTAATAAAAGTTATTGAAATCTATTCAATTTATCAGTTCTAATTTATATACTTAACAAAAATTTAAATAATTCTTTTTTTTCTTTATTTTTGGAACAACTTTTTGGACAGTTAGGGTAATAATAATATAAAGTGTTTAATTTGTTTGATATTTTAGAGGATATCTTAATTATAACTACCGAAGGAAAAGTTATAGTAAGAAGAATTAAAAATCCTGAAATTGAAGGAGTATTTTTTAGTAATTTGATTAGGGCTTTAAATATATTCTGCCAGGATTTTGCTCATGAACAATTGAATCAATTTGAATTTTCAGAAATTCGATTTGATATAATTAAAAAAGAAAGTTTATTTTTTGTTGGTAGTTCCCTGAAAACTGTAAAACATAAAAAAGTTTTAAGAGTTCTGCAACGAATAGTTGATTATTTTTTTGAAAAATATAAGAATGAAAATCTATATAACCTTGAAGGAAAGGCTGAAATATTGGGAGAGATTGAGAATTATATTAATAAAACAAGAGATGAGGTTATTATAGATATGCTATTTACGAAAAAATAAATAATACCTTAATTTTCAAATAAACAGCGATATATTTTGAAGGTCTAATATATTAAAAATTATCTCGTATTCATGCGTTAATTTTATAATCTCTTTTTATATTAAATTTATCCTTTTTTAAGAGAAGTTTTATTAGGTTAATCCTTGTTTATTTACCCAGATAATGGTAAAATACTTTAGTGCATTAAATCATAGATATCTCAATGATTATATATTTTTAGGTGGTATTTGCCATTAAAATTTATTCGAATTAAAAGATAATAATTTAAAAATGAATAAAAAAGAAAAAATAAAGGAACTCGAACAAGAATTAACCGTTTTAGAAGAAATAAAGGAAATGGTTGATAATAAATGTACAGGTTTTGAATTATCTGAATATCTAACCAGATTATCCCCTGATCTGCAAAAAATTTTGGAAACTAATTTAATTTCGATTGATACAGCAAAAGTTTTTAAAAACAATCCTTTTTGTGTTGAAGAAAAAGATAATAGTGATGTTGATTTTCAAATATTTAAAAAATTTGAGGCTTTTTTCTGGAATCTAAACAAGCTCCTCGAAGATACCAAATTTGAACTTAATAATCTATAAAAATTTTCAATTTGTCTCTTACTATTTTTTTATAAATAATTTCCAAAATCTAAAATCTTTAAAATATTTAACTATCATCTCAATCATTTAGAGTGGAGAACTACCGTTTATAAAGGCGGTTTTTTAAACAAACTAAATTGTTTAATGTTTGTTCTATCATATCACAATTATATTTAATACTTGTAATCTTAAATGGAAAAAGATGGTATTCATAATTAATTAGGGATATGACTCGATGAATTTGATAATAAGAAATACTACATCATCGATTGCATTATGATTATTGACAATTCAGATTGGACTCGAATTTTTCTTGTTTACGGAATTCAATTGACATTAGGGATTTTTTTCTTTTATTTTGGTATTGTTTTAATTAAACGCAATCAAAATCATATCGGACGTTCCTTAGGTTGTTATTATTTAACCATAGCAAGTGTTGCATTTCTCAATGCGATTCTAATTCCAATAAGAACAAACCCTACAGCCTTTATTTTGTATTTTATAATTCTTTATTTGGGTCTTTTCGCCCATTCTTTTCTTATTATATTCACACGTAATCTTGAACAAGCTCATCCCAATGGATTTAAAATTTTAATTGGATATGCAATTATTACTTTTATAATTCTTCTCTACCCAGAGGGTTTTATATATAATAAAAATACTAATTGGAGACCCAAATTTGCTTTTTATTTTTCTATTTTACTTATTCTATATTATACGTTTTTTCTGATTATACCCACTCTCTACTATTCTAAAAAAGTGTATAACTCATTTACGGATGCGCTTCTTAAACAACAATTAAAATACTTCTTAATTGGAGTTCTGTGTCTATCTTTTATGGTTTATGGCATTTTATTTTATGTGTTCTGGGATAATCCTATATATCGGATTATCTGGAGTGTTTTGGCAATTTTCTCAATTCCTTCAGGTTTTCTCATATATTATGGAATTGGTCGTAAAATATAAGACTCGTATGAATTTTAACATATATATCGAAGAATGTGAATTCCAGGAGGTTATGAGTATATTTCATTTCATGAACATCTTCCTGAATGATTAATCTATTAAATAGGAATTTAAAAGTAGAATTCTATCTCCCCCACATTTCATCGATTTTTTTGGCCAATAAGTCCTGTGTGAATTCAATTCGAGTGCCAAAGTAATTTTCTACTATATCTAGTAAAAATGAGAGGAAATTTTTGTTTATTTCAATAAGGAATGTGTCCAACAATTTCCGAATTAGATCTTTTCGTTTGAAAGGATATGGATGCTGTTCCCTCGTCGCATATTTATAGATTTCTTGAGAAAGTCCGTAAATAAATGAAATTTCATGCCTAAGATTATCTAAACTTAAGAGATCATCATTATTATTATAAAAATTTTCAGCAATTTTCTTTTCATAGAATAAATTTTCTGAATTAATGGGATCCTTATTTATATTTTCAATAATAAGATAATCTTTATATAAGTCTGGATCTTCTTCGAATCGTAACCTATTAATTACAGCAATTGAGATTGAAAACGTATTGTGAAATAATAAGTTGAAAAATTTCAAAATAATCGTATTAAAATCATCAGAAATTCTAGTCAAAATTAATATATTTTTCTTAAAAAAGTGCGCATTAAGAACATAAATTAATGTTTGGGATTTTAAATATGATTTGATTTCAATAATATCTTCTTCTTGAAGCTCAAGCTTATCTCTCAATGAAGGATAATCATGTATATCCCCAAGTTCTTTTACACTCCCAATTTTTATTTGATCGTCCACCGTTTTCAAACACATTAAAAACGCATGTTCACATATTCTATGCTGAGGGATTGGAATGGTTGTCATATCTTTGTTAAAATTAATTATTCTTTCTGGGATATCAATTTCTTTTGATGTGTTACAAATTGGACATGTAATGGTAAGCTTTTTGAAAACATCAGAAATAGGTTCAAGTTTTTCAAAATATTTCTTATATAGTTGGTAAAATTCTTCTTTATACTCATTATATTTCGCTTCTGAGATATCACAGGCAGGATCTTCTATTTTTCGAATTAATAATGGGAGATTATCCATTTCTTTTAATTCTTCGCCATATTCTTTAAGGATATGCTTTTTACTTTCCAATAATCTAAGAGTGTCTATATTATGCTCATGAATATATTCCTCTCTGATTATATAAGAAATCATAAGGAGATTTTGCTTGGATCTTGCGAAATCTGAATATGTATTAAATAAATAGTTAAGTATCACGTTCTTTCGAAATCCAAAAATAAACGTCTCCTCTTCAAAATTATAATCCAAATTCTGTAAAATGGCATCTAATTCAGAGTCTTCAATAGGATATTCTTCGATATGATACGGATTAATTAAAATATCAGGTCCTTTTCTTTGATTAAAGAATGAAACTAATAAATTCCAATTAAACCTTTCACTTCTCTTATTCTCAATCAATTTGCTGATTTGCATTCTTTTTCTTTTAATAGATCATTAGTTTTTAATCGCTTATAACTATAATTTTAGCAGCATATTTAAAAAGTCAAATAATAAAGGAACTGAGTGCATAGCTCCTGTTTACTTAAGATTTAAGTATATTCCTATTTCCTCTATCAAGAAGAAAATTAGAAATCATACATATGTAGTCCTATATATTATCCTATATTTTATATATAACCTTGAAAAGTTTATAAAGATGAAATTGTATTATTTTGTTGAAAGTAGAGATTTTTTCAGATAGTAGGGTTTTATAAGAAATTTTAGGTGATTATTACAATTAGAGATATCACTAAAAAGGGCATAATTGTTTGTTTCATATTTTTTTTGATTTTTAGCCCTATTATCATCTTATATATATTAAAGATTACACTGTGCACTTCTGAACCAGTAGCAGTTGTGAAATCAAATTCGATGAGACCATATATCAATAAAGGGGATGTGGTAATTGTTGAAGGTATCAGGAATAATACTTTAATTAAATCTGGCTCGATAGATGATAGAGATGGTGATGTTATTGTATTTGATGCACGTGGGTTATGGGATGATGCTCCTGAAGATCCTATTGTGCATCGAGTCATTGATAAGTGGAAAAACGGAAGTAAATGGTTTTATTTAACCAAGGGGGACGCTAATGAAGTAGTAGATGCGGCCCCAATCCCTAGGAGTCGTGTTCAAGGCATTGTAAAGGAAGTTGTACGTTATGTGGGTTGGGGTAAGATAATATTAATGGAAATTTCCTTCGCACTTCAAATTATTATATTTTCCCTGCTTATGTTTTATATGCTTAATAGATTTAGACATTTGAAGTTTTAATTATAGTACAATTTTTAACTTATCATATAAAACTTGGAAAATTTCTGACTTTAACGAATTTTAGATAACTTTTATTAATTTTTGAAGTTTAATTTGATTTACTATGAGCATTTTAATAATTTTTTATTCTAGAACAGGCACGACAAAAAGGGTTGCCAACAGAATTGCAGAAAATTTGAATTGTGACATTGAAGAGATTTTCGATACTAAAAACAGAAAAGGATTTTTTGGTTATATAAAATCTGCTATAGATGCCATGAAGAAGAAGTTAACTACTTTGGAAAAAATAAATAAGAATCCAGAATCTTACGATTTAATAGGAATTGGAACTCCTATTTGGACAAGCAATATGTCAACTCCTATAAGAACATATATTATTGAGAATAAAGAGAAATTTAATAAGGTCGCTTTCTTCTGCACAGAAGGAGGACGTGGAGGAGAAAAATGTTTTAAAAATATGGCTAAATTAAGTGATAAAACACCAGTCGCAACACTTGAACTAACCACTAAGGAAATAAAGAAAGATTTACATCTAAGGAAGATTACAGAATATACAGCAAAATTAATTTAATTCCATTTTTTAATAATACTATAACTTAATCTTTCTTAGGAGAATGAAACCTGAAAGAAGACGTTTTTATCCACTTGCAATGGTTAATATAACCAATAGGTGCACCTTACGATGTAAGCACTGTTTTGTCTTTCGAGAGGGAAATCCAAATACACCTCTAAAGGATGAAATGCCTGCAGACTTAATGATAAAGGAGATTAAGAGATATAAGAGGAGACATGGCATCTATTCAATGGTGTGGATGGGAGGAGAACCCCTTCTAAGGAAGGATGTTTTAAAATTAGGTGTAAAACTTTTCCCCCGTAATGTGGTTACTACTAATGGAACACTACCTTTAATTAATTTGGGTCCAAAAACAAAATGGGTGATTTCATTAGATGGTCCCGAAGAAATAAATGATGAAATTCGAGGAAAGGGGTGTTTCAAAAAGGTTATTAAAAACTTAAATAATTTACCAGATGATTTTGTAGGTGATTTACAATGCCAATGTGTTGTTACTAAAAAGAATGAAAAAGAATTTGAAGAACTCGTTGAGATCATAATGAATGATACCCCTATTAGAGGTTTTATTTTTTCATTTTACGTACCAAGGAAGAATGATACATCTGAATTTGCCTGGAAATCATTAAAAGAACGAGATAACGCAGTAAAAAAAGCATATTCCATAAAAAAGAAATATCCAAATTTTATACTCAACAAGGATTTAGCTTTTGAATTGCTATTCTCTCAAAATGCACTCGACATTACAAACAATTGTCCGCTAAAGAAATATTTGCTGCCACTTTATTTAGGTGATGAGGGCTTTGAAATTCCATTTTGTTGCCACGGGAATGATGTAGATTGCGATTTATGTGGTTCTTTTGGAGTATTTCATCTTGGCGCATTGATTAAAACAAATCCGCTTTTTGATTTTGAAAACGCGAGTAATGTAGATGCTTTTTGACATAAAATATACCCAATTTTATAGAATTTTATAACTCTATAATTCTCAACAATTTTAAAAGAGTAGATTGAATAAATAATCATATTTAGAAAAATACATTTAAAAAACAAAATATCAATTCAAATAAATTAAAAGAGGTGAAAAAGAAAGTTGACTTATTTCCTCGTGTCATTTACATATCCTCCCGACAAGGCAAAAGAAGTAGGGCAAGCCTTTTTATCAGGTAAAGCTCCTAAAATGCCAGATTTTGTAACCCAAGAGAAAGTGTTTGTGGTTCTTGATAGTGAAGTTAAGAATTATGTGCTTTATGAAGTTAAAGATGAAAAGGCGCACGAAGGGCTGATTGCTATCGCAAATAGATTTACAGGATATTTTTATATTGAGGGATCACGATTTAAAATAGAACATTTATTAACTACACGAGAGGCATTACCCTTAATTGGCCTCCAATAGGGTTTTACTTTAAAACTCTACAAATTCTAATTTCTCTAAATGTTTTATTAGCAAAATCAATAATTTGATTTTAGGATGCAAGCATATTTATCAAAAAATTAATAATTTTCAGTAGTCATCTTTTTTTATTAAGGTACGATGCTCTATATAGACACAACCGATACAATTTTTGAAATATAAAGATTCAAAAGATGATAAAAAATATGACCAGTGAATTGAATTTTAAACTCGAGAATATACTTTTGTTTTGTCCCTTCTTACAATCATGTAATCTTCCTAAAATGGACAGCTTATGTCATTTTCCAGATTATAAGCTCTGCCCGGATTACCAGAACAAATTAAAAAAATTGAAATCTTCTTCGAAAGTCTTATATTAAATTACGAAAATTGGGCAATTTTATAATATAATAATATCTCTAGTACCACAGGCATGCCCAAGGCAGCGCTTTTAACTCATTATCGCGTTATAGGGATTGGTTTTCTATTTATATTTATATCTTAAAATCAAATTTTAGGATCTTAGATCATAGCTTTTCCCTATTGAGATTATACTAAGCAAGTCTTAAAAATTATAAAAAATTTCAATCTCTATTATGAATAAAACAGGTATTATTGAAACTAAGGCAGGTAAAATCCAAGGTTATACCGAAGACGGTTTGGAAATATTTAAAGGAATTCCATATGCAGAATCTTCTTTAGGAGATTTACGTTTTCGTCCTCCCGTAGCAAAAAAGGTATGGACTGATGTGCTCGACGCGACAAGATATGGTCATTGTGCGTTTCAAGCATATTCACAATTAGAAGAATGGTTTGGCAAGCTTCAACCTGAAAGTGAGGACTGCTTAAATCTAAATATATGGACTCCCTCGGCTGATAAAAAAAAGCGCCCAGTAATGTTCTGGATTCATGGAGGTGCGTTCACAATTGGAGGAGGAATAGATCCCATATATGATGGTTCAGCATTAGCAAAGAGAGGCGATGTTGTGGTCGTTACTATAAATTATCGACTTGGGATGTTTGGATATTTATATGTACCAGGAAAAACTATCAATGTTGGTCAGTTTGATCAAATATTAGCACTAAAATGGGTACAAGATAATATTGAATTTTTTGGGGGGGATCCAAATAATGTGACCATTTTTGGTGAGTCTGCTGGTGGTTATGCGGTCATTACTCTATCCGCAATGCCTGCTGCTAAAGGACTTTTTCACAAAGTTATAGCCCAAAGCGCTCCCTTTATTGATCCAAGAATAAACGATATAACAACCAAGAAACTGATGCGTGAATTCGGTTTAAAAAGAGGTGATATCGATGGATTGCGTAAAATTCCAGCTGAAAAAATTATTGAGGGACAAAACAAATATTTTGAGAAAAATGCTATAGATATTCTCGCGTTAAGGCCTCTGATTGATGGAGACACAATACCCATCCATCCCCTAAAAGCATTCAGAAATGGTGATTGTAAACACCTTGATTTTATGATAGGAACTAATCTAGATGAGTTCAAATTATTTAGTGCCCTTGATCCAAATGCGTTCAATGTAAGCGATTCTGATATGGAAAAATTATTAATCGGATACTTGGGTACCCTAGGCATAGATAATGACAGGAGTAAATTAATACTCAACACATATAAAGAAGCAAGGGAAGGAAAATATTCTACAGATCCTAAAGAAATAATGTCAGCTCTTATTACAGATGCAATATTTCGAATTTCCACGATCCGATTGCTTGAGGCTCAGAGCCCTCATCAACCAAACACTTATAACTATATGTTTACTTGGCAAACGCCGGTTCTAGATGGAATATTAGGCGCATGCCACGCTCTTGAATTACCATTTGTTTTTGGAAATCTTGATCTGCCCCATATGGATAATTTTGTTGGCAAAAATACTAATAAAGCTCTTAGCGAAAAAATGATGGATGCATGGATCGCTTTTGCTCGTACCGGAAATCCTAATCATGAGGGTCTTCCTGATTGGTCTTCTTACGATACAGAAAAGAGAACTACGATGTTTTTTGGAGATGAGTGTAAAGCCGTAAATGCTGCATTTGATAAAGAAAGGACCGCATGGGATGGATTGTTAGAAATTTAATTGTTTTTTTTTTAATTCTTTTTCTTTGTAATTAGAGATCGTGAGAAAATATTTAGCATATTAAGATTTTTAAGAAATTTAGGATTAATTAAGATAAAACCTCTATTCTTAAAATGAATAACATTAAAAAGTCAGAACAATCTATAAAAGAATTTGAAGTTAGAAACCTCATACTATTCATTTTAATCGCTTTCGGTTGGACTTGGTTATTTTACTTACCATCTATCCTCTCACCAACTGGGGGTGGTCGTACATCAACTGGCAATATTGAACTTCACATCGTAATATTAGAGATTATAGGCAATTTTGGACCTTTAGTTGGAGCTGTTTCTTTAACCTTTATAAATGAGGGAAAAGAAGGCATCAAACAGTTATGGAAAAGATTCTGGAATTTTCATATAAAAAAGAAATGGGTACTCGTGATCTTTCTCTTATTTCCTATTATATCCGGAATTGCTTTTTTAACTGCAATTTTTACTGAAGGACTGATTCCTGAATTAATCTGGTTATCTCAACCGTGGATACTTCTTTTATGGTTTTTCATGCTATTTACATTTGCCGGAGGGTTAGCTGAAGAATTCGGCTGGAGAGGTTATGCTATTGATCGCTTACAGGCTAAATACAACGCACTATATTCTAGCATCGCGCTTGGAGTAATATGGGCGTTTTGGCACCTACCTTTTTGGTTTGTTGCTGGAAGCTCCCATCAAGAAGGCTCCTTTTTGTGGTTCTTAATTGTCGTCGTTTTTCTTTCTATTTTATACACGTGGATCTATAATAATACTGAAGGAAATCTCTTAGCAGCGACAATCTTTCATGCCATGAGCAATTTAGCAATCATAATTATATTCCCTCTCGGTCAGAATACTACTGCTGACTTTTATTATACATTGATACTTGGTATTTTTTCTACATTAATTGTAGTAATTTTTAGCCCAAAAACACTAAAACGTAATCTCAGAAGGGCGTGCAGGAATGGCTTCTATTAAAACTACAGAGAATAGTAAAAACCTTCAATTTAACGAGCTCTTAAATTTATTACAGAAAAATCTACCTCAATATGCAATTCCAAAATTTATTCGAGTATTACGTGAATTAAAAACGACTTCCACTTTTAAAATTAAAAAATCTGAGATGAAAAGAATCGGCTTTGATATTTCTAAAACTAACGATCCTATCTATGTATTATTACTGCACAGCTCGGAATATATTTTTTTAACGGAAGAAATTTACAAGATTATTATGAATGGGAAATATAGGTTTTAAAGAAAACTTAACTTCTTTACCTTTGGTTTTCTTCTTACTAATATTAAACTCATAGAATGAGTTAAAATTATTAATATGGAGTTACTTAGTTTTACTATATTATAATTACATATCTAGAGAAATGCAGTGAAACTATATAGCATGGGTGTTAGGGGCGGATTAACAAAAATTAATAAAGTTGAGTTTAATGAAAATCAGGTTTATCTAATAGATGACTTTAAAACCCTTTATCTATGGATTGGGCAAAAAATTCCAGAGAAAAGAAAAGATTTTTGCATTAAAAAAGTTAATAGCATTAATGACAAGAGAAATCCCCCATCTAATATTCAAATAATAACTCAAAATAAAGAATATGGTTCTTTCCTCGCAATTATGGATCTTTTGAAAACAGGGTTAAAAAAAGAAACTATAATTGAAAGAAGACCAGAATTAGAAATCCAATATGAAGATACCATGGAATTAATAGAGGCGGGAATTGATCCAGATTTAGAAGGAGAAATTACTATTGCAAGTCACGAAGTCTCGAAAGAAAAAAAAACATATGAAGAGTTATGTGAACAACTTGCTGAGATACAATTAAATCTATTAAAACCTAAAGCAAAAGCAACTAAAAAAGAAATTGAAAAAAAGGCTCAAGAGATTCATAGATCCTCATCAACTTACGAAGAACTGTGTTGGTTAATTGCAGAATTAAATCTTTTAACGAAAAAAAAATCTTTAAAAAAAAAATAAGAAAGCTACATTTTAGCCCAAATTTTTAGAGATTCAAACTAATTCTAAAATTGTTAAATAGTATCTAAAATAATTAGAACTTAGTAATAAAATTGAGGTGAAAATCAATTTCAAAAAGTAAAGTAAGATTAAATTGGAATATGAAAGGTACATGGTATGAAGCATGCGCCTCAGAAGGGCATTGCTCCTTTTATTTCGGTAGAGATAGAGATGAACCCTGTAAATCGTTTCAATTATTTAAAATTGAAGAAGGTAAGATTGGTGATGTTGACATCGGCGGTGTGTTGGCAATCAACGTGGTTGATATATATTCAAATAAAGCTGCTGAGTTGTTAGCAAAAGGTGGCGAGGGAGGGCTTTATATCAATGATACTACTACAGAAGAACAACGAAAATATTTAGAGCCGTTTTTCTTCAATAATATACCTGGAGGACTGATACTTAGAAAAATATTAGGAACTCGATATGTGGATATTAAATTAACTCAAGAGGATAAAACATACCATATCTCAATGCCTTATGGTGAAATGAAATTAACTTTGACAACCGGAGGCGATGGTAAGAATCCTCAGCGTTTGCAAAACTCCCTTTTCGAAGTTTTTTTCAAGGATATTAAAATATGTAATACACACTTCTGGAAATACAACGACTTCGGGAAAAATTGGGAATTTGTTAATAGAAGTGGCACTATTGCAGAGTTTGATTTACAAGGTAAAGCGAGAATGGCAATCTGAGATATTCCTTCAAAAGAATAAGGATAAAAAGATAATTATATTTTTTCAAAAATATGGACACACATGGCGGCTTCTCCAGGACCGATATTACCCCCACCATTTTCTGCCAAGGCTAATTTGGGATTCTTGACTTGCCTATCCCCTGCTTCCCCGCGTAATTGTGTGACTAATTCATATATTTGTGCTAATCCTGAAGCTCCAATGGGATGTCCACGTGAAAGTAGTCCTCCACTAGTATTAACAGGGATCTCACCATCAAGAGCCGTGGCGCCACTCTCTGTAAATGGCCCTCCCTGTCCTATAGGACAGAACCCCATTTGTTCGATTTGATGTATTTCTCCAAAAGCTGTGGCATCGTGAACCTCTGCTACTGAAATATCTTTCGGGCCAAGACCAGACATTTTATAAGCAGCCATCGAAGCTCTTTTTGCAATGTCGTCTGAGGTCCATGAACCTGATCTTAAAACAGATGCTCTTATTAGGATCGCTCTGTCCTTAAGTTCTGGATGATGTTTTAACCAGTCTTCTGAACAAATAATTGCTGCTGCTGCTCCATCTCCAACGGGCGCACACATAGATCTTGTTAGGGGATAAGCTACTTCATAATCCTCTAAGACTTGTTCTACAGTTAGAGGAAAGGTATATTGTGCTAATGGATTCATTGATGAATTTGTGTGATTTTTCGCAGAAACGACTGCTAATTGTCTCTGCGTCAATCCATACCGTTTCATATGGTTCCGGGCTCCTAATGCATAAAGATCCATAAATGCAGAGTGACCGCCCTTTTTTTCTTTAATAGCCTCGGTTCCTTGCTTTTTGGCTAATTTTTCCTTTCGCTTTCTTTCCATTTTTTTAAGTTGTTCAATTAATTTCCTTGTCTTCACAACATCTGTACCAGCTATAAATCCTTCCATCATTTTTTTACGATCTTCATGATATACTTTTTCAGCACCTATAGCAAGGGTACAATCATAAAGCCCTGCTTTAATTGCGGTCCATGCGCCGTGCACGGCATTACTCCCACTGGCGCAGGCATTTTCTACATTGTTAATCGGGATTTTTTCTATACCATGTGCAGATAGTGCTACTTGACCTCTAATACAATGCTGAAAATCTTCGCTCATTCCCCAGCCCGTATTAGAAAACCACGCAGCTTCAATTTCACTGAACTCCCGTCCGAAATCATTTTTGACCGATTGGAGCGCTTCACCAGTTAAATCTTTAATACTTTTATCAAGATATTTTCCAAATTTTATCATCCCAACACTAACAATATATACTTTTTCACTCATTTTTTCCACTTAGAATATATCCATTTTCTTACAATAAAAATACTATATACTTAAGAAAGTTATCTAAAACTAATACTAACGTAAAATGTATTTTTCTATATACTTATTGATAAAAAATTTAATTATGAATGAATTCAGTTGAATTATAATGATAAAAATAGCATTTATAGGTGCGGGTTCATTTGTCTTTGGAGAGACCGTATTGACGGATATACTCATGTTTCCTTCTCTCATTGAAAATACAGTCATATATCTTGAAGATATTGATGAACACTATTTAGATTTAATGTATAAAGATATGTTAAAGTTAAAAGAGAATTTTCCGGAAAGATTTGAAGGAGTTAGCTTTGAGAAAACGACAAATCAGCGTAAAGCTATTGAAGATGCGAAGTATATTATCAATGCCATCCATGTTGGAGGGTATGAAGCTTATAAATTAGATATGGATATTCCTTACAAATACAATGTAACTCAGTGTGTGGGGGATACCTTAGGACCAGGTGGGGTATTTCGATTTTTGAGAGCTAGCCAAGTTCTGAAATCCATTTTAAAAGATATTAAAGAAGTAGGATATAACTGTGGAAGTGAAATTGACAAACCATTGCTTTTAAATTATACAAATCCAATGGCAATGGTCACTTGGTATTGCAATAAAATTTTGCCCGATTCCACAGTCGGCCTCTGCCACGGTGTATTTGGTACAGCTTTTGGGCTTAGGAGTGCTTTAAAGCTTAAGTCGGAAAATTTCTCATATTTGTGCGCCGGCATTAACCATATGGCCTGGTTTCTTAAACTATTATATAGGGAAAATAAATTATCACCTTGGAAAAATGCATATCCCCTTTTGCATAAAAAACTGGAAGAAGATCCAAGCTTCGAAGAATTAGAAAGACTAAGGGTAGATATGATGAGGGCTACTGGTTATTTTATGACTGAATCATCCGGACATCTAAGTGAATATCTTCCCTACTATAGGAAACGAGATGATTTATTAGAAAAATATAAGGGTACCATGCTGTTTGCTAATCTGGAACATAATTTTAATTATGTTATGAGTAAAAGAAATTCTGAAAGTGTTGACAAAACAATTGCACGAAAATTGAAACGAAAGAAATTGAAGTTTAAAAAAAGACATTCAGGAGAATACGCTTCATATATAATGAACGCTATTGAAACCAATAAACCATTCATGTTTAATGGGAACGTAATAAACAAACAGGGAGGATTAATAACAAACCTACCAAAAGAATGTTGCGTAGAAGTCCCGGTCACTGCTGATAATCAGGGATTGCATCCTCAAGGAGGGATTGAGCTTCCAACTATTTGTCAAGCTCTTTGTACATCCAACATTATGGTCCAAAAAGCTGCTGTCGAAGGTGCTCTTATCTTAGACCGAGAAAAGATTTATCATGCCGTACTACTCGATCCTAATACCGCGAGTGTATGCTCTCCGAAAGAAGTTCGAGATATGGTGGATGAATTATTCGAAGTTGAAGCGAAATGGCTTCCCCAATTTTAAATCTCTTATAGTAACAAGCTCTAAATTAAAAAAAAAATTAAATTAGATTATTATATCAAATTTCAGGGATTATTTAACTAACGTAGCGCCGTTTTTCAAACGTTTTTCAGCATCTGATACGATTGAATTAATTATATTAGAGACACTTTCAATACTATGCATAATTCCAATGCTCTGTCCTAAAAGTACAGCTCCGTCCTTGATATTACCATGATATGCCAACTCATATTTTTTTCCGTCCTCTATCAGTTCTTCAATAGATACTCCTTGTTCTTCGGCCATTTTTTCTTCCTTGCTTTGGACCAGATCGTGATGCAAGGAATATTCATTTTTCCAGAGTCTTATCGGACCTAAGGCTCCAGTGACTAATACAGTATCTTGGGCATGAGCAGGTGGAACCACATTTTTGTATGTTTCGTGAAATTCACTTTCTTTTGACGCAATAAACCGAGAACCCATAGCAATTGCTCCAGCTCCCATTGTTAACGCAGCTGCAAGTGCCTGACCTGTGGCAAATCCTCCGCAAGCAATAATAGGGAAGTCAGGATATTTTTGTGTAATTTGTTGCAGTAATACTAAAGTACTAACTTTTTCATAAGATTGATGACCACCCCCTTCACCTCCCGTTATAACCATTCCATCCACTCCCGTTGCGACACATTTATCTGCTAACCAACGAGCTGGTGCGACGTGAAAATGTTTAATTTGAGACCCACTTTCCCTTAATTTCTTAAATTTACTGGTATATATTGATTTCGAAGAGCCCGCGCTAGTTATAGCATATACGCATTGTTCTTTTAATTTTGGGTTTTTCATTATGAATTCAGGAATTCGTTTACAAAGGGCTGGAGCCTCGCGTTCGTTACGCGAAGTTCTAATGTTGAATCCAAAAGGTTTATCGGTATGTTCAACAACTTTGATCATATCTTCTTTCATAATCTCCACAGCACTTCTCCCGGCTAAGATTTCGCTAACTAAAGCCGTATGACTTATGACTCCACAACCACCAGCTTCAGAAACAGCAATCGCTAAATCGGTAGTGTAAAATGGTCCCATTGGTGCGGCAACTATGGGATGTTTAATCCCCAACATTTTGGTAATTTTTGTTTCTATAACCATTTTTAATCATATAGTGTTGATTTTTAATCTGATCAAAGCAAAATTTTGATCATTATTGCTCTAAATTAATATTTATTAATAAAGTATATTCAAAAAAATTTTATAAAAAAAAAGAAAAATTACTGGTTTAAATTATATACTCTTATTTTCGCATTTTCGTAAAGCCACCAGACTTCATCAGTTCACAGGGTCGTAAGTAATCTTTCCCAGTTTCATCTGCAAGTTTTTCAAGCAACTCTGCCCATTGGGCATAATTTTTTTTCCCTGCCCCAAATGGACCTGGTGTGTTCATACCAGCCATATTGGCATCATCAATGATTTTGAAACCTGAAGCAACACCTTCCTCCAAAATTCTACAACCTTCATTTAATAAAATAGCCATTGTATTTTCTAAGTTGAATATTCCCGCTTTTTTCGATTTATCAATTTTTGGTCGTCCTTGGGACCAATCATGAAAACCTTTTCCGGTTTTTCTACCTAAATTACATTCATCTACCATTTTAATTAGCACTTTTCCCGGTTTGAAGTCAGGAGAAAGCGTTTCAGCATAGTAATTCCCAACATGAAACATTGTATCTAACCCAACGTAATCCGCCAATTCAGTAGGACCCATTGGCATAAGGTCACCTGCGTCTGCGTCGATTTGCTCCCATGGAATACCTTGCTCAGCAGCCTTATCGAAGATATAATTCATGTAAATCTGAACTGGAGCGTTCATACGATTTACTATGAAACCAGGGCGATCTTTTAGTACAGGAGCAATATATCTTTTACCTCTCAAACAAGGGAGTCTTCCAGCAACTTCAATAGCTGTGTTAAATGTCTCATCGGAGGTACTAGCACCCTTAATTACTTCAATACAGCGCATTAAGGGTACGGGGTTAAAGAAGTGAATACCACAAACTTGAGCGGGTTTTCCAGAATCTTTTCCAATCTCGGTAATACTCATTGTAGAAGTATTTGATGCAAAAATTATATGATCAGGGCCATTATCCATAGTCGTTTTACATACTGCTTTCTTTACCTCCATTTTCTCAATGACTGCCTCAATAATCATATCAACTTCTTTCACTGCAGAAGCTAAATCAATCGATTTTGAGCATTTTGTCATGATATCTGCCGAAGTAACTCCCTCTCCTAAGCCACCTTTCGATTCGACTTTTTTTATACCCGCATTAATACCTTCATAGGCATTGTCAACGAACTCATCCTTAATATCTACTAAAACGACATCATAACCTGCCATTAATGAGACTTGAGCTATACCTTGTCCCATTAAACCTACTCCTAAACACGCAATTTTTTTAATCTCAACCATTTTTTTTCATCCTTTTTGTTCTAGTTTATATTTAAAAAGAGTAAGAGCATTAAGCTCTAAATTAATAGTTATTCATAATTTGTAAAGAATTTTTAAAATAAATTTGTTATCTTATTCTCTGATTCTTCAAAAATTCCAGAACTTATTGAAAAACTTAAATGATAAGGCTGTGACAACCTAAATTATTGAGAAAATTAGTCCTTTAATCTCTAAAAAGTAGTTTTGAATTTTTTAAAATTAAAAATATAAAAAAAAATATGGGTTTGTGTAACTCATTTCATGTCTACCCATTTGGCAGACTTTAAGAGTTCACATGGTTCAAAGTATTTTTTACCAGTCAATTCTACAAGTTCGTTTAACACTTCAACTTGTTTCGCTGAATTGTTCACGTTAGGAGCCATTGGGCCAGGCATGTTCATCCCCGCCATTAAAGCATCGTCACAAACTTTCCAGCTGGTAGCAATTCCCTCTTCTAAAACTCGACATCCTTCATTTAGCATAATTGCTATTGGATATTTAAGTTTAAATAATCGAGCTTTACCAGCTTTCTTATCTGGCTTTGGGCGTCCTTTAGACCAATCATAAAATCCTTGTCCTGTTTTTGCACCTAATTTGCCCTCATTAAACATTCTGGCTATTATTTTTCCAGGGGCAAAATCTGGGGACAATGTTTTTTCATAATATTTGAGACCGTGATATATCGTATCAATACCCACATAATCTGCAAGTACACAAGTAGGCATTGGACCACCCGAATCATTGTCAAGTTGTTCCCAAGTTTTTCCTTCTGCTTCAGCTTTGTCGAAAATATAATTCTGATAAATCTGAACAGGGGCTGTAATACGGTTTACAATAAATCCAGGTCTGTCCTTTAATACTTTCGCAATATATCTGTCACCCCTAAGACAAGGCAATTTTCCAGCAAAACCTATTGCAGCATCGATGTTTTCATCAGAACTTTTATCGCCATAGATTACTTCAATACAACGCATTAAAGGAACCGGATTAAAGAAGTGCATACCAATTACTTTATCTGGTCTATTGGTGGCAGTCGCCATTTCTGAAATTGACATAGTAGAAGTATTTGAGGCAATGATACAATGAGCAGGAGCATTTTCATCACATGTTTTAAACACTTGCTTTTTAATATTCATGTCCTCAATAACAGCTTCAATAATGATATCCGCATCTTTCACCGCAGAGGCCATATCTATCGATTTTTTACAATTCGCCATATAACCAGCAGCGGTTTTTCCTTCACTAAATTTTCCTTTTGCTTCAAGTTTTTTCATCCCTTCATCTATATTTGCATAACTTTTATCAACATACTCATCCTTGATATCAACCATGGTAATATTAAAACCTGCCATTAATGCCACTTGACCTATACCAGTGCCCATCTGACCAGCTCCAACAACCACTAAGTTTTTAATTTCAACCATTTTTTTTCATCCTTTTTGATTTAGTTTTTTTAAATTAAATTAGAGTTTAATATGATCATTAATATTACTGCTAATTAAAATCTTATAACTATTTCATATTGGGGTTGTTCATAAAAATGGAAAAATTAAGGTTAAATACTTTTATTGAAATTAATTAGTATATTGGTTAGTAAAGGACAAAGAATAAGCCAAAATTTTTATTTTAGTGAAAACCAACATTTTTTTCCTTTTTTGTTAAATATTGGAGTAAATCAATCGATATACTATATATAATTCAAAAGAGAATATTAATATAAAAAAAATTTTAAAAATTTAAATTTCAAAATAAAAGGTATAAAAATGCCAACTTTCGGACATATTTGCTATGGTTTAGCACTTCTGATTCCGATCCTTTATTATACAAAGACCGATGAAAAGCCGTTTAATTACAAGGTCGCTTTTATCTTTCTCGCGAACAATATATACGGTCCTGATCTAGTAGGACTTTTCTTTATAATACCGACTCATAGTATTTTGGGATTTCTTATAATGGCACTTCCACTCGCAGTGTTCTACTCATATTTCTCTAGGTTTTCTTTAAAAAAATCTGACGGGATCTTACCATTAAAATTTGTAGATGATGGAATTAGTGAAGTAAATTACAAAAATGCATACTGTATTACAGCTGCTGGAGGGATTTCACATTTCTTTATAGACCAGTTTTATCATTGGGAAAAAGAAATGATGATTTGGGAAGGAATCAGTATTACTCATGACGAGATGCTTGCATGGGGGGGATCTGCCTACCACTACATCACTCCTTTAATAATAATAGGCGATATTGCAATAATTAGCTTTATCGTGCTCTCTCTCTATACTTTCATGAAAGGCCATAAGGAATCCTTCGAGTTGCTTTTAATCTCTACCGTTATTACAGTTAGTTTGATGGTTTTTGTGTCTACAAGTATATTTTGGGCTGAACGTGAATTCGGGGCGATAGTGCATTGTTTTGTTTATGTGCTGATACCACTATTTTTACTCATGTATGCAGCCCGGGATGTAAAAGATAATCCTATTACAACACCAGATGTGCCGAAAATAAACAGGGATACGCTTTTGAAGATCGTCGCAATAATTTCTATTTTATTTGCACTCTTTATGGCTTTATATGCTTATTTTGCAATAACATATGCTGGGTATCTTGCTGAACTTATTATTGAAATGTTTGGAGGGAGCGTCGCTGAAATGACCATTACAGTAACAATAATCGGGTATATATATTTGACCTTCGCAATTATTTTACTAATTGCTTCAATTGGACTTTTCTTTAAAAGTAATATTTGCCGCTACATTGTAATTGCCATTTGTATGTATTTCTTAATCTTTGCATTTCCATTCGCCATCAGTTTATTCTTATGCGAAAATGACGTAAAAGCTATGTTTAATAAGGAATCAGAAGCTTAATCTCAAATTTTTATTTTCTTTTTTTTTTTTTTTTCTCATTTTTGTAAAATAATAGAGTTAAGCAATCTGATAAAATCTATATACTATATATAATCCAAAAGAGAATTTCTATATATATTGATAAATTTTTTATTTCTAAATTAAAAACAAATCATATAAAAATGCCAACCTTCGGACACGTTTTTTATGGATTATGTCTAATTATCCCGATTCTTTATTACACCAAGGATAAATTCAGCTATAAAATCGCTTTTATTTTTCTAGCAAACAATATATTCGGTCCAGACATACTGCATTATTTCTCTATTCCATACTTTCATAATATTCTCGGATATGCCATACTTGCTATTCCTTTTTCATTGGTTTATTCATATAGCTCTCGCTTTACATTAGTGGAATCTAATGGTCTTTTTCCATTAAAGTTTGTAGATGAGGAAATTAGAGAGGTCAACTGGAAGAATGCTTATCTTGTTTCGGTAGCAGGTGGTATTTCTCATTTTTTTATTGATCAGTTTTATCATTTTGAAAAACAAATGCATATTTGGTATGGAATAGACCTCACACATGATGAAATGCTCGCATGGGGTGGTTATGCATATCACGTCATAGATCCTTTAATGATCTTAGGAGCGATGATCGTCGTTGCTTCAATATTACTTTCGATGTATTATTTTAGAAAGGGCTATAAAGAAACGTTTAAATTTTTTTTAGTATTTACAGCTCTTTCAGTCTTTTTAATGCTTGTAGTTTCAACGGCTGTATATGGTGGTGAACGCGAATTCGGAGTAATGGTTCATGGTACAGTTTACGTTTTAATCCCACTCTTTTTGCTCATGTATGCTGCCCGTGATGTGCAAGATAATCCCAGAACAACTCCAGATATGCCTAAAATTAAAAGAGAGACTCTTTTATATATCGTATCGATTATTTCTATAGCAGTAGCATTAACTTTTCTCTTTTATGCATATTATGTTATAACCAATGCAGATTATCTAGGCCAACAAAGAGCAAAAAATAGTCAACAGAGTGCCTCTGAAATTTCCACATCATTGACGATTATTGCACTCATTGCAGGTCCAATTGCGTTAATGTTGCTAATTGGTTCAATAGGACTGCTATTTAAGATTAATTTCTGCAGGTATCTTGCTATTGCTGCTTCCTGTGCCTTTTTCTTATTTGGTTTTCCAGTTGCTATTGCGTTCTTCCTATGTGAAAAAGATGTAAAAGCTTTATTTGGCAAAGAATCGGAGTAATTTGAAAATTTTTTCTATTTTTATTTTTTTTATATTTAATATCTAAAGTGAATAAAAAAAAGATATTACCAAGTAAAATTACACAGTGAAAATTTCTTTTATGATTTTAATCCTAGCATTTCTTTTGCTTCATCTACGGTAGCAGGCTCTCTTCCAAGTTCTTTAGCTAGTCTCACCATGCGAGCGACAAGTTGAGCATTACTTTGAACGAGCTTACCTTTTCTATAGTGAAGTGTGTCTTCTAAACCCGTTCTAATATTCCCGCCCATACACATGGCAATAGTGGTAAGAGTAAGATTATATCTGCCCACAGTGACGACTTGCCACATAGAACCTTCAGGAATCTGGTCAACTAAGTGAGTCAAATTACTTACTGTAGCAGGAGCTCCCCCATTGATTCCTAACACAAGGCTAAAATGGAGGGGAGGCTTTAGTGAGCTTACATCTACAAGATCAAAAATATTATTAATATGACCTGAGTCATATACTTCAATTTCAATCCCACAACCTCGCTTGTAGCATTTATTCACAAACTTTCTATTGAAATCCATAGGATTATCAAAAAGATGGCTTCCATAACGTGTTCGGAATTCAAAAGTTCCGGCGTTTATCGTATACATGTCTGGTACTGGCTCGATATTGAGAAGATTTAATCTCTCTTCCAAGGTAGCCATTCGGATTGATGTGCCATATTTTTTACCTTTACTACTCACTTTTGTACCCCACTCAACCCAGGCTCCTATACCATTTCCTATTTGTGTTATAATGGGACATTTTTCCTTGATTAGAGTGACAGCTTTATTATACACTTTTAAATCAGGAGTATTTTGACCATCCTCTCCACGAACATGAAGGTGGCAAATGCTAGCCCCAGCATTATAACATTCTAAGGCATCTTGAGCTTGCTCTTCAGCAGTGATTGGTACAGCAGGATTTGCCCATTTACCTTGAATGCCACCAGTTATAGCAGCAGTAATAATTACTTTCTCATCTGAAAGAAGATTTGGTTTCAATTCTTATTAACCTCTAAAACTTCAAAATTAAAATGGTTTAATTGGAATTTAGAGATAAATTTATTTATACTTTATGTTAAAATAGAAATGGATTAATTTTTCTATAAATTACTTATAATATTTTATTTTAAGATTGAAAATGAGGAAAAAATTGAAAAAATGGCAGATGTAAATTACATTTTCTTTTTATCATTAATTATAATAATTATAGGGTACGTAGTTAAGAAATTAAAAATCTTAACAGAGGAAAATGGGAAGGTAGTCGCCAAAGTTATATTTAATATTACTCTGCCAGCAGTTATTCTTAAGGTAACAAGCAAAATTGAGTTTAATTTAACTCTAATCTTATTGCCTTTGGTTACTATAATTTTTGGTTTTTTTATGGCTATGATTGGATTAATTCTATTTAGAAGATATCAAAGGGATAAAAAAGGACTCATACTAATGTCATTAATAGGGTTTAATGTAGCTCATTTTTCTTTCCCCTTAATTGAAGGGATTTGGGGAGATGAGGGTATGCAATATATTGCACTCATTGATGCCGGGAATGCATTTACAATCTTCGTACTCTGTTATATTATTGGTTCCATCTTCTCACCTAATAATAATACTGAAGATTTAGGTATAGATTTTAAAGATATAGGGAAACGTTTGTTAAAATCTACTCCTTTAATGAGCTATATCCTTGCCCTCTTCATAAACTTTTCAGAAATTGGACCTAATATCCCAATGTTTTTCTGGGATTTGTTGGATATTATCGCAAGAGCTAATACCGCATTATCTTTACTTTTATTAGGTATTTATTTGAACTTTAAATTTGAAAGAACAGAATGGGCAACAATTATAAAAGTTCTTATAATTCGTTATTCCTTGGGTTTACTTGTTGGTTTACTATTGTTTTTTTTCCTTCCTTCTGATCAGTTCAACTTACTTTTTCGAATTATCTTAACTATTTCACTGATTTTTCCTATTGGGTTAGCTGTAATTCCATTTTCCATAGAATTTGAATATGATCAGAAGCTAGTTAGTATGATTGCTAATTTAACGATCATAATTAGTTTTGCAATGGTATGGATTTTAATTATTCTTCTGATCTGATAATTTTATTAACGAAATTAAAACCATTTGTTTATTTTCTCAATTTATGAGAGAAAAAGAAATAAATATCACCTTATCGTATATCAAATTTAATTCAAAATGATATAATCTAATAAATTTTCATTAAATAAATTGAGGTAAACTTATGTCTCCAAAAATGACTCCTAAAGAAGCAGCAGTCTGGGATAAATTCCGAGGTGTAATGAATGATATAATGGCAAATGAAAATCAAAGTATTGGCACTAGAATTGAAAAGAACGCAAGGGAAAAACCGAAAGAAAAAGCATTATTTTATGAAGATTTATCATGGACTTGGCAGGCATTCAACGAAGAAAGTAATCGAGTCGCTCATTATTTTTATGATTTAGGATTACAGCGGGGTGATACGGTTGCTCTGATGCTGGAAAATTGTCCAGAATATTTCTTTTTTGTAGCGGGTATAAATAAAATTCAGGGCATTAGTGCTTTAATTAATTTTAACCAGAGAAAGCAGGCTCTAACGCATTCCTTCAATGTAGCTGAAGCAAAATGGATAGTTCTTGATGGAACGTGCATACCATACTTTAATGACGTTGTTGATGATCTTTCCTATAACCCGGATCAGATTTTTGTAATAAACAATCCTAAAAATATTAAGCACGAGTACACAGACTTGTCAGACGAGTTAAAATCAATATCTTCAGCAAATCCTAAAACAACTTTTGATTCTGTATTACGAGAAACTGCACTTTATATCTATACATCGGGGACTACTGGACTTCCTAAGGCTGTAATCATGCAAAACTTTCGATTATATACTCAAGCTTCTATTTTATGTGCTATTGCTGATTTGGGTCCTGATGAAATCATTTATATCCCAACTCCCTTATATCATAATGTTGGAATCGGATGCTCTTGGATGAAAGCAAATCTTCTGGGGGCAAAAATAGCCTTGAGTAAGAGGTTTTCTGCTACCAAATTTTGGGATGATATCCGGAAATTTCAAGCGACATATTTCATGTATGTCGGTGAAATTCCTCGTTATCTTCTTAACCAACCCCCTTCGGAAAATGATAAGAACCACACACTCAAAAAAATGTTAGGTTTAGGATTACGTAAAGAAATATGGGAAGAATTTCAAGCTCGCTTCCAAGTTCCTAATATCTACGAATTTTATGGTTCAACTGAAGGTCATCGGCCACTTTTCAACGCCGATGGAGTGCCGGGAATGGTCGGAAGGGATAATATGGCCGGATTTTCTATCGCAAAAGTCGACCCCGATACAGGTGAATTTTATAAAAACGAGAAAGGATATTGTATAAAGTGCAAAGCAGGTGATATTGGGATGGGTTTAATAAAAGTCGAGGAAAGAGGGGTTTTTACGGGCTATAAAGATAAGGAAAAAACTGAAAAGAAAATAATTCATAATGTATTTCGAAAGAACGACACTTTTTTCCACACAGGTGATATGTTAAAGGTCCACAAGGACCGGTGGGTGTCTTTTGTTGACCGATTTGGCGATACGTTCCGATGGAAGGGAGAAAACGTATCTACCTTAGAAGTAGAAGCTATTTTAAATTCTTTTCCTGCGATTCAATATAGTGCAGTGTATGGTGTAGCCATTCCCAATACCGAGGGAAAAGCCGGTATGGCAGCTTTTACATTGGATTCTTCGATTAAATTCGATATAGATGAACTCTCTCAATTTGTTTTAAGTTCTTTACCTAGCTATTCAATTCCTATCTTTATGCGTATAATGGAGGAACTCGAAACAACTACGAGTAGTTTTAAAATAGTAAAAACTAATCTCCGTAAAGAAATATATAATCTCAACATTGTTAAAGATCCAATTCATTTCTGGGATTCAAGCGCTAAAAAATATGTACCCCTAACAGAAGAATTACATCAAAATATAAAGGAAGGAAAATATGGTGAATTAAGGAATATAGTAGCACCAATTTAATTTTATTTTTTTATTTATTCTTTAAATTAATGAACTTTCTTATAGCAACATTAAAATTAATATTCATAAAAACCTTTCCCGGATTTTCTTCCGAGTTCTCCTCTATCTACTTTATCTTTAAGAGTTTGAGGTGGTTTATCTTTAGGATCTCCACTTTCGTTAAAGTATGACATTTCTATATCATAAACAACATCTAGACCTACCATATCCATAAGGCTAAATGGTCCTACTCCCATACCAGTGAAGATTTTCCACGCTTTATCAACGGTTTCAATTTCAGCATAACCTCCCGCCCAAATCTTTAGACATTCTTTTTTGATCGCTCTCCATATTCTATTGAACACAAATCCTAAGCACTCTTTTTTCACTTCTAATGGAGTAAGCTCAAGAGATTCGATCCAATTTTTACCCTTTTTGAAGGTATCCTCACTAGTTTCTGATCCCCGCATGATATCTACCATTGGTGATGTTGTTGGATGATAAAAATGAATATTTAATAGTTTATCTTTCCGTTTAACAGCGTCCTCTATCCTTGAAACAGGTATTGAAGAGCTATTTGTAGCAATGATAGCATGAGGCGGGGCAGCCCTGTCAATCTGTGAAAATACTTCCTTTTTTAATTCTAACTTTTCTGGTACAGCCTCAATAATTAAATCAGCATCAGCCACTGCTTCCGAAACGGTATTATGAAATGAAACCTCTCCATATAAATTCTTTCGTTTCTTTTTTCTCGTTAATGATCTCGCTAATTTTTCAAGACCCTCAGAATTTATATCATATATGCGCACATTATAGTTATATAACGCAGTTCTTTCGGTAATTAATCTACCCAAGAAACCTATACCAATAACACTTACATTCTTTATTTCATTAGACATGTTTCTATTCACCCTTGATTTATTTTATATAGTTTTATAATTGAGCATAAATTCAAAAAGCTCTTGATTTTTTCTCAACATTGTATGTTGATCTTTATTTAGTGTATCTTTCATAAGATCTATAATTTCTCTGATTTTATATTCCTTACTTCCTAATTCAGTTTGAATAGTATTCACTATTTCGTTAAGCATTAACTGATTTATAACCTTTCCTTTGTATTTTCGCTTAGAGGATTCACTGGCCAAAAAGAGATATAAAGGAGCTATTTTCTCTGGGGGTACCTTTTCAGGGAAATTCTGACCCCATTCTATTAGATTTTCCATCATCTGGGTATGGATTGCTCCTGGCAGGATAACATTTACCCGTACGTTTTGTCTTCCCACCTCATTTTGTAAACATTTTCCCATTGCCATAACAGCAGCTTTAGAGGCAGAATAGGCCACTTTATGACTGCTAAAATAAATGGTTCCCTGTGGTGATGAGGTTAATAGAATATTACCCCCTCCTTGTTCAAGCATTCCAGGTAAGATCAATTTTATCATGACATAATAGGAAATAAGATTCACATTGAATAATTTTACTGCTTTTTCAAGAGGATAATCAACTACGCTTGCAAAATGAGTCATTCCAGCGTTATTTACCAAAATATCGCATCTTTCAAATGTTTTATAATATTTATTAACTAAGTCTTTAGCTCCATCAACCCTGGACAAATCAGCTGGAATTGCAATACCTTTTACACCATAATTTTCAATTTCTTTAACAGTCTGATTTAGTTCATTTTCGGTTCTAGAGACAACTACAACATTTGCACCATTTTTGGCAAATTCAAGTGCCGTAGCTTTTCCAATTCCTCTTCCCCCACCAGTTATTAAAGCTATTTTTCCATCTAATAATTTCATTCAATCACATTATTAGTTTTATTTATTAATATTAAATTATTTATCTCTATTGTATTTAAGCATAAATTCTGCTAATTCCTGATTTTTTCTAAATAAGGTATAAGAGTCTTTTTTAAGTTTCTCTTTCATAGACTTTAATAGCTCCTTAATATCAAAATCATCACTATTAACCTCTTTTTTTAGAGTTGAGAGTAATTCAGAAAATAAGTATTGATCAATTACTCTTCCTCTATATGGGCGTTTTATAGTGTCACTTGCAAAAAATAAATACATTGGTGATATAACTTCAGGTGCCATACCTTCAGGATAAACAGCTCCCCATGTTCTATTATCTTTCAATAATTTAGTTTCGATTGGACCTGGGCATATGGTATTCACTTGAATATTGTATACACCTAATTCAGCATCTAGGCATTTTCCCATAGCTGATTCTGCCGCTTTTGTTGCAGCATATGCAAATTTCTTTGCAGGAAAAGCCAAATTTCCTGCTGATGAAGCTGTCATAATGATTTTGCCACTCTTTTGTTCAATCATACCAGGAAGCATACATTTTGTCATCAAAAAATAACTCATGACATTCAGATTAAATAAATATTGAAAATCTTCAACAGAATAATCCATAATAGAACAATATTGACTATATCCCGCATTATTAACTAAAATATCGCATTTTTGAAATTCTTTTAAATATGTATTAGCACATTGATTAACTCCATCTATAGTGGAAAGATCGGCAGGAATCCTAAGACCCTTCACACCATAATTTTCAATTTCCCTTAGAGTTTGATTCAATTCATTCTCAGAGCGAGCTGTAATAGCTACATCAGCTCCATTTAAGGCGAATTCAATCGCGACAGCTTTTCCAATCCCTCTTCCACTACCTGTGATTAAGGACTTTTTGTCTTCTAAAAGTTTCAAATTTTTTCACCATTTAATTTGGATTTAAAATCACTTAATGATTTATGTATATTTCGGACTGAAATTCATTAAAGACACATTATTTATAAATTTATTAAAATTGACTATTAATAGCTTTAAGTTTCCTATATTACGTTAGAAGTATGTAAATTATAAATCCAAACAAATAAGTAATTTGATTCGAAGAAAAAATATAGGAAAATGGTCAGGAATTTCAAAGGTAGGATTGAATTAATGAATAATATATCTCGAGAAGATGCAATTAACCTTTTTTCGAAATGTGTGATTTTGTTCTTAACAAAAATATAGATATTCCAAAATAATAAAGTCACATAAACTGCTAATTAATTAGGAATCGATAAGAAATTGGAATTGTTAATATTAAAAATTGATGATCCTGATGAATTTTATAGAGAATTAAGAAAGCATTAATGAGCTAATGATTTTCAATAATGGCTCTTAAAATATTTACAAAATTATCATTTTCAATTTTCGAGCCAATACTTACTCTAATAAATTCTGCACTTAATGAATAGTGAGATAAATTCGAAACGTAGATCCCTTTTTTCTCTAATTTTTGAGCCAAATCAGGAATTTCTGATTTTATCAACAAAAAGTTTGTATAACTTGGATACACAATGATTCCTAGTTCAGATAATAGTTTCATGACCCTCTTCTTTTCTTGGTTAACTTCTTTTATAAATTCTTTCATATACTCCCTATTTTTTAAAGCTTGAATTCCCGCAATTATACTTGGATAAGGAAGCATAATTTCAAGACCAGAGAATCTTTGTTGAACTAATTCTCCCGCGATTAAATAACCTATTCCCGAACCAGCCAATCCAAAAGCTTTAGATAAGGTTCTAGAAACAGCTAAATTGGGATAATTTCTTATCAAATCAGCAACACCAACTCTGGAAAATTCAAAGTATGCTTCATCAACTAATATTATCAAGTGCTCATTTTCCAACAACATTTTTACTTTATTTTTATCTAAGAGCAAATTTCCCGTCGGATTATTAGGATTATCTATAATTATCAGTGTCGGTTTATTAATTTCATCAAGTAAAGGTTCTAAAGGGAAATTAAATTTTGGTTCTTTTAGTCGAACTTTTAATATCGGAGAGGATGTTTTCTGAGCGGCATTCGAAATTAAGAAAAAAGTTGGATCTACGATAATGATTTGACGTCCTTTTGAAAAAAGATAAATAAACTCCTTAATCAGAATATCTGAGCCTGAACTTAATATTAATGATTCTAGAGGCACATTTGCATATTCAGATAACATTTCAATTAATCTATTTACCTCTTTTTGAGAAGTGTACCGATTAATTTGGTCAATACTTAGTTTAATCTCCTCAATGATATTTCTTGGCGGAGGTTCAGGCATTTCATTTTTATCAAGTCTAATATTCATTTTACACCACTATTTTAATTTAAATAATATCTTAATTAATAACTTCTGAATTATAAATACCAGAATTTTAGATAATTAATCTAAATTTGATATTAATAGAAAGTAATCTCAGATCATAATTTAAGATTGAGCGAAATGATCATATATCCATAGTCTTTGATGAATTATCTTTATGAATATTTTCCTGTTTCTTCAACTAAAGCCTTAGCTATACTAAGGTTTCGGATTGCCATCTCTTTTGGTTCCCAAGGCCATTCACATCCTGCAGCATACATATACATTCCTCCCGGTTTTCCTATTTTTATAGTTTTAGATACTTCGGTTATTACATCCAACGCGGAATAAGTTGTACTTCCCAATATTTGGGTATTAGTATTTCCTCTTATACAATTGTTTTTTCCTATTTTTTCTCTTGCCATTTTTAAATCAACTTGATAATCTAAATCCAATATAGCGGCATTAGTGCTCGATACTAAATTTAACATATCTCTACCATCCTTGTCCACTACAGAGTTATCACCACATATATGATATAATACGGGAACTTTCTTCTGAATGTGGTTGAATAAGTCTTTAGTATCTGATAAACAACATTTTTCATATCTTTTAGGCCCAATTTGAGAAATTGCCGAATCGCCAGCTCCAATTATATTAGCTCCTGCTTCAATCTGCATCTCAGCAAATTCCTTTTGTATTGGAAGGATTCTATTTATTAAATTTTTAATTTGCTTTTCCCAATCATCATATCTGCATAATTTTAAAACATTAATTAAGTCAAATAAACAACAGATTTCGGCAAAAGGAGCCTCAATCCAACCAACTATACATTGTGTCCCTCCAATCTTTTGAGCTAGTTTTTTTACCGCATTAACTCTATTCATGATTCTTATATTTGAAGTTAAATCGGGAGGATCGATTGAATCAAAGTCATCGATTCTTAGATGAGTATTCGCAACAGGAGTATGGCTTTCCCAATTAATTTCAACTCCCCAAGCATTAGCCTCGCGATAAGCATCTGTCGAAACATTTACATGGTCTATTCCGAAGAATTCAGAACATTTTATTTGGCCTTTTACTAAATTATCTGGATTTCTACAATATTCTTGATTATAATCCACATTTATAATTGAAGCTGCTAAATGCATGATAAATGGATTAAAAGGTATTATTTCTGGTATGCCCTTAATGCTCGAAAGTGTTAACTCTAAAGAATTTACCATATTAGAATTTACCATTATATAATAAATTATAAAATAAAAAATAATATATTTATAATCCTAGATCTATTATTACACTTTTTTCACGAATCCTAGTTCAATAGGAGAATTCAGAAGAGGTCATTATATGGTTTGGTTTGACTTAATAAACATATATTTTGTAATCTATATTTCAATTATAATGATAACCGGATTTCTATTTGTTTTTAACTGTCTTAAGTCCGGGAATAATTTGACTATTTTAAAAGGGAATTTCATATTTTTAGGGTTTATTTTTATATTTGTGAGTATATTTCTTGAAGCAATAATTATTACGAGATCTCTCTTAATTGTTATTACACGAGTAGTTAATATAATAGGTGCTATTTTCTTTTATTTTGGTTTTATGGCTCCTAATTTTATAAAAAAAATATTTATAGAAGAAAATTAAAGATTAAGTTTTAAAAATTATGAAAAAAATACTATTAGATCCCTATTTCCGTACCTTGCATACTATCTTTTATTCCGAAGATCTAGAACGATTAAAAAGCACAGCGGAAATAATCTGGGGTAAGGATAAGAAGATGCCGAAAAAAGAATGGAAAGAGGCTAAGAAAGAAGCCTCTATTATTATTACTGGCTTCTGGCGCTATGGGTCGGTCGATAAGGAGAGTGCACCAAATTTAGAAGCGATTATTGAAGTTGGTGGACAACATCCTTCACCTAAAGTACTTGATTATGATATTTGCTTTGAACGGAATATCCGGGTTTTAAGCTGTGCACCCGCATTCGCCCCAATGGTAGCAGAGATGGGATTAGGGCTGGCAATCTCTGCTGCACGCGATATAGTAGAATCAGATAGAGCTTTAAGGTCAGGAACTGAAAAGTGGCAGAATATGAATGTTTCTACACTGTATGACCAAGTTGTAGGAATAATTGGATATGGCAATCTCGCTCGAGCGTTTAAACCATTGCTTGAGCCCTTTCGATGTAAGATTCAAGCATATGATCCATGGCTTCCAAGTAGCTATCTCAAGAAACAAGGAGTATCTTCAGTCACTTTAGAAACCCTCTTAGAAACGTCTAAATTTATTTTTGTATTAGCAATACCATCAGCTGAAAATAAAGCTCTTCTCTCACGCGAAAAGCTACAAAAAATTCAAAGTGACTCTATTTTAATATTATTAAGTCGTGCTCATTTAATCGATTTTGATGCTCTTATAGAATTAACTAATGATAATAGGTTTAAAGCAGCTGTTGATGTTTTTCCTGTAGAGCCATTACCTAAGGATCATCCTGTTCGCAAGGCCAAAAATATAATTTTCACCCCCCATATGGCTGGTTCTGCCTTACAAGCACGTCGAAATATAGGTCGCATGGTCACTGACGATGTGGAAGCTCTATTAAAAGGTTTACCACCTATGAATCTACAAGTAGCTCGACAAGAACTCGTTAATCGATTTGATTAATTCTCAAATCAGCATTTAACAATTTTATTGCTTCGAAAAAAAAGACAATTAAATAAATTTAAATATTTTTAAAAAAAATGTTAATATATTTATTTTTCATAAAAAAACAACAAAAGTGATTGAAAATGAGTGTTGTTGAAGAATTTGAAGAGAAACTTCCAAGAAGTGCGAAAATGGCATTTGGAGGTGCTCAATTAGCAGGCAGCATCTTAGGAAATATTTCAATGGTCGCAATAACATACTATTACAATATTATCTTAGGGCTATCAGCAACATGGATTGCCATAGGATGGGTAATTTTCTTGGTATGGAATACTCTCAATGATCCAATAATAGGATATTTAGAAGATAGAATACACAGCGAAAAATATGGAAGAAGAATTCCGGTGATTCGATTTGGTGCTCCATTTTTTGCACTAACTTTTATTATATGTTGGATCCCATTAGTCGATATTAACGATCAATTTGCCCTGTTCCTTTATTTCGTATTTGTTCTTTTTGCAATTGATACAATGATAACAATTATATTGATGATCACATGGCTCCTTCCAGCAGAGATGGCCATATCCTCGAAAGCTCGTGGTAACTTAATGACTTATGGAGGTGTTGCATCTACTATTGCTAGTTTTCTTTCGCTGGCTGTACCTATACTTCTATTCACTGGAACAGAACGGAAAGGAATCAATCTTGATATAATAATATTAATGACTATTATTGGTATTATTTGTGGAATAGCATTATTCGCAAGTTCATATTACATAACAGAAAATAAATTTACGGTAATGGAAGAACCTATGGGATTCATCGAAGGTATTAAAACCACCTTTAAAAATAAGGCTTTTAATTTGTATTTGATTCCTTATTTCTGCTTCTATTTTGCTCAACAAGTTCTTGGTACTGCTGTCTTTTACTATCTTGATTTTGTCCTTCAAGTCGGAGGACTTTTAGCTCTTCTCCCGATCCTAGTATTCTTTTTGATGCTTATTTTGTTCCTTCCTGTGTGGAATAAAGTCGTATTGAAAATAGGCCTTAAAAATGCGTTTATGACTTCCCTTATCATATTAGGAATTGGTTTTACAGCATTTATTCTAATAGGTTGGGTCTATATAACAGCTTTCATCGGTTTAATGGTATTAGGAGCAGCATTTTCAGGTTTTTATCTTATGGTACAGATGGTTTTTGGGGATGTGGTTGATTACGATGAATTAAAGACTGGTAAAAGAAGGGAAGCAACTTATGCCGGTATAGAAGCGCTTGTGCAGAAACCAGCTATATCTATTGCACCAGCTGTTTTTATTTGGGTCGTATTGGCCTTTGGATTTAATGAACATGCATCAACTCAAACAGCTAACGCACAACTTGGTATAATGCTGGCCTTTACTATTATTCCGGGAATAGTACTTTTAATTGGAGGACTTTGTGTAAAATTTTATCCTCTCGGAGGTCCCGAATGGATGAAACAAAAAGAAGAATTAAAAAAAATACATGAAGAAAAAGAAGCGAAATATCTACAAATGCTTAAAGAAAAAGGTGTAATTTAACGCAATTAATCAATTTTTTTTATTTTAATAATTAATCTAATTTATAAATTCAATAATGATCTTGCTCGAAAGTTTATAAAGAACCTCAAAAGACCTTGATTTTAAAAAAATAGAAAAAATAAGAAAAAAGGAATGAAAAAATTAGATTCCAGCTAAATCTTTTATGTGTGAAATTCCTTTAATCGTATCTTCGGCAAAATCATCTGCTCCAAATTGCTTGGCTAGATCCATACTTAGAGGCGCTCCACCAACAATTAATTTCACTTTATCTCGTAACCCCGCAGCTTTAAGTGCTTCATGAACAACTTCAATTTGGGGAACAGTCATACTTAAGAGTGAACTCAAACCAACGATTGTAGCACCTGTTTCTTTTACCTTTGCCACAATAGCTTCAGCATCCACATCTTTACCTAAATCGTATACTTCAAATCCTTCACTCATCAATAATATTCCAAGTAAATTCTTCCCGATATCATGATTATCTCCTTTAACGGTTGCGATAACGATTTTTACTTTCTCTTTCACTTTTTCAGATGAAGCTAATTCCGGTTTCAAAACATCTAATGCAACCTTCATAGTCTCTGCTGCCAGCATTAAGTCTGCTAAATAATAAATCTCATCATCATATCGCCGCCCTACTTCATCCATTCCTGCAGTAAGTGCGGATAACACATCAAATGGGTCTTTCCCATCCGCCTCAAGGGCCTCCTTTACTGCATCCGCAATATCATCGAGCTCCAATTCTACTATAAGTTCTGTTAATTGTTCATAATCCATAATATTAAACCGATATTTTTTGATTATATAATATTTAGAGTGAAAGAATTATTAATTATTTTTTTTTTATCGAAAAGGATTTTGAATAGATTTTTATTATTTTTAAATCACTATTTTTTCAAGCATTCGACTAAAAACTTTTTTTAAATCATAAGGTATATATTTGCATATGGCACTTTCAAAAAGAGAAAGAGTAATCAGAACTTTAGAGCTTGAAGAGCCCGATATGGTGCCAATTCACCATTTAGGATTTGAATGGACGGGAAGTTCTAACCAGTATTTTATAAAATCGGAAGAATACAAGAATATTAGAGCGGGAATAGAAAATGAGGTTTTAAAAATGAAGTTCAAAGTACTTATGGGAATTACAGGGAGTATAATCGAATTACGGTTCTGGAACGCAGACCTCCATTCATTGGATCCTTGGGGAATTGATAAATTTAAAATGAAACCGATCAAGGCACCTCCTGAATTTCCTGAATGTGTTATGTTACCATATGACGGAAGAATTTGGAAAATTGCTCCTCAAATTAATACTGGTTTGATGTATTTATGGTACGAGAATGGTTATTTTAAAACCCCAGAAATTGTACATGAATATTGGGATAAATATGGCAAACCTATTGAGTTCATTAATAATAAAATGAACTATTCTCCTGATATTTGGGATAATTTTGTGGAAAAACTATCAAATTATTTGTATCCAATGGCTTTGCTACCTATTAGTATGCATGAATCATTATTCGAAGGAATGACGATAACGAGAGTAGCCTACTACATGAGAAAAGACCCCCAGTTTATACATGAAGTAATGAATGAATTCACGAAAGTTAACTTGGAAATAATTAAGAGGCTAGCAGAAGCTGGCGTCGACATCGTGTTTTATGAAGATGATTTAGGCATGAAACAGCGATCTATTTTTTCAGTTGAGCAATTTAAAGAATTTATTCTGCCATATTACCGACAGATTTATCAAGCGGCTAAGAAAAATAGCATGTTCATTATTCAACATTCCTGTGGATATATAGACAAACTATTACCTCATATGGTTGAGGCGGGATTGAATGGTATCCAAGCCCTTGAGCCCGCAGCAGGAGTGGATCTCGCTCATTTAAAAGAAACTTTAGGTGATAGTGTGGTGTTTCTAGGTGGTATTGACGGTTCTAATATACTTAATTTTGGAACTCCAAAAGATGTTGAGGAGGAAGTAAAGAGATGCATTAGAGCAGCTGCTCAATGTGGAGGTTATTTTGCTGGACCGAGTCACAATATTCTAAATGCCCCTTGGGAAAATATCTTAGCACTAAGAGCTGCTATTGAAAAATATAGGAAATACCCTTTAAATCTAAATTAAAAGATAATGATCAATCATGACTTTATCAAAACGCGAACGCGTTATTAGGACTCTGGAGCTTGAAGAACCCGATATAATCCCTATACATAATTTAGGACTTGAAAAAACAGGTATTTCTTATCAATACTTCCGGAAATCTGAGGAGTATACAAAATACAAAACCTATATTAAAAATGATTTCTCAAGGTTTAAATATCAGTGGGCTGGAAGTATTACAGAATTACGATTCTGGAATGTAGATCTTCATGGAATGGACCCATGGGGGGTAAAATTTAATTTCATAATTATTGAAGCTCCTCCTGAATATCCTAAAGGGAGTATGTTTCCACTTGATGGAAGAATTTTTAAGGCTACCAAACAAATCGATACAGGGCTATCGTATATATGGTATGAAGATGGCTATTTTAAAACGCCTGAGATCGTCCACGAATACTGGGATAAATATGGAAAACCTATTGATCAGATTAATGATAACTTAAATTACTCCCCGCAGATTTGGGATAGTTACATAAAGTCACTTGAATCATACTTGTATCCCATGGCTATTTTACCAGTACCTATATCTGAATCTTTATTCGAAGGGATGACCATTCCGCGAGTAGGATATTATATGAGAAAAAATCCAAAAATCATTCACGAAGTTCTGAATGAATATACTAAGCTAAATTTAGAAGTTATTAAGAGATTAGCAGAAGCTGGTGTTGATATAGTATTTAATCTAGACGATTTAGGATTCAAAGGGCGCTCAATTTTCTCCATTGAGCAATTTAAGGAATTTTTACTCCCATATTATACACAGATGTATCAAGCGGCTAAGAAAAACAGTATGTTCTTTATTCAACATTCCTGTGGATATATTGATAAATTATTGCCTCATATGGTCAAAGCAGGTCTTAATGGAATTCAAGCGCTTGAACCTGCCGCAGGCGTCGATTTACCACATTTAAAAGAATCACTTGGAGATCGGTTGAGCTTTTTAGGTGGAATTGATAGCTCTAATATTCTCAACTTTGGAACTCCAAAAGATATTGAAGAAGAAGTAAAACGATGTATTAAAGCCGCTGCTCGAGGAGGAGGATATTTCGCGGGACCAAGTCACAATATCCTCAATGCGCCTTGGGAAAATATTCTAGCTTTACGAGCTGCAATTGAGAAATATCGCATGTATCCTCTAAATATAAATTGAATTAGAGGGATATTATACAATTATGTGATTTCTTGAATAATTATAAAGAAAATTTATTTAAGAAATACAATTAAACCTTTACTATGGTATTATCAAAAAGAGAGAGAGTACTTCGGACAGTTAAGCTCGAAGGAGAACCTGATGTGGTCCCAATTTTTACGTTGGGATTTGAACGTACAAGTAAAACCTTTTTAGACTATCAGAATTCTGATGAAAGAAAAAATTGTCTTTCATGGGTTCAAAGCAAGGCAACTAAATTAAAATATTATATAACAGAACAACGATTCTGGAATGTCGATGCTAATTTTATGGATCCATGGGGAGTAGGAAAAGTGAAAAAAAAAATTAAAAAAGCCCCTCCAGAATATCCCGATTGCCGTATTGATACTTTAACCGGAAGATTATATAAGAATGTAAAGCAAGTTGAGACAGGGTTAGATTATTCATGGTATATTGATGGATATTTTAGGTCCCCTGACATTGTATATTCATATTGGGATAAATATGGGAAACCTTCAGAATTAATCAATGATAGGCCCAATTATTCTCCTCAGATTTGGGAAGCTTTTGTGGAAGCACTTTCACCTTATCTGTATCCTATGGCTTGGCTTCCTATCGCTCCTCATGAAGCGCTTTTTGAGGGGATGACTATTACCAAGGTCGCGTATCATATGCGCAAGAATCCACAATTCATTCATGAGGTAATGGCAGAATATGCAAAAACTAACGTTGAAATTATTAAGCGTTTTGCTGAAGCGGGAGTTGAGATTGTATTTATGTTTGATGATTTGGGATATAAAGGCCAGACTATCTTTTCCTTAAAACAATTAAGAGAATTCATCCTTCCCTATTATAAGCAGATTTATCAGGCATGTAGAAAACGCGGAATTTATATCATACAACATTCATGTGGAAAAATCGATGAGTTCTTGCCTGATATGGTAGATGCTGGGTTAAACGGCATTCAAGCACTTGAACCAGCCGCTGGTGTTGATTTGGCGCATTTGAAGGAAACATTAGGAGATCGTTTGTGCTTTCTGGGGGGATTGGATTCCTCTAGAATTTTGAACTTTGGAACAGTTGCAGAGGTTGAAGAAGAAGTAAAAAGAGGAATTAAAACAGCAGCTTCAGGTGGCGGATATTTCGTAGGACCTAGTCACAATATTTTAAACATGCCCTGGGAGAATGTGCTCGCAATGAGAGCTGCCATTGAAAAATATCGAAAATATCCTTTAAATTTAGCTTAAATTAATCTATACAAACATTTTTTAAAACAAAAATTATCCTTATAACTATGGTATTATCAAAACGAGAACGAGTATTTCGAACTCTTGAACTCGATGAAGAACCAGATATGGTCCCTATTCATAATATGGGATTTGAACGTACCAGTGATTCATTTCATCAGTTCCAAAATTCTAAAGAAAGAAAAGAGTCTGAGCTAGCTGTTCAATGCAAAATTACGAAAATTAAATATTTAATAACGGAACAGCGATTTTGGAATGCTGATGCTCATCATATGGATCCCTGGGGCTATTCAAAAGTAAAGCACAAAATGAGAAAAGCACCTTCAGAATATCCAAATTGTCGTCTTGACGTAATTAGTGGCAGGTTATATAGGAACGTAAAACAGGTAGAAACTGGCGTGGATTATTCATGGTATATCGATGGATATTTCAAAACCCCAGAAATTTTATATTCTTACTGGGATCAATATGGGAGACCGTCAGAATTAATAAACGATCGGATTAATTACTCTCCAGAGATATGGGAAAGTTACGTTGAAGCACTTTCTCCATACCTTTATCCATTTGCAGAATTGCCGATTTCTCCTCATGAAGCTTTATTCGAAGGGATAACAATACCAAAAGTAGCATTTTATATGCGTAAAAAGCCCCAATTCATTCATGATGTAATTGGAGAGTATACTAAAGCGAATATCGAAATTATAAAGCGTTTTGCTGAAGCTGGCGTTGAGGTAGCTTGGATGGGGGATGATTTGGGTTATAAGGGTCAAACTATTTTTTCTATCAGCAGTTTTCGAGAATTTGTTTTACCGTATTATAAAAAAACATATGAAGCGTGTAAAAAAAACGGAATGTTTATCATCCAACATTCATGTGGAAAAATTGATGAATTTTTGCCTGATATGGTCGATGCGGGGTTAAGCGGTATTCAATCACTTGAACCAGCCTCTGGCGTTGATCTGACACATTTAAAAGAAACTTTAGGCGAAAGAGTGTGCTTTCTGGGAGGATTAGATTCTTCTCGAGTTCTTAACTTTGGAACTCCGAAAGATGTTGAAGAAGAAGTAAAAAGATGTATAAAAGTAGCAGCTCCAGGTGGCGGATATTTTGTAGGACCTAGTCACAATATTTTAAACATGCCCTGGGAAAATGTGCTCGCAATGAGAGCTGCTATTGAAAAGTACCGCAAATATCCTTTAAAATTAAACTAATTTTTGAAAGTCTTAATACTTATTGTCAAATTTTTTAAATTAAAATATTTAAAACCTTATACTATGGGATTAACAAAAAGAGAACGCGTATTACGTACGCTTGAACTTGATGGAGAGCCTGATATAGTGCCCATTTTCAATAGTGGATTTGAGCAGAGTGGTACTTCGTTTCAATATTATTTAAATTCCAAGGAAAGAAAGGAAAATACTATGTGGGTGAAACCTAAGTTCAAGAAAGCGAAATTCTCTATCACCGAACAGCAGTTTTGGAATGTTGATACGTACTGTATGGATCCCTTTGGCTCAAAATTGAAATTTAAACGTCAAAAAGCACCCCCTGAATATCCCAATTGCCAAATTAATCCTATTAGTGGTAAAATCTATAAAAACGTAAAACAAATTGAAACGGGATGGGATTATGTGTGGTATGTAGATGGCTATTTTACGACCCCAGAACGGCGATACACACTCTGGGAGAAGTTTGGAAGGCCATCAGAATTGATTAACGATAAGGTAAATTATTCCCCTCAGATATGGGAAGATTTTGTTGAAACTCTATCACCATATTTCTTTCCTATGGCTATTTTACCAATAGCTCCTCACGAAGCGCTTTTTGAAGGAATGACAATTATTAGAGCAAAATATTACATGAAAAAAGATCCGAAGTTTATCCACGAAGTCATGTCAGAATACGCAAAGACTAACATTGAGTTTGTGAAACGTTTTGGAGAGGCGGGGGTTGAAATTGCGTTTATGTTTGATGATTTAGGGTATAAAGGGCGTTCCATCTTTTCTATTCAAAACTTTTTGGAATTCGTCCTTCCTTATTATAAAAAAATATATAATGCGTGTAAAAAAAGAGATATGTTAATTGTCCAACATTCATGTGGATATATTGATAAATTATTAACACATATGGTTAATGCAGGTTTAAATGCTGTTGAGGCATTAGAACCGGCAGCGGGAGTTGATTTAGCACAATTAAAAAACACACTTGGCAATCGCTTATGCTTTATCGGTGGCATAGATTCTTCTGACATCTTAAATTTTGGAACTCCAAAAGATGTTGAGGAAGAAGTAAAAAGATGTATTAGTGCTGCTGCTCAAGGAGGGGGATATTTCGCTGGGCCAAGTCATAATGTTCTCAATGCACCATGGGATAATATTTTATCACTAAGAGCTGCTATTGAGAAATATAGGAAATATCCGTTAAAACCTGTGTGAATATAATCAAAAAAGATAGATAAGATTTTTCTTAAATCTAAATATTAATCATAATATCAATGATAATAAAATGGCGGAAAAGGAAATTATAAAATTTGAAATAACGCGATTTAAAAATAATCCAATAATTTACCCTGAGATGGATGACAGTTTAGGAAAAAATATAGCAGGACCTTCATTAATTCGTGTGCCTAACTGGATTGATGAGTGTCTTGGCAGGTATTACCTATATTTTTCAGCACATAAGGGAGATTATATAAGGTTGGCATATGCTGATCATCTGGAGGGACCATGGCAAATATACAATAAGGGTACCCTTCATTTGGAAGAATCTCTATTTCCTACAACTCCTTCAAATCGAATAGTAAAAATCACTCAAGATCCAAAATATAACGGTCCAGATGAGTCAATGCCTCATATAGCATCTCCAGATGTCCATGTCCTAGATGATATACAAGAAATTCGAATGTATTACCATGGTCTTTTAAAGACCGGACACCAAATGACGAGGGTTGCACTTTCTAAAGACGGAATCCATTTTAATGCGGAGCCAGATATTATTTCCTTTCCTTACCTTAGAGTATTTAAATACAATGGATGGTTTTATGGAATGTCTATGCCGGGCATATTCTATAGATCTCAAAATGGAATTAATAATTTTGAGCAAGGTCCCATGCTATTTAACCGAAATATGCGTCATTCAGCTATAAGGATAGATGGAGATGAATTGCAGATCTTTTGGACGCAGGTTGGAGATTCTCCAGAAAGAATTTTGCTCTCAACTATTCAACTAACAAATGATTGGAAGAAATGGAAACCCTCTCTTCCAATCGAAATTTTACATCCCGAAATGGATTGGGAAGGAGGCAATTTAGAACCAAAACCATCTTTACGAGGGGCAATAATCGGACTAGTCTGTCAATTACGCGATCCTGCTATTTATGAAGAAGAGAAGAGAATTTTCTTATTATATGTAATAGCCGGTGAATCGGGGATTGCAATCTCTGAACTTAAATTTAAATAGTTCAAATTATAAATAATAATACTTAGAAGGGAAAAAAAATAATGGTAAAAGTCCAAGATTTTAAAATAGAAACGGAATTAGTACCGAGTCCAGTTAAATATAGCGTACTATATCCATCTGATTATGAATCAACAGATAATACATATCCATTGATGTTACTTCTTCATGGAGGTGGTGGGTACAGTGGATTTCTTAAAAATAACATTAGACCTCTTATTCGAGATATGGGGAAACAAAAATCGCTCATAGAAATGATAATAGTTACTCCTCATTGTGACCGATCATTTTATATGGATTATCGAGATGGTTCTCAGAAATGGGAAACTTTCATTCTTAATGAACTAATACCCGTTCTTTTACAAGATTTTCGAGTTTTTAAAGATCCGAAGAAAACATATCTCGGAGGTATTTCAATGGGAGGGATGGGAACACTAAGAATGGGATTTAAATATCCGAATAAATTTGGAGTTCTTGTATCTTTTGAACCGGGAATAGAACCTGCCGTAGAATGGAAAGAGGTTAAAAAAAGAGATAAGTTTTACCGTAGCAAAGAAGTTATGGAAACAATTTTTGGGTCGCCTTTTGATGAAGAGTATTGGAAAATGAATAATCCATCATATCTTGCTATGAAAAACGCCGAAAAAATTCGAGAATCAGATGTTAAGATATATATCGAAGTAGGTACTGAAGATATGTTAGGATTATATCGTGGTGCAGAATTTATCCATCGTATATTATTTGATAATGGAATAAATCATGAATTTAGGATGGTATATGGAGCAGATCATATAGGACCCTCCTTAAAAGAGCGTTTTATTAATGGATTTTCGTACTTAAATCGAGTAATTACCAATCCGAAACCTGATCAAAAAGTTACTAGAAATATATCCAGAATTATGCTTAAAAGAGCTAAATAAAAGTTAGACTATCGTTTATTTTATTTGAGCATTTCTATATTTTTGCTTATATATTTCAAGAATCTTCTCTCTTGGGATTACCCCACAACGTTTCGCCCATTCTTCATAAGCATTTATCATATTCTTTGCACGTTCAGGAAACTTATCAATCAGATTATTTAGTTCGGTGCGATCATCTTCCATACTATATAATTCCCATTCATTAGGATAGTCCTTTACAAGTTTCCACTTTCCTTCACGTACTGCAGCATTGCCTTCATGCTCAAAAAATAACATTCCTTTGTCATTATCGCGATTATCAAATATCGGGACTAAACTAGTTCCCTCCAAAGGTAAGATTTTGTTTCCTTTATATTCTTCTGGATATTGGGATCCGGTGATATCTACGATTGTTGCCATAACATCTGTCAATTGCGCTTGTTGATTCCTTAATTCACCTTTTGCTTTAATTTTTTCAGGCCAGTGAATAATAAACGGCGTTGCGATTCCTCCTTCATGAGTCCAATGTTTATATTTTCTAAAGGGTGTATTTGATACATTTGCCCACGCCACACCATAACTCTGATACGTATTTTCCGCCCCAGGTATTATCCGATATTTATTCCCAAATTTAACGTTTTCACCCGAACGGGTATATTCCCGAGCGGAACCCTCACTTACCATCAATTTTGCCATTCGCGCCCCAATTGGCTCTTCGCATCCACCATTGTCTGAAAGAAAAATTATCAAAGTATTTTGTAATTGCCCATTTTTTTCTAACGCTGAAATGATCTTCCCTATTCCTTGATCCATAGAATCAATTTGTGCGGCATAAACTTCCATCCGCCTTGCTTCCCATCCTTTATTTTTTACCTGTTCCCAAGGTGATACATTTGGATCCCGGGTTGATAATTCCCATTCTTTATCAATAATATTCATTTTCACCATTCGTTTTAGTCTTTCTTGACGTAATTTATCCCACCCCTCATCAAATCGTCTCTTATATTTCGCTATATCCTTTTCATGTGCATGTAAAGGCCAATGAGGTGCGGTATAGGCAACATAAAGAAAAAATGGCTGCTCTGGAGTATTTTTATAATGTTGATTAATATACTTTATAGCATTGGCACTTATCGCATCAGTATAGTAAAAATCTGGCTCATTAGCTTCATCATCAATATTTATATTATCTCTAGTTAAAGTCCGAGGATAAAAGTAAGATCCTGCTCCTATAATAGTACCATAAAAATGTTCAAAACCTCGCTGATTCGGCCAAGAATCAGAGACTGTAAATGTGCTGGTGGACATGTGCCATTTACCGCTCATGTAAGTCCTATATCCATTTTCTTTAAGAATTTCCGCAATTGTAATACAGTTTTTATTGAGATCTCCAGCATACCCTTCAGGACTGTCATCATCTACTAAGATCCCAATTCCCGTTTGATGAGGATGTAATCCAGTTAACAATGACGCCCTTGATGGAGAACATCGTGCCGTATTATAAAATTGTGTAAATCTTATCCCATTCTTGGCTAATTTATCAAGATTGGGAGAATCAATCTCCCCACCATAGCAGCCAATATCAGAATACCCCATATCGTCAGCAAGGATTATAACAACATTAGGTCTCTTAAGATCCATATTTATTCTCTTTTGGATTTTGAAAATTGATATATTAATTTTACATTATTCTACTTCTTACGATGTTAAATTACAAAAAAAAACAAAAAATAAAATTTTAATTAAATCTTTATTGTTTGCGGGGGGGATTCAATCTCACTATTCTTTGACCTTCAATTAAAGATATCGCGTTCTCGGGGCAAAAATATGCACATACTCCGCATCCAACGCAATATTCTTCTATTCTTTCCGCCTTATTGTCATCATTTAAAAATATAGCCTTGCTATAACATTTTTCTACGCAAGTGCCACATCCTATACATAAATCTTGGTCTATACTGGCTAAGTAGTTGGTTGCATTCGCTACAGGGAAAATTAGACAATCGCGTGCTGTCAAACAACAACAACTACAACAGTTACAAATGGCTACTTCTTCTTTGCTAGTATCGCTATGTAAATGATAGGCTTTATGAACTAATCCTGCGTCCTCAATTTTCTTTAAAATCTCGAGTGCTTCTTCCTTTGAGACTAATTTAGAAAAACCATGATTAGATGTATGGCGAGCACTTTTACCAAGAGTAAAACAACTCGGCGTGAGATCAAATTGTTTACATGGATCTCCTAAAAATTCTTTATGCTGTCGGCAATAACAATGACCTACAGCAATGTCATCAAACTTATTTATCAATTCTTCGACTTTTTGAGTAGGAATTACTACTTGTTCGGGAACTCTTAATTCCTCATTCACGATGATATTTAGGTCATTACCTGTTGCTCTGTTTTTTAAAATGGGTACTGTTCGATCAACTGGAGGCATTTTACTAAAACCTGGGATAAATCTATCATAATTTTTTTGAATCAGATCTTCTACTTCTTGATTTAATTTATGGAATAATTCTGATAACTCCATATTTTCCTTGGTTTTTTCAAGCTTTTGCATGAAAGTATATTCAAATTGCCTCCCAACGGGTAATAATCGAAACACCATAACTCCACTAGAGCTTGGCTGATTAAATATAACACCTTTTTTTGCTAATGCATCCGCTTTTTCTAAGATTTCTTCCTCAGTCAGACCACTACTTTCTTTCAATTGTTCCATGGATTGAGAGATATTTTTTTTGAATGTCATTAGAAAATTTAGGTTTTCTTCTGCTATAGCATGTTTTAAAATAGCCAATAAAGTATCAGATACTGGATGTGGAAATCCGCCAGGAACACTAGTGAGAATCTTTGCAACTTTTTTATATTTATTATCTATCGCTTCAGACATTTTTTCTCAAGGATTTTGATTATTTACTAAAAATTAAAATTTTAATTTAATGCAATGAATACAAAAAATGATTTAGTTTTAATTATTAAAAAACCTAATTTAGATTCTTAAAAATTTTAACTATATATATATATAAAAATTAAAGAAAACAAGGTTTAAACAAATTGTCAGAAGAAAAAAAGTTTGAACATGTGAAAATAGAAAAAGTAGCAGAAGGAAATTATGCTGTAGTATCGATAAATAGACCAGATAAATTGAATGCGCTTCAAAATCAGACGCTGCGAGAAATAGCAGAAGCTTTAGAAACTTTAGAAGTTGATCCAGAAGCGAGATGCGTAGTTTTACGAGGTACTAAAGATTTTACTAAAAAACCTGCATTCTCAGCAGGTGCAGATCTCTCCGCGCGAGGGTCGTCTGATTTAGACCAACGAAATTTAAGGCATCAATGTCATGCAATGTATAGGAGACATAAATATTATGACTTAATTGAGGAATTTCCAAAACCTTTAATTGCTGCGGTAGATGGTTTTGCCTTAGGTGGGGGATTTGAATTAGTATTGGTATGCGACGTTATCATAGCGTCAAAAAGATCTAGTTTTGGCTTTCCCGAAATTAAACGAGGAATCTTTCCCGCAAATGGAGGAACGCAGCGATTAATCAGACATCTTGGTAAATTTAAAACGAAAGAATTGCTATTTTTTGGGGAACATTATACTGCTGAACAGATGTATGAATGGAATATTGTGTCATTTTTAGCAGATGATGATAAATTCGAGGAACTTGTGCATGAAAAAGCATCTTGCTTAGGAAATGCCCCCACAAATAGTCTATTTGTAATTAAAAAATGCATTGATTATGGCTCTCAAGTTCCATTAAACATAGGTCTTCAATTTGAACACCTCGGATACGCGGTTAACTCTGTGTCTAAAGATGTCATGGAGGGAGTATCCGCGTTTTTGCAGAAACGACAACCTAAATTTAAGGGTAAATAAGCTAATTTCTTATGTTTTTTCAATTTTTTTTTAAACTTATTATTTTCTAAAATTTTTTTTATATCATCATATTAAATTATTATATCTAACTTATGTAAAAGAAAAAATAAACTGAAAAAAACTATAAGTGATAAATCTATGGAAATGAATGAAGTATGGTTAATGGACTATGCCCGGACGGCATTTTCGCGCTCCAGACCAAAACAACCTGAGAGAGATGTTTTTGGAGAGAAAAGAGGCGATGAATTACTCGCAGAATTACTAATAAAATTTTTTGATGAGAAACTTGCCAATAAAGGAATTGAAAGGAAAGATATTGAAGAGATCTCTGTAGGTGTAGCTGCAGGAGTATTAGAGAATTGGACGTATGGTGGAAGAATACCCGGATTCTTAGCCGGATTTCCAGTCGAATCTTCAGCATTCTCAATTGATAGGCAATGTGGATCTGCAGGGTCTGGAATGCATGTTGGCATTATGGAAATTATGACCGGACATAATAAATGTGTATTAGCAACAGGATTTGAGCATATGACGCGCGTAAGGGGCAAAGGTGCATACCCAAACTTAAAAATGATGGATAAAAAAACTATATTTTACCGTCCTGATTTAGACATGCCAACCTCTTTTAATATGCTTCAAACGGCCCAAAAATTATATGAAGAAGAAGTACCTACATTTACTAAAGAAGATTTGGATAAGTTTGGGGTAAGAAGTCATAATTTAACTGTCAAAAATCATGAGGCAGGCTGGTTTAAAGGTGAAATTATTCCCCTTGAAGGACACGTAGAAGGAAATATTGAGGAGCCAATGATAGTTGATAGAGACATGAATGCTCGAAAGTCCACCTTAGAGAAGGTATCCCAATTGCCTAGATTGTCCCAACCCTTTTATCTTAAAAAAAACGGAGGAAGAAAAGGGTATATTGAAAGGGAAGGTACAAAAGAAGGGGTTATAACAGTGGGAAGTTCCTCTCCTCTAAATGCTGGAGCTACAGCTGCAGTTTGCATGGAAGCAAAGGAAGCTGAAAAGAGAGGGCTTGAGCCCATGGCTCGAATTGTATCTATAGGTTGGGCGGGGGTTGATCCTTCGACTATGGGTCGTGGACCTGTTCCCGCAACTAGGAAAGCTTTAGAATATGCTGGTTTAACAGCTGAAGAAATTGACTATTGGGAAATCAATGAAGCATTTTGTATAGTTACATTAAATTGTATGGATAAGTTTAATCTCCCTTGGGAAAAGGTTAATATAATGGGAGGCTCCACGGCAATCGGTCATCCATTAGGATCAACTATGATACGACTCACAGGTACTTTAGCAAGAATTTTGAAGGACAAAAAAGCTAGATATGGAGTTGCTAATGCCTGTTGTGGTGGGGGTCAAGGAGTAGCGACTGTACTTGAAAATCTTGATGCATGATTTATCTTTTAATATTTTTATTTTTAATTTTTTTTTAAAAAATTTATTAATTCTTTTAACGAGGAGTTATTAATAATCATTAGTTTTTATTTTTACTATTGAGGTAATTCTATGACTCATGTGTTTGATTTATTTAATCTAGATGGAAAAGTTGCTCTCGTTACCGGGGGCGGAAAAGGTTTAGGATATTTTGCTGCAGAAGGAATGGTAGAAGCAGGTGCAGATGTGGCAATTTGCGGTAGGAATATTCATGGGAAATTGGATGAAGCAGTTGAAAAATTGAGAAAATCTGGAAGAAATTGCATTAAAATAAAATGTGATATCACTAATGAAAAAGAAGTAAAAGAAATGGTACAAATTATGAAGGATCATTATGGCAAATGCGACATTCTTGTAAATAATGCTGGGATAGGTGAAATGTCACCCTCCAAGAATTATAGCTTAGATCGTTGGAAAAAGGTTATGAATACAAATCTAACAGGGACTTTCCTTTGTTGTAGAGAAGTAGGGAAAATTATGATTAAACAAAAAAGTGGGAATATTATCAATTTTTCTAGTGAGAATGGTCAAGTTGGATTTTCAACGGGTTTTACTGCTTATGCCACATCAAAGATAGGAATCATTGGTCTTACGAGATCTTTAGCTGTGGAATGGGGAAAATATAATATTCGAGTCAATGCAATCCTGCCAGGCAATATGCAAGAGGGTATGATGGAATTCCTTCAAGATAAAGATGGTCCGATGTATAAAATGATAGGTCCCCCTTTATTAAATTTAACACCTATTAAACGCTTTGGGACTAGAGATGATATCAAAGGAGCGATTGTTTTCCTTGCATCAAAAGCTAGCGATTATATCTCAGGTGCGAAATTGGTTATTGATGGAGCGTTTACTATTAATGCTGGTCTTTAGGTTTTGAAATACTTTACAATAAATTATTAAAAAGAATAATGATAAAAGATTAGTATAAGATAAATTATCAAAGATAAAAGTAAAATATAATGGGAATGCTAGATGGAAAAGTTGCCTTGATAACTGGCGCTGGTAGAGGGCTAGGAAAAGAGGAAGCTATAGCGATGGCTAAAGAAGGTTGCCAGCTAGTTCTTAACGATATTGGTGGTGCGTTTGATGGAACCGGAACGGAAACTAAGGTTATCGATAAAATTGTTGAAGAATGTAAGCAACTTGGGACAAATGCGGTTGCTAATTATGAATCTGTTACTGATTTTAACAAAACTAAAGCTATGGTTGACCAAGCGATATCGGAATTTGGAAAGCTCGATATTGTGGTTAATAATGCAGGTATTTTGCGCGATCGAATGATCTTTAATATGGCAGAAAGCGATTTTGATGGTGTCATAGCAGTTCATTTAAAGGGAACATTTAACTTGACTCGTCATGCATCAGCTTACTTTAGAGAACAAGGTAAAGCAAATCCCAAATTAAAAAATTTCGGAAGAATTATCAATACTTCATCAGATTCTGGTTTGATTGGAAACATGGGACAATCAAATTATGGAGCTGCTAAAGCAGGAATCGCGGCCTTCACAGTAATTACTGCTCAGGAATTAAAAAAATATGCTACAGTCAATTGTGTTGTGCCAAGTGCACGTACCCGAATGAGAACTGATGCTACCCCCAAAATGGCGGGATTTATGAAAATGAAGACAAAAGCTGGTTTTGATGTGTTTAATCCCGCCCATTTCGCTCCATTAGTGGTATTTCTCGCATCTGATGCAGCTCGACGTATCACTGGAGAAGTTTTTAGATGCATTGGAGATAAGGTTTGGGTGTACCAAGGATGGCACCCAGTTAATAGAATTGATAACAATGGGGAGCCATTTACTCCTCAAGTTTTAGCTGAACGGGTAAAATCAGAATTATTAAAAGGAGTTCAAACAAAAGCAGATTCAGCAAATATTGCTCAAGAATTGTTCGGTTCTTAAAAAAAATAAACTTTTTTTATATTTTTTTTCTACTTCTGCAATCTAAAAAAATATAAATAAAAAATAGGAATCTATGCTTCTAAAAGTCCATCCCAAGCTTTACGTTCTTTATCAAGATATCTCTCAACCACTTTGAATTCTTTTCCACAAACCATTGTCTTCCTATTTTCAAGATTATATCTAGGCCATTCAGGAATATTCTCATGGTTTGGATTTCCAGTGTGAGCAAATGCAATCCAAGAATCCATCATCTTTTCGCTCAGAATAATTGCTTCTGGACCTTTACCAAAAAAGAGATCAGCTTTAGGTGTGTCAAGTGTACCAAAGACAAAAGGAAGTTCCATAGCATGGCAAGTTCCTAGTCTGCCTTTAAAAGCTGGTGATGGCCAGGTAAATAAATAATTAAATACACTTGAGTTATGGATCTGGTGAGCTTCGGCAAATCGAATTTCAGCGATACGAAATAAAAAATCAGTACCAATAGCATCAAAAATTTCAATTGGATTAGTAGAAGTCATATCTTTCATAGTGTCTTGATATATATTAAGGATTTCTAGGCTCTTGCTTTCTTCAATATCCATTCTACTTAAGAGTGCTGATACTAATCCTGGAAAAGATTCTTCTTTTATCTTTTTAAATCTAGGGTCTAGTCCTGTCCATATTTTATACTCATCTTTATTACATCCGATAAGTAAATCAATATTTTTCCCTGTTCCATTTTTTAATGCATCTAAGGGATGTTCTGGTAAATTATTTCCATCAATACTAGGTCTAAAATCCATTAGTTCTGAAGTTCCTTCCTTTTCAGCTTTAGCTAAGACCTTATTTTGTGCGTCAATTATTTTTTCAGGAGGAACTTTACGAAGAGCATCGACATCTCCCTCCTCTATACCTAATTTTTGGAATAAATTCTTACTGCTACTTTTTGCTGGCTTCGGCATGAGAATTGGTGCACTCTGAGCAATAACACGTTGAAAAAGTCCCCTAGCTGCTGGCATTGCCATAAGAGTTATTACAGAAATTCCTCCCGCAGATTCACCAAAAATCGTTATATTATTTGGATCACCTCCAAAGGCTTCAATATTTTCATGTACCCATTTAAGTGCAGCGATTTGATCTAACATCCCAATATTGGCCGTTACGCCAGTAGTATTCAGGAATCCTAAGACTCCTAATCGATAATTGATAGTAACTACAACGACATTACCACGCTTAGCTAATGCCGATCCCTCATAGACAGGATTAGCCCCACCCCCCATTATAAAAGCTCCTCCATGAATCCATACCATTACGGGACGTATACTATTATCGGTATTAGGTGTCCAAATATTTAACGTTAAACTATCCGTTTCGCTTTCCCATCCCGGTTTTCCGAACAAAGCCTCAAGGGGGGTATATCCTTGATATACATAAGGTCCATATTTAGTGGCATCATGTATATTGGTCCAAGGTTCTCCCTCAGCTGGAGGGCTGAAACGTAAAGAACCAACAGGAGAGGCTGCATAAGGGATTCCCTTAAAAATTTGTATTCCATCTCTTTTATACCCTTGAACCTTACCGGATTTTGTTTCAATAATATCTGTCTTATTCATAATCATGATATCCTTTTTTTAATTGAATAATTTCACTAATTTTTAATTATAATACTTAGATAAGCACCTCAAACAATTAAAATTTGATTTTTTTACAAATAAGTAAATTTTATTTATCAAAGATTAATTTTATAAGATTCTTAAACCTGAGGTGGATTAAAACCTCTTTTTTCATCTAATTCCTTTCTTCTAGCAACCATTATATTTCTTAATTCTTTTGATTCCTGTGGATAATAAATATATGTAATTATCCAAAAAAGAGTCCCAAAAAGAAATACGGATATGAATAACGAAATAGCAAATGGAAATAATTTCACATCACGTTCAATTATATAAGAAAAGATTAACTGGCCGATTACGCCTCCTATATTTGCCATGACACCGGTAAATGCATTGGCTGTCCCCCTCAATTCTGGAACGGAAACCTCCGAATAAATTGCGTATATATTTCCAACGCAAAGTGAAGTTAAAAAACTACCTACCCAGTGAAGTATCACGAAAATTATGAAAGAAAAAAAATACTGTGATGGAGTCGATGTATTAAAAGGGATTAAGTAAAATATCAAGAAAATAATTCCTCCTATAATAAGGCCACCTACTGAGATAACCACACGACCTCTTAATTTTTCCGAACGATAAAAAAAGTCTCCTAATCTACCCCCTACTAAAGTTCCTGCAATCGCTCCCGTTTGACCCAAAAGAACTATAGCCACAACGGTTATTATAGCATTGTCATCATTAATCTTGCTGCTTAAATAAAAAATGGTCCAAGTACTAACCGCGAAAGTGACTCCCATAAAAAGTTGATAAAGCAGGATACCTAGTATTGATTTTTTTTTAAATATTTGTAAGAGATTATCAAGAGTTATCTTATAATCACTAAAAATTTTGCCTTCAAAATCCTCAAACTCCGGATCTGAACGACCGGGTTCCAGATCTATTCCTGTATTAATATAATACAATAATGCCAATAAGCCTAGAAAACCAGCAAGACCATAAGAGACCCTCCATCCACTAGCACCTAAAATGTATCCTATTAAACCTCCAAAGATATTTCCCGTAGCTACTCCGATTAACAATGCAACATATATCCCACCAAAACTTTTTCCTCTTTCCTCTGGGGGATAAGAATCTCCAATTATTGCATATCCAATTGGCAAAAAAGCCCCTCCGCCAAACGCGGCAAAAACTACTCCAATAAGAAAAAAATAATAATTAGGTGCTAAAGGTCTTAGACCAAATCCTAAAATCCAGCATAGATTAGTAAAGATAAAAATCTTTTTTCTTGAAAAGAATCTTTCGGAAATTTTATCCGTATAATATCCAAACATCAATATACTTATCGTACTAACAATGAGACTAATTGCTACTGCCAAACCTAAATTGAATAGCGTAGATCCAGGAAGATCGAATAAAAAATTTTCTATATTAACGCCATAAAGGTTGCCACATATATTAAATGTTAAATATAGTATGCATATTGAGTGAAAATTTTTCTTTACTTTTACCTTATAATTATTATCCATTTAGGGAATCAGCCCTAATAAATTTTAAATCATATATTTATTAAATCTTATTCAGAAGTTAAATTTGAGTATCTTTGGGATTTTGAAAATAAAATGTAAACAGATATAAAAACTCAAAAGTTAAAATAACAATAGAGATATAATGTTAAAAAAGGATAAACAATGAAAGATGATTTAAATATCGCCTTGAAAAAGGGTAAAGGAATTCTTCGATTATGTCCTAATTGGGTACCTCGTTCATTTTGTGTTCCCGGAAGACGTTTGAAATTACACCCTGATGATTATTATTCATTTGGTACTCATAGGGGTGGTATCGATGAGAGATGGTTTGCTTCAACAACAAAAGCTGATAACGGCCCGCTAACTCTTGAAGATGAGGGCCTTAGTTATATTTATATAGAGGATGGTGCTCGAAAAGAGAAAATATTGTTAAAAGATGCCATTGAAAATGTCGGCGATGATATTTTAAGCAGCGTTATAATGGACAAATATGGAGGTTGGACAATGTATGCTAAGTTTTTTGATAATATGGAACCCTTACCTCTCCATTTACATCAAGATAACGAAAAGGCGGCAAAGGTTGGGCAAAAAGGAAAACCTGAAGGGTATTATTTTCCGAAACAGCTAAACAACCATCCGGCTTACTTTCCACATACCTATTTTGGGCTAAATCCTGGGACTAATCGAGATGATATTAAAAAATGCTTAGAAAATTGGGAAAAAGGTGATAATGCCATTTTATATCATTCAAAAGCATATAAACTGAAACCAGGCACAGGATGGGATGTCCCCCCGGGAGTTTTACACGCACCAGGTACTCTATTAACTTACGAACCACAATTCGCCTCAGATGTGTTTGCGATGTTTCAAAATTTTACATGGGATAAATACATACCTTGGGATCTTTTAATAAAAAATGTGCCTGAAGAAAGTAAAAAAGATCTCGATTATATTGTTGATTTGATAGATTGGGATCTTAATTTGGACCCAATATTCTTTCAAAATCGTTTTTTGGAACCGAAACCGGTAAGTTCCATAGAACAAATGAAAGAAGAAGGCTATGAAGAATATTTAGTTGTATATAATTCCGAGTTTTATTCTGCTAAGGAATTAACTGTATATCCTAAAGAGACTATTACTATTAAAGAAAGTGGTGCATATGGACTTATTGTTATTCAAGGTCATGGGAAAGTGGGAGGATTAGAGGTTGAATCACCTGCAATGATTCGATTCGAGCAAATGACTCATGATGAGCTTTTTGTTACTTATAATGCGGCTTGTGAAGGTATTGAAATAAAAAATGAGAGTAAATGTGATAATCTTGTCATGCTTAAACATCTTGGACCTGAAGCCTAATTGTTATATTTATACAAACTTCACTTTATACAAAATCTTATTTTATTTAATTAAATAATAAATTACAAATAGAAAATTTAGGAGAAGTGCTAAAAATGGAAATTAAGAAGATTCTAGTAGTTGGGGCAGGTACAATGGGTCATTCAATTGCCCAAGTATATGCAACTGCAGGTATAGAAGTAAATCTGGTTGATCTAAATCAAGACATTCTTAATCGAGCAATGAATTTAATTAAATCAAATTTAAACGTTTTAGCAGAATTCGAATGGGTTAATAAGAATGAAATTTCAAACATTTTAAATCGTATAAAACCGTCAAATGATCTTAAAGAAGCGACCATAGGTGTAGATCTAGTAGTAGAGGCTGTGAGTGAGGTTCCTGATCTAAAAGAGAAGGTTTTTTCACAATTAGACGAATATTGTTCTGAAAACTGCATACTAGCAAGTAATACTTCATCATTAGATATTTTTAAAATCGTAAAGGTTAAAAATCCTGGGCGTTTAGTCATTCAGCATTGGTTTGCCCCGCCTTATATTATCCCACTCGTTGAGATTGTTGCCGGAAGAAAAACTTCTAAAGAGACTGTGGAACTGTCAGTCAAACTCATAGAAAGGTTGGGTAAAAAACCAGTCGTGCTTAACAAATATATAGACTCTTTTATAGTGAATAGGATTCAAAATGCTATTAGCGGAGTGGTTTTTGAGCTATTATTACGAAAAATCGCAACTCCAGAAATGATTGATGCCGCCGTTAAACATAGTCTAGGCATTCGCCTTCCTATTGTAGGTGTAGTCCAAACTTTGGACTTTACAGGTCTTGATTTAGTTAATGATATTTCTAAGAGTAAAGGTATAGAAGTTTCACTTATTAAAAATAGAGTGGATCAGGGGCATCTTGGAGCAAAAACAAGCAAAGGATTTTACGATTATGGTGGTATGAGTGAAGAAGAAATACTTAAAAAGCGGGATCGGCAATATTTAAAAATTCTATCATATCTAAATAAAATTAATGCCTTCAAACCAATTTAAGTGTTAAAAAAACGAATTATCGATAAATTAGAAAAAAGAGTTATTATTATCCATATAAACCTTTACTTTTTTTATAAAGATCAAACATTCTTCTTGCGGGATTAATCTCAAATGATACATCCACATCTATAACTGCGGGTCTTTTTGAATCAACAGCCCGCTGAAGCGCGCCTTGGAACTCATCAGGATTAGTTATTTTTTCAGCATAACATCCATAACTTTTAGCTATTTCAGCGAAATTAGTTGCAGGCAGATCAGTGTCGCAATATCGCTTACCATAATTAAGATATTGGTTTCCTTTTATCATTCCCCAACAAGAATTGTTCGAGATTATGCATATTATTGGTAAATTAAACCTTACTGCTGTATCTAACTCTTGAGCGGAAAAAAGGAAACTCCCATCTCCTGTAATAGCGACTACAGGATTATTTGGCTTCGCTAATTTTGCCCCTATGGCATAAGGCAGGCCAACTCCAAGATGGCCCATCCCAACTGGATATAAGTAGCTTCTAGGAAATCTTGAGAAATAGCTTATAAACATATGAGAGAATGCCATTATATCCCCTCCATCTATAGTATAGATTGTTTCTGGTGGAAAAAAGTTGTAAATTTCTAATACTAGTCGTTGAGGGAGCATAGGTTTTTTATCTGATTTCAAAAACTTCTCATTCTGTGCCAGTTCGGCGATATAAAACTCTTGAAGGAAATCATTCCATTCTGACCATTCAGTGATTTTTTCCTTAGGAAGGCTTTTTTCCATTTCTAATAATAATTGACGAAGCACAGATTTAGCATCTGCGACAATCCCAATTTCTGCAGTCCTATTCTTTCCTATTTCTTTTGAATCAATATCGACTTGAATGAGTTTTTGGTTTTTATTCCAGAAAGGTACATCTCCAAATAAGGTGGTGTAATCCCATTTACACCCAAATGATAAAACAATATCAGCCTTAGATGCTGCTGTTCTTAAAGCATTTAAAGTGAACATTGATCCTACATAGGTACTTTCATCTCTTGATATCGACCCTATACCATTAACTGTTGTCCCTGTGGGGATCATATAATTAGTAGAAAGCTTTTTCACTTCTCCAGATGCTTCTGAAGCTAACGTACCACCACCGGCAATAATCAATGGCTTTTCAGCTGTTTTAAGGAGATTCACTATTGCTTTAATATCCTCATCTTTAGCTTTAATCCTCACTTTCTGACGATATTGTTGCGAACCTTGAATTTTATTTACATCCTCTTCACTAGCAGCCCTTACCAACGCGGTTTCTCGAAACTCTAGATAAACTGGACCTCGTCTCCCAGATAAGGCCGTTTTAATTGCTTTTTGTATCGCTTCTGGGATTTCACTGGGATTTTCTAGGCTGATTTGTAATTTCGTGATTGGTTTCATAGCAGCCATCTGATCAATATACCCCTGAATAATTCCAGTATTATCAAATATCTTGGCCACCTGAGCTCCGATCACTAATAAGGGAATTGAATCTGCCCATGCTGACGCTACGGCAGGTATTAGATGCATAACTCCAGGACCAACAGTCCCCATACACACTCCGATTTCTCCTGTCGCCCTCGCATATGCATCCGCAGCATGAGCTCCGTTTTGTTCATGACGGACCATAATTGTATCAAGTCCCTCATTACGTCCAAAACGATAAATTGCATCATATATTCTTAATAACTCACCTCCAGTTATCCCAAATATATATTTAACTCCTTCGGACAATAGGCTTCTAACTAAGAGGTCTCCTCCGTCTAAATCTTTTTTGGACATAATTATATTTCACTTATTGATATTATAGATATAAATTACTACATAAGAAATAAATTTGAGAAATCTCACATATTTAAATAGTTTTTCGATCAAAAACCATGAAATTTAGGTTGAAATTGAATAGCTCTTAAAGATTTTAATATTCATAAAAACCTTTCTTCGTCTTCATTCCAAGCATATTCTTGTCGATCATGTCTTTAAGTGCTTGAGGCGGTTTTTCTTTAGGATCTCCTGTTTCCTTGAAATATGACATATGAACGTTATATACAGTATCAAGACCTATTGTATCCATTAGTTCAAAAGGTCCTACATCCATATGAGTAAAGATTTTCCACGCAATATCCATCATTTCAATATCAACAATTCCCTCAGCCCACATTTTTAGGGCTTCTAATCTTAATCTATGCCATAATCTGTTAAATACGAACCCAAAACTCTCTTTTTTTACAATTATAGGAGTAAATTCTATGCTTTCAATCCATCTTTTTCCAATTTCAAAGGTTTCCTCGCTTGTCCTAGTCCCTTTCATTAAATCTACCATTGGAATAGCTTGATGATAAAAATGCATGTTTAATACTTTATCCTTACGTTGGACAGCATCTTCTATTCTTGAAACAGGGATTGAAGAACTATTTGTAGCAATAATCGCATGAGGGGGCGCATTTTCATCAATCTGAGAAAATATCTTTTTCTTTAACTCCAATATCTCAGGTACTGCCTCAATAATAAGATCCGCATCTGAAACTGCTTCATTAAGATTATTATGGTAAGTAATTTCTCCGAGCGCTCCTTTTTTCTTCTTTTTACGAGCGATTTTTTTTACTAATTTTTCAAGTGTTTCAGTACGAACATCATAAAGCCGAATAGTATAATCATAAAAAGCTGTTTGAGATGCAATCTGCTTTCCCAGAAATCCCGCACCAATTATGGCGACGATTTTAATTTCATTAACCATCTTTTTACATCCTTTTATAAATAATCACAGAAATTAAATCAGTACTTATTAAAAAAATTTATAGTTTAAAACAGTAAATTAAATTAAAATCATAAAAAAATAAAAAGTTAAAATTAATTATTTCATAAACCTAGTACTATTATTCTATCTTTCAGTTCTTTTGCTTTACTTGGAGTAATGTCATAGTATTTCCAAAATACGAGCAAGCCTACCAGCATAATCATTGCGGGTATTAGTCCCATATGAAGTCTAATTCCTATTAATGCTAAATCTGTTTGAGTTGAAACATTTGAATCAAATCCGGTAAATACGTGAACGACCGCTATGGTAACCACTTGGATAACTCCCGCAGATCTGGAAAAGAAGATTCTTACTCCATTATAGGTACCCTCTTGTCGTTTTTCATTAATTACTACAGACTCATCAATAACTTCACCAAAAATTACTCGATACATTACCCAATATCCACCAAGGCCCATTCCCCACAATAATGTAATTATTACAACAAATGTTAGATTGGTGAATGCTGACATCAGCGATGCGAAGCAAACCATCACGATGCCTCCTACAAGCATTACTTTACGTGTGTCACCCGTTTTTTTATTATATCTCATCCACAATGGTACTGAAATAGCTCCACCTCCCAGCATCGCAAGCATAAGAATAACTGTTACAATGGCTTCCCCTTCTAATACGTATCTCACAAAATAAAATAAGGAAGCCGTCATGAGTGCTGTGAGCGACTGGTAACATATATACATTATTAGAAATACTAGAAAAGATTTTTGCCTGAGTGCTTCTTTTAATACTTTGAAAAAAGATTCTGTTTCAGTTTTTTCAAATTTAGCAAGATACTTCTCTACAGATTCCGGATCGTCTCTAAGTCCTGGTATCATGAAAATTAAGCAAACTAGGCAAATAACCACAATCACCAGTGCCATTATAAAATAACTTCCTATATCTCCAAACTTAATGACCAAACCTGGAATTATAAACGCACCTATAATGCCAAAAAAGCCTAAATAAACGATAAACGCAGAAACAGACACCCTTTCATCCTTATCACGGAACTTATCAGGGTAAAGAGCGAAGAAATTAACTGTAAATATAGATTCAAGAAAATCATATAAACATAAGGTAAAAACGAGCCAACCAAAGAGTAACCATTGATTATTTGAGCTAGGAGGGGTAAATATAAGCAGAAAAGAAATTAACCAAGGGATATATGCTATCATCATCCACGGAAACCTACGTCCCCATTTCTTTGTGAATTTAAAGGGGCGATCAGTAAGGTATCCTACAAGAGGATCGTTAAATGCGTCCCAAACCATATATATAGTGTAACCTAAAGTGATGAGCCATATATTTAGTCCTACTTCTGACTCATAGAAGAAAATTATAATACCTATTAAAGCCATGTCGATAAGGTGAGTAACAATTTCACTCGCACCATATGATGCGTGGATCTTCTTAGAATGCAATATTACGGATCCTGAATCGCTTTTAGTGATCTCACTCATTTTTTAAATATCTCCTTAAATTGTTGGTTTTTCTATATTATTTAGCTTTTAGTTAAATAAATTATTAATAATAATTTGTCTAAAATATTTATAAACGTTATGACACTTATTTGATAATTTTCATAAATATGAGCTAAAATTTTTATGTCAAAAGAGTTTTTTAATATTAACAAAATTTTAAGTGATTAGAATTCAGTTTTATGCATTTCCAAATATTTGCAAATTAAATAATAACTCTAGTCATCGTATCTCTAGTTGGGATAAAACAGGACGGAATCTTGATTTTCTTCACATTAAAAGTAAAGAATCTGTAATTTTAGCCGATATTGAAGGGCCAGGTATTATAAAACATCTCTATTTTACGACTATTCTTCCAAATCCTTTAGAATTTCGCAATGCAGTAATTAGGATGTACTGGGATTACGAAAAGAGTCCAAGCGTGGAGGTTCCGATGGGAGATTTTTTTGGTGTAAGTAATTGTAGGTTAAGATTAATTAACTCATTGATGATAACCATAAATAGAGGTATTTGGGGAAGCTATGGCTTCAATATTTATTTTCCAATGCCATTTTCCAAACATGCTAAAATTGAAATAGAAAACCAAGGTCCTTCACCTCTAGGGGGCTATATGACTGGTTTTTGGTATCATATTGATTATGATAAACTTGATGATAATTTACCGAAAGATATAGGTTATTTTCATGCTCATTGGAATCGAGAGAATCTAACCACTGTTTCTGAAAAAATTTTAAAAAGAAAGAAAAAGAATGTGTCTTCTTGGGCGGGTAAAAATTTAACCGGAGACGATAATTATGTTATTTTGGATGCAAAGGGTGATGGCCAATTAGTTGGATTATTACTAAATATTGATAACTTAGCTGGCGGATGGTATGGAGAAGGAGATGATATGATTTTTATAGATGATGATAAATGGCCACCCTCATTTCATGGAACGGGTTCAGAAGAGATTTTTGGAGGGGGAGCAAGTCCCAAGCATGAATATTCGGGACCGTATACAGGATTTCATCTTATAGAGAATTTTAATTATTCGGGTAATAATGGAATGTATCGTTGGTATATCCACGATCCGATAAGGTTCAAACAAAAAATTAAATGGACGATTGAGCATGGTCATGCTAATAATTTTGAGAACGATTATTCAAGCGTAGCATACTGGTATCAAAAAGAACCTCATAAAAAGTTTATGCCATTCCCTGAAGCAAAAGAAAGAATTCCCAGATTACCTCATAATTATCAAGAAATTTGGGAGAAATATATTGATACTTTCGCAAAAATTTTTTCAAAACAACGACAATTAAGGGATAAATTCCCAGATAAAACTGATAAATTATTTCAAGATGCTGCTCACGAATTTATGCAAGGGAAATATCAAATTGCTAAAGCGAATCTCGAAACAATAAGATCATTGCTTTAAATGCTCCTCTATTATATATGTCAAAACCATTATTTTGAGAGATATTTTATTATAGTTCTTAAAATTACTTCCGTAAATCTAATTTTAAATATAATTTTAAAAAGTATTAAAATTAGCCATAATTTTAATTAAATATTAACTAGCATCACTAATCAAAAAAAAAATGAGTAAAAATGGTAATTGAAACTAATATAACTAAGATGTTTGGAATAAAACATCCAATCTTTAGCGCTCCAATGGGCCCATTCTATACACGTGAATTGGCTCTTGCAGTTAGCGAAGCTGGCGGTCTGGGGGTTTTATCAAATGTGAACTTACTGAATACCGACCCAACGAAAGAGCATTTGGAAAGCATGAAATATATGGTCGAACACACCGATAAACCCTTTGGTCTAAATATCCTTACTTCTCGAAACAATCGGGGAGTCAAAGATATGGTTAGAAAAGTCCCTAAACTAATTATGAGCGATCCGAAAATAAAAGAACAATGCAGGTATATCCTAACATCTGCCGGATCCTCAAGATTCCTACCTGAGTCTAAATACTTTCAAGAATTAAGGAAGGTTTCGGAGATAAAGCATTTTCATGTAGCCCCAGCTGTATGGTTAGCAGACAAATGCGTAGCTTCCAAAGTAGATGGAATAGTATGCACTGGCACTGAAGGTGGCGGTCATCAATCTTTTGAGAAAGTAACTACACTAGTACTACTCCAGCAACTTAATGAGAAATACCCTGACTTACCTAAAATAGCGTGTGGTGGATTTGCTACTGGAGAAGGATTGGCAGCAGCTCTTTCACTTGGTGCAGGAGCAATAGCTATGGGATCTAGATTTATTGCCTCAAAACAAAGTGAATTTCATGAGAAATATAAGGCATTAATTCCTCCTGGTGTTCCTCAAGATACAGCATTGTATTGGGGGGCATTTGGTCCTATAAGACTATGGAAAAATAAATATGCATTAGAACATCCTGCGCCTGGCTCTAAAGAGGAAATGGTAGAACATGAAAAAAACATAACCATGGATGATATGTTGAAAGACTTGGGTGCTTATCAAAAGGTATATGAAGGAGATACTGAAAACGGTGCGGTACTTCTAGGTCAATCTATAGGAATAATTGATAGTATTAAAGACGTAAGCGATATAATCGAAAACATAATAAAAAATGCGGAAGCAACAATAAGAAAAAATAGCGCTTTGCTAAAATAAAGCATAATCCAAACTTAATTCAAGTTAAATCTCATATCTTTTTTTTACTTTTATTAGATATCTATTAAAATCTTTCTTTTTAGCACTCTATTTCAATTACTAACTCTTCATTATATTCAACAATAACTTTAATAAACCCTTTTAAAATTTCATCAACTTCTTCATCTCCAGTATCAACCCGTAAACACATCAGTCCTTTCATTTTTTCCGCTGTTGCTACTACTTGAATATTTTCCTTCCCGATTTTTTTAAGAATCCTTGGAGTAAATTGTTTATTTCCTCTCCCAAAAATAAACCCTTGACCCCCAATTGGAGACACAATAATTTTAGTAGTTGTATATTTATTTATTAATTCGAGAATTCCATTCTCATTAATATCAGTTGCCACAAGAGTTTTATCATAAATAGCATCTATACCAAGAAGCGCTTTAGAAATATTCAGTAAATCCGAAATTGCTTTTACTGTAGTTCCAGGTCCCAGTAAATACAAAACATTAGTTTCCATGTTTTCTATGATATATCTTGCAATATCCCTTTTGTTTTCTTCCGCAGTTTTACCCATTTTTGAACTTTGTTTTCCCGCTTGTAATAATTTTTGGACTTCGGGAACTTTTAGATATCCATATAACTTTGATTCTAATTTCCCTTTTCTAAACGCCTCCTCATTAATATCAAGGACTTCTTTTTCAAGGGTACTTGTTTCATTAATGAATGCTTCAATCATCTCCGCAGCGGCTCTGGGATTAAGAGCAAATACAGAGCTGAACATTTTTACACCTGATGGAATTGCCACAACAGGAATTTCCAATCCAATGGCGTCATAGATGTCTCTCGCAGTGCCATCTCCTCCACAGAAAACAAGCAACTGCACATCTTTATCACGCATTTGTTTTGCGATTCTTTGAGTATCTTTTGCTGAGGTTAAATCCCCAATTTCTCCAATAATTTGAAACTCTATTCCTTTATCTTCTAAGAAATCAGCGCCCATCTTCCCCGGAGCAGTATAAAATGACAATTTTGTTTTATTCTTCAAATTATTCAATAATATACTAATTCTTTCTGGGGTTACAGGTTTCGCCCCTAATTTTAAAGCCTTTTTATAGGCATCTCCATCAGTTCCTTTTAATCCTACCGAACCGCCCATGCCTGCAATAGGATTGATAATTAATCCAATCTTTTTTTTTGTCATAGTATGGAAATCTAATTCAAAATTTATACTCTAATTTAATATATGTTTTCTAACCATTAAAATTTAAAAGAAATTATAAAAAAAATTGAAAAGCTTTTTCAACTAGTAAGTTTATCGATAGATTAGTTTAGACAATGGAGATTTTTAATTTTTAGCCTTATATCTCGCATTACCATCCATAATTGCTCTATTCATGAACATGTCATTCACTTGCATACCTGCAAGTAAGGTGGCAAAGACACTATGAATGAATTTTGGTTGAAATAGCCCCTTTACAGGAGTTCTCATTTTGAGTCGGGTTCTTCCAAAATTATCCGGATATGGCGCCATGTCGTAAATTGCTCCTGAGGGAGACCCTGAATATCTCGCGTAAGTAGCAGGAGTTGAAATATCAATTACTTTAATGTGTTTTCGCAGGTCCGGAATGAGGTATTTTTCAGTTTTATCTATGAAGAAATCCGCCCATTTTTGCTTTTTTTCTTTGTATTTCTGAGGGTCCTTTTCTCTCAATTCTGTCCAATCGTCAATTCCCATCGGAACAATCCTCAAGGCGATATTTGGTTTACCGCCCGTGGTTAATGAGGGACATATCACTCCAAGTCGAAATTCTTCATCAGTATAGCCAATTTTCCCTTGTTCCATGTCATCGAATAATCTATCATAAATATCTCCTCCTGTGGTGATCACACTATAGCCGCAATCTAATCCTAATGCACCCAGATCAATTTCATCATCAAGACCAATGCTTACATTCATGGAAGATGTTGACATCTTAATATTTTCAACTTTTTTAGCATATTTCTTATTTAGATCACGGATTATATCCAATCCAACCATGTCTTTCATAGCAACATTAGGATCTACTGTAGTGACAACTAAATCCGAATAGATTTCAGAGCCATCCTCTAATCGAACCCCTTTGACCTCCCCGTTTTCAACCAGTATTTTGCTTACTTTGGTATTGAGCATGAGTTCTCCACCAAAACTGAGATATTTCTCTTCAAATTTCTTAGGAAATTCAATAAAACCTCCTTTTGGTCGAAAGGCACCATCGAGAAGAGAATTCATTGCTGATATTGGTACCGGTGCTGAAACTCTATCTGCTGGTAATCCGCTAAATTCAGCAAATATGGTAAATATTTCAATAACATCCGGTTCTGTAATGTTAAACTGAGCGAAATATTCTTTGAAAGTTTTAGATGAATTTTTCACGATTTTTGGACAAGTGAAGAGCGTTTTAATAATTTCGACAATACTAGGTTCAAGTTTCAGATTAAATAACTCTAAATACAAAGCTCTCGAGTAATCTAAAAAGTGTTCGATTTCTGCCGCATTATTTGGATATTTTTCCATTAATCCATTCTTGAAATTTTCGAATCCAGAAGGTAAATCGATAGTTTTTACTTTATTTGCTTTAGTATCGACTAAGAAAATCCTCATATAATAGCCTTTATATTCCTTGAGCTCGATATCAATGTCAAAAAATTCTAATAATTCCGTAATATTTGGAATCATTTGACAAGTATCAAAAAGGAATCCTTCGCGTTCATAAGAAGTAACATACCCTCCAGTTTTAGGTTCTTTCTCAATAATGAGAACTGGTTCTTTTTTAACATCATGGTACATCGCCCAAGTTAAACCAGTACTCAATCCTGTTATGCCAGCACCAATTACAATTAAACTTTTTTTATCTTTATCTAAATTATCTGACAAATTTCACACCTATATTATAATATTAAATATTTTGATAAACGATTATATAAAACCTTCGAAGTATCATGGATAAATTATAAGCCTTCGTTTATAATAGACTATTCCAACTCTTTCACTTGGTTATTTTTTAGGCAGAATCTTTCTAAACTTGAAAATCTATTTTAATTAATGATTTCTAAACATTAAACTTTAAATTTAAAATGCACTATAAAAAAATTACCAATAAATAGGAAAGGGATTAATATGGAATATATAATTATTGAAAATGAAAAAATAGGTCAAGTTAAAGCGAAATTACTCATTGATAAAAATCCCAAAACATGTCAAGCTATCTGGGATGCTCTTCCACTTGAATTAAATCTAGCAAGATGGGGTGAAGAGTTATATGGGAATATCCCTGTGAAAATAGATATTGAAGACTCACAAACTGAATGTGAAGTCGGAGATGTGGGGTATTGGATTGATGGAAGAGGGTTTTGTATATTCTTTGGTCCTACTCCAGCAAGTTCGGGTGATAAACCTGTAGCTGCAACTCCCGTTAATATTTTCGCGAAAATTGAAGGAACAGATCCAAAAATTTTTAATCAATTTGACACATTTTATGGGATTGTGAAAAAAGGAGATTAGCACGAACCAAACCTCAAGGAATTATTGGAATAATCGATTTTCTCAAGAAGGAAAAATATGGGGACATACACCAAGTAATACGGCAAAGTATGCCCTAGAGCTCTTCAAAAAGCAAAAGATTAAAAATATTTTAATACCTGGAGCAGGATATGGCAGAAATTCAAAATTATTTTCAAACCAAAATTTTAAAGTGGTCGGGATAGAGATCTCTGATATAGCCTACAATATAGCTAAAAATTATGACAGTAAAACCCAATTTATCTTGGGTTCTATATTGGAAATGCCATTTAACGATGATTTTTATGATGCAATTTACTGTTATAATACATTACATTTATTTCTTAAAGAAGATCGAATTAAAATCCTTGAAATATGTTATAAGCAACTTAGAGCTAATGGATTTGTTTTTTTTACTGTCTTTTCAGAAAAGGAAAAAAGCTTTGGTAAAGGAAAAGAAATTGAGAAAAATACATTTGAATCAAAGCCAGGAAGACCCGCTCATTATTTTTCAGAACAGGACTTAATTGAGCATTTTAAGGATTATTTAATTGTTGAAACAGGAATATTAGAAGATCAAGAACAACATGGTGAAATTGGCTTGCATACGCACACACTTAGATATATATTTGCTCAGAAAAAAGAAAGAATTCAATAAGGAAAGCTTTTTTGTTAAAAAATTCGAAAAATCTGATACTTTATAATTGGCGTACTACACCATAATATATAAAAAAAGCACCAATCAATACAGAAACATCATAAACATTCCATATCTGCCTCAAGAAAGGATCGTTTATTAAAATCATAACTCCAACTCCGAATAATTCTATGTAAATCATAATCGTCCCTATCATATATATCTTCCAACGTTTCTTGATCTCTGGATCTTCAAAAATCTTAAGAATCTTCAAGGAGGTATATAATGTAGGGATCATCGCACATCCAATCCATATTATATTAGCATAAATAAAAAATTGGAGGCTCCATTGTGGTCGATAATATGTATTCTCATTGATCATCACCCCTTCTGGAATAAAAAACAAAATGAGTAGTAAACCGACATATGAACCTAAGATAATTAATTGTTTTTTTAAAGTAAATATTTTCTCTGATTTCCACAGTATCAGATTAAACAATAGCAAAAACATTTGAGCAAGACAAAAGAAAATATAAGTTAAAATATGTAATGAGACGACAGTGCTCTCATCAACATGCGTGGTTAAGAGAGCATAAATAGCATTAAATAATCCGCCTAAAAATATAAAGATAAAAAATCCGCATATCGTAAAATTTAAACGATGATTATTTTTTCTTAGAACAAGAAAAGATAAAATAAGAAAGAATGTCCCTCCTCCTAGAAATATTATGAAAACTTGAACAATTCTCGAGAAAGGTATTGCTTGGTACATAAAAACCCCTTAATAACTAAATTTATCTATTTTAGTATCTTTGTCAACTAATATTTCTATCTAAGAATATATAAATGCTTAATTTCTTGGATTTTTAATAATAAAATATAATTAAAAAAAAATCAATTTTTTAAAAAAAAATAATTTTAGAAAAAATTAAGAGAACTAAGGTTCTACTAAGATCTTAATATCTTTAGTCTCTGGAGAAATTCCACATTCAAAACCTTCTTGAACAATTTCGCTGAGAGGGATAATTTTTGTCACTATTGGTTCTGGATTAATTAGTTTCCTTGCAACTAAATCTACGGCAAACTCGAAATCTTCTCGAAGATATGCGTACACCCCCATAATATGATTTTGATTCATAACATATTTTAAAAGATTTATTTCAAGGGGTTTATCCCATAATCCTATTTGCACAATAGTTCCTCCTTTACGAACAACGTCTAGAGCTGCATTTACTAAAATTGGAACTCCTGAACATTCAAAAACAAAATCAACACCAGAGACTCCTCGCTTATTTGATCTTTTAATTTTTGGTAAAGTTAACTTACTCATTGCAATATCAGGTTCAAATTTCTTTGCTATTTCGAGTCTATGAACATTCTTCTCTACCACAACTATCGTTCTAGCTCCTGCTATCTTTAAACATTGAAGCACAAATTGTCCCATTGTTCCCAAACCTAAAACAACGGCAGAACTACCTGCTATGAAATTTGATTCTCTTAAAGCCAATAGACCTGTGGCAATTTGATCGAATACGGTTCCATGTTTATCTGGTATTGAATCAGGTAAAGCTACAAGGTGATGATCTTTTACAAGAACATAATCTGCAAAACCTCCATTAGCACCTATACCTATCGAGTCCTCATAAACACACAGATTTGTTAAACCTTGCTTACAATAATAACATTTTCCACAGTGTAAAGAGGGAAAAACTGTCACTCGATCTCCTATCTTCCATTTCTTAACATTTTGACCCATTTCAGCAATAGTCCCACAAAATTCATGTCCCAAGACGACATGTGCAGGATATAGTCCAGTTTTATATGCCTCTAAATCTGATCCACATATTCCAGCATATTTCACCTTAATTAACACTTCATTTTCTTTTGGAACAGGTTTAGGAAGTTCTATTAGTTCGATTTTCTTTTTACCTTGATATTGGGCACCTAACATTGAAATCCCTTTCTATTTTATTTTTTTACTTCTATAACTAATTCTTCGACTTTTTCTTTAACTTCCCGTTTCCATGTTGCTGGATTATAGGCTTCTTTTGATAAATAGTCCATCACAGTGTTTACTTTTGGATTAACACGCACATCTATGACCGCGGGAATCCCAGAATCGAATGCTCTTTGAAGTGCTGCCTTTAGTTCATTTGGATCAGTTACTAATTCACCATGACAATTAAAGGCTTCAGCATATTTATCATAACGCGTCTCATCACTAAGACTCGACGATAATCCAAAAGCTTTCTTCCCAAATGCAAGCTTCTGTCCTCTAGCAACCATACCCCATAACCGATCATTACAGATTACCACAACAAAAGGTAAATCATGTCTTCTTGCGGTATCAAGCTCTTTCCCATTGAATAGAAATGATCCATCCCCTGTTAATACAAGAACTTTCTTATCAGGATGTGCATATTTAGTTGCGATTGCACCAGGTACTCCCCCACCAAGATGTTGAATTCCCAGACTTCCGGAAAAATAGATGGCCATTGGGAAATAAGCTTTCAATGAAGTGAGTCCCCATACTGTTGTATCACCACCATCAAGGAGGATATATCCATCTCGAGGCATAAAGTCACTAATTTCTTTTACTAAGCGTAGAGGATGAATTGGTATTTTATCGGACGAACCATCTCTCTCAATTCGTTCATTAAATTTTGCCAATGCTTCTTGAACTTCTTTAACCCAAACACTTTGAGTTCTTGGTGTATTGTTTAATTTTTCTGCCGCAAATTGAGCTAATTGAGTAAGCACTCCTTTAACATCTCCAACAATCGGCACATCAATGCCTCTATTTCTACCAATTTCTTCTGCTTTAATATCAACTTGGATAAGTTTTGCATTATCTCCAAAACATGGCATGTAACCAAAATTCATCATTCCAGTAATTCTTGCACCCAATATTAGAACCACGTCAACTTTACTGAGTAATTTTGTTCCAGGCCCATCCAATGGACTTGCTAATCCGAAATATAAAGGATTATCAGGAGGAAAACAGCCATTACCAAAACCCCATAATCCTACTGGGATTTGAGTCAATTCCGCAAATTTTAATAATTCATCAGATGCATCTGATAAACCAACTCCTGTACCAGCAAACACTAGAGGCCGTTCAGCTTTTAATAATAATTCAAGTGCTTTTTTAACTTGTCGTTCATTTCCATATGGACCATCGAATGCCCGAAGCATTTCTACTGGTCTGAAAGCTTGTTTTACTATATCCAGTTCATCATCACATTCCTTAACCATTACATCAAAAGGGACTAACAAGAGAACTGGTCCAGGACGCCCTGTAGAAGCAATTCTAAAAGCCATATTGATGTATTCAGGCAATCTTTCCGTTTCATAACAGTATCCAGCCCATTTCGTAACAGGACGAAATGCGGGAACCACATCAATTTCATTTGCTGCCAATTTTTCAAATTCCATCAATGGTGTAGCTGTACATAATGCAACTAAGGGAATACTAGCATCCCAAGCAATTGGTATTGAAGGAAATAAGTCAGTAATTCCAGGACCCGATTGAACAGAACATACTCCAACTTTACCCGTTGCTAAATAATAACCTATAGCAGCGTGTCCAGTAGCTTGTTCATGGCGAAAATCAATCAGATCAATACCTTCAGTACATTCTTTATCATGGCAGTAATTATAGATCATATCATTATCTCCGCATAACGTCCAAATAGCTTCAACTCCTTGGTTACTTAAAGCGCGCACTATTAATTGCGCTCCGTTTACTTTAACCATTTTTTCCACCAATTTTTTTTCTTTTTTTTTTTCATTTTTTATTTATCAACATTCGTTTAATATTTTAAATTATTAAAAATCTCCATTGACAATGGAATTAATCAGTTCATTTGTTAATATCTGAACTGTTTTTCTCGAATCTTGAGCATATTCTTTGAAATCTTCACTTATATATAGCTCATTAAATAAACGAGTATTGAAGAACGCAACAATTCCATGAAGTTCAATCCAGAGCCTTAATGTGAGCAGTTTTGGATTTTTCCTATTTAATTTAGGATTATGCTTAACGTATTCCGAAATAATTTTATAACATATATCTAAAATTCTAAACGCTTTTCTCGTTTGATACTCCACTAATGCTTCAAATCCCGTACCAATATAATCAGAAACTCTTGCACTATTAAACATAATATTATATTGATGAACACGTTCTGGATTCGTCCCAAATTCAATATATTCTTGAATTAGTCTTTTTATTTTTTCAATTGGGCTTTTTGCGGAGTTTACAGCATTTTTAACCATCCGATATAAAGTCTTAAATCCACTATTGTCCAATTCAATGATAATGCTTTCTTTACTTCCATAATAGTTATAAAGGTTTGCTGCGGACATATTAGATTCCCTGGCAAGTTTTCTCATTGAAAGGTTATCAATTCCTTCCTTATTAATGATTTTTAAAGCATTTTCTAATATCTCTTTCTTTACCTTTCTGACTTCTTGTGTTTTTCTCGCTGATTTAGGCATATTCCTTGGAGATTTCTAAGGTTCATAAAATAAATTGAACGCTGTTTATTAAACGATGTTAAATTTATTTTCGATATTTTTGTATTTAAATATTTCGTTATTCTTAAGGTAAAATATTTAGAATTACAAAAAAAAAAGAAGTATTTAGAGGATGAAAAGAAAGAAATTCATTTATTTTTTACATTTATTAGAGGCTAGTCCAAGCATAAATGATACATATAGGACCAAAAATTAACATTATCAATATAATTAATATTCCCATATACGTGCTAAATTCCTTTTTATTAAAAATTTCATTTTGAATGTCATAAGCTAAATCGATTAATCCCAGGAACATCATTCCGCTTCCAGCCAGGGCTGAAAAAAAATATCCGAATTTTTGCCCCAATAAAATACCAATTCCAGCGATAAACAAACAGGGCATAATCCATCCCAAATCTGGAAGGGGAAAAGATTTTTCATGGTTGAAATCACATTCTCCCATTTTCGGATTTTTATATTCTGTAATATAGAAGATAATCCAGAAACCTGCAAATCCAACTCCTAGTAAAATTTGAAGTAATGCCATTATGGTATCTATCATACTTTTTTTCACCCTTTAACTAGTTTCATTCATAAGGCGCTAAATTTCATCCAACCATATACCGTGAAAATGACAGCAAAGATTAAGCTACATATTACGACAATTACACTCAATCTTGATCCAAAATCCTTTTTTTTGTAAATACCATTTTGTATAGAAAAAGCAGTGTCAATGAAGCCCAAAAACATCATTCCACTACCTGCAGCGATTGTAAAAAAGATACCGAAGTTATGTCCTGTTATTAGACCATATGCTCCTATAAATAAGCATGGTGTAATCCAACCGATATCTGGGAGAGGAAACGTTCGTTCATATATTATATACCATTGTTCATTCTCAGGATCCTTGTATTCTACCGCAAAAAAATATATCCAAAATACAATAATTGCAATTCCTACAAAAATTTCTAAACCTGCTATTATTAAATCTAACATTTATTTATTCACTTTTATTTTGTTAACATCTTTGATTAACTTAGGAGTGTAACTCATATTTAAATATTAAAAAAAATAAAAAAATTAGACATCTGATTTAAAATAATAAGCTGGAACACCGACTTCTGCGATACCACCATCTACGGGGAAATTATGACCCGTTATAAAATCTGAATCTGGAGAAGCTAGAAACACCGAAACCTTTACAACATCTTCTACAGTTCCTAATCTATTTAAAGGAGTTTTAACATTTCCATCATTCATAGTCATTACCATTGCTTCTTCAGAATTGTTATAAACACCAGTTACGTGATATCCCGGTGAAATAGCATTTACCGTTATATTTGGAGCCAAACTTTGGGCAAGTAATTTTGTCATAGCGATAACTCCCGCTTTACACATTGAATAAGCAGGTATTTTATTATCTACTATCATCCCAGCTATTGAAGCGGTATGTATGACCTTACCGGCAATTGGTTTAAATGCTTGCTTTTTCATTCGTTTACATATAGATTTGGATACAAGCCATTGACCCTTAAGATTAATATCAAATAGTCTATCCCAATATTTTTCCTTTAATCTTAATAGATCTGGTCCATAAGGATCTCCAACCCCAGCATTATTATTCAAAATATAAATATTATCTAATTCATTGAACGCTTGTTTTGCCATTGCTTCCACTTGATCTGATTTTGAAACATCACATACAATTGGAATAACTTTTTTTCCGGTTTCTTGTGTTATTTTTTTTGAGGTTTCTTCGAGTAATTGTTCATTAATATCAACTAATACTAAATCTGCGCCTCTCGATGCATAAGCAAAAGCAAAACCTCTTCCAAAACCTGAAGCTCCACCAGTAATGAGAGCTCCTTTTCCCTCAAGAAATTTCTCTACCATTCTTCTATTAACACCCTTATTTTTTTTAGATGTTCTAAATTATATTTGTCTTTATTTGCTTTAAAGGTTTTAAGTTCTCTAAATATACTATTAAAAGTATGTATTAATGTTAAAACTGAAGATTAATAGATAAAAACTGAGAAAAAAAAAATGTATTTTAAAATTTTAAGAAATTATGTGAAATCTAAAAATTAGCTAATCCTCCGCCCACAGGGATACATTGACCTGTTATATATGTAGAAGCAGGTGATGCCAGAAACACGACAAGTTCAACTACATCTTCAACTGTTCCAATTCTATTCAACGGAATTTGTATTCGTTCCTCTCTTAATACGGTTTCTACAACTTCCACACTATCTAGATAAATTCCTGTAACGTGAAAGCCCGGCGCTATTGAGTTAACAGTGATATATGGTGCTAACGTCTTTGCTAATAATTTTGCTAAAGCAATAACTCCCACTTTAGTGATACTATACGTAGGGAGTTTAGGATTCATTTTAAGACCTGCTAAAGAAGCATTACATATAATTCTTCCTGAAAGCATCTCACCATCAAACTTTTGAGCTTTCATCTTTCTCCATAAAGATTTGGCGACTAACCATTGACCTTTAAGGTTAACCGACATGATCTTGTCCCATTGCTCTTCCCTTACTCTACATATATTTTTACCATAAGCAATCCCAATGCCAGCATTATTAAATAACACATAGATATTATCTAATTCTCTAAACGCTTGTTTAGCCATCGCTTCTACCTGATCTGATTTTGACACATCGCATACAATAGGAATTGTTTTTTGACCTGTTTTATCCGCAACTTTTTTTGCTGTTTCTTCTAAAAGTTCTTCGTTATTATCTATGATCACCACATCAGCACCTCTCTCGGCAAAAGCATAAGCAGCCCCTCTACCAAAACCCGAGGCTCCTCCGGTGATGAGTGTACCTCTTCCTTCTAAAAATTTTTCAACCATTTTTCTCAATTTTTTAGTGGATAGTATAGTTATAATCGAGATGTTATTTAATTTAAAGTTTTAAATCTCAAAAATCCTAGATAAAGAAAAAAAAATATGAATTAAATTACTTCAATTAGATAAAATTCAAATACAAACTCCTCCACCTACAGGAATACATTGGCCTGTAATATAATTTGAAGCAGGAGATGCTAAATATACTAAAAGATCAACAACATCATCCACAGTTCCAATTCGACCTAATGGGATCTTTATATTTTGATCATCAAGTACTGTTTGTACTGCCTCTTCACTATTCATGTAAATACCAGTTATATGGAATCCAGGTAATACTGCATTTGCCGTAATCTGAGGGGCTAAGCTTTTTGCTAATAATTTTGTTAATGCCATTACTCCGACTTTTGTAATGCTGTATGCAGGAAGTTCAGGAATTAAAAGAAGACCTGCAGCAGATGCGTTACATATAATTTTACCAGAAAGTGGCTCAAATTTTTGTGCTTTCATCTTTCTCCATATTGATTTTGCCACCAACCATTGACCTTTAAGGTTAACAGACATAATATGATCCCATTGTTCTTCTCTCACTCTACAAATATTTTTTCCATAGGCAACACCTATCCCTGCGTTATTGAATAATATATATACATTATCTAGTTCTTGATATGCTTGCTTTGCCATAGCATCTACTTGATCAGATTTGGAAACATCACATACAATTGGAATGACTTTCCGTCCTGTTTTTTGAGCAATATCTTTTGATGTTTCCTCTAATTGTTCTTCGTTTATGTCAACTAAAATAATATCTGCACCTCTCTCGGCAAAAGCATAAGCAGTTCCTCTCCCAAAACCAGAAGCGCCCCCTGTAATGAGAGCGCCTTTTCCCTCTAAAAACTTATCAACCATATATACCACCAATTTATTTTTTTTTAGGATTTATCAATTAATACTATGATAATTACATTAATAAGAATTTTACAAAATTATGGCTAATATAAAGTATATTCAACAATTTTTAATAGGGGGATAAAAATGGAATCAAATCTCCTTAATTACTAGAAAAAATACTCCTTTTTCTCCATATAATAATAGCAATTACTCCAAAGATGAGTAATAAAATAAGCCCGACATTGAAACCTGGAACTGTTTCTCTAATAAGTGTAATTTTTATAAAAGTATCTCCATTCTCATCTATATATTCTATCTCCTCTGCCAATCCATCATCCCCATATTCAATCTCAATCTCATATTTAGCCATTTCGATAGCATTTTTTGCTACTAATTTATCGTCTTCTACAGAAACATCAATGCTTGGATTGTCAAATTCATCATGAAATTCTTCTATATAATTAATATGAGGTGAGGGAACAATCCACATACTTGCTATATCCTCTAAAACTAAAATATCATCACCTTCATCTTCAGGATCCTTATATACAGTTTTAATTTTTTCATCATCAGGTTGGTCGCTAAAGTCATTAGTGTCATCTGTATAGTCCCATCTCTCATAAGATATGACCCATTTTTCATCCCTGGTATCGATGTCTGTTATACTTATCTTTTGTTGGTCATCTTCATTAAGTTTGTCAGGTTTCTCCTCTGCAGAATAACCCTCAAAAATATCATCGTATGTGTCCTCATCAAATTCATCAACCCTCCATATCCAATTAGTGTTTTCATCGATATCCAGAGTATATTCCACAGCAGTAGCATTTATTACAATAAAGGAGTTAATAAGTATAAAGAGGAGTGCCACTTGAAAATAGGTTTTTTTTTTCATATTCAGTGTTTTTGTTAATCGTTACTAATATAATGAAATTCAAATCTTTTAATGAATTTTATTGATTTAATGAATAATCAAATCCAAAACTTTAATTATAAAACTATTTTTAAAAAGTAATAAAGATAACTATAAAATGGTGAATGAATAAAATGGATAAAATAATCCCTTATCTTATTAATCTCGGAGAGGTTATCCCTACACGGTCTAAAGCGACTCTTTTAAATGAAATTGCTATGGCTCTTATAGAATGTATAAACATCTATGGAGCTAAAAAAATTAGTAAAAAGGGAAAAATTAGTAAAATTGCTACCTGTTTTTGGCCTGTTAGATTAATTCCTTTAAGCGATACGAGAGCATCTGTTTGTTCATATTTTCTAAATAAACAAGAAATTTTGAAAGTGGGTCCTTTCAATCAATTACCTCCTCCGCCTAACAACATCATAAAGGGAGCTGATCCTTCTACATTTTTAGATTCTCTACGTTCATATAACTCTGCTTATTTGAAAAAAAGTAAGAATTATAAACGAGCGACGATAGTCCAAGAAGCTGTATTTAATACTAATGAAATAGGCTATTTTAAGAATTTTTTCTTAAATCAATATAATTTAAGCTCTTTTGGAGAACCATACTTTTTATTAGAGGGGGACCCAATTGCTAAAAGTGTTAATCAAGTCAAAATCGTCCAAGATGTCTATGATTTTGTAGATTTAAAGGATGTAAATACTCTGGATAATTATGCTCAACAAATAATAAAATTATGCGACAAGTGGCTTCAAAAAAGTTCTCAAGAAGTGGAAAAGATTAAAGGCACTACTGTAGATACAAGAGAAGAAGAGAAACAACTCGCTAGACTCAATAGTGAATTGAAACAAGAAAAAGAAAGAGATCTAAAAAACAAACCCGATGAATTATTAAAGTCTGGTAATTATAGAATTAGCGATAAAACAGGTGAATTCAATAACCATATAAATGCATTAAGGAACGGAGTTGAACGCGTAAAGAATGCCGTTAATCAAAAAGATCTTTCTCTTCTTGATGAAGGTATGAATGAAGTAGAATTGAGATATAACGATATGGGAAATTTAATTAGTAGGTATAATACAGAAATCGCTCAGTTAAAGAAAAACTTAAACCGTGAGGCAAGAGATATTGAAAATTCTCATAATACTAAAGTTTCCGAACTTGAGCGTAGGATTTCTGAAGTCCAAAGGGACATAGATTCAAAACATAAGGGCTTAAGCTCGGACTTAGCGTCTGCAGAGGTTATTAATGTTCAAATAAAAAATGAAAAACAGAGTTGTTTGGATAATATTGAAGGCATTAAGAATGGAGAATTAACAGATCTTCAAAATTTCTTCAATAATTATACAATCGAAATTAACACGCAAAATATCGTCGTAGGAATTCCAATCTTTATTTTTTATTTTGTTGACCCAAATACCAACCGAACAGCAGAAAGAGCCCCGGTGTTGCCATTGATGATTGACAGGGGAAAAGTTCAAAGAACAAAAGTTACAGAAAGTTTTAGAAAAGAGCTTCATAATCTTATGAATAAATACACCCCAATGGTTGATTTGGTTGAGACTGAGGGAGAAAATAACAACCTTATGGAATCTATCAAAAATGTAGATATGCAGTTGGAAGATGCTATTAACGATTTACGAATACAGAAGATCTTAAGTAAGAAAGAAGCAGATCAGGCTAAAGATGTTATTAATAATATAGTTTGGTAAATCAGATTTTTTTATATTTTATTTTTTTTATATCTTTTTTGGAATTTTAATCAATATAATTCATTGGTTGACCACAACATTCTGGAATGTGTTGATGACCGCAATTATCTGAGCAACAGCACATTAAATAATTATCCTTTAAAATCATCGATTTATCACAGCATTTTGGCACATCTTTTTCAGATCCACATACATTACAGATTAATTTAGCCATTTTTTTAATCACCTTTCTAAAACCTCTATCAATTGAAAAGTAAAAAGAATTGAACAAAAATACTCTCATTATATTCTATAATATTCATAAGGAGAGGCTTTTCAGAATATAAGCAGAATTAATTGAATCTTATTATTTAATAAATTCTTTCATAACTACATAAAGTAAAGAAAAAATACTAGAAAACTTTGACTGAAATTCCATGTTTTTCCAATGCTAATTTGACATCATTAATTAGTAAATTAGTAGCTTCTTGTTTTAATTTAAGATGAGCATCCATGTGAGCAAGACCAAGACCGCGTAAATAGTTATATCCTTCAATAGCAGGGCAGAGCTCTGAAAATGGGCTCATTTTCTCAGATGCAGCAGAAACATCATGGCTTACTGTTTCTCTTGTTCTACGAAAGTATTCATGAATTTGATCTGCCATATCACAAAAATGGAAATGATCTGCGTTTTGTAAAACAACCATGCATTTAGGTTCTTGAGTTCGACGTAAAAGATCATGCATTGATTCCAGAGACAATTCACTATCTCTTTCTGCAACGAGGTAGAGCGTTGGAATACTGTGAGTCCAATTTAAATTGAGATTTTTATAAAGTAATTGGCCAATATCATCTGACCAGGGCTTTCCCCCCGCTGGAGCGAGAGGTAATGCTGCACATATTCTATCCTCCTTTTCACAGACTTTTAGCGTGGTCCAACCACCAAAGCTATGTCCTGTCATACCAATTTTCTTTACATTAATACTTGTTTTTGATATTGATGTTCCTCCAGCTAATAAACTGTCGATAACAAAACTGATGTCTAAAGGTCTATCAATCATTGAGCTTTTAGTAATTTTAATCATATCTTCAGGTGTAGCAACTTTTTTATTAAAAGTATAATTCTCTAACATCTCAAATATCGTATTTCCTAAATGATCTGGGGATGAGACTATATATCCATGGCTTGCTAAGTGGCAACAAAAATGGGTTGATTGTCGACGATGACCACTATAACCATGGGAGAACATAACTAAAGGAAATATACCTTTCCTAATAGGAGCATCACGCACAGCTTCTTGTTTTACACGGGAAAAAAGCCGGTATTTATCCTTTGTTTTCTCATCTAGATCCATTCCTAAATACTCATCAGTAGCAGGATACCAAATTTCGATGGGAATTTTTCTACCTCTTTTGGAATCGATTAAATCTTGGCTTTTAACTCCTACTGGAAAAGGACCCCTCATAAATGGATCATACTTAGTATTTTTTGTATTCATTTTTTCCCCCTTATATTTTAATAATATCTATTTAGTTTCTTTCACTTATAAAAACTTCTTAGGAAAAGATTTAAAGCAAAATTTCTGATAGCTTAAATCCCCTTTATTTAATGAATTCTTTCATAATGACATGAGTATTTGTATTGATAATTCCTTCAATAAGATCAATTTTTTTAGCAAATGAATCAAATAACTCCTCAGATGAATCCACTTCAATTTCAGCTAAAATATCATAATCTCCCGTTAAAGAAAAAACTCTTTTGATTTCTGGTATATTTTTAAAATCTTCAATTACTTTTCTCATGGCTTTATGTTCCACTTGGCAAAATATAAGAGCTTTAATAGTCATTCTAAATCACCTTATAGGTTTGTAAAAATTTTCAAGTTATATCTAATTTATTTATATTTTTAATAAAAAGTATCTCTATATTGGTTATCCCTTCTATACTTCTTAATTGAGTATCAATTAAGTAATAAAAATCCTTTATGGAATTAGTTTTGACATTTAAAAGGAGGTCGAATTTACCAATTAACGGGCTTACACAACAAATCCCGTTGAATTTCAACAATTTAAGCGGTAAATCTTTTAGTATACCAAATTTATGCTTTATTAATAGAAATGCATTAACTTTATTTTTTGACTCATGAGCATATCGAAATAAAATAGAGATAATAAGTAAAAATATTACAATAATCAGATATTCTGTGGGAAAATATTCATTAATAATTAATACACCTAAGAATATGCCACATATAGGCTCTATGACAGCGATAATTGCGATCCATTGATTATACGTCAGTTCATAAGGACTCCAATTTGCTTCCGCCATAAAAAATAAAACGTAGGGAACGATTGTTGAAAATACTATTAGAAATAGGACTTCCCATCTCATTAAAATCTGAAAAAGATAGGTGAATTCATTAAAAAATAAGGTAGTTTCATTAGTTAAATCTCCTTTAACTGGAACAGAATCAACTATTATAAGAAATGGAAACATAATTCCAATACCAGTAAGAAAAATTAGGGCAATTCTAAACATCATTCGGGCCATTTTATAGTTTTGATTGATATTTATTAATTTTATTTCACTTTTAGTGTACGATTCTTTCCCTAAACCTATTTGCAAAAAAGTTAAACTTGCGGTAAATAAGATAACATAAAATATGCCCATAATAGGATTTTGAATGGTATTTGATTCTTGGAGTTTCACATAAATTATAATTCCAATCGAAAAAATTAAAATTAAGAGATAGAGAAACTTGAAGAAGTCCAACTTTTCTGAATTTACCCCATGTTCATAAAAGGCTATTAGTATTATACTTAATTGAAAACCAATCATTGTAAATGCAATAGAAGTAGTTTTCAGAGCTAAAAAATAGCCAATGATTTGTAAAATGATTCCAAAAAAGCCCAGAAATGAATAATACAACAGATTATACATATTATTAAAATTTTTATTTTTATTTAGGGTGCTTTTCATTAAATCCTTCAATTTTATTTTAGACTTTTCATCAGTAGCAGATTTATTATTAAAATAAATATAAATTAAAGATAGACATAGAAACACTACTCCTGAAATAAAAAATCTTAAGAAAATAATCATTAATATTGAGATTTCTGCAAAAAGACCATAAACTAAGATAGGTACAAGACCCCACAGAATACTAGCAATAATTAGATGGATGATGTACTTATTATGCATAGAAACAATTATAAGAGAAATGTGATTTTTTATAGATTTATAAATATTTTATAAATCCTAAAAACGTTTTGAATTTGAATTATTCTTTAAAGTAATTGAATCCTATTTTAAAAGCATCAATGTTTATGGCAACATGATTCTCTCGAAAAGTTTCAGAAATAGATTTTATTACTGATTCTTCAGATACAATCCCAGAAATTTTGACAAATGCTCCAAGCATTACTATATTAGCGACTTTCTTAAGATTTAACTCTTTAGCCATTGTTGTTGCTGGTAGTTGATATAAATTATTAACTTCTTCAGTAACTTGAACAAGATCAGAATTTATTATTATAATCCCATCTTTTTTTATACTGGGAGAAAATTTATTGAACGCATCTTGAGATAGAGCAATTAAAATATCCGCATTGTCTATAACGGGATAATTAATGGATTCTTTTTTCGAAATAATCACATCACTCCTTACTTTTGATCCGCGCTGTTCCGCACCATATGATTGAGTTTGAATGGCATTTTTATGATCATAAATTGCTGCTTTACCTAAAATTATGCTTGAGAGGATTACTCCCATACCACCTATACCACATATTCGTATACCAATATCATTATTTGTTTTTTCGGAACTCATTTCTAGCTCTCACTCTTAAATCTTCATATAATTGATGATAATTTGGTTTCTCTTTATCAATTATTTCACCAACAATAATTTTACCCTCATATTGGGCGGTAAAGCATTCATGTAAATCTTTAAAAACATGAGCTGAAGTATTATTATTCTGATTAGGAGAATAACTAATGGATTCATTTAAATAGTATTGTAAATATTCTGTTGTATTTTTGAAAGTCTTCTTACTTACTGGACAAGGTGATAGCATCTCGATAAATGCTAATCCTTGTTTTTGGAGTCCTTTTTTAATTGATTTAATTGCTTGTAAGGAATGAGCTGTAGTCCACCTTGCTACATATGAAGCCCCTGCTGCTTTTGCCAGAAATGATAAATTGAAAGAATGTTCAATGTTTTGGTAAGGTGTTGTTGTTGAAAAATGTCCCATAGGAGTAGTGGGGGAGACTTGCCCTCCAGTCATCCCATAGTTCTCGTTGTTAATGCATATTACTGTTATGGAAATATTTCTTCTAATCGCCTGTAGAAAATGATTCAATCCAATGGCAGAGATATCCCCATCTCCCGTAAATACTATAACTGTTAACTCTGGGTTTGTTAATTTTATTCCAGTTGCATACGCTATAGCCCGACCATGAGTGGTATGAACCCCATAAGCTTCTAAATAAGCTGGTAATCTTGATGAGCAACCAATACCCGAAACAAATACTAAATTATCTTGAGAAATGTTTAATGCATCAATAGCTCTTATCACATAATTTAAAACTTGACCATTTCCACATCCAGGGCAAAATATCGTAGGCAATAAATCTTTTCTCAAATATTTCTCTCTTAAATCCTTTGTCGAATTTGCTATTTTAATCACCTGGATTTAATTTTTTTTAGAATTTCTTTTGGAGTGTGTAATTCTCCTCCGATTTTGAAGCACTTTATCACTTCACTATTCCCTCTAGAATGCTCAACTATTTTATGATAAATTTGCCCAAGATTCATCTCAACAACTACAAACTTCTTAGTGTCTAGGGAAATTTCATATATCTCATCATGGGGAAAAGGCCATAAAGTAATTAGTCGTAAATATCCCACTTTATAGCCCTCAGCTCGAGCCCGCTCAACTGCTGCAAGAGCTGGTCTTGAAGCAATGCCATAGGATACCACTACAATATCTGCATCATCCATGTATTTTAATTCCATCGATACTATATCTGAATGATTATCTACGATTTTTTCATAAAACCTCCTTACTAATTGTTCATGTACTTTAGCACTGTCTGTTGCAGGGTATGCCTTCCAATCATGAGTTAAGCCGGTTAAATAAGTATGATATTTCTGACCAAATATATCCATCTCTGGTACTTTTGAAGGATGAATAAAGCCTGTGCGAAATGGATGATATTTTGATTTCTCAATGGTAACTGGCATTCTATTTATAATGTCAATATTATTTTGGAGGGGAATTGTAAGTTTTTCTCTGGTATGAGCAAGAGCAGCATCGGATAATAAGATGACAGGAACGCGATATTTATCTGCTAGATTAAATGCTCTAATAGTAATCCATAAACTCTCTTGAACGCTATTAGGATAAAGTACTATTACGTAATGATCTCCATGAGTGCCCCATCTTGCTTCCATTACATCTCCTTGAGCAGGTTTGGTTGGTTGTCCCGTTGATGGTCCAGATCTTTGAACATTAACTATAACACAGGGAGTCTCTGTCATGCAGGCATAACCTATGTTTTCTTGCATAAGAGAAAAACCGGGACCTGATGTTGCAGTCATGGTACGATAATTATTCCAACTTGCTCCGATTATTGCTGCCATGGATGCTATCTCATCTTCCATTTGTAAACAATACCCTCCATCTAATAAAGGTAAGTATCTAGCCATTAATTCTAAGATTTCAGTTGCAGGAGTTATAGGATATCCCGCAAAAAAACGACAATTGGCTAAAAGTGCCCCATATGCTATTGCATCATTTCCTGTGGCAAATTGTAATTTTGGCTCCAAAATCTCATCAACAGTTATAATACTCATGCCTCAATTTCCTCCTTTTGTATTGTTATAGCCATCTCAGGGCAAATTAATTCGCATTTTTTACAATTAATACATTCTTCCTTATTTAAAATTTCAGGGATTACATATCCTTTACTATTTAAATGACTAGATTCTTTCAAAACATTTTTTGGACATATTGTAATACAATAACCACAACCTTTACAATATTCTTCAACAATCGTGAACTTCATCGTTAATCCATTCTTTAATTCTTGTTGTCTAGTAAATAATATCAAAAGATCTATTTAAAATTATCTAAAAAGTTGAACAAATCATTAATTTTCATAATAAATGTTTAGCTGAGACTGAACATTCTTCTAGGGATATCGTAAAAATCTGAACATTCTTAATAAAATGTGAAAGAATCTAATATTAATTTCATCAAATTCATAATAATTTCAATCAAAATACTAAAGTTGAAAGAATTTTGAAAATTGTCTTAGTAGCATTATATAATTATTGTTTCATTACTGCAATAATACTTATCTGCTATACCAAGGTTTATTTTAAACGATGGCAAAAATATTAATAACTGGCGCCACAGGATTTATAGGGAGTTGGTTAGTAAAAAATTTAATAAAGAATGGTGAGCACATCATAGCCCATGGTAGTTCAGACGAGTCTATCAACAATTTTAAAAAAAATCTTGAAAATGAGAACTTAAGTTTCGAAAAACTTGAATTTTGGAGGCAAAATTTCCTTGAGCAAGAATGGATATTTCCAGACTTTTCACAAATTAAAAACGTAATCCATTGCGCTGCTGCTACAAAAGTAAGGGAAGGGATCATTGAAAATTATGATAGATATTTTTCACTTAATGTCCAAGCTACCAAGAAAATTGCTAAAAAAGCCATTGAAAATGCAGTATCTCATTTCGTTCATCTTTCAACCGGTCAAGTTTTTGGGATTCCCGGTTCATTTCCAATTAAAGAGGACACACCAAAAAATCCTATAAATCTTTATGGAACTACAAAACTAATCGGGGAATACGTCGTTAAGTCTTTAGGAATATTAGGCCTAAATTATACTATTGTAAGACCTTTTTCTATATATGGTGAAGGGCACTATAATATTATTTCAATTATCATGGATAAAATAAACCATAATGATATTCTTACAATTTATGGAGATGGAACTCAGAGTCGAGCGTTTTTGCACGTCAATGATATATGCAGCGCAATTGGGCTTATATTAAATAATAAAGAATGTTACAGTGAGGATTACAACTTATCAGGACTTAGGGAATATTCGATAAATGATTTAGTTAAAATAATCTCTAACAAGTTAAATAAGGAGCCCAGAATTGTTTACAAAGAATCTGATGTAAACGAATTAACACGAAATATCGCTGATCTTAGCAAAATTAAAAAGCTGGGATTTACAGTAAAAGAATCCCTTGAGGATTTTATTAATCAACTTAATTAAAAGCTTTTTGTTTAGATTTTCGATAAATATGTTAAAGAGAAGAATACAAACTTAGATTAATGAGCATTCTTAAATACTAATAATGCTAAAATAATAATTATTATAGCAAACTAAATTTAACTGGTGTGATCTATTAATCAAATTGTAGATCCAGAAATACTAAAGAGAAATCTAAGAGCTTCCAACTTAGTTAAAGAAACCAAATTACTTAATATTGCTCGATTAGCAAAAATGTTGGTTGATTTATATGGCTTAGATAATCAATTCAAAAGGTTGAAAAAATGGGAAGGTCAAGAAGTAGAATTGTCCTTACCTGCATTAGAGGGATATATTACCTTATTACTTACCTCAGATAAGAATAAATTTGATGTAAGAGTTGAAAAGGCAAAGGATCCCGTTTCTACTATTGAAGTCAAGGTAAAAGAAAAAGATATCCTAAAAGTATTGAGTAAGATTATCCGCTCAAAAGATAATATTTTCGGATTGCTTAAAGTCGCAAAATTATATATTTTAGGAAAAGTTAAATTAAAAGGCTCAATGATTGCAGCTATTTTATTAGTGAGGAGTTTGATGATTGGAAAAGATAGAGTGTATAAATATAAATATTGAGGAGAGAATAAATGAGCTTACAGAATGATAAATTCCTAAATATTTCTGATACTATATCCAATTCCTATCTAGAAACCACTCAAAAAAAGGTTATGGGCTATTATTGTACATATATACCAGAAGAGTTATTTCATGCTGCGAAATTGTTCCCATATCGGATTAGATCTACTGGAAATAAGGACACTGATTTGGCTGACATCTATATGGTTAGATTTACATGTAGCTATGTTCGATCTACATTGCATTTAGCACTCCAAGGTGTCTATGACTTCTTAGATGGATTTGTTGTTTGTAATAGCTGTGACCATAGCCGTAGAATGTTCGAGTTATTTGATCTAAAGGTTTTTAATAGGGAGAGTTTTACTAAAAAAGTACCAAGATTTTATCTAGCTCTTCCTCATATCATAACTGAAGAAGGATTCGGATGGTATAAAAAGGAAGTAGAAGAATTCAAAGAGGAACTTGAAAAGTCCTATAATATTAACGAGATTACCAATAGAGATCTAATAGACTCAATAAACGTCTATAATGAAAACAGAAGATTACTAAGAGAAATACATAATTTAAGAATCTTAGATAATCCAAAAATTTCGGGCAGTGAGGCCTTACAGATATCGATGGCAAATTCCTCTGTACCCAAAGAAATTGCAAATAAAGAATTAGAGAGAATATTACAAATTTTAAAGGATAGTGAAGGAATTAAAACCAGTAACAAAAGAATACTCCTTGTTGGTAGTATAGTAGACAATATAAACTTCACTCAATTAGTTGAAAGTTCTGGAGCAATAATTGTGTCTGATTTCTTATGTTTTGGAACCCGCAACTTTCAAGATGACGTAAAAATAACATCCGAAAATAATCCTCTCGAAGATATAACTAAGCGCTTATATTATAGAATGTCATGCCCGAGGATGATGGATGATCACGAAAGAAGATTAGAATTCTTAAAGAATGAGATTAAAAGAGCAAATATCGATGGAGTGCTTCTACAGAGAATAAATAACTGTGATCTCCATGGATGTGACAATATGCTTTACGAACATGAACTAAAAGATTTGGATATTCCTGTGTTTAATATTGATCGAGAGTCTTTTCAAGCAGATACAACGAGATTACAAACCAGAATTGAGGCCTTTTTAGAGATGATTACATAACCAATTTCTGAGAAAAAGAGGAATGCTATGGAAAATAAAATCATACCATATACAATGTTATCAGAAGCTTTGAATTCAACTCAGGAATTAATTGAAAGAATACTGCCAGAGTATGGGATGCCGTCTTTAAGGATTGGGTTAGAAAAAATAAATTCGGTTTTAGATGATTATCTGCAAAAGGCACAAGAAGGGTTCCCTATAGTAGGATATCATTTTGCATTTCCAGGCGAATATCTTCAATGCTATGATTGTGTACCCGTGTGTTTAGAAGCTTCTGGTTATTTTTTAGCAACTTTATTATTACACGGAGTAGAAAAATATTATGATCTAATTGCAAATTTTGGGCATCCATATCATACTTGTTCCGCACAGAAGGCTTCAATGGCTTTTACATTGGATGATTTATTTAGATTTGATGCTATCATTACTCCCACTGCTCCATGCGATTCAACATGTGCTTCATATCCGTTTTTTCGATACGAGGGTAAATTTCCATTAATTATCGCTGATTTACCCTTTCGGTTCGATGAAAAAGGATATGAATATTATGGTAATCAATTAAAACTTAGTCTTACCAAATTGGGCAAAGAAATAGGACAAGAACCAGATTATAAAAAATTAAAAATGGCATTAGAACTAGAAAATAAGACAAACAAATTACAACTAGAAATATTTGAATTAGCTAAAACTATTCCTAGCCCTATAGAGAACATGTATAATGCTGTATCTGCTGCAACCGCTATATTAATACCAGGGACAATTGAAAAATATGAGTTTTATAAGGAAATGTTGGAGATTGCGAAATACAGATATAGAAAAAAAGTACATCATGGAGGCGAAGAACATATAAGGTCGATATGGCCCTATATGTTAACTTTTTTTGATATTTCTCTCTGTGAATATTTAGATAGAGAATTAGGAATGAGTATCCTTTTTGACATCTTTAATTATAATTTCTCAGATCCGATTAACACTCGCTCTGATCTGAATACCATGTTCTATGATATGGCAAAAAAAGGGATGGGTTGGCCAATGGTAAAGCAGTCTATAGAATTTTATTATCCATTTATTAATGATTGTGTAAGATTTGCGAAAGAATTTAGCGCAGACTGTTTTATTTTTACTCAGAGTTTAGCATGTAAGCAATTTGGTACTGTGCCGCAACTTTTAAAAGAGGCTTTAAAAGAAATTGGCGTTCCTATGTTAATTATTGAATTTGACGTGGGCGATGCCAGAATGACCTCATTAGCTACTATGAAAGAAAAAATTAAAATGTTTTCTCAGACACTTTTATGAATTTTTTAGTAAAAAGGATAAAAAAAATGTGATATTATGGTAAATCGCTTAGAACTGGAAAACAAAATAATACCCTACAAAATGCTTTTAGAAGCTATTACTACTACTCATGAGTTAATTGAAAGAATCTTACCTGAACAAGGCATTCCTTCTTTAAAATATGGATTAAAATATTTGACAGATGCTTTACAAGATCAGATTGATAAAGCTGGTGAAGGATTACCTGTTATTGGTCATCATTTCTCATTTCAAACTGAGTACCTCTATGCTTTTGATTGTGTTCCTATATGCATTGAAGCAGTTTCATATTTAATGGCCGCTTTATTACCAGAAGGTTCAGAACCATATTATGATCTAATCACACATTGGGGACATCCTTTTCATACTTGTTCTTCTCAGAAAGGTACGATGGGTATGACTTTGGATGGTTTATTTCAGTTCGATGCCATTGTTACTCCTACTGCTCCCTGTGATAATACTTATGCGTCCTATCCATATTTCCAGTATAAGGAAGGTATTCCTTTAATTACGCCCGATTTACCTTTCTTAAAAGAAGAGAAAAGTTATGATTATTATGCCAAGCAAATTCAGCTTTCCTTAAATGATTTAGGTAAGATAATTAAACAAGAACCGAATTATGAGAAATTGAAGAACCATATAGAGATTGAAAATCGAATCTATAAAACGCAAATGGACATTTTTGAATTAAAAAAAGCAATCCCTTGTCCAGTTGAAAACATGTTTAATGCAATGGCGGCAGCGGCATCCATTTTTTTATCTGGTCGTCCTGAAAAAGAATATTTCTATGATGATATGTTGGCCCTTGCTCAAAAAAGATATAAGAACAAAGAGCATCATGGTGGAGAAGAACGGATTAGGTCAATTTGGCCTTATATGATTATTTTCTTTGACTTGGCAATTTCAGAATGGTTAGACCGAGAATTAGGCATGAGTATTCTTTTCGATATATTTAACTATAACTTTGCAGACCCTATCGATACATCCAATTTGGAAACTATGTTTTATGGAATGGCAAAGAAAAGTATGGAGGCCCCTATGGTTAAACAATCAGCTGAATTTTATTATCCATTTATAGATGAATGTGTGAGATTAGCAAAAGAATTTAGCGCTGATTGCTTTATATTCACCTCTCATATAGGGTGTAAACAATTTGGGAGTATCCCTCAAATCCTAAGAGAAGCATTAAGAGATGAAGTCGGGATTCCAATGCTGTTGATTGATGTGGATGTAGGAGATGCGCGCTTTGCTTCTGATAAAGTGATAAGAGAAAAAATTAAAATATTTGCACAAACATTATTATAATTCAAACATGGAAGAAATATAGATTGAAAATTTGGTATGATGAATCCTGAGAGTATTTATGATTCAGATTTTTTTTATATTATAATATTGATAAAGATTAATTAGCAATTTAAAGGATTCCTATGGCTCTCTTCCCGAATTTAATGACTTTTATATTTTATATCACCATAACAAGTATTATTATATTTATTATAGTCTATAAACTTTTATTTTGGTTTTTAAAAACAACGGGAGCGGAATTCAGCAAGGATAAGAGGAAAAACACTAAGTTTGATGATTTGGTACATCAAGCTAAAGAATATCGATTATTTGAATTAAAAACTAAAAGTGAACAAAATACAAAGCATATACCAATTAATATCCCTACAATATGTCCCATTTGTGGTCTAAATATTGAAGGTTTTTTTAAATATAAAATAAAGAATAAAGAAGATATTGAGATTTCTTTATGTGAAAAACATTATAGGAATTTAAGAAAGAAACCGCGTTTTATTAGTGACAGAATTGATCTTATCCTAATCCTTGGTCTTATAATAAATTCCATAATTGGAATTTTCATTTATATTTTGACTCAAAATTTAAATGTTTTCACTATAATTCTTATAATGAATGGAATCCCTCTTTTCGTATATCTTCTAAGAAAAATCATTGAAAATTCCTTATATAATCGATATCTTGGTCAGATTTATGATCATGTCAGATTAGGATTTTCAAAGGATTCATTCATGATTCGAATAAAAAATTCTGATTGGGCGAGTGAATTCAGACATTTAAACAATTATAATTGGAAAGAAATACCATCTGATTCAGAAATGATTAAAGAACAACGAGGGAAGGCTTTTAAATGGGTAATAGTTCTCATTTTCTGGATAATCATTAGTATTCCAGTAACAATAATTTCCTCTATTTCTTTGCCAATTTTTTATGGTAAATTAATCGTATATTTCTTTGTTTTCATCCCACTTTTTATAATAATTTTAATTCTTATTTTTCATTTTAGTAAAGAACAGCATCTCAAGAGTTTTACATCATCTAAATCAGAGAGAATCGTTTTTATTATTATTTTTATTCTTTTATTTTTATTGATAACTTTGGATTTTTTTGAAGTGCTTATTATTTTTTCTAGAATGTAGATATATATCAGAAATTTAAATTTAAATAAATTTAAAACTTTTTGCTCAAAATTAGACTATTTGCTCAAATGTTATTATAATTCAAATATGGAAGAAAAATTGTATTATTTATACCATCAAATATATATAATTTAATACTAAATTAATTAAGGAAATGAATTCTGAAAATTCAAACAAAAATTTATCTCGAGAAGAGCTCCTCTTCATAAGAAAAGAAAAAGTAAAGTTAGAAATTGAATCCGCGAAAAGAATTTTAGAGTGTGGTATAGAACCGTTAAAGATTGCTGATCAATTTATACATAATTCCTTCAAATTAATGGAAGATGGAATAATTAAAAGAAATCCTGAAGCCAATACTGAAGAGATCAAGAATATAATCAAAAAAAATCTAGCTTTGAAAGAAAAAATTAAATCATTTAAAAAAAAACGTGAAGATTAATGGCAGAATTAGAAGACATCTTATCTCGTCTTGATAAGATTTTTTCTGCAGTTAAAATTAAATATGTAATAATTGGTGGAATCGCACTTATTCATTACGGCCATGTAAGAGCAACGCAAGATATCGATATAATAATTGAGGATGATCTTTCAAAAATTACTCAATTTATAGGCTTATTAAAGGCTTATGATTTCGATGTAATGGAAGAACAATTTAATAAGGGTTATCAAGAAAAAACAAATATATCTGTTTTCGATAAAAAAGGATATATGAGGTTAGATATAAAGGTTGCAGATAGAAAAAGAGAGAAAGATGTCTTAAACAATGCTGTCTTAAATAAGATTTTTGGTTTTAGCTTGTATATGGCTCCCTTAGAATATGTCTTACTTGGAAAAATCATATTTCTGGGTATAATCAATGATATTCCAGATTCTGAGTTGTTTGAATATCAAGATATAATTGATTTTTTGACTTTATATCATGCTAATAAGAAGAATATTAATCTTGAATTCTTAAAAAAAAAAGTTGATGAAATGGGATTATCGCTAACATTAGAAAAATTGTTATCTTTAAGTTTTGATTAAGAACAAATTAAATAAATAAAGAATAAAAAAAAAGGTTATTTTAATTCTAATAATTCTTTTGCTTCATCAATATTTGCAGGTTCTCTACCAAGTTCACGGGCAATTCTTGCCATCCGTTTTACCAGTTGAGCATTACTTTTTACAGGTTCACCTTTTTGATAATAAATTGTGTCTTCGAGACCCGTTCTGATATTGCCACCCATGCACATCGCTATTACTGTCGTTCTAAGATGAAATTTGCTAATAGTTACTACTTGCCAAGTGGATCCTTCGGGGAGTAAATCTACCATATGAATTAAATTATTAACCGTGGCCGGTGCGCCCCCTTGAATGCCTAGAACCAGACTGAAATGAAGTTTTTCGTCCTGATCAAATACACCCATATCGACTAAATCCATGATATTAGCGATATGAGCTGTATCATACGCTTCAATTTCTATCCCAGCTCCCAGTTTTTTACATTGTTTGATATACTTTTGATTAAAATCGAGGGGATTATCGAAAATAAATGCCGTTTTCATACCTCTAGTAACCGTTCTAAATTCAAATGTACCAGCATTTATAGTAAACATGTCCGGTTGAGGATCAATATTCAATAAATTAAGTCTTTGATCCAATGTAGCGAATCTAAAAGCTTGACCATATCTTTTACCTGTTTTACTTACTTTAACTCCTTGTTCGAGCCGAACTCCGATTCCATTACCAATTTGAGTAATAATTGGGCATTTTTCTTTAATTAATTTCACAGTTTTGTTATAATATTTTAGATCGGGTGTTGCCCATCCATCTTCGCCTCGAACATGGATATGGCATACAGTTGCACCTGCTTCATAGCACTCTAGAGCATCTTGCGCTTGTTCTTCTGGAGTTATAGGTAAATTGGGATTTGTCCATTTTGGTAAAATTCAAAAAAATCTAAACTTTTTTCCCATGGGCTCCCCCAGTAATTGCAGCTGTTATAATAACACTCTTATCTGTAAGTAAATTTGGTTTCAATTTTTAATAACCTCTTAATTCTTAATTTGATTTCTTTTAATTAAAATTAGATATTTTTAAATAAAAATTATTGTAAATTATCTCTTTTTATTGTGAGGATCTAATTTGATTATTGTTTCTTTTATGAGTATTAAAAAACTTAAAGCGTTTGCCCTCTTCCATATTTATACTGGTTCAAATATATCTAATTCTTCAAGAAACTTGAGTATTTTAAGGTATTTTTCATCCTTTTTTCTAAGAATTTCCTCTTCACTACGCCCACTATAATCAAATAAACCTTTAGAAGTTTTTACACCATAGTGTCCTTGATCAACTCTTTCTTTAATTATCGAAAGCTCTAGGCCCATATTTTTAAGAACATCAGATATGACATCAAGTCCAACAAAATCTAAATTCTGGACCACGCCTACAACAGGCAACCTTAAGCTGAAACTTGTTTTCACTGCTAAATCAATTTCCTCGGGTGTTGCAATCCCTTTTAATAAAAGTCCGAATATAGCAGAATTCATTGCCTGCTGGATTTTATTTACGATAAATGCATTTGTGAATTTCTTTAAGATAATTGGAGTTTTACCAAGTTTCTTTAGCATATTATATGATAAATCGACTACTTCTGGAGTTGTTTTTCTTCCTGCCACTATTTCAACTAAAGGAATTATATGAGCAGGTCTAAACCAATGCTGAATTACTAATCTTTCGGGATTATTAATATCTACTAATTTGAAAATATTTAATTCCGACGTATTACTGGCGAATATTATCTTACTTGAGCAATATTCATCCAACTGAGAATAAACTTCTCTTTTTATTTCTCGGTTTTCACTAACAACTTCAACAACATAATCAGCTCTTTTAGCTGCGACTTTAAGATTAGTTGAAAGATGTATACGACTTAAAATAGAATCAATTTCATCAGATGGAACGCGTTGATAATCAGCTAAAAGGTTTAAGTTGAGTCTAATTTTATTTAATGCTTTATTAAGTAATTCTTGCTTTAAATCAACTATATCTACATCAAATCCTGATTGAGCGTACACTTGGGCAATGGAATGACCCATAGTTCCTGCTCCAACTACCATAACTTGTTTAATTTCATTTATATTCATTTTAATTTCATCATATGGATTAAATTGTGATTATTTTGATAAAATTAAGCTTTATTTTTAACTAACTCCTTTTCAAAGGATTAAGATCTTTATTAATTATTCTTTATTTCTTATTATAAAAAAAGAAATAGAAAAAACGAAAAGAGAATAGAATATGCTTTATCCACAAAGAAATAAGTATCGTCAATATATTGATTTATCTGGCTTTTGGGATTTCCGTTTTGATACTAATAACGAAGGATTGAAAGAGAATTGGCAGTCTGGATTTGATAAAAGCCAGCCAATTGCCGTACCGGCAAGCTGGAACGACCAATTTGCCGATAATCGAGATTTTTTAGGTCCCGCATGGTATCAAACGTATTTCGATCTTCCATGGGGTTGGACGGATCAAAAAGTAACTCTACGATTTGGCTCTGTGAACTATATAGCAGAGGTTTGGCTGAACGGGGATCAACTTGGACAACATGAGGGAGGACATATTCCCTTCGAGTTTAACGTTACTTCTAAACTAAAAGCTCAAAATAATCATTTAATCGTAAGAGTAGATGGTAATTTAGCCGATGATCGAGTTCCCCCCGGAGGGCGTCCTATGTTTTATCCAGCAACTAATTTTGATTTTTTTCCCTATTGTGGTATTCATCGTCCAGTCTTACTCTATTCAATTCCAAATGATGGCATCGAAGATATCACTGTTCGCACTTCCATTGAAGGTGATATGGGAAAAGTCCAGATAATTCTCGAATGTGCTGAAAAAAGTTCCTTAACAGCGAATATTAATCTAAAAGGTCATGGAATAGATTTATCAAAAACAGCAATAATAGAAGATAAAACGGCAGAACTTATAATCGAAGTACCAAATGCTGCACTATGGGATCCCGACCATCCTAATCTATACGATCTCACAGTCGAGCTCTTAAAAAATGATTCTATCTTCGATTCATATCAACTAAGAATAGGAATAAGAACGATTGAAGTTTCCGGAGATCAATTGCTCCTAAATGGTAACACAATCGAATTAATTGGATTTGCCAAACATATTGACTTTCCTATAACAGGAAGGGGATATAATCCAGCAGTTATTATTAAAGATTATTCATTAATGAAATGGATTGGGGCCAATTCCTTTCGCACTTCCCATTATCCTTATTCCGAACAGATGATGGATCTTGCAGACCAACTCGGCTTTTTGGTTATAGATGAAACTCCGGCAGTTGGGCTAACGTTTCACAAGCGCCATATTGAACGCCATCTAGAGCTTTGTAAACAATATACAAGAGAGCTTATTGCTCGCGACAAGAACCATCCAAGCGTAATCGTGTGGAGTTTAGCAAATGAACCTCATTCTAGCACAAAATCTAAAGATTTTTTCAGGGAGTTATATGATTTAAGTAAGGAAATTGATCCAACAAGACTGGTTACCATAATTAATATGCAAGCTGTAAGAGATAGAGCCTTTGAATTTTTAGACATAGTATGTATGAATCGTTACTATGCGTGGTATATTGGACCAGGACTGATTGATGAAGGATGTGAAGATTTGTCAAAAGAGATTGATAAATTTTATCAAAAATATTCTAAACCAATAATATTAGCGGAATTTGGAGCAGATACTATTCCAGGATGGCATTCCCAACCGCCCGAAATGTTCAGCGAAGAGTATCAAGTAGAGTTTTTGAAAAAATACATCGAAGTTATAAATAGTAAGCCCTATGTCATTGGGCAACATATATGGAACATGTGTGATTTCAAAACTCCTCAAGGTATCCATAGAGTAGGAGCCTATAATTATAAAGGCGTATTTACGAGAGATCGTAGGCCAAAAATGGCAGCATATATGCTTAGAAAATTGTGGAATGAATCTGAAAGTAAGAAAAATACTTGGAAATAAACTATATAAATTATTTCTCTTTATCCAAATCACGGATTATTGACTTTTTAAAATTGAGTTGTTATGAACGAGGAACTTTTAAATCTCTCAAAGGACGAACTAATCAACTATATCGAAGATATCTCTAAGAATTGGCTTGCTATTGATGGTACTTGGTTTCAAGTTGTTGAGAAAGAATTCGGTATAGAAAAAGCTATCGATATTGATATTAAGCAATGGAAACGATTTACTGTAATAGAAGCTAAAAGAATAAAACAGAGATTCAAACTTCCCGATAATGGGGGAATTCCCGCATTAATCAGCGCATTAAAATTCAGAGTTTATGCTAATATAAATGAACAAGAAATTGTCGAAATATCTGAGAATCGCTGCATTTTTCGGATGAATAATTGCCGAGTACAATATGCCAGAAAAAGTAGGGGGTTGCCTGATTTTCCATGTAAAGGTGTTGGATTAGTTGAATACGGCGATTTTGCAACAACTATCGATCCTCGAATAGAAACCAACTGTATATGTTGCCCGCCAGACTCACACCCGGACGATTATTACTGCGCATGGGAATTTGTCGTAAAAGAATGAAGGAAATTACGAACTTTTAGATAAAAGAAAAGAAATTTGAAATTAAACCTTTTTATCAAGTAAGATGTAATAATAAATATAGATAATAATTATTCAAAATTAATTATAAAAAGTACTATTAAACATGTTTGATAAATCGAATTGTGCAAATTGTGAAGGCATAGACTGTATGATCCGTTGTCAATGGATTGAATTTGACAACAAGGATGCTGCTAAAGCAGAAATGACTAAAATGATCAACGGTGAAGAATCTCGAGTTTTAAATGAATGTGTTACCTGTTTAGCGTGTGACGAATATTGTCCCTATGGGTCTCATCCATTTGATTTGATAGTTCAATTACAGGAAAAATTCAATTCTTATAATATAAATCCTCAACTAGTGCAAAGAACAATTGATATGTTTGAACCTCACGAGAAATTAAAGCTTAAAGCAATTAAATCGGATGAACCAGTTTTAAGTAAATGTGCTCTTAGTAAAATGTGTGGTGAGAATATGAAAGGTCCATTATTTGAAAATCTTCAATATGTTAGTGGAACGGATTTTTTTTGTAATCTTATGTATCTTCATGTAGCTAAAGATTCTTTAATAAAAGAACGAGCACCAATTCTAATTAATAATATCGAGAAACAAAATGTTCAAGATTTAATTTGTTTTCACGACGAATGCTATGGATTTTGGGCTTCTTATTGTTCTCGAAATAATATTACACTTCCTTCAAATTTTCGTCCAATTCACTTATTTGAATATTTATATAACAATTTGAAAGAACATGAATCAGAAATAAAAAAGCTAAATGTGAAAATAGCATATCAAAGAAGTTGTTCTAATCGATTTCATCCAGAAACAGATAAATGGGTTGATAAAATCTGTGAATTGATAGGTGTTGAGAGAGTTAAAAGAAAATATGATAGAGAAAATGCTTTGTGCTGTACAGCTCCCTTTGCTTTGTTAGGGAAAAGAAATCTAATCAGAGAGACCCAAAATAAAAATGTTAATGACATGATTGAATACGAAGCAGAATTATGCGTTTATAATTGTCCTTTTTGTAAAGAGACAATGGGTTCAAAGGTAGAGAGGAAAGGTCTAAAAAATTATTTACTTAGTGATCTTTGTCGGCTTGCTTTAGGTGAAAAGTTGGATTATTAAAACCACTTAATTTTTTTCTTTAAATTTCCTATTAATGAAAATCTCTACTATTTTGTAAAAGAATAAGTTGCATTTGGAACCAAATTTTTATTACAAAACAAAATTAATAATTACTCCCATATAATTAAAATTATAACTAATAATTATTCAAAAATAATAAAAAAAGTATAGGGTGTATTAAAATATTTGATAAATCTCATTGTTCCGAATGTGAAGGCGTTGACTGCATGATGAAATGTCAATGGATTGAATTTGAAAATATTGAAGCGGCAAGAGCAGAAATTAACAAATTGATTAATGAGGATGAAGATTGTCGCATATTAAAAGATTGCATGCTTTGCTTTGCTTGCGATGAATATTGTCCATATCATTCCCATCCTTTCGATTTGATCAATGAATTGCAGGAAAGATATCAGTCTCAAAATATTTCACCTACAATTGCCCAGAACTCAGTTAATATGTATGCAGCTAAGGGTGAATTTAAAGCAAGACCGATTGATCCAATTAAGCCAGTTTTAAACAAATGTGCATTTCCTAAAGTGAATGCGAAACAAATGACCGGACCAATGTTTGATGAACTGCAATCTGTAGGTGGATTGCATTATTTCTGTCAATTAGTATACCAGCATGTGGCAAAACCTTCTATCATTAAAGAACGTGTTCCAACTATCCTTGATAATTTTAGAAAAGCAGGAGTTTTAAAAGATACTGAAGTGATTTGTTGGCATGACGAGTGTTATGGATTATATACTTCCTATTGTCAAAGAAATAACATTGAAGTACCTTTTAAACCCGTACATATTTACGAATATGTCTATAATTATCTTAAAGACCATGAATCTGAGATTATTAAACTTAATTTAAAAGCAGCATATCAGCGAAATTGTTCTAATAGATATGTCCCCGAAACTGATAAGATGCTCGATGATATATGTGAACTAATTGGAGTAGAACGTGTCGCAAGGAAATTTGATAGAGAAAATGGTATTTGCTGTGCTGCCCCCTTTGGAATGAGAGGTCATCCAAAACTGGTTCGGAAAACACAAAATGAAAATGTTCAAGATATGATAGACCATGGCGCAGAAGTTTGCATTTTTAATTGTCCTATGTGTATGGACACCTTGGATCGAAAAGTAACCGGTAAGGGTTTGAAATCTTATTTTATTAGCGATTTAGCGAGACTTGCTTTAGGAGAAACATTAGATTATTAACAATGATTAAACATAAAGTAATAAATCAATATATTAAGCAAAATCTTACAATTGGAGAAAATGTGGTAGATGTTTGATAACACTAATTGCGCAGAATGTGAAAATATAGATTGCTTGACCAGATGTCAGTGGATGGATATTGATAAAGAAACGGCAAGGATAGAAATGGAAAAAATGATAAATGGTGAGGATTCTTTTGTGTTAAAAAATTGTGTAACATGTTTTGCTTGCGACGAATATTGCCCTTATAATTCTCATCCATTTGATTTAAAAATAGAACTGCAAGAAAAATTTAATTCGCTTAATATTAATCCTAAAATAATTGATGCCACAATTAAGAATTTTGCGCCACATGATGAAGTCAACCTTAAGCCAATAGATCCAAGCAAACCGGTTTTAAATAAATGTGGTTTAGCAAAACTAAATGCGGAAAATCTACAAGGACAGTTGTTTGATAATTTACAGTTTGTAAAAGGGACCGATTTCTTTTGTAATTTAGTGTATCACCATTATATGCGCGATTCTATCATAAAAGAAAGAGCTCCCATTATAATAGATAACGTGAAAAAACAGGGTATTAAAGAGTTACTTTGCTTTCATGATGAATGCTATGGATTTTGGGCTTCATACTGCCCTCGAAATAATATAGAGCTTCCGAGTGATTTCAAACCGATTCATATTTATGAGTACTTGTATAATTATTTAAAGGACCATGAATCAGAACTGAAAAAATTGAACCTAAAAATGGCTTATCAACGTAGTTGTTCCAATAGGTTTATCCCAGAAGTGGATAAATTTGTAGATAAAATATGCGATCTCATTGGCGTTGAAAGAGTACCTAGAAAATTTGATAGAGAAGATGCGTTATGTTGTGGAGGAATTTTTCCAGTTTTTGGCAAGACAGCTTTAATGCGGAAATCTCAAACTGAAAACGTTAAAGATATGATAGACCATGGAGCTGAAGTAGTTGTTTACACTTGTTCAATGTGTAAGGAAGCTCTTGGTGGTAAAACCAGACGAAAGGGTTTAAAAAATTATTTGCTAAGTGATCTTTGTCGCCTCTCTCTTGGAGAAGAATTAGATTATTAACTCTTTTACAACATATTTTTTTTTTAAATTTTTTATATGGCTTTATTTTCATTTAGAAATTCTTATTATATTAGAATCCAAGAATGAGCTAAAAAGCTAATAATTAAAAATAATGAAGATGAAAGTTACACATTATCCGAAAAGATATTTCGACGATAAAAAAGTAAATTCAAAGAGAATGATAATGATGTCTGAAAGTGACTTAAGAAGCCAAATCTCGGCAAAAGAAGATGAAATTACAAAAATAGAAGAAGAAGCTGCCAAAAAAGATGCTTCCGCAGAAAAAGAAGTTGATGATGAATATGATTCTAAAATCTCCGAAGTGAAATCAAGTTTAGAAAGTGAGCAATCTAAGTTAGATGAAGCTATTGAAAAAGCGGCAGAATGGGCTACTAAAAAGAAAGAGTTAACTCAAACAGTCAAAACTCTCACAAAAGAACATAAAGTGTTAACGAAAGATAAATCTAATGCTTTTAAATCAAAGCTCAAGCAAATTGAGACTGATAAAAAATCTCAAATTTCACCACTAAGGAAACAAATTAAAGCCTTAGAAAAACAATTGGCAGCATTAGAGAAGGCAGCAAGAGAGGAATAATTTTATTTTCAACGTATTTTTTTTATTTCTTATTATTTTCATAATTTTTTCTGATTTTATTTTATAAGAATTTTAATCTTTTTTCCTTCAATCTGAGTGCGAATAATAGGGGTAAACAAGAATTTTTAAAAACATTAAAAATAATTCTTAATTTATTACAAATTATTAAAGAAAAGTTAATTGAACGTATAATAGGCGAATTTTAGTTATGGCAGAAAATGAGATTAGAAACCAAATTAAAGAAAAGGAAGAACAAATAAAGAAGTTAGAAAATGAGGCTACAATTGAAAAGTCTAAGGTTGAAAATGAATTAGAGGAAGAGTATGGTCCCCAAATTTCGGAATTAGAATCCAAATTAACAGAAGAACAAAAGAATTTAGATAGCATTGCGGAACAGTATGAGGATTCAAAAATAGTTGAGAAGAAAATTAAAAAGTCAATCAAGACTCTGATAAAAGAGATTAAAGCAGAAAAAGAAGCTGAGAATGTTGATACTCAAAAAATTGAAGATCTTGAAGCTATGTTAGAATCAGAAAAATCCAGAATAGGTGAAGCTACCGCTAATTTCGAGGAATGGAAACTTAAGTATAAAGAATTAAAAAAAGCAGTAAAATCTCTTACTAAACAGGTCAAAAATATAAATAAAGAAAAAAATAAAGCACTAAGAGGTAAATTAAAAGAAATTGCATCTGAAAAAAAACCTGATATTAAAAAAATTCAAGGTGAAATTAAAGCACTAGAGAAAGAGTTAGCTGTATTAGAAAAAACGACTCCTTTGGAAATATAAAATTTACCCTTATTTATTTTAATGCAGATAAATCTTTTTTAAAACCTCATAGAAAGAAGTATATCCTACTCATTAAGTACAAATATGTTAAGCATTGAGAGGTAACATCTGACCTTTAATATTTAACTCATCTTTCATTTCAGGATTTAGCTTTAATTCATCATAGAGCCACATTAAAAGGCGCATTTTAGAATTATAAATTTCAGTCTCTTCTTCTATTAATTCCATTTTCTACGAAAGTAAAAGTTCTCATAAAGATAAACTCAAATCACATAAAACTAAATATTTAATGCAGTAATATCCACATATTAAACATTAGAATAAATTATCGAAGAATTTATGATATATTGTCATTTATTTAACAATCTGGAATGGAATTTCATTTCCGTGCCTATCAAAACATTTTACATTAGAAAAGTTACTATATGGATATCCAATAATAAAATGGATTTTTTTTTTTTGAAATACCCCTCTTAAATCACCCATAGAGGGATATAAATTTCCTGATGGATGAGAATGAGCAGTTCCTTCGATTGATGAATCAAATGGAATACGACTGGAGAAGAATATTCCAGAACTAACAGAAGTCACTGCACCAGGAGGTAAAATAAATTCATTTACTATTCCCTCATGAATTCTCAAAAGACATAAAATCTCTTTTGGATGTTGATCTCTGCTTAATGCTAAAAGACCTTCTAATAATCCTTTTTTTATTAAAACTTTATTTGTTTGCATCCTTACGGCAAAATTTTGTATTTCCTTAATTAGATCGACAATCGAAATTGCGTTCTTTTTTTTCCAATTCTTTAATGTACCTATTATTAAATTTTTATAGATTTCCCCATTAGATTTTGTTAAAATAACCTTGGGTTTCTTAGGATATTTTTTGAAATCTATATTTAAATATACATCGTTAATTAGGGGAATCTGAATGCAATAAATAAGATTATTGACGATCGAAGCGTTTGGAAAAGTCTCAATAATTTTTTTATATTCTTCCTCAATTTTTTCCATTATTACTCTAAGTTAAATAAAAATTATATCATAGAAATAATTTTGTGATATAGCATGTCGAAAAAGATTAAAATTCCAGAACCTGAGAATGGACTTAAGTTTATTGATGTTCATTGTCATTTACCATTTCCCCGTCCTAAAAATGATAAACTCCCATCAGATATAGAACAATATTCAAATTTTTTTAAAAGGGGAGGTAAATATATAATCACAAGCACTATTGATATGATGACTTTAAAATTAACTCTTAAATTTATGGAAGAAGTCAAACAGAATTTCGGTTTGAGTTGTGGATGGGCTCCTCAAACTGTTACCTATACTCCACAAAAGAAACACGATGAAGAATGGAAAAAATGGATTGATTATCTCAAAAATAATTCAGAAAAATACCTGGCTATTGGCGAAATAGGTCTGGACTTTCACCATGCTAAAACATTAGAAAAACGAAATCGACAAATTGAAATCTTTAAGAAAATTCTGGAGTCAACAAAAGATTTAGATAAACCTTATGTTCTACATGTGAGAAATGCAGCAAAACATGAAATAGATATACAATATCCAAAACATAGGTTTAATAATAGAGATGGTGTAAATAAGGAGATACTTAAAATTCTCAATGAATATAAGATAAATACAAAAAAAGTTATGTGGCATTGTTTTTCTGGTCCTGAGGAATATGGAAGAATCTTATCAAATCAAGGTTTTTTACTCTCGGTACCTAGTTCTGCTTATGGTTTTGACAGATGGCAGAAAGTTTCAAAGCATTCCCCTTTAAGCTCATTAGTAACTGAAACAGATTCTTATTATCAACACCCTTATAAAAGAGGCCCTATTAATGTGCCTTCAAATGTAAGATATGCCATAGCCGCTATAGCATATACACACAATATCTCTCAAAAAGTTGTGAGCGTAAAAACTATTGAAAATGCAATAAATTTTTTTAGTCTACAAATCGAATGAAATCTAGAGTCCAAACATAAAAAGAAGTAAAAAAACTATTACAATTAGAAAAAAGATTGATTCCTAATCATATTGCGTGAATATGATTTATCTAGCTTGTTGTAATCATGAGGAATTTCTTGTTTCATTTGCTTAATTTGTTCAACTTCTTTTTTTAACTCTTCATCAGTCATATAGAATCATTCTCACAAATAAATGCCACTACATAGATATGGATCCTTTTCTGAAGTCAGTTTTTCCTATTAATGCGTTAATGAGCACTGGACTGCCACACTTCGCTATTTTTTTAGCATTATGTAAGGTTTCCTCAATCTTTTTCTTGCTATCTAAAAAGAGACCTTTGCCTCCATAGCCTTCTGCGACAAGATGGTAATCATTGTAAGTCAAGACCGTTCCCACATCATCCTTTAAATATTCGACCTGTTCACGACTAATTTGTGTCCACCCCGCATCATTCCCTATGACAGCAATAATTGGGACATCATGACGGACGAAAGTATCGAACTCAACGATGCTATACCCCGCAGCACCATCGCCATATATTAACCATACTTCACTCTCGGGACGAACAAGCTTAGCTGCGAGAGCAAATCCCGCACCGACTCCAAGAGTACCAAAAGGCCCAGGGTCTAGCCAAGATAAAGGTTCCTTTGGTTTGACTAAATAAGATGCTGTGGCTACGAAGTCACCTCCATCACCAATGATAATGCTATCTTCATCAAGTGCCTTGTTTATTTCCCTGCATAATAATAAGGGATTAATATGCTCTGTCTTTAAATCTGCAAATTGCTGAATTTCGCGTTCTCTTAGTTTTTCTCGATCATATAATTCATTCATCCATTCATCCCAAGTCAGTTTTTCACTCTCAAATTTTCTAGATAACTCAATGAGAAAACCAGATGGATCTGCTTGGATCCCTAAAGAAGGTTTTAAATTTTTTTTTAAAGACTCAGCACTGCGATTTATAGATATATAGATTGCTTCAGGATTCAGTGCTCTTCCATAATTCAGACGAAAATCTAATTCAATACCTGCTAAAATGATTAGATCAGCTTTTTTAAGAGCAGCACTTCGTTTATGCCTCAGATTTAATGGATTAACATCACCAAGTAACCCTCTTGCCATCCCGCTCAAATAAACTGGAATTTTCAGCTTTTCAATCGCTTCTGCTAAGTTATTTACTTCTATAGTTCGAAACATCACCTGGCTTCCTAATACTAAAATAGGTGTTTTTGATGATTGTAAATATGAAATAGTCTGGGAAAGTTGCTTCTGATCTATTGAATAGGGGACTGTCGCCTTTGGATCCGAAAAACTCATATTTTCATTGGAACAAGCAAAGAGTTTATCGACATGTGTACGGAGGTATAAACTAATTGCTTTGTCCTCTTTAGTTTTAGCATCTCCCATATATTCGCCATACCATTTTCGGACAAGAGCCTCATCATAAAGTAAATCAATTGGACATTCTACAAACACAGGACCAGGTATACCCGATTTTGCAACATCAAATGCCTCCTCGATTGTAGGAATAATGTCGCAATATCTTTTAATTGTCGTTGCCCATTTTACTAATGTTTTAAACAGTTTTATTTGTTCAATATCTTGAAGAGCTCCTCTCCCTTTAAGAATAGTTGCTGCGGCGCCCCCTAGAAGAATAAGTGGTGAATTTGCCATTTGAGCATTTTTTATCGCAGTGATAGAGTTTGTGATTCCTGGACCCGCTGTCACTGCTGCAACTCCGGGAATTCCCGTTAACCGCCCAATAGCATCTGCTGCATATACTGCAGTCGACTCTTGCCTGACATCGATAACTCGAATTCCTTGTTTCTTAGCCCCAACTAAAATTGGGGATATATGACCACCACTTAACGTAAAAATAAAATTAACTCCTTGTTTTTTTAAAACCTGAGCAGTTATCTCTCCACCGTCCATTTTTTAATCATCTCCTAAAATATAAGTATCTGGAGTGAAGCAAATGAATTCTCCATTAAAGACAATTTCATTGGAACATTTAATTTCTACATCTACAATTGACTTTTTACCTTCCTTTTTGGAGAGTTGGGCTTCCGCTATTAAAATATCTCCCTCTCTCACAGGTTTCAGAAATCTTACGTTTGCACCACCCAATACTACGTTCGGATGATTAATGGCAACCATCGCGGCGAAATCTGCCAAGCTAAAAATAAATCCTCCGTGAATTAATCCCTTTTTATCAACTCTCATCTCAGAAAGAGTGTGAAGTTGAACCTTACTGTAATTCTGATTAAGGTTAAGAATTTCTCCACTAAGACGATTATTGATTTCAAGATGGGTGTTTTGTTTCATTATGATCCCTTTCTAATTATTCAGTTATTCATTAAATATAGACTTTAATTACTTTTTTATAATTAATGTTTAAAAATTCTAGAATAATAAAGAAGAACCTCAATATTTTATCATTATATATGTATAGTACTGCAACTTATGTAATACATTATTAATGTTATATATTTGGGTACATGTCCTAAATTTATATGAATTTCGTAATTTAAATGAATGAAAAAAAAAAAAAATGTTTAACTTAGTTCGTGAAATTTTTATTTCACGAATTTTATAAAAAATTTAAGTTAATTATGATACAAATATTTTCACATATAAACTTTTCTACCATCGAAAGCTCTTTATCAGCGAGAAAGAATCGCTGGAGCTTTCTAAACTACGTTAAGCATAAAATTATCAACTTCGATAACTCATTTTTCGTAAAATAAAAATTATACGTAAAAGGTGGGTTAAGAGGGTGGCGGCGTTATTAATGTTCGGGTGATGCGTATGAAAGTTAATAAGGAACTTACTCATATTTATCATATAAATGTTTCTCAAGGTACTATTACTGTAGGCTCTGCTTATGAAGCATCTGAGGAACAAGAAGAACTTTTTGAAAAATCTCTTGTTTTAACATCTGATATTAAGCGTTTACCTTATTTACTTGGTGGCAAAGTTGGCTTTTGGTGGGATGCAAATATATTAACAAATATGTTAGCTTCAGGTTTAAGTGGTGTAGGAGTAGATGCTATATTAATGAATGGCGAATATACTGGTAATGCTTTTGCTAATTTGGCAACTTTATTAGCAGATGATAATGCAAAAGATGATATGTTACTATGGTCTCATGCGGATTTTCAATTATTTGTTGGCACAGCTCCAGAATATGGCGTTAACATTGAAGTACAAACTGGACATTGGGATTTCGAAGGTGCTGTTATATTATACGACAAAATTACATTATTAATATTTAGCGATGCTAATACTAATGTATCAACAACGGGATTTACTACTAACGTAAAAGCTTTAGCAGAAATTGAAATTGATTGGAAACAAATTAATAAACCTGAACTTATGGATTTTATAGTGGAACATATATATGCAAAACAAGGTGATTAATCAAATGCCTTTTAAATTTAATGCGGAAACTTTAGTTCAAACTTATAAGTGGACTCCAAATGAAAATAAAGAACCTTTTGATTGGAAATGTTGCGTATGCGGTAAAATTACTACTATAACTAAAGTATCAAATTCTACTTTTGAATGTAATAATTGTAGCAATAAGCTAAATATTATCAATGTTCCAACGTAGTTAAGGTGATATAAAAATGGCTGTTTTAAATTACTACGTTTATGAATTTCTCGGTGATACTGAAAGCGGAAATGCTTTTTATATTAAATTCGGTAAAAAATTTAAATTTGCTATACCTTATAGTGCAGTATGGGAAAGAGATTATAATGTAATTACTGATAACCGTAATAAAGAAATGATTGTTTTTAGAATGCTACAATGGGCACATAGAAAATATACAGTTGGCAAACTCGATTCCAATAAGGGAAAAAAAGGGTGATTTACTATTGCTAAAAAAGAATGCGAAACTTGTAGTTACGGTAACAAACGTGATGGTGACAGTATTTATTGCAATCTGTTCAAATCTTGGCATCTTAAGAATTATTATTGCCAAAAATGGATTTACCCTAAAATTAATGCTATTAAACAATCAATTCCTAAATCTGGTGAAGGTTATAAAATTGAATGTCATGATTGCGGCGCTAATGGTTATCTTGATGTTAAGTGCCCTAAATGTGGGTCTAAAAGGCTCTGGATTGGATTCAAAAGAAAATAGGGTTTTACGCACTGTTGAATGCTTAAATTGTAAAAGTCGTTATTTAACTATTGATGTACCTATAATTTTAAATGGTAAAGTAATTAGAAATTCTCGGTGTCCTATTTGTAATATGTATTGTGAATACGAGGTGCTAAATGATGACTGATAAGAAAAGTACACGTGAATTAAAATCTGAATTGCTTACAAGCGAAATAAGTATATTTCAAAATGATGACTATAGATATAAAGCATATAGGTTGCAAATATTAACTAAAACTGCTTTAAAAATTACGAGTATAGTAGCATCTATGATTCCAGCAGTCAGTGCACTTATGAAAGTAATTGAAGTATGGGTATGAAATTTCTGGAGTAATTTATAAATAAAAATTCAAATTTTTTTTTTATACCTTAACACTATTAGCAGATTTGTAAGATTCTTTCAATTTTGTTAATAGAATATGTATTTTTGATACTCTAAAGTGAATCATATGAAAGATTTAAAAACTTATAAACCAGTACGATTGTTATGGAATCCTTATGGCTTCTATATGGTTGTTACAAATCTTAAGCATGATAAAGGATATTCTAAGTTAAGACAAAAGCTTTTAAGGTCTAATGTGAAATGGACTTATCATATAACATGTACTTTTGAAGAAACAACCTTAAAGTCTTTAAAGGAATTGGATCGAATCGGTGAAATTGGCATTTCTGGAAAATGGATTGGACAAATGTGTTCTCAAATAAATGATAGTTTCAAAAATAGGGGTTTTAGTTATAAATTGAAATATTTTTGGAAGTATGAAGAAGGAAGAAAACATAATAGACCTCATTTTCATTTGCTTATTAATTGGAATGGTTATCGTGGATTGGTTTATCATAGATTTAAGCGTATTTGGGAAGATAGATGGCACATGGGTAAACTATGGTTATCTAAAATAAGAAATGATATCCATTTAACTAATGTTCTCGGATACGGTGCAAAACCATATGCGGTAATGGATTTATTGAAAAGTTCACCAACAATTTATATGGTAAAAGGCAGAAAGAAATATTCGTTTAGTAGCAATATTGAATTTTCTGAGCAAAAGAATAAATTTTATTATAAGAAATCTGCAAGTTATTTTACAGCTATGAAAAATGTTGAAGAAACAGCAGACCGATTAATAAAGTACTATGATAATGCTGGTTTAGATGGAAAACATGTACTAAATACTCAATTAAAGTTTTTAGAAGCCATAAAAAAGATGTATGGGGACTAAAAATTTATGTTTTTTTTTTAATAATTTAATAGCGATGATTGAGCCAAACAGTATTCGAAACTTATGTTTTGTGTAGGAAAACATATGTAAAACGTTGTGTTATGTTATGAAAGAATATGCTTTTTCGACGTAGTATCAGAAAAAGTTTGGCGTCAACCTATATTTTGTATTTTTCAACAATTTCTAGGGCTTTTTCAATTTATTTCTATATTTTAATAAATATCTAGTAGAAATATTATATCAGCGATTCAAAGACAATATTTTATAAACTTTATAAAAAATTTTTTATCAAAAGATTAATTATCCTAAATAAGATGGCATCTACAAAAGAATTAATTGAAAAAGGAGATCTCTATTTTGATGAAGGGAGATATCAAAAAGCACTTGATACTTATAATAAAGCGTTAACAATTGAACCAAAAAATATTGATGCTCTTATCTGCATTGGACTGTGTTATAGAAATTTAGAGGATTATGATAAAGCGATTGAATTTTATAATACTGCCCTTGAAATCGAGCCAGATAATAAGACCGCATTGAATAATAAAGGTTATGCCTTGGAGATGAAAGATCAGATTGAAGATGCAATAGAAATGTATAAAAAATCCTTAGAGATCGACCCGAATTATGATATGCCACTAGTAAATATTACCAAGATATATATTGACAGAAAGGATTATAAGGCGGCGATCAGCGTCTATAAAAAAGCTTTAGAAATTGACCCAATTAATACAGCAAATTGGATTGATCTGGGAAGGGCTTATCGCTTTATGGAAAAATATGATAAGGCCATTACAGCATATTCAAAAGCGTTAAAACTAGTTCCAAGCAACAAGATCGTGTATAATAATATTGGTTATGTGTATTTTGTAACTAAAGAATATGGGAAAGCAATAAAGTCATTTACAGAATCATTGAAAATCGATTGGCTTTATGATTTACCATATTCCAATCTCAATAAAGTATATAAAGAAATGACTGATCAAAATATTGTTGACTTTAAATTATGGAAGAGATTGGCAAACGCATTTTTAGTAGCAAGAGCCTATAAAAGGGCCTTAGATGCATCAAATCATATGTTGGAGATAAATTCTGAAGATAATAATGCCAAGGAGCTCCATGATAAAATATTAAAAGTCAAACAAAAATTTGACATGAGTCCTTTATTGTTGGAGAAAATAGAACAAGCATTGAACTTATTTTCTTCAATTTCTACCACCGTATCATTGACTGACATAATCGATTATATCCGGTATAAAACGCCTGATTTAATCTTTACTGATGACGAAATTAAATTTAATATTTTTGAAACGATTCAAAACAAGAATCTAAATGCAAAATTAGTTGTCAATAAATTGGTTTTCTACAGACAACCTATTGACAATGCGAAAGTCGATTATATGAAGTGAAACTACTAATTTAGCACTTTTTTTAATTAAATCCCATAATAGGTTAGAAATTAAGCATGAATAAAAGTAGCAGTGTTATATTAGCATCTACGTTACATGATCCCGAATTAAAGTTGATGAAATTAATGAATCCAATTCTTCCTACGATTAAAGCTTTATTCAAAGATAGGATTGTGTGCTGTACTCCTTCCACTCAAGAAAGTGTTCTCAATTTCCTTAAGGATGATGGCTTTAGAGTCATAGTAGGAAATTCTATGGATCAAGTAGGAAATTATAAATTAGCCATTCAAGCCTCCTTAGAATATATTTCTGATTCAAAAGCTCAAAAAATCTTATATATTGATTTTGATAGATTAATTCATTGGATATACTTAAATCCTGAAGAACTCTCCAAGGTTTTAAGTAATAATACAGAAATCGATTATTTACATTTAGGAAGAACATCAAGAGCATTTGAAACGCATCCACCTACACAGAAAGAAACGGAGGGTATTATTAATGAAATTGCATCCAAGATTTTAGGTTTTTCAGAGAAAAGAGATATCATTTCTGTGTGTTTCTTAATTTCTAAAAAATTGGGTGAGCACATTATAAACATGAAAAATAGTACTATTACCGGATTTTATAGCTCTTGGCCTATTATCTTTTGGAATCTCGCAGAGTCGAAGGAATATAGAGAAGTAGAGGGACTTGAGTGGGAAACTCCAGATCAATTCAGAGATAAAATAGAAAAAATTGGTTATAAAAAATGGTTAACAGAATTCCAGTCTGCAAATGAATGGAGAAAAAGAGTGAAATTACTACATGAAGGTTTATTAGAAATATATCAATTAGCCGAATTTAAGTTTAGAGGGAAGAGGTAAAAAATTCATTATTTCATGTATTTTTAAATTCCTTAATAATTTGCCCAATCTAAGGTTTTATAATACTCTCTTATTGTCTTCATAAGGAGATCAAATGGAAAATCAGAAGCTATGCCTCGATCTTTTACATATTCGATGTATTTTTGACCATCTAAGTTAATTTCGGGAAGCATTCCATCATTAAATCCATCAAACTCAACCGTTTTTAAATTAAATTTTTCACATAAGCTAATATTAAACGCGGGTGTTGCCTTTAACCAAGATCCATCAATATACAATTCAGTATATCCATGATAGACGAATAAATTGGTTTTCATCGCTTTCTTAAGCTTTTCAGGGACTATATGATTGATTATATCCGCAAAATGAAATCTTGATGGGATATGTATTGCCCTTGCCAGTGCTGCTAAAACACAGGCTTTTTGTACACACCATCCTTTCATCTGCTTAATAATATGTGAAGCTTTATAATCTTCTCTCTCAAATGTAAAAGTCTCATAAGGATTATAAAGAATTTCATCTCGGGTCCAATAAAAAATCGATTTTGCGTTTTCTCTTACATGATTAATATTTTCTGTTAACTTATCAGCCAATTGAACTATTACTTCTGAATCAGAATCAACAAAAAAAGTTGGTTTCAAATAAATATCAAATTCTCCCAATATTTAAACCTTAAAGTGTTTTAATGTTTAAATAGTAAATTTAACAATACTTTATATTTTTATTTCCTTTATTTTCAAAAGATACAATCTAGATTTCATATATTTCTGGACGTCGTCCGCTTAATGTTGTAGCTACACCATGTTTTCTCTTTTTATGAAGCAATCTTAGGTCTACTTCTCCAGTAATTACCATCTCTTCATTTGTATTTGCTTCGGCGATTACTCCATTCGGTGGCCAAGGCTCCTCACAAGGGCTAAGAATTGATGCTCTTCCATATCCCGCCATCATGTCCATACCTAATGGAGTCCCAACCATACAAGAGTGAACAACATATATTTGGTTTTCAATCGCTCTTGCTTGGCAGCTATGTCTTACTCGCCAGAAACCATGCTCTCCCAAAGTATATGAGGGAGTAAAGATAATTTCTGCTCCTTTTAAAGTTAAAGTTCTTGCAACTTCGGGAAATTCCATTTCATAACAAATGCCCAATGCTATTTTTGCTTTTTCGGTTTCAAAAATTTCTAGTTTAGTACCATGGGTAAATCCCATTCTAACTTCTGCTGGCATTAAGTGAGTCTTGCTATGCTTAAAAATTCCCCCATCTGGGCAGAATAAATGTCCAATATTAAACAATTTATTGTTAACCATTGTCATATGGGACCCTCCGATAATATACTGATTTTTTTCTTTCGCTAAATTCGTAAATAATTCAATATATTGTCCCTCGTATCCAGGGATCTTATTTATTTCATGGTTGGGAATTATATACTGTAATTCAAGAGTAAAAGCTTCGGGAAAAACCACAAAATCCGAACCTTTCGCTTGATTTACAAGATCTTCTACATTAGTAGCAAATTCATCAAAGTTATCAAGTTCTTTATACTTATATTGAACAGCAGATATTTTAACCTTAGTCATATTTAAGTTCCCCTAAAATATTATTTGTTGATATTATTTATTTGAATATTTTCTTTGCTAAAAGTACTTTGATTAAATAATAAAGATAGAAAGAATTAAGAAAATTAAAAAATGGATTTAAAAGTTTAAAAGTTATTTATCGAGTTTATAAGCTGTTTTAAATCCCTCATGAATTGCTTCCATCATAGTTCTCGCTTTTTTACAGTCACCTATTTTATAGATTTTGAATGATGGATTGGAAGCTTTCAATTTATCATGGAGATCAGTATTTGGGGTTACTCCAGTAGCTAATATAAACGTGTCTATGTTCTCTAATATCTTCTGTTCACCAGCATGGTCAAATTCTATTTTATTTCCTTCAAATTTCGTGATATTTGCATTAGTAATTACATTTATACCCAATTTCATGATATGCCCTATTAAAAAGCCTCGTGTTGTCCTTCCGACATTTAATCCTAATTTGGGGAGCATTTCTATTAATGTGACGTTTCTATTACCTTTTAGCCATCTATCAAAAATTTCTTCTCGTGGCATTAGTTCATAAAGGCTTATAAAACGAGCGACTTCTGAATCTAAAGTCCCTAATTCCGCAGCCCATATTGCTGTTTCCATACCCGTTCCCGATCCACCAACTATAACAATATTCTTTCCAACAGGTATATCTCCTGAAAGTACATCTTCAGCTGAATAAATATTACTCTCAAGACTTCCATCGATACCTGGAATATTTGGAATAGTATATTTTACACCTGTCGCAAATATAACTGCATCGGGATTATGTTTATTGATTATTTCAGGTGTTGCTTCTTTTCCGAGCTGCAAATCAATATTAAGATGTTCAATTTGAGCATGATAGTAATCAATGATTTCTTTAATGTCATGGCGTCCAGGGGGAGCCCATGATGAATTAGCTTGTCCACCTATTTTATCTTTTTTCTCTAGAATAGTTACATTGTGCCCTAATATTTTTGCCACTCGAGCAGCCTCTAAACCTCCAGGACCGCTACCGATAATTAGAACCTTCATTGGATTGTCTGTTTTTTTATCAAGATCGAATTTTCCTTCCCGGGATACTTCAAAATTTCTCATGCACTCCACACCTTTCCCCCCGAAAATATGATCAAAGCATCCTTGATTACATCCCACACACTTTCGGATGTCCCAAAGTTTATTCTCTTTGGTCTTATTAGGTAAATAAGGGTCGGCGATGAGAGCACGGCCCATACATATTGCATCAGCCATCTCATTCCTCAATATCTTTTCTGCAATAACTGGACTGTTAATTCGATTGGATGAAAAAACTGGAACATTAACATTATTTCTTACATTTTCAGCTAAATATGCATAAGCTCCTTGTGGTACCATCATAGGGATTTGTGGAATTCTGGTTTCATGCCAGCCTCCAGTTACATTTATATAATCTACACCTGCTTCATCATAATATTTGGCAAATATAGCACTTTCTTTGTACGTATTAGACCCGGGAACAAAATCATCTCCGGCTATTCTAATACCGACCAATATATCTTTTCCTACTCTTTCTTTTACTAATTTTATAAGTTCAAGCGGATATCGTAGCCGATTCTCTAGAGATCCACCATATTGATCTATTCTTGTATTAGTTTTTGGGCTTAAGAATTGATTAATAAGATACCCTGCACTTCCAAGTAGCTCTACACCATCAAACCCGGCTTTTCTTACGCGCTCAGCTGCGGTAGCATGACTCTCTTGAACGATTTTGATATCCTCAATTGTTAATTCTTTGGGCATCATTTTGGTTAAATTCGAGCGTATTGCCGAGCAAGATACAGCATCAGGAGAGATAGCATAGGCCCCCGCATGATACAATTGAGCCACAAGTTTTGCGCCATGACTATGGATTCTTTCAGCAAATTTAGATAATTCTGGTAAATATTTATCGTCATCAACCGCAATAAAACTTGGCGCAGCTCCTCTCGCTTCGATCTGGCATCCTCCTATTATTATTAAACCGACACCTCCTTTAGCTCTTTCAGCATAAAAATTACTAAATTTGTCTCCTATAGATCCATTTGGGGTAAAATTTAATGCCATCGCAGGTAACACAAATCGGTTGCGGATTTCTACATCTTTAATCATTAGCGGTTCATATAATTTTACAAATTTCATAATTTCTATCCTCCTTAAGTATTAATAAAAATATGTTCATTCTTCAAAGTTTTTACTTGGATTTATAATTTTTAGATTTAAGTATAAATTATCTCCCTTTTTAAGAGAAAAGTAAATATTAAAAAAAAGAAATTAAAATTTTATAATCGCTTTAAAGATCTTCTTCTCTGTCAATCAAAACATCTTTACCTGTTAAATTTTTCCCACAATATGGAGCAAGTTTATCAAAAAATTCCATAGGATTATCTTTGAATGCCTCTTCAGGAGTCAATACTCCTTTTTGAGTGATTTTTCCCTCTATAAGCATAATTGTGGCAATTCCAAGTGGAACACTTGTAACTCCTGCCATTTCGCCAAAAGGTTCACGACCAAGAGCAATTCCTACTTTTTTTCTTTTTCCATCCTTCTTACCAATGGCAAGTACGGATAAAGTTGGTGGACCGCCCACATATTGTTCCAATATACTTTTATCTTTGAAAGCGCTCTCGGTTAATTCGGCATATTCTTTTGCTAAAGCAAGAGTTGCCTCTTCAATTGTAAGTTCCTTGTCTTTTATTTTTTGGCTATATTTGCGAGTAGCCTCTGTTGCAGTTTCTCCAATATACATCACATTTGAAACTGATTTCGCTTTTATAGTTCTTGGTAGGGTTATAGGTTCAGGATGACCAATTATACAAGCATACATACTTTTATAACCGGGTAAATCAAATGGTTCGACTTCAGTGAGTGGTTCAATCTCAATCATTTTGCCATCTTTATATATTGGGATTTTTTCGATGGTTTCATATAGAAGATGCATCAAAGCTGCGTTTGGCTTTCTCTCAGATTTCCCCAGTTTCTTTTTCAATTTTTCCGGTTTAATATAATATTTCGGCTTTTTTCCTGCCTTAATATCTATATCCATGCCCCACGCAGTAATTAATTCATCCACTTCGTCTAGCTTAGAGCAGGCATAAACTCCCATGATATTTGTTATACCAGGACTTGCTCCAATTCCTATAACTGCAGTAATTCCCGCTTCCTTTGCTTTCTCATCAAATTCAAGCGCATCTAAAGTAGGTTTCCAATCGTCGCAAATGTCCAGAAAAGGCTTCTTAGCTTCAATTACTGCTTCCAAGATGGGGATCTCAAATTTGAAAAACGGTCCGACTGTATTAATTACAACATCGTGAGAAGATATCAAATCAATCAATTTCTTTTTATCAGTGATATCTATTTGAACAGGACTTAATTTAGGCGAATCAACCATTTCAACAAAAATATTAATCAGTTCAGAATTTATATCTGCCACTGTGACAGAAGTAACACTGGGAGAATCTAATAGTACAGCTACAGCCATTCTGCCCATATCTCCTGCCCCTCCTAATGCTAAAACTTTCATATATTTTCTCAACTCTTAATTTGATTTTTAATTTTATTTTATTTTTTATTTAGTTAAATATCATGAATCATTTCTTCGCAAAACTTTTCCAGCAAAAGCATTTGCATTATAGTTCCCCTGTTCAAGCACAATTTTTCCATTAATCAACACATATTCTATTCCTTTAGACTTTTGGAAATGTTTCTTAAATGTAACTCGAGAATTAATGGTCCTTGGATTAAAAATAGTGATATCTGCAAAATAACCATTTCTTAAGATTCCACGCTCTTTGATCTGCATTTGCTGGGCTGGAAGGAAAGTCATCTTGCGGACGGCTTCCTCTTGAGAAATTACTTTTCTATCTCGAGCAATTTCCCCTAAAACTTTAGTAAAATTGCCATAAGAGACTGGAAAGGGATTATTAAAATCTACTCCTACAACGTCCGTCTCGATGGAGCAGTCTGGATCCGCAATTAACTCATTATAGTACTTTTCGGCTAAGGGGTGATCCATATATCCTACGGTAAAGAGTTTTCCCTTTTCATCTATGATTAGATCAAGTAGTGCATTGTAAATATCCGTCTTGAGTTCTTTTGCAATTTTTTGAATTGTCTCATATTCAAATTTTTTGTTTCTTTCCAACTTGAATCCGCAAATGTGAGTGTGCTTGTCAAAAAATTTATCTGTCATATAATTATGTTCCCAATTGGGCCATTGTGGTTCATAGTTTTTTATTTCGTCTATGGCTTGTTTGCGAGTATCCGAATCTTGAAGTCTCTCAAACAACTTTTCAATTCCTCCATCTAAAATCCATGGCGGCAAATGAGCTAGTACTGCTGTACAACCACCAGCCCAGGGCATGTTATCGTGCCCTATTTCTAAACCCCTTTCCTTAGCTAATTTAACTGCTTTTATTGCTTTTCTTCTTACTCTCTGTGTAGTCCCTCCAGCATGATGAGATAATTGTAATGGGATTTTATTTACTTCAGCAATATCGATAACTTCCTGAACCGCTTTATCATAATGGTTAGTTAATCCTCTAGTATGTGGTACTAATGGTGCTTTAAATTCAGTTAAAACAGAAGCTACATCCATTAACTCATTTGTATTAGAATAGGTCCCTGGGACATAATATAATCCCAAAGAAAGCCCAAAAGATCCTTCTTTCAAGGAAGATTTAAGCATCTTTTTCATATCAGATATCTCCTCTGGTTTAGCAAGACGAGCGTCCCAACCCATTACATTTGTACGAAGTGTATTGAAACCCGTAAGGAGAGCTATATTAAAGGCTTGTCCATTCCTCTGAAGAACATCCAAATATTCTTTAAAAGTGTTCCATTCATATTTTAATCCATCATGAGGAAGTGCGAAATTCCAAAATGTATTGATAAGTTCTTCTTTGTCATGATTTATAGGCGCTGGGCTATAACCACAATTTCCTCCTACAATTGTTGTTACCCCTTGATGTACCCAGCTTTCCAGAACTTCAGCATGGCGAGGATTAGGAAAGAAAAAATCAAGATGAGTATGGCAGTCTATAAATCCCGGAGCAACCACTAAGCCTTCCGCATTGATTATTTTAGTAGCATCAACCTCATTAAATGATCCAATATCTTCAATTTTATCTCCATTAACCAGGACATCGGCTTTGAATGCAGATGTACCTGTCCCATCCATTACTAATCCATTTCTAATTAAAACATCATTACTCAAGTTATACTCTCCTTTAGTTAGGTGCTATGATAGTATAATTGGGTTTAATTTTATTTAAAGGTTTATAAATTAACAATTATCACTAATTTATAAACTTTAAATACATCATTTTCTTAATAATATATATTAAAGTTTATCATTAATTGCAAAATACACTTCAAAGATTAGTAAAAAGTGGTGGAAAAGTGTCAAAATATATTGTTTTAGGTGGAGCAGGAGATATGGGCTCCAATGCTATGAGATATCTGTATAAATTATTAGGCAATAATGGAAAAAACATTACTGTAGGTGATTATCGCGTCGATATTGCAAAAGAAAAAGCTAAAAAAATTGATTCTGAAATAGATTCTATTAAAATAGATGCTAATAATCACAACGAGCTGGTTAATATTCTCAAAAGCTATGATGTATTAATTAATTGTATCGGACCAAACTTTAAATATGCTACACTAATCGCCAATGCGGCTATTGATGCAAATATTAATGGTGTTGACATTTGCGATGATTCGGATCCTACTATGGATTTATTTAACTTAAATGAAAAAGAATCAAGATGCAATGATATTATATACATCTACGGCTGCGGGTGGACACCTGGTCTAACAAATATCTGTTCAAAAAGAGCTTCTGAAATTTTAGATTCCATACATACCCTCTCTATAGCATGGACAGGAGATCCTAGTTCAGAAGGCTTAGCTGTGGTTGAACATACCTTGAAAATTATGACAGGAGATGTGCCATCTTTCCAGAACGGAAAAATAATCCATGTGCCTGCTACGAAAGGAATAACAAGATATGAGTTTCCAGAGGTTGGAAGAGCAAGAGTATTTGACGTCGCTCACCCAGAACCCGTTACGCTACCTAAATACATTAAAGGCTTAAGAGAAGTTACTTTAAAAGGGGGATTGGTCCCTCATGCGAATAATATGTGGTTAATTAATAACTTCATTAAAACGGGAAAAACGAGCAGTCCAGAGAAAATCCATGAATCTGCTCTCGAAATAAAGAAATTGACAAAAAATGAATCACTAGAAGGTTTTATCTCTTCTGTTCCCTCCACATTCAGAGTTGAAGCTTTAGGAGAGAAGGATGGAAACCCTATAAGCATAATATTTTCTGCCGCTGGCGGAATGGATGAATTAACCAGCTTACCTGCAGCATTAGCAGCAGTAATGATTGGCGAAGGCAAAATAAAAGAAAGAGGATTGTTACCCCCCGAAGCATGTATCCCTTCTGAAGAATTTATTCAAAGATTTCAAGAGTTTGGGCCAAAAATAACTATAAAGTGGATTGATTAAAAAATTAATTACTTTTATTTTTATAACTCTTCTTTAGGAATGTTCTTTCTATGCCCTTTATTTTTTTGATGTTCTAATCAAATTCATTTGTAATGAATTATCATTACTAATTATCACTAATTTATATATATTTAAATATTAAGACAACATATATAATTTCATACTTAAAATCAAATATTATAAATTAAATAGATCTAAAAGTGATTTCGTGTTATTTGTAGCGATATCCATATCAGACCAAGCCTATGGTATGATGACTTTACTAGCAGCTATTATTGATCTTATCTTGAGCATGATCATTATGAAAAAAGCATTTAAGCAGAGGGAGAGCCTACTCTATGTTTTTTTTTTGGCTATATTCTTTACAAGTGTTTCGTATTGGCAAGTTGGTTCAGAATACATTTATTGGATTCTCACAGGTAATTTATATCCCTATGGATTCTTAACAGAAATTAATTTAATAGGTGTTATCATTTCGTTTCTTGCTTGGCTCTATATTTATTTGAAAGTGATACAAGACCGTAGACTAAATGTTCAGATATTAATCTTAATTATTTATGGAATTATATGCCTAGCCTTTTTCATATATGCAATATATTACCTACGCATTGCACCGGGGGCTCCTGTGAAAGAAATGCTTGGTTATGAAATAACAGCTTTTATGAGTGATGCATCAGATATCGTGCTCCTTTTTTCTTTAATCCTTCTTATTACAGTACTTGTAACAGGTCTCCATTTTTCAATCAAATCAATGAAAGTATTGGACAATCCAGCGGTTAAGTGGAAAGGAAAGTTTTTGTTCATATGTTTCATATTGTACTTTTTTGGTGAAATGGACTTTATGAGCATTTTCCTTGGTCTAGAGTTCGCAGTGATTGCAAGAATAATTCTAATTATTTCAACGATATTTTTCTATATTGGATTTATGATGCCTGATTTTATGAAAAAACTATTAAATATAAAAGATTGATTCATAAATCTCTATTTTTTTTATTTTATAATACTAACTATTAATGTTTATCATTAATTGCAATAAATTTAAATAGAATTAAAACAGATATATTTTTTAACTTAAAATAAAAAACCTGATATAAAAATGAACAATAAACCACGACAATCCGAAAGAGTTGATACGTCGAGTGGCAAAATGGCATCATGGGCTTTTGGCGATATCATCGGATATTATCTCAGCTCTGCTTATGGAACATTCATAATATTCTTTTATGAGGTAGAAGTTGGTTTAGCTGTAACCTATGTTGCTTTTGCTCTTATTATTTTTGCCATATGGAATGCTTTAAACGATCCATTGCTTGGGTATTTGACCGATAAACCTTTTAGTTGGGCAAAGAAATACGGAATGCGATTCCCGTGGATTATGATAGGGGTTTTTCCAACATTATTATGTTATTTCCTTCTCTATACTCCCCCATTTACTTCAGATGAATTTACCATCTTTTTATACATGGTGATTACACTATGTGCATTTGATTTCTTTTTCTCATTATATTCAGTACATTTCTATGGCTCTTTTACCATGCAGTTCCGTTCAGACGAGCAACGTAGAAAAGCAAGTGCATATACTAATATAATACCTGGAATAGGTGTTTTATTTGTAAGTATAATACCTCCTTTGTTTATTGTCTTCGGAGATATTGAATCATATGGTTTAGCTGCATTGATTGTTGTAATCATATTATTATTCTGTGCTATTATTCTTATTCCAGGTGTGCGAGAAACTGATGAAGTAAAAAATATATATATCCAAAATTATGAATCTTCAGAAAGAGTTTCTTTTATTAAAACAGCGAAAATATCGTTTAAACATAAAAATTTCACTGTATATACCATCGCTATTCTTTTATATACTCTTGGGGGGGCGTTATTCACAGCTTCAGAATTATATTATTTTAAAGACATCCTTGAAATACCTTACTCTTATGCGGTATATACTGTTTTAGCAAGTACAATTTCTTTTATCATAACCATACCCGTCTGGTTTTATATTGCTAAAAAGATCGGACATGCAAATACGTTTTATTTAGGACTTTTATTTTTTGCTATCTGTTTGATTCCCTATATATTTATTACAACTTTTGAAGAATACTTTATAGCTTCAATAATCATTGGAATGGGTTTCTCAGCATTAGCTTTTATAGCTTATGCAATTTTTGCGGATGTAAATGATGAAGTAGCTTTAACTATGGGAAAAAGATTGGAATCAACTCTTGCTGGTATAAGAACAGTAATTTTTCGTTTATCTATAGTTTTTCAAGCAATGATAATTGCTGTTGTGCATATTTCAACAGGTTATAGACCTGGAGCTACTCAAACAGAACTAGCTCTATGGGGTATTCGAGTTCACGGAGCTTTAATTCCAGCTATATTATGCTTTATAGGGTTTCTTATTCTTATAAAATGGTACGATTTAAAAGGTGAGAAGAAAGAAAACCTATTCGCAGAGCTAGAAAGAAAAGGTCTTAAATAACCTTTTCTATTTTTTTTTTCATATTCTTTTTTCTTGAATCATTTCCCCAAATTTTAGATAAAATGATTAATAAACAAAATTAAATACTAATTTGATTTTTAAGATTAAATGCTTTGTATGTCGGAGCTGAATTATGTATTTGAGGTTCATAAAAACCTATTTATTGGGGGTTACTGGCCGAAATTAGATTTTCAAAAGTTAAAAGCAAAAGGAATTACTGCAATTGTAAATGTTATGGAAGAGAACATATATGATCCCCGCCCTCATGGATTTGCCTATTTATATAAGGGATTCGTTGATGATTGGTATATCCCTCATGAGTATTTAGCAGAAATTTTTAAGTTTATAGACCATCATATTACACAAGGTAAAGTGTTAGTCCATTGTGCTCGTGGAGTTTCAAGGAGCGGGGGTGTTATTGTTGCATGGTTGCTAAAAGAACATCAGCATTGGACATGGAATGATGCAGTTGAATATGTTTCTAAATCGCGCTTAATTTATCCTGCTGTAGAAATAAAGGAGTCAATCCTGGAGTATTTCGAATATATCGAAAATCGGAGAAGGGAATAATTGTATAAGCTAAAGTGCAATTATGTGTTTTTAATAACTGATTTTAAGTTTTGAGGTACATTTTCAATAAGCTTATTGTCTATTTTTAATGATTTTAATGATTTTAATTTATTAAATGATTTAGGAAGCTCTCCAATTTTATTTCCACTTAAATTCAAATATTCAAGGGATATAAGTGAACCAATTGGATTTGGAAGAGTAATGATATTGTTATTGCTTAGATCCAAATATTTAAGATTATTAAGAGCCCCTATCGAATCGGGAATATGTATAATACTATTATTGTTCAAATCGAGTATCTCAAGAGACTGTAGATTTGAAATTTGTTCTGGTATTAGTTGCAATTTAAATTTCGTTGGATTTGGAAGAAAAATTTCAGATATAGAACCATTTTCATTTAGCTTATAAGAACAAATTTGGGAATTTTTTTGAGCTTTTTGATATTTTTCAATCCTAAGAAGTTCATATCCAATTAATATTTCAAAAATCCCTAGTATATATGCTTCTTCTTCAATAACACCATCTTTAGTATATCCTTTAGCATAACATTTTTTAGCTATATATAAAATCCATTTAGGAATTGATTCGAATTTAGGAATGCTGCTTAACTCAACCCATTTAAGTTCTTGAAGAGAATTAAAGGAATCTGGGATTCTTTGAAGATTCTCACTACCCAATGTTAAATATTTTAGTTTAGAAAGCGAACCAATAGACTCCGGTAATTCTCTTAATTTCCAAAAGAAAAGATCCAGAGAAATAATATGTTTATCTTTTATTTCTAATCGTGGAGTTAGGAAATAATTATGGAACTTTGGAATTTGAAAAGGACCACCATCAAATTTATGTGTGTTGGCAAATCTTCTTAATTCATCAACATTTTCAATAGCTAAAGAATACAATTCTAAAATGAAATTAGCTTCTTCAAAGACTACACCATAAATTTCAGAGAATTTGTTTATGATTTCGTCTTTTAAATTCTTGGAAAGTGTATCATTTTTTCCTTTAAGTCCTTTAAATATTGATGTTAAAACTAGAAGTGATTCTTCATTTTCAATCGTCCAATCTAGAGCTACACTTGCTTCATTTAAGAATTTATTTATTAAGATATCAGCGGCAGTGGTTCGTATTGATAAATTTTCATCTGATATTAAACAATTTTCAAGGATCCTAAATGTCTTTTTTGTGTTAATATCAATATCTGCTAAAAGTGTCAAACATTTTACTCTAAAATCAACATCATCACTATTTTCAATTAGAGATATTAAAAGTTCACTTGCTTCAGATTTACCTATAGTGCCATTTTTTATATCTAGAAGAATATCCCTTGCCATCTTAATATAATTTAAATTGTTAGCTCTAATTTATCATATTCTTTTCATAATTAAAATATTAAAAGAATATTTAGATTTATTAATTTTAAACTTTATTTAAGGATTTCAATGGAGAGATCTACATTATTTCCGTATATCTTATCTACATTACAAATAACTTTTTTGTTTAGCAATTTAGACAGCGTTTTTTGAATCATTCCAGACACAATATAAAAATGAACAATAAATTTGTTATCTTTTTCCAGAAGCTCTACGTCTTTAAAGGTATAAATAGCTTTATTCCCTTTTTCATTAATGGTAACCTCAATTTCAGCAAATTTTTCAATGACATAATCCATTGAATCATAAATCTCCGCATAATATTCAAATAATTCTCTATAAGATCCTTTTTTTGCTTGCATTATCTCTTTGGGAAAACGAGATCCTACTGGAAAAGTGATAAATTTATCCATATTTAAACCAATATTCTTGAAAATATTTTCCTTATTTTCTGAGATTTCTGTTGCAATACCAGATAATAATCCTTGATAAAAAGCAATAATGGCTCTTCTCGGTATGAATTGTCTTTCTGAAGCAAAATATAGTTTATAAGCACCGATTGTTTTAGAAAATAATTTTTCTTTTGCTTCTAAAACTAGTACATATTTATTAACAGTAATGCGGGAAACGTTAATCCCTTTGGAAATATCTGTAATCGTGATACCAGAGGGGTATTGTTTTACATAATCTAATATCATATCTTCATACTCTTCTGGGCTGCGTGGTTTTATTCTGTTTGCCATTTAAAATCATTGTGAAAATATTAGTAAAGGGATATTATATAATATTTATCAATATTATTAATCATTTATCTTGTTATCTCAATTTTTTATAAATTCGATTTCAACAAAAATTAAATCAATTATTCAAATACCTTATTTTAAAGAATCATGCTTGATAATTTTAAATTTTTCATTAAAAAATACCTTATCAACACGATGTTCCGCAAGTATTTCATCATTTTCAATCACTCTTTTCTCTTCTTTCACAAATTCTAAATCATATTCGAAGATTATTTCAATAACAAGCTGTTCATTAGATTTAATTTCATTATAAGATATTAAAAAAAGATTTGAGATTCTCCAAAACCGACTTGGCTCGTATTCTAAGGAATCACTGTTTAGTTCATTTAGTTTTATTATTTCATTTACAATCCAATATACGATTGAATATAACTGAGTTTTATTAATAGTTTTATTAAGTTTAACTAATTTTATCGGTTTCTCATAAAAATCAGAGATGAGAAAAATATTACTATCATTTTTAAGTATGTGGAAATTAAATAGATGAGAGACTTTTTGAATATTTTCTTCTTTTCCTTCTTGTATGGCTGTGAATCTCCAATCTTTTTTTTCTAACGCCTTTAAAAATAGTTGATGATCCCTTAAAGTAACACTACCTTTCCATATAATTCCAGAGCTTCCAAGATTTCCGCTTACTATATTATGAAAAATAAATTCTATTTTATCGTTTGCCGTTTCCAAGATTTCTAACAGATATTCTTGTCCGTGAGATTTTGTACGATAATCGTAAACATAGTAAAAACCAGTTAAATCTTTTAATATCATTACTAAAAATATATCATTCCTCCCAAAAAAACACTGATAGTCAAATTTAATGAAGTATCAAATATTGCTTAGTAGTAAATACTTCTGCTCTAAATAGATAAAACTTTAAGAAAAAAGTAATCAAAATGTAGCTCTTGTTTTTTCTATACTTTGGTGTAGTAAAATTAAAAACTTTTTACTATATTTTGTTTTTACTACCGTAAAAAGCTTTTTGCTATTGTTTCTTTTTATAGAATATTTATATATTTTCAATCATTTTCGCAATTATGATATCAAATTTAACAAAAAATTTAATTGAGCTTGAACGTGATAAGGTTTTATCTGAAATAAAGGAACGTCTAAATCAGAGTGAAGATCCAATGAAAATATTTGAAGAAAGTAAGCAGGGCATGGAATTGATAGGGGAGAGATACCAAAGAAAAGAATATTTTCTTGCAGAGTTAATGCTCTCAGGAGAACTTTTTAAAGAAATAATGGAACTTATCGAGCCTTATTTAGGGGAAGAAAAAACAGAGGGAAATAATAAAGGAAAAATAATACTTGCTACAATACAAGGAGATATTCATGATTTAGGCAAAAACATCCTCGCCTCTCTTCTTAAATTGGAAGGATTTGAGGTTTATGATTTAGGTGTAGATGTCAATCCAGATTTTGTCGTTGAGAAAGTAAAAGAAATCCAACCCGATTTTCTCGGATTTTCATCTCTTCTTACCATAACCTTTGATCCAATGAAAGAAGTAATTGATAAATTGGAGAAAGAGGGAATTCGCGATAAATTGAAGATAATGGTGGGTGGGGGAATCACAACCCCATTGGTGAAAGATTATATTGGAGCAGATTTTCAAACGATAGATGCCATGGAGGGTATTCAATATTGTTTGGAGACAATTAAAGCAAGAGTTAAAATTGGAGCACAGGGAGGAATTTAAAAATGAAAGAAGAATATATGACTCCACAAGAGAGAATGACCGCTGCAATAAATTTAGAACAACCGGATAGAGTACCAATTAGTCCTATTGTAGGGGCAGATTTACCTACAAAATATTATGGATTAAGTCCAGCAGAAATACATAGAGAACCAATGAAGGGTCTTGAAGCATTGCTTAAATTTTTTGATGAATTTGGAGGGTGGGATGGATACACAACAATTCCCCTTCATAAAGCAGGATATATACTAGCAGGGCTTAAATTTAAAGCTCCAGGAGAAGATTTACCTGATGATCATTTTGGACAGTTTGATGAAGGAGAGTGGATGAAAGTAGAAGATTATAAAACTGTTGCTGATATTGGTTGGTCAAAATTTGTCGCAACTGAGTATATTTATCGTATTAGCGACTGGACACCGGAGGATATAGATAAGGCTAAAAAAGAATTCTTCAAACTTGGAGTGAAAGCCTTTCAAGAATGGATTATAAAAAGAAAAATTGGTTTAAGAGCAGGGTCCAATCGAGTACACCCTTTTTTCCTTCTTTCGTTGAACCGGTCAATGATAAAATTCACACAAGATCTCTATTATAGACCTGAATTGGTTGATGCTGCACTTGATACTATGACAGATGAACTTATTAAAAGGGTTACAGCAGATTGTAAAAGAAATGGAGGAAATGTGGTTTTTATACCTGAAGAGAGAGCAGAAGGTGCTATTTATCCGTTGAAAATTTTTGAACGATTCTGGTGGCCATATACTAAAAGAATAGTAGAAAGTTTATACGATGAAGGAATTATACCTTGGCTTCATCTTGATCAATGTTGGGATTTAAATATTCCTTATTTTAAGGAACTACCAAGAGCATCATGTATACTTGACTTTGACAGCCTTACAGATATTTTCAGAGCTAAAGAAATCCTTAAAGATCATTTATGCCTCATGAGTGATGTGAGTGGTTCTTTATTTTCTATTGGAAGTCAAAAACAAGTCGAGGATTACGTTAAAAAACTTATTGACAAACTCGGGGTTGATGGAGGGCATATCCTATCATCTGGTTGCGAAGTGCCGCCCAATTGCAGACCCGAAAACTTCAAAATTTTTCTTAAAACGGGTAAAACTTATCAATTATCAAAGAAATAAATACCAAGACAGTGAAAATTAAAAAAAACTTATTTTTTCTCTTATTCTTTTTTTTGATTTCTAAATTTTAGGTATATTTGAGAAAGTTACCGGAAAAAAAGTTCAAAGAGTAAATTTATTTTTTTAAATATCTTTATTTTCGTGATATAAATATATCGGAAACTAATATCGACACTTTCTTATTAATATTATATTATTCAAAATATCGATTAATAAGTTGTAAGAAAAAAGTAAAATAAAGAAATTAATAAAGAAAATAAGCTAATTGAAAGAGAATTCATTCACATTTTTAATTTTTTCGTAACTTTTTATTAAATCCTTTAAGTTTTCAAGCAAATTTAATTCTCTTGGAATATACCGGATATACAATGTTTCTTCAGAAATCGAACCTTCTTCCGATTGCTTTTCGAATAGAATTGTAATGTCTTGCGTTTTTATTCTCTCTGTATCTATTTTTGATGAGAGTATTTTGTTATAAGGGATAATTTTAATTTCTTTTGGATCTTTGGCAATTATTTTATGAGATGTAAAAATATACATAGATTTTTTTAATTTTATAACATTCAATAAGAGAATAACCGGTAATATGGTAACAGAAAATATTCCAGTGCCAATTAAGAGTAGATTCAAAAATCTAAGGAGTGTAAAGAAGAATACATTGGAGAATAACCAATACATAAAAAATGAGAATGTTGCAACACTAACTATGCCCACTGTTCCCATTTTTAATATTACTTTAACATTTGGATTATAATTCAGGAAAATTTTCTCATTCTTATTTAAATAATATAAAAAAGGCTTGAAAATTTCTTGAGATGGGTCAATAGGTTCAAATTTAGTAATAAATTTTTGAAAAATTACATCTTTTTCACTCGATTTATATTTTTGGATGTTGTCATTTAAAAAATATCTTGAATAGAGATAAAAACCATGAATCATTCCACCACCTATAAAGGGAACTACAATATAGAATGGTACAAAACGATATTCAGCCCACCAGAGGATTCCAAGCATTAAACCATAAACGGCTATTACACTACAACCCATATTGAGAGCTAAATAATTTTTAAAAAATCGATTATCAATATTATCTTCCAATTGCGCTAAAGGAATGTTCCATTTATATGTAATAATAATGCTTCCAAAGCTTAGAAGTATAAAAAGCAATAGTATTGAATTAAGAAAGTTATTACTGAAAAAATTCGCAGGGATATTCATTTCATCTAATTTATTTATCTGTAATATCAATAAAACTAAGATATACATTATTGGTGCAATAATTGTTAAAATATAGAGGAGTTTCTGTGATTTGGTAAGAGTTGGTTTATCCATTCCTGCAGATGTATTTTCCAAACTAACAATCAACTCAGTATTATTGAAATATTAGATTTTATTAATTTTAAATAATATTTATTCTTATTTGAATTCATTTAAGCGTTTAAATCTTCCACCTACCTAAAATATTTACCATATCAGAAGGATCAAGTATTAAATTATTATTAAAATTTAATACTAATAGAACAATTAATTTTCGGATTTTTCAATCCCTACTTCATCGATAATCTCTAATAAATCGAGTACTTCGAAATCCCCACCGTACTTATCATTGGCGTCACTTAAATTAGTGCGACAAAAGGGACAGATCGAAGAGAGAATTTTGGCTCCTGTTTCTTTAGTTTCATTGATTCGCTCGCCAGAAATTTCCACTGCCCAATCAGGGTATCCTATCTTCACTCCACCGCCTGCACCGCAGCACCATGCGTGGTTTCTATTTCTTTTCATCTCAACGAGTTTAAGCCCCGGAATTTTGTTGTACACTTCCCGAGGAAGTTCGTATATTTTCATGTGGCGCCCTAAATGACACGGATCGTGATAAGTGACCGTTTTTTTGTACTCTCCCTTGAACTTTATTTTTTTCTCGTCGAGTAGTTGTTTTATAAGTTCTACCGTATGATAAACTTCAAGATCCATCTCAGCACCAAATTTTTCGAAATCTTTCTGCATTGTTCTATAGCAACCTGCACATGAAGTCACGACTTTAGATGCTCCTGCGTTCTTTATCTGAGTAATATTATAGTTCATAAACTCCTTTGCTATTGATACTTGACCCGTTCTTATCATTGGACTCGTACAACAATGTTCATCTACTAAAGTAAAATCAATCCTTGCATCTTTAAGAAATTTTATAGTCGCATCTCTTATTACTTGTTGTCGGTAATTTGAAGTACATCCAATATAATAAACCCATTCTGCTTTATCTGGTAAATCCCACTTTTTCTTCAATTCCTCATTATTCGAGTTCGGCTCATCATACGGATTGAATTTTTCTAAGGTTCTCTCAATAAGTTTTCTCTGATTTGGTCCCGGTCCAATATGGTTAACGGCCATTTCTCTCAAAGCTTCAATCATGTCCACTATGTAGTCAGCGTGAGGTGCTTGACAAGAATCCATACACCCCCCACACGTAGGGCACGCAAAAATAGCATCTTTTAAATCATCATTCCACTCTAAATCGCCATTAATTAGACCCCTAATGATCCTAATTCGTCCGGAGGGCCAATAAGACTCAAAAAGGAATTTCTCACCAGAAGGACATATGGGCTCAAAATCTTTATAGCTATATTTACACGTAGAGCATTTAATGCAACGATCAAACGCCATTTCTAGATATTCTTTGCCAATTATATCTTCATCTATTTTAACTGCCACCATTATGTATTCCACCTCCCTGGGTTAAAAATTCCATTAGGATCCATACATTTTTTAACCTTTTCGAAAAGTTTTATCCAACCAGGATTAATTTTTTCGCGTATTTTCGCAGTCATCCACTCTGGAGTTTTGTAGGGAATACATCCTAAGTCTATACAAGTATCGGTTATTTCTTCAATTAATTCGACCATATTTTCTTGATCTTCGAATTTCTTAAACCTAAATATTGGTCTGAATATACCATAATGTCCTGATCTCATAGTTTTCATCATCACATAAGAAGGAACATTGTGTTTCTGAAATAAGGCATCGGTTTTTTCAATTAATTCTTCAAAATTTTCAAAAGAACAATAAGTTCCCACCCAACTAAGTCCACTATAGGGCACTAATGACAAAATTACAGCAGGGAGTTCATATATAGTTCTAGCTTTTAGATTATATAGTTTTGAAAACTCATTATAATCAATTAAATGAATATTAGTGCCTTGTTCTTTATTTAATTTATTTATAAGATTATGCAAAAGTTCGTCTTTTGCTTCAAGCATTTTTTCAGAGGGGGCAGACATTGGAATCACTGCGCTGTACGCGGGCTCTTCTGGATATCGTTTTGGCTCGTCGATTCCCACTTCCATTTTTGCCACCTCGATAGTGAAACCTACCACATCATCAACTATGTCTAACTTCCCAATCTCACGAAAAAATGGTGCTATATCTGTTAATCCAAAAAACACTGCTAAATATGGTTTTTTAAAAGGATGATTGGGCCAAAGTTGGACTGCGCATTTTGTTATTAAACCCGTCATTCCTTGCCAATTGACAAATAAACCCACTAAATCTGGAATTGGACCTTTACCCCACCAACTGGCGGGATCTGCTTCGTTTATTCCGTAAAAACAAGAACCAATCCTTACGACATCTCCATCAATAGTGATTACTTCTAAACCATTAATCGAATCTGACATAGGACCGATCTTAGTCGATAAATTAGTCATACCGCTTAGTAGAGCATTTCCTACTACACTTGCATAAGGTGGAGCGTTCGGGTAGCTATATCTTAAGTTAGGGTGATTCTCATCTAAGTATTTTTTCAATTGGCCAAAAGTCACTCCCGGTTCTAATAGAGCGTACATCATTGTTTCATCGACATGCAATATTTTATTCATCTTTTTCCCAAAATCGACGATAATTCCTCCTTGGAGAGGTATTGTAAGACCCCCTACATTATTGCCTGAGATGTAAGGCACGATTGGTACAAGATATTTATTACAAAAATTTACAAGCTCGATGATTTGTTCGACATTTTCCGGAATCACAATAAAATCTGGCATGTGTGGTCTATTTTCCGTCATATCGTAAGAGTAAGGATATAAATCTACTTGTTTATTGGTTACATTAACAGAGCCGAAGATTTCTACTAATTTGGTATATACTTCTTCGCGACTTACTTTTTCAAATATATTTCTTTCTTTTATACTTGTTATTTTAACTCACCTTCTAACGAGCTCCTTCTATTAATTCATAATAATGTAATTCTGGGTCTGAAGCGACCATATTCATGGAAGTAACAAAAATATTGAAAAATTTCGGCATTATTTTAGGATCTTTCTCCAATCCAACCATTTCCATACGTTTCTCATCAATAGCAGCAGTGGGGGTCAACCTCCCGTATGCAATGTCTAACATCGTATTTAAGTGGATTTTCATTTTTAAATCAAAATCTTCCACTTCTCTCCGTATAAATTTAATATCTGTACCCTCAAATACTACAGTGACTGGATAAAAAGGCTCTACATGAATGACGATTTTTTTATTCCAGTTTTTCGCGTGTTTTATGAATTTTCTATCATTTTTTCTGAAGTTAAAGATATTATATAAGGATAGAGATATCAAATCATCCGGCATTTCTATATTTATCATACTTCACACCTAAAAGTTTTTTAAAGTCTAATACAATGAAACATCAATTATCGAAATAATATATACTTGATCATTTAATAGTAAAAATAGAGTTAATTCATAATTTCGAGAAAATAACTAAATCCTATTTTATTCTATCTTCTACAAATTCAATGTTTCCTCTGATCGTTTGAGCAGTTGGAGAATTAGCTAATCCAAGATCATTTAAAATTTGTAAGGCTTGTTCAAAATAATTAATTGCTTCGGGATAGTTCCCCTGTGCGAAATGAATCGATGCGATATTATTAAGACCTGTAGCTTTACTAAAAAGATCTCCCAGTTGCTCATCAATCTCCTGTTTTAACTCATATTGCTTTAATGCTTCAGAATAATTACCTTGTTCTTTATAGATCAATCCTATGTTATTAATTGAGGTTGCAATTTCTGAAAGATCTCCTATTTGCTCGGCAATTCTTAACGCTTCTTCATATCGTTTTAGCGCTTCAGAATAATTCCCTTGGTAATGATAAATCGACCCAATATTATTAAGAAATTTAGCTTTATTAGAGAGATCTTCTAGTTGTTCTGCGATTGTTAGCGCTTCTTCGTATCGTTTCATCGCTTCGGGATAATTTTCTTGAGCAGCATAAATCAATCCAATATTATTAAGATATATAGCTTTACCAGAGAGATCTCCAATTTGTTTGGCAATCTTCAACGCCTCCTCATATTTTATCAAAGCTTCTTCGTAGTTTCCTTGAACATCATAAATCAAACCAATACTGTTAAGATATGTGGCTCTACCAGAAGGATCTTCTAGTTGCTCGGCAATTCTTAACGCTTCTTCATATCGTTTTAGCGCTTCAGAATAATTC
>JAHPZA010000003.1:250809-356818 GCA_019058445.1 Promethearchaeota archaeon | reverse complement strand
CCTTGTTCTTTATAGATCAACCCTATATTATTAAGGAACGTAGATTTTTGAGTGAGAAATCCCAATTGTTCAGCAATCTTTAGCGCTTCTTCGTATCGTTTCATCGCTTCGGAATAATCCCCTTGTTTATAATAAATTAATCCGATGTTATTAAGATACGTGGTTTTACTAGATAAGTCTCCCAATTTCTCAGCAATCGCAAGTGCTTTTTCACATTGATTTAATGCTTCAGGGTAATTTCCTTTTGCTTTGAGAATATTTCCAATATTATTAAGAAATGTTGCTTCACTAGAAAGATTTCCCAGTTTCTCAGCAATCTTTAGCGCTTCTTCGTATCGTTTCATTGCTTCGGAATAATCCCCTTGTTCATAATAAATTAATCCGATGTTATTAAGATATGTGGCTTTACTAGATGGATCTCCCAGCTGGTCGGCAATCGCAAGTGCTTTTTCACATCGATTTAATGCTTCAGGATAATTTCCTCTTGCTTTGAGGACATTTCCAATATTATTAAGATATGTTGCTTCATTAGTAAGATTTCCCAATTGCTCAGCAATCTTCAATGCCTCTTCGAGTCTTTTGATCGCTTCGGGATAGTGCCCCAATGCATCATAAACTAAACCAATATTATTAAGAAATGAGGCTTTACTAGAAAGATCTCCCAGTTGCTCGGCAATCTTTAGAGCTTCTTCGTATCGTTTCATCGCTTCGAGATAGTTCCCTTGTGCATCATAAATTAAGCCAATACTGTTAAGATATGTGGCTTTACCAGAGAGTTTTTCTATTTGTTCAGCAATTATTAGCGCTTCTTCGTATCGTTTCATCGCTTCGGGATAATTTCCTTGTACATCATAAATTCGGCCAATATTATTAAGATAAGTGGCTTTACTAGAAAGATCTTCTAATTGCTCGGCAATTATTAGCGCCTCTCCGTATTTTTTTAGCGCTTCAGGATAATCCCCTTGTTCACTATAAATCAGACCGATATTATTAAGGACATGCGATTTCCAAGATAATTCGTTTTTTTCCTCTGCAAGAGTTAAGAGTATTTTAGAACACCTTAAGGAATCTTGATACATATTAAAAGAATTGTATATTTCATCTGGGATCTCATATTTTCTGAAGTCGTCAGCAGATTCAATATTGTTTTTAAGCCAGCTTGAAGGACTTATAGAAAAATTCTCTTCACTGATGGAAGGTTTAATTTCTAATAGTTTATCACATAATCTTGAGGTATTAGCTTCAATTCTATAGATATGTTCTGCATTATGCATTCTGAAAAGGTCCGTAAGAATTTGAGCTATTTTATCTGAATCTCCCTTTTCATTAAGGTCATCTTCATTAATTTCATAGATTTTTTCACTCCCTCCATCGTCTGAAATATAATTTATCCAAATTATGTTTTTAATATTCTTTAATACTCTTAAGGTTGGAACTACATCAAAATCATCACTTCCCGAATATCCCATAACTACTATTGTACGGTTATTTGAAATATTCTCAAATAACGGGCGCTTAAATGGTTCTACTTGAAACACAGACTCACCTTCCTTACCCGAACCAAACGCTTGAATCGTTGCCACTAGGGAATCTCTCGTATCTTCTCCCGTAATGACATTTTTAGGTGAGCCATGAATTTTATAGATCACTTTTTTTCTTTCGTTGAATAATTTAATTGGATTATTATAGTTCTCGAAATCTTCTTTGGTTATAACAGGATTAATCTCCTTTTGTGGAACTTCCGATTCGATTAAAGCATATTCTATAAGATAATCAAAATTAGTGGTCATAACAAAGTGCCCTCTCTTAAGCATTTCTGCTAAAAAAAAATGTTGAAGGTTAGGTTTATCGCATTGACCATAATAATCTATGATTTTAAGTTCGGGATCTAGACGATCTCTAACAATTTCTACTAATTGTTCAAATCTCAACTCAGTTATGCTCAAAATCTTTTCAATTTCAGAATTTGCACATGTGTATTTGATGATGGCTTCAATCATTTCTCGACCAGCAGGTAAACATGAGGGAGCATCGACCGAACATCCTGCTCCTACTAAGAAGGTCAATCCTTCACCTTCTATAAGGTCCTTAAATGTGAAGGTTGTAAGTTTCATAATTAATTCTATTTAAATCGTAAATGAAATTTATACAATAAAATTTCTATTTTTAGATGATTTTTCCTTACAGGATAAAATGGTTTTATATGTAGGATTATTCTCTTATTCCAATTCTTAGCATGTTTGAGAAATTTCCTGTCGTTTTTTCGATAATTAAATATGTTATATAACGACAAAGAAATCATATCATCCGGCATTTCTATATTTAACATCTTTTCTCATAATTAGTGTTTAGTTATGTTGTCTAATTTAGAATTCGATTTTAAAATTATTAATATTTGATTATTTTCTAAATAAAGGAAGACTTTTCTTAATTAACGATAATCCTTTAATAAAAGATTAGCAATAATTATAATATTCCTATTTTAAATAAATAAAGATGTATGAGAAATGATTAGTCATGAAATTGTATCAGAGTTAGAATCCGTTGTGGGTGAAAAATATGTATCAGATGATCCTGAAATCACTTACTTATATCATTATGATTTTATTACCGCAGAACCTGAAGGTAAATGCGATATAGCCATAATGCCGAATTCTGCTGAAGAAGTTCAAGAGATTATTAAAATCGCAAATAAAAATCGTATTCCGGTAGTACCGTGGGTTTCTGGCATAAATTTTGGTTCAATTGCAACTCCTCGAAGAGGCGGAATAGTAATTGATATGAGAAGAATGAATAGAATCTTAGAAGTCAATGAAGATGATATGTATGCCGTACTAGAAGGTGGAGTAACATGGGCAGATTTAAAAGGATATCTTGATAAACACCATCCGAATTTCAAGGCGGGAATAACCTGGTCACCACCCGGTACTGGTGTAATTCCTTCTTGCTTATGCTATGGGATGTTTGATCTCGGAATGCAGGGAGGAACTGGTGCTGAATTTGTTAATGGGATAGAAGCTGTTTTAGGTTCAGGAGAATTGGTAAGAGTTGGTTCATGTAGTCTTTCGAATTATTGGTATGGAAGGCAGCCGCTACCAGACCTTACTGGATTATTTATTGGTTGGGAGGGAACTACTGGCGTTGTAACCAAAATGGGCATAAAATTATGGCCAAAACTGCCATATAGAGCAGATTTTCTACCTATTGCTCAAACGGTTGAGGAGGGTGTTCCATTGATGCTTAAGCTTTCTAAAGCAGGTTTAGGAATCATTGACCTTTGTATCATCAATTTAGGTTGGGCTCAATCACTTATGTGTCTGGACCAGAATAATGTAGCTAATGATCCAGTAGAGCTAGGGCTGCCAGATTTTCTTGGACTCATCTCAACGCAAGCATATACAGAAAAACAACATGAAGCGCAATGTGAAGCCATTAGAGATATCTGTAATGAATTTAATTTAGATCCTCTTAGTGTTAAGGAGCAAATGGAGTCATTTCCAGAGAATTTACAAGGTCTTATGGGGCATCTAACTCCTTCTACAGGAGGACAAACTCCAATGCAGTTCTGGGGGTGTTGGAATTTTTCAAGAGGAGGCGGCGGAGAGTGGATAGGTTCCTATGTTTCTACTAGGAATGTAGCAAAATACTATAATTTATCAAGGGAAGTGTGTATTAAATATAATCGACCCCCTCAATTTTACGGTAGACTATTATTCGGTGGGCATTACTGTGTAGCGCGAACGAATATTAATTTCAACAAAAATGATCCAGAGGAAATCAAAACGGCAAGAAAAGTACTACACGAAATTCATGAAGCTGTTCAGGAATTAGATGGAGTGGTTATGTATAAGCCCCCAATATGGGCTGTACAATATTATAAGGATAAAACTATTCCAGGTACTACTAAGCTAATAGAAGATATCAAAAAAGTGGTTGATCCGAATAATATTATGAATCCGGGACAAGGAATTGGAGGAGATTAACACGGTTGAGAAAGAACCTATTGAATATCTTGAAGGAAAAGGCATCACAAAATTAACCAAGGTCGCTACTCAACAAAAACTTGACCGGAATAAAAATTTAGACTATTATAAAGATATTTTTTATCAATGCGGTAAATGCGGTACATGTCGGACTGCTTATCATGAAGAAGGATGGGCTCGTATTTGTCCTTCTGGAGAATTTGGTAAGTTTGAAGCTTATTATCTTGGTGGAAAGAATCTTCTTGCTTGGGCAGTATCATCAGAAACTCTTAAATGGACAGAGAAGTTAGCTAACATCTTTTACCAATGTTCCCTCTGTTTAGCGTGCACTCAGCAGTGTCAAATTCCAGAGATTCATAATTTTGCAGGGGAATGGTTAATGGCTATGAGAGAGGACGCTGTCAAATTAGGTTTTGGACCCATGCCAGAACAGGCGAGATATTCTGAGCATGTATTAAAAGAGAATAATCCATATATGGAAAAGCACGCAGATAGGTTAAATTGGTTACCATCACACATAAAACAAACGCCAGATGCCAAATTGGCCTATTTTGTAGGGTGCACCTCCAGTTATAGGGAACAAGGGATCGCAATTGCGACAGCGGAAATTTTAAATTCGCTTCAGGTCGATTTTAAAATTCTAGAAGAAGAAAAATGCTGTAGTTCACCCGTTTATATGACGGGTCAAACAGAGAAAGCTAAGGAAATTGCCGAAAATAATGTGAAAGCCTATAAAGATGCGGGAATTGAGCAGATCATCACTTCTTGTGCTGGATGTTATAGAACATGGAAAGATACATATCCTAATAAATTCGGGCTTGATCATGGAATCGAGATAACTCATCTTCCTGAATTTTTGCTTAAAAAATTATCCAGTGGAGAATTAAAAATTAACAACAATAAAACGCCAATGAAAATTACTTATCACGATCCATGCCATATTGGACGGCATATGGGGATATATGAACAACCTAGGGATGTTTTAAGAAGAATTCCTGGAATAGAATTAATTGAAATGGATCGAAATCGGCAGAATGCTTGGTGTTGTGGTTCTGGAGGCGGTGTTAGGTCTGCGTTTAATGAATTATCTTCATTTGCAGCAAATGAACGAATTCAAGAGGCGAAAGAAACCACCGCAGAAGCAATTGTGTCCTGCTGTCCTTTCTGTTTAAACCAGTTCAAAAATAATATTAAAAATAATAAGATACAGGCATTGGACCTTTCTGAATTGGTTAAAAGAGTAATATAATCATAACATTTTTTTTCTATTTTCATTTTAAATTGTGATTTAACTAAAATTATAAATAGTATAAGACTATAACTAAAGATTAAAAATTTTTAAATTTAGTAACAAGTAAAATTCAATTATTTGTTAATAATAAGAAAAAACTAAGGGAAATTCTAAATATGAGTATAGAGGATGATATTACTAATCCAAAAAACTGGGAGATCGCTTCTACAAAGAAAATGATGTCCTATTCGTTTGGATTTATCCTCACGCTTTATCTTTTATTAGCTTATAGCTCGTTTATATTCTATTTTTATGAGGTCGAAGTCGGGTTGAAAGTTGAATTAGTTTCAGCCGCAATCATTATATTTACAATATGGACTCTAGCTACGGGTCCTATCTTAGGTTATTTAACTAATAGACCATTCAAATGGTCAAAAAGATGGGGATTTCGGGCTCCTTGGATAATATTCGCTGGTATTCCCGCATTAATTTTTTACCTCCTTGTTTTTTTGCCTCCAAATATTGATGCTAAAACAAATCCATGGGCTGTTTTTTGGTATTTATTAATTATTTCATGTATTTATGGCACTTTTTTCACAATTTATCGTCAAAATCTCCAAGGAGGATTTCCAAATCAATTTCGTGAAGAATATGAACGTAGAAGAGCAAGTGCGTTAGCATTTATTTTTCCAGGAATTATTCTTTTCTTTATGTCAATATTACCTCTATTTATTATTAAATATGGAGACAAATCTTCCTTTTTCTTAACGGCACTGATAAGTGTTTTAATTTTAGCAGTCTGTCTTATCATTCTCATACCAGGAATCTCCGAATCTGAAGAACTTAAAATGAGGTACCTACAGGGTTTTGAATCCGATGAAAAACTACATTTCGGGGAAATGATAAAAATAACGTTTAAACAAAAAAACTTTACTATAACTATTGTTACTTTTACCCTTACCAATATATCTACTGCTTTAGTATCAGCATCAAGCATTTATTTTTTTAAAGATATATTAGGACTCCCGCTTTCCTTTTCTGTAATTCCCTCTATTATCTATTTTATAACATTAATAATTTTTGTACCATTTTGGGTTTCTTTTTCGAGGAAACATGGCAACAAAAAAACCTATATTGTTGGTTTGTTACTATTAACGGCGGCCCATGTCCCGTATTTATGGATAACAACTCTTTGGGAAGTTATTCTTTTTTCTATTTTACGTGGAATTGCAACGTCATGCACCACATTTATTATATTACCAATTGCTTCTGATTGTTATGATGAAGTCACATTTGCGTGCGGACGGCACCAAGAGGCAACACTTCATGGAATTAGAAATTTTTTTGTACGTAGCTCTCTTCTCTTTACGGCTCTCATTATCGGTGGGATTCATATTGCTACAGGATATAACCAAGACCCAAATGCAATTCAAACTCCATTAGCGATTTGGGGGATAAGAATTCACAGAGCACTTATTCCAATGATGCTTTGCTTTATAGCGTGTGCTATAGTATTTCTCTTTTATGACCTTGATTCTGAGAAAAAAACTATCTTGAAGGCAAAACTTCGTGAAAGAGGCCTATAAATATTATATACTCTTTTGTAAAATTCATAGCTTTAATCAAATTATTATTAAAGATTTCCATATTAATTAGAAGTGACAATTAAATTAATTGATATTAATAATTTAAAAAAGTAATTTACCAAGTATAATAATTTATGAATTCAGATGATATAACGGATCCTAGAAATTGGAAAATCGCTTCAACAAAGAAAATGATGTCCTATTCTTTTGGATTCATTCTTACTCTTTATGTATTATCAGCTTACACAGCTTTCGTTTTTTATTTTTATGAAGTTGAGGTTAATTTAAATGTAGAATTGGTTTCCTTAGCGATTATCATATTTACAATATACACAATTATTAGTAGCCCGATTTTAGGCTATTTGACTGATAAACCTTTCAAATGGTCCAAGAAATGGGGCTTTCGGTTTCCTTGGATAATGTTCTCGTCAGCACCAATCTTAATTTTCTATGTTCTTCTTTATACTCCCCCTAATGTAGATGCTAAATCTAATTCCTGGTTTCTTTTTTGGTACTTATTAATAATGTCATGTCTTTTTGGCACATTTTTATCAATTTTCCGACAACATTATGAAGGAGGTTTTGCAAACCATTTCCGTGAGGAATTTGAAAGAAGGAGAGCAAGTGCTTTAGCTTTCATTTTCCCTGGAATACTATTATTTATACTGAATATAATTCCATTTTTTATCCTTAAATATGGTGATAAGAGTTCTTTCGTTCTAACGGCAATTGTAAGCTCCATAGTAATGGGAATTTGTGTGCTATTTCTTATTCCGGGCATTCGTGAAACTGAGGAAATTAAATTTCGCTACATGCAAGGATATGAGGATACAGAACGTATCCCTTTTTTAAAGATGATGAAAATATCATTGACTCAAAGAAATTTTACGGTTTCTCTTTTATCCTCGACATTAGTTACTTTTGGAATGACTTTGAACATGGCTTCAAGTATTTATTTCTTTAAGGATGTTTTAAATCTACCGATCATCTATTCCATATATCCTACTATTGCATTCTATTTAGCTGTTATGATATCACTCCCGTTTTGGGTTTCGTTTGCCGTAAAACATGGGATTTTAAAGACATATATTCTCGGAGTATTATTATCAACTCTTACGTATATACCTTATTTATGGGTAACAACATTGGAAGAGACAATTATTTTTGCTATTCCACGTGGGATAGCATATTCATGCTTTTCTGCTATGGTATTACCATTAGTCGCTGATTGTTATGATGAAGTTACTCTTGCGTGTGGTAAACATCAGGAAGCTACTCTTCTTGGAATTAGAACTATATTTATGCGTAGCGCTGTTATTTTTCAAGCTTTAATCATTGGTTATATCCATATTTTTACAGGATACAATCCAGAACCAGAAGCAACACAAACTGCCCCAGCAATATGGGGTATTCGTGTTCATCTAGCACTTATTCCAATGATTTTTTGTTTAGCAGCTACTATTGTAATGATTTTGTGGTTTGATTTGAAAGGAGAAAAAAAAAATGCCATGAAAAGTAAAATGCGAGAATTAGGCTTATAATTAAATAGTCACAACTAAATAAGTACTAATACAATTTCTTTTTTTTGAAAAATATAAATCTCTTAAAAGAAGAGTTGAATAACATTTATTTATGAAATTATCTAAAGAAAGATTAAAACAAAAAAACTTGAGTTGATACGGTTTGTCTAATTTTATTGATGAAATTGTTGAATTGAATGAGAACAAAGTTATTGAGATGCTAAAATTTAAGCTGGATAATAATGAGGATCCTCTGGCAATTATGGAAGAAATAAAAGAAGCTATGAAAGGTATTGGTGAAAGATTTGAAAAGAAAGAGTACTTTCTTCCCGATTTAATCATGTCTGGAGAAATCCTACGTCAATTATTTGAAATGCTCTCCCCTAAATTAAAAGAAACTGGTGCTTCAGAAAAGAAGAAAGGCAAAGTGCTCTTAGGTACTGTAGCTGGAGATATTCATGATATTGGTAAAGATGTCGTGAAATTTATGCTTGATGCAAATGGTTTTGACGTGTTAGACTTAGGTGTTGATGTGTCAGCTGATAAATTTGTAGACAGCATGAAAGACTATAAACCTCAAGTCCTTGCATTAAGTGGTTTTTTAACTCTTGCATTTGATTCCATGAAAGAAATCATCCAAAAAATTAAGGATGCAGGTTTAAGAAAATCAATAAAGATTATGATAGGAGGAGGTACGGTTGACGAGCGAATTGTTGAATATGTAGGAGCCGATGCTTATGGAGAAAGTGCTGTTGATGCCGTAAATTTAGTAAAAGAATGGGTTTGAGGATCTTTGGAATGGGGGAAAATAAACCTAGGGAATTGTTTAAGGAAAGGAATCAAAGAGTCATTGATGCAATTAGCTTAAAGGAATCTGATCGGGTGCCTATTACTCCAGAAATTCAATTTTATCCCATGCTTCAAAAAGGTATGACAATAAAGGAAGCGATGTATGATTCTAAAAAATCCGCTCAAGCGGCAATTGAGATATTAAGTGCTTTAAACTTAGACCAAGTTCCAACTTTAGCGGGTAATTATTCAGGTAAATTATTTGATGCTCTACAAGTAAAATTCTTCAAATGGCCGGGCGCTGCTGATGATAACCAGCGATTAGCTGATCATTTACCCTTCCAATTTGTGGAAGGGGAATATATGAAAGCTGAAGAATATGAAGACTTTTTTGCTGATCCTACAGGTTTTCTCCTAAAGAATATTATTCCGAGACATTTTGCTACCCTAGCGGGATTTGCAGAGATTCCAGGGATAGGTGCATTGGCAAATGGTTTTGTTGGAATGCTTTTGTTACCCTTGTTCATCGGTCATCCTAATGTACAAAAATTCTTAAAAAATGCTCAAGAACTTATTAATACTTTTTTCAGCCTATTGGGAGATTGGCAAAAATATGAAAAAGATATGAAAAAATTAGGTTTCCCTATACAATATGCTAATGTAACTCAAGCTCCTTTTGATATTATAAGTGAATTTCTAAGAGGTATGCGTGGGAGTATGTTAGATATGTATCGAAGGCCTGAAGATTTATTAAAACTATTAGATTTAATTATCGAGCCATCTATTAAAATTACCGCTGATATCGCTCAATTCTTTCCTAAGCAAAAGGTAGTTATGATTCCTCTACATCGTGGGGCTGAAGGTTTCATGAATTTTGATCAATTCGAAACCTTTTATTGGCCTAGCCTTACACAAGTAATGGAAAGTCTTATAGAGAATGGCCTAATTCCTATGCCTTTTTTTGAAGGAAAATATTCTGATAGATTTGAATATTTGACTGATTTTGCTAAAAAACATAAAGGTAAATTAATATATTGGTTTGACCAGTCCGATATTATCAAAGGTAAGGAGATGTTTGGAGATTATGCTTGTATACGTGGCAATGTTCCTGCTACACTCCTAATTACAGGAACTACACGTCAAGTTGAAGATTATGTTAAAGAATGTATCGAAGGATGTATGGAAGGAGGAGGATACATAGTGGATGGCGGATTAGGAATCCCTAACGAGGCTAAACCTGAAAATGTGAAAGCGATGTGTGAGGCAGTATATAAATACGGAAGTTATAGAAAATGATTAAGAAAACATGAAAATAAAGAAATATAAAGATAATTGAGAAAAACGAATTGATCAAGGCGTAAGATAAATGAATATTAGCAAAAAAAATCCGCGTGAACTGTATAAAGAACGCAACCTTCGTGTCATGGATGCTATTCAGCTAAAGGAACCTGATCGAGTACCCATAACTCCATTAGCTCACTTTTATCCCATGATTCAAAAGGGAATGACAAAACAAGAAGCTATGTATGATTCAGCAAAATCCGCTCAAGCAGCTATAGAAATTTATTCCGAACTCAACGTCGATCAAGTTATATCATTAGCACAAATTAATAATGGACCATTGATGGATGCCTTGGGAATAAAATACTTTAAATGGCCTGGAGCGGCTGATAATGAGCAAAGACTTAGTGAGAATCAGCCTTTTCAATTTACAGAGGGAGAATACATGAAAGCTGATGAATATGAAGAATTTATCGCAGATCCATCTGGATTTTCTATTCGTAAATTAATTCCAAGACATTTTTCAAAGTTAAAATTTTTTTCAGAGTTTCCTGATATCGGTTCTTTAACTGATGGTTTCCTTTCAGTACTAACAATTCCACTTTTTTTCAGTTCGCCAGCTGCGGCTAAAATGATTGAAACCATACAAGAAATCACAAAAACCTATGCAAAATATATAGGAGATATGATGTTCTATGAAAATCAATTGAAGAAAAAGGGCTTTCCTCTACAATTTCTTAATTATACACAAGCTCCTTTTGATCTTATAAGTGATTTCTTGAGAGGGATGAAAGGTTCGATGTTAGATATGTATCGAAAACCTGAAGAATTGAAAAAATTACTTGACATTTTAACTCAACCTGCTATTGACGTTACTTCAGACATCGCTCAGCTCTTTCCCCGATATAAAGTTGTGTTTATCGCATTACATAGAGGAGCAGATGGATTTATGAGTCTTAAACAGTTTGAGGAGTTTTATTGGCCAACTCTAACGAAAGTTATGGATGGTTTAATAGAGAGAGGATTAATTCCAATGCCACATTTTCAGGGAAAGTATGATGATCGTTTTCCTTATTTAGAAGAATATGCCAAAAGGAATAAAGGGAAATTAATATATCGCTTTGGTCAATCTGATATAATTAGAGCTAAAGAAATGTTTGGAGATTATGTTTGTCTGAGGGGAAATGTGCCTTCCTCTCTATTAAATGTTGGAACTCCACTAAAAGTGGAGGAATATATGAAAATTTGCATAGAAAAATGCATGGAAGGTGGGGGTTATTTAATTGATGCAGACGCAGGAATTCCAGATGAAGCGAAACCCGAAAATGTGAAAGCTATGTGTGACGCTTCATTTAAGTATGGAGTTTATAGAAAATAAGAAATAAAAGAATAAGAAAATGAAATTTCCAGAAATAAAAATCAAATGAGGTTTAAAATATATGATCGTAAGTGAAAAAAAACCACGTGTGTTGTATAAAGAACGATATGAACGCGTAATGACTACTATAGACATTAAGGAACCTGATCGTGTACCAGTAGTCCCAGGGGTAATGTTTTATCCTACGGAACAATATGGGATGACTAAAAAAGAAGCGATGTATGACTTAGAAAAAACAGCGAAGGCATATTTAGAGGTTTTAACACCCTTAAATATCGATGCTTTGCCACCGCTGTTAAGTATATGGCCAGGTAAATTAATGGATATTTTAAAAGCTAGAGTCTTTAAATGGCCTGGAGCCGCTGAAGAGATTTCTAGACTGGAAGATCATCTCCCCTTTCAATTCGTAGAGGGAGAATATCTAAAAGCAGAAGAATATGAGGAGCTATTTGAAGACTCCACAGGTGTTATCTTGAGAAAAGTCATTCCGAGACAGTTTGGGGCACTTCAAGGTTTTTCTGAATTTCCAGAATTTTCAAATTTGGCCAGCGGATTGGGAGTCATGTTTACTTTACCAATTTTTAGTGCAATGTCTAAAACAAAAGAAATAAATGAAGCATTAAATGCAGCTTCAGATTATTTGATAAAATATTTTTCTATTACTAATAACTATGGTAATAGCTTGAAAAAATTAGGATTTCCCCTTTTTTATACTGGAATAGCAATGGCCCCGTTTGATGTTGTTAGTGATCTACTTAGGGGGATGAGAGGTTCTATGCTCGATATGTATCGTCATCCAGAAGAACTAAAAAAATTGACGAATATATTTATTGAAGGGCAGATTAAAGCAGGAGTTCAACTCGCTCAATTGACGCCAAAAATAAAAGTGATTTTTATGCCACTACATCGTGGTGCTGATGGTTTCATGAGCAAGGATCAATTTGAAGAATTTTATTGGCCAGGTTTGACAAGTGTAATGGAGGGATTGATTAAAAATAATTATATTCCCGGATTATTCCTTGAGGGGGGATATAACGAACGATTAGAATATTTAGCTGAATTTGCTAAAAAACATAAAGGAAAGGTTTTATACTGGTTCGATCGAACAGATTTAGCAAAAGCAAAAGAATTATTCGGTGGTCATGCATGTATAAAAGGGAATGTCCCTGGATCTTTACTAAATATGGGAACTCCCCAACAAGTAGAAGATTATGTAAAAGAAAGCATTGAAATCTGCAAAGATGGAGGAGGTTTTATCATAGATGGAGGAGTTTCTGGCATACCAGATGAAGCTCAACCTGAAAATGTAAAGGCCATGGTTGATGCCACATTTAAGTATGGAGTATATAGAAAATAGTGTTTTTAATTTAGGAATAAATTTCATATAATATAAAAAAAAGTGTACTATTATGAGTGAAAAAAAGCCAAAAGAGCTATATAAGGAACGATTTCAACGTGTTTTGACTACGATAAGTATAAAGGAACCTGATAGAGTACCGATTGCACCATTATCAACATTTTATGCTTCTAACCAGCAGGGAATGAGCAAAAAAGAAGCAATGTATGACCCAGATAAGTTTGCTCAAGCAACCATTAAAACTTTTAGTCCTCTCAATTGGGATATGGTTCCTCCCATCGCAGTGATGTTTAACGGAACACTTTATGATATATTGGGAGTAAAATATTTTAAATGGCCTGGAGCAGAAGAAGAGACGCAAAGTTTGAAAGATAATATGCCTTATCAATATGTTGAGGGAGAATATATGAAAGCTAATGAATATGAAAAATTTTTTAAAGATCCAACCGGCTTTTTACTCCGAAAGCTTCTTCCAAGACATTATAAAAATCTCGTAGGTTTCTCAGAATTTCCCAATTTAATTAGTCTTGCTAGTGGTTATATGTCCCAACTTGGGTTACCATCCTATTTTGCACTACCCCAATCAAAAAAAATGCTCCAAACCATTGAACAAGCAAGTCAGAGCTTTTTTAGCTGGATACAGACTCAACTTAATTATTCCAGAGATATGAAGAAGATGGGATATCCAATACAATTCTTAAATATCACACAGGCACCATATGATGTAGTGAGTGAATTTTTCAGAGGAATGAAGGGAACCATGTTAGACATGTATCGAAAACCTGAAGAATTAAAAGCATTGTTAGAGTTATTAGTGGAATCGTCAATAGCATCTGTGGCGAATCTCGCAAAAATGTTTAAAGAAAACAATATTATTTTCATTCCACTACATAGAGGAGCTGAAAGTTTTATGAGCTTCGAGCAATTTGAGGAATTTTATTGGCCTACATTAACTAAAATCATGGAGGGACTCATTAAGAATAATTTAATTCCAATGCCGTTTTTTGAAGGGAAATATACAGATAGGTTCCCCTATCTTACCGAATTTGCTAAAAAACATAAAGGGAGACTTGTATACTGGTTTGATCAATCAGATATTATTAAGGGAAAAGAGGATTTTGGAGATTATGCGTGTATTAAAGGAAATGTACCTGGCTCTCTTTTAGTGACTGGTACCCCTCAGCAAGTAGAGGATTATGTTAAGCAGTCAATTGAAGGGTGCATGGAAGGAGGAGGATATATTGTAGATGGGGGGGTTTCTGGAATTCCTGACGAATCCAAACCTGAAAATGTAAAAGCGATGACTGATGCTACATTCAAGTATGGAATCTATCGAAAATGAGATTATTAACCAGTTTTTATTCTGTTTTAAGGTAGCTCGAAGCTTTTGTTAAATTAATTAAAGCTCTAGCTGCTCTTCTAGGATTATCAAATGTTGGAATATTATTTTTTTCTAAAAATTTTCTAGATTCAAGCATTTTTACACCTTTCATAAAACAGACTGCAACTGGTTTATTATATTTATTTATAACCTCAGCAATACTTTTAGCTACATTGAGAGCAGGTAGAAAAGTTGGTGGCAAAGATATTAAGATTACACTGTCCACATGCGGATCTTCTAATACTAATCTTAACGAATCGGCATGTTCTTTTTCCAAGGCAGCAGCAGTCATATCTATATAGCCATTTGGCTTACATATCGTCGCCATAGGATATAATACTTTTTTTAATTGGTTAATTGTATGGTCTGTTATTGGAGCTAATTGTAAAAAGTTATCTTTAGTAATCTCATCAATAGTAATAATCCCTGGACCTCCTGCTTCTGTTAGTACACAAACCTTATTCCCTTTAGGTTTTGGGAGCGTTGAAGAAGCTTTTAAGGAGTCAATTAACTCCTCCATATTGTCTACTCTAATTATCCCAGATTGTTTAAGTGCACCATCATAAATTTTATCAGAACCAGCAATAATCCCTGTGTGAGATAAGGTCGCTCTTGAACCTAATTCTGTTCTGCCTACTTTTAACAAAAATATAGGTTTTTTTTGAGTAATGTTTTTTGCGATCTTCAAAAGCTCATTTCCATGAGCTAGCCCTTCTAAATACATGCCAATTGAAGTTATTTTTGGGTCAGTACCAAAATATTCTAAGATTTCGATATTAGTAACGTCCGACATGTTTCCTACATGGGCCCATTTATTAAATCCTAAAGGTTTAGGGGATTCCTCAGCTAGCATCAGAAGCGATCCCCCAAATGAGCCACTCTGAGTGATAAATGCAAGATTACCATTAGCAACTTTAGAGACTGGAGCAAAACTAGTACTTAACTTAATATCCGAATTGATAATTCCAATACAATTTGGACCAAATATTCTAATTCCGGCTTTTTTTGCAATATTAACGATTTTATCTTCTAATTCTATCAATTCAGGATCACCAGTTTCACTAAATCCAGCTGATAAAATTACCGCTCCTTTAATATCTCCACGAGTAGAAGCTTCTAGAAATATTTTATACACTTCTTTTGCAGGAACTCCAATGACTAATAAATCGAGGGATTCTTCAATTTCTGATATTGATTGATAACATTTTAATCCTAAAACATCCTTTTCTCTTGGATGAATTGGATAGATAGTGCCTTGATATCCTCCTTTAAGCATGGTATTAATTATCTGATGGGCAGCTTTTGACGGTTTATTCGAAGCTCCTACTATGGCAATTGATTTGGCATAAAAAATCTGTTCAAATTCTATCATTTCAATTTAATTTAATTTTACTTACTTTTTTTTTTTCCTATTGTTAAATAAAAAATTATAAGCAATTGAAGTTAATTCAAATTTATAAGTATAAATTCTAAAATTATTCGAGGTAGATTAAATAATGCCTATTTTAAATAGAAAAAAAATTCGACCAGATGTTCTTAAAATTTATGATGATGGTTTTAAAGAGCAAATGACTGGAATTTTGGAATTTTTAAGCAGAGAAGAGAATAAAGAATTTAATTTCCAGACACTTTATAAGAAAATCACGGACGCAAATGAATTGTTTTTTAAAAAAGAGAAAAATGTTGAAGAATTAACTAATTTATTAACGGAAAAAGAAAGACGCTTTATGGTAAACTTGCTTAGGCATGGATTCGATTATGGTGCAAGTTTAGAACAAAAAAAGACTCCAATACCCGATGATGTAAAAATTGAGAAAATCGTAATCAATGAAATCCCCGCTGAGTGGCAAACCGTACCTGGGGCGCATAAAGAAAGAGTCTTATTGTATTTCCATGGAGGTGGATGGATTATGGGATCTCCAAATACCTGTCGATTACTAACCCTTGAATTGGCCAAGGTAACTAAAATGCGGGTTCTAAGTGTTGATTATAAGCTTGCGCCAGAGCATCCATTCCCAGCAGCAGTGGAAGATTGTGTTGCGGCTTATAAATGGTTGTTATCCAATGATATAAAACCCGAAAATATAATAATAGCAGGAGATTCAGCAGGGGGAAATTTAACACTCTCAAGTCTTATAAAATTACGAGATGATGGAATACCTTTACCTGCTGGAGCAATACCAATCTCACCAGCCACTGATCTTTCATATGTAGAAGATATTTCACGTCTAGATGATTTATCTATTAAAAATGGAGAAACAGACCCAATTTTAGCAGATCTTGGAATTTTTTGGTGGCCTTATATTTATATTGCAGGAGCTAATTCTCAAGATCCTTTGATTTCCCCTTTATTTGGAGATTTAAAGGGATTACCACCCATATTAATCCAAGCAAGTTCTTGTGAAATTCTTTATAGTGAGATTAAACGATTTTATGAACGAGCTAAAAAGGCAGGTGTGGATATTGAATTACAATCGTGGGATGAAATGGTCCATGTATTTCAAGGCTTTGGTTTACATCAGTTACCAGAAGCAGATGAAGCATTTCAAAAAATAGGAGAATACACCAAAAAGATCTTAAACAAATAATTTTCAGATAATAATTTTTATAGCTTGCTCGGGACAAATTTCAACGCATTTGAAGCAATCAGGACAATATTTTTTGCTATAAGCTTTGAAGAGCATATGAATTTCAAAAAACTTAGGAGCTCCGTTCTCGTCCTTTTCTTTTAGGGGACGAAACATCAATAATGACCCAGGACACACCTCTAAACATTTCAAACATTTTGTGGGGCGGAGTTCTTTGGCATCATAAGGTAATATGCACTTAGTTGGATCGAATTGGAATTTAACCATATTGAATTTCACCTTTACCAAATTTTCTTTGCGATTGTGTGGGTATTTCTATCTACAAGTTTTAAGGCATTTTGTTCGCACACGCCCCGACATTGACCACAACCAAAGCAAATTCTAGGATCTACTTGAGCTCGTCCATTAGAATCATAGCTGATTGCGCCAAATTGGCATCTTTCTTGACATTTGCCACAACTGATGCATTCATCTGGATCGACCTCAGCTACGTATTCTGCTCTACGATACACGTTTGTTATATCATACCAATTCTTTGGTCTGGATGCATAGCAATATTTATTGTCACAATTACAAATACAAATTGCCTGAGGCATATCGCACCACCAGAACACCGCATGGACATATCCTTTATCTGAAAAGTCTTGTAACCATGCTTTGGCTTCTTCTGGGCTGAGTCTTTTTTCTTTCCAATGTCTTGGAGTGTGTCTCGTTATGTCTGTGATAGGAGCAAAGTTTAGACACTTGTATTCATCTTGTCCTTTAAAAAGTCTTTTACACATACAAGGATAAACAGCATGATCATGGCTTAAATCTACAATTTTGAGGGCATCTTCCGTGGGAACTACTTGTCCTGAATGAGATTTGATTGCAATATGATTGCCTATCATCCTGACTAATTTCCCTAACACGGGTTTACTAGCTAAATCAACTAATTCAAGTTGTTTTGAGATATCCAAGGGATACCAAGCAGCATCGGCGCTTTTGTATGCGTCTCTTACTTTTTTTGGTTTTCTTCCTAAAATTCTATCTAATAAATTCAATTTGTAAAATAGTTCTTCAGTATATCCTTCTGGGTTAAGATACCACTTTCCATGCTCTTTTGCATGTTTCCTACAAAATTTACACATTTATTATCCCTTAAAAATTAGCTAAAATGATAATTTTAGATTAATTTTCATTATATATAATATTTAGGATTAATTATGTTAGCTAATCGAGTCGATTTCTTTAATATATTAGTTTTTTGAAATTAAAAGGAAAAATATTAATTTTAAAAATAAAATCCATAATTAATTCAAAATTTACTTTATACTTTATATTAGTGGATATTATGGAACCCAAATCAAATGAAGGAATTTCAATCATCCCGAAACCAAAAAGAATTGATGTAAAACAAGGTCAATTTATTCTCAATAATAAGACTGTTATTGCTACAGTTCCAACTTTAAAAAAACAAGCAGAATATTTAAAAGAACTTATAGCTCCAGCAACTGGATTTGAATTAGCTATAAAGAGCTTGAACAAGAATGAGGAAGATATCAATCTTATTATTCTTAATGTTGAGGAAAATGAAAGCTCACCAAATCCTGAAGGATATACTCTTGAAGCTGATCCAGATAAGATAATAATATCGGGAACTACCCCCCAAGGTGTTTTTTATGGGATTCAAACCCTACGACAATTATTTCCTATTGAGATTGAGAGTCCTTCTAAAATAACTATGGAATGGAGTATTCCATGCGTAAGTATTGATGATTTTCCTCGATTTTCTTGGCGAGGATTTATGTTGGATGAGTCAAGGCATTTCTTTGGCAAGGATACGGTAAAAAAAATGCTTGACATTATGGCCAGTTTAAAATTTAATATATTTCATTGGCATTTAACTGATGATCAAGGTTGGCGAATAGAAATAAAAAAATACCCCCGTCTCATAGAAATTGGCTCTAAAAGGAAAGGAACTAATATCTCTCTGAGGAAAATTGATGGAATTCCTATATCAGGGTCTTATACCCAAGATGAAATAAAGGAAATTATAGAATATGCTTCTGATCGATATATTACCATTAATCCAGAAATAGATGTCCCAGGTCATGTGACGGCAGTTCTCGCATCATATCCGGAATTGAGCTGTACAGGTGGACCTTTTGAAGTAAGTACACATTTCGGAATTCATAAAGAAATTTTATGCGTAGGAAAAGAAAAAGTATTTGACTTTGTGCAAAATGTATTAGACGAGGTAATGGAGGTCTTTTCTTCTAAAATTATTCATACTGGAGGCGATGAGGTTCCTAAAAGGAGATGGAAAAAATGCGCTGATTGTCAAGCCAGAATTTCTAAAGAAGGGCTTCAATCTGAAGAAGAACTTCAAGTTTATTTCACGAATAGGATTGCCAACTATTTAGAATCTAACGGTCGTAGATTGATGGGCTGGAATGAAATCCTAAATGATAAATTAGCAGATAATGCAATTTGTCATTATTGGAATGAGAAATTTGATGAAGTTCTGGATAATGCTAGAAAAGGGCGGAAAATTGTAATGTCGGAAATGCGGGCAGTATATTTAAATTATCCTTATTCGAGAACCCCACTTCATAGGACTTATGAATATGATCCGATTCCTGATGATTTAGAAAATAAGTTTCATCAAAATGTATTAGGACTTGAAGCTTGCGTATGGGCTGAATATGTTAAAGATAGTAAACGGTTAGAGTTTCAGGCCTTTCCACGGTTAAGCGCCGTAGCAGAAACGGGGTGGTCATTAAAGATAAAAAAAGACTATCAATCTTTTTTAACTCGACTAAATGAGTTCAATCAAAGGTTAAGTTTCCATGATGTAAATTATGCTCCAAAAGAAATCTTTTTAAAAGATGATGTGGAACCTTAAAAAACGTATCTTATAAATTTTATAAGCGATTTACAATGACTTCCAAGCGAAAAAAGCTATTATTAATTGGTGTTGACCAGGCAATACCTTACCTTGTTAAGAAATTTATGAATGAAGGTAGTTTGCCTAATATTAGTCAACTTGTAGAGGAGGGAATATATACCGTGGCATACTCTTGTCCTCCCTGTGATACTCCTACAAACTGGACGACGATAGCTACTGGAACAACGACAGCAGTCCATGGTGCCACAAGTTTCTATGTCCATATTCCAGGTGATCCATTTGAGCTTGGTTTACGCCATAGGTCACGAACTCAATTATCGAGATTCTGCAAAGCAGAATACCTTTGGGATGTTGCAGATAGGAGTGGATATACTCCATTTGTCATAAATTATCCCAGTGGATGGCCAGCTAATTTTAAAAATGGTGCGATGAGTCTGCTCATATGGCAATTTACTGGTGACTTTCAAATTTATAAATCATTTCCAAGAGTAATATCATACCCCCTATTTTTCGAATTTTCAAGCGATTCAGAAATATTATCAAAAAGAATCTTGAAAGTTAAGAATAATGTCGAAATGCCTAAAAATGAACAAGATCCACTTCAAATAAGTGTTGATATGACTCCTGTGAACACGCCTGAAAAAACTGTTTTATCCGGTTATATTACTAGTTCTAATGGTCAAGGTTATGATTCTCTGTCAATCCTTAATGAAAAAAATAATCAATGGATCATAATTAAGAAAAATGGCTGGAGTGATTGGATAAAATCAGAAATTTCAACAAATTATGGAGTTTTACCTTGTTTATTTAAAATTAAAATCTTAGAGCTTTCTAAGGAGGGTACTTCAATAAAGATTCAAACCACTTCTATCTATAATACTAAAGGTTGGACGAAACCCGATGAATTAGGTGAAGATTTAATTAAAAATGTTATAAGTTATGATCTTGCTCCAAAAATTCAAGAAATTGAGTACAAAATTGAAGGTAAAGTTGAGTCTTATTTAACTTATGCCCGAAAAGAGGCTTTAACATTACAAAACGCAATTAAATACGCTAAGACCCAGTTAAATTGGAATGTTTGCTACTTTCATGTCCATCTTTTAGATAGCGTTAATCATAAAGAATTAGCATTTTTGCATAAGAATTCACCTATATTTTCCGAAGATAACTTCCAAAGAGCGAGTAGAAATGTTGAGATAGCTTATAAAATTATCGATGACTTAGTAGGGGACTTACTTAATTCTTGTGTAGATAACGAAACGATTACGATATTTGTATCTGATCATGGTGCTATGCCCGCATGGAAGATCGTCAATATTCCGTTTGTTTTAATGAACGCCGGATTATTAAGTTATAAGTGGAATGAAGCTCAAAAAAAATATATCATAGACTGGGAAAAGACGTATGCATTTCCTTATGTTGAACCTCCTTTTATTTGGGTAAATTTAAAGGGAAGGGATCCCCAAGGTATAGTAACTTCTGCAGAATATGAATCAGTAAGAGATAATATCATTGATGCTCTAACAAATTTGAAAGATCCTCAGACTGGAGACAAAGTTATAAAACTTGCTCTTAAAAGGGAAGAAGCCAATTACTTAGGATTAAACGGAAATAGAGTGGGAGATGTGATTTATTTTTTAAATCCACCTTATCAAATTTATGATGAAATTTTAGAACAACTCAATCCATCGGAAATTTCAAGAAAATATATGGGAGAACCTGTTATTTCTCCAGCAAAAAACTGTTTTGGAGCTCATGCTTATTATTTACCGAATGAAAAGTTCGGAAATTACTCAAATAGCGTTCCACTAATTATAACAGGTCCAAATATAAGAAAGGGTATTGAATTGAAAGATTTCGTGGACTTAATCGATTTGGCCCCCACTTTTGCCCATTATCTTAAAATTCCAAAACCTAAGGATTCTCAAGGAAGAGTTCTCCATGAAATCTTTGAATAATAGTTAAATCAAAATTAAATTTAAATAAGGCAATTTAAAAGGTAAAAAAGGTTTATAATAAATAGTGGAAAACTCAAAAGCAATAGAAAGGATTAGAGAATTTATAGAAAAGGAAGCTAATGCTGGAAAGAAGGTTAGTGTTTATGAAAAGACTTCAGAACTCTCTACTTACTTTAAAAAAATGAAGATAGGTGTAGAATTAGATGGTTTTAAAGAAATTATTTTAAAAGAAGAAACAGGCCTTGAATTAGGGGGCATAAATAAGAAATCTTTCTCATTAGTATATCCTTATTATGAAATAGCCCATATTCAAGATGGAATAATCACTTTAATTGGTCCGGAAATAAATGAAATCTCAGAACAGTCAATTGATTTTGGAATTTTCATATTAATTGGTTCTACAAAGATAAGTGAAAAAGAATTTGATGCGCTTAGACATCTTAGTTTTATCTCGAGCGGGATTGAAGGCTTTATGATCCGTACCATCCCAAGAAGATTTTGGTGTCGTATTAGTGAAAGCGTAAAAAAAAAGTTCTCTTTTGAATTATTAGGAAAAGCCATTATCCACTTATATAAGCAATATTTTAAGGAATTAATCACCTCTATCGAAGTAATTTTTATTAATTCATATCCGGAGTTAATAGATAAATTTATTGAAATCACATCTGATATCCGTAAGTATATTGACTTAAAATGGAAAGATAAAATAGAGAAATGGAAGAAAAGAATAGATTGCGACTATGATTGGGAATGTGAGGTATGTCCATATTATGATATATGTGAGGAAGTTAAGGAAGTTTTGGAGGAACGAAGTAAAATGGGGGAGTAATAAATTAAAAAAACCATTCTAAACATAAAATGAAAGCTAATCCACTTACAATTGCCGTAACAGGAAAGGGAGGAGTTGGTAAAACCGTACTTACAACTCTAATGGCTAAAATAATTACTCAATTATATGATTATAAGATGCTGTTAATTGATGCCGATCCGACTCACCCTCATTTATGTAGTATGGTAAAACTTACTCCTGAGAAGAGTCTTGAACAAATTAGACTTAATGCTGTAAGACAAGCCCACAGTAAAAGTGAAGATACTCAAAAACTCGCAGAAAGAATTGATTTTGATGTATATGAAGGGATGGCTGAAAGTAAAAATTTTTGCTTATTTTCAATTGGACAGCCGGAGGGACCGGGATGTTTTTGTCCTTCAAATACTCTATTAAGAAAAGTATTAGAATCAATTACGAAAGATTTTAATATTATCTTAATCGATTGCGAAGCAGGACTTGAGCAAATTAATCGAATGGTCTTAAAATCCGTCGATTTCATAATAATTGTCACTGATATCTCTTTAAGAAGCATTGAAACCGCTAATTCCATTAGGAAGAGTGCTAAAAAGTTCACAAGCTACAAAAAAATAGGAGTTATTATTAATAAAGTAAAAGGGAACATAGAGATTATTTATAAGAAATTAAATGAATTAAACTTACCCATAATCGGACAGATACCGGATGATCAAAATATTACGAATTATGATTTGGAAGGTAAACCTATAATTGAACTATTAGATGAGTCTCCGAGTCTTATTGAAATGGAGAAAATTGTTAAACAAATTTTAAATGATTAAGCTTTTTTTTTTGAGTAATTAAGAATTAAGAAGTTAGCTCTTTATAACAAGCACAGCAATAAAATTCAAGAACAGGATTTTCCCATAATTCTAATAATCTCTCTTCATTATAAATTTTATTATTAGAATCGCAAAATTCGTGAAAGAATAACGATCTTCCACACTTCCAGCATTTTCTTATTAATTTTTCATATGGTTCGGGCACTGGTTCTTTAATTCTCTGTTTAACTTCTTCTTTCATAAAGATATATTCATTTTCAGTAATCATTCCCTTGTGATACATTGCCAAGGCAGTAGCTAATTCAAATAATTCCTCTAAATTATGGTTATTTCTTGCCGATGTTTCTACGGATTCGGATATGCCAAGCTTTTCTAAAATTGTTGATAAATAAAGGGAGTCAACGCTTCTTTCATAAAATAAGTCTGTTTTGGCTCCTACTAAAATAATTTGATTAGGATTAATATTAGCTTTTTTTGCGACTTCAATAAAATAATCAATTCGCTCAAAAGTGATTGGTCTCGTGAGGTCTGCCACTAAAACAATACAATTTGCTCCCTTATAACAAATTGGTCGCAAAAAATTAAATCGGGCTGCTCCTACTAAATCCCAAAATTGTGCAGTTACACTATGTCCAAAAAGGTTTGTTTTTTTAGCAAAAAAATCGCATCCGATCGTTAACCTTGTATCTGGGTCGAAGATTCCGTACTCGAGTTTTTTGAGTAAGGTTGTCTTTCCTACTCCACCAAATCCGTCAACGATTATTTTAACGATATTTATAAAAAAACAACCCCTTTCTGTTAATATTTTAGATAATATTTCAATGCATTATACTTTTAGGAATTGATATAATAATAGGGTTGGATAATATAAATTTAATTACGCAATTTTATGTACGTGTTTTCATCTGAAAAAAGCGACTTTTTTCTCGGATTTATATATATAAATATGATTTGCTAATTAATATTTAAAATATAAAATTAAACTTTAAAAGATGTCAAATTATCAACTAAATGATACCATATGATAATATGCCAAAAGTGTGGACATACAATACAAGAGAATACGAGTGGATACTATTATTGCCCTAACTGTCGAAGATTTGTATTTTTCATGGAACTAAGATTTAAATGATAAATCATATATCTGACGTAATTAAAAAATTTAATTTAATTCCTAATAGAATGAGGCAGACGTATAAAATATAGACGTATGCTGACGGCCTAGCCAAGGATTAAGGATTAAAAAACGCTACACACAATTAATCATTTTTCTTTATTTTTTCTTTTAAAATATTTCAATATCCTTTTTATTTCTATTGTTTTTATTGTTAATAATGACAGATTTACATATTTCTATACCTAATAAAGGATTACCTATTGGTTCCAAAGCTCCTACTATCGATACAACCGACATTGATGGGAATGAAGCAAATTTAGCGATTATGCTTGAGAACCATCGAGGGGTTTTAATCGACTTCTTTAGAGGGGGATGGTGAGTATATTGAATAGAACACTTTAAATACTTAACCAAAAATATGTCAGAGTTCGAAAAACGCAACGTAAAGTTAATAGCAATAGCAAAAGATAGTACTAGACGATTGAAAAAGATGAAAGAAGTTAATAATTTTAATTTCACGACTATCCCTGATAAAGGCGGAAAAATAGCTAAATCATATAATATGTTTGTAACAGAAAAAACCGATGGTCATGATGATTTACAAGTTAATAATGCTCTTCCTGCTAAAGTACTTATTAAAAAAAATGGAGAAATAGTTTGGTATTATATAGGTAGTAAAGAAGATAGACCCACAATAGAAATATTAACTGATGCGATTGATAAATATTTATAAGTAAATGATAATCGATACACCATTCCTTAACTGAAATTTTAAATTCTTTCCTTAACGAATGAGGCAAATGTAAAAACTTTAGACATTTGCTGACATCCTAGCCAAGGATTAAGGTTTATAAAATTAATGAGTGTTATTAAACATTTAAATCATTTTAACCAATAAATTGTTTCCATATTTTAAATTAATAAATCCTAAATAGATATACTAACGGATGCAATTAATAAATATTTATAATTAGATATCCAGTTTAGAATGAATCTTGCTTGAACTACCAGTCCATATAGGATCTGGATTCTTGTTTCCCTGACCAAAGCACCTTAAAGGGTGTCTTACAAGATCTCCACAAGCGTAACTTCCCGTCGTCCCAACGGTAGGTCAAATAATGACTTTAATTCCTCTTTCTTGTAAGAGACGAATACCCTCTCTTTTTAGATTGCTTGACGCATTTTTATCTCTATGATGTTGTGTACCGCATTCAGTACATACCCATACGCGTTCTGCTAATGTTAAATCAATATTTTTATGCCCACATACAGAGCATAATTTGCTTGAAGGAAAAAAACGATTCACCTCTAGTTAGTGCTTTCCTCGCCATTCAAGTTTATATTTTAGCAATGTTTTAAACTGATGCCATGAAAAATCTAATGTCACGGATTTAGATAGACCGCTGTTAAATTTTTGTATTCCTTGGATGTTAAGGTCTTCTAAGACTACTACATCATATTTATTAGCTAGTTTAAGGGTCGTTTTATGTGTCCAATCATATTTTTGATACCAAATCTTTTGATACATTCGAGCAAGTCTCAGCTTGGTTTTCAGTCGATTTTGAGAATTCTTTTTTTTGCGAGATAATTGGCGATGCAATTGCTTTAACCTCGCTTCTGAGGATCTATAAAACCTAGGATTGGAAAAGTCTTCAGTTTCACTAATCAGAAACCTTGTGGCTGACATATCAAATGCTCCTATACGATCTTCGTGGATTTCCGTTAGAGGTGAGATATCAAGCTCTTTTTCAATCAAAATGGCCAAGTAATAGTGTCCGCTCTTGGTTTTCGAAACGGTTACATGACGAATTGGCTCGGTAAAACTCCTATCATCCTTATACTTTATCCATTTTTTAATTTTTGGGAGCTTAATATGTTTTAGGTCAAAATCAATTTTAATATTGCTATTGATGTTATAAGTAGTATAGGATTGTTTACTTTTTTTTGATTTAAACCTCGGATATCCTACTTTTCGGGACACCTTTAACCCATTAAAAAAATTATTGAATGCCTCTATTAGGTATAGGGTTGTAGATTGTAAAGCCTTGCTATCGACCTCTTTCATAAACTCAAATTCTTGTTTATAATCCTTTTCTTTTTTATACTTATAATTCCTCAAGGTTTCGGAGTTCTCTTTAAATTCTTGAAATACCTCGTTGCGCTCCGCTAACATCTGATTCCATAGAAGACGGCAACAGCCAAATGTCTTATTCAACAGTTCTCGTTGGATTTTGGTCGGATAGAGCCGAAGCTTCATTGTTTTGTTAATTTTCAAGAGTTATCCTCCTTTTTTGATATCCTATTATAAATATTTGACTGAAGCTCTATAAAAAAGTAAGAACTGAAGGGGATTAATAATTTTTATACAAGATCATCCATTTCCTAAAAGATATGGTTTTCTACTTAAAAAAAGGAAAAAAAATGAGACGCACGATGACAACCCAGCAAGGGTTCTGGATATATTTTACCATCTTTTTTTTATTAATAAAAAAAAGGATTAGATATACATCGTTTCTGGGGGAGGTTTGTAGGAATCCCTCTTAAAATCACTTCCAAATATCCTTCTAAGCAACTCTCTAAGTCTCCTGTTATCATATTTGCTGAAAAGGTCGCTAAAGTCAATATTTTGAGGATTATATCCGATTTGATCATATATCTTTCGTTTTTCTGGATCTATTAGAATATCATATGCTTCTTTCAATTCAATAAATTTATCTTTGGCATTTGGATCATTCTTGTTTAAATCAGGATGATATTTCTTTGCCAGCTTCCTATAGGCTAACTTAATCTCTTCTTCACTGGCATCTTTTTCAACTTCAAGAATTTTGTAATAATTTTTTGATACATCCATATTTCTAGCAAATGCTTTTTGAGAAACTAATGAAAATTCAAAAATTTATAATTAGGGTTAATAAAAATAAAAAAGATTTCCAATTCGGATTTATAGTATATATGAAATTGCATAAATATCTTTAATCTAAAACAATAGAAATTAGGGATATGTTTTATTTCATAATATTAAAAATTTTATGTTCATATTCAATATATCAAGTATGAAGTGGGCAATATGTTCAAACTGTAACTATGTATTACAAAATTCAGCTCCTGGAACCTATGCATGTCCATCTTGTGAAAAAACTGTGCCATTCTTCAAGTTTGAGGCATTTTGTGGTGCAAAACCAGGCAAATTTTATGAACGCGATTAATTCTTCATAAAGTAACAATTAAGACACTTAATAATATTAAAATATTTGAAATAAGGCTAAACGTGTTACCCTGCTTCTGGTATTAATAGTATAAAATTACTTCCTTTAGTATAATCATCTTTAACTCGATTTTCAACCCAAATTTCTCCATTAAATCCTTCTAATATTTTTTTTACTAAGGATAATCCTAAACCCATTCCTTTTTGCCCTTTAGATTCTCTATGACCTCTCTTAAATATAATTCTTTTTCTTTCATCCTCTATACCAATGCCATTATCTATCAATTCAAATTTAAGATATTTTTGATCATCTTTTCTTTCTCTAGACACATTTACCAAAATTTTAATTAGAGAATTATCATTATACCTTACGGCGTTTGTTAAAATATTATCAAATACCTCTTGCAGCAATTCATTGGCTTGTACAAATATTCTGTTACTGAAAGATTCAATTTCAATATCAATAGCTCTCTCTTGGAAAGCAGTTCTAACATATTTCGCTGAATTTTGTACCAACTCATAAACTTCTATTAATTTGATTGGTTTTGTCCCTTCCTCTAGTTCTGAGAGAGTGTTTACGTTATGGACTAGAATTTTTGCTTTAGCAATTTGTTTTTTAATCATATCGGCAATTGTGCCGATTTCTTCAAGATTTTCAGGGCTATTCATATAGTAATTTATAAGTTCTGCTGAAGAATTGATAACTTGCATAATGTTATTTATATCGTGGGCAAAAAGATCTTTATAGAAGTTCGCTTGATCATACGCATCCCGATATTTTTCTTCAGATTCTCTTAGATTTTCATCAGCTTTTTTACGTTTGGTAATATCTCTTGATACTATCAATGCTTTTAAATCTCCATCAGAACCCGTGAAAGTTTTTCCTCTTGCTTCAATCCATATCCATTGGTTATTCTTGTGTTTAAATCTCACTTCTGCAGATCCGTACCCTGTTTTAAAGCCTTCAGCTAAATTATTTAATGCTAGTTCACGATCCTCAGGATGAATGTAATTTAATGCGTATGTTCCAATAATCTCTTCATTAGTATAGCCTAATGTAGATATAAAAGCTTCTTCATTAATGTATTCATATTCAAATTTCTGATTTAGAATGCCAATTAGGTCGTATACGTTTTCAGAAATAAGACGATATTTTTCTTCTGACTCTTTTAATTTTTGTTCAATTTTTTTACGAACAGTAATATCGCGATCAATACCACGATAACCCCTAAAATTGCCTTTTTCATCAAAAATTGGAACTCCACTCGTTTCAATAACAATTTTTTCCCCGTTCTTAGTTATACATATATTTTCTAATCCTGTAAAAGAATTTTTGGATTGTTTAATGGACTCAAACATTTCTCTTATGGATTGTTTCTCATCAGGCAGCATCGTGTCGAATGGGGTTTTACCGATAAGTTCTTCAGGCTCATATCCTAATAAGTCTTTGGCTTTTGGACTGACATACTTATAGATATTATTATGATCCACTTCCCATATCCAATCACTAGTAGTCTCGACTAGAGCGCGGAATTTTTCCTTTGATTCACGTAATTGTCGTTCAGCTTCCTTTCTTTCTGTTATATCCCTTCCATAAGAAACTATCAAGTCTCTACCATCTGAAGTGCTGAAAGATCTTGCTCTGTATTCAAAAGGTATGGAGCGCCCATCTTTACTAATTAAGGACATTTCAACAGTAACTTCTCCTTCTTCTGATATTTTTTTAATAGCTTTGGTTGCTTGTTCAAGATCCTCCTCGCTGTAATAGGAGTCTGGAGCTTTCATAGAAACTATCTCTTCATTAGTGTATCCGCTAACATCACTAAAAGAATTATTCCATCTAATAGCTTTACCCGTTGCTGGCTCAAATACAAAAATTGTATCTGAAGTAGTGTTTATCATATCTTCTGAAAATTTTTTTTCAGTTTTTAGGGCTTTTTCTGCTAATTTTTTATCGGTAATGTCTAAAATAGTACCAAGAACAGCTAGTTTCTCTTGATAACTAATCGTTTTAGAAAAAAGTTCTAACCAAATCACAGTTCCATCCTTCTTTATACCCCTAAATTGATATTGATTTTCAGCGTCTGGTTCACCCATTTGTTTTTTCATAGCCTGTTTGGCTACAAATTGTTTATCTTCGGGATGAATTACATTTAAAAACTCTCCGACTTGCCAAGTATCTGCTTCTTCAATCGAATAACCAAAGATATCAGCAAGTTTTTGATTTACATATTTAAGCAGATTATCTTGTATTATGGCGATACCAAGAAAAGACTGCTCAGCAATAGTCCTAAATTTTTCTTCTGACTCTTTTATTTGTTGTTCAGCTATTTTTCGTTCATTAATATCTCGAGCTATTGATAAAGCTTTAAGCTTTCCATCAGAATCTATAAATGTTTGTCCTCGAATTTCAACCCAATGATATTTACCTTCTTTATCCATGATTCTAACCTCAATCGTACCTTGACCTGTTCCAAATCCTTTTCTTAACCCCTTACGAACCCTACCTATATCTTCTGGATGTATATATTCCAATGGCATTTTGCCGATTAGCTCTTCACTAGTATAACCCATTTGTTTCATTAATGTACTTTCATTTATATACTCAAACCTATAATCTTTATTTAGAACATAAATCATATCGTTGGCATTTTCTGCTATAAGGCGATATTTTTCTTCGGATTCTATTAATTTTTGCTCTGCCTCTTTACGTTCATTGATATCTTGTGCTATTACTTGTACTAATTTAACTCCATCTATATCTATAACAGAAGCTTGTAAAGAAATCCATTTTAATTGATTGTCTTTCAGATGTACTTGAAGTTCAATAGGTTTTAGATGCCCTATATTTAATAATTCTGCGAATTTCTCTTGAAAAAGTGGCATATGTAATGTACCGAATCCACTAATATGTTGAAAATTATTTCCAATTAGTTCTCCCTTATTATGAATTGAATTGAGTAGAAAAGCTGGATTGACATCTATAATAGTACCACTTGAATTAAGGAGAAGAATCATATTCGGAGAATCTTCAAATTGACGCCTATATTTTTTTTCTGATTCTCTAAGCTTCTTTTCGGCTTCTTTTCTCTCGTTCAAATCTCTTGAGACTAGAAGAATTTTCTTTTTCCCATCTATGTCAATAAAAGTTTTTCCTTTAACATCGAACCAATCATATCCTCCATCTCTATTTATTAATCTGACTTCTAATCTTCCCTCCCCAACTTCAAAAGCTTCAAGTATCGCCCTCTTAGCTTTTTCAATATCATCCGGATGGAGTATATCAATGGGTGAATTGCCAATTCTATCCTCCCTTGAAAAACCCCTCATTTCTTGTGTGACATTTTCATTAATATATTCATATTTTAATTCTTCGTTCACAATCGAGATTAGGTCATTTACATTTTCTGTTATTAGTCTATATTTTACTTCTGATTCTTTTAATTTTTGTTCAGCTTCTTGTCGTTTAGATATATTTCTAACAATTACGAGTTGTTTTGGTTCTTTATAAGCATCTATAAATAAGCTTATACTAAATTCAACGGGAACAAAATAGCCTTTCTTATGCCGGAGTCTCGCATTTATGTTTTTTTTTCCTTTTTTAAGATATTTTATAATATTAAATTCTCCTTCTTCTAGCGCATCAGGATGTATAAATTCGTTTGGTTTTCTCCCTATTATTTCAGTTAAACTATATCCAAAATTTTTTAATAGAGGTCTTTTATTAACATACTCTATTATTCCCTCCTTACTTACTATAACAATCAAATCATTAGCATTTTCAGAAATAAGACGGTATTTTTCTTCAGATTTTCTTAAATATTGTTCAGTTTCTTTTTTTTCTAAGAAATTTTTTAAGCGTTTTCCAATGTCATTTAGAAAATAAACCTCTTCCTCTAAAAATGGTTTATCTTCGAGAATATATATATCAATTGTTAATAATTTTTCATTAATTCTTTCTTTAATTGAGATTTTTAAATCTGTCTCTTTAAAATTAATAGTTCTATACTCATTAGTGTTATACCTTATTCTAGCGCATGTTATATTGGGATACTGAAAAGCAGCTGGTAAAAAATTGGTAACATCATATAATACATCATCAACAGAAATATTTGAAATGTCAAAAATTTTAGAGATATGGTATAAGGCACTAAGTTCCTTAACTCTCTCCTTTAGCTCAAATTCTGAATTAAGTAATTTTGTTTCTGCTAATTTACGATCAGAAATATCTCTCACAATTACAACATCTTTTTTTATCCCATTTTTGTCTGTAAAAACCCTTCCAGTGGCTTCAATCCAAATATAATACCCCTTTTGATGTCTTATTCTTGCTACAACAACGCTTTTGCCGGTTTCTCTCCCTTTCATGAATCCTGCTATAACTGTTTCTTTTTCATCAGGGTGAATTAATTCATATCCATACATTCCAATAAGTTCTTCAATTTTATAACCTAGAATTTGATTTAGCGGTTTCTCGTTGCAATATTCAATTTTAAATTCCCTATTAAATACTATAATAATGTCATTAGCATTCTCAGTTATAATTTTATACTTCTCTTCTGATTTTAGTAATTGGTTAGATTTATAATGATATTTCTGTTCTAATTCTTGATTAACTATACTTAATTCCTTTGTTAATTTGATTAACTTTTCTTCAAGTTGCTGCTTTTGGAATTCGATTTGTTTTTTCTCTGTAATATCATTTGTATGAACGATAACTATATCAGGTGGTATAAAACCGTAATTAACTGAAAAATATCTCTCAAGATCAACAGAAGTAAATTTATATTTTATTTCTTTGAAAAAATTAGTTCTTTCCCTAACACATTTTCTTAAGTCCTCAAGAATTTCAGGCTGATCCTTATATAATTCTGTAGCTTTAATCTTTAAATATTTCTCGATTCTTCCTTCAGTAATTTCAAAAGCAACATTATTATAGTCAATTAGAATCAGGTCATTCTCCACAATTTGCCAAGCGTAAGAGGGCATGGGAAGATGCTTAAATAAGAATGCTCCTTTCTCCTCAAAAGGACTTGAGCCGGCCCTTGCTTTACTCAAAACTAATCCCCTTTTTATATATATAGAATAGTATATAATGAGCTAATACATAATAGCTTAATTTGATAATTTAAGATTTTTTTTATATACTTTTGTCTTATCGTTTATAATTTATAGTAACGAAAAACAAATATTCTCAACACAAATTTTGAATAGAAAAGAGATTTCTTGGATTTGTGGTAAAAAAATATTTATAAAATATAAGTAGCTTACTAAATATCTCCGATATAAGGTTTACCCTCAAACCATGCCAATTCGGTATCAATCATGAATTGAACACTAGGAAATCCCTTTATCCTCCACTTTTTAAAACTCTTAATGGTATCATATAAAGCTTGAGCGTTCTTAGAATTTGGCTCCTTTAATAATTCCTCTATTAATTCAATAAGATTTTCAGGTTTTTCAGGCGCTTTTTTCAATGCATTCATGAATAATTTATGGTATGGGTATATAATTTCATTATGAGCTAAAATTAATCTTCCTCCGAATAATACGAGATCTGTAGCTGCACGAGTTAATAAATATTTATCTTTCCTTCTTTCTGCTTCTCCTATAAACCAATATGCTATATCAAATTGGGCTAAAAAACTCTGAATTTTTTCAGCTTTTTCATCTTTCTGATAAATAGGAATTTTTTTTAAAATTTCCTCGAGTTCAGGGATCTTAGAAAAGGCAATCCATGCATCCCTAAATGCATCTCTCGCGGGTTCAGAACCTCGTTCAGCAACAATCTTTAAAAAAGCGAGATTTACAATTTTACCGTCAACATACCCTCCAGGATAATCGCAATATTGAGTATCGAAGAACATAAGTCGATTCCTTCTTTTTCTCTTTTTATATTCCTCATCTGTAACCACTAAAATAAAATCAATATCCGAATCATCCCTTTCTTCACCTTTTGCGACTGAGCCAGTGATGATTACGGCTAAATACCGATCATCTTTTTTAAGACTTTCAGTTAGTTTTTCGATTGCATTTTTATGATGCTGCTTCATTTTTTTTATCTCCACTCAATCTTATTTAGATAAAAATTAGTTTCTTTTGATAGAAAGGTTTTTTTTCCCTTTTAATTTGATTAAAAGGCTAACTCTTATTCGTTTTAGAAATAAGTCTTAAGTAATTAATCTATATGCGATAAAAATTAATTAGAAAAAATATTTCTAAAATCAAATTAGAGGATATTTTAGGATTATGAGTGAGAAAAAACATCGAGTTTTAATTGATACGGATCCCGGGCTTGGTCATAATGGTGCTGACGTTGATGATGGACTAGCATTATTTTTTATGTTAAATAATCAAGATATATTCGAAATTGAAGGAATCACTACAGTATACGGAAATACAAGAGTTAATAAGGGATATTCTTTATTGAGAAAATATTTGGAGATTGCTGCTCAACCGGATATTCCTTGTAAATTAGGTGCAAAATCAAAGAGAGAATTAGGAAAATTAAACGAAGCTTCACATTTTATTATTAACATGGTTAAAGAACAACCAAATGATTTAATTCTCATGCCATTAGGCCCCTTAACAAATGTCTCAACAGCTTTGCAGCATTATCCTGAATTATTTGATGATTTAAAAACAATTATTTTTATGGGCGGATTGTTGGAACCTATTGAGGATAATAAATCTCTCTTTGACTTAGGTGAATTATTTAAAACTACAGAGTTTAACTTCCATAGCGCCCCCTTTGCAACACAACTATTTATAGAAACTAATACCAGTACCCCTAGAATTGGCGTAGGACTTGATATATGTAAAAAAGTTCTTTTTCAAGAAAAGCATTTAATGAAAATAAAAGAAGTACAGAAGCCAATCCCCCAATTTATTTATGATTATATAGTTTATTGGATGAATTTATGGAAATTTAACAAAATTAATGGTTTTTATCCATTTGATACTTTAGTACCAATTTATCTCCTAAAACCAGAACTGTTTACTACGAGAGATGTTTATTTAAGAGTAGATACTGACGAAATTTTTGGTAGAGTAACGGTTTTAGATAATGATAAAGAAAATTCGGCACCTATTACATATTGCATGGATTTTAAGGAATCAACCGGACCAGCCAAACTAATGGATATCTTGATCTCAAACCTAATTAAATAAGTTATATCTTAATTATTGTTTTTATATTTTCTCGATTTTTTTCATAAGAAGTGAATGCTTCTTTTATTTCACTAAGCTGATATACATCCGAAATTAATTCTTTTACATGGATTTTTCTAGATTTTAATGCTCCAATTGCTTTTTCAAAAGGTCCACATCTACTACTATAGAGAGTTAATTCCCTAACAACGATATCTGTGAGATTTATCGGAGTTGCTAAGCCATGGGTACTTTTTATATGCAATTTTCCTCGAATCCTACAAGATGAAATTATATCTTTTAAAGCATCTGGATTCCCCGAACTATCAATAACGATATCAGCACCTAAGCCATTTGTCAAATCTTGAATGATTTGGGGTATATCCTTTGCTTCAATACGGTTAATAACATGAGAAGCACCAAATTTCTTAGCTAGAGCTAATTTTTTCTCAGATCCATCTACCGCAACCAGTTCAAGACCTTTTAACTTCGCAACTTGTATAAGTAGTTGGCCTAATTTTCCAAGGCCAAAGATTGCTGCTACATTATCATCTGCCTCTAAGGGCATCATCTCAAATGTTTGAAAAGCTGCTGCTAATGGTTCTATAAATGTGGCTTCTTCATACGAGATTGATTCAGGAACTTCATGTAATAAATATGATTCAACAGCAATAAACTCTGCAAAAGCACCATCAATATCAATTCCAAGTGCTTTTCTTGAGATACATTGAGTAAAAATTTCACGTTTACAATAAAAACAATCAAAATCAATGTTGCTATTAATTTCAGAGGTTACTTTTTTACCGATCCAAGAGGAATCAACTTCATTTCCAACTTCGACAACCTCTCCCGCAAATTCATGACCCAGAATGAGATTTGCCGGAGCGGGCAAATTTCCCTTCATTATGGCAATATCAGTTCCGCAGATTCCTGCTGCTTTTACACGAATCAACGCTTGAGTAATTGTTGGATGAGGTTTTGGAACTTCTTTAATTTTAATCTCCTTTCCATCAAAAACGGCTGCTTTCATGATAATCACTTTATACCTTTAACTATTTGTTATTTTTCAATATCGCTATTTTCCAAGTTATGATAATTAATTATTTATAGATCAAAAAAAAATTAACATTTAGCTATATTTTTTGAAATAATATTATTTTTTGTAAAATTAAAATAAAGTGTTGGAAATGAGTGAGAAGTCTAAGTATTCGAGATTTGTATATATCTCATATGGAATTGGTGGCTTTGTTGATAATTTCTTCACAGCAGCATTCACCGTAAGAGTTATTGATTTCTATGAAAATGAATTACTTCTTACTATCTTTTGGGTGGGATTAGCATTTGTTATCTACGGAATTTGGAATATGATTAATGATCCTTTGTTAGGATGGATTTCTGATAAAAAATTTAGCTTTACAAAACGTTGGGGTCGTAGATTTCCATTCTTCGCTGCAGGTGCTCTTTCCTTTGTGTGGGTATATCTTTTCATTTTCACAGTACCCTTTACTGATGAGATTGGGATGTTTATATGGCTTCTGATTACTATTTGCCTATTTGAATTTTTATACTCTATGTTTATTGTAAATTACCTCTCGCTTTTCCCAGATAAATTTCGATCAATTGCAGAAAGAACTCGGGCTGGAGCACAAAATACAGCTTGGGGAGTATTAGGAATAGCTTTAGGCGTTTTAATCCCTCCTTTAATTATTGTTTATGGCGATGTCTCATCCTTTATTATCGCAGCATTAGTCGTGTCAATTATTGGTTTTATTATGGCGATACTTTCACTATCGGGTATGAAAGAAGATGAGGAATTAATCGAGCGTCAATTACGAATTTTAGAAGAACAGAAAGAAAAAGATTCTTTTTGGAAAGTCTTGAGTTATGGAATTAAGGATAAAAATTTCCTAGCATACGTCCTTATAGCATTAGGACACGCTGTCATGACTGTTATGATGCTCGCTTCTCTACCATATTGGAACAAATATATAATAGGATCTTCAGACCCTGAGCTTGAAACTGTAATGGCTGCAGGATTTCTTGTGGCAGTTTTGATTTCAGTTCCCATATGGACTAAGATAGGTCGAAAAATAGGAAATAAAAAGGCTGTAACTTACGGAACATTAATTACTACGATTTTATTTTTTCCATTATTTTTTGTGAGCGATATACTAAGCACTACTATAATCATAGCTCTTATTGGAATAGGTATTGGATGTTTCTGGGTTCTCATGTATCCTACATTTTCGGATGTTGTTGATGATATAGTAGTGAGAACAGGAAAACGAAATGAAGGAGCTTTGACTGGAATTAGGATCTTTTTTGAAAGAATTTCTATAATAATACAAGCAGTTTCATTTGCGGTAATTCATCCTCTTACAGGTTATAGAGCAGGTGCGGTTCCTGGACAAAACTCTCAGACATTACTCGCACAATTTGGAATTCGACTACTTATGGCAGGGATTCCTATGGCCTTTTACTTCCTAGCATTTTTACTCATATGGAAAGCATATAAATTAGATAAAGCCAAAGTTGAAGAAAATTCAGAACTTTTAAAGCAAAAACAATTATAAATTAGATTCTATTCTAATTTCTTCCTTTTTTTATTTTCTTTCTTTATCATTATCTCCTAAACTTGAAATTAATAGTATTAAATAATAGAATTCAAATATGTTACAATAATTACACTATCATAATATAGAACTAAATAACTAAAGGAAAGAATAAGTTATGACCGTATTGAAATGTGGAACATCAAAAAGAAATATCGTTCCTCCACCCGATATCGGAGATTGTTATATCGCGGGATATTTGACAATGATGGCTCCTAAAATTAAAGATGTTCATGATCCCATCTATGCTCGGGCAATGGTTTTATCAGATGGAACTACCAAGATCGTATTAGTATCAGTAGAATGTATTGGTTTAATGGCAGATTTTATAGATAGAGTCCGCGATAGATTATCTGCTTATGATTATAAAGAAAGACAAATTTATGTCTGGGCCACCCACACTCATGCAGGACCTGATACAATGGGTTTATGGGGCCCCCTTATAGGAGTGAATGGAATTAATAAGAAATACCAATTTTTTTTAATTGAGAGCATAGTCCAAGCAGTAATAGAAGCTGAACAAAACCTTGAAGATGCTGAGCTCTACTTGACAAAATCAAACTTAGAAAAGCTTGTAGAAAATTACCGAATAAAAGATGATATAAATGGAGATCTAAAAGTTGTAAAATTTGTATCAAATAATAAAGTAATTGGCAGTTTATGGACATATGCCGCCCAACCAGAGATAACAACTAGAGAAAATGTATCTATCTCAGCGGATTATCCCGGAATTGTGTGTGATATGATAGAAAAAGAATTCGGAGGAATCTCATTATTTGGAATGGGTTTATGTGGTTCACAATCACCAATATATTGTGAAGCAGGATACGAAAAAATGGAATTATTTGCAAAAGATGTGTTTTCAGAGATTCAAAATATCTTTCCTAAAGCAGTAAAATTGGAAGTATCCCCGATTGAGATAAGACATCGAAGAGTTGATATGAAGCTTGAGAATCCAGATTTTCAATTTTTATTTGCAATTGGGATTTTTGAAAGAGAACTCAAAGAAGACAATAACGCGATAAGTACTATTAGTAAAGTCCGGATTGGAAATTTACATATTGTACATGTACCTGGTGAACCTTTTCCAGGTTTATTTACCAAAATTCTTAATAATAACTCAGAAAAAGAGATAATGTTTATTTCTAATTCTAATGATTCTATTGGGTATTTTATTCCCTTAGATCAATTTAGTTTGAAACCTCAAGTTTGGGTCGATGACATTGTTGATGGTAAGTTTATCGGACATGAAACAGAATCAATTGGTAAGGAAGCTGCTGAGGTAGTGAGGAGAACAGTTCGAGATTTATTTGTGTATAAAACTGTAGTAGCTTTTGGAACACATGCTGACGATCTTACGATATGGGCTGGAGGGACTCTTAAAAAACTTTCAGCTGAGGGAAATAAATTGATATGTATCCGAATTACGGACGATTATTGGGATTGTGTAGGAATTACTGCTGAACAAGGATATAAAAGAAATCGAAAAGAAGTCGAGCGGGCATATAAAAGATTGGGGGCAGAGGAAATAGTCCATATGGATTATCCAACTGATACATTAGTTGGAGTGGATTATATGGAATTACGGAAAAGATTAATTTATCTGATACGAAAATATAAACCCGATATTGTAGTTTCATTTGATTTAAACGGAACTGATGAAGAAAACATGGATCATATCATAACTGCACAGGCAGTTAACGAGGCGTGCTGGCAGAGCTCGTTTGATTTATGCTATCCTGAACATTTTGAGGAAGGATTAGAAATTCATTTGCCTGGAGAGAGATATCTATTTGCGAGAAATCCCACTGTCATAAACTTTCATGTGGATATTACAGACTTCATAGATGATAAAATCCAAGCTATTAGTGAACATAAAACAGTCCTTAAAAATTGGTTCCATCAGAACCTGTTATTAGCACGAGCTAACAGATTATACGTGGAATTACTGGAGGAAGACGTCCCAAATGCAATTAGAGTGAATTTGCTAGTTAAATATGTTTATGGGGAAACAGGGAAAAAATATGGAGTAAAGTATGCAGAAGAATATAATAAAATTGATGCAGGATTTTTAGCAGATCTTGCTTCTGATTAATTTTTTTTTATCTTGTTAGATCTTATTTTTTAATATCTTATCGAATAAGGCTTCCCAATCGAAATCTTTTTTAACCTTTATCGACTTCGGGAGCATCGGTTCAATGGATTTGATATCCTTAAATCCGCTTCCAGTTATTAGACAATAAATATTTTCATCTGCTTGAATCAAATTCTTTTCCAATAATTTTGGAATTGCAGCAATAGTCGTGCAACTAGAAGGCTCTGCAAACATACCTTCTAAATTACTTAATTGTTTTCCAGCAACCAAAGTTTCCTCATCTGATACGGCTATTGCATTTCCTCCGGAATGCTTGATCGCGGGAATCCCGGTATAACAATCTAATGGAATATCATCGGCAAGCGCAGTACTAATAGTATTAATATCCTTCCAAGGATTTTGAAATAAATATTCTGGCGTAAGTTTTTCTTCAATTGCTCTTACAAAAGGAGCACATCCTTTTGGTTGAATTCCAAACAGTTTTGGAATGCGTTCAATTAGATCTAACTCATATAATTCTTGAAATCCCTCAAAAACTCCGCTTAACAATCCAGCTCCCCCAACGGGGATAATAATTGCATCTGGAAATTCTAGATTTTTAGGCATACTCTGAATAGCAATCTCGTATGAGATTGTTTTAGCACCCTTATTAATGAATGGGTTGTATATACCAGCTGTAATCAAATTTGCCATATCAAACTTATTACTCGCATCTTGGACGATTTGGGAAATAAACTTCGTAGAATCAGACTCAATTTTAATCACATTTCCTCCATATTGCTTTATTTGGATAATCTTACTTTCTGGGGCTATTGATGGGATAAGTATGATATTTTTTAGACCTGCTCTCGCAGAATATGCAGCAACAGAAGCTCCCACATTTCCCGATGACATAGTAATTACTGAGGTTTTGTTTAATTCAATGGCTTTACTTATTCCCATTGAAATCTGCCGATCTTTAAACGACCCTGTAGGATTTAGAAAATCAAGCTTTAGATATAGATTTTTAAGACCAAATTGTTCTGATAAATGATTACTTTTAAGAGTCGGTGTGTTTCCCTCCATAAGTGAAATGATATTCTTTTCATTGAGTAATGGTAGAAATTGAAAAAAAGACCACATTGAATCAATCTTTTGCTTATAGAATTTTTCTTGTGAAATAGATTCTTTTAATAGTGCTATATTCATCTCTACAGATAGCGGACCTGAGCATTTAGGACACTTAGAGATTATGCTACTTATCTCATTGAAATTTTCATTACACTTTAAACATCGAAAAATATATTTTTGTTTCTTCTCTGTCATGGATATTCTTAAATTTGTCAATTTAAATTCTTTATGAAAATTTAACAAAACAATTACAGATTTTTTAACTTCTTTCTTTTCTTTAGATCCTTATCATAGGCTTCCTGAGATTGTGGTTTAACCCTTCCTTTTAGAAGTGGATCTTTCGTTCTTATCATCCAATCTTTAAGCTTTTTTCGTAAATTATTGGCAATTTCCTTGTATTCTGGATTATTTATTAAATTATTTCTTTCATGAGGGTCTTTTTGTAGGTCGTATAGCTCTTCTTTTGCCCTGGGTTTATTAATTTTGTCCTTTAAGAACTTACCCGATGGTGCCATTGCCATAGGTAATGGCAGCACGTATAGGGTATCTATATCCTCAAAATTTTTGATGTATTTATAATTATGAGTTCTAATTCCACGCATTGGGTCGTAAATATCATGATATGTTTTTTCTCCATAAATTTCTATCCTCACTTGCTCTTTTTCTCCTTTTAATATAGGTAGAAAACTCTTACCTTCAATTTCCGCAGGAACTTTTGCTCCAATGAAATCAAGTAAGGTTGGAAGGTAATCAAGATTACTTAGGAGACTATCAAATACTTTTCCTCCCTCAAATAATTCTGAATCTGGTTGGTACATTATAAGACTTGTTTTAATTCCAGGGTCATATAACGTAGCTTTTGCTCTTGGGAAGGGACTTCCATGATCAGTTGTAAAAATAAAGAGCGTATTTTTTTGTAAATCTATCTCTTCCAACATCTTAATAATTTTTCCAATTGTAATATCAACACTATGTATTGCTCCGTAATAATCTGCAAGTTCTTTTTTAAAAATTTCATTGTCAGGTAAAAAAGGAGGAACTTCGACGGATTTTGGATCTACGGGGTCTCCCCAACTTTTGAAAGGTCTATGAACTTCTTCTACTCCAATATTTAAATAAAATGGATAATCATCTTCTTTATGTTTTTGAAAAAACTTTAAACACTCGTTTTCTACTAATTTACAATTATACATAAAATCAATTTCGAGATCTTTATGAAAAAATCTCTCACTAAGAGTATCGTATCCTAAATCAGATGGTTTTAGACTTTCATGTTGTAACCCTATTAAATGAGTGGAATATCCATTTTCTTTCAAATACATTGGTATCGTCTTATTTTCAAGTGGCAATGTCCATCCTCTATTGACAAGTCCCATCAATCCATTCTGATGAGGATATAATGATGTTTGAATACTTCCTCGACTAGGACTACATTGAGGAGCTGTACAAAAATAATTTGTAAATCTTACGCCCTTTGAGGCTAATTTATCCAGATTTGGGGTATTTAACGAATTAGGTATTTGAGGTGTATTATAACACCCGATAAATTGACCCTGATCGTGAGTTATAAATGATACGATGTTAGGTTTTTTACTCATGTGAATTGAAAATATAGCGTAAATATTAAAAATTTCATATATCCAAAAATGAAATTCTAAAAAATTAGAAAAGCTAAATTTTATACAATTTCTTAAAAATAGCTCTAAGTTCAAAATATTTATTTATCTACAAAGCAAGATATAAAATAATAAATTTATAAAAAAAACAAAAAGTTATTTAGAGGTATTCAAGAGTGAGTGAAATTAAGGGAGTACCAGCAATAAAACATTCTAAGAAGATTATGGCTTCCATGACTTCAGCAAGTATAGCTATAGAATTGATTCAAGGAGTTCTAAGTATATTGATTTTTTTCTTTTATGAAACCGAACTTGGATTGAGTTCATTTCTCGCTGGTATGGGTATTTTAATTTATGCCGTGTATGATGCGTTTAATGATCCTCTCATAGGATGGTTAACTGACCGTCCATTTAGGTGGACAAAAAAATGGGGAAGAAGATTTCCATTCGTTGCTATATTTTTTATACCAATGCTTCTCTGCTTTTTACTAGTTTTTTCTCCCCCAACAGCAATTCAAGGGTCCCAAATGGGTATTTTTGGTTGGCTAGTGTTTTCAACATGTCTTTTTGATACAGTTGAGTCTTTTTTCACTGTGAATTACTGGAGTATAGCACCAGATAAATTTAGAGACCAAGAAGAGCGTAGGACTGCGTCATCTTTTACAGTTTACTTAGGATTCATTGGTGTAATATTATCCTTTGTTATTCCTCCCATGATAATTAATTTTGGAGATATCAGTTCTTACGCCCTAATGGCTTGGATTTGCGTTGCAATTAGTTCTATAGTTTGGTTTGTTATGCTACCTGGCATAAGAGATGACCAAGAAACAGTTGATAATTACTTGGCAAATGCTGAAAACCAAGAAAGGGAACCCTTTTTTAAGTCTTTAAAATCAGTTGTCACCCATAAGAACTACATAGCATTTCTAATTTTATATATTTTATATCAGGCGATGATACAGTTAATGCAAGCCTCTGTGTTTTATCATACCAGATTTGTCATAAAGGAACAAGAAGAAGTAGTAACACTTCTAATTTTGACATTATTTCTTGGTTCATTAATCTCAATTCCATTCTGGAAAAAGTATACTGAAAAAACACAAGATAATAGAAAAACTTGGTTACTTTCTGCTACTTTTATGGTGATATTTGCCGCACCTTTAACCTTTATGGCAAGTTTAATTGCTGATTTGGTTATTCTTTTTCTATGGGGGCTGGCATTCGGAGGTTTTTGGATAATGATTACGCCCACATATAGTGATGTTATTGATGAGTCAGTAGTGAATTCTGAACGAAGAAAAGAATCCACCTATGGGGGTCTTCGCCAATTCTTCGTCAATTTAGCGAGAGTGATACAAGCACTAACCTTGGCCTTTGTACATGAACTTACAGGTTTTGTGGAAGGTGCCAGCAAACAGTCTCCTTTGGCAGTATTTGGCATCCAATTACATTTTGGTCTTATTCCTGCAATTTACCTTGCCATTGGGGTATTAATATTTTGGAAATTCTATGATTTAACGCCAAGCAAAGTACAAGAAAACAAGGCAAAATTAATCGAGAAAAAATTATAAAAGAAATTAATTAATTCCTCTTTTTTTTCCTTTTTTCATTTCGAATCATTTCATTTAATAAAACCTTAAATTTTGCAATGTTATACAAGTTTAACTATACAAGATTTTCTGAAAAAAAGGAGTTAGTTATAAATATTTATTTATCTGAAAAATAAACTAGAAAATAACAAATTTAATGAAAAAAATAGGAAAAACCTATAAGAGGTATTAGAAAATGAGTGAAAGAAAAGAAGCACCAATAATATTACATTCTAAAAAAAATATGGCTTCGTTTAATACGGCAAGCATAGCAATTGAATTAATTCAGGGTGTGCTTAGTATTCTGATTTTTTTCTTCTATGAAGCAGAACTTGGATTAAACTCATTATTGGCTGGACTCGGGGTAGCTATTTATGCTGTTTACGATGCATTTAATGATCCCGTAGTCGGATATTTGACCGATCGTCCTTTCAGATGGACTAAAAAATGGGGACGCAGATTTCCATTTATCGCTGTTTTCTTCATTCCAATGATATTCTGTTTTCTACTTGTGTTTTCTCCGCCAAATTTTGTTCAAAATTCTCAATTGGGTTTATTTGGTTGGCTTGTTTTTTCTACATGTTTATTTGATACCGTCGAATCTTTTTTTACGGTGAATTATTGGGCTCTTGGCCCAGACAAATACAGAGACCAGGGAGAGCGTAGGATACTATCTACTTTTGAAGTATATTTTGGTTTTATTGGAGTAATTTTGTCATTTGTAGTCCCCCCAATGATTATAGATTTTGGAAATATTAGCTCTTATGCAATAATGGCGTGGGTATGCGTAGGAATTAGTGTTGGTGTCTGGTTTCTTATGTATGCCGGTATAACTGATGATAAAGAAACAGTAGAACATTTTCTGGTTAGTTATGAGAAACAGGAGAGAGAATCCTTTTTTAAATCAGTAAAATTTGTTTTATCACATAAAAATTATCTGGCATATCTATTATTATATATTTTATATCAGGCAATGGTTCAGTTAATGCTGGCTTCAGTATATTACCATACTAGATTTATCTTAAACGTAGACCCGGAGGTTGTAACTTTTCTTATATTAGCATTTTTTTTTGGAGGATTAATCTCACTTCCATTATGGATCAGATGGACAAATAAGACTCAAGATAATCGAAAAACCTGGATCTACAGTGCTACTCTTATGGCAATAACTGCAGCTCCTTTAACCTTTATGACGAATTTAACCGGTGATTTGATAGTGCTCTTCTTGTACGGTCTTGCATTTGGAGGTTTTTGGGTTATGATAACACCAGTTTTTAGCGATGTGATTGATGAATCCGTAGTTATGTCCGAAAAGCGAAGAGAATCTACATATGGAGGATTTCGTCAATTTTTCCTCAATTTAGCAAGAGTAATTCAAGCAGTAACACTAGCTCTCGTACATACGCTTACAGGGTTCGTGGAGGGCGCTGCTACACAACCTGAGAGTGCCTTATTTGGAATTCAATTACACTTTGGACTTTTACCAGCCATATATATAGGTATTGGAGTCTTAATCTTTTGGAAATTCTATGACATAACACCAGATAAGGTTAAACAAAACAAGGCAAAATTAATTGAAATGAAATTATAAAAACTATTAATTAGATCAATTTTTTTTTATCTTTTTTTAATTAAATTCAAACCTAATTTATCAATCGATTTATTATAATTAGTTTTTAGAAAATTCTTAATTAACTTTTGAATTTTTTTTAATCATATCCAAAAATCCAGCATCTGTTTTTTCTTCTATGTTTTTATATTCTTTCACTGGTTTTGACTCGTCAAAGGGAGCATTGCAGACCCAGCATGCATTTTCTAAGTTCGATAATGCCTGAGCACATTTTTCACAATATAAAACATAGCATTCACATATATAACTATTAAATCTTGATACTTTTCCTTTACAAACTAAACAAATTTTTTTTTCTATAGAAAGTGATATATCCTCTTCATTAATTTTATCAGGTCTGGTAAATATACCCAACATATCTTCATGTTCTACTTCTATATCTGATTTAGCTTCAAATTCAATATTAATTATTGCCTGGTAAAATATATAGATTAAAATTAAAATTGATATTATTGCTAAAATAAAAAAGACTATAAGCCCTAGATATATAAAATAAAATGCCATAAAACTTGATATTACAATAGTAGTGATTCCAAGAACTAACCAAAATTTTAAAGCGTTTGTATAATAGATTTGTTTTATTATCATAGGAATTATAGAAATTAGACTACCAATTAAGGTAAGTAATGGGGCTAATATTAAGGGTGCTGTATTAAGACTTTTTATTTCTGGAGAATAAAATATAACACCAATAAGATGGATATTCATTCCAAATAATAATATTGATGAGATACCCTTTAATTCAAGTCTTGATTTTTTAGTTAAAGAAATTAAATTTATATAAAAAACTAAGAAAAAAAAGATAACCTCAATACTATCAATTTCATGAGATATTTGATCTGGAGTAAAAATAATTAATAGCAAAAAAACAAATTGTATTGTCAAAAGAGTATATTTGATACGTTTGGAGTTTAATGGTAAAGTGAATAAAAAAATTAATACACATATATTCCAAATAATATTTCCTGTTTTAATCATTATCCAGTAATTTGAATTATTTGATGCATAAATATCCCCATAAAATGCATTATCTATAAAATGTCCTTGAATTTGCAAATCAGCAAGAATAAAAATACATCTAGTTATAGCCATAGAAATGAAGACTATTCCAAAACCTATTAGATAATTCCTTTCTTTATTATCATCCCGTTCCAAACTTCTTTTAAAATATAGTAGGCCACATAATATTAGAATTGCTGTCGCTAACCCCCATAAGAATCGTTCAATAGGATTCCAAATCATCACTTCTGATATTTCTAAATCACCTAATTATAAGCATATTAACTACTCACAATTTAATTGATAATTGTTGATTTAATTTATTTGGATAAATCGTTTATAACTTTCAAATAAAATTACTTTTATTAAAAATTTTTCTTTTATGGTAAATTTTATTAAATCTTAAGGGAAAGACATAGAATTTTAAATTTATTTATTAAAGATATTGAAGCTTAAAAGAATATTTATTATATCTCATTTCGAAACATTTTATTAACAACTATTATTAGAATAGAGATTTTGGAAAGAATTAATTAAAATAAAAGAACTGATATAAATATAATAGAAAAGGAATAAATAATAATTTTAAGAATAATCACGATTAGTTTGATAAATACTTTAAATCCTGAAATTATAGATGCATTTGAAATGAAATTATAAACAATTAATAATTTTTTTTTTTGCCTATTCAAATCCTTTCATACGTCCGAAAATACTAAAATAAAATTACTGCCTTTAGTATAGTCTTCACTGATTCTATTTTCAACATATATTTCTGCATTATAATTCTCAAGGATTTTTTTTACAAGAGAAAGACCAAGTCCTATTCCACTAACACTTTTATCTTCCTTATTTACTCTCATAAATATACTTTCTTTTCTCTCGTCAGGGATACCTACTCCATTATCAATTATTTCTAATTTCAAAAATCGATTTTTTTCTTTTTGGATGGTAGATGATTTAATGAGAATCTCAATTTCTTGATTCTCATTATGTTTAACAGAATTATAGAGTAGATTTTCAAATACATCCAATAAAAAATTATCAGCTTTTATAAAAAAGATATCAGACGAGAAGTTTAATTGTAGATTGATTTTCTTATCTGCTACTTGATTTAAAATGAGATTATAAGCTTCTTTAATTGTTTTTCTAAAGTCTATTTTTTTTAATATTATCTGAGCTTGATCAAGTTCAGAAAATTTTATTACATTATTCACTAAACTAATGGCTCTTTTTACTTGATCTTCATATATATTTAAAATTTCCTTAGAAATATAAGATTCTTTAGGAGAACTAAATTCTAATCCATAAATTTCTAGAGATATAAGCATTCCTTGAAGAATATTGCTCATATCATGAGCAAACAAATCTTTATAAAAATTTTCTCGTTCATATGCTTTTCGATAGTTTTCTTCAGATTCTCTTAACCTTTGTTCTGCTATTTTTTGCTCCGTAATATCTATCACAGTTATAAGATCTGCAGGTTTACCTCTAAATTGAATTGAATTAGAATAATTCTCAATCCATATTAATTCACCCGATTTTTTAATACCACGATATTGATAAGAAATTTCAAATCCTTTCTCTCCTCTCTGTTTTTTGGTTAATTGTGGTATCAGAAAATTTCTATCTTCAGGATGCATAGCATTAATAACATCTTTTAATTCCCATTGCATCATTTCTTCAATAGTATATCCGAATATATCAGCACAAGTCTTATTGATGAACCTAATTTTATTATCTTGGATTATGCCAATACCCATTAAAGATTGTTCCGTAATATTCCGATATTTTTCTTCCGATTCTTTTAATTTTAGCTCTGTTTTTTTCCGTTGTGTAATTTCTCTGCCAATTAATAAGCCTTTCAAATCACCTTTTAAATTCCGATATGTCTTACCTTTAAATTCAAAACAGATATAATGTCCTTGTTTGTGTCGGAGTCTTAGCTCAACTGTTCCTACGCCATTTAGAAAGCCAGTTTTATAAGCATTCATTCCTTTTTCCAAATCATCAGGATGTACTATGTCTAATCTGGTTTTTCCTAGCATATCTTTATTAGAATACCCTAAAATATTCATGTAAGTTTGTTCATTAATAAATTCATGTTCATATTTTTGATTTACAATGGCAATAAGATCGTTGGCATTTTCTGTAATTAGTCTATATTCTTCTTCCGATTCTATTAGTTTTTGTTTAGCTTCTTTGTATTCTGTGATATCATGAGCTATCACTAATATTATATACTTATTATCTTTTGTCTGAATTGGTACTCCATTTAATTCCAAATCTAAATAAGTACCATATTTTTTTTTTAATCTTATGGTGATCTTTTCTATAGGTTTTTCTTTTTTCTTGATTTTGATAATATATTCTTCAAATATCTTAACATCTTCATTTAAAATAAATTCATTCAAGGTTCTATTGAAAATCTCCTCTCTCGTATATTCCAGATTTTCTAAAGCAATAGAATTCATATCAAGAATTTTCTCATTTAAATCCAAAATAAAGAGGAAATCTAAAGAGAATTCATAAAAACATCTTAATTGATCATCAAGGTTTTCTAAATTAATTTCCATAAAAAACTCCTCTAATACTGAAATAAATTATTATAATCTCCAATTTTCCTGACAAAAATAGCAAATATCTAGTCTAACCAATTCTATTTAAAATTTTATTTTTATTATTTTATGTTAACCATTAACAACAAGAATAATTGTTTTAATAAGAAATAATTAAAATAACAGAATTTATATAAATATAGTGAAATAATAACAAAACTAAATTTTTTGAGTCATTGAGATTAAATTGATAAATGCTATAACTCCTGGAATTGTTGATGCATTTGATAAGTTAAGGAAGGTTTATTTATTAGAGAAATTTGAAAATCGTTCTGAGGGCACTGAAGATATATTAAAAAGCAATCTGCAAAATGAAGATTATTTAATGGATATTAAATCAACGATTGAATTAATCATTGAGTCAAATTTAGAAAAAAAAGTAAGTGATTTTGAAGATCTTTTTGAGCTCCCGGATTTTAATCAAGAACTGGAGTTAATTCGGTTATATTTAATAGAGTTACTTAAAGGCGATCCTGACGTAGAATGTATTAAGAGTTATATAATTTTTAACGCGTCAGCTGGGCTTGTAAAATTTGGTTGGAATCATTCAATCTTTAAAAAAAGTATTGAGTTAGTTATTGGTCTTTTTACTGCAATAACTAGCTTTAGTCAGGAGGCCATTGAACGACAACTTAAAGGATTAAGTGTTGAGGGTATGGAATTTAAGATGATTCGTTTTCAAGATAGTGATTTAGCGGTGTTATTTATTTTAGGAAGAGTACCTTCACCAATATTAATAGAAAGGATGAACCAATTTACATCTGAAATCCAAAAAGAATTTGGAGAATTCTTTCTAAAAATGGATCATATTGATTTTACCGATAATAAAGAGGTAAGAGAAAAAATCTATGATATTATGGTTCAAAAATTAAAATTTGAAAAAAATTCATTAACTGAAATCAACCAAAATCCAAATTAATATGAGTTTAGAATATTCTTTAAATGTATTACAGGACAAAATTAAAAACTTTCAAGATCTTGCCAAGGAGCGCATATTTAATTTAGGGAAAATTAGAGTTACCCTCATCAATCCTGATAATCAAGTTGAAGAAACAAAACTTACATTAGGATTCTATTATTTAAGAAATACCATAAAGGAAATATTAGAATCTAAAATTAAACTAAAAGATTTTAATAGATTAAATCAAAGTATTAAAAGAATTTTTCAAAGATTCATTGACACGGATGAATTAATTAATTTTAATAAACAACATGATTTATTTAAGCAATTAAATGAAAATGATTCTATATCACCATTTAAACTTTTATTTTGCGATATATTTCATGAAAAAATCAAGCGAGATGTATTTAAAGATAAATGTGATAAATTAAAAGAAAGTTTAACCAATTTTCATCATTTTAAAGAAAAATTTAAGGAGCTCTATTCAAAAATTCAACGTTTTGAAATTATAAGGGACAAATTTGAACAATATCAGAAGATTATTGAGAGCGGAAATTTAAAAGTATTGAATGAAGAAAAATTAGAAGATATTAGACTATTTCGCAGTTTTTTTCCTTTAGAGGCATATTCTAACATTTTGATAGATATTAAAAATAAAACGATTACTAAAATATAATATTCAAAATTATGGAATCAAAAGAAATTGTAGAATTAATAACGAAGGAAATAGAAATAAATAGTTTTCTCAATATTTCAGAATTTTTACAGCAGAATAATTTAAAAAATATTAAAATTAAAGATCTAATAAAGGAAATTGAGGAAAATTATAATAGCCAATTAATTTTAGACTCAAAAAATACAGAAGTTTATTCATATGAGTTAGTTTATAATTTTTTTAAACTAAAAATGTTCAAGTCCTTAGAAACAGGAGACGATATAGACCTTAGTTTTGATGATTTTAAAGCATTTAAATCAGAAGATGTGATTAGGGTGTTTGGTACCATTGATTCAGAATTTATTGATTATTTAATGGATAAAATTTAATAATATATTTTATTCCTTGAAAAATGTCTACTGAAATTTTTAAAGATATTTATCTTTTTAAGGACGTTATAAATGTTTACGTAATCAAAAATGGAAAAAAGGCAATACTTATAGATTTCGGCTCAGGAGCCATATTAAACTATTTACCGGAATTAGGTATTGATACGATTGATTATATTTTTCACACACATTATCATCGAGATCAATGTTTTGGTGATATAAAGGCATTAGAGCGCAATATTAAAATAGCAGCTCCACGTCATGAAAGAAAATTGTTTGTTTCTGCTGAGGAATTCTGGAAAACACAACCTTACTATAATCTTTACTATTTTAAACCTACATTTTTTGTTTCGACTTATAATATTCCTTTAGAGAAAACCTTTAAGAATGGTGACATTTTTAACTGGAACCCTTTCCAATTTAAAATCCTTCGTACAAGTGGCCATACAACAGGCTCAATTTCCTATATCTTGGAATATAATGGAAAAGTTCTTGCATTTACAGGAGATTTAATTCATTCTGGTGCGAAAGTGATTACGTATTATGATTTAGAATATATCTATAATGATAATGGAGAGGGAGGTATAAAGCGCTCACTTGAATCCTTTAAAAAACTAATGGAATCCCACCCTGATGTATTATTACCCTCGCATGGAGCAATTATTGATAGTCCCAAAAAAGAGATCGATCTTTTAAAAAACAAATTCGAACGGGCTAGATTTTCATTTTGTTCCAGATTTTCGGGGATAGATATTGAGGTACCTGAATTAACTGAAAGGGAAATGAAAACTGTTGATATAAAACAAGAATTTCCACATATTTTTCATAGAGATATCTGTCCTCCATTCATAATTAAAGGGAATAATAAAAATTGTATGCTAATTGATTTTGCTGGAGATGATGAGCATGGATATGAACTCCCCGAATTACAAAAGATTTTAAAAGAGAATAATATTGAAACAATTGATTTTATTTTACCAACGCATTACCATGATGATCATACATCAGGAATCCCGCTTTTGCAGCATAAACAAGGGCTTAAAGTGTATGCTTTAGAGAATATGGTAGATGTTTTGGAAAATCCTACGCACTATAGAATTGGATGTTTAATAGACCAGCAAATTAAGGTAGATCGAGTCTTAAAGGATAAGGAAATTTTCAAATGGGACGAGTATGAATTCCAGATTTTCCACTTCCCCGGTCAAACAGAATATCATATGAGTCTTTTCGGAAAGATTGATGGAAAATCTATCTTTTTTGCAGGAGATACAATTACACAAAGATCGTTTGTAGATCGGGATACGAATTTAAATGGACTTAACTTCTGTAGATTAGGGGAACAAGTTGGATTTATGAAATGTGCTGATATTTTATTGAAATGTAACCCTGAGTATATTGCCATTAGTCATTACGGTATTATCAAAGTAGACCAATCCCTATTAAAGAAATTTAAAGAATTTGTTTCTGAATACGAACCTGTAATTAACGATATTGTAGCACAGGATAATCCAAATATGGGGCTTGATCCAAATTGGATTTGCTTCAAACCGATCAGAATTGTAGCCAAACCAGGAGATGAATTTAAGACCAATCTTATTATTCGGAATTATCTCAACAAGCAAAGCAAGTTAGAATATAGCGTGAATTTACCCGATAGCTGGAAGGCTTCCCCCTCAAGTGAAACAATAATTATTGAACCTAATACTTTTAAGGCAATTCCAATCTTAATAACTATCCCTAAAAATGCTAATTCAAACGAGAGAACCATTATTACAGCAGATATAAAATGGAATAAGAAAAATCTCGGCCCTTTTCCGGATTTAATGGTGGACCATGGCTTTATTCCTTCAGAAACGTGGAAAGCTTGGAGGCCTGAAAATGATGGAAATCTATTTTTATGGATTTTCAACCGAATTATAACCGCAAAGAGATGGTTTAGATAAATTGAGGAATTGAAATTAGTTAAAAATAGATTTATAAACATTAAAAACTAATAATAAAATCATTAAAATTAATTAGGAGAATTAGAAAATGGACGTTAATGAAAGTAATAACTATCCCATAAAGCTTCATTCTAAAAAAGAACTTATTTCTTACAATGTGACAAGTCTTCCTATTGAATTAATCCAAGGAGTGCTCAGTCTTTTGATATTTTTCTTTTACGAGGCTGAAATTGGATTAAATTCTTTATTAGTCGGACTTGGAATAGCAATTTACGCAATCTGGGATGCCTTTAATGATCCTCTTATCGGTTATTTGACAGATCGCCCCTTTAAGTTTACGAAAAAATGGGGAAGAAGATTTCCATTCATTATGTTAGGGTATATACCAATGCTTGTATGTTTTCTACTTATCTTCATGCCACCGAATATAGATGCTCAAGAATCACCTTGGATTGTCTTCAGCTGGCTGGTTTTTTCGACATGCCTTTTTGATGTTGTTGAATCTCTTTGGACTGTAAATTATTTATCTTTACTTCCTGATAAATTTAGAAATAGATCTGAACGTAGAACGATGGCAATGTTCGAAGTATATCTGGGTTTTATCGGTTCAGTTTTAGCTTTTATATTACCTTCTTTTATAATAGTTTATGGGAATTTTAGTTCATACGCATTAATGGCATGGGTTTGCGTCGCAATTTCATTCGTATGCTGGATTTTTATGATCCCTGGTGTAAGAGATGACAAAAAAACGGTTGAAAATTATCTAATGCATTATAAGGAAGAGGAAAGAGATTCCTTTTTTAAAAGTCTAAAAGATATGTTCTCTCAAAAAAATTTCGTTGCGTTTTTATGTCTGTATACTTTATATCAAGCTTTAGTTCAGACAATGTTGGCTTCATTTGTATATTTTGCTAGATTTAATTTAGGAGGACAGGTTGAGATGGTGGCTATCATATCAGGAATGCTATTAATAGGCGGAATAGTCTCAGTTCCATTTTGGTTGCTTTATACTAACAAAACCAAAGATCATCGGAAAACATTTATAATCTCAGCATTTTTGATGGCTTGTTTTGCAATTATAATGACTTTTACCTATGGCTTAATAGGTATAATAATCATTGTCTTTCTATTTGGAATAGCTATAGGTGGTTTCTGGGTAATGTTAAGTCCAGTATATAGCGACGTGATCGATGAGTCTGTAAGTATAAGTGGAAAACGTAGAGAGAGTACCTATGGAGGGATTCGGAATTTCTTTATTAATTTAGCAAGGGTACTTCAAGCAATAACACTTGCAACGGTTCATGAATTAACAGGTTTTGTTGAGGGATCAGATACACAAACACCATTGGCTTTAATTGGCATAAGACTTCACTTAGGATTAATACCTGGAATATTTGTTGCTATAGGCTTGATAATTTTTTGGAAATATTACGACATAACTCCACAAAAGGCAGAGGAAATTAAAATCAAATTACGACAATTGAAAATTTAAATACAGAATAATTTAATAGAGAGGTCTAATCAATTCTCGTCTAGTTTTTTAGAAGATTTTTTATTTAGAATAAAAAAAATCTTTTCCTAATTTTTATTTTTATTTTCTTCTTATTTTATTTATGGTTATTAAGCCAAATTTTGGTAAATGGCTTGCAGTTGATACTTTAGATTCATTAAATAAATATATTCTCATTACCATGGAGGAGCCATGGAAAATTATTGAAAATAGAATTACCAACAAGCCTACATATTTGGAATTTAATTATGATATGTCTTTAGATAGCTTAGAAAAGTTTTACAACAGTTTTGAACCATTTATTACGGATGACTATGCTATTGTAGGTATGGGTGGGGGTACGGCGTGTGATTCAGCAAAATTCTTAGCTTGGAAATTCAAAGAAGAATTTAATTTTAATTTAGAACTATATCTTATGCCATCAATCATTTCTGTAGATGCTTTTTTATGTTCTGCAATTGCCGTTAGAATCGATAATAAAGTGAAGTATATCGGGGAAAGTAATCCGAAGGATATCATTATTGATTTTGATTTAATTAGAGAGGCTCCAGAATTTCTAAATAGAGCAGGCGTTTCAGACACAATATCTATCACGTCAGCATTGGGAGATTGGTTAATCGCAAAAGATGAAATAGATGAAAAATTTGACCAGAGTGTTTTCAATAGAGCTAAATCCATCGCAAATAATTTAGTGGATTCTAGAAATGAAATTAGAGACGTGACTGAAAAGGGAATACAAGCCTTAGTGGATGGATTTTATAAGGAGGTACTTTTGTGTGAAGGATGGGGAAATGCTCGTCCTGAGGAGGGGAGTGAGCATTTTTTAGCATATTGTTTAGAATCAATTACTCATGATCATTATATCCACGGGAATCTTATAGGAATGAATATTTTGATAAGTCTTTATTTACAGGAGGAATATGCTCAATTCTCTTCAGATGATATAATGCAATTTTTAGATGATATTAAATTAAATTTTACCCCCAAACATCAGGGGATATCTTATACTCATTTAAAATCAGCTTTAGCACAAGTAAAAAATTACGTGGTAGACGAAAACTTACTATATTCTCTTTATAACTTACCAACATTAATTATGGATAATGAGAAAATACAAGATATCATTAAATTTGTAAAAACTTTCTAAGGTCTTATGAATATCCAAAGCTAAAAAGGTTTAAATAAATAAACATCCTAATATGTCTATGAGTCAAAACGATACTCCAAAGACTATTCCGGTAGGCATACTTGAACTTTTGGAAAGTTCCATTGCTTCCATTATGAAAGAATCTAAAATACCTGGAATGAGTCTAGCCGTTCTTTCAGGAGAAGATATACTTTATGCTAAAGGATTTGGTGCTAGAAATTTAGAAATGAATATCCCTGCTACACCCAACACGTTATATGGATTTGGTTCATGCACAAAATCTTATACAGCATTAGCAGTAATGCAGTTATATGAACAAGGTAAATTAGATTTATATGATCCAGTGAAAAAATATTTCAATTTTAAATTGGGTAAGAAAAGAAATCCAATAACCATTCATCATCTTTTAACTCATTCATCTGGAATTCCTAATCTTGGTACTGCAGAAATTTTACTTGGTCGTAATGCTGGTTACAATGAATATCATATTCCGTTGAGTAGCTGGGATGATTATTTAACTTTCATAAACGATGCGAAACAAGAGGTTGCAGCTGAGCCAGGACAACGCTTCGCTTATTCAAATGAAAGTTATACAATGTTGGGTGTGGTTATTGAAAAAGTTAGTAACATGAAATACGAAGATTATGTGAGAGAGAACATACTAAATCCTCTGAACATGAAACGTTCCTGTTTTTTAAGAGATGAGTTTGAAAAAGATTCGGATATCATGACAGCATACTTTCCAAAATTTGAAAATGGAAATATTATCCAAATCGAGCCTGCGTCTCATCCCTTCGATAAATATATTTTTGCTCCGGGGGGATTGCTTAGTTCGGCTATCGAACAGATAAATTACATAAAAATGAATATTAACCAAGGTACTTTTGAGGGAACAACGATATTAAATAAAGATTTGATACAAAAAATGCATACAAACTATATTGAAACTGATATAATACGCGATGCAATAGGGGAATTTGAGAAAGTGGGATATGGCTATGGTTGGATCATAATTGAGGATTTTTTTGAGCATACAACAATTTTTCATGTGGGGGGAACGAATGTATCAACATCATTCATTGGATTCATACCAGAGAAAAAGCTTGGCATAGCATGTGCATGTAATTCTGGAGGTGGAAATTCTCTTATTTCTGCAATCCCTCTGTTAACTATGGTATTTTTATTAGGGAAGAATCCTTTAAAAGATATTAAATTTATCGAGATAGAGCAGAAATTATCATTATTGCAGGGATTTTATGAAACGTATAAGGGCATAAATAAATTATCCGTAATAAAACGCGGAGCAGTAGTTTATCTTGAACCCGAAGAAGGCCCTACACCTTTCAATAATGGGATGAGTGCTCCTTTAATTCCCGAATCTCTCGATGAATTTAAGTTTTATTTCTTATCAGGACTAGGAGGGAGAACTAATGTGGAATTTGATGTGGAGTCTGCAGGTAAAATAGATTTATACATTGAAAGAAACAGGTTTCATAAGATAAAAGACTTATAGGGATAAGTAGATTGAGAATAGAAAATATTAAAAATAAGAAAGAAAAAAAATATAAATAGTATATCTATAATCCCATTTCGGCTAATTTTGCTTTATTAATCGCTACTTGGTCAGGTGTCAATTTATAAAATTTCCATAGGATCAAACCTGCTATAAATATAAAAACCATTGGGAGTAACGCAAAATGCATTCTAATCCCCAATATCGCAGACTCGGGTTGAGCTTCTGGTCCTGCACCTTCAACAAATCCTGTTAAAATATGGACAATTGCAAAGCAAACCGCCTGCACTATCATTGCCATGCGGCTAAAAAATGTCTGAATGCCAATATAAACTCCTTCCTCTCTTTTTTCAGTAGTAATAACTGCTTCATCAATTACATCACTAAGAGTGGGATCAATCATAACCCAAAATCCTCCGAGCCCCATTCCCCAGAACAAAATCACGAGAACCGCTAAATAATAATCTTGGACAAAGAAAAGAATTCCAGTAAGTATCGTCATAAGGAACGCAGCATACATATAGGTTTTCCGGTTATCATTAGTCTTTTGAGCGAATTTAATCCATATAGGGATGGAAACAAAGGATCCTATGAGAAACGCTGCCATTATTAGAGTCAATGAGCTTGCTTCCATTAGAAATACAAATCTTACCATGTATGGGAGAGAAGCAACAATCATCATCACTAATGAACGATAAAAAATATACGCAAAAATGAACGCCACAAAATTTTTCTGTTTTAAACATACTCTTAGAGTTTTCATGAAGGATGCCTTTTCTTCTCCTTTTTCACAAGCCTCTAAATAACAATCAATGCGGAATTGATCTTCTCGGGCTCCAGGAATGGCCAACGCTAAAGCAATCAAACATACAATAAGAACGACTCCTGATTGCATCGCATATGTCGATCTATCACCAAATACGATAAATAATGGAGGTATAATTGCCCCTAACGCCACACCAAAAGTACTAACTAATGTGCTGATTCCAGCTGCGCTCCTACGCTCGTCCATAGCACGAAATTTATCCGGAAAAATCGCATAGAAACTCACATTGAAAATTGAAGCAAAAGTGTCGTATAAACAAGTGGTTATCACCAGCCACGCAAAAATAATCCACATCCCAGCCCCCTCTGGAGGTATAAAAAGCAACACATATGTAATAATCCACGGAACTCCCCCTATAAACACAAATGGAAATCGTCTCCCCCATTTTTTCGTAAATTTAAAGGGACGATCAATAAGATATCCAAGAATAGGATCGTTGACCGCATTCCAAGTCGCGAATATAATATATCCAAAAGCAGTTAACCATGAAGCTAAACCTAACTCACTTTCATAATAAAAATATACGAACGCTCCAAACGCCATGTTTAAGAATTCCCACACAAATTTTCCGAATCCATAGGAAACTATACTTGTCTTAGAATGTAAAATTTCTTCACTATTTTTTTCCATAATTAATTACCATCATAAATTTACATATGAAAATTTGATATGTATTTTAAACATTAGTTAATCAAATTTATATAGATATCTTTAAAAAAATATAGAAGATATAGTATATGAAATTTGATTTTAAGAAGTTTCTTGACATCTATTTATTGCTGTCATACAAACCGCTTTTCCGACTTTCTTCATGAAATCAAAATCAAGATTATTTATGGTATCTGCTGATGTATGAGCATATGGGTCTCTAAGGTTCGCAGTATCCGTTAATTCCAGGGCAGGTATTCCCTCTCGCCAAAATGGCGCGTGATCAGAACCCAGTAAAAAGGGCAAATTTACACAGAATTTTTCAAATGTAACTGAAGGTTCAAAGCAAGCATAGGGAAGGTTAATCGAGTCTTTTTGACATTGAGAACAAAACACTTCAGCTAGCTCGTTGGAATTACTATTACTGATTACAAAGATAAAGTCCCCTATGAAATACTTTTCCTTGACATTATGAGTTTTAAAGATCTTCATTTTTAATCCTTTGGGGAAGTGTTGAGAGTATCTTTTCTTAGAAGCATATCCCACCGAATCTATTGATATTACTCCTGATATTTTTTTATTAGATTTTAACGCATCTCTAATCCATCTACTACTTCCTATTATCGCAGTCTTACCCACCCAAGAACTGGTCATTATTCCCTCGTAAATTTTGGCGATTTCATTAAAGAAATCATATTCCTCTTGTGTCAAACTTGACTTGAGATTTTCTGTAACTTCATAATAAGCTTCAGGGTATGTTTTAATCGAGCCACGTGCAATACTTAATTGATCTGAGTGCTTTTTTATCAGCTTTAGAGTTCTATAAGATGTATAGTGATCGTTATCATCCATCACCCCATATCTCTGGGCGATCTCCCTATATTTATTTCGCAAAACAGCGCTAGGTTCTTCAAGACTGAATCCTATAAATCGAATATTACTTAAACTTTCCACCTGAGATAAAGTTCTAGCAGTTTCAAGCATAACAGCAACTCCAGACGCATTGTCATTTGCTCCCGGACAATTAGGAACTGTATCATAATGAGCCCCAAGTATAAATTCAGCACTCTTCGAATCACCAATACTGCCTTCTATATTTCTAAATGTGTTATCTAAATCCTTAACATTGAATTTATGTTCATTTACCCTTAACCCATACTTTTCAAATTCCAGTGATATATAATCTGCTACTTCATTTAATTTTTCAAAATCATCAACAGGATGCCTTGAACCTTCAATCTCCAACACATGGCTATACATACGTTCCGCTTCTATTAGATTAAGAATATTTGAATCGTTCATCTCTATAACAATTTTTTTTTGAGAACTATTATAGAATTAATTAATCATAAGCATTATTAATAATTGTCCAGAAATAAAGATAAAAGAAAAAAATAATTTGATATTTAATTTTGAATTTAACTTACAAACCCATTTCAGCTAGTTTTGTTTTATTCTCAGCAACTTTTTCAGGCGTTAAGTTATACCATTTCCATAGTATTAAGGTTGCAAATAACATAAAAATCATTGGCAGTAAGGCGAAATGAATTTGAATTCCCAATTGTGCTGTGGCGGTTTGTGAGGGAGCGCCTTCTACAAATCCAGTTAAAGTATGAACTATCGCGAAGCAGACAGCCTGAATAACAAGTGCTAAACGACCGAAGAAGTTCACCACCCCATTATAGATGCCCTCTTCTCTTCTTCCAGTTAAAATGACAGATTCATCGATAATTTCAGATAATACAGGATCTTGCATGAGCCAATACCCTCCAAGGCTAAATCCCCAGATTGCTACAAAAATAATGACTAAGACATAATCAACGATGAATATTAATGGAATTAAGAGTACTGTCATAAGAAATGCTGCTAGAATGAATGTTTTGCGATCATTGTCGGTTTTATGAGCAATTGTAGTCCATATTGGAATAGAACAAAATGAGCCTAAAAGGAATCCAATCATTATTAAAGTCACAGCGCTTGCTTCCATTTTTAATACGAATCGTACGAGATAGGGTATTGAGCCAATTATCATAACAACCAATGCTCGATAAAAGATCCATTGACTGAGATACGCGAGGAAATTCTTTTGTTTCAAGCATGATTTTACGTTACTAAAAAACGGCACCTTGTCAAATCCTTCTTCACACTTCTCTAAGTAGCAATCAATTCGATATTGATCTTCCCTACACCCTGGAATTGTTAATGCCAATGCTATTATACAAGTAATAACAACAATCCCCGATTGCAACGCATATGAGGATCTGTCTCCAAATACGATAAACAGCGGTGGTAAAATTCCCCCTAAAGCTACGCCAAAAGTCCCTACTAAAGTACTTATTCCAGCAGCAGTTCTACGTTCTTTATCTTCACGAAATTTATCGGGAAAAAGCCCGTAGAAAGAGACATTAAACAGAGAAGCAAAGGTATCGTATAAACAAGTTGAAAATACGAGCCATGCGAACAAGATCCAAGCACCTTGTTTAGGATCAACATCAGGGGGTGTAAAAAGTAAGATATAGCTAAGTATCCAAGGCACTCCTCCGATAAAAACCCATGGAAAGCGTCTTCCCCATTTCTTCGTAAATTTAAAAGGGCGATCTGTTAAATAGCCTAGTATTGGATCATTAAAAGCATTCCAGAGAGCAAATATAATATAACCAAATGCTGTTAACCAGACATCAAGACCCAGTTCAGTTTCGTAATAGAAAAAGACCAAAGCACCGAATGCCATATTCAGAAATTCATTTACAAACTTACCGAACCCATATGAAGCCATTTCTTTTTTAGAATGTAATATTTCCATGTCTTTATTTTCCATAAACATTCCCAAATTGGTTTTGAATTTAATAAAGTATGTTCTTTCAATATTTGTTAAAAGCATTTATATATTTTTTTTAAAAAAAAATAATGAAAAAAAGAATAGAAAATTAATGGAGCTAAAAATCACTTTATAGTCCCATTTCAGCTAATTTAGTTTTATTAATTGCTACTTTTTCAGGTGTTAAATTATAGAATTTTAAAAGTATGAAAGATCCTATGAACATGAAAATCATTGGAAGCAAAGCCATATGAATAATTATACCCCATACTGCTAATTCAGATTGTGTGTTAGCTCCTTCTACAAACCCAGTGAGGGTATGCACAATTGCAAAACAAATCGCTTGGATAGCAATTGCCAAACGTGAAAATAAGGTTTGAATACCACCATATATCCCTTCTTCTCTTTTACCGGTATTAATTACATTTTCATCAATCGCATTAGATAAAACTGGATTTTGCATGGCCCAAAAACCTCCTAGCCCTATACCCCATATCGCAACTGAAATAATGAACAAATAATAGTCTCTAAGAAAGATCATCGGTATTAAAGCGAATGCCATAAAAAACGCGGTTATAATGATTGTTTTCCGGTCATCATTTGTTTTATGAGCAATTTTAATCCATAAAGGAATGGAACAAAATGATCCAAGGAGAAAACCTACCATTATTAAAGTCACCGCTCCCGCTTCCATCTTAAATACGAATCGTACGAGAAATGGAATGGATGCTATCATCATTGTCGTCATAGTTGAATAAAACACAAATGCGATAATATAGGCCAAGAAATTCTTTTGTTTTATACAGTATTTAAGTGTCTTAAAAAACGATTCTTTTTCAAAACCCTCTTCGCACACCTCTAAATAGCAATCAATTCGATATTGATCTTCCCGTATCCCTGGAATAGTTAATCCTAAAGCTATTAAACATATAATAATAATTACTACTCCTTGCAATGCATATGATGTTCTATTCCCAAAAATTATGAACATTGGAGGTACAATAGCCCCCAAAACTACGCCAAAAGTCCCAACCAGGGTGCCAATTCCACCTGCATCTCTTCTTTCACTTTCTGTACGGAATTTATCGGGAAAAATCGAAGTAAAATTTACAAGATAAAGTGATCCAAATAAATCATATAAACACGCTATGATTACAAGCCAAGCAAAGAGGATCCAAGCTCCTTCTTGAGGATTAACGTCCGGTGGTATGAAAAGAAGTAAGTAAAAAAAGATCCATGGCACTCCTCCAATTAATACCCATGGAAATCGTCTACCCCATTTTTTCGTGAACTTAAAGGGGCGATCTACTAAATAACCGATAAAGGGATCATTGATGGAATTCCAAATTGCATATATGATGATACCTAAAGCTATTAACCACACATCTAATCCCAATTCACTTTCATAATAGAAAAACACATATGCTCCAAATGCCATATTTAAAAGTTCCATGATTATCTTCCCGAAACCGTATGAAGCCATTTCTTTTTTCGAATGTAATATTTCTGTGTCTTTATTTTCCATAAACATTACCAAATTTGTTTTATATATTATAGATTACGTTTTTTCAATATTTGTTGAATCAATTTATATATTTTGCTTTACTAAACGTTATCTGAAAAAAATGTAAAATTAATTAATTTAGAGTTTTAATTGCTTTAGTTTAAGCTGGACTTCTTGAACACGTTTAGGGGTGAGATCATAAAATTTCCAAAAGATAAATATCCCTATTAACATGAAAATCATAGGGATCAAAGCAAGGTGAATGTGAATTCCCCATACTGCCAAATCAGATTGGGTATCGGCACCTTCTACGAATCCCGTTAATGTATGTGTTACAGCAAAACTGATTGCTTGAGCTGCTATAGCCAGTCGAGCAAAAAAAGCTAAAAATCCATTATATAATCCTTCTCTACGTTCACCCGTTTCTACTACTGATTCATCGATAGTATCTGCAAAAACTGGTGATAACATGAGCCAAAAGCCTCCCTCAGCTAAACCCCATATGAACAAAGTAATAATAATAAGAGTATAATCTTCTAATATAATTAAGGGTGATACAAAAAGTCCAACAAGGGTTCCTGATATTATCATTACTTTACGGTTGTTATTTATCCTATTTGCCAGTTTATACCATATTGGAATTGAAATTAATACACCTACGAGAAAAGCTAACATGATTAAAGAGATTGCATTTGCTTCCATTTTTAAAATATATCTTACTGAATAGGCGATTGAGGATGTCATAGATCTTACCAGGACCATATAGCAAAAGTAAAGAAAAATGTATGCTACAAAGGCTTTTTGTTTAAGAGCCCTCCTGAATTCTTTAAAAAAGGAGGTTTTCTCAATTTCTTCACAACTTTCAAGATAAGAATCAATTCTTACCTGATCCTCGCGGGTGCCAGGAAGTGAAATAAAAAGAGCAATAAGACATATCAAAAATACAAACCCAGCTTGTAATAAATATGATTGTTCATTTCCAAATTCTATAAAAAGTGGTGGTAAGACTGCTCCTAAAACAGTTCCAAAAACAGCTATGGGTACACGCGTTCCAGTGACCATCCTACGTTCTTCATCTGAACGGAATTTGTCAGGAAAAAGAGCATCATAATTGACCATAAATAAGGTTGCAAAAGTATCATATAAACAAATGGTAATTGTAAACCATGCAAATATAATCCACGCGCCATCTTGTGGGTTCACGTCAGGTGGAGTAAAAATAAGGATATAGCTAATGATCCATGGGAAACCCCCGATAAGCAACCAAGGAAAACGTCGGCCCCATTTCTTCGTAAATTTAAATGGGCGATCAGTTAGATAACCCATAAGGGGATCATTCACTGCATTCCATATGGCATAAATGATAAATGCCAAACCACAAAGTAAGCTATTTAATCCAACCTCTGTCTCATAATAGAAATAGCTATAAGCACTAAAAGCCATGACTAGAAATTCCCAGATAAATCCAGCAAAACTATATGAAGCTATGCTTCTTCTTGAGTGATGGATTTTAATTACTTCATTCTCCATATTTAAAACCTATAGGATTATTATTTTAACGAAAACTAATTTATTTTTAACTAATTAGTTAAAGAAATATATATAGTTTTGTCCAAAATTTCATCCTATATGGATCCTTTTTGAAGAACAATTATGAAAATAAAATTAAAAAAAAATTAGATACACATCTCTTTTATCTTTAATTGATTCGCTTGTGCTTTTTCTGGAGTAAGAATTCATAAATTATTCTATATTCTTTAATTTTTATTATTCAGAGACACAGCTCTTTCATCCTTTGTTGATTTTCTTTTACTCTTTCGGGAGTAAGATCATACCATTTCCAAAAGATTAGCATAGCCATTACCATAGCAAAGAAGGGGACCACAGCGAAATGAATATGTATTCCTATTATTGCTTGAGCTGATTGTGTGTCAGCACCTTCAACGAACCCTGTTAATTCATGCACAATTGCGAAGCTAAGCGCTTGGACTACAAGAGCGATACGACTAAAAAATTGATTAATTCCATTATAAATTCCTTCTTCTCGTTTCTCTGTTTTACAAACAGTTTCATCAATAGTATCACTTAAAATCCACAGTTGTGTTACCCAAAATCCGCCTAGCACAGTCCCCCATAAAATCATCGCTAAAATATAACCTAAAAATGTATTGACAAATATTAAGGGTATTGTGAAAATAGTTAATAGTATTCCAGTAATTAAAGTTATCTTACGATTATCATTTTTCTTCTGGGCAATTTTAACCCAAATCGGTGTCCAGATAAGCACTGAGATCATAAATAGTCCCATTATTACCGTTATTACACTTGCATCCATACTTAAAATAAATCTTACAATAAAAGGCATCGAAGCTGTCATTGACCTAATCATGACTTGATAAAGAAAAAGGACGATAATTACAACAACAAAATTTCTATGTTTCATAGCCCCTTTTAAAGTTTTAAAAAACGAAGCTCTCTCCATCTTTTCTTCATATGCTACAAGAAATTGATCAATTAGAATCTCTTCTTCTCGACCACCAGGAATCAACAATACCATAGCAATAATGCCTATCAAAACTACTACTCCTGCTTGAATTATATACGATGATAATACTCCAAAAGTGAAAAATAATGGAGGGACAATCGCACCAGCTACAGTTCCAAAGACGCCAATAAAAATCGATAATCCATTTGCCGTTCGACGTTCTTCAGTTGATCTAAATTTGTCTGGAAATAGACTTGCATAATTAACCCAAAAGACAGAGGCAAATGTATCAAATAAACACATAGACATAATAAACCAAACTAGAAGAATCAAGGCTCCTTGTTGAGTATTTGGATCAACAGCGGGAGGCATAAAAATAAGTATATAACTTAAAACCCATGGAAATCCTCCTAACATTAACCAAGGAAACCTCCGACCCCATTTTTTTGTGAACCTAAATGGTTTATCAGTTAAATACCCTACTATAGGGTCATTTATCGCATTCCATATAGCAAATATAATGTAACCTGCCGCGACCAGCCATACATCTAACCCAATCTCGCTCTCATAAAAAAAGAAAGTGAAAGCAAAAAAGGCCATCATAATAAATTCATTAATAAATGTACCAACCGCATAGCTCGCCATATTAGCTTTACTATGAGAAATTTCAATTTTATTATTTTCCATTAAAATCCCTAAGAATTATGATTAAAATCTTTAATATTTTTTAAATATTGGATGAATTTATTTATATAATTATCTTTAATCAATTCTTATTATTACAATAAAGGTCAGAATTTTATAACGATGATAGCTAAACGTAACTTTCCAGTAATTGATGGACATGTAGATACCGTATATAAAATGCCAAAAGATAAGCGTATTTTCTCGGAACAATCTGAAATTGGTCATTATGATCTTTCCCGAATGAAAACCGGAAATGTACAAGCGGCATTATTCGCGATTTATCCAACATCTTCCCTGAATTATATCCTGAAGTCTTTAGATATTTGGTTTAAGCTTGTGATGAATCGTGAAAATGGGTTAATGCAGATCAAAAATCTTAATGATTTTCAAAAAGCTTTATCTTTAGAAAAAAAAGGAGCTATTCTTCACTTCGAAGGCGCAGGTGGTATAGATAATAATCTCAGATTTTTAAGAATTGCATATCAATTAGGATTGAGAACTCTAGGATTAAGTTGGGCAAATATAAACAAGTTTGCCACAGGTGCGATGTTCAAGGACCCTCAAAAGGAGACTGGATTAACAAATAAAGGTCGAGAATTAGTTGCTGAAGCACAATCTTTAGGAATTACGATTGATGTATCCCATTTAAATGAACCTTCTTTTTGGGATGTTTATGAAGTTGCCCAACAACCGATCTTTGCTTCCCATTCCAATGCCCGTTCCATTGTGGATCATCCAAGAAATTTAACCGACGATCAAATTAAAGCAATTTATGAAAAAAAAGGCACAATTGGGATTAATTTTAGTATGGGATTTTTAAATGCTGAAAAGCCAGGGGAAGATAATTACGAAATGGGTTTTGATGCAATTAAGACTCAAATAGATCATATTGCAAAGATTGCAGATATTAATACTGTCGCTATAGGTTCTGATTTTGATGGAGCAAACACCCCAAATTGCCTTAAAGATTGTTCGAAGTATCCTGATCTATGGAATTACCTTTTTGAAGAAGGGTACAGCGTTCAAGATATTGAAAAAATATCCCATAAAAACTTGATGCGTGTATTTAAGGATACTTGGAAACACAATTCGATTTGACATTTCTAACTCAAATCGCTGGATTTTATTAGCTTTTTATTTCCATATTTAATGTATTCTATTGCGGGATTAGATTTTAATAAAGAGTAAAAAATTTCATTAAACTCGCTATTAATGTCTTTGACAATCCATTTATCTCCAGTCTCCTTTATTTTTTTGTTAATAAAGTCTGCTAATAACCCTCCAAGCCCAGGTATTCGTGCTTTAAACCCTTTATTTACAATGAACTCATGGATTTTTCGTATCCTTTCACTCCATTGATCCCAATTTACATTAAATATTACCCAATCAACTTCGTAAGCGTGAATTTTGTTTACATTCTTGAGCTTTTCTGAAATAACTTTAGAATTTTTATTCTGGTTGACTTTTTTATAAGAGATATTAAGAATTCTTGATTTGTTCCTGTACTCGATTTCACCATCTTCGCTACTAAATTTCTTAAAATCTTTTTTGGGTATTTCAAATAATTGAAAACATTGAAGTACAGCTTCGTCCATAATTTCATTAGGATTTTCTATTGCTTTTATTATTTCATCGAGTCTTTCACTCATCTTATTTTTATATTCATCAGAAATGTCTTCTATTGTATTAAAAGTTGTTGAAAATGCGAAACTTGAGCTTCCTCTTACATCGACCATGTGAGATTTTCACTTTTTGTTATCTAAATAATTTAAAAATAAAGATATTTTGATGTTAATTATTTTTCATAGATTTTATTCTTTCTGCAAATATCGCTTCGGTTGCTTCCATCTCAGATACACAATTTTTCATTACTGAAATCCAAAAGACGGGGATGAAGATCCAAAAGATAATTGAAATAGCCATACCCCATACAAATCCATAATTGTCTGCTATTATTGCACCAATTAGCGGTCCCAAAGCCCTACCAATGATATCAAAAAAATTGGCACTTGACAGAACAGTTCCACGATGTTCTGGCAAATTTAAATCTACAACTGTAGCGTACCAATTTCCATTTACAGCGCCATTTGCGAATAATCCAATTATAAGAAAGATTAACATAATTAGAAATCCTGGAATTAAAAATACTTCTACTATTGTTGCATTATCAGGAACCCAGAAAGGAAATACTAAAGCAATATATACGAAGGGGATTGGAATTATATTCCCTAAGAGAGCCAATTTCACTCTTGCCCTCTTATTTCCTTTCTTAAAAGAATTATCTCCAACAAATCCAAAGATAATGGTACCTATTAAAGTGCTTAACAGTGTAAGTAATAATACAATCAATGGGATTGTTCCTTTTAGATTATGATAATTCTCCATATAGGCAAAAAGCAGAAATAAAATTATACCTGTAGGGATAGTATCCACAAAATTGATAATCAACCAAATATTAGACTTTTTTTTGAAGATTATATTTAAGTCAGAGAATTTTATTCTATATGTATAATCTATTGCACCTTTTTCTAATACATTAAAATAATCTTTTCCAATCCTAGAGGGTTCCTTAAAAAATAGAATTATAATTGCTACTATAATTCCTGTAATCCCTATAATCAAAAATGGGAACCTCCAATCTGCAGTACCTGCAAATATAGCTAATCCAGTCCCTACAAACAAACCAAATAGAGAGGCTATAGAAAAAAATGATAATCCCTTAGATCTATCTTCTTTAGAAACAATATCTCCTATTAATGAAAAAGTGCTTGGAATTATCGCTCCAAATCCAATTCCAATAATAATTGTTAGAAGAAAAAACAGATAATAACCATTTATTCCAGGAGGAACAGTAATTGTAAATATTGATGAAATAGAATAAATTATAACCCCACAGAATAAAATCCATTTTCTTACAATCTTATCGGCTAAATAACCGAATATGAGCATAGATACTCCTGATAAGATGATAAATGAAAAAGCTAAGATTCCTAATGGAGTTATATTTTTACCAAATCCAAAATATTTTGAAATAACCAGTAGATTCGGAGAAATCATATACTGAGCAGAATTAATTATTGCCACTATTGTAATAAAAAGTAATAAAGAAAGAATTGAACTATTTTTAGTACTATTATTCATATTAATTAATTCTACAATCTTCCTTAAATAAATTTATGATTGTAAACTAGGCTTAATTCAATTGTTAATAATCACTACTAATAATAATAATGAAATTGATAAAACTTTAAATTCAATCATCTCAAAGAATAATATATAATAATTTATTTTCAACGGGAATTATTATGGTTGAACTTACACAATTAGAGTTTTTACAAGGGCTATTTACATTAATTTTTGTTTCCATTGCGGTAGTTTTGGGTATAAAAATTTGTTTAAAGTATTTTGAACATAAGAGAAGAGAGTTTTATTTAGCGGGTATAACATTAATACTAATGATAATGCCATATGTATATACAGTAATTGATTTTCTTACAATTTTATTAATAGGTATCACTCCACCAGTTGAAATAATTTATCTTGGAATTGCATTAGTAGCTTTTGCAAGTTTAACATGGCTCACATTAATAACAGATCTATTATATAAAGAAAAACAGAAGATAATATTAGGAATCATTATAGTACAACTGGTGGTATTTGAAACATTTTTAGTGTATGCGATTTTAGTACAGCCTACATTGATTCTAATACCTTATGGAAGCAGATATTATCGGGAAGCGCCGATACTTATATATTATTATTTATGTTTGATGCTTATTTTTCTAATCGCAGGTTTTTTCTTTGCTCGTGGATCTCTAAAATCAGACAATAAAGAAGTTCGGTTAAAAGGAAAGTTTATTTTAATAGCCTTAATCTCATTTGTAATTGGTGCTATTTTGGATATTGCTTTTGAGGCAACAGCTTTAACAGAAACACTCGCAAGAATAGTTCAGATTACCTCATTTACTGAATTTTATATTGGATTTACCTTACCAGATATAATAAAGAAAGCTTTAATTAAGAAAGATTAAAACTAATTTTTCTTTTTTTTTTCCTAAAATGAAAAATTCTATGAGAAATGATTAATAATCTAAATACTAAATAAAATTCAAAAAGAATTTGTTATAAATTCAATTCATAACTTAAACTGATAAATCATGAGAGTAGCATTTGACAATATAACAATTACGCCTAAAAACTATATTGGCATGCCAATGGCCGGATATACTCGTCCTGATCCATGCTTAGGTAAGTTAGATGACATATTTGCATATGGAATTCTACTAGAAGCTTCAAATAAAGATATTGTTAATAAATATTTGCTATTAATTTCATTAGATTTACTTAAAATCCCAATGAGTATAGCAGATTATATTAAACTTAAAATAAAAAAACTTTTTGACTTTTTAAGTCCAGAACAAATCTTAATTCACTGTACCCATACTCATTCTGCTCCTGATCTAACTGGAGAATTTCAATTTCCAGGGGGAATATTTAACGCAATAAAAGGAATTATGTTCGGCATGAATAGAAATGATAAATATGTCGTCTATTTTGTAGATAAAATAGTAAAAATGGTCCAAAAACTATTTGACAAATTAATTCCCTGCAAAATGGCGTGGATGAAAACACCTTTTAATCCGGATATAGTTATAAATCGAAGGCATCCATCCAGAAGATCCACTCCCGAACTAGGAGTAATTACATTTCGTAGATTTGACAATAATGAAATGATAGGGTTTATCATTAATTATGCTTGTCATCCAACGACACTCCCCGGTGAAAATAACAAGATATCAGCGGAATATCCCGGTAGGATTATCAATAATATTAATGAATTAACTAATAACACAATAGAAGCAGTGTATTTTAATGGTCCCTCCGCAGATTTAAATCCAATAACCACATGTGGCACAAATTACAACGAATTAGAAAATGCTGGTAAAGAGGGCAGAAAAAAAATGTATGGTCAATCTGGTACTTATGATGATACGCAAAGGATAGGAAATATTATCGCAAAAAAGGCTTTAAAAATGGCTCAATCCATCAAAAGTGAGGAATATTATCAAGAATTGGAATTTATTGCTGAAGTAAGGCATTATTGGATTCCTTTTAAAGATTATAAATATTTTACCCCTGCTTGGTCTCAAAATAAACTATCCTTTATAATAAAAAAATATCTAATTCTCCCCGTGACTAAGATCTTAAGCGAAAATGCTAATTTTCCAGCATTTATAATTAAACGTAAGCCTTTTCGATTCCATTGCTATTCTATTATACAATATGTAAGGTTAAGGTTAAAATCAAATAAAGCAGAAAATAAGTTAAGTATTTTAACCGTTCCGGGAGAGTTATTTGAAGATCTTGGTAAAATCTTGTTTAAAAAATCACCTACTGGAAAAGAAGATACATTTATCTTTCAAAATGCTAACGACTGGATTGCCTATTTATTCTCTCCTAGGGAGTATATAGAAATTGGAGGTTATGAACCAGTTGCAAGTTTCAGTCCAAAATGTGGTGAATATACCATTAAAGAAGTACTAAATCTTTTTGATGAGGTAAAAAACCAATAATCTAAAAAAATACTTTTTTTTAATTATTCATAATTTTATTATCCTAATATTAAATTAAGAGTTGTGTAATAATGTCATTTAAACAAGAGGCAAAAAGGCAATTCCCTAAATGGCCAATTTATGATAGTTCAGAAGTTGAGGCTTTAGCAAATGTTATTAAGTCAGGAAATTGGTGGTGTGGTGCTCCAGGAGTTCACCAAGGAGAGAATGTATGGAAATTCCAAGAAGATTTTGCTAAATTTCAAGGTGCTAAGCATTGTATAGCAGTTTTTAATGGTACTGTAGCTATTGAAGTTGCTTTATTAGCATTAGGAATAGGACTAGGGGATGAAGTTATAGTCTCAGATTATACCTTTGTAGCTTCAGCATCTGCGGTGGTTGCTACTAACGCTGTTCCTATTTTTTGTGATATAGATCCAGATACTTTTGTTATGGATGTTAATAAAGTCGAGGGATTAATCACTACAAGAACGAAAGCTATAGTTCCTGTGCATTTGGCTGGAAATCCTGTCGAAATGGATAAACTAATGGAAATTGCAGATAAACATAATTTAAAAGTTGTAGAAGATAGTGCACATGCTCACGGATCAAAATATAAAGGAAAACATGTAGGAAATTGGGGGCATGCTGGGTCCTTTAGTTTTCAAGCTTCTAAGGTTTTAACGGCAGGAGAAGGAGGGGCAGTCATTACTAATGAAGATGAGTTAGCTGATTTAATATATTCAATCTCTGACTGTGGAAGAAAAAAGAATGGATATGGTTATGCTCATTTTATATATGGTACAAATTATCGTATGTCTGAATATCAGGCAGCAATCTTATTGGAACAAATTAAAAAATTTCCTGCCCAGCACAAATTAAGGAATCAAAATGCTCAGTATTTCATGAAAAAACTTAATAATATTGATGGCATTCGAGTTATGAATCCTACTCCCGGTACTGAGAAATTGGGTTATTATGTGTATCCTTTTATTTTCGAACCCGAAAAATTTGGGAATATTTCAAAATTAGAATTTAAAGAAAAATTGAATCGCAATGAAATTCCTACAGATGATTGTTATCCTCCTTTACATAGATTAGATTGCTTTAAAAATATGGATTTGCGAAAAGGAATAGATTATTCGAATGCAAATTGGGGAGGTACCAAAAGTGATGATAAAAATTTCCCTATCGTTTCGGATATATATTCTCGGAGTATTGAATTCCCCCATGAGATGCTTTTGGCTTCAAAAGAAAAACTTGATTTTGTGGTTGATTTTATTAAATCTTTAAAATAAAGTACACTATTATATTATCAAATTTTAATATTTGAAAAAAAATCCAAAAAATTTAACGGTAAAATGAACGAAGAAAAACCTAAGAACTTATTATTAAAATGGAATGAAACTACTGGTAAGTTCGAACCCATCGAATCTGATAATAGTATGGATGAAGGAATATTTATTGAGCTTGTCGAAGACGAAAATAAATGGAGATATTTCTACATTAAGGGAGCTTCTCTTATAGCACGAAGAACTTCCCTGCGAGCAGCAAATGGAATCGCGAGAACCGGTTTTGTTCATCCTGGAAATCAACATCGATATGGTTCTGATTGTAAATTAGATGAGGAAATTTCACCCTATGAAGATATGCCTCAAGAATTGCGAAAATCTCAGAGATGGTGGTACAAAGGAGAATATAAACAGTTTTAATCTAATTTTTTTTATTATTCTAAATTTGATTTTAAAATTTCTCTATTTCGAAGAATAATTACTAAATTTTTTTAACATTTTAACATTTTCTTGCCCATAATATTTTATTCTTAATAACGATGGAAAATGAACGATCAAAAATCAGAAATTCCATTATCAGGAGAAACTACTCAAAACGGAGAGGAAACGAAACCTTACGTCATATCAAAAGAAAAATATAAAGCTAAAATCCAGCCATCATGGGATGAAAAAACTCCATTGATATTGCAGGGAGCAGCATGGATAGAAGCGCATCCACCTGAATCCAAGTACTCTATAGGACTTCGGATTGAAGAACATGCAGTAGAATATCCCGATAACTGGGCTCTTTTATATGAGGATGAAAAATATACTCATAAAGAATTTAACGAATATATTAATCGTTATGCCAACTATTTTATAGAATTAGGGCTGAAAAGAGGGGATGAGGCTGTTGTTTTTGTGGAAAATCGCTCACAATACATGTTTATAATTGTGGCATTAGGTAAATTAGGAGTAGTTTCTTCATTAATTAACACCAATCTACGTCAAATACCTCTTATTCATAGTATGAAACATACTCCCGGGAAGCTTTATATCATTGGAGAAGAACTTTTTCAAGCGTTTGAAGAGGTGAAATCTAAACTGGAATTATCCAATGAACAAAAAAAAATGCTCTTCTTTTTGCCTGATAAAGGAGAAATGAGTACACCAGAGGGGTATATCAATCTTAAGGAAAAAATTAAGGATTCTAGTACAAAAAATCCTCCAACTACTTCCGAGATTATAATGGATGATCCATTTGTTTACATCTTCACATCAGGTACCACGGGACTGCCTAAGGCTGCAATTTTAAAGCAAAGATCAATATTAACAGCAATGAATTGGTGGGGCGCTATGGTGGTTGGAATGAAACCAGAGGATATTATTTATGTCACAACTCCATTATTCCATTCACACGGAATAAAGGTAGCATTTGCTGCAGCACTTTATAGAGGATCAGCAATGGCAATCGCTAGGAAATTCAGCGCTAGTAAATTTTGGGATGAAGCTCGTAAGTTCAACGCTAACTGTTTCAATTATGTAGGAGAAATATGCCGATATTTATATAATCAACCGCCAAAACCTAACGATGGTGACAATCCAATTGAAAAAATAGTTGGAAATGGACTTAGACCAGATATTTGGATGGATTTTAAAAAACGGTTTAATATTCAAGAAATAAGAGAATTTTATGGGGCTACAGAAGATTTTGTACCTAATTTTGCCAATATCCACAATATAGATAAATCTTGCGGAGTATGTATGACCCCTTATGCCATTGTGAGATACGATCTTGAAAAAGATGAGCCGTTTAGAACAGAAAAGGGTCGCATGAAAAAAGTAAAGAAAGGTGAAGTTGGGTTATGCTTAGGTCAAATAGTCGAGCCTGAGAAATTTTATATGTATAAAGACAAAGAAGCGACGGAGAAGAAAGTTTTTCGAGATGTTTTTAGAAAGGAAGATATGTACATCAATACTGGAGATCTTTTAAGGGATATTGGGTATGGACATGTTCAATTTGTCGATCGTTTAGGCGATACATTCAGGTGGAAAGGTGAGAACGTCTCTACTGAAGAAGTCGAATCGGTAATTAATACTTTTCATCAAATTGATATGTGTTCGGTATATGGCGTTATAATTCCGCATACAGAGGGTCGTGCAGGAATGGTATCAATACATAAAAGGAATAACGATGAATTTGATTTCAATGAATTTTTAACTTTCGTGCAAAAGTATTTACCGCATTATGCAGTACCTAAATTTATCCGTTTTATTACGGAGTTTAGCTTTACCGCGACACATAAGATTCAAAAGGTGAAACTAAAAAAAGAGGGTTTTAATATTAATGAGTTAGATGATCCCCTATCTGTTCTTTTACCTGAAAGTTCTGAATTTGTTCCTCTCACAAACGAAATCTATGAAAGGATATCTCAAGGGAAATACCGATTTTAATTTTTAAGAATAATTAATAAAAAATTAGTAATTTACTTCTTCTATTTTTTTACTCTCAGCGCTTTTATACATGGCTTCCACGATTGTTAAAATTTCTTGCCCATATTTCCCATCTGTGAGAGGTTCTTTATTTTCAATAATACAGTCAATAAAATGTTTAATTTCTTGAGGGTAACCAAAATTCCATGCTTCAGCCGGAACCGGAAAAGTCCACCCTGCAGTAGTACTGGCCTTTTCAACTGCATATCCGTACCCTTTTTCACTATATACACTGATTAGATTGCTAAATGTAGGAGCGACTTTAATTTGACCTTCAGTTCCGAATAATTCAAAACGCATATCATATCCCCCCGGAGCGGTCCATGATTCTTCGATTATAACTTGAGCGTCATTTTCAAAATAAAGCACCCCGACGGCATTATCTTCTACTTCACATGTACCAAATTCCCCTCTGTTAGGAACAATAGTCTTAATTTGGCAGAAAACTTCTTTTACTTTGCATCCTAAATACCAAACTAAGCAAGCGATATCATGTATCCCAAGATCAACTAAAGCTCCTCCACCAGCTTTATCCTTTTTATAAAACCAAGCGGAATGCGGTCCAGAATGTTGTTCTTTTCCTCTGCCCATATATATTCGTCCTAAACCACCCTCATCAATAATCTCTTTAACTTTACTAAAAGTCGGGGCATACATATTATTTTCGCAATAAAATATTTTTCGGTTCGCAGACTCAGAAGCATCAAGCATCTCTTTACCCTCTGAAACATATCGAGCTAAGGGTTTCTCTACCAAAGCATGTTTCCCTGAATTAATTACATCAATTGTAATATCCTTATGCAGAAAATTAGGCACGCAAATAGATATTACATCGCATTCAATTTTCAATAAATCTTTATAATCCTTAAGCGGATCTCCTGGAATTCCAAATTTTTTCATTAAATCCGTAGCTTGATCCTTTAAAAGCGAGGAAAGTCCTACGATCTCAACATTAGGTAATAAACTATAGGAATAGCAATGATGTTCTGCAATAAATCCAGAACCGATTATTCCAACTTTAATTTTATTCATTTTTTCCACTTTTATTAGATATTAAAATTAAATATTTTTCACTTTAGTAAAAAACATTTGTCTATAAGTGGGTAGACTTTTATCCCACATCGAAAGAAAAATCATATGATTTTTCTCGTCAAAACGCTGATACCTCGATTCATCAATTTCATAGGATTTATTTATCATCATTTAATGTTTAATTGCAAGAAATAAAAAGCTTTAATTTACCTAAAGTGAAGGTTAAATTTAAACAAGAAACGGTAAAAATAAGAGAGATTGAAAAAAATAAATAAATGAAATTAAAATGAACTATACACCTGATAAGAAATCGATTAGTCAACATGAGGTTCCGGAATGGTATCATGATGCAAAACTAGGAATCTTTATTCATTGGGGGCTCTATTCAGTTCCCGCTTTCGCGATTACTGGAATAGATCTTGTAGAATCAATGGAAAAAGGACCAGAAGAACACTTTAAAAACAATCCGTACGCTGAATGGTATTTAAATTCGCTTCGAATTCCAAACAGCCCCACCCAAAAATACCATTATGATACTTATGGTAAAGATTTCTCATATGATGATTTTGTTCCTATTTTCAATGAGGCAATCAAAAAATGGAATCCAGACGATTGGGTAGCCCTTTTCAAAAAAGCTGGGGCAAAATATATAGTATTAACTTCAAAACATTGTGATGGATTTCTCTTGTGGCCGAGTAAACAACCTAATCCTAACAAAAAAAACTATATTGCCAGTAGAGATCTTGTAGGAGAGTTGACTAAGGCAGTCAAAAAAGAAGGAATGAAAATGGGATTTTATTATTCTACTGCATGGGATTGGTCCTTTAACTTGAATCCCATTAAAGATGCAGCAAGTTTTCTAAATAATTATATCAATCCACCAGAATATACTGATTATGTAAACACCCATATTTATGAATTAATTGATAAATATAAACCAAAGATTCTCTGGGCGGATATGGGATATCCTCCTGGAACAGATGTTCTCGAAATTTTTGCCTTTTTTTATAATAAAATTCCCGACGGAGTAGTGAACGATAGATGGAGACAATTTCTTCCGAAAGTGAAAAAGTTCACAAAATTAGCACACTGCGATTTCACGACACCAGAATATGTAGTATTTAAAAAAATAAAGAAAAAAAAGTGGGAAACGTGTAGAGGAGTAGGTAATTCTTTTGGAAATAATAAATATGAATCTGAAGAGGATTACTTAACTGCAGAGCAAATAATTTTAATGCTAATTGATATTGTGAGTAAAAACGGTAATTTGTTATTGAATGTGGGTCCTATGGCCGATGGTACTATTCCAGAAGGGCAAAAAAAATGCCTATTGGGACTCGGAGAATGGCTTGATGTCAATGGAGATGCCATCTTTGGGACGAGACCCTGGATAAGGGCAAAAGGAAATAGCACAGAAGGGATCTCTGTGAGATTTACGCAAAAAAATGATATGCTCTATATAATATTAATGGGAAAACCAGAGACCGAAAAAGTCTCTATTGAAAATGTTAACTTGGAACATATCGTACAAATTAATTTACTTGGTAATGAAGAAAATTTAAAATGGAAAATGCAAAATGGAAATTTAATAATTAAACTCCCGTCCAAAATAGCTGATTCACCCGCAATTTCATTCAAAATAAAAATAAATCAAATTAACAAGAATTAATTAATAAGGATGGTGTTTAATTGAATCATATTGACAGATTTTTTGCTACAATAGAGAGAAAACCTGTAGATCGTCCAGCTTGTTGGTTAGGAATGCCTGTCCCAGCAGCTTATGAAGCACTATTTAAGTATTTTAAAGTGTCCAATCTTCAAGAATTAAAAATAAAAATAGGAAGTGATATTTGGGATGTGGATGTTCCTTATAATCATCCTCCAAATAATCATATCGCAATGGCATTCGATTTTCCTAAAAAGGGTCAAGATATGGAACATAGGACATTAACAGCACCTGGATTTTTTGAAGATTATAAAGATCCATTAAAAGATGATATTGATGCTTTTGATTGGCCTGAACCTGATGAACATTTAGATGAGGAGCAATGTAGAAGGGTGGTAGAAGAAGTGCCAGAGGGTTATCCTGTTATGGGGGTTCTTTGGTCTGCACACTTTCAAGATGTGTATTCGGCATTTGGAATGTCAACAGCATTTGTTACAATGCTAAGATATCCAGATATTTTTACAGCCGTTCATGATAAAATCATTGAGTTTTATCTTAAAGCCAATAAAATATTCTACGAGGCAACAAAAGGTATGCTCGATGCGGTTTTAATAGGTAATGATTTTGGAGGTCAGAAACGTTTAATGCTTTCTCCAGATAATATAAAAAAATTTGCAATGCCTGGAGCAAAAAAGCTCGTTGATCAAGCAAAATCTTATGGATTAAAAGTTATTTATCACTCTTGTGGCTCGATTTTTGAGGCAATTCCCGAATTAATAAATATAGGTGTGGATGCTATACATCCTATTCAAGCATTAGCAGTTAATATGGAACTTGTAAGATTAAAAAAGCATTTTTCCGATAAAGTTTCATTTTGTGGAGGAGTTGATGCCCAAGAGTTATTAGTCTTTGGTACAGCTGATCAGGTCAGAGAGAAAGTATATGAATTAAAAACTATCATGCCGACAGGTTTAATAATCTCCCCAAGTCATGAGGCAATACTTCCCGATGTACCTCCAGTAAATATACAAGCTCTTTTTCAAGCAGTTATAGAGTAAAAGAAAAAATTAAAAAAAATAATAATTATTTGAATAAATGACAGAAAATTTTAGCCATTAGCAATTATTTAATAAAAGTGATTAAAAAATGCAAAAACATGTTGGTAAAAAAAGACTCCGTGGAGATTTTCCAAAAATAGGAATAAGACCTACTATTGATGGTCGAGAAATGGGTGTTCGAGATGCCCTTGAAGAACAAACAATGGATATGGCTAAAGCCTGTGCCGAATTTTTAAGAAAAAACTTGAAACATCCTAATGGTATGAATATAGAATGTGTAATTGCTGATACTACTATTGGTGGTGTAGCTGAGGCTATAGATTGTGCAGACAAATTTCAAAAAGAGAATGTTGGATTATCAATAACGGTGACGCCTAGCTGGTGTTATGGTGCGGAAACTATGGATATGACTCCTTTTATTCCTAAAGCAATATGGGGATTTAATGGAACCGAAAGACCAGGTGCAGTGTATCTTGCGGCAGTTTTAGCAGCTCATTCTCAAAAGGGCATTCCCGCTTATGGTATTTATGGACAAGACGTTCAAGAAGCGGATGACAGGACAATTCCTGACGATGTTAAAGCAAAACTTTTATGCTTTACGAAAGCGGGATTAGCAGTAGCATGGATGAGAGGAAAGTCTTATCTTTCAATTGGATCTGTCTCCATGGGGATAGCGGGTTCTATAATTATGGAGAATTATTTCCAAGATTATTTAGGTATGCGTAATGAATATGTTGATATGTCAGAGATAAGCCGTAGATTAAAAGAAAATATATATGATAAACAAGAATTCGAAAAAGCAATTAAATGGGTAAAGCAAAATTGTAAAGAAGGAAAAGACCATAATCCCCCCGAGATACAAAAATCAAGGGAGCAAAAGGACAAAGAATGGGATATTATGGTTAAGATGGCTATGATAGTACGAGATTTGATGGTCGGAAATCCGAGGTTAAAAGAATTAGGGTATGGAGAGGAATCATTTGGTCATAATGCAATTGTCTCAGGATTTCAAGGTCAAAGACATTGGACTGATTGGATGCCAAATGGAGATTTTATTGAATCACTACTAAATTCATCTTTTGACTGGAATGGGATCCGTCAACCATATCTAGTGGCAACTGAAAATGACTCGTTAAATGGACTTACAATGCTATTTGGACACTTATTAACGGGTACAGCACAAATCTTTGCGGATGTAAGAACCTATTGGAGTGCTAATGCAGTGAAGCGGGTAACTGGCAAAGAATTAACAGGACTTGCTAAAGAGGGAATAATACATTTAATTAATTCTGGACCAGCAGCGATAGACGGAACGGGTCAACAAGAAAGAAATGGAAATCCGGCATTAAAACCTTTTTGGGAAATTTCAGAAGATGAAGCAAGGAAGTGCTGTGAATTTACAACTTGGCATGCTGCGACAGTTCCGTACTTTAGGGGAGGTGGATTTTCTACAAATTTTCTTACAAGGGGTGGAATGGCAATAACTATGTCAAGATTAAACATTGTAAAAGGATTAGGCCCCGTTTTACAACTTGCGGAGGGTTGGACGGTAGATCTTCCAAAAGAGATTCATAAAATTCTTAATGAACGTACTGATCCTACGTGGCCTACAACATGGTTCGCCCCACGATTAACAGATAAGGGTGCTTTTAGAACAGTATATGATGTAATGAATAACTGGGGTGCTAACCATGGTTCTTTATGTTATGGTCATATTGGTGCAGATTTAATTACGCTCGCATCTATGCTCAGAATTCCTGTCTGCATGCATAATATAGTAGAAAATAATATATTTAGACCAAGTGCTTGGAATGCTTTCGGAACAAATGATTTGGAAGGAGCAGATTATCGAGCATGTGCAAATTTTGGTCCACTTTATAAGTAAGAACGCCTGCAAAGGAGAGAGAAAAATGGAGAGAATGACTGCACGGGAACGAATTATTAAAGTAATTAATCATGAAGAAGCTGATTGTGTGCCTTCTTTTGAGTCATCAATTGACAATTTAGCTGTATGCAAACATTTTAAAGTTAAGTATGGATTATTAGGTGCTGGTCAGGCTTATAAAACTGTATATGAGACACAATTTGAAAATAGCGAGCAATTTAATAAGTTATTGGGGGGAATAAATTCTTTTAAAATGGGTTTGCCAACTATTGTAAAATTATATAAACGAATTGGAATAGATCTTGTTCCTTCACCAGTAGCTTTATTTCCCAAATTATTCGATAAAGATGGTTTTATAGATGAATATGGAAGGATTAATCATTTTAAACTAAATCCTTCTGATAATATGGACATTGTATATTATATGGGAGGAGGGATAAAAGACTTTGAAGAATTTGAAAAATTTCCTCCTTTAGATCCAGATGATCCAAGAAGGGAAGAAATTCAGAAAGAAGCTAAACGTCTTGAGGAAAAATTTGCGGGGAAAGTACATATAGCACCAATGATTTTTGGTATGATGGAAATGACTTGGGAGGCATTTGGATTAGAAAATTTTAGCCGTTTATTAGCTCAAAGAGAAAATATTAAGAAAGTTTTCGATAATAGAGGTAAATTTACGGTAGAATTAGTTAAACGTTTAATTGAATGGGGAGAAAACGGAGCAGTTATTATGTGTGATGATTATGGTTATAAAGGAGGGCCATTCATGAGCCCTTTAAATTATCGGAAATATGTATTTCCTTGGTTAAAGCGCATATGTGATACGGCTCATAAAGGAGGATTAAAATTCATATTACACAGTTGCGGTGATATAGAAAAGCTATTTGAGGATATCATCAAATGCGGAGTTGATGCGGTTCATCCAATCGAACCTACAACCGCAAATTCTGAATTTGACATTTTTAAGTTAAATGAAAAGTATGGAGATAAAATCACATTTGTAGGCAATGTGTCACCCCAGGATCTCTCAGATAAGAGTCCTGGAACTATTAAGGAGTATACAAAAAGGTTACTCAGAGAAATCGCGCCTGGGGGAGGTTTAATTTTAAGCTCTGGACACAGTATAAATCCCGCAGTTAAACTAGATAACTTCCTTGCCATGAGAGAGACTTTAAGCCAATATGGTAAATATCCGATTCAACTAAACTAATTGAAAGTTTCTTGGAAAACTTTAAAGATTTATATATTAAAGATTCTAAATTAGATACAAAATTTAATATCAAATTTTCCCAATTTTAAAAAAAATTGAATTTCAATTTCATGAATTCTAACATTATAGATTTTAGAAGTGATGATATATGACAGAATTGCAAATAAATGAAGAAAAAGCATGGTTTAGAAAATGGTGGCCAGAAAACACACCTCATACTTATGATTTTGAAGAAATATCTGCTGGAGAGTTTTTCGAGAGACAGCGCAAGAAATATAGTGATAAAGCTATGATGTGGTTTTTATATTCTTGGATGACTTATGAAGAGGCCGGAAAAATGATTGATTCATTAGGCACCGCACTTCATAATTTAGGCGTGAAAAAAGGAGAGACAGTAGCGATTCTCATGCCAAATAGTATCCAGTATGTTATAGCTTTTTATGCTGCGTTAAAGATAGGAGCTATAGCTACAGGTATTAATCCAACATACAAACCGTTAGAGATTTTACATCATCTAGAAATTACAAAGGCTAAATATTTAATTATAATGGATTTTTTGTATAGCGAGTTAATCAAACCAATTCTCCATAAAATTAATCTCGATTTTATAATATCTTCCAATATAGCCGATTTAGCTTCTGGACTTCCAGGATATAAAAAGTTATTGGGTAAGATAATAGGGAGAATTCCAGGAGGCAAAGTTGATTTTCCTAACACTTATAAGTTATTAGATCTCTTAAAAACACCACCAGATCTCCCTAATATTAAGATTGATCCCGTGAATGACACAGCAACGTACATTATGACAGGGGGAACAACTGGCATACCGAAAGCCACAATATTAACCCATTTTAATATAGTTACTAACGCTATTCAATGTATGCTCTGGTTTGGTGGTGAAGATCCGGGAGTTGGGGATATCGCCGCTTTACCACTCTTTCATTCATTCGGAATGACAGCATGTATGAATGCATCTATTGCTTTAGGGGGATTCATAATGCTCTTTCCGAGACCTCCCGAAACTGGAGAATTTCTTAATGAACTCAACGAAATTAACGCTCCAAATGGGCTTATCTATGCAGGAGCAGAAATCCTTTTTAAAAGAATTGCAGATTATAAGAATCTAAGACAATTTAAAGGATTATTTGGAAAATTAAAGCTCTGTATTTCTGGCGCAGGACCTCTACATAAACCTGTTCGAGATGCTTTTGTTGAAAAAACAGGAGGGAAACTGGTCGAGGGTTATGGATTAAGTGAAGCTTCTCCTGTTGTAGGGGCTGGTAACCTGTTCGGTGAGAGCCCAATTGGAGTAATAGGATTGCCATTACCTGGTACGGATTGGGGCATTTGGCCATCAGATGCCCCCACTCTTGATGATGGTCCTATAGCTATCGGATTACCTGGTTCAAAATATGGAGAACAGAATACCGGGGAACTCTGTATTTCCGGCCCACAGGTTATGAAAGGATATTTGGATCAACCAGAAGAAACCAAAGAGACTCTACAGGAATGGAATGATAGGATTTGGCTTCGAACTGGCGATATCGGATTTATGAATCCAGATGGGACTGTGGTTCTTAGAGATCGTAAGAAACAATTAATTAAAGTAGCTGGCCATTCTGTATTTCCCACTGAAGTAGAGACTATGATTATGAAACACAAAAAAGTGAGTGAAGCAGCTGTTGCAGGTCTACCTGATCCGGAGGGTAAAGTCGGAGAGATTGCAAAAGTATGGGTAGCCATAAAACCGGAATATGTGGGAACCATAACCGAAGAAGAATTACACACATGGATGGAAGAATATATGACTAATTGGAAAGTCCCTAAATTAGTTGAATTTATTGATGAGGTACCAAAAAATATCTTGGGTAAGGTTCAACGGAGAGCATTACAAATAGAAGACCCGCTTTTTAAAAAGTATAAGAAATAATTTATATTTCATTATTTTTCTCTTTTTTTTGGAGTAAAAGTTAATTTTAAGCAACCTTGAAAACAAAATAATTAAAAAAATGGATTTATTTATTGCCATAGAGCTAAAATTAATCCTGACACTAAAAAAGCAACTAAATAGGCACCATATTCAATAAAAAATAATTTTACACCTCTATCATTAAAGATATTCTGATTTATCGCTAGCATTGCTACAAATCCGACCCATAAAAGCAAACTCATTAGTAAAGCGGAACTTACATCGTTCCAACCTGTCAAATCTAATAGAACCTCAATTATTAGCACAGTTATGATGCTTGTTAACACCATAACAATTGATTCCTTGATGATTTTTGATTTTTCTACTCCTTCTTTACCAACTAACTTGAGCCACATATTTCCAAAAATTTGCGGATAATACCAGAAAAACACTATTAAGAAATATATAATACCAACAACAATTACTGCCACCCAATTAATATCAACTGCCAATTTTTCTCATCTGTAGTGAATTTATTTTTCATAAATCTTATATGTTAAATGATATACCTTAACCCACTATTTAATTCTTATTTATTTAACTTATAAGTTTTATATTGGAAAAGGCAGATTAACTGAAAAAGCACACACTCTTTTTGGGCAATAATTACAAATATATTACCTGTATGTTTTAATTAGGAGAAATAACATATTTACACTAATTATAATAATCATGACTATCGCAACTACAGCTAAATCATAATATTGATCAAATCTTCTGATAATTATCCCTATTAAAGCCCAGATAGTAACGAGCGGATATACAAAATCCCTTCTGGTATAAAGGATTGTTAAAGTAAGTATCAAGGCAACAATGATTACAATAACTGTCCATATAAACGGGGGAATTCCAAATCCATCCCAATTAATGGAAACTAAGAAAACTGTAGTATTTGCAATGGTAGCTACTGTTATCCAGCCTAAATAAAGACTAAATGGCGTCCAGACGATGACTTTTTCCCGCTTATTTAAATCCCCTCTTGCTATATTTAAACGTAAATATAAAGCTATTAAAGTTAAGAGTAAGAATATCATAACAATCAAACTGAGCAAAATCAATTCATAAAGCCATACGATTAACCATATACTATTAAATAAACAGCTTAAAATGAAATATATACTAATTTGATCTAAAAAAGGCATCTCTTCTTTTCGAGCTTTAAAAACATCTCTAGCTTGGTAAAAAACATAAATGAGTAAAAAAAGATAAATTACGCTCCATATACTGAATGTGATACCAGTTGGGGTAAATAAATTAGGATATTTGTTTGAAACTTCACCGACCGATTTGTTATTAAAGATCCTAGTTCCCGAGAGTGCGTTAAATACAATCATGATGAAGAATGCGACAATGTTGAATATCTGTAAAAATTTATTTCTCTTTTCTTCTATCATTTTAAAATCCTGTTAGATGATTTTTTGAAGCGATTATCTCAAATTTTAATTTTTCAAATTGATGTAATCAATTATAGCTTAAAATATGTTTAGTTAAAAATAAGAGATAATGTTATTTGAATTCTCTATTTTTATTTTATTAGACTAGATTTTATTTGTAATCGGATTGAATAAACTTAGGCTTCAATGTTTATAGATTTTAAGAGTTAATTTTAAATTAAAATTGTGAGTATAATATAAAAATGAAGCTACTAGGATTAATTGGAGGTATGAGTTGGGAAAATACGATTGATTATTATCGGATTTTAAACGAAATGATAAAAAGTAAATTAGGGGGCTGGAATTCAGCTAAGATCATATTATATTCTGTTAATTTTGAGGAAATTCTTTCACTCCAAAACAATGAGGAATGGGATATCATAGCAGATAAAGTTTCACAAATATGCATCACGCTTGAGAAAGCCAACTGTTCAGCAATCGTTATATGTTCTAATACTATGCACAAGATCGCAGATCAAGTCCAAGAGAAAATAGTAATACCTATAATTAATGTAATTGACGAGACTGCCAAAGCTATTAAAGAGAGAAATGTTGAGACTATTGGGTTGTTAGGTACGAAATTCACAATGGAAAGTGGATTTTATATTGAGAAACTGAAAGATAAGTATAACTTGAATCCAATTATTCCAAAGGAATTAAATAGAAAATATATTCATAATGCGATTTATGATGAATTTGCTAAAGGAATATTTTTGGACGAAACTAAAATAAAATTCTTAGATATCATTGAAAATTTAGAAAAACGCGGGGTCCAAGGGATAATCTTAGGATGTACCGAATTACCTTTACTCATAAAGCAAGAAGATGTGAATATACCGCTTTTCAATATTTTAAAGATCCATTTAAAGGCAGCTGTTGATTTTTGCGTAGAAGATTAAAAAGAAAATTTAAAAAAAACGGGTATATTAACAAAATTATCCATTTATGGAGGAAGAATTGGAATTTGAATGAATTTCCTGAACCAATAGTAGTAATAAGTAAGTGTATAGAATTTGAATTTTGTAGATGGAATGGGATGATAATTAAAAGTCCGTTTATAACTCTATTAAAATCGTATGTAGGTTTTCGACCTGTGTGTGCAGAAGTGGGAATTGGTTTAGGCGTACCAAGGGATCCAGTAAGATTAATAATTGAGAACACAGAATTAAAAATGATTCAACCCAGTACTGGAAGAAATTTAACTCTTAAAATGATAAATTTCTCTGAAGAATACTTTAATTCACTTGGGTCTGTAGATGGATTTATTTTAAAATCTAAATCTCCTTCTTGCGGACTTTTTCAAACTAAGCATTATTCTGGAACATTAAAAGGCTCCCATGTTATCAAAAAGGGTTCAGGATTATTTGGAGGTGCAGTAATGAAGAATTTTCCAAATAAGGCTATTGAAACCGAGAGAAGATTAACTAACTTTAGGATAAGGGAACATTGGTTGATTAAATTATACACCATCACAGGCTTCCGACAAGTTAAAGAGTCCCATTCAATGAATGAACTAATTAAATTTCACACGAAGAATAAGTTACTTTTCATGGCATATAACCAAGAATCCATGAGAGTCTTAGGAAGAATCGCAGCTAATCCGCAGAAAAAAGATTTTGATCATATCATAGAAAAATACGAGCAAAAGTTTTTAGAGCTTATAAAAAATCCACCTGATTATACATCAAATATCAATGTATTAATGCATGCACTTGGATTCTTCAAAAAAAAGCTGTCACAAGAAGAAAAAGCTTTCTTCCTTGACGAATTAGAAAAATATAGAGTTGGTTGGGTACCTCTATTTATTTTATTAAATCTTTTAAAATCCTGGATAGCAAGATTTGATGAAACGTATCTTAAAAATCAGACTTTTTTCAATCCTTATCCTGAAGAATTAATGAATTTTGATTTAAAAGATAGTTGGCGAGGTAGATCTTATTGGGAGTGATTCACCCAATTAAAATTAAAGGAAAAAAAAATGATAATTACTATTTCTTTTTCTTAGGAAACCATGGGATAAACGTGCTTGTTCTTCTCCTATATTCCGCAAATTCATCATCATTTTTGTGAATCTTATTGAGCAATCTTACGCCTGATACATTAATTATTTGAAATGTAATATAGATTGGTCCAAAAATTGTTATAAAACCCCAAGGAACAGCTAATGCGATGATAAATATAGACCACCACATCATAGTCTCACCAAAGTAATTTGGATGTTGAGTGTACTTCCATAAACCCTCGTCCATTACTCTTTTTGTCCGATTCGGATTATTTAGAAATTTATAGAGTTGATAATCCCCTACACTTTCAAAATAAAATCCAATTATCCATAGTATAACACCGAGCCATAAGGTTATTGCTGAAAATTCTAATATATTTGTTATCTGAGGATTTTCATTTACATTTATCCAGAGTGTGGGAAAAACAACGATAAATATTACCAGTCCCTGAAATAAATAGATGTTTGTAAAACTTTTTAAAAAGACGTTTTTCCCTTTTTCTTTCCATCTTTTTCGCATAAATGCATATCGACGATCTTCTGGTTTACCTCGATTTCTAATATGGACGTAAATCGCAAGTCTTAAAGCCCATAATAAGACTAATATTGTTACTACTATTTGCCGAATTGAAACTATTCCAATCTCTTTATAAATGAAATATAGGCTAGTAAAAGCAACAACAAAATAAGCAGGTCCATAAAAAATATCCATAGTTCCCCAATTTTTCTTAATGGTTCCAACTATACATGCGATGAGGATATATAAAAACAAAATTAGAACCGTATATAATATAATCAACCACATAGGAATATCAATTACATTTAACAACATTAAATATTTATTTAATTCTCTAATATTTTATAATTCTTCAAAGAAAACTTGTTCTCAAAAATTCAAGTATTTCCTTATCAGTCATTTCAGGTAATTTAACAATATTCATAAAGCCCATCTCTTGATTTAAAAACCAATAGTATTGTAATATCATTTTTACTAATTAAAAATTTTTATTAAATCGGGGATCATTCCGTAATAATTCTAATGCCTTTAAAACACTTTTCTCTTTATCTTTTATTTCAAACATCATATCAAAATTGAAATTTCTAGTAGCTACAAGGAAATTTTCAAAGTGGTTGAGATCTATGGTCTTTGCATGGCTACATTTTCCTTTTATAGGATGTTCTGAACTATAATGAATTATTGGAATACCATCATCTTTATCCCAGGTCTGTGTAAATAAATTGAACGCATCAGCCAAATCTTTTCCATCATGAAGGCACTCATGATGGTAAATATCAAATGCGATTGGAATTCCAATAGCTTTATTGATTTCCAAGCAATCATCCAAATTATAACTTTTATCATCGTTTTCAATTATTAATCTATTTTTAATTCTCTCTTCGAGGTTAAAATATCTATTTATAAATTTTTTCAAACTCGTTTTTTTATTGTTATATACTCCACCTATATGAATCTGAATCTTTGCTGATTTATCTAATGCCATTAAGTCTAAAATTTCCACATGATATTCTAAATCTTTTATACTATTTTGAAAAACCTTTTGATTGTTAGAATTTAGAACTGTATATTGACCAGGATGCATTGAGATTCTTATCTTATTTTCTTTTATAAAATTCCCTAATTTCCTGAAATTTAGTTTGAAATAGTCTTGCCAATTAAAATCCATTATTGGGTGAGAAGCAAAAGGTATAAGATCAGAGGTAATTCTAAAGAAATAGAAATCATGAGAAACATTGTATTTCAAAATTTCAAAAAGACACTCTAAATTTCCCTCTATAATATTTATCAATTTTTCATGTGAATAATTCTTTAATCTAAAGGTTTTACTGCTCCGACAATCTAAAGTGAGATTAATACAAGGATAACCGATCTTCATCTTAAAATAGATATTTTTTGTTATTAATGATTTTTAACTATTCCATATTGTCCATTTGTAGAATCCTGGAAGATTGGAAATTCTGGAGTAAAGAAAGTAAATAAAATAAAAATAAAAGCTAAGAGTATGAGTGCAATCCAAGAGATTATAAAAAATTTTTTAGAAAACTCGGGGGATAAAAGTATTTTAAAGCTTAGTAATTGCCCAATGACGACCGCAACTAAAAAGCTTAATATATCAATATTCAGTAAATTTGTTCCTAAAATGCTAGTATAGGAGTAAAAAATGATTACTATTACTGTTGGCATTAAATATCCAGCCACAGCTTTACCGATAATAAAATTGTTACCTTCTTCTTTAACATAAAAATATTCTATTAGAGAAAAAATAAGTAAAGGAAAAAATGGTAATTTAAGATGTTCCCAAACACTCTCATTTACAGCAGCAAATCCGGCTACTATAATATTATAATTTGAAAGTTCAAATAGAAAATGAAAAAGGCTTCCTAAAATACTTATAAAAATAATACCCACAAGTTCCCAATTCTTTATTCCTTCATTCATAATTTCTTCCTTAATAATACTGATCTCAGACTCATGCAAAACGGCAGGACCAGTCTTTTCTGTTTTATAACCCATTATTCAATATTTACTTACAATTAAAGCAAACTTGATTATATGATGCTATACTGCGTAATTTAAAAAATTCCATCTTATAATTTGTAAATTGACTTATTAGATGGTAGAATTGGATAATTGTAAAAAAAAAAGGACCAAATTAGTTTTACAATAAGTGCTTCTTATCCTCATCAATACTTACATCGTGTTCAACTTCATATTTCTTCTCATCATCGACATCTCTTTTAGTTATTATATCCCTTCTAGACTCGGCATATCTATTTTCTTTAAGTTTTATTCCAGGTATACCGAAATAAATCCATCCTGGTTCTAATAATTGATTTAAATTGGTACTTGAAAATGCTCCTATAACAGTATCCTTTCCGATTATAGTACCTGGCGAGATGTTTGATACTCCCCCAATTACAGCATAATCATCAAAATAGACCTTTTTTATGATTAAATATTTCCCGACAACCATAGAGCTCATAACAACTGCGCCTTGACCAACGGTTACTTTACGACCAAATTTAATAAATTCCATATCGACCCAGGCATCATATAAATGACTAGTAAAATCTATTTTAGTTCCAAACCAGCGAAAAGCCCAAGTGTCTATCCAAGGTAAAGGGCAATTGTTCATTAACCATATTATTAATTTCTTCAACTCGGTTCGGAGGCACCAAAATTCAAAATCAGTATTTCCCTTTTCAGCTCTGAAGATACCTTCTTTTGGTTTATGAATGAGGTTTATAAAAATTAAGAATAGTTTACCAAATAATGCACATGCAAAAATAAAAGTAAACCAAGAAGCTACAATCATCAATGGTATTATAAACATTCTAATTATCCAACTTTCAATCAAATATTCAATTCCATACCAAATAGTACCTACAAGAATTCCGCTAAACCAGAAAATGGGAAGATAAATAGCTAATATCTTAATTGTTATTCTACTAATTGCACTACTTGTGGTAAAATCAATTGTAAATTCATCTATTTCTTGAGTTATTTTATTTATTGAATTCTTTGTTTCCTCAGTCATAATATTCTAATTTTATGATAGTTTATCAATTTCATATTTAATTTGTTTTTGTTTTTCAGCCAATTCTTTATTCATTTCGAGATTTTCCTCAGATATTTTTAGATATTCTAGTATTTTCTTTTTAAAGATTTTTCTTAGGGGAGCTCCAAAATAAAAATTATGATCTCCCTTTAAATTGGTATGCTTGACAGCCCCGGCCATCGGTAATAAATAAGCATCATCTTTGATTTGAACTCCAGGGGCTAAACAATTTAACGCTGAGGCGGTTACATTATCACCTAACTTAATTTCAAAATACGAGATATTCCCGAAAATACCTGCCACTGAGTGAGAGCTAAATCCACCATTAACTCCAATATAACAGTTATCCCCTATATCAACATATCTATCTGCTCCAAATTGTTCTTCTATAGTAGTTCCCTTTCCAATCTTATTAGTTCCTACGAAATTATAGAGCCAATTTATTAGCCAAGGAAACGGGCCTTTAACAAACGCATTTTTAGGATATTTTATCATGAATGAGCGTATGTTATAATAGTCTAATATTTTACTCGAAATGTTTCTCGGAATAATTCCATCTTTAGTTGGGCTTATTTTTTCAGTATGTTGCCAAAACAATCTAGTTATCAAAGCCACAAAAAATAGATGAATAAGATAACATATTATTAAAACAAAGGGCATTAACAATAGAACTATTAGAGAATTTAGTTCCATAAAGATTGATAGAAAATTTTTAACTCCTAAAAAATAAGGAGTAAATAAATAATACAAATATAGCGTTAAAATTATTCCGGGAATGACAAATGATAAAGTATATATTGTGAAAAAAGCTAATAAATACGAATGGAACTGTAGCTTTATTTCTTCCCTCAAAATTTCTTTATTTGAAAGATCTTGTATAAGTTCTTTGTTATTTTTTTTCATAATATTTCTCTGAAATTAAAAAAATTGTACTATTTCATTTATCTCATCATATATTGTAAATAATTATAAAAAATTTATTCATTTATTATAAAATTCTTCTTTTTAAAAATAGTGTCAGTTATTCAATAAATCAAGATCTTGATTTTAATTGAAATTAAAATAAGTTTTAAAAAACCTTAAAAAAATTTAATTAAATGAACTAATTATAATTTTATTTTTAAAAATTTGCTAATATTCTCTCTCGTAGATTTAGAGCCTCTTCAAAGTTGAAATCAATATCTAAACTACTATTACAGGCATTAAGTGCCTCATCATATTTCTGTGTGGCAAAAAATGCCTCAGCTAAATTATACCAAGCGACATGGTCATCTGGATCGAGATTTACAAAATTTTTAAAAGCTTCGATTGATCTATTATACTCCCCTTTCCCAAAATATGAGGCGCCTAACACATTCCAAGCAGGACCATAACTCGCATTTATTTTTATCGCATGCTCTAAAGCGTCTATTGCCTTCTCATATTCTCCATACTTAATATAAGCACGTCCGAGATTATACCATACGCTATGGTCGAGTGGCATTAGATTTAATAAATGTTCGTAAGTTTTAATTGATTTAAAATACTCTTCATCCACATAGTATGAAGCAGCTAAAAGATTCCAAGCTTTTACCATGTCAGCATTTATTTTAATTGTCTGTTCTAGAGCCATTATCGCATTGTGATATTCTCCATTTTTTATATAAGCCCTACTAACATTATACCAAACAATATGGTCTTTTGGTCTAAGTTTTAATAATCTCTGGAATGTATCAATTGATTTTTTATATTCCCCTTTTCCGAAATAAACTGCACCTAATACATTCCAAGCTTCTATAAACTTGGAATCAATATCTAAAGCCCTTTCTAATGCTTCGATTGCTTTATCATAATCATGGGCTTTAATATATGCTCTACTAAGATCATACCATGCTTGTTTTACCTTCTTACGATTTTCTCCTTTCTTTTCATAAGTTATAATCTTATTTTTTAAAGTTTCAATTTGACTGCTTATTGACTTCTTTTTTAATTGATCTTCTGGTGAGAATTTTTTGTATTTTGATTTTCTTGCTCTGATTTCAGATGAAACATCACTGCTCTCGATTTTGTTTTTCAATTCTGAAACTTTTGAACTAAGTTTTTGAATTTTTTCTTCCTTTACTTTTAAATCTTGCTCTAATTTACTAGTCATTTCTGTCTTATCTTCTAGTTTGGTTGAAAGTAACCGTTGTTTGATGAAATTTAGCAAAAATTCAAGTAACTCATAAATCTCTAACTCATTATTATCACTTATTTTAAAGAATAAAACTGATCCAATTTTTTCTTCCATCTCTTCACTAATATTAAACTCCTCCATCAATTTTGACCAGTCTATGGCTTCAGATACTCGAATCCCTATTAATAAAGCACTATTCCCCTCAATTTTTTCTATGAACTCATTTAACATCTCTTTCCATTTTGGATCCACATGATCTTTTTCTCGTGCATCAAATATGCAAAAAACCCCATCAGAATTAGTGGATCTTATTGAGTCATATAAGTAATTCTTGATAACTAATCCATTAGAGTATTCATATTCTCTTTCTTTCAATTTATCTTTAACTTTGATAAATTCACCTAACTCATTTATTTCTGTTAATATTTGTAATGCAGGGCTCCAAAGCGGATCTTCTGTAATGAATAACAATTTTAAAGAGCCATAATTCTTCAAAATTGAATTTATTTCCTTAGCAATATTTCCTTTGAATTTATTCTCTTCAAATTCCTTAGATTTAATCATAAAATGATATGAAACTAAATTAAATGCATCCTCAACTTGATCTCCTGTAAGGGCGCTAGTTTCAATATAATTTATATTACTATCTATTTTTCTAGACAGATCTGAAAAATCTATTAAACCAGATAAATCAGAAAAATCAGATAATTCAGATCTATTAGACAATTCTTTTGCTAAATCAACACCTTCTTCAAAATCTATTGCTCTTTGGTCAATCAAATCCTTTTTATTTCCTACAATTATGATAGGGATATTCTTATCTTCTATATATTCCATAAGCTCTTTATGCCATTTTATAATATTTTCGAAAGATTCACGAGTAGTTAAATCAAAAACGATAAATGCTGCCTGAGCTCCATTATAATATGTTTTTCTATATCGTCTAAAATATTTCTGAGCTCCTATATCCCAAAGTGATAAATTTACTTTATTTCCAAAAGCATTATGAGTATGAGATAAAATATTAAGACCAATAGTAGTATGATAATCATCTAAAAATCTATTTTCTACAAATCTCCGAACTAACGAGGTTTTCCCAACCTCATGATCACCAATAATTATAAATTTAAATCGATAAAATCCTTCTTGCTCTAATTTTCCTCGATATATTTGATATTTTAATCTGTCAGACTGGTTTGAAAGTTCTTCCTCAAATTCAAAATTGGGGATCCTTAATTCGATTTCATCTTCCGGGACGGCCCTAATAATTTGAGCAATCTTTTCAGTAAGAAAATACGCATAAGGGTATAGTTTATCAATTGAAACATTATCTTCAAAAACTAAACTTAATGTCGTACTTCCATCTAAGGATATAAAAATTAGACGGTGTTCATCTGTATCAAAACTTGCTGTACCGAATCTTTTAAATGCAAATTCATTACGCATACGTTCTATTATCGGATTAACAACTGCCGTTAAAAATGAAATAAGCTCTATATCTATATCTTTTCTCTTTTCCCCAGCAATTATGAATCCTTCTTCATCAGAAACAATAATTGCTTCTATTCCTTTATCAACTTCTAAAAAATTATAAAATAAGTCTTTAAAGATCTGACCTCTATTGATTGGCGAGGTTGTTTCTTTTTGCATTTGCACGACCTAAATAAATTGCACATTAGTATATTAGATTGACAGAAATCTTACAATATTGTAATAACACTATTCTTATATAAATCTAATCAGATTTCAAAGCTGATATTTATGTAATAAGTGCATTCTTAACTCATAAAATTCTTGAAATTTCCTTATGTAGTGCAGAATATTTAGAAAAAGAAATGTGAAAATAATTTTTTCATGAATTTCACGGGATTATAGGGAACTTCACATTCATTTATATATAAATTATATTATCTATCTATTTAGAATATCCTACAAAATTGTAGGTAGCTTTGAAATCAAAAAAAACCATTACGGGTTAAGGTTGAATGAAAATTAGCAAATTAACAAGTTTAATTTTAATTCTCTTGATAATTGGCTCAATTTCACTGATTCAATTCTCTGCTTACCCAAGTAAAAATAATAATAATATTCAAGACTATAAAAATAATGATAAAGATGTACTTCCACCGATTCGAACAGCCTCAAATAATTATTTTTCCTATCACAAAATAATTACAATAGATCATACAAAAGTGAATGGAACAAGCTCCCATGAAAATTTTCCTCTCTTAATAGATATTTATGATGCTGATTTACATAATCATACCCAATCAACTGGGAATGATATTGCTTTTTCTGATGGTGTTGAATGGTTAGACCACGAAATAGAGCATTTTAACCAATCTTATAGCAGTACACACGCGCATTTAGTTGCGTGGGTACGTATTCCTTCACTTTCAACATCCTATGATACTAAAATTTATATGTATTATGGAAATGAGACTATGGAATCTCAAGAAAATCCATCCGGAGTATGGGATGATGATTATGTAGGAGTTTGGCATTTAAAAGAAACACCTATAGGTGAACAAGGGGAAATTTTAGATAGCACCCAATACGCTAATAATGGAACAAGTTATGGGTCTATGGATTCAAATGATCAAGTGGAGGCACAAATCAATGGCGGTATAAATTTTGAAGGAAATGATAATAGATTGAATATATCTGACGATGACAGTTTAGACATTACCAATGCGATAACGATTGAAGCTTGGGCTTACTATAAAGGCTGGGATTCTAGTTTACAACAATACGCTAAAATATTAGTTAAACCAACTCAATCAGGAGGAAATCCTTGGAATATGTTTTCTTTAGGTTTAAGCACTACTCCTGGCTATGGAGGCGATCAATATCCTAGGTTTGAAATAACAACTGGCATCTCCGATAGTATGGTAGCTTTAGAATCAACAACTGTAATGCCAATAAATACTTGGACGCATATTGCTGGGGTCTATGATGGATCAAATATGTACTTATTTATAAATGGAATTAGTGAAGATCAGACATCTGCAAGTATAACAATAGGTACTAATGATCAACCTATACAAATTGGGAGTTGGAACCAATCTGTTGATAATAGATGGAATGGTATAATTGATGAGGTCCGTCTTTCTAATGTATCTCGTTCGGCAGATTGTATTGCCACAGAATATAACAACCAATATGATCCAAATTCTTTTTATTCAATAGGGAAGGAATATAATGTAACTGAGCATCCTCCTAATGTTGAAAATTTTACATATTATAAAGAACTAACGATAAATCATACAAAAGTTAATGGTTCAGAGAGCCTCATTAATTTTCCAGCGCTAATATCGATTGTTGATTCAGATCTCCATGATCATGCTCAACCTGATGGAGATGACTTAGCATTTGGTATTAATAATGCATGGTTAGATCACGAGATTGAGCTTTTTAACCAATCATATAGTGATACTCATGCCCAATTAATTGTATGGGTCCGTATTCCCTCGTTATCTACAGACTCAGATACGAAAATCCATATGTACTATGGAAATTCTACCATGATAGCACAAGAGAACCCAATTGGTGTATGGAACAGTAATTATGGCGCAGTTTGGCATTTAAATGAGGCACCGAACGACGGAACTATAGGAGGTCATCAAGACTCTACTACTAATAATAATGATGGCACGCCTCAGAATTTTCAAGATGGAGGTGGAGGTTCTACTAATGTAATTGGAAAAATTGATGGGGCAGTAAATTGTTCTGGTGATGACGATTATATTACTATTCCAAGTCCAACAAATACAGATCCAATAAACAAATTGACTGTATCAGCTTGGATAAAAGTAAATGATTCGATTTCTCACAGTGAAGAAATAGTATCGCGGGGAGATGTTTATGCGATAAGAGTTTATCCTGATGGAAATGTTTGCTTTATTAAATATATTAGCGGAACTACATGGGAATACCTGGTACCAACTGGCGTAAACATTATAGATAATGAATTTCATTATATAGTTGCAGGTCAAAATGCATCTGGTATGTTTTTATTCGTTGATGGTTTTAGAAAAGGCACAAATACCAATACTACCTCATTTAATTATATCTTAGGAGATACCATAGAGATTAGTAGACATGGTGCTGGTAGTGGTAACTATAATTTTTCAGGAATTATCGATGAAGTCCGTATCTCTAATATTGGTCATTCGGCGGATTGGATAGCTACAGAATATAACAATCAATATGATCCAAATAGTTTCTATAATGTTGGAACAGAAAAAACTATATATGATGAACCCTCTAATGTATATCAATTTCGCTATTATAAAGTAATTACAATCGATCATACTAAAGTATTCGGATCAGGATGTCATATTAACTTTCCATTATTAATCTCAATGTTGGATGAAGATTTACATGATTATGCTCAACCAGATGGAGATAATATTGCTTTTACGCAAGGAAATAAATGGTTAGATCATGAAATTGAACAGTTTAACCAAAGTTATAGTGATACTGAAGCTAAATTGATTGTTTGGGTTAAAGTTCCCTTTCTTTCCACATCTATTGATACAAATATTATAATGTATTTTGGCAATATCACTAATATGAATTCCCGAGAAAATCCTACAGGAGTCTGGGATACCAACTATAAAGGGGTGTGGCATTTAAAAGAAAATCCAGAAGATCCTGACCCTCAATTTAAAGATAGCACTGAAAATGACAATGATGGAACACAAGGAAATTTAGATTCCTCAAATCAAGGAGAAGGAAAAATCGATGGGGGTCTTTCATTTGAGGGAAGTTCTGATTCTAATGAAATGCACTTTAATGTTTCTCATAGTAGTAGTTTGCAACTTAATGCGGATATTACAATATCGAGCTGGATTAAGACTAATGATACCGATACTAATGTTGAAATAGTATTAGCAAAGTGGGGAAGTACAAGTGATAATCAAAATTATTGGCTAGGCAAGTTAGATGAAAATAATTTCTTGTTCTTTGTAGATGATAATACAAAATCTGTATCAATGGATTTAAGTTTAATCACAGACGGTCAATGGCATTATGTTGTTGCAGTTGCTGATTCTACTAATGGTTATTTAAAGCTCTATCTTGATGGAGTTGAAAAAAGTTCCAATTCCTATAGTGGAATTACTTCCGCTGGAACATCTATTCTTAGTGTTGGAAGGAGTCCTGGAACTATAATGCAAGAATGGAATGGAACATTAGATGAAATCCGTATTTCAAATGTTATTCGCTCATCCAGTTGGATTGCTACAAAATATAATAATACACAAGATCCCAATAACTTTTACTCTCTTGGAACTACTCAAAAGGTTGATACAACACCACCTTCCTGGACTAATTTAGTTGAAAGTGAAGATATATTAGAATTAGGTGATACAGAGATCATATTAATTGATGTTTTTGATCTGTCCGGAATCAACCAGATTTTAATTGAAATCAATGAATTAAATAATTACACCATGGAGTATGTGAGTGGAAATACCTGGTGTAATAATTCTTGGACACCAGCATTTACAGGTAAACATAATTATACCATATATATGGAGGATAACCATAATAATTGGAATTCTACTAGTGGAGATATTTTCGTACAAGATAATACTCCCCCTTCTTGGTCTAATTTAGGAGAAAGTGAAGAGTTTTTAGAATTAGGAGATACAGAGATCATTTCAATTGATGTTTCTGATCTGTCCGGGATCAACCAGGTTTTAATTGAAATCAATGAACTAACTAATTACTCCATGGAATATGTGAGTGGAAATACTTGGCATAATAATTCTTGGACCCCGACTTTTGCAGGAAAACATAATTTTACAATATATATTGAAGATAAACATAATAACTGGAATTCCACTAGCGATTCAATTCAAGTAGTGGATACTACAGGTCCAATGTGGTTCAATCTAATCTACACTAAAACAATTGAAAAAGATAGCACAGAAACTATTATGATTGATGTCACTGATCTCTCAGATGTATCGCAAGTACTATTTGAAATAGATAATAAAAACTATACAATGGTCAATATTGGAGGAAATACTTGGCAAAATGATACATGGACACCTTCCGAGACGGGAATATATTACTTTACCATATATATGAATGATACTTATGGGAATTGGAATTTGACTACTGATTCAATTAGCGTAATTGATAGTTCTGACACAACACCTCCAACTTGGGAAAATCTACAAATTAATGAAAATCCTTTGGAGTTAGGGAATAATGAAATTATTTCCATTGATGTATTTGATGATTTGGGTATTTTAGAAGTCATTTTTGAAATTGAACTTGGACCCATCAATATTAATTTCACTATGGTAAATATTAGCGCGAACAAGTGGCAAAATGATACTTGGACACCTTTAGATACAGGTGATTATGATTATACTATACACATACGGGATATTGGAAATAATTGGAACACTACTGCGTGTGGCATAATTCAAGTTCAAGATACAATAAAACCGGAGTATTCCGATCTAGAAGAAAGTGCTGATCCTTTAACTTTGGGGAATATAGAAAATATCACAATACTTATAACAGATATTTCAGGGATCGAGCAAGTCTTGATTGAAATCGGAGGTATCAACTATAGCATGAGAAATATCGCTGGGACTGATATGTGGTGTAACGATTCTTGGACCCCCACCACTACTGGTTATCATACTTATACCATATACATGAAAGATTACAATAATAATTGGAACTCTGTTAGCGAACAAATTTTTGTAATAAGTGCTACACCTCCTCCCTCTGATGGCGGTGGCGGTGGTGGCGGTGGTGGAAGTTCAAGTAGCAGCGGAGATTCTGATTTTTTACCGATGATTCTGGTGATAATTGGAGGATCAGTAGGAGCCCTAATTGGCATTATCATTTTTATTAAAAAAAGAAGCGGTGAACCAAGAGAAAAAGAGTTAGAAACAATTGAAAGTATAATTGATTAGGATTAAAATAAAAATTAATTAAATTTTTTTCTAAATTTTTTATTATTATTAAAATAATAATTTCTTAATTTATTCAAGATCTTTATAAATTATCTAATATTCTTTCCTGGAGCTTTAATGCCGCTTCAAAATTAATCTCAATTTCCAAACTGCGATTACAAGCATCAAGAGCATCTTTATAATATTCCGTAGAAAAAAAGCATTCAGCTAAGTTATACCAAGCCGCAGGATCATTCGGTTCAAGCTTTAAAAATTGCTGGAACGAATTTATAGCTTTATTATAGATCCCTTTGCCATAATAAGCGGCACCCATGACATTCCAAGCGATCGCAAAGTTCGAATCGATTTCTAGTGCTTTCCTTAACGCTTTTATTGCATTGTCATATTCACTCCTTATGGTGTAGACACGACCAAGATTATACCATGCAGAATGGTTATTTGGTTCAAGTTTTACTAGATGTAGGAACGCATCGATCGCTTGACTATAGTCACATTTAGCGAAATAATCGGCACCTAAGATATTCCAAGCAACTGCAAATTTCGAGTCTATTTCTAATGATTTCTTTAACACGTCTATTGCATTATCATATTCACCTTTTAGAGTATAGGCACGGCCGAGATCTTTTAACAATTCTTTTAATTTTTTACCTTTCTTTCCTTTCTTTTCGTATTTAATAATTTCATTCTTTAAGTATTCAATTTGACTATCAGTTCCACTTACTTTAATTTGAGGCTCTTTTATTGAATTATTTGGTAGTGATTCTTCATTCTTAATTTCGGCAGTATTACTATCGCTCTCAAATTCTTCTTTCATTTTAAAACTTCTTAAGTGCTGTGATTTAATTTCTGCCTCCTTTTCTGTTATTACTTCATTAGCTTCAACTTTAACTGCGCTTACAGCCTTTTCTTCTAATTTGATTGTAAATAAACGTTGTTTAATAAAATTTAGCATGACTACGAGTTCCTCGTGTATAAGCATTCTGTAATCATCCTCGATTTTAAAAAATGAATACGATAAACTTTTGTCTTTTACATGATTATGTACATCAAGTTCTTCTTTCAGTAGTGACCAATCCGTCTTTTGAGATATCCTAATTCCAATAAACACAACTCTATCAATTTCAATTTCATTTAAGATTTTAATTACTATTTCCCTCCATTTTGGGTCAATATGATCTTTCTCTCTCGCATCAAATAAACATAAAACTCCATCAGAGTCAGAAATTTTAAAAGAGTTGTACAGATAATTCTTTATGATTAAGCCGTTTGTATATTGGTATATTTTTTCTTTCTTGGTATCTTTATATTTTAAATATTCTCCCAATTGTTTTATTTCAGTTAGAATTTGTAAACCAGGGCTCCATAATGAATCCTTAGTTATGAAAGATAAATTTAAAGATCCGATATTGTCTAAGATTGAATTGATTTCACTTATTATCTCGTTATCTAATCTTACTTCTTCTATTTCCTTGCTTCTTATTATGAAATGATAACATATTAAATTAAAAGCATCTATAACATGATCTCCCGTTAAAGCACTTGTTTCTATATATGGAATTTTTGTTTTTATTTCTTCAGATAAATCTGATAGATCAGAGAATTCAGATAATCCCGACTTAATTGAATAATCAGATACCTCAGATAATTCACTCGCGAGATTCGCACCCTCTTCAAAAGTAATTATTCTTTGTTCATACAAATCAGTTTTATTTCCCACTATTATAATTGGTAATTCCTTATTTTCAATAAATTCCATAAGTTCATTATACCAATTTATGACATTATCAAATGTTTCTCGAGCCGTCAGGTCAAATACTATGAATGCTGCTTGAGCTCCTCCATAATAGGTTTTTCTATATCTTTTGAAGTATTCCTGTGCGCCTATGTCCCAAAGGAATAAACTGACATCATTTCCAAAAGCTTCAAAATCATGTGATAATATATTAAGACCTATAGTAGTACGATAATCTGCTAAGAATTTATTTTCTACAAACCTTCGAATTATTGAAGTCTTCCCAACTTCGTGATCACCGATTATTATAAATTTAAAGCGATAGGTACCTCCGTGATCTAATCTACTCTGATATATTTGGTTTTTCAATCTATTGGAACTTTTATAAGATTCCACTTCGTATTCAAAATCAGGAATATTTAATTGTATTAAATCACCCTCATTGACATTAAGAATTTGTGCAATTTTTTCGGCAAGAAAATATGTATATGGAGCTAATTTATCGATCGAAGCCACACTTTCTAAAACAACACTTAAAGTAGTTATTTCATCTATAGAAATAAAAAGTAAACGATTTTTATCTGTATCGAAACTTGCTGTGCCAAATCTTTTAAAAGAAAATTCATTCCGCATACGTTCTATGATTGGGTTGACAACTGCGGTTAAAAAAGAAACCAATTCCATATCAACATCTTTTCTTTTTTCCCCAGCAATAACAAATCCTTCTTCATCGGAAACTATGATTGCTTCTATCTGTTTATCAATTTCTAAAAAATTATTAAACAATTCAGTAAGGAGCTGATTTTTATTTACTGTCAAAACTGATAAAAATTTAATTGATACTATGAAATAATTGTGATTCCATTAATATTACTAATGTTATATTAATTATTTAAATATAAGCAGATGCCAATAGATAAAATATATTAATTCTTTATATAATGTTATAAATCTCTAGCACCTTAAGGTATATTATTCTGGTTCCTTGTCTCGAATTATGTTTCCTCTTAAGTACTCTCTCTCTGGAATTATTAAGATTTTATAAAAATGTATAAAAAGGATTCAGTTGATCTTTTCTCTCAATTTTTCCTTACTCAATTCGTTTTAATAATCAAATGCTAAATTTTTATCTTTAATATTTTCAAAAAAATTAATGATTAAAAGATAATCTTTATTTTCACATGACTTTTTGGGCTAAACTAATTCATTTATAAATAAAATTTTTTATTTATTTAAATAGAGTTTTCCAAATTTGTAAAATAAAAGAGAAAACCAATAAAATTTACGAGGTTTTAGGGTTGAGAATTAATAGAAAAGAGAGTAGATTATTTCTTTTTTTTTTTTTAATCGGTTTAATACTAATACTTTCTATTAAAAGTAATAATATTAAAATTAATGAGAGTAATGAGGAATTCAATAAGGATATTGATGAACCAACTTCAATCATTCACTCTTCATCATCATCTAACAGCTGGTGGAAAAAATCATATCAATTCCGAAAACCAATAAACATTACTAATAATCATATAGATTCACTTCCAAAAGGATATTCTGTGAATATATCTGTAGATACTGCTAATTTAATTTCTTCTGGGAAATTAAGAACTGATGGGAATGATCTTAGCATTGTATGGTTTGACTCATCCAAAGATAAATGGATAGAATTGGATCGCATCAATGAAACAAATTTTAATACCCAAGATACACGAATTTGGTTTAAAACGCAAGCATCAATAGATTCTAGCAAAATTGATACGAATTATTATCTTTATTATGGAAAAGAAGAAGCAAATAACCCTTCAATTAATAAAAATAACATTTATGACTATTATGATGATTTTACTCAATCAAATGGAGATGCTGAAGGTTGGACAGTAGTTAATGGTACATGGTCCGTTGTGAACAATGAATACCGAGAAAATTTATTCGTAATTGATGGCAGAAGTTTATTAAATTCGTATACTGTTGAAAATGCATCGATAGAAGTACGTGTGAAAAATGCAGGGGGAAATTTTGGAGCAGGAGTAATGTTCCGACATTCTAATGGAGCTAATTTTTATACTGCTGGAATTGGATTTTGGGACTATGAATGTGCGATTGGTAAATGGACCGATGATTCTCCATCTCTAATTGATGAGACATCTGGTGGAGAAGGTTTATTAGTTGATGATCAATGGTATGATTTAAGAATTGATGCTTTAGGTTCCGACTATAAGGTATACTTAAATGGAACATTAAAAAATAGTGCTACTGATAGTGATCATCTAAGTGCAGCACAGATTGGATTAATGACCTATACTTCAGATTCCACCTCATATTTTGATGATCTTAAGATTAGATTATTAGTTTCATCAGAACCTAGCTTATCCCTTGGTATTGAAGAAAAACTAGATATGCCTACATTTAATGACTTTATGTGTTATAAAGTTATAACAATTGACCATACTAAAGTCTCTGGATCAAGTGATCTTATTAATTTTCCTGTGCTAATTTCTATTTTTGATTCCGACTTACGGAATGACGTACAACCAGATGGCGATGATATTGCATTTACCAATGGTACTACTTGGTTAGATCACGAAATAGAATTATTTGACCAAGATTATAATGGTACATATGCTCAATTAGTGGCATGGGTTCGAATCCCCTCGTTATCCACCTCTACTGATACTAATATCACTATGTATTATGGAAATTCAACTATGAATTCACAACAAAATCCATATGAAGTTTGGGATAGTAATTATGGTGCTGTATGGCATTTAGATGAGATGCCAAGCGATGGAACTTCAGGAAGTCATGAAGATTCTACTGCTAACAATAACGATGGTACACCTTATAATTTCGAAGATGGTGGAGGAGGCTCTACTAACGCAACTGGAAAAATTGATGGAGCAGTAAATTGTTCTGGAGATGATGATTACATTACTATTTCAAGTCCGGCAAATTGTGATCCCGAGGACGAATTGACTATTTCTGCTTGGATAAAAGTAAATGATTCTATTTCTCACAGTGGTGATATTGTAACTAGGGGAGATAATTATGCCATAAGAGTTTGGCCAAATGGCAGAATTTGCTTTTTTAAATATATTAGCGGAACTACTTGGTTAAATATGGCACCAGATACCGTAGATGTCATTGATAATGAATTTCATTATGTAGTTGCTGGTCAAAATGCATCTGGTATGTTTTTATTTATTGATGGAGTTAATAAGGAAACAAATACCAATACAACTTCATTTAATTATGCCTTAGGAGATACATTAGAGATTGGAAGACATGGTCTTGGTGATAGTGACTATAATTTTACAGGAATTATAGATGAAGCCCGTATCTCTAATATTGGTCGATCGGCTGATTGGATAGCCACCGAATACAATAACCAACATGAACTTAACTCTTTTTACTCTATTGGAGCAGAATTCCAGCAAATCGCAGATAATACACCTCCAACCTATTCGGATTTGAGTGAAAGTGCAGATCCGTTAGAATTGGGAAATACTGAGATCATAACAATCAATGTGACTGATCCTTCAGGGATTAATCAGGTCTTAATCGAAATCGGAGGAGTGAATTATACCATGGACAATATACCCGGCACGGACATGTGGCGAAATTATTCGTGGACCCCCACGACTGCGGGTATCAAACCCTATGTGATATACATGGAAGATAATAACAACAATTGGAATTCC
>JAHPZA010000003.1:0-250709 GCA_019058445.1 Promethearchaeota archaeon | reverse complement strand
TGGACTCCGACATCTGTGGGTATCAAACCCTATGTGATATACATGGAAGATAATAACAACAATTGGAATTCCACTACTGGTCTCTCGATAGAGGTAGTTGATACTACATCTCCAACCTATTCGGACTTGGTTGAAAGTGCGGATCCGTTAAAATTGGGGAATACTGAAATTATTACAATTAATGTGACCGATCCCTCCGGAATTAATCAAGTTTTAATCGAAATCGGAGGAGTGAATTATACCATGGAACATATTCCCGGTACGGACATGTGGCGAAATTATTCGTGGACTCCGACATCTGTGGGTATCAAACCCTATGTGATATACATGGAAGATAATAACAACAATTGGAATTCCACTACTGGCCTCTCAATAGAAGTAGTTGATACTACATCCCCAACCTATTCGGATTTGAGTGAAAGTGCGGATCCGTTAGAATTGGGGAATACTGAGATCATAACAATCAATGTGACTGATCCTTCAGGGATTAATCAAGTTTTAATCGAAATCGAAGGAGTGAATTATACTATGGAACATATTCCCGGTACGGACATGTGGCGAAATTATTCATGGACTCCGACATCTGTGGGTATCAAACCCTATGTGATATACATGGAAGATAATAACAACAATTGGAATTCCACTACTGGCCTCTCAATAGAAGTAGTTGATACTACATCCCCAACCTATTCGGATTTGAGTGAAAGTGCGGATCCGTTAGAATTGGGGAATACTGAGATCATAACAATCAATGTGACCGATCCTTCAGGGATTAATCAGGTCTTAATCGAAATCGGAGGAGTGAATTATACCATGGAACATATTCCCGGTACGGATATGTGGCGAAATTATTCGTGGACTCCCACATCTGTAGGTCCCAAACCCTACGTGATATACATGGAAGATAATAATAACAACTGGAATACAACCAGCGGTTCGATCCAAGTAAATTTTGAGATCAATCCTCCAACATATTCAAATTTAATTGAAAGTACAGATCCGTTAGAATTGGGGAATACGGAGATTATAACAATCAATGTGACCGATCCTTCTGGGATTAATCAGGTCTTAATCGAAATTAGCGGGGTGAATTATACCATGGAACATATTCCCGGTACGGACATGTGGCGTAATTATTCGTGGATTCCCACATCTGTGGGTATCAAACTCTATGTGATATACATGGAAGATAATAACAACAACTGGAATACCACCAGCGGTTCGATCCAAGTGATTGATAGCTCAACACCAACACCTCCTTCAGATGGTGGTGGAGGTGGCGGTGGAGGTGGCAGTGGCGGTTCAAGTAGTGGTGGAGACTCTGATATTCTCCCAATGATTTTAGTGATTGTTGGTATAGCAGCAGGAGCCTTAATTGGTATTATAATCTTCATGAAAAAGGGTAAAAATAAAACTGGAAAAACGAGCGACAAAGAAATAGAAATAATTGAAAAATTAATTGGTAATAGATAGTAATTAAATATTTTTTTATATTCATCATTTTTTTTAATAATTTAAAGTCTAATGATTAGATTATACTCTTTTCTAATTATTTAATTAAAAATCATAAATTTCCTTCAGATTTTTTATTTAAATATTTTCATAACCTTATTTTCTTGATAAATTGCCGACAAAAACATGAAATTAAGATGAGATTATGAAAATAAATGAACAAAATTTAATGTTTGTAATTCTTATAATAATTGAGAATGAAGATCTTAAAACAAATTTGTAGTAAAAAAGGATTATCAATAGGATATTAATTTAAGTTCAATAATTTTAAATCAGATGTTAGTGATAATTATTTTGTTAAACGTATAAGACGTATATCATCACTATTTTACAATCTAAGCCGATAAAATTAATAATTTAATTACAATGAAAAAAAAATTAAGGAAAAATGACTAATAATTCATTTTCATTAATGGATCTGTACCCGAAATATGTTATTAATTCGAAAGGCGAGAAGAAACAATTTGATGAGAATAACATTGCTAAAGTGCTTAATAAAGAGACTGGACTCGATATGAGTATTTCCGAAAAGGTTGCGGAAGATGTCATACGTAAAATTATTGGTCTTGGAATTGAAGAAATTACTACTAATTATATTCGAGAATTAGTTTGTGTTGAGCTAACTCAACGAGGTATGAATAAATATCGAAATTTATTTGCAAGAGCAATAAATTTAGAGAACATTAGCTTTAAATTAGAGGAAGATTTTATCTCTGGATTTAAAAGCAAACAACCTGATTGGGGACCTTTAGGATATATCACCTATAAAAGAACTTACGCGAGAATAGTTGAAGGTGAAAATAGGAAAGAGGAATTTTGGGAAACGGTTAGAAGAGTAGTTGAGGGATGCTATTCTATACAAAAAGAGCATTGTATAAAACTTTCCCTTCCATGGAGTGATAAAAAAGCACAAAAGTCAGCGCAAAAAATGTTTGAAAAGATATGGAACTTCAAGTTTTCTCCTCCAGGTCGAGGTTTATGGATGATGGGAACAGAGTTTATTGCTCGACATGGTTCCATGGCGTTAAATAACTGCGGATTCGCCTCTACGGGAGATATTGATTTAAAACATTCTAAAGCCTTCGAATTTGTGATGGATGCCTTAATGCTAGGAGTCGGAGTAGGATTCGATACTCTTGGTGCCGGAAAAATAACCATACAAAAACCAAAAGATGGAACTTTTGAATTTGAGCTTCCTGACAGTAGAGAAGGTTGGGTTGATACTTTAAGATTACTTTTAGAAGCTTACTTTTTAGGTAAACAAATTCCTCACTTTAATTTTTCAAAAATTCGTGCTGCGGGAGAACCTATTAGAGGATTTGGAGGGATCGCTTCTGGACCAGAACCTCTAAAACAAATGTTAAAAGATATCCAAACTATCTTAGAAAATCGTATAGACCAAAAAATAACCTCTGTCGACATACTTGATATTATGAATCATGTAGGGAAATGTGTAGTAGCGGGGAATGTCAGACGGAGTGCCGAAATAGCTTTAGGTGATCCAACTGACTTGGATTTTATTACTAGCAAACAAGATCAAGAAAAATTATATTCACACAGATGGGCCAGTAATAATAGCGTATTTGCTGTTAAAGGGCTTGATTACTCTTTTATAGCAGATCAAATTGCTGTTAATGGTGAACCTGGAATCTTTTGGTTAGAAAACGCACAGGCTTTTTCTCGTATGGGAGATAAACCCGATTATAAAGATAAAAAAGCAGCTGGAGTTAACCCATGTGGGGAACAAACATTAGAAAGCTTTGAACTTTGCTGCTTAGTTGAAACTTTTCCTTCAAAGCATGATTCATACGAGGAATTTAAGGAGACCTTAAAATATGCATATTTATATGCCAAATCAGTCACTCTAGTGAATACCCATTGGAAAGAAACGAATGCGGTTATGTTAAAAAATAGAAGGATGGGAATCTCGCAAACCGGTATAATTGAAGCATTCGTCAAGCATGGAAGAAGAAATATGATTAATTGGTGTGATAAGGGGTATAAATATTTAAGAGAATTAGATGAAACATATTCTGACTGGTTATGTGTGCCTAAATCAATAAAAATAACCACAGTGAAACCGAGTGGCACGGTAAGTCTGCTCCCTGGTGTACCACCTGGAATTCATTACCCCCATTCTGAATATTATATCAGAAGAATCAGAATTTCAAAAAATTCAGATTTGATTGAAAAAATTAGAAATGCGGGATATCATATAGAAAATGATTCTTATTCAGCTAATTCCTACGTTATTGAATTTCCAATTCATGAAAGATATTTTGATCGCTCTAAAAATGATATTTCAATTTGGGAGCAAGCAGAAAATGCCGCCGCTTATCAAAAATACTGGAGCGATAATCAAGTATCTATAACAATTACGTTTAGAAAGGATGAGGCAAAAGAAATAAAACATGTGCTTGAATGTTATGAAGATAAATTAAAAAGTGTAAGCTTTTTACCTATTAAAGAGCATGGATATAAACAAGCGCCCTATGAAGAAATAACAAAAGAAAAATATGAAGAAATGGTATTAAAGATTAAACCCATGAATTTGGATGAGACAAAAGATAGAGCGATAGGTGAAAAGTTTTGCGACAGCGACCGCTGCTCTGTAACGCTGTGATAAAAATAATAATAAGTAAGAAACAATCCTATTTTTTATCTTAAAAATAATTAATAAATTAAACTTAGTAATTTATAAACTCATTTTATTAGGATATCAGAATTTTAAAACTAATTAAATTGAAATATAAGAATTCTTATATATGGTATAATTGTTTTTATAATTTGATTAAGAAAATATTAAAAACAATCTAAAGAAATTAAATTTATTAAAAAAAATTTAAAAATTAAAACTTTATAATGTGATTTACATGGCAGAAGAAGAGGCTCCAATAGAGGAAATTCCGGAAGAGGAAGCTCCAAAAAAAAAAGCTTCAACAAAGAAAGCTTCAACAAAAGAAGCAGAAGAAGAGGCTCCGATTGAAGAAATTAAACCTAAAAAAATCGTTTATAAGAAAATTAGATGTAACTTATGGAGAACAAGACTACATGGTGAAGAATTAGGAATTTATCAAGCACTAAAATATCAAGCGAAAACTCGATACTTTGCAAAAGACTTTGATATCGAAGGAGTCGTTGAAATTGACGGTGAGAAAAAATATATCATCGCTTTCAATAAAGAAGACTGGGAGGAATCGAAAGATCCCGCGGATAGAAGACTTATTCTTCGATTATTTACCATATTGGAAGAAAAAATGGGTGTCGGAAAAGGAGGTACATTTAAAGGTGGGATTGAATTTAGTATACTCCATTCTTTAGTTCAAAGCATGGAGGTTAGACATCCAGCTCCTGTGTTTTTTATTCAAACTCCTCGCACTACTAGCCTCCCTCGAATTGTTAGAGGGTATCGTTTCATAGGGACTCGCTGGACGTTTCCACTCCTTCCAGAAGAAAAGGATGATAAATTCCAAATGGTAGTAGCAAAGGGAGTTATAGCTCCAGGTAATGATTACAATATTTTGATCGGAACCAAGAAGGTCGCGAAGATAGACCACCAAAAAATAACTAAGGACGTTGAAATTGAAATATATGATGAAGAGTACGCAAATGATAAAGTTTTCGTTGATTCTTTAACTTTATTTGGGTGTCTTTGTTTCTTTATGAAAGATGCATATAAAATCGTCAAATATTTCATTAAAGACATGAAAAAAACGGGAACCTCCGACTACGAAGTGCCCAAACAAGAGATGGATCTTTACAAAAATCCTCGCTTGATGAGGAGATAGACCATAATCTTAAATTCCTATTTTTTTTATTTTATTTTTTTTAAAATATTATGTATTTAATTGATTCATCAAGGTTCCTTTATTATTAGAAATCAATAAAAAATAAAAGTAAAAAAAGAAATTGTTAAAAGAAGTTTTTTTACGAAGCTTTTTATACGCCGTATTTTTTCTTCCAATTTTTATATCCTCTGGTATCTTTGCCTCGATATGCTGCATCTTTTCCAGTTTCTTTCTTATATTCTGCTCGGCGTTCTTCCTCGGACATTTTCTTTAGAGTATCTCTCTTGATTTCCATATCTATGACTTCTTCTTCCTCGATTTTTTTGATATTTCTTAAGACTATGTACACTCCATGGTTCCATACCCAGAACATGACAAAGAAGAAAAGTACTATTAGGAAAACACAAAAACCTATCCATAAGATCCAATGGCCGACATTAAAATTTTCAAGTGCCCAAAGAGTAAGATCAGAGATAAACTTGATAGTTCCCCCTGGTAAGAATCCAATTATTAATGAAATCACAACTACATAAATACCCAATATGGTAACGCCCATCAACCATCTAAGATACGTATAATCTTCCCATTTTTTAGCGACAGTTCGATTTTTGTATATGGTTCTACACATTCTTACAATACCACCTTTAAACATGGCATAAAAAAGAACAAGTAAGATCAGATGTCCAGTAATAAATGCGGCAACTATGGCGACTTGGAAGCCAGCATCTAGCGCTAAATATTGTTTCCATATTGCCGGATCAATACCAGAAAGAATCAAACCCCAGATCCCAATAACCATAATTAATGCTGAAGCTATGAAAGAATAGTAATAAGCTCTTGCAATTCTAACATCCCAGGTGCTATAATCATCAAGCGGGTCCGGCTCTCTTGAGGGAGCTTTTCTTGGCATAATTCATCCTCTATTTTGTTTTATTTTTTTTTTAATATTATTTTTAATATATTCTTTAAATTTCTTTTTATAATATATTGTTTAAAACTCTTTTCTTTTAATTTATTTTTTATTATATTTTTGATAAATTTTATTTTCACTTAAAAAAATATATAAAGATATAATATTCCCGTATTTTTCAAAATTTAAGAGGCGCACCGCAGTAAGGACATGTTTTAGTTTTCTCTTTTAAAGTTTCACCACATAACTCACATATTAGTTTTTTTTCTTCTGGTTCTACCTCCACCTCTTTCTTTTCAACTTTCTTTTTTGCTGGTACCTTTCCGGTTTTTTTCTTTTCAACTTTCGCTATAGCCTTTTGTTTTGCAGTTAATGTTTCTGCTAATTTAGGCTTTTCAAAAGGCTCAGATGAAAATTCTAATTTTGAATAACACGTAGGGCAATATATTTTCTTTTTCAAAGAATTCTTGTATAAATAGTACCCAATAATGCCGATTCCTAAAGTCGCAATACAAATTACGATCCAATAATTTTTTTGCATCGAACCAAGTGGTTTTTGAGAAGGTTTATGGACTTCTTTATCGCAATATTTGCAATAAGCATATTTAATTTTAACCATTTAGATCATCCACTTTAATGAGTAAATTTCTGTTAATATTAGACTGCTTTTTTAAAAAAATTTTTTATCGTTATATTATTAGTTCTTTTATAGATTATTAAATCTTATTGAAATGAACTGATTTTGGAAGCCAATTCTTTTTATATTGAAACATATGGATGTACTTCAAATAAAGCTGATTCTTATATAATTTCTAGCATTTTAAAAAAAAATAAGTATTATCAAACATCAATAGACAAAGCAGAATTCATTATTATTAATACATGCGCCGTTAAAGAACAAACTGAGAATAAGATTAAATCACGATTGAAGCAGTTATTTAAGATATATTCTAATGATGTTAATAAACATATAATTATTGCTGGTTGTTTACCACATATCACTCCAAATTACACAGAGGTCGTCAAGAAACTAATTCCAACATTTTCCGCTATTATTGATTTAGATAATATTCATGAATTACCAGAAATATTTGAAAAAATAAAGCAAGGAAAAAGGAATTTAATTCTTAAAACAAATAATTCAATTGACAAAGCAGAATATTTAATTGATCATACTGAAGGAAAGATCACTGGAATTATTCCTATATCAGAGGGCTGCGAAGGATCATGTACATATTGTTGTGTAAAAAATGCTCGTGGTAGTTTAAATTGCTATAATCCTCATAAAATTATTGAGAACGTTAAATACCAACTAAAACAAGGTATTAAACAGATATATTTAACCTCTCAAGATTGTAGCACTTATCAAAATAATAACATAAATCTATTCAATTTAGTGAAATCTATTGTCAATTTACCATACAAATTCTTTTTAAGAATAGGAATGATAAATCCAAGTTTTTTAATCACTAATTTTGATCAATTAATTTCGATTTTTAATTTAGAAAAAGTATATCAATTTCTTCATATTCCTATTCAATCTGGAAGCAATAAAATCCTTAAATTAATGCAGAGACCTTACTTAATTTCGAAAATAGCAGAGAAAATTGAAGTTTTAAGAGCAAATTTTCCAGATCTTACGATTTCTACTGATATTATCTGTGGATTTCCCAGCGAAACTGAATACGATTTTTATCGCACAATTAACTTTATAAAATGGTTAAAACCAGAGATTTTAAATATTTCTAAATTTACTGCTCGACCTGGAACCAAAGCAAAGGATATGAAACAACTTGATAGTAGAACTATCAAGGAAAGATCTATTAGATTATCTAATATCTTCCGCAATAGCCTTTCCAATATGAATAAAAAATGGGAAGGCTGGCAAGGTGAAGTATTAATACTTCATAAGGGTTCCGCAGAACATCAAGCTTTTGGAAGAAATTTTGCTTATAAAAATATTTTTATTGAGAAATATGATGATAACTTTGGCAAATTTGTTGAAGTAAAAATAAAAAAAGTTGAGGGATTTAACCTTTTTGGCAAATTAAAATAAAAAAAGAGTTCCTTATTTTTTACAGATGAACACTCTTAGTACTTCCATACTCAATTATAGGTCTATATTCAGCCATGATTCTAAGCTAAAAAATATAAAAATAAGAATTTTGTTGGTCATACCCGCACAAGGGCAGTCATGTCCAATCTCCGTTTTTTATTGGACAATCATCCTAAACCAACGTTTAATTGACGTTTGTATATCTCTTCACCGTCTTCATTAACGACAGTTATATGAGCGGCGCATGATAGTCAGCAGTCAAAACAACGGACAACCATTTCTAAGAGATTTACAACTCCTTCTGGCACATCTTCACTCATAATTCATATCCACCTTTTTTAAATGCTAATCTTTTTCTTTAAATTAAAAGATATTTGTTATTATAATAAAGTTAGTTTCTTTTATTCTAGCTAAGTCCATGTTTTTCTAAGAGAGCACTCAGTCTAACACGATGAAATTTCAAACCTAAATCATCTGGTTTCTCACCAAAGGCCAATGCAAGTAATTCAGTCACATACAACACTGGAATTCCGAAATTTTTTCCCGCTATTTTTTCTGCTTTTTTCTGATTAGTATCAAATTGCTGAAAACACGCAGGACAATTGACAATAAACGCTTCTGCTCCAGCGTTCATCGCGCTGGTTATTTTATTATTTAAAATTTGCATTGCTGGCTCTTCTTCAGTATTACCGACTCCAGCCCCACAACAGAGCATTTCTTCCTCATAATCTACTGGAACTGCGCCTGTGGCTTTAACAACTCCTCTTAATTTAATTGGTTTCATGGGATCATCTGTTTGAACTATTTCAGAAGGTCGATTGTAATGACAACCTGTATGACAAGCAACTTTTAATCCTGCTAATTCTTTTACAACATTCTCTTTTATTTTATCAGCACCAATGTCATATAACACTTCTACGAAATGTTTTACATTAATAGTCCCTTTGAATTCTCTTCCAATTGTTTTCAAGATAGCGTTAATTTTTTCTTTCTCGTGTTCATCATGGATTAATTCTTTATTCACAAGTTTTAACGTTTGAAAACATCCGTTACAAAGAGAAATGATATCTTTTCCTTCATCTTCGGCAATTGTAAGATTTCTCGCTCCCATTGCAAGCCAACTTAAATGATCTGTGGAATTAAATCCTACGGGATCTGGACAACATGCAAAAGGGGCTTCAGAGGTTTTAATTCCCAGTTTATCAAATACTTTTCGTGCGGACGCTTCAAGAAAGGGGATCCGATTTCCAATAGTACATCCTTGGAACATTTTATATTCTTCTGTTTTTGCCATATTTATTCCTCTCTTTCTATTTTTTTAAAATTTTATTTAATTTTGTTTCATTTAACAACTTTTTAACCTCATCTGCATCAGGAGGTTCGATCACAGGGAGGCCCAAATCCTTTCTTCTCCTTTCGATGGCTGGTTGCATCGGTATTGCTTTTCCAGTATCATAAATCGTCGATGCTTGAGTTGTATAGTAATCTGGACCTTCTCCTCTTGCGATGCTCATGTTCTTTAGTACAGTAAATATTTCAGTTAACTCAATTTTTTGAGGACAGACTTCATCGCACGTATCGCAAATAGTACATCCCCAAAGACTAAAATTATCCTTTTCTCCCATAAATGTGTTTAACCCTAAAAACGAGTTCATGATAACTGGTCGTGGATTATATCTTTGATCTGTAACTTTCGCTACGGGACACACATCTGTGCAACGAGCGCACTGATAACAATATTTTAAAGCATCATGGATATGAGCATCCATTACCTTTTTTCTTAATTCATAGTCAACAACAACCATTTTTATTCACTTTTTTTTAGATTTTGGTTTTTATTTTTAAAAAATTATAAATAAATTTATTTTATCCAGGGGTCTGGTAGTTTTAAACCCTCCAATGCTTTATCTTCAAATACCTGCTTCGCCACATGCATCAACGATTTTTCAATACCCGCTATATTATGATTTGTCGCAACTAAGAGGTTGAGTTTCTTACAGATTCCTGCCGCATCAGACCAAATATTATAAAGTAATAATCCTCTTGGAGCTTCTGTTACTCCAACTCCAGCAGCTTCTTTCGGTTCTATATCCAGAGTCTTACAATCCGGATTAACTACGTCAGGATCTTTAAGTAAAGTAGCAATCACTTCAATTGCTTCCACGGTTTCAATTAATCTTGCCCAATGAAACGCAAAGGTATGATGTGAAATTGGTCCGGTCTTTTCCCTAAAGGCTTTTAATGCGTCATTGGCCAATGGTGTGGCCATCTTATCGGCAGCATTAATCATAGCTAAAGTATTTGCTCGATAAATCCCCTCAGGATACCCCGCAGGCTTGTAATACATATGAGTCGCATAAGAATGATCTGGAATGTGCTCTCCTAAGGCATCTAGATAATTTTGCGGAGCGTAATCGATTTTTTTTCCCTCTGGAGTGACAATACGTATATCCCCCTCATAAATATCATGGACACCATCTTTTGTAAGCCCTACATAATAAGTTGGAACAACTCCCACATTAGCTATGACATCCCAGTAATCCTCTACCACTTTTAATCCGATTTCGACTGTCTTTTTGGTAAATTCTATTTGCTCATCAACATCTTTGAGAAATTTATCTCTTACATCTTCATCCAATGGTTTTTTCATACCACCCACAATGGCACAAATTGGATGGACAGATTTGCCGCCTATTGCCGCACAAAGTTTTTGTCCAAAATCCATCATTTTTAAAGCCATAGCGCCTACTTCAGGCATTTTATTAATAACATGGACTACATTTCTCAGTGCGGGATCTGCAAAAGGTCCTAATAAGAAATCAGGTGCGGCTAATGCATAAAAGTGCAATAGATGTGATGAATATTGTTTCGCATTTTGTAATAGAATGCGCAATTTTCGCGCAGGTTCAGGGATTTGGACGCCCCATGCATCTTCCACTGCTTTGGTAGGTGTTAAATGATGAGGAATTGGGCAAATACCACAAATTCTTGGAGTAATTCGTGGAACATGCTCACAATAACGACCTTCACAGAATTTCTCAAAAAATCTTGTCGAGGTAATATTAAACTGTGCATCTTTTACTTTCCCATCATCTCCTAAGACAATCCTTAATCCTCCATGCCCCTCTAAACGAGTCACAGGTTCTACTTCTATCTCTTTCACCATATTTTACTCACCCTCCATTTTATCATGAAATTTATGCCCTAAAGTGCTTTCGGCTAAAGTAAAACGATTAAATAATCCCGCTGGATCTTTAATAAGTTTCATAACTTCTTCTGGTTCTCTGTTGGCACAGAGCGAGCCAAGAGCACTAATAAATTTAGCCCCTTGATCTTTAACTCCTACAGGGGGACCATAACATCCTAAGCAGGGAGCATTTGCTTTATTAGGACATATGGTTCCGCATCCTGCTTGAGTCACTGGTCCTAAACAAATATATCCTTGCTCTAAAAAGCATTTATCCATTGTGGGCAGACCTTCATAATCTCGCTTTAATTCAGTAGGAACTTTGTCAGCAACATCTCTTTCACAATGGCTACAAACGGTCTTAGAGCTAAACTTAAATGATGGATCATCTTTTAAAAGGTGCATTGCCCTTCCAACAATCTCATCCATTATGGCATTCCCGGTAGGTGCTACATCTAGGATCAATCTTCCATTCACCTCTTTTGTAGCAAAACTTTCTGGTTCATAACCTAAGCGTTGAATTAAATCTCCCCGAAAATAGAAATTCGTGATATTTGAAGCTCCCAAATAAAGATCTAGAAAATGCTGTAAACTTGCACCTTGTTCTGGAGTTAACGCTAAGACATTGTCTAATATATCTTTTAATTGTTTAGATTTTTCATGTGGTTTAGCTGTTGGCCTGAAACATCCATAACACAACTCACCGTTGTTTGGACACATTTCCTCACAACCGGCAGCAGTTATTGAACCGTAGCATAATATATTTTGGTCTAACAAGCAACCTTTTTTTAATAAATTGCAAGTTTCACATATCGTACTATTTTTCTTAAGAGAATCAGGACCCTCACCAACTAAAGTAAGTAAATAAGAAATGGCTGCAATAATATTATCAGTTGTGGGAGGGCAACCAGGAATAAACATCTCTACATCAATGATATCTTTAACATTTACAATAAATTCTTCAATTCCAGGAACATGTTCAGTAGGTTCTTTTGGATCATCATCTGTAATAGACTCGGTCTCTTTAAACTTTCGGTTTATAAGTTCTTCTTTATCATACAGATTGGCTAGCCCTTTAACACTACCATAACATGCACATGCGCCTATTGCAACAATTACTTTACATTTTTTTCTCATTAATTTAACATTCTCAGTATCTTGCTTTGTTCTTGCCACACCTTCTATAAACCCTACTACGATGTCTCCGTCTGGTCTCGCTACTAATGATTCGTGTTTAAAATCAACTACCGCTGGCCAATAAACAATTTCTAATTCTGGTAAAATGGGTAATAATCCGAGATGTGCGTTTAATAGACTTTGATGACAGCCCCAACATGAAGATAATTGCATAAAAGCTACACGTACCGGCATAATTCTTTTACACTATTCTGATTTGTTTTATTTTTAATTTTTTGATATTTGGGTATATATTGAATTTATTAAAAAATTTGTTAAATCTATAAGTATTTAGACCAGTTCTATTTTGAAAGGAAAAACACTATTTCAAAAAAGAAAAAGTGTGATATATCTTAAGCTTAATTCTTATCATAGTTAAATCTAAAAATAGTATTTCTTAAATTGGATAAGATAAACCTTAGATTTTTGATCCTTTAAGAAATTGTGTAAATGTTTTTATATTGCTTTTTCTTAATAGTTTTTTATCTTAAGAATTTTATAATATAAAAAAATCAAGTGAGATGATTAAAAAGTGTCTTATTCTCCTCCAACAAAAAAAACGATTATGTTCTCATTTTTAGTTCTATTAATTGGAATGGTTATTGGAATATGGGAAGTTTATGATGGACTTTCAGCTACTCTTGGTGTACCTGCTAATTATATCCTATTAGCTGGTTTTATTCTTTGCTTTTTAAGTTGGCTTATAATCTATATTGGAGTTCGAGTTCGAGGGTTATAACTCCCAAGAACTTATATGTTAATTTCTAATTATTTTTCTTTTTTTTTTATTACTTTTCTTTGAAAACAAGAAAATAAAAAAAAATGAAATTATGGTAATTAAGTTTTGAATTTATTCTTCTATTTCTTTATCTTTCTTCTTTTTCATAAAACGTCTAGCCCATATTGTAAGAAAGACTCCGATGATACCATAGCTGGCAGGTCCTAATAATAAACCAATCAAAATCTCCACTACAGTTCCGGTTATAGTGCCTGTATATATACCTGTTATAAGCCAACTCAAAAAGCCTATTAATCCCATTCCTGCCCCTAAGCCTATTATCCATTTACCAATAGGGACAACTTTAAATGCGATAATGCTCCCTAATATTACAGAAATTCCTCCGCCCATTGCAATAAAAATGCAGATTAATAGGAATAGCTCGAGTTGTGCTGCATATTCGGGGAATTGTTTTGTTGCTTCTGTTACTATTATTCGGTATGCCAATGCCGAACCAACTATTGAAGCCACAAACATCAGTACACCCCCAATGATACAAGCAGTTATAGATCCTTTATTTTCCATATTTATTACCTTTCTTTTATCATTTAATTAATGTTGAAAAATTAATTTATAGTTTATAAGTAAATTGATAATAAATTATTTTTTTATTAAATTAAATATCTTGAGCTTATAAACTATCAATTTTCCTAAACATAATAAAAATTAATTATTGGATCAAGAGAACTTAAAGATTGCTTTCTAAATCATATTTCAAAGCAGTTCCACAATAACGACAATGACTTTCAGTATCAGAATTTGCGGACTTACATATAGGACATATAATTTTCTTTTGTAAATGATCTATTTCTTCTTCCTTTTCTTTTTCTGGAAATAAATCTTTAACAGATTTACCTGTATAGTCTTCCTCTTCTCCGATTTGTTTCATTTTTTTACGAGCTACTATTGCTAAGATGATACCCAAAAAATAAAGATCTATTAATAACCTAAGCATAAAAAAACCAAAATCCAGCCAATTATCAATAGGATTAATGAAAGTAGTCTCAATTAATATAAAAATAGAAATGCCTAATAATCCTGTCCCTGTCCCGAGAGTAATTATTAACTTCCCCAACTTATGCAAACGGATTAGGACAAAGATTGCCCCAACAATCACAGAAATACCTCCTCCAAGCATTATATATAGAATTACAGTAAGAAAAATTGTTAATGCAGTCGTTGGAATAGGACCTACAACATTTCGCACATAGGGAACACCATATTCAAAATATAATCCAATAATTAATTGAAATAATTGCAACCCGCTAAAATTGCCTATAAGCATGAGAATTCCCGCTAAAATACATACTAAAATCCACTTACTCTCGACTTTCAAATTAAATACTCACAATCCTAATATTCCCTAGTTACTCATAAATTTAAGGAAAATAGTTTTTAATAAAAGAAATTAAGACCAATCTTTGTAAAAAATTAATGATATTTTGAATATTTAAAAATTTAGATTTTAGATAATAATCGCCTTAATTAACGATTCTATACGTATGTGTATACGCATTCATTCTTGAACCTCTTACGAAACCTATAAGTGTTATCCCGTAAGCAAAAGCAAGTCGAATACCGGACTCAATAGCAGCAGATACCGAAGCAACAATGGGAATTTTAGCTCTTACAGCTTTCAGCACACAATCTCCAGTTAATCTTCCCGAGGAGGTTAAAAATATATTTTTAAAACTTTTTTTGCTCAAAAGCATATCGCCAAGCACTTTATCTATTGCGTTATGACGTCCAACATCTTCTTTAAGGCTTAATAACTTTCCATTTAAATTAAAGATTGCAGCACCATGGCACCCACCTGTTTCCCGATATAGGTTCATATCTTTATATATCTGTTTAATTGAAGAAAAAATTACTTCTGAACGAATTCTTATGTCATCTCTAGCTTTACTCAATTCTTTATCAGTATCTAATGCTTTTTTAATGGTCTCTCTCCATGGTGAGGAAATACCACAAGATGTATCTACAACTCGGCCCACGGGATTAATCTCAAGATTTTTTATATTGAAATCAATTGAATCACTTAAATCAACATAGACCCGATTTGTAACATCATCAATTCTCACTTCATTAATATCTTGAATGGAGTTTATAATGCCTATTGAAAATAGAAAACCTATGGCAAGTTCTTTTAAATCTTTCGGTAAGCAGATGATATTCACTAAAGGTTCAGAATTAATTATTAAATCAACGGGACTTTCGATTAGCACGATATCATTAATTTCAGATCGTTCTTCTTTTTTGATCCTTGTGATTTTTACTGGGCGTTTAAACATAAAGATTCCCTATTTATGATATAAATCTCTATACTATTAGTAATTAATGATATGTACTTGAAAATAAAAAAGAATAAGAAATAATCAAAAAAATATGTTAAGCGGCAATATATAATCTGCCATTTACTCCTTTATTTAATTCGCCTGTTTTTTTGTCCACTACGCTATGATTCTTCTTAACAGAATGATCTCCCGCATATTCAATAAATTTCCCCGTAATCTTTTCTCCGTTGAGTAATTCAATCTCTTTGACTTCACCAATTTTTTTAAATGATGGGAGGATCTTAGGAGCCGTTCCTTTAACAACGATCATCCCTTTTATTTGATCCGCTCCAGCGCAACGGTCAATATCACCTTCAACGATAATAGTGCCTCCATTATTATGAATTCCTAAGAATGAGCCGGCACTGCCACAAATTAGAGTCGGAAATCTTTTAGCAGGTACTGAACCATCTGCCCATAGCATAGACTCAACGCCCACTTTTCCTTTAACCTTAATTATCCCATTTTTCATCCCCTTCCAATATCCTCTATAAGCTGCACCAACGTAATTTCCTGCATCTCCATTTATTTCTAATTCGCCACCTTTCATCATCGCTCCAGCCCAATCGTCAGCATTACCATTAACAGTTATTTTCCCTCCGGACATTTCGTTTCCTACATGCATGCCAACATCACTGTTAATTATTATCTCTCCAGCAGTCATTTTTTCTCCGATCCGTTTCACATTTGAAATATCTCCATCGATAATAATTTTTAATTCATCCTTCTCCCCTGATTTCCCTGATACATTAAAAAATTGACCTAATGTAGATTCTTCATTTCCAGAATATGCGACTAATTTTTTGATCTCATCATTCGATTTTCCCGCAAAATTATCAGGTGTAATTGATTCTGCTTCTAAGGGAAAAACTAATGGTTTTTTAAGCTTTAATTTTATTTCAGCCATATGACTATTCTCCTCGTTTTTCTTTTACTTTTTCAATTAATTTTTCTAATATTTCCTTATCACTTATACTTTCACCGGGGGCATCTTTTACTTTTCTTAACCGAAGTGGGACATTATCCATACGATATGCGGTACCTTCTGCTTCAATTCCGGCAATAGCTGCGGGTAAAACAATATCTGCATTTGCCGACGTAGGAGTTTCATGAGGATCAATCACAATCAAAGGATATTTGAACAAATTTCTTGCTGAGGCCGCTGGAAAATTACTTGCGGGATCAGAAGCAACAATTAGTGACGCATCAATTTGATTTTTTATTAATACCTCTACTGCTGAAAATTCTCCCGGATTATACCGTGGATATCCTTTCGAAAAATCAATAGAATATGCATAACCAGTATTCCACGAAAATACTTGGTTCGCTCCAGCTACATTATAATGTCCTCGCATTGGGGTTATTAAAAATTTAGTATGATCATTTAATTCCCGAGTGAGACAAATAGCAGCGTCAATATTTCGATGATGCGAGAGAGATTGGGTTAATCCCATCCCAAAAAAGATGACACCGAAATTACAGGTTTTTAAGGTATTAACTAATTCTTTTATTTGATCCATAGGAACTCCTGAAACTTCTTCCACATCAAGCTCTACACCTCTAAGCAGTGCTCTTATTGCATTTAATAATTCATAATCCTCGTTTGGTTTTACTTGTATATATAAATCAGCAATTTGAGCCGTATGGGTATTTCTTGGATCAACCACCACGATAGTGCGGTCATTTCTTCCATCTTTTCTAAAGTACCCTCTCACAAACTCACTATATCTACCTAAATGTCTAGGATGAGCATGAACTGGGTTAGATCCCCAGAATATAACTAAATCAGCTCTATTTTTGAACTCGCCTAATGTGGACCCAGGCTGTCCCACATCCTGTTTTGCAAGCAAACTTGGGCCATGGCACACTGAAGCCGTGTTATCCAAAATCCCGCCTAACATTTCTGCTAATTCTACTCCTTTACTTTGAGCTTCACACTCTGTGCTTGAAAAACCATATAATAATGGTCTTTTTGCCTTTGTTAAAATATCTGCTGCCTTATCAATTGCTTCTTCCCATGAGGCAGGTTCTAATTTACCCTTTTTTCGAATCATAGGGGTTTCGTATCTATGCTCACTTGGATTAGAGGAGAAGAACTTTTTTGTTCCTATTTGACATGCGTTTCTAACCTCAACAACCTTATTTTCAGCGATATCAACTTCTACATCATCACATAATGTTCCACAAAATGGACAAATTACGTCATATAGAGTTTTTATTTTTTTTATTGCCATTATTTATGCCTCCTTTAATGTGTTAATTAAATCTAATGCATTTAATACTTTCCCACTCTTCACAACCTCTACTTTCGCTTTCATTCCTTTAAAAGTGGGAGTTCCACATGATTGAGAATCGGGGTTGACAACTTGATTCGCCCAAGGTCCCATTGGAATAAATATTATTCCCGGATGTGGACCCTCTTCGGAGATGGTTGAATGTACGATCACTTCTCCATATTCAGTAATAATCTTGACGGGAGTTCCGACTAACGTATCTAATTTTTTAAAATCATCACTATCAAAGGCGCAAATTGCTGCAGCACGTACATTCTCCATGGTGGTTTTTCCACCTTCTAGAGCAACTCCCTGATCAATTGTTCGTCCAGTTAATAATATTACATCATCTAAGCTCATTTTTTTACTCCTCCTTGGATTTACTCCATCTTAATTTTTTTAATCTCTCTAATAATGGGGCCCAAAAGATTTCATTATACTCTCCTGAAAATTTTACATCTGTGATTTCTAATTTGACTGCTCCAGTTGGGCACGCATTATCACATGCTCCACAAGCGACACATTTATCTTCATCTACAACTTCTACTTTCACAGATGATTCCCATCCTTTCTCAGGTTTTTTAGCAATCGCGATTGCTCCGGTTGGGCATACTTCCGCACACGTCGAACAGCCTCCTGCACATTCTTCATTATCAATGCTTACTGTGGCGGTTGCATATTGTTTCACAATTCTTCCATTATCTAATTTCTTCGCGGTAAACTCAAGTTTAGGAACAACTTTTTGGGCAATTATAGCGATATCATCTAAGTTTAACACTTCACCATCCTTTTTAAGAGTGAGAGCGCTGAAAGGACACATAAAAACACAGGTTCCACAGAACACACATTTATTAGGATCATAAACTTGAGGGATAATGTCTTCTGTACTTGGAAATCTTCGGGCAGCTCCGATGGGGCCTCGAGAAATTGCATTTTTTGGACACACTCGCGCACAAGTTCCACATCCAACGCATTTTTGTTTATCTAAAATGAGTTCTAAACTTTCTGTAAGGAATTGAACTTTTACAGCCTCTTGATCCTTATCAATTTTTCTTGTAATTTTCGGAAAAGACATTTTCTTATACCTCCTCTACACATATAATTTTAATTGCCACTTGAGGGCATGTCTGTACACATACTCCACACCCATCGCAATTTATTTCTCGTTCCTCAGAATAAATAGGCGTAGCTAAACCATTTTTAACTAAAATTACAGCATTTTCTTTAGTTAGATAACTATGCTTACGTAATTGATTAAAATTAATAGGACAACTAACTACGCAGGCATTACAGCCCGTACATGTGTTATGATTAATCTTTAATTGATAAATTTGGGGCATCTTTATTTTCCCTCCTTTTTAATTGGATTAGGTCCTAATTCTTTTAACTCTTTAACAAATTCTTCTACAATTTCTGTTAATTCTGCCCCCTCAGATGCGGAGACAAAAGTGTATTTAACTCTTTTAGGATTAATTCCAAATTGTTTTAAGTAAAGATGCAGCATTGGAAGCTTTCTAATCGTTTTAAAATTACCTTCTACATAATGACAATCTCCAGGATGACAATGCGAAACTAACACGCCGTCTGCTCCATTCATAAGAGCATCTAAGACAAATTGAGGTTCCACTCGACCTCCACACATAACTCGCATTATCCTTAAATTAGCTGGTCTTTGCATACGAGATGTGCCTGCTTGATCAGCACCAGCATAAGTACACCAATTACAGCATATTCCTAGGATGAATGGGTTGAACTCTTTACTTTCAGTCATGACTTTTCTATTTCAGTAATTAATTTTGATTAAAATTAATTTATTATTTTCTTTACTTGAAATAAATCTTGTGTAAAATTAATAATGAAAATCTATTGTTTTATAAAAGTCTTATTTTTTAGTAGAGGAGACTATTTGAGAAGTCAATTTTGGAATTATAAGGCTCAAATTTATATATCTGCTAATTAGAATTCTTTATAACAAATTTAATATAAGAATTTCACAAATTACACTAAACTGTAGGTTTTTAATTATATGGTTAATGACGCATTTACTTTTTTAGTGGGTGGAAAGGCCGGCGAAGGGGCAAAGAAAACCGGCTCAGTTGCAGCTCAGTTTTTTACTAGTAAGGGACTCCATGTCTTTCAATATGTTGATTATATGAGTTTAATACGAGGCGGACATAATTTTTCTGTGGTAAGCACATCCAATAGATGGATCAGCAACCATTATATGAAAGCAAACTTGATTGTGAACCTTGATAAAAGAAGCTACGATACCCATAAAAATCATCTCGCAGAAAATGGAATTATGGTTTATAATTCTGATGTAGAGGGAGATATGGAAGGTGTGGGTGTTCCTCTAACTAGCGTAGCAAAAAATTATCCCAAACCTCGTTTAATGCTTGGAGTAGGAGGAGTCTCTATTTTAGCAGCAGCGATAGGATTTACTAAAGAAAAAATGAATGTAATTATTGGAAGGGAATATCCTTCGGGTAAAGAAGAAAATATATCTTATGCTACAAAAATATATGATATAGTATATCCAGAGATAGGAAATAAATTTCAATTAAAAGAAGGTGATAAATTAAGACCAATAATTTCAGGAAACCAAGCAATTTCCTTAGGCGCAATAGCTGCAGGTCTTGATGTGTATTTTGGCTACCCGATGACGCCAGCATCTTCTATTTTACATTTTATGGCTGCTCAATCAGATAATTATGGTTTAACTGTGATCCATCCTGAAAATGAGATTGCTGTAATAAACATGGCCATTGGTTCCACATTTGCTGGCGCAAAAACCATGGTTGGTTCTAGTGGCGGCGGATTCGCTCTTATGGAAGAAGGCTTCTCGTTAGCGGGAATGGCAGAGGCGCCAATTTTATGTGCCTTGTCTATGAGATCAGGTCCGGCAACAGGAGTTCCGACATATACAGAACAAGGTGATCTTAATTTTGCTCTTAACGCAGGTCATGGAGAATTTTTGAGAATTGTGGCAAGCCCAAGTACTATAGAAGAGGCATATTATTTAACCGCTGAGATGCTTGAATTAGTTTGGAGATTTCAAACACCTGGTATAATATTAACTGAAAAACATTTATCTGAGAGTGAAATGACGGTAGATATAAATCTTGATAAGACTAGTTGGGCTGAACCTAAAATGCATTCTGGAGGAGAATTTAAAAGATATTTCAATACAGAGGATGGGATTTCTCCTTTATTATTTCCTCCTTCGAAAGAAGTAATAAAGTGGACTAGTTATGAACATGATGAATTAGGAATTACCACAGAAAACGCTGATGCAATAAATCTCATGCATAATAAACGTGCTAAAAAAAATAAAGCAATTATTGAATATTTGAAGACAAAGAATACTATAAATATTTTTGGTGAGAAAGGCCCTTTAATATTTACCTATGGATCGACTACTATGAGCGTACTGGAAGCACTTAAATGTGGTGATATCGAAGCAAGAGTCATACAGCCACGATTTTTAAGTCCATTTCCTGTATGGGAATTAGACGGATATAAAAAGGAGTCTGTAATATCTATTGAATTAAGTAAAGCTGGACAATTTTCAAACTTACTCAAAGATAAAACTGGTATTGTATCAGAAACTTTACTTAACCGTTATGATGGAAGGCCTTTTGATCCTATTGAGCTATCTGATCAAATTAAGGAGGTGTTATAAATTGGAGGAATTAGGAACATATGCGGAAAAAACATGGTGCCCGGGATGCGGAAATTTTGGTATTTTGAGTGCTTTCAAAAAAGCAGTGATTAAATTAGAGGAAAAAGGGATTTCACGTGATAAAATTATTATTGCATCGGGTATTGGTTGTCATGGTAAAATGTTCGATTATCTTAATCTTAGTGGGTTTTACTCTTTACATGGCCGTGATATGGCTACAATTCAAGGGATCAAAATTGCGAATCCTAAATTAAAGGTAGTAACCTTTTCGGGGGATGGGAATTGTATGGGAGAGGGTCTGGCTCACACATTATTTGCGGCTAAAAGAAATGCAGATATTACCATTTTAATGCATAATAATGGTGTATATGCTTTAACAACAGGACAATTCACTCCTTTAAGCGAAAAAGGGTGGAAAGGACCATCGACACCAAAGGGCAGCATTGAAGAGCCTTTCAATCCCTTGTCTTTATTATTAGAAGCTGGAGCAACTTTTTTAGCAAGAGCTTTTCCAGCTAAAGCAGACCACTTTATAGATCTGATTGTCCAAGCAGTTGAACACGAGGGGTTTTCTTTTATCGAGATATTGCAACCCGCTGTTGCTTATCGCAATACATGGGAGTTTTATAAAAATAATACGGAAATACTTAAGGATGAGCCGAAAACATATGTAGAAGCGATGAAAGTTGCAAAAAGAAGAGATAAATTACCAATAGGAGTTATCTATAGGAAAGCCAAGCCTGTTTATCATAAAGAACTTTATGGTAATTTTAATCCTACTCTTGAAAGTTTATCACGAGAAAAAAGACTTGAAAAAATTAAAGATTTATTGAGTGTAAAATAGATTTTTTTTATTTATTCTTTTAATACTTCATAAATATGGAATTACGCATATAAAGATGAAAGATTCACTGCCATTATTGATTATTGCATGAGATTCATTTGGTGGGATATACACAACATCTCCTTCATTCACTTCAATCTTATTATTCTGAGCATCGAAGAATTGAGCAGTTCCATTAAGTACAAATACATGATGGTCTTCTGGGTGCCCATGTAGTCCAACTTGCCCTCCCGGTTTAATTTCAAACCTTCTTGTTGCAAATCTGGTTGGACCATCATCTTTAGTTATAAGCCAACGAATGGTGGTATTAGTTGACTGTGCTTTGGTTACAACTTCTTCAGTAACATCCTTATAGTTCTTCCTAATCATAATATGTATTAGAATTAAAATTTGAATTAATAATTTATTTTAGGATATTAACACTTACCATAAAGTAAGAATGAGAAAAATAAATAATTTTTTAAAAGTTTTCATTATTTCAAAGCAACTCGTCCGAGCGCTCTGAATGGCAGAGCCTTATTAAATTCCTCAAAATCAAAAATTCTCCTACCATCAATAACATTTGGAGTTTTCATAGCTTTTTTAAAGTTCTCTGGTTTGAGATTTTTAAATTCATCCCATTCAGTAATTAAAAACGCACATTCAGAATCTTTTAGAGCTTCTTCAATTGAATTGGCATATTTTATCTTCTCTCCCAATTCAATTTTTGCCGTTTCATTTGCTTTCGGATCAAATCCTACAATATCTATTACACCTCTTCGTATTAACTCGTTTATGGTTCTAATACTTGCCGCTTCCCTCATATCATCAGTTCCAGGTTTGAATGCAAGTCCAAGGATAGTCACTTTTCTACCTGCTAATTTTCCAGCTAAATTTTCTGCGATATCGACGATGTGTATCGCTTGATCATCGTTTATACCCAATACCGCTTCTAATAACCGTGAGATATAGCCTTTAGATTTTGACCATGCTTTTATAGCATTTACATCTTTATGAAAGCACGAACCCCCAAAACCGACGCCTGCTCCTAAAAATCTATGACTAATTCTATAATCTAATCCTACTCCTTTCATAACCTGGGCAACATCAACATTAGGTACTAATTCAGCGAAATTGGCGAATTCATTAGCATAACTAATTTTGGTGGAGAGGAGGCAGTTGTTTCCATACTTCACTAGTTCTGCGCTTTCTAAATTCATTCGTAATATCGGGCAATTTTTTAAATGATCCCCATAAAAATATTCATAAAACTCTTGAAGCATAGCACCACTTTTTTCATCAAACTCTCCAATAACAATTCTGTCAGGCCTCAAGGTATCTTCAATGCTCCTGCCTTCAGCCAAAAATTCAGGTTGCATACATAATCCATAGTCTCTCCCCGGTTCTTTTCCAGAAACGTCTTTAATTAATTTTGCAACCATATTCCTAGTAGTTCCGGGAACTACAGTTGATCTTACCACAACCAAATGATATTTATTCTTAGTTTTCAATGCTTCCCCTATTTCTTTTGCGGTACTTTCAATAAAACCCAAATTTATACTCTTATCCTCCCGCATCGGGGTACCTTGAGTAATCATAGAGATGTCTGTTTCCGAAACAGCTTTTACAGGATCAAGTAAACATTGCAAAAGTTCAGGTTTCTTTGCTTTAATCTCATTCATCATTTCTTGTAAATCTGCTTCATAAAAAGGAGCTTTTCCATCATTGATCCTTTTTGCCTTTTTTTCGTTGTGCGTCGAAGCAAGCACTTTAATATCTTTACTCGCAAAACACGCAGCGGAACAAAGTCCAATGAAACCAGTTCCTAAAATACTTACAGAATATTTGTAAACCATTATTTAATTCATTTTCTGTTAATTCTAATTATATTGTAAAATAAAGAATTCCAATATAAACTTTTTTTAATTAATTTCTCAAAATAGATTGATAAACCAGATTAGAAAAAAAAGGTTTCAATATTTAATAAATTACATAATTCAATAATCTTGATTTATTTTATTATACAGAATTTTTGAAAAAATTATCCTTCAAATTTTTTCCCATCAGTATAATTTCCTGGATCTGAAGCATTATTTGGATCAAATTCATATTTGATTGCTTTCATCCATGTGTGGTAATTATTTGTAATCGGCCCAAATATATCACATTGGTGTACGCTTCCTTCCATATCCCCTATGCCCAAACCAATTCCGAGAGGGCGTATCTTATTTGCCTCTATTACCGAATTAAGGTAATGAATCGCAGCTTTACGAGAGGTTTTATCTGTAATATCGTACATAAATAATTCTTCTAAATGAGAAAATGTTCCCCCTTCGTAAGGATTCCCCCAAACATTATCTGCTCCATCATCAACTAACCCCCCAAAATCAATCTCTTTTTGTTTTAATCTCTCTCCGATTTTAGCGCCTTCAACGCACCAATCCCAGCTTCCCAGAGCGCCTAAAGATGTATGAAAACCTCCGCCTGCTCTAAATACTCCTCTCGTTGTATTGCATTGCCTTACTATTGCCATAAAAGCTAATGCTTTCATCGGCTTAAGCTGTGTAATGGGATTATATTCGCCATTTGTTTTTTCGACTATATGATTCAACACTTTTTGCCGGTATTCAAATTCTTTTTCATTATCAGCCACAATAATGACCATCAATTCGTGGCCTCCTCTATGAGCTAAATCTTGAAAAATCTTTTCTGTATACATTGCAGTATTATTTGGAGCAGCGGCCAAGGCTAGATCGAAACCTTGTATTCTACAGAGAGCCCAACATATTTCTGAATAGGCTAATAAGTATCCTGCATCCTTGAAATCCTCCCAATCGTCCCAAATAATGTGATAAGTGTCGCAATTATCTGGCATCTTATTTTTAACTAAGCCGTAATTTGGAGAGCGACCTTGAATTTCCAGTATTTTTGGCCCCGGCCAATCATAAATTTTTATGGCCGCCTTTGTAAAAACACCCATACCTCCAAATGCTCCAAAATAACCTCTATATACTCCTCGTATGCTTGGTCCTGGACCGTCAGCAAGAAACCATTCAGAGGCGTCAATTTCTTTTTTAGAATCCTCAGCGCCCTCAAAGGAACCCCAAGAACCTATCCTGCACACAGTGCCTTCGGGCATGACCCATTCTGCTCCGACAATATTTCTATTAGAAAATCCTGTTGAAATTCCGGTCCAACCTTGCCCACACATACTTGTGACCGTAACTAATTGGGATCCATTCGCACCACATCCAGCAATGTGACAGTTTAAACCTAATTTAAAAAGTTCCGTTTGAAGCTGACCGCTAATTACGTAAGGTTCAACCACTGCAATCATATTTTTTGTATCTACATCTAAAATTTTATTCATTCTTCGACAGTCTAATATTATCACCTTGTTCTCCTGTCCGGCACAATTATGAGCTCCCCAACCAGTACTTTGTGCTTTAAATTGCAACCCATTTTCGTTGCAGTATTTTACAATTTTCACGATTTCGTCTGTAGTAGAAGGTAAAACAACGCATATCGGACGATTCGTAAATTTAGATTTTCCCTCAGTCGCAAGATCTGCAAGATATTGATATGCATAGTTGTCTAATAAGTAGTCATCAGAATTAGCAAATTTATTACCTACAATACTTTGCATTGCGATTAAAACTTCATTTCTATCTATTCTACTCATTTTTTCATCAACTCCAATACTAATTGATTGATATCTCTATATTGAAGATCTTTCCCCATGTCTGAGATTGCATCTTCAAAATTAGTTTTACAAAATGGACAGGCACTAACTATAAATTTCTCAGTATCTCTTTCTTTTGAAGCTTTTTTTAGAACAAATTCCGCCTCTTCAAGACGATTTTTTGCCGTAAGTATTGCCATTTCTGGATATGCCGCTTTCACACCGCCTCCTGAGCCGCAACAGTAAGTATACTCATTAATTCGAAACATTTCAACGAACTCTATTGCTTTTTTCATTCTTTTAAATATCTCTCTTGGAACATCATAAACACCTTTAGCTCCTCGTCTATAAATTTTCGGCGGATCATATATAGTAATTTGATTGTACACTTTCTTTTTAGTTCCCTTCCATTCAGAAACATATGGTTCGGCACCTCTTCCTAAATGACATGGATCATGATAGGTTATTATCGGTTTTTTCTCCGTTTCATCAAATAGGATCTTCTTTTTCCGAATAGCTTCTTCAATTATTTCAACCATATGACGGAATTTGATTTTTTTCCACAACTTAATGTGGTCTTCATCTAATTGATGGGGATATTCTGCTACAAACATGGCATAACATCCAGGACACGCAGTTATTACTTCTTCGACTCCTAATCTATTGAACAACTCGATATTAGATTGCATGTATTTTTTAGAAGTTTCTACTTGACCAGATCTATAAATTGGAGAACCGCAGCAAATTTCGTCTTTAGAGACCTGGAACTCATAATCAATAGCATTTAGTATTTCCACACTAGCTTGGGCCATATCTTGCTGCCGATATGAAGCGGTACATCCCGTAAAAAATAATGTTTTTGAATTTGGATTTGATTTGGCGCCCGTCTTGCCGATCCAATCTTGTCGATTCTCATGGGGTTCGCCGTAAGGATTATTGTATTTCTCAGCAGCATCTGCGTATTTTCTATGAGAAGGATGAGGACCAATCCTCTCAACTATATATCTTCTTACATCGAAAATGGTATCAAGAACTTCTAGGTCCGTAGAGTATTTGCAGGATGTATCACATGCCCCACATAGAGTGCATTGTAATACAGCATCCCTCATAGTCTCAGTAATTGCTAATCTATCATAATGCAGAGATGCTCCAATTACAATTTTTCCACCTCCAGACCAAGGGTGAAAAAGGCCATAATCCATAGAGCAGCATACCGAAGAAAATTCGGCAGATTTTATTTGAGCCAATGGAGGCCATTTACATAAACTACAGCGGGCACATCTCCAATATTCATCGGTATGTTTATCTAATAATTTTTTGCTTTCTTCCATTTTTATCACCTTTAAATGATTAAAAGATTAATTGTCCTTTATTGAGAATCATGTCAGGATCAAAAATTCTTTTCAATTTTCTCAGCCCCTCTTGAAAAACTTGATTTTTATCTGTAAAAGCTAAGTCATTTATAAGTTCATATGAACGGGAGAAAAATCCCCCATGTAAATCCGCAAATTGACCTATTTCCTTAGCTATTGCTCTAACTTTTTCAAGTGAATATTCAATTTTATTAGAATCAGGTCTATCTGATATAATTGAAAATTCTAAATTTACAGCTCTTGCTTGAATCAAGGGTTGCATATAGATATTCACCCGGTCCATTGGAAAACTACGCTTGTTAAGAATGTTTTCGACTGCATTAAGATGAGTTTGCACTCGATCTAGGGTTGTATTATAAAATATATCTATTGCTATGGATGTTTCGGAAAACTTAGGATGTGGATCAATTGTATTGCCATCAAGAAGAGGTTCGATCTCATTTTGGGTTATCCCTGAGATATTATCACTTGCTTCAAAGCCAAGTTCACTAAGAATTTCGTTGCAACATTCCATCTGGTAAGAGATTTTATCATCAGGGAATAATTCATAGCCGTTTATAGCAAATATCAAAATGTATTTCTTAATATTTCCATTTATAGATGGAAAAATAGCTTTCATTAAGTTATCATTAATGATAAAAATTTCATCAATCCATCGTTTTCTTACTGCGGAGTATATAAATTCGGTGAGTGGTTTAATTGAATCTGAATTGATAAATCTGATTTTTCTTTTAGCAGGGATAAAATCACATTGCATAGAAATCCACGATACAATACCATAAGTACCTTTAGAAGCTTGTATTATTCTAAAAATATCTGTTTGACCAGGGCCTAGGGGACTAGTTAGAGCAGCCCCAAATTTTCTATTTGTTTCGATATCCAATGGACCTGCCGCTTCTCCCGTTCTGAATATTTCTCCATTACCAAATACAACCTCCATACATAACAATGGATCTGAAATATCCCATTGCTTTTTAGCAATTAAATGAGGTTCTCGATCTAAAACGGAAGCGAGAACTGATTTTCCTGGTCTCGGGAGAAAAGGTGCTAATGGCCTAAGACCATGCTCTTTAAGTTTGGGAATTAGTTCCGCCCATGTTACCCCTGGCTCTATAACACAAACTCTATTTCTTTTATTAATAAAAGGAACTTGTTTCATATCATGTAAATCTAAAATTATAGTTTTATCATGACAGACTGTGTCGTTTAGGAATTTAGGGGAAGTCGTGCTGCTTATAATCACTACATTAATATTAATTAAAGTTCTGAAATATTGAATTAGTTTTGATATCTGGTCAGAATTCTCTGGTAAAATACTTATAATTGGAGTATCACTTGTTTTTTCTAATATTGGTTTACAATAAAGTTCTCTAAGTAAATCTGAATCTGTTATTACTTTTTCTTTATCGATAATTTCAAATAGTTTTTCAAAATTGATTGACATTTTAACTCATTCTCTTAATTTTCCAATAGTTTTTAAATTAATTTATATTAATAATTTATATATGCATCGTCGCACATAAATATGCATTAATGCATATTAATTATAGATTTGTATTTAAAGATATTGGTTACAAAATTGAGCTCTAACGACTATAATGAAAAAATTATGGAATGCCTTAACCAAAATAATTTTGGAATGACAATAACAGAAATTTCAGAAGAGATAAATGGTAATAGAAATACAGTTTCTAAATACTTAAATAGACTAGAATCAAAAGATATTGTGTATAAAAAGGAGATAGGTAAGGCCTGTTTATATTTTATTAAGGATATTGGGTCAAAAATATTAAATTTTATAACTGAAAATCCATCAGGAGTTACTATTAAAGATATTTCATATGAATTTAAGTTTCCAAGAGACTCGGTGAGAAAGCATGTTGTAATTCTTGAAAACCAGAATAAGATCTTTAGCAATAAACTTGGAGCATATACACTATTTAAAAGTTCAGAACTGAAATTTGTGCCAAAAAAATTTATGGTTTCCTTCTATAAGGCTCTCCTTAAAGATTTAAAGATAAAATTTCCGAATAATGAAAAAACATTCAAAGAAATCGGACGCAATATTTTTGGTGATGTAAAATTTCCAATAAGTAAACATATAATAAAAAAATTGGAGGATTTTAAGACCTCTCCCCTCAAACAATTACATTTTGAAGTATTCAAAACTGTATTTCCCTCTTATTATATTTTTGAACCAATCCATATTTCGGATCAAAAAATTGACAGCTCAGGCAAGAAGGGTATATTTAGATTTAAAAATTCAGAATTTTTAAATAATTCTGATTCTCTCTATCATTTTTATTTAATATCGGGAATGATTGAAACAAAGATGTCGAATGATCTAGGAGTACCAATTAAATGCAATATTGAAAAAATTCATATATCAGACAAAAAAGAAGATTCTTATGCAGATATATCCATAGAGTTTATATAATTGATTTCCTATTTAGATTTTAACGATTTATGTTCTGTTTCCTGATTCAATTTTTTCCAAGATGAAATTTAGTTGGTTTCAAAATAATTTAACCTTTAAAGCTCTGAAGATTAGGAAAAAAAATAAATTCTTAAGTAAATTATTTATTAAAATAGGTCCTTTCTATGGATACCATATATTTAAAGTTTCAAACAATTGTTTCGGCTCCTATAGAGGAGGTTTGGGAATGGATTACCTCCCTAAAAGGAATACAAAAAGAAATGATGCCGTATTTCAAAATGACTGCACCTAAAGGTATTAAGACTATTAATGATGTCAAATTTGAGTTAGGAAAACCTTTATTTCGTAGCCATATTTATTTATTTGGGTTTCTACCAATTGGCCATGACGACATGACACTCATAGAATATACAGAAGGCAAGGGATTTATAGAACAATCCCCCATGACTTCAATGGAACTCTGGCGGCATCAGAGGGATATAGAAAAAGTTGAGACAGGCACAATGATTACCGATCAATTAACATTCAAACCTCGACATTCTTCAAAGCTGATTAGGAAGTTTTTAAGGCGTGTATTTCGCCACCGTCATAATGTTCTTAAACAAAAGTTAGAAAAAAGATAGTGTAATCTTGAAAATTTTTACTACTACACTAAAATTATACCTTATAGAAATATTTAGACTCAAAAAGACAAGAAAATTCGAGTGGTATTATAAATCACATTATAATTCATTAGAAAACTTTTCCTAAATCTATTTTTTTCTAGATGAAATTGAGTAAAAATTAATAGATAATAAAGCTAATATTGAAATTTTGAGAAAAAAGATATTATTTAGATAAATCAATCCAAATTAACTAGTTTATCAACAATTATCAACTTAGGTGAAAGTATAATATGACTGAAGATAAGACACATCTAAAAGTAGGGGATGATGCCCCTGAATTTTGTCTACCTGATAAAGAAAACAAAACAGTATGTTTAAAGGATTTCAGAGGAAAAAAGCACGTAATATTGTATTTCTATCCCATGGATAATACTCCTGGATGTACAACAGAAGCCATAGGTTTCACAAATATTTTACCTGAATTTCAGAAGTTAGACGCAACTGTAATAGGTATTAGTCCAGATAGCCCTAAATCTCATGCTAAATTTGCACAGAAGAAAAATTTAAAAGTTACTTTACTAAGCGACCAAGAGAAAAAAGTATCGAATCAATATGGAGTCTGGGGAAAATTTGCAATTAAGGAAAATGAATTTGTAGGAGTCATTCGAAGCACTTTTCTTATTGATCCCGAGGGAAAAATAGTACATATATGGCCAAAAGTAAACGTTGTAGGACATGCTGAAGATGTTAAGAATGTTTTAGGTGAAAAACTTGTGATGGTTTAATTCTTTTTTTTTTTCTTTTAAAATCTGTAGAATTTACATTTAAATGTTAAATTTTTAACTTATTAGAATTTTAAATCTGCTCTTTTTAGGGTTAATTAAGTTATACCAGTTTTTAATAGAATATAAGCCGTAGATTGATATTTTGTAGTTTTATTTTATTAATAATAGAAAAAGTTTATTGAAATCTTATAAAATAATCCTTACATATACACAAAGGTTTTGATTTGATTTTATGAATGTGAATGAAGCGATTAAAAATAGGAGAGCGTATAGATCCCTCGATCCTATTGAAATAAATGATGAGCTGATTAAAGATTTGGCCGAGAAAGCCCAATTAGCCCCTTCATGTAGTAATAAACAGCCCTGGAACTTTGTATTTATTAAAGATCAGGAGCAATTAAAAAAAATGTTTACAACTCTATCTAAAGGGAATAAATGGGTAGAAAAGGCATCTCTTATCATAGCTGTGTTTAGTAAGCCTGAGCATGACTGTATTATAGGGGAACGTCGTTATTATTTATTTGACACTGGAATGGCAACGGCATTTATTATCCTAAGGGCAACCGAATTAGGTCTAGTGGCACATCCTATTGCTGGTTTCAATGAAGAAAAAGCTAAAGAAATTCTGAAAATTCCGGATGAAATAAGGTTAATTACTCTTGTAAATGTAGGTAAACATTCTGATGAAGTTAACCCAGTACTTTCTGACGCGATGAAATTAGGAGAAAAACAAAGACCTCCTAGAAAATCATTAGATAAATTTGCATACATTAATGAGTATAATTCAGATTAAAATTTCTAAATAGTGAGAAGAATGGAAACAATTACAAATAAATTAGCTCATGAGAAAAGTCCCTATTTGCTCCAACACGCTAAAAATCCTGTGAATTGGTATCCGTGGGGTGATGAAGCTTTTGAAAAAGCTCATGAGGAAAATAAACCGATATTTCTGTCAATTGGTTATTCTACATGCCATTGGTGTCATGTAATGGCCCATGAATCTTTTGAAGATCCCCAAGTTGCGAAACTTATGAATGAAGTTTTTGTTTCAATAAAAGTTGACAAAGAGGAGCGTCCAGATATAGATAAGATATATATGACAGTCTGCCAATTAATGACAAATTCTGGTGGCTGGCCACTTACTATTATTATGACCCCTGATAAAAAACCTTTTTTTGCTGGAACGTATTTTCCAAAAGAAAGTAGATTTGGCAGGGTAGGTTTAGTAGATCTAATTAATAGAGTTAAGGAGCTTTGGAGGGATAAAAAAGATGAAATTTATAAAACAAGTGATCAAATTACTACTGCTCTGTTAGATATTACTGTTGAGAATCCAGGACTAAAACTTGATGAAAAAACGCTCCAAAAAGCTTTTAATAACCTTGGATCGCGCTTTGATGAGAAAAATGGCGGATTTGGAAGCGCTCCAAAATTTCCCACTCCACATAATTTCCTTTTCTTGCTACGATTTTGGAAACGTACCGGAAATGGAGATGCCCTCCGCATGGTCGAAAAAACGCTTCAGGCTATGAGAAATGGTGGGATATATGATCATGTTGGTTTTGGATTTCATCGTTATTCTACTGATGCCAGATGGTTAGTGCCACATTTCGAGAAAATGTTATATGATAATGCACTATTGGCTCTTGCTTATTTAGAAGTATATCAAGCTACTAAGAATCCATTTTATAGTAAAACTGCTATTGAAATTTTTACTTATATCTTAAGAGACATGACTTCCCCAGAAGGAGGATTTTATTCAGCTGAGGATGCCGATAGTGAAGGAGAAGAAGGTAAATTTTATATATGGACTCCGAGAGAAATTGATGATCTTCTTGATAAAGACGAAGCGGATTTAATAAAAAAAGTATTTAATATTGAAGAAGCAGGGAATTATTTAGAAGAAGCTTCTAAAAAGAAAACAGGGTCAAATATTTTACATCTTAAGGAATCATTAAGTAGTTTAGCAAAAGAGTTAAATTTTGAGGAGCAAGATCTTCGAGTTAAATTGGAAGAATTTCGAGCAAAGCTTTTTAATATCCGTGTGAAAAGAATTCATCCACATAAAGATGATAAGATTTTAACTGATTGGAATGGATTAATGATTGCTGCATTAGCGAGGGGAGCGGAAATATTATGCGAACCATTATATTTAAAAGCGGCTGAAAAAGCGGCTAAATTTATTCTAGCCAACTTACGTAAACCCAATAGGCGGTTGCTCCATAGATATCGTAATGGTAGTAAAGAAATTGATGCTTATTTAGATGATTATGCCTTTTTTATATGGGGTTTACTTGAACTGTATGAAAGCACTTTTGATAATTTTTATTTAAAAACTGCCATAGAATTAAATAAAGCTCAAATTGACCACTTTTGGGACAATAATATTGGAGGGTTCTTTTTTACTGCCGATGATGGAGAGCAACTTTTAGTTAGACAAAAAGATATTTATGACGGAGCGATCCCTTCGGGGAATTCTGTATCTATGCTAAATTTGCTTAAACTAGCTCAATTAACATGGAATCATGATTTAGAACAAAAAGCAGATTATTTGAGTAGAGTTTTTGCTGAAAGTGTAAATAATAATACTTCCGCTTATAGTTATTTGATGGTCGCGATTGATTTTGCAGTAGGTCCTACATATACTTTGGTGATTGCTGGAGATACAACCAGTGAGGATACTAAGGAGATGCTCAACGCAATTAGAGAGAAATTTATCCCAAATAAATCTTTAATCTTTCTTCCCACTAACCAATCATCCCCAGAAATTATAGATATCGCAGAATTCGCGAAGTATTACGAAAAAGTTGATGGTAAAACCGCGGCTTACGTTTGTATCAATCAAACATGTAAACCTGCCACAAATCAGATAAATAAAATGCTGGAATTGTTGAATTCAAAATGGAATTCACAATAAATTTTATAAATTTTAAATTCAAATGTAGGAGATGTGGGTAATTTGAGTGATTTTGAAAAAAAAATGACAGAAAATTTGAAAAATATGATAAAAGGATTGAAAAACGCTATGTCTGTAGAAGCTATAAACTTTCCAGACAAAGTAGAATGGATCAATACTTCTGAATCTTTATCGCTTAAGAAATTAAAAGGACATGTTATCTTGCTTGATTTTTGGACATACTGTTGTATTAATTGTATTCACGTTCTTAATGATTTGAAATGCTTAGAAGATAAGTATAAAGATGAGCCCGTAGTTGTTATTGGCGTTCATTCGGCCAAATTCAATAATGAGAAAGATAAAAATAACATTCGTTCAGCTGTATCCCGCTATGAAATTAAACATCCGGTACTGATTGATAATGATTTAGTATTATGGCGTGGATATAAAATCAACGCTTGGCCATCCTTTATAGTTATTGACACAGATGGAAAAATTATTGGAAGAGCTGCTGGTGAAGGAAAAACAGATCTCTTAGATAGTTTCATTAGCAGGGCTTTAGATAAGGGTAAAAAGGACGGAACGATTTCAAGCCAGAAATATGAAATTCAACCTGATATTTTTATTGAGTCATTTCTTAAATTTCCCGGAAAAATTACAGTGAATCCCGAAAAAAATCACCTTTATATAAGCGATTCCAACCATAATAGGATCTTAAGAGTCCAATTAGAGGAGGATGACACTGGGAAAATTCTGGATATTATTGGGAAAGGCCAAAAGGGTTTTAAGGATGGTAAATTTGACGAGGCTCAATTTAATTTACCCCAAGGGATTGTTTATAAAGAAAATAAGTTATATGTAGCTGACACTGAAAATCACGCAATAAGAGAAATAAATTTTAAAACTAACATCGTGAAAACCATTGCCGGAACTGGAATACAAGGTTTCATTAGGAAATACAAAGGAGATCCTTTAAACATTGCCTTGAGTTCTCCATGGGATTTAGCTATTAAGGAGCACTTTCTTTATATTGCTATGGCAGGTACTCATCAAATATGGAGAATTAATTTAGATGAAAGCACCATTAGAGATTTCGCGGGGAGTGGAAGGGAAGATATCATAGATGGAAACCTATCTGAAGCTGCATTAGCCCAACCAAGTGGTTTAGCATTAGATAAAGAGAATCATAGGTTATACTTTGCAGATAGTGAAGTCTCTGGATTAAGGTTTATCGATCTTAAAAACAAGCGAGTTGAAACGTTAATCGGAAAAGGACTATTCACCTTCGGAATGAAGGAAGGTTCTTTCAATCAAGCCCTTTTACAACATCCACTTGGCGTTGATGTAGAAAAGAAGAGGATATATATAGCCGATACTTACAACCATGCAATTAGAATTGCCGATTTGGAGACACAACAATTGACTAATCTAATTTATAGGCCAAGAAAAGGGATTTGTAAAATAGAAGATAAAAACTGTGATCAATTACCACTGTTTGAACCTAATGATGTTGTATATTATAATAATAATTTGTATATTGCCGATACTAACAACCATCTTATACGAGTTTTTGATTTTAAGAGTATGAATTTGAAAGATCTATATATTTACTAAAAATAAGTACATTGGGACGCAATATAGTAAAATTGAAGCTTTTTAAAAAAATTAATAAAAATTTTTAAAATAGATTTATTTTAAAACTGAGCAATTTCTTCTTCAGTTGCTGCCATTTCTCTGACGTCCTGTCTTTTGACATAAATCTTCAGCTTTTTGATAAGCTTATACGGTTCAAGAATTTCCTTTGGTACATCTTTAACTGTTACTATTACACCTTGCTCGCGTAAAGTGTCTTGTAAGAGTTTTATATCAATATTTTTTGGAGTAACATTGGTTTTGGATGCTAATGCAGCAGCAGTTCCTGCTGCCTGTCCCTGACAGATGCTCGGTGTACAATATCTCAAACCACTATTCGCAAACGATCCCGATGAGAGTGTAGTTCCAGCAGCAAGAAGATTTTCAACTTTATTGGATACTAAACAACGATACGGGATATCATGAGGAAGTATTTCGTAACCAAATCGCCCCACACGCTCGTATAAATCCGGTGGCATATTGTTTATTGCAATAGAATCCTCAAATGATTTACCTTCTCGCATATCTCCTACATTTAAGATGTAATCTCCTTTTATTCTGTGTCCGATTCCGATGACAGGGATGTGTGATGTTCTCTCAATATAAGCTTTTTCAAAACCAGGTACGTTTTCCTTTAGAAGCGTGAAAACTGCCCACGCTTGTCTCCTCATATCAATCTCAGCATTACTTATTTCTCCTACCATCCAACCTTTTTTATCTTTGGGAGTCCGATGCACAGGATTCATCACATAGAGCCTTCCTCTTTCAAATACATCGAATATATCAGCAACAATCATGGCTTCGCTTTTGATATGAGCACCCTCCCTCTTTGCTTTCTTAATTAGTTCTCTGCCGCCATACATTCCACGCCAATCAGCTCTATTTTCTTTTTTATATTTCTCAAACTTCTCCCTATCTACTCCTCCAATATAGAATGAGTTCAGGTTTCCGCCAGGATCTCCTTTATGCCTTCCTATTTCAACACCTTCATCGCCTAAGCAAGGTGTCCCTGATTTCCAAACAATATCTCCGACTCCTGTACAATCGATTACAGATTTCCCTAAAATTGCCTGCGTGCCTTCTTTAGACTCAATGATAATTCCTTTAATTATATTATCTTCCCTTATTACATCGGTAGCAAATGTATGATATAAAATCCCAACTCCAGCCTCTACCATCATAGTCTCCATTAAAAATTTATAATATTCTATGTCAAAGGCCTTACCCCAAGCTCCCCAGTAACCTACCTCGGTCTCAAGCAGCCGTTTCGGTAAATTTTTTTCTCCTAAAGTAGAAATTAAACGTGCTTTCATCTCGGCTCTAACATTTAAAGGTGCATTCTCCAAATTCTTTAACGCTCCAGCTTCCTTGAGGCGATTAAGAATCTCTAGCACGATTCCTCCATGTATTCCCGGATCTATAAAACTAAAAATAGGGCTATAACCTTGCGTTTGTAAACCTCCTAAGCTTCCCATTGTTTCTACTAAAATTGTTTTGGCTCCATTTCGCCCGGATGCCAGAGCTGCGCCAATCCCCGCTGGCCCACCACCAACAACAATTACATCCACATCATCCAGTACATCAATTTCTTTTTGTGGTATAATTATTTTTTCCATATTAACCACTCATAACTCACTATTTCAAAATTAAATTTTTTATAATTCAACTAAAGTTTTTTATTATTTAAATCCACATAGTAGATTTATTTAGGAATTTTGTTACTACTATATTATCATTCTGAAGAAAGAATGATCTAGATTGAGGAATAAATATTTTTTAAATTGATTAAATACAATTAAAAGTTTTGTAAGGTTCTTGGATAATAATGGTTGGCAAAAAAGCAGATTCAAATAAAAGGAAAAAAACAAGACATAGATCGCCTGAAAAGAAAGCTCAAAAATTTGATAATATTTTGGAAGTAGGGAAGCAATTATTTCTTGAAAAAGGTCGAGATGGTTTTAGTATGCGTGGATTAGCAAAAAGATTAAAAATGGATCCTAATAATCTTTATAATTATGTGGAAAGTAAACGAGAACTATGGATTGCGATAAGGAAAAAGTTTTATGAACAATATCGGAATGAAAACCGAGAAATGATTAAGAATTTTAGTGGTTCAATCGTAAAGTTATTATTGATAATTTCTGAACACTTTTTTGAATTTGCAGAAAAAGATTTTGCTGCTTTTAGAATGATGCATGTTATTCCTTCCCCTCCATCGAAAAAAGTAGGACCGTTTGAAAAAGAATATAAACAATTTAACTTTCTAGACAGAACGACTCAGTTAATTCAAAAAGGCATTGATAAACATGAGATTAAAGATAACAATGCTGCATTACTATCATTCTATTTATTTAGTATAATATTAGGTGCAACTCTAGTGGAAAAGGCTATGCGGGATATTGAAAATACCATTGATAAAACGGGAAAGGAAATAGACGAGCGACTCCAATTTGGAACTCAAACTTTCACAAGCAAGGAATTTCGAGAATATACTTTAAGAAAAATCCAAGCGCTATTAACTAATCCCAATTTGATGTTGGATGAAGATAAATAAAAATAAATATATTAAAATTATAATTTATAAATAAGTCTACTATGTAGATTTAAATATTAAAAAAACTAAATATATATTATGGTTGTTCAAAATTACAAAATGGTACCACTTCAAGGAACACCATCCGAGAGGGTCCGAAGAATTAGAGATAAAATGTTAGATAGCCCTTTTGAGTGTGATCTTGAGCGAGCACGATGCTATACTAGAATATGGAAATCCATGGAAGATTCACCTCCTTGTATGAGAAAAGCTAAAGCATTAGAGGAATTTTTGCGTAAAATTCCAATAAGAATAGATGAAGATGAAGTTCTTGTAGGAGTAAAATCTAGTAAAATAAGAGCAGATCCTTTCGAAATAGAACTTGGAAGACATGTTTCTGTGTGGGATTTGCTTTTGGATGATACAATTGAGGAGCAAGCTAAAAAATTAATACGTAGAGGAACAGCAATGCAACGTTTTACTCCTTTAACAGAGCAAGAGATTCACGAGTTGAAAAATGAGATTATCCCCTTTTGGAAGGGAAAGACATTAAAAGACCGGAAGATAGAACTTTTAAAGGAAGCAGGTTTATACAAGGATTATAGAGGACCTATGGCTCGAATTTTTAATACATTCTTGACCGGTATTCCCGATACTTATACATTGCTTTTTGATGGTCAGGGACATACTATTCCAGGTTTTAGAAGAGTTCTTAAAATGGGTTTTAAAGGAATTGAGGAGAAAGCTAGAATAGAACTTGAGAAACTTAAAGAAGATGATAAAGATTACGAACAACGCAAGGATTTTTATGAGTCAGTTCAGGTGGTTGCGAGAGCAGTTTGTAATTATTCTAATCGCTATGCAGATCTCGCCATGAAAATGGCCGAAAAAGCAAATAAAGAAAGACGAGCTGAACTATTAGAAATAGTTGAACGCACAAGACAAGTACCTGCTTATCCTCCAAGAAATTTCATGGAGGCTCTTCAATCGATATGGATGACGAATGTTGTTATGGAAATGAGTTATGGAGATGGGAATGTTTTTTCTCAAGGTCGAGTAGATCAATATCTGTACCCTTATTATATTTCTGATATAGCCGAGGGGCAGATAACCAATGAAAAATGCTTAGAAGCCATTGAGGAATATTTAGTTAAGCTAGCTTCGGTCGTGATAGCAGGTCAGAATAATATAACAATTGGTGGGCTCGGACATGATGGACAAGACGCTACAAATGAAATATCTTACCTTTTTCTCGAAGCAACTGCAAATGTTAAAAGTTTATTGAATTCCTTATCAATCAGAATCTCTTCAAAAACTCCTCGTGATTTTCTGCTCAGAGCTTGTGAAATACACCGATATACGGGGGGAATTGGCATTCACAATGACGATATGATTGTAGAACAATTTATTGAAGATGGGTATTCACTAGAAGATGCCCGCGACTATTCAATAGTAGGTTGTGTGGAACCTACAGGAACTGGTAATGATTTCTCCTACACCGGAGGTAATGGTATTTGGATGGCAATCGTTTTTTCTATGGCTTTAAATGAAGGACGTGTTCATTTATTAGGAAAACGCCAAGTTGGTGCGAAAACTCCCGATCCCAGTGTTTTTAAAACCTTTGAAGATGTAAAGAAAGCTTTTGTAGAACAACTCTCTTTCGCAGTGGAAAGAGTTGTGAAGATGGCTGAATTAAAGGATAAAGCATTTGCAGAAAGCTTTCCATCACCATTACTCTCATCTACAATAGAGGGATGTTTAGAGAGTGGACAAGATATAACACGAAACGGGGCACGTTATAACAATAGTTGTATGAATGGACAAGCTTTAGGAACAGTGGCAAATTCATTGGCAGCAATAGAATGGGCTGTTTTTGAAGAAAAATTACTCACAATGGGAGAATTAGTAAAACACCTCCGAAATAATTTTAAGGGAGCGAGGGCGCTCAGGGAACAATTACTTAATAAAGCTCCTAAATATGGTAATGGTGATGAAAGAGTAGATAACCTTGCGAAATGGGTTGCGGAAATTTTTACTGAAATTACTAGAAAATATCATGTGAGAGGAGGTAAAGGCATATATCGTTCTAGTTTTGTGTCTGCTGCAGGATCCCAAGTTATTGAGGGTAGAAATCTAGGAGCAACTCCCGATGGAAGAAAAGCTGGTGAACCTGTTTCCAATGGTCTTTCTCCTGTTAATGGTACAGATCGTAGCGGTCTTACTATGGCGCTCCTCTCAGCAACAAAAGCAGGTCAACCCCTCATAACCGATGGATTAGCTATGAATGTAAGAATATCCCCAAGTATAATTGAAACAGATGAAGGTGTAGATAGATTGGCTTCTATAATTGAAGCTTATTTTGAATTAGGCGGAAAGGAGATTCAAATTAATCCTATAGATTCTGATACACTGAGGGATGCACAAGCCCATCCTGAAAATTATAAAGATTTATCAGTTAAAGTCTCGGGCTACTCTGCTCGTTTTATAGATCTTAGCAGAAGTCTTCAGGATGATATTATTAATCGAACTGAATTCGATAAATTTTAAATCCTACTTTAAAGGACTATTTTTTTGAATTTTATATAAATTTTATAGGTTAATAATGTGATGTATTATAGAGTCAAAATCTAAAGCATTAATTTTTAAAATTCAGAGAATGGCTACAGATGATGGTCCGGGTGTTCGTACAACTATTTATTTCAATAAATGTCCATTAAACTGCGTATGGTGCCATAACCCTGAGTCCATTCCGAATAAACCTCAAATTCAATGGGTAGAACAAAAATGTATAGGTTGTAATAGCTGTGTGGAGATCTGTACAAAAGATGCATTACTTATGAAAGAAGATGGTTTACATATCCGTAGAGAAAATTGTAATAGTTGTGGAGACTGCGTAGCAGCCTGTCCTAGTACAGCATTATCTATGCTTGGAGAGTGGTGGGAATTAATAGATCTTTTTCATGAAATTGAGAAAGAAAAAATATTTTTTACTAAATCAAAAGGAGGTATCACTGTTTCAGGTGGTGAACCTACTTTACAATCCGATTTTCTTTTAAGATTTTTTAAATTATGCAAAAAAAATGGTATTTCTACAGCTTTAGATACATGTGGTTATTCAAGTAAAGAAATATATCAAAAATTATTACCATACGTCGATTTAATTCTTCTTGATATAAAACTTATTGATCCTGATAAACATGAACAATATACAGGAGTAAGAAATGAATTAATATTAGAAAATGCTAAATGGATCTCGAATTATGTTAAAGAAAATGGAAAAAAATTGTGGATAAGGACACCATTAATTCCAAAATATACTGCCACGAATGAAAATATTAAAGCAATTGGAGAATTCATTACATTTAATTTGAATAATATACCTGAAAAATGGGATTTGTTAAGTTTTAATAAACTCTGTGAAATTAAATATTCAAGATTAGGAAGATCATGGATTCTTAAAGATGAACCATTAATGACAACACAAGAAATGGAACATTTTTTAGAGCTTGCTAAAAAAACAGGAGTAAAAAATGTAAAATGGTCTGGGTTGACTAGAAAAATCGAATAAAATGAGTAAAACCCTAGAAAACATTAAAAAGAAAAAAAATTTTTGAACATAAAAATTATTAATAAAAATCATTAAGAAGTTGATTTCAACTTCCTGCTTATCATGTCTTTCAATTCATCTAATGATTTTACCGCATTCATCTCATCTTGGGACACAAATAAGTTCATATTTGAGCCATTTTTAAAGTAAGCTGAAGGATATTTCACTTCATGAATGGGAACTTGTTCAGCATATTTCTTTTCAAATTCGTCTTTATGAAGAAATTCGGCAGGAATATCTAAATTATTTACATAATTTTTCCAGTCCTTCTTCATAGAGATTGCGCCAAATGTTTGCATACATAGATTGCATTGATAAGTCTCGGGACTACGTTTTTTGTGAAAATAATCTTTCACCGCATTAATAAGCCCAGAGTCTGCATTATAGATGAATACTAATTTTTTATCATCATTCATAAGTATAAATTCACCAAAAAGTAATGAACTATTGGATTGTATTGATATTAAAAAGTAATTATGAGCATTTTAATTATTTCTTTATGTAAAATAAAGGATAGAGCAGCTTTTTAAGATATTGATAACGATTTAGCAGATTCTTTTTATATAATATTTATTCTGGAAAGGTATATTCTACATTAAAAGAAAAATGATTTAGATTGATTCTCTAAAATGATTTAAATAAATTTAAAATAAATGTAAAAAAAGTGAAAAATAAAAAAGTTAAATTATTATTTTCCTCCGTTTTCAACGGTGGGTTGTTTTACAGCAACATTAATGATGGAGTTTAATTGAAAATTAGCAAAATGATTTTGAACCATCGCTCCTGATGGGCAAGCTGACACACACGTTCCGCAACCCTTACATAACGCAGGGTTTACCACTGCTATCTTTTTGAATTCATCGAAATCAATCGCGCCGAATGGGCATAAAGATTGGCAAGTTCTACATCCCGAGCAGAGATGCTCAATGACAACAGAATAATAAGGTTCAATTTCTACTTCACCTTGAGCCATTAGCGCTGCTGCACTAGAAGCTGCTCCTTTTGCCTGAGCAACTGCATCAGGAATATCTTTCGGTCCTTGGGCAACTCCCGCGACAAAAATTCCGTCTGTTAGAGTATCCACAGGCTTTAATTTTGGATGGGCCTCCATAAAGAATCCATCTGCAGATCTTTGAATGCTCAATAATGATGCTACTTGATCTGCATCAGCTTTAGCTTCTAAACCGCATGATAAAACGAACAAATCAACTTCGAGTTCAATTGGAGTTTGTAACAATGTATCTTCAGCTCTTATGACTATGTTATGATTCTCCCCTTCTCTTACCTCGGCAATTCTCCCTCGAACATAACTGATTCCGAAATTTTCAGCCGCAGATTCATAAAATTCTTCATACCCTTTACCAAAAGCTCTGATGTCCATATAAAAGATATATACTTCTGCTTCAGGATGTTTTTCTTTATATTGCCGTGCTTGTTTAGTTGCATACATACAACAGACTCTAGAACAATACGAATGTCCTCCCTCTCTAAAGTTTCTGCTTCCCACACATTGTAGGAATGCTATACTATGAGGGGCTTCGAGATCAGAGGGGCGAACAGGTTTTCCTAATACAGGTCCAAAAGAACTTAGTAAGCGCTCCATCTGAAGTCCTGTGATGACGTTGGGGTACCTTCCATAACCATATTGTCCTAATTCTGTTGGATCATATAAATCCCAGCCTGTTGCGACGATTATCGTCCCAACTTTTACTGTAACATATTCAGGTTTGTCATCATATTTAATCGCACCTGGTTCACATACATCTTCTCTGGCGCATATTCCGCATTTAATGCATTTTTCCATATCTATTGTATATTCTCCTGGAACTGCTTGAGGGAATGGAATATAGATTGCTTTCCTTGTACCCATACCAAGATCAAATTCATTTCCGCAAGTTATGGGACAGTTTTCTGCACAAGAACCACATGCGGTACACTTTTCTTGATCAACATAGTGAGGTTTTTTCATGATAGTTACTTCGAAATTACCTACATATCCAGAAACATCTACAACCTCGGAATACGTCATGATCTCAATTTTTTCTTTCCGTCCTACATCGACCATTTTTGGTGTTAATATACATGCTGAGCAGTCCATAGTTGGAAATGTTTTATCTAATTGGGCCATGTGACCTCCTATTGTGGGGGTTCTCTCAACAAGATACACTTTATACCCTTCATCTGCGAGATCTAAAGCAGAATTCATCCCTGAAATCCCGCCACCTATGATTAAACAAGATGGGTCAACTTTAACTTTTTGAACTTCTAACGGTAATAGTTTTCGAGCTTTTGCTACCGACATTCTAATATGATCTTTAGCAATTTCATACGCACCCTCAGGATCATACATATTTACCCAAGTCGCGTGTTCTCGGATATTCGCTTGTTCAAAAAGGAATTGATTTAACCCCGCTTCTTTACATACTAATCTAAATGTAGGTTCGTGCATCCTTGGTGAACACGCTGCGACAACGACCCTATTAATTAATCCTGCTTCTATATCTTCTTTAATCATGGATTGTCCATTATCAGAACACATAAATTTATATTCTCTTGCTAATACCACATCTGGTAAAGTTAAAGCATAGTCTTTTAATTTAACGACATCAACTACACCAGCAATATTAATTCCACAATGGCAAACATACACCCCAATTCTGGGTTTTTCCTTACCAGTAACAATTATTTCTTTTTTGGTTTCAGTCAATTCTTCTTTCCTCCTATATTATTTGTTCTTTTACTATATCTAAAAACCTATCAATAGGTATAAATGGGGACACTCCCTTTAAATCATGATTTTTTATTAAACCCAATCTATTAGGATCCATACCCATTGCAACTCCAAGAAGCTGTGTTATATAGATAACAGGAATTTTGAATGGCTCTCCAATAATATCTTTATAAAAATTATTTACCTCAACCTGACCGAGATCCAACTGAAGATGACAGAAGGGACAGCAATTTATAATAATATCCACACCTGCATCACGCATATTGACTAATTTTTCACGAGTGAAATCTGCTGCGACTTCTTTGACAGCAGTTCTAACAGCTCCACCTGCTCCGCAACACATATATTTATCTTTATAATCTATGCTCTTAGCACCTGTGATTTCAACAATCTCATCTAGGAATTGGGGGTTTTCATATTCACCATGCCAAGGTCGTTTATCGCTGGGTTTAACTATATGGCATCCGTAATGAACACCCACTTTTAGATCATCAAATTTATGTTTAATATGATCCTTAAGATAATCTAATCCCATATCTAAATAAAGGGCTTGAACTACATGTTTTGGTTCAAAATTCCCTTTATATTGACGACCAACTTTAGCGAGAAGCTCATTGACATGCTTTTTCTCTTCTGGGTTATGTTCTAAATCGTACCATGCATCCCGAAGTGTACCATAGCATCCGTTGCAACCAGTTAGAGGACTAACACCTAATTCTTCCGCAATGGAAATATTACGAGCAGCAATCACTAGCCATGTTGGGATATGAAATGCTCGAAATACACCTGGTGCAGGACAACATGATGCTCCTGGCATATCCAATATTTCTGCCCCAAGCTCTTCAAATACATCTCGTATACTTCGCTCAATCATAGGATATCTATTAGGGATGACACATCCCAAAAAGAATGCATATCTCCACTTATATTCACTCATTATTTTTTCTCCTCCTCAGTTTTTTCTTTTGCTATTTTCTCGGCTTCTGCTTTTCTTTTAGCTTTAAGTTTTGCCGCATTATCCAATAATGCTCTAAATCCAACCTCATTCATTAAAGTTTGGCATTCTTTAACTGCTTCTGGATATGAATGAACTGTTGGTGGCAAAGGAGGTAAACCATATGATTCCCGTAAGGCTCTCCATTGTTTATGCGCCTCAGGGTCATTAGCAGGAACTCCATGGCCTGTGGCATAAAATATGTCGCTGGCTAAAGTAAAATGTGAATCCAAAATAAAACCCTCTTCCACGGCAATATTTCTTAGTTTAATTATCATGTCTGTCACAGGAATATCTCTAGGACATCTTTCATAGCAGTAATAACATGTAGAACACATCCAAATATCAATATCTTCTAAAACAGATTCATCTCCTGTTAAAGCTTTACGAATAGCAGAGCGTGTTCTATAAGCTGTACGTCTTCCTGAAGGGCAGCTCCCAGTGCATGTGCCGCAATTAATACATGCCCGAATCTTTTCCAAACCAGCATCGATGAATTTTTGAGAAATCTTAGTACTCATTCCCTTGTGTACTTTTCGTTTAATATATTTCTCTACATTATCGCTCATTATCACTTCAAATCTTTTTATCTATTTAAAATTTCATTAGCATTTCAATAAAAAGTATAGAAATTACTTTTTCGTTTGTTTGATCAAACATTTTTAATAATCTTATGAATGTAAAAGTATTTTTTATTAAAAAATTAATGATATGACTTTGATAATAAATAGACGTGGAAAAACTAATTCATATAGGAAAAGATATTATATAACAAGGATATATGAAGATGAAGAAAATGTTTGAAGATGCTAATTTAGGACCATACTCTTTAAAGCTTAAAAATTATATCCCTAACCCTAAATATAAAAGGATAAAATCAATAAAAGTACTGCGTATTATATGTCAGAGACCCTATTTTACGGGTTCTGGAGTAAATTTAATACATTTGACAAAACAAACTCAAAATGAAGGGATAGACCAATTTGTGATTTATGGACAACCAGTCGGAGATGATAATCCCTTTAATGAGGTGATTGATTTAGAAAAGACACTTTCTGTAACTTTTAAATCCGAACTAACTCATTTAACTCCTGATATTCCCTTTCCTGTTGCTGGTATGTCAGATCAAATGCCCTATCAATCTACAAAATTTTCTGAATTTAATGAACTCATGCTCGAGCAATATTTAGAAGCCTTTGCTAAAAAGATTCATTCAGCAGTAGATTTATTTGAACCTACTATAATACATTCTCATCATCTCTGGCTAGTTTCTGCATTAAATCGCGTTTTAAATCCTAATATTCCGATCATTTCTACTTGCCATAATACTGCTCTTAGACAAATGATATTAGCGCCTCAATTAAAGGAATTTATTCTTAAACCCATAAAGGATATTGATTTTATAGCTGTTAATAATGAGGAACAAAGCATTCGAGTTAAAAAACTTTATAATTTTCCAGAAAATAGAAAATTAAATAGAAAATTCTTTACTATTGGTCAAGGAATTAATACAAATATATTTTATCCCCCTGATAAAAACAATAGATCTAAATCGAAAAGCGCTATAAACCTAATTTTTGTGGGAAAATTAAGCAATTCAAAGGGTGTGCCACAACTTCTAGAAGCTTTTAAAAATGTCTGTAATGAAACAGATTATTATCTTCATCTCTTTATAGTAGGCTCTGGTGATGGCCCAGAAAAAGAAAATATTCTTAAAATGGGTGAAAATTTTACAGAAAATATCTCCTTTCTTGGTCATTTAAATCAAGACGAGTTATCAGAAAAATTTCGAGATTGTGACTTATTTATTTTGCCTAGTTTTTATGATGGATTTCCAAAAGTCCTTTTAGAATCCCTAGCTTGTGGATGTAAAGCAATCATTACTGATTTACCAGGTGTAAAAAACGAATTAAATTGTTCAATAGGGGTTGAAGGAAAAGTTAAATTCCTACCACTCCCTCAAATGAAAACAATCGACGAGCCTATAAAGGAAGAATTGCCTGTATTTATTAGTAATTTAAAGTATAAAATAAAAGAATTTCTCGATGGTACAGATTTACTAGTAAAAGATAAAGAATACTCAGAGAAGATAAGAGGTGCTTACGGTTGGCAAGGTTTATTTCAAAAATACCTAGATAAATATTCCAGCTTTCTACATTAGGTTTAAATAAGTATTAAAAAATATTGTAAAAAATAAAATTTTAAAATTATCAATTTTAGCGCTTTATTAAGCATTTTCAAGCATTTCATCTAATAATCGTTTTCTATCCTTTTTATTCATTGAGATTATTTCCATTAAGAAAATTTTCTTTTGGTCATACGGCAAGTTTATTTTCTCTATTTTGCGCAGATCAACATCATCAATTATGGTTGTTATTAATCTTTCACCATTCGGCATATCTTCAACAGATACATCGCTTTCAAGGTATTCTCTTATTGTAGAATTTTCTCTTAAAAGTTCTTCATAGATTTCTCTCATTTTGCCTGAAATATTACCTAACTGATTTTGGATGAAAAATTGGTCAAAATCATCCATTTTAAACTTTAAATCCGTTTCAGATTTTTCTTTTGAGGAAATTCTGACATTCTGTGAGGTTCTCGATGTTCTAGGTCTAAGTGTTGAGAGTTCTTGTTTTTCTGAAGGTGGTCGTAGAAGAGGTTCCTTTTTTATTGCATACTTTCCTGGTTTTGAGGAGTATCTATTAGAATAAACATGCATCGCATAATATGCGGCAACAATACTCCCAATGATTGCAGCTCCTAAAATTATAAGAGATATATTAATTTCGGATGGAGATTTTGCATCTTCATTCCCAGATGATCCTCCTCCCGCTTCGATAGGACTAGAAGGAGGGATTCCCCAGATGGGGTAATTATCAATAGATAAAGCTGATCCAGGCACATTATAAGGAGTATCTCCTATTCCATCACCATTATTATCTCCTCCGGTATAATCATCCCAATAGTTACCTATAGACCCATTATCCCAGGAGTTAGTAATTCCATTATCTAGAGCATTTATTCCATTACTCGTGAAATTATTGTTCCATATTTGACAGTCACCTGCAGAATCAATAAAAATCCCTCTCTGAATATTAGATTGAATACGATTACCTGTAATATTGAATTGATAAGCCCATAACAAATATATGCCATTCTCCTGATTGTTAATTATCAGATTTAACGATATTTCATTATAATTCCCCATATCGTTTGAACTGAATCCATTTCCAATATTATATGACAATGAGTTATTTGAAATTATAAGATAATCGCACCAACTGATCGTATAGATTCCGTCGTTAACATTATTTTCAATTGTATTTCTAGTAATGTTTATATTTGCTGCGTCAAAAATGTAAATTCCATTATCACCGTTATTAGTAATTTGATTGAGATCAATTATACAATATGGAGCTTCCAGATGAATTCCGTCTTCTGAATTATGCCTTATGTAATTTCCGGTGAAATTTATATATTTACAGCTCCAATCCACATAAATTCCCTCTAGCCCATTATAATTAATAATATTACCCGCTAATGTACAATTCTCTGAATCTTTTACATACACTCCATTTATTTTATTATATGAACTATTTGTTTCCATTATTGAGATATTTTCACAAAGGTATAACATAATTCCAATTGAACCGTTTGAGACATTTGCATTTGAGATAATTGAATCAGAACAATTAATTAGAATAACTTGACCGGGATTAGTAGCAACATTAATGACTAATCCATTTTGATTAGTATAAAAACATAACTTTTTATCGTTAACCATATTGGATGCTTGAATTTGGTGGGAGTCATAGTGTTGTGAAGAAAACCCTGTAATATATAATCCACATAAGTTAAGGTAATTTTGGGAAAGGGATATAGTTGTACTCGTATCAATATTAATTCCATATTGTTTATTGTCGTTAATATAATTCCTTGTAATATTGTTATCATTGGCATTTTTTATATAAATCCCGTTTTGAAGATTAATCTCGATTGTATTGTTAAATACGTAGTTATTAATACTAGTGGATGTAATATAGATCCCATTGCCACTATTGTTATGGATTTGATTTAAGATTAAATTATTATTATCACAATTATACTCAATAAAAATCCCATTATCACAATTATCGTAGATACGGTTTAGTGTTATATTATTACTATCACAGTCATCCCACAGATAAATCCCATTTTCAGTATTGTTATAAATAGTATTATTTGTTATGAGATTATAATTACAATTTGTCTCGAGGTAAATTCCATGCTCCTTATTATAGGATATTGTATTATTTATGATAGTATGGTAATCACAATTGCTAGACCAGAAATTTATCCCTGTTTTATTATTATGAGAAATATTGTTTCCAGAAATATAGTGATTCTTCCCACCATTTAACGAGATCCCATTAATAGCATTATGAGTTATAGTGTTATTTATAATCTTATTAGAATATCCACCTGAACTAGATAAACCATAATCAAAAACAGTTCCCATAGTAAATTGAATATAATTATTCATTATGATAGTGTTATTACAATCATACAATTGTAAACCATAGTGAACATTTTCATTTAAAGTATTATTATTAATGTTAGAATCTATACAATCTGATAGTTTTATACCAATTTCATTTCTTTTTGCAGTTATATCCGACATAGTCAAATTATGACATCTATGTGAATATATTCCTATCATGTTTCCTCGAGATGTTATATTTGAGAAAGTATGATTATAGGAAAGTGGTCTAGGAAATGGATAAAAGGTGCTATAGTCGTATATTCCTATTGAGCAGTCAAAAAACTCAAAATTCTCTATCCTAGTATGATTGCAATCTATTAGAATTATTTGTCCGGCATTAGGAAAATCAGTGGAATCCAACCCTGATTTTTCTACACAATAATAAACTGGTTTTCCATTTACAGTATTATTTGTTGATAATGAAATAGATTCATGATGCAGTACATTTGTTGATTGTATCAGAAAGCCACATCCATAAAGTTCATTTTCCCATAAATCTACGTCTGTAACAGACTGTATATAAATTCCATATTCAGCGCTGTTATTTATGAAGTTTCCTATGATTGTGAAATATTGGCAGAAGCTAATAGCAGACTCGATTTTTATACCCACCTCATTCTGGTTGACTATATTATTCACAATAGTGTTATTTTCACAGCCAGTTACGATATATATTCCATTATACCTGTTATCATTAACAATATTATTCGCAATAATGTTATCATCGCTACCATCATATCCGTATATTCCATGGTGATCATTATTAGAAACTGTATTATTTAATAATTTATTTGCATCACAATCATTTTCAAAAATTATTCCATTTTCATCATTGTTAATGATTGTATTATTGAAAAGAGTATTGTCATCGCATTTATTAATGAGGTATATCCCCTGATCGCTCCGGTTAATCCAATTATTCTCAATAGTATTAGAATTACATTCATCCTCTAAATGAACTCCACCTCTATCAGAGGAACCAAATATATTAACCCCGTGTAAGTAATTCTCCTTTATGATATTTCCGCTACATTGATCATATAAGTAGATGCCATATTGTATTTTGTTGACTGAATAGGTAAGATCTTCAAATATATAATTATCTTTTATTGTATTATTTTTGCAATACAATTTAAGATAAATTCCGATTTTATCAATATCTAAGAAAATATTTCCTGATAACTTACTATTATTAACATTAATTAATTTAATTCCAGCATCTTCAGACAAAGTTCCAGTATTGCGAATTGTACAATTTCTAATTTGGAAAGGTATATCTGAATTTAAAATAGTAATTGCACTTCCACTGTTCTGACTATCAATCGTTACATTTTCTATTACATAAGGATTATTCCACGTACCAGCCCCGTTACACCAAGCGTAAGTGGAATTAATTGTTGCCCAGTTATTAGAAGGATCAGTATCATTAACGAATATAGGACTTGTAAGAATCCAATTATCAGAAGGCATAGGATTAGAATTATATTCAGAATCAAAGGATTTATTTTTACTCTCATCTGAAGTATCCTTTTTAACTACTGCTGTAATTAAAACCAAGAAGATGAGCAACATAAATATGATTTCTAATTTTTTCTTATGCATTTTTAATTTGCCCCCTTTAAATGATGATTATTCGAATAATAAACGATTTGCTTGTTTTTTTTTGCACTATATATATAGTGAATCTTTTTTAGAAACGTAAGATGCCATATCATTTGGCTTTTAGTAAGATTTAGCAATATACATAGTTCTTCAATAGTTTTACCAGGATTATTATCAACGCAATAATAGATGGATTTTCTATCTACGATATTTAGAAAAGAATCCTCGGACTGTTCAGTTGTAATAAAAATCTCTTTATCATTTATCATGGATTTAATGATGTGTTCTATATTTGCTTTATTTACGTAAAAAATTTTACCGATATCTTTATTGATTTTTTTAATTATTTGTTTTATCGTTAGATTAGACTGTCTTATCAATAATTGTTTTACACGTTTAGAAATTTCATCTTCTAATTCAGTATACATTGTTATCATTAAATTTTTCACAAAGAGTATTCGTTTGCTAGAATCACACAAGCAAGAATTTATAAAACCCATTGGACTAACCTTGAAATTTTTATTTACTTTTTGGTCCTGGAATTTCGTTTAGAAAACTTCTAATCTTATTTATATAAATTTCTCTAAGTTTGAATAGACTGTTTTATTTAAATTATATCCCTTCTTTTTATTTCCGTTTACTTTTGAGATTAAATCAAATTTCAAAAGGATAATCAGGTATTTTTTAACAGTATTGTAGTGGATATTTAGTTTTTTTGATATTTTGGTGGGTTTTACAGGTACATTACTCGTTATTAATAATTTAATGATTTCCTGTATTTTTTCGTTTCTCAGATGGAATACGGCGTTAGTGTGAGTTTTATCGAAGTTAAAACCAAAGAGGGCCTTTTGATTTCCGATTTTAACCATTCGAATAAATTCAAAATCATTTAAAGCTCTTAAATGCCATAAGACTTGATTGCTTCCTAAGTTGAATTCATTTTTGATTTCATTTATATTAATTCCGGGTTTTTTTAGAATGTAATTATAGATATCTTTTCTTATTTGAATACGGAGAATATCGTGTTTCGTAAGTTTAGTTCCAACTAAGATTATTTTCTTCTTAATTAGGGATTTAACAATTATCTCAATTTTATATTTAGTATAATTAGGATTAAATCTAAGTCGGTTGTCTATAAAAGCTACGAGCTCTATGATTTTAACAATTGGTTTCTTTTGTAAATATTCCTTTATAATTCCAAAAATCTCCTGCTCGTCTTTATTTAAAATATTTTTACTCAAGTTAAGCGCTCCTATTAAATAAGATATCAAATTATTGGATATTTTTAGAAAATCCCTTTAGAAATGTGATGCTTACCTTTTACTATTTTATTTATTAATATTTACAAATCATTAATAAAACAGATTGGAACGAAATTATAGGAAGCCTTTTTGCAGTCATATTTAAAAGCTTCAAAAGTACTAATATGGAAAATGTAAATTTTATTTCAGAAACTGTAGAAAATCGATAAAAATATATAGGTGTATTTTCTTATATCTCTAGAATTTTTGCACTAATCCAAAATATAGCATGACATAGGACAATTATCTTTGACTGAATTGGATTGAGCAATCAAAAAGAAATGAATTCAATCTCTTTTTCAATAACGGATTAGTTTTTGGATTTTTGTAAAATTAAATTTGTAATTATTAATAAAAAGAGAAACAGTAGGTATATGATATGATGAATAAAAAATATAAGAATCGGATTAGAATCGATAATAATGAGATATATGAAAATCAAGATAATGAACAATGTTGTGATTCTCCAAATATAACATCAAATGAGGGAGAAATTGTATGTACAAATTGTGGATTAGTTTTAGGAAATGACATCATTGAAGCTGAATTACGAGCATATACTGCTGAGGAAATCGATCAGAGAAAAAGAACGGAAATCAGATGGAGAGATTTTGGTCCTAGAACTATACTTCCAAACACCAAAACAGATTCTAAGGGGAATTTAATCGATTCTAAAGGAAAACATCTCTTTTCACGATTATCAAAAATTCAAAATTCGTTAGTTTCAAGCATAGAAAGGAACTTTTGGGAAGCTAAGCCGAAATTAAAGCTGCTTGCTTCGAAAATGAATATCCCAAGTTATATCGAGGAGACTGCCTGGAAAATATACTCTTATGCTGCTCAGAAAAAACTTACTATGGGCCGATCCATAGAGGGTTTTATTACGGCATCATTATATGCGGCTATACGAATACATGAATCTCCTCGATTGCTTGATGAGGTTTGTAATGCTTCGATGAGTCCAAGGCGTGTTGTGCATCATTCACTGGGATTGATTGTTAAAGAAGTACTTCCTGAATTGGGTTTAAAATATCGGCCAATAACGGCAGAGCAGTTAATCTTTCGATTTGGAGTTGATCTCGGACTATCAATGGAATCTCAAAAGAAAGCAATGAATATGCTTCAAGAAGCAACTAAAAATGGACTAATGCGTACAGGTAAAGATCCTCGGGGATTCGCGGCTTCTGTGATATATATAACTGCTAAAAGAATGGGTGAACGAAAAACCCAAGCTGAAATATCCGAAATTGCTAAAATAACGGAAGTCACACTTAGGTCGAGGATTAAAGATATAAAACGGAATTTATTGAAGTAATGAACGTGATTAATTGAAACTGTTTTAAGTCTAATAATTAAAAATGTCGCTTTAAATTCACCTTTTTTTCTTCAAAAAGTAAATTATTTTCCTAAATTATGGATTACTAATTCACTTTAATTCAATGCCCCCTTAATATTTTATAATCCAACTTTTATTAATTTCATAATAGAATGGATGTTTATTCTTTATTATAAAAGGCGATTTTAAAGTAATTATGAATGGAACTCTAATCTATATTTTAGTGGGTGGAGTGTTTTTCATAACAATTTTTATAATACTTTCATATATTATTAAAAAGCTCAGAAGATACTTAGACAGAAAATATCTTCCCGAAACGGCCACAAGTTTCAAATGTATCGATGGACATATTGTAAGATCAAAAGCAGAGTTAATTATTGATAATTTTCTCTATGCTCACAATATTACTCATGAATATGAAAGAAAAATAAAAGTTCATGGAAAACCAATCCTATCTGATTGGTATCTGCCTGAATTTGAGGTTTATATTGAATATTGGGGCTTTTATGGAAAGGATTATATGAAGAGAAAAGAAGAAAAGATTAGATTATATAAAAAAGGAAAATTAAAACTAATCTCCATCGAAGATATTATGTTTACAAATATTAATGAGAATCTCGAAGATTTATTAAAACAATATGTAAAATTGAACAGCTCAAAAAAACATTGCCCTAATTGTGGTTGGACTTTTGATGAGAGATTTTAAAAAAGAAGTAATTAAATTAATCCTGTAGAATACAATATTTCTTCAGTAATATTTGCGAATATTTCATCAACGTTATAACCTGTCTTTGATGAGCATTCAATAACATCATAAATCTCGTGGTTTTGACTTTTATTAAAAGCATCTTCAGGACTGACACTTCTTTTGTGCTCGAGATCTAATTTTGAGCCAACCATGAGGATTGGAACACCATAACTTTCGGTTTCAGCTCCTTTTTTGAAAACGTTTAACCATTCATCTAAATTCATTAAACTATTCCATCGTGTAATATCATATATGAAAATTCCACCAAAAGAACCTTTTGCGTAACCCGGTAGAAAAAACCTGAATCGTTCCTCCCCTCCTAAATCCCATAATTGAAGTGTGATATCTATACCTTCCCAAATAAAATGTTTTGTGGCAAGATCGACACCAATGGTCATTTTTGTGCTTTCTGAAAAGAGACCAGAAAGATATCTATTGACCAATGTTGTTTTTCCGACTCCTCCGTCGCCAAAGACACATATCTTAAAAATCGCACTTTCCATAAAAAAACCCCATACCCTTTTATATATAACAATAGATAATATATTTAAATTTAATTGCCAATTTTCATGTGAAAAAGAGAAAATAGTAGCATAATTATTTAAATATTAAGAATTTTATTCTATTATTCCAAAATTTAGAGATATTCAATATTTTTATAATAAAAGGATTTTAAATTAAATTCTTAAATCCAATTATATAAATCTATTAGAATAAATAATTACTTTTAAATATCTAAACTGCCTGATTTATAATCTTGTTTAATTCTTTTTAAATAGTCTAAAGCTACTTGATTTTTCGGATCAATTTTTATGACAAGCTTAAAATTTTCAATAGCACGTTTTATATTTTCTAAATTTAAATAAGAAATTCCAATTCTAATTCTTGAATTAACATTTTCTGGGTCAATGTCAATAATTTTTTCATAAACTTCAATTGCTTTTTTATCTTTAGCCAGTTTAGTGTAAGCGAGAGCTATATTGAATAAGATTTTAGTATCTCTTGGATTAATCTCCAGTATTCTTTCCCAAGATTCGATTGCTTTCATATAATTACCAATTTTGGTGTACATTAATCCCATATTAAAAAAGGATGCTATATCACGGGGATCAATATTTACTGCTCTTTCATAGGATTCAATAGCTTTTAGATATTTCCCAAGTTTACCATAACCTACACCTAAATTATACCAAGCCCAACTGTCTTGGGAATCGGCTTCAATTGCTTTTAAACAGCACACGACTTCTTTTTCATAATTCTTGAGATTTTCATATGCAACACCCATATTGCTCCAAGCTACGCTATTTTCTGGATCAAGCTCTACCACCTTTTTATAAACATCTATTGCTTTTTGAAAATTTTTCGCTTTAAAATACTTACTACCTAATTCAAGCCATTCGAAAAGAGTCTGTCTGTTAAGCTTTTCTGGCATTCTTTTCTTAATCTAAGCTATTATTTTTATTTAAAACTCCAATAAATGATAAAAAAGGTTTAAATTAATTACTTTTTTCAAAATTATTTTGTAATCAAAAAAGCTTAATAATGAAATAAATATTTGACATTTTTATTTAATAAGATTGAATCTAATTAAAATGTGAATTAAAAATGGTGGAAATATTATATAAATCAAAAGTGAAAAATGAAAAAGAATATAGTTGGAGAGATATTATCTAAGATGAGCATAGGCAACAATATCTCATTACACAATTAGAACCGATTATGGAAAAATTTAATTATAGCGTGCCTGATTATTTAATCACTTTTACCTCTGATTTAATGATTCATTTTTTTCTTTTTTAATTCATTTAAATATTCCTTTTGTTTCTCTTCTGTGAGAAATGCTAAGTCCTTAATTACGATTTTTTTCACCTTTTCTGATAGATTTAAATTCAGCAATTTTTCTCGAACCTCCTTAGATAAAACCGTAAAGATTCTTGAAAAATATTTTTTAACCACTCCAATATCTTCGAAATTCTCGTCTAAATCGTCAGTAATTGCTCCCACCAATTCAAATTGAAATTTTATCCCAATTCAACAACACACAATTTCAACTTATAAATCTTTAAACTATATAATTGTCCTATTAAGAGAAAATTGATTTCATGTAATAAAATATTAGGAGTCCATTTCTTCAATTTTTTATTGTTTTTCTTCAAAAAAAAATGCAGATAAATTTCCTTTTTTTCACATTACTTTTTAGAAAAACTATCGGTTTCTATAGGTTTAAATAGTCGTACCCTATTATTGATGATAGTACGCAAAAGATTCTTAACAATCTTTTCGTCGTGTGAGGTTTCAGAGGAGACATATGAATCTAAATATAGATGATACTGAAGTTAGGATAGAATTTAAGCAAAAATTGAGATGGTTCGAAGAAGAACTTGATTTAATTTTTAAAAATAAGACCCATCATTATACAAAAGATGATATAAAGCTTGCAAATCAAATTTTAGACAGATTATCTGAAACTATAAATGAATATCGCGACGAAAAACTGCTTTTTCCTTTAGTCTCTGCTTTGAATAATATCGAGAGGAGATATCCTGAATTTTTCAAGTAAATCTTATATCTATATTACCATAAGTTCTAAGCTGTAACCTATCAATCTTATATTCAATCTGCTAAATAAGATTTAAAAATAAATTAGAAAAACGGACCAAACTTAGAATAAACTCTTACTAAATTTTCCCGAAAGAATTGGATTTTAGGATTGTATGGATTTAGACGGCCTGCCTTTTCAATAACAGACTCCGCCTCATTAAGGGCTCCCTTATCTATAAGACACATGGTTAGTAATCCCCATGCTTCTATTTTTGAACTATTGATTATGGTTGCCGTTTTTAGACATTTAATAGCATCATCCAATTCTTCAATTCGTCGCTTTGCGATTCCTAATAACAGCCAGGCCTCATCATTTGAGGGTTCTTTATCTAACAATTTATTGAGAAATTTTATTGCCTTGAAGTTTTTACCATTGGCTAAGTACTTAGTAGCAGCATCCACTCTTCTCTCGTATTCTAGCTTATTTATTTGCATTATATTCTCAATTCCGTTATAAATCCTTAATTAATACTTATTTGAATTTATTTATATACTTATATTTTTTTTTACCACATTTTAAAATTTTATTCAATTTAATAATGAGATGATCAATCCATACTCTTAGAACATTGTTAGCACTTGATATAAATCAATAAGGTTCTCTAAAAATATGCATTTTTTATATTAAAAAATTTAATAATTTTAATCATTTTATTAAATCTTTTAGCTTAAGCTTTTTAGATTCTCATTTCAAAAAGATCATGAAACTTGAATCATAAAAAAATATTCAAATAGGTCAATATCCTAATCCAAATCAATATATTTTGTGTGTAAAAAGTAATATATTTATATAGGAGTTTAAATAAACATTATTCAGTAAGAATTGCTATTGAAATAATAAAATAATAAGGCGACTCTTCATGCAAAGTTTAAAAATAAACAGGAAATCAGTCATTACAATTAATGCTTTTTTAGAACAGTATGAAGATAGTATAAACTCTGACATCCAACATTTATTTAAACTTGATTTTCAATTAAAAAAAAGACGTGATTCTAAAAAGATTAGAACAACCCTCCAAATTGCAGAGCCAGAAGATGCAGAGGTAATCGCTTCACTTTTCAGGGATGTATACCATGGAACATATCCATATAAGAAAATGGAAGATGAAGAAGAAGTTCGCAGAATGATAAAGGATGAAAATCACGCTTGGGTCATATATAAAGCGAATCTAAAAATGACTGTTGGTTGTTTTGGAGCAGATCTAGATTTTAAAAACAAAAAAGGAATTCTCTATGGATTTTTAATAAAAAAATCTTATCAGAATAATGTTGATTCATTAAAAGCATTTGTTGCTTCACTTATTTACTTCTGGACTTATTATAAAGACAAAATTTTAGTATGGTCAGGAGAAGTCCGTACAAATGATGCTACTGCACAATTTGCGACTTCGTTATGTGGTTTAAAACCAATTGCTTTTTTTCCGAATAAAGATATATTTTTTAATAGGATAGAATCAGATTTTATGATTACTTCTTATAATGAAGAGGTTTTTACTAATTATCGATGTGAAGCAAACCCTCGGCTCATTCGTCAAGTTTTAAACTGCTATACCTATTCTAATCAAAGATATAATTTGGGAGTTCCTCATATTGAAAATCCTACAATTAACCTTAACAAGTCAAAATTAATTGAACTCGAAAAAAAAATTGATGTTGTGTTTGAGAATAAAGATTTTGGATACGAAAATATAATTATATCTATTAAAAATTCTGATTCTTATTTTAAATTTTCATATAATCCATATAGTAAGCATTTTGAAAAAACTAAATACAAAGTTAATCAACCAGAGGAATTAAATATTTTTCTAAAAAAAGTGAAGGACCTAATAAAGAAGATGGATGTTAACTATTTTCAATGTTTTGTTTCTGCTTATAATCCTGTTCATCAAAAAATCTTCTATCAAGAAGGATTTCGACCTAGAGGGTACGTGCCTTGTTGGAATTATAAAAAAAATTTAAATGTATTTGAGGATAAAATAGTATTTAATTATTTTACTGGTAATGCTGTTAAAAATATAAAATTAATACCTGAGAGTGAGAAAATGCTTCAATCCTTAAATTTTTATAAAGAAGAGTTGTTTCCTTAATATTCGATAACAATTATCCTAAATGATAAGATGTGGAAAAAAAAAATATCAATTTTACTATAATTTGGATTAATTAAAATTACTAAGCTTTGTATTATTTTAAAATGATAACCCCTCTCATGTCATAATTAACAATCTAAAAAATTATAAAACTTTCTAATGAAAACTGGTAATGTGAACTTGTTTGAATCTAAAGTTCCTAAAAATTGGTCAACCCAATACTGGAATCATATAAAAAGAAATATTGGTATTATTAAGTTTACAGAGCAAGAAAAACTTAAAAAAACAAGAGTGGGTGTGTTTGGTTTAGGTGGTCTTGGAGGACCTCTTATTGAAAATCTAGTTAGATCAGGATGTGAAAATCTTGTAATATGTGATAATGATATATTTTCAGAATCAAATTTAAATAGACAACTGTGCACAAGAGAAGATATTGGTGAGTATAAAGTAGATGTAATTGAAAATTTTTTGTATAAAATCAATCCTGATTTGAATATTAATAAATATTATGAAATTATTGAAGACAATCTGATAGAAGTTTTAAAAAATACGCATATTGTAGCTTTAACTTTAGATGATCCAATTATATCTATTTTAATCTCAAGAGAGTGTCGGAAAAGGTCTATACCTATGATCGAGTCATGGGGCATCCCCTACTTGTTCGCGTGGTGGTTTACATCAAAAAGTATCGATTATGAAAACTGTTATGGTTTAAATACTCATAATATGAAAATTGAAGATATTCAAAAATCAAAAAGTATATTACAAGAAATCAAAATAGCTCAATTAAATTATTTATTAAAATTTCCTAATATAAGAAAAACCTATGATAGGGAAAAAGGAGCTGTTGATGGAATGATTGAAGGAAAAATTGCATTAGTATCTCTTGCCCCAGTCGTCCATATGACTGCCGCTTACTTAAGTTTTGAGATAATTGTATCAGGAATACTAGAAATAAAGAAAATGATTCTTGCACCCCAAATCATTGGATATGATTATTTGAAAATGAAACCATTATAGATTTATATTTGATTATACAAATTTTATAATAATTATGGAATAAGAGCGATTATTTATATTTTGAAAAGTCTAATATTATTATAAAAAAATATTGTGAATTATCTTGATACTGCAAAATACAATTTGGTCAAGAATTTTTTTAATTCTTATTATACATACTTTCTTAGTGCTTCTATTATACTATTTAGCGTTAAGAATTCTCAAAAGAAGCTATAATAAGACTACTTTAACTTTAAGTATGTTCTATATTTTACCAGCAACGGGTTTTTTATTAAATCTAATATTTTTACTTTATAGTACTACTATTTTAGGTTATGTGTTGTATTTTATTGCTGCTTATTTAATATTATTTGGATTTATATTTCTTATAGTTTTCATTAAAAACCTGGTTTATTTAGAATCAAGTGTTTCCAATAGAAAAGATGTGTTAATTATAGTTGTTTATGCGATTATTATTTTAATAATATTTAGCTATCCGGGAGGGATTATCATATCTGAAAAGACAAACTGGGCACCACTATTTAGTTGGCATTTTTTCCTAATAATTTATGTCTTTTTTACAGTATTTATTACATTTCCATCCATATTTTTGTCAATTAAATTGTATAAGACATTTATCGATTCTAAGCTAAAAAAGAAACTAAAGTATTTTTTCTGTGGAATTTTTGGGATGTTATTTGCCTTTTATGGATTAATATTATATAATACATGGCATGATCCTCTATTTAGAGCAGTATGGGCTTTAATAGTATTTAACTTAGTAATTCCTTCTGGACTTTTAATTTATTATGGAATTGGACAAAATATATAATTCAACTAACTAACAGTTTTCTATTTTGTGAGGCGTGAAAAATTATGACAAAATTACAATTTACTATGAAGATATTGACTAATCCAAATGAAATTATAAAATTCCTGCAAATTGGTATAAACATTCCCATATTACCAGAATTTAAAAAAATAATAATAAAGACATTTAATGGTTTTAATGTTAAAGCAATCCTTTTAGAAGAAAATATTAAGAATAGCATTTTTATCGATAAAACGGATTTTATTGATAAAGTTGTAGGAATTACAATCATATATGATGGAGGAAATAAAACTCTGTTTTTCGGATTTTTCGGCACATACGATCATGATGAAGGGAAAATTGCTTTTCTGATGAATAGTCTTATAAAATACGCTGTAGAAAACGATTATGATTATATTAGGGGACCAGTAAATATCCCTGCAGTTATATTTGGATGGGGTTTTATGGTCGAAGGAAGTAATAAATCATTATTTATTTGCTGTCCTGTAAATCCCCCAATATATCAAAAAGTTTTTCTTAATAATGGATTTTATGTTAAATTTGAAGAAGACCGATATAATGTACCGGTTTTGCCATTTGATCCTTACAGTATTAAAAAAAAAAATGGTACTTATTATGACTATTCTGATTACGAATACACTAATCCATCAAAAACAGAGGTCTGGGATCAGCTTAATCAAATGGTTGATCTACATTTGAAGTATATGCCTCCATCTGCTCAAATTTCTCCTATGAATCCTATTCATCCAGAAGTACATATTGAATTTATACACAAATTCGGCTTAGAATCACACATTTGGTCTGTTTTTTATAAACCTACAAAAGAGATGGTTGCTTGTGGATATATTATCCCCAATCCTTTTTCTAGAGATAAAAGAAATCGCTTAAATTCAGCTAGCTTCCATGATTGGGTGGTTCATCCAGAACATCGACGAGCTGGACTTGCAATGCTAATGTACGGTGTAGGAGCAAAGAAAATCTATAAAGAGGGTATGCGATATGGTTCTTGGCCTGTAGGATCAGAAAATATTGCAAATGCGACTATGGCACAAAAAATGCAAGGTATTAGGGATCGACGACATTTAATTTTAGAATATAAAATTCAATAATTTTTAAATCTTCTTTGATTATCTTTTAATTCTTTGATAAAATATTTATTCAGATATAATTGGAAGAGAAAAATAAAATTTGCTACCTTTATTCCTTCCTTCTGATTCAACCCAAATGCTTCCGCCATGTAAATTGACAATATTTTTCGAGATATACAAGCCAAGACCAGAACCTTCTATATCTACATCCCATCCTTTACCATATCTCTCAATTTTTCCAAATTGTTTGAAAAGCTGACTCTTTTCATCATCAGTAATCCCGATTCCCGTATCTTCGACGGATATTATATAGAATTTTTCTCTGATTTCAGATTTAATGGTTATTTCTCCTCCTGGAGGGGTATATTTAATCGCATTAAGCAGGAGATTAGTCAATACTTCATAAACTCTCTCTTTATCAAAGCTGCAAGTTAAATATTCCTGTACATTAAGTATTATTGTTTGATTTCTCAGTTCTGCTAAAGCTTGCAATTCTTTAACGCAAAATTTTATTAGGAAAGTTAAATCTTCGGTGGTGATATTTAGTTTTAACTGGCCTTGATCTAATCGTGAACTTTCTAAGAGTGAGTTAACTAATTTCTCTAATCGACTACTTCCCTCCTTTATTTCTTCCAAAATGGAAATCATATCGGTATCTAAATTAGGTTTATGCACTGTAAGTAAAAGTTCAGTAAATCCTTTAATTGATATGAGGGGAGTTTTTAATTCATGTGAAGTTCTTGAAAGTAGTTCAGTCTTAAGACTACTCTGTTCTTCTAAATCTTGTTGAACTTTCCAGCGACGTTGTTCAATTTCAATCGCGTCGCAAATTAAAAACAAGACTAGTTTGTCTTGATGTGAGATAATAGGATTTTTTTTGTAGAAAACACATATGGCACTATTATATTCGTCTTGAGATTTAATTAATTTTCCATAACAACCAGTTACCTCATATTTTATTAAGTAAGGGTCAATTTTTGAATAATCTGATTTATGAACATCGAAAAGGGTCTGAATATAATCATGGTTTTCGTCAAACAAAGTGCTAATAAAAAACTTCTTAGTAAACTCTTCTGAATTATAGAGAAAGACGTCTTTATTGCTATCCATTAACTGATAAATTTCTTTTCCATCTTGGATTCTTTTGTGAACATATAGGACAGCACTTGCACTTAACAATTTACCGCATGTCTGAATTAGCATATCAATATTTTTTTGAATATCCGTGGTAAAACTTAAGAAGTTTATATTTAACTCATATATAAGCTCTTCATAAATCTTTTTCTCTGTGATATCTTCCAACCATACTCTAAAACTAAGATTATTCCCTTCATCATCAAATTGATTAATGAGTTTTCCAAGGAACCATTTTAAATTCCCTTGTTTATCATATATTCTGAATTCTAATTGGTCTTTTTCGACAACTCTATTAAATTTTTTTATTTCATCCGGATGTATGCTTTTAGAAAAGATTTTCACATTGAAATCATCGTTTTTATCATAGCCCAACATTTCCAACAATTTAGGATTAACATATGAATAATCATTGAGAGTGAAATTATATTCTAATATCCCCATTGAAGAAGTCTCAAGTAAATCGCGGTATTTTCCCTCACTCCTTTCTAGCGCATCTCGGGCTCTCTTACGTTGGATATTTTTCCAGACACCATCCATGAATAATGTTAATTGATTTATATCAGATTCATTATAATTATTTTTCTTATTAATAACAGTTGTCACCGCAACAATATGCTCTCCCTCTAAGATAGGGATGCATAAATACCGAATTATTCTTTCTCCTCTATTGGATATGCATATAAATAATTTTGTATTTTCCGTACAATTATTATTAACAATTGGCTTTCGCTGAATAAGTATTTCATTCCACATATTAAATTCTTTTGATGAAAATTCTTGTAATTGCTTAATATTGCATTGATCTTCCAACTGATTTGAGCAAGAAACCACTTTTAAATTAGATTTCTCTTCATTAAAAAAGAAGATACACCCAAGTTTGCTATTTGTGAGATCAACACATTTTACTACTGCAAAATCAGCAATCTCTTTTTCTGATAAATCTCCCATTTGACTAAGCTTAAGTAATGCTTCAAGACGAGCCTCATTAAGTTGTAAAATTTCTTCAGATCGCTTTCTATCTGTGATGTCTTGCATTAATATTTCTATAAGAGTTTTAATTCCAGTTTCTACAAAGGAGGCTTGAACATTAACCCATACAGATCTATCATTTTCAAATTTAAATTCAATTTCGAATGGTTTTATATTCCCTTTTTTGAGAAGTTCCTTATATTTTTTATCAATTAAAGACAACTCTTTTTGAGAAAAATTATAGGCCTCGAGAACATCTTTTCCTATCATTTCATCTTTTTTAGAATTAAAGAATTTTAAGAATGCAGCATTTAAATCAATTATTCTTCTATTTGTGTCGATTAAACATATCATATTTGGAGAGTTTCCAAATAAATGGCGGTATTTTTCCTCAGACTCAATTAAATCTTCTTCTGCCTTTTTTCTTTGAGTAATATCGATAGCTGAGATTAATCCAGCTTGTTTACCTCTATAATTTATAGTTTGACCAAATAATTCTACCCACATTATATCCTTAGATTTTTTTATACACCGAACTTGAATATTGGCTCTATCTGGCCTTATTCCTCCTTGTAATTGGCTCGCAAGATTAGCAATCAAATCTCGATCTTCTGGAAAGAATAACTGGAGATATTTTCCAGGCTTCCATTCTTTCATTTCTGAAAAAGAATATCCAAGGCTTATTGAGGCCCCTCGATTAACGTAAGTAAGGACATCATCTTGTAAAATAAATAAGCCCAATGAAGTTCTCTCACTGATAGTCCTAAATTTTTCTTCAGACTCTATTAAATCTTCTTCTGCTTTCTTTAATTCTGTTATATCGTCATAAGTCACGAGAATTCCAGCGACATTTCCCTCTGAATCATGAAGGGGTATTCTATTTGTATCAAACCATAATCTTTCTCCATTTTTTAAATTCCAGTATTCAATAATATGAAATTCTGGTTGATTTGAAGTTATAACCTTTGATTCGTTTTCCTCCAATTCCAAAAGTTTTTCTGTGGATAATAAATCTTCCAATAAAAGGTCTCTATTCGTCTCACCAATTACGTATTCTGGATTATCAGCGCCTATAAAATTGGAGTAATTTTGATTGCATCCTAAATATACTAAATTTGTATCCTTCCAGAAGATATTTTCAGGAATGTTATCTATTACTTTTTGAAGCATTTCATATGATGTTCTCAATGCTTCTTCATACTTTTTAGGATAAAATAATTTCCAAAACCGAATTTCAGGTAAGGAGGTCATTATATTTTTTAATTTAGCTTCACTTTCACTTATTTTTTTCTCTAAAGTCTTATTCTGAGAACGGTTTTCTAAGATTATGAGAAGTTTATTATTTTCGTTTGAGTCCTTATATTTTTTTATTTTATATTCAAACCAGATAAATTTGTTATTTTTATTCTTGACTCTTATCTCCTGTAATTCGATCTTTCCATCAGTTCCCTTTTTCAAGAACTTTTCAAATTCCTTAAGATCTTCAGGATGAATATAATTTAAAATTGAATTATCAATTAAATCCTCATTTGAGTAATTTAAAACGCTCAAAAATATTGTTTCATTTATAAATTTAATTTTATACGGATGATCTTTTTCAACTATACAAATTAGGTCATTAACATTCTCAATTATAACTCGATATTTTTCTATGAGCTCAAATGATTCTTCTTCATTATCAATCATATTAAATTAATCCTAAAATCACAATACGTGAAGATCTAAGGTAGTTTCTATTATAAAAAAGTAAATATAACGTATTTATATATTCACATATTATGATAACAGCCAAAATAAATAAATACATTCTAAACTTAGTTCGTACTTATGAAACTCATAAGTAATGATTTTAAACATAAAGAATCAATGGATAAGAAATTTTCTTTCCGCGCAGATAATATCTCTCCTCATCTTAAGTGGGAAGATGCTCCGAATCAAACTAAAAGCTTTGCTCTATCGTGTAATGACCCTGATGCACCTGTAGGTGATTGGATACACTGGTTAGTTTGCAATATTCCAGCAGAAACTAATGAAATCTCTCAGGGAGGACCTGTTCCCGGGACAGAATTAAAGAATGATTATGGAAAAATAGGTTATGGTGGTCCTGCACCCCCCAGTGGAACACATAGATATTTTTTTCGAATTTATGCTCTTGATGTTAAAAGTCTTGAGGATATTACGAAGAAAACCTTTATGAAAGAAGTAAAGGAACACACAATAGAATCTGCGGAATTAATTGGACTTTATAGCGCATAGAGGAAATCTTTAAATTTGCTCTTTTTCTTATTTTTCATGATGATTCTTGAAAGCAATAATTTTAAAAACAATGAGATAATGGATAAAAAGTTTACATGTGATGGAGAAGATTTTTCTCCCCATTTGAGATGGGAGAATCCTCCAGATGGAACAAAAAGCTATGCAATTTCCTTTTCTCGCCGAGATCCAGAGGTTGGTGAAATATATCATTGGTATGTTTATAATATTCCTTTAGATGTGAATGAAATTCAACAAGATGGGATTATCCCCGGAATAGAAGTTCAAAATGATTTTTATACTTTAAATTATGAAGGTCCGAATGCTGCGGGAGGAATGCAAAAATATGTTTTTAGAATTTATGCTTTAGATGTTGAGAAATTAGAAGGATTAAATAATCAAAACTTTAGAAGAATAATAAACCAACATATTATTGAATATGCTGAGCTTTTTGGATTGTACGAGAGAAAATCAATCCCTAAATCGTCCGATACTTGCAGCGGTTGCAGTACATCAAATCAATTCTTAATTTGAAATCATTATCTAATATAAAAGAAGGGATTTTAAATTTATAAAATCCATAAAAAACGATAAAAGACTTAAAGTCTAGATTAGAATTTCTGTAAAATTCCTTTTAATACGCTGATGGTCTTATTAAGATCGTCAATATTATTATAATAATTAATTGCGAATCTTAAGAGTGTTTCTTTGGTATTTTGTGGATATCTCTTTAAAGTAACATATATCTTATTCTTAACTAATTCACGATAAATCCTCTTAGCCTTTTGATGTTCAACTGTAATTATTCCAGATCTGTATTCTTTTTCAAGTGGAGTTATAATTTTAAAATCTAAATTTTGAATTTCAGGAAAAAATTGATCAGTAAGGGAGATCACACGGTTTTGAATTTTCTTAATTCCCGTACGTATACTTCCTCGACCAATAACGTTATGAACCAACTCCAATCCTCCCTTTAAGGATAATAACGCCGCAAAATTAGGACACCCCCCAAAGGAATCCATCGCAAGCGTCTTTTTAAATATTCTCAAGTTTTCACAATCCATAGAGAAGGGATCTTCCACACTTAGCCAACTCGTAAAAGGTATATTCTCATCGATAAATTTTTCGCGGACAAATAAAATCCCAATTCCCCACCCACATGCAATGTTTTTTAATCCACTCGATACGAGAAAATCGATATTATCTTTTTCAACGTCAATTTCAAATGCTCCGAATGATTGTGTGGCATTAATTATATTTGTTAAATTGTTTTCTCTACAAAATTTTCCAAATGTTTCAAGATTTTGTCTGAAACCATTAAAGGATTGTACATGGCTTTGAATACAGTATTTAGTGTTCTCAGTTATTCCCTTTTTAAAATCCTCAATTAGAAATGAATAATTTGTACCTTCTATTCTTTTAGTAGGAAATCCCAATCGTTTAAATAAGTGGACAGTAGCAGGGAACTCAATCCCGGGATATAACAAACCACTTTTGTGATGTTTTAAAATGTGTGCGATTGTCGCAAGTCCGGAGGAAGTATTTATCATAAATGCAATATTCTCATGGTTTGTATTAAGATATTCAGCAATCATTTTTCGGGGTTCGGCAATGTCCAGAAAAAACAGCTCATGGTCAATATCGCCATAATTCAACATCCTATTAAAATAATCTATTCCACTTTCATAAGCGCTTCTACTAATTGGCGCTGAACCTGCGGTAATTAAATAAGTATAATTTTCTAAGGCAGGAAATTGATCTTTTCTAATATATTCCCAATCAACCGGCATTTTAACTCGAAATTATTTCTATAATTTAAAAGCAATATTAGATTGCTATTAAAGTTTCTAAAACAAAAAATAAATTCCTATTATAAACTAGCAAAAAATAAAAAAAAAAGAATTTAGGGTTCTAGTTTTTATAAAAATTATTTATGGGATGAAATGGTGAAAAACTCTTCGTCTTTTAGGAGTGAAGTAATATAGTAGAGCTTTTCTTTTCTGTGCACCCGCGCCTCCACCATCTTGAGTGCTATCAATTATATTTTGATACAAATTTTTAGCTTGGGAGGGGAACTGCTCCCATTTCTCTCTGTTAATTTGGCTTAAAACCGTTTTTACATCATAACCTGCCTTACCAAAGACCTTTTGTTTTTGCGCTCTCCAAAATTCAATTTGGTTAAATTCGTTCTGAGTGATAATCCCTCTTTGTTTTGCCCTGTCAAGTAGTAGAGCCCTCTTATGCAACTGAGCCTCTTTAATAGAATCTTCCGATTCCTTATAAAAGATTTCTTTAATTTTGGTTTCGAGAAAATCTACAACTTCAAAATAAAATTTCAATAGTCGTAGATCGGGCGAGATTTTATATCTTTTGAAAGATAATTTAACTTTGTTATTATCAAGTTGAACTAGCACATATGGTGGTTTATAAGTCTTCTGCCATGCTCCAGAATTCATTATAATCTTATTTGTTTTTATTTTTTTATCTTTACATATTTCACCTTTATGGCTATGACCGAAAATTACGCTCTTTATTTTAGAGAGAGGATAGGGATTTAAAAATCTAATTATTCTTCTATAATAATCCTGGTTTCTGTGCCTAAAAAGAAAATCCTGCCATAACTGTATGGTTTTAAGATAACGGAAAATTTCAAATCTGTCCCTCTTAATATTGCATCTTTTTAGTTCTCTGAGCATATCTATGGTAGATATCGCTCTTGTTTTTCGTATACTGCTTAACACATTATTCCAGAGAAAGTTTACAGTAGACTTAATCCAACTCACTCTTGAATTAATCATAGGTCCCCAGAAAATACGACTAAACATATTACGATGAGTTTTGCTATCGTATTGAAACCCGTGCACAACTAGACACAAATAATCACCATCACTTACTTGTATTTGGCTTACTAGTTGATTGAGTGTGTCGCTAGAAAGAACGTCTAAACTGCTGTCCTTTATCGTCAACAAAACATATTGAGAAACATTATTATTATTCAAGATACCAGCATTAAAAGCTGTTAAGAAATCCTTCTTCCTCGAAGCAAACAGTTTATCATAATTTTTATTAATTTCATCATAGACTTCAATCTCATGATTGCCTAAAGTGAAATATACATCAATTCCATTTTGTTGAATATTATTTAAAGCCTGAAAATACATGCTATAAATTGTACTAATTTGATTAGGAGATTTCATGCATAAATCGAAAAAATCCCCCGTTATTATTAATGCCTTTAAATGCTCTCCTAAAAATCCTTTCTTAAGATTGTCAAGAAAATCCCAAAATAAGATGTATTCTGTTTTAGATGCTCCCAGATGAACATCAGATATTATAACTGCAAGTGTTTTTTTATCATTTTGAATGCTACTCATGTTTTAATCACTATTATTCTTTACAAACTTTAAGTTAACTGAATAAAAGATTTGTGAAAATTTGGATTTAAAGTAAATTTTGTACATAAATGTAAATTAGAATAAGCTTATTTTTAAATATTTGTGCTCAGATTTGAACAACTTTAGTAGTACCATAATTAATCTGATGATAAATAAAGAAAATTAAAAAAAAAAGATTAGATACCATTAACAATTTTAACTTTTGGAGCATATGCGTCTTGGACGGCATAGTTGTTAAAATTAATACTATAATGATCCCTCCAATGGGATTGAACGTCCTCTATAGTTGCCTCGTATGTGCTCTCTTTTATTTTACCTTCCGCACAGATCAGAGTCCCCGCAGGAGACGCCATGATTTCTCCGTCCTTGACAACGATTTGACCTTCTTTAATCGTATAAGCTGCTGCCGAAAATGCTTTTTCTATCGCATGTCCATCATATTTATTTGGATCAAGCTTGTAGATTGCGACATCTCCGATTGCTCCAACTCCTAAATGCCCTCTATCCTTTAAGCCTAGTAATTTAGCAGGTCCAGCTCTCGTAGAAATACAGAGCTCGTTAAGTGTATATTCTCTATCAAGATCGGGGAGCACTGTTTTTTCACTAGCTTTTTTGGAAACTACATTCTCAAGCATGTCTTTCCTTGTACTCTTATCCATAAGCCATTTAAAGACTATAGGATATGTTGTAAAGGGTGCGCCATTAGGATGGTCAGTAGTCATAAGTATTTGATATGGATCCTTCACTAAAAGAAGTAATTCCAGCCCAATTGCCCATTGAATCGCATTCACTGCAACTTTTGGCGAAAAGAAATATGGTACGATTCCAGAGCCTGATTCTCCTTCTACTTGACCATTGCACCATTTTATGCCTGGTTTCGCACCCCAAGGGCTCATTCCACCAAGGTGGTGGAGCGCAAATTCCCAAGGTCCGTCCCCAGTCATTGTAGTGGTAGCATATTTAGTGAAAACCACTTGTCCACTATCAATTGTAATGTGTTTGTGTGAATTTATATATTCGGCAACTTCAGAGGCACCCGATTCGAAATTACCCCAATTCGTACCTCCATAGGCATTAAACTGGCAATGTGTTATATGAAGGCTTGTCTTTTTTCCTCCTTTTGGCTCAATATTCTCACAAATCTTAAACGTATCAAGTGAATGGGCAACATTTCCCGGATGGCCAAGATTATTACAATGTACGTGAATGGAGTGTGGTAATTCTAATATTTCATTAACTTTTGCTAAGTTCTCAACGATTTGTCTCGGAGTGACCCCCCAATGATATACCTGGTCGTCAAGAGATTCAACGTTTTTTCCCCAGGCCCAGTTTTCAACCCCTCCGGGGTTTACAATCTTCACGGCATACCCTTTGGTCGCTTTGAGAACCCATGCGACGTATCCTGCTAATTTGTCAATATCGCCATTTTTAATATAGTCGAGCACAAACCAATTATTCCCCAAGAGAGGAAATGCTAATTTGTCTAAAATGGGCATTTCTAAAAATTCCTCATGTGTATGTCTAGCCTCAAGTAAAGGCATAGCGGGTTCTGCGGCAGTGGTATACCCTAATTGAGCATATTTGTATCCTGTCATCCATGTGCTTGGAACAGAAAATCCGGTACCGCTTCGAGTAGTTTTAGTTTTTTTCATGGTCGCTTCCATTGGTTTATCTTCCGGTCTGAAAGCCCGTCCTGTATTAACTTTTGCCCCAGCTATATGAGTGTGAGGATCGACCCCTCCCGGAAACACAATCATCCCCGAGGCGTCAATGACTTTGGCATCTCCGTTAACTTTATCAACAACAGCTCCGTCTTTAATGTGAATCTCTTTTTTCTCGCCGTCAATTCCGTTTGATGGGTCAAATACAATACCATTTTTAATAATTAGATCTTTCATGGTAATCTTCCTTAATTGTAGCTATAATTTTAATAGAATTTTATAGTTATTAACTTTTAAGATTATTCTAATATTTTAAAGAGTCTATTACTTTTATAGTGTTTTACTTACAATTTTCATTGTTTCACTGAATTGACTTAAGTTCTATAACTCTTAAAGTATTAAAGTAATAGATATTTTTCAGAATATTAAAAGAGATAAAAAAGTAATTTTTATAAAAAATAAATAGAGAGTTTATTTTAAGGGAATAAGAGGATTTGAATAAATTAGTCGGGTGAATATGAAATTACTTTAAATCAAGAAATTGAGCAATTTTTATTAAAACGAGGGAGATTGAAAGTAGGTTATTCTTTTCCAAAAACTTTAACGGGGGGTTCATCGAATGCTTATATTACTTATAACCGTAGAAATTTTACCTTTGGCAAAAGAAAATTATTTAGAGTGGATTAATGTATAAATTAGAAGTATCTTTAAGGTAAGAATGAAGATAGGGGAAATTAAACAAGAGATATTAAGTTCCATTCTCTTTTATGGTAGGAGGTGGAACTAAGATATTTTTTGGACCATATCTTTTTATTTCTATGGCATTATGTTTACAATATTTAATGCAATTACCACATCCTACGCATATTTTTTGATAAATTCTTAATTTGTCTTCGTTTAAACTTATAGCATTTACCGGACATGAGTTAACACAGAGGCCGCATCTATCACACTTCTCATTGACCACATATGCAGAATAAGTAGTGAGAGAAATAAGGAATATAATGCCAAATATTAATGCAATTAAACAAATAAGTCCTATAAAGAAGAAATGTATATTGATTTTCATCATAAGGAAGAAAGTTGCTGCTATCAATTGTAACAATGTTATAGATATTCCTAATTTAAGAAATGTAGAAAATTTAAGTTTAAACCCATAATTATTAGTCATTGTAATTATAACTAAATTATCTCCCATGATCGATAAATTTTCGCCTAAAATAGTTCCTATTGATAAAGCTGAAAAACCGTCTCTTTGGTTTTCAAGAGTAGTTAAATCCTCAACGACAGGAATTAGAACTTTTGTGACGGCTGCGTTATGTACAAATGAACTAATTATAGCTGATAACCAAAGAATTAAAATTAATGAAATTAAAAAATTTCCGCCTGATACTCCATTTATAAAATCAGAAAGGAACTTTAAAACACCAGTATATTCGAGCGCTTCTGAGATAAATAAAATACACATCAAATAAAAAATTAATTCGATATCTAAACTTTTCCAGAACTCAACAAACTGTTTTTTATTTACAAGCACTACCATAACAAAAGCAGCACCAGAAAGAGCTATTATATCAATATCAATTGTGAAAATTATAGGTAAAGCTATTATCATTACGAGAGAAACTATTAACACAACTAAAGATTTATAAAAATTAACACGATTTTGGACGAATGTCCAAGCATCATATTGGATTAAAATTTCAATCCGCTTCTTATCAGCGATATCCAATTTGTATTTGTTATAACCATACAGTAATGTAGAAGTTAATACAAATAGTATTATTGCAAAAATCCCAACATCAATAAAATACTGAAAAAACGTCCAGTTAATTGTATGACTTATTATGATATTAGGAATAGAACTAATAACAAATAATAACCCCCCCAGATTTACAACCATTGCTTCAGCTAATATATAGGGGATAGGATTTACATCGAGAATTTTACAAATTGTTATAGTAAGAGGAATTATAAGAAAAATACATAAAATGTTATTTAGGAATGATGAAAACGTAAAAGTTAAGAAACATAAACTGAAAAGTAGTAAATATCGATTATGTCCTGTTTTTTGTACTATTTTAAATGCAATATATATAAAAACACCTTCTTCTTGACATTTAGCTATTATAATCATCATCCCTAAAATAAAGAAAACTGTATGCAAGTTAACAAAATTTTTGCCAATAATGAACTCAATTATTAGGGAGGTATCCGTTTGATCAAAAAACATTAAAGAAATTATGGACATAATAGCGCCAGCAAACGCAATTTGAAGGCGATTTTTCCTACCAGTAATTATAAAAAAAATAATCAAAAAAAAGACGATTGGTATTATTATTGCTGATATCATAATGATTTCAACAAATTTATTTTATTATCTTTTAGGCATTTAGCAATCTTTTATAATTAACTCAAAAGATTAATCTTTAGACTATTAAAAAATTTTGGATTTGAAAACCAAAATTATTTTGAAGATTCTATTACTTTTATAGTGTGTTACCAATGTTTTTCAATATTTCACTGAATTGACTTAAATTCTATAATTATTAAAGTATTAAAGTAATAGATTTTTTTCAGAATAATAAAAGAGATAAAAGAATAATTTTTATTTAAAAAAAGAGATAGATTTTAATCCTCTTTACCAAAAATTCCTCCAAAAGCACCCATCATGGCTTCAATCATTTTTTTAAGATAATCTCCGAAAAACATCTCATTAAATAATTGATGAGTTTTTTCCCAAAATTCTTTCTCTCTGAATTTAATTTCAATAAACTTTTCTTCTTGATTTACTTCAACATCGCAATCAATGGGTTGATTTTGATTAATAAAGGCTGATAATGATTGTTTCATTTCATCTTCACTTTTCAACATATTTCCTACCATTTGGGCCTCTTCGACATTTGGCTCTAAAATTTTAATTTTAACAGCCAATTCTTTCTCATTAACTTCTATTTCTACAGCTTTTTGGAGCTTTTCTTTAATCTCTTTCCAATTAAAATCTTCCATATACTTCTGATCACTTAATTTTGGTATATTTCTAATAATTTGTCTATATCAACATGATTATTAATGTTTAAAAAAGTAAGTAATTTATCGTCTAATGGTTGAATTTCCTCTTCAATCGAGATATATTTAATACTCCAATCCCTATTTAAAATGCTTGTCAATTTATAGGTTTCATTCTGAAGATTTTCCTCTATTTCTTGAAGTGCTTTTTTAACAGGATATATGGCAAATAATGGTTCTAAATAGTTATTATTCCATCTTGGAACACAACAATCGACATCTTTAGAATGCTTTAATAATAAATTAACTACTTCAGGATTAATAAGAGGCAAATCACATGATAGAGTAAAAGCCTTTTCATATCCTAATTTTTCTATTTCTTTAAATGCGGAGCATATTCCGATTAAAGGTGATCGTATTTTTTTTCCCGAGGTACATTCTTTATCGTCTAAGATAAAAGCGGTTATATTCCTATAATCAATATCATTTACATACTTTTGAACTTGGTTTTGAGAATGAGCAACCACATAAATATCATTATTAAATCGAGCTAAAACTTCCAGTTGGTACACAATTAATGGTTTTCCTAAAAATTCATAAAGACCTTTATCAGTACCAAAGCGGGTACTTTTTCCTCCAATGAGGATGACAAAAGCTAGATATTTATTATTACCGCTTATATTTGACATTTTTTTTTGATTAAATTGTTAATAATCTATTAAACTAATTGTTAAAAAATATAATTGATTCTAATTAATTGAAGTTAATTAAATTGTTTCTCTTAAACTTTCTCTGAATGGAAAAAGTATTATGTTTTTAAAAAGAAAAGGAAACCTCATGCGAGATAAACCTCTCGAACATTGTGCAATTTTTGGGGTTACCTGTGATGATGTTGCTTTTTCTGTCTCTAAATTATTATATCAAGGATTAATTGCTCAACAACATCGGGGTCAAGAAAGTTCGGGGATATCTATTTTAAAAACAGGCGGCAAAATCTATACTTATAAAAGAAAAGGATTAGTGTCACAAGTATTAACCGATAACAAATTAAGTCAATTTTGGGGTAATGTTGGAATTGGGCATAATAGATATGCGACAACAGGAAGCTCTGAATATGAATCGCTCGATTATATTCAACCCTTTCATTTTAAGAATAATGATATAGAATTTTCATTAGCATTTAATGGAACAATTCCTGTATATGATGACATTAAGAAAAAAATGGATGATTTAGGTAGAATATTTGTTACTAATACGGACACTGAAGTTATAGCTCAATTAATTGCGTCTATTGCCATAGGGACTGAAAAATGGCCAGAAATTTTAAAAATTGCTAGTAAACTATTAGATGGGTCTTATTCTCTGGTCATCATGACAGCTGATGGAGATATTTATGCAATAAGAGATCCAAAAGGCTTTAAACCCTTATGTATTGGGGAATTAAAGACTGAAAAAAGAAATCTCTATTTTGTTGCCTCTGAATCTTGTGCGATTGATACTGTAGGAGCTAATTTTTTAAGAGATGTAAAACCAGGAGAAATAGTACATTTAAGCCATCAAAAGGATATTCAATCGGAATTGGTTTTAAAAGCAGAAAGAACTGCGTTATGTCAATTCGAATTTGTATATTTTGCCCGACCTGATTCCATTATTGATGGAGTTTCTGTAGCCCAAGCCAGATTGAGAATGGGCGAAAATTTAGCAGTAAAAGACCCTCAACTTTTAGATCAAGAATTTAAAAAGAATGCGATCGTTGTACCTGTGCCTGATTCAGGAAGAAGTGCTGCAGTAGGGTATGCAAAACAATCGAGATTACCCTATGTAGAAGGGTTAATGAAAAATCGATACGTATGGCGAACATTCATTATGCCCGGACAAAAAACACGAAAAGCAGCTGTAAAAGAAAAATTAAACCCTATTAAGAGTGTTATTCAAGGAAAAGATGTAATTCTATTTGATGATTCTATTGTGCGAGGTACTACTACAAAACAAATAGTTTCTTTATTAAGACAAAAGGGAGGAGCCAAATCGGTTCATGTTAGAGTAAGTTGCCCACCTGTAGTCAGTGCGTGTTATATGGGTATTGATTTTCCTACAACCAAAGAATTAATTGCTGGAAAGAATAAAGAGAAATATGGAGAAAAGGAATATATTAATAAAGTTAGGAATACCATTGGTGCTGATTCCCTTCTTTATCAAACTCTTGATGATTTAAAAAAATCTATTGGAAAAGATGAAAGTCAATTATGTTTAGCATGCTTAACCGGGGAATATCCTTTAAAACATACTGACAAAATTAAACATTTAGAAGAATCCATTTTAAAAGAAAGATATAAGAAATCAGAACAAAATGGGATATACTAATTATAAGCAATTAATAAGTTAAACATTGTTAATTCAAGCTAAATTTTTAAATCCAATTATTAATCTGATAAGCCCTTATCTCTTACAAAAATCTACAAAATTCTGATAGATTTGAATTCCATATTTACTCGATTTTTCTGGATGAAATTGAGTAGCAAAAACGTTGTCTTTACTAACAATTGAACAGAATTCAATCTCACCGTATTTTGTTAAACCAACAACCTGCTCCTTATTCTTGGGGATTCCATAAAAACTATGTACAAAGTAGAAATAGGAATTGTTTGGGATTCCTTGGATTAAAAAATGCTTATCATTTTGAAATTCAACATTATTCCATCCTATTTGAGGAATTTTATCTACTTTTGAATTATCAAAAATAATGACCTCACCTTGTATTATATCTAATCCCTCAAATTCCCCCATCTCATATCCTTTTGAATATAACAGATGCAATCCTAAACAAACTCCAAATAGAGGTTTATTATCTTTAATCAGTTGTTTAATGATTGGGATTAGGTTTTTCTCTTTCAAGTGCATCATAGCATCACCAAAAGCGCCCACTCCCGGTAAAATAACGCCATCCGAATCTAATATCAATTTGGGATTATCTGTAATCTTAGCTTCAATGTTTAAGTGCTTTAAACACTTATAAATACTTTTAAGATTGCCCATTTCATAATCAATGATAGTAATATTAAGTGGCATAAGCTATAACCTCATAGAAATTCCTGATTTTTTACACTCTTGTTTAACTATTTTAATGGGATATTCATTATAATGAAATATGGAAGCTGCCAATGCTGCATCTGCTTTACCTAAACTAAATGCGTCGATAATATGTTGAGGATTCCCTGCTCCACCTGAAGCTATAATTGGAACATTTAATCTTTCACTAAAAGCTTTTGTTAATTCTAAATCGTAGCCATCACGAGTTCCGTCTTTATCCATGCTCGTTAAAAGAATTTCACCACTCCCTAAATTAGTTGCTTCTTCTCCCCAAAGGATGGCATCTTTCCCAGTGGGGGTTCGTCCTCCGTGAATATATACTTCCCACCAACAATATCTATCATTATCAATTTTTATTATAACTTTATCTTTCGCATATTCAGGAGCCTCAACATACACTCTTTTTGCATCAATGGCAGTTACAATGCATTGAGCACCAAAAATTTTTGCGCCTTCAGAAATTAACTTCGGATTTTTTACTGCTGCTGTATTTAATGAAATTTTATCTGCCCCAGCCCGTAAGATTTCTTTGATATCTTTTACTGTACGTAATCCTCCACCAACAGTAAAAGGTATGAATACCTGCTCACCAGTTCTTTCTACTAGTTCAATTAGTATTTTTCTTTTATCAGACGATGCGGTAATGTCTAGAAAAACTAGTTCATCTGCACCTTGGTCATCATAAAAAGCACCTAACTCAACAGCATCCCCCGCATCTCTAAGATTAATGAAGCGAGTACCTTTGACAACTCGACCTTCTGTTACATCTAAACACGGAATTATACGTTTAGTGAGAGGCATAATTTTATTTCTAATTTTCCTATTCTAAGAAATAAAACATTTCAAAATATTATAGATTTTCTATTAAAATTTTCTCCTTAAAAAAAATTAAAAAAATTAATGAATTAATTATGCTTATTCTGATTTTAATTGTTTTACAACGCCGTAATACATAAAATACGAGCAAATAAAAAGCAGTAGCGCAAATGAGTTCCAAATGAGCCTAATTGTCGGATGGTTAATATAATTACAAACAGAAATTCCCAAATAAGCTATAAAATATGTCGAAATTCCAAAAACGTAGAATTTCCATTTGCGTTTTATTTCTTCATCTTCGAATTTATTATATATTTTTATCGATGTATAAATTGATGGTACAACAGTAACCGAAAGAGACAAGATTACAAGGTACAAAAAGTAAGGTAAATTCCAATAGGGAATGTAATTATTGCTTTGGCTAATCGTCAAACCATTAGGAATAAAAAAGGCGAAGGAAAGTAGTACAGCGTACACAATTATAATCATGAACTGCTTTTTAGTATCAATGATTTTGGTTGATTTTAATAGCACGAGATTAAATACTAATAAAAAAATTTGAGCAAAATATGCAAAATAAACTGTAAGATAAGCTAAAACTGTAGCGATTGGAATATCTGTAATTGGCGCGTAAATAACATTCAATAAGGCTCCTATAAATGTAAATATAAAAAATCCAGCGAAAATCAGATTTAGTCTCTTGGTATTTCTTTTAAGAACTAAAATGGCAAGTATCAAGAAATACATTCCCATTCCGAGCTGAAGTACGTAAACTTGTAGAATTCTACTCAATGTAAAAGTTTGTTGCAACATTATTATTCAGATATATTTAACTATTAAATAATTATTGTAATACAAAAGGAATTAGCTTTTTTAATAATAAAAAGTTCAATCCAAGATTTCAATTTCTTCTCTGTCAAGTGGTACTTCTTCTCTTTCAAACCGTCTCATGGTGATTGCATCATTTGGGCATGTAACAGCACATAACCCGCATCCTACACATTTATCAGAATTTACTTCTGCTATGTCATTAACAACAATAGCACTGAATTTACATCGGTCTATGCAGGTACCGCAAGCTACACATAAGTTTTCATCGACATGAGCAAGATAATTCGCCTTACCGATTGCTCTTGGATTGCCATATTTAATCATTCCAGTTAAATGTCCGCAACAGCATTCACAGCAAGAACAGATTATAGTACAATTTTTAGCTTTATTATCAGTATTATGAACGAGGCCAAGGTCTGAAGCTTCTTTAATAAGCTCTTTAGCTTCTTCTTTGGTAATGGCTTTAATAATCGGATCTCCAAATTCCAATGAAGCTTTAGCATAGGGGCCTAATAAAAGGCAATTATGAATTGGATACTTATCTTTACATTTTCTTGTTCCTGCTAGTTCAGCTCTATTTCGACAGGGACAAGGGACGACGGCAAAATCAGTATTTTGATCAATAATACTATATACTTCTTCGGCAGGTACTATTTCTTGTCCCGGTTCAATATTTTCACTAACGGTAAGTATTCGGTTTCGGGGGGTTCCATCTTTAGTATTTTGCCATTTTTTATAATATTCCTCTTCATAAAAGTATTTAGTGCCCAACTCCGCGAATTTGGAGCCGTTTTTGCTTTTATACGTTTTTGCTATGAGAAAAGGGCCATCATGGATAAATAAAGGAAAAGGTAGGGCATATTGCCTTCCAAACTTTACCACAAATCCATTTTGAGTAATATCTTCTAGTTTTTCCATTAGCTCCTGCTTTTCCATATTCACTTTTTTTGCGAATTTTATAAGAGAGAGAGTATTTGGGAAAAGTTCAAGAACTTGGATTAATTCAGCGATTTCTGGATTATACATTAAGCTTAAATATTCCAAATACGTGTCTGTAGGCTTGCCATCTTCGTAAGTTGGGACGGAATACCAGGCATACTTAAGTTTTCTAGCCACATTTAATAAATTTTGGCGATGTTTCTCATCTATTATCATTTTAATTTGATTTTTTAATTTTTTTGAATATATTACTATTTGATTGTTGTATTTAAATATCCCATTTAATAAATGTTTTAAGACATGGCAACCCACACATAAAAATTAATACTTTTAGTGTTTCTAATATTCGTCAAAAAAATTGAATATATTGACAAATTTTTGCATTAAATTTAAATATAAATTACTCGATTATTGTGTTTGGAAGTATTTTTTTCGATAGAGAGACCTTTAGGTTTGGAAGAACAATCATGTTCGATACGCTGCAGGACATATTGATAATAACGGACAGTGGAAAAGTGGTTGCCAGTAAAGTTAGTAATCCGCAAATTGAAGAACAAGTTTTTGGTATGCTTATAAGTGCATTAACTTCTTTTACGCAAGAATTAACTCATGAACAGCTGAATTGTTTAGAATTTAGTAACCTCCGGTTCGATTTAATTAAAAGAAATAATTTCATTTTTTTAGCAAGTTCTTCTAGAAGGATTAAACATAAAAAAGTCTTGAGACTATTAGACCACGTTATAACCTTATTTTTCCAGAGATATCCAAAAGAAGAGCTAATCAAATGGGATGGAAATATTAATATATTTCATGAATTGGAAGATTATATAACCAAATCCAGAGATGAGTTAATTATCGAGTTAATTTTTAAAGAAAAACATCCGATCTCTTGAAATCAAAAGATAAAATATTTCTAAATTTCTAAGATTTCTTGAGCAAGAAATTTTATCTCTTTATTAGTAAAGACTGAAACATTCCCAGTTAACTTAAATTCTTCTATTTGTTCCTTATATTTTTCCTCAAATTGTTTAATAAAATAAGAAAGACGCTCTTTTAATATTTGATCCCCAGGTTCGGAAAGGAAAACAGCCATTTTTACAAATTCACCGTATGCCGCTTGTACAAAGAAACCTTTATAATCTATTTCCTTTAAAGATGAGGAGCCTCCTACTTCTGACATAAAATGATCAATTGCACTCAAAAATCCTGAAATTAAATTATCATCCATCGTAACAATTTCGCTGGAATATGAGAAAACTGAGATTCCTGAATTTTCTTCTATAATTAGAAGGTTTCTAAAGATTTTTTTATATCTTGGATCTTTTAGTGGTATTTTAATCAATTCTTCATGTTCCCTTTCGCTTATAAGTTCAAATATTGTAAAGTTTGAAGGTTTATACCTTTCTGCATCATTTAAGTCATATTTCGAAAACTTAATGACTTGGGAAGGAGCTCTAATTGGTTCACGAGGTAATTTCTTGATATATTCATCTCTTAAATCTTGATCATGATCTTTAGATTTTTTGCCCCGAATAATTCCAAAAATTCTCATTTTTAAAGGATCAACTATATATAGCCATGTGTTTAATCTCTCCATATCGCCAATTAATTTATAAAGCCCTATATTAAATGCTCCTAATGGCGTTGTCACAAAGACAGTCCATGCAGATATCTTCTTAGAATTTTTAATGAATTCTAATGTTTTCTCATAATTCTTTTCATCCATTTCTTCTCCAGTTCTTAAAAAAACAGCTTCAGTTCTCAGTCTAGGTTTTCTCTTCGTAAAATATAGATCTAATGAATATTCAGAGATTTCTGAGGTATTAAACACAGAAATGCCAAGATCAGCACACCAATCTGCAAAGACTTCAATGATTTCTTGTTTACTTAGAAAATCGTGCATCTTAAAGATGTCAAAAAATTTCTCATTTCTAAATAACATTTCACCTATATAAGTTAGACAATTAGAATAGAGTGCTTGAGTTTGAGAATTACTCTGATAATCATTATAAAAAGCGTGACATATATATTTAAAATAATCAAGCTTTCTCATCTCACTTTTTTTAACAATGTGAATTTCATGTTCTTTAGCAAAATCTTGTAAATCTTCAATTGTGATGTATTTAAATAAGCAATTTAAGCAGACAATACCCGTTTTATCTTTAGAATCATTTACAATGGATTTATATATCTCATCAAGATTAGATGCCATATTTTGACTCATTGTTCATGTTTTACTTGTATTATTGGATTTATTATATTTTTCATTATAATTTAAAAAATATATGCTGAATGAAAATAAAAGAATTTCTCTTTAAAGATAAATAAGTAATAATAAACAATACTGAAAAAAAAAAAAGAAAAACAAATTTATTCAATAATATCTGCATCCTTTAAAATATCTCTGTGATCAAAAGCTAGATCGAGTGTAGCTATTTTTTCCTTAGGGATAAGTTCAACACTCGCTGAATCGGTACCACTTTGCATTTGGGAAGTGTCGCCAATTATACGGCATTTAAACGCGGTAGAAATTATTTTACCGCGGGGATCTCGTCCTTCTTCATCAAAGATACCAATTTTTTTAAGTATTTCAATGGTAAGATTGGTTTCTTCCTTTACTTCCCTTATAACCGCCTGTTTTGGTGTTTCACCTTTTTCTATAAACCCTCCGGGAAGGGCATAATAATCTTTGAAAGGAGGGTACTTGCGCTTAATCAAAACCACATTGCCCCTATCATCCTCTATTACAGCATCCACCGTTTTTCCGACTTCAGTTTCTATGATCTTTATCTTTGAATAGATGTAATATCCAATGGTAAGGACTAAAATTCCTAATATAATGATGAATATAGAAATATGGAGCAATACTGCGGGTGAATCACTTTCTTGTAAACTAAACGCAATCATAATCACACCAGCTAAATCTGCTAAAATACCTGCGCCAAAGAGTAAGTTTAGAAGGTTTAATCTTCTTTCGGTTCTTTGTGCGTCTTCTTCACTCTTTTTGAGATATAGCTCCTGCATAGCTCCATATATCAAATTAAATTTCTCATTCACTCTATTCACTACATCATTTAGATCGAATTGACTAATCAAATGCTTCAAGACACTGGTATAGTGTTGTCTCCTATTATAATCTAATTCATTATATATTAAACTTAATTGCGTTTGGACTAGTCCTCTTAGAAATCTGAGATTTTTAATTTTATCTTCAATCGTCTTCATATTTGTAAAAGTACCCGAGTAAGTTTTTAAGAATAATAAATCCAGAGACTCGTTTATTGATCTTAACACGAAAAGAACTGCTCGCATTTTAGGAGTGGGTTCAAGCACAAATTGTTTCATGTAAGATTCAAAGAATCTCTCATAATTTTCTTCTGCCATGTAAATAAATCCCGAATTACGGTAAATAAAATGCAATTCAGAAAGACGATTGGAAAGATTGTTTTGAATCCGTTGATCATATAACTTCTCTGAATAATCAGGCCATTGACCAGAATAGATAACCGTCCAATAGGCTATGGTCTTTTTATATTTTTCAACATTTTCTCTGGTCCATTGGATTTCAGTAGGTTTTGTCTTATTAGACGTCGCAAATACATATATAGGACTCTCAGTATCAAAGTAAACTCCTTTATTTTCAGGTCTTTTACCATATTCTCTTAAAATATTTAAAACGATATAAGGGACTTGTTGGATTAATAAGGGATTTAAAGCTTCTTTTTTTGCTTGATCATTTTTGTAATACTCAACTTCAAACTGAAAATAGCCTAAGGTGTTAAACTCTCTCTCAGAATTTTCATCCTTATAGGGAAAACTTTTCAAAAACGGGACCCATTTGCAATTAAGAGATATATTGTTTACCATACCGATGATATCATCTTTTAAATCTTGGCGAAAAATATCTTCTGGTTTTAATTTACTAAATTCATTTTTTATGAGGATTTCAATTTCAGCACTTTTTGCAATGCTATCAACGAGCACCGTATTCAAGAACGCACTAATATACCAAAACTCTTCTTTATAAATGAATTGGAAATCTTCAGTCATAACATTTCAACCCCAATTTTATAATAAATACACGTTAATTTTAGTAAAAATAATAATTGTTGTTAATATCAAATAAATTTCGATTAAAATATATATATTTTTTTTCTTGATTTTAAATTTTAGATTCTCATGAATTCTCTAGATTATGTTTAAATAGACCACCGATTAATTGCCCTGTACTTATTCCAGCATCTCCAGGTGAAACTTTATTGTGTTCTAAAAAGAGTAAACCTTCTTTAGTTATTTTCTCCTTTATAGAACGCGAAAAAAAATAGTTAAATGCAACGCCCCCGGTAAGGCCAACATTTTTAATATGATTCTCTTGAGCTATTATGATTGCAATTTCCGCAAAAGAATTAGCAAGGGCTTTATGAAAGCTAGCACCAATGTCTTCAGGTTTTATGCATGGGTTTTTTTTTAAACGTAAAATATCTAATATTAGATCTGATGTATTGATGACAAAAGTATTATTTTTTTTTTTACATTTTATATCTAATTTAATCTTATCAGGATTTCCATTTGCAGCCAATCCTTCAAGCCGCATAGCAGGTTCCCCTCGATATGTCTTTATGTTTGACGCCCCTAAGAGATAAGAAACAGTATCAAAAATTCTACCAGTAGAACTGGATAACGGAATATTTCCATCTAGATAGCGATTATTACTTGTTTCATATTGAGAAATTAAAGTTTGTAATTCATTTTGTCCATACTCTAGGTCCCTTGATAATTCAATTTGTTCGAATAATCTGAGGGAATCTTCTATTCCAAGATTTTTAAGTATGATTGAGGCCGCCATCCTAGCGGGATATTTCGTACATCGATCCCCTCCAATCATGGGTTGATATTCTAAGTGCCCAAAACGTTTGTATCCTTTATATGAACATAATAATATTTCACCACCCCATACATTCCCATCATCACCGTAACCTACTCCATCGGTACTAATCGCAACAATACTTTCCTCTATTTCTACCTTATTATCAGCCATTAATCCTAATGCATGCGCGAAATGATGTTGAACAGGGTAGAAAGGGATATTATACTTCATTGAAAGTTCTTGGGCAAACTTGCTGGTTATAAGTGTTGGATGGGCATCGCAGGTAATAAATTCTACTTCAGAATCCTTAATCTGTAGTAGATTCTTCATATGAAACAAGGCATTTTTTAAAAAATCATAGGTTTCCAGATGCGTTACATTACCTATATGCTGAGTGGGAAATATTCGGTTTCTCCTCAGCACGGCTCCTGTCGTAGATAGTTCAGGTCCTGTTGCAAGAGCGGCAGAAACATCAACATTAAACGGTAACGGTATATATTCGGGAACATAGCCCCTTGATCTTCTAATTAGTTTTACTTTATTATCGTGAATCCTTACGACACTATCATCTGCTCTTTGATGTATTGTTCTGTTGTGGAGGAGGAAAAAATCGGCAAGATGCTCAAGTTGATCAAAAATTGTATCATTTTCTATACCCATAGGTATATTTGATTTATTCCCACTGGTGTAGACTAATGGTTTTTCTCCTATAAAATCGAAAAGCAAATAATGAATTCCTGAATATGGTAGCATTACGCCGATGTTATTTAAGCCCGGAGCTACCTGCTTGCTAATAAATCCTTTTGTTTCATCATTCTTTTTTTCTAACAAAACAATAGGGCGCCTAAAAGAAGTCAATAACTCTCTTTCTTTTTGAGATATTTTTAAAAAATCTTCAACTAAATCTAAATTTGGAACCATTAACGCAAATGGTTTATACTTTCTTTCACCTTTTCTTTTTCTTAATTTAAGAATGATATCATCATTATCAGCTAAGCAAACTAAATGAACTCCACCAATTCCCTTCACGGCAGCAACCTCACCTTTCTTTATTCTTTTTGCGGATAACTTTAAAATCTCTTTAATAGAATCCTTTTCAATGATGTCTCTAGATTTATTATAAAGTGAATAATTTGGACCGCATACTGAACAGGCAAAAGTTTGGGCATGGAATCGTCTGTTGCTAAAGTCGGAATATTCTTGAATACATGAACTTGGATTAGCGTTTCTACAGAAAGGGAACTGAATCATAGTGGATCTCTCCCTATCATAGGGTAACTCTTTAACGGTTGTATATCGCGGACCACATACTGCACATGCAATAAAGGGATACATATAATATTTGGCTAGTTTTGAATCTCTCATATCCTTTAAACAATCATCGCAAATTGCTATATCCGGAGGGAGTGTCAAACTTATACCCCTCCCCTTTTCACTTTTCTTAATATTTAATTCACTAAATATCTCCTCTGTGAGTAGTTCTTTAGTTTCTAAACTTTCAATATATGAGATTTTTGGGCTTTTTTTCTCAATATTCTCAATAAATCTATTGATTCTTTCATTATCACCTTGAACTACAAGCCTAACTCCAGCATTTCCACGATTTAGAATAAATCCTTTAAGTCCAAAATTTCTTGCTAAATTAAATAAATAAGGTCGGAATCCTACTCCTTGGACGATGCCAGATATATTAATTTCAACGGTTTTCTTATTCATTCAAGTAGAACAAAAACTTAAAATTATATAAATTAAATGCTTTTGAAAAATCATCGAGAGAATTTTTTAAAAAACAGATAAAGTAAGAACAAGCATATTGGATTAGTAATGAAATAAATTATAAGCATAAAGAAGAATATACTCTAATACATAATAAGATGAGAATGTAAAATGAAATTAGCAGTAAATCAAGCCACATTAATGAAAACTGAAATGGAAATTTTTTTGAGAGCTATTTCCATAGCAGGTTTTAAAGGTGTGGAATTAAGAAGGGATGAAACGTTTGTTTATTTAGAGAATCACACCATTGAAAATTTAAAAACTACATTAGAAAAAAATAATCTTGAATGTGTCACCTTTAATGCTATAGAATTATTTTCCCTTTGTCCGGAAAAAGAGTTTAAAAGAATAATGAGATATACTGAAAAACTAATGGATATTGGCAACCAAATTGGCTGTGATACTATAATCACGGTCCCAAGTTTTCTCGATGAGCCAAATATGAATGATAATACTATAATTATAAAAACAATTGATCGTTTAAAGCTCCTTGCTAAATTGGCAGAAAAATATGATTTTAAATTATGTTTTGAACCATTAGGGTTCCCTAATTGTTCTGTAAGAAAGGTAGATATGGCACTGAAGATTATTCAAAATGAGGAACTACCCAAAATGGGATTAGTTATAGATACCTTTCATTTTTTTGTTGGTGAACATTCTATTAATGAGTTAGATAAAATTGAGCCCGAAAAACTATGGTTAATTCATCTCAATGATGCGATTGAAAAACCATTTAAGGAATTACAAGATTCCAATAGAGTATTGCCCTGTCGAGGATTTTTCAACTTAGAGATGTTTGTTCAGAAATTGAAAGAAATTGGCTACAACAAATGGATTTCTTTAGAACTTTTTAATCAAAGGTTATGGGAAGAGGATCCCTATAATGTAGCAAACGATTCAATGGATTCCATCAAAAAGTTGTTATAAATTTTAAAATTATGAATTTAAGTTGTAAAATTTTTTAAATATAATCTAAATTCTTTTAATTTTTTCTACTTTCATTTAAGTATGGAAAAGGAAGAGAGCTCGAAAATAATAAGATTAGCCCATGGCGCTGGTGGAGTTCTACAAGAGGAGTTAATAAAATTCATCACTAAAGACATCACCTTGAAAAACGTTAATAACGGTATTGGAGTTGAAGAATTAGATGATGGCGCTACAATTCCATTAAAAGATTATGATAAGGAAATTGTTATCACAGCTGACGGACATACAGTTTTTCCCTTATTTTTCCCTGGTGGAGATCTTGGAAAGTTAAGCGTATGTGGAACTGTTAATGATATCTTAATGATGGGTGCCAAACCACTAGCCTTAACTTCCATAATTATCATAGAAGAAGGCTTTAACTTTGATACCCTACAAAAAATTGTGCACTCCTTAAATTCTACTGCGACAGAGGCCTGCGTTGCTATCATCGCAGGAGATACCAAGGTTATGCCCCGAGGTACTTTAAATGAAATAATTATCGCTACGACTGGTATAGGAATTAAAGATAAAAAAATAAAAATTGTTGATAATGGTCTAAAGCCAGGTGATAATATAATCATAACTGGTAGTATAGGTGATCATGGAACAGCTTTAATGGCCAATAGAGAGGGCCTTAATATTTCAACCGATTTAGAATCTGATGTGTCAATATTAATTGAAATCTTTAATGCGATTAAAAAGGAAATTGATGAAAATCTAATTCATGCGATGAAAGATCCTACTCGGGGGGGAATGGCAGGTGCGTTAAACGATTGGGCTTCAAAATCTAATGTTAGCATTGTAATTGATGAAGAAAAGATACCAATAAAAAAACAGGTTTCTGCCATATGTGACATGCTAGGCCTTGATTCCTTTAATATCGCATGCGAGGGAAGAGCTCTAATGGCGGTTGATTCTAATCAATCTGAAATAATTCTTCAAAAAATAAAAAAAACTAAATTAGGAAGAGATGCAATGATAATAGGAGAAGTTCAAAAAGATAATCCAGGTAGAGTTTTATTAAAGACAATAGTTGGAGGAACCCGATTTATTGATATGCCCCTTGGGGAACCCATTCCAAGAATATGTTAAAAATATTAACAATTCAGTTTAAATAGATGATTATCTGTTATTTTCATTAAAGAAATAATTATTAAGTGTTAACAATGAGTAAAAAATACCAGCATCGAATAGAAGTCTTAGAGGAGCATAAATCAAATAAAGGAAAAGGGCATCATGCTAATAGAAGACATAAGAAAAACAACCGAAGTTTAAAAAATAAGAGGAAAGCTCAAAAAGATTTTAAAAAGAAGATGAGAAAAAGTAATCAGATCTGGTAATCTAACATTTCTACGGCTTTTGCATTATTTAGGCTTTATATTAATTAAAATCATTAAATTTTTACGATTTTAAGTATTAATCTCAAATATTCAAAACAATTCTTAATTGAAAAAGAAAGGTTTGATTGAATGGACGTACCAGGTATAGATATCTTGAGAAGAAAGGATTTTACTGAAAAGATTATTAATTCGATCAATCGTTTAGCAAAAGAAATTAATAGACCATTAAAATTTATGCATGTATGTGGCACTCATGAACATACAATATCGAAATTTGGACTTAGAACTTTACTCCCTAAAAAAATCGAAATTCTTTCCGGTCCAGGATGTCCTGTATGTATATGCCCAGCAGCAGATATAGACAAGGCAATAGAAATAGGAAAGCGAGATAACACAATCTTAACAACTTTTGGGGATATGATAAGAGTACCTGCCACAAATATATCTCTGGCTGAATTAAAGGCTAAAGGGGCTGATGTACGTATAGTGTATGGTCCTAATGATGCTATTAAGATCGCCAAGGAAAATCCTGATAAGGAAGTAATTTTTTTTGCTATAGGTTTTGAAACTACTGCACCTTTAATAGGATATGAAATTCAGTCAAATCCCCCCTCAAATTTCTCGGTAATTTGTGCTCATAAATTAATTCCTGCAGCCTTAGAACTCTTAATGAGCCAGTCTCTCTTAAATATTGATGGTTTCATCTCACCTGGCCATGTTTCAGTGATTATTGGTCTTAAACCCTATGAAATCTTTTCTCAAGGATACCGAATTCCAAACGTCATCGCGGGATTTGAACCAAATGATGTGTTACTTTCTATATTAATGTTGTTGAAACAAGTTAGAGATAAAAGGTTTGATACTTTGAATGAATATTCCAGAGTCGTTAAACCAGAAGGAAATTTAATGGCCCAAAAAATAATTGCCGATGTTTTTGAATCAGTCTCATCACCCTGGAGAGGTATAGGAAGGGTTTCTGAAGGAGGATTAGCTATAAAAGAGAAATACCAAGATTTTGATGCTGATGAAAAATTCAACATTACAATTGAAAAATCTCAAGACATTCCTCCAGGTTGTTCTTGTCATTTAGTTATGGTAGGTAAGTTATATCCCTATGAATGTAGCCTCTTTAGGAAAAAATGCACTCCACTTAATCCTATTGGACCATGCATGGTTTCAATGGAAGGAACATGCAGTATTTATTATAAGTATCATAAAGAAGAAGGATAAATAATGTCTGAAGATTAGAAAGAAAAAATTTTGAAGAATAGGAAAAATGGGGTTATAATTTTGCGGAATTAGGCAATTTTTTAAAAGCGATAGATCGGGGTGATATTGATCAAGCAATTGAAAAGGTGGAAAAAAGTCATGCAATTGACCCAATTGATCTAAAAGCTAAAAAATTCTTAGAAGAATTGAAAAAAGAAGTGCGAACATTTATTGAATATTTATTCATAATCTTTTAAATTCACAATCATCAGTTCAAAAGAAGAAGTTTTTAATAATTTTGTGAATACATTAAAACATCTTATTTTATTAAGATAAATACGTATTTATAAAAATAAAAAGAAAAAAACAAAACAAAAAATCAAAGAGTGAATGAAATGGTCAAAGTAGCATTCTGGCAAAATTCTGATTGTTGGGGGTGCCATCAGAGCTTAATAGATTTGCATTTAAGCCTCTTACCGGTACTTCCAGCTTTAGAGATTGTCTATTGGCCAGCTGTAGTTGATTTCAAATATGATTCATTGGTCGCTAGAGAGCCTGGAGAAATTGTCGTTGGTTTCATTGAAGGAAGTGTTAGAACTAAGCAAGATAAAGAAGGCGTAAAAGTTATGCGTGAAAAATGCCAAATTATTATTGCCTTTGGATCTTGTGCTTGCTATGGAAATGTACACGGATTAGCAAATCAATGGGATATTAGTGAATGTATCGACAGAAAATATAATACAGTAGAAAGTAAGGTTTCAGGAGGTGGAGAGCCTACAGAACATGTTCCTGGGTTTGAACCAAAAATCGTCAATGTTGACGAAATCATTAAGGTTGATGCCTATATAGCAGGATGCCCTCCAAAATCAGAACAAATTTTCAGTGCGATAGGTTTTTTACTTGGTCAAAAACCATTCCCTATGAATGATCTTGCTTTTTGTAATGAGTGTTCATTAAATCAATCTGGATGTCTATTGGATGAGGGTAAATTATGCTTTGGTCCTATTACCAGCGTAGGTTGTACGATGAAATGTCCTGATGCTGGAAATCCTTGTGTTGGATGTATGGGACCTGCAAAAACTGTCTCTGCCCGTGCGTCAAAGTTAAACGATATGACTAAGAATCTTGGTTCAGTAAGTTCCGGTGATAAGAAGACTACCTATGAATTTCTATCGCTATTTTTAAACGTGCCATTAATGGCTGGTTTTGATTTAGCAGCAGATATTCTAAAACAAGTGAAGAAAAGGGGCGCACCAGAAACTCCTTTAGCAAACTTACCATCTGATACTGAAGCTATTGCTTCTAATGTATTAGCATATTTAAGAGATAACCGGGATTTCACCGATATCTCAACGGTTTGTGATACTTGTGATAGGGTTATTGGTAGTAAATCAACAATGACTAAAGTTAAGAGAGATTATGAAGGGCTACCAAATATGGAGGATTGTTTAATTGAACAAGGCTATATTTGTTTAGGTCCTGTTACTAAAGCTGGCTGCGGTGGCTTATGCATTCGAGTTAATGCTCCATGTACAGGTTGTTATGGTCAAACAGAATGGGGTGTTAATCAAGCAAATAGGTTTGCTGATACGGTACTTAAAGGCTTTAACGTAAGCATATCAAAGGAGGAGTTGCTTGCCCAAGTTAAAGATCCTATTGGTACATTTGAGAAATTTACACTAGCATCAAGAAAAGGAGGCTAAAAAAATGGTGAAAGAAATAGAAGTAGAACCCGTAACTCGATTAGAGGGGCATGGTGGATTAAGGTTAGTTCTAGGAGATGATGGAAAAGTACAAGATGTTCAATTTAATATCCAATCAACACGATTTTTTGAAAAATTCGTTGAAGGACGTTATATGGAGCATGTTCCAAGAATTACCCCTAGAATCTGCGGAATTTGTCCAATTCCTCATCATATCGCACCAACTAAGGCAGTTGAAGATGCTTGGGGTGTTCAGATTCCTGAACCCGCTAGAAAATTAAGACAACTCTTAATTAATGCCAAGCAGTATAGTTCCCACGCAATACATTTCTTTGCACTAGCGGCACCTGATTTCTTATTAGGACCTTTTGCGGATCCTGCTTTAAGAAATGTAGTGCATGTCATCAATAAAATGCCTGATGTTGGCGCAATGGCATTGAAAATGATGGATTTCGGTCAAAAAATGTGTGCTGCTGTCGGAGGTAAAGCAATTCACCCTATTGTATGTATTCCTGGTGGAATGAAGAAAGCATTAGATGAGGATGTAAGAGATAAATTCTTAAAAGAGATTGAAAATCAAGTAGAATGGTCAAAGAAGACTGTAGAAATCGGAGTTAAAGTGGTAGAAGATTATTGGGATGTCGTTGCTAATGTAGGTAATGTTCCTACCTATTATGTTGGGATGACAAATAATGGCGTTCATGATATTTATGAGGGAGATATTAGAATTGTATCTCCAGATGGAGAAAAATTTGATTATGCTCCTCAAAATTACTTAGAAGCATTGGGAGAACATATTCCTAAACATTCTTATGCAACACACATGTACTACAAACCTGCTGGATATCCTGAAGGAATTTATAGAGCAAATTGTTTGGCAATGACGAATTGTGCTGATAAAATGGCAACACCTTTAGCAGATGAAGCGCTACAAGCAATGAGAGCTAAAATTGGTAATACACCTCATTTCACGTTTGCTTATCACTGGGCCAGATTAATTGAATTAGTCGAATCTATTGAAATGATGGCAAAATTATTAGAAGATCCGGATATTGTAAATCCTGACTGCAAAACATTGGACGTTCAGCCAAGAGAAGGAGAAGGTGTAGGCGTAGTAGAGGCTCCAAGAGGGCTTTTGTTATATAATTTGTGGTCAGATGCTGAGGGCATTTGTAAGAAAGCAAACCTCTTGGTTGCAACCAATCACAACATTGCAGGAATTGAGAAGACATTAATGCATGTAGCTAAACAAGTGTTTGAAGATAAAGCGTTAGAAGGACTTAAATTACCAGATCCATGGATAAAATAAACTAAATCAAAATTAATATAGAGTGTGAATAAAAAAAATGAGTGATATACCAGAAGGAGTAGTAAATGTCTTAGAAATGATTGTCCGCTGTTTTGATTGCTGACTATCGTGTGCCGCTCACATCACTGTAGTTGATGAGGATGGTAAAGAAATTTACTCTCGTGAATTACACGTTGGTTTAGGATGAAATATCCAATAAAAATTATAGATTGGATATGACTGCCCTTGCATGGGTTAAAACCAACAAATATGAAAAAAAATGAATTGGAAAAAAACTCAAAAAAAAAGTGAAAAAAATGACATTACCATTAGGTATAGATTTTGAATTTAGGAAACTTATAATGGATGTACATATTGGATCTGATAAGATAAAATACTGTTATCAATGTAATCGATGCACTGACAATTGTCCTGTCGCTAATGTAGCGAATCCCTTTTATAGAGAGGTTACGAATTGGTTTGATCCAAGATTGATTGTATTAGGGACACTACTAGGCTATAAAGATATTGTCATGGCCTTAGCAGGCTCAAAATCAGCTCTTATACCTTGGGGTTGTACCGTGTGTGATACATGTGATACTGTTTGTCCACAAGCAATTGAAGTGACTGAAATTATTACTTTAGCTAAAAATGTTACTACTGGAGCAGGATTAGCACCAGATAATGTCGTAGCTCAAGCCAAAGCAGTTTTTGAAAGTGCTAAAGCTATTCCATCTCAACCCGCAATCGAGAGAAGACGAGAACAATTGGGCTTACCAGCCGTAGCTGCACCAGATGTTAATGAAGTGCAAACTTTATTAAAAAATATAGGTGTTGATAAAAAATTATAAACGGAGGGTAAGAAAATGACAGAATATAAAATGTTTGAGGGTTGTACGATTGGTAATAGAATTCCTTTTATAGAGGCATCTTCCAGAAAGGTTCTTGACAAAATTGGAGTCCAAACATCACAAGCTCCTTTTACTTGTTGTCCAGATCCTACTGGAGTGAAAAGCTTTGATAATATGGCGTGGCTTGCTCTAGGTGCTCGAAACTTATGTTTAGCAGAAGCGGAGGGTAAACCTATTATTTCGCTATGTAATGGTTGCACAAACACCTTAAGAGGAGTTCAACATCAATTAAAACATGATTCCTTGAAAAAAGAAAAAGTTAATGCTGAATTAGCAAAAATTGGAAAAGAATTCAAGGGTACCATTGATGTTGTACACTTTGTCGACGTTCTAAAGGAGAATTTAGATAAAGTTAAAGCGGGAATTACGAAGCAAATGAGTGATCTAAAAGTTGCTTGTCATCCTGGTTGCCATTACATGCGTCCTGCCGAGTGGATGGAATCTGATGATCCAATGCGTCCTAAAAATTTAAAAGAGATTGTTGCTGCCACTGGTGCTAACGTAATTGATTATGATGAGTTGGCACTTTGTTGCGGGAATGCTGTGGCTGGACCTTATCCAGAACACGGCGATGCAATTCTAAAACAGAAAATGGACTCTATTAAAAAAGCAGGTGCTAATGTTATCGTTGTTAACTGTCCCGCCTGCTTCCAGCGATTTGATACATCCCAAAGAGACCTCTCAAAGAAATTTGAAGCAGAGTATAATATTCCGGTACTTTATTTAACCGAATTAATCGCTCTTGCTATGGGAGTAAGCTCTGAAGAGATTGGGATGAAGAATCATCGCGTTAGACGAAATACTGCTATAGAAAATCTCTAATTATAATCTTTATTTTTTTTTTTAAATTTTCTTATTGTTTTTTCCGGTATACAAAATGCTAATTAGCTTTGTATTTAGGTTTGAAAAAAAAACATAAAAAAGAGCTTATTTAAATTTCTTAATAATTCCAATTATGAGCGCCACGATAAAGAATATTATTGCAATAAATATTAAGCTAAACTTAATCGTCGCACATAGTGAAGCGATAAATGGACTTAATGACCATATGAAACCATCATCACTTAACATTAATAACAGATTTATATTTTCAATAACATCGAATATTCCAGCTATGAATGGTAATATAGTCATAACTAATCCAATTTCTTGAACTCTTCCCTCTAGATTACGTATTACCAGTAAAATAGATCCTGCCATAAATAGACTATAGCAGGGTATAAAAATAAAATCTATATATGTTACAAATGCTTCTTTTTTCTTTCCCTCTGATCCCCATGCTATAAAAATTCTATTTATTTGTTCTGAAGTCCATGCAAATTCAAACTCTATGACACCATATCCCGTCGAACTTTTCAATTCCGCTTCAATTGGTGCCATAAAATACTGACTTATAAAAACTCCTAAAATAAAGGCTACTATTATAATTAATACAATAAATTTATTTTTTGGAAAATCTATTAATTTATCTAAAAACATTTTACATCTTCTCTTTGAATTTTATAGTAGTTCTATAATTAATTTTATTAGATTTATTTATTCCTTTGAAATTTTAAATTTTTATTATTTAAGGAATATTTTTTAAATTTCGTTAAATAAAATCCTATAATTTAATTTTATAATCATTAGTTTTTTTTAGCTCGTTAAATTATGCAATTTAGATAGAGATTAATTATTTTTAACTGTTTATTATGTGTCTTGCTATACCAGGTAAAATTATCAATATTGATGGGAATTCTGCTTTAGTGGATTTTGATGGGATTAAACAAAAAGTAATTATTGCTTTAATTCAAAATCCTGAAATTGGAAAGTATGTGATTGTCCATGCGGGATATGCAATTGAGCAAATTAATGAAGAAGAAGCTATGGACGCAATAAATCAATGGAAAGAAATTGCTGAAGATCAAGACCTCGATATGCTCGATATGCTATAACTCAAATATAGGTAAAACTTAATAAAAAAAATCTAAAATATATTTTAGATTTAAAATGCTTAAGAAGTATGATATGTTAAATATCAAAGAGTTCTTCCTTTAACTTCTTCAATTTTTCATATAAACTCTTTATTGAGGTAATAGCCTTAGAATTAGAATTAAAATCTATTGGAGATTTTCCATTTAGATCAGCATTAATTATTTCTGGGTCATAAGGAATAGTGTGATACAATGGAACTTCCCAACTTTTAATTGTTTTATATATTACGTCCAGCTGAGAATCATCATACACTTTGTTGGCAACCAAGTACACGTTAATGACACCTAATCTTTTTGAAAGTTTTATAATTTTTGAACAAAGATCTAATGATTTTTGAGATGGTTCGGTTATTACTAACATAACATCTATTCCTTTAGCTGTACCTCGTCCAAGATGTTCTAAACCTGCCTCAAAATCAACAATAATAACTTCATCTCGTTTAACTAATAAATTATACACCAAAGATTTAATCATGGCGTTTTCAGGACAAAGACATCCAGAAGCTGGTTTTTGAACAGTTCCTAATACTAAAAGTTGCAATCCATCTGGGCCTGTTACTTTGAATCTATCTGGGATATCGGCTACTTCCGGATTAATATTATATATCCCCGATCCTTTCCCTGCCACAGTAGTGCGCTCATCAATAAGTTTTTTCATTTCTGAAATTGGTACAATATTAGCTTTAATATTTTCCTCAATTCCTAATGTATAACTTAAATTCATCGCAGAATCATTATCAATAGCCAGAACGTTATAACCATCTTTAGCAAACAATCTTGCTAATGTACCTGCAATTAAAGTTTTACCAACACCACCTTTTCCGGAAACTGCTATCTTCAAACTAATTACCTTTTTTTAGTTAACTTGATAAGTAAAAATCGAATAGGATTCTATTTTTATCAATATTTTAAGTAATTATTGAATATTCAATTTATATAATTTTTTATTATGGAATATTAAGCTTCTTTAGTTAATTGCATAATAAATTAACTTGAAATCAGTTGTTCTTATTAAATATAAAAAATAGTGCTTAATTAAAAGGAGGTTTGGTGATCAATTCGAAAATTTGTAAAGAACATGATATAACTTATAACTATGTTTGCCCTGAATGTGTAAAACCATATTTAAAAAAAACTCGCTTTTCAAAATTAGCAGAGGTTCGAGAATATCAAAAAAAAAATGCTAAAAAAGTTCATAAAATAGATATTCGCAAAAAATATGCCATCATTGGAATAATGAAATTGAAATTTATTGATGAACTCTCATATTCTGGCATATTAATATACAATATTAAAGAAAATAAGACGTTATTAACTAAATTCAAATCATACAAGCCTATCTTTACTAGATATTTTCCTTCCATCCTATTTCTTAATCAAACTAAAATATATTTAGAACTAATAAATGGGTTAGATCTAACACCAGATTGTTATATTTTAAACTCAAGTGGCCAAATTCATCCATATTTATACGGTTCTGCTTGCGATTTTGGCTTAAATGTAAAAGTTCCCGTTATTGGATATACTAAGAAATTATTATTTGGAGATCTTAGAATAATTGAGCAATTTCCGGATATAAAAGGTGTTTATTCTCAGGAAACTTTAATTGGATATGCCATCCCTAAACCATATTCTAAGAAATTTATTTATATTTCCATAGGGAACAATATCTCTTTAGTATCTGCGTTAAAATTATTCTTAAAGATGGATTTCAATTTATTTAGTCAATTAAATATTGATTTAAATAATTTTATTCAATCAAGAAAAAGAACTAATTAAAGATTTCATAGCGTTTTTTCATATTTCATATTTTCATATTTTGCAATCTTTTAGAAATTTTCATCATCTCGTTAAAAAGTTTGGCGTTTTCTTCTGGATTCTTTGTAATTATTAAAACGTCATTTAATTCTTTTAATTCCATCGTAAGCTCTATAAATTCTTTAGGGGGATCTAGTCTATAGTAATATAGTTCTTTGCCATCGTCGTTTTGCTGTATAAAAATCCATTTTTCATCTTTTTGACTCCAATTCCACCTATTTGGTGTCAATTTTCTTGACATATCTCGAATACCTAAAAGACTACTAAAAAGAAAATTATGAAAATCGTTCTTTTTAATTTAAAGTTTATGTGAAACTGCTTATATTTTTTCTTTAGAAAGTTATTAACGTATTACTATAAAAATTTGAATTTTAATCTTAATACTTGAACTTTTAATCCGTTTATAAGCAGAAAACTTGTTCTTTTTCCCAAAATTATATGAAATTTCAGTAAAGAAAAAATAAACCATAAAAAAGACAAAAAATATCAGTCTATTCCTCTTCCCGATGCATGTTCTGCATTTTCTTAGAAATATCGATTAATTGTAAAAAAAGTCTTTTATTTTCATCGGGATCTTTTATCTTTATCAATTTGTCATTGATTTTCTTAATTTGCATTGTAAGCTCTATGAATTCAGCTGGAGGTTCAAGTTGATAAGTATATTCTCTTTTACCATCCTTCTTCTTTGTGACATAGACCCATTTCCCTGAACGTTCACTCCAGTTCCATCTATCTAGTGTATACTTTCTCAAGGTGCTGTTCTCAATAAAATGTGTGTAAAATTTTTAATACAACTATTTTCAGTTGTAAGAAGAATGTACTATTTTTCTTATTTAAATAATAGTTACTTTTTTTATTTATTTTCATGTAATATTAATGATAATTTATAAAAGTAAAAGCGATATCATTTAAAATCTTTTTTTCATGATATTTTAGATAATAGAGAAGAAGCTGCTTCTCGTACATCCGAATCTTTATCTTTTAATAGTTTTTTTAACGCTTCGGCAAAGTTATTTTTTATATCATTATCGTCAAAGTTATAGAGAGATTTTATAACATATAACTTTGTCAGCCAATCATCATCATTTATCATTTTTATTAGAACATCATATATTCTCTTATCCTTTATAGAGCTTAAGAGATTGATGATGCTTCTTTTAATGTCATCATTCTGAGTCGTCATTAAATCTTGAATTAAAATTTTGATCAAGAGATCTTTTTTAGGACTGTCTAAAATGTTAAAAATTCTCATGAAAAGATTAGCTTGATAGAATTTAGGTAAAAACTGATTCGTGGCTATATCATGATTAACTACCTGAGATTGATTTAGAATTAGTTCTGAGATTACATTATTAAGGTTTAAATTGTCTGCTTTCAAATTTTCAATACTTAATCTACTTTCTGATAATTTATTAATGGAGTTTTTTAATTCAAGATTTTCTTGTTTCAAGCTTTTTACTATTTCAGAATTATTTATGTCAGTAAAATCTTCAATTTCTGCTTTTTCTTTAGAGATATTTTCTAGGTTTTGATTAAACGCAATATTTTCTTTCAATTCATTATTTTGACGCTTTAAAGTTTCAATCTTTTCGTTTAATACGTCAATCTTAATATTTTTTTCACTAATTTCTTGATTTAAATCTGATTTCTGTTTCGAGATAACCTCAATTTCCTCTAGTAGATTATTATGGGTAATATCAGCAGATTCTATTCTTTTCCTTATTCGTTCATTCTCATCTTCTAAATCTTCTATATACTTTTTTAATTTATCAACTTCTTGAGAAGAATAAGGTTCAGTCTCAGAGAATTGTTTATTGTTTACATCAGGTTTAGAAGTATCGGTTTTTATTTTTTCAAGTTTGCGTTTTAACTTCTTGATATCATAAAGGTACTTATCATTTAATTCCGTTAATTCCTTAATTAGTTTTTTAGCACTAGATTCATTTAACTGATACATTTCATTTTCTTCAGTTAATTGAATGATTAATTTTTGTGCATCAATTAAATCGTCATTCTCTTGAGAAGGATTAGAGATCTCATTATTTACTTCTATATCCTCTAATTTTTGTTCTAAAATTTCAATATCTCGTTCCTTTTTCTTTATTTCTTGTCTCTGTGAAACAATTACATCTTTTAAAAGTTGAATATCTTCAGGTACTTCCAATCTTTTTGAAAGATTTTCCTTTTGCTCTTGAATTAATCTTTTTTGCTCTTTATTTGTAAATTTCAACCTTTCGATTTCTTCTTTAAGATCTCGAACATTTACTTCAAATTCTGTTTGTTCTTGATTTTTTTCTTCTAAAGCATCAATTAAATCTTTTAAGTCTCGAGACATCTTTGCTAATAACTTTTAATTAGAAATCTTATTCTAGTTTACAAAATTAAATTCTATTGATTTGTAATGCTCTAATTAGGATATAAAGAAACGCTTTTATAAATTTAATTGAAAATAGTTAGGAAAAAGATGTTGAGATCTATGCTTTTGATTTCTAAAGAACCTTGATTTCTTGAATTTGATCTCCCTGTCGAATTGAATTTACTACTGCTTGATCAGAATCACTTATGACTTCTCCAAAAATAGTATGTGCATTATTAAGCCAATCTGTAATTATATGAGTAATAAAAAATTGAGATCCATTTGTATTCGGTCCAGCATTAGCCATAGCCAAAAGCCCTGGTTTATCAAATACTCTTCCACTCTGAAATTCATCAGGAAATGGATAACTTATCTGTTGCCCTTTATATGGAAAAGAAGTTATTCCTTTCTGTTTAGGTCCACCTCGTCCGGTACCTGTAGGGTCTCCTCCTTGTATCATAAAATTATCTATAACCCTATGAAAGATAATTCCACTATAAAATCCTTGGTTCGCTAAAAATAAAAAGCTCGCAACTGTCATTGGCGCGTCCTCATCAAATAGTCTTATATTAATATTCCCTTTGTTTGTTATTAATGTAATATTTGTCATATATTCTATTGTAGATTTTTTCAATAAAAATTTTATTTAATTATATTATTAACTACGTTGATTTTTTCCTTTATAACTGGGTTTAGGACTGTCTAAGTAGTAGAATAAAATTTGATCCTTCTGTATATTTTCCTTTTATTCGATCTTGAACTTTAATTATTCCTCCATATTCCTCAATAATTCTTTTTACAAGGGAAAGTCCTATTCCCATTCCTTTAATACTAATATCTTGAGTAACTCTTCTTTCGAAAATCAGATTTTTTTTATTATTTTCTATACCTTTTCCATTATCCACAAATTCGAGTTTTAAACAAGAATAATCTTTATAGTGTGTTTTTGATATCCTTATCCATATTTTTTTAACTTCATTTTCATTATGGATTATAGCATTTTTCATAATATTTTCAAATGCTTCAAGTAATAAACTTCCCCCTCTAACTCTTATATCTTCCTTAGGAAATTCTTTTAAAATCTTTATATTTTCATTTTTGAATTGTGCCTTAATATTTAATATTGCTTTAGTAATTATTTCTTTAACATCTACTTTTTTATTAGAATAATCTTCCTCGTTAAGTTTTATTAATTGGCGTACTCTGGAAACTAATGAAGTACCTTTATTTATATTTGTTTTTATTATCTCAGTTAATTCCTGAAAACGTTTATTTTTTAGCTCTTCATTTTTCTCCATTTCTACTAAGCTCAAGGACATTTGGAAAATATGAAGTATATTCGCTATGTCGTGAACCAGTAAATCTTTGTAAAATTCTGAACTTTCAAGAGCATTCATTAATTTTTTTTTTTGTTTAAGTAATGAAATTTCAATTTGTGCCTTTTCTTGCAGCAAATAATTTAGTCTTAAATTGCTATAGCTTAATTCGGAGATCAGAGAAGCAAATTTAGTTAAAAAGTCTATAGCAATATCAATTTTTTGTTTATTAAATCGAGGTACTTCATCTAAAGCCTTTAAATATAATTTTTTATTGAAACCATATTTCTCTGCTTGCTTTTCGAAACATTCATAATCTATTTCTTCTTCCTTAAAAAAAAATTGTCCAATAAATAGCGTACCTATACGTTTTTTTCCTAACATTATAGGTGTGGCTATATCCCACATATTATTTTTACATTTATAGATTGAATATTTTCCAGGAGTGAGTCCCTTTATGAGAATAGTATCACTTTCAGTGCAATTCTTCATTATTTCTGGATGTACTCTATGAAATTTGATACAAATGGTTTGCCAGTTAGTTACCGCAAGAATATTCCCATTCATATCCATTATTCCTACTCCTATATTTGTTAATTTATGAAAATCATCCAAAAATCCTTGCAATACCGATTTATTTATTAAACTCCCAATATCTTCATCGGATAGTTCAAATTTGGGAGAAATAATTTTATTATTTTCTATTGAACTATCTCTACTTATATCTCGTAAAATAATTAGATAATAATATGTTCCTTTCCAAGATAGATATTTTATATTTAGCTCGATTGGAAGGTTTATATTATTTTTTTTAATTAAAAAGGATTTGAATTTTGTGGTTGCTCCTATATTTTCTTTTGATTCTTTAAATGCTTCATTCATTTCCTTCCAATTATTTGGATGGATAATTTCCCTAAAACGTATTTTCTTTAATTCATCGCTTTTATATCCAATCAACTCTACAGTAAAACTATTGGAATAAAGTATATTTTGTTGATTATCAACTAATAAATAGCCTTCATTTATATTCTCGACAAATTTTTCAAAAATATCCTTATCCATTTTTATTAAAAAAAAAGATTATACTTATAAAGTTTTAGAACTTCATAAATTTCCAATGAATAAAGGAAAATCAACAAAATTTATAATACTTTTCCTATACATTTAAAAACAAACAATTTAGTATCAATATTCTCTAAGAAACTAATTAAATATTGAATGAAAGTTTAAAATTATTAAATAATAAATATTAATATTGATTTCAAAAATATCATAATTCCACTATGCAAGATAAACAAGGTATCTCCTTTTATTTTAATCCTAAAAGTATAGCAATCATAGGCGCAAGTTCCACAGTTGGAAAGGTTGGTAATACTGTTTTAAATAATATCATAGCATCCGGTTATAATGGAGAGATCTATCCAATCAATCCAAAGGGGGGAATTATCTTAGGTTTAACAGCATATGAATCTGTATTAAGTGTACCAGATCCGATTGATGTTGCTATCTTTGTTATTCCTAGTAAATTTGTAATACCTATAGCAGAAGAATGTGGTAAAAAAGGAGTGAGAGGTTTAATTGTAATTTCAGCGGGTTTCAAGGAGATTGGAGGAGAGGGAATCAAAAGAGAAGAAGAATTAATAAAAATTAGCCAGAAATATAGTATGAGGATTCTTGGTCCGAATTGTTTAGGGATTATTTGTCTGAATTACAATGGATCTTTTGCCGTTGATACCCCTAAGAAGGGGCATATAGCTATGATATCACAATCAGGAGCAATGCTTACTGGAATGATGGATTATTCTATGGATCAAGCATTTGGCTTTTCTGTTAATGTGAGTTTAGGCAATAAGGCTGATCTTGGAGCAACCGATTTTATTGAATATCTTGCAAATGATGACAACACTAAGGTTATATTATGCTATTTAGAAAGCATAAAGGATGGAGACAGATTTTTAGAAGTTGCATCTAAAGCAACTAGAAAGAAACCTGTGGTAATTATTAAATCTGGTGTCAGTGAAGCTGGTGCAAGAGCAGCTTCAAGCCATACTGGAGCTTTAGCAGGCTCAGATATTGCATATGATTTAGCATTTGAAAAATGTGGAGTGATTAGAGCCAAAACCATAGAAGATCTATTTGATTTTGGTGAAACATTTCTTTATCAACCCATTCCCAAAGAAAATTCATTTGCTATAATTACCAATGCAGGAGGTCCAGGAATTGTGGCTACTGATGCCTTTGAAAGAGAAAATCTAAAATTTGCTCAATTTAATGAAAAAATGCTACATGCACTAAGAGATAATTTGCCTTTAGAAGCATCAATTTTTAATCCTGTAGATATAGTTGGTGATGCACCACCAGCACGATATGAATTTACCATAAAAACCATATTTGGCTTGAATTCCTCTAAAACAGATACAACTACAGAAGAAGATCAAATCAATAGCCAAGGAGCGTTAATTATAGTTACTCCTCAAGCTCAAACTAAACCAACCGAAGTTGCTAAGTTAATATATAAGATTTCTTCTGAATATTTGACTGATAAACCAGTTGTATGTTCATTTATTGGAGGAAAATCAATCGCAGAGGGAAGTAAATTCTTAAAAGACAATCATATTCCATGCTATCATTTTCCAGATAGGGCGGCTCACTGTCTTAAAACTCTCATTAGTCATCATGAGTTTTTACAGAGAGAACCATTAGAAGATTTAAAAATTCCTGTGTTTAATGTAGATAAAGGGAAAGTAAGAGAGTTATTTCAAAGTGTAAGAGAGGATGGGAGAACTGTCCTTCTGAGTCATGAAACAAGTGAGATTTTTGATTATTACGGTATAAAATCTCCAAAATCAAAATTGGCCCGAACTCCGAGAGAAGCAATGCTATTACAAGAAGAAGTTGCAAAAAAGACAGGAAAAACGGTAATGAAAATTGTTAGCCCTCAAATCATTCATAAAACAGATGTCGGAGGGATTATTTTAAATGTTATTACACCTCAAGACGCCTTTGAGGCGTATATCCAGATCATAGATAGTGTGAAGAAATATGGTAGTGGACTTGCGAAAATCTATGGAGTAGAGATTCAAGAAATGATTGATTTTAAAGCAGAAGAGAAAGTGAACGAGTTAATTATAGGAATGTCAAGAGATCCTCAGTTTGGTCCCATGTTAATGATCGGGAGCGGAGGAATTTATGCCAATTTTTTGAAAGATGTATCTTTTGCATTAGCATATAAATTTACAGAGGAAGATGCAAAGAAAATGCTCCAGAACACTAAAATTTACAGTCTTCTCGAGGGAGTTAGAGGAGAAAGCAGATCCGATATAGATGCGATTATCGATGTATTATTAAGGCTTTCTCAGTTGGTTAACGATTTTCCTGAGATAGTTGAGCTTGATATTAATCCGCTCTTATCATTTATCAAAGGTTATAGTGCAGTGGATATAAAAATAACAATTGCGCGTTGAAAAACGCAAAAAAAAATATAATTTAAAAAATAAACAAATAAAATTAAATTTGAAAAATATAAATAAATAAATGATGTAAATATGGTTAAACCATTATATTTATGTTCTTTACGAGAACGAGTTGGAAAAAGCCTCATCAGCTTAGGAATTATGCAAAAATTACAAAATGACGGTAAAAGTGTCGCTTATTTTAAACCAGTTGGCATCTCGAAATCTGCGTTTACACAAAAAGCCGACCCGGATGTAGGCTTTATCTTAAGTACAATTTTTACAACTTCCAAACCATACGATATTGTGTCACCAGTATCAATACCAGACTGTTATTATGTTGATTTAATTGATGCGATTAAAAAAGATGAATATTTAGCTAAAATAAAATCAGGCTATGAAGATATTTCGAAAGAGATGGATTATATAATAATAGAGGGCTCTCCAAGTATAAGAAAATTTATTAGAGTCGGATTGGATGATATTAGTATTGCCCAAGCTCTTGGAATTAGAGATCTAATATATATAGAGAAAGAATCGTCTGATAAATGCATAGATAATCTATTTTTTACTAAGAAATATTTTGATTTCAGAAAAGTCGATTTTAAAGGAGTTATATTCAATAGTATAGATTATGATTATGTCGCGAGAATAAAAGAACTGGAAGCAAATCACATTAAAAGGTTTAACATCCCTGTTGTGGGTATTATTGAAAAAAGCATAGAATTATTTTCACCTAGAGTTTCTGAAGTATTGGAAGCAATTGGTGGTGAGTTAATTAATGAAGCATCATCATCGGGTCTAAACAATAGAGTAGAAACATATATTATTGGAGCTATGAGCGCTCAAGCTGCGTTGAAATATTTACGGCAGATTAGACGAGGAGCGGTGATAACTGGTGGGGATCGAACTGACTTAGCATTAGCGGCATTGAATGAGGATGTGTCATGCTTAATCCTAACAGGATTTATTCAGCCGGATATTAAACTTATAGCAGCGGCTAATGAAAGAAACATCCCGTTAATCTTAAGCCCTTCTGATACTTATACGACTATAAGAAATATGATGAGGTTGAAGCCTGGAATACAAGAAGATGAGATAGCATTAGTTCAACAGTTAGTAGAAGATGGAATTAATTGGGAAATTCTCTTAAAATAAATAGGTTTTTCTAATTTCTAATTTTAACAACTAAAAAGGTTTAATAATTTTAATTAAAATAAAAATAGATATTTGCTAGAATAATAGAAAGGAGAAAATCGATTTTATTATTTTTGTAATGACGCTTTGAATTCTTTAAATTCTTGTAAAAGTGTATCTAATTTAGCTTCCATTATTTCAATTCGTTCCAAAACATTTTTAATTATTTCATTGGTATTTGATCCAATTTCTTTCACTTGTTCTTCAAATCTGAATTCTGGTTTTTTGATCGGTTTAGTGGGCATTGAAATTCGCGTTGTTTTGGAAGGTTTGATTTCTGGTTTTGGCTTTGTTTCGGGAGTAGTAGCTTCAACTATATGTTCCTGTGATTTTTTTGGTTTTATTTCGGTTTTAGGATCTGTAATAAGTTTAGATGCTTGCTCTGCTATGGTCTCAGGAACAGCTGTGGGCGTTAATTTCAATTTAGCAACTTCATTATCATCCATTTGAAGATCAACGATAATCTCATCAATAGGAGTGAACTCATTGTTTAGAATTTCCTGAAATTCTTGATTAAATTGATCTGTTTCAGTGTCTTTTCCAACTTTTCTCTGGTCTATTTCTTTTATAATTCTTGTCCTACTTCCTATAATGGTATCTCTTGCTTTATAACCATATCCTTTAAGACTTTCCGCTTGCCTGCTTGCAATTCTTCGATCCACCAAACTACGTTTCACACCATGCCATAACCATACAGCAGGTGTTAATTCTTCTAACATAATTATCGATCGATCGGGAATAAAAACATCTTTGTTCCATTTAATTGGCTCTATTTCCCCATCTTTTAACACATTAAACATTAATGCGTATTTCATTGTAATTCAACCATTTTTGATAGAATATATTATTTTCAAAAATCTACTTTAAATATCTATTCTATATTTAAAAATTTATTTTTATAGATAGTTAGAAGAAGATTATTACAATGGTTTAAAAGAAGAATCAATTCGAAAAGAGATAAGTGAAAGTTTAAAAAGCGCTTTGCTAAATGCTTTAAATCATTATAAGGGATTGAAAAATATGAATTAGAATATTCATATTACCAGAATATTTATACTTCCTATCTATAAAAATCCCTCTATCCTCAATAAATAGCAATCTAATAAAAATTATCGAAAATGTTTATTTCAACACGAGCAATTTACGTTTTTCAGCTAAATCCTAATGTAAAGTAACGAAAACAGAAATAAATTATGCTTTTTGATCATAATTTGGGAATGATTTAGGATCATACTATCATTTGAATTTGATAAAATTTCTCCTTTTTGCAAAATTTTAATCATAATTTGTCACTTGATAGTAATGAAAAGTTCGTGTTATTGCGGAATTATAACTTAAAAAGTGCAGATTTATAAATGTTGATTACTTTTTTAGTCATAGAAAAGAAATTTTTTTGAGGATTTCGTAAAAATGATGAAAAAAGAACAAAAAAATATTGATGATGTGTTTAGCTGTTATAATAATATTAGAGAGTGTATTTCTGGATTAAGTGAAATTTTAAATATAAATTTCCAGGAAAATGATATTTATCGTCAAATTGGCATGGATAATTTAAAAGCCATGCATAATAATATAGTTAATATTTTAAAGCAGACGAATGCTCCTCGCGAAGTAAGGATAAAACTCAGGGAAATCGAATTTGATGAGCGAGAAGCCGAAAAAGACTTTCCATTTAAAGTAATGTTTTAACTTTACAACTTATTTTATATTTTAAAGAGAATTAGGTCAATAAACTTATACTAATATTGTATATCATTTTAATAGGATTTCTTGTTGACTTAAAATAGGATTTCTGATTATTGTTTAATTGTTTAATTTTTTAAATTTAAAAATTTTTATTCGCAAAAATTTGGACGTTATATCCACACAAAATAGCAAAATTTATTCCAAATTTATAAAGTTTTACTTTTTTTCATTAATTGAATATTAAAAGGTGGTTAAAGGTATATGATCAAACCGAATACAACTATGGACTCAACGGAACAAGCAGTTAAAAACTTTGAGAATATCAAAGAATCCCTAAAGGGATTGTATGAAATTATGAGCATAAATATCTCTCAGAATGATATTTATTTTAAGTTAGCTTCAGATAACTTGATTGGACTTTATCATAATTTCTTAGATTTGATGCTTAATGAAAATGGAGCAAAACAAATTAAGAAAAAACTCAGAAATTGTGAACTAGAGGCAGATATACCTATGGGAAATCTCACGATCAATGGAACAAAAAAGTTAAACTTTTAATGAAAGAGATTTCTGAAAAAAAGCATCTTTTTTGAGGATTACTTATTCTCTAAGATTTTCAATTTTTTATTTGTTTGAGATTATTTAAGGATTTTTTCTGCAAATATTGGTCTCCAAAAATAATTTATTTAATCTCATCCGTTTTTTATTCATGAATGAAAGTCTTTAATTGGTTGAATAAAAAAAAAGAGGTCAAAGGTATATGATTAAACCGAACACAACAATGTACTCAACGGATCAAGCAATAAAAAACTTTAAGAATATCAAAGAATCCTTAAAAGGACTTTATGAAATTATAAGCATAAATATATCCCAAAATGATATCTATTTTAAGTTAGCTTCAGATAATCTTATTGGACTATATCATAATTTCTTAGATTTGATGTTAAATGAATATGGAGCAAAACAAATTAAGAAAAAACTCAGAAACTGTGAATTAGAAGCAGATATACCTATGGGAAATCTCACGATTAACGGAACTAAAAAGTTAGACTTTTAACGAGAGAGAATTTCTAAAAAATACATCTTTATTATGATTTTCTTATTTTTCAAGATTATCTTATAATATACTTATTTTAAATTATTTTAGGATCTTTCCTGTTTCCAAGTACCATAAATACAAATCTAATTCTGCCATATTGAGGTTTAGTCTAGCTCCAACATTTTTTAATATCTCTTCGATTTCTAAATATTTCTTTTTTGTCATGGTTTTTGGTTTTTCAATTATTTTATTTTTTACCAGAATATCTACAATATGAAAATCTATAATTGCATAATTTTTAAATCCAATATTTCTGAGAAAATGACTTGCTTCCTTATACCCAATACCTTTTATGGTTTTTACGATCCAATCCCTCAAAGAATTTGCTTCCTCCTTAGATTTAATTTCATTTTCTAGATCATTTTTATATTTTCTAGCTTCGATGATATATTCTGAACGAATATTAGGGAATCTGTATCCTAATTCTTTGAATTTTTCAGTTAGTTTTACTTTTGAAAGATTAAGGAATCCATCATGTATGCTCTCATGAATTTCAATACATTTCTCAGCCCCACAATTGGCAGTCATGATACAAAAACATAGTTCTTTGAAAATTTCTTCAATAGCCTGCCCTTTAATTTCCTCAAATTCTTTAATTCGAGTATCAATTACATTCTTTATTTCGCTATTTTTAAGATTTTCAAGGGTTTCTATTAGTTCTTTCATTTTTACTAAGTAATGAATGAAGGTTTAAAACTGAAATTCTTTTTATGGATAAGTAAATAATTGATGGGATCAAATACTTAAGCTTTAAAGCAAAATTTTATTAGTCTTCTATTTTATTAATCTTCTAATTTTCTAATTTTTTAAGCTTTCTTAAGGGAAAAAAAGGATTTGTCAATAATGAGTAATGCAAATTTTAATAAATTAGACTTAAATATGGAGGAGATCTTCAACCCAGATAAGGAATTCACGTTTTTAGTGGGCGCAGGGATTTCCATAGACGCTCCTTCATGTCTACTTTCTGCCAAGCACATTGTAAACGTTATCGTGGAATCAAGCTGTCCCAAGGATGAAGTGGAACGCATCCTTCAACTTGATAACCTTCGATATGAACTGATTATCGAAGGCATCCAGCGGATAATTGATCCCTCCCTACAATTCATGAATTTTTTCGACTTATTTGATAAGCCAAATATTATTCACCATTTCTTAGCAAAGGCTATTCAAATTGGGGAAGATGTCATCACAACTAATTTTGATTATTTAATTGAAATGGCATTAGCTGAACAACTCCATTCTAAGGATGACATTAAGCTCATCATAAATAAAAAGGACTATGAGAACTTTGAGGCGATAGAAGCCTTAAGAAAAAAGAAAAAGTTTCCGCTGTGTAAGATCCACGGTTCCAAGAAAAACTTTGTCACAGATGAAGATACCACAGATTCATTGGTGACTACTATCTCAGCGCTTGGAAAGGATCGTGCTGCGGAGGAAACTTTTGCGATAGAATCATACAAAATTCCCGTAGTGAATGCACTTACCTCAAGACGATCTCTCGTGGTTATTGGTTATTCCGGAAGCGATGATTTCGATATTGGTCCAACGTTAAGAGAAATGCAGGAGCTAGATGAGATCATATGGATTGACCATGCTTTCGATCGTGATCCCGCGATTACTGATGCCTATGAAGTTTTAACAATGGAGGATAATACTGTTGATGACAGAGATTTCAGTTCTGGAGAATCCCAAGTGGATAAAATATTGGTCGATCTGGCAAATGAGTACAAAAAAATGAAGATTAAAACAAAACTTTACAAAGTTGTTACCCATACATCATATTTATTGGAAAATGTATTGTGGCCCATCATGTTCAAGAAGTCAGAGCCTCCTTCCATCAAAAAGGAGGAAAAGTGCGATGTAGACTTGCATAAGTTCATGAAACCCATCCTTGATACAGTTACAGATCTCAAAGAATACCATCTTGCGTGGTTCATTTATTGGTCGCTCACGTCAATCGATGATGCTCTTCGGTGTAGTGAGATTGGGATAACTCTTGCAAAAAAATATAATAATGAAGAGTCGTTAGCCAATTTCATGAATTCAACGGCTCTAGTATATGATTCACATGGAAGAATAGAAGAAGCACTTAATTTATTTGAAGAAGCAGCAGAAATTGCAGAAAAAATAAACGATGTTATTGGATTACCTGCTTTTCTGTTCAACGCAGCAAGATTGCATAGGATGTCTGGGAGACTAGAAAAAGCTAAACAACTTTATGAAAGGGCTTGGACCTTAGCCGAAAAAGAAGGATTGGGATCAGTTATGGCAAATGTGCTTACAGATAAGGCATTGATTAATGATTTGCAAGGTGATTTTGATGGTGCGCTCGCCTTGTATAATGAGGCATTAGAATTGAACGAAGATGTTGGTAATCTTCCTATGAAAGCCAGTATTTTAAATAACATTGCGAGTGTATATATTGATAAAGGGGAATTCTCAAAAGCACGGGAGTATTATTTAGAAGCCATTAAAATAGATGATCTTCTTGGCAAAATGGAATGGAAAGCACTAAGAATATCAGCGATTGGGGAGGTATTTAGGCATTCTGGTGATTTTGAAAAAGCTCTTGAAAAATATAAAGAGGCTATAACGATAGCTGAGATGCTAGACGATCCACTTTCTAAAGCAAATATTTACAATAATATGGGGCTTGCGAAGAAATCTATGGGCGTGATGAAAGAAGCAAAACAATTATTCCAGTTATCAGTTAATATTTATCGAGAATTAAATCAGAAAAACTCGTTAGGAATATCGCTTCACAACTTAGGCATCCTTTTTTTTAATTTTGGGGAAATAGATCTTGCTATGAATTACTTCAAAGAAGCGCTTGAAATTTCTGAGGAATTAAAAGATTTATCAGGAAAAGCTGGCCGATTAATGAGTATAGGGGATGTGTATGAATCAAGAGGGGAGTATACCAAGGCTCGGGAATATTTTTCAGAAGCCCTGAATATAGCCATTAAAATTGACGAAAAAATCCGAATACCCATGTATCTTCATTCACTTGGAGGAAATGATGTTGTTTTAGGTAAATTCAATGATGCCATGGAAAAATACGAGAAGGCGCTTACTTTGAGTAGAGAGATGAACAATAAGGGGTCTATTGTCATATCTTTATCAAGAGTAGCATCTGTTTATCGAAATACGAATAAAAACGAAGAAGCATTACAATATTACAACGAAGCACTTGATCTTGCGAGAGAAATAAATCTTGTTAAAGAAATTGGAACACTGATCAATAATATAGGCCAGGTATACACAAATATGAAGGATTATAAAACTGCGCTTAGATATTACCAGGACTCTTTAAAAATGAACGAGGAAATTGGAGACATTGAAGGAATCGCCACTGCAAAGAATAATGTAGGATTGGCATTACAGAACCTCGGTATTCTTGAAGAGGCGGAGAAGCTTTATATGGAAGCCTTAGCAATCGATGAGAAACTAGGAAAAAAAGGAGCTATGGCAGTGACACATACTAATATTGGATCGCTTTACATGGATCTAGATAAAAATGAGAAAGCTATTGAAGAATTCAAATTAGCTCTTGTATTATATGAAGAAACGGGCAGAATTGTGGGAAAAAGCGGGTTGTATGCGAACATGGGTATAGCATACACAGATCTTAAGCAAAATGATGATGCAATTGAAGCCTATGAAAAAGCTTTAACTTTGTCTAAAGAAATCGAAGATTTAGAGTCTGTTTCAAGACAATATCGAAACATTGGCATCTCATATCATCATAAAAAGGAGTATGAGAAAGCAATAGATTTCTATAAAAAAGCTCTTGAAGTTGCTGAAAATGTTGATATAAAGGAGTATTTTGCTGATTTATATAATGATATAGGAAATTCTTATTACCTTAAGAAAGATTATGAGGATTCATTACCTTTCTTTGAGAAAGCGGTTGAGATGGGTAAAAATAATTCAAATAATTTATCTCTGGGGATATACCACAAGTGCTATGCCCAAGCATTGAACGGAGCTGAAAAAAATGATGATGCTATTTATCATTTTGAGACTGCTTTTGAACTTTTTGAGAAAGTTAAAAGCTTCGAAAACATGGCAAGAGTTCGGAAGAGTTGCGGAATGATTTACAAAACTGCGGGAAACACTGATAAAGCAATTGAGGAGTTTGAAATAGCATTGAATTTTGCTAATAAGACGGGATTGCTTACACTTATATCAGATATCCAAAGTGAAATAGGATATATTTATTACAACACGAATGATTTGCAAAAAGCTGACGAATTTATCTCATTAGCACTAAAAAGTGGCCGTGATGAGCAAAATCTGCCATCTATAGTACACTACCTTAATGACCTTACTGTGGTTCACATGGACCTTGGAAATCTTGAAAAAGCACAACAATACAATCAGGAGGCAATTAAGGTAGGAGAAAAGGAGGAGATTTTTGAAAAAACAGCCCTTGCCTGGCTAAACCGAGGAAAATTATATACAAAATCTAGAAATTTAAATGATGCTGTTGAGAGTTATAAGAAGGCAATAAAATTTGCTGAAAAAACAGAAGATATCAAGATGCAAGTAAATAGGGCGTATGATATAGCTCAACTCTATTATAATGCTAAAGAATTCCAAGCAGCAATCCCATGGTACGAGAGAGTAATAGAATTAGATTCGATCCTTAATGATATGCCCTCGATTCGGAACCAACAATGGAATATTGCACTTTGCTACAACGCATTAGGTGAAAATAAAAAAGCAATTAATTTCTTAGAAAAGACTTTTGAACTTGATAAGGAATTGGGTAATAGTACGAATCAAATATCAGTTGCACGCGCTCTCGGAAAGTTTTATTCAGATCAAGGTAATTTGAAAATGGCAGTAACACGTTTCTCGGAAGCCATATCTATTTGTGATCAAGTCGGGGATATTGAAATGAAGGATAAAGTTGTGTATGATCTTGCAGGATTGTATCAGCAGAACGGGATGCATAAAGAAGCTATCAAGTGGTATCTTGAGGACTTTGCGATTTGTGAACAACTTGGAAACAAGGCAGATATGGATTTACTTTATAGGAAAATTGCTGAGGTTTATGAAAGCATGGAACAATACCAAGAAGCAAGGAATTATCTCGAGAAATCAATGGGTATTTCTCGGGAGATGGGAAATATGAAACAGGTCGCGATCACAATGAATAATATTGCAAGTATATTCTATGAGTTGCAGGAATTTAAAGAAGCAATTGATTATTACAAAGCAGCAATGGACATCAACCGGGAGATTGATGAAGTTGGGGGACTTGCAAGCAATTATCAAAATGCTGGTACCGCTTATCGGCAGATGGGAAACCATTCGGAAGCTAAGATTATGTTTGAGAAATCAATGGAAATCAATGAATCACGTGGTGCGATGTCGGATGTTGCGTGGACTCTTGGAAGCTTGGCACGCTCTCAGGAAATGCAGGAGATGTTCGAGATGGCCATTGATACACGTATACGCGCAGCTCAAATCTATGCAGATGAGGGAAACCATGATTCGCAGGTAAATCAACTATCTAGCGCTGGAGAATTGCATGAAAAGTTAGGTAATCGTACAGCGGCCAAAGGATGCTATAAGAAAATTGTTGAAGTATACGAGAGTATTAATAATATCGAAAAAGCAAAGGAATGGCGCAAAAAGCTTTAAAAGTTTAATAAATTTAACAAATCATAACTTTTATTAAAAAGAATGATAAAGCATGAATCCTAAAAAAAAGAAAGTTATAGTTCTTGGATCTATTGCATTTGACTATATTATGGGATTTGATGAGAATTTTGTCAATGCTGTTTCTATAGATCATGAAAAAGGAGATTATCAAAGCACCGTAACAACTAGTAGTAGAATTCAGCACTTTGGTGGCACAGCAGGAAATATTTGTTACAACTTAGGTTTAATGAATGTAGGAAATGCCCATGTATTTTGTTCAGTGGGAAAAGATTTTGAGAGTCTTGGCTATAAGGAGCATATCACTCGATTTGATAACATTGAACTTGGTGTTGATATTCAAGAAGACCTTTTTACAGCAGCTTGTTATATTGTTAATGATATTAAGGCTAACCAGATGATCATTTTTCATGGAGGCGCACTTGATAAATGTAAAGAAATTGATTTAAGAGAAAGAATAAAGGATCCTGAGAATTATGTTTATGCAATTAACTCCACTCAGAGCGTTGATGCAATGGTGAATTTTCAGGAACAATTATATGATTTAAACATTCCAATAATTTTTGATCCCGGTCAAGTGACGCCACTATTTCCTAAAGATTTATTAACCGAAGTGATTAAAAAGACAACTATATTAATCGGAAATGAATTTGAAATTAAGCAAATCGAAAATAAATTGGAATCATCTGTAGAAGATATTATAAAACAAGTGAACGCAATTATCGTAACAAAGGGTAAAGAAGGTTCTCAACTAATCTACAAAGATGAAAAAAAGATTTATCAAATAGATATTCCAATTTGTAAACCAGAAAAGTTGGTTGAGCCAACAGGAGCGGGTGATGGATATAGAGCAGGAATTTTAACGGGATTATCTTTAGATATGACCTTACTAGATTCATGTCGCCTAGGTTCTGTGATAGGTTCCTTCGTTGTTGAAACAAGCGGACCCCAGACTCAGATTTATCAAATTAAAGACGTAAAAAAGCGGTTTTTTGAAAATTATGGGTATCTTCCCCCAGAATTAGAAACTTTATGATGTTTTGAGGAAATCATTTAATTATTTCATAATATTTTGTGTGAAATAAAACCCTTATACATTTTAATATTCGTAAGGATTTTTTTACACACAAATTTATGGTTTTCATGTTTATTCTATTACTTAGGAGGCAAATCCTTAAAAGTAACTAAAAAATATGATCATTTAGAGATTAATTTTACTCAAAGTTTTTAATTTTTTCAGTTGTGGGTCACGATTAATAGTAATAACAATAATTCAAAAAAGGATTTAATAGAATTCCCTTACGATAGTTACAATACTAGCGGAGTTGACGTTAGGGAATTATCTGAAAATGAAAAAAATCGATTAATCTCTATTTTAAAAGACGAATTTTTAATTAATTCATCCTAATACGAAAATGTGTTATTGCTTATCTAATTACTAGAAATTTTTCTAGTGAAAATAAGAGCTTTCAAAATCTAGTCTAAATTTGAGAATTTTTTATATAATTCAGAAAAACTTCAAATATATCAGCTATCATAACGAACTTAGATAAATTCGAAAACTATATAAAGATTTAATTGATTATTATACAAACTTTTTTAAATTCGCTTATATTTTTAAGTTCAGATAAGAATTTCATTTCATATTATAAAGCTATCAATCAATAAAGGGGAGAATAGGAATAACATTTGAAGAACCGGAACATGATTTTCATAAACACTTAAGTAAATTAAGTTGCTTAATGATAGGAGTAGGGGGTTTAATTGGAGGTGGTATTTTTAGCGTATTAGGCGTTATATCTACATTTACTGGGCCATACTCTTATTTATCATATGTAATTACTGGAGTAATAGCTTTAATTACAGTATACTCATATCAAAAACTTAACTTAAAATGGTGTGATCCTGGCGGGGAATATACTTGTGTTCAAAATGCATTTCCTAATTCCAAACTCCAAAATCTTGGACCATTTATCGGTATTTTATTATATTTTGGTTATATTGTTACTATGGCTTTATATGCTTATACTTTTAGTGTTTATTTTATTTTAATGTTCAATATAGAATACAGTTTTTATATAATTGGTATAATTATTACTCTTTTAATTTCTATTTTAACGATATTAAATTTAAAAGGCGTTAAAGAGTCAGCAAGAGTGCAAAGTATTCTTGTCTTTGTTTATATTGGTATTTTTCTTATTTTTATATTCCTTGGATTTGGTTTTGCTATGCAAAACACAGATAGGATGCTAATTAATATAGGATTAGATAGCGAATCAATTACTAATATAAATATTATGGGAATAATCCTTGGAAGTAGTTGTATTCTCATCTCCTATGAAGGATTCCAATTAATAGCGTATGGTTCTCACGAGATGGAGGATAGGGAGGGAGGCCTAAAGATGATGAAATTTGCTCTTATAGTAGCTATGGTCATTTATTGTATGGTTGGTTTCACAACAATGGCTATCTTAGGCGTATCTGGGGTTATTGGAGAGGAAGTGCATGAAGCTGAGGTTTCTATAGCTTTAGCTGCTTTAATTTCTATAGGGATATTAGGTATGTTTTTAATAATCTTCGGGGCTCTTTTATCAACAACGAGTGCATTGAATGCAACTATATTGGGTTCTTCTCGCCTTGCTTATATGATGGCTAAGGATGAAGTACTCCCACAAAAAATTTCCAAGATCAATAAAAATAAAGTTCCATATGTTTCAATTATTATTACGGGATTTATTAGCATAATTCTAGCATTGTTTACTGGTGGCGCTCTCGCAATCGCAGGTCTTGCAGGTTTAATTTTTGCTCAAATTTTTTTCATCATTAACTTTACTAACTTTAAAGTTAGGAAAGAGACTGGTAGTAATGCCATTATTCCTATAGTAGGGATGATACTGACTGCCAGCTTTTTTAGTATATTAATAGTTTTTAGTGTGGTAAATTTTTACCAAGAAATTTATTCATTAGTCTCTTTTATTATAATGGAGTTGGCAACTATATTCTTCGTATTACATATAAAAAGAAAAAATGGAAAAACTTCAAATAAAAATTAACTTTCGCCTCCCATTCATATGAGGATTCATTTTAAATGGTTCACCTAGCATATATACCCAATCTCATACCCTTTAAAATTTAAAAATATATTTATAAAATTAAATTTTTATTAAGTTAGTATACAAAATTTTACAATTTTAAGTATAGAGTTACGGGTACGCATTTTAGGGATAGTACTATGCATCTTGTTCAAGGTAAAAAGAAACTTAAGAATAAAAGAATTTTGCAAATTTCTTTCTTATCATCATTAATTTTAATTTTATTTTTAATTCAGATTATTAATTTTGGTCCTTTATCGTCATCTGCTCCTCTTATCAATGATAATCAAAACATTAATAATTTTGATGAAAATTTAGATAATTCCGCAGCAGATTCGATATTATTTCAAGGAACTGAAGAACCTTTAAATATTACAGAAGTTGGAAATTTATACAATAATAGTCAAGAAATAACGTTAAATAATGAGGAAATAATCAATCTTACATATTATTTAGACGATTTTCACAATTGGAAAGTTTCAAAAATAGAAAATTCAATTGAAAATGTACAAGATACAAGAAATTGGGTAAATAATAGCGGTTTTAAACCTGTAACAGTGTTTAATAAAACCAATGTTATTTCTTATAGTTATGATAATTCAGGTCCAAAAGCTTGGGAAAATTCAGCAATAATCTCTCATCCAGGAGCTCTAGCGATGAGAGTGCATTTTGATTATATTAACATTGAGGAGAATTATGATTATATAAGAATTCTAAATAATGATTCAGTAATGAAATATCTTGATACTGGAGTTAAAAGTGATTTTTACTCTCCATGGATTAAAAGTGATGAATTAGATATAGATATATATAGTGATGATTTAATTCCTACAGGAGATTATAGAATTGATTCTTATGAGTTTATGAATGGAAGTTCTAATTATTTTTCTAATTCTAATTCATGGACATTAAATGAGGATATTCTTGGTGGTACTGGATCAAGCGGACCTGGTGAAGCTGGTAATTCCACTGGAATGTTTGTAAGATATGTTCCCTATATCGAATGGGATAGTGATGATGACACATATTGGGCATATTATAATAAAAATGATTTCACGGAAATCTACCAGAATTTAACCATTCCACGAGGTAAGCTTATTGATGCCTATATCAGCTTTGATTATAATGCTGAATACTGTATGGAGACAAATAATATTTTTATATATTTTGAGATAAATAATCAGAAAATATATTCTATTGGAATGTTTGATATTTATGAAGCTGGAAGAAATGAATGGCACAGTACTGGAAAAATTTATCTACCCTTATGGGTTAATAATTCAAATATTTTTGAAAATATATTGGATAATCAAAATCTAAATATTTCGATTGGGATAAAAAGTGGCATTAGTTCTTGGTATGGGGGATTTGAAGATAGGTTCCAACAACTTGTATGGTTTGATAATATAACATTAGGGTTGACATCCATTGCCAATTCTACACAAGATGGTATTGATTTAAAGATTTATGGTGAAACCTTAAATAATGGAAATGAATGGGGTCAAGCATCACAAACTATTAGTTCTAATATTTGGGATGAAAATCTAATAGTTTTAAATGTAAGTACAGCAGCTTCTGAACTCTATTTTGAACTAGATACTACTCTTTATGGGTACCATAATACGACAACAAAATATAATAGACAATATGATGAGGGTATATCTTATACAATATTAAAAAATGGAACAATTCAATGGGAATTTTTACATGATTTTGCTAAAATTGATCACTATTCCGATTTTGAATTTATTATATCTAAATCTAGAAATTGGGAGATTCTTTCTGCTAGAGATCAAGCTAATTATTTAAGACCTTTTGAGGGAGGGAGAGTCGGTGATAATTATCTAAAGATCAACAAATCTTATTCTTATATTGGCTGGTGGACTTTCAAGGCAACTTCACCAAATTATCTTAATATATCTAATACTCGAATGTATAAGAATGGACAATGGGTACAATCAAGTTTTAAAACGGGTGAATCGACCAGAATTAAAACGCAAGTTAATTTTTCTGGTGAGATCCCTTCTAATTTGCTATCAACAACGGTTGATTTAAAAATCTACCATCCTAATGGGACTATTTGGTATGAGGAATCCAAATCTCCGAATGAATCTGGAAATGTTACTTTTTCAGAAATAACAATTGGTTCATACAATACAACCGGAGGGCAATATAATTATACATTATTTTGGTCAAATGGGACTGCTTTAGGTGGGTTAAAATCAAGTTTCATAATTATACATAATAGTTCTATGACCCTTAACAGACCGTTTGACGCAGTAAATGATTTGTTAGCCGAGGGGTATGTTGGTGAGGCAATTCCTCTTAAAATTGAATTAAAAGATTCAGAAAACAATTTACCTGTGTCAGAGGCATATATTACTTATAATTGGACAGGAGGCCAGCAAATAGATCTAGAAGAATCTGTTGATGGAATTTATGAAGCAACAATATACACCGACACCTTAGATTTAGGAACTTATAAATTTATAATAAATTCTTCTAAATTAGGTTTTGTGGATTGTAATCTTACTCTCGTGCTTAATTTAGGAGAAGACACTAAACTCCAGCGATTGGAATATGACTATTATATTGAATTTCATTCTAATACAACTATTAAATTTCAGTATTTAGATTCTAATGATGATGGTATTGATGAGGCCATTGTAAAGGTAAATATATCGGAAGGTTATTATAGAATCAATAATACAGGTAATGGAATTTATAGTGTAGAAATTAATACAACTTTTAGAACTAAAGTAGGTTATTTTTATTTAAACATTGATTTTGCTAAGGGAAAATATGAATCTCAGAATCGTACTTATCAATTTGAGATTGTTGAACAATCGGTAAATTTAACAGTTTTCCTTAATGCTCAGAGAATTAAAGAGAACTCTTTATTTGAATCAAAATTTAATGAGGAAATAACTATCAATGCTAGTTCAATGGCCAAATATGATCGAATTTATTTAACTGAAGGAAATTTAACATTTATATGCGGTGATTACGAGGTAAATTTAACAAAATCAGGTAGTTATTGGTTTAATAATTCTATTAAAATTCTCACTACTTATTTTTCATTAGGATATAATTATGCATATATAAGATTTAGTATGGATAATTATCAAACTACAATATTTCCATTTCAAATAATAATTGGTCAAATCCCGATTGAAGTTCTTACGATTGATTTCGATGATTCGATTGATGCTTATATAGGGGAAGATATTAGTATTGAAATTCAATTAAAAGAAGTAGGGTCCAATATATATATTGATGGAGCTGTGGTTTCTTATTCATGGGAATATGGTGTTGGAACCTTGGATGGTAAGGGTTCAGGCATTTATAAATTAGATTTGGAAATTCCTGATGATATAGAGGAAGATGACTATAAAATTACCCTAATTATTTCAAAAGAGGGATCGGAATATAAATCAACGGAATTTTCCTTTATAGTAGATATAACCCAGGAAGAGGCAGAAGAAGATCCGCTTTTATTTTGGATTATCGTTTCAGTTTTAGTTGCTGTAATTGGAGTATTGGCTGTTTTAAGTTATAGATCATATGTGCTTTTACCACGAAAGAGGAGAAAGGAATCCGATTTATTAGCCAGAACTCAGAGATTTAAGGACCTTCAAAATATTCAAGCAGTAGTGATTATTCACAAATCAGGAGGTGTACCAGTATACTTAAAGAGTTATTCAATACTTGAGCATCAAAAGAAAGAATTATTTTCCGGATTTATACAAGCAATAACTACAATTGGAGAAGAAATATCAGGTAATAAAACTGTGATTTCTGAGGAAGAAGATCTCAAGAAAGAAGAAAGAGTACTCGAAATTGATTTTAAGCATTTCCATTGTTTAATTGCAGATAAGGGCGATATAAGAGCAATTTTTATACTTAGAGAAAAATCTTCTGAGAGATTAAGGAATTTAGTGAAAGAATTTTCATTATATTTATATTCAAAATTAAAGGATAGATTCGCTACTTGGGATGGAAGTTTAGATGAATTTGAGAGGGATATTCCTCCGATTTTAAATGAACACTTTGAACTATTTTATAAAGAGCCTGTTAAATTAACAAAACCAGAAATCATTGCGAAAATTCGAAAAGAAGATGAATTAAATTCTATGGAATTGCGTATATTAAATGTAATATATTCACTTTTAAAAGGTAAAGGGAAAAGTGAATTTTACTTAGATAGGATTTTAGAACTGGTTTATGAAGAAAATAAGGATTTAATTATTGATTCTATAGAAACCTTAATTGGAAGAAAAATAATTATCCCAAGTACCGACGAAAAATACAAATAATTATAATTTTATAATATCCCTTTTTCTTAATTTTATATATGGTTCAGAAAAAAGAAGAATTTAAAGATCTTAGGTTTGAATGTCTAAGATGTGGCAACTGTTGTGTTGATAAGAATACACTTGTTAATGTTACTTATTCTGATATCCTAAGAATCAAGAAAAGTTTGAACTTAAAAATTGAGGAAATCCTTGAAATACTCGGATTTTATATATTTGATAAATCTCCTTCGAAAGAAGAACTTGGAAAAATGGTAATTCCTCCTATAGAAACTGAGAGAGGCTTAGCGTTTACGGGATTGAAAAAGAAACCCTCTGGAGAATGTTATTTTTATGATGATAAAGGAAAGAAATGTTTAATATATAAGATCCGACCGATGTTTTGTAGGACATTTCCTTTTACCTTTCGAATTTTCTTTAATAAAGAAATCGCGAATAAAGCCAAGATAAGAATGCAATATACTGAAAAGGGTATTGAATACTGTCCTGGAATTTGTGAAAATGCTCCCCTCATTGATGAGGATGAGTGGATTAAAGTTGGCAAGATCGCTATTGAAGAGATGAGTGCTAATAATATACTTATTAAACAATGGAACGAGGCTAGCCAAAAAGGAAAAATAACACCAACTGCAAGGAATTTTGTCTTAACTATTCTCAATTTGGAAAAAAAAGATTCCAATCCAGATTAAATTAATTAAAAGTATCGAGCACTTACGACAGGTGCCCAAAATAACAATGTAAGATCATGGAGAATTACTATTATAATAAAATTGCTGGTGATTATAGTTCAAAAAGAAATTATCCATGGAACTCTTTAGAACTATTTTTAAATCAATTATATGAGAAGGATTATCGTTTTAATGGATTTTGTATCGATTTAGGGTGTGGTAATGGAAGAAATTTTAAGTTATTTAAATGTGGTATCAATAATAAATTAATCGGTATTGATAATTCAATTAAATTTATTAAAATCGCTCGAGATGGCGTACTAAATTCTATTCATTATACTAAAATTGAGCAAAATAATATCCAACTAATTCTTGGAGATATAAAATACATCCCTATTAGAGCAGCTTCGATTCATAACATCTTTTCAATTGCCACAATTCATCATATAAAGGATAAAACTGAAAGAAAAAGCGCTATACAGCAAATATATAACTTATTAGCGAGGAATGGTTATTTTTTATTGACAGTGTGGCGTAAATGGCAAAAGAAGCTTATAAGATATTTTATTAAAGACTGGTTGAAGCGTATTTTCAAATTGAATTATAAAAACCGCCAGAGAGAATTAGGTTTAACTGAATTTGGAGATAAATTTGTCCCTTGGACAATTTCGGCAGAAAATAAAACCTATAATCGTTTCTATCACTTCTTCTCAAAGTGGGAAATAAAAGATTTGATTAAAATTTTCAAATTGAAAGAGTTTAAAATTTTAGGGGGCTCAACTGATAAGGACAACTTTTTCATTTTGACTCAAAAAAAAAAGTAATTTCAAGGCCTTAATGACAATTTATTGAATTATACGCTTCTAAAAGAAATGGTTTAAAGCCTTCATAATGATCTTTTACTACGACAGCGTGAATATCAAATTGCCTCCCAGTTAATTCACAATAAAATAGACCATGAATATGATTTTCTTGATAATATCTTTTTCTAATCATTTTCCTTCTATTTCCGAACCAGTATGTAAATTCATGGCTGTTTAACCATGTTCGTTCTTTTTTTGTGACAACAACGTTAATGGCATTGTATAAATTAATAGATTCCTGAACTTCTTTTGGATGATAAAAGTCTAATCTTTCTTTCTCTGAAATATTAATTTCTATTTTTGCATTACTTCCATAAATTTCATCAAATTCATTATAAGAATTAAAAAAAATAGTTCCTTTTTTCTCATCGCCTTCATAAGAAGATTCTTTAAACCAAATAGGTAATTTGTAAATGATAAAATTTAGTTCTGGTTTTTCATAAACATAATAATTCTTTTGCATTTTGAACTCTATTTTACTCGTGTAGTCTTTCTCATACTCTTTATTTATTGATTTATATATTTCATAAATTTAAAATTATGGTTTTGTTCATCTTTTTATAATAAAATGAGTGGTTCTGTAAGTGGTAGCTGAACACCAATAATACATGTTTAAAAAAATAGAGATGAAAATTAGGTTAAAAACTTTAAGAATGATTTAATAACTCTTTACTCTCATTAATCCATTTTTTTATTCTATCCTCAGAAACCCCAGATATGATCATAGCTAATTCTTCTGGATTTTCTTTTATTAATTCTTCTATTGTATTAACACCGACTTCATTGAATTTCTTAACTGTCGCATTTCCTAAACCAGATAATTCTGTTAAGGGAGTTCCTTTCTCTTCTTCTTTAATCTTTTCTTTCTTAGGTTTCTCCTTTTCTTTCTTTTTAGATTTCTTTTTTTCTTTTGGTTTTTCTTCAACTATAGGTGCTACTTTTTCTTTTTCTATTGTCTCTTCCTCTACTTTGACTTTTGGAATTTGCTTTTTCTTAATTGTGGATTTAACTTTTTGTTTAGGTATCTTAGCAGCCTCAACTGGTTTTTCCGGGAGGGGTTCAGCTGTTTTAACTGGTTTTACTTTCTTCTTTTTAACCTTCTTTGTTCTTACTCTGACTTTCTTTTCTCTCCGAACAAAAGGTGATCTTTTCTTTCCTTTCCTAACCGGAGCCTTTAACTCTTTTAATTGTTCTATATTTGATTGAAGAACTGATCTTCTTAGAAAATCTATTTTTATCCCTGAAGTTCTAATCATTTGGATAGTTTTTTCTGCTGCTTTTATTTCACCTAAGGAAAATCCTCTTCCTTTTCGTAATTGAGCTTCCCTTGATGGGGATTTAACAATTGGTAGCAGTTGAATTTTAGTATCTTCAGTTTTTTCCATATTTAATACCAAATAATCTGTGAATAATTTATTAAGATAAATAATGAAAATTTTTAATTTTTACTAATTTCAAACTGAGAATTAATCTTTTTTTTGAAAATCAATAAAAGTTACAATTCTGAGAATAGGAATTACATTCTTATAATATCTAATTCCTGTAGTTTTTTAAGAACATCATTGATTTCATTTCTGGATTTTTCTAATAACCTTGAAATTTTAAGAGGAGAGTTTTCCCCGTTACATTGTAAAGCAACTTTGAGTTCAAACTCATTAATCATACCCATACTCAAGATTTTATCGAGCACAGATTTCATGATTAATACTTTAGGAAACACTTCTGCAATCCGCCCTCCAAGGCTTAAATTCTCAATTTCGGCCTTATAAGCCTTAAATCTATGCTTTTCGGTTGTTGTTCTATACACTTTAAGATCACTTTGATGTTTCTTCCAAAAACGGTTCCCTATTTTGTGGATGCAACGCTTAAGTTTCTCAACATCATCATCAGCATCAGATATGGAGCAAAAAAGTACTCTGGATAAGGGATGAAAATATATAACTATCGTTGATTCCTCAGATTCAACAACTCGAGTCATTTCATTGACCCTTCTTCCTTTTGCCATACCTTCTTGAACATCATCAATCATCCTGTTTATTACACTAAAAAAAGCCGCCAAAATTTCATCTTGTATTGTTGAGACGGATTTTTTAAATTCCTTAAAGGTGAATTCCAATAAAGATATTCCATTATCAGCATCTATTAAATAAACTTTGTAGATCAAGATTAGAACTATTCCAAAAATACTTTTTAACATAATAATAATGTATCCTAATTATAAATGTTAATAAAATTCTTCATTATCTCCTTTTCATTAGAATCGAATCTTAAAAGGAATGGAATAGAATATTTATAATTCTTAAATGTAAGAACTTATTAGTTCTGTCAGAATATTGGAAAAATTTGGTAAAAATTTTTCGATTTTCTCAATGCTATGGTACTCTTCCATGAACAATAGTAAATATAAAGTATATTTATTAACTTGAATTTTTTTAAAAATAATGTTTTTTGAATCTGTTTTCAAACCAGACGAGATAATATAATCATTTTTTAAAAGTTGAAATTCTTTAAATGTTTTATATAGAGTCTGAAAGTGTGGAGCAGAAATCTCGAAAACCTTGCTTGGAATCTCCTTCTTGGAATAGCTGGACAAGATTATACCATTCTCATTTAGTAATAATAATGCATCAGCATCAGTATTATCAGCAAATATTTTCAATCTATTTTTAAAGAAATCTCTATTGGGACTCAACTGAGAAAGTCCGTAAGAATATGCTGAAATGAGAGACCAATAGTCAAAGATGGAAGTCTTAAAAATTTTAATGAAAAATTTTTCGGCTTTTCTTTCAATTTGAGATGTAATTATTTCAACATTTTTATTAATTTCTTCAGTGCCTTTAATATCAGGATCGTATTTATTCAAGCATATAACAATCGGAGGGTATTCATCTAGTTCCTTCAAAGATTCAATGATATTTGAAAAAAGTTCTACTGAATCCATCATTCTCCTAAAATCTTGAATATCAATTAGATAAAATAATAAATCTATATTATAAAGATAGAGTTTGCTTTGTTCCAGGTATTTTTCACGATATCTTTTTTGACCTCCTAAATCCCATATTGAAATATGAGAATTTTGTTCCTCAAAAATAGTCTCTTCAGATCTCTCTACTCCCTTAGTGGGTAAAGTTTTTATGATTTCAGAATATTTTTTCTTAACTCCAAAGAGAAAACTTGTCTTACCGGCTCTATCCAATCCAACAAGTACCACTTTGATTTTTCTTTGTGAAGAAAAAGGATCTTTTAAGTCATTACAAAAGGCAAATAATTCCTCTCTTAGAGCATTCATAATGGTTTGGTATTCCTCAACCTTTTCACAATTTTGGATCTCTGTAGCAGATTTATCAATTATCACTCTCAAATATTTCATATTCTCATAAAAGAAGGTTGATTTTTCCTCATCAATTAAAACTGTTATTGTCGAAGCCATAGCATTTCCACGTGCATTTTCATCTGCGATTAAAAAGAAGTAAGTTAATGCTTTTAATCCTAAGTCTGGGAAAGGAAGGACCCCAAAATAATTTATATCATCGATAGTATCTCCATTTTGATAAATGACATCACCCATAAGTAGGCTAATTGTTTTAGTAGCGATTAAAAGTCTGGCACCCTCATCCAAATTTTCAGGCCAAAAGATTTTCGGTGTAGGTCCCTCATCATCGAAAATGCTTAATATTAGTGATTTAATAATATTTTTTGTCATATCAAACTGATTTTCTAATCATTTTTGCTCTGAAATCAAATATTTATTTACTTAGTTAAATGCAAATCTTCAGTTAAAATATAAATATATATATTATTCTAGTATAAAGATATTAATTTATATTTAAAGACTTATGCCTATTGAGAGTAGAATCATTTCTACAAATTATTAGGTACTTAAGGAATAAATCTAAAAGATGCAAGGTTTGAATTTTCACAAATTACTTGGGTTACTTCAAGTATATTTTGGACTTCTTGTAAAGAAAATTCTTCAATGTTAAGCCCATTTCTCATTATTTCATGAAATTCTCCTTGTTCGCCTATTCTTTTGGCTAAATCAATTTTACTATTTTTCCGAAAGTGAACTGAATTTGTGTAATGTGCGCTTTCTCCCTTTAGTAGCGGTTTCGCTTTCTCTGGAAAGTGTTTTAAATCCAATCTTTTAAATCGAGATAACACTTTATTTGAAAGATTTTCTTGTAAAACATATTTTTTCCCATTTTTTTGCCCTATTTCCTCACAGAGACTTTTTATTTCTTGAATTACCTTTTTTCCGAAATTAAATGTCTCCTCTTTTTCATGAAGCTCGTAATTAGTCAAAAATTTAACTGCTTCATTTAATCCGACAAGGTTAAATGCTAAATTTTGGTTTTCTAATTTAAATAATGGTTCATGGTCTTTAATAAAACTACTACACAAGGGTAAGTGCTTAGATTTTAATCGTTTTTCGATGATTTCATATTTTTTTTGAAATATTTGAGTACACATTGTTACCTTATCTCTTAATATTTCAATAAATTTATCTTGTTCATTGCTCATATACGCATACCTGGGTAAATTTAAACTTATATTTTGAAGAGTTCCTAAATTATGAAGTTCTTCTCCAGAATATTGAGAATAAATTTCATCAATACTCCATTTAGAGCACAAATTGACGATATACACATTTTTGCCAGACTTAATGTCTTCCCAGATTTTAGAATAAGAGTTTTTAAACTCATTTAACCAATTACTCTTAATGTAGATAATATGTTTGGGATAATTAAAGTCATTTCCCTCATAATCACCTTGACTAAAAATTTCAGTAATAAATTCAAATAGTTTATTATTTTCTTCGTTATAATCATTATATATACCCACGATTTTACCAGATGGACCTATTGCGGGTAGTTCTGATAGGGCATCTAAAATTCCAGGGCTACATGATATTGAAGTAATTGGAATGTCACGACCAATCACAGCCACAAGTTGATTGATCTCATAAATTAATTCTTGGATGCTATACTTTATTTCATGGTCATTTAGACCGTGAGCAAATGGAGCAAGAAATGTATTGAGAAAATTAAATCCTTGTCCTCCACTAAATTCTCCTTGAGTCATTGCTAACCATTTCACCAAATGGTGGATTGCACTTCTCAAATCCTTTGCCGGTCCAGATTTACCGCAATGCGACCAATTTTCCACAGGAGGTAAACCATTTTTAAGAATCATACGAGGATCCCACGTTTGACTTAGTGGTCGTAAATCAAAATATTTTAATTTATGAATATGGATATCTCCATATAAATGCGCCTTAGATTCTTCATCATTAAGAATTCTTAAGAGAGTGTATTCTTCTGCTAGTTGATTTGCTGCCCAATGATGGATTTTTTCGGGATTAATTACTTCTCCACGTTTAGTTTTGGGGCCTTTTTCGAGAATTTCTTCATAATCCATCAAAGGCATTCCAATTCGAGTATATAATTTTCTTTCTTCCTCAAAATGTTGTTCTGAAAGGATGGAGCATACAATTTCCCGAATATGAGGTCCAGAAAGAAATTTTATTCCAGAACTAATAATTCTTCGTACTACTAACTCAGTAATAGTTTTTGCGTTCTCCTCTGTCATTCCGGTTTCTTTTAAAATACTCTCAAAAATCTTAGACGGATCAAACTCAACCCAATCACCTTCTGTTCTAAAAACTTTTGGTAACAAATCCATTTTATTCTCCAAATTTTATAAAATCCAAATGACTTAAAAAAAGTTTTATTAACAGATTAAATTAGATGTTAATCTATTAAGTAATATTACAGAAATAGCATTTAAATTATGATTTTTTAAAATGATTGAAAAATTCAAATTAAAAGACGGACGAATTGTAATTATTAAGCGCTTATTTAAAAGTGATTATGAAAACAATAATAATTATGAATTTGTACACAACTGGTTAAGGAAAGTTAATAAATTCTTAGCTAAAGATTTTAATGAGGAGGATATAGAGAAAGATAAAAAAGAATTATATCAGATCCTTTCAAATGATAAAGTTTCCATATTCATTGGAGCTTTAGACGATAAAAAAATCATAGGATCCGCATCTTTAATGATAAATCCATTTAATGAAAAAGAATCACATGTTGGCACTTGGGGAATTGCAATTCATCCCAATTTTCAAAATCATGGATTAGGGGTGAAATTATTGATTTTACTTGAAAATATAGCGAAAGAGATGGGAATTAAAAAACTCGAAGCAGAGTATTATGATGGAAATAAAAGTGCAGAAATTCTATACCTTGAAAAAATGAAATATACAGTAGAAGGAAGGAAAAAATATACTGGATTGTTAAATGACGGGATCTATACTGATAAAATTCTAATTGGAAAAATTATAGACAAGACTCTTGAACTATGAATAATTGAATTTGTTTACAATTACACGCAAGCAAATTATTTTTCATACCCAATAGGAATTATATATATCGGATCTAAATCCTCAGGGAGCCTTAAAAGTTGCGATATTTTTCTATCACGAAAAGCACCTATAGGAACCGAACCTAATCCCAAAGCAACAGCTTCTAAGTGCACATTTTGAGCACAATGTCCTACTTCAATTAGGGCATATCTTTTTCCTCTTTCTCCATAACCTCGAGTTATTTTTGGATAATTAACACATATAATGAGATTTAAAGGAGCTTCATAGATGAAATTTTGACTTAAACAATACTGCGCTAATTGCCTAAGAATATTTTCATTAGGATTTTCCTCTATTTCCCTTTTTAACAGCATTTTTTTATAGTGATAATGATAAAGCCCTTTTTTCTTTAAAAAAACATATATTTCTATGGGATAAATCGCCCCTGCCGAAGGGACAGTTCTTTTGGAGAGATTTTCACCTTGGGCGGCCCATAATAACTGGGAAAGTTTTTCGATTTCAATTTCTTTATCTTTAAAGCTCCTGATACTCTTACGGTTGAAGATGCTTTCTTCAAGACTCATTTCACCTTCAAACTTAGGTTTCAGAAGTTGGATATTCAATTAATCGCACCTACTTAAAATTTATTTATAAATAATATTATCTAATATAACAATAAGGTTATTATCTCATTTTGATTTAAAAGTTCTTATTAAATGATACATTCAGATGCTGATCAGTTTTTTGAAGAAATAAAGCAAAAAATAAAGCAAGGAATTGCTAAAAAGGATATTGACCTTGAAAAACTTGTTAAAGAAATAGTCAGTTATAATGTGAATTTTCTCACTGAATTTCAGAGACTTACGAAAAAAATCGAAGCTGCGAATGATTACGACCTCTTAGAATTATATGGAGATATTTTCAAGGTTATTTTAAGATATTTAAACCATTATCGAGAAGATAATAAAGTAAAAGAAATTGCTATTACCGACATTTTTATTGAAAAATTCATTGACGACATTGTAGATGTATTAGTTATTGAAAAATTATGCTTTAATTGCAAATCACCTAATATTTATAAGACTAATAGTCCATTTGATGAAACTAGAACGGTGTATTTTTGTCGACACTGTCAAAGAAGCGTAAAAGTATTTCAAAATATTAAGTATCTACCTATATTTTTGATATATTTAAATAAATGGATGTTAGATTTTAATATTAGAGATTTAAACAAAGAAAAACCTAAAAATAATAGGGATAAAGATTTTATCTTTTATCTATTTTCAGATTGCTTAGATTTTTTCAAAGATAAAGGCTCACTGGATACATTAGTAATGCTTTATGAAATTCTAATGAAAAATGACATAGATCACGCAATTACCAATGATCCGCGTAATTTTCAAACAGCTTTACTTGAGAATTTACAAGAATCATTAAATAGACAAGATTTTTATGATTTTTTCATCGGTAAAAAATATTATAATTTAAAATATGGTGAAATTCCTAAAGACATCGATCTTATGATTGTTGAGTCAATCGTCAAATCTCTAAAATCTGGGGAGATCTCTAAAATAAAATACGCCATTGATAATCTAATAGATGATGAGTTTTTTGAAATTACAAATTTGTCATCTAATAATAAATTCAAGAAAAAAATCGAGAAAAATTTTTATACAGGACTTGGACATAATCTCAGAGCACAAAAGTTTGAAAATTTTAGACTTATGCTGGATTCTTCTATCGATTTTGACATTTTTATTGACGTTAAAAAAATACCGAATCGTTTTGAAATAATTTCTACCCTTATTTTAGATTGTATAAGAGAAGTAAGCGAAGGTTATCAAACTTCGAGTTTAGGAAAACAAATTGAAATCCTTCGTTTTTGTAATGATTATAACTTATTTGAGAGAAATTTAAAAGAAGATGATATAAAACTTATTGAAAATCTTAAAAAAGATACTCTCCTAATGAGCAACTTCCATGATTTATTTGGAGAAGTAGTATCTGATTCTTTTATTTTATTCATTAGAAAGATCATCCCTCAACAAATATATCAATTCTTTATAGGAGCTCAATCATCATATATACAAGATTGGGATCAACTGGCGTTTTATATTAAGAATATTTTCTTTAATCAATATTCCATCTATGGATTGTCTGTGCGATATTTAAGCTCAGTAAAAAGTTTCATAAATGAGTTTAGAAAGCAATATCTAAAAAATAAAGATAAATTGATGGATGATTTTATGGAATTTCCAATCTCATATAATTATCAAGCATATTTTTATATCGAATATGAACGAGATCCCTACACCATTGTTAAAAAACACTTGGTAGCACCTGATGTTATATTTAAAAATATTGAGAAGTTCTTATCCAAAAATAACTATAAGTTTTATTCTCTCTCAATGGTTTTGTTGGGAGGGCTCGGTCCCCAAGGACATGGTTTTACTTATTCCACACCTAAAGGAGAAGTAATTGAAATCTGTAGTGATGCTAAAGAGAATGAAGCTATAATTGTGAAATATAAACAATTTTTAAAACAGCAATTTCTAGTCAGATTGGAAAAAGAATTAAAAGAGTTTAAAGTACATATTGATGTTATTCATAAAATAACAAAATATTTGTTAGAAATTCTTGATCAGAATGAACTTATTAATTATTATAAAAAAAATAGAATTTTAAGGAAAATAAAAGAATTTCTTTCTAAAGATACTCAACGAGATGAGATACTTAAGATAAATATCGAATTTGAAACCTTAATCGATGATATTACAAATGCGATGAACAATATCCTTAGGGAAATTAAAATGGAAGATCAATTCAAGACTCGGATGGATTTAATTTCGAAAAATGAAATGAAATCAGAGGATATCGCAAAAATGACATCTTTAAGACAAAAATCACACTATGACGTTCTTCGAGAACGATTTTTCTTCCAATACATAGTGGATTGGTTTTATGATGTCTATCTTGCCGAAAAGAGTAGATAAGAGATATAACCCTAATTCTACCTTATTGTTTTACTTTTCTAGAACTCTCTTTTTTTTTAAAGTTTTAAGATAGCTCTAATTAAATATGGCTAATTTATATTCTACTGTATCGATTAAACAATTCTTTTATGAAATTTATGCAATTTTAAAAGATACAGACAAAAAAGCTACTGAAGTGTGGTTTGAAATCTCCGAAATCAGTTTTTTGAATAATTTGGATAAATATGAGCTTACTGAGTTTTTACTAAACTTCAATTTCATAGAAATGAAAAAAGGAAATTATAAAATTAATTACATTTCAATAAATAAAATCCTGTTTGTTATGGAATCTATAAAAGTCTTAAATTTAGATATAAAATCGGTAGCGGAACTTCTGGATTTTACTGGATTTGAATTATTAATTAATAAAATTTTATCTAGAAATAATTTTAAGGTATTGAATAATTTCAGATTTTCAGATAAATCTAACTTTAAATACAAGACATCTCAAAAAAGATATGAAATCGATGTTATAGGCCTAAATCGCAACATTATCTTATTAATTGATGCAAAACAATGGAAACGTAAGGATACCTATAGTTCAATGAATAAGGCAGCAAATTTGCAATACCAGAGAATCATTGCTTTAGAAAAAAATCCCGACGCTTTTTCTAAGCTTATCCATAGCCTTTTAGGGATAAACCCTAATCTAAAGAACTATTTACCGTTTAATCTTATACCGATAATGGTCACATTAGAGGATAATTTTAATAAACTTAATGATAATCAAGTTCCTCTTGTTTCTATCTATTATTTTAATACTTTTTTACAAGAACTACATAAATATCTACAATATTATAAAATTATAAAAATAAAAAGTGTAAATATTCAGAAGAAATTAATGTGAATCGTTTCATAACTGTTTTTAGGGCCAACTTTCAATATTATAGCGATTAAGATGGACCCATAGCCGAGTAAAATTATCCGTTTCTAATTCAGATTCATCTGGAATTGAGTAAATCTTTATTGTTCTCAAAGTTCTCCTTCCAAATGAAGAAACACTCGCGGGATTATGTTTATCTATAATCTCTGATTTCATAAACACTCTATTTCCCTCGTAAGCATGAATTTGAGCTTTACCTTGTTCAACCCAAAGCGTAGCTTGGATTAGATTAGCGTTTGCGGAAAATGAGAAATAATCTCCAACATTAATCGTTCTATAAATTCCATTTTCAAAATGGGTTTTTAATTTCTTGATTTGAAGGCAATAAACACAATTAGGGTGGGGACAAGTAGACACTTTCCTAATATCAGGGCGTTGTTCGATCTTAGGTTCTAAATCATAAGAGATGTGAATAATCTCCTTACCCACATATTTATATTCTCTTTCTCCCTTAGTAATAGAGGCTGGTCGAAGTTTATTATCTGGTATGAACTGGTTCCAGTATGAATCATTTACTTTGAACCTTTCAGGAACGAATATTGTTATTCTTTCCTTTCCGAGAATTGAGTCAAAGCTTTTTTCATGCTTATATAATCCGGTAGTTTCATTTTTTATAAAATCTGGAATACTCATATTATGTCCATTTTTATGTATCAAATTATATCCAATAATAATAATCGGTTTTAATTATTAAAAAAAGTAAACAATTCAATTAAAACTAATAGTTAAAAATGTTATTTAATTCCAAGATACTCTTTAATTTGTTTCTTAACCAAATTTACTGCAAAAGATATAATACCCGGTTTCACTCTGGGATGACTGAAGATCATAAGGATCATATCGGACAACTCTGGAATTTTTTTATCGATAGGCGCTAGATCAAAGACTCCTTCAGTACCTCGTATAGATATTGATCTTAGTTTTCCAGCACTTAGGCCTCCTATAATGTCAGTTCCAATCATAGTAAGATTCTGACCAATGGTTAAAAATAAAGAGTCAGAAATCCTATTCGATAATGCCGAAGCAAGTATTGTCCCATCTGCTTTTATTAGTGCGGATGCTTCAATAAACTTATCTAAATTTAAAAGCTGGGTTAAAATCTCACTCATACTTGCGGGGACAATCTCCTTTTCCACCTCTTGAGTTTTGGAAGGTTTTAGTTTGGAGTTTTCTTCCCTTGAAATAGATAACTTTTTTGAGAGAACAGCTAAAACGTCTGTCATATCTATTTCTAACTGCTTTTGTTTTAAAAATGAATCGTCTGTTTTTTTCTCAGTTGGTTTCGTTTTTTTGCTAAAGCTTTTTTCTATCTCTTTTTTTGGAGGTCCATATATAGTTTTAGAGGGCATTATTGTTCCATCGAAAGGTTTTGGAGCAATTTCCCGAAGTAATTCTTTTCTTCCAGTTTCAATAGGCTCCGAAGTCTTAATAGGAATTTGAGTTAAATCACTTTTAAGATTCTCTGTGTTAATAATTTTAGGGGGAATCTCAGATTGTTTAGGAGTAGTTTGTTGTGTTGGAGGTTGTGGGATTTCTTGCAATTCTAATTGAGTCGGTTTTTCTTGTTTTTTTAATTTTGGGGTAAAGAATCCCGCTTGTCTATTTACATAAGGAATATTCTGGGTAGAATTCTTAATTTTAGCCTTATTCTCGCTAGTATTTTTAACAGCAGGAGTCTCAATTTTTTGCTCTTGCCTTATTGAACCTGGGGCTGGTATTCGAATTTTCGAAGGCTTAGCAATCACAGGTAGTAAGGCACCGCACTTTCTGCAAAATCTACTGTTTTCATCACTATTAATAGCACCACAGTTGCTACAAATTATCATAGTATTCTGATTTATTCCTTTTCTTAATACTATAAATAAAGAAATTCAATTTTATTAATCTAGTTATAATGAATTATGAATGAAAACCGATGAGCTATTTATATAAAATCTCTGTTAAAATGTTTATCAAAGCATTAAAATCATCCTTATTAATTTCAGGAGTATCTTTTGAAATTAATAAATAAAATGGCTCTAGGTCTTCGTTTAGGGAAAATTTTCTGAAGAGAAAATATTTTCCATGTCTTTGAATAACCATTTTATTTTCATTATTACCTTCCATGCCTTCTGTATAATCGAAGCTAGTATTTAAACTTAAGAAATAAGGGGCAGATGCGAGTAATATATCTTTCATACCTTCATTCCTATAAAACCAGCCTATAATTAATGAATTAGAATCTATTACTGCTATTCCATCTGCCTTAGATTTAATACCAAATTCATAAATTGTTTTTTGAACTAAATCTGTTTTCGGATATAATGCTAATAATGCTTCCGACATAGCACTAATAATAGTCGATAAATTATATATTGAAGTATTTCGGAAGTAAAATTGATTATAATTTGGAATACTAAGGATTTTATTTTTTAAATATAACACCGTTTTATCTATTTGTTCATAGATACTTCTGCTTAAAGCAGGGTCATATTTATGAAATAAAATGAATATAGGGGGTTCTATTTCGAGCTTTCTAAACTCATTTACGACATCTTGGAGATAACTTAAGCATTCTTGAATTCTTTGTTTATTTTTAATATCAATTACGTAAATTAAAACTTCCGTCTCTGTGAAATATTTTGTTGGATTCTTCAAATACGCAATTCTATAGGTTTGTTGACCACCAAGATCCCATTCGCTTATATTTTTACCTAAAAATTCGAACATCCTTCTCTGGGCACCTTTTGTAGGTTCAATATTAGCAATTTTAGCAAATTCTCTTTGAAGTGCTAAGATAATGCTAGTCTTCCCCGCATCGTCAAGACCCGAAAACAATATTTTACTGGTTTCTGCTTTTTCATCTCTTAAATATTCCAAGCAAATTTCATCCCGTCTAATGTCACTATAATTAATATTACTCTAAAAATTAAAAGTCAATGGTATTTTATAATTATTTTTGAATAATCCATATCACATAAGATTATTAATTATTATTAATAATCCTATTTCAGATCTAATGATTATTTATAAATTATATCTCTTAGCATCTGAATAAATGCTCGAAAATCTTTACTACTGAAATAAAGATCCCAAGGATTATCTCCTTTAACTATGAGAATGTAATAAGGAACGCCACTTTCTTTCAATAAAATTTCTTTAAATAAAAAGTATTTTCCAAATCTATGAACCACCATTTGGTCTTGATTCTTTTGGCTAACCCCTTCTAACTGAAAACTATCATTTAGCGTTAAGAAATACGGCATAGATCTGGTCAGTATCTCACCCGTTTCATGATCTTTAAAAAAGGAACCAATGATAAGAGAATTTTTATCAATAACTACTATTCCTTGACAGTTTAATTTTATGGCAAACTCCTCTATGGTCTTTTTGAGCAGCCTCGATTTTGGATATAATTCCAATAATATCTCAGACATAGCATTCATAATAGATGGTAAACTATAGACTGATGTCTCAAAGAAATAAAGTTTATTATAGTTAATTATGTTATTAATCTTTTTTTTTAGATTTAAGATGAGGGTTTCTAATTCATCTTTTGTAGCTTTTATTAAAGTTGGGTCATATTTATGGAAAAAGATATTAATCGGAGGATTAATTTGTAATTTTTTAAACTCAACTATCACATCATTTAAATAGCTTAACGATTCAGCTAATCTCTCGCGATTCTGTATATCTACAACATATATTGCGATTTCTGTTCCCTCAAAAAATTTGTCTGGATTTTTTAAATAAGAGATTCTGTACGTTGTTTGCCCACCTAGATCCCATTCACTGATTTCCTTTCCTAAGAATTGAAATATCCGTCTTTGTGCCCCTCTTGTTGGCTGAATATTGGCAACTTTAGAAAACTCTCTCTGAAGGGCGAGAATGATTGATGTCTTCCCCGCATCATCCAATCCGGTAAATAGAATCTTTTTTGAGATTATTTTCTCTTCTTTTAGATACTCCAACTTCCTTAACCTCTAAAAGTTTGCTAAAAAGTTCAAGAGATCAATAAGATAGTTTCTTATATATAATTTTATGAAAATTTAAAAATCATAAAAAAATTAGTAAATAGGATATTTATCCTTTAATATTACCAATCTCTCATTTAATATTATGAAAATTAAATGCTCTTCATTCGCTCAGTGATATCTTCACAAATGAAAAATTGCTTATCTTTATCGATATTTACAGGATTAAAAATGATTTTACGTATAGAACCGTTCTTGCAGGTAACTTTAAAAGTATATGGATCAACACCTAGGCTTGGATCATAAGGATTTTCCTCATAATTTTTAAAAGCGGCGATTACTTTATGTCTATACTCTGGATCTGGATAAGCCTTACGGGACCATTCTCTTCCCGTTGATATATTTTCTAATGAATAGCCAAAAAGTTCGATGAACTTCGGATTCACATATTCTATGTTTCCTTTGGAGAAAATAATGATGGGAAATGGATTCAATTCAACAATACGCCTATGTTTTTCCTCGCTCTCCTTTTGAGCCTTCTGTGCTGTAATGCGTTCAGTGATATCCTCACAAATGAAAAATTGCTTGTCTTTATCGATATATACAGGGTTAAATATGATTCTACGTATAGTTCCGTCCTTACAGGTTACATCAAAAGTATAGGGATCAATTCCAAGGTTCGGGTCATAAGGGTGTTCCTCATAATTTTTAAACGCAGCAATCACCTTATGTCTATACTCTGGATTTGGATAAGCCTTACGGGACCATTCTCTTCCCGTAGGAATATCTTCTAATGAATAGCCAAAAAGTTCGATAAACATCGGATTCACATATTCTACGTTTCCTTTGGAAAAAATAATGATGGGAAAAGGATTCAATTCGACGATTCTTCTGTGTCGTTCTTCACTTGCTTTTAGTGCTTCTTCTGCTTTCAATCGATTTGTTATATCTCTAAAAGTGCATTGAATTAAATGTTGTCCACCAATTTGAATCTGGCTAGCATTTATTTCTACAGGAATAAACTTTAAATCTATATCTTTAATCCAGTAAATAAAAGGAGGACTATTTAGAGTGTTAAGCTGTTCCTGAATTCTATCCATTAGCCCAATATTTTCATCAGCAGACTGAATTTGACTTATATTTGCCCCAATAAGATCTTCTTTTGTACTTTTTAACATCATTTCTGCTTGTTCATTAGCATCAACAATGATACCGAGTCTTCTATCAATAATTATGATTCCATCTCGTGCTGTTTTAAAGAGTGATTCATACCGTCGTTCAGCAACTCTAATCGCATGAACTGTTGGTTTAATTTTCTTTAATTTTTCTATAATTTCATTTCTTATTTCTTCAAGGTTTTCTTCTACAATTTGAATATGGGACCAGTTATTTTTAATCAATGAAAACTTCTCAAAAATAAAAACATTAAATTGCTCAATGATAGGCATAGGAATTGTATTATTGAAAAAAATAGCTAATAGAAGTGGTAATCTACCTCCTCGAACATTTTCATCGGGAATATAATCAAACAGCATTGATGCCCTCGAATTCAAATGAACAAACGGCATAATAAAGGAGGTTTTTTTGAATTCCTTTCCCCCAAATACGAATTGAGATAAAGAAAAACTCTCTATTGCAACGTTCTCAGCATCCTCAAAAGAATGTGCAGGATATTCTGAAATTATCTGGGGCCCCTCATCTTCATCCCATTTCGCAAATATGCAATTTACTTCAGTAAATCGTGAAGGCATTAATCGATTTACGATAGTTTCAGCAAACCAATCAAATGCTTCTGCCACACCTTCATTAATTAAACCACTTGTGAGAAAACATTTGAAATGTCGTTTTCCTAATTCAGGAATACCGACTGCTTTCTCAATAGATAAGACATCAGGAGTACCTAAATCTACTTTATTGAATAGGATGAGTAATGGTAAATTTTTTGTTTGAGGCATAGTGACTACTCGATGCAACATTTCTTTTGCCTCTTCATATCTTTCTTTATCAGTGATATCAAAAACAAACACCAATCCATCTTGATTTTTTAAGTAGGGGAGCCACAATTTTTGAAATTTAGTTTGTCCAGGAACATCATAAGTTAAAAATTCAAGACTTCCAATAAGTAATTTTGAGATGCTCATACTAGTTGTAGGTAGTGTGGTTTTATCGAATTCGTTTCGAAGACAGTTTATTATCGTTGTTTTTCCTGCTTTAGAGGGTCCGAATATAAAAATTTTCGCTTTACGACGTTTAATGATAGCCACATCTTTTGGTAGATGCTCATAGAATGTATTCATGAGATTATCTAACTGGGTATATTTCGCTTGAGCTTTATTTTCTGAGTTTTTAGTGGAATAAAATGCACTATAAATGTCTGGAATTTGCTGTATTTCATTAATAAATCTTTCTAATAATTCTTTTAACAATTCTTGATTGAGTTCTCCTTCTGTTGTTAAGATCGATAGAAGTAATCTTTCAGTACCGCCACGCGCAATAGGACTATTTATTTCAAAAAAATAATTAGCACTTTTAAATCCCCCAAATATGTGAATAAAAAATCCTTCTTCATACATATCAATGAGTACAGGAATTTGATTAATTTCCTCATCATCAAATGATTTTGGTGTTTTCATAAATATTTTTGGACCAAAAATATGATCAAAATAGCTCAATACTATAATATTCAAAATATTTCCCCTAATTTCTGCGAATTACTCTAATATATTAGTAATCAATTTATCAAATTTAACTTTAAAGTATTCAAAAAGCAGATAGTAAAATAGGCAAAAAATATTTTTTATTTAAAAATTCTCTCTTAAGAACTTTTTAAAATCCCTATACTCATTAACTTCTACTTGATTTGGAAATTCTTCCTTATTTTGAATAATTTCTAATGAATTGGGTATTTTAGGTGTTATATTAATCAACGAGATAATCTCTTCAGGGAATTTTGCTGGATCTGCTGTTTCTAAATTAATTGCCTTAAAATTGTTATTTTCAGGATAAATTTCTCTATATTTTTGCAATGCTGCCCAACCAACAGCTCCGTGAGGTTCTATTATTTTTTTATATTTCTGATAAAAATCTGCAATTGTCTTTTTTGTTAAATTATCATCAATTGAATAGGAAACAATTTCTTGGTGGATTTTGTTCAAATCCGGGTCTTTATGAACAATCCCAAGTTCATCGATCTGACCTCTGTATAAATCGATTAATCTAGCTAGATTTGAGGGATGCCCCACATTCATAGCGTTGGATATGCATTTCTTAGAGGGTTCTACTTTTTTATAAATTCCAGTTTCCAAATAATTCGGAAATTCATCGTTCTCATTTACAGCTGATATAAACTTTCTTACAGGTAAACCCATTCTAAATGCAATTAATCCTCCCATAAGATTCCCGAAATTTCCAGAAGGTACAGAAAAAATAACTTTTTCACCCTTATTTTCTACAACCCTGGAATAACTCCAAAAATAATATAAAGTTTGGGGCATGAGACGTCCAAAATTTATGGAATTTGCTGAAGAAAGATTGATATGTTTAAGATCAGAATCCGCGAATGCGGTTTTTACGAGTCTTTGGCAATCATCAAATTTCCCATTTATCCCTATGGCTGTCACATTTTGACCAAGGGTAGTCATTTGTTTTCTCTGTAAATCGCTTATTTCATCTTTCGGATATAATACAACAACTTTAATTCTCCTCATTTTATAAAAGGCTTGAGCAACCGCCCCTCCAGTATCTCCTGAAGTTGCTGTTAAAATTACCGCATTTTTATCTTCACTTTCAAGAAAATATTCCATCATCCGAGCTAATGTCCTTGCACCAAAATCCTTAAAACTACATGTAGGACCTTTATCTAAATAACAAATATAATCATTATTGGAAATCTTTTCGATGGGAACCTTAAAGTTTAAAGCAGTACCTAAAATTTCTTTAAGATTTTGTTCCGGTATTATTTTCCCAATAATTTTAGACAGTACAATATTCCCAATTTCAAATAATTCTAAATCTTTAAATGAAAAAATTTGTGTGCTTTCCAATTTAGGGATTTCATTTAACATATATAGACCTTTATCTAAAGCTTGTCCTCTAATGATAGCTGTCTTGAAATCTACATCAGGCGTATTATAATTAGTCGAATGAAATTTAATTTCCATATCTTATTCACTATTAACGTAAAAACTACAATCTAATAAAAATTTACTGAAGTAATTAGCAATAATTAATATATTCTTTCATTTATTTCTTTTCTATAACATTTTTTTGACCTGGAATTATAGAGCTTGGGCCACTAAAAATATATGCAATTAAAGTTGTAATACTTGCAGGAATCAGCAAAAAAGGTATCCATGTTAATTCAATTATGATAAAAATTGCTGCTATGGGGCTATTTAACGCAGCTCCTAGGAATGCTGAAATCCCTAATAATACAAATAATTCTGGATTTTGGGGGTAAAACAACACTCCAAAGAGTCCCCCTATAATAGCTCCAAAAATCATAAGGGGCATTATAATTCCTGCGCTATTCATCGTACCTATTGATAAAAAGATGGCTATGGTAAATAATATTGCTAATATAAAAAGGAACTCCCAACTGATTGTAGAGGCGTTAAACACTCTAATTAAATAATTTAAAAAAGAAGCATCAGGGCCAATAAGTAAATTTCTATAATTCTCTGGTAAAAATGGAATTACAATCAAGAGGAATAAGCTATATCCAGCAGCACCTAAAAATGGTAATATCCATAATCCGGGTTTGGTTTCAAATAACTCTTTTAATTTATTTGTAAATGCTCTCAATAAACTCATTAAGAGTAATACAAGTAATCCAGAAACAATCCCAAAAAAAACCAAAAGAGGTAATAAGTATAAGTAATTGACTTGATCAGGTCTAACTGATAATGTATCAATTTTAATTAGTGGAGTGAATTCAAAAAAACTACAGAAAATGAAGTAGGCTACGGTTGAAGCAATGATGCTGGGGATTAAAGATTTGTATCTGATATGATTAAAGTAAGGCAATTCTGCACAAAACAGCGCTCCGCTAATTGGAGCTTTGAGTATTGCACCAGTACATGCACTCGCTCCTATAAAAAACGCATCTAAACGATCTATGTGAAATTTCTCTGCCCGAGAAAAAATATATCCTAAATTTCCTCCAATAAGGAGCCCTGGTCCTTCTAAACCACACACCATTCCAGAGCCATATGTCCATCCTGTAGCTAACGTTTTACTAAATAAATTTTGCTTTCTACGAAGTCCCATCTTAGATTGTTCAAGATATTCCTCATCTGGTCTATTTATATCTTCAACATAAGCATCGGCACCTGTTCCCATTACTCTATTAGCATGTCCGTATTTCACTAATAGACTTGTGAGTAATCCAGCAATTAAGGGAGAGATGAAATAGGGTAAAAATGTGCTCATGTTTGATTTAAAATATATTAACATATAATTAAAAAGAACCATTGAAAACCCACACACTACACCCAAAATTATAGAAATAAAGAGAATATTAAAATAGCGTATTAACCAATATTGGTGTAAAATAAAAAATCCCTTAATATGTGATAATTTACTATCTCCACTCATTTTTCTATTTTATAAATACTTCTGACTTTTTTTGATTTAGATCTATTTAGAATTATATTTCTTCTTCTGAACTGATTGATTTTGGCTTATTTTTACTTTTTAGAAGTTGAATAATTTTATCAACGGCCTCTTTAGGAGTTTTTGCTCCGTAAATCATATCAAATCGTCTATCATCTAATTTTTGATTTGCTAGTTTTGAGGACCACCCATTCACACTTGATATTGCAACAATAGGTTTTTGATATATCCACGCAAAACATATCTCAGATAGAGTACCTGCTTTACCTGCTATTGCTATACAAGCATCACCACTAAGTACTACTACAATATTTCTTGCTTGTGAGAAAGGCACAGGAATTACTATATCAACATATTTATTTGCTGCATTTTTTTCTTTATATGGAATAATACCTATGGTTAATCCATTTTCTTCTTCTTTAGCTCCTTTACACACAGCTTCCATTACACCTGTAAGCCCACCACATGAAATTGCATACTTATTTTTGGCAAGTAATCTTCCAACTTCGATCGCCAATTCTTCAGTCTTTTTATCTATCTCACTAGCCCCGATGATGGATACAATTCCATTATACTCTTTTTTGAAATCAAAATTCAATATATGAATTCCTCTTTTTGCTAATAATTTTATATTTGTTTTCGATATTAAAAATAAATTTGGTTTTAATGATGCCTTTAAATAAAACTATAATGAAATTAAAATAAGATCTTTATTTCGCATATCCTCGTTTTTTAGCAATATCAATCAAACCGTTTAATATTGCAGAGGCAGCCTCGAACCCTCCTGCACCCCTTCCCATCAATACAATAGGTCCCGCGTAATCAGTCAATAATTCAATAACGTTTAATGTTCCTGAGATATTTAGGGGGGAATTTCTTTCAAGTAAGCGAGGCTCTACTAGCAATTTATCATTTTCCGCAATAGCTAAGTGTTTAATTACATAACCATCAGATTTAGCTAACTCGATTGCTTGGGGAGTTATTCCACTGATTCCTCTTACATCTACATCTTTTATCGATTTAGACCATCCAAGTAATTCATTTGCTAAGATTACTAATTTTCCGGCTGCATCCCAACCATCTATATCCAAACTCGGATTTGCTTCTGCAAATCCTAATTCTTGCGCCTCTTTTAAAGCAATATCGAAGGGGATACCCTCAGCAGTCATTCGACTGAGTATATAATTACAAGTACCATTCAATATTGCTTTTATTTGAGTAATCGTATTTCCAATTAAATTATTCTTTAATGATAAAATTGGTACGCAACTTGCAACAGTCGCTTCATAATTTACATAACTGTTATTTTCTTTTGCTAACTTTTTGATTTTATCGTATTCCAAATAAAAAGGACCTTTATTTGAAGCAACAACATCTATTCCGTTATTTAGAGCGATTTTTATATGTGAGAGAGCAGGTTCACCTGTGTCGGGATTGGTAGGCGTTGCCTCTATGCAGAGATTTATCCCGATTGTAGAGATTAACTCGTTTGTAAAAGTTATACCATCTTTCCAAAATGGTAATTCTCTATAATTATCTCCCTTTTTTAAAAGTGAGTCAATGTCAATCCCATCTTTCTTAATTAAGGCACCATCGTATTCAAAAATTGCAATTACCTTATAATTCATATTAAAATTATTCTTAAGTAATTGCCGTTTTTCTTTTAAAATTTTTAGTAAACTCGCACCAACATTTCCATATCCTATTAAAGCAATTTTAATTTCCATACTATTCACCGTGAAATCAGATTTATACAATTTTAATTCATTTTGTTTGATGTATTCTTGAATTTTAAGAATAGATAATATTAAATAATTAATTATGTTAAAAATTAATTTGTAATAAATATTGAAACTCTTTTTCTTACCATTATTGAGGTTTAAATAAGATTCGATTAGCAAGATAAAAAATTTAAAGAATACCAGGAGTAGAATCTGGATTAAATTTGGCCCATGGAGGAATTCTATTTCCACATTCCGGACAGAATGTTAATCCTTCTTCAATAATCTTTTCGCAATCAGGGCATTTAATTTTACCACTTGGAATCTTGCTATTTTTTACCTTCTTTTTTTTCTTGCTAGCCATATTTCAACTAATCCTATTTTCTAGTTAAGTTCTAATTAAAAATAAATTTTTTTCCTTACATATTGAAGAAATCTCTTGTATTAAATCATGTTCAGTCATAGACTCTGGGTACACCAATTTTAGTTTTACATTACTAATTTCAGAAATTTCCGTGAATTTGGCTTGCAATTCTGGAACTTTAATATTTTTTGCAGCAAGACGTTTTATCGTGTCAACTATATCTGTGTCAAAAACATGTCCCGTTAATATAACTATTAAATCTTGTCTTGTTTTATCTCCCATAGTTAACTTTTCAATATGAATATTCTTTTCCGTAAGTTCCTTTTTAAGTCTTTCTAAGCTTGCTTCGATTAATTCTTCCGGAATTTCAAAATTAACACTCACTGGAATCATATTCTCTTTTTTTCTATCGTGGAAATGTAATATCCCATAAATATTCCCATGATTATTAGAGATAGGTTTGATTAATTCTATTAAACTTCCAGGGTGGTCTGGTATTAAACACTCTAAAAATATCATATTATTTATACTAAATTTTTTTAAATTTTATTTTTATCCATTTCTCTTTTAAAACTTGATTACATCAACCGAGTTAGATTCATCTCCCTCATTAAGTCTTAAGAGATTTTTGGTTTTTATGATTTTTCCTATAATATTTGCAGTTAATCCATAATGCTCAAAAATTTCTACTATTTCATCACAATTTTGTTTGGGAGCAGTTAGAATATATGATGTAGTTAAATACATTTTGATATACATATCTAAAGTATAGTTTAGTTCTGCTAATATAGGAGGTATGTTTATTTTATTAATATTAACATTTGCTCCTACTCCAGAATATTGTATTAGTTGTAAAATCGTACCAAATATCCCACTATTCGAGATATCCTTAGAAGAATGGGCAAGGTGTTTTTTTGCTATTATATTCATTGCTTCTCTTCTTTTTAAAACTTGCTCTGAGCTTTTAAAGGTAACTGTATCAAAGTAATATTTACTTGCTTTACCTACTTTTCCATCATAATCAACTGTTAAAATGATATTATCTTCCACTTGTGCATTTCGAGCAGAGATATAATCATCTTTATTAATTTCCCCTATCATAGTAGAACTCAATTCATAATTTTTTCCCCGAACTTTTGTATGCCCTCGTACAATAGGAACATGAAATTTCTTAGAAGCATCACAAATTCCTTCTAAAATCTTTTTTCCCTTATCTTCGTCATTATAGGAAATGATTAAACTTGCAGCTAATGGAACTCCACCACAGGCATAAATATCATCTATACTTACTAATATGGAGCTAAAACCTGCACCATATGGAAAATTTTCTACGAATTCTGTTCTAATTCTGTCAGTAGTGATTAAAATATAACTCTCATTAAACTTTATAGCTGCCGAATCCTCACCTATATCTGAGTGAATACGATCCCAATTTTTAAATGAATTTGCCTCAATAAAAGTAAGAATAGGTGTGAGTTCTTTTTTTTCAAGGATAGTTTTATTGTTCCTTATACTTTCAACAATTTTTTCTAACATCTATATTTCTTATATAAAACAATTTATAATTATCTTTTCTTTAAAATATTATAGGCGTTTTAAAATTAAATAATATGAATAACTCTAAGGAATGGAAGATTTAATCGAAAATTCGGTCATTGAAGGGCTTCTCTTTTCAGCTTTTGATAAATTTGGTCCGCAACCTATATATATGTTTCCTAAAGAGGTTTCTGAAGAAGAAGCAGAACAATCAAAATTAGAAAATGTAGTTAAGTTAAGCTACAGAGATTATACGCAGATTTCCATAAAAAATCTAAGCATGATGGCTGGAGATCAAGAGTATATCGAATTACATAAGGACCCAGATAAAGCACCATACTTTGCAATATTGCCGTTTCCGGATTTTAATCTTACTTCCTTGACTATCTTTCATTTCATTAGATTTAAAACCTCTAAGGAACCCACTGCCGCGTCTTTTTCCATTCTGGTTGATAGAAATAGGAGGAGTTTTTTATATAATAATCTAACTCAACTTAAATCACTGGTCTTTAACTTTCTCTTAAAATTGGATCTTGAAATTTCAAATGGGTATAAATCTCCTGAAATGATGGAACCATTTTTTAAGGATTTACTCTTAAAATTAATCGAAATAGAAAAAAAACCATACGCTCCAATTACCCATGCAACAAGAATTAAAGTCGTTTTTGCGGGTCTTGACGACAGCGGGAAAACCTCGTTTTTATTGTCTATTGATAGAAAATATTCTAAACTAATCGGTTTAAAACCTACTATAGGAGCTAATGTTACATCCATACAAGCACTCGGAGCCTCTATTTTTTTATGGGACTTAGGTGGACAAATAGCTTCGAGACAAAAATATTTAACAAAATCTCAAATTTATTTATATGAAACTGATCTCCTTTTTTACTTTATTGATATTAAAAATAAAGCCCGATTTGAAGAAAGTATTGAATATTTTCAAAAAATAATGGTGGCGCTAAAAGAATTTAAGATGAATACTCCTATTATATTTATTTTCTCTAAAGGAGATAAGGATATTGTAAATAACCAAGAAATTAAAGAAAATATTCAATATATAAAAGCAAAATTAATTGAGATTGTCTCAAGTAAGAAACCTGAGATATTTATAACCAGTATATTTTCAATTTTTAGTATTTTACAAGCCTTTTCTTCGGGCATTTCAAAATTAAGTCCTAATAGGAAATTAATTAATTTAATTCTCCAAAGATTTTCAAACCGCGCAGATATTTCTTTATCTTTATTATTAAATAATGAGGGATTAGTATTAGCAGATTTTTTTTCATGGAAAGCGCTAAAATCATCAGAAATACGACCACCTGGAGAGGAAGCTGATGATGGTAAATTAAGAAACATTTTTGAGATTACAGCACCTCAATTTACGATGTTATATAAAATTTTTTCAGAATTTCGGGCTCTAAAGCAAGATGAATCTATTTTTAAAATTGCAGATTCCGTAATCTTATTTAAAAAAATACGAATCGCAGATTATGATTTCTTTGTCTTGTTCTTAATGGATGATGAGATTAAAAAAGATAGGATAAATGAATTAATGCCCGACTTTATGTATCGAACTGGCGATTTACTTTTAAGATACATCTCCTAAAAGACTCAGAAAATCTTTTTAAATGGTGTTTGATCAGATATAGGTTTTCTTAATATCCTCTTTCTATAGTATGCATTGATACCACTAATCATGGCAATTGAGGGAACAACACATTTCGCAAATTTTACGGGTCCAAATAGAATAAAATCACTTCCCGCATCTGCACAATAGGTCATAATAGATGCAATTGCACCACATCTTGCGGATTCTCCATGTTTTTTCACATAATTCCATCCGTAAATTGCATTAGCAGGGGCAAATCCCGTGGGTAATCCTAGCTCCTCTTTTATTAAACGAGTGGTTTCTACATTTATAGCCACAGAAGGTAAATCTAAAACGGCAGTATCAACAATCACATTTTCGATATTAGCCTTTTCAGCATTAACCAACAATTTTTCTTGTAATAAATGCAACTTTTGATGAGGAAAAATATATCTATTTCCAAATGTTAAAAGTACAGCATGTTTAACTCCTATTTCTTTAAGTTTATTTACACTTTCATTCGAAGTATTCTCATCAACACTATTTAGTATAGCTCTATCTAATAATCCAATTTCTTTGAGCCCTTCCATTGCTGGAATCCTGCTAGTATCATTTAACCCATCCACTAAAAATGGATATTCAGTTAAATCCGCAATATATTCGCATTCCTTTACAAGCGCATCTGGATAACTCCCTACTACATCGACGATTGCTTGCATACCCGTATCTTCAACGATCTCAATAAATTCGTGTACTTCATTTTCCACTAATTTTTTATCAAATTTGCCGGTTTTCTCATCCAGTAAGGCGGGATGTTTCGCGTAAAACACAGTTCCGATCATTACAGTCGGATTTTCACCGGGTTGACCGCCCATGTTTACCTTTCCAATTTGAATTACTTTTTGGTCTTTATTAAATTCTAACATTAAGGATCAATAATTATTATTATTTATTGAATTTGTTGAATTCTTAACCTTCTTATATAATTTCAAATATTACTATCCTTATATAATTTCAAATATTGCTATCGTGAAGCGTAATGGAATTTGAAGAGTTAGTTAAATTTAGGAGGAGTTCGAGATGGATGTTTTCAAAAAAACCGATTCCTGATTCTGAATTGAAAAAGATTCTTGAAGCAGCCCGTTTCGCGCCAACACCTCATAATTCGCAACCATTTGAAATAATTGTTGTAAAGGACGAGGAGGTTAAAAGGCAACTCTCTGAAGTAGGTTTTAGGCTCAACAAAAAGGAAGTTGATGAACATTTCTACTGGGTTCGCCACACCATAGAAGAACTTGAAACTAAAAAAGACGGAGTTTATGTCGATGTTTTACCTAAGTTTGTTATGGATTTACAGACTAATCCGAAACTGGTTGAAGACGACGAATTTTGGAGGAAATCAATGTATTTATATTCCGCATTAATTCAAAATTCGCAAGTATTATTGTTTATTCTTTACAATCAAAAACGACCCGGAGTTGGTTCGCTAAAGCATTTATGGGGCATAATGAGTATTGGCGGCGTAATGCAAAATATATGGCTCGCTGCAAATAATCTCGGAATAAGCGCACAACTCGTAAGTGGTCAATTGATGAATATCGAATCCGTCCGTAAAATTAGAAAAATTCTACACATTCCCGAAAAAGATTATCGGTTGTTATTGATATTTCGACTTGGATATGAGAGAAAATTTGGGAAAAGTGGAACAAAATACCGGAGGGAATTGAGCGACTTTGTCCATCTGGATCAATTCTCAAATAAAATATTCTAAAAATCCTAATATTAAGATAATTCTTGCGTCATTTCGATTAATGGAAAAATTTTGAAAATTTTTGTCTAGTCGTTAACAAATATTAAGTAATAAAGAAAAATCAGAATACCGAACTTAGTTAACCTTATTCATCACGGTTTTTCTTGTTTCTTCTGAGTTTCTTTGGAAACAAATGGGTCCTCCCAATTTAACATCTCTATAAACCTTTCAGTGCGATCCTCAGGTATTTTTAATGAATCACCTTCGATTATATATCCGAATTTCTCTGCCCATGGAATCATATCATTGATATACGTTTTCTTTTCCATCACTAAGACTTTTCTCATTATACTAAGAGGCACATTATTGGTAACTTCAACCATTTCAATAATATTAGCCTTGCGATTGTCTTTAATTCTCTTATTCACTAATGCTCCTAAATATATTATGGAAATAATGAACTCTGGAATCCATTTATGTAATAAGAGAATGATTATTGCTGCAATAAATGAACTGGCGGCGCTGATGGAATAGTGGATATCCTCCCACGCATATCCGATGTAATATAAATAAATTTGAATCACCATCCTTATTATATTCACAACATAAAATATTACCGATGATATGATTAATGCTTTCGTTTTTCGCCAAATTATATCTTCCTTTGTTTTAGGATCTTGCGAATGTGGTATGCAAATAATAATCCCGGCAAAGACACATATCGCTTGTACTCCTGTACAAAACGTTTGAAAATAAATATTTCCTTTATTAGGGATGGTAAAGCTCCAATGGTGCATTCCAACAGGAACATAATCTGTTCCTACTCCCATATTAAATAAGAGATTTAAAAAGAAAACTGTTTGTTTTACCACGATTTCGTGGAGCCAATAATTAATTGGCATATCAAAGAATTGGTAAATTCCATATGATAATAGAGGGGCGCCAACAGCTAATATAATAAGCGACCTAACTGAGAAAATATAGGTTTTTCCATTAAATTCGATTACTGTTCTCTTTTCTCTGGAACCATTCGTTTTTGCTTTAATATTAATCGTCTCTTGAGTTTGCTCATTATCCCTAATTTTATTTATTTCATCAGAATTAGAAGCGTTTTTGAGGTAATAATGAAATCTATCAACAATAATATAATTAAGAATCACCAAAAGTGGCAGCATGACAATACCCATGTTATATTTCGCGTTCGATTCCATAAAGGGAATTGTAAAACCCATTATAAAAGCAAATAAAAAATTAAGAGATAAAAATGCCCAGATCAATGTTTTCTCATAAATAATTGAAGTTTCATATTCATTCTGTAAAAATTCTAGAAGAAGGAAGTTTAAAACCATTAGTGCTAAAATTAGAACAATTCCGAGTGAAACATAGAGAGTTGATTTCATTACAGGAATTGCCAAGCCAATAATAAATGCGATAATTAGATTTATCGATAGTATTATCCATAAGGAAATTTTCTTTTTGGTAAGTGGGTTCATGACACTTGTTAAAATTGATTTTTATTTAAAATAAGTATTAAATAATGATAAACGTGTACATAGAAAAAGTGTTGTTCTTATTTAATATTAATTTTAATTCACCTCAAGAAGTAATGTTAAATATGAAATGATCTTAATATTACTAGAAATAGTTTCTGAGTTATAATTAGTGTTCAACTACATCTCAATGGAAATAAAAAAGAAATCCAAAGAAGAAACAAGGAGCTTAACTTATACTGTTCAAAACATTGTAGTTAAAGTAGAATTAGGTATAAATCCAGATCTACCTCTTGATCTTGAAAAAATAACAAGAACCTTTAACAATGTAGAATATGATAAAAAGCGATTTCCCGGATTATTTTTAAGAATGTTAGATCCTAAGTGTGTCGCTATCATATTTAGAAACGGTAAAATGATTTTGAGTGGTTTAAAATCTTTTAATAACGTTGATATAATAATCTCGCGTATTATAACTGAGTTTAAATCCAAAATTAAAATTAAGATTAATATAAAGTCAGTAAAATCAGAAATTGTGAATATAGTCACAACGGCCGAACTTGATGATAAAATTGACTTGGATTTGGCAGCGATTCGACTTGAAAATACGATGTATGAACCAGAAGTGTTTCCTGCGATTATACATAAATCTAAAATTCCTGTAAAGTGCGTCTTTTTAGTTTTTAATAATGGTAAAATCGTATTAACTGGAATAAAAGAAGAGGATTCTATTGAACCCACGCTAGTCTATTTTGGCAAATTGCTCAAAACTAAAGAATTATTTATGAAAGATTAACCTAGTAATAGCTAAAGGTTAGTAATTGCAGATTTTAAATCTTTCATGAGAAAGGATTTAAGTAGACTAACTGTATGTAATAAGTCTTGATATTCAATGACTTCTACATTCGTATGCATATATCTTAAAGGTACTGAAACCAAGGCACACGGTATTCCAGATTTTGTTACTTGAATTGCCCTAGCATCAGTTGGTGTGGGACGAGGTTCAGCGATTAAAGTAAACGGGATTTGTTCTTCCTTTGAAGTATTAATCAATAGCTTTGTAAGTTTAGGATATAAATTTGGCCCAATTCTTATTGATACTCCTGAACCTAATGAACAATCATGATGTTTATCTTTACTTATCCCTGGAAAGTCTATTGCATGAGAAACTTCTACTACAATCCCAATATCTGGGAAAATTTTATAAGCACCTACTGTTGAACCCCTAACGCCAATTTCTTCTTGAGCCGCAAATTCGAAAATTAAATCCTTATCTAGCAGTTCTTTATCCTTGGCAAGCGCCATTATGAGTTTAATGAGAATGAAACAGCCTGCTCTATCATCAAATGATTTTGAGCAAATTCTCTCATTTCCCTTAAATGCTATGCATTCTTGCTTTAAAATGATATAATCCCCAACGGATATACTATTCTTAACCTCATCAGCATTTGCCATTCCTACATCAATAAATAATTCCTCCAATTTGATGGGTTTTTTTCTCTCTTCCTGTTTTATTAGGTGAATAGGGGTTTCTCCAATAATACCAATTATTTCTTCCCCAGAACTTGAATGGATGGTGACTTTTTGACCGGGGAGAATGCGTGGGTTATGTCCTCCAACTTGAGAAAATCTAATGAATCCATTTTTATCAATATAACGTACCATGAATCCGATCTCATCCATGTGAGCGTCTAATAATATTTTTAATTTAGACTCTTCTTTGGCGGCTTTTCCAAAAATAAAACAAAATAAATTTCCTAAAATATCCATCTCAATTTTATCGCAATATGGTGCAACAATTTCTCTGATATAGTCTCGAATTTTGCCTTCATCCCCTGAGCACGCTTGAATTTCAGTAAGATTTTTAATTATTTGGAAATCTGATTCAAATGTCATATTATATACAAACTCCATGTCTATTGTAATTTATCTATTATTTGGATATAATGTTAAATCATTTATCATAGATAAAGATAAAATTTTTTTTCTAGGATTAATTTTGAATTTTTAATAAATCTACTCATTAGAAAATATCCAAAAAAACTAAATGGAAAGATGTGAATTGACTGAAAATAACCAAGAAAATCAAAATTCTGAAAAGAAAGAAGAAATTAAAAATGAAGAACCTGTAGATGATCAGGCTGAACCTGAAAAAGAAAAAGCAAAATTTACATTTAAATGTACGAGATGTGATAAATGCTGTCTTGCTAGAGGACCTATCCCCATTACACTTTGGGATTTAGAGATGTGGGCTCGAAATGGAGTAGTAGCCAATTTCCTTCCTTATTTGGATGTCTATAGTAAGCCTGACGGTGTATTTGACCTAATCTTAAAACCATTACCTCCACAAAAAGAAGATGATGAAAAATCACCAACACAAATGCTTACAGGAACTCCTGTAGAGGAATTACTAGAGGAGAAATGCCCTTTATACAATGCTGAGCAAAAAAAATGTTTAATCTATGAGAATCGTCCTTTAAGCTGTCGAACATACCCGTTAGAGTTCGATGGAAAAAATTTTACAGTTGTGGATGTAGAATGTCCAGGAATAGGACAGGAGGGGATGACAAAAGAGGAACTGAAAGAGATGAGGGAGACTGCAAAACTTATGAATTATGAACTAACTCGAATGCGGATAGCATTGCCCGTTTTAAACCAAATCATAAGTAATAACTTCATGAGGATCCTAATGCAGCAGCAAATGGAAGCAATGAGTAAGATGTCTGACGAAGATAAAGCCAAATTAGATGAAATTTTCAAAAAAGACCAAGAGCAAGGCTAATTTTTCTTTTATTGATATTATTATTTTTTTTCATTTTCATTTTTTTTCAAATCTTCTTGTTCCTCAATCAATTTTTTCATATCTCCAAATTTCATAATTGCTCCTTTTGGTACAAATTCTAACTCTGGTTCAGGAACAACCTTCTCCTCTAAATTTAAAGATGATTCCGCTTTAGATTTTTCTTTCATGGGTTTACTGAATAGAAAAAGGCTTTTTTTTTCGATTCTTTTTTTTTGAATGAGGTAACCAATAATTCCTCCGCTTACAAATCCTATAGAAGTACCAATTAATATTAAACTAATATAGGGGATCTCTTTAGCTTCAATTTCTTCAGTATCGTCGTCATCGTCATCATTGTCATCACCATCTATTTTAGCGTTCTCATCAGGTATTGCAGGAGGTGGCAGGTCATATTCATATTTATTTTCACTAATAAAATTCCCCCCAGACCAGAATTGATATATACTCACATTATTATCGACTAAATAATTGGACGTGATAAAGTTATTACTACTCATAATTAAGTATATTCCATTTTGATTGGAATTTATGATGTTATCCGAAATGTTGTTTTTATAACTAAACCAAAAATATATCCCAGTTATTTGGTTATAATTAATTTCATTTTCAAAAATATTGATTTTATCGATACTCCAGCTATAAATTCCATGATGAGAATTATGATTTACAATGTTTCCAGAAAAATTGTTATTAGAACATCCAATTTGTAGAATCCCAAAACCATTATTATATGAACAGTTGTTATTTAATATGTTCCCGTTATTTGTATTAATTAATTTAATCCCGGAGTCCCAGTTAAATAAGGACCAACCAGAATTATAGAGAATACAATTCCTAATAATAAAATACACATTAGAATTTCTAATAGTAATACAACTTGTAGACTCCTGTCCATTTATAATAACATTTTCTATAATGTAAGGATCATCCAAAGTCCCACTACCAAAACACCACTCATGCTTAGAGGCGGTTTTTTTCCAATTACAATTGGGTTGATAATCATCAATAACTATGGGAGATTCGGTAAGATTCCAGAATCCGGATTCTTCGAGATGAGATTCTCTATTATTATTCTCATTTATCGCTTCATTCTTTTCGGAATTAGCCCCAGAAATCTCTGTATTGATGAGAAGGAGTGAAACAAATAAGCTTAAGAATAAAAATAAGACAATCGATGCTTCTTTTTTACGAAAATGTATGCTCATTAATTCCCGCCTTCAAATATAAGCTTATAATATGAAATGATTATCTTAGAAAATATATTATTATTATGGTTACTTAAACTGTTATTATATACTATTATACCAGATACTAGTAAATATATTTGAAATTGATAATATTTAAGGTTTTAATATGAAAGAATTAATAATAAAAAGTTCAAAAATTAAGTTGGTCCAAGGAGATATTACTGAATTGGCTACTGATGCTATTGTCAATGCGGCTAATGCGCAATTAATCTTGGGGGGCGGTGTAGCCGGAGCAATTCGCCGGAAAGGCGGCCCTAAAATTCAAGAAGAATGTAATAAGAAATCCCCTACATTTGTTGGAGGAGCAGTGATTACTACAGGGGGAGAATTAAAAGCGAAACATGTTATTCATGCGGTAGGGCCACGGATGGGGGAAGGGAATGAAGATGAAAAATTGAAAAATGCCACTCTAAATAGTCTAAAATTAATGGATGAACATGAGCTAAAATCGATTGCATTTCCAGCAATTTCTACAGGGATTTTTGGGTATCCTATTGAGAGATGTGCAAAAATAATGATTGCAACCGCTAAAGAGTATTTATCAAAAGATACTCAGATTAAAGAAGTAATTTTTTGTTTATTCACTTCTTCTGATTTTCAAGTATTTGAGGAAGAATTGAAATAAAATCATTATTTTGTCGTGTCTCTCAAATTTTTAAAATCCTATTGAAAACGTTTTATATTTAAATTATTTTTTTTCAGAGTTTTTTGTATCGTTAAAGCGTAATATTTTGTATTTCATTAATTTTTTAAATACTTACTTTATCAAGATTATAAAATATAAGTATCAATAAATGAATTATTGTATATTTAGGGGATATATTTATAGAAAGCTAATTTGGTAGTCTCGATGATAAGCATGGACAGACGTGTTAATAATCCAAGAATGTTGGAAGTGCTAGGCATTGGTTTGATCAAAATTACTTTCAAAAACATTGAGTCAGAAGATTTTAGTTCTGAAGTACTTTACCAAATTGGTATTGGAATGCCCATGATACAAAATATATTACATCTTTTCAAGATGGAAATAATCAAAAAAGATAGTGGAAATTCCATTATTCCTTTAGATGATTTCTCTGTATTTCTTAACTTTTTCAAGAATAAAAAAGAGTTAGAGAAACTAATTCTAATTTATCTTTATGAAAAAGAAAGTACTCTCCAATATTCTGAATTATATTTACACTCTAAGAGTATTATTAAATATTGTACTGATAATCATACTATCGATGAGATTAAGAATACTATTAAAAACTCAATCGAAATACCTGTAATAGAGGGAATAATTGGTATTTTTATTATTGATACTGCTGGATGTCCACTTTTTACAAAAATTATGGGAAAACGGACTGACATTATTGATGGAGAAGTTCAAATAGGAGGTTTTATTTCAGCACTTTTTTCATTTTCACAATTTGTCATCGGTAAAGAGACAGGGGGGAAATTAAAAGAGATAAATTTCGGAAATCAGCTATTTTACACGATTACTAAGAAAAATGTAATTTTTGCTTTCTTAGTTGAAAAGATAACTCCGCTTATTAAAAGATATATGTATCTTATGGCTGATGAATTTCTGGAGAAATATAAAACCCATCTTGAAAATTTTAATGGAGATATTACGGCATTTTACGAATTTGAGAAAAATATTAACAGATATTTTAATTTGTAAGAAAATTTAGATAAAAAAAAGTTTGTAATGCGTAAAAAAAAGATTAGGAGAAAAAAATATGCAAGAAGAATATTATACTCAAGGAAATAAGCTTTCAGTTATTTTATTTGAAACAGAAGGCGAACAATTTGCTATTAATATTTATGATACTAAAGAAATAATATTGGCAGGCCAAATTAGAAAATTGCCTCAAAGTTATGATTTTATTGATGGAATTTATAATTACAGAGGAGAAATTATACATATTGTAAATTTGAGCAAGAAATTAAATCTGAACGAATATAGAATACAAGATTCTAAGAAAAATGAAGAAAAATATAGTTCAGAGAAAAAATACATCATCATTGTTAGTGTTAATAATGTGAACACAGGATTTTTAGTTGATCGTATTTTGGATATAGCCAATATTGATATTGATTTAGTTGAAGGTTTAAGTCCAATATTCCAAACTAGTGTTGGAATTGAATATATCAAAGGAATTATAAAGTTTAAAGATAGACCTAGAATTTTACTCGATTTGAGTAGAATATTAACTGAAGTAGAACAAACCATTATAGAAAAAGAACAAACAATAACAAAATAATATTAACCAAAAATAGGAGTTAGAAAAATGTCAAATAATAAAAGTAAAATATTGGTAGTTGATGACGCCCAATTTACACGAAATATTCTGAAGAATATAATTTCAAAAACTAATTACGGTGAAGTCGTCGGTGAAGCGAAAAATGGAAAAGAAGCGATTGCCCTATACAAAAAATTAAAACCAGATATGGTCACGATGGATCTTGTAATGCCTGAAAAGGGAGGCATTGAAACTATTGAAGATCTTTTAAAGGTTGATCCAAAGGCGATCATCGTGGTTGTATCTGCTTTAGGTCAAGAAGCTTTAGTACTTGAAGCGGCAAAAAAAGGAGCTAAAGATTTTATTCAAAAGCCTTTCAAAACTGAACAGATTGTAGAAGTTATGGAGCGTATTCTAAAAATTAAAGATAAGAAATAAATATATGGAAAAAGAATGATAAAGGGGATTATATGGCATCTAAAGAAGATATTCAGCTTTTTATAAATGAATCCGAAGATCTTATCCAAAAAGTAGAAGATGAAGTTCTCAAGCTAGAAGAAAATCCTCGCAATAAAAAACCAGTTCAAGAACTTTTTTTCGCATTCCATACTTTAAAAGGATTGACTGCCATGGCAGGTTTTGAAAACGTTTCAAAATTCTGCCATTTTTTAGAAGATTTTTTGAACAAGGCTAAAGATAATAAAGTTTCAACCGAAAAAATCAGTAAATTTACTTCAATCTTTTTTGAAAGTCTTGATGTTCTTCGAACAGTAGTGAGCAGACTTAAAAAAGGGGATAATACTGATATTGATGTTAAATTTTTAGACGAAATTAAAGATACCTTTGATGATTTCGAGAATGAATATGAAATTACCTTTATTAAACCAATTCCTCAGGATAAAATTAAACAAACACTAAGCGTTAAAAATAATAAATATTATAAGATATATCTCAGATTACAGGCCACTTGTGTATTTAAAAAAGTACGCTTATTTATTATTTTTAGAGCGCTCAATGAAGTTGGTCAAATTTGTTATAGTAATCCTGAACCTCGATTATTAGAAATTGGAAATTTTGATAGAGATTTTGAAATTTACTATATTACTCAAAAAAATTCAGCCCAAATTTCTCAAATTTTGGAAGAAATCCTTGAAATTGATAATAAAGTTATAACAGAGTTAAATCATGACAAATTTGAAGCTCTTCTGACTAACTTTAGTATAAAGATGCAGGATGAGAACACATTTGAAAGTAGCCTGGAAAGTGAAAAAGAAAACACTTACGAAGAAGAAATCATTGATGGAGAAATTGAACCGGTGTCTAAGATAATAGACAATTTCCAGAATGAAAGAGCGACAATTTCAAGAATAAAAGTTGATATTGATACATTGGAAAAATTAATGGATTACTTTGGAGAATTAATCATAATTAAAAATCAAATTAGTCAAATACTCAAGGAGAGACAAGATCAGGAGATAAGTATCCTTTTTGATAATATTGATAAATCCCTCCTTGATATTCAAGAAATCATTTTTGACTTAAAACTTGTCAGAGTAGAATCAACTTTTAGGAAATATAAAAGATTGGTACGTGATGTTGCGGTAGAAACAGGTAAAAAAATAAAATTCATCCTAGAAGGCATTAATGTGGAGATGGACAGAAAAATTTTAGAAGAACTTAATTCACCATTAGTCCATCTTCTTAGAAATGCAATTTATCATGGAATTGAATCACCAAAAGAAAGGATTTCTAAAAATAAGAATGAAACAGGAGTCTTAAAACTAAAGACATATCGAAGAGCAGGATTAATCTATATTGAAATCTCTGATGATGGAAAAGGGATTAATTATGATAAAATAAGAGAAAATATCATTGCTAAGGGATATTACACTCCCAACGAGGTAGAACTTCTTTCAAATGAAGTTTTGAATAAATTTCTTTTGATGCCTGGCTTTTCAACCCTTACGGATGCAGATATGATCTCTGGACGAGGAATGGGTTTAGCTATTGTTGATGAAAAGGTTAAAAAACTTGGAGGTTCTTTTCAAATTTTCACAGAAAAAGGAATCGGAACGAAATTCTCAGTAATTGTACCCTTTAGTAGGGCAATTATTAAGGCACAATTATTAAAAATCGCAGGTGATATCTTCGCGATTCCTACGGAAAACATAAAACAAATTTATTTTTATAGTCCCGATTCTCTGGAGTATGTTGGAGAGTCAAAATATTATAAAATCAACTCAAGTCTTCTACCCATAATTAAATTGGATAAACTTTTGAAACTAAATAGTAATGGTAAAGTAAAGAAAAATTCACACACTAAATTGGCAGTTTTATGTCAGAAAGATGAGAATTCATCAGCAATATTAATTGCAGATGAGCTTCTTGAACAAATTGATGCGGTGGTGAAACCATTTCAATCAGAATATTCTATTACCAACTATATTTCAGGCTCAACAATCCTGAGCGACGGTTCTATTTGTTTAATACTTGATGTTTTTAATATTATAAACTCTAAATTAAACGAATTGCAATACTCACAATTAAATGATATTTATTAAAATTAGTCAAAAATATGTAATAAAAAATAAAAGATAAATCAAATGGAGCAAAATAAACATGGGATTTAAATGCATTAATCAAACTGAATTAAGGACCAAAATCGGTCCAAATTTTTTGGGAGTACCTCTCAAATTTATGGAAGAAACAAAGCACTTAGGAAAATATGAAACAAATGAGGTTCAAATTTCAAAAACAGCAGAAAGTATATCTGAAATTACAATAGTTAATGAGGAAACTTTAGAATTTCAGTATGATCATACTATGCAAAGAAAATCTGCTAATGGCTATGGCAATGTATCAATAATAAATAATTCATATAAAGATCGAATGTGGGATACTCGCATTCAAATCTTAGGCTCTCAATATACCAATTTAGATATTCAAAATGAGTTGAGTCTTGGGATATTTGAACCACAAACTAATAAGAATATTAGATACAACATTAGTAGTTTAGATGATCTATCAGATCCTCTTAAGATTTATGAATCAATAGAGATTCTTAATAAGGATATAAAAGCAGTAAAGGATTTTACAGAAATTCCTATGATTGGTCAAGATGATCGATATATTTTGTTATTTGGTCAAGAAAATACAGTTAAATTTTTAATTGATTTACATAATCAATCAAATTATATCATTAAAAATATTCATGCTGAAAAAGAAATTCCTAAGGATTTTTATGATTTAGAATGTTCAAGCGACTCGAAAGCAGATATAAAAATTAAAAACAATAAATTATCTTGGAATTTAGGAGAATTAAAACCTGGAGAACAGAGACAGGTAATTATTATAGCTAAAATAATTCCAGAAAAAAATAAGCAGATTAGGACGGGGATTATTACTATGACATATGAATTAGAAAATTATATTGTCTCAGAAACTGATATTAAAGAATTCTCAGCATATTCCCACGCAAAGCATGTCATAGATGTGGAAGAGAAAGAAACAGAACCAAATCAATGGGAATGCTCATTTATCTTTGCGAATCATAGTGATTTTACTATGCAATTGAAAAACGTTTTAATTACCGATAAAACGAGATCTACAAAATATGTAGATTTAGATATGACTAAGGAAGGAAATAAAGTTATTTTACGACCTGGTGAAACATTTAATACTAATAAATGGGAACTTCATGAGGAGAATGAACCTAAATTTTCAAGAAAGCTAACTTATTCATTGGATTATGCTATTGAGAGAAACACTAATGTAAGCTTACAAGTGGAAGATACAACAATTGAAGTGATAGGATTTTATTTTGAAAAAGATATCTCTCAAAAAGAAATCAAGTCATTTGAAGAATCAGAATTATTTAATAAAATTATTATTCATAATACGGGCATTGTTCCTATTAAAGGTATTATAATTAATGAGACAATTCCAGAAGATTTTAAGCCTCCTATTGATCTTGCACAAATTAAGCTTAAAAACTCTTCAGGAGACATGAAAATAGATGATATTACCCTCAAAATTACACCTCAAGATGATGATCCATCTAAGGAACATGCTTTAGAATTAATTATAAATTTAACGAATAATCAAATAAGGGATTTAATAGGGATAAATGGACAATTAGAACTGACATATCCAATTCGGGCAATGACTCCAGATTATAATAAAGCATATGAATTTCCGTTAGAAGTCAGCTGTTATTATATAAAAAACAAGAATCTGGCAGAAATCGAAATACCTGAATATTATGTAGTGAAAAATATCTTATCAGACATGAAAAAACCTAAGATAAAGGTCACACATAAGCGTCGTAATCTGACAATTGGAAAAGAAATCTTTCCTGGACGTGATGCAGATGAATTTGCGATAAGTATTACAATGAGAAATAATTCGAATGTGGAAATAAAGGATGTATTAATAACAGACACAATACCAGATACCTTTGAATTAGTATCTTCAAATACCGAAAATAAAGTTTCAAAATCTAAAGAAGAAAATGAGTATATAATCTCATTCTCTATTAAAAATGTGTTAGCATATCAAGAAAAAGAAATTATGTACTATCTGAAAAATAAAGGAGAAGAAAAAATGAGTATTTCTGATTTAGAATCATATTTCTTTGGTTAAATGTATATTAAATAAATAAAGGAGAAAAAAAATGACAATACAATATTATGATTTATTACAGGATAAATCCAAAAAGAGATTGCTTTATTTAGTAGAATATATTGCGCCTGGATTTACTATAGAGGAACTTAAGATTTATGTAGATGAAGTTGCGAAAAAATCAAAATCAAATAAATCAAATGAATTTGTTAATATTGGGGATGACTATGACACGAGCGCTGATTATTCAAAACTATCAGAGAAGCAGTTACAAAATCTCTATCAGACTTTCATTAGTCGAGAGATAAATGATAAATCTGCAGTGAAATGGAGATTTTATCAATATTTTAAGTATATTCGTGATATTTTTGTAGAGAATATACAAATTAATCCAACTTCAGATGCAGAAAACGTGGTAGATTTAATAGCTAAATTAGATGGAGGCGGAGTTATTTTTGTTTTGTGCTATGATGTCTTCGATTCACAAAAATATACTCAAGCAATAGAGGGGATTAATAAAACTGCTAAACTCCTTAAAACTATTCCAGACCAGATAATTTTTGCTACAAATAAAACGTATCGGGATATACCCCTGGATGATATAATTACAATTGATAAAAAAGAGATAATTCCTGAATTATGGTTAGAAATTAACGATGAATATACCCTATTCAATAGTGAGGATTTATTAATAGTTAACAATTCCGAATTGAGCATAGCAGGCTTTAACTTCACAAGTATGGATGATATGCTAGATTATGTGTATGAATTCTCGAATGGGGGTCAAATTTCAATATTTAAACAACCCGATTTTTTTTCTGAACATTCTAAAGAAGAAAGGGAAAAAGAACTCATTTGGAAAGGAATTATCATTAAAAATGACATTTGAAAATTAAAGAGGTAGAGTATTTACTATGTTAGAAAACGAATATGTACAAACAATAAAATTAGTAGAAATTAATGTAGATGATCGAATATATTTTCTTGAAATAACAGATGTAAGAGAAATTTATGTTCCAGAATTAATTATTCCAATCCCTTTAGCAGAAAGATCAATTGTGGGAATTGCTGATGTTAGAGGGGAGATTTATACAATAATAGCCATGGGACAAAGGATTCACTCAAATGGAGATCATTTAAAGTTATCAAAAAATACTCGCTTAGTTTTATTAGAATTACAGGATATTAATATTGCACTCTATGTGGATTCAGTTATTAGCATGAGAGAAGTCCCAATTTCAATTTTTCAGAATAAATCTGCGATTATCAAGACTGAAATTGATATGAAATACATTAGATCTGTAGGAGTCTTAGATGAGGAAACATATGTTGTTTTAGATCTTGAGTCATTAATAGTTCCATTAGCTCCTGATCAACAATTAATGAGAAATTCTCAAGATATCAATCAATTACCAGAGCGTTATATCCCAGAAAAGCTTCCTGCTAGAATAAGAACTGAAGATATTATAATCCCTTCAAGTGATAAACCACATCAGCCGATAGTTCACGATATAGTGAAGCTTACCAAAATGCAAAAAGATACACTACAGGAGGTAGGGAACATTGGAAGTGGAAATGCAGTCACAGCTCTTTCAAGATTAATAAATAAACGAATAGATGTAGATCTTACGGATGTTGGTATTATTTCTCTAGAACAGTTACCTCGTCAATTTGGTAATGAGTCAGAAGTTGTCTGTGGAATATTTTCGCATATAAGAAAGCCTTCATTATCTACAATACTTCAAGTGTTTGAATTAACTCCATTAATGAAATTAATAGCAGATCTAGCGGGCAAAAAGTCAAAGATTAATCCGGATAAAGTAAAAACTAAAAAAGATTTAGATGATTTTGCTATTTCTACAGTCACGGAATTTGGAAATATTCTCGCGGGACATTATGCTTCAGCATTAGCAGATTTATTAAATACAAAAATGATTTTTGATGTTCCTGAATTTGCTATGAGCAATGCGGGCAATTTAGGAAATTTCTTAGCTAAAGAGCTTCAAGAGCAATCTGAATATGTGGTAATTATAAAAACAGCAATTAAAGTTACTGATTTACAGATGAATGGTATCTTTTTCTATATACCAGACTTAAAAGCTATAAAAAGTCTATTCAATAAATTAGATATCTATGATAAGGTTGAACCTGTTAAACCGGGAGGAGCGCTCGATAAATTCATTGACTTAGAACTTACAGATATTCAGAAAGATGCTTTAAGAGAAGTTGGAAACATTGGTGCTGGTAATGCTGCTAACGCCTTAGCAAAAATGATAAATAAGCGAGTAGATATCAATATTCCCTCAGTAGAGGTCGTTTCTATTGATCAGTTTGCCAAAAAAATGAGCAAGAAAAATATGAAATTATTTGTCTCCTGGAGTGGAGTTCAAGGAAAAACCAGAGCAACAGTTCTAACTTTATTTAAAGTACCAGACATCACTAATTTGACTTCTATCATAATAGGTGATAACGGAAAAGCAAAAATAGATTTAAGAAGCGTGAAATCTATCAATGATTTTCCTGAAATTTATATTGATGCAATGAAAGAACTCGGTCATATATTAGCCAGTCATTATACTACAGCTTTAGGGAATTTATTAAGTATAAGATTGATGACTGAGCCGCCGGACATAAGTTTAGATACCGGCATGAAATTGTTTAAAATCCTAAATGAAGAAATTGGATTGATGAAAGAACTTTCTTTAGTAATCACTACAAATGTTATTATTAAAGAATTTGAGATTCAGGGCACTTTTCTCTTTATTCCAGAACTCGAGACTTTACAAGAATTATTAGATACACTCTCCACATTTTACGAAGTTTAAAAAAAAACATGGGGAATATTTTTTTAATTCCCACATAATCCAAATTTTTACAAAAAATATCAAAATGGCTAAGGGATATGCAACAAAACGAATACTTTAATTATGTATATAAAATCAACGGTGAAAATCTCACAAAAAATCCCGATAAGCTCTTTGAAACTAATAGTGTATATTTGTTTGTAGATAAACCATTAAATTTAATTTGGATTTGGGCAGGGTTACAATCTCGTTTATTTCATAGATATATTGCCGCAAATTGGGCAGGCAAACTCAAAAATAATAAAGAATTTAATGGTTTTAAATATGAGGTTATAAAAGAGGGAAGAGAACCTATTGAATTTCAATATATATCAAGCGAAATCAAGAGAGGTCCTGAAAGATATGGTTTTCCTGGCGAATCTAGACAAAAAAACAACTCAGCTCAGATCGCAAAAACAACCGCTTCAAATAATTTAGGTTCTCAATTACTTCAAGTTCAACAATCAAAAGCTATGAGCACTTTAAAACCCCAAATAAACAGAAGTGTTCATATTAAAATTTCACATATCGTAAATGAAATTAAAGAAATTCATTCTCATGTGAAATATTCAATTCAACATATAGATAAAAGGATTAGCCAACTCGAGGAGTTATTGAAAAATCTTTAAAATTCTTAAAGGAAGAGAATTCAATGGAAAGTATAGCATTTAACCCTAAATCCATCAACAATTTGATAGAAAAATTGAAAGATTCAACCGGTATAGAGTTTGAATGTTATCGAAGGAATTTTCTTGAAAGAAGGATTAAAGCTCGAATGATTCGAGTCGGTTTGACAACCGACCAAAGTTATCTTGATTATATTTCATCAAATCCCCAAGAAATTGAATTGTTTTTGGACAGGTTTACTATAAATTATACTTATTTCTTTAGAAACATCGAAATTTATGAAAAACTTCGTCAGATTATTCTTGCTTGTAAAAATGGAAAATTTCAAAATTATTCTGATAATATTGATGTCTCTAAGCTTTCTATTTATGACAAAATTCGCAGAGATTATGCTTATAAAGAGGAGGGGTTGAAAATTTGGTCATGTGCATGTGCCTCAGGCGAGGAACCTTATTCTCTAGCTATGATGCTTGAGCAATTAAGGGAAGAAATCAATGATTTTCCTACCTATGATCTAGTTGCTTCTGATGTTGATAGTAATATTATTAAAATGGCACGAATGGGATTCTATAGTGAAGAGGCTTTAAAAGAAACTCCTGAGAGATATAAATTAGCATATTTTACTAAATTTCATGATCGATTAGGACCCAAATATTTAATTTGCAATGATATTAAAAAAAAAGTAGATTTTATCATAGAGGATGTCACAAAGGGACATCAAAGATCTCAAAAGTATGATGTTATTTTTTGTAGATATTTATTGATATATATAAATAGAGGTTTTAGAGAGAAACTATTAAAGATTTTAAAAGATAAATTAACGAATGGCGGATTATTGGTCCTTGGAAAAACTGAAACTCTTTTAAATTCCAATCTCAATCTCAAGTTACTTGATGGAAGGAATCATTTTTATATTAAAAGTTAAAAAGTTAATTCATTATGGTTTATGAAGAACGAATTGATCGCATAATCAAACCTAATCAAAACGGAGAGATTTTTTTACCCATCGCACATTATGCATTAGTAAACTCGAGTAAGAAATATAAAAACTACAAAACGATTTCTATATATGGATTGGGCTCATGTATCGCAATTCTGTTAACAGATTCGATAAATCATATACATGCTATGTCCCATGTCTTACTTCCGACCTCTGAAAATAAAGAAGCTTCCCAGATAAAATTACCTCATAAATTTGTAAATACTTCTATAAAAGATTTAGTGGACAAAATGATACAGAGCGGAGCAAAATTAAAGAATTTAAAAGCAGTTATGATTGGAGGTGCAACTATTTTTGATAATGAATTTAACTGTATCGGTAAGCAAAATATTAAAATCGCAAGAGAAGTATTAAGCTCATTAAATATTAAAATTCTATTTGAGGAAGTTGGAGGAAAAAAAGGGAGAACAATCATATATAATATAGGCGATGATATAATCCAAATAAAAACAAGCAAAGATACAATTACTAAAAAAATTAATTAAAATTTAGAGGTTTAAAGAATATGAAATTAAATGAAGGTCTTGAAGGGGTAAATAACTCAATAAAATTGAGTCCTGAGCAGTTAGATTCGTTAAAAGAATTAGGAAATATTGGGTCCGGTAATGCTGTTGTTGCGTTATCAGAACTTGTTAATAAGCGAGTTGAAGTTTCTTTAACTGGCATTAAAATCATTCCTTTTTGGGAGTTAAATAATATTTTTCCCGATCAAGAAACTAATATCTTTGGAATTTGTTCAAATATAACAGGAAAGCATAACTTAACTGTACTACAAATCTTTACTAAAGAATCCATGATTAACATGATCAATTCGATTTCTGAGATATCTATTGATGATATACACGAAATCGAGGAATTAGATGATTTGACGAGGAGTATCATTTCTGAAATCGGCAATATATTAGCGGGACATTATGCAAGCTCATTAGCAAATTTAATGGGCATCAAACTAATTCCTAATGTTCCTGTTTTAGCTTTAGATTCAATTGGCGCAATATGTAATTCAGTGGCTGCAAATTATTCAGAGCTCACAGATTCTATAATAATAATTAACACAAATATAAAAATTGAAGAATTAAGTATAGATGGGATAATTTGTTTTATTCCAAGTATAGATACTATTAAAATAATATTTGACCTTCTTAAAATTAAATAGATAAGTAATTTAGATAAGATTACTGATCTTAAACTCTCAAAATCCAAAATAGAATTAATATTTAAATCAAATTTTTTTCAAATTTTTTGTGTTATTCTGGGCAACTATTTTGCATTTCATTAATTTTTTAAATACTTACTTTATCAAAATTATATAAAAGTACGTCTTAGTTAAACTCACAAAAAGTACGAAAATTTTTCAAATTAACCTATCATAAATTTTATGAAAAATTAGGGGAATGTTAACATGTCTAAAGAGAATCACAAAAAAAAGGTATTAATTGTTGATGATGCTGGATTCACTAGAGCCATGCTTAAGAACATTATAAACGGCACTAATTTTGCTGAAGTCATTGCAGAAGCGAAAAATGGAAATGAAGCAATTGAACTATATAAAAAATTAAAGCCAGATTTGGTTACTATGGATCTTATCATGCCACAGCTAGGAGGACTAGATGCCATTAAAGGTATTCTAAACTTTGATAAAACAGCATCAATTATTGTAGTGTCTGCAATTGGCCAACAGGATTTAATACTTGAAGCGACTCAACTAGGCGCAAAGGATTTTATTCGTAAACCCTTCAAGAAGGACCAAGTGGAACAAATTCTAACAAGGCACACTATGGCCAAAGCCTAGAAATAGTTTTAAAACTATTTATTTTAATCAATTTTAAGGTATTCAAAGGACTAAAGTAGAATCATTTATGAGTGCTCTCAAGAACATGAAAACTGAGGATAGTTCACATAAGAAGGTCAAAGTCCTCATAGCAGAAGACTCTTCTTATCAGAGAAAAATATTATCAGATATGCTTTCGGAACACCCTCAAATCGAAGTAGTTGATATCGCAAGAAATGGAGAAGAAGCCATCGAAAAAATTGAAAAAACAAATCCAGATGTTTTGCTTTTAGATCTAATTATGCCTAAAATGGATGGAATTACGTTATATCGATATCTTTCAAAGCATTATCCCGTGCCAACAATCGTTTTTTCTGCTCTCAATCCCTCTGAAGCGTCAAAAACATTAAATGATTCGATTCAAACCCTCCTATTGGGAGCTTTTGATTATATTATTAAACCTACTGGAGTATGGAAAGAGGAATTTCCTAAATTTAAAACGCAGTTAATAAATAAAGTGCTTTTAGCTTCAGAAATTAAGGTTAAAAAAGAAATTTTAGAGAAAAAATTAAATTCAGAGAAAATAGTCCCTATTAAAATCACAAATCATCATGATTTAAAAGTAGTTGTTCAAGAAAAAGCATCTAAAATCCCGCAAGTTAAGAGTGGATCTGAGGTACCATGCATCATAGTCATGGGATCCAGTGTAGGTGGTCCCAAAACCTTAAAATCAATCTTGAAGGGAATTCCCTCAAATTTTCCAGGATCTATATTCATTGTACAACATCTAAATCTCTTTTTTATGAATCAATTTGCTGAATCAATGAATGATTTGTGCAAGTTAAAAGTAAAAATTCCAAATAATGGTGAAATAATTAAATCTGGATATATTTATATTGCTCCAGGGGACAAACACATGGAAATTATGGTAAAAAATAGGAACTTAAGATCTCCAACAATCAGAATCTTTAATGGGGAACCGGTTAATTTTTGTAAACCTTCTATTGATGTGTTATTCTATTCGGCAGCAAAAGCATTCAATAAAAATACTTTAGGTATTTTGTTAACTGGAATGGGTAAGGATGGAGTTCAAGGATTGGGGGCAATTCAAAAATCGGGAGGGGTTACAATTGCAGAATCTGAAGAAACAGCTATTCTCTACGGAATGCCAAAATTTGCAGCCAAATATGGTTTTGCCGAAATAATAAGTCCAAATTACCACATTAAGGATTATATAGTAAGATATGCGTCAAAATTTTCTAGAGCTTAATAGATTTGAAAGGAATTTATTGTTGTTCTATCGCTATAAAAATTTTTGTTTATCATTGAGTTTAAAAATAGCTAAAATATTAAGATTTTGAGTATAAATTCTCTAACTTAAAGTTAGAATAAATTAAAAATGTTGCGCGTCACGCTATTAGAAGAATTGTTAGCCAATTTTTTGAAAAAAGTTGATGAATTAATTGCTACGTTAATTGTAGATTTGGATGGATTAATTATTGCTCGCCAATCAGTAAAAAATTTTAATGAAGAGATTATTGGAGCGATTATGAGCATCCTTGAAGGGGCTCTTAATAAAATTAAAAGATTCGCCGATACATCTTATGGCAGTGGTACATTTGATACTAATGACTATCGTTTGTTCTATTTAGAACTGGGAAATGTTGGACCAACTAGAGCATTATTTGTATTAGTAGCAGATGCTTACTCTGATATTGACAAATTTATCCCGTATTCATACATTGTGGCAGAAAAAGCATCACAAATTCTAAATGATCGAAAAATTTCGACGAAACTTCCTAATCTTGTTAATGGCGGAAACGTAGAACTAGAATCCAACAACCATTCTAATAGTAAAAATTCAATAAATAAGATTGTACTAATTGGACCAGATAATGTGGGCAAAAGTGCCATAGCAAACATGTTTGTTAATGGTGAATTTATTGAGCAATATAAACCTACTATAGGTCTTTCAATAATTGAAAAAGAACTTCAAATTTTGAAAGATATGAAAATAACATTTTCACTGTTTGACTTAGGAGGCAAAAAAAGTTTTGCAAAGATACGTAGGCATTTCTATAACCACTCAAAGGCAGTTCTAATTGTATTCGATTATTCTAAACAAGAAACATTAGGAATGATTAACGAGTGGATTGAAGAAGCCCGCCATTTCATCAAAAATTCTTCGATCCTTTACATAATTGTAGGGAATAAAATTGATAAAGTAGAGAATAGAGAAGAAATCAGAAGCAATGCCTACAAATTTGCTGACCGATATAACTTTCAATTTTTTGAAACTTCCGCTTTGACAGGAGAGGGTTTAGATGAACTTTTTATGTGTTTAACATCAAATTTAGGGATATAAATATCATTAAAGTAAGGGACAAAATATTAAGAAAAAAAATAAAGAACAAAGAGGTTTTCTAAAATATGAGTAGTGAGACAATAAGCGTTATAATCGCTGATGATTCAGAGTTTTTAAGAAAATCGATTACAAATATTCTTTCAATTGATGAAACAATTAAAATTGCTGATTATGCAAAAAATGGAGTAGAGGCAATAAATTTAGTAAAAAAACATCATCCAGATGTATTAATCCTTGATTTAATTATGCCCGAAATGAACGGTCTTGATGCCTTTAAAAAAATAATGGACTATAATCCTACTCCGACAATTATCTTATCAGCAGTTAATCCTCAAACTATGGATACTTCAATCCAAGCGTTATTAATGGGAGCCTTTGATTATGTAATTAAACCGGGAGGATTAGGAGCAAAAAATTTACCAAGGTTTAAAGAAGAACTGCTTGCTAAAGTTCTTCTAGCCTCGAAGTCCCAAATTAAAAGAATATTTGAAAAAGAAAATAGCATAATTAAAAAGACCTATATTCGACAAGAGCTAGTGAGTGAGATTTTTAAATTTGGTAAATACATAAATGAATTAAAACCTATACTAGAAACAGAGGAGACCAATAAATTAGACTTGACCAGCGTGAAAAAATCCAATGAAACAACAGAAGTTAAAATAAAGCCAAAAACTAAGAAAGTTGAGGCGCAAAAGTCGATACAAAAGGAAGGAATTAAAGAATCAATCAAACAAAAAGAAGTTAAAGAAACAAAAGCTGAAAAAGCAAAGCATTCGATAAAAATTTCAGTCAAAAAACCAGAAAACGCAATTCATCCTTTAACGCATAAATCAAAATCTATTTTAAAGAAAGAAATAAAAAGAAATAAAGTATTAGAAAGAACCGATCTAACCCCATTAAAAGGGGTTCATTTAGGATCTAATGTAATTGTTATTGGAGCGAGTGTAGGCGGTCCACGAACATTAAAAACCGTATTAAAGGAGATTCCTCCTAATATCTCATGTCCAATTTTAGTAGTCCAACATTTAAGCGATCCATTTATTCATTCTTTCATTAGCAGTTTAAATGAGACTTGTCCCATTCATATTAAGGTAGGCATTGAAGGAGAGTATCTTCAACCAGGAATTGTCTATTTTGCACCAGGTGGCAGACACATGTCAATTTTTGTTAAAAATAATAAGCCTTGTATCCACATATTTTCAGGTGACCCAGTGCATTATTGTATTCCCTCAATTGACGTGTTATTCTTTTCTGCTTGTAAAGTCTTTCGAAAAAAAACCTTGGGAATTTTACTGACCGGTATGGGAGAGGATGGTGTCGATGGATTAGAGGCAATTAAACGAATCGGAGGAAAAACAATTGCCGAATCCCAAGAAACATGTATTTTGTATGGCATGCCAAGATTAGCTATTGAAAGTGGTGCCGCTCAAATTAAAAGTCCAAGTTATAGAATACCGAAACATATTGTAGACTTTGCTAATCTTAAAAAAATAAAATAGTCTGCTGTTTCGGCTTTAATTTTAACTTAAAAACTAGTAACCTTATATTTTTTTCACAATTCTCGTCTCAATATCATGCACTTGAAACTCTTTCTCAATGAGTTTCTCAATTTTATGTTTCACTCTTAACAGTTGGAAATCATCATAGATGTAATCAGTAACAAATTTCGATTTTATTGTGATACTTACCAGTTTATCTTTTTCTTCCTTGGTTATTTCTAATGCATGTAATACTTTACTTAATTCTTCCATTCTCTGTCCTCTTTCTTTTTCTCTGCGCTTTAAATCAGTCTCATCAACTCTTTCAAGTTTTCCGCCTTTTGTAAAGAACTCTATGAGACCTTTCATCATTTCTTCTCTTAATCTTGGAGTATCCCATTCCGAAGGAAATTTTTCTACATTTCCTAATTCTGTCTTTTCATCCATATAAGGCTCTTTCGAGCTCATTGCTTCTAATGCTCTGGCAGCAGCAGTATAAGCAGTCAGCATATTCCCTTTTGGTTTTGCATAAACGATAACCTTTCTTTCATCATCCTTAGCTCCCAAAATATGCCCTTTTCCTTTAATTGAAGTTGCCACTAATCTTTCCGGCGTAGCTTGAAGGATTGAATATTTATTTTCAGAAACCGTTAAAGACTTTCCATGCATTGAGTCCCAAATTCCAACAAGCTTCTTAATATCTCCACTTATATCCCAATCTTCCGTTGAATATACGATTTTGTATTTTCCTTCAATAACCGCTACAGACTTTATATCAGATTCCGTTTTTAAATCTTTAACTGCTTGTTCGTAATCTATTGCCACTTCTTTTTTCACCATTGATATGTTGTTAATATAATTAAAATTGTGGGTTATTAAATTTTGTAATCTTTTTCTATTTTTGTTTAATTATATAAAATTTATAGAAATTCGGGTATTTAATATTATTATGAAGGATATTGATCTTAAATGGGACGCAAAATTCTATCAAAAACACTCTCCTGTTCAATATGAGCTGGGTCTACGGGTAATCGAAAAATTACTTCCTGAAGATAATGAGGATATTTTAGAAATCGGATGTGGAAATGGAATTCTCACTATGTTACTTGCAAAAAGAATACCATACGGGAAAATTATTGCACTTGAATCCTCTAAAGAAATGACCAAACAAGCAAAAGAAAATCTTAACGATCACGGAATTACAAATGTTGAGGTGGTTAACATAGATGCGATCAAAATGAATTATGAAAACCAATTTGATGCTGTATTTTCTAATAGCGCTATTCATTGGATAAGAAAGCAAGAATTACTTTATAAGTTAATCTACAAATCTCTTAAAAATAACGGGAGAATCATGATTCAGACGGGTTTAAAGCGGATTTCAGCATATTCCCAAGCGTTAATCAAAGTCGGCATAGAATTTAAGGACTATTTAAAAAATTTTAAACCTCCATGGCGTTTCCTTACTGAGAGAGAAACTGAAAAAATACTCAAGGGGGTTAAATTTAAGGAAATCTTTGTAGAAGTCTACCCGTACACTGTAGAATTTGAAAGTGATGCAGATTTGATTAATTATTTTAAAGCTGCCGGATTTGTACCATTTGCGGCTGTATTGCCTAAATCCCTTCATGATGAGTTTATTCAAAGATATAAAGCATTACTTTTTGAAATAAACCAACCTAATCCATTACAGCTTAAATTGGATAGACTGTTTATCAGTGCTAAAAAATAAAATCTCTAATTTTCTTTTTACTTAAATTTTTAAATTCCGGTTTTATAGTTTTAATAGAGCATTAATTGATTTGTTAGATTCATATAAAGATAGTCAAGAATAAAAATTGATTGAGAGAGTAAAACATATCCTTAGGAAAATAGAATTTAAAAGTAAAAAGTCGTCATTTGAAGAAGATCACATACATTTAAGCGAAGAACAAATTCAACAAATTGCAGAGTATGCATTGGCTAAATTAAATGAAAAGTTTGGCGATAAAAAACCAGTTCTTAATGGTTTAAACGGTTATTATGGCACACTTGACTCTGATGTTTTAGAACCTAAGAAAAAAGTTCTTGAACAAAAAGAATTTTCTACTGGAGTGCGCATCGGAGGAATTGCTCTTTTAGGAATATGTATTTGGTATTGGATATGGTTTTTCTTCATAGTACAACAGCTCGAACCCTTGACATATTCGGTATATATAACAATGATTCTAGTTGCTTTAACGCTCATTAATAAATTTGAGTCAGTATTACTTAATTCTATTACATCTATTACGGTATATGGATTTATTATGATTTCGATTGGTTCAATTCGAGTAGCTACAGATATATATAGCTTTTTTACAGGTCCTGTTTTATATGGACTTGTGGCTAGTTTCCAATTATTTCTTGTTTTTCACCGTAAAATCGCTGTTTCTAAAAGGTATATGTTTTGGGGGTTTTTGTTTTATTTGCTTTTTATAAGCAGCTTTGAGTCATTCTCACATATCAATGTAATAATAGGAACGGAAGATATCTTTCCCGAGCTTGCCACAGCAGTCTTGTCTTTCTACATTCTGGGTATAACTTTTATCGTTATATATTTCTACAAGAAAAAATTCGGAATTCTACTTCCCTAGAATGCAATGAATTATTAAACAAAATTTTTTTATAGATATTGTATTTAATAAACTCAAAATTTTCTAAATTTTTTTCGTCCATCGTTTTTTGCTTCATAGTTCTTATAATAAATGGAGAGGTTATTATTGAAATCAGAGAAAATAAAAAAGATAATTGAGTCAGAGAAAATAAAAAAAGCAATTGAAACATTTCCGATTCCCTCTAAATGGCCAATTAGTGTTGTGTCCGGGCTTTTTGCTATCATAATTTTTTGGAGTTTTGCGTTTATTTCAATGGCATTCTTTCCTGGGACATATAATCCGTTTATGAACTGGATGAGTAACCTAGGGAACTCTAATCTAAATCCAGAAGGGGCAATTTATTTTAATATCGGTATAATTGCCGCTGGAATTGCCCTCATTCCGTTCTTTATTGGTTTATATGAGTGGTACATTGGTGGTAGAAGGAATAAAAGGCTTACGATGTTGACTCAGTTATCGGGATTGTATTGCGCATTCGCTATGATTATGTGTGGAATATTCCCAGAGAATAATTTCCTCATACATATATTCTGGTCTATGAGCCTTTTTGTTGTTAGTGTTTTGACTTTTCTATTCCCATCCATCGCACTCTATAAATATAAATTTACTCGAAATGTAGCAAAATTTGGCTTTTCAGCAGCAGCAGTTAATCTCGTTTTATGGTTTTTTATTATCCCTATTATGGAATGGGCTACAATTCTTTTATCGTTCCTCTTTATTGGTGTAATTGTTCATAGCATGAAAATACGGATCGAACGGTTGCGAATGGTACGCAAACAGGGTGTAGTAATACCTTCAAAGAAAAAGAGAAAAAAGAAGAATTAATTTTACTTTTTTGATCTTTTAATTAAATAAAAGATTAATCCCATAATACCTCCAGCAATCGACCAGATTATTGCAACCCACATCCAGAAAAATATATCCCCAGGAAGAAAAGGATAGCTGATCCATAAAAACACTAAAATAATGACCCAAATAGTTCCTATTATCTTTTCTATTTTCTCAAAACCTTTAATTTCTTCTCCCATATTCCTCACTTGAATTTTTCAATAATAATTTGAATTTTTCAATAATAATAATTAAGAAATTTTAATTAAAAAAGATAAACTATACTCGAGGAGAGAGTATTAAAAAGAAGTAATTATCATTTTAATGATAAAAATTCATTTTTGGCGTCTTTCGATATCGAAACATTTCAAGAAGAAAGAAGGAAAAAAATTTTCCTTCATATATTTTTTCTGGAGTTAACTTTTTTCCCAAATTTATACCCCTTTGATATTATCTCCGATGGATTGTTTGTATTTTGTAAGAAAAAAAATTTAATAAATTAATCTTTGAGTATAATTAGAGAATTTTAATTATTTTAATTTAATTTTTTAAAAATTCATCTTAGCAATTAAATCATAGGTAGACTCTTTAGCAGGATTACGCTGGTTGCTTTAATTAATATATCAGAAAAAAAAACCACATTTTGTGGTAAAAAAATGCAAAATTGTACAAATTTTGAGAATCTTGAAAATGTTATATTTAAATGAATCAAAAATTTTACAACAAAACATTTAAATACCTTATCTTACATATTCTTATTAGTATTATTATTATTTTTTTTTTTTATAAGTTTTTATTTAGTTCCTTGTCGGGGTTGATGTAAAAAATTACAGAAGATGTTGGATTAATAAAAAAAAATAAGGATCTTGGAAATTTATTATCCCAACACAACGAAAATCCCCTAAAATTTACGGATGCCGATCTTGAACTTATTACAGACCAGATTATTAAAAGAATTAACAAGAACTTAAAAAACAGAGAATTCTCAAGGAAAAATTCCGAGGATTACTTGAAATTATTAGAACCAAAAAATAAGGTAATAGAGCAAAAAGAATATTCGGTTGGGGTTAAGGTTTTTGGTTACATTTTACTTGGCTTTTGTGTTGGATATTGGATTTATTTTTTCTTTATAGTTCACGATTATGTACCCTTAACGCATACCACATACCTCACATTGATTTTAATAAGCTTAACCTGTATTAATAAATTTGAATCAGCTCTGTTAAATTCATTTGTCTCTGTGTCTTCTGTAGGATTTTTGTTGATCTCTTTATTTCTCATTAATAGCTCAAAAGATATTTACTTATGGATTGGTGGACCTATATTACATGGCATTATGGCTGCTTTTCAATTATATATCGTTTTTAATAAAAGAATTTATATAAGCAAACGATTTCTCTTAATTGGATTCCTTTTTTATATAATCTTCCTAAGCAATTATGATAATTATTCAAGATTAATAGAGATAACCGATATGGGAGCTATATTTACGGAATTGAGTGTAGTGGTTCAGGTTTTCTACATTTTCATTCTTACAGCTATTTTTACTTACTTTTATAAGAAACATTTCAAAATCTTACTTCCTTGAAATTTCTTTTTAGCAATATCTTCATTCCTAAAGAAAAAATTTAAATAATTTTTTTTTCCTTTTTTTTATTAGAATGACAGTTTTACCTAAATTTTCTGAGCAAAAGTAATACTTTTAATTATTCATAAATTTAATATACAATAGTTAAATTGCGCATAAATTTAAAAATAAAAATACCTCATTAATGACTTGGAATGAGTGATTATCGCTATATTAAATTTTTTGATGACTTAAGAAAGGAAGATGTACCTTTAGTAGGGGGCAAGAATGCCAGCTTAGGTGAGCTTTTGAGTTTCGGCATCCCCGTGCCATTAGGTTTTGCCGTTGTAGCTGGTGCTTATGATTATGTATTAGAAGCTAATGATATCTTGTATAATCGAGAATTAATTTCATTAAAAGAATATATTAATCAGCAAATTAAAACCATTTCTGAAGAGTTGCAAAAAGAAGATATCCAATCAATTCAAACTGTCGATAAGATTTGCTCGAACATAAGAACGCATATTGAGCAAGCAAAAATACCTGATAGCTTAGCTGATGAGATTTTGAGTACGTATCGAGAATTAGTAAAGCGTATCGGGGAAGAAACCACCTTTGCAATACGATCATCTGCTACTGCTGAGGATTTGCCGGATGCTTCTTTTGCCGGACAACAAGATACCCATTTAAATATTAGCGGAGAGAATGATGTTATAGAATATATCCTTAAAGATATGGCTTCGGTCTTTACAACTAGAGCCACAATGTATCGTGAAAGAGCAGGATTTGACCATTTTGCAGTTAAACTCAGCGTAGGTGTTCAGGAGATGGCTGGAGGGACAGGAGGTGTAAAGGCTTCAGGGGTGATGTTTACAGAGGACCCAGACTCAGGCTCTCCAAATGTGGTCACTATTCGTGGAACTTGGGGCTTAGGAGAATTAATCGTTCAAGGAGTGGAAAAAGGGGATGAATTTATTGTCTTTAAACATGCACCAACGCTCAGAATTATTCGTCGTGAATTGGTTAAGAAAGAAAAAATGATGATCTTCGATCCTGATAAAAAAGTAGGTACCATTATAATACCAATCCCTGAAAAACAACAATCAAAATTTTGTTTATCCGATGAGCAAGTATTAACTTTAGCGGATTATGCAATAAAAATACGGAAACATTACGGCATACCTATGGATATCGAATGGGCGCTCGGTAATAATGATAAAATCTATATTGTTCAAGCACGCCCTGAAACAGTACATTCTCAGAAAGGAGATACTGAGGAGATTTTCTATCTTCTTGAAGATCCTATCAAACTCGAAAAAGAAGGTTTATTAGTTGAAAATTCTGGTACAGCTATTGGGAGAAGGATTGATTATGGAAAAATTAAAGTAATAGAATCGATTAACGATGCTCATCTATTATCGGAAGGAGATATCTTAGTAACGGAAGAGACCAACCCCGATTGGACCTCTTATATGCAAAACTTGGGAGGTGTTATCACAGAGAGAGGCGGTCCTACATGCCATGCTGCGATAGTTTCACGAGAATTAAACATCGCATCTATTGTAGGGGCTGATAATATCGTTGAAATTATAAATGAAAAGCTACGTGATGGTCTTGAAAATGTGACTATAGATTGTAGTGAGGGTGAGCCAAGAATTTGGCTTAAATCAGTAGAATATGATTCTGATACCATAGAATTTGCTCTACTTCCTCACACTAAGACTCAAGTTTTAGTTAATTTAGGGATTCCTAAGGGTGCTTTATCTTCTGGGAAATATCCCGATGGAACGGGACTCGCGAGATTGGAATTCATAATAAATGATGAGATTCAAATGCATCCTAACGCACTCATCGATTACGAAGCTTTGGTAATGAGATATGATATATTAGTTGATCAAAGAAAAAAAATAGAGGGGATTAAAAAGAGCGTTCTTTATTATAAGGACCCATTTAACGAAGAAATTAAAAAATTAAAACTCACTTTGGATAAAATTAGAGAATTAACAGTGGGTTATGATGATAAAGAGGATTTTTATGTAGAAAAACTAGCTGAGGGAATCGCTACTATTGCCGCAGGTGTATGGAAGGAATTACCAGATGGAACTATTGGTCCTTGTGTTGTAAGACTCTCAGATTTCAAAACCAATGAATATCGAAATCTAATTGGAGGATGGATCTATGAAGGAGATGAGAATAATCCTATGTTAGGATTTAGAGGAGCATCGCGATATGTGTCTGATGATTTTCAAAATGCCTTTATTTTAGAATTACGAGCAATTGCGAAAGCAAGAGAATGGGGCTTAACCAATATCATTCCTATGATACCATTTTGTAGAACACCTGAAGAAGCTAAACAAATTGAAGAAATCATGAAGACCGAGGGCTTAATTCGTGGAGAGGAGGGATTACAGATCTATTGTATGGCAGAAATTCCCTCAAATATTATTTGCGCAGATATTTTTTGCAACTATTTCGACGGCTTCTCAATTGGATCGAATGACCTTACACAACTCATCTATGGTGCTGGAAGGGATAATGAAAGACTAATACCCTTATCCAAGGAATTTAATTATATTACCAATAGTGAATCAATTAGAAGATCAGTATCCCATCTAATTAAAACCGCACATGAGCATGGAAAAAAGGTTGGAATTTGTGGACAAGCCCCATCAGATGATCCAGAATTCCTCAGATTTTTAGTTAGAGAGGATATTGACTCTATCTCACTGAATTTTGATACATATGCGCGGGGGAGGATTAATACATGGAGAACCGAAATTATTGAAGCTAAATTAAAAGATGATGCGAGGAATAAATCATATCAGTTCCTACATGATTGTGATGAGTTGATTGAAAAAATTAGAGTACCTCGTGGGAAATTACGAAATATGCTAAGAAAACAAAGAGGACAAAATGTGGATTCAAACCTTCAAGAATTTTCGGGGAAATTTGATGAGATTTTCAATGGGATTCAAAAAGCCTCTTATGAGTTTGTAAAAGAATTAGATAATGAAGATATTTCTCATTTCAATGCGATTTATGACAAATATAACAATTATATAAAGGAATTTGGAGAAAAAATCCCAGCAATAAGAAAACACATCCGAGAATTTGGAATTTATTGATAAGGAATTAATTGATCAATACTTAAAAGATTGTATTCTCTCTCATTTTACGAGTACTAATCATTACCTTTCCTATTCTTAAAAGGGATTTGATCAAATCAAAAAAATTATATTTATTTATTAATTTAAAAGATTAATTTTCCTCGATTTTTTTTACATTCATTCTAATACTTAAAATACAGTTAAGGTGTCTGCAATAGTGCCAAAAGAAAAACTTACCAAAGAACAAGAAGAGGCTTTTAAAAATGTAATTATTCTTTTACAAGGAATGTTGCAAGATAGATCTGTGCCTCGAAATATCAAGCGACTTGCCCAACAAGGAATTAATATTATTAATGAGAGCAACGATTCTCCAGGAATTCTTGCATCAAACGTGATGTATTTGGTGGGTGATCTTTCACAAGATCCAAACATTCCTTTCCATTCAAGGACGGTTATTTACAGAATCATCTCACTCTTAGAGACTATAAAAGATTAACCTTTTCTCTAACGATTATTTGAGAGTTTAAATCATTACTGTTTTTAAAATTATAGGCTTATAAATAATTAATTCGTTCTTTAATCTCGATCAATTTAAAAAAATAAAAATTATAAATGTTTGAGTTATTTTATTAAAATTGAATCTTTATTAGAATTTGTGGAATTAGGGAGCATTATGTCAGAGCATTTAAAAGAGTTAATAGGAAAAAATGATTTCTTAAGAAAACTATTTGATAATATGCCAACAGCTGTGTTTATCGTTGACGAACATGTACGGGTACAAAATGTAAATAAGTCCTTTACTAAACTTTTTCATAAATCTTGGGATGAAGTCTATAATGAACTTTGTGGCAATGCTTTGGGGTGTATTTTTCCTGTGAAAGAACAAACGGATTGTGGAGAAACAATGAATTGCAATAATTGTGAGATAAGGAAAAATCTAATTATATGTCTTAAAGATAAAGAGGGAAACCTAAATGCTCTTATTACGCGTGAGTTTTTTATCGGAGAAGAGTTCGTTATGAAGCATTTCTATGTAACAACAAATTATCTTGAATTTAATGCGGTTGATTATGCATTAGTCATGATTCAAGACATATCCGAATTAGAGAACCAAAGAAAACATCTTGAAGAGTTAAATTATTTCAAAAACGAATTCTTAGGAATTGCCGCCCATGATCTTAGAAATCCTATAAATGTAGTCAAATCTGCATCTCAATTACTTTTAGAACACCCAGATAGTATTACAATTCAAGGAAAATCTGAATTACTCTCCATGATTCAAAATTCTAGCAAATTTATGGGCAATTTAGTAAATGACTTATTAGACATTTCTAAAATCGAATCTGGAAATTTACATTTAGACTTAAGGAGAAGAAACTATAAAGAATTCGTTGAAGAATGCTTAATATACAATAGATTAATTTCAAAAGAGAAGTCAATTGATATAGAAATGGAATATGATGGAGAAATTCTTACTTTAGAATTTGACTCGAATAAAATGCAGCAAGTAATAAATAATCTAATTGGCAATGCAATCAAATTCTCTCCGGAAGGATCAAAAATATTAGTGAAAATTAAACAAGAACCCCATAAAGTAATTACTAGAGTGATCGACAAAGGACCAGGAATTCCTGAAGAGGAGATCTCTAAATTATTTAAAGAGTTCCAAACTACTAGTATAAAACCTAAAAATGGAGAGAAAGGTACTGGATTAGGACTTGCTATTTCCAAAAAAATTATTGAAAGCCACAATGGTCAAATAGGGGTTTTAAGCCAAGTTGGTCATGGAACATCTTTCCACTTTACCTTACCACTTTAACTTAAGCACTAAAGGTTATTTTTCAAATTAAAAATACCTCTTCTTATCCTTTGGAAAGATTTTCTAATATACTCAAAAAGGCATTCTTGTACAAAAATGAGAGATATTCTGAGTCAAAAATTTTTTAAAGAAAAGTAACATAAATGTTAATATTCTCATAAGGAAAAACACAAGAAGTTAAAAGAACGTAAACTATTATTGCTATATAATAATGATACTTGTTAAATGGAGTTATTGTAAAGTATTTAATGCAACGAATTGAGAATTAACCAACGAAAGGAACTAACATGGATGAATCTCTTGTATATGGTATTATTTACACTGAAGTTGATGAGGAAATAGGACCAGATCCGCAGATTTGGGAGCCTATTGATTTATCTGATGATCTCTTAACTCATGTTAGCATAAAAGCTATAACTCTTTTGACTGCTGAGCAAGGGTTAATTCCAGAATCTATTGCCATTATTCCTTTTCCCTCTATTGGTTTAAAGGGATTGATTAAATATATCCAATACAAAGATGAGGACCGTCGTGGAGGGGTTGGGCAAGCGGCAATTACGTTATTATTTAATGAGGTTGATGATATCGTTTTTTATAAGGGGATGGAATATTTTAATCCTGACTTCAATGAAGTCGCACAAAATATTATTAAAATTGAAGAATCAAAAGCTGAAAGGAAAAAAATTCAAAAGGAAATAAAGAATCTTCGTGTAAAAGTTTTAAAAATTTTAAACGAACTTCGAATTAAAGAATCTTCACTCCAAGAATCAGAAGCATTTCCTGAAGAATATATCGAAGATAAAGGTAAAATAGATTACCAATTCAAAATTATAGTCTGTGGTGATCCAATGGTTGGCAAGACAAGCACAATACTTCGATTTACTGAAAGTGCTTTTGATAGAAAATATATCCCCTCAATCGGGATAAACGTAAAAGATAAAATTATTCGCTTTAAAAAATCTAACATACAACTAGTACTCTGGGACATTGCGGGACAATCGAAATTTGAAACTATGAGGAGCGCATTTTATAAAGGCGCCAGAGGAGTTCTTTTGGTGTTTGATTTGACTAATCCAAAGAGTTTCAATGACATTAGAAATTGGCACAAGGATATAAAGAGACATGTCGACATAGAAGAGCAATTAGTCGGGTTCATCTTAGGAAATAAAAGTGATAAAGTTGAAGAAAGGAAAATAACGAAAAAAGAAGCTATGAATTTGGCTAATGAACTAAATTTGGAGTACATTGAAACGTCTGCTTTAACGGGCGATAATGTTAAAGAATCTTTTTATAAAATGGCAAAATACCTCTATGAAAAGTCTAAGTAGGATTCAAATAATTTAAAGGATAGTTAATTTAATTTTAAAAATCTTGTTTTAAATGAGTCTATTAAGCATGTGACTTTTTTGTGAATAGAATCTCTGTATCATTGATTTATTTAAAGAAGATAAAATGAGAAAATCTATAATATTCCATAAGAAATACTTTTTAATATCTTGGAAGTTGTTTAACTCTAAATAAGTCACGAATAAGTTAACCTTGGGTATATTGATTCAGAATTTATTTATTGTCAAAGATGGTATTGCATTGGTAAATCAAAATTTTGGAGAGTGTCATTCTTTAACTCATGACGTTAACTTAATTACTAGCTATATATCAGCACTTCAGATGATTTCTGAAGAAATAACAGGATCCTCCATTAAAAGCATAAATTTTAATGAAATAGCTTTTCATTTTTATATAGATACTAAAATTTCAGGATTATTTTATATAATTGTGGCAGATATCGATGATAATCAAAAAACTATAAGTAATAAAATTCGGAAAATTGGAGATCTATTTTCTCAACTATATTTTCAAAAAATTGAGCATTTTAACGGCAATATAGGTCAATTTAAAAATTTTGGAAAGATATTAATCGAAAAGAATATTGCTAAAGGTAATTGCGGAGAAAATTCTGAATGTGATTCTTGTCCTAATAGGAATAATGAAAGTAGAATTATTGAAAATTTTAAAAAAGACAAAAAAAAATTTATAGATCATTTCACATCAGCTTAAAATTTCATGCTATGGCTGAGATCTGCAGATATAAAAATTATAATATTATTTAGAATTACCATTTGACAGTTATGGCCTGTTCAGGGCAAGCCTCAACACATGCCATACATCTCATACAAACTGAAGGCCAGACTGCTGTTATACGCCATACTTGGGGATCATTCGGATCTTCTTCTTCTGCTCCTATTACACTATGCATCAAAAACACACAAGGATCACATACTTTCAGACATATTGTACATTCTCGAGGATCAATCCCTCCCTTATCCCCACACTTTGTATAATCGATTTTAATTTTCGTTTTTTTCATTTTTGATCTCCCTTTTGCTTTACTCATATCACCACCTAATATGTTCCATCCCATCCAGGGAATTCTTCTCGTGGGATTAGTTTCAGCGCATCATTATTACACGCATGTCTGCAAACTCCACATCCGAAGCATTTATCGTAATCCACGATAACTCTTTTTTGAGAGGGTATATAGCGCAATGCACCAAATTGGCACATGGACACACATTGTTTACATCCCTGACATTTATCTTGATCTAATTGAATGATATATTCTGCTTTATAAAATGCATTTAAGTCAAAACTAGTTCTCAAACGGAGCCCTCCACATTCAGGGCTTTCACAAGAACATATTGCATTGATATATGGTACTGGTTGAAACCATACAGAGGCAATATAGCCTTTTTTATTATGCTCTTCCAAACGTTCCATAGCCGTTTCCCGATCTATCCTCACTACGCGATCCTTTGGAATATATCGAGGAATTTTCTCAATTATTTCAGATAATACCCCGAAATTAATGCAACAGCACTCTTTAGTGCCGCGCTGCATGTATCGGCATAAGCAATAATTTTCAATGATTGGTTCTGCTGCCAATTCAGACATAATTAATTTTGCTTCTTCTAACGGAATTGCTTGCCCAAAATGACCATCAGCTCTTACGGGATTTCTGTGTTGTTTCTCACTGTGAATCATCCCTTCAGCAGCAGCCCGGAGTACCCGTCCAATAATAGGCATCTTCATTTTATATCCTAAGCCAACTGAACTAAATCCCTTGATCTTTCGAATGAATAAATTTTCCATATTCTTCCATTGTTCTTCTAAATATTCTCTCATTTCATTTTCGGGAGCAATCTGATCGGCAAAATAATTTTTTGAATTAAGATACCATTTTTTACCTGCGCCGTGTTTCATACACCATTGACACATATAAATATCTCCTAAATTCCCAATTGGTTTTTTTTATTTTAATTTGATAGTATATTCGAAATGATTTATTTTATAGTTTAATGTTTTTAATCTAAAGTATTTAATCTTTTTGTCAAGTTTTTCATAATGACAGTAAAAATTTTTAAAAAAGTAAATTATCGTATATCACCTTAAGAACTATACTGGCTTTTTAGATGAGCGAAAATTTAACTTCGGCTTAAAATGATAAGAAAACATTTAAATTACTTTTTCTCAAATGTTGATTAAAAAAGAAATAATATGAAAAGTTAATTAAAATCCAAGGGAATTAAATATGGTCCGTTTAGGAAAATTTAAAGAAGCAGTATATATCAAAGCCACGCATTATCCAAAAAATCGATTAGCAATTATTTATGGCGACAAACAAATCACCTGGAAGGAATTAAATTCGCTAATAAATAAAATGGCTAATGCTCTAAAAAATCTGGGAATTAAAAAAGGCGATAAGGTTGCATTTCTTTTTTATAATTCTCCACAATTTATCATTACGAATATAGGAATACAAGAATTGGGAGCAATTCCAGTACCAATGAACTTTCGGTATGTTGCTTCTGAAATGGAATTTTTACTTAATAATAGTGACTCTATTGCATTTATATTTGATGATGATGCCCTTCTAGAGATTCAGAAAATCCATGATAGGATCCCAAATGTCAAATATTTGATCCATGATGGTCCGAATACGCCCATTGGTATGTTAAATTATTCCAAATTTATTCAAGAAGCAAAAGATAAAGAGATTAAGGTTGATATCGATATTCATGATATCGCTGTAATTATATATACAGGCGGAACTACAGGACGTCCTAAGGGGGTTATGTTAACCTATGAAAATATTCTTTCAAATGAAGAAATGGCATTAGCTTTTCTTTCGAGGTTATTACCTCCTGTTGATGAACTCGATGAACCGGTCTATGCAAAAAATGAGCTACAAAGGCGGCTCTTAGAATATACAGAATCATTAACTGGTATTCCCGAAGTATTTTTTGAGAATCCAGAGAGGGAGAATAAGGTTATCGTAATAGAAACACCAAGTGAGATTGGACCTTCTCTTGCAGAGATGACATATACAATACGGGAAGGGAAATTGAAGCATTTTTTCGGGAAACCCCCAGAAGGCAAGTATCATGGATTAGTACATATGGAATTGGCAAGTAGACTACGCGAATATGCAAACATCAGCACTCTGTCCTATTCTCGAAGGGGAAAAGTGAAATTAATGTTCAAGATGATTAGATTAATGATGCAGAAGAAAATAAGAGTTTCTGGAGAAAAGGAAGTTGTTAAAGCTTTGAAAAAGGCAATGCGAAACAGACCTGAACATGAAGAAATCGAAAAGAATACAATGGTTCCACCCCTTTTTCATCTTGCGTCATATGCCGTATTTTTGATAAGTTGGATGTTTCGAGGTTCCACGGTGGTCTTTCTTACCAGTAAAAAATTTGACCCTATAGAATTATTAGAAATGATTGAACAACAGAAGTTAAAAACTCTATTTCTTGTCCCTACCATGTGGAAGCGAGTTTTAGATGCCTTAGAGACATCAGGAAGTGAGTATGATTTATCATCCCTTTCTATCGGCTTATCTGGGGCAGCAGTACTGCAAGGAAAATATAAGAAAAAGATTTTACAATATTTTCCCAATGCTGTGATTGTGGATGCTTTTGGCCAATCTGAAACAGCTCCTGTAACTACAATGAAAGTGGACGGAGATGTCGATAATGTGCAAGATAGATGTGTGGGCACTCTTCTTGAGGGATTGGAAATGAAAGTAGTCGATGAGAATAATAATCCAGTTCCAGATGGTGAGATAGGTGAAATTTGCTATCGAGGTGCATCTGTAATGAAAGGTTATTATAAAGATCCCGATAAAACCGCCCAAACGATCGATGATGATGGGTATCTCCACAGTGGCGATCTTGGTTACGTAAAAAATGGACAATTTTTCGTTGTGGAACGAATGAAAGAGTGTATAAATACTGGTGGTGAAAAAGTGTTTCCTATTGAAGTGGAAGAAGTTCTAATTGAACACCCGAAGATAGATCAAGTTTGTGTCATTGGAATTCCCGATGAAGAGTGGGGTGAAACAGTACGAGCTGTCGTCATTTTAAAGGAAGGCAAAGCAATGACTCAAGAAGAGGTCATACAATTTGTTGAGGGGAAAATTGCTAGTTATAAAAAACCAAGGTCTGTTGTATTCACCCAAGAATTTCCCATCTCGCCTGTGGGAAAGGTTTTAAGATCGAAAATTCGAGAACAATTTGGAAAATAAACGAATTTAGCATATTTCAAAAAATTTTTCTTTTTTAAAATTTATAATAATATAAAAAAACTTAAATTTAAAGAAGGGAATTTTTTTAATTCTATATAATTGGAAATTTAATAAATTAATTAAGACCAATTAAAGATTTTATTCTTCTAAAACAAATTAATTTATTATAATCGGTAAAAATAATGCCAGAAAAACCACAACCTGCATATATTTTCAAGATATGTTTATTAGGTGCTGGTGCAGTCGGGAAGACATGCATCGCAAGAAGATTATGCTATGACACTTTTGATGCGAACACTAAACTAACGATTGGAATTGATTTCTATACATATGAATTACCCGTATTGATTGAAAAGAAAAAATCCTTTATAAGGTTGTCAGTTTGGGATTTCGGAGGACAAGAGCAATTTAAACGGTTATTTACATACTACATTAATGGCGCAAATGGGATATTTATGACTTTTGATCTCACTAATATGCAGAGTCTTTTGAGCTTAGACTGGTGGTATGAAAGACTAACTGATGAGAAAGTAATAAACTGTCCGAAAATAATACTTGGCACAAAAGAAGATCTTGTTAAAAAACTGGATAAACATAGTAGAGTGGATGACTTGGTCATTAAACAATTCATGAATCGACATAATGAGAAAGATTTTATAAGAACATCTGCTAAAAACAATGTAAATATTCTCCAGAGTTTTAAAAAAATAACTGAAAAGATATTAGAGGATCATCAATTAGCATATGATAAGCTTTTATGAGGATTCTAATTATATTTTTATTAACTTATAATTTATATTTCCTAGTTTATTTTTTAGCGCAGCATTAATTTGCCAAGATGGATCCATACTTTGATTCACTGCTTTGAACTTTTCAATTCCAGCTTCTACAGGAGGTAACCATTCTCCTTTAGCATTTAAAATTGGAAGTCCGGGGGCTTTTGTTTCAGCGTCTATACAAGCTTTATCTATCGAAAGAGGGTCAGCTGAACCAAAGATTCCGAGATCAGGAATTATAGGCATACCTGCGTTTACAAGGCAATCACATATAGAGGGGATATCAAGCGCAAAATTAAAATAACGAATATTTTCAGGACCAAAGGACTTGATCACGCCTGTAGCATTGTCTATCAAAATTTCGTTAAATGTACTGAAATCATTAAATCCCGGGAATTTAATAGCGTTTCTTACGGGACACACACTTCTACAATCGAAACAATCAATGCATTTATTTGGATCAATCACTGCAGATCCATTTTCAATATCAATCGCATTTACAGGGCAAACATCAATACACTCCTTATTGCATTTGGAAAAATTACATTTCTTTGAGACGCTTAAAGGACCATTAAAGTGAGCGAGAAATTTATTTCTGTCGGTTACGCAACCGATTCCCAAATTTTTTAATGCACCTCCAAAACCTCCAAATCCATGACCTTTAAAGTGTGAAATGACTACGAGTTTGTCATAATCATAAATTCTAGAAGCAACAGATACTTTTTTGAGTTGAATTCCACCAATTTCAATAATTCTGCCATTATTTTCTCTCCCTTCATCAATAAATTTTAAAGGAGCTCCGATTACTAATTCAGAATATCCGTGAAGATTGGCGATTTTTTGATGTTCAATAGTGTTTCGACATCTTAAACTGAACGTGCAGATATTTGGGATGTCAACGATGTTATGGGTCATTCCAAGTCCTTGAGTCTCAATAAGAGTAGGGATCCCTCCTTTTGATTTAATAACATCTACAACCTCACGCACATAGTCAGCGCGTAAATATCGAGTGTTATAGGCTTCACCAACGTGAACCTTAACCCCCACTTTTTCTCCTTCATTAATATGATCTAAAATCTTATCAGCAATAATTCTTGTTTGTATTAAATTATTAGTGACCATATTTTTCGTAGCATGCAAAAAAGCATCTGGAATTTCATAAGGTGATGCCCAGTAAACTAAAGATTTGTTATTATTTGACATTTCTTTTTAATAAAACCTAAATTTAATTTTAATGTATTTATTTCAGTAGATGTATTTTTTACATTTACCTTTAAATAATAGAAACAATTCTCAATATTTAAAGTAAAAAGAAAGAATTATCTCATTAAGCGAAATTTTTTACACTAACTGAGGTCAGATAAAATGGCAAAAAACTCTCTTAGTAATTACAAAGAACTCATAAATCTAATCCCTTCGATTCAATCCAGTGTGTTAAAAGGATTTAAGCGAGATCAAAAAACATATGTATACAATGCTGAACAAATCAGGAAGAAAGCTAACTTATATAGGGAAACTTTTAAAATTATTCAAGGACGATGGACGCTTGAAATATTTTATTCTATAATGATGCTAAAGAAATGCAGTTTCAATGAACTTCTAAACGAAGTGTTGCCTGGAATCAATTCAAGAACCTTGACAGATAGATTAAGATTTCTTGAACAAAAGAAAATCGTTAAAAGAACAGTAAAAACTGAAAGCCCTATAAGAGTACAATATGAGCTAACGGACTTTGGTAAAGAAGCGCTATCCCTTTTTTACCCTTTTATATTCTATTGTACCTTACCAAAAATCTTAAGGAAAAAAAGATTTCCTAAGTTCCAAAAAATAGAATCCTCTGCTCGCGAATATATTACTCAAGAACCTGATGAACCTAAACAAACCAAATAAGTATTAACCTATTTTTTTCTAAAATATGTATTGAGTAGTATTTATAATAATCAGCCACATATAGCTCAAGATTGATGTTCCTTATAAAAAATTCAAATAAAAGTTTTTATAAAATATTTAATAAATTTATATATTTTTATATTTTCATTATAATTACAATTTTCTAAAAGTCTAAAAAGTGAATAATAATGGCAACAATTAGCTCAACAGAATTTGTATATACGATATATACAATAATAAACGTAACCATTTCAACCGTTATAGGATTAAAAATTGCCTCCAAATACATAGCATACAAACGCAAAGAATTATTGACTGTTGGATTAAGTATGGTTTTTACTGCTGCCATCTGGTGGGCAATTATTATTGCATTTCTAACTGTTATCTTTTTGAATTATGAGCCCAATCTAACATTTCTTTTAGCATTTCATTTATTTACACCGTTATCAATGATACTATGGGTATATTCAATATCTCTTCTTATATATCCGAAATCTTTTAAAAAAATAATGCTGATATTTGGAATAATTTGTAGTATATATGTAATTATCTTTTTGTATTTCTTACTTACTGATCCCGGAAGTTTGGGCCGTAAAACGGGAACAATTTTTGCTGAGTTTTATCTTTACATAGTTATGTTTTCGCTCTTTTCGCTTATAGTTTATATAAGTACAGCAATACTTTTTTTAGATACCAGTCTTAAATCTAGTGATCCAAGAATTCGTTGGAAAGGAAAATTTATATTTCTATCGGCGACGGTTTTTGTTTTTACTACATTCGTGAGCATTATTATACCTGCTACAGGTATAACACTATTATATTTATTCGCAAATATTTGTAGTTATATTGGTTGGCTTATGCCAGATAAGATAGCTAAATTTCTTATAAAAGAAAAAGAAAGTTCAGAATAATTTTTCTCTTTTTTATTTATATTTTATTCTCGTATATCTAAAATTGTATTGAATTTTTTTAGATTAGATTGATAAGGAAAATAAAGTAAAAATAAAAAAGAAATTATAATCCTATTAATTAAAAAAACTTTTTTTTTTAAATATTGGACTAGATTCATATATAAGAGCTAATTTTCTCTATATTCTAAAAATATAAGATAAAGTGTTAAAAATGACTGACTATGAAAAAATGAAAAAGGCCTATCAAGCGTCCTCTAAAATTATGCAAAAAAGAATGGAAAAAGAACGCCCAAAAGACCTAGATATCTTAAAGAAAGTGAAAGATAGCTCTATTATAATTATTGCTGGATCGTATGATAAAATAGAATTAGTACTAGATTTAATTAATGTTCCGTATGTTCTTATAAATGCTTATGAATTAGATCAAATTGAATTGGATCCTGACCAAATGCTAATTGTAAACTGCCCGGGAAGTGATATATCACCGCAGAGTTTAAGGAAAATAAAGACATATGTAGAGAATGGAGGTTTTTTATTTACCACTGACTGGGCACTTTTTTTTGTATTAGAGAAAATATTTCCAGAATTAGTTAAATATAATCAGAGACCTACGGGAGATGATTGCGTTCGAGTAGAAGTCGTCAGTAAAGATAACAAATTTCTAGAGGGGTTATTTGAAGGAGAATCTGACCCTATTTGGTGGTTGGAAGGGTCTTCTTATCCTATACAGATTTTGGATAAGAAAAAAGTGAAGGTGCTAGTGAGAAGTAGAGAGATGGAGAAAAAATATGGAGAAGCACCTATTGTAATTTTATTTGAATACGCCGAGGGCATCGTATTACATATGACAAGCCACTACTATTTACAGCGCGCAGAGCTTCGGACTAAACGGCATAAAACGAGCGCTAAAGACTATGTGATGTCGGAAATGGCATTTTCAGCAAAGGAAGCAGAAGAACTTGAAGAAGACTTAAAAGATGTAATGCTTGGAGAAGCAGAATCTGCATATTCAACAACCCAGTTTATTAGTAATGTAATTATAGAGCAGCAAAAGAAGAATAAATTGCGAAAGAAGAAAAAAAAAAAAGAAAAAGCAGAAAAAGGCAAATAATTATTTTATCGGTTCTCATTAAAATTAACTAACTTTCCGATGAAAAATTAATTGTGGTTTTCACATCTTTTTGCAATTTAGATTTTAATTTAGTTTTGGTTTACTAAAATTAAAAATTTTATATAGGAATATAAAATAATAAGAATTAGAAAACCAAATTAAATTAATTTGAGATATATAATCTAAATAAGTGATTTTAATGTCTGAACCTAAGAAAAAATGGGAGACTATTCCCTATTCTGAATATAAAAAGAGGACAAACACAGCTCGAGAGCTTTTGGAAAAGCATAATATGGATGCGATGATATTATTTTCGCCTATTAATTGGAGATATTACGGAGGCTGGACTGACGTTGCTCAAATGCATAACTGGGTCTGGCGATCATGTATGATTATCTCTAGGGATCTCGAACCTGTCTTAGTTGCTCATGGCGCATTCTTTTGGCAAACAGATCTTACTACTCACATTAAAGACAAGAGATTTTGGATTGAGACAAGTTTAGGGAAGGTTTTAGGTGAGGTTATAATGGATCAGAGACCTGCCGATGATTTCTGGGATTTGTTAACTAATACTCTCATAGAGCTTGAATTATACAAGGGAACTCTGGGTATTGAAAAAGGCCCAGATATAGATACGTATCTATCATTCGAGGAATACGATCTTCTGCCAAAAAGATTTCCAGACGCTCAAATCGTTGCCGCGGACCCAGTTCTATGGGAGCAAAGAAGTGTAAAAACTGATTATGAGATTGAAATTATAAGAGAAGGATGTAAACGCGCATGTAAGGCTACAATGAGAGCCTTTGAGGAAATTATGCCTGGAGTAAATGAACTTGATGTTCATAGAGCGTTTTGGAAGGCTTGTGCTGATTTAGATTTACTTGAGACTCCAAATCAATCAACTTGGTTATTATGGAGTAGCAATTCTAATGAAGAAGGTGGTGTTTTTAGATGGATTTCGGGAGCAATGGATAGAATTATCAAGGAAGGAGATATGGGGCTAAGTGACTGTGGACCATCCTATAAAGGATATCAAATGGATTTTCAGCGTAATTTTTATGTAGGAGAACCATCAAAAAAGTTGCTTAAACTGAATGATTTAGCCTATGAAGCTGAACAGTCGACCATCGATGCCCTTAAACCAGGTACTACAGTTGGAGAAGCATATCAGACTTCTTTGGATGTGTTAAAAGCTAAGGATCCCAAACAAGAACATATCATTAATTTTGTAGGACATGGAATGGGTTTTTCGAACCATGAACCTCCATGGATTATAGAAGGTGAACCTACAATTGTTAAAGAAAATATGTGTTTTTGTGTTGAAGTCGGTGCATGGGATTTCAGAATGAAGAATTGCGGTGGGATGCCAGAGGATATTATCTTAGTAAAAAAAGGAGGTAATGAGATTTTAACAAAAGATTTTCCTAGAGAATTGTGGGTGGTCAAATAATAATAAAATAGTTAATATTAACGAATTTTTTAAAATTCATCAATCTAAAACCAATTAAGTAATTTTAATTAAAATACTAAATAAAAAAAAAAGATAATAAAAGAAAACTCTATTCACGTTATTTTTTATCAGGTGCTTTCCTTCCTAACCATTTCTCATAGAATGCATCAATATCAGGCAGAAAATTAAAAATGGTGGGATATCCCGGTGGAACTGCCTCAACATCTAACAACGAAAGACATCCCGGACAAATATATTCTCTAAGTTCTTCCCAGTCGGGATCGCTCCCCATATATTTCGGATACAATTCTCCAATAGATTCTTCAGTATCTCTTACCCTAACTCGACATTTATGTTTCCAGTTTTCTCGATAATCTCCAAACTCATATCCGCAATCGCATTTAACAATTCTTTGACCTTCTTTTGATACCACATATAAATGTTCATGAAGAGGCAGAAGTATTTTTTCATTCCATGAAACCCGTTCCTGCAAAATTTCCAGAATAATATCAAACCTGTTAGGATCCTTTCTTCCACTAATGATTGGCTTTAACTCATCCCAAGGTAAATCCCCGTCTATCATTCTTTCTAATGTTTTTTTATCATGTTGAACCATTTACTTCACCTCCATCTCGAAATCTTCGGGAAGCTTCCAAAATTCCCGGAACTCTTTCGCCCAATATTTGGTAGAAAATTTAATGCTTTCCGAATACATGCGTTTAACGGCCTCATAGAGCTTATCTTCAGTTATTTTCTTCCTTTCATATTCCCAGAACTCTTCAAAAGTCATCGATTTTTCCATTCTTTCCCTCTTAATTGATTCTCGACGTTCTTCGGATGCTTTCTCATCTATAGTCCATTCTTCTTTATTCTTATCATAAGTGGCGACTGTACCATAGATATTATAAACAAAGTCTTTCGTATAGATTTCATCATTAAGATCTTTTCTAATGCTTTCTAATTTTCTCTCTAATGGATCACCATATCCAGGACCTCCAGATAGTGCATAATGGACCACATCATAATCGTCTAAAGTTATCGGGAAGGTTGAGCAATTGGGTTTTCTAGTTATATCTCCTGTCAATAATCGCTCAAATTCACCATTGCTAGGATCGGGGTCACCGAGAGGATATTCTTTTCGATTTTGAATAAGTTCTTGCATATTTGTATTTTTAGCATAAAGACGATATCCTGTTGGGTTGGGATAACCTCCGTGCATACCACCAGTTCCATGAAAACATAAACCATCTCGAGCTCCAAAAAATTCTACACCTCTGGAATAAGCAATCATTGCAATTCCAGCATAATTGGCGCCTCCGCGATATTTACCGTGCCCTGCATTGTTTGGTTTCATCTTCCTAGCTAAATAGGGTATCCCTCCTTGAAATAATTCCCATGTTTCTACATCTCCAAGGTCAGATTCTGGGTTCCACATCGCATATCCGTGATCAAGGCCATCTTTTACGGCACTTGCTCCTAGACCCTGACCACTTATCTCAAATGTAGATAAAGACCACCTTTGACCTTCAAGGGGTCCAGAAGAATAGATCCCTCCACCTTGAATCGCATCTCCAGTAAATCCGTAACCTGGGACAACCTCTTCCCTATATCCCCGGGAAAATAAACCATAAGAGATGCATTTCATCATTCCCGTGTAAGCTGGAATCAAGTTCCCCCATGGCGCTTGGTATGAAAGATAGGGATCACCGGGATTGGCCCATGTTCCAGGAGGATATTCTTTTTCTACAGCAAAATATGCTCCATCATTAACTTTATCGCCATAAATCAAAATTTGGGTCAGAAGAACCCATTGTCCTCCTTCCATTGCACCTTTCGCACAATTCATACAATTCGGTCCGGGACCACTTGCCCCCTCAAAAGAAAGTGAAAATCCGCCATTCTCTTTAACAATTATTTCTAACGGTTGGTTGGAAATTTTATCAATTTTAGCGATAGGTTGCCACGCCTCATTTTTCATAGCTACATCCATAAAAGATGCGGCTCTATACCTTCCAGGAATCAAGCGTTCTTTTACACGTTCAATGAGAATTCTTCTGCCTTCTTCTATTGCTTCCCTTACAAACTTTTTGTAGTAATCAATTCCTTCACGTTTAATAAAGTCATGAACCGCGTCTCTAATCATCAAATTTCCTGCAAGTCTACATTTTTCGTCTAACTCCCAATACATTGGAGTTCTTACGGATCTTCTAGCATTTATTAAGTGGTCTTTCCAGATCTTATCATTTGAACCGATTTTGCGACAAGTATAATAGACACCATCGTCAAATCGTTGAACGGCCGAAATCAAGTCATGACCCGGGGTTATACCACCAGTATCAATTTGATGGGTAACCCCACCAGCCCAACCTATAAGCTCATCTTCCCAGAATAAGGGGATTAGGGTTTGCACATCTGTAGTATGGACATTCCCACATTCAGGATCATTGTTTAAAAAAATATCACCAGGATTAATTCCGACATCCTCTTCATAGTTTTCCCGTATCATAAATTTAACTCCTTCGCTCATGGTGTGAATATGGACTAATATTCCGGTTGAAACGACTATAGAGTCTCCCTCTGGGGTGTATAATCCAAAACAGAGTTCCCCGATTTCTTTAACTATTGGCGAGGCTGCAACATGTAATGCGGTCTCTCTGGCCGATACGATCGCACCCCTTAAACTGGCGTAACAACGTTCATAATTAAATGGATCTTGTTCCTTTAAGCTAAGTCTGTCTAATCCATAATAATACTTTGTTTCTTCAAAAAGTTTCTCACTTTCTTCCAACATTTCAATTAAAGACTTACCATTCCATCCTATTGGTTTTTTCGTCATTTATTACACCTCCATATGGAAAATTCTATGCTTATCAAGTTTAACACGATATCCTGGTGGAACCACTAAAGTAGTTGCTGGAGCTTCAATCACTGCTGGGCCATCAATGATATTCCCTGCCTTTAGTAAACTCATTTCCCAGAGTGAGGCTTCATGCCAGCCTTTTCCCCAGAAAATATCTCTATTTCCCTTGGTAGCTTCATCATCAGGCTTTTCACTAGTAAGCTGTTGTTCTGGTAATTTAGGTTTTGGTACAGGTACAATACCTGTCCCTATTGCTTTGGTTATATGATATCCGAGTTCCGGGCTAGTTGTTCCTCTGCGGAATATTTCCTCAAATAGTTTATTATATCTTCTGGTGATTTCTGTCAAATCTTCAGAAATATAGCGATCTTTTTCCGTAGAATATTGACTAATTAATTGTTCTGCGGGTGATTCTACTTCCAAGTCGTCAAACATTCCGAAATACTGCATTCGCAGGGAAGGTCTGAATTCCATCTCACTAACATCTCTTCCCTCTTTCTCAAACTCTTTAGAAATTTCGATTTTTAAATCAGTCCATGTGGAGCTCATCATGGATGCTACAAATCCATCCATTCCGCCATCAGGAGGCATAACTAAATCAACAGATTTTTCATGCCGATATGAGTGATCTGCACATGCACAACCGAAAGCAGAGAAAGCGGGCGCCCATTCCGGTATTAAAATGTCTTGAAATTTTAAATCTTGGGCGTATCCAGCAACATGAAGGGGACCTCCTCCTCCAAAAGAAATTAAAGTATAATTTTCTGGTCTGAATCCAAGACCTTGAATCATTCCATTGAGGTGGTTCTTCATATTAATTTCTATGAGGTCAAGAGCACCTCTAGCAGTGCTATAAGGATCTGCCTTCAAAGGATCAGCAATTTGTTCTTCGATATATTTAAAAGCTCGATTTTTATTTAGTTTTATCTTCCCTCCAAGAAAATAATCCGGATTAAGGTAGCCTAAAATAATACTGCAATCAGTCATGGTTACCGTCTCTACTCCAGATTGCTCATTACATACTCCAATTTTGTATCCAGCACTTTCAGGACCAAATTCTAATCTATCAGAGATTTCATTATATCTTACATACATTCCAGTACCAGCGCCTATTGAATCTAAAGCAATCATAGGGATATTTAATATAAATTTTCCAAGAGAACTTTCCCATTTTGCTGGAACATAACGCTCCATTACGAGCCCAACGTCGAAACTAGTGCCCCCTACATCTGAAGATACTAAGTTTTTTATGCCATATTTTTCAGCAATAAATTGGGTACCTATCATTCCACCGATCGGACCTGAAACCATGGTAGGGATAAGGGTTTTGTGATAAGGAGAAATAGTCCCTCCATATGTTGTTAAAATTCTAAGAGGTGCCGGCACTCCTTTTTCTTTCATTCGTTCCGCAATTTCAATTAATTGCTTCCTCGAAGGTTCAGCAGCATATTGTTCTATAATGAGAGCATTCAAACGTGGTGTTTCACCTCTTACTGGATTATGCTCGCTTGACAAAATAATTGGAATTTCTTTGCCCATTTCCTTCATTACTTCTTTGGCAATTCTTTCAACTTGCATTTCATGACTAGCATTCATGTATGAACAGAGCAAACAGACACAAATACTTTCTACTCCCTTATCAAGCAGTTCGCGTACCGCTTTTTTTACATCTTCATTATATAGTGGTATTAGTTCTTCTCCCCAGAAGTTAATTCTGCCTCTGACACCCTTAATTTGCTTCCTTGGTATAAGCGGTTCAGGATGTTCGTGTTCTCTCGCATGCAAGCGACCCCCATAATCCAGCCAAATCCAACATTGAAGAGCTCTTCCTAATCTCAGGAGATCCTCAAATCCAGCATTTACAATGACGCCGATATTGCTGTTCCCTTCTCGTTCTAAAAGCCGATTTAACATAGCAGTACCCGAATAAACCAGAGCTTCTACAGATTCACCTGATTCGGATAGAGTAATCCCTCGATATTGTAGAGAATCCGCTATCGAATTGAGTATTCCTTCAGATTCGTTGTATGGCGTAGTTTGTGCTTTTCCTACAGTAAAAGTGCCCATCTCGTCGATGATAAAACTATCTGTCATCGTTCCACCTGTGTCTAATGCTATAGATTTTATTTTTACCATTATTTTTCCTTTAAGTTTGTAATTTTAAATAAAATTTCATTTATTTTTGTAAAAAATGATATAATTATTCTATTTTTTTTCTATTGATATAAATCTTTATGTCCAAGAAAATTTGAAATTTCAATCGCTTTTTACTAAATCAATAAAAACTTAAAATAAATTGGATAAAATAAACAGTTTTAAATATCAGAAAATATAATTCAATAGTTAGCAAATGGAATTGAATAATATTAAAGATTATGTAGTATATGGGGGAAGAAAATTTTCGGTAGAAAATGGTGTACTAGATTTATGGCTAAAATCTATTGAAGAAATTACAGAAATAGAAGGCCTTGAGAACTTAAAGGATTTGAAAAGTTTAGAACTGTCCCAAAATGAGATTTTTGATATTAAAGGCTTAGAATCCCTTATAAATCTCGAGAACTTAGATCTTTCCCATAATTATATAGTTCAAATTGAAGGCCTTGATAAGCTTAAAAATCTTAAATCTATAGACTTGCATTCAAATAAAATCCTTAGTATTAAAGGGCTTGAAAATCTTACAAATTTAGAATATCTAAATCTATGCTATAATGAAATTGATGAAATTAAGGGACTTGAAAATCTTGTAAATTTAAAAACCTTAATTCTTTCAGGTAATCACCTTACAAAAGTGATTGGATTAGAAACATTAGAAAATTTATTAGAACTCCACCTTCATGACTGCCCACTTATCGAAGTGCCTAAGATAAATGGACCGAAAAATTTGGAGATGCTTGGACTTAATAGAACCAAAGTTTGTAATTTAAAGTCCCTTAACAATGCAAGGAATTATACACTAAAGATAAAAGATACACCAATTACAAAAGAAATTGTTGAAAATTACGGAGGGATTATTAGCGATAATGGGACACTTCAAAATCTTCCAGAAGTTTTGAAAAAATGCGGAATTTAACGATAATAAATAGTAAAAATCCAAAAAACGTCTGATCCTTCTCTTAATTATTTTATAAATTCTTTAATCTTTTTTTAAAAAATTAAACTTATTAATAAATTTTTTTATTAGATGTATAGTTCAAAAAGTCATGTTTTAAGCAAAAATTTCTTGAAGATAAGAATAGAATTTAAAGCCCTATATATAGGACTAAAGATAATAAAGTCACTTTGAGGTATTGTATTCATTTATGCCAATAATTAGCAATGCTAATGAGATTAAACCCCATTATATCATAAAAATATGCATCTTAGGTCAGGGGGGAGTGGGTAAAACCTGCATTTGTAGAAGGTTATGTTATAATACGTTTGAAGCTAGCACCCAATTGACGATTGGAGTTGATTTTTATACACACGATTTGGCTATATTAATTGATGGAGAGGAAAAATTTATTAGACTCTCATTGTGGGATTTTGGTGGTCAAGAACAATTTAGAAAATTCTTTCTTTATTATCTTAGTGGTGCAAATGGTATTTTCTTAGTCTTTAGTTTAGTAAATATTCAGACATTACTTATGTTGGATTGGTGGTATGATAAGCTTGTTCAATACAACCATCAAAATACCCCTAGATTTGTTATTGGTACCAAAAGTGATTTAACAAATACTCCAGATGCCGGCACCCTTATAGATGATTTAGTTATTGACCGATTTCTCAAAAGACACAATGAAAGTAGCTTTATAAAAACGTCTTCAAAAACAAATTATAATATCGAACTTAGCTTTAAAGAATTGGTTAGAACAGTCTTGACTCATTATAATTTTCACTATGATAAAATTCTCTAATTAATCGAATTTGCTTGAGTATAGAGTTTTTTGATTTTTATCAAATTAGTTTTAATTCTAATTACTATTTATTTTTAATTGCTTTTGTGAAAATTTGGAATTTTGATGATAAAATTTCATAGTATTAATTTTTTATAATGTAAACTGTTCCATTCAACTTATTTAATTAGGTTTTCAAATTCTCGGTCAGACAAAAAGCCTTTTTGCTGCATAATACTTTTGATTTCATCAACAATATATTGAGATGATTGCCCCTCTGAAATAGTTACTTCCAACAATTTAATCTTATTTTTGAACTCATCGATTAGCTTTAATTTTGTCTCTAATTCTCCATTAAGATTAGAAATTTCTTTCTCCTTTTGTGTGATAATCTCTCTTAAATCTTCAATCTCTTTATTTTTTTGCTCCAAATCGATTTTGAATCTTTCTATCTCTCTATTTTTTTGGATAGTAATGTTTTTTAGATTTTCTACTTCATTGTCTCTCTGAGTAACATCTCTTACAACTTCATTCTTTAGAGTTTCTAATTCCTTCATTTTATCAGATAATTCTTCTTTAATTTTTACCAACTGATCCGTCAATTCAGCATTTTGGTTTGTTAATGAGTTTATTTCTTCCGCATCACTCTGAATTTTTTTCTCAGAGTCATTCAGCTCATTTTCCGTAGATGATAATTTATCGGTTAAACTTTTTATTAAGGTTTCTTTTTCGCTTAATATTTCTTTTGTTGTTTCTAGATCTTCTTTATGTTGGATCAATTCCAGTTCTAAATCGTGAATTTTGGCTTTAAGATCTAATAAAATTTGCCCATCAACCTTTATTTTCATTTCAGGTTTGGACTCTAATTTCGACCAATCAATACTCAAAATATATCACTTAAGAATTCTCAGACTTTTAAAAATCCATATTTGTTGATAATGAGTATATCTATTACTAATTTTATAAATATTTCTCTAAATTTCCTAACATTTTAAGAAACTTTCCATTTCATAAAAACAAAGTTTGATTTGTGTATAGAACTAGTTTAAATGTTTAAAGTTTCTGAATTTAGAAAAAAAGGTTAAGTGGAACTTACATAAGCTGTTCAAGCTCTTTATCAGTGACAAAACCTTTCAGGTCCATTAATTCTTTAATTCTCTTCAAAACACTGCTTTCATTAGGTACATTTGTGATGGTTAATCCAGTATCTTTAACATTCGATATTTGACTATACAGTTCATTTATGTTGTTATTTAAGTCTTCAATTTGATTAATTTTATCTTCAAGATCTTTTTCAAGTTTAGCTATTATACTATCCTTAGTTAAAATTGTGTGATCTAAATCCTTTTTATTGATTTCAATTTGTTTGTTTTGTTGTTCAATTTGGTTGTTCCTTTGTTCTAATTCAGTTTTAAAACGGTTTACATCAAGACTTTTTGTCGACACAGACTGCTCCAGTTCCTGTTTTAATAAATTAACTTCTCTTCGGGTTGTTTCTAAATCAGACCTCAGTTCTTCAATTTGACTTTCTTTCCCCGTAGAATTTTGACTGAAATGATTTCTCAATTTCTCGATTTCTTTATTTGTCTTTTCTAAATTAAATTTTACTCTCATTAATTCATTATCTTTATTTAAGATTTTTTGTTCCAGCTCTGTAATTCTGTCCAAGGATACATCAACTCGGTCATTTTTTTCCGTAAATTTCGTCTCAGCCATTCGCAATTTCTTTTTAAGATCTGATATAATCTCATCCATATTTTTCTCAGAAGCTATGAATTTTTCTGTAAGTTGGTTAAAACTTTGTTCGGTAATTGTTAACTTTTCTTTGGCTTGTTCTATTTCTTTATTACTTTGAGATAATTCATGTTCTAAATCATGTATTTTAGTTCTTAGATCTAAAAGATATTTCCCTTCAATTTTTTGCCTTCTATTAGGCTTTACAGTTGCTAATTCCCAATCTATTCTCATACTCTATAATCTCCTTAAGGTATTCCTCTAAAAATTAATATAAATATAAACCCTTGTTATTAGGTTATCACATTAATTTTATAAATATATCTGTTCTAATATACTAGAAATTTTTACGTTCGTATAAAAATTTTACTTCTAACTACGCTTTCTTAACATTTTTACACACAAAAAAATGAAGTCTTGCGCCTCTTTCTCCTCTGAAAAAGCATACAATAATTTTAGTTTAGCAGTGCCCAATAGATTAATAATTGATAGAGAATTGGTTTTTTTCTATTTTTTCTTTTAGATCCTCAAGTTCTTTGTCGCTCACAAATCCTTTAAGATGCATTAACTTCTCAATTTTTTTGATGAGTTTGGAAGATAATTGAATCTCATCAGATATTTTCGATTCGAGATCCCTAAATTTTTGAGTAATCTCGTTTATTTGTTTAGCTTTATTCTCAAATTCAATTTCAAGCTTCTCGATTTCTACATCTTTTCGATGGATTAAGTTTTCGTTAGTTTCCAGTTGTTTTTTGATTTGTTTTAAGATTTCATTACTCTTTTCAACTTCTAAATCCTTGTTTAAAAGTTGTTGAGTAAAATCTTTTTTATCAATATCTTTTTGTCTATTCATTTGTTCAATGATTTGTTTTAAATGATTGATATCCTTGTCTTTTTCTACGATTTGATCTTCTAATTTTTTAAGATTACTAATTTGACGATTTCTCTGTTCTATATCCACTTTAAGAATCTCTATTTCTTTATTCCTGTTTAATATTGTCTTTTCTAAAAAAGTAATTTTCTCATTTAATGCTTTATCTCGAATTTCAAATTTTCTTTTCCTCTCTTCTACCTTACTTAAGCCAAGTTCTACGTCAGTTGCAGCAGATCTTATTCTATCATTTAAGTCCTTTATCTCTTTTCTTTTTTGAGCGAGATTCTTTTCTAAATCATTTATTTTAGCCCGTAAATCCAACAGATCTCTTCCTAATACCTTTTGCTTTGATTTAGGGTTTGACTGGGCTTTAGACCAATCGATTATTGTTTACCACCTATTGACTAATAATTGTTTATTGTCCTTGTATTCTAATAAAGTTTATTCAAAAATTCTAAATGATTTTTAATACCCAATTTATATTAGATTTTGAGGTATATATTAGTATAAATTTTTACTTGATTTATGATAATCTTTTAACTCTCTTAGATATACGGTTTTTTATTTTTTCGTAAGATGGAGGAGGTCCTGTTCTCATTTCTTTATTGTCTATAAATAATGCATCAGTAATACCCCACTCTAAATAATGTTCACGGTTATTGGTATGGATTTCCTCAAATATCACATTATCTCCAAACTCTTTTGTTGCTTTTTTTGCCCTTTCGAATACAATATTTTGAGCAGGGCACCATCCATTAATAAAAGCTGTTACTTTTACTTTTCCTGGTACTAATTCAGGAACTTTCTTTTGTTTAATCCATTTTGGAGGCATAGCATCATTAGTGAAAGGTTTCCATAAAAGAACTTGCATTTTTTGCTTATCTACTTTAAGGTATCCATGCTTTTTGAACCATTTTGCCCTCATCCAGAAAGGTAATGATAAGCCCCATGCCACCATTCCATTAGCACCTTTGGATTTGACATCATTTTCAGCAGCTTGGAGCAATGCTTTTCCAATACCCCTTTTTTGAAAATTGCCTACGCCTTCTTTATATCCGTGTACCCAAATGCATAAGATTACAAAGAGGTTTTGTCCTTCAGCGAATGAATATTCAATAGGTAAATATTGAATCATTCCAACTACTTTCTCATTTTCAACTGCTAATTTCACTCCCAGACCTTTATTTTTCATTTCATTATACCATTTGTGTTTATGGTTTCCCGCCTCTTTCATCTCATCAGACCAATCTTCTAAACATACCATGAATGTTTCTTTATATTTTTCATCCAAATCAATAATATCCATTATTGAACCTCATTTTACTAAATCTCAACTTTGTATTTCATTAAGATTATATGCATTGATTATAAGTTTTTATATTTTTAAAAGGATATGCTCTTTCTTTGTTTTTAGAAATATTGAAATAAGCATATTTCAACTATTGATGTAAGTTAGCATTTTAGATATTTTTTTACTACTAAGAAAAATAAGGGTTCACAAGAAGATAAATATGTCATATGATAAGGAACGACTTGAAGCTTTATTAAAATGGTATAGACAAGAAGTTGGTAAGGATCTAGTTGCCGTCTTTGTATTAAATAGAGATGGTTCCATAATTAATTTCTTATTAAATCCAGCAGTAAAAGCCATTGAAGATTTTGTTAGAGGATTAATGGGATTAATTTTAAAACGAATAGTAGAGGATTCTACTATTACCTCTTTTGGATTAGGAACTTTTGATACAGCGAGATATCGATTTATTTTTTGCGAAGCAGGTCCAAATCATATTCTTGTTACCATTTTAGATGGGCTAGCAATGTCAGAACCAGTATTTCCATATGCATACATAGCCGCAGAAAAAGTTGCTCGGATTTTTGATGGTCGTCCAGTTTCCCCTGTCATCCCAAAAATTTATACAGACAAAAAAAGCCAAACTATTCAACGCAAAGAAAGCACACTGCAGAAAATCAGGGCTGCCGGGTCTAACTATGTATATAAATTAATTCTTGGAGGAGATGGCGCTGTAGGTAAAACAAGTATGGTTCAAAGATTTGTAGAGGGAATCTTTCGGACAGATTATAAGGCAACTATAGGGACTTCAATAACAAAAAAAGAGTGTAAATTTGAGGGCCTGAAATCGAATGTTCGATTTACTATATGGGATTTAGCTGGCCAACCTCAATTTGAACGAATTCGTAGTTCCTATTTAGTAAATGCCGAAGCCGGGTTGTTAGTTTATGATATAACAAGAAGAGATACCTTTAACAATATTAAAAAATGGTATGATGAAATTAAGAAAGGGACTAAACCTAATATTATCTTAATATTATGTGCCAATAAAACAGATTTGCGAGATACAAGAGCTGTATCAACTGAAGAAGGAGAAAAATTAGCAGAAGATTTAGGAATCTCTTATATAGAAACATCCGCTTTAACCGGTGAGAATATAAACGACGCTTTTAGGATGATCGCCCTTCAATTACTAAAGAGGTTTTTAGAAGCAGACGAAATCTCGAAAATTGAGGAGTATAAAACCATCGCAACCGAAACCAAAAAAGAGGATAAGATCATTTTAAAGGAACCGGATTTAGGGGATTATACTGTAATTCCGGTTAATAAAATCTGGCCCGATATTAAGAAAGATTTTAATCCTTGGCTTGAAAAAAACATGGAGCAAATAAATAAAACTTTAGATATTTCACTTATACCAATCGAAAAAGATGCAGTTTCTGAAGGTTTAGCTATAGATATTTTAGCACAAGATAAATATGAGAATAAGGTTATAATTGAAACGCAATATGGTGAATCGGATCAAGCAAATCTAATAAAAATTCTCAAATCTGTGGCTTATTATAATGCGAAAAAAGTAATCTGGATTTGTGAGAATCCTAAAAATGAACATACAAGAATAATCAATTGGTTGAACGACAATTCTCTTGAAAGCATATCATTTTATCTCGTTAAACTTGAAGTTTTCAGTATTGATAATTCTCCCCCAACTCCTTTATTTATTAAAACTTGTATTCCTGATAAAGGTGTTTAGTGGAGATATTTCAATAAAATATTGTTCCTTTTATAACCAAAATTTTAATTAAAAGTTTTTAACAGCCAAAATTTACTTTTTATATCAGAGTGAGTTTAAATTAAAAATAATATGGGAGAAAAAGAATTAATATTTACGATCAGTGGAATCCGCGGAATTGTAGGAAAAAATTTGAATGCTGAAATAGTAAAGAGGATTGCTTTAGCATATGGATTATGGCTTAAGAGTGATGACAAAACAATTGTACTTGGAAGAGACACTAGACCAAGCGGTCAGAGCCTTGAAACAGCAATAATTGATGGATTGACTTATGCTAATTGTAACATAATTAATCTGGGAATTTGTCCTACACCTATTATTATATATATGAAAAATAAGCTTCATGCTCTCGGCGGAATTATCGTCTCAGGTTCACATAATCCTCCTGAATGGAATGGAATAAAATTACTTTCTAAAAAAACATTTTTAAATAATTCTGAGGTTAATGAAATTTCTAAAATTCTTCAGAAAAACATAATTGATCATTATTTTCAAAAGGAACCTTCTCAACCACAGATTACTGAAAAACTAACTGCTATTGATGAGTACATTCAAGGCCTCAAAACTATGCTTAATTTTGAAAGAATAAAGAGCAAAAACAGTTTAAAAGTTGCTCTTGACACAGGAGCTGGAGCTGGAAAGAATGCAACTCCACGAATCTTAAAAGAAATTGGTTGCAACATAAAATTAATTAATAATGATTTTAAAAATAATAAATTTCCACGAGAAATTGAACCCATCGAGAAAAATCTAAAAGATTTAATCAATTTGGTTGTAGATGAAGGATATAACATTGGTTTTGCACATGATTGCGATGCTGATCGGATTGCAATTATTGGCGATGATGGTACTTGTTATCCAGAAGATATAGGATTAGCTATAATAAGCGATTTTATATTTAAGCAATATAGTCAAACTAATAAAAAAGTTGTTTTTGTAACAAATCTTGCTTCCTCATTAGCATTTGAAGCGCTCGCAGAAAAATATAACATACAGGTTATTCGAACACCTGTCGGTGAACGATTCCTTGCTGAAAAAATGGAAAATTTACTAAAAAAAGAACATTCCTCATCCATAGTTTTTGGAGGGGAAGGATCCTGTGGTGGGGTAATGATCCCACAATTTAACAATACAAGAGACGGAATATTTGCTGCCTCTAAAATTGTTGAAATTTTAGTAGAAACGAATAAAAAGATTTCGAGTTTAGTTTCGAAACTTCCAAAATATTATGCTTTTAGAGAATATATCAAAACAAAGGGTAAAAATTTAGATAAACTAATAAGCCAATTGAAAACTGATTTAATCTCAAATGGCGAAACTGTAAATCAAATTGACCAAGATTTGAGGTTTGGCCAGGGAAAAGATTGGTTTGCTTTAATTCATCCATCGAATACAGAACCAATAATTCGAGTTATTAGTGAGGCGAGTAATGAAAGTTTTGCCAAAAAAAAATTAATTTCAACATCAGAGCGCATAAAATCTTTAATTTCAAACTTGTGAAGAAAAATTAAACCTTATCTTCTAAAAAAGTATGAAAACTTTATTCTGTAATTGAAGGTTAATCGGGAATAAATGCAAAACATTCTTCAACTAATACTTTAGTGGACTCAAATTGACTGAGCTTTGAAGGATCATTAATTATATCTGAAAATTTATGCCAGAATTTTAAACAAAAGCTATTCAACGCCCTACGAAGAACTAAAGATGTTTTAGAGGTAATTAGAACACAAGATGTTGATTTGTAATGCCCCATAATTAGGATTGCCTTTTCGACATTAATTTCTTGGATGACTCCTCGATGAACAGTATCCTCAACAAATAATTCTATGCCATGGAACAGGCTCGAAAAAACTTGTGGATTTATTTTTATTAAGTCATCTCCTTGTCTCCAGCTATGTTTATATAAAGGAAGTCCAGATTTCTTTTCAATGACTATAAGATGGTATACTCTAAATGGTAAAATGTATGATAACTTAGGTTGCAACACAAAGGCTATAGAAATTAAGAAAGTTCCAACTCCAAATAAAAGCATAGCACATCCAGGCACCACCATTGTCAAGCCTGCAATATAAAAAATACTTGGAATAATACTTACAATAATTGCTCCAATTAAATTAAGAAGAGAAAACAATTTCAAGCTTTTGGGAGCTTTCCAAAATATTTTGAAGAAAAAGTAGAAAAGCAAGATTCCTTGAAATATAGCTATAAAAAAGATTGTAATTCGAAAATATCCACTTGAACCGACAGATATTTCCCCATTTGGAAATTGATATATGATTACAGCAGTTGGGTCGAATGAAAAAATAATTGCCATCCCTGCGAAAAGCGAAAAGAAAGTCAACTTAATTGGTTCAATAGCTTCTCTCGCAACGATATCCAATAAAATCAATACACAATATCCTTGCAAAATATAAATATACATCCGAATCCGAAATAAATCTTTCCATAAAAATAAGCAAGCAATTGCCTCTATAAAGTTGCCAATAAGGAAACATGCCCATCCGATCATCATGATAAAGTAGACCAAATCACGAGTCTTGGTATATTTGTAAAATAATAAAATAAAACTAATTGAAATTGGAATAATTGAGATAAAAATAATAATAACTTCTATCGTCCAATTTAGGTTCATTTTTTAGACAAATTGATATATAGATTTCATTTAATTATTTTTAATTTTCTGATATGATTTACTAAAATAATCTAGTAATTAATGTTTTTGGATTATATTCTTTTCTATTTATTTCTCAAGTAAGTAATTAACTGAACAAGGAAATCATAACATGTCCAATATAGGACTATTTTCTGTTTTGTATTTTATTAAGGCTAAAGCCCCTCTAAGACCAATATCTTCTCGATAGATTGTTGCCTTCAGCTTTGGGGGATGATTAACTGTAAAGATAATCGGATTTTTTTCAAATTGCTCAATTATAGGAGGCAAAATTTGGGCTTTATCTTTCATCATCGCTCCACCAAAATAAACTGCTGTGCAATCATAAAAGTTGTTTACTAAGCCAATACCTACTTTCATATAAAAAATAAATTGATCAACAATTTTTTCAGAAAGCTCATCTCCTTCTCTGGCTGCTTGAAATACTTCCTTTGCTGTAATTTTTGAAGTATCATTCTCTACTAACTTCATTAAGATATCAGCGTTTAAGTTGCCCTCATTGATTGCTTCTAAAGTTCTCCTCATTACGCCTGTTCCTGAGCTATATACCTCCCAACACCCGTAGGCTCCACAGTTACATTGAAGGTTACTCCTTGGTTCTACTAAACCATGACCCACTTCGGCTGCGTTTCCGTCTTTACCAATTAATAAATGACCGTTAACGATTGCTCCCCCACCGATTCCTGTTGAAACGGTAATATACACTAAATTTTCCTTCTCATCTTCACTTGCTTCAAAATAGTGGACACCTAATACCGCAGCATTACAATCGTTAATCAAGTAAATGGGAATGTCGGGAAATTTTTCTTGGATGGGTTGCTTTATAGGAATTTCTCTGAAACCGAGATTTGCATTATTAAAAACTTCTCCTGTAACCATATCTAAAGGACCAGCACAAGCTAATCCTATTCCTAAAATTTGATCCTTATTTAAATTATTCTCCGATAATAATTCAGATATCATGGTGACGACCGAATTGCTAATGGAAAACTTGTGTTCTTTTGGGGTATTGACTACTTTTGTTTTAATATTCTCTTCATATAATTCTTGTGTGCAGATAGCCACGCGAATCCACGTTCCTCCGATATCAACTCCAATAATAAATTTTTGATTTTGATTCATATAATCCACTTTAATAAAATTTATTTTTTATATAATTAGATTTTTTAAACTAATAAAATACGTAAAGGAGTGTACGTCGTCTCGGGAATAAAAGCTTCTCCATACTTTGAATTAATCTCATTGCCCCTTAATATGGCAGTATCTTCTGCCCAATCAATAACACGTTCTAACACTTCTTTTTGGGAGATATAGACATGTTCAAATATCTCTTTCTTGGTCTCCCAATAATTCTCAATATCCACCACTACAAATACAGAGCCTTCGATATATTGAAATTTACATGAAGGGGATTCATAATAATATACCCCTAAAGGACTCCAGCTCCGTTCATGACCTCCATAGGCTTTTCCAGTAGTACAATGATATATAGCTTCCCGGCAAATTAATGATAAATTTCGGTGAACTCTATGAAAATCGGTATAATGGGGTATAAGAATAACCTGTGGCTGATGATTGCGTATTAAATTAGTTATTTTAGAGATTTTTTTTCTTGTTATCTCTAAATCCGAATATCCCAGTTCGATAAATTCACATTTTAACACCTCAGATACCCGCTTTAATTCATTTTCTCTTTGATCTAAAATTGTTTCCTTATGTTCTTTTATGGCATACCCTCCGAGACCCGTTGTAGCTACCACTACTCGTATATCACAGCCAAGTTTTTGGTATTTTAGAATAGTCCCTCCACATGAGATCAGTTCATCATCGGGATGTCCTGCAAATACCATCATCCTTTTAGGAACAACTATAGGTAGATCCTCATCACAAATAAGGTATTGTTTTTCAGTCATCTAATCTAGAATCTATATAAAAATATTTAAAATTTTAGAGCGAACTTACGATTCTTATTCTAATTAAAAAAGTAAAAAAAAGATTTTGTTCTTATCTTTTTGCAAAAAGATAGAGTTTCTCTTTTTTCTCTGTTAAAGCAAAAAGACCATTCTCTGTAACTTTTGAAATTATTTCATCTTCATTTAGATGATGATCATCAAAAGCAAGGCTAGAATTCGGTTTTAATACTCTATGAAATTCACGTAATAGACTTTCCTTATCATCTACATCATGAAATGTATCGAAACACATTACCATATTTACAGAATTATTTCCTAATCCTGTTTTGCAGTCAGTTTGAATGGTTTCTATATTTTTAAAACCTTTTTTTGATGATGCTTTTCTGACTTTTTTTACAGCGAGAGAATTGATATCGGCAGCATATACTTTACCAGAAGGACCAACAACCTCCGCAGCAGCGAGTGTAAAGCTGCCTGGACCACATCCATAATCAAGCACTTTATCACCTGGTTTCATATTGGCTTTTTCAATTTTTATCACCGGTGATTTTAACATGTCACGTACCTTAAAGAAAAACGACATGAATTTAAAATCAATATTTGATTGATGTTTTTTCTTCTTTTTTTTCTCGAAATTACTCATTGTTATTACCTCCATTTTTATTTTGATTATTTTCTTCTTCCAATTCAAAAGATTTGAAAAACCTCGTCGCAAACTGATTTAATTTTGACGCTTTTATAAGACCTAATCCTTTATTGATATCCCCAAATATCAGGATTTGATCCCCTGATTTAATATTAAATACCTCTCTTGCCTCTTGTGGAATCACAATTTGACCTCTTGTTCCTACTTTAACAGATCCAAAAAAGTATCTATTTTTCTTATGTTTGTTCATCTCTCAAAACCTTGGTTTTTTAAAATATTAAGGGATCCGATCATTCGGATTATTCGGATCATACTGAATAGTATGATCAATCATATTTAAATATTCCGATTTTTGAATGAAAATTAATCATAATTGAATGAAAATGAAAGTTATTGATTAAAAAAATGAAATAAATGTAGGAATCTGAAAAAATAAAAAAAAGTGAAAAAAAAATATTTATTCTATTTCTTTAGGCTCATCTCGAGGTAATCTTTCTTCCATAGGTAAGAGAGGTCTAAATTTTTTATGAGGCTCATTTTGATACCAGTACGCAGTTGTTGACCAATCATCTGAACGCTGGTTAGCATGACCATGCTCAATTTTAACTTTAATATTTTTGTGAAACATAATAGGGTCTTCTATATGGTATCTGTAATATGTTATTTTGCCACTCCAATTTTTACCTCCTGGTATAGGAATTCCAAAATACGGTGAGCAATAATACTGAGAAGGACACCAAGAAGTGCAAAAATAATCCTCGGTTCCAGTTCCATATAATATTGTCTCTCCGTCATCTATCTCAATATAGTCATCTCCTTCTCCTGGCCAATTGTGTTTGTGAGTCACTTTTAGATTATGAATATCTACATGACAGCCTATATAATGCCCTTCTCCTTCTGCTTCGAATAATAGAAAATCATTTTCATGTGTTGGATTTTTTCTATAGAAAGGTTCTCTATTACTGCCTTTACATGGATTTTCTCTATGCCATGTGACATGAAATCTGCCGAAATTATCGTCTAACTCTTTATATTCCTCATAATCAAAATAATAATACCACACTATTTCTACGTCAGTCTCATTTTCAACTTCGATTTTAGCTCCCTTAGAAAAGGGCATTGGAAAAAAGCAATTGAACCCTTTTCCATCCTGTGGACCCATAGAAAGTGGTAAGCTCCAATAATTGACTGCTTTTGCATGGCCTACTCCAAAGAAATCTCCAATCGGACATTCAACGGAAGGTTCCATCTCAGCATCCCACCACATTCGAATTATTGCTTTCCGCAAATAAAGAGGATCTGAGCATGCTAATGTCATCCAAATGTGCTTGATTATACCTGCCCCTTTAACGTCAAAAATGATATGTTTTTGTTTGGATTTTACAAAATTAAAGTCAGCATTCGCTCCAGTTGGGTCATAGCTCGAAATTCGTTTCCTCTTGGCATCTTTTCTAATTTTTGCGAGATTATTTAGTGAATTAAAACCTATGCTCATAATAACATTCCCTAAATTATTTTATTAGGTAAATTGTTACAAATAAATTAATTTTATCATTACATTTTGATACCTTTGGAGTAGAAATTAGGAAAAAAAATAAATTGAATAAACGAAGATAAGCAATTACAATCTAAGTTCTTTTAGTTTTTGTTTATTAATGGCAGTTTTGTCTGGTGTTAGATCGTAATATTTTAGGAATATTAAGAGTCCAAACAAAACGACGAACGCGGGAACAATTGCAGATTGAAGTCTAATCCCAATAAGAGCTAATTCAGATTGATTACCTTTATTGGGATCAAATCCAGTTAACACATGTACTACAGCAAAGATTATTGCTTGCGCAATGAGAGAAAAGCGCATAAAAAAGGTTTGAACCCCCATATAAACCGATTCCTGATGGACTCCAGTTTTCACAGTTGCCTCATCAAGGGTATCTGCTAAACAAGGAAAGCGAGCTACTTTAAAGGCAGCCTGACCCACCCCTAATAGAACAACCCCAATTATCAATGAATATAGATTCCAATAAAATCCTAGATTCAAGAGAAACACGATCAATAAGATAATTCCAATAATATGCATCTTTCTATTATCATTCATTTTCTGAATAAGCTTTAAGAATATCGGGATTGATAGAATGGCTCCAAGCAAAAATGCGGCAAAAAGTATAATGGAAAATGAAGCCTCTTCTTGTAAATTATATTTTACTAAGTAATGTATTGAAGCGGTTATACACGCAAAAGCTACATCTCCAATAAATGTAATGAAAACTAATGTCATGAAATTCCTCTGTTTTACTGCTTTTTTCATAGTTTTGAAAAAGCCTTCTGTTTCTTTATGTATATCCGTGGTAACATATCGATCTTTCATGTCTTGAGTTTCCCGTATACCTGGAATCATCAATATCAGAAAGAATGACGCGATTAAGACCATAAATAAAGCCATTATTGAATAAGAAGATTTATTTCCATAACTTATAAACATAGGTGGAATTAAACCGCCAATCGTGGTTCCAACAACTCCAAGTATTAATCCAATTCCTCCTGCTTTCCTCCTGTCGCTGTCTAAGCGGAATTTATCTGGAAAAAGGGAATAATGGTTGTTTTGAAACATACTATAAAATGTATCGAATAAACAAGTGGCAAAAATCATCCATGCGAAGATAAACATTGCTCCTTCTATTGGATCAACATTGGGAGGGGTTAGTATCATAAACATCGATACAAACCAAGGAATTGCCGCACCTAATATTATTGGAAACCGTTTACCCCATTTTTTCCAGAGAAAATTCGGTCTATCAAAAATATACCCTATAAGAGGATCATTAAACGAATTCCATAGCGCATAAATAACATATCCTAGTACTAATAACCAGACATATAAACCTACTTCTGTTTCATAGAAAAAGAACACGTATGCTCCAAAGATTACATTCCAAATTTCCATTAATAAATATCCTATTCCGTATGAAGTAATAATCGTATTAGGTTGTTTATTTTCTAAAGAACTTCCGTGTTCTATTTGTTCTTTGCTCATTAAATTTACATCTCCATTTTGTTTGTATATTTTTTTTGTTTGTATTTTTTATGAAATTAAGTGGTTACCATAACTAATATTTCAAGACAGCCCCCTTGGCTGCCGATGTTACCAACTTTTTGTATCTTGATAAGACCTTGCTTTTTACTTCATGCTCAATAGGTTTCCAATTTGCTAATCGTTCCTTGATTTCAGCTTCTGTAAGATCAATATCAAGTCTCCGGTTAGGAATATCTATTGTGATGCGATCACCATCTTCTACAATAGCTATTGGTCCTCCTACATATGCTTCTGGACATACATGCCCTATACAAGGTCCCATTGACGCTCCTGAAAATCTTCCGTCAGTCAACATAGCTACCTTAGTAATATCTCGACGAGCGTAAAGTAATTCAGTAAAACTGTGATTCTCAGGCATTCCAGGGGCCCCTTTAGGTCCTTCATATCTTATTATTACTATCTCTCCACTTTTAATTTTATTCGCCGCGAGAGCTTGCATTGCCTCATACTGCGAATTAAAAGCTCGGGCATTGCCAGTAAACGTTAACATATCCTTATCTTTTATAGCTGATTCTTTGATCACTGCACCTTCGGGAGCCAAGTTACCCTTTAAAATAACGGTCCCACCTTCAGGAAAATATGGATTTGAGAGAGGTCGAATAATTTCTTGTTCTCTAAACTTCACTCTTTTAAGTAGACGTTTCCAGGTTTTTCCTGATACAGTCAAACAGTCCAGATGCAAAAATTCTTCAATCCTTTTCATTACAGCGGGTATTCCACCTGCTCCATATAATTCCGATACGGAATGAACACCGTTTGGTTGAACTCCTACAATGGTTGGGATCATTTTACTAAATTTATTAAATAAATCTAATTCCAATTCAATACCCATCTCATGTGCAATAGCTAGTAAATGCAACACTACATTAGTCGATCCCCCAATTGCCATATCTACCATAATTGCATTCTCAAATGCTTCTCGGGTCATTATTTGCGATGGTGTGATTCCATCCTTGAGAAGTTGAATGATCTGGCGACCTGATTGCTTGGCTATAATATATTTCATTTGGCTTACACCTGGAGCTGTTGCAGCGTTAGGGAGAGTCATTCCCAATGCTTCAGTAAGACATTGAACAGAATTAGCGGTTCCCATAAACGCACATGCGCCATGAGTAACACAAGTATGACAACTAAACACGTCTTCTCTTGCATCGTAGAAATGGTGGTCCAGTCCTTGAAAGCCTGCTTTAAATTCTATTTCCATATGTCCAGGTCCTCCTGGAACGCAAATAGTAGGAATATTTAATCGTGCTGCTGCCATTAACACAGCAGGGTTTATTTTATCACATGAAGAAAGCGTGACTAATGCATCCAAGCGTTGCGCTTCCATCATGGCCTCGATTGAATCTGCTATTATCTCCCTTTGAAGAAGAATATACCTCATACCTTCATTTCCTTGAGCAATTCCATCACAGGGAGCAATAGTGTTAAATTCAAATGGAATTCCACCTGATTCTAAAATACCCCATTTTACTCCCTCTGCTAATATCCTTAAATGTTTATGCCCTGGATGAAACTCATTCCAAGTATTTGCTATCCCAATAAGCGGTTTTTTATCAATCTCTTTAATTTCTAATCCCACCCCTCTCCATACGCCATAAGGTCCATAATAATTAGGGGTGTCTTTAATAGGCTCAAATATACTTTTACTTCTTTCTTTCATATCTCTTTCATGTTCATTCATAAGTTTTAACCTCATAGAATTTTAAAATTATATGTACAATATTGATGTGTTATTGATATTTATCTACATAACCCTCCTTAGATAACATTTCAATTACATTGTTGATTTTTTTATGAACATGTTTTTTTAATGGTGGCAACGGTGATCGTACTTTAGCGGAGATGGGGAGACCAATTGCCTTTAATGTTTCTTTCATTACACTTTGAGTTCCCGCACTTCCCATCGCTCCCATAAGCCCACCTGCACTAAGAAAGAGGGGTAAGCATTTTGAGATTAGAGCCTCATCTTTTGATGTGATTGCTTTAAACGTGTTGACATATAAACGAGGAAATAAATTCAAGGCAGAGTATATCCCGCCATCAAATTTAAACCCCGCTTCATAAATTTTACGACTGACAATCTCAGAACCTGCAAAAAATTTTATAGATTCCCTGTCACTTACTCCTTCGAGAACAATTTTTGCATAATCTTCCCAAAGTACTCCAGAATATTTCATTCCATTAATTATTTTATTATCTAATAGTTCAACAATCAGTTTAGGTGATAGACTTGCTGTCGTCGGAACTACCTCGCTAACATCATAGGCAAATAATGGCTTACCATTACAATGCTCATTAATAGATGTAAAGTATGTCTTGATTTGTCTATTATCCAATAAGAAATATTGTGGAACCGTAGCTACAAATCCGTCAACCCCAATATCCAATCCTTCTTGTATGAGTTTAAGTGAATTTTTTAAAGAGGTATCAGCAACCCCCATTAACAACGGTAGTCTCGATTTTAATTGGTCTCGTATAATTTTGACGATTTGAAGGCGCTCTGGCAAATCCATATAGGCAAACTCGCTAGCAGAGCCAAGGGCAAATAACCCATATACTCCATGATCAACGAGAAAATCAACAACAATTCTTAAACCGTTTTCATCAATTGACTCATCTTCTTTTAAGGGAGTAATAACCGGAGGTATCATCCCTTCTATTTTTTCCAACATTTTTTACTAATCTTTTTTATTATTTTTAATTGTAAAATATAATTCATTATTCTTTCATATTAGGACGTCCATTAGAGTCCCAACCTCTAAGTTTATAATAAATTGGGAGTAATTCTTGAATCGGAGGGATATTTTTACGTGTTGCTCCTTTTGATATAGGTGTGAAGAATTTAGATCCAATTTTATCATCTTCTTTCGTTAGCCCACACTTCATATTATATTCTCGCTTCAAATTAAAAATACTTTCACCTGCTTTAGTCCAAGATTCAACAGAATAATTTCTACCAGTTATAGCATTTAAGCATTCTATCCATGGAGTTATTTGTGGTATCCATTTAAAACCAAAAATACAACCGCCATTTGCAGAATAAGCTTCACTTGAATCCTGAACAATTTTAACTAATTCTGCGATTCTTCTTTCTTTCGAAAATCTATCAATAATATCGATTATTCCAATTTCCTCCTTAATATACATGCCTGAAGAGATGTCCATTGGCATATAGCAATGATAAGCGCCTCGAGGGGAAGTTACATAGTCCAAGGCAGTCATATTATTTGCTCTTGGCTCATGGGCGGGTACCTCTAGGCCTTTTCCATGGGTGGCAAGTTCATCAGGAAGATGATATTTTTCACAAAAATATTTGACTCCCTCAGCAAGATCATTTCCAATCCCTTCTCTATAAGCAATTATATTGATTAATTTATTAATGGTCTCTGTCTCCCCCCATAATTTTGTGTGTTTAAGATTTAGCTTTAATTTGTCAAAATCTATTAGATTTCGTTCAATTGCTTCAAAGAACATCGCAATTGTAGAACCTAGAGAGATTGTGTCCATACCAAGATCATTTATTTTTACATTCCATTTTATTATTTCATCTAAATTATCAACCATTAGATTTGATCCCATCATAGCTAATGTTTCATATTCAGGCCATCGAACCCATTTCCCTTGATATTTGATTTCTTTTGCACATCCTACAGGACAGTTGAAACATGCATGTGTTCTAACCTCTCTTTCCATAAGTGCATATCCACCAATTTTTTTAGTTCCGGGCCAGCGACTCATAGTAAAATTTTTGATAGGTACATCTCCAATATGGGGCATATTATCAATTCCTAAGGTTGTTCCGTATTGTTTATGGATATCTAAAACAGGATTATCCTTTTCTAGTTCTCTTAATTTTTTCACTGCATTATTTAAGGCTCCCTTATCTCGAATTTCTGGTCGGTTTGATCCTTGTACAACAATTGCTTTTAACTTTTTGCTTCCCATTACAGCACCTAAACCACATCTACCTGCTGCTCGATCTTTATCATTCATAATAGAAGCGTATTTTACAAGATTCTCGCCAGCAGGTCCGATTAATGCGACTTTAATTCTATTATCTCCAAACTTCGCTTTCAAAATATCTTGAGTTTCAAATACACCTTTACCCCATAAGTCCGAAGCATCTTTTAATCCTGCTTTTCCATCCTTAATCCATAAATATATCGGATTTTCACAAATTCCTTTTATTATGATATGACTAAAACCTGCATATTTGAGCTCTCGGCCCCAAAATCCTCCAGAAGACGATTCACCAAGAATATTAGTCAAGGGAGATTTAGCCATGATGAAATGCCTACTACAAAATGGAACGGCAGTACCACAAAAGGGTCCTACAGAAAATATTAAAAGGTTATCTTGATCATAAGGTCCTACTGTTGGAGATACTTCTCTAGTAAATATAGCAGTTGCAATCCCCATACCCCCAATATAATTCTCTAAATCTTCATCTGAAGCATTTTCAGTTAAAATCTGACCATTGCTTAAATTGACTCTGAGAATTTGTTCCATTTTAATTTCGTTTTTATAGCATGATTTTCAATTAAATATATATATGTCTAAATCATATTTATATGTTGTCATAGTTATGACAAACAATCTTAAAGAAAATAATAGAATAAAAAGGCAATATAAATGAAAAAAAGCTATATTGTAATGGATCCTGAAGATAATTGTGCCACAAGTTTAGAGGATATTCCTAAAGATAAAGAAATAGAAATTAAAGAAGGTGAGGTTATAAAAATCAACCAAAACATTCCATTTGGGCATAAATTTGCCCTAAGAGATATTGCAGTAGGCGATTTGATCAAAAAATACGGTCAAATTATTGGCATTGTTACAGAAAATATAAAAAAGGGGGATTGGATTCATACACATAATATTAAAAGCCATTATTTGGAGAGGGTTGCAAATGAGTGAAGAATTTATGGGATATGAAAGACCTAAAGGAAAAGTAGGGATTCGTAATAAAATTGCTATCCTTTCTTCTGTGTCGTGTGTTAATCATGTAGCTGAAGAAATAGCAAAAAAAGTAGATAATGCGGTTGCTATTACCCATCCCTTGGGCTGTGGACAATTTGGACCTGATTTTTTGAATGTCCAACGAACTCTAGCTGGACTTGGAAAAAATCCTAATATCTTTGGTACTATTGTTGTAGGGTTAGGATGTGAAAACTTGAAAAGCGAAGATTTAGCAAAAAATATTAGAAGGGCAAAGAAACCCGTAGAATTTTTTAATGTGCAAGATTTTAATGGTGGAGGTATTGCTCTTATCGAAGAAGGGATTAAAGTGGGGAGCAAAATGGCAAGTGAAGCAAAAGAAGTTAAGAAAGAACCTTTCGATTTTTCTCATTTAGTATTAGGACTGGAGTGTGGGGGCTCAGATTCAATATCGGGAATAACTGCAAATCCGGTCGTAGGTGTTATTTCTGATAAAGTAATAGAATTGGGAGGAACTTCGATACTTCCAGAATTTACAGAATGGATTGGTACTGAACATTTATTAAAAGATAGAGCGGTAAGTGAGAAAGTCAAAACTCAAATAGATACTCCTTTACAAAAATTTTTGGAGACAACCATGAAAGCAGGTATAGATTTTCGAGGGATCCAACCTTCTCCGGGAAATATTAAGGGGGGATTAACAACAATAGAAGAGAAATCACTTGGTACAATTGCCAAAGCGGGTAAAGCACCAATACAAGGAGTATTAAAATATTCACAGACACCTAAAGGAAAGGGACTCTGGTTAATGCTTGAACCTGGAAACGATATAGAATCTATGACAGGAATGGCTGCTGCTGGGGCTCAAGTGGTTATTATGACAACAGGTAGAGGATCTCCTGTAGGGAATCCAATTGTGCCGGTTATTAAGAGTTGTGGGAATCCGCAAACATGTGATTGGTTACGGTGTCATATAGATATGGATGCCTCTAAGATCATAACAGAGCAAAAATCAATTCAAGAAATCGCAGATGAAATGTGGTTGAAGTTAAAAGCTACTTGTAATGGCGAATTAACATTAGCAGAACAGTTAGGTTTTCATGATATTGCTATTTGGAGATATTTAGCCTTTCCTTTTCCAGGTATTGTATAAAGAGATCAATTAATTCTTAGAAATAAAAAAAATTAAAGTGGAGTAGACTATTATGAATGACGTTAGATCTAATAAAAGGTATCAAATCATAAGTTTTAAGGCAAATTCATTACTAAATAATTCTATTAATAGTCCTATAGAACGCAAGCTGGCAATATATCTTCCACCAGATTATTTTGAATCTGAAAAGAGATATCCTGTGATATATTTTATTCATGGATATACGGGGAATGTTGATAACTTATCTATAACTCCTCGCTGGAACGATAATAAAAATTTACCACTTGACTTGATCCCTCCGGATGTTTTAAAAATGCTTGATTTAGATAATATACCTTCCTATGTGAAATTTGACGAGTTGATTACCAAAGCAGAGTGGATGCCGTTCATATTAGTACAACCGGATGCGAGCCTATATTTACCACATTATCTCGGTCTTAAAGAAATTAGCGGGGCTGTCAAAACTAAAGGTAGTTTTTATATTAATTCTCCCTTTACCGGCAATTTTTCTGATTTAATCATAAAAGATGTTATTGAATATATCGATACTAATTATCGTACTATCTCAAATAAAGACAATCGAGCATTAGTGGGGCCATCTATGGGAGGCTATGGGGCTCTATATTTATCTCTTAATTATCCCGATAAATTTACTGCATGTGCTGCTTTAAGCCCTGCCAATATGACTGTTAACTTACTTAATCATAAAATGGTGACCCCCATCAATGAAGTTTTATATGGAAAAGAAGAAGCAGTTGAGCTTGGAAAGACAGCATTGGTAGACATAACCGACACCTTTGATTTAATTACTTCTAAAGATAATCCAATTATACCCTCAATCAAAAGAGATGATGAAGGTAATATTATCCATTTAGATGAAAAAGCTTCAAGAAATTGGCAAAAATATGACATCGACAGTATAATTAAAAAAAATCCGGAATCATTTAAAAATGTCAGACTGCTGCTCAACTGCCACCGAAAAGATGAATATGGGTTTGCTAACGAGACTAAAAAACTACATGAAACATTAGAGAATTTAGGAATCGAACACGAATTTGAAATTTATAAAGATTATAGAGCTAAATTAGCCCCTCATATGTTGGGAATTGCGTATAAAATTCTCCCTGCGATTCAATTTTGTATTCAATGCTTTAATTGAAAAATAAGTTAAAATAAAATTAATAAAACCATATTAAAAACTAATACAAAACAAAGGAACAAGAGTGAAAAAGAATGGTTCAAACCTTTACCATACCATGGGCTTCATGGTATGAGCCAAAAGAATTAACACTTGAATTTTCTGATTCATGGGAAGTGAAAGTATTTGATGTGAAAGGGGTTCCTGAAATTAAAGATAAAAATGAAATTAAAAATTTATTAAACAAACCATTTGGAACCCCTACTATTGCTGAATTAGCTAAAAATAAGAAAAATGCGGTGATTGTTGTTGATGATATTTCGCGTCACACCAAAACAGAAAACATAATACCAGTTGTTTTAGATGAATTGAATCAAGCAGGAATTAGTGATAGCAACATTACATTAATCGTTGCTCTTGGAGCTCATAGACCAATGACCCGCGTTGATTTTATTAAAAAAGTTGGTCTTTCTGTATTGGAGCGTATTAATGTAAAAAATCATCATCCTTTTTTAAACTTAGAATATGTAGGAGAATCAAATTTGGGAACCCCAATATATGTAAATAAAACATATTATGAGGCTGATCTGAAAATAACCATAGGAGGGGTCATACCTCATCCTTTAGCTGGTTTTGGTGGGGGTGCAAAGATTGTGTTACCAGGAGTATGTGGAATTCAGACATTAGAGGCAAATCATTCTGCGAGCGTAAGAGGTGCAGGGGTAGGATTGGGATATATTACAGAATTAAGAAGGGATATTGAAGATGTATGCTCCCGTGTTGGATTAGACTTTAGTATTAATATTATTCCTAGAGTTGATGGATATCCCGCTGGGCTCTTTGCAGGACATTTTGTAGACGCCCATCGAGAAGCTATTAAATTGCTAAGAAAACTCTATGAGGTAAAAATCCCCCAGAAAACCAGATTTGATGTAGTTTTTTTTAATTCATATCCAGAGGACACGGAATTATCTCAAAGCTCTAAAGCGTTGAATACTTATCTTTTGAGTCCCAAGCTCGTATCGTTCAGAGGTGCCGTTGCGATTCTTAGTGCATCAACAGAGGGACGAGGGTATCATTCACTTAGCGGAGAAACAGGAGCATGCTTATACAATTGTCCTGAGGATAATATAATATGGACCACGCTTGGAAAGAGGTCAATATTTCTTTACTCACCAAATATTAGTCGAGCAGATATGCTTCATTTCTATCCTAAATACGTCAATTTTGAAAAAAATTTTAATGACCTAATTAAAAAATTAGAGGAAAAAATGGGAAATTCACTTAAAGCATGTATTTTCCCCACAAGTATTCAATTACCTACAAAATAATCCTTTTTTCTTTTTTAAAATATGGAGCAAGATATTAAAAATTCATTAGAATGGGAAGAAAGACTATCTAACTATTTTGAAAAATTAGGAATCTTAGAAGGAGAAGATCTAAAGGTCTATTTAGAATTTTTAAAATCTCAGAAAGATTTAACTGGAAAAGAGATTGTCAGTAAATTTAAGCATTTAAAACGAACACATATTTATACTATTCTTAAAAGGTTACAAAATGATGGATGGATTGAAATTACAACCGCTCCTAGTGAAAGACCTGCAAACTATAGAGGAATAAATCCCATTAATAACATAACAAATATAATCGAGGGTCATAAAAATCAACTTTCTCAACTTGAGGATTTAACAAATTATATCGAAAAAGAAGTTCTACCTAATCTTTCAGCGAAACAATTGTATGGAGGTCGAGTATCAAATACATTTATAATTCCAACCACCCTAGAGTTATACCAGCAGATAATCAGCCACGTAAGAAAAGCAAAACTTAGAATAATGCTTAATACGGATTATGATCTCTTTATTGAGTTAAAAGATATTATTATCCCAGAAATTACTAGAATAATCCATTCATGGGAAAAAAAAAATATTGTATTAAAGGATGAAGATAGAAGGGACCGCTTTGCCCTTATTGTCTCTGGTAAAAATATTAATAATAACTTAAAACTTGAACTTCCTGAAAGGCTAAGAATCGCATTTGATCCACGTGAGATTCAAACTAATATTATAGTTGTCGACGATGTTGTATTTATTAGCAATATTAATACTGGATTCGGTCTTTCCCTCAGGATAAATGATCAAACAGTTGCCTCAACATATGCCGTATTACTTACGCATATATATATTGAAAAACAGATTAACATCTATGGGACTAATAATTTGAACGCGTTAGGTAAACATATGACTAAAGAAGAAATCATTATAAACACAATCGAAACTTTATTAAATCAAGACTGGAAAATCATTCCAGAACACACCAATTCAGCTGATATTTTTGATGAACTTGGATTAGCTGCTCCAGGTACTGAAAGAGCTCTGTTTAGATTAGCTGGAATCCGATACTTCCCTTTCACAAAGGGACCAACCAAAGAAGATCAAATTCAATCTCTATTTGAAGATACTTTTATAAGAGGTCTCGCTTTTATACAACGATTAAGAAAACAAATAAAAATACATGGGAAAAAAGATAAAGTGATGATTACTGGTCATAATTGCTATGTATATATAATCGAGTATGAACAAAGAGAAGAATGGGCTCCTATTATTGGCAATGTTCCAACGTTGGAGTCAATCAATGAAAAAGGTAAAGGCATTGTAATTGCAACTTTTAATTTTAATGATAAAGCAGCTATGAGCGTCTGGGGAGTGAATCCAGATAATATTATGAAAATTCTAGAACTCTTATTGAAACAATTTTAATAATCTATCATAAAATTTAATTAAGTAAAAACTATCTAAAAAATGAATGCACAAGTGATTGTTTTTATTATAATAACGCTTATCTTATTGATTCTTTTATTATTCATTATAATATTAAGCCTGATTTATACTCCTAAGTATGTAGTAAGGATATTATTTTGGGGATTAGGAGGAGGGGGAGCTCAGATAACAGATCATGAAAAATTTCTATTTCACAAAATGGAAAATAGCCTCCCGACGTTTTATTTCAAAAAGGATGTAAATGAACAGCTAATAAACTCAATTTTGAGTAATATCAGAAATATTGGAGATTTAGATGAATTTTTAATAACAACAGGTACAACTGCGTTTATAATTATTCAAAATGACACAATTCTTTATGAGAAATATTTCAATGGTCATACTCGGGATAGCATTGAAACTTCTTTTTCATGCGCAAAATCCTTTACGTCTGCTTTAGTGGGGATTGCTATTGATGAGGGATTGATTAAATCTGTGGGTGAACCTATAACAAATTATCTACCTGAATTAAAGGAGAAAGATAAAAAATTTGAGCTGATTACAATCAAACATTTACTTATGATGTCATCTGGAATAAAATACAGAGAACTTTGGTTTATCAATGGAGATAATGCAAAGACTTACTATTACCCGGATCTAAGAAAATTAGCTTTGAAGCATACTAAAATTGTTCATAAACCTATGCAATATTTCTTATACAATAATTATCATCCCTTATTGATTGGAATCATCCTTGAAAGAGCAACTGGAGCTTCAGTGGCCCAATATTTACAGGAAAAAATTTGGAAACCACTTGGAATGGAATTTGAAGGATCTTGGAGCATAGATAGTAAGAAAAGCAATTTTGAAAAGATGGAAAGTGGTATTAATGCCAGAGCAATCGACTTTGCGAAATTTGGGAGACTTTTTTTAAACAATGGAAAATGGGGAGACAGGAAAATAATCACAGAAAAATGGGTTAAAGAATCGACAACAATAGATACCTCATTGAATTATGAAAATTTTTATAAATTTGATGAGATTTATGCTCAATTGTTTAAATCTGGAAAATTATATCACAAATATTTTTGGTGGGGATTTACCAGAGAGGATAATAAATATGATTTTTGTGCTAGAGGTAATCACGGGCAACTAATTTATATATGCCCCCATAAAAAGTTAATTATCGTAAGACATGGAAAAGAGTTCGGTATTGAAAGGGGAGAATGGACCAATCTTTTTTATGATTTTGCTACTATAATTTGAATTCAAGTAATTATGGGAGTACTTACTTTCACTTCAATTTTATAGTTTTCTCTCAGATTCTTAGCCAAATCGGATATTTTCTCTTCATCATAAGGGTTAATCTTTATGTCATAGTTTTTTCCAACCATTCCATATTTTTGTTCTCCAAATCTATGATAAGGAATTAATTCAAATTTCTTAATGCCTACTTCCACCAACCATTTTATTTGATCTCTTAATTCATTTTCTAAATCGGTAAAATTATACCCATTAATCACTGGGATTCTTACGATGGTCTCTTGATTTTCTTGAATACATAATTTTAAATTTTCTATTATTAATTTATTAGATACTCCAGTGAGTTTTTTATGACGCTCTTCATCTAACGATTTGATATCATAGAGCATAATATCTACATTATGAATTATATCTCTCAACTTTTCTGATTCAATATAACCAGTCGTGTCTAAACACACGTGTAGATTTGAATTTTTGGCCTCTTTAAGTAATTCCTTAAGAAATTCAAACTGCATTAAAGGCTCCCCACCTGAGATAGTCAGACCGCCCCCTGATTGTTTGTAAAATTCAACATCTGATAACACCTCTTCTAAAACTTCATGAGCAGTCATTTTTTCACCACATATTTCTAATGCATTTGAATAACATACATTTATACATTTAAAACATATATTACATCGTAATCTGTCTATTATAATCCCATTCTCATCTAGGCTAATTGCGTTTTCAGGGCAAATATCAATGCACTTTCCACATGATATGCATCGAGATTCTCTATATATTAATTCTGAATGAGATTCTATTCCTTCTGGATTGTGACACCACTTACATCTGAGAGGACATCCTTTCAAAAAAACAGTAGTTCTTATTCCTGGTCCATCATGTAAAACAAAACGTTGGATGTGAAAAACGAGACCACTATTATAAGTAACCATTTTTTAATTAAGAGTAGATAAAGTATTTAAAGTAATATTTAAACGTAGTTGTAACAATATCTATCCATAATATCATCTTGTACAGCTTTAGGTAAATCTACAAATCGGGCACTGTAGCCAGATACACGAACCATGAGATCCTTGTGTTTCTCTGGGAATTTCTGAGCATCTTCAAGCATTTTTAAAGATATGGAGTTAAATTGTAAGTGAGAACCTCCAAGTTTAACATAAGCGCGAATAAGCGACTCTAGCACTTTCCCGTCTTCAATTTTTGCAATCTCGGGATTAATATTTAAGGTACATGCTAATCCATTTCCGAGCAATGAGTGATCGAGTTTGGATATGCTTTTAATTGCTGCGGTTATGCCTTTTTCACCAGTAAATCCTGGGGCAATATCCCTATTTAAAGGCTTTCCCTTTTTCCTTCCTGAAGGAAGTGCTCCTGTAAAGATTCCAAATCCAACATGGGTGGTCATTGCATGAATCCCTACTCTATAGTCACCCCCTCTTGCTGACCGTAAACCCTCAACAGATTGAACAAGAAGTTTGCCTAATTTTGTGGCGTATACATCTGCTTGAGGATCATCATTACCATATTTAGGGCATTTATATAACAGATAATTATGGAGTTCTTTCTTTCCTCGAAAATTATTTTTTAAAGCATCTATTAATTCTTCCATACTTACCTGCTTTTCTTTAAACACAGCAAAATCTATCGCAGCAAGAGAATCAACAGCATCAGAATAACCTGTTACATGAATCCCTGAAAAATTATATCTTGCCGGACCCTTATTCACATCAATCCCTTTTTCAAAACATCCTTTTATGCCTAACGACATTAATGGAGTCGGTTTTAATTTTCTGTGAGCCTGTTGGTATGCATTCGCTGCAATCGCAGCCATTTCCATAAGTGTGTTAAGCTTAATCTTAAAAGCATTTATAACATCATCAATAGAGCAAAATGTAAGTGGATCAATATCCATTTTAATGTAATTACTAACTAGTGATTTATCTGTACCTAATGCTAATTCTAATGCCTTTACTGTATTAAGAAAAACTGCTCCGGTATTATCAAAAGAAGTGCCAGATGTGGATAATCCTACGCATCCTACTATGCCATAATCGCGGGCCTCTTCTAAGGGGATTCCATAATTCATTAAGGCATTAACTACTAAGTCATCATTGTAAAGACCTATAACATTTTTGCCCTTAGCTAAAATCCTGGCAATTGCTTGATATAGTTCAGAAGGTGTATCGCTGTGAATCCTTACAACTAAATTTGGGCTTGGTACTGAGGCGTGATCTATTGCTTTTAGCATTAAAAATGTGAGAGGATTGCTAGCATCGTTTCCCTCCTTATCAAAACCGCCAATAAGGATATTTTGTGTGGTTGCCATTCCCCCGAAATACGTAGTTGCGATTGAATCATATAAGGCAATTATCTCGTTTGTCTTTAAGAGAAGATTTATAAAGAGATGTAATACCTCATCATCATTGTCCTTATAATAAGGAAGTAAATACTGATCGATTCTGCCAAATGAAATTCCATGTTCAAAATTCTCTATATGCAGGGCCATATGGATGAACCATAAGAATTGAACGGCTTCCTGCATATTTTTAGGTGAATTTTCGGGGACATTTCTGCAAGTCTCAGCAATTTTTTTTAATTCTGCCTTTCTATTAGGATTGGTTTCTTTATTAGCCATCTCCTCAGCCTTAACAGCAAATTTATTCGCATAATTAATAAGAGCTTTTGAAATTATTATTATTGACTTATAAAATGCGATTTTCTCATCCGCATGAGGTTCCGAGCCTAAAACTTTTTCGTAACTTTCAATTTGTTCATTTGATAATTCGATATATTTTCTTAGTCCCATAGAAATGAGTCTCGGATAATCCATAACAGCATGGGCAATACCACCTATTTCTGTTGCAATATAGGCACAACCGCTAAAATTTGTTTCGAACACATTTTTGGGAGCTATTTCCCGCGCATAAGTATCAATCTTGAAATTATCATAGAACGGCGCGATTTCCTCTCTTAATACTCTAATATCTTCACTGCTCACTTTAATAGGATTTACAGGTCTTTTAGGAAGTAGCTCCAGTTCTTTCATAATTCTGAATCCGCTCGCTTCCAGCCTAGGAATAGCTACTGGGATCTTCTCATCAAAGGTGCCCACAATGAGTTCATCGGGTCTTATGAGAATAGGTAGGGCTTCTAAACTATATTTTAATCCCTCTGCTTGTCTTATTATCATAGGTTTGCCGGGGGACTCTTTAAGTGCTTTTGTATAAGAAATAGGTACTTTTAATGAGAGATAAGGGATATCCCGAACAAGATCGCTAAGTAGTTTCTCTGTCATAGTCCTAAATTATGAATTTATATTATTAATTTGTATTATATTTGAAAATTTAATAAAGTTAGAGTTTTTAACTATAAGTCTTTCACAAGATAGTTTAATATTTGAACTTTAACCCATTATCACGTATGGATTTACTCCCCAAATTGATCTGAAAAAATACAATATAGATGATATCTCTCCAATACTCAGAAGTTTGTTTATCCCATTTGACTCTCAATCGTATTCATTAGTTGATAGAATTCCTTATCGGAAAGAAAACCTTTATGCAGCATAACCTCTTTAACTTTCTTAATAAGTTCAGGGGCAGCAACAGATTTTTCTACTTCGTCTTTAAGTCTTTCAATTTCTTTTTTCAAGGTTTCTATTTCAGAAATTCTTTTTTCAAAATCATCTTCGAGTTTTTCAATAACCTTATTTCTGTTTAGTACGGTGCTTTCTAATTCAGTATTTCTCTCTTTAAGTGTTTTTAAATTATCCTCAATATCAGAAATAGTCATATTGGCCTTGGATAATTTAATTTTCAAGTCCGATTCTGAAATGGTTAAATTTCTAATCGAATCCTCTAATTTTTTATTGGTACTGGATGTGTTGTCTTCAACATCTTTTATTTCTTTTTTTTGTTCAGAGTATTCCTTTTCTAACTGATTTATTTTTGCGCGTAAATCCAGCAATAATCTTCCTAAAACTTTATATTTTTTACGCGGTTTCTCTTCACATTTTGCCCAATCTATACTCACAACTTTTCACCTCACTAGTTTCGACATAAAACCCATTGAACTATTAGATATATTGATTTTTTTTTTTATAAATGTTTTTCAACAAAAGATATTTTATTCAAAATTTAAACTATCTCTATCAATTTATCTCACTATTTAGTACACAAAATTTTATTTTCATTCACTAACTTCGTGAAACTCCAATTTCACGATTTTTTATTCATATCTTAATGTTAAGCTAATATATATTACGGTAATATAAAGTTGTTTTTGGAGTTTGAACTATTTTTTCAAGATTTTTTCTTCTGTTTTTTAGAGTCTTATCCTGTTCTTCATACTTTTTTGTCAGTAAGATTTTTATAATGAATCTACATAGGTTTTATTTAGACTTAGAAATCGAATGGAGTTGATTATTTGCCACGAGTTGAAAGAAAAATAGAAATAGATGCTCCCCCTAAAAAAGTATATGAAATTATTGAAGACCGACCTGGCTTTCCAAAATGGAATATCGTAGTAAAAGAAATGACGGAAATTGAACCGGATAAATGGTTTGTGAAATCAACAGTGGGGGATATAACATCTGTTCGGGTTGAAGCCGTCCCTTATGAAAAATTTACTGACGAACAAGATGGTCCTATGAAAAAAATGGGCTATATTTTTAAACCAAAAGGCAACGGAACAGAGGCAACATTATGGGGAGAATTTGATGATGCCTCTATGGAAAAAATGTTGGGCAAGGCCGGTGAAGTGTTTTTAGGATGTTTAAAAAAATACACTGAGTTTTTAGAAACAGGAGGAAATCCAGAAGATTACAAAAAATAGCAACTTAAATAGAACCCTAAATTTAAATCCTTTCATTTTTTTTAAAATCAACAATAACAGTTAATTAGTAGCATAAAATCTTGGATTTCGTCTTATTTATTCTTATTTCAATAATTATAAATATAATTAAACCAAAAACTACCTATTAAAAACATAATTTTATATCAATCTGGTAAAAAAATATGAGTGAAGAAAGAGGAACTCTTAAAACTAAGCTGTTTTTTGCCTTAAACGGATTCCCAGACCAAATGACATACCAAGTTTTTTCATTTTTGGTATTTACGTATTATTTTGCTGTTGTTGGGATTCCTATTTTTCAAATGTGGATTGTTTTTATTATTTGGGGGCTCTGGAATGCCTTTAACGATCCTATGCTTGGAGCACTCTCAGATCGTAAAAAATATGGTAAATTAGGAAAAAGAAAGTTTTTCATAACTATTGGACTCGTTCCGTTAGCGCTAATGATGATATTCTTATTTACAGTACCATTGGATTATAAATTGTTTTATTTCATCATGATTATAATGCTATTTGAATTAGTCTATACTCTTGTAGATGTAAATATTAAAGGATTGTTTCCAGAACAATGGCCGAATGAACAAGAAAGAGCCTCAGCGAATCTGATTCTAAGGGGCTTAACAGTATTAGCAATATTACTTGCTATGGTACTTCCTACTATAATAATCACACCTTTGGTACCTCTGAAGACTAGCACAGCTGAAGAAATCGCAAGAATTCCAACAATGTATGTCACTGCAGGAATAATTTTTGCTATAATTACGGTAATTACCGGAGCTCTATTTATCGCATATGGCATAAAAGAACCAGAAGAACTCCCTGAGCAATTCGAAAATCGTCCTACCTTTTTAATGTCTTTAAAATTATCGTTGAAGAATAAGACCTTTGTAAAACTCGTTATCTGTAATACCATGACATGGTATGTTTTGAGTATGTTAACCACAATCTTTCCTCTATATGCTATTTTTGTATTGGGAGCTGGAAGGGGATCTCTTTTTATCGGGCTTTCTTTGATGTTAACATTTATAGTTGCAGCTCTCACTATGCCTATTCATAGAAAAATCGGTCAGAAATTAGGAATGAGAAATGCGTTTATATTATCATTAGGAATATGGAGCCTTACATTAGTTCCGTTTATGTTATTTGGAGAAGGAGATCTCATGCTAGGCATGATAGCTACCGCAATCGTAGGATTTGGGATGGCAGGAACGATATTCTTTTTTGATATTTTGATGGGCGATGTGGTTGATGAAGATTATTTAGAACATGGAGTTAAGAGGTCTGCAAGTTTTTACGGAACCAACGCATTTATTCATCGATTTTCTATAATTTTAGTGATGTCTACGATTGCCTTGGTATTTACCGGTACTGGCTGGGCGGGTTATGATCCAAATCCCGGAGTAGATGTCATCATTGGCTTAAAACTCCTTCTATTCTTATTTCCAAGTATAGCTCTTGTAATCGCGATATTATTTCTCAGATCTTATGATTTGCACGGAGAAAAGTTAGCAAAAATGAGAGAAGAATTGCAAAGAAAATAAATACCATACTTTTTTTTCCTTTTTTTTTCTATTTCTTACAGCTGAGTCAAACTGGTAACAAAATAAAATTTATCTTATACTCTAAGTTTTCCTAATTAAGAATAATCATAATTCTAAAGTATAAATGAATTAAAGAATAAAATCCTATTATTACAGATTGATAATTATGAAAAAAAAAATGAATGTATTATTTATCATTACGGATCAATTTCGTGCCGACCATCTGGGATGTTATGGAAATCCAATTGTAAAGACACCCAATCTCGATAAACTAGCAAGTGAAGGAGTGAGATTTACAAATGCGTTTTGTACTAATCCGATGTGCATGCCTAATAGATCAACGTTTCTTACGGGACTATATCCAAACGTACATGGTGTTAGAAGTAATGGAATTAATTTACCTACTGATTTAGCAACCATAACCGAAGCCCTGTATAAAAGAGGATACCATACCATTAATGTGGGAAAACCTCATTTTAATTTTTGGCTGCCACCTTATAAACTATTACCAAAATCATCAGAATCTTTTGAAGCTTGGCTAGCAGATAAAGCTGGTGATAATCCAGTAAAAGAGAATTTTCCTATTCCATACTATGGGTTTCGAGAAGTAGAGATGATAGCAGGACATGGTAATCTTTGTTTAGGGCATTATCTTGATGACTGGCTTGATGAAAGAGCTCCAGATCTTGCAAAAAGAGTGAGAGAGATTTTCCACGTAGATACATTCTTTGCTTTATTTTGTGATAGTTTTATTCCAGAAGAACATTATAATACAAAATATGTTGAGGAACGCACAATTGCGTTTTTAGAACGATATTCTAAGGGAGAATATGGTGAAAAACCTTTTTTCTTACATTGCTCATTTCCAGATCCTCATCACCCTGTGTGTCCTCCCGGAAAATACCGAGATATGTATAGTCCGGATGATATAGAGCTTCCCAAAAGCTTTGATAATATTAAAAATCTATATGATCATCCATTCTTAGGACCTCATTTAAAGCAACCACCTTTTAGGGGAGCTCTATTGCGTGAATCAACGGAAGAAGAAGTTCGTAAGTTCACTGCCTTAAACTATGGTTCTGAAACTTGTATTGATCATAGTATTGGACAAATTTTAGCATCATTAGAACAATTAGGTCTAGCAGAGAATACGATGATAATTTTCACAAGTGACCATGGTGATTTCATGGGAGATCATGGAATGCTTTTAAAAGGGCCAGCTCCTTTTAACGGAGTTTTACAAGTTCCTTTGATTTGGAAAGTGCCAGAAATAACTAAACCAGGAGTCACAGATGCATTAGTGAGTACTATTGATTTATCAAAAACAATTCTAACACTCTTAGGTTTAAAAGAAAGGCACCAACCACCAAATATGCAGGGATATGATATGACACCTGTTTTAAAGGAACCTGATAATCCCGATAAACAAGTAAGAGATTGCTGTTTAATAGTCCATGATGAAGAAGTCGGCCCTAAAGGACCTCTCTATGCTAGGCTGCTCCACTATATTACCAAAACTTATAAATTAACAATTTATGAAGGAGTTAAGGGTTATGGTGATCTTTTCGATCGGAAAAATGATCCTGACGAGCTTAATAATCTATGGTTTGATGAAAATACTAAGGACTTAAAATATAAATTAATTGAAGATTTACTTCATGAGGATCTTAAAATTCAAAGTAGGTTTCCTGAAAGGCAAGCTGGTACATAAATTCAGCGTAAGTTGAATTTACTTTTTTTTATATCTCATAAAGATGATAATTAAAAAAAAAAATTGAGATTAAAAGTATTTAAGGCTTCAGAAATTTCTGATGTTTTGCCATAGCGGTAATTTCTTTATCCACTGGTTCAGGCACAAATGAAAGTATCATTAATATGGCTATGAATGCTAAGAAACTAATCATCATCCCTACTCCTAAAGCACGAGCAGAAATTAGAGGATGAGCAAGTCTTTCTGCAGTCGTATTGTATGGATTTAAACTATCGGAAATTAATCCGACAAAAAATCCTCCAAAACTTAATCCACGTGCTATAGAAAAAATGATTCCATTTGCAGAGGCTCTTAATTCAGTATCATATAGCTCTGAACTCCATACGCCAAATATTCCGATCATCCCAAAACTCGAAGCTAGCAATACGCATGCTATTAAAATCATTATGTGGTTATAGATCAAATAGAGAAATACTCCAAAAAAGATACTACCAAACAACCCTATTACAGAATCAATATAAAAGGCCTTTTTTCTTCCGATAAAATCACTTAAAGCGCCAAAAATGAATAGAACCGATCCACCAACCACCATTAGAACTAGCATAACAAGTAATGCACTGTTCCCCGGATTTGCAGCACCTTGATAAGCAAAAATATATTCTAAAAATACAGGAGCAAAATCTACTGCCATATGATAGGCAAGCTCGGTTAACCAGAAGAGTATAGTCAAGAGAAATGTTATTTTAAGCCACTTCCCGCTAAAAATTTCCTTAACTCTTATTTTTTGTTTAGTTTCTTGGGTTTTAGCTATTTCATCATATTCAGACCAAATCTCTGATTCCGGTAAAGCAAACCAAAAGAGGATTAGGAGAGGTAATGGGAATAACGCAGTAAGAAAGCAATATTGCCATCCTAATGGTGAAATTATTAGTACTACTATAATAGCTGAAATATACCCAATAACAAATGAAGCACTTACTAGACCTCCGGCAGCACCTCGTTTCTGAGGTGTAAAATTTTCGGAAATAAGAGAGAAAGAGATGCCCCAGCTAACTCCTAATCCAGATAAAAGTCTTAACAGTAAAAACAGTATAAATCCATCTGGCGGAACAAACGCAGTCAGCGCTGAAAACGTTGCATCCCAAGCAATTGAGATAATAAGAGCTTTTTTTCGTCCAAAACGGTCTCCAATTTCTCCAAATAATATGGCTCCTGGAACGGTACACACAAATTGTAAAGAAATTACTAATCCAATAGCCGCATCTCCAACTCCAAAATACTCCTTTAAATCATTTGCAAGAATTGAGATTAACACTAGTGAATAACCATCATGCATCCAAGCGATTAAAGCAGCTATAATGATTACTATCATAGTAAATTTTGTCCTTTCATTGCTTCCATTCATAATTAAACAATACTTTTTTGTAATTATTTTGAATAATTGAATATTGAATTCCTAAATATTTAAACATATTAACCTAATTTATGAAAACATCTTCATCCCAATTTTTAGATTTTTCACACAAATGTATATAAATCTAAGATGAATACTAATTTATGAATTTCAAACAGAGGTGATTTTTATTCCAAGAGCAGAAAGAAAAATTGAAATTAATACTCCTGCGAAAAGAGTATTTGATATTTTAGATAATATTGGTGATTCAGGAAGATGGAATTTGGCAGTAAATGAAATGTCTGAGACTTCAGAAGGCAAATTCGATGTAAAATCTACTGTAGGTGATTTTATATTATCTCGAACGGAAATAATTAAAAATGAAAAATTATCATTAAAAATTGAAGGTGGTATATTTTCCGCTATGGGATATTTACTAAGTCCTAAGGGAGATAACACAGAAGTTGTACTCTGGGGAGAATTTGATGATGAAAAAAATGAAAAAATACTTGTAAAAGCAGCTGAAATTCTTCTGGAATGTCTTAAAAATTTTGCTGAATATCTCGAAGAAGGTGGGGATCCAGAAGAATTTGATAAAAAGCAGATAATAATTGCTCCGTAAATTTATCACTTTTCCCAATATTTAACTCAATCTTTTTTTTTATATATATTAGACTGATTTGTTAGGGAATGTGTTTAGTTTTTTTAATAGTTTATATTATTTTTACTAATTTGTCTAAACTGTTGGACACAAACGTATATAAATGAAAGTTGTATAACTATTTTGTGAAATTCTAATGGAGGTTATTTTATGGTACATGTTGAAAGAAATATTGATATTGAAGCTTCAGTAGAAAGGGTATTTGAGATTATAGACGATACATCCCTTGGTGTCAAATGGAATCTTACAGCTAATGAAATCAAGGAAATAGAACCAGGTAAGAATGCTATAAAATCTACTGTAGGTGATATAATAACGACTCGCACTGAGACGGTACAAAATGAAAAAATCTCGTTGTCAGTCGATGGAGGTCCATTTAGTGCAATGGGTTACATTATCAGTAAAAAAGGTGCTGCCAGTAATGTGACTCTTTGGGCGGATTTTGAGGATGAGAAGCAAGAAAAAATGCTTGTAAAAGCTGGTGAACTGCTTTTAAAGAGCTTGAAGATTTTCGTAGAATTTGTTGAATCTGGGGGCAGTCCAGATGAATATGATAAAAAAAAAATGATAGTAAGCCATTAAACCGGTGTTTATAAAAAAAATATTAACTCTCTTTTTTTTATTACTTTTTCTAATAGCAGGCTGTTTTTCGAGCCAATTTATTATTATTCTTTTTTAACTTGATTATTTTTTTATTCTAATAATAACTAATTTATAGAATTAACCACGATTCAATATCACCTTGTATCAAAAAATAAAAAACTCAAAGCTTACTGTCAGAGAAAAGATAGATGGAAAATGGAATCTATTGTTAGCTCTAAGATTTTATACCATCATTTTTCTCCTTATCGCACCCATACTTTATTTTCTATTCCACTTAAGTTATCTATCTCCAACTAGTATAATCATTTTAGGGTTTTCCATTTGTTTAATTTTAAGATATGTGCTTTTTGATTCAATGAGAGGTCCAATTAGATTTCTAAAAGTTTTTTTAATTGGTTCCTCGGTTATAATTCTTAATTTCTTTATCAGCCTAATAAATCATATTTTAAATGGAAATCTTATCTTTATATTTTCTGGACTTTCGATATGTATTGGTAGTTTATTGTATTTTATTGTTATTATTATTTATAGACCATTTATAAATAAAAATTCTAAGTTAACTTCGAGTAAAAAATGGTCTTTTAAAGAAAAATATGCGCGAATTAAAAATAAAACATTTAAACGAGTTTTTGTCTATTGGTTATTGATTTCAATCTCTTTAATGGTAATTCCTTACCCTGTATACGTTCAAAACTTCAAAATCTTTAATAATTGTCTACAAAAAAATACTTCTCCTAATAGAGATATAGGGATATGGACTTACGGACAATCTCTTAATGATGGCAATGTTGATGAGCCAGAATATATCCATGATCACACATTAGAAATTTTAGGAAAAAATAATGTCTATTTTGTTTATGGTTTAAACGTAGAAAAACTTGATAGCAAGCTTATAAAAAATCTTCTAAGGTGCAAGGAACATGGAATTGAAGTTCACGTCTCTGTAAATCCTATAAAATTAAGCTATACAAATGTGTGGACTTTTGAACATCTTAAAAATGATATTGAAGAAGTACTTGAATTTCTAAAATGCCATAATTTAACAGGGGATTTAATAACAACCTTAGTATATGATATGGAAGTACTGCCAGATTTCAAATTCCCGTTTTACGGTTTAGATGCTAAAAAAATCGATAATTTAAATGAATATAATGAGATACAAATGAAGTTCAAAAGATTCAATAATTACATACGCGATGAGTATGATTTGAAAATTCGAATTACTACTGATATATCTCAAGGATTTGATTTTAAAGATGGTGATAATGATTTATCCTTTTTCTCTGGATTGTTATCTTATGAAAAAGCAGATATGGCTTATATGGTTTATCGACGTAATACTTTAGGACAAAATGTTATTCTAGATCACTGCAAGTTTTTAAATAAAGGGGATATTATTATTTTAAATGCGTGGAGAGATGAGGATCATCACTGTTGGAAAAGTTTAGATTGTGCTATTCGCGATGCACGACTTGTCCTCGGATATCCTGAGAAATCATTTCGATTGGAAATATGGGATTTATCTTATTTTATATTTTCTTTCGGTGAAAATGGACTAACTGCTTTAATTGACGCGATAAACGAGGACGTTTCTAATTGGTCTGAAGTTATAGTTTGGAATATATTTCCATATTCCTTTTTCTGGGATTGCATATTTATCTTATATATTATAATAGATTTATATGGACCTCTTTTTAGAGCTTTATATTGGATATTTTAAAATTTCCTCAAAGATATTTTAAAAAAAGGGGGACGTAATACATTTTTGTAAATTATTTGTCAGTTAGATGCAACAAAATCAATTGAATTTAATTATCCTTTCAGTAAATTGAGTACTCTTCATTAATAATGACATCATCAAAAAATTGATAATATTTTAAAGTCTTAAGCTAATAGTTTAAATATTATTCATTTAGTAAAAAAATTTATACAAAAAATTAAAAGAATTGATGGAAAATATGGATGTACCAATTTATATATATATTGCTTTAATTGCTGGTGTTGTTAGTATAATTGCGGCGATCTACTTCAGAAATCTAGTAATGAAAGCAGATCCTGGTAATGAGAGGATGCAAGAGGTTTCAGGATATATTGATTCAGGTGCAAGAACTTTTATTAAGGTTCAATATAAAGTGTTGTTTATATTTGTTTTTGTAATTGCAGCTGCTTTATTATTCCTCCCCTCACCACTTGAAAATAGCGAGCGAATGTTTGTTTTCTTAAACTGGGAACAAAGTCTCGTTTATATAATCGGTTCAATTGCATCAATGTGGGCTGGATATTTAGGAATGCAAGTTGGTGTTAAAGCAAATACAAGATCCGCACAAGGATGTACTATTGGAACGAAGGAAGGCTTTAATGTAGCATTTCTCGGAGGTTGTGTAATGGGACTCGCAGTTGTGGGCGTTGCTTTAATAGGTGTTTCGTTAGTATATATGATTTTCCTTTCACCATTCGTAGTTTTAGGATTTAGTTTTGGAGCGAGTAGCGTAGCTCTATTTATGAAATGTGGTGGAGGTATATATACAAAAACTGCCGATGTTGGAGCAGACTTAGTCGGAAAGGCCGAATATGACCTTCCCGAAGACGATCCACGAAATCCTGCAACGATTGCCGATAATGTAGGGGATAATGTAGGAGATATTGCCGGTATGGGTAGTGATTTATTTGACTCATATGTAGCCTCTATTGTTGCTTCAATGATTCTTGCTACTGCTCTAATAGTCGGTGAGTCATTACCTATATTTATAATACTACCTATAATTCTTTGTGGGATCGGATTATTTGCGTCACTGGCCGGAATTTTCATTATTAAATGGTTTGGCTCAGAAGAACCAGGTAAAGCATTAAATTCAGGAACGTACCTCGCAACCTTACTATTTGCGGGATTAGGATTTGTAATAATTTATATGATGACGTTAGATTATCCTCGTTTTGCCATAAGGTTGTGGAGGGTGTATTTAGCTACTGTTATAGGCCTTTTGAGCGGAATCATTATCGGATTTACAAGCGATTACTATACTCGAGATGATAAAAAACCAACCAGAAGTATTGCTGAGGCAGCTGAAGAAGGACATGCTGTAGTCATTCTTTCAGGATTTTCTTATGGTCTTATCAGTGTTGTTCCTCCCGCAATCGGTTTAGTTATAGCAATGACTATTGCTTATATACTTGATGGAGTTTTTGGAGTAGGGATGGCTGCTGTAGGTATGTTAGCTATTGTTGGGACTATCGTAGCTAACGATGCTTATGGTCCTATAGTGGATAATGCGCGAGGTATAGCTGAACAAGGAGATTTGGGAGATGAAGTTATTCGGACAGCAGATCGTTTAGATTCTGCGGGAAATACTGCTAAAGCCATAACCAAAGGATTTGCAATTGGTGCTGCAAATCTTACAGTAGTAGCTTTAATGTTTTCCTTTGCTGAAGAGGCTGGGACTGAATTTATTGACTTAATTTCAATAGAAGTTTTAATAGGAGCATTTATCGGTGTCATTGCACCTGCGCTATTTTCAGCCCTTTTAGTCCAATCTGTTCAAAGAAATGCTGGCAAGATGGTTAGAGAAATTAGAAGGCAATTTGAAGAGAATCCAAAAATATTGACTGGAGAAGAAGCAGCAGATTTCAATAAATGTATTGCTATTGCTACGAGAGGTGCCTTACGAGAATTAGTTTTCCCAAGCATTATTTCAATAATAATCCCCTTAGCTGTTGGAGCGTTGTTTGGTGTAGCTGCATTAGGAGCTTTTCTTGCAGGAGCAATCTTATCTGGTTTTGTTTTTGCAATATTTATGAGCAATAGCGGAGGCAGTTGGGATAATGCAAAGAAATTCATTGAAGATGGAAACCTTGGAGGCAAGGGCACTGACGCACATAAAGCTTCTATTACTGGTGACACAGTTGGAGACCCATTCAAAGACACTGCAGGACCAAGTATTAATACACTATTAGTTGTAATGTCCTTGACAGCTACAATCTTTATGGGATTCCTATTAGCATTTAATCATGGAGCAGGACTGCTTTCAGTATTTCTTTAATTGAAACACAAAATAAGAATTAAACAAAAACCAAAAAAAATTTTTCTTTTTTTTCAACCTTTTTCTTTATTTTTAGCTTCTATCTTGAGTTTTTAAGATTTATCCTAAGAACTTTTGACAGTTATTCACCGCTTCTTGAGAATTTTTGTCTTAGGCATATATATCTAATCTATTTGCGATTTCCTCTCTAAATGCGCTTCCTCCAACGACAATTTTTGCTTTATGTCTTAGATTTTTTTCTCTAAATAAGTTTATCACGTCTTTCACAGAATCTATTGCTATGATAAGAAGATCTGATAATCCCAAAATGCCTTCATCTGACTGTTCAACTACATCAAGGAATTTTTCTGGTGAAAAATCCACCCCTAAATCTTCAACAGAAAATCCTGATGCAATCAAGATGATTCTAACAATACTTTTCCCGATGTCATGCAGATCTCCTTGAACTGTTCCAATTACAACTTTTCCCTTAGATTTGGCTGTAATATTAATCTTTTCCATTATCGGTTGAGGTTTTCATTGAATAGAAATATTTTTAAAATCATGTAACCTTATTTCTAATGACAAATGAAAGCTTGGGCTGACGGTGGACTCGATCCGCTGAGGAACCTCGCCTCACATTCCAAGCAGGGAGTAGACAACTACTACGGTGAAAACCGTATTTTAGCAACTGAAACGACACTGCCCTCTTACAAATATTTATGATTTGTTAAGCCAAAGAAATTGTGAAAGGGATTGGTTGGAACGAGCTAAAACCCTGGTGCAAGTCCAAATGAAAACGATGAGCTCTTGGAGCGAGCTTTAGGTAGGACGCTTAGTTTGATGCCCAACCTGTTATTCGGTGACGAAAACAGTACAGAAAGGCGGGTATAGCTTTCAGGTGTCTCTTATTTTTCTTTTGATAGTCAAAGAAATTAGAAAAAAAAGATAAAGCATATTAAAATTTTAATTATATATGCCTATTTTTACTTATAACGACGTAAATATAAATTATATTGTGGAAGGTAATGGTGAGGTATTAGTATTAATTCCCGGAATTGGAGAAAAATTAACTGGTTGGTTCTTACAAATTCCTTTTTTTAAAGATAAAATGAAAATGATTGCAATAGATAATAGGGGAGTAGGAAAAAGCTCAAGACCCAATTATCCATATACAATGGACATGTTTATATTAGATCTAAAAAATTTATTAGATTATCTAGATATCCAAGAAAAAATTCATTTATGTGGTCATAGTTTGGGGGGAATGATAGCACTGCAATTTACTTTAAAATATCCTTATAAAGTTAAAACATTAATTTTAATGGCAACAGCCGCGCATATTGACCCAAGTTTTTTGTTTAATCAAATCAAATCAAATAATTCGGATTATAATGAAGAAAGAGTTTATAAAGCTTTCTTAAAAATGCTCCCTGCGTTATATTCAAGATCTTTTAGAAAAAAATTAAAAAAAAATATTGTTTTATTTAAGCAGCTTAAAGATTATTGGATGGAAAATCCAACTCGAGGTCAAGATTTTATTAATCAGGGAAATGCTGTGTTGGAACATGATATAAGAGACTCTCTCAATAAAATCAAACAACCCACATTAATAATTGCCAGTAAAAAAGATAGATTGCAATCAGTTAGTAATTCAAAGTTAATATCTGATAAAATTCCAAATGCAGAACTCGAAATTTTGGATAATCTTGGACATCTTTTTAATATTGAAGATCCCGATAAAATAAATAATATTATGTGGAATTTTATTAAAAATCATATTGAAAAAAATAAGGTTTAAAAACTTAAAATTGAATTACTTCCCCATAATTAACGAAGCAAAATGCTTAAAGCTTCTATCATAGGACATTTCGGCTTCTTTTGAAATTTTTGCAAATACACAGCCAGGTAATTCGCGATTTGCTAAGTGATATTCAATACATTCACAACATTTTCCCAATCTACTACAGCTACTATACGTGCACGCACAAATTTTTTTCCTTTCTGCTTGATTACATTCCATTTTTCTAATTTAAGATGGATTATTTTAAATTACGTAATGAAATTGTAGAAAAAATATATTATTTTCTTAAACGCATCGGAATTTAAATTTATTCAGCAAACTCGAAATGGCTATTTATAAAGTTTTAAATAAATTTAAGTTAAATATTTCATAATCAAGTTTAATAACTATTTGTTGAGGTGTTTACAATAGAGTTAACTTTAGTCGAAATTCTGACTGGAACTTTTAATTTAATTTTTGTAATTATCTCTTTCATCGTTGGCTTGAAAATTCTTTCGAAGTATTTTGAATTTGAAAAGCGTTATTACATTTATGTGGGAATTACGTGGATAGGAATTTCAACCCCTTGGATGCATGGTGCGCTGGCCTTTGTATTGCTATTTGCTAATATTATTTTAGCTGAGGAAATAAGATTTATCATTGGATATGTCTTTATCCCAATTATTACTGTTCTCTGGCTAATCACATTCACAGATTTTATGTACCAAGAAAAGAAAAAAGCTCTCGTAGGAATTTATACTATAATTAGCTTAGTTTGTGAGATTCTGTTTTTCTATTTTCTTTTTACCGATCGAGTCAATATGATTGGATATTTCGAAAGAACTTTTTCTGCAGTATATAGACCATTTGTCCGATTTACTTTACTTTTCTTTTTGATTACAGCTTTAATTACATTCCTTATATTTGCAAACTCTTCGCGGAAATCGGATGATCCTGAACTGCAATTAAAAGGGAAGTTTTTAATTGTGGCTTTTCTAATTTATGCTGCTTGTGCTGTTTTAGACTCTTTCTTTCTATTTTCGCCAGTGATTGTTGTTGTAGTTCGGATATTATTGATGTTAAGCGCTATATTCTTTTATTTCGGATGGATTTTACCCGATGCTGTGAAGAAGCGATTCACATAATAAAAAAAAATTAAAAATTTTTATTTTTTTTCCTTTATCTTTAATTTCTAAGTATATTCATTAGAACTTGTGAAAAAGCTTATATATTCAAAAATTCAAATATACTTTTATGACACAAGAAAACACTAAATTGGAACGATCCAAATTTGCGCTATTTTATATGATAATAGTTTTGATGTTTGTAGAAATTTTGGACACTTACAGTACCCTTTATCCGACAGTCATCGTTTCAAAAGTAATTGCAGAATTTCTATCCGACCGTCCTGAAAACGTGGCTGCCTCAATTTTTGCATTTTGTATAGCCATCGCTTCAATAGGAACCTATTTTGTATTGTTAAATCAATATTTAGCGGATCGTAAAGGGAGAAAAATACTTTTGGCCGTTACTGTATTCGGAATGGGCATTTCCTCCTTGCTTTTAGCAACTGCGACTAATTTAATACAATACACGATATACCTGTTTATGATGTATATATTTTTTAGCTCCGATATATGGACTATCTATATTAGTGAAGAATGCCCTCCTGAAAAGCGCGGCCAGTGGAATGCATTTGTTCTTATGGGCGGTATTGGAGGCGCAATATTGCTTCCCATCGTTCGTTCGATATATGTAACTGAAACTGCCGCAAATTGGAGAGGAATGACTTATCCAGCGATATTTATCGGGATTCCATTAAGCATTCTTATTTTACTTACATTTAAAGAGACGCAGAAATTTGAAGAAATGAGGGATAAAAGAGCTTTAGGAGAGAAAATGCCAAAATTCAGTGAAAATATGAAAGTTCTATTCAAATCCGCTCGACGTAAGGAGCTTATTGTGATCTTGATTATAAGCTTTATTGCTGGACTGAATTACGTGTTCTTTAGACTAATCGAAGCTTTTTGGGCAAACAGTGGAATGTCTGACTCTCTAATAAATACTATGATTTATTTTGTTGCAATCTCAGTTATTCTGGGATATGTGATTACCGGAATTGCTGCCGATAAATGGGGAAGAAAACCATTACTTTATATATATGGGGTATTATCTCCAATTTCGATAATTATTGTAGTGTATGGGGTTAATTTTTCCGGAGTTTTCCTTATTATTATTGTAGGCGTTGGAGCAGGACTTGCATATATTACTCTACAAGGTATAAGGATTGTAGCGAGACTTATGACCGTAGAGATTGTCCCTACTGAGGCTAGAGGGACGGGAAGTGGGTTAAGATCTTTAATCACAGCAATAGCGACGACAAGTGGTTTATTCATTAGCAGTGCCCTTATTTATTTCTATGGATTAGCGTTTACATTCATCGTGATCAGCCTGCCGCATTTATTGCTTTTACCGCTTACTTACCTATATCTTAAGGAAACGAAAGGCATTGATTTAAGTGAAGTAAAATAGAAAATATGAAAATGAGATAAAGAAAGCAGGAAATTTTATTTATTCTATGATACTAAAAGTGCAATCAGTATCGCCACAACCTGGACAAGGTTGTTCTTCATCTGGAAAATCATCTGACTCGAATTCGTGGCCGCATTTGTCGCATTTAAACTTCATATGTTCTTTTTTTACTCTTTTTTTTACTTAAAATATCGCTTTTTAAAGCCATTCTCCAAAAATTAACTAATAAAATAACGTTAGTCTAAATTAAAAATTTTTGCATATCTCTTTCAAATGGAACTTTTTTTATTACCACCTTTCTCTTATATGTTATCTGTTCAACTTTGACCATTATCTAAGGATATACCTATTGAGTAAGGTGTTATACTTAATTGTAAAATTTAGAAATAATTTATATATGATCATTTTTTTAATAAAATATTCCAATTATTTTTCCCTTTAGTTATAGGAAAATAAAGATTTCCAAATGCACCTGCTTCGCACCTGCACAGAAATCCTTGATAAATAATAGCATAATCTATTATATTCAATTCAAATTAGGTTTTGAAAAATTTCTTTATAATTTGACAAAAAATTGAATGATTAATTAATTAAAGATAAGAGTAGGTAAGTTTGGTAAATCGAATATACTTAAGAAAAAGATATATTTTATTGATTACCGTATTCATTCTTTTTAATATAATTTCAATTACTTTTTTTAAAAATAATCATATTAGAATTGAAAAAGATGATACCAATTCTGATGAAGAAATAGATGATTTAAATCAAATAATATATAGCTCTTCAGTACCAATAAATAATTGGTGGAATTCATCATATCTCTATAGAATGCCTATAAATATAACAAATAAAGATAATTCTCCGCTTCCTAAGGGATATACTTTTAATATATCTATTGATACAAAAAGCTTAAATTCGTCTGGAAAACTAAGAGCTGATGGACATGATCTCCGGATAGTGTGGTTTAATACATCTAACGGAAAATGGACACAACTTGATCGTATAAACGAGACTAATTTCAACATAAGCAATACCCAAATATTGTTTAAATCTCAAAAGTCAATAGAGCCCGGAAGTAATGATGATAATTACTATATTTACTATTCTAGTGAAGATGCGAATAATCCTCCCATTAATAAATCCAACATTTATGATTTTTATGACGATTTCACACAAGAAAATGGACCTGCGGATGGATGGATAGAAAAAAAGGGTACAAATTGGACAGTGGTAAATAATGAATATAAGGAAAATGAAAGTGCTATTGATCGAAGAACATTATTAAATTCCAATACAATAGAAAATGCATCCATTGAAGTTCAAGTGAAAAGTAGCGAGGGAACAGATATGGGTCTGGGTGTTATGTTTCGATATTTAGATTACGATAATTTTTATACTACTGGACCAGGATTTTGGGATTATGAAGTTGGGTTTGGAAAATGGACAGGTGGTAGTGCCTCAAGCTTTGGAAACACAACTTCAGATGAAGATGTTTTAAATAATAATCAGTGGTATGATTTAAGAATTGACGTCTTAGGGGCTCGATATTTAGTATATTTAGATGGAGTGCTAAAAAATAATGCTACTGATGTTGATCACCTAAATTCAGGACAGATTGGATTTATGACTTGGACTGAGGATTCCACGTCTTTTTTTGATAATTTTAAAGTTAGATTATTAGTATCTAATTCACCTATCATAAGTCTTGAACCAGAAGAAAAATACAAAGATCCCAAAGTTATTGCCCCCATTGATATTGATGAGAATAATTCTAGTAAGAATTGGGAGACAACAAATCTAACTTACGATTGGTGTATTGGAGCGGGAACGATAGATAACCCATATATCATAGAAAATGTATTAATTAATAATAGTAACTCCGAAATTGGTATTTTGATAAATAATTCCAGAAATGTCTATTTTATAATCAGAAATATTTCATATTATTATCCAGAAAAGGGGAGCTCTAGCACGGGTATTTTATTATTCAATACCAATAGAGGTTTAATAATTAATAATAATGTGTCTGGTAATAATCAAATTGGATTACACTTGCACAATAGTGATTACAACAATATTACTGGAAACATTATTAAAAATAATAGCCAATACGGCATATATATAAATGGTGCTAATAGTAGAAACAATATAATTCATAACAATCATTTTATAGAAAATAACCTACATGCTCTTGATGATAGTGGTTCCTATTTCAATAACTGGGATAATTCTACTGTGGGAAATTATTGGGATAACTACACTGGTGCTGACACCGATGATGATAATATTGGAGATTCACCTTATATATATATTGCTGGTCCTGCGGGAAACCAAGATAATTACCCTATATGGTGGGATCCTCCAAAATTAGATGTATTATATCCATCCAATTATTCTATTTTTGGAAAGAAAGCCCCTGAATTTAGAGTGAAAGTGGATGAAGGAAAAGGGGATACTTTCTGGTATAAACTGGCAGGTCAAATTTCCTCATCTTATTCATTGTTAGGTAATATTGACGAAGAAATAATCGACCAATTTGATCAAGGTTTATGGGATAATTTAAACAATGGAACTGCATTAGTTCAATTTTTTATAAATGATTCTAAAGGTTTTTTAGGAATTAAGGAAGTGATTTTAAGAATTGATCTTTATGACCCTATTCTTAAAATTCTATCACCATTAGAGGGAATTTACTTTAATTTAACCGCTCCAAACTTTATTGTTGAAGTCTCGGATATTAATTTAGATAAAATGTGGTACATTTTAAACAACACCTCGACTGAACATTTTTTTACTACAAATAATTCAATTAACCAAGAGGCTTGGGAGTTTTTTGAAGATGGATTAATTAATATAACATTTTATGCAAATGACACTGCGGGTAATCTTATTTCCTCTTGGAAACAAATTATAAAAGATACAGTTAATCCCTCCGGTTCCATTGTTATCAATGATGGCGCGTTATGGACAAATATCACGAGCGTTACCCTGACGCTAACCTATAGCGATGGAATGTCAGGAGTGAAAGAAGTACGCTACAGTAATGATTCTATTACATGGACTTCGTGGGAATCTCCCACTCCTACACGAGCTTGGACGCTTCCCAATGGGGACGGTTCATCTAAAACTGTCTATTATCAGGTTAAAGATAATGCAGATTTAGTTTCACAAGTGTATTCTGATACGATTGGACTCGATACTGTTAATCCGTCGGGATCCATTCTTATAAATGGCGGTGCTGTATGGACTAATACTACGAGTGTTACCCTATCGCTAACTTATGGCGATGGGATGTCAGGCGTGAAAAAAGTACGCTACAGTAATGATCCAATTTCGTGGTCTAGCTGGGAATCGGCCAGTGATACAAAAGTATGGACGCTTCCTAGTGGAGATGGCTCATCTAAAACCGTCTATTTTCAAGTTAAAGACAATTCTGAACGAATCTCCCAGATTTATTCCGACACAATTGGACTCGATACAGTTAATCCGTCGGGATCCATTCTTATCAATGGCGGTGCTGTATGGACTAATACTACGACTATCACCTTAACGCTTACTTCTTATGATGGAATGTCGGGCGTGAAAGAAGTGCGCTACAGTAATGATCCAATTTCGTGGTCTAGCTGGGAATCGGCCAGTGATACGAAAGTATGGACGCTTCCTAGTGGGGATTCCTCATCTAAAACCGTCTATTATCAGGTTAAAGATAATTCTGAACGAGTTTCCCTGATTTATTCCGATACAATTGGACTCGATACTGTTAATCCGTCGGGATCCATTCTTATAAATGGCGGTGCTGTATGGACTAATACTACGAGTGTTACCCTATCGCTAACTTATGGCGATGGGATGTCAGGCGTGAAAAAAGTACGCTACAGTAATGATCCAATTTCGTGGTCTAGCTGGGAATCGGCCAGTGATACAAAAGTATGGACGCTTCCTAGTGGAGATGGCTCATCTAAAACCGTCTATTTTCAAGTTAAAGACAATTCTGAACGAATCTCCCAGATTTATTCCGACACAATTGGACTCGATACTGTTAATCCGTCGGGATCCATTCTTATAAATGGCGGTGCTG
>JAHPZA010000002.1 GCA_019058445.1 Promethearchaeota archaeon | reverse complement strand
GCATCAATCTCCACTTCATGTGGTACGCCAACACGTCCAACAATTGCTCCTGGACGGGCAATGGCAAAACAGGTGTCATTGGCTTCTTTTGTACCAACACACTCTAAAACGGCATCAGCTCCAATATTATTTGTAAGTTTCATGACTTCTTTTACAGCATCGTCACCGCGAACTGTGATAACATCTGTTGCACCAAACTCTTTAGCAAGTTCCTGCCGATTCTTATGAGTGCTTCCAAGTATGATAATTCTCTTAGCACCAAGCAATTTTGCAGATAATACTCCTGAGAGTCCAACTGCGCCATCACCGACAACTCCTACTGTATCCCCTTCTTTGACCTGAGCGCTCACAGCAGCGTGATACCCTGTACCCATAACATCACTTAATGTAAGAAGTGAAGCAAGTGTCTCATCAGAAAAATCTGATCCAGGTACAACTGCTAGTGTACCGTCGGCTTGTGGCACTCTAACAAACTCGGCTTGGCATCCCATGCCTTCTTCTCCGCCTCCAAAAAAACCTCCATTTAAACATGCAGTGTGATAACCTGCCTTGCAATGCGGACATGTACCGTCACTTATTGCAAAAGGTGTAACCACAAAATCACCCTTTTTAATCTCTTTTACATCAGAACCAACTTTTTCAACCACACCTATAAATTCATGTCCGATAGGTCCAACTTCATGATCCGAGAGACCCCTATAATACCATAAATCCGAACCGCATACGCAGGAGAGTACTACCCGCACGATTGCGTCCGTTGATTCCTTGATAGTCGGTTTTGGCCGCTCCTCGATCACAATTTTACCCTTACCTTTGAAGATTGCTGCTTTCATTGATATTCTTCCTCTGTTACCGGACCTAGCCATTCAACATTTCCTAAATTCGGATTTGTAGTTATACCAACATGAACAAACCAACTATCTTTTGATGCTCCATGCCAATGTTTCACATTAGGTGGTATTTTCACAACATCTCCTCCTTGAAGCGATTGTGCTGGTTTTCCCTCTTCTTGATAATATCCTTTACCTCCTGTTACAAGAAGGATTTGTCCCCCTGGATGTGAATGCCATTTGGTCCTTGCTTCTGGTTCAAAGCTTACATTGTATACTGGACAATTAAATTCCTCTTCCGTTACCAGCATTTGAACCCATACATTTCCCGTAAAATAATCACTTGTTGCTTTTTCTCCCTTGGGAAATATCACACTTTTACTCAAATCATTTATTTTTTCCATTTTAACCATCTATTTTCTAAAAAAATATAAGTAACAATAAGTTATTTAGTTATAATTTGTTACTTTATATTAATATAAAATTTAATAAGTTATAATTACTTATAAAGAAATTGTAAGCTACAAGTTACAAAGTGATTGGATGATTACCAAACAATTTAAATTCACAATGGATGGATATAACGAATTATCACGAAAATGGGCTATAAGCATCATAAAATCCATGTTCTTTGGATGTAAGAGATTTAGTGATTTTTTAGAAGTACATGATGGTCTTAGCAATAGAGTATTATCAGATCAGCTAAAAAGATTAGAACACCATGGTTTTATTAAAAAAGAGATTGTGAACAAAAGCCCAGTTAAAATAGAATATTCATTGACAGAAATTGGACGAGATTTAAATAAAATGCTTTATGAAAAATGCATGTTTGCCATTAGACAAGGATTGATTTCTCGAGATGACCCATATTTTAGAGGAAAAAATCTTGAAGAAGCTTTTGGCATAAAAAGTTAATTAGTTAGCTAGGCATTTTCTCTTTCAAATTGATCTTGGATTGTTTTCCTGTCATTTACGTTGAATATAATTTTTTATCCATAATGCTTCTCTTCTTCATGATCCGCAGCTATAGCATCCTGCTCTATATCTCTGCCAAGCCATTTTTCGCTTAAGAATTCCTTGTACCATTCGTGTTGGATGATCAAACTCATTATCTCATTAGTCCCAGTCCATATCATTCCAATCCGACAATCTCGAAGTAGACGTTCTATTGGATATACAGTTGTATATCCAATTCCAGCCATAATCTGCATAGTGTTATTTATTACTTTCCAACAAGCTTCAGTTGAGAACTTTTTTGACTCGGAAACTAGCCTTCTCTGTAAAGTTGGTGGAGCTCCGGCATCTATACTCCTTGCGGTATTGTAAACAATTGCTCTTGCTGCATCTAATAACGTGCAATTTTCAGCAACCATAAAACTCACTGCTTCAAATCTATTTATGGTTTGTCCAAATGCTTTTCTTTTTGTACTATATTTAGTAGCGATTCGATGACAGGCTCTAGCAAACCCAATCCACCCTGAAGCTGTAGTAAGACGTTCGGGGACCATCATCTGATAAAAAATTTTCCCACCTGCTCCTTCCCCTAATATAATATTTTCTTTAGGAACCTCACAATCTTTAAACACTAATCTACCAGCTCCTCCACCGCGAGTTCCCATTAACCCATAGATATATGCCGATTCTACTGCATCAGATTTATCGACAACAAATAGGCTTAAGGACTCGTGAGGTGGTGCATTAGGATTTGTTTTTGCATAAACCAAAAAGAAGTCAGCACCTTCGGCGCCTACGACAAACCTTTTTTCACCATTTAAGATGTAATTATCTCCCTCTTTTACGGCAGTACAAGTTGCTCCAAAGAAATCTGACCCTCCTCTTGGTTCTGTAAGAGCTTCAGCGCAAAATTTTTTACCCTCACATAGAGGTTTGAGGTATCTTTGTTTTTGATCTTCAGTCCCGAAATGATGGAATGCCTCGCCACATATGCTAGTTATAGAGAATAAACATGCGAGAGAACTTCCAAGTACTCCAATCTCCTCTTCGGCAATAATTTCTGCCTCCCAATTTAGTCCACGACCTCCATATTCTTTAGGAAATCGTATACCAATTAAATTCTGTTTTGCAAGTGCTTGAATAAATTCGCCGGGATATTGAACCTCATCATTGTCCATTTTTTTTAATAATGAGGGAGGAACCTCAGTTTTTACAAATTCTCGAACTTCTTCCTTAAATTTTTTGTATTCTTCACTCAATAAATAATCATACATAATTAAACCACTTTTTTTCTTGATTTTAGAACTCTTATTTAAAAAATAAAATAAAAACTATTGTAAACTTTTCGAAATATAGTTGAAGTTTAGGAACTATTAATTTATTATAGACGAGATGTTTAAAGAAGCTATCCCACATACTTTGTTTGAAATTTATAATTTTAAAAAATGTGGTGATATATTATTTTTGAGAAAATTTTACTAGGTATTGATGGATCTGAAGATTCTCTTCGAGCGGCCAAACGAACTTTAGAATTATCAAAAAAACACAATAGTAAAGTTGTAGTTTTTTACTCAACTGAACATCATTTGTTAACAGAAACGCCTCCATCTATATCGATGGGCGGAGGTACCGTAATTCCAGAAGGGGCAGCTAATTTAGCAACTATGCGTTTTGATAACCGGAAGAGAGGTACAGAATTGTTAGATAATACTAAAAAACTATTTGAAACTGAAAATGCATCAATTGAGACGAGATTAATTTTAGATGAGGCCCCTGAAGAGTATATTAAAAAAGTTGTGAAGGATGAGGGATTTGATCTTGTGGTATTGGGATGTAAAGGCGATCATTCTAAATTGAAAAGAACTCTTATAGGCACAATACCAGAAAAAGTATTAAATGAAGTGCCCTGTGATCTGCTCATTATAAGATAAAGTATTTCCCCTTCTTCCATTTTTCCCAATATTTTAATTAGGATTAATTGTCAACCTATAAATTTTGAATAATTTCATAAATTTCTTTCCAATTATACACTCTAATTACATTATTTTCGCAATTCGAATCTTTATTCCAAGGTTGATTAAATAACAATAAGTACCTGTCTTTTAACTTCTTTATTGGTTCTATTAAGTAAGGATTATCATCAACATAAATCTCAAATCCATGTTTTATTTTTATATCATATGGCATTTCTGGAACAATAATTATTTCTTTATAATGGATATGTTTTTTTATATCATAAAATTCTAGCTGATTTATTAAAGAATTTCTATAACTTGAATTTAGTGCGGAGAGGATATACAAATCATGCAAGTGATTTAATTTTTTCATATAGATCGGAGCTTGATCATCAATAAAGGGAATAACCTCTGGATATTCAAAAGTTTGATAAAAAAGTTCGAGAAATTCTTCATTAGTTAAATTTAATTCTCTAAAAAATTCCCAATATCTAATATCATTTTTAATATAGTTGGTTTTATACTTTTCATTATAGATTTTTATAAATGTCTCCAAATTGTCTAGTAATACTCCTACTACATCAACAGCGATTTTCATTATTAATTAGATTCCTTTATAATCTGATTTAAATTTCAAAAGAATTAAAAAAATAAAAGTGTAATGATAATTAGATAAAGGAATTAGATCGTGAAACACTCATTTCACGAGTAGTTCGCTATACTGAGATGTTACAATGATATAATAGAATTAAATTTCAAAAATTTCTTTCGCTTTCTCCTCAATTATCTGATTATTCACTAAGTCCCATAGCTCCCCATAATAAAATTCTTTATCGTTTTTAACCACAATAGGAATAGATTCAACACAGGCTGAAAAATCACAATAGATAGTGTAAAAAGTCTGATTTTTCATGAGAGGATCGTCAAAATCTTTAGGATCTAAATAATCTAAAAAGGTCACGTCAATTTTTTTATCAGCTAGCCATTCTTTAAGTTTGTCGCAGAAAAAGCAATCCTTTTTAATTACTACTTTAAATTTTGGCATGTTTTAGATATGAATATTTAAGTTATTAAAAGTTAGGGCTATAAAATATGAATAATTAACAAAAATATCCTTTTTGGTTGTAAACTAATCTTCAATTTCAAATTTAACTTTTAAATAATTATATCTAGAGTTAAGCAGCTCCAGAATTTTATAAGCAAAATTTCTTAAATTAGCAGCATGGATTGGTTTTTCTTCCGCTTCTTGATGATAAAAAAAATGGAGCATTTTTCTCGTTTCTTCCCCTCCATTCTTTTCAAGAAATTTTTCCCAATGAATAGATGTTCTACAAATCCACTTTAATTTCTCATCCGGATATTTTTCTTTATCGAAAATGAGGTCATTATATTTTTTTAATGCCTCACTTACTCTCTTAAGATGGTCTGCAATGGCCAGTGAGGATCGGCATAAACTAATTAAGTTAGAAGTTGTCCTTGAATTTCTAGTATTTGCAGCTTCCTCGAAAGCGGACCATGCTTGTAGCCATTCATCCTTATTTTTTCCCGTAATCCCGTCGTTCACCATTGCAACGTTGATAATATCACTGATATCGACATCATGACCTCTTTTGATTTTTTTCGCGAAAATTTCTTTGAGGCTCGATCCTTCAAGATATGCTCCAGCACCAAAATCTAGCAATTGATTTAAGTTGTTCGCAGCAAAGAGAATATCATTTCTTGTTTTTTTTTTATCGGGATTAACCCATTCAACCTTTTTTTCCCACTCGCCGTCTTGATTTTTTATAAAATTACAACTTTTTAGCGTAGAATCTAATAATGAGGTTTGAAATGTCCAAAAATCTATATCATCCGTAAATCTCTTTCTTCTCCAATCTCGTGTAGTATATTTCCCTAAATATAATTTTAGTGTACCTCTCACCACTGCAAATTTACCATGTTTTAGCGCGTCACGAGCATCTTCGCAGTAATAGTGATTCGGATCATTAGAACATGCCACTAATTCATTAAGCACTTTTCTCGCCTGACCTGCTACAATATCGCAAGGTATACTTCCATCAGAAGGATATTCCCGCGATCCTCCCTCTACAAATTTTTCAAATAATTCAAAGTCATCTTCCGGAATAACATACCATTTATTATTAAACATAACTTTGCTAAAAACATAATGAGTATATCCATCCTTGTCCTTGCGTGTTTTACTGGTTAAGGGTGAAACATCTCTTAAGTTGTCACCTTCTGATACAACATCGGCTTTAATGTCCCAAATTCCACTCATAAGTTTATCTAGCTCAATCTCTCTCTAATCTGAAAAAAATTACTTTGGCTTTTAAATCTATTTTTTATAATTTAAATCAAATAGATAATAAAAAAAATTAATTATTGGGAAATTAATTAATGAATAAATAGAAATATATAATAATTGGCAAAAAATTGTTTCAAATCACTGAACCTCATATTTATTATAAATCTTCTGAAAGTATGGAGGAACTGGAAGATAATTCCGTTCAATTAATCTTAACATCTCCTCCATATGGTAAAATTAAGGATTATGGATTAAATGATCAAATTGGCTTTTTTGATTCTTTTGAAGACTATTTTAAAAGACTTAAGAGCGTATGGAAAGAGTGTTACCGTGTTTTGGAACCAAAATGTAGAATGGTAATTAATGTAGGCGACCAATATTTAAGAACTACTCAATATGGCCGTTATAGAATACTTTCTATTGCCAGCAGAATAATAACTGACTGTGTAGAATTAGGATTTGACTTTTTAGGAGATATCATTTGGCAAAAAATCAGCACGACCAATACTACGGGGGGTTGTTCTTTAATGGGCTCCATTTATTATCCTCGAAATGGATTATTGACTTATGATTATGAACACATTCTTATTTTTAAAAAACATAAAGGGAAAAAGAAGAAAATCAATCCACAAATTAAAGAATTGTCTAAAATTGCATTAAGCGAATGGAAAAAATGGTATACTGGCCATTGGAGATTTCCCGGAATCGTCCAAAAGGAACATATTGCGATGTTCCCTGAAGAATTGCCATATAGGATCATTCGTATGTTTTCATTTATTGGAGATACCATATTAGATCCATTCGTGGGTAGCGGAACAACCCTTAAAGTCGCAAAATGTCTATTTAGAAAAGGGGTGGGTTATGAACTTAACGAAAGTTTTAAACTAATAATAGAGAATAAAATTCAAGAAGCTAATGAGGCAACTTTTAAAGACTTCCAATATCTATTATTCAAACTTTATCAAAAGGGCTTAGATAAAGAAATACAATTTAATTTTGAGAAGCAAAAGCAGAAAGGCATAGCAATATTAAAAAATAAAACTAATTCAGAGATTATTTTAGATTATCTTTTATTTGAAGATGATATGATCGATGATGATAGGATTAGTAGGGAATTCCAATCGAAATTTAAAGAAAACACCATTCAATATTATTTAAATGAGAACGAAGGATGGAATTGTTATAATAATTATATAATTGTTATTAATGCTCATAAATCAAATAAAAATGATATTATGAATATTGGAAAAAACCAGCTAAATGAGCTTGGAATATCTAAAAAATTCCAAATAATATTTATAGATGATATAATTTCTGATAGATTTCAAATTAAACAATTTTTTAAATAATTTATTCGTAAAATGAATTTATTTACACAAAATGCTTATCTAATATAATGACAGATTTTTTTTTGGTATATACAGAAACTCCATGGGATAATCTCGATACAAATCAGCTAACCCAGATAAGAATACTCTCGTTAAAAAGCGTGTTAAAGACATATCCAGTCATTGAACCCTCATTTTTTGATGATTTGAACTCAAAAATACTTGAGTATAATCACTATATGTGGGTTCAGAGCATTAAAAGAATTATTGGTCCTAAAAATGAGGATTATGACATATCTAACTGGAACTTCCTTTGGGCTTTTGATGATCATAGAAGGATGTTTCAATTTTTATTTCAGAAAGTTGAAGAGCAAGGTATATTAGTAGGACTTGCTCCACCAGAATTATCAAAACTATTTTCTGAACATGGAAAAGAAGCGATCTTAAGAACGCTCTCTCTCTTAACCAATCCCTCAAAAATGAGATTTTTAATGGTCCTATCACCCAGAGGAAAATCTATAGCCGAGGAGCACCAACTTTTTCGCGCGGATAAAAATTATCTCGAAAAATTAAATTATCTAAGAGGATTAAAAGATGTTCCTAATATTCAAGGAGCGTGGTATCCTTCTTTTGACCCGAGATGTCCAGTGTGTAATTCATTTATGTCAGAAATAAAGGATTATAGAGTTGGATTTGGTAAATTAGTATGTCCTCGATGTGGGTATGAAAAAAGGAAATAATTAAATTTCACTTTTTAAAAGCTTAATAATGATTTTTATAAAATCAATAATTATTTTTATAATATTAAAAAGTAAAAAGAGATGTTAGCATGTATATTGCAGCTTTAGATTTGGGGACTACGGGATGTAGGACTTTCATCTTTAATTTAGTTGGAGATGTTATAGCAAGTGATTATCAAGAATGGGAAAGTTTTTATCCAACTCCGTCGCATGTTGAACAAGATGCGAATTCTTGGTGGGATTCAATTAAAAAAACTATAGAAGCAGCAATTAAAAAAAGTGGCATCGATAAAAGTGAAATTGTGTCATTATCGGTTACAAACCAGAGAGAAACCATTGTTCCCGTAGATAGAGAGGGTAATCCACTTCATAACGCATTAGTATGGCAGGATAGACGTACCACAGATCAGGTTGAATTTATTAAAAATAAGATTGGAGCCGATAAAGTATATAAAACGACTGGTTTAACAATTGATCCCTATTTCTCTGCCACTAAAATCTTGTGGTTTAAGGATAAAAAGCCAAATATCTATAATAATACTCATAAATTTCTATTGGTTTCTGATTTTATTATTTATAAGTTAACTGGTAGATTTGTCAGTGATCATAGCAATCTCAGCAGAACTATGCTATTTGATATTAATAATTTGAAGTATTCTGAAGAAATAGCTTCTGAGATGGGACTTGATTTAGATAAAATGCCCGAGCCAGTTGAGAGTGGGGTAGATATTGGAGAAATTATTACTGAAGAAACGGATTTTGATAAAAAGACATTAGTAGTCTCGGGTGCCGGAGATCAACAGTCTGCTGCATTAGGAGTTGGAGTCGTGTCTCCTGGTGAAATAAAATGTACAACAGGAACGGGTAGTTTCATTCTGGCCTATTTAAGCGCGCCAAAGTTTGATCCAGAAAAAAGAGTTTTGTGTAGCTGTCATGCGATTCCTGGCGTATGGGTTCAAGAAGCTAGTATTTTCACTTCTGGAGCAGTGTTAAGGTGGTTTAGGGATCAAATCGGACAGCCTGAATGTATGGCCGCTGCAGAAGGACAAGATCCCTATGATATCATAACAGCTGAGGCTGAAAAATCTCCAATTGGTGCAAACGGTTTAATGCTAATTCCACATTTAATCGGGGCGGGGGCACCACATTGGAATCCGTTTGCGAAAGGTATTTTATTTGGATTATCGCTAGGTCACCAACGAAGAGATCTATATCGGGCAGTACTTGAGGGCGTTGCCTTTGAAGTGAAAAAAAATATCCAAGTTTTTAAAGAACTCGGAATTGAACCAAAAGAGTTGTTGCTTACTGGTGGAGGTTCCCGTTCTGATTTCTGGAATCAAATTTATGCGGATGTATTGGGAATAACATGTGTAAGAAATGTTATTGAAGAAGCAACCTCTTTAGGTGCGGCTATTTTAGCGGCTTCTGGAGCGGGAATTTTCCCAGATGTAGCAAAAGCTGCGGAAAATCTATGTAAAGTTGATAAGAAATGGGTTCCTAATGAAAATAATTATAAAATCTATGATCAAATTTATCAGTTTTCCTATAACGTATATAATTTGTTAAAAAGCAACAATATATATAAACAATTTAACGATTTAAATCAAATAAAAGATTCGTAATACCACTTTTCTTTTTTTAATAACACCATCCTTTTTTGCGATTTCTTTTCTAATTGCATCATATTTTTTATGTGAGGCATTACCATATTTAGAAACCCACCAAACAAAAAGTAAAATTTATAATGAACGATATAATCAATTTTAAATATCTGAAAGGTCATTCTTTTATTTAAATAACAAAAACATTAAAAAACATTTAGATTTGAAAAATTTATGAGTGAAATTCACTTTTCAAAGAAACAAAAGACGGTTGCAATGATTTTCTATATCGCGATCACAATAACCATAATCATCATAATCGCGGGTATTGTGTATACAATCGCGGACATCGTTATGGCTACGGGAAAAATGGAGCTATTCTTAAGTTTAAACTTCGGGTACCAAATCGCAGTCATCGGAACGTTATTAGCCGGGTTATTCTTCCTAGTAGTTTACTTTTTTGGACTGTATAAGAAAGGAAGAACTATGATCTTAAGAAATATCTTTAGGAAGAAACATTACCAGGACAAATATAGAAATCGCTGGGGTGTAAGAATAGCGGCAGGAGCATTAATGTTTAGTATTTTTGCAATAATAATCGGTATTCTTACTGCGATAATTTACGATACGTTCACCAGCCCTTCTCCAAGTGGAGAGAGAACAACACTTAGCACGATATTCGCTGAGCTTTCGCAAGGACAAATTGTCTTGTTTATTGGGATGATTATGCTATTAATTATAGGTTTGGTATTTTTTCTTAATTACCTCTGGTACAATGGTTATTACCTTATACTCCGCATGATAAAAGATTTAGAAGAAGATGATTAAATAAATCCTTTATTTCTTTTTTTTAATATAAGTCAAAAAATTTTGACTCCTATCTTCTTTATATTTATTCCTTTTATACCTTTATCTCAAATAAAGTGAATTTATGTTTTTTGTAGACTATAAATTATAATGCCTTCGAAAATTGGTACGATTTTTAATTTTAATCAATTACCGGATGTATCAAAATTTCCTTTTGTTATTAGTAAAAGGAGAGATAAAATTTTAGTAAAAAAGGGATTATTTGTTTATACCAAATCAAATGAAGGTTATTTAATAGGTGTTATTGAACAAATACTCTTATTAAATGAATATTTTTCTGATGCTTTAACGATTAAGTCATACAATAGTAATACTAATCCAAATATCTTAAAGGGTTTATTTCCAAGTGATGATTTTGAATTTGCTACGGCCATTGTGAAGTGCTTAGGAATCATTCAATTTAAAAATGGAGATAATAAGGAGATCAAAGCGATTAAAAGAATGTCATACCCCGCTAATCCCGGAGCAGATGTTCATTTATTAGATGAAAATGTTTTTAACCAATTCATTGGACTAGATATAAAACGAGGACTCTATTTAGGAAATATTAAAGTTTCTAATTTTGAAGCAAAAATCAACATGGATCGATTACTAAATAAACATTTTGCTATTCTTTCAATTTCGGGAGGGGGCAAAAGTTATCTTACATCTATTCTTATAGAAGAGCTTTTAACAAGAGATACATCTTATGGGAATCCGGCAATCATTTTAATTGATGTACATGGAGAGTATCTTTATTTAAAAGATGTTCCCAAACTTCAAGATAAAGTAGCTATACAAGACATTTCCTATTTTCAAATTGCTGTACCTAACTTAAGTGCATGGACGTTTAGAAAATATCAAGACCAGATTTCCAACGTTCAAGTTAGAGAACTCTCTAAATATATTCAAAAATTGAAAAATGATAAAGGCAGAAAGGGGAAATTTACCTTACAAGACATTATTGACTCTATTGAAAATGAATCTGAGGGCAGTAAAAGTACTAAACAAGCCTTAATTGGGTGGTTATCAGATTTACATCGCTTAACTTTATTTGGACCTCAAGAAAATCCATTTATCGCCAATATTGTTAATCAAAATCAAATTACCATATTTAATCTTGCCAATGAAATTAGTATAAGAAAAAAACAAATTATTGTTGATTATCTTTGCAATCGGTTATTTTACCTCAGGAGAACCGAGAATATACCTCCTTTCTTATTGATCTTAGAAGAAGCTCACCAGTTCTGCCCAGAAGCAGCACATTCCAAAGCAATTTCTAAATCAATAATAGAAACTATTGCCAGAGAGGGAAGAAAGTTTATGGCATGCTTATGTTTAATTTCTCAACGACCAAAGAAATTGAGTGCCACTGTGTTATCTCAATTAAACTCAAAAATGGTTTTGAATATAAAAAATCCATACGATTTAAAACATTTAATGGATAGTTCTGAAGCAATATCAAAAGAATATGCCGATATGATTTCAAGTTTGGGAGTAGGTGAAATGTTGTTAATAGGAAATGCTGTTAATTACCCAATTTTTATCGATATTAGAGAAAGAAACTTTAAATCCAAAATTGAAAACCTATCACTTACAGATGTGTGCTTAAAATGGGAAAAAACGAGTTAACGTAAGTCTTCCATTAACTTTTCGCTAATCAAATTATTATGTTTGTTGAGAACAATCATTTTTTTATTCTTAGAAACTCTAAATACATTTATTATATTCATTGATTCTAATTTCATGAAGGTTTCTTCTAAGTATAATGAATTGACAAAAGGAAATTCTTTTTTAAGTAATTCTTCTATTCTCTTATCCATTATCTCTCCTTTATTTTTTACAAGGATATCAATTATCGAGTTTAAAATCGGTTTTTGATTCCAACGATGTGCTTCTATAATTTTTCACCTTTCTACTTTAATTTTTTTAGTTTTACTATAATTTATTAATTAAAAAACAAGAAAATTCAAGTTATCACGTTTAATATTTAATTCATAATTAATATTTTTAATATTATACAAATAGACGTTCTTCTGTTTCTTTTTCTTTTTCTATTCTTCTTCTCTTTAGTTTTTCGCCAAATTCTTCGTACCAGTTAAGTATTTCAGGGGTAATAGTTGGATGTATTTCTGTCCGGGCTTCTTTAAAGTGGTCCAAAGTAATTTTTCTTGCTCGAATATTTTCCCTTAAAGCATTCATAGCTGCTTCTCTGCACAAAGTTTCAATATCAGCACCAGAAAAACCTTCATCAATTATATCAAAAATTTCCTCTATTTTTAAATTCGTTGCTAAAGGCATTTCTTTAGTATATATTTTTAATATTTCAGTTTGAGTTTTTTCGTCTGGGGCGGGAACTAATAATATGCGATCTATCCTTCCTGGTCGAATTAAAGCGGGATCTAATATATCAGGACGATTTGTTGCTGCAATTACCACAATATCTTTCATACCTTCCAATCCATCTAATTCGGTTAAAAATTGAGATAGGACTTTCTCTGTCACTCCTGTACTTGAAGTATATCTCCCTCGACTTGGAGCAATGGAATCAAATTCATCAAAAAATACAATACAAGGTGCCGCCATTTTAGCTTTTCGAAAAATTTCTCTAATAGCTTTTTCACTTTCACCTACCCATTTTGATAGGAGTTCTGGACCTTTTATCGAAATAAAATTTGCCTTACTTTCAGTTGCAACGGCTCTGGCAAGAAGAGTTTTACCACAACCTGGAGGTCCATAAAGCAGAATACCCTTTGGAGGGGTTATTCCCATTCTTTTGAAAATTTTAGGATTCGATAAAGGCCATTCTACAGCTTCAATTAATCTTTGCTTTAAATCCTCTAATCCACCCACTTGATCCCATTTTACATTAGGAACTTCTACAAATACTTCTCTTATTCCCGAGGGCAATACTTCTTTTAAAGCTTCTTCAAAATCTTCCTTAGTTACACTTATTTGTTCCAAAAGGTCTGGGTCAATCATCTCTGATTCTAAATTAATTTTCGGTAAATATCTTCTCAAGGCTGACATTGCTGCTTCTCGACACACTGCTGAAATATCCGCTCCCACAAATCCATGAGTTATTTGAGAAAACTCTTTTAAAGAGATTTTTTTATCCAGAGGCATGTTGCGAGTATGTATTTGAAATACTTCTCGACGGCCCTTCTCATTAGGGACTTTTATTTCAATTTCACGATCAAATCTCCCAGGTCGCCTTAAAGCGGGGTCTAAACTATTTGGTCTATTCGTGGCTCCTATAACAATAACCCTTCCCCTACTGTGTAACCCATCCATTAACGCTAATAATTGAGCCACGACCCTTCTCTCAACTTCACCTGTTACTGTTTCTCTTTTTGGCGCAATCGCATCAATTTCATCAATGAAAACAATTGATGGACTTTTTTCTTCTGCTTCTATAAATATTTTTCGTAATTTTTTCTCTGATTCACCATAAAATTTACTCATAATTTCTGGACCATTTATAGAGATAAAATGAGCTTCACTTTCATTAGCAACCGCTCTTGCTAGTAAGGTTTTTCCACATCCGGGAGGTCCCCTTAACAATACTCCTTTTGGAGGATCAATACCTAACCGTTTAAAGATAGATGGGTGGCGTAATGGTAATTCCACCATTTCTCTTACTCTTTGTATTTCTCTGTCCAAACCACCGACATCTTCATAAGTTATGTAACCTGCTCCCTTCTCCTCATCTTCAGTAACATGCTCACTTATATGTAATGCGGACTCTTGTTTAATAACACAAATCCCCTTAGGTCTGAGACTAATAACTTTGAAAGTAATCTCTCTACTGATCCCTATTGAAATTAGGATGAGATCATCAAGTGTTACGGGATAATTATTTAATTTTCTTTTTACAAAGGATTCAAATCTCGGATTCGTTCTTATTTTTACACTGGAAGGTGCTAAAACGATGTTTTGAGCAACCTTGGCATTTACCTTAAAAATTTCAATGGTATCGTCGATGCTAGTGCCCGTATTTTTTCTCAATCTCGAATCAATTCGTACAATTCCTAATCCATTATCCTGAGGATAACTTGGCCAAGCAATACCGGCACTTTCTTTTTTACCAAATAGTCCAATTACATCTCCTGTTTGAATGTTTAAATCTTCCATAGTTTTGGGATCAATTCTTATAATATTCCTACCGATATCCCTCTTCTTCGCTTTTTGGACGCGAAGTGTGAATCTTTTTTCCTTACCATCTACGTTATTTGTCTCTCCTTCTGACATATACTATCATTCTTTTGGTGAATCACTTCTTTAATTAATTTAATGCAATTAACTAGTAAAAACTTTTGTATTTCAATTTATAAATACATGTTAATTTTTTTTTAGAAAACTATCAAGTGATATTTGTGTTTTCGAAGAATCTAATTTTCTTAGACGAGTGAGTGCATTTTCAACACGCTGTTTTGAGAAGTTATGTTGTTCTACCAGCAATTCTTCTATCTTTTCGAAATTAATTTTTTTCCATGTCAATTTGGGATAATCTTTTATAACATCCGGCTTGATAAAAATCTCTTTTACTCGCGCAATTATTTCTGGAGCGATTTGAATCTCTTGTTTTCCGATTTTGATTTCATTATCAATTATATTTTGGATAGTTCCATACTTCTTAATTAGATCTAAGGCTTTATGTTGCCCAATCCCTGGGATACCATCAAAGAAATCAGTACCAATTAATAATCCCATTTCAATTAATTGTTCTCGTGAAATTTCTAAATTTTCTAAAAGTTTGGGGAGCGAAACATATTCTATGTCAAGGGTAACTGTTGTATCTTTTACCTTTTTACTTCTGCTTACCGCAAAATTCCTCACTAATCGTTCTCCACCGAATAATAGCGTATCATAATCCTGAGAGGCACATGCCCAAGCATCGCCTTTTTCAACTAAATACGCTGATTGAGCTTCACCCTCAGAGCTAGCTTCGATAACAGGGATTCCCATATATTCAATCAATTTTTTACTCTCTTCTATCATATCTGTGGATAATTTGGATGTTTGTTGTGCAAACTTCCTCGCTTCTCTGAAATCTTCTGCTTCTTGGGCCTTAATCATCTTTTCCTTAGCTTCTTCTTTAATTTTTTTTCTTTCCTTTATGGTCTCTAATTTAAGTTCTGACGGAGTCCCATCGAAAACATAAATTGGTTTAATACTATGTTCAAAAAAATTTATGGTTCTATAAAATAATCCTGAAAGATGAGAAGTTACGTTTCCATTATAATCCTTAAGAGGAGTTCCATCTCTCTGACGTATGATTGCTAAAAATTGATAAATAGTATTGAAAGCGTCAATAGCTATAGACTTTCCTAGTAGATTTTCAAAAGTAATCGTTCTACTAACTTGCTTAACTAATTCGTTTATCTTTACTCCCATGGTTCTCCTAGATTATAATTATTATATTATCAATTAATATTTGGAAATGTTAATATATATTTTCCACTATATTGAGTTCTCCGCTCTGAATATTAAAATTCTAAATTAATTTTATTTCATCTTTCCTTCTTCGTCTAAGTCTTGTACCACATATTTCACACTCTTTACCGAATTCTTCAACTGCTTTTATTTCATTACAGAAAGGGCAGAAAACTTCCCAAATAACTCTGGTTTTAATTCCATCTCGTATTAAAGCTGAAAAAGGAATACTCAATTCAGAGCACAAATTCTGCATTGAATAATCATTAGTATAGAGAATTACATCCACATTAAGAATTAACTTCAGTTCTAAAGCCAATGCAATTAGTTCCTTATCTACTATCGATAAGGCTCTATAATCTCCTGTAGTTTTTGAACTCGTCTCAATATCTTGAATAGCTCTATTTGAAGGGGTTTGTAATACCAACTTTTTACTTTCAATGGCCACTTGAATTCTATTAATTATATTCCTATTTTTATTGGTATATCTTTTGTGTTTAACTTCCTCAATAACTCTAGGCGTTGTATAAATAGCACCTTCAATTACATTAAAATCTATGCCCAATAAAAAGATGTTCGTATCAAAAATTAAGATTGGATTATTCTTCAGGGCTATCATCAAATGGAGTTCTTATAGTTCCAATAATTTTTTTTCTTAAACGTCTGAAATAATTTTCATAATAGTTATCTGTTAAGCGAATAAATTTTACGTGAGAGTTTGCTTTTCGTATTCTAATCCTTGTGTGTGGCATTACTTTTTTGATTGTTTGTTGGCCATCGATAATGATTCTCGCGTTCAACCGGGGTCTTAAGGGAGTAATTTCAATTTCAGAATCAATCGGAAGAACCATAGGTCTTAATCCAGAACGAGCAAAACTGTTTACTGGTGTTATCTGCATAATATCTAAAGTAGGAGTTATTATCGATCCTCCTGCGCTTAGATTATATGCTGTTGAGCCAGTAGATGTAGAGATAATCACTCCATCTAAATAACTGCGATTCAGAAAAATTCCATTCACCTTAACTGAAATTTGCAGAACTTTAGAATTTTTAGAGGAAACAATTAAAATTTCATTTAACGCGTTGTTGAGCTTAATCTCTTCAGAATTTTTTACGATATAAGGAGCTAATTTTACACACGTTTCAATTATAAATTCTCCTTTTAAAACTTTAATTAAATCTTTGTACACACGTCTATCATTTGTTTCATCTAAAAAACCAATCGATCCAATATTCACCCCTAAAATAGGTGGAGGATCACTTTGAGATATTCCGTTTGCCACCCGGAGGAGTGTACCATCCCCTCCTACAGAAATAAGGAATTTGGTATTTTTAGACGTCATGCTATTTAAATCTATCCCATTATGAGGGAAGATTTTTGGAGCAATCCGAGTTTCTAAGTACACTACCTCTCCTTTCTTCACTAAAAATTCAAAAATCCTCTTAGATAATTTAATGGCTCTCTCTGAATCCATTCGACAAGCTAAGGCGATAGATTTTTTTTCCATACTACTCAAAACTACTTAATTAAATCTCTAAAATTAATCATTAAAGTCTTCATTTAAAAAAATAATAAATATAATACATGGGAAATAAATTAATTCTGGAAAACTCTGTTGATGAGGGTTTTTCCTGCTAAAGACCAATATTCAACTTGTGAAGCAGACATTTTACCTGGATCAGTTTGTAAATCTTTAAGTTTATTTACTAATTCCTCTTCAGCTGGCCAATTGACATCCATAGACTCATAAGTTTCTAAGTCCATAATATTAATCAAAGCATCTTCAATAAAATTTATTTGCGCATTGCCTTTAATAATCTCAGGAACCTCGCACATATGCCCGCTCGGAATTGTAAGGCTTCTTTTGTTGCCGTCGAATACTCCAACACAAACTACTCTTACTTTTGCGTGACCATGCTTTCCACTTTTGGATCGCTCAGTACTTTTAATTACACATGGTTCTTCATCAACCATGATATACTGTCCTGTTTTCAATTTTTGTATCTCTGTCCTTCTAATTGACAAATCTAATTACACCATTTACTTTTTGAATTGTTTTACAAATATTTTTAATTTTGATAATTCTATTTTTTTATATATTAAAATTCTTTGATATTTATTTTTTTTACTTCTTTACAAAAGTAAAAAAATATCTAATTAAAAAGATATCATTTTTTTAAGATCATACTAAAGAAAAAAAAATTGAGATTTTATAATTCATGGTATTAGAGAAACTGGGTAGAAGCTTGGATTCCGCAATAAGGAAAATAAGACGGCTGCCTCAAATAGATAAAGATGCAATAAATGCGTTAATACAAGATCTACAGCGAGCTTTGTTGAGTTCAGACGTTAAAGTTGAGTTAGTTTTCGAAATGACAGAAAATATTAAAAAAGAAGCAATGAATACCACCCTCCAAAAAGCTAAGAGAAAAGACTTTATCATTAAGCTTGTTCATGATGAGCTAATAAAAACATTAGGAGGAAAGAAAGCTCCAATCAGAATCAAACCAGGCAAGAAAAATGTAATTCTTCTTGTTGGAATTCAAGGTTCAGGTAAAACTACTACAATTGGCAAACTAGCTCACTTTTATAAAAGTAAAGGCTACAAAGTGGCAGCAGTTACTACAGATACATATCGTCCAGGAGCTTATGAGCAACTTGTTCAATTAACAAAACAAATCGGAGTGAAATGCTATGGAAATCCTAAAGAGAAAAACGCTGTTAAAATTGGCGTCCAAGAAATGAAAAAAGCAATAAATGATGGAAATGAACTCATTATTGTAGACACTGCAGGAAGACACAAGGAAGAAAAGGAATTAATGAAAGAAATGGCTGTTTTGGAACAAAAATTAAAACCCAACGAAGTTATTCTGGTAATCGATGGCACTCTCGGGCAGCAGGCATATAATCAAGCTGAAGTTTTTGCACAAACAACAAACCTTGGGTCAATTATTGTAACTAAATTAGATGGTACTGCTAAGGGAGGTGGCGCTTTATCTGCTTGTGTTGCCGCAAATGTTGGCATCAGATTTGTAGGTGTAGGTGAAAAAATAGATGAATTCGAAGAATTTGAACCAACCACTTTTGTAGGTACCATCTTGGGAGTTCCCGATTTAGAAGGATTAATTCAGCGCGTGCAAGAAGCAGAAGCTATGCCTGATCCAGAAACGGTAAAAAGATTAATGCGCGGTAAGTTCACGCTTGAAGATCTATATCAACAGCTCAAGTCAATCAAAAAAGTAGGGAAGTTTAAGCAAATACTTGCTATGATGGGCGGTGGAAATATTCCGGATGCGTTAAAAGAAGATGCTGAAAAGAATATCGAAAAATGGCGTGTAGTTTTAGATTCTATGACCGCTCTTGAAAAAGAAAACCCAAAAATCATCAAAAAGACCCGGAAAAGAAGAATTGCCATAGGCTCTGGCACAGAATACTCTGTCATCAATAAGATGCTCGATCAATATAACCAAATGAAAAAGATGATGAAGCGATTTATGCAAATGAGGCAGAAGGGAAAAGGTGGGATGCCGGGGATGCCGGGGATGCCGGGCATGGGGAAGGGCGCAGAGCAATTTATGAAGAAGATGGCAAAGGACTTTAAATTTTAACTGTTATAAATATATTGATTGATAAAATTGGTCAATTTCTTATTACTTATTGAAAATTTTACTGATTATAACAAAAAAGATATTGATAGAGGAAATACTCCGCTTGATATCTATAATATTTGTTGTTGTATAAGAGAGACATTTTGCCTTTCCTATGCGATTAGAAAAAATACTAATCTCTACTTATTTTTTCAGAACAAAAACGTATTAATTAGATTTGAAGGTCGTAGTTTAAGGTATTTAAGTTCTGATGAGAGATCGCAAGCTCTCTTATTGCAAAAAGCCCTAGAAAAAGCACCTCTCTATGAAAGTGCATATACAGATGAGTGGATGAAATCTACTCCTGGAATTTATGTGAAAAAGTTCAGTAATCCCGATGCATTTGTATTATGGCTAAAACTTATAGAATTAAAAAATATTCTCTGTATCTCAAATTCAATATCCGCTTCTGAGATTCCTTTTTTAGCACATATGTATGATTTACCTCCAATTAAAAAATTCAGCGAGTTCAATACTCCGTCCACATTTTTTATTATTATTTCAGTACCCTCCCATATTAATAAACCTCTCATAAATTTCTTGTATTCTGTGGTTCGCGTATTTCCGTCAATGCTGGAGAATATTGTTTTAACATCCTTAAATCAAATAAAATCCACAGAAGATAAAATTTTATATATTAATTTTCGAATAGATCAACAAGAGAGCACAAAAAATTTGAATTTATGATTTTAAAAAACGCAAAAATATATAATGATGGACTACTACGGGATGGAGTTATTCTTATTGATAAGAATATAATTAAAAAGATTATTTATAAACCAAAAAAAGAAGAGTTAAAAGAACTTTCTGAGCTCAATGTAGATAAAAAAGAAATAGATTGCGAGCATAAAATCATCCTCCCTGGCATTATTGATATTCATGCACATTTGAGAGATATGGAACAGAGTGAGAAAGAAACCTTTTTAACTGGAACTAATGCAGCAGCTAATGCAGGAATAACGACGGTTTTTGATATGCCAAATACTATTCCACCTGCAATCACGTCAGACCAAGTTAAGAAATGGATGGATAAAGCTAAGAATAATGTTCATGTCAATGTGGGATTTATCGCAGGGATTCCTAAGGCACTTGATTATAATGAGATCATGAAAATTATTGATCTTGGAGTGGTTGGATTTAAAATCTATCCTCTTGGCTCTTTGAATGAAGTTGACTGGACTGATTATTTAAATATTCAAAAACTACTCCTTATCTCCTCTAAATTTCAAATTCCTATATTTATACACCCTGATTGGCCTCTATCCATCGATAAAAAAGAGAAAGTTCTCCAAGAATACACCTTGGAAAATTATAATGTGTTAGAATTACATAATGAACTGTTTCCATGCCAGATGGAAGCAAGATATGTTAATTTTATTCTTGAAAATCTATACAAAATTATTGCTGATAATGACTTAAATAAGGAGGAATATCCTATTATTCATTTCTGTCATATAAGTTGCAAGGACAGTTATGCGCTAATAAAAAAAGCCCAAAAACAATATAGTGGGTTAAAAATAAGCTTTGAAATTACCCCTCATCATCTTCTTTTGTCAAATAAAATCACATTATCCAATAAAAATTTTGGTAAAGTACTCCCTCCATTACGGGATGATGAACATACTCAATTTTTATATAATCAACTTAAAGAAGGAAATATAGAATTAATTGGAACGGATCATGCTCCTCATACGATCAAGGAGAAACTTAAACCATTCAATAAGGCTCCCTCAGGATTTCCAGGTTTTGAAACATATCCACTGTTAATTTTAGATAAAGTATGTAAATATGAACTTTCTTTAGAAATTTTTGTGAAAATCGCTTCACAAAATCCTGCTAAACAATTTAATTTAAAGAAAAAAGGATTTATTAAAGAAGGGTATGATGCTGATTTACTGATTGTGGATAAAGTACCAGAATATGAAATTAAATCCCAAAATTTCAAGACTAAAGCAAAATATTCTCCCTATGAAGGATTTAAAACATCGGTTCAGATATGGAAGGTATTTATAGGGGGTTCTGAGATTAGCTCTGAACCAAAAGGAAAAATACTAATGAAGTGAATATAAAATATAAAAAATCGTTAAACATAATATGATATAGGTATAAAATTTTAATAAGGGATTATGTCAGACGAAGAACCATTTCGTGTGGAAGATGGGAAACTTTTAATCCAGTTTGCAAGAGAAAATATTGAAAATTTTTTAAAGCAAAGTAAAAGAATGCCCGTTCCCGAAGTAATCAAACAAAAATTTGGGGATAAATATGGAGCATTTGTGACTTTAAATACATATAATGTTTCTGGAAATCCTTTAAGAGGTTGTATTGGATATATTGAGCCTATTTATCCGTTATATGACGTTATTCATAAGGTTTCTATAAGTTCTGCAACCGAAGATCCCCGTTTTCCCTCCGTTACACTTAAAGAAATGGATAATATTGTAATAGAAATATCTATTTTAACTCCTCCGAAGTTAATTGAAGTTAATGAACCTAAAGAATATTTGGAGAAAATTGTAATCGGAAGGGATGGATTAATTGCCGAAAAGGGAATGAGAAGAGGTTTATTATTACCTCAAGTTCCGGTTGACCATGATAGAAATTGGTCAGTTGAGGAATTTTTAAGACATACTTGCCAAAAAGCATGGCTGTCAGCTGATGATTGGAAAGATAAAAACACCAAGATTTACTCTTTTCAGGCGATATTATTTGAAGAGGAGAAGCCAAAAGGCGAAGTAATTAGAAAATTTATTAATTAATGGCAATTAGATTATCCTTTCCTGTAAAAATCAATTTTTTTCCCACAGCTTATTTAAAAAACCTACAAAAATGGGATCTAGAATATTTTTAAATATGCTTGTGCATAATGTTCATTTATCTTTTATCAGTCATTGGTATAGATTTCTAAAAATCAAAATTAAAAAAGATGATAAATATGGGACGTAATGACTCATATAAAGTAGTAGTTATTTTAGGAGCCCTAATTGGTATTTTTTCAGTGTTATCTTATTATGTATCAGAATCCATAGGAGCTTGGTGGCAATTAACGTGGGAATTCTGGAGATTTGAGAGAAATTATTACATAAACGCTTTTGGATATTCCGAGGACAGGCAAATTTTAGGTAATATTGGAACTGTAGCGGGTGTTATATTTTTGTTAGGTGCATTTATTGCGATGATTGGTGCGATCAAAGAATCTAAAAATCTGGCAATTCTTTGCTCATTGATGATGTTTATTGGAATTGGACTTTTTCTATATGCTCTTTCAACATGGGAAAATTTTGGAAGATTTCTTGATGTATTGGAATTTCTATCTGGAGATGAATATAATGTATTTTATGGAACTCATGGGAATTGGACATGGGGGCTTGGTACAGGATTTTTTATAGGATTGTTAGCTGCGTTTATTGTTTTTATAGGCGCAGTTAAAATGAAATAGAATTTCAAATTTTAAATTTATTTTTTTTTTCTCTTAAAAGTTATAAATTAACATCAAAAATATTAACGAAGTTATCTTTAAAATAAACTATTAATGATTAAATTCATTTTAATTCACAAAATTTGACAATACTGATTCTTACAAAATAAAATCTGAAAATCTATTTAGACTTTTTTTCGTAATAAAACAGAGTATAGAAAAATGATAAACGGCGTCATTGTTCCATCTATAACGTTTTTTAATAATAACTTCGAGATTAATACAGAATTAAATTCAATTTTAATTCGCCATGCTTTATTAAACAAGGCTAATGCGATATATTTATTTGGAACCACTGGAGAAGGAATTTTTTTTTCAGATAAATTAAATGAAAAAATAAAATTGCTGAATGTTTCCACAAAAATTAATGACAAAATACCACTATTATTAGGAGCATTTGGAAATGAAGTAGATGATGTCATTGATCAGATAGATATTTTGGCAAAGAAATTTAACACTCTCAATTTTTTTATCGCTCCTCCCTTTTCAAAAAAATTAGCAGGTGAAGAATTTAAGTTTCACTTTGAAAATATTTTAGGTTCCTTAACTTCCAAAAATGATATTTTTTTGTATCATAATCCAGAAATGTTTACTGGAAATGAAATAGAGCCAAAAATTGTAAGGGATTTATTGAAATTTGAGAATTTAAAAGGGATCAAAGATGCCTCTAACAAGATTTCTAATTATAAAGCTTACATCGAATTATTAAATGAGAATTTTTCTGTATTTTGTGGAGAAGAAAGCCGATTTTCATTCTTTTTACAATTAATACCAATAGAACTGAGAAATTATGCGGGAATTGTACCTGGAATAGCAAACTTGTCAAATATTTGCTCAAAATTATACAAAGCGGCCCTCGAAGATAATGTTTTAGAACTTACTCAACACCAAGAACAGCTCGATGATCTTAGAAATAAAATCTATGATATTAAGATGAATGAAGGAAAAGTACAACGTGGATTGAAATATGCTTTTCTTTATTTATACAAGGATGTATTAAAAACTCCTATTGAAGAACTAAATATCCTTTCACCACCTTTTCAGAGAGAATTAGAGGATATAACTAAAACCAGAATTGAAGTTACCATCAATTATCTTTTGAATCAGAAATTAATTTTTCAACTTTATGCTTTGAATAAGGGTGAATTATATGATTTGAAAGATATAATTAGTATCTTTTCGACTGTTGATGTTTTAATTAAGCAAGGAAAAATTAAAAAAATTGCAGGGCCTTTAGAGGGGCAAACGAACACCATTTATAGAGTTAATTTTGAAAATTCACAATTAGTATTTAGATTTCGGACGTCTAAAGCATTTCAATATGAAAATATTGCCAAGGAAAAAGTGTTATTCCCTCTTTTAGACGGGAGCTTATATCCGTTTTCCTCTAAACTCGAAGAAAAAATAAAAGAAATTCTTTTATCTCCAGCAGGGAATTATCACTTTAATAAACAAAATCCCCCGGTTATACCCGTTGGTAATCTGATTTACTATGATGAGTCTAAAAAATTAATTCCCTATCTATTTACTGTGCAAGACTATATTGATGGAATTTCATTGCATAAAATGTTAGAGCAGAACATAATCGAAGATTTTAACCTTGAATTAAGTACTTCAAAATTCATAAATTTATTTGAAAATATAGGTGAAATTTTAGGAAAATTACACCAAATAAAATTTAGCTCTTTTTATGAAGATATTTATGAAATTGGTAAAAAAACTGAAAAAACTTGGTCAGAAATCTTTCACAAAAGGTTAAATATGGAAATTCAAGAGGCCAAAAAATATAAAGTGAATAATATTGAAGAAATGACCGAATTTTTTAATGAGAATAAGGCTTTAATTGAAGAAGAAAATGAGGCAGTTCTCTTACATAATGATTTTCATAGTAAAAATATTATTGTGAATGATGATATAGGTTCCCTTAAAATAAATGGAATAATAGATTTTGATAATTGGGGTATTGGTGTCAAAGCAGAGGACTTTGTTAAAATTATACACTGGGATTTAGAATTTCTCAATCAACCCGAACTTACTAGAGCATTTTACCATGGATATAATAAATACCATAAACTAGATAAGGATTTTGAGAGAAAAATCGAAATATATTCGCTTTTTTGGCTTTTGAAATTAACTAATAGGGAAGCTAAACTTAAGCACCAGACCCAAGAAAGAAAATCATTTGTTTTATTCCCAAACAGATTAACTTAAAAAAAGATTTAAAAAAAAAGATTTAAGAATATATATCCCATAATAATTTTTTTAATAGGATAGAAGATTTTTTCTATTCATATAACACACAGGCCATTAAGGTAAACTTCCATGGTGCTTTCAATCCATCATAGACTAAACTCTTAACTTCATCAGAAGATTCTTTACCAGATTGATCATTAAAGACTTTCCACGCTAGACGACCAATTGCCTCATCATCTTCGAGAATTTTTTCAAAATTCTCCCGTATGCCTGCCCAATAAATCGACTTTGAATCCAATATTTCTTTCAATTGAATTAAATCAATCAATTCCTGAGATACAAGTCCCTCTGATACAATTGAAAAATTCTCTCCAAAAAAATTTTTAGAAATTTCTTGGGGTTCTCCAACCCGCCTGTCATAGAGCATGACAATTCCGATTGCTTTCATTATTCCCTTTTACAAATTTTTTTGCGTTCTTATTATTTTACTGAATTCTTTTTTTTTATTATAACTTAACTTTATAAACCATAAAAAATACGCTAAAGCTTCTTTTTTAAAGTAACTTATTTCTTATTTGTTTTTATAATATTGATTAGAATACTTTAAAATATACATTTTAAAATGCTTGGAAATCTATTTATGAGTATTACCCTTTATTTATTTGTTTTAACAAACATATTACAGATAACTCGATGAAAATTTTATATATTACAGATCTTCATGGTGCCGAGTGGAAATATGACCGCATCTCTGAAATCGCTAAAACAGAAAATATTGATATAGTGCTCAATGGTGGAGATATGCTACCCTTAAGAGGCAATTTATTGCATCAAGATAGATTCATTATTGAATACCTTGATGATTATTTCTCACAGTTTAACTCAGAAAGAATTTATTATATTACAATGTTAGGAAACGATGATCTTCAGAAATTTGATGAGATTTTTCAAAAAACATGCGATAAATATGAATATATAATTAATATTGGAAATACAATATTTGAACTTAATGGATTCGAATTTATCGGAATGAATCTGGTTCCAGACCTTCCATTCGCCCTAAAAGATAGGGCCAGAAAGGATGCCAAGGAGTTTGAATTTCCAAAACAATTTGGAAAGCCAGTTATATCTACATCGAATGGTTGGAATAAGATCGCTGACTGGTTTTCTTATGTTGACACTTTACCTACAATCGAGGAGGAAATGAATAGTTTAGTAAGACCTTCCAACATGGAAAAGGCAATATATATTATACATACACCTCCATGTAAATTATCCTTAGATGTCTGTCATGATGGGAGAAAAGTAGGCTCAAAGGCTGTATACGATTTTATAAAAAAAAATCAACCATTACTATCCTTTCATGGCCACATACATGAATCTGCTGAAGTTTCTGGTAAATGGTACAACAAAATAGGGAGAACAATATCAATACAACCCGGTCAATCTCATTATCATGAGAATTCTATTGTGTACAGTCTTATTGACTTGGAAACTATGGAACTCGAACGAAAAGTAATCATTTAATATGAAGTATGTGAATAATTAAATGTTATTTTACCAACTAGGAACTTTTAATGACTCATTATATAATTAATTTAATAAGAATCAAATACTATTGAAATCGATTAGTGTATTTTTTTTCTTATAATTTAATGAAAGGGTGGTTTAAAGCTATTGTCACAATTTAGTAAGGAAATATCGTTAGCTGTGGATCTTGTTAGAAAAGCCTCTGAAATAACCGAATGGTTTAAAAAAAAGGGGGTAGAGACCTATTTAAAAAAGGACAGATCTCCGGCTACTGTTGCGGATTTTTCTTCTCAAATTTATATTTTACATCAATTAATGGAAGAATTTCCCAAAGATCAAGTAATTGCTGAAGAAAGTGAAACTGGATTGATTGATGATCATTCAGCTAAACAAATTAATGAATGTTTTACTCAGTTAGATATCGCCAACATATCTGACTTAAAAAATTTATTAAATTATCGTGGTCAAAAGTCTTCAAGACAATGGACCATTGATCCCATAGATGGAACAAAAGGATTCATGAAGGGTTTAAAATACGCTATTGGAATTGGATTAATGGTAAATTCAGATACCAAAATCAGTGTTATTAGTGTTCCTGAGTATAAGAAAAATGGTCTTACAATCTTTGTTGCTGAACAAGGTCAAGGTGCGAAAGCCTCTTATGGAGGAAAAGATTTTGAAGCAATTCACGTAAGTGACCACAATAATCTTAAAAAAGCTAGATTATGTCAATCACTACATTATGATTTGCCTTGGGTTACGCAATTTGCTGATAAGTTAGGAATAGAAAAACGGATCAAAATGGATAGCATGGCCAAATTCTGCTTAGTAGCTGATGGAAGTTATGATCTATACATCAAACCAATAATGGGATTTCGAGCATTTACATGGGATTATGCCCCGGGGGATTTATTAGTAAGAGAAGCAGGGGGAAGAGTAACCGATCTTGACGAGGAGCGCCTCACATTCGAAGAGGAGAAATGTATTTTAAAAGCTCCTGGTATTATTACTTCTAACGGCGCTTTGCATGATGAAGTGGCTGTATTTATTAGAGATAAATTCTTTTCAATTTAAACAAGAATTAAGGAGCATAATCCTGCTTGATTTTTTTATACTGATGCATATTTTATGAGATTTGATTGCTTTAAGCTTAAATTTTTCTCTAAATTTGAGAGTTTTATTCCGACTAATCGGATCTTTTTTGAACTTGAAAATTCATTATAAAGTTCTAAGATAACTTTCATGACTTTTCCCTTATCTTGAATATGATGAGGAAGCGTTTTAGAGCGGGTATATGTTACAAATCCTTTTAATCTTATTTTTAGCGTAATCGTGCGATAATAAATGTTATGTTTTATGACTGTCTTATTAATTCTCTCATTTATATCCTCAAGTTTTCTTAAAATGAATTCGAAATCAGAGCTATCCTCTAAGAATGTCCTCTCCTTACTGATTGATTTTCTCTCTTCATTATATTCCTTGACTTGCCTCGAATCAAGGCCATTGGCGATCTTCCATACCCATACTCCGTTTTTCCCAAATTTCGATCTCATCTTCTTTAAGGGGGTGTTTAATATATCTCCTATTTTCCGTATACCTTTTTTATAGTAATATACTTTTGTTTTTTTACCTATTCCGGGAATACGAGTAATATCTAAATCTTTTAAAAACTCTTTAAAATCATCAGACTTTACAATAGTAATGCCATTTGGTTTATTATAATCAGAAGCAATTTTTGCAAGAGATTTAGTCGGTGCACAGCCCACAGAAATGGTTATGCCAACCTTTTCATAAATTTCATTTTTTATTTTTTTAATGATAGTTCGCACTTCATTGTAATTTGAACACCGTTCTGTCAGGTCCAAATAAGCCTCATCAATACCAACTTGTTGGAATAAAGAAGAATAGCACTTGATAATACCCATTACCGCTTTAGAAGCTTTATGATATTTTTCAAAATTAGGTCTTAAATAGATGCCGTGTGGGCACCTTTTAAAAGCTTGCGAAATTGGCATAGCTGAATGAAGCCCAAAAACTCTAGCTTCATATGAACAAGTGGATACAACGCCACGACCTTTGCCCTTCTTTGGGTCTGCACCAATTATTACTGGCTTTCCTTTATATTCAGGATTATCGCGGATCTCAACTGAGGCAAAGAAACAATCCAAGTCGCAGTGTAATATTATACGGTCCATTATTTATTTTTAAAAAAGTACAATTCAAAGATCAAGATTAATACTATCAAATGTGATATTTCAATCAACCATTAATAATTCAAGACCATATTAGTTTAATAATTTTAATTTAAATTATACTCCTTTATGGCTTAATAGGGACAATACTTTTGATAAGCCTTAAATAGAGTAACTATATTTTTTATTTTCATGTCTGCGTTTAAATTATGAGCAGAACAAATAATGTACCCTCCATTTTTGCCTAAAATTTCGCAACATGTTTTTACTTCTTTTTCTACTTCAGATGGATTACCAAATCTTAGAGGCCCCTGAAGTGACACTCCTCCATGGAAGATTAAACTATGACCCCACCTCTCCTTTAAGATCGAGTGATCCATATTATAAGTCAAAGGTTGAATGGGATTTAAAATATCTAAACCTGCATCAATCATATCGGGGATAATTGGAGTTACTGAGCCGCACGTATGATGCATTACATATACATTATATTTTTTAGCAATAAGAATGTAATCGCGAAAACCAGGTAATAACTTTTCTCTCCATGTTTTAGGGCTGCAAATTAATCCATGTTGTTGGCCAAAATCATCTCCAGTAACAAGTACATCAATTTTTCCGTGAGCTGCTAGTAAGATTCTTTCAAGATACTCCTTATAAAAATTCACTAATTTTTCCAAAATCGCATCAAATATCGGAGACTTTTTCCGACCTAGATCGCTAAGAGCCTTTTCTATTCCCCGTAAGTACATCATAGGTTTAAGTTGAGCTATGCGATTTAATCTATCCCCCATAAACATCACGACTCGCTGTTTTTCATGCACAAGATCACATTGATCTTTAACCACGTCATAGTCAAGCCACTTAGGATCAGGCCAATGTTCATAGGATTCAACATCATCAATAGTTTTAGCATCAGCAAGAGGATGTTTTACAACTGTTTTATAATATCCTTGATGTTCGCCTTTTCCATAATATACTTTCTTTCTGGGTACGCCCCAAATATCATTTTCGCTATCACCTGGATATTTTGACAAATCTGGTCCAATATAGCTTGGACCCTCTATATAGCGAAAATCTATGTCCAATAAATCTAGTAATTCTTCTTTTTCTTTGACCTTATAATATTCACACAATCTTTGATCTACGTTTGAACCTGCCCAATAATCAATTAGGATTCGATCCAAATCTTCAGATTGTCTGTTCATTAACAAATTAAATCTCGTAAGAGAATCCATCAAACTATTTTAAATAAGTTTCTCTAATAAACCTTGCTAAATTTTGCAATCCCAAAATTCATTAACCTTGACTTATTACCAAGCATATGTCATCGGACAAAATTGAACGATTAAGAAAGGATATTGTAAGAGGAGCTCAAAAAATATACGCTAGAGGCATAAACGAAGATGGAGAGGGCAACACTAGTGCGAGAATAAACAAAACTGAAATATTGGTAACTCCAAGCTCGACGAACTACGATCAATTAGTTCCGGAAAAAATGGTTCATATGGATTTAGATGGAAATGTATTTAGTAAAGGTGTTATGCCTTCCACAGAAGTGAAAATGCATTTGGGAGTGTACAGAGACAGACCAAAAGTGGGATCTATCATTCACACACACTCTCCATATGTCACAATGCTTTCAGTTCTCAGAAAGGGTATACCAATCCTAATGGAACAACAGATAATCTTTCTCGGAGGAGAAATTCATTGTACGGATATTACCAAGGCTCATACAGATGAGATGGGGACAAGCGCAATAAATGCTTTAGGAATTAATAATGCTGCGATTCTTGCTAATCATGGTGCTATTGTATGTGGAAAATCAGTAGATCATGCTGTTAGATTCGCGGTGTTTTTAGAAAAAATAGCAAAAATCTACTGGGGCGCATTACAAGTTGGAGAGACGGTATTCACTATACCCGAAGAGAATTTTGAGGAACATGAAAAACTATTCAATACGTTGTTTGCTTGCTATCCTCGACGATTGAAAAAGAAATAATCTTTTAGAAAAAGAAAAAAAAAATTTTATTAACAAAAGTTATGAAATGGTTATAGAATTAATTTATAACAAATCTCGTTTCTTTTTATGAATCTCTTCAAGCTTCCCCTGCATTTCCGTTAACAATTCACCATGTAAAGGATAGAAGTAGATAAAAATTAGACTTAGTCCGATCACTACGGCGGGAAAAATCAAAAATAATAGCGTTATGCCAAATAAAGCTGAATCTGGTTGATTTTCTGAACCCTGGACATATCCATATGATATTAAAATTATGGTTGCAATAATAGGACCAATACTAGTTGCTGGTTTATTGAAGAGCGCTTGAAGACCTTGGAACATACCATCTCTACGTGTCCCATGGATAACTTCATCCTCGTCGATCGACAAATATAATAATGGAAATGTAAAGATTGAGTAACCTCCAAAAAATACTAAGCATGCATAACCCAGTATTATAAAAAAGGTTAAAGCGGTTGAAAACCATAAAAAGAAACAGGCTGTTGCTCCAATTACTCTTAATACTCCGAATCGAAGTAATATCTTTCTTATACCCCATTTTGGTCTTAACTTCAAACAAATGGCATACGAAGTATAGTAACCAAAGACGTATAATAAGAAAAAGATAATAAATCCACTTTCCCCTAGAATTAATAAGTAAGCAAATAAATAACTTAAATTTATACTGCCATATAGCGTCGCGAAAAATATCCATCCTAAGTAAAGTTTAAATGATTTTAATTTAATACATTCTTTCAATGATTTCCATAACGGAAATACCTCATCTTTTTGAAATTCTGGTCTCTCCTTACACATCTTAGCGACAATAAGTTGCATTATCGTTGAGATGATTGCGACTATAATTATAAGAATCTTAAATGTTGAAGAAATGGGTTTCATTTCTCCTATTATCAAAAACATTGGTAATACGGCAGTTGCTCCGATAACCAATACTAAGAACTGAGTTTTACTCCTTTCATCCGTATCAGAGGTCATCTCAGGTAAAAGCGCCAACCAAACTGTCACTACCAAAGTAAATAGTGTATCAAACAAGCATATAGTTACACAGTAGTGGATAAATATTATTATTTGATTGTCCAAACTCCACGGAAACCATACAAGAATAAATGCTAATGCCCACACAGGTCCAAAATATTTTATATAGATAATTCTTCTACTCCCCCATTTTTCACGATTAGTTTTGTCTGAAAGGTGTCCTAACAGCGGATCGTTAATTGCATTTATAAATAAATAAATAATTTGTCCTACGATAAAATATAAAGGAAGCAACCGAAGGTCGTTGAAAAAGAATTCAATGTACTTTAAATCGAACATATATACGAGAAGCCCGTTTGGAATTGCTCCTAACGCGTATCCTAGTTTTGTTCTAGTACTAAGTTTATTAGAATTTGTATTTTCCATATTAATCCCTAATTTCTACGGATGTTTCGTTTTAAATGGTAATTTAGTTCTTTTTTAAAATATTAAAGCTTGTGATTATAATTATAAAAAATTAAATGAATTTAAAAAAATACGTAATTTATAGAATTTATTTATGTTCGAATTGTTTTTAATTAGAAAATTTAACTATGTGAGTTTATAATGCCAATTATTTCACTACAAATAAGTGATGATTTATTAGAACGGTTTGAAAAAGTGCGAAATGTAAGCGGGTTCAATTCAAAAAGCGAAGCCTTAAGGGAAGCGATAGTTAACTTCATTGAAGATCAAGAGAAATTTGAAAATCTAGAAGGTTATAAAATTATGACCATAAGTTTGGTTTATCCCTTTAAAGAAGTCATAATTGATGAAATAACTGAAATTTATACTCAATATAAACAAATAATAAAGACTATAACCGATTGGCGTATTGTTGATAAAAAAATTGAACTTATCTTGGCTGTAGGAGAATTTGGTTTAATTAAAGATTTAAAAAATTCTTTATCTAAAATTAAAGAAGTAATTAGTTCAATTCACGAGATCATTATAGATTAGTTTAATCGAATCGCAATGATAAGTCCACCTTTTCTGAGGGAAATTGGGTTAAATCACTTGTGCTAATGATATCAGGTGAAGAGATTAGATAATCGACGATATTCTCTTCATTAATCCCTCCAGAAATTTCTATTATAACATCATCTCGTAAATTGTGCTCTTTTAGTAACCTTATAACATCTTCAACCTGATCAGGAGACATATTATCTAGCATAATAATATCGACTCCATTTTGTGCTGCGATTAAAGCATCATTAGGTTTTTCAACCTCGATTTCAATTTTTTTGGAAAAGCTAGCAGTCTCCTTCACGTCTCTAAGTAGCATTTCAATGTCACCTTTGTAATATCTTAAATGAGTATCTTTTAACAAAATCATATCATCCAATGAAAATCGATGGGGATCACCACCACCTAAAGTCACTGCTTTTTTTTCAAAAATTCGAATTCCGGGCAATGTTTTTCGTGTACATGCTATTTTAACTTTTTTCCCTGACTCTTTAATAATTTTAACAAATTTTCTGGTTGTTGTAGTAATGGCACTCATATGAGTAACGAGATTAAGACCAACTCTTTCTCCTAATAGGATATTTTTAACTTTTCCTTTTAATTCCACTACAACTTCTCTTTTCTTCACCTTTTGCCCATCTTTTTTTAAGAAAGTTGTGGTTATATTCAACATATCAAACAAGATTTTTAGTTCCCCAAGCCCAGAAACAAAACCACTGCTTTTAGCGATAATTTTGGCTGTAACTTCAGCATCCTCGGGAATGTTAATACTACTGACATCGATAAAGTTACAATCTTCTTCTAAAAAATCGCGTAATTTTTTCTCAATGACGATTTTATTGTAGCCCATAATCATCGATTTCTCTTTTATATACTTTTTATAATCTCAATACTTAATTAATATTATGGGAAATATTTTCATATCTAATGATGATATTCAACTAGAAGCAGAATATTTTGAATCAAGCTCAAATAAATCCTCCGCAGTTCTCGTATGCCACCCGCATCCTCAGATTGATTGAGAGTTTCTCAGTTAAGTGGAATTTGGGGGAAATATGTACAACAATGTTATTTCTGCGGTCTTTAATATCTTTAAGCGAAATGATATCTCTTGCTTACGCTTTAACTTCAGAGCCGTTGGAAGATCTACTGGTTCACATTCAAGTGGAAGAGGAGAAATAAGTGATGTTAAAGCGTGCATCGATTTTTTAATCAATACTAAACAAGTCGAGAAAATCTTAATCTGTGGATATTCCTATGGAGCTGCTATTGGATGTTCTACAGTTAATCACTCCAAAAAGATAATAGGATATACTTCTATTTCATTTCCCTGGGATTTTATGGGTACGAAATATAAAAAATTATCCCAATCAACTAAACCGAAATTGTTTATTCAAGGAGATAGAGATGATGTGGCCAATTACAGTAATTTTCAGAGCCATTACGATTTTTATAACGATCCAAAGGATTTTAAGATCCTAGAGAGATGTGATCATTTCTACTGGGGATATGATACACAAGCTGCTGATGAAGTATTTAAATTTTACCAGTCCATAATTTAAAAGAAATCAAGAAACCTCTATTAAGACTTTCCCGAATTGGTTTCCCTCACTTAAGTATTGTTCAGATTCTTTGACCTTTTCAAGAGTATATATTTTATCAATAACGGGATGTAATTTGCCTGCTAATACTAACTGCATAACTTCCCGAAATTCACCTTGATTAGCCATCGTAGAACCTTTAATTTCTAAATGCTTCCAAAAGATATTTGTGACGTTAATTTTTGTAAATGGACCGGATGTTACTCCGCAGGTTATCAATCTTCCTCCAGGTCTTAACAATTGAATACTCGTTTGAAATGTTGCCTGCCCAACATTGTCAATAACAATATCTATCCCTTGCTTGTTAGTTAATTCTGTATATACAAATTTTGTATAATCTTTCATTTCCTTATAATTAATAACATGGTCTGCGCCCAATTCTTTCGCTTTTTCAATTTTTTCAACTGTACTAGTAGTTGCTATAACCTTTGCCCCTAGATATTTGGCGATTTGAATTGCAGCAGACGATACTCCTCCACCTGCTCCATGGATAAATACAAAATCATCATGTTTAATTTTTCCCTGAGTGGTTAACATTCTCCAAGCAGTTAGAAAAGTTAAAGGAGCCGCGGCAGCTTTATCAAATGGATAATCTTTTGGTATCTTTAAAACATTAATTTCTGGGATTTTAACATATTGAGCAAATGTACCCCATTTATTTTCCCCTAAAATGGAAAATTGTTTACAAAGTACTTGCTGACCCGAAAGACACATATTGCATTTTCCGCAACTCAGTCCGGGATTAATGGTAACATGATCACCTTGAGATAAAGTTGAAATTTCTGAGCCTACCTCCTTTATAATCCCACTACCATCCGCTCCAATGACATGTGGCATCGATAGGGTTAATCCAGGCCAACCTCTAATTACAAAAAGATCCAGATGATTTAATGCCCCAAATTTAGTCTCAATAAGTACCTCATTAGGACCAACTTGAGGTACATCTACTTCTCCTATTTGAACTTTATCCAAATCACCATGTTCTTTAATAAATGCCGCTTTCATAAATGTAGAGACGTAAAATAGATATTTATAATTTACAATTCTAAATTATAAACAATTTTAATTATTTAAGCTCCTCTGTAAAATAAAAAATAGAGAACCATTAATTTTGCATAAGTTATATACTTGAGAGTTTTTCTAAATCTGGAGTAGAGTTCTCCACAGCCCAGTCTAAGAGCTGGTCGAAATATTTCTCTACATCATCACTTTCAGGAATTTTTGATAACACGGCTAATAAAAATTGAGTCTTGCCATCTGGCATAAAGATAGTCCTACAGATAATATAATCCTTTCTATAAAAAATTTTCATTACCTCAGCTTCAGATAAATCCATTTCTTCACCAGCCTTTATTGCTGCATCGCTCAGTAGCGATCCCATGGCAGCAACAACCCTCTCGTCAACTTCCTCTGCTTTTTGTGAAGCGAGAACTAAACCCGTATTAGTTGAGAACAAGGATGCCCGAAAGTTCCCATTTTCATTTAATTCTTTAAGCACTAATTCCAAGCGGGAAACCATATTCTTATTGTCATCTCGCTGAATTTTTCTATGTATGAATAATAAAAACTAAAACATATTTAATTTTATGTTTATTGGTTTCTATTTTAAACTCCTTTATCACTTACTAAATATCAAAAATCCTTAAAATTATAAAATTTAGGATGAAAAATAATGTTAATTCACTCGTCTTAAGGTTTCGAATGTTCCGTACCCGTTCGAAATCCCATCTAATTCAAAACTTCCAAATGATTGAACTAAAATCGATTTGTTTCCTTCTTTATCTTCAAATGGGACTGGGATAATAGGTCCAACTTTTGCTTTTAAGATATGTTTCACTCCTGAAAAATCGACAATCTCTAATTCGGAACTTATAGGCAGGACATCATCTTCTCGAAATTGCTGATCTATAATTCGAACGGTTTTTAATGGAATATTTTTTCCATCTTTAAAGAGAAAACCCCCTATAGATAAACGGCCATCATCAGCTATGATAGCTGCAGGATTAATCGCCAAGTTTTTATTAAACCAAATTACATAATATAACCAATCACCAACTCCCGTCCAGTCTCTAATCCCATAAGTATGATCCCTTTGTCCGATAGTATTTTCGATAAGATATGTTTTATTTCCTATTTTTATTTCTCCAGATATAATCGCAATTTGTTCCCAGTGCTCATCTCCTGCTTTCTTTCCGAGTTCTAAAGATTCAGGAGTCATGAACTCGCTATATTCATACACATCATTAATAGGTGTAAATGTAAGACGCATTTTAACTTGTTTTTTGTATAATTTTTTACGAATTACTTTGAATAACAAACTCAATTTTGATTGTTCACTTATCTTCGGTAGATCTTCTGGATTATGTAGAAAAACCATCTTGCCCTCAAATTCATAATTCCATTTTCCATCGGATTGACAATTATGAATCATACCACCCACAGGCGGAAAATTTAAATAGTCATTAATTTCTTCTTCTTTATGATATATAGCAGCTGTCCCATCAGGTAAGAACAAAAAGAAAAAAGTCATTCCTTCCCTTTTATTGGGTTTAAATCCGATTCTGCTTACCCCGCCTATATTCTGCTCTTTGTTAAAAAATGCTAGATAGTAAGACTCATTCCACTCTGGATGATCAGAATCACATTTATGTGTGATTGGTTCCATCTTTAAATGCCTCTCTTTTCCATTTTTTTGTAAACAATTAAGTAAAACATCTTGAATGGTTGTTTAAAAAGTTTAAATAATTTAAGGTTTTAAAGTTATTTAAAATTTTAAAAAAAGCTTTATACTTAAGTATAGAATTGAAAGATAAAAATAATACTCTAAAGGACGACGATGAGTTACTCCACAAACCTGGAGAGATTCAAAAATGGCGTGAAGCTTACTATTGGAATTGGATTGATCTCGGAAATAGAATTACCGGATGTTCTACCATCGGAATTATTCCTAATGAACAAAGAAGGGAATTATTCTTCTCCCTATTTGTGGATAATAAAAGGATAATCTACTATCGGGAGCCAATCCTTCACAAATATGTTGAAGATATAGAGATTATGCTGCGGGATAAAAGACTCGCCTATAATTTAATTACACCGTTCCAAAATTGGGAAATTATTTATAATTGTACGAAATTCGAATTCAAGATAAACTGGGATACCAGATTTAATACGCACGTTTTTAAAAATGATTTTTCTGTGGCATGGCATACTCATTTTGAATCATCCGGGATAATTACGGGAGAATTTATATATAGGGACGGCAAAGTAAGAAAGATACGGGGATTCGGACAAAGAGATAAAAGTTGGGGAATAAGAGATTGGCATGGGGTTGACCATTGGATTGCAGGTCAATTTCAGTTTAAAGATTGGAACTGCGGCTTGAGAAAAGATTATTATCAGAATAAAATCGATGTCTCCAGGTATATAGCAGATAATAATGGAACTATACCTATTAGAGATGTGGAAATTGATATAATTGACGATAACGATAAATTAAAAACTCCTCTTATTACGACATACCATATTACGGATGTACACGGAAAAAACTATAATATTGAAGCGAAATTAATCGATAAAAATTCTATTTTTCGGTTTGCAAGACAATTTCCGGATGGTTTTACTGAATTATTCGAGGAAATGGTTGTAATGAAAGATTTGGATAACAATGAAATTGGATCAGGGATGTCAGAACATCTAAGAACGGAAAAAGTTTAATTGAATAACATCTATGAATTTAAAGATGCTTATCAAGCCAATCAGTTAAATCTTGTAAAACTTTCGTGCGATCTTTTTCTAATTCATTATAAATTTCGTGATATAATCCTTCATATTCTATATAGGTTAAATCACTAACTGTAAATGCATCCTTTAATTCTTCTGTTCCTGTCATTACACTGTCTTCACCTCCCCTTTGAATAAGAACAGGAAGTTTAAAGTCCCCAACGATTTCAGTAGCTTCTTCAAAACCTTTAATCATTTCCCATCCAAGCCGAGCTGTAATTTTCTTATAATGTACTAGAGGATCGTTCTTATATGTTTCTACTTCTGCAGGATCATGACTCAGTAGCTGAGGATCAACCCCAGAACTAGCTCTTAATTTAGGGAAAGTTTTTGACATCTTTTTTGCAAAAACCTTCTTCACTTTACCAGCTTCTCCTCCGAAATATTTTGCGGTTCCAGAGAGAATCAATCCGGTTAAGAGGCTTTCGTATTTTTTCGTAAAGTACATTGCAATGCCAGATCCCATCGAATGCCCTAGCATGAAGATCTTTAGATTAGAATGTTTTTGCTTAATGGTATCATAAAAATTTTTCTCATCCTCGACGTATTGATCCATTGAATCCACATAGTTTTCTTCACCTTCAGATTTCCCATGACCCCTAAGATCGTGAGCATAAATTAAATAGCCATTAGGCACTAACTGATTTGCCACATTTTTATATCTCCCGGAATGTTCGGCAAAACCGTGAATGAGCTGCACGACAGCTTTGGGAGTTTCTGGAATCCACGCTTGGTAATATAATTTAGTACCATCTACACCCTCATATTCATCTTCTATATGATTCATTTTTCACTTTATTAATTTTATTATTGATTTATTTTAGTTTTCAATGCTCAATATTTTTTAAATTTGCTGGAAATTATGGTGGGAATTTATTAAAATACGTTATTTTTTTATTACAACCGTCCCATTATATCCGTTAATAGTAACTACCTGACCCGTTTTAAAGAGCTGACAAGCATTAATAATATTGGTGACGGCAGGAACGCCATATTCACGAGAAACAACAGCACCATGGGACAGTATACCTCCCGTTTCGGTTATTAATCCCCCGAGTTTTGAAAAAACGGGAGTCCAACCTGGATCTGTTTTTGGAACAACAAGTATTTCTCCTATTTGTACACTTGAGATCTCTTCAATCTTATTAATAACGCGAATTTTTGACGTTAATATTCCTTGACTCGCAGGAATCCCTTTAAAAGAAAGACTCTCTTGATCATATTGAAACAAATCATCAAATTCACGGGAACCATGAAGGAATTTAGGGGGAATGGTATACTCATATTTAAAAAATACATCCCGTCGCTTTTTTATTATAGAAGTAAACTCCACATCTGGTTGGTCCAATATTTTTTTAATTTCCCTTCTATGCAAAAAGAAAATATCATCAGTGTCCTTTAATATCCCTTTTTGCTTGAAAATTTTACCAATTTCCAAATAAACCTTTCGATTTCTGTATGTCCAGCGATCGAGATTATATCTCTGTCCTTCTCGAAATATGAGATAGGTACGGGCAGAATCTAATATTTTTGAACATAACAGCCATTTAATTAGTCCAAATCGTTGTGACCGTATTTTTGCTTCTACAAGTTTTTCAATTTTTTCTCTGTACTTTAATTGTTTTTCTTTAATTTCCCTGTAGTCCCGATCCTTACCTTTAATTAATGTTTTTAGGATATCGAATAAGTATCGGGGTTCTTCATTCCATCTAGGGTAAAAAACTTCCCTAGTAAATCCGCGTTCACCGAATTTATCCAAAAAGCCGTTAAATTCTTTATAAAAATTTTGTACTTTAGGATTTTTACTCGATGAAATGTATGCATATAAATCTTGTGAATCCTGTTCATTAATTATTGATTCCAGTTCGGGAGATTTTTGGATAATAGAAGCCAAATACCGAAGATCATCATTTGTTTCGGTTAATTTATGTTCCAATCCCGAAATCAATATGGGATAATAATGTAAGGAATCTTCTTTCCCTAAAAATTTGGTAAGAAGGTATTGAAGCATTAAATTCATCCCTATATTATGAACAGCAAGACCGTACCGGATTAAGCGGTAATGGGAAACCATTACACGATCAAGTTTATATGCTAAATCAGCCAACCCGAGAAGATCTCCATTTTTCGATAACCTCTCAAGTCTTAAGTCAAATTCTTTGCAAAATGGTTCGAATTCAGTTTTACTCCATTCATAATATGTAGGAGCTGTTTTTGACATCGAACCATTGGGATCGAAAATCATGATGCGAACTTCAGAAAATATCCGCCTAAATATTCGGAAAGGAAGATTTTTCATTGTTTCTTTCCCATAATGTCCCGAACCTTCGGGAAAGTAGTTCAACAGATCCTCATTTCGGAAAATTTTAGGAATTTCGTATTTGACTCTATTCCGTAAAACGTTTAAATTGAAATACACATGACCGTGGTACAATTTCAATAGGTTTGTGTCAATGTCTTTATATCCCATGATATTATTAAGTTCTACACTCACAATATTGGTCAGCGGATCTCCCAACAAATCAAAGAATAAAGGAGTACAACAGTCGTTCCAATAATCGTCACTATAACCTCTAGTCCAATACACATCATCCTCGTGTTTAATAGATTCCAGAGAAGTGATTGGTCTGGATTGGAGAATATAAATTTTATCATCCTGATCTATCGCCCATTCTATATCTTGAGGGGCTTTAAAAATCCTTTCGATTTGAGAACTTATTTGAGAAAGGCGAATAATTTGCTGATTCGTTAAAGAAGAGCATTTATTTTCATTTTCGGTAAGCTCAGTTAACATAGTTCCGCTCTCAGCTTCTAAAGTTTTTGGATACACCGCAACATTTTTTTTTCCAATTTGAGTATCTACAATCATAAATTCTCCGAGTCCATGGTGGCTTTCTCTTTTGACCAAAAATTGATCAGGGCTGCATTGGCCCGAAACAATGGATTCTCCGAGTCCATAATTGGATTCAATTACTAATTCCTTTTTATTCATCGATATAGGATTCATTGTAAAAAGAACTCCAGCACTTTTAGCTGAAATCATTTCTTGAATAATTACCGCTAGTTTAACATCGCTTTGTGGAATACGGTTTTCATACCTATATACCATGGCCCTACTTGTCCAGAGAGAGGCATAGCAGGATTTGATATGTTGAGTTACTTGTCCTAGTGTCTTTAAATTTAGAAAAGTATCATATTGCCCAGCAAAGGAGGCTGTTGGCAGATCTTCTGCGGTTGCAGATGATCGTACTGCTACATTGGTAGTATATAGATTGTCATAAGCTTCTTTAATTCTTTCGATAACAACTGTTGGCAAATTACCTTTGTTTATTGCCTCTTGAATTTCATTAGAGCAATTTTCTATTATATCATGATTAGTGTAATTAATGCTCGATAATTTGTTATTAATAATTTCGATGAGATCATTATTTTTCAAGAATAATGAGTATGCTTCTGTGGTGACAACAAATCCATCGGGTACAGGAAAATCGTTCCGGATTAATTTACTAAGACTAACAGCTTTTCCCCCCAAATCAGTTATATCTCGCTTTTCAGTATTTTTTAAATTAACAATCAATCAAGTTCTCCTTTACAGAATGCAATTTATCATCTTAGTTCAAGATTATTTGCTTAAGATATATATTGATCTAAAAAAGTATATATAATTATTCAAAGTCTTACTATCGGATTTTTAGTGTGAGGAGAAAGTATGATATTAAAAAAATATATCTTTTTTAGTATTGAAATAAAAAATCAAAAAAGAGTTAAATCTATTTATCTATATTATCATCTATTCTCTCCTGGAGTTTAGAACTTTTCACTAGAATCCAGATTCCAAAGGTTATTTCACCTATAACAGCTGGAAGGAAGGCAATCATCATTAAAATTTCATTCAGGTCTTCAGGAAAAATATACATTCCATAAGTTAGGATTATATAAGAAATGGAAGCGATTATCAATAAGACCCCTAAAACTTTAGGAACGTAGCCTGCCTTGAAAACTACAATACCTAGTACAAAGAGATGAGAGATAAAAAATATATAAGCAATAGGTTCTGCATAAAAGTACGCTTCGACATATAAGAATGCTAGAGCAATAAGAAATATTGCCATAGTCGCGATATAAAGCGACCTAAGGACCGCTTGAAGCATAGCTAAATTCTTATCTGCTGGTTTAAGAATAATATAAAGTGCTACTGAAATAATAACATCTAATGCAAGGATGAAAAGATATAGCCCAATCCCGAGACCAAAAAGCATTTGATTAGCCCTAATATTACTGAGGGTTGTTGCTGCATTTCCTGTCACTAACAAACTATCAAGAATAAAGAGAATAGCGATTGGACCTAGAATTAATATTGCTATAAAGGAGAGACCTGCTGCTTTTGCAGCTTTTTTCTTGGATATCTCATCAATATTTGTCATTTTAACTCATTCATAATGGACAAATTGATATAATTTACTAAATACTTATTTTAAATTTTAAATTGTATATATAATTGATTCAATGTTCAATGGTTATAACTACATTTTCCGTTTTTTATCCCTCTTCAACAAACCTGTATAATTTGATAAAAAATAAATGCAATTAAAATTAAAAAATTAATGTGACTTTTATGGGATTAAAAGAAAAATTCATTAATCAATGCCGAAAACCAAAAGGGCTATTTGGAAAATGGATTGCTAAAGGAATGAATAAAGGACATTCTGAAATGGCGTTTTGGGGCGTGACTTATATTTCATTTAATCCAAGGGATATCATTTTGGACATTGGATGTGGTGGAGGTATGATTATATACAATTTTGCTCAGAAAATCAATGGAGGTAAAGTATATGGAATTGACTATTCTGATGTCTCTGTGCAGGTTTCAAAAAAATTAAACGAGAAATTCATCAAAAATGGAATTGTGGAAATTAAAAAAGGTTCAGTCTCTTCATTACCCTTCTCTGAAAGCTCGTTTGATTTGGTCACTGGTTTTGAGACTTATTATTTTTGGCCGGATTTAATTAATGATCTTAAGGGAATACTTAATGTTTTAAGGCCAGGAGGCACATTACTTTTAGTCAATGAAGCTTATAAGTGTAATGATGAGAAACTTCGTAAACGGAATGAAAAATGGTCGAAATTAGGTAATTTTCCAATCCATACTCCTCAAGAAATGGAACAATTTATGCTGGAAGCAGGTTTTAATGAAATATCAATAAATATTGAAGAGAAAAAAGGATATATTGCTGCCATAGGTAAAAAGTAATTAAATTCTTTATCTCGTACTTTGGATAAATTTTTATACTTTACTTTACTCTCCTTCCTATTTTTTGCGTTCGGAGCATAATTTGAAGAGATCCACATCTTTATAAATTATAGCCTCTTCTTTTGGTGGTAAGGATCTTTCAATGTGTTCCTTTTCCGGTGTATAGATAAAGGAATCACCGAATTCTGCAACATTCACGAAAAAGCAATACACATAGATGGATCTGCGAATGTTAAAGTGGGCAGGGGGTTTATAGTATACATTAGATAATAGCCTAAAATTCATTTATTTTTTCATGCTAATAAAAATTTTATATTTTATAAAGTAAAGAATTTAATAAAATTAGACTTAATATTCTATATAAGCAATCACGGAAGTTATTTTAACCGAAGTTATATTAGATGAACATTACAGAATTTAAAGATAAATTCTATAGCTATACATATGAGCGAAAATATAAAGAGGCATTATCTCTTGTTGATAATGCATTAGCTGAAAGACTTCCTCCTGATCAATTGATAACCAAGGGCATTTTAGATATTCTAAAAAAGTTTCAGAGTTATTTTGATGAGGGGTATATTAACATTTCAGCATTTCAACTATTAGCTGTTGGGAAGATTGCCGAAGATAGTCTAGAGAAAATTAAACCTTGGTTAATTAAAGATAACCAAACTGAAAATATTAAAGATAAAATTGTTCTTGGTACTATTAAAAACGATTTTCATGGACTAGGAAAGAAAATTTTAAAATTATTTCTTGAAATGGAAAATTTCGAAGTAATAGATCTAGGATTAGATGTGGAACCTGCGAAATTTGTTGATGCTGCTCAAGAACATGATGCAAAATATATTTTTGTAAGTACAATGATGTTACATAATATAATTGGAGTAAAAAGAGTTGGAGATATATTGTTTCAACGAAACCTCAGAGATAAAGTTAAATTTTTTGTAGGAGGTGCTCCATTTAACTATAATTATGGTTTAATTGAGAAAGTTGGAGCAGATGGTTCTGCAGAAGATGTCTATCTTTTGATGGATAAAATTATAGGGCGAGTTTCAAAAAGAAAAAAGAGATTTAAAATACTAAGAAGATATTTTAAAAGGGGGATGTAAAATTGTCTTTAGTTAAAGGTTATGAGAAAGATAAATCGAATGCTATTGATCGAATTATGGCCACGGTATTAGGGAAACCTACTGATAGAATTCCAATATTCCCTATGATTGATTCTCTTTGTTCAAAGTTATTAAACCTCTCAATTAAAAAATATTACTCTTCAGCAAAAAGCGTGATAGAGGGACAAAGTAAGCTACAGGAGTTACTAAATCTTGATTATGTCTCTAATTTTTATTATCTTGCAATTGAGTCTGAAATATTTGGAATGAATACATTATTTTTTGAGGGCGGTTCTCCAAACACAGGTGAACCAATCGCGAAAACAATAGATTTTTTTACTAATAATGAGATCCCTACGTTAAATGAACATCCAGCATACCAAAAGACTATAACTACTACTAAAGGATTAACAGAGCTTTATAAAGGAAAAAAACCAATATTATCGGTGCAAACTGGTCCATTTTCGTTTCCATCTCTATTAATGGGGGCATCTGCCTGGTTTGAATCTATTCTGATTAATCCTGATAAAATTCAAAGCGTTTTAGATTTTTCTTTAAAATTTGGAGAACAATGGGCAAAAGAACATATAGAAGCCGGAGCAGATATATTAGTATTAGTCGATGGGCTTGCAACAGCTACAAGTATCCCTAGAGAAATGTTTGAAGAACTAGTAATTCCCCTCTATCAAAGAATTACTCGAGACCTTAAAGTCCCAATTGTGTTTTATACTGCTGGAGGGAATATTCTTCCATTTGCAGATCTATTTAATAAAACAGGAGTTATTGGCACGTTCCCATCAGCAAACGATGATCTTGAAGAATTAAAAAAGAAATCAGAGGGGAAATATACTTTATTCGGAAATGTTAATAATTTAGAATTAGGAGATTGGACATTAGATTTCATGGAACATATTATAAGAGAAACTATAAAAATAGGTAAACCAAATGGTCGTTATGTATTGGCAACTCAACATATGATCCCACATAATGTATCTATTGAAAAAATTGGAGAATTTATATCTTTAGCTTTAAAGTATGCTTATTTCTAATAGCTTTTCTCTAATACCTCACATAAGTGTTATTAATAATCAAATAATTATTTATACAAATATTGAAAAAGATTTTAGATAATACAGACAAAAGGAATTAATACGAGTTTGAAATATAATTTAATAATTTTACATTCTGAATCGGGAAGTAACCTTGCTAGTATTAAATTATCTGAAACTGGTATAGATAAAGGTAAAGGATTGTTAATGAGTGGAGTTGTAAAAGCGATTGAATCTCTCCTCCATGAATTAAGTATGGGACAAATTCATAGTTTTATTACTCATGAAAAAAAAATTCTGACTTATAAACATGGTTTTATATTAGTAGCCTTAATATGTGATAAAAATGATAATACAGAATTAAATTTACCAAAAATTAAACGTGTCGCAAAATTATTTAATGACCATGTGGATTGGAACGTATGGGAGGGTGAAATACATATATTTGATGATTTAATTGAAGTAGCTAAAAAGATATTTATATTAAGCGATGAAGAAACTATTTCTTATATAAATAACTCATTAATGAAAATGATGAATATCTTTCCAGAAATTTATGGATACAGAATATATTATAATTATAAGAAAGACAGCGAATATTTTCGAGAATCTAATGATTTTGAATTAGTTACATTTTTAAAAAGTAAAATTATTGATTCATTTGTCCAAAAACAAAAAAAATTAGCAGATTTAACCTCTAATTTTTTAGATCCGGATGATATACAACTTGCATTTACGGATTACGATAGATTTTCGATTTACGTTTACCATATTGCTGTAAATCTTGACATATTGATATTTTTACCTGGAAAATTAGATCCTATCTCTGATATTGAAAAATTCAACAAGAAATTTCAAGAAATAAGTGAGTTTTATGGATTATAAGAAATTTATTGATGGATTCAAGCAAATTCCAAATATAATTTCTGTAGGAATTGTAAAATTTTCATCAAGTCTAAAATTTTATCAATATCCCAGCAACTCAAGTGATTTCAAAAAATTACTTATCGATTTTTCCCAAATAATGTCTCAAAAAATAATGGATCTTTCATTAACTCATTTTATTTATAAAGATTCCTCACTAACATTAATAGGTTATCTCGAACAAGAGACTTTATTGCTATTATACATAGAAAATAATTGTAAAATGGAGACTCTTAAAATTAAAATCGATGAATTTTTAAATGCTTTATTAATAGACTCTTAGAAGTATCATTAACGTTTTCAAATTTATAATAAAAATTTTTAAAATATTATATTCATCGAGATCTAATATTATATATTTTATTATGATGATAGATTCTCTAAATATGGTTTTCTTAGGTTGGAGTTTGGGACATTCATTTCAAAATATTTTTAAATCATATTACTCTTCTTTTTTTCTCAATCTTATAATAAAAAGACTTCCTTTATTTCTTCCTTCAGATTCAACAAGGATCTCACCATTATGAGCAGTTACGATATGTTTTGAAATATATAAACCAAGTCCCGATCCCTCAATATCTACATCCAATCCCGAGCCGTATCTTTCTATTTTGCCAAATTTTTCAAATAGTCTTATTTTTTCTTCATTAGTTAAACCAACACCAGTATCTTTTATTTTAATTTTAATATATTCCAAATTTTCTTCTGCAGTTATATATATGTCTCCCCCCTTTGGTGTGTTTTTAATCGCATTTGATAAAATATTTGTAATAGCTTGCTGCATTCGAAACTTATCAATATTAAAAAATATTGTATTGGGGAGGTTTAAGTTGATATTAAGTTGTCTATTTTGAGCAAAAAAAGATAAATCTTTTATGCTTTCTGAAATCAAATCAATAAGATTTTCTCTTTTTCTGGTTAATTCAAATTTATGATTATCAATTTTAGATGTATCCAATAAATTCTCAATTAATAATTTTAATCTTGAACCCCCTCTATTAATCATTTCTGTTATTTCCTGAGCCTCTTTTTTTAATTGATTCCTATATACTGTTGTAAGAAGTTCGGAACCAGAAATTACTAGGGTTAGAGGTGTTTTTAATTCATGAGAAATTCTATTGATAATGTTTTCTCTCATATTCTCCAATTCTAATAATTTCCTATTTTCTTCTAAAATTAATTGTTCTGCTTCTTTACGTTTAGAGATCTCTCTGCCTATTAATAATCCCTTTATATTTCCTTTAGGATCCAAATATTTTTTTCCTTTAAATTCAAACCATTGATAATGTCCTTGTTTATGTCTAAGTCGCAGTTCGACGATTCCCTCACTTTTTACAAGTCCCTCTTTATATGCATTAATACCTCGCTCCAAATCATCAGGATGTACAAAATTAAATCCCGTTTTTCCAATAATATCCTCTTTGGAATAACCTAAAATATTAAAGTAAGTTTGTTCGTTGATAAATTCGACTTTGAAATTTGGATTAACGATACTAATTAAATCATTAGCATTTTCCGTAATTAATCTATAATTTTCCTCAGATTCTTTTAGTCTTATCTCTGCTTTCTTTCTATTAGTGACATCGGTCATCACGCCAATCAATCCCTCAGGCTGACCTTGTTTTATAATCAAACTGCTTGAGGTGAGTACGTGGCGTATTGAACCATCCTTAACTATAATCCGAAATTCCAATGGTTCTTTCCGACCCGCCAGAGTGCGTTCAAAGCTGGCTAACAAGTGGGGTAAGTCCTCAGGAAATATGAAACAAGAAAATGCTTTTCCAATAATCTCGTCGACTTTATATCCACTAAACTGTTCTATGACTGGACTAGTATATGTAAAATTACCCTCAATATCAAGAGTGAAGATTACATCATTAACATTTTCTATCAATGCACGGTATTTTTCTTCGGATTCCTTTAATTTTTTTTCTGTGTTCTTCCTTTTAGTTATATCTCTCACAATAGTTATAACCTGACTAACATTTCCTTCCTTAAATATCGGAATTTTTCTCGACTCTGTAATGACTTCTTTATTATCTAAAAGTGTGCTTCCCTCAGTAAAAGTAATCTCTCTATTATTGAATACTCGCTCATATTCCTCGCGAACTTCATCAGGTAAAAAGGGAAATGCCTCGAAGACCGTTAGACCCAATATATCCTTTTTAACACTTAAATCATCAAGCCATTGTTTAAATGCGGAATTTAAGAGAACAATTTTAAAATCTCTGTTTATAACGAGCAATGGATCAGCTAGAGAATTTATGGTTGTTCGATATTGTTCCTCAGATTCTTTTAATTTTTGTTCATAGTGAACTCGTCTTGTTATGTCATTCACTATATTTAAAAGATACGGTTTTTCATTAAGAATTATTATATTTACAGAAAAAAGTCCATACTTAATTTTGTTTTCTTTGGTTCTATATTTGCACTGCATATTGGTTACCTTTCCCTCTTCTTTAAGGGTTTGTATCAATAAATCTCGTTGACTTCTCTCAACCCATATATTTAGTTCTTCTGATGTCTTGCCGATGACTTCTTCCCTTTTAAATCCGAGGTCATCTAAAAAAACATCATTAACTTCGACGAACCGTCCTTCTTCAATTGAACTTATTGACATTGATAATGCATTACTGTTAAAGGCTTTAGCAAATTTTTCCTCAGACTCTTTTAATTTTTGTTGAGCTTCTTTTTGTTCAGTGATATCCAATATCATTGCCATCTTAGAAATAGTTCCATCAAGATGAGATATCGGAGTGTTAACTACATAATACCAACGATTATCTTTAGGACTTTTTACTTCCCATTTTACCGTCTCTCCTGAAAACACACGATCATTAACACACCAAGGACAAATAGAGTCAAAATTATGTAATGCCTTATAACAAAGATCTCCTACTCCGTCATAACCAGTTCTTTCGATAAATCTTTCATTCATAAATTCAACTTTATAATCTTGTGAACATATATATATTAAACCATCAAAGGCTTTTACAATAGCAGAATATTTTTCTGCTATTTCATTTAATGCTTTAGTTCTCTCTGATTTATCATTTTTGATTGATAAAACACCATTTCTATGATTGCTTATACCACATAATAGCGATTTTCAAAAAAAAAATAAAAATTAATTCATCCCATTTATATTGAAGGAAAAAGAAATATTTAACATTAATGTAAATTAGTTATAATAATTAAATCTTCAAATTTATTATAAACGTTTTTAGCAAGTCATTTTCATCGATTTCCAATGTCATTACACTGGGTCGGGCAACAGGTTCTTTAAACATAGGTTTTTTAGGAGGGGGTTTGGGGTAAGTGGTAGATCCGGGATTCAAAATTAAAGTATTATATTGTGTTCCTTTTATTAGAGGGATGTGGGTGTGACCGTAGATTAATATATGTAAATCATTCTCTTTAAAAAAAGCTTCCAAATTTTCAGGTGGTTTATGGATAACACCAACATTGTATATACCAGCATTAAACGTGATAAATTCTTTGGAATCTTTTATTTTATCTAACTTCCCCTTTACAGCTTTAGTAGGAGCTATATTTTTAAGCTTGTCCAGAAAAAACTCTTCACAGACATCTCCTGCATGAATAATCTCATCTACATCCCTAAACACATCTTTTAATTGTTCCAATAAATCGTTTGCTTTTTTCGGATCAACTTCAGAGGTTATATGTGTATCGGATAATATCCCAAATTTGACCATTTTACAAAACCTTCTTTAAACTCCAAAAATAAATAAACCAAGTGCCAGAATTACAATTCCAATAAGTAAATCAATTAATATTCTAAAGTATACATCTCCTTTTACCTCTCCGAATTTCTCATCAGGCTTAAAGTACTCTTTGATATCAGCATATATAACTGAAACTCCTGTTTTTATGGTCGAAAACTGCCAAATAAATAGGATCACCCCAATAATCATTAATGGAATGTATATATAATATACCATTAAGCTGAAATCATTACCTTGAAGATAATTCCACACCGCATGAGCCGATATAATATTATTTAGCGCATGGGCAAAAATGACAGGAAATAAACTCTTTTTCTTTAATACTAATATTGATAGAATAATAGCGACTAAAAATGTTTGCAAAAACCAAATAAATGGAAACCAGAACGGATAGTTCTTACTTGTGGGAGTAAGAAAATAAGCAAAATGCATCAAACCGAAGTATAAAGAAGCAATAATAACTGCCGATATTTTATGGACGTATTCCTTGCCTCTCATCGTTAAAAATCCTCTCGATACCGATTCCTCATAGATAGAAACACATATCTGTATTATGATTACTGAAAAAAGGAACACAAAATAGCTCTGTAAGAAGTAAGAATCCGTTGCTTGGGAAGATAATACTTCGCCCGTGTATTTTAACATATCGGGTATCAAAAAATATACGAGAAAATCTAAAGGAATAAAGATTATAAATAAAAGTAAAATGCCATATAACAATTGGTCTTTAAAACTATTCTCTGGAAATGAATATAATTTTAAATACTCTAACGCAGGATTAATATCTTCCCTTATAATTTGAGTCCGTTTAGGTGTTTCAAGGATTTTATTGGAGAAAAATAAGAACAAAGGAACACTTATAATTATTGCCAATGCTCGCAATAAATAATATAGTGGACCATAAAAAATGGATTCAGTATTCATAAACAGTGGCAGCACAAACCATGGAATAAGAGAGAACAGCATAATTCCAAAAAAGATAAGAAACACTTCTAAAAGAAATCTGCCTCTTTCAGCTATTATTTGATTTTTTATCTCAGTCAATCTGAGTCATCCGTAGAAGTTTTGAAATTGTAGAAAATTTAATTAACAAATAATTTTATTGAAAAATTATAAACTTTTTTGTTTTGATTAAACTATAGAATTAGTTTTACTTTCTTAGAAGTAGGAATACCATTTCTGGCACCTAATTTTTGTATGCATTCACCAGCCACAAAATTCCCGATGGTTACATTTTGCTTTAAATCTGCAAATGCATAACTTAAGTTATTTACAAATCCGTAAATAAATCCTGCAGAAAACGCATCGCCTGCTCCAGTTGTATCAATTACTTGCTTAACCTTAACTGAAGGAATTAATTCTGACTCTTGTCCAGTTAATAAGAACGCACCTCTTTCTCCCATAGTCACTATAAGTACTTTTATTCCAAGCTCTAAGAGAATGTTCGCTTTTTCTATTATAATTTGATCTTCTAGGTTTTCTTGAATATGTAAAAGCGTAGAAAATTCTCTTTGAGATAGGATAAAAATATCAATTTTTTGAAGTAATTCTGTTATGGAATTAAACCCTTGATCAATAATTAACATGCCTGGATTCAAGATAACAGGAATATCATTTTTTTTACCTATTTTAGCAGCTTCAATAAAAGGTTCCAGATTCTTTAGACTACTTAAAAATATTACCTTTGTAGCTAAAATTTCTTGTTCTATGATATCTTCTTTTGAAAGGTAATTCGCAGCTCCACTATGGGCATATATCCTCCGATCTCCTTCTTTATTGAGCGCCACATAAGCCGAACCCGTGCCATATTGTTTCGAATACTTCAATAATGTAGTACTCACGTTCACTTCGTTGAAATCTTCAATTATTTTACTCCCAAATACATCATTTTCTCCTAATTTCCCCAAGAAAGCAGAAGTTAACCCCAATTTTCCACAAGCATAAGCAGTATTTGCCGCGGCACCACCTGATAACAGTGTTAAATCTGAAACGAATACTTCATCATCATCCAACGGATGTCTCTCTACCTTGGCAACCATATCAACCAAAGCTGCTCCTGAACAAATTACATCAAATTTCTTTCCCATAAAGCATCACCTAATTAATATATAAAACTTCCATATTCAGATTTAATCTCAACCATGTTTTTTTCTTTAAAAGCAGATTTTTCACATTGCCCGATAATTTTTCCCTCAATATCATATTTCTTAGCAATTGCAATGATTTCCCTTGCAATTGACTCATTACAAAATAACTCCATTCTATGTCCCATATTAAACACACTAAACATCTCTCTCCATTGAGTTTCAGATGAATTTTGAATTATTTCAAAGATTTTTGGAGGAGTAAAGAGATTATTTTTAAGATATTTTATCCCCTTTCCATAGTGAAGGTTTTTAGTTTGGCCCCCTCCAGTATTATGGATTATCCCATGAATTTCGGTTCTATATTCTTTTAGGGCATTTAATAGAATTGGGGCATACGTTCTCGTCGGAGATAATAATGCTTTACCAACTGTAAGTCCAAGCTTTTCTATTCTATCGGTTAATCTATAATTTCCAAAAAATAATAGTTTTTCATCAATATTTTCATTAAAACATTCAGGATATTTATTAAAATATTCATGCTTAATTGTACCATGCCTAGCTAATGTTAAACCGTTACTACCGATTCCACTATTGTATTCTTCTTCATATGAAGCCTTTCCGTAACTAGCTAACCCAATTATCACATCATCCGTCTGGATGTTTTCAACATTTATCACATTTTCTCGTTTCATTGCAGTAAATGCCGATGCATCAACTACTAACGTCTTCACTAAATCTCCAATATCGGCAGTTTCACCCCCGCACATTATTGTTTTTAATCCTAATGATGTCAATTTTTTACTATATTCGTAGTATTCATCGATAATCGTTGCCACAATTTCTCCGGATATAAATGTCTTGTTTCTGCCAAGATTATTAGATAAAAACATAGGCCCAGTAGCACCTACGCAAAGCATATCATCAATATTCATGACAATAGCATCTCTTACCACCCCTCGAAATGACGAGATGTCTCCGGTTTCTTTGTAATACATATAAGCTAAACTTGTTTTAGTACCAGCACCATCCGCATGGAAAATTGAGCAAAAGTCAGGGCGACCATTTACATCTTCTACAATTTTGCAAAATGCTCCTGGAAATAAACCTTTATCGAACTTTTCAATAGCTTTATGAACATCTTCTTTTTTAGATGAGACTCCTAATTGAGAATATATATCTTTATTATCGGTCATAATCTAATTATATTTTATATTTATTTTTTAGAATTTTCGTTAGATTTTCAACTTGTTCAACTGCCTTGCCAATATAATTATGGGGATTGAAAACATCATCTAATTCTTTTTTTGTGAATTTATCTTTTATCTTATCATGTTTAATTAGGATATCTTTCATATAGATATTTTCATTGCGAGCTTGAATGGCAGCCTGTCGAAGTATTTCATGCCCCTCTTGTCTTCCAATTCCCTTATTTACTAATTCAACCATTATTCTTTCGGCCAAACACGCTCCTTTCGTAAGATTAAGATTTGCTTCTATTTTATTTTCATTGAATTCTAACCCCTGAAGAATTTGTGTAAGTTGTTTTATCATAAAATCAAGAAATATAAAATTTTCAGCATAAATAACTCGTTCGGATGCAGAATTTGTTAAATCCCTTTCATCTTCTAAAATTATATTATCTAGGGCAACTAAAGCATTTGATTTTATCACTCGTGCTAAACTACATATGCGTTCTGATTTATGGGGGTTTCTTTTATGTGGCATTGTGGAACTACCAACTTGGCTCTTCTTAAAAGGCTCAAACATCTCCCCAATCTCATTGCGCTGTAAAATTCGTTGTTCTCTTGCTACTTTTGCCAGAGTTTGTCCTATCATTGACGTTAATAGAATTACCTCAGCATGACGATCTCTCTGAACAATTTGATTTGCCAATAATACGGGATTTAGATCTAATTTCTTCATAACCGCATCTTGAATCTGAATTCCTTTCTCACCAAAACTTGCCATGGTACCCACAGCTCCAGACATTTTTCCGAATGAAATCCGATTTAATGTCTCAGAGATTCTCTCTAAATGTCTATCAATTTCATATGCCCAAATCCCGAACCTCATCCCATATGTAGTGGGAATTGCATGTTGACCATGAGTTCGCCCTATACAAACAAGCTTTTTATTCTCTTCCATTAATCTAATTAATTCTTTTAACAAATCCAATAGAGAATCCTTTATGTACTTTAATGCTTCTTTTAACTGTAATGCTATAGCAGTATCTTCAATATCATAACTTGTTGCGCCTAGGTGAATATATTTGCCAGCATCTCCTTTACACTGCTCGGCCAGAGCCTTTACCATAGCCATTAAATCATGATGAATTTCGTTATCGATTTTTTTAACTCTTTCTAACTTTACATTTTTTCTAGCTTTCTCTATTTCCTTTGCGGCTTCTATTGGTATGTTACCTAATTCCGCATGAACACTCGCTAATACAGATTCTACTCGCATCCAATTTTGTAATTTTTGCTCTTCAGTAAACAATTTTGCGATTTCTGTACGATAACGGGTCTCCACTGGATGTATAAAATTATGATCCATTTTCGTTCAATTATTTTTTTCCTTTCCCTAATTGAAATAAAGAATACAAGTAGTTATTATATTTTTCATTAGGAATTTATTAAACTGATGTTATTTGATACAAATTAGCTATTTATTCTAATATCTAATTTAGATAAAAGCCTAAAATAGCAAAAAAAGCACTTAAAAATTATAATGAACTTGCACTCGCACTTCTCATTAAAAGCATAATATAATCAGCTACAACTTCCATTGCGTCTGAAATTGCTTCTAAAATATCTATCGTGTTTCCCACAGTAAAAATTGTAAAAGCATTGATTTTATAATCAGTTTCTTGAAGACTTCCTCTTAAATCAATATTTAGTAGATCTACTTTATGTTCAAGAATGTTTATTTGTCTACTATATTCCTTTAAATTCTTTCTCTCTTCTAATAAATCAAGTACCATTTTATCCAGGTAATCACCACATTCTACAGTAATTTTCATCATATTTCGTATTAATTCTATTGTTTTTGCGCTGCTTTGTTCCCAAAAAACCTTCGGGATTGTTGCAATTCTTCGAGCGACTCCGTTTGCGCAATTCGCAACGTCATCCAATCGTTTAATTAAATGAGATAAATCTAATCTTACGCTAGGATTTAGTTCTCCTTTTGAAATATCTGCTAATATATCTCTTCTGATAGTATCTGCTTCACCTTCTAACAAGTCAACATTATGAAAGATTTCATGGGATTTTTCAACATTCCTCTCCTCAAGTAAGGTCTCAATACCTTTATCAAGCTCTTTTACGCAATCTTGTACTTTTTGGGCATGTTTAATTGCTTTTTCCAGCACATTTTCAGCGGTTTTTTTTTTAAAATATTCAATTAATGAACCCACTTTTTCCACTCTACCATATTTTTTTTTTCATTGATTAAATAATAAATATAGAAATATATATTTTATTTAGATTAGTAAAATCCAAATGAAAGAAATCCGAAGTAGATAAGTCCGGCCATAAGGGCTGCTAACGGAAACGTTAAGACCCAAAATACAAACATTTTGCCTAATTTTCCATAATCCACTTCTTTCTTTTGCGCAATATTTAAGCCTATAATACTAAATACGATGACATGGCTGTGACTAATCGGAACGCTATAAAAAACGGTGCAAAACATTAATATTATAGCCGCACTGAGTTGTATAATGAAACCATCAGAGGGACGGGCATCCGTTAGCTGACTAGCCAAATTACGTATCACATAGCGACCAGCAATGTATAACCCCAAAAATGCTAGGATTGCACATATTACCACAAAAAAATAATAAGTAACTAAATCTATTTCTCCATTGCTGTAGAGCGCATATAATATACCAAGTGCTTCTGCTGAATTTGCTCCAACCCAAATTTCTGCAAATATAATTGCTATCACAAGTGCCCACGCAAATTTCTTCTCAGAAATCTCTATTTCATTTAATCCTTTTTTTTTTGATAAATAAAACTTCTCGATTAGCTTATATAGTCCGTACGTTACTAAAAGACCAAATAATGGGCTTAAAAACCATGAGATAACAACGCTTCCTAATTTATCCCAATTAAATGCTGTGGCAGGATCCACACCTCCATAAAACAATGCATATACAATAACTACCCCAAAAATACTCCCTATAAGACTGTGAGTACTGGATAAAGGTATTCCTGCAAAGGACCCGATCACCAGCCATATTATACTGCTTATTAATACCGCAAAAAGCATGAAAATAGTGTATTTAATTCCCGGTCCTAAAATTTTCTCTCCAACCATACTCGCGACTCCTTGGGATAAGAAGATCGTACCAAATGCAATTGCCGCGCCCCCAATTATTAACACCATTCTTATCTTTAATGTTCCCGCAGCGGCTAAGGGTGCTGATGTCTCATCGTTCGCACCAATAGAAAATGCTAACCCTATAGCTAATGTGATTAAAAAAATAACTATAATACCCGCTATTTCAAATTCCATATATTTAACCCCAAGGTTTTGATTATTTAAAGTAATAATATTTAGTAGCCAAGAACTGAATATACTCCGAAAATTTCTTAATATGGTCGGCTAACATCATAATGCCCTCAATCATCTCTTTAAGATATATGAATTCTTTAGGAATATAATCCATTTCATAATTCCAAAGCCGTCTTAATAAATTCCACTCCTCAACTCTCATTTTTCTTCTTTCATCTTTAATGTGTTCGCAGATATCATGGGCATGTGTTAAATCTGTCCCTATTGTCTTTACCGCGTCAACCAAATTAACCGAAATTTCTCTAAGATATTTAAGAATAAGCTCAATCCTGAGTTTAAATTTTTCATCAGGAAATACTACTTTATAAACAAGTAATTTATTTGCTAAATATTCTCCAATATCTTTTATATCATTTATTTTAGAAAAAACCTTTAATCTATCTGCTTTTGAGAACATAAGTTTAGACTTAAATATTTTCGCTTCAAATGCTTTTTTTATTTGAATTTCAGTTTTAGTGTCAATAACATACCTTAAATTCTTTTCAAAATTATCGAAGTCTTCTTTTATTAGATAATTTATTCCCTCGATCATTTTTAAAGTCTGTTCATTTATACTGTCCATGAACATATGGGTTAAATCGTCAATTTTTAACTTCTTTAAGTTTTTATCAGATAAATCAGTAAGATCAATCATTATTCTAATATGTGAATCTAATCTAAATATATTTTACATAATCTATAGAGATAATTTAAATTTATTATTCATATATGAATTATTATTATTCTCTAAATAGACTATATAGATGAAAAAGAGGTAAAAAAACCATAGCAGAACCTAAGAAAGATATCCAAAAAATTGTGATTTCTTGATTTATTCTTATTTTAGAATTAAACTCATACTTGAATAAAATAACAAAAAAAAAACCTTGAGTTTTGTATTACCATTATGTTCTTTTTGCAACTGTTAGCATTATTATGTAATCTGCAACATCTTCAGCATTATCACTAATAGCTTCTATTATTGATATAAAATTATGAATCTCGATTGCACTGAACGGATTAATATCCGGATGGTTGGAAACTAGTATTTTATTGATATCAAAACGCAACTCATCGCATTTGTGTTCTAAAATATTAACCTCTTCCCCTAATTTTTGAATTTCAGCTTCACCTATTTTTAATATTTCATTTACCATTTTATTTACTTTTTTAACAGCCTCTACAGTAATTCTGACAATTTCTAAAAGTTTTGAATGAACTTCTTTTTCTAAATTTAAAAAATCAGAATGGTTCATGTAGAGAAGTATCCTGGCACAAGCATTAGTGGCATTTGCAATATCATCAATCCTTTGCGTAAGGTGTACTAAATTTTCACGAATTGTTATAGAAATTTCAGCTTTTGAGATCATATTTAATATATTCCGCCTGATTCTATCTGCTTGATGTTCTAATTCCGTAACTCTGTTGAAAACTTTTATTGCGAGTTCTAAATTTTTTTCTTCCAAGTAAAAAGTCAATCCTTTTTCAAATTCAACAACAACTTCCAGAATTTTTTGCATATGAACTAATGTCTTATTAATTACACTTTGCTCATTACGAGACTTAAACCATTCAGATAATGAACTCATCTTTATTTCCTCTTATTGTATTTTTTAACCATATTTATTCTAATTTCAATACTTTATTAACAACATCTTTTCCCGGATGCTTAAAGATAATTCCCAACTCTTCCGGAAAATAAATTGTAACTTCTGAATCTTCTAAAATAGAATTATGGATTTCAGAAGTAGCGGGATTTGTTACAATTATGATTTTTTCTGAACCATTTATTTTTACAAGCACTTCAAATCGATAAAAAACACCCATAAATTTTCTTCTAGATATTCTTCCTAAGATGGCATTATGTTTATCTTTCTTACGATGACCCAACCGAATTTTAATATGATTGGCCCTAACAACCAATAGAACTCTATCTCCATTTTTCATCTCGTTATAGGTCTTTCTTTCTATAAAAGCAGTAAGAAAATTATTCATTCCGATATCGATTTGCATTGGAATTGAAGATTTTTTAATTTGTAAAAATATATCATCCAATTTTTCAGAATTTAGATTATTATGATTCAACACTTCTCCGTTTTTTACACATTTGCCATTAAAATAATTTATTTCACTCATAAAGTTTGCTACAAAAAGATTCTTAGGTTGATAATATATCTCATAAGGTGTTCCAACTTGAACAACTTTTCCTTCATTCATAACAGCTATTCTATCAGCAAGCATCATAGCTTCTTCTTCCTCATTCGTCACATGTATAACAGTTAACTCTAATAACTGAGATTTTGCCATTAATAATAATTCCCTTCTTAAACTCATTCTAAGTCCAGCATCGAGGGCTTTTAATGGCTCATCTAATATTAATAATTTGGTTTGCTCTAAATTCATGAGTGCACGACAGAGTGCAACTCGTTGCTTCATTCCGCCGCTCATTTCCTCTGGTAAGGCTTCGTTTCTTCCAGTCAACAGAGTCATCATTAAAACTTGTTCCACTATTTTTTGAGTCTGTTTTGGGTCTCGAGCATGAACCCGTGAGCTATAAGCAATATTATCATAAATAGTCATATGGGGGAATAATGCGTAATTTTCAAACATAAAACCTAAGTTCCTCTCTCCAGGACTAAGCTTTGTCACGTTTTTGTTATTAAAAAGAACTTCTCCAGAATCAGGTTTGATAAGTCCGCCAATTATTTTTAGTAAGGTTGTTTTTCCAGCTCCAGTCGGACCGAGTATTATGAAATATTCTTTATCCTTAATTGTAAGAGATACATTGTCAAGTGCTTTCAAATCCTTAAAAGACTTTGAAACATTTTTTAATTTAATTTCTACCATAAAAATATTACCTCCTTTTACATTAAAGATAATTCATACATAAGGTCATCAGGGGCTTTAAATACATGAATGTCGTCTTGGTGGATACCCACGATTAATTCTTCTCCGGGTTTGTAGTTTTCAACAAAAGTTCCCGGTTTTGTTGATAAGAATTTATCATCATTGTCTAAAGCTAAATAAAACCTTTTAGTACTCCCTATAAATCTCTTGGATTTTAAGACGGCTTTAAAAAATTCCATTTTAGACCAATCATAGCGGCTCTTTTCAAAATTATAATTTAAAGGAAATAGGTAAATATCCTCATACCGAAATGCTATAACGATATTATCATCTAAGTTAAATCCATTACCATAATCATTGCAAAATAATTTGGGACCTCCTAAACGAGTCCAAATTTTTATTATTCCATCTCCGAGCAATTTTAGAACAAAACCCTGAAAAAAATTTGTTTCTCCTAAAAAATTGGCAACAAATATGCTTTTTGGATTTTCATATAATTCATATGGTGTGCCCATTTGAAGAATCCTTCCTGCCCTCATAACAATAATTTTATCTGCAATTGCCATTGCTTCTTCTTGATTGTGCGTAACATGTATAGCAGTAAGACCTAAGTCCTTAATGAGGTTCCTTAATTCATGACGAAACACTTTTGAAACTTTGGGATCTAAAGACCCTAGTGGTTCGTCCATAATAAGAATTTTAGCCCCAGTTGCTATGGCCCTTGCTATTCCTAATTTTTGCAATCCTGGATTACCAAAAATCGAAGGGTACTCATCAGCATACTCTAATAACTCAACTGTTTTTAATGCTTTTTTGGCTTCTTTAATGATGTAATCCTCCTCATATCCCCGCATTTCCAGTCCAAAGGTAACATTTTCCCAAACAGTCATTTGATCGAATATTTCAAAATGCTGGAATATAAATCCCATATCTCTGTCTTCAGGCGGAACTCCCTCAACATCTTTACCGTCAATCAACACTTTTCCCTCTGTTGGCTGTTCTAGGCCTGCAATCATTCGTAATGTGGTAGTTTTACCGCAACCACTTGGTCCAAGCAGAAATATATAATCTCCATCATTTATTATTAAAGAAATATTGTCAACAGCAAGAACTTTCCCATCATCAAATGTTTTAGTTACATTCATGAGTTCTATACTTGGCAGCTTTATTCACCTCCTTTTTTTCGAACTGTTCTTAAAGCAAAAATTAAGAAAGCACTAAAAATAATAACGATAGTACTTGCGAATATAGCACTAGGAAAAGCATTTGCCTCAACCCAATCAACTATTAAAACTGGAACTGTTCGTATCCCGCCCATAACAACGATTGTTGCCCCTGTTTCTCCAAGTGAGCGGGTAAAAACCATAATACACCCCGCAATAATTCCCTGCTTAATACTTGGAAGTGTAATTCGCCTAAATACAGTCATATTCGATGCTCCCAAAGTTCGAGCAGCTTCTTCAACCCCTACATTAGTAGATTCTAAAACTCCAATAATAGGTCGAACCATATATGGAAAAGTGAATGTAACATGAACAAATAGAATCATATAAAATCCTGGTTGAAATAAGCCTATTCCGGCAGGTCCCCAAAACATAAATACAGCAAAACCAAGGGCAGCAGATGGTATTGCAATTGGTATATCTAAGATTGTATCTAAAAAAGTTATGGCTTTTCCCCAATTTCTCTTGACAATTATAAAAGCAAAAGGTATACCGAAAATCAGATTAATAATAACAGCTAGAGCAGCAATTTGTATTGAATTCATTAAAGCTACATATAAATAGGCCCATTTGTAATCTGGGCCAAAAAATACCTCATCAATTATTGTCACATCAAATACTTGAGAAATCACGTAAAATGAAGGAACTAATATCATCACAATAATAATCGTTGCTACCAATCCGTCTCTTATATACCGCAAATATCTATGACTTAATCTTCTTTCAAATTCGGGTAAAACACTTTTAATAGGAAATCCAATCTTCCTTGTAAAGAATTTAACTGAAAAGAGAAGTGTAATTGATATTGCTATTAAGATTCCAGCAAGGAGTGAAGCTGCAGGCAGCTCTAATTGTCTACGAAATCCGACAATTAAAATAGGTGATGTCTCTACTAAACCTGATAAAATTAATGTTGCTCCTGTCTCGCCAAGGCTTCTCGTGAACGCAAGAATGGCTCCTGCGATAATACCTTCTTTCATCATTGGAAGAGTTATCGTACGAAAAACAGTAACTCCTGGTGCCCCTAAACTTCTTGCAGCATCTTCATATAATACATCTGCCTTTTCTAAAACAATTTTCATATTACGAACTATATAAGGAAAAGTAAATACTACATGTCCTAGAAGGATTAAATAGAATCCGGGTTCAATGAGAAAAAGACCCCAGAATAATAAAATGGAAAAGCCTAATGCTCCAGTCGGTACTGCCATCGGTAAATCCACTAAGGCATCGATAATTTCCTTTCCTCTAAATTTATAACGAGTCAAAATAATGGCTGTTGGAAAAGCTATAACCAAATCGACAGCCACAGCAATTGCAGCGATTGTAAACGATATTATCAGAGACTCAAGCATCATTTGCCATTTTAAATCTCCCAACAATTTATCATTAAAAACCTCCTTTTGTATGGTGGAAATATTCAGCAAGATTGTTAAAAAAATGAAAATTATAGGGCCAATAACAACTAAGATAAAGAAAGATATAGTTATTGCATCTAAACTTTTACGATATACAGGCTTAGAAAAAAATCTATCGAATTTCAAACTAAAAGGTAATTCAATTTCATCAATTATTTCTCGTTCACTTAAAATTTCAGTTTGTTTTGTCATCTTATTCTCTTTATAATTTTTAATTATTAATACGCTGTTGCTTTACAAAGCAACCATAGATCTGGGATTCTTTCTAATACATCTCCATCATCAGGCGTTTTTAATTCAGGAACAGTCAAATTATATGCAATTCCATTATCATCATAATCAAACACATCCTTGTCTAATTCTATTGATTGATCGATTGGTCTAAAACCATAATCCATAGCATCTTTGACAGTTTTACTTTCCTCCAGAAAATCTAGGAATTCCTCTGCTACTTCTCGTTGTTTTGGTGAAATCCAGTCTGCATCTAAAATACAAAAGGGATGATCACTATACATCGTACCCTCTTCTGGATATATAGCAATAACTTTACCTCCCTCCGCTTCACTTGAAATATCTTTGATTAAATTCTCATAGAGAAAGGCTACATTTAATTTGTCTGGACCTCCATCTTGCATGTACCTAGCCAAAAATCCTGTAGATTTTCCATACATAACAGCGCTAGATTCAAATGTAGTTAACCATTTTTGGTTTTCTGAATCTGTTAAATCGTCCATTTCTAAATCTTTAGTATCGATTCCAGAGCTAGCAGATAATGCCATTATTGTGCTCATAAATCCCGAATTTGACAATCTTGGATCAGTATGGGCCATTTTAACTTCCACATCATCATCTTTATTTAACTCATATAAATCGGAAAATCCATGAATTTTATGAGTTTTGTTAAAATCCTCCCATGTGGCAATTACTATAGGAGAAAAAATAATTTTTACAGCTTCATCAATATCTACAATATCTTTATCTGTATCCATATATTCTTTCCATTTTTCATTTAATAGGGGCATCCATATGGAGCTTGCAGGGCTCCATATTGTCGGTGTTATTTCTCCGTTCAAAATGCTTATCATCGAGTCCGATGAACCATAAGGATGCATATGTATTATTATCTTATCATCAGGGTGCTTCATATTCCACTCTTCTAAAAACTCTGAATAAGCATAGGTCATCCAGCTTGCCTTTTCAGAACTATATATGATATATATGTGAGTGACTTTTTCCTGAAAAAAAAATGATACAATATTTGTAGAGATGTTACCGATAGCGAAACCTAAAATAAACAATAAAATAATTTTTCTTTTCTTACGTTTTTCAGCTTTCCGCGTACGATTCATGATTTTTGTGTATAAATCAAGTTATGTTTTAGATAAAAGATCTAATATAATTATCAATAAGGGTGTATGCTACCCCTGCCAAAATTCCCAATGCAATCACAATGAGAAATATATACTTATCTTTCATAAGAAAATCTGTCTCCTATAACCTTTCTTTTTGTAAAATCTATTATTTTCAATTATGAATCTGATTTGCTATATAGAATATTTACTTTTATTACATTTATTCTAATAGACCATAGAATATAGCGCTCTATATATCCTATATAATCTATATAGAGGGATATTAAATGTAAATCCTAGTTTCCTTTGAAAAGCTCCACATCTGTCAAAATATCTAAGAATAATGATAAAAAATTACAAAATTAGGTTACTTAATGGATTTTTAACCAAATGCTTTCATTAAGATATTAATATGCCCAACATGAATAATTATTATTTCTTTAGATGCTATCACTGTGGTATGTGGCATTACACTAATAGATTTATTAAAACAAAAAAGTGTGTGAAATGTAATAGATCTTTCCAATTTCAAAAATCAACAAAATTCTCTAAACAATGCTCAATAGAAGATGCAATTTCGATTCTAAAGGAATTTAAAAAAAGAATGCATAATGAAGATCTTTCGAAATACATTAGTAGTGATATTAGTCAGTTAACTAAGAAATTTTAAATTCTGATTCAATATAATTTAATAATCTTTTTTTTGCTTCTTGAATAGAGTATTTTTCCTTAATTTTTTGTAGTTCCCTTTTGTTAATAGTATAATGCCTATTTCGAACTACTTGTATTTTATCTACTAAATCATCAACATCTTCCTTTTTAAAATAGAGCGCATAATCTCCTATAATTTCTCTGTGAATAAATGTATCTGATGCGATTACAATTTTATTCAAATATGCTGCTTCAATCGGAGGCATTCCAAAACCTTCAAATATAGAGCAATCAACGAAGATATGTGCTTTTGATAATTCTCTCCAAACATCATGTATATTATGGAAATAATGACGAGGACAATCTAATTTGATCCATGGTTCCTCTGGACTTCCAATCACTAATATTTTCAATCTTAATTTTTTAGCAGCTTTGACAAATATCTCATGCCTCTTGCGATCAACAAACCTCCCTATGCTTATTGCGTCATATTTACTTTCAAATGGTAATTCTAAACTTAATAAGAAGTCTGAATCAACACATTGATAGCATAATTTGCTATCAAGTTTCAAGAATTTTTTGAGGCAATATTGAGTATATTTTGATACACATAAAATCAAATCCGATTTTTTTAAAAAATTCCGATAAAATATTTGATATGATATTCTATTAATATAAGTTTTATTAAATATTTTCAGAATAAATCTTGAGAAAAACTTAGAAATTCCACTACCTTTCATTGAATTTAAATAAAAACAACCTAAGATTTTACTTAACAATAAATATTTGGCACCAATATGAAAAAGAGTTTGATGAAAATACTTAAATAGTGTATTATTGGCTCTTTGGTCATCAAATAACAATTGATTTTCAGTTCTAATTAAGGATCTTGGACCTTTTCTTTTTTCCAATCTGTAGGGAGGAATGTCTAATACAAAATTAATAATTTTGATTTTATTTTTTCTAATACTTTTTAATAGTCTATAAACCTTATACATTTGTTTCATACTTTGTATAATTATCAAATCAATATCAGGAGAAAACTCATTAAAAAAAACACAATGCCCATCTCTTTCTAAAGCTTTTCCTATAAGTATTAAAAAATCTGTACCATAAATGCTTAATTTCATTTTAAAATTTTAATAAATTATTTTGTTATATTCCATTACTTATTTATTGAATAAAAACATAAAAAAGTTAATCTGTCTTTCTACAACGTCTTTAGAGTAAATCATTTATTTAATAAATTAAGTCAATTTCTCCTATATATAATAAAAACTGTTAAATTGGAAAAAAAAAAGAAAGCAACTTGAAGATCTTTCGAACCATATCAATATGGAATCTCTCCTAACAATAAAGAAAGTTGAATAGAATTTAATGCAAAAGAAATATAAATACTAATTTTATAATTAATATGTTATGTCAATAAATTGGTCAAAATCTAAGTTAGATAAAGCTAAAAAAGAAATTTCTGCACTTGAACTAACCATCGAAAAAACGGAAAATACTAAATTTTACGCTGAATTAGCTTCACAATACATACCTTTGAGTAAAGACTTAATTGCTGGATTCATTTTATTGTCTATAAATGAGTGGAACAAAAATCACCCTGGTTTGGATTTTACTATTGAAGCTAGAGGATCTAATGCTGTTGAAGTGGCTAAAGAACTGAATGAAATTCTAAAAAGGCGTTTAAAATCTATGATTAGAGATGAATCGCAACATCACCTTGTTGATGATGGTATAAATGCAACCCTGAAAAAATTTTCTGAACTAGGAGCAGGAGGAGTTCCCAAATAATATAATAGATTGCCAAGCAGCTATAATAATCTTAAAAAACCTTAAATCAAGATTAGAAAACAAGAATTGAAAAAGTAGAGAAATTAATTGAACACCAAAACAATTACTCCATCACATTAAATAGATGGTATTATGGAAATAGTAAAATAGTAAAACTCAAAATTCAAATGCCTTAGCTTTTAGAATTGGAAATTTTACAGTATAATTTAGCTATAATACACCTATGGCTTTTTATCATCCCAAAACTAAATCTGTTTTTAGTGAAAATGAAGATTTTCTAATTTAAATTATCCCCCTAAATTTGGAAAATCTACAAAGAATATAAAATGGGTTAAGACTCCTTCCTTGTAAAGAATGTAGAAAAAAAAAGTTGCAGTTTGCATAGTAAGATTCTTTGTTAAAACTTTTAAAGATATCATTATTTTTTTCTTTAGATAAAATCAATAGAAAAAAGTGGAAAAATGGAAGTTGTTGATGAATTAAAATTATTTGATGACCAATTAATTGAAAAATTAAACCAACTCGCCGCTAACAAGATCGAATACTGGGATATCAAATCTGGAGTGGGAATTGGTACAAGCCTTGATTTTACAGACCAAAAAAGCAAGGAAGTTTCCTCTTACGAACTTATAGATTGTGGCATCAGAACGTTTGTAAATGGAGGTTGGGGATTTAATACGTTGCAGGATATTTCTAAACCATCTGTGATAGAGGGTTTTAAACAAGCAATAAAATTAGCCCGATTGTCTGAATCCTTATGTAAAAATAAATTTAAAATAAAGGAAAGAGACGCGCTAATAACAAATTTCAAACTGGAGAGTAAGAAAAATATTGAAGATATTCACGTAGAGGAAAAAATTAATCAAGTAAAGCAACAAGAAAAAATTGCTTCAAAATACTCACCCAAAATTAAAAACACCCATACCGTTTATATGGATGGCTATGGGAGCAATTTATTTATCAATTCATTTGGGAGCGTTATATACCAAGAATTATCATTAATAAGATTATTTAGCTTAGTCTATGCCCAAGAAAACGGAATACTTCAAAGATCAGTAAATTCCGTGGGAGGACTTGGAGGATTTGAGATAATTGAAACAGATCAAGCTAAAATATTAGGTTCCAAATCTGCAAAGGAAGCAGTCGAATTACTTAAGGCAAAATCGCCCGTAGGGGGGAAATTTACAGTTATAATGGACCCAAAATTTTGCGGAGTCTTAATTCATGAAGCTCTTGGCCATGCGATTGAAGCGGATACGGTCTTAAATAAAGAAAGTATCTTAGAAGGGAAAACTGGTACACAAATTGCTAATGTGGATGTCAATATTATCGATGATCCAACCATGGGGCAAGGAAAGAAATATAATTTACCCTATGAATTATATGGAAGTTATTTCGTGGATGATGAGGGTATCCCTTCTCAAAAGACGGAAATAATTAAAAATGGGATTCTTCGGAATTATTTACATAATTTAGAAACTTCCTCAAGAATGGGAGTCTCTCCTAATGGACATGGGAGGGCATCAACCAATACTTCAAAGCCTCAAGTGCGTATGGGGATCACGTTTCTTGAACCAAAAGACTGGGAATTGGACGAGATGATAAAAGATATGAAAAATGGAATTCTCTGTGAAGATTTTCAATATGGTTATACGGATCCAAGTACTGGGAACTTTCAATTTAAATGTAAAATTTCTTATTTAATAAAAAATGGGGAAAAGACTGATTTAATGAGAGATGTAGCTTTATCAGGGATGACTCTTGAGGTTCTCAATAAAATCTCGGCGATTGGTAATGAGATAGGGCTAAGTGACGGGACTTGTGGGAAGGGAGGTCAAGGAGTAAGAGTATGCGACGGAGGACCATATATTCGTGTCGAAGATGTTACTGTTGGAGGTTTGAATTAAATGCAAGACAAACCAGATTTTTATAGCTTGGCGAGTAATGCTCTTAAATTTGCTGAGACTAAAAACAGTAATCTCAAATGTGCTGAGGTCTATTTCGGTAAAAGTAAATTTATAACTATAGAAATTGAGGAAAATTCGGTTAAAAATAATGAAATGGGAAGTTCGCTTGGAGTTTCGATTAGGGCCATTGATAAGAGAGGATCCCTGGGTTTTGCCTTTACAAATAACTTAGAAAGAAAATCGATGGAAAAAATGATATCAAACGCTCTCGGGATGATGAATGCCGGTACAGGGGATCCAGATTTTAAAGATTTGCCAGAACATTACGAGAAATATCCTTCTGTAAAGGGTCTATTTGATAAAGAATTAAAAGCTCTTCAAATTGAAGATTCAATAAGTTATGCAAAAGACTTAATTAATGTATGTAAGGAGGATGAATTCGCTATTTCTCAATCTGCTGATTTTTCTTCAAGTTATACTAAAGCCTATGTGTTTAATTCTAACGGGATTGAAATAAATGGAAAAGTAACCTCATGTTCAATTACTTCGAACATTATTGTAAAAGATAAAGTAAGTAATGAGACTTCTTTCGGCTTTGATTGGCAATCTGCTCGTAATTTGAAGGAAATCAATGCAATTGACATTGCCAGAAGCGCATTGACCAAGGCCAAAAGGAATTTAAACAGAATTAAAATCAACAATATGAAAGTTCCATTAATTTTAACGCCGAATGGCACAATAAGTTTAATATTGAGTCCACTCGCTTCAGCTATAAATGCCGAAACGTTTCAATATAAAAGAAGCTTTCTAATAGGGAAAAGAAATGAAACTATCGGTTCAGAACTTCTAAATATTGAGGATAATGCTCTTATGGACGGTGCTCTTGGATCTTCTCCTTTTGATGCCGAGGGAGTTCCATGTAAAAATAAATCAGTTATACAATCTGGAAAATTCTTACAAGATGGTCTACTGCATAATAGTTATACTGCGAGTAAGGAAGGAATTGAAAGTACAGGAAACGCTGTGCGAAGCTCTTATAGTTCTGTTCCTTCGATCGGAGCTACTAATTTTATAATGAAACCTGGAGATTTTTTTTATAACGAGATGATAAGAGATGTGAAGAAAGGCATAATTTTAGAATATACGGGAGACAGCCCCAACATTACAACAGCAGATTTCTCAGGACTAATCCTTCAAGGTAATTTAATTGAAAATGGGGAAATTAAAAAACCTTTGAATGAAACTATGGTCGGAATAAATCTTTTCGAACTGTTTAATAATCTTGATGCAGTTTCTAAAGAATTTAAAATATATGGGAGATATCAAGCTCCATACGTGAGAATAAAAGATGTCCAAATTATCGGGGCCGCTCATTAACTATATACATCAATTCGCAACCATAATATATCCCAAAATTCTCTGCTATTATCTGCGTTATATTTCCATAATTCTACTATTAATATTTGATCCGTTCCGTTATACGGAAACGAAACATATAATTTATCAGACATCCAATGCTTGGTTGGCTTTAACGTTTCTTTATCTGTCGTAAACGTTTTATTCGCATGTTTTGAACCTTCGTCGGGAGTTAGTTTTGTATCCTCATTTCCTAATAAAATAATGAGCTTGAAAGTAAAATCGTGATCTAACTCATTATCAACAGTTATATAAAATCCAATAGATTGGTTCACTTTAGCAGTAGTAGGATAATCTTCTGCTCTTTCATCATGATTTAAAATACCAAACCCTACATAGCCTTCCTCAGGAACTAAGATATAATACACGATAAATCCGGACACAATAAGGATTCCAGAAATCAATGAAAATCTTAAAAGACGTTGAAACTGAATGCTGGCAATTTCCATTTCGGATTTTTTCTTCTGAGCGATTTTACTGTTCATTCTTTTTAAACCATGATATAGTCTTTTTCAGCCCTTCCCTTAAGGTGGTTGTGGGCTCCCAATTTAAAATTTCTTTTGCTTTTTTCAGATCCGGACACCTTCTTACGGGATCATCAATAGGGAGATGTTTATAAACGATTTTTGAATGAGAATTCGTTAACTCAAGGATGATATTCGCCAATTCTAATATGGTAAACTCTTTATCATTTCCCAAATTTATAACTTCTCCAAGAGCTTCTGGTTTATAAACCATTCTTAAAAATCCTTCTATCTCATCAACAATATAAGTAAAGGAGCGAGTCTGTGAACCATCACCAAAAACGGTGATATCCTCGTCATTAAGCGCTTGGTATATAAAATTGGGAATAACTCTTCCAAATTCAGGACCAGAACGAATTCGTGGTCCAGATGTATTAAATATTCTGACTATTTTATTTTTAATGTCGTGTTGAAGCTCATATGCTTTCACGAAAGCTTCTCCTGCCCTCTTTGACTCGTCATAGCAACTACGAGGTCCCACAGGATTAACATGCCCAAAATAAGTCTCCGGAGTTGGTACTGCCTCATCAGGAGGATTGCCATATACTTCCGACGTGCTTGTATAGAAAAATAATGCATTATGTGCTTTTACAATCCCTAAAGCATTCATTGTTCCGAGCGTATTGCTCTTTAATATAGGAATTGGATATTTCTTAAATTCAAATGGAGACGCTCTACTTGCCATATGCATTACTATATCGATTTTATTGATATCACCAATACAAATTCCTTTCGGATGATGGGTTAAACCAAAAAATATTGGTTCTGAAATATCATGATTAATAAATCGAAAGTTCTTTTTATCCATTAAATGTGATATGTTTTCAAACCTTCCTGATGATAAATTATCTAAACAAATACAATAAGCTCCTTGTGCTACTAAGACATCACAAGTCCATGAGCCCAGAAATCCCGCACCACCAGTAACTAACACCGTTTTATTCTTAAAAGAAATATTTTCTTTTTCGATTCTATTTATAATTTCTTGTATATCTTGAGAAATTTCGTAATTCAATCTTAAAACCTTTAAATTTGGGATAATAAATTTCTTTTTTTTATAAATAAATGCTCTTTAAGATATATTATTTTTTAAAAATTTCCGTTTTACTTGAATTTAATTGGAATTAATATTTCAAAACCTAGTCTTGAATCTCTTAAAAATTAAAATTAAACGTAAACCAAAGTTAGTACGTTTTGGTTCCACAATATTGGCAAAACTTAAGTTCAAGTGGATAATGTTTTCCACAATTAGGGCACTTACGTAATGAATTTTTCAGAATCTCAGTTCCTAAAGTCACAAATACATTTTCTACATTTTCTCCAGTTTTTGCCGATGCGCCTAAAATATCTCCTTTAAAATTATATTTTTTATGAAATTTTTTAGCCTCTTTTGTAGAAACTTCCCTCTGGTCTTCTAAATCTATTTTATGTTCTATTAAAATCCTGGTCCTTGGGGGATTATCCACATTATCGATAACCTTCATCCAACTTTCAAGGTCATAAAGAGAATCTTTACTCGTAATATCATACAATATCAAAGCTCCTGAAGCTCCGGAAACATAAGAAGGAAATAATGTTCTGAATTTTTTTTCCCCCGCAAAGTCCCATAAATTGAGCAATATCTCTACATCATCAACCATAATTTTTTTCGTTTCAAAATCTACGCCAATAGTGCTTAGAGTAGAGGTATCGAACTTACCTGTCGCATACCTGCGAAGAAGTGAGGTTTTGCCTACATCCTTCTGACCAGCGATAACGACTTTAAATTTTATCATCGTAAATTTAGCTCTATTAATATCTAATGATATATAAAATATATTCGAATATATTACTTTATAATAATTATGCTTAAAAATATTTAATCTTTTAATCAGAAGTTAATTTCTAAAGTATTCAATTTTTGGGGCGTATTATCCAAAATCCTTAAATATCCAGAAACTAAAATATATTTTCATGACTCAAAATAAAAACGATTTTTCTCGGGAAAGATCCAAAGCTGCTTTATTATACATGATTATCGTCTTAATGCTTGTTGAAATTCTTGATACATATTCTACTCTTTATCCAACTGTCATTCCTAGTAAGGTTATCGCCGAATTCTTATCAAATTATCCCGAAAATGTAGCTCATTCAATATATGCATTTTGTATCGCAATTGCATCGATCGGGACGTATTTTGTGCTATTAAATCAATTCCTAGCAGATCGCAAAGGAAGAAAAATACTCCTAGCATTTACTGTGTTTGGCATGGGTTTTTCTTCACTCTTGATCGCAACGGCAACTAATATTATTCAATACACCATTTATCTATTCATGCTTTATATCTTTTTTAGCTCCGACATTTGGACTATCTATATTAGTGAAGAATGTCCACCAGAGAAACGCGGTCAATGGAACACATTTGTGCTAATGGGCGGGATGGGGGGTGCATTATTACTCCCAACTTTTCGTTCTATATTTATAACTGAGACTTCGGCAAATTGGAGAGGCATGACATATTTCGCGATAGTTCTCGGTTTCTCACTGAGTCTTCTTATATTATTAACATTTAAAGAGACTCAAAAGTTTGAAGAGATGAAGGAGAACCGAGCTTTAAGAGAAGAAATGCCGAAGTTTAGAGAAAATTTGAAAATTTTATTCAATCATGCCCGACGAACGGAGCTCATAGTAATATTGATAATTGGCTTAATTGCTGGTTTAGATGTCGTGTTCTATAGATTAATTGAAGCATATTGGGCAAGTAGTGGGCACGTGAGCGAGACCGAAATTAATCTTTTAATCTATATCATCGCAATATCTGTTATTTTAGGATATCTCATAACAGGAATACTCGCAGATAAGTGGGGGAGAAAACCAATGCTCTATATATATAGTGTCTTGGCTCCAGTCTCAATAATAGTTACAGTCATGAGTGTGAATCTCTCAGGGGTCCTTGTCTTAATAATAGTAGGAATTAGTGTGGGAATCGCTTATATCACAGGTCAAGGTATCACAATCATTGCAAGGTTAATAACGGTAGAAATAACACCTACAGATGCTAGAGGAACGGGAAGTGGATTAAGAACTTTGATAGTAGCTATCGGTATGACTAGTGGTTTGTTTATCAGCAGCATTCTTATATTATTTTTTGGTCTAGGACTCACTTTCATAATATTGAGCTTGCCACATCTAATTATTATACCATTAACTTATTCATATTTGAAAGAAACCAAAGGTATAAACTTGAGCGATGTAAAATAGTATCAACCTAGAATAAAGTTTTTTATCATTTCCTTTTTTTCTATAAAGATGGATCGATTGCCTTTTTAATATCTAAATATCTAACTACTTTTAACTATCTTACTATTAAAAAGAAAGGGATTTCACGAAAATTCTTTTATAGCTTTAACGATCCGATTAAGTCCTTCGCTTAAAATTGAACGAGGGCAAGCAATATTTATTCGTTCAAATCCTGTGCCACCTTTTCCAAAGAGATGCCCTTCCCATAATGCTACTTTTGCATTATCAAACAAAATTTTGGTTATTTCTTTGCTATCAAATCCTAATCCTCGAAAATCAAGCCATACTAAATATGTCCCTTCTGGCTCAATGACTTTAATCTCAGGAATCTTTTCTTTAATAAAATGTTTTAAAAATTCCAAATTCTCCTTGAGGTATACTTTAAGTTCATCCAACCACTCTTCACATTCATTATAAGCTGCTTCCAATACACTTGATGCAAAGCAATTGAGTGTGGTAATGTGATGACTCTGTCTAATTCTGCTAAATTTAGTTCGTAATTGAGCGTTTGGAATAATAACATTTGCGAGTTTTAAACTAGGTATATTAAATGTCTTACTTGGAGAATTACAAATAATACAATTCTGGGCAAATTCATCAGATATTGAGGCGAATGGTGTGTATTTATATCCAGAATATACTAAATCACAATGTATTTCATCAGCAATGACTAAAATCTGATTTTCTAGACAGATTTCTCCTAGGGTGATTAACTCTTCCCTTGTCCAAACCCTTCCCGTCGGATTGTGGGGATTACAGAGTATCATAAGTTTAGCTCGGGGATGGCGTGCTTTTGCCCTTAAATCTTTAAAGTCCATCTCATAATGACCATTCGATAATTTTAAGGGATTTAATAATCTTTTACGAGCATTATTTTTAATAATTTGGTAAAATGGCGTATATACCGGATTTTGTACAATAATTTTATCTCCTGGTTTACTGAATGCTTGGACTGAAAAACTTAGACCAGGAAGAACTCCGGGAGCAGAAAATATCCATTTCTTCTCTATTGGCCAATTATGGCGCCGTTGAAACCAATTAATTAAAGCTTTATAATATTCAGGACTTAAAAAGGTATACCCAAATACACCATGCTCGGCACGGCGAATTATAGCATCAATGATGGGACGTGGAGAAAGAAAATCCATATCTGCCACCCACATAGGTAATAAATTTTTTTTCTGGAAAAATCTATCTGTTCCATCCCATTTTGATGAGCACGTATTCTTACGATCAATTACTTCGTCAAAATTCCAGTGATTAACTTTCATTATATCCCAATATTATATCAGAAAGAAATCATATAATTCTTATTGTTATACAAAATAGTTCATGTAAATTGAACATTAGTATATAAAACTGAGGGAAAATTAATTACAGAAAATTTATTGCAAAGGGTTTTATTTGTATTTATATCTGCTTATCTTATAGATTTCTTGAGCAATTTTTTTGCCAATGTTATCAACATTAGTTAAATCAGGAATATCTGAATTAAATATCTGCTGTAATGTCTTAAATTCATTTAATAAATTTTTTGCTCTTGAATAATTCACTCCGGGAATTCCAGCAATGATAAACTCTAAAAGATGAGATAAATCTAAAGGAGCTTTTTCAAACCTTAGTTTCATTTGAGTAGTCTTTTCAGATTGCTCTTTTTTTGCCATTTGGAATAAAAACGTCGCAGTCTCTTCTGGATTTTTAGTTTTATAGATGGTTATCCCTAAATTTAAAATTATAGACGTGATCGCTCCATATAAAGCATTTTCATTGATATTTGAATTTTCTAAAGGATCACCCTCTAAAATAAGAATAGATCGCTCAAAATTGTTTTTTAATTCAATTAATTCATTAAATAAACGACCATCCTTTATAGAATCGTTAAAATCTTGTGAAGATTTTCTCTCAATCCCTACTCTTTCAGATATAACATAATCAGCCACAGGCAATTGCTCTAATTTCAAATTGATTCCTAATAATGACAGAATTCGAACTATTGGTGACGCAGTTTCTCTGTTGTCACATATTATTGTGAATTTATTCGCATCCTCAATCTTGTTAATTGATTTTGAATCGTATTTTTCACTCCTCTCTACTTCCTTCTCATTATCGTTTTTGTCTAAATGGTTACCTTGTATTTTTTCCTTTTTTTCCGGTATAGCATAATTTAATATGTTTTTTTGTTGCTTTGAATTCGATTTTTTTTCACCGCTTTTAATCATTCTCAAGCTTTCTTTCATATTTCTTTCTTTTACTTTTTCTGCCCAATAATATCCCTCATCTCTAGTGTCTTCTGCCATCAATACATACACTTTTCCTTCTTTTTTCCTACCTGTACGACCGCGACGTTGAATTGAACGAATAGCGCTGGGTACAACATCATAAAAGACTACTAAATCACATTCTGCTATATCAAGTCCTTCTTCAGCGACACTTGTTCCTATTAGGGTATTATAAATCCCTTCTTTAAAGTCTTCAAGGAGGTTTATCTGCTGTTTTTGGGTTAAACCTTTATCTGAACCTTTAGTTGCTTGCCCTACAAATTTATGAGCTTTTATTATATCATCCTCTTTAAAAATTTTCACAATATTATTCACTGAATCCCTAAAATGGCAGAAAACCAGAATTCGAGAATCTTTGTTCTCAGTTAGCTGTTGACTCAAAAGTTCTTTTAATTTTTCTAATTTAGGGTGAACTATGCCTTTTGATTGAACATGAAATGTTAAGGTTTTCACACGTTTAAAATCCTTATCATAAAATAGTTCCTTTAAAGATTTATTTGCGGTATTTCGCTTTATCTTTTCTTCATTTTTTTCAATATAGTCTTTCAGCGCATTAACGCCTTGAGTTTCTATTAATTCAGACATATGGGATAATCTAATGGCATTAGCAGCCAATTTTTTAGCAGTAAACATTTGAAACTTTTCATTGTCATCTCGTGCGTATGAAATTCTTTTATTTATTTGATTATTTAATTTTAAAATATCCTTACGAGTGATTTTGTTCACATCATAAGAATCAAGTAAGTCATTTTGTTTTAACCATTTATACCCATCTTTTAATTTTTCAGTTAAAATATTCTTGATTTCTAAAAATTCACTTGGAAGCTTAATCTTTATCCATTCATTATCCACATTATGAATATAAGGCTTTACGTCTGAATCCTTTTCTGTTCTTATTTCAACGTGATCAATAAATAAATTTTCTTTAATCTCGTTAATCTTCTCTTTCGTTGAACCTGGACTGGCTGTAAGCCCTAATATCTGAGGGCATTTTGAGTCATCCATATATTTTTTGGCAATAAAACAATAAGCATAATCTCCCACTGCTCTATGACATTCATCGAAAATAATTAATGATACATCGTGTATCGAATAGGTTTTTGAGATGATGTCATTTTGGAGTACCTGAGGTGTCATGAAAGCGATGGTTAAATCATCCCATAATAGTTTTCTCTTCCCTGGTTGTGTTGCGCCTGTAATACATTTCAACGATTCGTGGGATATCGTAGTAAGGTCTAAAAATGAGTGATAATGCTGTTCTACTAACGGTTTTGTAGGAGCTAAAAAAATAACTTTAGATTCAGGTATCTCTGTTAATCTATGTACTGCAAGCATTAATCCAATTATTGTTTTCCCGAGTCCCGTGGGAATAACCACTAAACAATTGTGCTTTAAGCAACTTATAAAAATATTCTCTTGGTATTCTCTTCTGAGTACCAAATCCTTTTTGACTAATGGATGGGATATATATTCCTTTGTTTTTAAAACTTAAATCACCGAAAATAAACTTTCTTTTAACACCATTGATTAATTAACTTAAAGATATTATATAAATTAGCGGAGTCTACAAAATACTTAAAAAATTCTTAAATTCTTAAAAATTTTTAATAATAATTTAATAATTCATTATCACCCTCCTTTATTTTAAAAAAAGAAATCTGAAAGATTTAATTCTCATGGCTCATTGTAAAATATATCTTGCAAGCGCGAGTGGTTTAGCCTGGCTATAACGACATTTTTCACATAAAATATATGGAAAACGCTAAACGCTCACACCGTGTAAAGTGATGCTTATGTAAGCATAGCTCTCGACGGTCGGGGGTTCAAATCCCCCCTTGCGCATTTATTATTTTGACCATTTCTCTTATTTTCGAATACAAAGTTGAAATAAAAACCAAAAAAGTTAAATCAAATCCATTCTTCTACTTTTTAACTACTTATTTTTAGGTTTGAATCACTTTGTCAAGCTTCTTAGAATCTCGAGAATTACGTAAAAAATATAAAGAAGTACAAGAATATGTTAAAATTGGCACAATCTTCTTAACCCGATATGAAAAGGCTAGGATTGTAGGTGCGAGAGCGTTACAAATAAGTTTTGGAGCCCCAATATTAGTTGAAAAGCCAATGAATGTTATTGATCCGATTAAAATAGCACAATTGGAGTTAAAGTCTCAAATATTACCTCTCACAATACGACGAGAGCTTCCTGATGGGGAGTATATGGACATTCCTATTAATCGTCTCATACTAAAAAAGGACTAACGCGTGTAAATATAAATCCAATATCACAAATTTGTTTTTCTTTCTTATCATTGAATATGTTCTTTTCCCTTTTCTGTTAGAAAATAAACCCTCTCGTCATTAATAATATCATAATCTATATAATCATAATGAATTAAACGGTCGAGCAATTTTTCTAAATCCTCTTTTTTAAATGGTTCAATCCCTAAGGGAATTCTACTTTGATTCACAACTATTGCGATTCTTCTAAGGAATAATCGTTTCCCGATAAATGACTCGAGAATAGTGATTTCATCATTAGAAAGTTTTTCCTCCTCTTCTTGTTGCTTTAAAGCGTCCGCAAGTTTTTTCGTTTCTTGACTGACTTCTTGCTTTTTAGTATCCACATGTTTTAATTGAACTAAATCTTTAGCAACTGCTTTTTCCTTGTCTTGACCAACTTTTTTAAAAACATCGGCTAAATCTTCTTTATCGTTATTAGACGTATCATCTTTTTCGTTCTCCATAATAATACAATAAATTTTAGAAATATATATTTTTAATTGTAAAACTATAAATAAAATAATGAAAAAAGTGCTAAAGATTGACACAGAAGAAACAGTAATTTTAAGACATGTCAAAAAATCCGATATAGATGGCATATGGAGGAATTTTAATAACGTATTAGAAGAGGGAACCTATCTTCCAGTGTTTACCCCTGTCAAAACTGAAATTGAAAAAAATTCATGGTATGATAACATTAAACGAGAACACGAAGTTTGCATCGTTGCCGAAATCACTAATCATAAACCACCTTACGATATTATCGGACAATGCGAGATTTCAAACTTAGAATGGGAAGCTGCAACACATGTAGGTAGTCTTGGAATCATTGTTTCGGAAAAATATCGGGATATGGGTGTTGGAAGAAATTTAATTGATATTGCGATTAGAGAATCTAACAAACTAAATAATAAAGAAAAAATAATATTGAGCTGCTTTTCGAACAACGAGCGTGCTCTCCATCTTTATGAAAAGATGGGCTTTAGAGTGGTTGGAGTGAGGAAAAAACAGTTCTATATGGATGCTGTTTATTATGACGAAGTAGTCATGGAATTGTTTATAGAGGAATATTTACGAAACAATCCTTGAAAGAGTTTAAGAATTTATAAGAAAGCTATTTTTACAAAAATGTTATGATTTTCATTTGAAGATTTAAATTTTAACCAGAAAATTTGCCATTTTTTTATTATGAAAAGTTTTTATACAATTATCGTCTCTAATTAACTTAAAATAAGAATATCTTTAGAAATGTTAAAATATAAAATTGTTCTTGCTGGATCAAAAGACGTTGGCAAAAGCTCATTAATCGCTCGATTCTGTGATAATGTATTTCACGAAAAAACCATGTCAACCATAGGCGTCGCTTTTAAACGAAAAAAAGTCAAAGTAAATGATAATATAAGTATTGAATTACATATCTGGGATTTTGGTGGAGAAGAGAAATATAGAACACTATTTCCTTCTTACTGCAATGGTGCCTCAGCAGCACTTATTTTGTACGATATAACTGATAAAGAATCCTTAAATGATGTTAAAAATTGGGTTAAGATTATTGATAAAAATGCGATAGAAAAAGTAATTAAGATTTTAATTGGTACAAAAATTGATTTGGAAGATCAGAGAGTAATATCTGTCGAAGAAGCTAAAAAGGCAAGCCAGAAATTTGATTGTTTAGGGGATCCGCTTGAAACATCATCAAAAACCGGTGAGAATGTTGAAAAAGCTTTTTTAAAAGTATCTAAGGAAATAATTAAACAAAATCTTCAATATTGTAAAAACTGTCAAGAATTTTATATTAAGAATTTAAAATTCTGTAATTATTGTGGAGCTAAATCTGAACTCGAACCGGTCCCATTATAGAATGATTATAAATCTTCTTCCTCTCTTTTATAGAGAGAGGGAGGTGGCCTCGCATATTCAAGAGATTTACTTTTGACTTTATCTATAAAAGCTTGAAGTTCTTTTTTAGCGTTTTGGATTGAATCTTCAATTTCTTTATTAACGTCATCAAATCCCATTACCCAATTGCCATGTCCTGGGTAAAAACTTCTAATTTTTAAAGTATTTAATAGTTGTAATGAGTTAATATATTCCGATATGGAGCCAGATTCATACACATTCGTCGATGATCCTTGGAATAAGGTATCTCCGGTAAAAATATAGTGTTTATAGGGATCATAAACACAAATGCACCCCGAGGTATGCCCAGGAGTAGCAATTATTTTTAAAAATACGTTGCCTAAATCAATAATATTCCCCTCTTCAAGCCAAATATTTACTTTTAAATCTGTTAAGTCGATTCCCCATTTTTTTCCTTTTGTAATTAATTCATCTGTGTGTTGAATCTTCGTAGCTGCCAGTCGATGTGCAGCAATTGCACAATGGAAATAGGCATTTGAACTTATGTGGTCAAAATGTTCATGAGTATTGATAACAAGATTAATGTCCTCGACGCGTAATCCAACTTCAGTAGTAAGCAAATAATTAAAACTATTGAACTTCGAAATAATCCCCGTATCTATCAGAACATTTAATTCCTCACCTATTATAAGATAAATATGGCACCCTGCACCTTTTGAGGCAAATTGATAAATATTGGGTCTGATTAAATTTAATGTATATCCCTCAATTTTACCATACATGTCATCTTCCTTTATTAACCGAGGTTGAAACATAGTGATTTTATTATCTTGAGTCATAGTTCTTTGATATATTGTTTGAGCTTGTTGAAATATAAATATAATTTAGATTATAAAAATCAATTCACTACCTAAAATCTCATTATTTAAAAATACTCTTTAGGGATATCTGGTCATATGCTTTTTATAGCATATCCAGCTTTTTGGAGTGAGAGGGTTCCCAGACAAATAGATATAATATAATTTTTTCAATTTTTCTTTGTAAGTATCATTATATTCAGATATTTGATTATTTTCTATATTAAGAATGATTAAATTATCTAAATAATCAATGCCTTCCATAATTTTTATCTTATTATCATTAAGATATAATGAATTGAGTTTTAATAAACTTTCCAACCCTCTAATCTCTTGGATTTTATTATTCGAGAGTTCCAATCTTTCTAGATTTTCCAAATTTTCTAAGTTCTCTATCTTTGTTATCAAATTATTTGTCAAATTAAGTACTTTTAAATTATGCATACCATCTAATCCGTGTATTTGAGATATTTTGTTATCATTAAGATTTAGCCAAATTAAGTTCTCTAACGCACCAATTTGAGATATAGAGGTAATTTGATTAAATGATATGCTTAATCTTTTTAAATTAAGAAGATGACTAATATTTTTTATTTCCATTATCTTATTCTTATTAAGATTTAAATCTTCTAAACTCCTTAAACTCTCCAATCCTTTAATTTCAGTGATTAAGTTCGATGCAAGATTCAATTTTTTCAAATCTTTTAGAGAATTTAAGTTTGCTATGGTCTCTATTTTATTTTGTGAGAGATTTAATTCTTCTAAAAATGGTAATCCTTCAAGATTTTCTATGGTCTCAATTGTATTGTTTGATAAATCCAGAACCTTTAACTTTTTTAAATCGTCTAACCCATTGATCTTTTCAATATTATTCCTATGAAGTAAGAGATGTTCTAAATGTGAAAGACGATGCAAAGCAGCTATTTCTTTTATACTGTTTAAATTTGCACCCTCACAGTTTAAAAGAATGATTAATCCCTTTCTTAAGGAGATATTATACCTACATTCATAGGTATAAAAGTCATATAAAATTAGGTTAAAACAAATATCTAAGATTTGGGATGGTAATGCAAATTGATAATCTTTTGTGAAAATTTCTTCTGGAAATTCTTGTAGTTTACGACCCAATTTTTCTTTAATATAGGTTTTGAGAAAATTTTTAAGAATTTTTCTTGAAGCACTCGTATCAATTCGGTTTAAAAATTCTACAACAAGGAACTTTTGTTCAAACTCTTTAATTTTTTTTAATGAATATTCCAGAAGCGGGATTAATTTCTTATGATTCATATAATTATGTTCCAAAATTTTTCCTGCTATTAATCTAATTTCCAGATCTTCATCAGAAAGAAATACCTGCTCAAGAAATTTAAAATTTTTTCCATCATCGAGTGAACCAAAGAGCTCTAAGGCATCTTTTCTCAATTCAAGAATATTCGAACTAATTATCCACTCTTTAAGTAAAGCAGACGCTTCTTTTATCCCGATTTTGTGTAAATTCTCTTTAATATATGTGGGATTTAGTTCCATAGATTAATCTAATCTCGATTCTTAAAAACTAGAAATTGAATTCAGTTATTTATACTTTATATAATAAATTTAAAGCTACGTATATTAATATTACCAAATAGTTAAAGGAAGAACACTTAAGAATAAATATATTCCTTGACAGTATGTTCTTTATCCATAATCTCTAATAATGCTTTCTCAAAATGATTCTGAGTTATCTTCGTTTTTCGCTCCCTTAGACATCTCATGCCCGCCTCAGTGCATAATGCCTTAATATGAGCCCCGCTAAAATTTTCGGTTCTTTTCGCAAAATCTTTTAAATTAATATTATTATCTATGTTCAGTTTCCTCGTGTGAATTTTAAGAATCATTAACCTAGCTTCTTCATTCGGCATATCAAACCTAATTATCCGATCAAACCTTCCGGGTCTTAAAATCGCGGGATCTAATACATCTTCCCTATTGGTAGCTGCTAAAAACATAATTCCTTCTATATTAGCAAATCCATCTAATTCACTGAGTAATTGCATGAAAGTCCTTTGTACCTCACGGTCTCCTTTATATACTTCGCTTGTTCTCTTAATCGCAATTGCATCTATCTCGTCTATAAAAATGATAGCTGGAGTGTTTTCTTTTGCAAGGGAAAATACTTCTCTTACCATTCTGGACCCTTCGCCGATAAATTTTTGGACTAAATCCGATCCCACTAGATGAATGAATCGCGCATGGGTTGTATTTGCAACTGCCTTCGCTAATAAGGTCTTTCCCGTTCCAGGGGGACCGGCTAATAAGGCTCCTGAGGGTGGATCTATGCCTATTTTTTCAAATAAATCTGGATGAACTAATGGTAATTCTATGATTTCTCTAATCGCTTGAATTTGATCATCTAACCCTCCAATATCAGCAAACGTCTCTTTTGGTGTTTCTAATAATTCCATGGCTGCTACATGCCCCCTGATTTTTCTTGAGAGGATCTCTAAAATTTGATAACTCTGGGGGTGGAGGGTTACCGAATCGCCCGCAGATGGATTGACGAGATCATTTGGGGGCAATAGGATTCTACTTCCAGGTGAGTGTGAAACGATCGTGCGCCCATCGTCTAATACCCTCTCAACTGAGCCGAGTATCAATGGATTTTTCTTCAAGTTGTCTAAAGCCTTTTTGAAATTCTCAATTTCCTGGCGTAATAACTCGTTTTCGCGTTCTAATGCATAAATTCGCTTCTGAATCTTTTTTACGTCCGATTCTGTCATTCCTAAAATATAATATTATTACTGCTAAAAATACTTTTTTATAAACAAAAAGCATGATTTTCATAAAAAGAAAATTTTTTACACCAAATTTTTAACCCAAATAGTTCCCTAATTCAACAAAGTTGTCAAATATTCGAGAATTATCTGATTTAAGAATTAATTATTTTAAAGATTCAATTATCTTTGATACTTCTTCTTGAAGTTCTGCATGGCATTTTTCAATAAGCACATTTATTCTTGGTTTTTTTGAATTGAGGATCCGTCTTGTTTCGTAATCCAATTCATTGAGTATTCCATACAAAACATCCTTAAGAATTCCATAAGAGAGCTTAGAAAATCTTGTTGATAAATCCTCAGGTCTAATTTGATCGCTCGGAAGGTCTAAAAAAAGCTCTTTAAACGCTGAAATTGTGTCTGTTCCTTTCTGTGTTACCTCCAGAAAAAAATGAGCCCCTCTTGATGACATCGAAGGATTATCTATCTTAGCGATGAACTCATCATTATCCAGATAAGAGATAACTTTATATAAATTTTTCTCCTCACGTTGTGGCGGATTAAAGCTTTCTATACCGAAATAATCTCTGATTTGAGGGATTGTGCAGTTTGGATTGTTCATTATATATTTCAAGACTCGGATGGCAAGAAAGCTTTTTTCTAACTTCATAAGTCTAGTTTTAGAGAAATTTATTTTAAATACTTAAAAGAATGGTTCTAAATAAAATCTATCGTAATTTCCTATTTCCGAGAAATAGGAATCCGACAATAAAAAACGGAAAAACCCGCCTAGGACGGTTTTTACTCAAAAACATTTAGTTAAACAATTGTTTGACTAAAAGATTTGGTTTTGTATTAAAACAAATTTATAAACATACAATATATTATCTAATAAAATTTGTTATAAAAAAAAACTAATTTGTTATAAAAACAGTTAAAAATAAAAATTAACACAATAAATGTAAATTTGATTCATCAAAAAATATATCAAAACAAAACAAAAAAATTAATAATTAACAAGGCTGAATAAAAATGGGAGAAGAAGAAAGCTTTTTAAATGCAAAAGCGTTAGTGGTTGACAATGGTACCGGAATCTCAAAAAATGGATTCGCTGGGGAAGATCAACCTCGATCAGTATTCCCAACCTTAATTGGTTATCCAAAATATGAATCAATAATGACCGATGTTGAACATTATACCCGTGAATACTATATCGGAGAAGAAGCCATGCAACTCAAAGGTGTTTTGAAGTTAATGTTCCCAGTAGAACATGGTATAATTGAAGATTGGACCGCTATGGAAAAGATCTGGCACTATACTTTTTACACAGATCTTCGTATTGATCCATCAGAACATCCTGTTCTCTTAACTGAGGCTCCATTAAATCCAAGACCAAACCGAGAGAAAATGGCTGAAATTATGTTCGAGACCTTTAACACCCCAGCGCTTTACGTCGCAATGCAAGCAGTATTATCCCTATATGCCTCAGGTCGTACAACTGGATGCGTTATTGATATCGGGGACGGTGTTTCACACGTAGTCCCAATTTTCGAGGGCTTCGCGTTAAGCCACGCAATCCAAAGAATTGACCTTGCAGGACGAGATATTACTACCTATTTACAGAGACTACTCAGGCAAAAAGGCTATTCCTTTACCACATCAGCGGAAAAAGAAATTGTAAGAGACATTAAAGAGAAACTTTGCTATGTCGCAATTGATCCTGAAAAGGAGATGATGCTTTCCAAGAAAGTGGCAGGCATGGAAAAGAGCTACATGCTTCCTGATGGGGAAACCATCAATGTAGGTGTCGAGAGATTCTTGGCTCCAGAGTGTTTCTTTAATCCATCCGTAATTGGTAAAGAATTAGAGCCTTTAGATGACGTAATTGTAGGAGCTATTTCCGAGTGTGATGTCGACTTACGAAGAGACCTTTACAGCAATATTGTCCTTTCTGGTGGTTCTACAATGTTCCCTGGTATAAAAGAACGATTAACCAAGGAAATTAAAGAACAGATTCCAGAGTCGGTTGATGTAAAAATCATCGCTCCTCCAGAGCGTATGTACTCCGTATGGATCGGCGGATCAATTTTAAGTTCCTTAAAGACCTTCCACAGAATGTGGGTTACACGCAGGGAATATAAGGAAATGGGACCTCAGGTCATCCACAGATGCTTCTAAGCCCGTAAAAACGGGTTTTTTATAAAATTTTATTTTTTTTAAGATTTTTTTTATTTTCTTTATTTCTTGAATCATATGATTCATTCTTAGTTCATACTATCATTATATTTAATTATGCTTTGTCAGTATATTTTTAAATTACAAAATATGGGTCAGCAAGCGGGAATATAAGGAAATCGGATTATTGGATCTAACTATTTTTTCTTTTTAAGAAGATTTATTTATAGTCTTTTGCTTGTCAATACATTTTTAAATTACTTTTTTCATAATCTAGGGAAGGTAATAACAATTCAATCGGAGCTGTAATAATTGGGAAAATATCTTTGGTTAGGACGATATGAGCTAATAAGAGATAAAGAGAAAAAATTTTCACAACATTGCTCTATAGAGGCTACTGTTAATAAAAAAATCGTCAGAGAAGCGAGTAAACCAGATAAAGTTGCGCTGTGGAATTTTATTTGTAATCCAAGAGATAATATAATGATTCTTGGTTGGCACAAACCACCGCTCTTAGGGTATGACAATCCCGACTACATGTCATTTTTTCAAGGAATGGCCCAAAGAATGTGGGCTATTTTTGAACCGATCTTTAGCAGATATTTACCAATCGTTTCTATATCAGATGCCAATGATTTTGGTCTGTATAAAGCAGACTGTTTAAAAGAGCAATTTCCTGGTCCTTCTCTAGGAAATGCGCCGGGGTATTCAGGAGGCTCATTTAAAAAGAGGCAAATTGGAGGGTGGCGTTGGTTTAGTCTAATTATTGATGAAGATAATTGGCAAGGAGAATGGCATGAAGAGACGATGCCTGAAAAACTGAATCTTAAAGAGAAAATTGCCGAAAGATTAGCTCCCAAATTCTATAATTCATATGTATTTAAAAAAAACAAGTGGCGCGCAAAAAAGAATGGTCCTTGGCAGTATAAATGTCCCTCAGGGTGTAGTTTTATCCCAAGGAGATACAGCGTTCCCGTGGTTGTAGGAAAAGAAGATTCTACGGATTTTATTGATCGTTATAAAAAATTTACCAATATTATTTTAAAAGAATTAAAAACCCAATGGACGTTAAATGTGTGGAATATCTTATCATTCGATTATAAGCCCTCTGATACAAGCGAAACTATAAGCATTAAACCTGAAATCGCTCTTGATCTGGGGTGGATAGAGACATACCAATTAGGAAAAAAACAATGGGGTGGACTCGGCAAAGGTCTGCATCGACATTATGAGAGTGTTTATTTTGTGAGAGTGGGGTTACCCGATAATCATAAGTTAGAATTAAGGCCCATCATTGCTCGGGAAAAAAATCCTATTTGGGATGGAACTCCAGAAGGGGTCGCGAAGATTCTTGAGGAGCCTTATTCAAAATTAGTAGATCTTGCGTGTCTGAATTTAAATAAGCTCATACTAGATAGTATTAGTGAGTTCAAACCGGATAAGAAACCTGCATTTTAGGATATTTTCAATTTTTTACCCTTTTTTTATGCATTGAGATAATATCTCTTTAGAAAGGTATCTTTATTAATTTCTCTCTATTATTAACCTAAATAATAAGGTTTTTTTATTTAGGTTTAAAATAATAAATTAATTTGATTATGCATTTGGATGATTCACATGCCAATAAAAGATACTCGTTTTTCTGACGAAAAAGGAAAGGTATTAATGCTTGGAAATGAAGCTGTAGTACGGGGATGCCTTGAGGCTGGGGTATCATATGCGTCTCAATATCCTGGCACTCCCACCAGCGACATTGGAGAATATTTTCATCAAATCTTAAGAGAAAATCCTGAAGCAAAAGAGTATTTGGTACATCATTGGGCGGTAAATGAGGCGGTTGCAACTTCTGCCTGTGCTGGTGCTGCCTGGACCGGATGTAGAAGTTTAAATCCAATGAAACATGTCGGATTAAATGTAGCAAGTGATGCCTTAAGCGTGATTGCTTTAAATGGCCCAAATCCTGGTGCAATGGTGATATTGGTGGGAGCTGATCCGGGCAGTTTAGGCTCTCATCAAGAGCAAAATGAACGATTTTACACCTGGATGCTCCATCTCCCTTGTTTTGAACCCCATACACCTCAAGAATGTAAAGATTTCACCAAACTAGCATTTGAACTTTCCGAAAAGTATGATACCGTATTTGAAGTTCGAACCTCTACAAGAAGCGCTCATTCCCGAGGTTATGTAGAATTAGGACCAATAAAGAGGGGGAAAGCAAAAGGAGAATTTATCCGAAACATTCCTAAGTTTAATTCACTCCCTCCTCACGCCATAAATAACCACGTACGATTATATGAAAGAATTGAAAAAATTCGAGAAATCATACTAGAACTTGGTGTAAATAAAATAATTCCGGGAGAAAATAAAATTGGAATCATTACCAGTGGAATGCCTTTTGGCTATACCATGGAAGCATTGGACCAATTGGGACTTGATGATGTACCAGTTTTAAAGTTGGGGATGATTTATCCTTTAAATTATGAAGAGATCTCGAATTTCTTGAATTCCCTTGAAAAAGTCATTATTATTGAAGAATTAGAACCATTTTTAGAAGTAAAAGTGTCGGAAATCGCTCATCATAACAAATTGAATGTTCAAATGATCGGTCAAGAATATTTCCCAAAATATAACGAATATTCCACTGGATTAATCGCTACTAGTTTAGCGAAAATTTTTGATAAAACACCGAGCGAACAGATGACGAACGCAATCGAATATTTCAATTCTTATAAGGAGATTGTTCCGGCTAGGTTTCCGACTTTCTGTGCTGGCTGTCCCGAACGAGCTACACTCTATTCCATATTAAAAGCCACAAATCAGCTAGAAAATACCGTGATTTGTGGAGATATTGGATGCTATGTAATGTCGTTTTTCCCTCCGCAAGAATGTAGTGATCTCGTAATATGCATGTCAGGGGGAATAAGTGCTGCCATAGGCATGTCGACCAAATCAGATCAAAAAATAGTTGCTATGATTGGCGATTCCACCTTTTTTCATACGGGTATGGCACCCTTGGCAGAAGCAGTCGGTTATAATTCTAATGTGTTGCTCATCATTTTCGAGAATTCTTGGACTGCAATGACTGGTCACCAAGATGATGTACTTCGTTACTTAATTAATCGAGGCTTCTCAATTGAAAACATTTGCAAAGCGTTAGGAGTACCCTGGCTTCGAATTGAAGATTCATATAACCCTAAAAAATTGACAAAATCCATTGAGGAGGCACTTCAAGAAAAAGGATTAAAAGTTATAATTCTTAAACGAGAATGTGGACTTCAAGCTCATAGATGGAGAATGAGTCAGATCAGAGATCTTGAAGCGCAAGGGCAGAAAGTACAAGAAATCACCTATTATATCTCAGGCTGTCAAGTTTGCCATGAATGTAGTAGAATACTTAGCTGTCCTGCTATAAGGAGAACAGAGATTGACGGAAGAGAGACGATGCAGATTGATGAGGATAGATGTATACGATGTGGCGTTTGTTATCAAATCTGCCCAAATGGAGCAATTCACAAATCCGTAATACATGCATTAGCAACAGAGGTTCCTTTTCGCGAAATTTAAAAAAATGATATAAAAAGCGTAGTAATTGCAGTTACCTCTGGCAAAGGAGTCGTAACTTAAATAGGATTGTTGAATTTTATTTATAAAGAATAATTAATTGAAAAATTGAGTATAATCTAATGAGTTTAGAAGATAAAATTTATCACAAATTACAAGAGCATTTAGACAATCAACCTGTAGGATTTCCACCCACGACTACTGGTTCGGATATCTCTTTATTAAAATACTTTTTTCAACCAGAAGAGGCTAAAGTTGCATTGAAGTTAAGTTATAAAGAGCAAAATATAGAAGAGATTTTTGAACATTTGAAAGAAGAATACACTAAGACCAATTTACATAATATTTTAGAAAATATGGTGAATAAAGGAATCATTGGCTGGAAATTACGAGATGGTATAATGTTTTATAGACTATTACCATTAGTTATAGGATTAGACGAATCTGTAAATTATAATCGCACCCCTGAATATATAAAACTGGGAATAGATTATATGTTAGAATCTCAATTTCCCTTGAGATTAGTAAATTCAAAAATCCCTCAAATGCGCACAATTCCTGTTGAATACAGTGTAGAACCTGAACATTTAGTTGGCAATTATGATGATTTGAAAGCAATTATTAAGAATCTAGAAGGACCCATTGTCCTATTAGATTGCGTTTGTAAAAAAACTGCAAAAATAAATGGTAGACCTTGTCAAAAAACAGATCGATTAGATATATGCCTTGTTTTTAATGAAATTGCGGAGAGATGGTTAAGAAGAGGTTTAGGAAAGCAAATCACTAAAGAAGAAGCACTTCAAATCTTAAAAAAGAATCAAGAAGATGGTTTAGTTCTTCAAATTTCAAACTCAAAAGAACCAGAATTTGTTTGCTCATGTTGTGGATGCTGTTGTGGAGTTTTATCTATGCAAAAATTAATTCCTAATCCAACAAAATTTTGGACAAATAGTTATTATGCTACAGTAAATGCTGAATTATGTGAGGGTTGTCGCGCTTGTTTAAAACAATGTGAAGTAAATGCAATAAAACTAAGAAATAAAATAGCAACAATTAATTTGAAAAGATGCATTGGATGTGGTAATTGTGTAATAATTTGTCCAAATGAAGCGATCTCTCTCACTAAAAAACAAGATGAAATAAATATACCAAAAAATAATAAAGAACTTTATGAAACAATTATGAGAGAAACGTAAATTTACCAATTTAAGATAATATAAAAAAAATTATCAAATTAAATAATATAATATTAGACATATTATTAAATGAAATTTGGAGTTATTTTATGAAATTTAAAGAAACTGATATCATAAATGTGGTCATTGCGGGCACAGCGGGACAAGGGGTTATATCATTAAAAAGATTGATCGAATTTGCGGCGCAAAAAGCTGGTGTTGATATAATACTTGGAGCAGAGCAACATGGATTAGCTCAACGCGAAGGAGCAATAATTAGCCACACAAGATATCAAAAAAAGGCCACTGATGATCCAAAGAAAAACCTGAACTCTTCCTTAATTTGTTATGGGGATGCTGACTTATATATTTGTATTGAACCCGTGGAATCCTTGAGACGAGGTATTTTTGCGTCAAATAAAACTACCTTTGTATTGAATGAGCGTACAATTCCTCCCATTTTAATCACTGCTGATTTAGATCAATACCCTTCCTTAGAAAAAATAAAAGAGATATTAAAGGGTTATACTGAAGAAGTCTATACCATGAATGCCACCGAACTATCGCTCAAAGAGTTTAACAGAAACCAACAGGTAAACATAATAATGTTAGGCTTTGCGATTCCAACAGGCAAAATTCCGTTTATTGATATTAAACATTATGAAGAAGTCATTAAAGAATGGTTAAGAGATCCGGACGATAATATTCGAGCATTGCATCTTGGAATCGAAAAGGGAAATAAAATTATCAAAAAGAACTGAATAGGAAAAATAAAATTTTATTTAATAAGCATTCTAAAGCTATAATTATGGAAAAGTGGCGGATTTTTGCTGAAAATCATCCATTTGTAATTCTGTCCCTTATTACCCTTATATGCCTTATACTTAGCTTAATTGACATTTTCATACTCCGCATCGACGAGTTATGGGGTGAAATAATTATATCCAAAGCTTTGGGTTTTTTCATTATTGTTTTATACCTCTGGTCGGTACAGAGAAGTGTCGCGGCAATCGGTCTTCATAGAACCATGATTTTTCAGGCTTTTCTTATAGGGGTGCTTGTAAGTACCATAATGGTGGTGATTTATTTCACAGCCGGATTTCTGGTTCTAACCAGTTCCAATGTAAAAACAGCAATCATTTTTTCACCCACCGATCCTAAAGGGGGTATAGGAGGTGGTGTTATATTTGGTCTATGGCTGGTATTCGGGAATGTGGTTAATTGCTGCATGGAAGAAGGACTCTTTAGGGGATTAATGACTCGTAAATTTTTAACTAGGGTGGATTTTTGGAAGGCCAATTTTTTACAAGCCGTGCTCTTCGGAGCATGGCATTTAAGATGGCCACTGAAATATTATATAACAGGCCAAATGACCTTAATGCAGGCTCTATTCAATGCGGTTTTCATAAATTTTCTTGCTCCTTTTCTAATTGGTTTTATGTGGGGATATATGTATTACAAAACTAACAGCCTGTGGCCCAGCTGGATTAGCCACTTTATCTGGAATTCTACATTAAATTTACTTATTTTTAGTATACCATTGGGCACAGAAGAGGGAATCTTAAATATGGCAATAATTATATCGGGAACAGTTTCAATTTTAACTGGACTAATATTAATGGTGTTAATAAAATTTTTGGCGTATAAATGGAACATGCCCGAACTGGCACCATGGGATCAAGATAATTAGTTTTTAATCAATAAAAAATAGAAATTAAAAAAAAAGTTATTTTTAATATATACTTAATGAAAAACTAGTAGAATTCTTTATTTTTTTCTTCGCCTTTTAACTGTAGTCGAAATTTCAAGAAGGACTCCGAAAGTTTTTTCAGTATCCAGATACACAAATTTCTGTTTACCAACCTGCCCGGTTTGTAATACTTCAATACCTCTTTTCTTAAATTCTGCAACGTAGGTATCTAAATCATCGACATACAAACCTATACTATGAAGCCCTTCTTTTCCTTGATCGATGAAATCCTTAAAGGAGCAATCTCCGCTTTTCCATTGTTGAAGCTCGATTTGTACATTTATTAAACGGCTAAATGCATAATCTACCGTTATTTCTACGGGTTTACCACGATAAGTAGCCTCTTGATGGACTATATCTTCCATTTGTGCGAAAGTAGGAATGCCATACAGTTCTTCCATAATTTTCGCTTGTTTTTTAATATCCTTGTATACATAGCTTAGCTGCTCAATTTTTAAATTCCCAAGATTAAATTCAAAATTTTCTGTCATTTTTACTCATCCAAATAAGTTGATTTCTTAATTCATACTATTAATCTTTTTTTATATATATTTTTTTGAAAATGCGCCTTAAGTATATAAAGTAAAAGATAATAAAATAATATAAAAAAAGAAATTCAAATAAAAAATTGGTGATAATGTAATGAATGGATTTGCAATGGTGAGGAGTTTTGATGAGGCAGGTTATTTTGAGACACGGGTACTACTTATGATTATAGCTCTCGCGATTTCTCTATTTTTTGCGTTTAAAAAGGAAGATAATAATTATATCGTTATTTTCATTAGCTCAACGATCTTTTTTGGGATTGTAGAGTTAATATTGTCTTCACTGGGGATGAGAGCTGAAAGTTGGACAGTAACAGTATTTGGGGTTGTAATTCCGACCTATTTAACATGGCTTTTTCAAGGATTAGGCGAGGGAGCTATCTATGGAGTTTCAGGATTTTTATTTCTTGATATGTATTTGAAGCGGGATGATGAGAAGGAATTTAATTTACGCCGAAATCTTTTCATAATAACGATGATTATCGTATTTATATGTTCAATTATCGTTGGTATTCTAGGAAGCACTAAACCTATAACATCAGTACGTCCCATGTTCGGTGTTGTCGCTATCCTTTATTTATCCTTAGTGATCATAATTAGTTTTGTGCTTGCCAAGTTTGTAGCTGGCGAAGGGTTTCTTAAACACCTTAGAAACTATCTGTTAGGCTCATTCATTTTTATTGTGGTGAACCTCGAGCCTATGCATATCCTTGGGACTAGATACATCGGAGTCTTATCCAATGGAAATGTGACATATGCCGATCCTGTTTATCAGGTTTTTATTATGCTTCTTTCATATTTAATAGAAATAGTGTTTCCACGAGCGCACTATCTTGTGGTTCCTGTAGTTCTCGGTTTAATAAAACTCGAATAAATTTTGTTATCATTAACAAGAAACTCTGATTAAATAGAAAAGATAAAACTTCCAGCCATATCTTTTAATAGGCTGCAAATTTTTTTTTAAAATTAGATGAAAAAGACTAAACTCTTTTAATCACATCAACTAAGCCTTTTTTATGGAGCTTTTCCATCATTTTTTCCACATCTTCCAAGTTTTGGCCAGCAATTTCGGCAACCTGCTCAAGAGTGTTCATTCCGTCACAGATTTTTAAGACTTTATATTCATCGGGGGTAATCATACCTAAATGAACACTTGTTGCCGGAACATCTTTAATAATAATGGGTATTCTGACCTCAGTAGCCCCTGATGCAGCAGCAGCTTCCTCTAAGGATTCTATGGTTGGAGAATCTCCAAAAAATGACTTCACTCCTGTGACATCATAATTATCATTAATATATACATATATTGTATGTTCATCGCCAGATAAATCATCAGGATCTTCTAATTCGGGATGGGGGTTCTTATGTTTGAACTCTTTCGTATAGATGCCCATTTCAAGACCGTTGTGAATTTCATCTTTATCTACGCTCAATGCAACCATGTCCTGACAAATGTCGCACCAAGCCCATACTTCAACAAGGCTAAAATATTTTTTCACTTTATTCTCTGGCATATATTCTTTCTAACCTCTTGTGTGGGGTGGATAATTAGAACATGTGTGAAATTAATAATATATTAGATAATCTAATTATATTTCTATATATATTTTATGTTGAGTTAAAATTTAAATTTTGATTTCTTTCAATTTCTAAAAACCAAAAATAATTAATTCTATCACATATTTTTTTTTGGTAATTATGTCGACATTTAAAAGGAATGTGTGTTTTTCATGTGGAAGACCTATAGCGCCTTATGAAAATGCGGTTCATTTCCCATGTCCACAGTGCGGAGATGTGGAAATTTGGAGATGCGAACGGTGCAGAGCTATGGGAAAGACATATAAATGTTTAAAATGTGAATTTGAGGGGCCCTAACCATGGGAAAAGAATTTGTAGCATTAATTGATGTAGTACCAGAAGAAACAGATATTGATTTTGAAGTATTTGTAGGGAAATTAAAGGCTGCTTTACCTGATTCCTGTACAATTGAAAAATATGATATTGTCCCGGTTGCCTTTGGTTTAAAAAAAGCGAGAGTTCAAGTTAGATATCCTGAAGAGTGGGGAGGAACGGATAAACTTGAAGAGTTATTCGGTCAGGTTGATGGGATTCAAGGAATAGAAGGAATTGCCTTTTCAAAAGCATAAAATTGAATGTAAGTTTGAGTTATTAATGTCTTTTTTTATTGAATTGTCTACTCATCCTCAAGACTAGTGATATGCTGTATCCATATTTTTTTATCTTTCTCAATAAGCTCTTTAACGGTCTCAATTGAGTCAAAAAATGGCATGTCTTGATATCTATTTTTAAAACCTTTCACAATTTCATGAGCTTGAGACGTTTGATTAGAGGATACTAATTTATCATACATTTCATTTAGTGATTTACTTGCCTTTTTAATTTCATTGATTAGGTAATCTTTCTGAACATCTTTCGCAATTGAATTAATAAAATCCTCTTGTTCCTTAATATAAGATGGCATATCAGCAAGAATTGCTAGTCGAATTATCTGTTCAGCGTTATAAATAGCATCATCTAAGTTTCCTTCCGATAAGCTTTTAATGGCTTGAAATTTCAACTCATCAACTTTTGAAAGCATTTTTATTTTACTATCCTTTTGATGAAAACTCTCTCGACGTTGTTCTCCTTCCTTAGATTTCTTCTTCGATTTTTTATCCTTTTTTCGCATTTTCAAATCTCAAACTAATTCTCGTAGTTAAATAGATAAAATAATTATATTTATATTTTGATTTATATAAATCCAATTAAAGAATTTAACCTGTCCTTTTAAATAGCTTATCTAACTCTTTAAATGAGATAAATTTAAGAGTGGGTCTCCCATGAGCACAATGAAAAGGATTCTTACAATTAGCTAAATCAATTAACAAATTCCTTATATTTTTTAAAGTTAATTCATCACCTCCTCGGATACTTTTATGGCATGCGAGATAATTGATTATTTCTTCTTTAATTTCAGAAAAAGTTTTATCTTTTCCGATTTCCGTAATATCTGCGATAATCTCATTGATTATTTTTACATCGGGAAGTTTTCCCATAATTGTCGGGATTTCTCTTAAAATAAAAGTATTACCCCCAAAATGTTCAAACGTAAATCCCAGCATATTAATTTCTTTTAAATTGCTTTCTATAAAGAATTTTTCAGAAGGATTTACTTCTAGTTTTAGAGGAGATATTAACTGTTGCTTACTCCTTTTTGATGATTCATACATTTTTAAAAAATATTCCTTAGTGATACGTTCAGAAGCCGCGTGTTGGTCCAAAATATATAATCCTTGTTCTCCATCTTGACTTGTTCCTTCTAATACAACATAGATATTATTGCTTAATTGGCCTGTATAAGGGATAAGGCGAATTTTAGGAAAATTTTTGGCTATGATATATTTATCCCGTATGTAGGTTTCAGGCATTTGCTTTTTTATAGATTTTCTCTTAGTAATAGATTCTGTTAAATGCAGCTGAACTGATTCCTCTACCATCTGATCTTTTCTATCAATCAGGTCTTTACTCTCATCCCTAACCTCAACAATCTTCTGAGTTGTTCTTTTAGAAGTAGAAGCAGCTTGTGATTCATTCTCCTCATCTGTTAATGCTAATTCTTCTTTATTTGAAATATAATCGCTAATTTCAGTAGAGATATATTTCGCTTCTTTCTCAATAAATGTCTCTTCTATAAAGTTTCGAATCACATTATACACTTTATTAAAAATATAATCCTCATTTTCAAATCTAATATGAAGTTTTTTAGGGTGCACATTAAAATCTATTGCAGAAGGATCTAATTCAATATGCAATATGAAAAAAGGATGTTTCCCAACCATTAGGGTTCCTTTATAAGCCTCTTGAACTGCTCTATATAAAAGATCGCTAATGACATAGCGATGATTAATAAATAGACTTGAATAATTTCTATTTTTATTCGAAACCTCAGGATGTCCTAACAACCCATATATTTTAAAATCATTATCTTCTTCTGAATAATCTATTGATTCCATATATTTTGCATTCTTTTTCCCATAGATGTGGAACACAGTCGTTTTTAAATCATTCACAGGGCAGTTAAGAACATCTAAATCATTATGTCTATAAATAAAATGAATACCGGGATAAGCTAATGCGTATCTTTGCATAATATCCGTAATATGTCCCAGTTCTGTTGAATCCGATTTGAGAAATTTTTGCCTGGCAGGAATATTATAGAACACATTTTTAACTTTAATATTAGTCCCAACGAGACAGGATATTTCCTTTTTTTCTAGTAATTTTCCGCCTTCTATATATAATTGAATCCCAGCTTCTTCGTTTTCGGTCCTAGATATAATTTCCACCTGACTTACAGCTGTAATACTCGCTAAAGCCTCACCTCTAAAACCTAATGTAGAAAGAGTCTCTAAATCTTCAATTCCTCTTATTTTACTGCTTGTATGTCTTTCAAATGCAAACTCAATCTCATCTGAGGGTATTCCAATGCCATCATCTATTACTTGAATTAATGTCTTACCTGCTTTCTTAACTATTACTCTAACTTCTTTAGCTCCCGCGTCGATACTATTTTCTATTAATTCTTTTACAACATTGGCTGGCCGCTCTACAACCTCACCGGCAGCTATCTTTTCAGAGTCTCTAATTTTTTTGATTTTGTTTCTGTTCACTTTCTTTCAATTCAAATTACGATTAAAATGGAAAATTTTGATTTGTTACAGTTATAAATCATATTTATGAACTCAAATTTAAATGAATACTCTATTAATGATAAAATAAATTTTACTCTACTAGTTTTTAATTTACTTTAAAATGAAAAAATTACTTTATAGTTTAACTTCCTAATTATTTTTCCAATAATCCTTTATTGATGAGTAATGAACGACTTAATGAATGAGGAAAGTGAATATCCATTTCATCAGATGTTTATATGCATTCTCATCACGGTTACCATTACCCTCATCACATTCAGAATACTATTCTCTTTATTTGAATTTCCTCAAATAATTGAAACTGCTAAAGATTATGATTATAATTTGCTAATTAGAGGGATGGATAATGGATTGGTTAATTTCTATGATCCTGTGGAGGGTTCTGATTGGCCTCCTTATTACCTCTATTTTTGGTATTTTCTCTTTTATCCAATGTATTTACTTCCTGTTGAGATTGGAGTTGTTATATGGGATCTTTTAAGATTAATAATTGGGATATTTATTGCAGATGAAGCACCCAAAATATTCAAAAGGCAAACTGATTTATTTATTTTTTATGTCTTAAGTTCAATTAGCTATGGTTTAGATGCATTTTATAATAACTGCAATTTCTTAATCACTTTTTTTCTTTTTCTATCTTATCACTCATTGGAGCATGATAGAAAATGGCTTTCGGGGATCTGTTTTGTATTAGCTACTTTCAAGATAAATTCAATAATTTTTCTCCCTTTATTAGTTATTACCAAAAAAATTAGCATAAAAGATCTCAAGTACTATTTAATTCCTTTTTTTCTTATGTGTATTCCCTATATCATCTTTCCTAACTATTTCATGCAAATGTTGGGAAATTGGCTTTATTCTGATGAATATGTCAAAGGCATTACTATTTATGATTCCATATTTTGGAAAGCTTTACAGCCCTCGCATTTAATGACTATAAGCTTGTTTATATTAATATTTATTGAAAATCTCAATAGTGATAAACGAAAAAAGCAGTTTAATAGATGCATACTACCAATTTTAGTAGGATATTATATATATCTGACTGTAATTGTTTTTGTAATTCCTATTGTTCTCTCATGAATTCAACTCCCCTAACTTTTCCTTGATTTCACTCAATTTTTTCATAGCATCTATAGGCGTAATTGAATTGATATCTATTTCCTTAATTATATCTAATAAATTTTCAAGATCTTTATCCATTATCGTCTCTTTCTTCACAACTGGTTTAAAAAATGTAGTTTGTACATACTTTTTCTTCTTAAGAGTTATAGTTTGAGTTTTTTCAAGTTGTTCTTTTAATTCTGTTACTTCTACTTTTTTCACATCTAATTCCTTTTCTTTTTTTCTTAAATCTTCATCATATTTGCTAAGTTCTGCCTTAATCCCTTTTAATTCAGAATTTAGCCTTTCGAGTTCTTTTTTCTTCCCACTTATCATCTTATCATAAATTTTCCCCGAATTCGTCCCGTTTCCATTTTCCCTTACAGTGGTTTTAAATGGATCTTTCGCTTCTATTTGCTCTAAAATTTCAAACGCTCTTATTATTACGTCATCAGGTATACCCGCTAATTTCGCAACATGAATCCCATAGGATTTATCAGTACTCCCTTCTCTGAGTTTTCTTACAAAATTAATGCTCCCATCCTCATTCTCAATTATATCGAGATGATAATTCTTTACCCGAGGCAATTTTATTTCAGTCAATTGATGATAATGGGTACTAAAAAGAGTTTTTGTCTTTAAATCATGTAATTTTTCTAATGTTGCCATTGCAATGCTCTGTCCATCACTGGTACTTGTACCGCGACCAAGCTCATCAATTATTATAAGGCTTTTCGGAGTCGCATAATTCAATATTTTAGCCGTCTCGGTCATTTCAATCATGAATGTGCTCAGTTTCCTAGCAAGATCATCTGAGGCACCAATACGCGTAAAAATATGATCTATTACACCAAGAGTTGCAGATTTCGCTGGAACAAAACATCCCATTTGGGCGATTAAACATATTAACGCAACTTGCCTTAAATAAGTGCTTTTACCAGCCATATTCGGCCCAGTTATTATTAGAAGTTGATCACTTTCAGGATCTAAATAGCAATCATTAGGAATAAATTGCTCCGCAAGATTTATTTGCTCAACGACAGGATGACGACCTTCTTTTATAATTAATTTATTTTCATTGTTGATAATTGGACGACAATAATTATTTCTTTCAGAAATTTCTGCAAAACAAGCTAACACATCAATAATGGCAATATTTTTCGCAGTTTCTAAAATATCGACAGTCTTTTGAACAACCTTATCTCTTACCTCACAAAATAGCTCGTATTCTAAATCATTAATTTTTTCTTCTGCGGTAACTATTTTTTCCTCAAGTTCTTTTAATTTTTCAGTAGTAAACCTCTTCGCATTTTTTAAGGTGGATCTTTCAATATAATCTTCGGGGATAGTCGGAATTAGTTGGAGAGTTCTCTGGGTAATCTGGATATAATAACCAAGAATGTTATTATGTCCTACCTTGAGCCCTGAAGTGAGGTTCCATCTTTTTTTTTGTTCCTCCTCATAATCTAAAAGGTACTTTTTTCCATTATGGAGAAGATCTCTTAATTCATCAACCTTATCATTATATTCATCTTTAATGATATTGCCTTCTGTTATTTTTTGAGAAGGTTCTTCCTTGATTGCATTATCTATTAATTCTCTCACATCATCAAAAAGATTAATTTTTGCAACAAATTTAGAGATTTCAGGAATTTCTGCTTTTTCTAATAATTCTTTGATTTTTGGGATTTTTTCTAAGGAATTTTTTATATTGAGCAAATCTCGTGCGTTAGTCCTCTTAGAGTAATTCACTCGATTAATAAATCTCTCGAGATCACCAATAATTTTTAATTCTTCTCTTAAATCAGATCTAAGAAAAATATCATCCTTGAATTTTTGTACAATATTAAGCCGTTCATTGATTTCCTCAGTACTGATTAATGGTTGCAAAATAAATTTTTTTAATAAGCGTGCACCCATTGGTGTATGGGTGTGATTGAAAATGGAATATAAAGTGATATCTTTTCCTTTTTCCCATAAAGAAGTAATTAATTCAAGATTTCTTTGAGTAATATAATCTAAATGTAAAGTATTCTCTTCTTTTAGCAGAGTTATTTTAAAAATGTTGGGAATGATATCCCTTTGAGTTTCCTTTAAAAAGGCTAGAAGGCCCCCAGCGGCTTGAACTGCCATATGAGAATCTTCTAGGTCAAAGCTTTTTAAGTTCGAAAGATTAAAGTGGCGTGTAATTAAACTATAGGCCTCCTCATAAGTAAACACATAATCATTGTAATGCTTTATTATGGCCTCTGTTAAATCTGTGATAAGGAGAAAAAGCTTCTCGTCCTTTTTTATTTCTGAAGGCACTATTAATTCTACTGGATCATATTGAGCAAATAAACTAAGTAATTTCTCTAAAGGATCCTCCTCTTTTGAAGAAAATTCAGTCGCAACAAATTCACCCGTAGATAAGTCCGCCAACGCGATGCCATATCCATTTCTTTCCTTAACCATCGAAGCGATATAATTATTTTCATGGGGCCGTAGCATATCATATTCTGTTATAGTTCCAGGAGATAAGATTCTCACGACTCCCCGTTTCACGATACGCCCCTTTACGGTAGATGGGTCCTCAAGTTGATCAACAATAACTACCGTTTGACCCATATTAACTAAATTATTTAAATAATGCCCGGCATGATATGGTATTCCCGCGAGAGGGTAACTATCATTACCTATTTTCCGTTTTGTTAAGGTTATGCCTAATAAATTAGAAACCCGTTCAGCATCATCATAAAAGAACTCATAAAAATCTCCCATTCGATAAGCAAGTAAATGTTCAGGATACTGCTTTTTCACTGAGAACCAATGACGCATCATAGGCGTAAGATCCTTAAAATTTAAATCTTCCAAGGGCATTTTAGAAAAGTAAATGATGTTTTAGTACAATAATTAATTGAAATGATTTTTTTTAATAGTAATTGTTAAATTTTTAATATCAATAATCAAGAAGTAAATTAGATATTTTATTATTAAGAGTCCAATAAATCATCGAAAATTTATCATCTAAGGTTAGTATTATTATTTCTTGGGTTGAATTTTAAAACATTTTAAATTTCATTTTAAGTTTAGATAAATATGAGCGATCAAGAAAATCTTTTATATGAAGTAAAAAGATGTGTTGCTATTATCACAATTAATCGGCCGGAAAAGGCACATGCTTTTACTATTGAAATGTTAATGACACTCTATGACACGTTAAGCAAAGCAGATGAAGATGAGAAAGTGAAGTGTATAATTATTAGGAGTACAGGGGATAGATTCTTTTCTGCGGGTTATGATCTAAAGCAAGTTCAAGGAGATCCTGAGAATGTAAAGCAAGTAACAATCTGGGGTAGGAAAGTGAATGAGAAAATAATGCTCATGAAAAAAACAGTCATTACCCAATGTCAAGGGATTGCTGTTGGCTTCGGAGTATTGATGATGGTAGCATCGGATTTAAGGATTTTTGCTGACAGACCGAAAGAAGAACTCTATATTAGATTGCCAGAGCTTGTTATCTCCGCTTTCCCGCAAACTGGCGCAACCCTCATGCCTTTATTAGCTTTTGGATTTAGTAATGCGAAGAAATTCCTTTTTACTGGTGATAATATCGGTTTAGAAGAATTAAAGAACATAAATTTCCCCACAAGGATATTTCCAAAGGAAACGCTTGATGAGGACACACTATCATTTGCGAAAGATCTTTGTAAAATTCAAACCCCTTTCCTATTCTTTACGAAAGTAATGCTTATGATTATGAATAAAGCATATATCAAATCATGCATGGATTTAGAAGACGAATGTGGAAAAATAGCCTACGGGGAAAGAAAAACCATGAAACAGCTGGAAGACATCATCCAAGATTTATATAAGAGATACCCCTAATAACAGAACTTTTTTTTTTTCAATTCAAAGAAATACAATCTAATTGTATTTGAAGTTTTTTCAGAATGATCATAATGCTTTAATAATAAAGGGCGATAATTATTACAAAGTTTTCTCGTGTAGATTTAAATAATTCAAACTATAAATATTAAATATCTAAGATTTTATGAGGTGAACCAATAATCAAATTTGATGTTGTAATCTCTGGAGCAGGACCTTCAGGTTCTCAATGTGCTGAGGTCCTTGCTAAAGCCGGATATAATGTTGCTTTAATTGAAAAAGATTCCAACTGGAGGAAACCTTGTGGTGGGGCTCTTAATTATCGAGTACTTAATTTTTATCCTGAATTAAGAAAATTAAATATTCCATTAATTAAGGGAATTGAACTATATAGTGCGGACTTTCACAAAATTGAAGCTTATGTTGAGAAGCAAAAATATTCTATAATTATTGATCGTTTAGAATTTGACAATTTTTTGAGAGATTCCGCCGTAGATGTTGGATCTAAACTTTTTGATAAAAATATATCAACCGATTTTATTCTAAAGGACGGAAAAAGGATAGGAATTAAAACTAAAAGCCCAGAGGGAACTAAAGTGTATTATGGAAAAATTTTTATTATTGCTGAAGGAATGAGCTCCAGATTAGCTATAAAATCCGGTTTGAGAAAAAAATGGAAAATAGAAGAAATTGCAAATGCTAAATGTGCAATTATGGAAGGTGAGAATAATTTGAATGAAAATCTTATCTATATTTATTTTAAACCTTATAAAGGATACGGATGGATCTTCCCAATAGGTAAAAACAGATTCAATATTGGTGTTTACACCTTTTCGGAAGACAATCTTAAATATAATTTGCATACTGTGTATAATGAATTTCTTAAAAATCCGAATATTCAAAAATATGTAAAAGCTTCAAAATGTAAAATAATTTGGTCTGGAGCTTATCCATTTCCCGTAACTGGGATATTGGATAAAAGTTTATATGATGATAATCTATTACTTGTTGGAGATGTTGGAGGATTTATATCGCCAATAAATGGAGAAGGTATTCATACAGCAATTGCTTCAGGTAAAGCGGCTGCAGAAATAGCGATTGATGCGTTAGAAAAAGAGGATTATTCAAAAATCATTTTAAGAAAGTATAAAACTCACCCCGATATTAAGGAGATCTCAAGAACTTTCAAATTAAAAAGCTCATTGATGAAATTCTTTTACGAGAATGAAGGAAGAAGTTTAAATAGAATGCTAGAAATTGCCGAACAAGATGAGGAATTTAGGGAACAATTGTTAGGAATGTTCATATCCAAGTCGAAAGGAGCACCTCCAAAAGAATTCTTTTTAAGAATCGCTTCTTAATACAATTTTACATTTTTTTATTAAAGATGCCCTTCCTATTCTTTACGAAAGTAATGCTCACGATAATGAATAAAGCATATATTAAATCGTGCATGAATTTAGAAGATGAATGTGGTAAAATAGCGTATGGGGAAAGAAAAACCATAAAAGAACTGGAAGACATCATCCAAGATTTATATAAGAGATATCCCTGAAGATATAAGTTAATTAATAAATTTCTCTCTCATTTTAGATATTTAGAGAATTTAGTTTATATATAATGGTCAATTAGAATTAATTAATCCAATTTTATCAAAAAATATTTTAGATTTTCTATTCAAATTTAAAAAATAACCAGATTTTAATTAGAAAAAAAATATGAGGTGATATTTTTGATTATTGATGCTCATTGTCATTTTTGGGAGGCAGATTTAGTCTCTGATGATTTTAAAGAAGTTTTAAGTGCAATTGCGAAGCAGTTTAATTTTGAGTATTCTCTTCTTTCAAATGGTGATGCTGAAAGATTAATCAGAGAAATGGACGAAGCTGGAATCGATAAAACTGTGTTGCTTGCTTTAGATGGTGAATTTATTTTTAGATCTAGGGTCACCTATAAGGAATACAATGATTTATTGGCAAAGTATATGCGCAACTATCCTGATAGATTTATCGGTTTTGCAGGTATTGATCCTCGGAGAGGAGAAGAAGCAATTAAGGAGTTGGAAAGATGTATAAATGATTTAGGATGTAGTGGAGTTAAATTTTGGACCCTTACCGGTTTTTATCCAGATGATTTAAAATTTTATCCTTTTTACGAGCGTGTAGAAGAACTTGGAGCTACTATATTATGTCATACCGGGTTGGGCCCTACTGGTACTTACCTTAAATATTGTAGACCAGTGTACGTTGATAAAGTCGCAACCGACTTTCCAAAAATCAACTTTATTATGGCACATATAGGTGATCCATGGACTAAAGAAGCTATTGCTGTTGCCACAAAAAATTCTAATGTCTATTTAGATATTTCCGCATGGGAACCTCATTTGAAAATGGCCCCATTTGCATTTTATGAGACTCTTATCGAAGCCAAGATGACATGTGGTATAAATAAGATACTATTTGGTACAGATTGGCCTTTATTCACATCAATTTTATCTTTAAAAGAATATGTGGATGGAATTAAAAAGATGAAACTCCCTCCTCCCATGAAAATGATGGGCCTACCTGAATTTACCGAAGATGAAAAGAATAAAATTCTTGGAGAAAATGCAAAAAAATTGTTTGGTTTGTAAATAAGTTTTCAATTTTTTTTTTTAAAGGTGTTTCTCTAACCAGATAAACATATCCTGATAAACTTGAGCACGTCCTCGTTCATTCCATAATTCATGTAAAAATCCATCGTATTCTTTATACATTTTATCTTCACATTTAATTTTACTAAAAAAGTCCTTGGTTCTTCCTTTGTCTACTATTTTATCATTACCCGCTTGCATTAATAAGACCGGACATAAAAGTTTTGGAGCATTTTTCATCGTCCATTTCATAGCATTATTCATTTCTGCAGCAGATTTAACTGAAATCACCTCTGTTTTTTGTTTGTCAGCAATGTGTTCTCGCAAGATTTTTAAATCACCAGTTAATTGATTTTGATCGATATTCCATTCTATAGTTTTAGTTGGCGCTAATTTTGAAAGGGATCCAGAAAATTTTTTAGATAAATTTTTTCCAACAGAAGATTTTTTTAACAATCCTAACACAGGAGACGATACTAGAACTCCTGGCAATGCAGGACGATGAATAGCATAGATTAAGCTACTTAATCCGCCAAAACCATGCCCCATAATAAATATTTTTCTATCTCGTGCAATATTTTTAACTAAATCCATAAAAAGAACAATATCCTTTTGGATATGATCCATATCGTCTATATGCCCAGGGAACTCGCCTGCATTTCTCCCATGTCCCCTTAAATCAAAAGTATAGATGGCATACCCTTTTTCCGTTAAGTATTGAGCGGGATATTTCATTCTATCTGAATGAGTACCCCAATCATGCATAGCAACTACATATGCTCTAATCTTACCTTCGGGTAGCCAATTTTGATAGAATAATTTCCTATTTTCACGTCCTTCAAAATATCCCATTTCATGTTTCTTTACCATCATTCTTACCAATTTAATTTATGAGCATAATACAAACTTTATGATTAATAAATAAGATCATTGCCTTTATTATCGTTATTATTTTTTTTAGAAAAAGGTTCATTAGGGAAACTTTTTAATTTTTAATTGTATTTCATATTAAAACATATGTTTTCATTTTTTATTTTAATGAATCAGGTTCTTTTCAATGACAGAAAATAATAATAAATGGGATACGATAAGTATTGTAATTATTGGGCGTGGAGGCATGGGAGCGGTAACTGCGTGTGAAATAATCGCAGAGGCAGCATATTTAAGTGGTAATTTTGTGGACGTTCAAGCCTATCCCACTTTTGGAACCGAAAGAAGAGGCACTCCAGTGCAGGCTTTTGCTAAGCTTTCAAGAAAGGATAAAATATGGGATCGTGCTGCAATAGAATACCCAAACATCATTATTGTTCTAGATGAAACTGTTCTCAATCAAGTTATTGCAAGTTCAATAGATAAAAATGGAATTTTCATCATAAATTCTGATAAAGAGCCACAATTTTTTGTAGAAAAATATAATCTATCTAAGAGTAACAAAATCGTGGTTGCTGATATCAATAAATTGGCTTTAGAAAGAGGACTTATCATTGATGGTGCTCCCATGGTGAATACACCTATTTTAGGTCTGCTTTCTCGTTCATTAATAGAGCTTAGCTTAGATAATATAAATAAAGTAGTTCAAAAAAGGATGAGTGACGAAATAGCAAAATTGAACATAGAATTAATCGAAGAAGGATTCAAACTAGCAAAAACATTATGAATTTTTATTATTTTTATATGATATAAATTATTTGAGAAGATATGAAAACCACAATTTATTATTTTTCTGGAACAGGCAATTCTTTAAAAATTGCAAGAGATCTCACAAACAAGTTAGATGAATGTGAATTAGTACCTATTGCAAAGATTTGGCAAATGGAAAGTCTTGCTTCAACAAGTGAAAAAATTGGTTTTGTTTTTCCTCTCTATTTCCTTGGACTTCCTAAAATTATCTTTGATTTTATAACTAAGATAGATATTGACAAATCTAATTACTTTTTTGCTGTTGTAACAAAAGGCGGTGATTTTGATTGCGTGGCATTACATCAGTTAGAGGAAATTCTTAAATCTAAATCTAAAACTCTCAACGCTGGCTTTTTTATTAGGATGCCTGCAAACTTTTATCATAATGATCCTCAAACTCTACAAAAACAAATATTTGAAAATTCGATTAGAGAAATTGAAAGGATCTCTACAATTATAAATAATAACCAGAAACATCTTAAAATAGAATTAAGCGAAAGGAATAGGAAGTCATTCGAAAAACATAATTATAAGTTTCATAAAACTGTTTACAAGAGTGATGAGTTGTTTTATGTAGATGAAAATTGCACTCAATGTGGTACATGTGAAAAAATTTGTCCCGTTAATAACATAAAACTTGTAGAAGGAGTACCACAATGGCAACATAAATGCCAAAGATGTGCTGCCTGTATTAATTATTGCCCCGAAAAATCAATTCAATATAGTGATGTGAAATTAAAAAATCAACGGTATCATCATCCTGAAATCACAGTTCAGGATATAATAAGCCAAAAAAGCATTAAAGAATAAAGAATTCCTAATTTTAAGAAAGTGCTTTTTAATAATAATAAAAAGAATTTTATTTCAAGATTTATTAATTCTTTTAATATTTGAATAGTCTAATTTAGTTGATACTATGACGGATTCAAAAAAAGATTATCAAAAGATATTAGCTTCGGTTCAGAAACCAGTAAAAGGTGAGGCTGGAAAAACTGGGACTTGGAGTAATTTTAAACCCATAATTGACCTTAAAAAATGCATCCCCGCAAAAACCGGAAAAGCTGCGTGCTTTAATTGTTGGCTTTATTGTCCAGAGGCAGTTGTAACTAGGACTATCCCACCTGAAATAGATTTAGAATATTGTAAAGGATGTGGGATTTGCGCGGAAGAATGTCCGGTGGATGCTATAACAATGATAGAGGTGAGACCTGAATGACTCAAACTGAAATACAAGATAAAGAGAAAAACATCAAAATTATGACTGGAAATCACGCAGCAGCTTATGCTTATATGCAATCTAGAGTAGGAGTTGTATCTGCTTATCCGATAACACCTCAAAGTCCAGTAGTAGAAAAAATATCTGAATACATTCGTGATGGAAAACTCAAAGCACAATTTTTATTAGTTGAATCTGAACATTCTGCGGCGGCTGCTTGTTGTGCTGCATCAGCGACAGGCTCAAGAGTAGGAACAGCCACATCAGCGCATGGTCTTATGCTAATGTATGAAATGTTGCCCTGGGCAGCAGGAACCAGATTACCCATTGTAATAAATTTGGCTACTAGAAGCTGTGGAGCTCCATGGAGTATCTGGGACGATCATTCTGATTTCATAGCAGCGAGAGATGTAGGTTGGATACAGTTTATGTGCGAAGATAATCAAGAGATCTACGATACTAATTTCCAAGCATTTAAAATTGCTGAAGATCCGCGTGTATATATTCCAACAATTGTTGCATATGATGGCTATTTATTATCTCATACTTTAATGCCTGTTCAATTGGAAAATCAAGAAGATATTGATGATTTTTTACCCCCATTAAACCATCATATTAACCTCTCAGATATTTCTCAAGTTAAAGGAGTTGGACCAGTAACCACCCCAAATATTATAAAAAGAGAAGAAGGCACGGCTCCGGGGTATTTTGAATTTAGATATGCGCTACAAAAAGCATTAGAAAATTCTATTGATGTAATAAAAGAAGTACATGACGAGTACGCTGCAAAATTTGGCAGATCCTACGGGAACGGATTATTTAAAACATATAAAACTGAGGATGCGGACACTATAATTTTTGCAATGGGTTCTGTATCAGCACAAGTGAGAACAGTGATAGAAAAACTTCGAGATGAAGGACTGAAAATAGGATTAGTTACCTTAAGATTATTTAGACCTTTTCCAGTGAAGTATCTAAGAGAATTTCTTAAAAATAAAAAGAATATTGTAGTTTTTGACAGAGCGATAGGATATGGCTATGAAGGAGTATTATGCTATGAATTAAAAGCAGCACTTTATGGCGTAAAAGATCCTCCTTTTATAAAAGGATTCATTGTTGGTCTAGGTGGTAGAGATGTTAAAGGAGATCATATTATAGAAGGTGTTCATAGAGCTTTTGACTTGTCTGATAAAGGAGAAATCACTTCTGAAACAGAATATTATGGTTTGAAACTAGATGAACTAGATTTTTTAGATTAAAGGAGGTGTAAAAGATGGTAAATGTTATGGATGTTCGAGAAGAAGAATTTATAAACCCAGGAACGAGAATGTGTTCTGGATGCGCAATGGCCTTAATATATCGAATAGCTCTTAAGGCTCTTGGACCCAAGACTATAATGACTGTACCTGCTTCCTGTCTTACAGTTCTTCATGGAATGCAAGGTTTTTGCACGACTAAAGTATCTGTGCTTCATACACCTTTTGCGACTACAGGAGCATCAGCCTCGGGAATCGTTGCCTCTTTAGAAGAAAAAGGATTAGCAGATGATATTTGCGTTGTAGCATTCGCGGGTGATGGTGGTACTGCCGATATTGGTATTCAAGCGCTAAGCGGAGCTGTAGAGAGAGGTACTAACTTTATTTATGCTTGCTATGATAACGAGGCTTATATGAATACAGGGGTTCAAAGAAGTGGATCTACACCTCTAGGGGCATTTACAGCGACAACTCCCGGTGGAAAGATTAGAGCTAAAAAAAATATGCCTAAAATATTAGAAGCTCATGGGATTCCGTATGTTGGAACAGCCAATGGTTCATATCCTCTCGATTTATACGAAAAATTTCAAAAAGCTCGAGAAATAAAAGGAGCTAAATATATCCATATTCTCTCTGCCTGTCCCCCTGGATGGGGTTATGATCCTAAAGATACCATAAAAATAGGTAAGTTAGCAAATGATACGGGATTTTGGCCGCTCTATGAAATAATCAACGGGAAGTTTATTTTATCAAAAGACAGTAAAAAAAATTTAGATCCTTCCAAACGAAAACCTATTGAAGAGTACTTTAACACTCAAAAAAGATTTAATAAAATTTCTCAAAAAGAAATTGAAGTCTACAGGAAATATATTGATGATCTGTGGAATGAGATTAAGAACAGAATAGAATCTTAATAATTATTACCATTCTACTAGTAGTAGAATACCCTTTTTTTCAATATTTTATAGCAAAAAACATAAAAAATTTGCATATTATAATTATTTGAATAGTAATGCTAAGGACTTATATTTTTGACGAAGATAAAAAAGCTTGGCTCGAGGAAGAATCCTTGTTATTGCATGATCTCTGCGCAATTTTAGATGAGGATAAGCAAAATCTTTATTTATGGAATGGACCAAAAAGTTCTCCTGAACGACTTGAAAAAGGATGCAATTTAATTGAAAAATTATTATCAAATTATCCAAATTTGAATCTAAAATTGATTAAACTTCAGAAAAAGATTCCACCACAAATTAAAAAGAAAATAGATACGATGTTAGCATCAATTGAGAGTGATGATGATGATTTTCTACAATTTACTCGACTCTTTTCTATTAAAATATTTTTCATCTCAACATTGGCAATTATTACCCTCTCTGCCTTATCTCTCTTAAATGTAATGCGACACGCTGAATTATTAGATTGGAACGGCACTATTGCCATAAAACCAGCAAATTACGAGACATGGATAAATATAACCCAGTATTTAATTATAATTACCTTAATTCTTTTTGTTATTAATCTTGGCATTGGGATTTTGGAAAGTGAGCATCAAGTTATTGTATTTTCGAGTGCTGGAATTATAATCTGTATAGGAATAATCCTTTATCTCAATCAAGGAATATATCTCTTCTTATTTGATGAAAGATCAAGCTCTTCTTTTTATGTGATAGCTCGATCTGATGTTAATTGGTTTTTTATTACAATACTATTGGCAGAAATTATGTATTTAGTTCCGAGTACTTATAAGTTAGCTATCTTTGTTAGAAAATATCGTGAATATATTTTTTGAGTTTATTTGTGGGCTCTTTATACTATTTTAAATTTGGTTTGCGTAATTGTTTTATTCAGATCAATAAATCTTTTAAAGTAACAAACTTACCATTAGTTTATTGAAGCTGCAAAACTACTGACCGAACTTGAGAAAGAAGATTTAAGAATCCTTCAATCAATTGAAATAGGAATGAAGAGATCAGAATTTGTTAAAATTAATGATATCAAATTCTATTCTCGATATAAAATGGAAGAGACTCTTTATCGTTTAAAGAAAGTACATAAATTTGATTTAATAATTCGAGATTCTTCTAAAAGTGAAGTGGGTTACACCCTTAATTCTATAGGATATGATTTATTAGCACTACATACTTTAGTAGAAAAGAATATTGTAAGCCAGCTGGGACCCTTATTAGGAAAGGGAAAGGAATCTGATGTATATAGTTGTATGGATGATGATGAAAATATATACGCTCTTAAGTTGTACCGGATGGGTAGAACGAGTTTTAAAAACATAAAAAAGTATAGAGATCTTATCGGAGAGAGAGCTCATTTTTCATGGCTTTATGTAAATAGACTTGCAGCTAAAAGAGAATATGAAGCATTAAAAAACATATATGCTCTTAACTTAAATACCCCTAAACCAATAGGATATAATCGACATATTGTGGTAATGGAATATTTAAGGGGAAAAGAACTCTCTTATTATAAACATATTGATGATCCGCTTTATATATTTAATAAAATAATTGATCAAGCAAGAATTATTTTCCAAAACGCTAATATGATCCATGGGGACCTTGGAGAATTTAACATAGTTGTGGATGAGGTTGGTAATATTCTCATAATTGATTGGCTGCAATGGATACCAAGTGATCATCCAAATGCTCAAAGTATTCTACGACGAGACATTGAAAATGTGTGTAATTATTTTCAAAAAAAATTCAATATTGAGAGCAATGTAAATGAAATTATAGAGACTTTTTATCAGAAGAAGAAAAAAAGGTTTTTATTTTTTTAAAGTTATTCCTGTAAACAGTGTGTCCTCAATGGATTCTCTCTCTATAATTTTCATATGCTTTAATTTATGTTCTATTATGCTTATTAGCTTTTTTTTATTTAATCGTTTCTTTAAAATAGAGAAATGTACTTCTGCACCATTTTTTACTACTCTAAATGATTCTCTTATTCCTTGAATGATATCCGGTAAGTTTTGTAAAGATGTAAATGAAAATAATAAATCAAACGTATTGTCCCTCAAAGGTAAATTCTCTAAATCAGACAAGATTAAATCAATATTTTTGGCTTTTTGATCAATTTTGAAGTAGAACCTTTTTAGCATGTTAATTGAAATATCCACTCCCACATAATGATAATCATGGTTAAAAAGATTTTCAAATGAGCTCTTCATATAATCAAATAAAAGTCCTGTACCACAACCTGTATCTAAAATAACCTTCTCGTTAATCCTTATATCGTTTAAAATTAAACGGTATTTATCTTCTTGAATTTTTTCATACCGTCTATCATAAAACTCTGACGTTTGATTATATTTATCTATGATCTCTCGTTTCTTGTTATTTTTTACAGGTTTCATTTTTAATTTCTTAATTTTCCATTAAGTCTATGATAAGTGAAAATTAAATTTTTGTGATCTTTTTTAAGAATCTCATTAAAAAATAATCAAAAGGTTTTAATTTAGAATTGGTTTTTTCTAGATTAGAATTTTATACGTTTATAATTATAATTAATTTATTTTGTTAAAGGTAAACATTTAATATGTCGAGAAATAACTCACAACAGAAATCAAAAAATCCATTACACATATTACAAAACGCCCAAAAATCTAAAATTTTGCTAAGATTAAAGGACGGCACAGAATATCGTGGATTGTTAAAAGAAATTGACGCTTATATGAACATGATTTTGGAAGATGCCACTGAAATCATGGATGGATCCCCTGTGGCAAAGTATAATGAAATCTTTATTAGGGGTAATAATCTCTTATTTGTAAAACCAGATGCAAGCGAAATCTATTAATATTTGATAAAATTATTTTTTTTGGTTATTTAACTATACTGGATTTTATCTCTCTCAAAAACCTTTTCATTTTACAGATCATAAAGAATTTACAATAGACTAAAAATCTAATAATGAGTATTTCCGTTATCGGTTATGGAACTTTTATCACACGGGGGCATTGGAAAGAAAAAAATAATGTAGAAGTATGCAAAGTTCCTAATTTTATACGAATTTTTCCTAAAGGAAATTGGTTTCCATTTGTTTTACCATTAAGGAATTCTTCTTTTTGGGCTCTTAAATTTGATGTAAATCAGGAGCAGCTCATTGAATTAGATTATTATGAAGGACTTCATTCTGGTCTTTATGAACGCTATGAAATAGAAATTATCTTAAAAAATAACAAGAGGTCGAACGCCTTGATATATGTTCCCACTCAAGAAACCATAAATTCCTTAAAGTTAACACCTGATCTTGATTTAAACGATAGATGGAAAGAAGAAATTAAAAAATATCCTGAAGTTGTTCTAAATTTTCCAGAATTAGTTTTATAAAAGTTCTATGTTTTTTGGAATTACATCATTATCTTTTACTATTGCATAACTAGCTGGATTTGGAGAATAATCTCCCCGATAATTAGCAGAAGAGAATATAGATAACAAACGATAATTAAAAAACCATACATAACCCTCTGGAAAACACTCGTGTGCTCTTATAAGATATTTTAAGTTATTTTCTACCATAAACCTATTAAAAGCCTCTTGTCCAAAAAATTTTATACCAGGACCTCTATAACTTCTCATAAAACCTCCTAAACCAGGCTTTGGATCATTCCACATGATTTGAAAAATTCCCAGTGCGATAGATTCTAAAGTTGATGTGTCAATATCTTGTGGTTTTAGGCCTTTCAATTTTTTTAAAATACCACCATCTTCAGGGATTCCCCCATGTAAACATAGGATACTATTATTAATAATCGAACATATCGGAAGTACGTCATAAACGGCCAGAATTTCTTTAAATGCCTCATAATTCTCAAATTTCTGGGAAAATTCATAAAAAAAACCATATGCTTGGTTCATTTCTAAGGTTTCGTGATTCCCTCTTAAAATATAAAAGGTTTGAGGTTTGAGAATCTTTAACAGCAAAACGTATATTAAGCACTCTAATTGTTTTGGTCCACGATCCACTATATCTCCTAAAAATATAACGAATTTTGGATTATTTTTGTTAATAAGCTCTACTAATTTCAGTAAAGATTGCATATTTCCATGAATATCTCCAAGTACATAAATTTCCTCTTTTTCCCCAATAGTAAACTCTAATAATAGGGTTTCATTCTCAAATAATCCTTTTGCATCTCTCAAAATCTGAGAAATATCGTGCAATGTTAACTTGGAAATTTCTTCTGGATTTTTAAGTAATTTTTGTACTAATGAACCATCAATCATATATATATATAAGAAAACCTAAATTAAAAACAAATTATACTCAATCAAGTGAAAAAGTATTATATTTTTATTAGATTTCAATGAAAAATCTCAGTTCTAGAAAAATTATCGCTTTCTTTAATGAGGTAGTGGATAAGTTTGAAAACAAAATATTAAGAGAAAAAGAAAGTGGGCAATATTCTGGAAGCGTATATACCCCAAGTCAGATGGCAGAATTTATTATAAGAAATCTCTTTCGCATCTATCTTAAAGATATGTTTGAAGAATTTGGTTTAAAAGATGATATACTCCTTACTAATCCAAGAGATCTTAAAGCACTCTCTTCGATATTTGAACGACATCCAGAAATGAAAAAAGTATTAACTCGTAGAATTGAACATATTAAAATTATGGATCCCGCATGTGGCTCTGGGAGATTTTTAATTTCTGCGGGAAAGCTAATCTTAAACATATACAAGCTGCTCACACCAGATCTCGAAGAAGTTGAAATCAAAAAAAATATCATTCAAAACATCTTGTATGGTGTGGATCTTGATATACCAGCTCATAATATTTGCAAAATACGATTACTTTCATGGTATTTATCAGATACATCACCCAAAACATCATCCGATATCGACCCGAAATTTATATCACTAAAAAATGCGACCCTCGATGAAATTTTAAATAATGCTGAGATCTCCTTTCATATCTATAACTCAGATTTTCTTTTAGAATTCAATCCTCATGAGAAATTTGATATCATTCTTGGAAATCCCCCTTATATCGAAAATAAAAAAATTAAAGATATGAATTTTAAAAAAAAGGTAAAAAAAAGATTCACATCTGCCTATCGACTCTATGATCTCTCAATTGTATTTCTTGAAAAATCCTTAGAAATGCTAAAAGAGAATTATGGATACCTTTCATTTCTGATGACTAATAAATTTTTGGCAGCCGATTATGGGATAAAAATAAGGACGATTTTGCTTCAAAATACTGAAATTAAAGAAATAATCAATATATCTTCATTGCCTGTCTTTGCCAAAGCTGCGATATATCCAATCATTCTCTCTTTCAGAAAAAAAAGTTCCAATAATCGTACTAAATTTACTATTCAGAATTGCGAAACTCTGGATGATATGGTTAAGTATAATTTTATGAATTCAAAAATAGTGAGTCAACACTGGATTAATACGTTTCCATCAAAAGTTATTCCCATATTTGGTAATATTGAACTCATGCAATATATCTTCTCGAATTTTAAACCTATGTCTCAAGTAATTAACGATTTGAAAATCATATATAGACCTTTTGGCTTTTTACAATGGGAAAAACATTTTAAGAACGTTAGTGAAACTAAAAGTTCCCAGAATGACTTACTCCTTTTAGGAACTGGTAATGTTAAACAATTTCACATAGATTTTCAGAAAAGAATTCGAATAGCTAAAAGGGACATCGCTATTTCTTACTTTAAGTATAATGAGGTGTTTAAAGATATTTGGCAAGATTTAAGCAGTGAAAAATTAATTTTTAGGGAAATTGCAAAAAGTTTAACGGCGTTATACGATCCGGGGGTTTTTACAAACATCACTGGGCTCTATTTCATAACAATTCCATCATTTACTACAAATAAACTGTTTTGTCTGTTATCTCTCCTCAACTCGAAATTAATGGATTCTATTTTTAAGGCTTTATTTTGGTCTCTGCATATGTCCGGCGGATATTTAAGGTTTAACGGGAGCTTTATCAAAAGACTGCCCATACCGGAAAGTTTTCCCATATCTCTTTCTTATTTGGGTAAGATCAATCAAGTCTTATCTCAAATTTTAATGGAGCAAAACATGTTATTTTTCAGTTCTCAGGAAATTGAAATGTGTCACACTTTTTTTCTTAACTTATCTAATTCATTAGTACGATTAGTGTACGTAAAGGAACTTTTTGATAATACTAAAATATCAAATCTATTGAAATTACTAACCCATCCACAAGAAATTCTCCCAAATATAGAGTTTAAATTCTTATTTCCCAAATTTAGTTTACCTAAATTTAAACTCTATTCAAAAAAAGAATTAGAACTAAACTTACGTTCGATTATGAATTCATACAAATTTTTATCTAAAAATCAGCAGCTTGTTTTTGAAATTGATGAAATAGCCAATCGGGTTTTTAAATTATGAATTTTTTTCCTTATATTTGGCATGAAAATTTATATAATGATAAGAGAATTATATTAATTATATAATAATATAAAAATTATATTGCTTTCCCTATGCCAAAATCTAAAAAAGAGTCTGAAGAGAAGCCAAAACTTAAAAGTAAATATGTAAGGAGCGTTATTAAGCTAGGCAATAGCAAAGCCATAACTTTTCCTCAAGACTGGACTATAAACGCAGATTTAGACGAAAAATCAGAGGTGACTCTCTATCCTTTAGACGAAAAGACGATCATTATCCGGGCTTTTGATAAAGAAAAAGCTAAAACCATTTTTAGAATTGATGCGAATATTTGGTCCATGAATCTAATAAAGCAAGCAATTATTAGTGCTTTTAAATTGAATATAGACGAGATTTACATAAAGTATAACGATGATAATCAAGAAGAGGTTAACAAATTATTAGTTTCATTACGGAGCGAAATTATCGGAATTGATTTCAAAAATATCAACGAAAATAGCGAATTTCTGATAAATTTTTTACTTGATACATCCAAAACAGCTCTCCCGGAAGTGTTGTCTGATTTATCGAGTGTGTTTACTACAGTAGTAACTGATATTATTAAAGGCAGTATTAGAAAGGACAACCAACTTATATTAGACGAAATAGACAGAAAATACAGTCTGGGTCGTAGAATCCTTATTACAGGTTTGGCAGATTATCCCATCTCGAAAGGATATAAGAATTTCCCCATTATTAGGTTTTTAGGGGATAGGGTGATTTTACTCTACGTGCGTGATTTCATTAATGAGGCATTAACATTACAACTCATTTCAAACACAGTTATTAAAAAATACTCAGAACTTTTAGAACGAATCCCCAATTTACTGAGTGAGATCATCAAAAACTATGATATTATTAATCTAGACTCAATATCAGAATTTCAAGAATATCTCATTCGATTGCGCATAATACTCCAAGAAATTAAATTTAATGAGTCAAATATCGAAGAACAACAAGTTAGAAATATAATTAGCTATTTCTTAAATAGTTTCAATAATTTCTTTGATATCGGAATAACTAGATTAATTGAAACAGAAATTGGAATGAGTTAATTGCTGGAGCTTTCCACTTTCTAATACAAGCATCTTTAGTCAGACTAATTTTTAAAAAAAACCTGCTCTTTCATATCGTCTTGTCATTTTTACTCAATTTCACCTGTCTTTTTTAAATTAGTATTTTGTGATGCGGTAAAATTCCTTCTCAAAATTTTCGGCATTTAAATAGACTAAAATTAAATTATTGCTGTTAATTTTTCATTTAACGAAAATTTATCAATAAACAAGGTTGGGTTATCATATGCCTAAAGCTTATTCCAAGAAAGTAATAGTGGCTCTCGCCATCTTATTAACGCTGTCATATGGTCTTAGTATGGCCGCAGCAGGGGTTTCTATCCCTGGTTGTGGAGAAGGATCACCTTAAGCAAGAAAAAACACAAATATGCGAAGCGACTTGTATTTTCTTTATCTTTTTTTCTCAAATCTGCACAAAAATGGTTTAACTATCCCTCTTTTTTAAGAATTTACTCCTCATATTATATATGTATAATTTGCTAAAAAAACAAAAAGTCTAAATTTTAAGTTACATTTTAATGTACCAACTAATTTTAAATTCTATATCCAATTAATGGAGTTAGTGAAAATAGTAGTGGCTAAAAAGAAAAAAGTAACGGTTGAACCTGAAGAGGATGAAATTCCCGAAGGCAAAGCGGATGAAGATGGAGATGAGGTTATCGATTTATATGATGAAAAAGATAATTTAGAAGAGGATGTTGATTTTGACCTCAGTAAAATCGAAGATGATATGCTCACAGATGAGACAGAAGACGAGGAATTTGGATATGAAGTAAACGAAGTTGAAGCGATGTTAAGAAAGATGAAATGTGAACCTTGTCCTGGATCAGACAGTAAACCTGAATGTAAAGTAAGAGATGATTTTGGGTGTCCTCCTGGAAAAGAATCGAAGAAGAAGCCATGGACCGAAGCAGAAAGAAGAGCAGCTGGAAAACCAAAGAAAAAAAAATAATAATTACAGCATTTCTGAGATTTTAATTCCTTTTTTCATTATTTTTAAACATTCTCTATTTTTTTATTCAATTTCTTGTGCGATGGCATGCCTTAATTCTTCCATTTCTTTAAGTGTTCCAAATTTAATTTGATGAATTTTTTTATCTAAATCCTGTAAATTATAATGAACGATGCGTCGCCATTTGATATAAGACAATAACGTTCGATAAAATCTAATCGGGTGAAAAGTGAAATTCCACCCTCTATATTTGGTACTCCTATAAAACAAACTTAATTTATGTACCCAGCCTCCTCCGTAATAATTAATATAAAAAAAGGCTAAGAATAATAAGTGTTTAAGAGCCTCAGGACTAAGATTTGGGGTTTTTATTACTGGATTTAGCCAATTGTAGCTAGAATAATCTTCCGTCAATAAGAGGTTTTTTTCTTTTATTTCCTTATAAAAATCGGTAGAGGGGAATGGAGTTAGGAGAGTAAAACTGGGTAAATCTAAACCTAACTCTCTGGTTCTTTTTATGGTAATAAAGACATCCTCTATCCTATCTTCAAGGTTTGCCCCTATAATTACGTTTCCCATAACTAAGATACCGCTGTCATGCAGTACTTCTATGCCTTTTTTAATATTTTCTAATTTACATCCCTTATCAATAATCTTTAAGGTTTCATCATCCGTGGCTTCTACTCCTACTAAGACAAGCCAAAAGCCTGCAATGCCCATCAGTTTGGTTATTTTTGGATATCGAGCCATTGAATCTAATCTGCCCTGGAAAAAAAATTTCAATTTTTTATTAATTTTACCCTCTCTTTTCCTCCGGATAATCTCTATGCATAGCTTGCCAACCCGTTTCATATCCACGAGAATATTATCATCAACAAAAAACACATCTGTGATATTTTTATTTTGCGAAATATTTTCCAGTTCTTTAACTACGTTTTCCACCGAACGAGCCCTCCACCTGCGCTTATAGACGACATGCGTGCTGCAGAATCGGCACCCTTGCGGACAACCCCGAGATGTCTCTATCACATCACAGTTCATATTAAATATCTTGTACTCATATTTTTTTACCAAATGCCTAGAAGGAAACATTAATTCATTTAAATCTCTAAGAAAAGGTCTATCTGGGTTATGGATTATTTTCCCGTTATTTTTATACGATAAACCCTTTATATTTTCCGGGGTTCCTCTCTCTATGAGCTCCCTGAACGTGAATTCTCCCTCCCCTCTTACTAAAATATCAATCCACGGAGATGATAAGGTCTGCTCAACTGCGAGTGTAGGGTGCCATCCCCCGATTACGGTGGTACATCCATGTTGTTTAGCTATCTTTGCATAGCTAAGCACAGTATCAATTGCGCTCGTGACCGGGACGCTTAATCCTACTAAATCAGGATTAAATTCTGCAATTTTGTCTCTGGTTTGTGTTAAACTTAAATTTGCTGCTTTTGTGTCTAAGATGCTTACATCCAATATATCTTCCACGTAGGCAGCTATATATTCCAACGCCAACGGCGGAAAAGCGGAATCATAGAAATCATAACCCGTTGTTTTATAATTTGCTACGATTAGTAAAATTTTCTTCCATTTCATCGAAAGCTATCCAGGTTGAATTTGATAAAAGGATATAATTTAATTTTTTCTAAAGACTTTAATTCCTTTTAAAATTTTATTTTTTTGATTAGAAAATTATTCATTGCTGTTAATATACTTTAAATTCGTGATGATAAGACTTGCTCACTAAAACCCATAAGCGTATCATTGTCTTTATTGTTGCGTTCTTGGTGAGCGCATTCATCTGGTATGTCAATGCCTCTTGGAGTAATACTTTACGGGTATTACTCATCGCCTCTGTTCTCACCTTTTTAACGGTTTATGCCCCTTTTGAAATATATTTCACCTTTAGAGATATTTGGTTTGACAGATGGGAGACACTACGTCTCAAAATTCTCGAAGTTAAAAAGCTGAAAATCAAAGTAGATGGGGAAAATATTCATGCTGATTTAGTAGAATCAAAAAACAAAGAGCTTGTTAAATCGAAAAACGCGTTAATTGTAGTAAGTGGTGGGTTTTCAGACAAAAAAGAAACGCTTCAATATTATTATTATCCATTAGCTATTCAGGGATATATAATTTTAGCCTATGATGCAAGAGGAATTGGAGAATCTAAAAAAGCAGGTCAAAGGTCCGATTTTCTGAAAAGAATAGACGATTTTAATTCCATCATTGAATGGATAAGAAGTAATGAAGATCTTAAACATGTCAAGCTCTATGCCCTTGGGATTAGTATAGGTGCTATAACCGTGCTTTGTGCCGGATTTCCAAACAAGAACATAGAAAAAATCGTCGCCGTCTCGTCAATGTCTCATTATAAACAAAGCATATCCACCGCCAATCCTATTGTAAGATTTAGTTATCATTTGAAAGGAGTTGATTTATTTCCAGATGAGGAATTAAACCAAAAATTCTCGCCTTATATCGTTATTGAAAGACTAAAGGATACGATGTCCCCTTCTGAATGGAGGAAATTTTCAAAAAAAGTCTTATTAGTCCATGCTAAAAACGATAAAATCATTCCCTTCATAAATTTTGAGGAAAACACATCGATTTTAAATCTTCCCGATGAAAGACAGTTAGTATTAAGAAAAGGGGGGCACATGCAGAAGAAAAATGAGTTAGCATTAGTTGGTGCGACTCTTGGATTTTTTAATTCATAGATTAAAACAATTTAATCATTTCTCTTATGCTTTCAACAATTAACTCGAGACTGATGTTAATACTTCTTAGCTTTTCATCAAAATACTGAGGATCAGTCTTTGACTTTTCTAACTCCTCGAATATATTGAAGAATTGTTTATGACCTTCAATTTCCAGTGCATAGACGTTTGGTCGTGGTGTTGCATCGTTCATTAACACAATGCATCCATGATATACATGTTGGTGGCTAATAGAAGGATAACAAGTTTCCCACAAGGTCTTTTTCGCTTTTAATTTATTATACACTCTGTTTGCTAATTTTTGACAATATTTTTTACTCCTTTCGCTGTAGCAGAAGTAGAACGGAAGTTTGTTATGATTATTGGAGACATAATCAAAGAGCTTTTCACACACAATATCTATTTGTTTCATTGATAGTTGTATGTGCCTATGATTCGCATTGCGTCCGCAGGTCTTAAATAAAGGTTCACGATAATAAGGGATATTATACATTTTTAAGATGTTTAGAATAATCATATCTTTATAAACATGATCGAATTTATACGTTATTGATTCTTTGGGTAAATTTTGAACTAAATCGTTTAGATCTCTTCGGAGCAAAGAGGTTTCATGGAAATCTAAAATATAAATTGCAGTATCTTCATGGTCCCAATATGGTTCTAGGATTTTCTTTACTATCTTAGTATGTTCTGGTATGGGATGCTCATTGTGATCATCATTAAGATTTTGGAATTCGGGAGCAAATGTACGACGCCAGTATCGATTAAGGTTTGTTCCATTCTTCAGATAGTATCCTGATTTATTATCTTTTCTGGGATTAAGAAAGCCATAGGGATTCATTAATGGAAGAAAGATCAGCATCTGACGGTTATCTAAGATCTCATCCACATTAATTTTTTGATTTTGAATTAGTTTTAGAAAATTTAATATTCCAAAAAGTCCGTTATATTCGTTATGTTGAGCACCAACAAACACTTTCACAAATTTAACTTCTTTTGGATCCAAGTTCTTTGTAATCGAAACGACTGGGATCGTTCCCTCAGAAGTTTCGAAGGTATCAAATTTTACATAATTACTATTACTAAATTCCTTTAATTCATCAAAAATTTTATCAAATAACACTTCTCGCTTTTTTACGTTCAACAAATGCTTTAAAATTTCAATATCCATTACCATCCAACACTATCCAATAGTTTTGTCCCAGCTTGAGAAATTCATTATTTTTTGATAATTTTTAGCCATGCTAACAAACATTACACATCCAATGCAAAACATATTGACATAATCATCAAAATTTAAATTTAGAAGTTTGCTGATTTCTTCTGAAATACCCCGTCCGCGTTTTATATCGATGAATCCATCATAGCCCGACAAATTAACTACAAATTCTTGCTTATCCAAACTCCCCGAATAACTCTCCCTAGCGATCCTTGCCAACCCTCCAATTGGTATAATTATTCCTTCTTTTTGAGCCATATAAATTCTAAGATCGAAAGTATGTTTGCCTTTCTTATCCCAAGGTGGTGTTATGAGTGAAAAATCCGCCATTTCCTGGATGGTATAAGGGAAGGGGTTTCTGTTTTTCATAAATTTCGCAAAGAATTCCTTTTTACTTTCTTCAATGAGATTTTTGATATTAGAAAGATCTTCTTCTGGAGATATAGGAATAACCCCAGCTCCCCCCGATCCTCCGTCAGGTTTAATTATGAATGGTCTTTTAAATTTAGTGATGACATAGTGGATTTTATCAATCAATTCTTTTTCATCATAAGCTTTAGTAAAAAGAAGATATTTTAGATTATATTTTTCCAGTATATCTTTCGCAAAATAACTAGCCAAATAGGTTAACGATTTATCATCCGTGATTCTAAATACTGGATTCACAATGATAGTGTGAATTTTGCGAAAATCTTCCCTTATTAACCTTACAAATTCTTCATTATGCAACCGTCTTGCAATACCATCACCTATCAATACACTTATCTTTTGCCCATTAATTTTTACCCAATTTTCTGAAAAGGAAAGTGTTGTAGATAATTGCTTATAATCGGCGATAAGAAAGGTTACATCCCCCTTAAACGCTTGATTGAAGGTCTTTATATCAAGTATTTCCACTATTAGATTTCTTTTTTGCAATTTATTTCGAAAATAATCGACCATTATTACTTTTTCATGAATTAAGCCGTCATTGACGGGAACTCCCACCAGAACTAATACTTTATTATCTCCCCGTTTGTTGTTTTTAACGGCTTGATCAATTGCCTCAAAATATCCATCATAAATGATCTCCTGTTGTTTTTCGGTTATGGATGAAAGTCCCCTATTTGATCCTCCATTAGTCTCTAAAAGGAAGAATTTCTTTCCTTCAGACTCATCGCAGACCATAAAATCGATACTTCCAGCATAAAATAAGTCAGATTGAGGTAAATAATTATCTTTGTATTTTTCCAATATTTCTAAAGATTTTTGTCTTATTTTATCCACATACTCATCATCCGTGGAATCCTTAATTGGGGCCGTGGAAAATAAGTCCATCCCAAAAGATTCTCCTAAATTGATTAATTCCGCTTCTGAATATGATAAATCTTTTGACATCAAATCTATAAATTTAGAAAGTCCATCCTCATCCATAGAAAACACTAAATATTTATTTAAGCGTTAAATTAAAACTAATTTAAGCATATTAACTTTCTAATTATTTATAAAAATTTGGAATTTACTATAAAATCCTAAAATTTATTCCAATCATAAACTATTATGTCTTCGGTGGATCTACTATTTATTTCATGCTACCGAGACATGTAACTACCTTTTATGTCTCAAAATTTAAAATACTGAAGCACATCTAATCCTATTTATGAATATTGAAAAGAAAAAAAAAGGAATTTTAGAGATGTTAATTAACATAATTATGGTATACCTCATTTTCAGTCGGAATGCTCACAACAATAATCCCTGCTGAATAAAGTACATTTCCTACAACTGCATTATAACGGCCATCTACATAAATACCATATTCAGTGGCTCCATTTAAGTCATATAATGTATTACCCGTAGCCGCAATATGTCTGCTAGATGCTAAAGAAATGCCATATACAATACCACCAGCAGAACTAATTGACTTAATTATATTGCCTGTAACTGTATTACTATAATAAGATTTACTTAACAAAATGCCACATACAGAATAAGTGCCTGTAACATCAATATCATGAATCAAATTACCACTAATCATATTGTATTCGGACTCAGTTGAATAAATACCATATGCAGAACCACTGCTAGGATTCATTTCGAGAATTGAATTATCAAAGATATGGCAGTATGCACTATAATCGTCTATATAAATCCCAAAGCGAAAGCTTTTAATGATGCAATTTTGTATCCAGACATTTTCAGAATTAACATAAATTCCTCGACCCTCACTATCACCACAGATTTTGATGTTTTGAAGATACACTGGATTATTGTTAGCTTCATTTATTTCTATTCCAGATATTGTTGTTGATGTGATATCACTTGCGTCAATAATTAAATCTTTTATAGTCAAAGATTGTACATTCGTAACTAAGAATGTTTCGGCATTTGCATTGCGATTAAGTGTAACAGGACCTTCACTTCGGATAATATAATGGCCTCCGTCGTCAATACTTATTGTAGAGCTAAGAGTAATGTTTTTAGTTATAATAATTGTTCCATGACCTGTACCGATTTTATTTATTGCGTTAACAATCTCAGATTGAGAAGAACAGTAATGAACTTCTGATAGGGCTTGCCAGTCAACCCCATCATCTCCATCATCTCCATCATCTCCGTCCAATGCTCCTGTCTGTATTTGCATGATAGAATAAGTTCCAAATCCAAGACCACTTGCCCCAATTATGACTCCTAAGAGAGCTAATACCATTAAATTTCTTTCTTTCATTATATCACACCTCTATTTAATTAATTTAAATTTTAATTTCTAACATGATTTTTACACAGATGTAAATTAATTACACTTATGTCAATATAATATTTAAACCTAGTAAAATCAGGTTTTATAAAAAGGGAACTTTAACCCCTTTAGCTAGTATATTTCCTAATAACTAAGATGTGTTTATAAAAATAATCAGTTTTACTATTCTGCTTTACTCCGCATAATATTTCCCGAATTGGTATATTAATAATTTTTTGCTTATATCAATTGAAAATTTACAGAAAAACAAGAAATTTAAGGGAAATTGCTAAAAAAAAGGAAAATTAAAAATATAAGATTATTCCTTTTTGCTCTTGGGATTTATATAGCCGAAATAAGCGAAAAAGATTGCTACTATTGCAAAACTCCACCCTAAGAAATAAAATAAAGTATACCCGATAATATTCAGCGTGATCATTAGGATTCGATCGATAACCTGACAAACAAAGATGAGAATTATAGAGAGCGCCATAAGGAATAAAGATAAGAAACCCCTTTTAAAGGATTGATCATCCACCGCCTTGTATGCCTGAAGACAACTCTTCATAAGGGGGATCATAACTAAGCATATATATATCAGAATCAGTACAAATGTTAGAAGATCTAAGATAAAGTTTCCTTTTATATATACAATTATCATATAACCAATAGAACCTCCCGCGTAGCTATAGATAATGTAATTGTAAATTTTATTGGAAGTAGTACCGTCTGCCTCAAAAAGGTTTATTTTTAGAATGTAATTATATAAGAGTGCAATGATGGTAAAAATCATGGTAATTCGAAAGCTTACAATTCTAAGTAAAAACCAAGATTCAATAGTCATAGGATCTGGAACTGAAGGATCTATTAAATATTCGAGACCAGAATACAAGCGTAACACTTTTGAAAGCCATGAAAAAATGAGAGCGATTACAAAATTCAAGAAAATGATAAATAAGTACAGGGTTAGTCTATGACGCCTTTCTGAATATTTTCTAAAAACAAGGAACAAAAAAATTGAGGCAATAATAATGATAATAAGTTCATATACCATTCCTATAAACATTAGATTTACCATATAAACTTAGAAAAGCTTAACTTATTTAAACTTTCTTTATTTCAGAAAGAATACTATGCTATTCTTTGGTTTGCTTTTTCCTTAAAAAATATGGAAGGATGAGTATATTAATTACAAATAAAGATATCCTTGGTGGTTGCCTTTTGTGGAAAGACGCAAGCTCCCAAGGAGAATTTTCTTTATTCTTATTTGCTCTTTATACGATAAATCTGAAAAAATTAAGACGTAATCTTTTTCAATATTTATTGTAAATAGAAGTCCTAGTTTAATCATATTAGAGTTTTCATCAAGTAAAGAAATAATTACATAATGATAGGGAAGGTTAATTAAATCTTCAACATCGATGGTTTTTTCCACTGATTGCTTCGTATCTGGGTCATAATCTGTTTTTACAAATTGAATCTCATTTTGGGATAATGAAATGGTTATTTTTCTATAACTTTCTAAAACCTTTGCAAATTGACTCTGTCTCAAAAATCTTCGCTCATCTTTAGTTTTATCATAAAAATACTGGTTCATTTCTTTAACAAGATGGATCTTTCTGTCTTTTCGAGTTTTAACTGCTTGTTTTTCTAGAATTGTCAATTCTTCCACTGTCTCATCATGAAACACAATAATCACATCAGGATCTACGGTATCTATAAAAAACGATTTGTAAATAATTCCGGCTTCAGTTTTTATCCAACCATCTGTATCGATTAACACAAAATCGGTATCCTTGTGTCTTGTTAAGTATTTATCAATTAAATCTCTACATGATTGAGAAACAATAAACTTATAATTTCCTTTTGGAAAAGTAGCTCCTATAAATACGGTATCTTCAGGTTCAATATCTTCGCTTGCTATTACCGAATCCTCGAGTTCTCCAATTGAAATTGTCGTAGGGAGATACATAATCTGTTGACCGAGATCGGAGTCTAAATATCCGCCTTTGAAACCCTCTCTAAGAAAATTATTTGCTAAGTACTTAATTATTGTAGTTTTGCCGCTACTTATACCTAATACCATAATTCTTACTGGTTTTCCCTTTGCTTTATTAGTTCTTATCGTTTTTATTAAAGAATTCTTAATTTCGATCCATTTTTCTGGAATGGAATTTTCCGTAATAAGTTTTAAGTTTTCTTCTGAATTCGTATAAATTTCTAATTTAGATGTTTCTAATGCAAATAAGGGAAGCGTATTTGCGCTTGGAATGATGATTACATTTTCTCCCTCTAATTCGGCAAGATCTGATAAATCCGTTTTCTCATCTGGACTTATCATTTTTCCAAGGACTTCTAATTTCCCTTCTAATAAGGTTACTCTTGTTGGACCTCTTACGATTAACGTATTTGCTTTTTTTATTTCCTTAATCATAATTTTATCAATTTGTTTTATGTGAAAATCAATTTAAAATTATATATTTAATTCTAATACACGAAAAATTTCTTGAAATCCTAATTTCGTAAATAAAGTAACAGCTGCTTCATCTAAATTTGTTTTTAGGGACAATCTAATTGATTGGATATGGTTTTTTTTGAAATAATCTACAATATATCTCATTAAGTTTTCTCCGATCCCAGTTCTCCGTTTTTCTTCTTTCACAATCAAGTTAGAAATATACCCAAATCGAACTCCATTATCGGAATTTCTAATGGAGCATTGTGCCATCCCTATAACTTGATTCGTATCTTTATCAAAAGCAACTATAACTTCTGAATTTTCTTTTCGCATACGATTTTCCAAGCTAATCCTCCACCTCTCCTCATCAAACTCCTGGCCTTTCATTATACAGAGTTTTTTCATCAAAGAGGTGATCTCATCAATATCATGCTCAGAAAATTCTCTTATAATCATTATATAAAAGTTATTAAAATCTAAATCATCAAAACAATAATTAAGATTAGTAATTAAATCATTAATAAATATTTTAATTTTTAAGAGTTCCATCTCGTTTAAGGGAAAACTTTTACTTTAATTTTTCATAACAAGGGATACATAGTTTTTTACCCTTAAATTCTTTAATACGTGTGCTCATTGTAGGATCTCCGCAGTTTTCGCATAATATCGATTCGTGAATTTGAGCGAACTGCGGTGGATCAAATTTTACTTCTTCAATGTTGAAAATATCTTCGGGATTTGTATTAAGAAGCTTTTGGATTCTCTCTTCCCGGGGCAAATTTCTATCTCCAAAACTAAGATTCTTCAGAGATAGCTTCACTGCCTTTTTATTATCTCTATTATAAAAAGTAAAATTATTTTTACCGTAATCAAGATGAATTAAATTCCCTTTGCCATAGGTAGTCCCTAATAAAGCTTGAAGTGCATCAACACTGCAATTATCGTTTTCAACAACAGCAACCAGTTCTTCATCTATACTAAAATCATTATCATGCTCCAATATATATTTTGAAACTAATACGCCAATTGTAACACCAGGGCAAGAATGCCCATGAAACTTTACTGCTTTCTCCATTAAAGATTTTGTTTCCAATTTGATAATCACCAGTATATATTTTACTTTAATTAATTCATTAGACAATTTAAATAATCTTCCAATGAAATATATATGTGAGATGAGAATTCATTTGGTTAACTTTAACGCCTTTATTCTAGTGCTTTATAGAACTTAATGAATTTTTTTGTATCAGAATCATATTTTAGTAATTTTTCCATTGGAAAAATTGAATTTAAAATCAGAAAAGGTTTTCTATCATTTTTATTTTGCTTATTATCTTCCTTGTGCATTTTATTTAATTTATTCTTAAAATCTAATAAAGAATCATTGAATAATTCAAGTTCTTCTTTATTAAGAAACCAAATGTCGTATTTTATAGGACTACTCATATAAAAATTCGAATACTCATTAGATGATTTCTGATCACTAGTAATACCAGCTTTATCAATGGTCTTATAGAGTAAAACTACTTGTTCAAATAGATTCTTAATCACTTCAAATATCTCTATGTCTTTCGATAAAACATAAGGTAAAATCGTTTGTTTTTCTTTTGCAGAAAATTTTTTAAAATCCTCAAACTTTAAATTTAATATTTTTAGGAAATCTGGTTTTAAAGCGTATATTTTAGCATCAATATACGATGGAACCGGCTTTCTGCTAGTACTTAATATATCTAAATTTTCAAATTTTTTTAAATGATGATGTATTGTGGATTTAGTACGTCCTAGTAAATTGCTGAACTCAGATAAACTTAATTTAGGATAAATTAATAAGAGTAGCAAAATACGGAATCGAGTAAGACTACTCATTAATTTCATGATTTCTATATTTAGGATTAAATCATCTTTTTGTTTTTGAATATCTAACTTATCATGAGAGCCTTCCCTATGAGAATCTAATTTAGTATCTTTCTTTTGTATGTTTTTATCACCATTTACGACTTCTTACCAAATCAATACATTACCTCATGTTATTAATCTTCATTCTTAATTACCCATTTTCTCAAGGGATCAGGTATGAAAAAACTAAAATAAAATAGAATTGAGCTTAATATCAATAACAATCTTAAAATTACTAATTCTGCTAATGAAAATAAGAACATTGAGCCGATTCCACCGAGAGAATATAAAGCAATAGCTAAAAATAAAAATTTACCTTTCCATTGAATTATTTTATCTCCATCTTTGATCAAATTTAACCCAAATAGAACTGTATAGGTTGTAAATACAAATAAGGCAGATATTTTTAAACACAGCAAAAGGATTGTAGATCTTGTATCAAATCTACTTAAAGGTATTACAAGAATTTCTGGGTCGACTATAAGCCCGATAAATAAAAACACATAATATATAATGCACACTGGTGTAATGATTAAAAGCGATATTCTGATTTTTGTAGGATATGCAAGTGAGCAAACGGAATATACCCATAAAATCAATGCGATCGGGGTAAAAATATTTTCAATAATAAGGTGGGTGACCGTTTCAAGTTCATAATTAAAAGCTATATATAATAAAAACGAGAAAGAATTTCCCCACCAATGGGTAGAGAGAAAAATCATACTAATTCCTACTGTTATTAGTTCTTTTATTTGATGTTTATTGTATTTTAATATTATCCTTAATCCAATTAAAATTGAAACAAAAACGAAAATCGAGGTAAAAATCCCGTTAATAATCTCTAACTCAGTTAATCCTTCAATTGGCATGATAGTAATCAATTAGTATTGCCAGTATATAAAAGTATATTTTAGGGTTAGGTCCCTGGAATTTCTATCCCTATCAAAGGAGGATATTGTTGACCAGCATAATTATCTCCATCCTCAAGATCACCCTGAAAATAAGGTCTTGGCATGGATATCTTTATTGCATAAGCGTTTTTAACAAGGTAGAATTGAATATCTTCGGGGGGGATGTTAAATAAATTGCTGAATCTTTCAACGGTTAAAATATTGGACTTTACAACAAGATTATAATCTTTTTCAGTTGCAAACATTATATCAAATGTTATGGCAAAAGGTCCTGCGTTTTTTGACCTAATTATCTTAGCAAGTTCTCCTAATGTTTTAATATTTTTCACACCTCCTCATAGTTAAAACGAAACATTTCAAGTGGATTATCAGGCTCAACAACGTGATTTAAACTAAAGCGGTAAACAGCTCCTCTTTCTATTTCTGGTGGTGAAAAAGGATATGCAATGCTACTAATAATCCCCTGCCATTCTGGTATTGGAACATGAGCAGACATCCAAGCCACAAATTTTGCAATATCGGACGCCAACTGTTGAGTTTTTGCGGTGACGGTAATAAGAATTCCGACTTCATGCCCAACATTGTCTTTTAGCGGTTCATAAGGTCCCATAACTCCATCCCGACCGTAGATTCGAAAATGTAATTTGTAATCTTTCTTTTTTACTTTCCCCTCGAACAATTTGCGGACTTTAAGTTTAAAATACCCTTGTAAAAAAGGGATTAATTCGTCTAGACGTCTTATAATGTATGGATCTCGAATCCCACCAATAATTATTGATTGATATCCTATTAATTCTGCTGCTTCTAGCTTGATGGTATAGGTTTCTGCTTTCCTAAAAACAGATCCTGATACGCTTACCGATCGGTCATCTATCGCTTTATATTGGGAATTAGTAGTATCGAGCCATCCTCCTGGTTCTCGTAATAAAAACGGACTTGAATTTTCATAAAGCATATGTGAGGCAACTGTTAAAGGTGTAACCCTTGATTCCAAATCAAGTGGTTCAATAGTAAATTCATTATCCTTAATAACTGCATACATGCCATCAGCAGCTGGTACAACAGCACAAGCGGCCCCGCATTCTATAGTCTTAGCCATATGCCATGTAGGACCTGGATCTGCACCCATACGTAAAGGGATTGCTGCAAATAATGCAGTGTCGGTCGCACGACCAGCCAAAATAACTTCTGCTCCTTCAGATAAGGCTCTATCAATTTGTTCATATCCCATCACACCAACGATCCGGCTGGCTTTATCTATAATACTTTCACTAATCTCAGGTGCGGGTGTTAACGGTTTAATTCTGCCTTCTTTCAATTTTTTCTTAAGATATTCTTTGTTTTGATCGCTTTTTATTACAGCTAATTTGAAATGAAGATTCTCCTCAGCTGCGATTTCAAGACAAATATCGCGCACCCAATCAACACCCACATCTGCACCGCTGGTACCACAAGAACCGATAATTAATGGAACTCCTAATTCCTCTCTACCCAAAAACATATATCGAAGATCTCGTTTAACCGCTTGACGTGATGATTTCGGAGTTCCAGATCCCAAATAACTTGGTCCTGAATCTGTTGAGCCCCCATCACATGCAATAACATGAGGCTTTAAAGCAATTCCTCTCTCAAGCGATTTTTCTTTATAACCAGCACCAATGGTACCATTTGGAGCAATAACACGAACTTCCATTATAATACACTTTATTATTTTTTAAAGATCAGATATTTTTGAACTTAATGTATCTAATATTCGATTAAATATTAATGTATCTAATATTCGATTAAATTTTAATGAAACATTTAAATATATTTTGAACTTAATAAATATTAATCTATCTAATATTCGATTAAATTTTATTAAAAAAAAAATTTATTTTATTAACTATAAAGAGTAAAGATTAAAATGTCAGAAACTAAAACTAAAGAAAAATTTCCCGCAAAAATGGCCTTTTTTATCTCAATAGCGATTTTTGCTCAAGAAATTACGTGGAATTTCTATGACAGTCAGGTCCCTGTAAGCCTATTAAAATACATTACTAGCGTTGCCATTGTTGGTTTAATTATGGGATTAGATAACCTTTTAGGGCTATTTGTTGAACCCCTTATCGGTAAACACTCAGATAATACCAGAACCAGATTTGGGAGAAGAATACCTTATATAATGGTGGGGATTCCTCTTGCTGCAATATTTTTTATATTAATAGCCTTTGAAACATCTCTTCTCACCCTTATGATCTTCATATTAGGTTATGTTACAGTAATGCTACTATTCAAAGCTCCTTCTGAATCTCTTTTGCCTGATTTTATCCCAGAAGAGCATAGAAGTAAAGCCAACGCATTTGGAAAGATAATGACAAGTGTAACTATCATTGTTGCCGCTTTAATAAGCCTCCTTGTTGTAGACGTAAGTTTACAGTTAGCGTTTATAATCACCGGTATTATATCGATTCTTTGTTTATTTATCATATTAGCTACTGTGAAGGAAAAAAACGCTAAGTCATATCAACTCATCTTAAAAGAAGAAGAACTTGGTTTAGAACATGCTCAACAAAAGGAAAAAATAACTTTTAGAGACACATTTAGAAGTATTCGAAAAGAAAAAGATAAGAGCACCCTTATCATTCTATTTGCGATATTTTGTGCGTCACTTGCCTGGTCAGGAGTGAGAGCTCTTCTCACCCCCTATGCTATGGAAGTGTATGGCTTATCAAGAGGAACCGCAGGAAGTCTTACATTATACGGAGGTGTTGCATTTTTAATATTTGCTTATCCCCTTTCTGTTTTAGCCGAAAAATATAATAGACTCTTATTTATAAAATTAGGCTTTATTTTAATTGTTTGTAGTATGATACTTGGATTCTTAATTCAAACCTTATTGATGTTGATTATCGTTATTATCTTATTATCAATAGGTTGGGCGATGATAAATATTAATATGATCGTTATTATATGGGGAAAAGCACCTTCATCAAAAGAGATTGGAACTCATACAGGGATATATTATTTGTTCTACTATGCAGCAGCCGCCTTTGGTCCGGCATTAATAGGCTTATTCACAGATTTAACAAGTTGGTATTATATGCTCCTAAATACCGCATTAATATATGCAATAGCCCTCATTCTAATGTTTTTTGTTAAAAGTGAGACTCGGTTAGAGAAAAATTTGTAAAAGAAATAACACATATTAAAAATGAAATCTTTTTTTTTCTTATTTTAAAAAAAAACTTAATAAAAATGAATATATAATATATTAAAATGAATAGAATTAACAAGAATGATTAAAATGACATTTAATTTAGAAGAATTTGATATTATTGATATTTCCTATACCATAATACCCGGTGAAAATCCAGACCGGCCATTTGCTATTCAGAAAGCATTACTACAAGATAGAACAATTAGATATGATATTCTAAAAACTCATTCTCATGTGGGAACTCATGTGGAAGTGGGGGCTCATTTCTATGATGATGGAAAAACAATCACAGATTACCCATTAAATCATTTTCATGGACCAGGAATTTTATTTCCCGTAAGGGATAAATTAATAACAGAAAAAACATGTAAAGATAGCTTGGAAAAGAATATTAAAAATGGTGATATTATTGTTATCAGGAATGATACTGGCATTAAACTTACTAAACAACAGCTTTATATTGGCGATAAAGGTGAATTGCCACAATTAACCGCTGAAGCTGCAAGATGGATGGTTAAATTCAAACCAAAACTTCTTGTATTGGACAATATCCGACTCGGAAAGGATGTGGAAGAAATTCGAGAATTCCATGATATATTAATGAGTCAGGATGTTTGTTTTGTTGAGATTGTTGATAATCTAGATAAAATAACTCAAGACCGTTTTTACGTGATGGCATTACCAATAAAAATACACAACTTAGATAGTAGTTTTTGTAGAGCTATAATAATTCAAAAAAAAAGTTAAACGCTATAATAAGTTGAGAAACAAATTTTATTTTTTGAACTTATTCTCAAATTAGAATTTTAAATATTAAACCTTATATTTATTTAATAGAGATGAACGAGATTAAGTTTTTAACAGATGCGATGTATGGCAGACTTACTCGCTTCCTACGCATATTTGGTTATGATACTGTGTATGCTGACGATCTAGAAGGTGTATTTGGTATTGTCCCAGTTCCAGATGAAAAACTTGCAGAATATGCAATTGAAAATAATCGTATTATTATTACTAGAGATTATGCTTTTTACAAAAAAAATAGAGATCGAAGCATATTCTTAGAAGGTGAAGGGGTGTATAATTATTTAGATCAACTTAAAAAAAAATTACAGTTAAACTTCAATTTTGATATGCAAAAAGCCCGATGTTCCATGTGCAATTCGGAATTAGAAAAAGTGAATGATAAGAACCTAATAATAAACGAAGTAAAACCTGAAACGTTTAAATATTTCGAAGAGTTCTATCAATGTACAAAGTGCAAAAAAGTATATTGGAAAGGAACCCACATAGAAAAAATTATGGAGAGATTAAAATCAAAACAACGGAATGTTAATCTTTTTTTTTAAAATGGGTTGTTTTTATTTCATCAAATCTTTTCTTCGTAGTTGCCATATCTTCCGAACAATTCCCTTTCTGGTACATGGCGTATGCTTGATTTAATAATTCAAGACATTTCTTATATTCTTTATTCATATAATGATTATCTACGAGAGTGATAAGATAATCCCCTTTTTTCTTGTAAAACTCAATGAACTGCTCGGACGTGTCGATTTTTTTACTCATGATATATTATATCCCAACTTTAATTTTAAAATATAATTTATTAAAGATACTCCCACATAATAAAATTATTCAAAACGAAATGATTTGATTAACCAAATAATTAAAAAAAAGTCTTTAAGTTTGAACTAATTAAATTAATTCAAGATCAATATAGGCGGATATTATGATAAATATTGGAATAATTGGAGCTGGAATTCATGGATGGGATCATTGTATGGGCTTTGACAGATTATCTGAGAGCCAAATTTTAGCTGTTGCTGATCCAAACGAAAGACAACTTAAAATGAGTCAATCATCTATCCATGGAAGTAGTCCGGCTTTTCTTAAAGATTATAAGGATTTATTGAAAATGTCGGATATAGATGCCATTGTAATTGCTACACCAAGTAACTTCCATACTCAAATAACAATTGATGCCTTAAGAGCTAATAAAGATATTTTTCTGGAAAAACCCATTGCTCCGACTATTGAAGCGACTGATAATATAATTAAAGAGTATGCAAAAACAGATAGAATTATTCAGATTGGGTTGGAGTATCGGTATTCTAATCTGTGTCGGACTTTAGCGCTATTAATCGAAAAAGGGACATTTGGAAAGGTGATGATGACATACTGTAAAGAATATAGAGAAAATTTTCCAAGTCCATGGTTTTTTGATGAAAAGAAGTCAGGAGGGGCTCTTTTAGATAAAAATTGTCATCATTTTGATCTTTTTAATTGGTTTATTCAATCACCTCCCGAGCGAGTGTTTGCAATGGGCGGACAACATGTAGTTAAACCAGGTCATGGAATCCAGTGTTCATACTCGAGGTACCAGGGATTAGTACTTAAAAATCCTAGTATTCTTGATCATGCAAATGTGTTGATTGAATATGAAAATGGAGCAAAAGCAAATTTAGGATTATGCATGTATGAAATCCAACCAATTGAAGGACTCGAAATTGGAGTAATTGGTGATAATGGGATATGGGCATTAGCTAAGAATGATGAAAAACTACTTATTTCCGAAGGTAATAAATTAGAAGAAGTGGATGTGGATTATTATTCAGATAACGAAGGACTTGTTCACATTGGAGTTCAAGCAGAACGAAGGAGTTTTCTTGAATGTATTAAAACGAGAAAACACCCATATGCCAATTTATCAATCGGAAGAGAAGCAAGTGTTCCCGCCTTCGCAGCTGAAAAATCTATTAAAGAAAAACGTGTTGTTAACATTTCTGAATTTTTAAATCCTGAAATTAAGGTTATTTTTCAAGAACTCGGTTATAATACAAAACAAAAGACTCCTTCCATTCTCTCCCTCCCAGAATCAGAAATAAAGCCAAAAATAAAAAAACAGCTTAGATCTAGAGAAAGACAATTAAAGAGAGAATTAAAGAGAATTCAAGAAAAAATAAGAAAATTAACGGATTAATCTCATTCTTTCTCTGTGAGTTATTCTGGTTTAAGATTTTAGTACTGATGGGACTATTCCTTCAATTAATAAGAAATCTAGCAAAACAATAGCCGTCATGGCTTCTATGACTACAATCGCTCTCGGAACAATACATGGATCATGTCTTCCGGTAATCTCTATTTCAGTGTTTTCCATAGTTTTAATGTTTACTGTTTTTTGAGGAATTCCAATTGTCGCTGTTGGCTTTACTGCTACTTTAAATTCAATAGGCATACCCGTAGAAATACCCCCTATTATGCCTCCTGAATTATTTTGAGTTGTTTGGATTTTTCCATCTCTAATGATCCATGGATCATTATGTTCAGAGCCCTTCATTGTAGCCGCTCGGAATCCTGCTCCAAATTCTATACCTTTTATTGCTGGGATAGAAAATATCGCTTTACTTATATTTGATTCAAGACTATTAAATATTGGTCCCCCAATTCCTTCAGGAAAATTATTCACAATACATTTAATAATTCCTCCAATGGAATCTTTTTGATTTTTTACTTCTTCTATTATTTGCTCCATCAATTTAGATTGTTTCGAATTTAAAGCTCTTACAGGAGATTTTTCTCGTAAATCTGTAATCTTTTGAATGTCATCAACATGATAATCTTCAGTATCAATAATGTTGCCAATACTTTTCGTATATGCAAATATGCCAATATCATATTCCGATAAAATTTGCTTAGCAATTGCTCCAGCCATCACAAATCCTGCCGTAACTCGACCTGAAAATCGACCTGATCCTTTATAATCTGCAAATCCACCATATTTAGTCAGGGCAGAATAATCTATTTGAGATGGTCGTAAAAAATTTTTGAATTTTTCATACTTTGACGAGTCTACATCCTTATTTTCAACAATTAAGCAAATAGGTGCTCCGGTAGTTTTCCCATTGAAGATTCCGGATAAAACCTTAGCTTTATCAGATTCAGAGCGAGAAGTTGTTAAATGAGATTGACCTGGTCTGCGTTTATTTAATTCAATCTGAATATACTCTAAATCAAACTCCAATCCTGCTGGAACACCATCCACAACAACTCCTATGACTTTTCCGTGGCTCTCTCCGAACGAGGTTATCTTAAATCTCGTCCCAAAAGTATTTTCTCCCAAAATATTTTCAGCTTTTAATTTTATATGGAAATTGCTATTTTACTTACTCTTAATTTATATAATTATATTTAAACCATTTTAATTGATTAGGTTATCTTTTTTATTAAAATTATTAAATAATATTAACTAATTTTACTAAAAAATTTTTACATGAAGGTTACGGTCGGTGCCGTCTTATTCATGAGGGCTAAAACCGGTAGCCCCTATCCGATAGCCGAAAGGCATTTCGGACTACTTCATATTCCGAAAGGTCATCATCCCGGTACTATGCCAGATGGGCTTTCGCTGTATGTCCCCCGATATGGGAGTAAATATTCACAAATGAGGGAAGTCCTCTGAGGATAAAAATAGAGTTCCAATGCTGATTCATTTTGATATAAATTAATTCTTTCTTTAACCACCTTTATTTTACAATAAGTAATTCTTTTAATTTTAGATAAATAAAGTAGTATTTAAATTGAGCGAGTAATTAGAATTTTAATAAAACAATCCGGCTTCTAGGAACTCTAAAGACTGCTAAAAATAAACTTGAATAAAGATTTTTAATATTTATTACAATGATATTTTCTATTAGTTAAAAAAATATTTTTAGAATAAAAAAAATAATTACAGACTATTGGTTCTTAATTTCTTATAAGTATTCTTATATCCTTTAAGAAAACATCGAATACATGTTTAATAAGAAAGACACTGAAGCTCCAACAAAGATACTCACAATAATAATAGTATTTAACAGTGTTGCCCCTATTTTTTCCGTTTTATGATATATAATTCCATTCATTAGTGATGAGAACATAAATGCTACAGTAATAACAAAGGAAATGTTAAATGGTAAAAACAGCATTATATAATAAACCATCAGAAACAATTGAATAAATATTGTAATAAGACTGATAATACAGGTCCGCGTTTTTTTAGATTTTATGAATGATGATGAGGGATATAATATTTTTCTGTAAAATATCTCCGTTGATAAATAAACCGGAACAAACCATAACGATAGAATAACAGCAAGAATGTTGTGAGGATAAAACAACAAAAAAGGTTGAAATAACGCAAAGGCAAAATAAAATCCTAGGAATAGCGCAGAACAAAAAGCACCATATGCTATTGATCTTATTGAGATTTCTGATTTAAAAAAATCTTTAAGGCTAAATTTTTTCTCTTGGTCTTGATCCTTTTTATGTAAAATTTTTCTAAAAACTAAAAAATAAACTAAGATTATAATGGCGGGAGCATAGAGAAACCATGAAGCCCACCATCCGAAGAATAAAGTGCTTAAAATCCATATACTTAGAAAAATTGGAATTGATAGAGAAAAAATTATGATGTTCTTTTTCTTATCTAAACTGTATGAACTTTCTGGTGTTTTGGATTCTGTCGCAATACTCTTTTTGGGTGGGGCTTGAATATTAATCAGCTCGTTTTTTAGAAGATATTTTGAGAAATAAATCATTAGCGAAAATATCGTTAACAAACTTGCTAGTAATGTCAAAATGATTAGATAGAAATTATATTCATATGAGAGCTGAATTGGGCCGTTCTTAGATGTTGAATCGAAAAATTTGTTTTCAAACCAATTTATAGTTTTAATTACGAGATTTTTATGTAGAATAGCGTGTGCTTCACTCACACTACTAACAGGATAATCAAACACTTCCCATTTACAATCAGTTAGATTTTGTAACTCTTTATTATATTTATAAAAGTAATCTTTTTTATGGACAATCAAAAACAAATTATCCGGTTGTTTTGAACCGTTGTTCATAACATCTACAGGATTATTTTCTTTTAGTAATTCTTTATCATCTTTATCAAACTCGTAACCTGGTGCCTCATATAATTTAAATATTTTCAATACATCCGTAACTGCCGACCATGTTATCGTAACTTTAAATCGATCATCATAAAGACCATTCATAAGGGCAACATAACCCCCAAAAGATTCCCCTAATAAACCTATTTGGTCTTCATCAATTTTTGAATAAATGCGTAACTTTTCAATCTTATCCAGTAATTTTGAACACAGTTGAGTCGTTACTAATTCACCATTTTCATCAGTATTTAATAAGTGTGAATTCGCACTTTCTCCATGACCTGGCATATCAACAGATGCGACATAGAATCCCCTCTTGGTAAGTTCTAAAGGACCACGAAAATCCGTATCTTTCTGACTACTAAATCCATGAATATGAATAACTAGCGGGTGTTTATCCTGAAAATCAATCTTTTTAGTAGGATGGTATAAATTAGCGTGGTATGTTGTACCATCATAGTTAAATTCAATTCGTTCATAATATAAATAACTCTGGCTTCGGGAAATTGCTAAAAGCGATAAAAATGAGCCTAATAATAAAATAGGCATTAATAATAAAAGTGAACGCTTTCGCATTTTTTTTATCCCATTTACCATTTAAGGATTACTCTTTAAGATTTTTAATAATAATGTTATGCTCTGTAAATAAAAATCTTTAATTCATATTAAATCTTAATGTATCTATTACTTACGTAATGGCTTCAATTAAAATTACTCCCGCAAAAAGTTTAAACGGTGAAATTAATGCTTCTCATTCTAAAGCTACTCTCATAGAGCATTCATAGCTGCTAGTCTTGTTAAGGGTGTATCAATAATTAAGTAAAAAAATCAAAAAATCAAAAATTTAAACTCCTAACTTTTTTTGTTGTTCAAACGCTTTTTTTTTCTCTTCGTGCATCCGAAGTACTTCTTCCTTTACCTTTCTTAAGCGATCTCCTTTCAGCGGATATTGAGTGTAGATGAGGATTCCAATAAATAAGAACGCTGCTGGAACAATGCTGATAAGCACCCGAATTCCCATAAGAGCCGATTCTGTTTGTGTCCTAGCTCCCGATTGAAATCCAGATACTTGAAGAACAATTGCCATCGTTACATACGAGAAAGACACGGAGGCTTTCACAATAAACGCTCGAATTCCCGAAAACATGCCTTCCCTACGAACTCCTGTTATCGTCTCATCCTCATCTATGACATCTGCATATAACGTTTGGGGTAATAGTATCACTCCCGCGATGCCTATTCCTATAATCGCGATTGCTATAACAAACATTATTAAATTAATTACAAAGAATAAAAGGAACAAAGAAAATCCAAAAATAAACATAGCTGCCATGGTTGCTTTTACCGTTCCATATTTCTGACTTAATTTATACCATAACAGTAGGCAAGGAATAGCTGTAAGGAAAATAGAAAGTAAAGATAAAGCAGTCTCTAACTCACTCATTCTTAAGATATAAATTGTAAAGAAAATAGCCGTAGCTGAAATTATGACATAGGCTATTGAAATGCATAACCATGCCAATACAACTACTCGAAAGGCTTTATTTTTCCATGTTATTTTTAATGCCTTGAAAAATGGCAAGGTTTCTGCTTTATAGAAGATTTCCTGCTCTTTTGTTGAAGCTGATGCAATAAAAACTGAAATAGCCATAAAAATTCCTAGGATTACAGACATCATTAGCCATGCCATTGCAGGGGTAAAACCAATTCCTAGAAAGATTCCTACTATAATTAGGGAAAGAACATACCCTAGTATTAATGCTATCAGGTCAAAAAATTCTAAATAACCTGCAATTTCCAAGCGTTCATCTATATCAGACGTCAATTCCGGATATAACGCGCTATGAGAAAGACTAACCATGGTAAACATCCATTCAAAAACTAGCATGATAATTAAAAAATACAGAAAGATCATAAACCAATCACTAAAGGGATTCCACCATAGAAGGATAAACGATATTACAAGAGGTACAGTTCCAAATATTAAATATGGTCGTCTTCTTCCCCACTTCGTTTTCGTTTTATCTGAGATATGTCCCATAATTGGATCATTTACCATATCCCAAATCCCGAGGATTCCAAGAGCAACACCAATCCATATAGGATCTAGACCAACCACAGAAGCGTAAAAGAAGAAAATATACGTCGCAAACGTCCAATTGGCAAGCACAATTCCTAAATACCCAAAACTATATCCTATTTTAGTTTTTTTGGTAAGATGATGTTCATTTACATTTTCATTCATAATTCTCGATTTTACTGTTTCTATATAATAAATTTATTTTTTTCGCTTATGTTGAGGAATTTGTTATTTTATTATATAAATATTCCATTAGAAATCAACTAAATGTGATTGCTATTGAATTAAAAAAAGGAATAAAGCTCTAAATTTTTTTTATACTCTTGTTTAGATTTCGATATACCTTTAAGATACCATCGAAAGAATGTTTAAAATGAAAGACCATGAAGCGCCAACAAATATACTCATAATTATTAAAGTATTTAAAAGTGTTGGCCCAATTTTTTCCGTTTTATGATATATAATTCCATTCATTAGTGATGAAAACATAAATGCAATAGTAACAACAATGGAAACTGGAAATGGTAAAAACATTAAATAATAAACCATCAGAAAAAGCTGTATAAATATCGTTATAATGCTAATAATGCACGTTCGCATTTTTTTAGATTTTATAAATTGCGATGAAGGGTATAAAATTTTTCTGTATAAGATCTCCGTAGATAAATATACCGGAAAAAACATTAACGTAAGAATAACAGCAAGAATACTATGAGGATAATACAACAAAAAAGGGTAAAATAGTGCAAAAGCAAAATAAAATCCCAAGAACAGCGCAGAACAAAAAGCACCATACACAGCCGATCTCATTGAGATTTCAGATTTAAAAGAATCTTTAAGGCTTCCTTTATTCTCTCGGTCTTGACCCTTTTTATGTAAAATTCTCCTAAAAAATAAAAAATAAACTAAGATTGTAATGCAGGGGGCAAAAAGAAACCATGAAGCATAAACTCCGAATAAAAAAGCACATAAAATCCATATACTTATAAAAATAGGAATTGATATAGAAAAAATTATCATATTCTTTTTCTTATCTGAATCAACTGAACTTTCCGGCATTTTGGATTCTGTCGAAATACTCTTTTTGGGGGGGGATCGAATACTAATCAGCTCGTTTTTTAGAAGATATTTTGAAAAATAAATCATTAGCGAAAAAATCGTTAACAAACTTGCTAGTAATGTCAAAATGATTAGATAGAAATTATATTGAGATGAGAGTTGAATGGGCCCGTTCTTAGATGTTGAATCAAAAAACTTGTTTTCAAACCAATTTATAGTTTTAATTATAACATTTTTATGTAATAGAAGGTGTGCTTCCCCTGTACCACTTACAGGATAATCAAACGCTTCCCATTTACAATCAGTTAGATCTTGTAACCTTTTATTATATTTATACTGGCCACTATCTTCCTTATGGACTATCAAGAATAAATTTTCCGGTTGTTTCGAACCATTGTTCATAACTTCTACAGGATTATTTTCGTGGAGTAATTCTTTATCATCCTTATCAATCTCATAACCTAATTTTCCATATTCCTTATATGGTCTCATTACATCCGCAACTCCTGCCCATGTTATCGTAACTTCGAAACGATCATCATATAGACCATTCATAAGAGCAACATAACCCCCATAAGAATGTCCTAATAAACCAATTTGATCTTCATCAATCTGAGAATAAGCCCGTAAATTTTCAATCTTATCTAATAATTTTGAACACATTTGTGTTGTTACGAATTCACCATCTTCATCAGTATCTAACAAGTCTGAATTCGCATTTTCTCCATGACCAGGCATATCAATGCATGCGACATAGAATCCCCTTTTGGTAAGTTCTAAAGGAACACGCGAATCCATATCTTTTTGACTGCTAAATCCATGAATATAAATCACTAATGGATGTTTGTCTTGGAAATCAATATCTTTAGAAGGATGATATAAATTTGCATGGAAAGTTGTATTATTATATTCAAATTCGATTCGTTCATAATATAAGTACCCTTGACTTCTATTTATAAGTAAAAGGGATGAGAAAACACCTAATAAAATAATAGGTATAATGAGGATAAATGATCTTCTACTTATTTTGTTTTTACCCTTTACCATTATATTATTTGACAGTACTATTTTTAATAAAGTTATACGTCAAAAATGTCAAAAAAATCAGTTAATTAATATTAAATCCTTACCATTCTATTCTTTATTTGATGAATACAATAAAAATAACTCCCTCAAAAACTCTAAATGGTGAAATTAAAGCTTCTCCTTCGAAAAGTTATTCTCATAGAGCATTTATAGCTGCTAGTCTTGCTGAGGGAGTTTCAATTATTAAAAATCCATTAACTTCTGGAGATGTAAGAATAACTCTTGAAATTTTAAAACTATTAGGAGTACAGATTTTAAAAGAATCAAAAAATATATATATCGTGGAAAAAAAAAGAGATTCTTTTGATTCTTATAAGGAGATTATAGACTGTAAAAATTCGGGAACTTCCCTAAGAATTTTTAGTGCCTTAAGTCTTATAGTGAAAGATGGTTTGACTTTTACGGGAGAATTTTTAAAAAGGAATCGTCCTATTCGTCCCTTATTGGAAAGTTTAAAAAACTTAGGAGCAGAATATAAACTTGAGAAAGACCAGCTACATGTTAAAAGGATTAGTAATGAATGCGATTTAGTGAAAATTCCAGGAGATATTAGTTCCCAATTCATTACAGCACTATTGTTTATTAGCACACTTTTAGAATGTGAAAATGATGATGGAATTGAGATTGAGCTTACAACTCCCTTAGTTTCTTATCCCTATGTTAAAGTTACTTTGGATGTATTATCTTCATTTGGTATAAATATATTGGAAAAACTTGATAATGAAAAGAAAGGAAAATATTATATCCCCTGTGGTCAAAGATATAGGTCCCAAGTCTATGAGATTCCGGGAGATTACTCCTCGGCAGCTATTATTATAGCAGCTGTCGCAATTTCTCCCGAAAATTCTATAGTTACCATTAATAACTTAAATCCCCTAAATCCGCAAGGAGATAAAAAAATAATTGAAATTTTACAAGAAATGGGGGCAAATATTCAAATCAATGAACAGCAAAATCAAGTTATTATTAACGGTAATACTTCAAAACTCCCGTTACAAGGAATAGAGGTTGACTGCAATGAAATACCGGATTTATTCCCTTTATTATGTGTTGTTGGCGCAATTGCTGAGGGGAAAACAACACTCATTAATGCTTCAAATTTAAGACTTAAAGAATCTGATAGAATTTCTGTTATGGCCAGAGAACTAGCCAAAATGGGAGTTAAAGTCGATGAAAATGAAGATGGAATCACAGTATATCATAGCAGTTTGAATGGATCTACAATAAATCATGAAGATGACCATAGAATTGCTATGGCTTGTGCTATAGCTGCACTATATTCGAATAATAGCTCAATTATGCATAACATAGACATTATAAGTGATTCATACCCCAATTTTATTAACGATTTGAACTCTCTTGGAGCAAATATCGATATAATAACTTAAATATTCATAATTTTAAAAATTTTTAAAATAAGATAATTAGCCTAGTTTTAAAAAGCTTTAACGAAAAGATTTTTGACGTCTTGCTCGAGCTTTTTTGCCTCCAAACTTTTTAGGCTCAGTTCTTCTTGAATCTCCACTAAGAAGATGATCATCATAATCTCTAAAAGCTCGTTCTATAGTCTTTGTCCCTATGAATTTATTTATGATTTTAGCAATAGCAATTCTTACTGCGTCTGTTTGTCCCATTGTACCCCCACCTGATACCCGTATTTTGATATCACATTTTTCCAATTTTGGATGCTTACCAACCTCTAAAACTTCCTGGATTCTATATCTTGCTATTTCTGGTTCATATAGTTCTAAGGGAACATTATTAATCTTTATTTGACCTTTCGCAGGGTATTTTAAAACTGCTCTTGCGATAGCGGTTTTTCTTTTACCTGATGATTGTACATGTTTTACTTTTTCAGACATTTAGCTACGCCTCAATTTCTCTTTTTTTCCATCCAATTCTGAGACATAAATTTTCCAGTGTGATAAATTTGTTATAATAAGACAAACGCGTTTTATCAGCATTCATTATGTCACTTGGAGATAAATTCTTGTATCTATGTCTAAAACGTTCTGGAATATCCTCAATATATATATGAACTCGCCTTAGAGCTTCCTTGCCTCTTAATTTTTTTCTTGGAAGCATCTTTTTGATAATATCTCTCATTAGGGTATCAGGTCTTCTTGGCCAAAACGGTCCTCTTCTTGGATTAGTGGCTGTACTGATATTAAGTCTCGCTAAATATTTTTCATGAATATTACTTTTAGCCCCGCTTATTATGGCATCTTTCGCATTAATGATAACTAAGTGTTCCCCTAAAAGCGCTTTTTTAGCAACTTGGCTGCAAAAGCGACCTAAGATTTTATTTTTCGCATCCAATAATTGATACTCTAACATAGTAAATACGCTCTTTTTGATACTTTATTCATTTCTAATAAAAAATCTTAACTTTATCCCCCTGAGGGTTTTGTTCTAATAATTCATCAATCGAAATTAATTTGCTTCCAGAAGTTTCAATTTTTTTTTGAGCTGACTTTGAAGAATTCAAGCATGCTATGGTTAGTTTATGATCTAAATCTCCTATTCCTAAGATTTTTCCCGGAACAACTATTACGTCGTTGTTTTTGGTTTTCTTATTGATCCGATATAAATTGGCCTCAATTCGGTTTTTCCTTGGACCTGATAACTTTTTTGAGACTTTTTTCCAAATTCTCCTCTTTGTTTTATGTAAATCTCGTATCAGCTTCCTTATATAGTAGTCAGATGGACCGGAAATTTTATGCGACATTTTAATTCTTTAAATATACTATAATTTAATAAATTTTTTATAATCTTTTAAGAGATTTCAATCTCTTCTAGTTTTTCAGAAAATTCAGCAATTTTACTTAAGAAAATTTCAAAGGTTTTTTTAATTAACACATCAAAAGGAAGCACTCCATCACTTTCAATGGTAAAAATATAGGTATTATCCTTCCAACTCACCTTGATTTTTCCATCGGAGTTTTGTTCGCATGATTTGCATAACGTACACGTTCTCCAATAATCTTCCTTTAATTTGAGCTTTTTATTCGATATTTCAAATAATTTTTCTGGACATAATTTTACAATTAAGGATTGCTCATCTTGTTTAGTTATTTTCGACTCATCAAATTCAATGACAGGATAAAACCGATATGCGCAATTAGACACAGCTGAAAACTTTGCATGATCTTTTCCTGTCCCAAGAATCGCATAAGCTTCTATAATCACTTTAGAATTTTTATCTATCTTCAAAATTGGAATTTCATTATGTACTGGTACAATATCAGGATCATTAGAATTTAAATCACCCGAATTTATTACCATTGGTTTATTAGTGGTATTTGTGATTTCACAGGTTAAGGATACTTGACATAGAGCGCACCCGTAACCACCACACTCACAGTCTCTTGGTAAATTGTAATTATCTAAATTTGTTTTTAAAGGAATCAATCCCAATCTATGTGCAACTATTTCATCATAAAGAGGGGAATCGTTTTTTAAAATTATAACCTCGTCAACTGCCATTACGGGAATTTCGGTCATAATAATCCTTCGAATCGCATTTACCATTTCTATTGAAATCCCACTAACAACAAAAACAAGTCTATTATCGTTTTTTTCAAGTACTTCAATGTTCATAAAATTCAAAACTCTGATGATATGAATACTTACTAAAATACACACTAAAAAATAAGTTTTACTAAAAGTTTCAGAACATCCTAATGGAAATTAAAAAAGCTTGAGATATTCATAAGCTTTATTTGGAGTTTGAAAGCAGTACTTCACTTCGTTAAACTCTTTCCTAAACTCTGCGACTTCAGGTTTTACTTTTGCCGGACTTTGTTTATCAATTATTAATTTCTTAAAAAACTCAGCGATATCACCCATCTCGCTTTTTCCCATGCCTAATCGCGTGACTTCAGAGGTACCGAGGCGTAGACCTCCGGGATTCATATAATGCCTACCTTCTCTTATATCCCAGGGCAAAAGATTTCGGTTAATAATTATATTTGCCTCCTCTAAAATTCTTTCGATATCCCCTCCCAATCCAACAGTTTTCCCGAATTCTGCGATGTCTACAACCACTTGATGAGATTCTGTAAATCCAAGATGTTCACATAATACCTTGAAACCTCGTTCGTGTAATGCCTGAGCAAAGGCTTTTGCGTTTTCAATGACATTCTTATGATAATCCTTCCCAAATTCAAGCATTTCAGTGAGTGCCACAGCCAATCCGGCTACATTATGCAAATGATGATTTGAAAAGAGCGCAGGAAATGCAGCATTTTTTAAATCTTCTATTAAGTCCTCTCGATCCGCAATAACCGCTCCAGTCTGAGGTCCCGGGAGGGTTTTATGACATGACAAAGACAGCGCATCAGCTCCTTCCCGTAGCGGATCTTGAAAATATCCAGAACCTATTAAACCAGCTACATGTGCGCCATCATATCCTATTGAAGCCCCAACTTCGTTTGCTACTTCCCTTAACTCTTTTACAGGGTGTGGAAATAGAAAAACTGATGCCCCAAATAAGATTAATTCTGGTTTAAATTCCCTAATAATTTTAATGGAACCGTCTGGATCAATATTCATGTTTTCTTCATCAAATGCAAGATACTTGACCTCAAGACCTCGAACGGTACCTGCAGTGCCATAAATTAAACGACCTGAAGATGCTTGAAAGGGAGCATGAGATATATGACCTCCTTTAGGTATTGGCATAGCGCACATTTTTCCATTGTTTCTTGAGGTGAATGCGTTATATAATACTAAATTTGCCATAACTCCCGATACAGGTCTCACATCGGCAAAGTTACACTGAAAATACTCTTTCATTAAATCTTGACATAACACTTCAATCTTATCAATGTATTTACAACCAGCATATACTCGTGAACCTGGCCAACCTTCAGCATACCGATGCGAAAAATCACAAATACACGCTTCATCTACAGCCGGGCTAGTGATATTTTCAGAAGCAATAAGCGGAATTGCTTTACTAATCATGGCATGATGTTCTTCTAAAATCGAACGAATCTCAGCTAATTTCTTGCTCAACGTTAATCCTTTCCATTTTATTAATGAAAATTAGATAAAAAAATCTATCCTAACATTAAAGGTTTTTTAATAAAATACAGTTCTCTTATTAATGTAATACTAAAGAACAAGTTTTTTTTATCAAAACAAGGTATTTTAGCCCTTATTTTGTTCTAAGATGAGTCTTGCTTCAAATAAATTTAGCTTTTTACCCGCTTTTTGTTTTTCTAAAGCAGTGGCAAGTTTATCTTGTTTAATTTTTTCAAGTAATTCTTTATTTTTGCTTGGCGCTCGATGCCTTGGTTTTTGCTTTCGAGGCGGATATTTAGCTCCTTTTTGCTTATAAGGTCTTCTCCCTTTATCCATTTTCTTTTTCTGGCTCATTGCATCTAAGTACTGAAAATGAAATTGATCTGCGGTTTTTTTATTCTCAATAAGTTCCTCTTCCATTTGTTTCTTTTTATTTTTTAATTCATTGGCTTTCTGGTATAATTCTTGCATTTTTGCATGGTTTTTTTGACTCTTATTTGACCACTTATTCAATTGCTCGTAAATTTTATTTAAGTTAATTTTTACAATTTCGATTTTTCTTTCAATTTTATAAGATCCATCATTCTGTTGGGCAATTAATTGCTCTTGTTTACTTTCCGCTAATTGTTTGATTTTATCAACGATTTCATTCTCTTCGGCTATATCTAAGTTTTCAGTCTCAATAATACGTTCTAAATTTTCGATTTTACGATCAATTTGTTTAATTGAAACAAAACTTTTTGATGCATTACTACCTGAGCTTCCCTTTTGAAGCCTTTTCTTTTCCTCAACCAGCTTATCAAAAATATTTTTATATTCTATCTTTTTTTTCTTTAATAATTTTACTTTACTATTCCAATAATCTCGTTTCTTCTTATATACATCTCGAGCAGTTCTTAGAACATTATTAATTTCAGATTCAATTTCTTGTAAATTGTTAATATACTCTTTTGTCTTTTTATTTAAATCGTCTCTCTTATTCTTAAACTCTTCTATTTTCCCTTGAAGATCTTTATAAGAAAGTCGAGGTTTATTGGTTTTATCTTTACTCATGAATTAATTCATTCAAGAATATTTATAGAAAAGAATTTTATAGATATGTGTAATTTAAGATTTTTTTTATATGTTTTGTTTGAAATTTATAAAAATCGGTTTTATGGTAATTTTATTATTCCATCAGAAAAAATTTAAGAAGGGCACTCATATAAGATATTAATATTGAAATCAAAAAAGGAGTAAATTATGGGAACTGAACTAATACGAGAGAACGACTTAGTCTTTTTAATACTTGATAATCGGAGAAGGTGGATGGTTCAAGTAACTGCTGGAGGGCAATTTCATACACATAAAGGAATCATTGAATTTGATGATATTATTGGTAAACCATTTGGCTCGTGTGTTTTTTCAAAACCTCTAGAGAGCCAAGGATATAAATTTTATATATTTAAACCCTTGCCTTCTGATTATATTCTTCATATGAGTAGAAAAACCCAGATTATTTACCCAGAGGATGCTGGATTGATTTTACTTTATACTGGAATCGGACCTGGGAGTTTGGTCATAGAAGCGGGTTGTGGATCCGGGGCTTTAACATGTATATTAGGAAATTACGTGAAGCCCAACGGTCATATCTACTCCTATGATATTAGGGAAAAATCTCTGAAAAGGGCAAAAAAGAACGTTCTAAGGGCAAATTTAGAAGAATGGATAACAATCAAATATGGAGATATTCTGAAGGACGATTTTGGACATAAAAATGTGGATTCTATAGTTTTAGATATGGCTACGCCTTGGGAAGCCATAGAAAAAGTGAAGGATTATTTGAAATTGAGTGGTACATTAGCATCCTTCTCTCCTACAATAGAACAAGTTAAAAAAACAACCTTAGCTTTAATGAATAATAATTTTTATGAGGTTAATACCTACGAATTAATTAAAAGAAAAATTCAAGTAAAAGAGAATGCAACTCGTCCTGAAGTAAGAATGATTGGCCATTCGGGTTATTTAACCTTTGGAAGAAAGGTTGAGGATAGGAAAAATCCTTATAGAGGAAAAAAACCTCAAAAGAATGAAATAATAGATCTTGAAGGAATGCCTTTAAGAGGCTGAAAATCTAATAGATAATAAAATAGAGATTAAAAAAAAAGAAATTAATATTCTCAATTTCATTTAAAAGGGCAATCCGCCCGTACTTATAACCCTTGAAAGGGGTACTGCTAAACCTCCTAAAAGTGAGCCAATGGAAGATAGTTTCTTGATCTTAGCTCTAATATCTTTCGAGACTTTTATTGAACAGGTCTGTCCTTCGATAATTTCGCCGCCTGATGTTTCAAGAAAAATTTGTATGGTTTGTTCCCCAACAATCCTCGGTTCGAGTGCAAGCCACATAGTATCGCCGTTTTCTATCATTCCAGATAGCACACCAACAATATCAGGATTTCCATCGCTTGCAGTTAATGGGATTGAATCCTCAGGTATGGTAAAACTTCCCCTTCCCTCTACTTTAATATCAAATGACAATTCCTTTGGATCGAAACCTGGAGCAATGATCTTTAACCGATATTCCTTAACTTTGGGAGCATTGTTGAAAAGAAAAACCATTATGTTAAGTTCATCCCCTAAAAAAACCACTTCTTGTGTAGCATAATCCATATATATTTTATCTTCTCTTAAGCGTTCAATGTTATCCGAAAGCTCCAATTGGAGCCTATCAAGGATATTAAATGAACCGGGATTGTATTTTTTAATGTAATCAAATACCTTGTAAATATCTTTTCGATCAAAATATCGGTTTCTGTTTATTTGAAGTCCCTCATCTACTCCAAATTTCTCAGAATCCAAGTCAATAATCTCGTTTAATTCCTTAAGAAAATGTTTCTCACTAAGTACATCTTGAAATCTTAGATAATATAAAAATAAAAGCTTTTCTAATGCAAAGGTTACCGGTTTTTCTTTTTTTTCTTTTTTCTTCACCATTTCCACAAATTTTGGTTTTAAAAGCTCATTTATACCCTCTTTAAATTCGTCCCATTTGAGAAATGTCACGGGATCCAGATGATTGGAAAGTATTTCTGAGAGAAAATTATCGAGGAAAATTGAATGAGTATTCGGCTTGTAAAAATCTTGCAAACCGTTCACGTCATTTATGTTTAAATTCAGACTTCGGATCAAAAGTGCTAATCCTAATCCCACAAGAGAAAAACCAGCAGCGGCAAATCCAAGGGTAAGATCCCCTATTACCAACATTACGATAAATAAGATTACCGAGACCATGCATATGAATGAAATAAATCTAAATAAACTAGTTACTCTCTTTATGTTGTGAGCAAGAAATTTGAAGCCTTTAAGACTCTCTATGGGTCTCCCTCTTTTTCTCTCAAATTGTAACCGCGCCTCAAGAGATTTGTCTGTCCACGATGCACATAAAATTAACATGAGTGAATTAAAAAAATAAAGTCCGAGCGTAATTAGGTATATGATATATAACATTTGATATTCAGCAGTTTGCTCTGAAAACTTAATTGCTTCTGGTAATTTTGGATACAGAAAAAGAGTTAATAATGTAATAACTATTAAAATAATCGGTAGTATAAACAGCAACCATTTTCCAATCTTTATCATGTATTTCGTTATTTTTTTTTGGTGCTTTTCTAATTTCAATAATATTACAAATTGTTTTTTTATGAAAGCTTCCATATATTTCTCATCCTATTTAAAATATTTAAAAAAGATTGCAAGAATAATAGAATTCATATATATATAATTTTAATGTAAAATGAAATACAGATAAGTCAAGAGCTTTGCCCTTGAGAAGAGTGCTTATTGGATAGGGTCTTTCTAAATTAAAATCCTTTCAACTGTGTCCCTGTTTTATATTCCTTCTTTTTCTTAAATCTCTTAGTCCTGAAATAATGCTTTTTTCTTTCAGAAAGAACCTCGGTATATTTTCTCAAGATCTCTTCCATTAAGTTCTTTGTCGCTTTATCTGCAGTAATTTCTCGGGGATTATTAAGAATCTCTAAAATCTCTTTATTATTCGGATTAGAGTCTTTAGGTAAACCCAAATTTATAAGAGGTATATGATAAGAATGTAAAAACCAACCTCTCCTATCAGATTCGTGTGCGATGATTTTTAAAATATTAGATTCTTCTTTTTTTATCTTAAAATCCATAATATTTTTACCTGGACGAATCATAATGGTAGCGTAGAGAGGTAAAGTATTCTTTGAATCGTGTATTTTCTTGAAAAATTCTTTTAATCTATTGTTCATAGTTTTACTATTTTTTAATAATAATTTCTAATTATAAAAAGAATAAAGCAAAATTGCTAAAAAAACTTTTATTAATTTGATTGAATCCAATTTCTTATATTTACTTTTTCTAAAATTAAATTTAATGATTGTCTGAATCCATTTCCATGTATTAATAAATGGTAATACAATTAACATCTTATGACAGTCGATTTAAAATCGTTTAAATTGCGAACAAATGCATATTGTGATATAATTGATATAACTCCACAAGTCCGAAATGCTATAAATTCTAGTAATATCAGAGATGGAATAGTTAATGTTCATGTTGGAGGCTCAACGGGAGCAATCTCCACGACTGAGTATGAGCCCGGCTTAGTAAAAAATGACATAGAAGAATTCCTTGAAAAAATTATCCCTTACGACAAAAATTATAAACATCATCGAACCTGGGGAGACCATAATGGAGCTGGACATTTACGAAGCTTTCTTCTCAAAACTTCTATGACATTTCCCTTTCAAAATCAAAGATTACTCTTAGGGACGTGGCAGCAGATTATTTTTATTGAATGCGACGAAAAAGGGAGAAACAGGGAAATTTATTGTATGATGATTGGTGAGTAACTTCTCAAGAATGTACAAATCTAAAATAATGTGCACTACAATATTAAAAAAAAATATAAGAAAACTTATGATTTATTTAAGCTACTAACCAATTTTTTGCATCTTCTTCGCTATTGAAAGGTTTTGCTCCTATATTAGTAAGTCTATTGATCATTTCAAGGAAAATCTTTTTTATACCCGTAATTCCGAGAACTGCTGTTTTTTTGTAAAAAGCTTTGTTTCTTTCTCCAGATTTTCTTAGTGCTTCAATATTGGCTTTATTGGCAAATGAATTTCTAAAATCTAATAAAATTAATAAATCTTTTTTCCCTAAAGAAGCAATTTCCCCACTCATGTCTTCTATGGGTTTTAACATTTCATCTCCAGCAAGGTTTCGGTAGTCATTATAGAGTATTTTTTTTCCGTTGTGATCTAGCCATTTCAATCGATCATGCATTTCCTTATCATACCTTCTATAAATCTATGATAATTTGATAAAAGATTTTGTATAAAAATTAGAGTTTTTTACATAATTTTGTGATATCAGATCGAAATTCTCTTTCTTTAAAAAGAAGATTTCTATTTTCGATAAAAATGAAATCCTAAATTAAAATGGGATTAAGATTTTTATGATCTTTGAAGAAATAAATGGAAATCAGTATGGAATAAAAAACTCTCAGGAAAAACTACTTGTTTTCATTATATTGATTTAATAATTCTTTAAACTCGGCTATAACTGTTGCATATGCATCTCTTAGTCTTTTTGCTTCAAAATTTTTCTTTAGTATTTTGATTGTTTCCTCTACCCCGAATTGAGCTTTAAAGTCACATAATTGTTCATAGTACATAGGAAGCTTCTTATAAAATACACCATTTTTACCTATCTGATAATTCAAATTCTTCATAAATTTATTATCCAATTTCAAATCTAAATCTATCTCAATCATTTGCCTCAACTTATATGTTTCATACTATTGATTAAAGAATGAAAAGTGAGCGGTATTAAAAAAAGAGTATATGATTGATATAAGACAGAAATATCATGATAATATTACTAAAAGAACATAAATGAACGAAAAGATAAACAAATATTTCTCCAAAGGTTAAATACTAGATTTATTACTAAAAAATTCAATAATATTTTATTAAGGAATTCAAATTATATAATTAGGTTTAAAAAATTTCATGAATATTTGTAAGAGAAAGTGGTCTCGATGAAAAATGCGATTAAAATAATTGTCAGCGGGCTTGATAACGCGGGAAAAACGAGTATACTTACCGCTCTTGACAAGAAATATAACTTCCAACAAGAGATAATGGAATTAAAACCTACTATAAGAGTGCAATATCACCAAACAGAATTCTTGGGCAATCTCTGTTTTTTTTGGGATATGGGCGGTCAAAAAATCTACAGAAAACATTATCGAAAAAACCAAGATGCATATTTTGATGGTACTGACTTACTGGTGTATGTAATTGATATTCAAGATAAAGAACGATTTGAGACATCTCTTTCGTATTTAGACGTTATTTTACAATACTTTATGAGTAATGAGATGGATATACCAATCATTGTCTCATTTCATAAGTACGATCCCGAACTAAGAACCATTGATGAGATTCACGATTCAATTAACGAATTACGTGAATTTATTACAGAAAATTACTCAACCTTTAAAATCTTATTTCAACAAACCTCCATCTACGATATCATCTCAATAATTCATTTGATTTCCTATGGGCTCTCTATTTTTGATGAGAAATTTTTTGAACTATCATTATTAGTGGAAGATTATTTAGTAAACAGATTAGACGCAACTTCGCTAATCCTATTCGACCAGAATGGAATAATTATAAGTGAATTTTATCGGGAATTAATCGATCCCGAAATATATATTGAATTACTAGAATCGATTAAAGAACATCTCTTTCTACTAAAGAGAATGCAAGAAGAGGATTATAACTCAGATTATAACTTCTTTGATCTTGAGAATAAATTGCTGTCATACTTACATAAAATTAAGATTAGAAACAATCCTTACTATATATCTATAGTACTTGAAGAAAAATTTAAAGAAAAGTTATTAGATAAATTTTCCGATTTAGTAGAAGATATATCCAAGATTTTAGATGCAATACTGCCCTGAATTATCATTAAGAATAAAAATTCCTAAAATAAATCTTTTAAAAAGTATTTAAAAAATCAAAATTAGCTTAATCTACCTTTAAAAGTTCTCTTGCCTTATCTATACACTTTTCCTTTTTCTCTCGATGATTTTCTATGAATTTAATAACTTTTTCAATACATTCTTTCTTATGTTCACCGCACATGAGTTCTCCTTTCACACATTTCTCAAAATCATCAGCTAATTTCTCATCATCTTCTTCAAAATGATAGGTTAAAATTTTGTAAATCATGCATTTTTGGGGTTCTCCCCCTAATTCTTGCTGCTCCTTTTTATTCCTTCTTCCACCTGTAAGGGCACCTTTCAATTTTTTGGTTATGGATTCTATTGGTTCATTAAACGTAAAATAACTATTCGGATTTCTTTTGGACATTTTATCGGTACCATCTAAACCAGCTAATAATTTATGATATGTTGCTCCTGGAAGGAAAAATGCATTCCGGACTATTTTTTCACCCTTCTTAATTTCTTTATAGTATCTGCGTGTTAAATCTCGGGTTAATCTTATGTGAGGGTCTTGATCAATACCCACAGGAACAACCGTTGGCTGAGGAGCGTCTAATATTTGAGGTAACAATATATCTCCGACTTGTACCAATGCTGCAAGATAAAGTCCAAAAGGTTTTTCACCATATATTGCATTTACCATATTTTGAGTTAAGAGACGTCCTACTTTAAAACATGCATCTTTTACTACTGGCTCTTGAGACTGTCTCCATATATAGGCTTTATCTGGAGAAGGATCCAAGCCTAAAGCTAAAATATCGGCGAGATTATCTATTCCATCTTCTTCTGCATCCTCATAAGGGATTCCATTATCTTCCCAGGATTCGATATCTGCTATACAATAATAAGCTTTCCCCCCCATTTTTTGAAATTCAACAATTTCTAAGGCAGTGGTTAACGTTCCTAAATGAAATGGACCAGAAGGTTTAATACCACTCATCACCGCCCACGGTTGCTTCTTTTCTACTGCTTTAAAAATATCTTCGAGTGAACGGTGTCCAAATATAATTTTTCGTCGGATAAACCGGTTATCAATTAATTTTTGCCGCTCTATTTCTCCAACACGTTCAATACCAAATTCTTTTATCAGCCGCTCATAATCTTCTTCGTCAATACTTTGTGCGCTCCATGGATCCATATAAAACTCTTTTTGCTTTTTAGCCATAGTAATCAAAATATTTTCCTAAAGTGATAATTATTATAATAAATCATAAAATAAAGAATTTTTTTTGTTACCGTTCACTTGATAATATTATGAAGAAATTTTCTCAGAATGAAATTGATAAATTCATTGAATTATTAGATTTTTCAAAAATTGAAGGTGGAGTAGTCCCGATGATCGCACAGGATTATAAAACTAATGAAGTTTTAATGCTCGCCTTTGCAAATGAGGAAGCCGTACGTCAATCTTTAGAAACGGGCATTGCATGCTATTATTCACGATCACGTAAAAAATTGTGGAAAAAAGGAGAGGAAAGTGGACACATTCAAGAAATTCAAAACATTTTTATTGATTGTTATCGCGATACAATTCTTTTAAAAGTAAAACAGAAAGTAGCGGCTTGTCACACGGGATTTTATTCATGTTTTCACAGAGAATTCGTTGAGGGAAAACTTATCACTCGAGGAAAACCCGTATTTAATCCTGATGACGTTTATAAAAAATAAATAGTCATTTCATTTCTTCTTACTTACTAAATTAAGATTACTTTTTTATCGATTTTTTAAAATAAATTCATTGTTAAAGCTTTCTTTCTATATTTATCCTATGAAATCAACTGAAGAAAGTATAAAAGATAAATGGAAGAAAATTTTAACTGACGAACAGTATTATATCTTGCGACAAAAAGGGACAGAATCCCCCTTTACTGGTAAATATTGGAATAACCATAAAAAGGGAATTTATAAATGTGCCGGATGTGGTACTCCTCTATTCGATTCTGAAACAAAATTTGATTCTGGGACGGGTTGGCCGAGCTTTTATGAACCTATAACATCAGATAGTATTGAAAATAAAAGCGATCTAAGCTATGGGATGGTAAGGACCGAAGTTCTCTGTAGTAAATGCCAAGGTCATTTAGGGCATGTTTTTAACGATGGCCCAAAACCTACAAATTTACGATATTGTATTAATTCTGTCGCATTAGATTTTAATGCCGAGGATTAATAACATCAAGTGATTAAAGGAAATTCAAACTTCCGATTATAATTAGCAAGGATTCATTTATGTCTCGGTTTTAGGTATTTCGACATACGCAGAATTTTTATATTCTTTTAATACCATGTTTGAGTTAGTTTTAACGATGTGTTCTCTCTCATTCAGTTCCCTTATAAATTGATGTACCTCGTCCGATTCTTTAAATCGGCATATTAAAGCCGCAGATTGTTCTCCCGTTGTATGAAATACAGAACAAACCTCAGGAATCTTTGAAATATCTTCTAATATTTCTGGAGTGAATTTTCCGTCCACCTGGATTCTGATGAGGAATGTTAGTTTATAGCCTAATTCTGCATTATTTAATTTAAGCGTATAGCCTGAGATCACGCCTCTCTCTTTTAATTTTGATATGCGATTATGAATTGTTCCAATCGAAATATTCAGTTCGTTCTGAATTTCACGATACGATTTTCTGGCATCTTCTTGTAAAATACTCAAAATATTTCGATCAATTTCATCGAGTTCCTTTTTCAATATGTACAACCAAAGTCAAATATGAGTAGTTTTATATAATTAGGATCTGTTGAAGGTTTTTTGTAAAATTTTTTGAAATTTTACAGTTAAATTAACATTTTTCAATATTTAAAACTTTTCAGTATTTCAAATTGAACATTATTAAAAAAAAAACAGTATTTAAAGATCCCCAAATCATAAAATCTTTATTTGATTATGTATTCGATAGATCTAACATAATATAATTGAATTAAATTAAAATATCAAAAGGATGAATTAAGATGTCTTTTGGTGTACCCGTAATAGTTCTAAAGGAAGGTTCCGAGGAAGTTAGGGAAAAAGAAGCACGTATTCAAAATATTAATGCTATGATGGCAATCGCAGAAACAGTTAAGTCTACTCTAGGACCAAAAGGAATGGCAAAAATGCTGGTGGATTCCATGGGTGATATTACCATAACCAATGATGGAGCAGAGATTTTAAAGAAACTGGATATTGAAAATGTGTCAGCAATAATGATGGTAAACGTAGCAAAAGCAATTGACGAAGAAATAGGAGATGGCACAACATCTGCAGTTATTTTTGCTGCAACTCTCCTTCAAAATGCATTAGATTTAATCGAACAGGACATTCATCCAAAACATATTACTCATGGCTACAAATTAGCAGCTGACAAGGCGATTAAAATTGTAAAAGAAATAGCAACTAAAATTTCAAAAGATGATAATGCTGTCCTCAAAAATGCAGCATTGACTGCTATGAATTCACAAGACATTGCTCCATTAAAAGATTTTTTCGCAGATTTGGCTCTGAGAGCAGTTAAGCATATAGAAGATGAAAATGTTTACAATAAAATAGATGATATCAAAATCGTAAAGGCTCAAGGAAAGTCTCTTAAAGATTCTGAGCTCATATCCGGTGTCTATATTGATAAGGAAAAAGTTAATCCGAGCATGCCAGATTCTTTAAAAGATGTAAAAATAGCTGTCATTAGAAAAAAATTAGATATCACCAAAACCGAATTTGATGCTCAAATTCAGATTTATAATCCCGAAGATATTCAAAAATTTTTGGACCAAGAAGATCAAATTCTTCAGGACTATATGAAAATCTTTAAAGATTTAGGCACCACTATGATTGTAAATAACAATGATATTTCTGATAAATTCGGGGCATATTTAGCAAAAGAGGGCATTGCTGCTATAAAAAATGTAGGAGAGAAGGATTATAAAGCAGTTTTAAAAGCCACTGGTGCGAATTTTATCGATGATATTAAACTATTATCTGAAAATGACTTAGGATATGCGGATACTGTTAAATTCGAAAAGATAGGAGATACTGATTATACCTTTTTCGAAGGATGTAAAAATCCTAAAAGTGTATCCATATTACTTAAAGGAGGCATTGAAAATGTTTTGACTACTGCTGAAATTTCATTAAATGATGTACTTTCTGTTATTGCGAAAATTATTGATACACAAATGGTTGTTGCCGGAGGTGGAGCAGTATATATCGAACTTGCGAAAAGATTAAGAGCCTATGCCAACGAGATTTCTGGTAAGGAGCAATTAGCTGTTAGTGCTTTTGCACTCGCGCTTGAAGAAGTTCCCAAAACTTTAATCAGAAATGCCGGTCTTGAAGAGATCGAAAAATTAACTGAATTACGTGCAGCCCATAAAACCGATAATGACAAATGGATTGGAATTGATACTATCACTAATACTATTGGAGACAATTTTCAAAGAGGAATTGTTGAGCCTGCCGAATTAATTACTTACCTTATAAAGTCAGGTAGTGAGCTAGCTAATTTAATACTGCGAGTAGATCGAATTATTAGAGCAAGCAGTGCAGCAGAATCAGGTTTTAGCCCTTAAAATTAAGTTTATTTACTCTATTTTTTTCTATCTTTTTACTATTTTTACTATTTTTAAATTGATTAAATATAATAAAATACTTTAATAGAAATTTACAATTTTCCGATATATGGATAAAAAGATTGCCCTTTTTGGTGCAGGTAGCGCTGCTTTTGGACCAGTATCTCTTAGTGATATATATTTGAGCAAAATTTTACCTGGATCGACCATTACGTTAGTCGATATTGATGAAAGAAAGTTGAATATGATTTATGACATCATCGATCAAGAAAATAAAATGAGAGGAGAAATATTTAACATAGAGAAAACAACTGACTTAAAAACAGGAGTAAAAGATGCGGATTTCGTGATTTTATCTATTGAACACGGAGATAGATTTAAATATCGCTGGATAGACCATAGGATACCACATAGTTATGGGACTACAGAAATGATGGCCGAAAATGGAGGGCCTGGAGGATTTTTTCACTCAGCACGACAAATCCCTGAATGCGTAAAAATCGCTAAGGCAGCATTTATGGCAAATCCTCATGTATTTTTCATAAATTATTCCAATCCTATGTCTCGAATTTGTTTGGCGATTAAAAGAGCTGTTCCAGAATTAAATTCCGTGGGACTTTGTCATCAAATCCATTTACTATTACCGGATCTTCCTTATATCCTAAATGATAAACTGCAACCAGATAAACTGAATGCATTATCTGAGGATGATAAAAAAAAACTACGCAAAGATACCTCTATTAATACTAAAATTACGGTTGGTGGATTAAATCATTTTGCGTTTATACTCGGATTAAATGACAAACGAACTGGTGAAAATTTATTGCCTAAATTTAACTCAAGATGTATGAATTTCTATCAAGATAAATGGGATAGGTTTAAGTATGCTGACTTAACTTTCGAGGTCTATAAACGCTTTGGATGTTTCCCTTATGTTGGAGATAATCATCTCTGTGAATATGTGCAAATAGGTTCAAATCATACCAAATATGAGGATCTAGATGATTGGATCAAAAGGATGGAAGCTGGTAAAATCTGGATGAATAAAAGATATCAAAGATACTACAAAAAGCTTTTAAGAGGAAAATATCCTGAGAAAGGAATTCTGATAGATGTACCATCTGGAGAGAGAGCAATACCGATTATTGAAGAGATTATCAAAGATAAAAAAACGCATGAGATTGCGGTCAATATTCCGAATGATGGGATAATCGAAAATCTCCCGCAGGATTTAGTCATCGAATGTTCCGGAATCGCTGATAAAGATGGTGTTCATGGGATTAAACTTGGACATATTCCGAAAAATATCACAGCACTGTTAAGAATCGAAGCTTCGATTCAAGATGTTTGTGTCGAAGCGGTTCTCAAAGAATCAAAAGATCTTGCTATTGCCTGTATTGCCATGGACGTAAACTGCGGAAGTTTTGAAATAGCTGAAAATATATATAATGAGATGATGAAAGTACAAGGGGAATATTTACCGAACTTTAAATGAAAAAAAATTTTAAAAAGAGAGTTTATTTTACTAAAAAACTTTTTTTTCATTCTATTCCTGAACCTTGTGAGAAATCAATTAAAACTGAGCGATCTTTTAGATTTTTTTTAGTGAACGGCTTTTTGATATAAACTTGAGCAAATGTGTCTATCATGGCATTAACTTTAAACCACGGATCCCGGACTTCTCTTTTTGTTAATACTCTTATTTCTTTATAATATTCGAGTGCTTTTTCTCGATCCCCTTTAAGATCATATAGAATTCCTAGAAGAAGACGGTTATGAGCTTTCTCATTTAACGATTGTTTTAAGTTAAGAGCATTTTCAACAAAATTGATAGCTTCATTATAATTACCCTCATGGAGTAATAATTTTGCCACCATTTGGTAATATATGACTTCTTCTGGATCTTGTTCAATAGCTTCTTTGATTAAATGAATCATCTCATTCACTTGAGATGGATTCGCTTCATGGATGATATAGGCTTGATTAAACTTTTGCATTCCAATGCGCTTTTTTAAATTCTCAAATTGGTAGCCCTCCAGAATCTCAGGTGATATTTTTGATTGATTTCCGTTTATTTCTTCTTTAAAATCAAATCCTATATAGGGATTATTACAAACCGGTGCCGGTCCCGCAGCAATCCAGAGTCTTAACTCTTCCGGTGAAAAAACCATCGAATTCACATTATCGTCTACGGCTACTATTCCATATGCACACCGTTCGCTTCCTGTCGTAAAACGTACATGATCGCCCATAAACTCCGCAGCTTTATTCGCATCAATATTTCCATAATTTTCATCAATAAGGTGCATTAATCTGCGATATCGACCTGGGCATCCTTCATTGAGATTAAATCTGGATACAAAATCAATTTGACGCTTCTCTTCTGAAACTGCCATATTAGTCATAATTACTCTATTGTTTTCCATCCGTCTAATGGTAGCTTTTCCAGTACTTACTTCTGCTGCAAAAGCATCTTTTTTATTCCCATCCGTTATTACAAATCCCCCTGAGACTCCACGCGGATTATTATTCAATATATTTAAGGCATCATCTAACTTTTCTGCTTTACGCAAAATTTCGTCTGTGAAGGCTGCAATACTTAAACCATTCGGCATAATATCGTCATAAATCATGTAATGCGCACAAACAACGATTCCTTTTTCATTCATACCAGGTGCCCACATAATTATACCCGCAGTACCAATTTGAACATACTTTAAGCCTTCTTCCGGCTCGACAAAGGATACCGTTTGAAATTTAGGCCAGTGCTCAATTCCTCCATAATCAGTATTTCTCCCTACTATCGTCTTTCCGTTTGAGGTAGCTTCTTTTGTAGCGACAAAAGTACTACATCCTCCGACTTTTATTCCCATTTTATTGAAATTTTTTAGATATTTTTTGATTAGTACTGGAGTCATTACCATTGTAACTGCAGTATGATGATTTGCTTTAAAAATTGTTTTGTAAGAAATCCCACTTCCATCTGCTATACCCTTAAGTTGCTCTAAAAGTTCCGCTGTCTGGGCTTTTTTTATTGGATTATATACCTTTTTATTTAGATATTGACGAATCAACCAAATTAGTGGAGATCTACTTTTTCTCCCTCCCATAATGGGATCAGCATAGAATTCCACTGCTCCCTGTTTAATCTCCTCACTCATTAACATGCCATGCTGATATCCTATTTCATAAGGTGAGCCTTTTAAGTGCATAACATAGAGATCCCCTTTTTTTTCCATCCAAGCATCTTCAAAATATCTTTTTCCATCCCTAATTTCTATTTTATTCGTATTCTCTTTAGACATATTCCAATTATCCCCTTCAATTTTTTTTCGAAAAGAATATTAATATAAAAATTCCAATTTTTAATAAAATTATTATAAATAATGATTTTTATCAGTTCTTCCTATAAAATCAATAGATCAAGGTGAAACCTATACCTACTGGAGTATTTTTCCATGAAGTGTTCAGCCAAAAAGTATGGCATATCATCAATGATAAATTCCGAAATTATCCAGAAGTAATGATAGCTGAACTTGAATTGCCAAATGTAAAACTAATAGAACCTAAGAAAGTTAACGATGAATTATTATTAGAAGTTCATACTCCACGTTTTTTGGAAGATTTAAAAAAGCAATGGTACTGCGAAGGGGCCTATTTAACTGTTGGTGGATGTGTTCAGGCAAGTCAAATGATTATGAAAGGTACGCTTCGAAATGCCTTGGTATTTGGCGTGGCAGCGGGTCATCATGCAGAAAGAGATTATGCATGGGGAGGTACCTATTGTTCTGTATCTGGTCCCGTTGTGGTCAATCTTCAGAAAAAATTTCCAGGATTAAAAATCGCTATAATTGATACCGACTCACATCATGGGAATGGAACTAGGGATGTGACCTTTGGAAATCATGATGTATTACATGTATGTTTTTGCTCCTCAAATATTATTGAGGATAATGGCACAAAAATATGTGTAAATTCTGGATACAATACGAACGATGCAGAGTATTTAGGATTAGTAGAAGAAGAATTCATTCGAAGAGTTGAAAATTTTAAACCCAACATTATTATCCACTTGCTGGGACATGATACCGCTGTCAGTGATTATGGAAATCGCGGATTATCTAAAGAATTTTTTCTAAAATTAGTAAAAATGATTAAAAAAAAAACAAGCGAGATTTGCAGTGGTCGTTATATCATCAATACTCATGGTGGCTCTAGTTTAAACATTTGCGAGTATATCTTTCCAAATATTATTCGTATACTTACTCAAGATTGAAAATCTTTATAAAAGACTTTTAAAAGACTTTTAATTTGAGAAGATTATCTTCTTTTCTTTAAATTTTAATTCTTTTTGCCATTTTATCGTGCTTTTTATATTTTGATTTCCATAAAAAATAACCTAAATTGAAGAAAAAATTGAAAAATCAAATTAAAATATGGATGTGATAAAATGAAAAAAATACAATATGTTGTATTTCCAATTATAGCCATATTGTTAGCCACAACACTTTTTGGATTCACTTCAATTGCATTAGCTTCAGAAAACAATAATAAAAATTCTTCTAAACCAAATGATAATGCCCCTAATACTGGAGAGGATCTTACTGTAGAATCATCTTGTTTCTGCTCTTACGCTAAGTGGAAAGAAGATAACAGACAAAAATATCTGCATATAATCACAACTACTTACTATGAGTTAGGATACCTCGAAGGGCAAAATCTTGCGAATGAAATCCTTACCATGGATTACATCTTAAAGAATTTAATTGCTTCCTATAATTTAGATATAAACCAGGTTATTTATTTAGCCTATATTTATGACCAATTTATTCCAGAGGAATATAAAATGGAATTAACTGGTATAGCAGATGCAATACCAACCTTATCCTATACTGATATTTTATTACAAGTGGTATTTCTTGACTTGTATTATGGTATACTTATTCCTCAAATGATCGGAGTAGATCCCGCTTTACATGCTTGTACAGCCATCAGCGCTAAAAATTCTAAAACATCTGTCACTATAGGACAGACCATGGACTTCGGACTTTTATTCTACCCAACACTCAATTTCGTAAAACATACGGTAATTGGCAAACAAACTGCTTTTTCACTCAGAATGGGTGCTGCGGTATTACCAATTGGAAAAAATAGGCGTGTATCCTCAACAGTTAATCTTGTTCAAACTTGGAAAGTTGCTGAATTTGGAATTCCCACCTGTATTAAAAGCAGAATCGCATTTGAAACCTGCAAGACTGCCAAAGAATTTTCAGAGCTGATGACTTCATCTTATTGTTGCTCTTGGAACTATATGTTTTCAGATAAAAGAGGCAATCTTATCGTAAGCGAAACAATTCCTAGCTTGAAGATTGAAGAAACGATAAATAAACATGGATTTGCTGTAAGAACCAACACTTATATTTCTGAGGAGTTGAAAATTTTTTTACTTGATCCCCTTTTTTCAATTGAGCGACAACAAAAAGCAGAAGAACTGACCCAACAAGAACTTAACGAAGATGGAAAATTATCCGTTAAAGAGCTTATGAACATACTTAGTTATTATGATGGTACTGAAGCATCTATCTGTCGGTATCCTATACCTAATGATCTAACTTCTGTGTGTACATTAGCATTTTTCGTTTCACAAGGCTGCAGAAAAGGTTATTTCGGAATTGGAAATACCAGAGATTCTGATTGGGGCAGAATTCCACTATAATTTTGAAAATAAATAGAAAATTTAATAACAATTAATAATCTTTTTTTTTTACTATAGTATAAAATAATTCTTTTTTTAACTAAATTTTAATGAGGTGTAAGCTAGATTTTTTGTAAAATTGAAGGAGAAGATATTACACTTGTCTCTACTGGGACCTCGCCGTTTTTAGGTGCAACCCAATTTGGGAGAAATGCTCGTGTCTACAGGAAAAAATTTATGAATGATGCGAATGCTATGTTAGAAATAATGGAAGCTTGTTATAAAGCAGGGGGACGAGGTATTGAAGCTGTACCTGGTGAGGCAGTCATAGATGCCATAAAAGTAATGAAAGAAACTCATTCTGATTATGTTGTTACGGGTTCTACATTTCCAGGACCAGATGATCCTAAAATTGATGAATTAATTGATGTGGAGGCAAAAATAATTTTCGCACATGGTATGGTAGCTGATAAAATGGATGAAAGACTCAATAAACTTGTAGAAGAAATCGAATCACGAGGAGTAATTCCGGGAATCGCTTTACATAATCCTGCTCCTACGCTTGAATATGCCATAGAGAAGTTACCCCAAGTGAAAGCATTTTTAACTCCACTAAACGCCAACGGATTATATATGGGAGATAAAGAAGCATTAGAGAAAATTGTTGATAAACATAAAGATTTATATTTTGTCGGAATGAAAACACTTGCTGCGGGGAAATTAGAGCCAAAAGAAGCATACGAGTATATCTCGAAACATAATATCTGTGCGGTGGCAATTGGGATGGTTACCGTTGAGGAAGCTGAAGTCTCAACTAAAATCGCTCTAGAAGCTCTACAAAAATAGGTTAAGGGAGCGCTTAAGATATTTTTTTTTAATTTAGATATAATAAAATTAATTGATATTTAGATAAAGATATCAAAAATCTATAAATCTATTAATCCTTTACCCCATTTCTCCGTTTTTGAAATTTTTGCAAATACTTCTTCTAAATCATGTTCAAAAAATCTAAATGAAGAGACATCACCATCAAAAGCGTCTAATTCTTTACTATACTTTTTTATGAACAAATCTTGGATTACTTGAATTTTTTTTTTTACATTTTTATCTGAAGTATTTAGGTCTGCTCTTACTATAAAAATAAGATTTTGTCTGGCGAAAAATAAAAATTTTCCCTCATTTAATTCAATTTTTTTAATTTGTTCCTGAGATACCTCTTCTGTAAAACTCATTATGCCTGAAAGGAGCCCACTAAATAACTGTTCATCAATCTGAATCTTAAACTTTTCATCCATAATATTTGTTTTTCCATGAATAGCTCTATGGAAAAGACAAATTCCGCTGGTGTCAATTATCCAAAATTCTTTAACCACTTTAATTCCCTGTATTCCGTTTAAATTCTAATAAGGCCAATAATAAAAAATCCCAATGCTATTAAAGCCAAACCCTCATATATTTCAAGCACTTTGTCACCGAATATTGGAATCATTTCGAATCCGGTTTTATTTAGTATTCCTGCTATTCCTCCATATAATCCTGAAAGCCCTAAGCAAATAAAAGCCACGAAGAAGTATAATGCTAATTTGTTTTCAGTTTTTTTATACTTTTGATATGTTGTAATTGCTAAAATTAAATATATTATGCCATATCCTATCTCAACACTATATTCCAGCAGATGTGGAAAATCTAAAACCATTAGTTACCACCCTCCCCTTTTCGCTTTATTATTCTTAATCCATAGAAAAAGAAAAATGCTGCTAAAAATTGAGTTCCCTCAAAAATCGATTCTAAAATTGCTTCTTCTATCAGCATATTTTCTGCGAATGGTAAAATAGTAATTTTTAGTAATATCGAAATACCTATCACGAAAAAAGCTAAGGAAATATAGAGTAAAGTAAGATTTCTTAATTTCTGATATGAATATAAAGTATATACCCCTAAAAATATAAATCCTATAATGCTTATGATTTGTATGCCAAGCACCAATTCTTGACTGATTAAATATGTTGACATTTTTAATTTAACCCTGACTTTTTTTTATTTTTTTATACTATAATTAGACCATATAATATTTGAGTATTTTACATCATCAATTCTATATAATTATAATTCATTTATTTTATAAATGCCAATTATGTACAAAAGGTTAACTTTCCCTAACCGCTATTGCGATTTTTCTAATTATTCTACTTCTTGAATTTTTTTCTTAAGTTTAATTATCCCAATAAACCGTTTTCTTTTAATAGCATAAATTATGTAAACAATACCTACAAACACCGACCACATAATGAATAAATACAATGCTATTATGCCAATGAAGAATATCAGAATGAAGCCCATTACTAAACATAAAGCTATTTGAAACTTTAAGAGAATGTCAATAAATTTAATTGATTCAATTTCTAATGTTTCTTCTGGCTTCTTTATGAAAATAAATAAAAATACAGCAACACTCATTATAATTAAACTAAAAATATAGCCGAGCACTGAACCTGGAGGTAATGTACCTTCTAAAAATCTACCCAAAAATAACAAAAGATTAAAGCTTAAAGCCAAAATCCATCCTATAGGTCCCATTTCCTTGTCAACCTCACTTCTTTCTACAAGAGTATTAGCAAAATAAAGTGCAAAAATACTTTGAAGTATACCCCACCAAAAGACATTTGCTAAAATTAGAATTACAATATTGATTCCTAAGAAATTAGGTTCATTGAACACGCTTCCAGTAGTAAATATTTCATGAAATAATCCAAATATAAATCCAATGAGCAAAACATGATGATCTCTCAATTTATACCTTACAATTAAATCCTCCAGCATGCTGAAATACGAAAGATATAATAATAGTAGCGAAATTGTGAGAACTGGATTTAAAAATCCTAATATGCTATGAACCCAGAATTCTAAGATAAGATTATATATAACACAAATTAGTATTCTTTTCTGTTTCTGATTAATATTCATACAAACACCTATTTAATTTATTTTCATTCTTAATATATTTAAAATATTCATTTCACAAATAAGATATTTCTGTAATTCATTTATTTTATGCATACCAATTTTCTACAAAAACTTTGTATCCCTAAGCCCTCCTCCTAAATTTGATTGATAAAATAATTAGACAATTTATAAAAATTTAAAATCATTATGTTAAACCTATGAGCCAAGAAAAATTTAAAGATCTAATCGGGAAAAAGTTAAAGGATATGTTGCAGGAGTCAGGAATGGAAAAAGTGAAAGAGTCTTTTAAAGACCAGATATCCGTAAAAATTAAAAAGGAAATTGAAGATATGCTTCTAAAGGCCACCATTGAAGTGATAAAAGTAGAACTTGCAGCTATTATTGATAAGTTGATTACAGATGTCGTTTTACCGAAGATTAAAAAACAAATTACTGACGAAATTTTACCCAAAGTTCTAGATAAAATAAGGAAAGAGATCTTTTAGGATTATAACAGCCTTTATTATTATATTAATATAGCTTATTTTGAACAAATTTCATTAAGATCAATAAGTTTAAAAAAGGAAGAAATAATTAATTGAAATTTGTTCACTATATGAGGGCGTTATATAATATTCAGATAGAAAATAATTCAATATTACTTTGTATATTTTTTTTTAAAATTACTAAACATTTTTTAATAATTGAACATATTAATCTAGAGAAGAACAAAAAATAATGAACTATAATGGGTATATTAAAAATAAAACCTAATTTTGATAGTAATAACGTGATGGATCAAGAAAATCTAGCGAAATTAGAAGCGTTAAATAATGAAAAGGTATTGCGAGTTGTAAATGAATTTCTTGCACTTTGTAAACCAAGTAAAGTTACGGTAATTACTGATTCTAAAGAGGATATCAATTATGTAAGGCAAACAGCTATAAACATATACGAGGAAGAAAAACTTAACACAGAAGGGCATACTATACATTATGATGGATTTTTTACAATGAGTTATCATGACCAGGCAAGAGATAAGGCGAACACGAGAGTATTAGTTCCTGAAGGAGAATATATGAGCCAATGGATAAATAATATTGATAGAGACGAGGGGCTTAAAGAAATCTTAGAGATTATGGATGGTTGCATGGAGGGACATGAATGTATTATAAGATTTTTTTGTCTTGGTCCGAAGAACTCTAAATTTTCAATTTTAGCCCTTCAACTTACAGATTCTTTTTATGTTGCACATTCAGAAGACATTCTCTATAGAGCAGGATATGAAGAATTCAAAAAGCTTGAGGGCTCAGAGGATTTTTTCTATTTCATCCACTCTGCAGGAGAATTGACTGGTAATCCTCCAGTTACAAAAAACCTAGATAAACGTCGAATATATGTAGATTTACAAGAGGGACGGGTTTTATCGGTTAATAACCAATATGCGGGCAATAGTCTAGGCCTAAAAAAGTTAGCCTTAAGATTAGGAATAGCTAAAGCAAATAACGAGGATTGGCTGACCGAGCATTATTTTATTCTCGGAGTTCATCCAAATGAAAAAAATAGAGTTTCCTACTTTTGTGGAGCATATCCTTCTGCCTGTGGAAAAACGAGTACTGCAATGCTACCCGGTCAGACAGTAGTTGGAGATGATATTGCGTATCTGCGTCCATGGGATGATGGTTATGCGCACGCAGTAAATATTGAGCAAGGTCTTTTTGGAATCATTAAAGACGTAAATCCAGATGATGATCCGGTAATTTATGAAGCCCTGACTACTCCGAGAGAGACAATCTTTTCGAATGTGCTCATTACAGAGGGATTCCCATACTGGATAGGTGATGGAAGACCTATACCCAAAAAGGGAATAAACTTTTCAGGGAAATGGAAAAAGGGTAAAGTTGATGAGGATGGCAAATTTATTCCTCATGCACATCCTAACGCAAGATATACGATACGAATTAATGAACTTTCAAATGCCGATGTAAATTTGGACAGCCCCGAGGGGGTCCCTATTGAAGGTATTTTTTATGGGGGAAGAGATAGCGATACTATGCCACCAATAATTGAAAGCCTTAATTGGGAGCATGGAGTCTTTATTGGAGCCGCGATTGAATCTGAAACTACGTCTGCTACACTTGGTACGGAGGGAGTGAGAAGACCAAGTCCGATGGCTAATTTAGATTTCGTCGTGGTCCCGTTAGGAAAATATTTGGATAACCATCGTACGTTTGGTAATAACTTGAAAGTTTGTCCAAAAGTTTTTGCTACAAATTATTTTCTAAAAAATGAAGAAGGAAAATATTTAAACGGAATGTTGGACAAGCTTGTTTGGGTCATATGGGCAGAGGGAAGGACACATAATGAATTTGAGGCAATTCAAACACCGGTGGGATTTATACCAAAATATCATGATTTAAGAGATCTATTTAAATTATACTTAAATAAAGATTACAGTAAAAAAGAATATGAGGAGCAATTCTCAATTAGAATCTCGCGTTTACTTGAAAAATTAGACAGGGTAGAGGCTATGTACAAGAAAGATGAAGGAATTCCTAAGTTTTTCTGGGCTTTATTGGAAGATCAGAGGAAAAAACTCAAAGAGTTGCTAAGTCAACATAACACAGAGACAGTCTCCCCTTTTGATCTCTAAATTTTTGTTGTTTTATATTTTAATAACATTATCATTTTTTTTATGATTGATATATAAATTTGATTTTTTATATGAATATTCTCCAATTTTATCTGGAGAAATGCTTCTTATTTAATATTTTTATGACAGTTAGGGCATCTTTTATATTGATTGGTGATCATTTTAAAACAATGGGGGCAAAGAATAAACTTTACTTCCTCTTCATTTTCAGATCCTCCTCTGTTTTGTGAAATCTCCTCTTCAGTATGCAACTTCTCCTCTATAAATTCTTCTGCTGGGATACCCATAGGATCATGAATATGAAGAATATTTGGCCCACCATCTTTCTCTAAGCTTTCTAGATAATCTTTGATATCTGAAAGATCTTTATGTGGGAGAATTTTCGCTTCTTTTACTGATTTAGCTAATTTCACTTTTTCAATAAAATCCTTTTCTAATTTAATTAAATTATAGCAATTATGGCACCTAAAGATATGGGAAATTCCTATTGATGAGTCTTCTGCCCATAGCGCCCAACATATTTTATGTGTGACAACTCCACAATTGGGACATTTTACCATGGCATTATAATCCTTTTTAAAACAAATTGAGCATGTTTCTGGTTTTTTCACTTCCTGCGGATTATCAGCCAAATTAATGTAAAATTGTTGATTCTCTATAGGGATATTATAATGATATCTATTTGTGATACTTTCTTGAGTAGTTTTTCTTTTCCATGCTAAGACTTCTAATAAGGATGGCAAAGAGTAAATATCATTGATTCGATTGATACTTCCATCACATAAAGCTGCTAATCTCATCATCTTAGCATCCTCATCTTGATCTTCTACATCAATTCGGATAGTGTCAATAAAAAAGGGCATCCCTTTTATTTGATCGATCATCGTTTCTAAAACGGGAACATATAATTTAGCAATTTTAGGGGTGCCTGAATCCGTTAAAATGATTAAACGAAAGCTTTTTTCAGAGACTTTTTTGAACACATCAATTATAATAGATATTCCTAGGAATATACCTCCCCCGACATTTCCTTTAACAATTACAGGTTCTAAAGATTTAAGAGCCATGACCATATATTCAGCATTTAAAGTGAAATTCTCTAAATAGTTAGGTCCATCTTCCTGGAAGAATATAATATTAAATCGGCTGCTTGGATCCGCATCTTTTTTCAAATTGCCTAATAGCCTTAAAGCATTATAAACCGGCGTCATAATGCTAATACCCGGAGTAAGGGCAAAAAGAATGAGTGTATCTTCGGAGCGTGATTTTGGCATACTTAAACACTATTTCACGAGCTATATGCTTATATCTATTATAGTGTTAAAGTCTTAAATATATAATTAGTTCTTTGCAAAAATAAATTTGTTATTGGTATTTTAAATGGAAAGATTCAGTTAAAATTTAAAAGATAAAAATCTAAGAGCTTATCTTCTTTAATCCTTTTTTTACAACATAAGTTCGATTTATCCTATCTATATCGATAAAGCGTTTTAACTCAAGATTATTTAAAAAATCTCGCATTTCCGATTTGTTTTTATTCAACTTCTCTGCTAATCCCTGAATATCATTTTCATATTTTTGGAGAGTTTGAAGTAATTCTTTATATCTATCAAATATTTCGTTAACCAAATATTTTATTGATTCATTTATATTCAATCCATTCTTCGTATTCGTGGGAAAAATTTTACAATCGTCAGGTAGATTGTTTTGAGCTTTAATTACTTCTGGAGATCTTGCTCCTTCAAGATCCTGTTTATTTGCTAGATAAATAATTGGAATGTCCGATTTAATAGAATTACGAACGCTGTTTAGAATCGATATTGCATCATCATCTTTTTCAGGATGAGCAGCATCAAATACAAATACAAATCCATCTGCCCCACTGCATATTAATTCTCTCATTACCCTAAATCGAAGAAGACCAGGAGTACCAAATAAAAACACATCAAAACCATTTAGTCTTAATGAAGCTAAATCCATTGCAACAGTATAAAATTTGTTATTCTGTCCTTTAACTTGCACATTTAATGCTTTCTCATCTAAGAACTTGATATAACTGGATTTTCCAGACTGAAGAGGGCCAACCACAACTATTTTAATTAACCATCACCAGGATATATATCATTATTGTACGTTTATTCGAACAATGAAATTTTGAAATGTTTTTTTTTCTTGTAAATATATTGATCTTTAGGTTTATTAAAACTTCGTTGCTCTTTTAATTATTTAATTCTGTATTAATAAAGATTTAATGATATTACCTTAATCAAAATCTTATAAAAAATCACGAAATAGTCATTTTTATCGAAAATAAAAATACCCATATACCTCAAAAAAAACGTTATTTAGAGCGTCTATTTAAAAATTATATAAATTATTGCTGAAAACGGATTTTTTATCTAGATTTTTTGATCGAAAAGTAACTTTTTAAGACTAATTCTCGTTGTTAATGACTGAAAAATGCAATTATAGAAAATATTTAAATATTTCCACAGCATAATACAAAAATAAATATCTAGTTATTACCAAATTTAATAATATCCTTTTTTTTTAATTATTAATTTTGGTAAATTGTTTTTGAAAATATAATATTTTAATAAAAAATTGATGAAACTGAAAAAATATGACAGAAAATAAACTAAGTTCGATAATGGTTATAGGAGGCGGAATTTCGGGAATCGAAGCTTCTTTGACACTTGGTGAACAAGGATACAAAGTCATACTTGTAGAAAAAACCTCATCCGTTGGAGGAAGAATGGCACAGTTAGATAAAACTTTCCCTACTTTGGATTGTTCAATATGCATTTTAGCTCCGAAAATGGTCGAAGTAAGTCGTCATCCAAATGTAGAATTACTGGCATATTCAGAAGTTCAAGATATTTCGGGGAAAGCAGGAGATTTTAAGGTAAAAGTTCTTAAAAAAGCTCGATACGTGGATTGGAATGCTTGTACAGGCTGTGGATCTTGTAGTGAAAAATGTCCCATGAAGAAAATACCCTCTGAGTTTGAAGAAGCAATGGGAAACCGAACTGCAATTTATATTCCATTTCCCCAGGCTGTACCCAGAAAAGCTGTTATTGATGCAGATAAATGTCTATATCTCACAAAAGGCGCCTGTCAGCTCTGCGAAAAAGAATGTGAAGCAGGAGCGATTAATTGGGAAGATAAAGATGAGATTGTAGAATATAACGTAGCTTCAATTATAGTGGCAACTGGATTTGATCAAATAGACTCATCTATATTAGATCGATATCACTATGGAGAATATCCTAATGTGGTAAATGCCATGCAGTATGAAAGATTATTGAGTGCGTCTGGCCCTACTGGCGGAGAATTATTACGGCCTTCAGATCAAGAGCATGCTCATAATATCGCATTTGTGGCATGTGTGGGATCGAGAAATGAAGATATATGCGCGTATTGCTCCAAGTTCTGTTGTATGTATATGGCAAAGGAAGGTGTAGTAACTAGAGAACATGCCCCGGATACGAAAGTTACCATCTTTTTCAATGATATTAGAGTGATTGGTAAGAATCAAGATGAATTTATTGAAAGAGCAAAGAATGAATACGGGTTAAATTATTATCATGGTATTCCGGGAGATATACGTGAAAATCCAGATAATCACAATTTACTGGTTAAGCATGCCAACCTGGATACTGGGGATGTTGAAGTGAGTGAATTTGACCTTGTTGTGTTAGCAAATGCCGTCACTCCTCGTAAAGATGCTAATGAATTAGCGAAACTACTGGGAATTGAACAAAATGATTTTGGTTTCTTTAAAACTAAAAACTCTTCAGAAGATCTAAGATCTACTCGGGAAGGGGTTTTAGTAACTGGTTGCTGTCAATCTCCTGATGATATTGCTAATTCAGTAGCTAAAGCTGGCGGAGCTGCAGCACTTGCTGCCTCGTATGCGGTACCTCTAAGCGAAGAAGAGCAAAAAGTAGAACTTCCACCGCTGAAAGATGTATTACCAAGTGATGAACCTCGTATCGGAGTATTTGTGTGTCGATGTGGGATTAATATAGCCGGATATATGGACGTACCAGCATTAGTTGACTATGCGAATACTCTTCCTAATGTGGTCTATTCAATGGAAAATAAATACAGTTGTTCCCAATTAACGCAAGACATTATTAAAGAAAAGATAGAAGAACTTGATTTAAACCGAGTTGTAGTTGCGGCATGTACCCCTAGAACTCATGAACCCTTATTCCAAAAAACAATACGAGAAGCGGGATTAAATGAATATCTTTTTAATTTCGTAAGTATTCGTGAGTTGGACTCCTGGGTTCACATGAATGATAATCCTAAAGCGACTGATAAAGCAAAAGATCTTATTAGGATGGGTGTAGCCCGTGTCACAGCACAAAGATCTGAATATAAAATCAAAGGTGATGTGGTTCCTGAAGCTCTCGTAGTAGGAGGAGGTGTTGCAGGAATAAGCGCTGCGATGGAAATTGCAGGAAAGGGTTTTAAAGTCCATCTTGTTGAGAAAGATGATAAGTTAGGTGGGCAGTTAAATTTAATTTACAAAATCAATTTCGATAGGATCGACTCGAAAGAGTTCTTAGATGAAAAATTGAAAGAATTCAACGCGCAAAAAAATATCACAACCTATTTAAACTCCGAAGTTCAGGATGTTAAGGGATCTATTGGAGATTTCAAGGTAAAAGTAAAGAATAATGCTGAAGAAAAAGAGTTGGATTTGAATGTTGGAGTTATCATTACAGCTACGGGAGCATATGAGTATAAACCTGAGGGATGGTATCATTACGGAGAAAATCCAAATGTCATAACTCAACTGGAGTTATCTGAAAAACTGAAGAATAATGAGTTAAAAGATGGGGAAAACCTTGTCTTCATTCACTGTGTTGGTTCAAGGCAGCCAGAAGGAGGTAATGGAGTTACTTATTGTTCATTAATTTGTTGTTCTGAATCAATCCGACACGCATTATATGTAAAAGAGACCTATCCGAACACAAATATTTATGTGTTATATCGGGATATACGTGTTGGAACTGATGAGGAACCTTATTACTGGAAAGCTCGTGAAAAAGTAAATTATATACGATTCAATGATTATCCTACTGTCGATACAGCCAATGGAAAATTAAAGGTAAATGTCAAAGATATATTAACGCAAACTGATCTTATAATTGATGCTGATAAGGTGGTTCTTTCTACACCTTTAATACCTAATGATAATCAAAAATTAGGCGAAATGATTAAATGTGCTAGAGATCAGAACGGTTTCTTCTTAGAGGCTCATGTTAAGTTGAGACCTGTTGATTTTGCAACCGATGGAATTTATCTAGCGGGAACCTGCCATAGTCCAAAGGGAATTGCTGATTCAATTTCGCAGGGACGTGGTGCAGCAGCACATGCGCTTATTCCTCTAATTTCTGGTGAAGTTGAAAACGAGCCATTGGTTTCAGTAGTTAATCCAGCTTTATGTATTGCATGTCAGAAATGTGAAGAAGTTTGTAATTTTGGAGCAATAGGTGTGAATTTTGACAATGAAGTATTGGTCTCTCAGTCTAACCCTCTCTTATGTAAGGGTTGTGGTGATTGTTCTGCGGCATGTCCAGCGGGAGCAATTACTATGAGTCACTTTTCAGACGATCAGATAAATCCTATGATTCATGAGGCAGTACAAGGTGAATTTGTAGATGAGAGACCAAGAATTGTGGCTTTCCTATGTAATTGGTGTAGTTATGCGGGTGCGGATACTTGCGGAGTAAGTCGTTTCCAATATCCAACGAATATTAGACCCATCAGAGTAATGTGTACTGGAAGAATACCAAAACACTTTATATTACAAGCATTTTTAGAGGGTGCTGATGGAGTGCTTATTGGTGGGTGTCACATAGGTGATTGCCATTATTTAGAGGGTAATTATGACATGCTCAGACGGTATAATGAAATACATGAAATTTTAGAAAAAGTAGGTATTAATCCTGAACGCTATCGATTAGAATGGGTATCTGCAAGTGAAGGGAAGAGATTTTCTCAGGTTGTCACTGAATTTGTCAATAAAATAAAAGAATTAGGGCCCTTATCAAAAACGGGTGATAAAATTGAACCTAAAAAAGAAAAGGCAAAGGAGGGAGCTTAAAAATGACCGAAATGCTTAAAAAAAATGCTAAAGAATTGGACCACAATTTTCGCTATGAGATTAGTGAAAAAGTAGGTGCTAAATCGTTATTAAAATGTATTCAATGTGGAGTATGCAGTTCCGGTTGCACGGTTACAGAATATGTAGATCTACAACCTCACAGAGTGGTTGCTTCATGCCTATTAGGTTTAAAGGAGGAAGTGTTGTCCAGTCAAGCTATCTGGACTTGTTCCTTATGCCATAGATGTACGGAGAGATGCCCTAAGAATGTAGATTATTCTTTCATATTAGCACTTTTACGAAATATGGCTGTAAAAGAGGGAAAAATTCCAAAAGAATACTCGGGAACGGTGGTTACAATCTATGATAATGGATTTGTGGTACCATACACCGGTGGATTAAAAGATAATATTGATAGAAGGAGAAATAGAATGGGTTTGCCTCAAATTCTTCCACCGAATCTTGATGAGATTAGATATATTATCGAGGAAACAGGATTAGGTGATCTTGCAAAAAAAAAGGAGGGTGATAAATAATGGAGTATGCATTTTTCTTAGGTTGTACAATACCTCTAAAGTTACCTCATCTAGAGAAAGCTTTCAGAGATGTAGCAAGTATTTTGGACGTGAAATTGAAAGAAATGGATGGAGTTAGCTGTTGTCCTGAACCTGTTTCTTTACAATCGCTAAATATTGATACGTGGATGACTTTAGGCGCAAGAAATTTAGCTATTGCTGAAAAAATGGGTTTAGATATATTGACAATTTGTTCTGGTTGCTATGAAACGTTGAAAACAGTGAGTGTCTTATTAGAAGAGGATGAAAAATATTTGGAAAAAATTAATGCTATTCTAAAGAAAATTAATTATAAATACACGGGTAAAACAAAAGTCTATCATTTTGTTGAAATATTCAGTCAACCAGAGTGGTTGGATAAATTAAAGGAATTAGCAGTAAAACCGTTAGATGACTTGAATCTTGCGGTTCATTATGGTTGCCATCTTATAAGACCTAGTAAGATTATGCAATTTGACCATCCTGAAAAACCAGAAAAAATTGATTTAATCCTCGAAGCTCTAGGTGCCAAAACGGTTGATTTTGCCACTAAATTAGAATGCTGCGGTTATTGCGCGCGATTACAAGAAGAAATTGGTGAAAATCTAGTAGAAGAAAAAATGACGGAACTATGTGAACTTGAAGAAGAAGTGGATGCCCTTATTGCTGTTTGTCCTGCGTGTACCACACAAATTGATAGGAAAGAGAAAATTGTTGCCCGAAAAAAGGGTAAAGAATTAGATATACCTGTCCTCTATTTAGCAGAAATCATGGCTATTGCTTTGGGGGTTGAATTAGAAGATCTAAGCCTTAAACAAAGAAGTGTAAAACCAAATAAGTTAATTGAAAAATTAACAACCTAATTAATGTGATTTTTTTAACATAAAATTAGCTATAAAAAAATAAAATTTAAGAAAAAATATGTTACAGAAAAGAGTAATGTAAAATGATAATTACTGAACAAAAAGATATAAACGAAATATATGAATTAATAAAGCCTTATAACAAAATCTTGATTGCTGGCTGTGATGGTTGCTGTCAACCTCCAAGATCTCTCAATGAAGCAAAAGTTCTTGGTCAGCTTTTAGAATTAAAAGCACGCACCGAAGGAAAGAAATTACAATGGAAAGCAATTACAGTTTTAAGACAATGTGATGATCGAATTGCGGCTACTACATGCCGTCCATATGTTGAAGATTATGAAGCAATTTTAACATTGGCCTGTGGACTGGGTGTTGTTATGATGAATAAGGTACTTGATAATATCATGACATTCCCCGCCCAAAACAGTCAATTTGGAGGGGTCCAGAATAGTGGTGAAAACTTTTACATAGAATACTGTGAAGCATGTGGAGATTGTATTATAGGTGAGACAGGTGGAATATGTCCTCGTGCTGGTTGTGCGAAACATCTAAGTAATGGACCGTGTGGAGGTATGGTAGATGGTATGTGTGAAGTGGGTGGATATACAATACCATGTGCTTGGGTGGAGATTTGGAAAAGATTAAAAAAATTCAATAGACTCGATCTTTTTAAGAAATACCGTGGTCCACGCGATTTCAGAGGTTCCACCAGTCCGGGGTATAAACCAATTTATAAAGAATATACGAATGAAGAAGAAAAAAAGGAGGAGGAGAAAGAGTAAATGGCAAAAAGACCGGCATTTAGTAATTTATGTAAAGCAATTGAATCTGGTAAATTTGTAATTACTGGGGAATTAGAACCTAAAAAAATTCTGGATCTCAGTGAAATTCTTCATGGCGCGGAAGAAATGAAGAAAACGGGAAAAATAGTGGCTGCAAACGTTACAGACGGTCCCCAAGGAGATGCATACATGTCTTCATTAGTACCCAGCTATATGGTACAAGAAAAAGTGGGTTTAGAAGCAGTATGGCAAGTAACTGTGAGAGATCGTAATCGTGTCGCACTTTTCGGGGATGTGATTGCTGGAGCAGTATTAGGACTGAAAAATATTTTAGTATTAACTGGGGATCATACTGCTTTAGGAGATCATAAAAGGGGAAGGCCCGTATACGATATTGATAGCACCCAATTCTGTGAAATGCTTTCAATTATGATAGATAAAGGTACTGACTATGAGGGAAATGAAATCGTAGGTGGAAAGATCGAAATGAACTTCGGATGCGTTGCAAATCCAAATAGCAACCCAAGGGAACCTGAAATCCTGAAAGTAGGGCGAAAAGTGGAACAGGGTATTGATTTTATCCAAACTCAAACTGCATTTGATATTGATGAAGCAAAGGATTTTCTGAAAGACCTTGAACAGTTTAATGTGCCTGTGTTATTAGGTATTTTTCCATTGAAATCTTATGGAATCGCGTGGTACTTTGATAATTATATCCCGGGAGTGTCAGTCCCTAAAGATTTACTTAAAGCGCTAAAGAAAGCAGAAAAAGATAATAAAGGAGATAAAAAAGGAAAGTATGCAGCGCTAGATAAGATTAACATTGAGTTCTTTGAACCTTTCATTAAAGAGATAAAGAAAAGTACTAAGGCTGCTGGAATTCATTGTATGGCAGTAGAATATGAAAGGCTATTTGGCCCTCTACTAAAAGATTATTAATATTGAATTATTTTTTTTAAAATTTCAAACCAAATTTTTTTTATATTTTTATAATTATTGGAAAAGAAGAGGAAAAATGAGAAATTTAGATACGAAGGATAAGCGAATCCTTGAAATGTTAATAGAGGATTCAAGAAGGTCATATAAAGAAATATCCGAAAAATTAGCTGAGGAAGGATTGGCCATTTCTGAATCCACTGTAAGAAAACGTGTTGTGAAACTGCAAGAAGATAACATTATCGAAAAATTTACTATTAAGATTTGCAGAGAAGATGAAAGATGTATTTTAGCATTTGTTACTCTTATTCCAAAATCTGAATCTGAGATAAAAGAGTTGTTAAGAGAAACTCAGATCCTGCCACAGTGCGAGGAGGTTTATTTCCTGGCTGGTCAATGTGGTGTGTTAGTAAAAATTAATGTGCCTGACATAAATGAATTAGATGCTTTAATAGAATCATTTCGAGCTCGTACTGATATTAAAAGTGTTGAGCGAGTATGTGTAGTGTTAAAACCGATTAAATCACTCTCGCAAAATGGAGGAAAATTGATATAAATCGTTGTACTCCTCGATTTTAAAGATAAAAAATCAAAATTTGAACTGGTCTTAGCTTACAAAGAATATTTTGTTGTTTTTCTCAATTCTTTTTACTTTATCCTGCTTTTCTAAATAAATCAGATGCCCCATAACTTCGCTAAGAGCTAAAAAAGAGTTCATCTCGTCTAAATCATCCCCAAAATGGAGTAATGAGATTTTATAAGGGGTCAAGGGTTTATTCTTTATAACACTTGAAATTTCTCTTAATCTTCTATCATGATGTGCAATTATTTCTTGTATTCGTTCATGAGGATTATATATTATGTCCTGATGAGCTGGAAATATTATTTTTGGATTTAACTCATCAATTCTATTTAAAGAATTTAAATAATGTTTTAGTATATCCTCAAAATCATATTTTTCTTCAATCTCCGGGTTAACAAGAAAGTTTCCTATGTGAGGGGTTATTCGCGAGAGGATATGGTCCCCTGAAAATAAATACTTCTTATTTTGATCAAAAACACATATATGCCCTAACGCATGTCCAGGAGTCCAAATTACTTTTAATTTGTTGGTTTTAAAAGAAATTTCGTCCCCATCATGTAAAAGTCTGTCAGGCTCATGATATTTCCTAAGTTTTGGCCACATCGTAAACCAATCTATTAATCTATTTCCTTGGTTTTCATCTATCCCGTAACTAATTACCTGTTGGACCATCTTTTTTGCACCCTCTACCAATTCATCATAGTTATCAGGGTTAGTTTCCCATTTAAGGGTCTCATGAGCCGCCTCTGACATCATTATTTGAATGTTTGGATTAAAACGTTTAAACCTTCGCATTAAACCAGTATGGTCCGTGTGCTCATGTGAGATAAATACATACTCAATTTCCTTTATTGATACCCCAATTTCTTTAAGAGCCGAAAAAAAGAGCTTAGGCCAATTACCCATATCCAAACCAGCGTCAAATAGCACGTAAGAATCATCTACCTTAAATAGATATACACTCACATACTTAACAGCCCAAGGTACGGTTATTTGAATTTGAACTATATCTTCTATTTTATTTATCTCTAATTTAAAATTGTGGGCAAACAAACTTTAAACCATTTGAAGTTAATTTTATGTTTCTTATATAGTATAAATAAAGAAGTAATTTTTACTTTCCTATTTGGAATATAATTAGTTTTTATCATCCCAAACTCAATAAATAAAAAAGTAAGAAAAAAAGATTTTTTATAGAACAGATTTAATGTTTTTGGCTAATTCTTTAGCATCATCATCAGAAGTTTCAAGTACCTTAAACATTTCCTCAGGATTCACAATGATGCAAGCATCAACTAATTTTTGAAGGCCAATTACCGTGTTTATCCTGTCATTCTTTTGTAAATGAAAGATAACCTGACCTAATGTGTTTTTTAGAGGACCTTTTTCTGATTCTAATGCAATTCTCAATAAAAATGGGCATACTTCATCTAACGTGCTTTTACTGACATTGGTCGCATACGAATATATTTTTGTGCGTTGTTCGTCAGTTATACCTTCTTCTTTTAGCTTTTGAAACAAAATTTCCATTTTTTTTATCACATCCAATTTTTATTATTTTTTCTGTTAATTTTTATTATTTTTTTTCCTATTTACTATAAAATCCGCTGAGTATTTAAATGTTTTCGGGCAAAATTCAGAAAGTCTTTTACTTTTTTCAGAATTGTTGTTGGAATGTGATAATTTTCAGTTATACTTATTACGAAAAAAAGAAATGAATACTACATTAATGTTTCTTAACAAAATTATATCCTTCAAAATATTTTTACATGATGCTTCTCTACCGAAAAAGTAAATATAACGACCAAAACCGCACTTTTCCATAAGATTTAATAATGATTCAGTCATAAAATAGTCGAAAAAAATAGTCGAAATCTTGGTAAAAATTCTTGATTTTTGATCAGGTTTTATAACTAATTTCCTATTTTTTTCACTATTATGATCAGAACTTTATTTTTAACTCATATTACCCAAAATTATTACGAATTCTAATACAAAAAGAATGGTTTTTTTTGAAATTTTTAAAAATATGACGAACTTAAAGTACTTAAATAGAAATTCAAATTTCATTCTATTTTTTTATTGCGATAAATAATTAAAATCAGTCCAAGAATGCCTGAGACTAATTCTCCAATATCTGCCCATACATGATATCCAACAACAGCCAAAACTCCTGATAGCGACCAAAGAAATGGGATTATCACTAATCTTAGGGGAATCTTTTTATCTGTTAATAATAAAACTCCAAATGTAAATATACAAACGGGGCAAGGATCCATTCCAAAGATGGGGGCTGCGGGATACACATGACCTGTGAAGATTTCAATCAATGGATAAATAATTAGCGCATATATTATTATTAGTATTCCTATGAAAGAATAAATTTCTTTTTCAACTCTGAAGTAAATTCTTTCTTTAAAAACACCATAATATAGGAATAAAATGGATTGAATGATAAAAAGAATCCCGGAGACAAGATAAAATTGTGGGTTTACCGATAAACCATAGATTAAAAAGAAAAAAATACCTACCCATATCCATAAGAACGCCAAGATCGCTGAAATTATTTTGCTTGAATTATCTGATTTCCTTACTGCTAGAATTATGATTATAATCCCTAAAATATAAGTTATGATTATCATCGGCCATAGGGCAGAATGATATCTATAAAAGATATTATAGAAATCTTTTACTTCATTTTCAGAAAATTGGTATATCAATTTTAAATTCCGCTCTTATTTTGTTAAATTCAAAATTATTAGTAATTTATAATTTAATTAAAAATTTAAATTATTTCTCTTTTAGCTCCTCTTTATGTTTTCTTTTGTTTTATTTTAAAAAACAACTTTTTTAGACAGTATTTATTTTCTAATTTAATTAATTCCTAAATAAATTCATGAAAATATGACTTTAGACGAAATAAATAATACTTCTGATGATGATTCAGCATATAGAGCACTACAGCAACATCTCGATGAGATGCCTGTTGGTTTTCCTCGAACAAAATCAGGTGTAGACATTCGTTTATTAAAAAATTTCTTCACTCCTGAAGAGGCAAAAATTGCAACAAAATTAAAATTTGCTTGGTCCAAAGATTTTGAGTCTTTAGATGTCATTTATGAGCGTGTGAAAGAATCGGGAATGTCAATTGAAGAGTTAGAGCAAATCTTAGATACGATGTTTCAGAAAGGGACCATTATGTTCCAAGAGGAGAATGGTAAAAAATATTATGCAAATGCGATGTTTGCCATTGGGATTTATGAATTACAACTGAACAATATTAATAAAAAGTGGCTTCGAGAATTTTCACAATTTATGAAAGAGGGCTACAGTATGGAATTCTTCGGCACAAAAATTTCCCAATTTCGTACTATTCCTGTCGAGAAAAGCCTAACTCCAGAGCATTACGCTCCGAGTTATGAGGAAGTAAGAAAGGTGATTGAAAATGTCGAAGGACCATTGGCAACTGCGACCTGTATGTGCCGAAAAGTCACAGAACTCTTTAATCACCCTTGTAAACAAACTGATCTGCGAGAAACGTGTTTAATATTTAATGAATTTGCGCAGCATTATATTGATCAAGGATTAGGTCGTCAAATTACCAAAGAGGAGGCACTTGAAACCTTAGAAAAAGTGAAGAAAGATGGTTTAGTCCTGAATGCTGGAAATTCTAAAAATCCGAGTTTTATTTGCTGCTGTTGTCAAGATTGTTGTATGTTTTTAGTGGGCATGAATTTACTCTCCCGTCCTACCAAATTTCATGCTACAAATTATTATGCTGAAGTAGATCCAGATGTTTGTACGGGATGTGGGATTTGTATAGATCGTTGTCAACTGAACGCCATAAAAATTGTTGATGATGTTTCTAAAGTAATCCAAAAGCGCTGTGTGGGATGTGGAAATTGTGTAATCACGTGTCCAGTGGAAGCTATACAACTTCAGAAGAAAGAGAAGATAACAATACCACCAGAAACCGAAGAAGAATTATATGCAAACATATTAGAAACTAAGAAAAAATTAAAAAAAACTCACTAAAAGCTATATCTGTTAATTTCAAATAAACAATTATTTTACTACTATTTAGTTAATTAGTTTGTCTTCTTTAATCTTTATTGTAAATGCAATAATATTATAAATAACGAGTTCTATTATTCTAACTAACTACTTATCTAAAAAAAAACTCCAATAAAAGGTTGAAATTTAAATGGAAGAACAAATAAAAAAGGAATTAGCAAAAACAATTAAAAGAGAACGTACGCAAAAGAAACTAACGAAATATATGAGCGGGATAGGAAGGTATCTCCTTTTAATACTTCCTTGGATTATGGTAATCCTTACAATCCTCGCGATTCTTAGTGTAGTAAAATTAGTAGATTTCATCGTGGCAGGTGTTTTCTATTTTATCTTATTTATTTACGCGATTAATTCGATTATGTTATTTTATGGTGCTTCATTTACAAAAACCTCATTAAACAAGCGATTAGAGTTTGAGAGGAAAAGAGGAAGACCTATTGATAGCTTGGAAGGTTTTGATTTACTGTACAACAACGTTAAAGGAGTAATAAATTTCCTAAAAATCATTGCAGTCTTGTGTTTTGTTGCTTTAGGGTTATTCTTATCAATGCTACTTATAGGCTTACTTGAGATAGGGTATGCTGCAATCGGATTTGCCTTATTTGGTTTTGGATTAGCATTGTTAGTCAAATCTCTAAACCTCAATATACATGATGTAAATGGATTATCCGATTTCTACAGGCCTGCAACACACTCCATCTTTCTTGATAACTTCTTTTCAGAAATTTTTGCAAATCATTTAGATCCTGTAACGTATCTGAAATGGGATGAATATGTGGCAGGAATTAACCAAATTTTAGTTCCCGGGTTTGTACAAAAGATCAAACAAAATGAACCGGACGAATTACCCATAACATTTGCCATGGAACGTATTTTATTTTTGTATTACTTACATTATCAAGGAGTTCTAACTAAAGAACAATTTTCCAATGAATTAAAAGAAGTTATTAACGTCGATGCGGAAACATTTGATATTGAAAAAGGGTTATTGATAGGTACTGCATGGTATTTTTCTCTTAACGATGTTGCCAAACTTTTCAGATTTATCAAGATATATAATCCTGGCTTTTTTGCCATAATTGACCGCCTCCAGCTTGACTTAGCCGATAATATTGAACGGGTTTCTAAAGATAAAATATATATGGATAGTTCAGCGCAAGAAGTAGTGTTCAAGGGTACTGAGTTAAATATAATGGTCTTTCTCTATAATAATGATAAAGACAGTAAAAAATATAAACTGAGAATAATCGCTCCTGGGTTCGACCCTGATGAGGTGAAAATAGATATTGAAGTCGAAGGGAGAGGATCATTTGAAATCCCCACTAAACCCATCCCATTAATTGCTAAAGACACAACTGATATTGCTAGCGTATTATCCACTATGTTAGAGAACGGAGATACTACTTGGCTCTCTTTAGAACCAAAAGAATTAGGAGAACAAACTATTCAAATATTCTTAGAAACCGAAGAAGGAATAATAATAGAAGGAAAAACGAGAGCCGTGAAGGTTACAAAAGATCTCTTAAGTCAGCTCAAGAAGTTAACCTCTATGGGATCAATTCTTGGCGGATTAGCAACACCTCTGTCCAGAGCGCTTTCTGGTGGTGGAGGTATTCCAGGGACGTAATTAATATTCTTTTTTTTTTTATTATTTTTAATGTTAGTTTTTCTTTTTTCAATTATTATTTATATTAAATACAGAATTTCGCAGAAAATCAATTAGATAATTTTTTTTGTCAAAATAATTCTGCTGTAAACATATTTAGTCTTAAAATTTTGATAAAACTTATTTTTAAACTTTATCATTTCGTTTCGAAATCAAATAATTTAAATTTTGGATTTCAGAAAAAATGATCATTTGCGTTAAAAATTGATCACATTTTAATATTTGTTTTACTTTTTTTATCATAGGATATTATATTTATATAAAAAGATAAATACAAAATTGTAAAAGATGGTGAAAATAGCAAATTGGTTGTAATAACAACGAAGAAGGAAGTTCCTGAAGTATTAGAAGCATTGAAAGACGTAAACAAGATCGCTATTATATCCTGTGGAACATGTGCCGCTTTATGCCAAACTGGCGGTACAGAAGGTTTGAAATATTGGTCAGATATCTTAGAGGAAAAAGGATATGACATAGTTGTTGGGGCTGTAATAGAAGAAGTGTGCGATAATCGAGTGATGAAAAAAGATCTAAGAAAGATGGACAATGAAATCGCTGAAGCAGACGCAATTTTGACGGCAAGCTGTGGTCTTGGTACTCAATCGATAGTTGAAGTATTAAGTAATAAATATCCAAAAAAGCCCGTCATAACTGCTAATGACACCCAATTTATGGGTATGACTGAAAGAATCGGACGATTTTATATGCGATGTCAGGGCTGTGGTGATTGTCTTTTAAACGAAACAGGAGGGATATGTCCAATCGCAACCTGTGCTAAAGGGCTGATGAATGGTCCTTGCGGGGGAATGGTCAATGGAAAATGCGAAGTCGGAAATTATGAAAGAGATTGCGGTTGGGTTTTGATTTACAATCGTTTGAAGGAATTGGGGAAATTAGACTTATATACTAAATTAAGAGAGCCAAGAGACTGGAGTGAATCAGGACATCAAAGAGAGGTAGTGTTTAGGTAAGAGGTGATAAAAAAGAATGGCGTATTCAAAATTAGGAGAAATGTTAGAAAAGGGTGAGTTCATACTCACTGGGGAACTTGAGCCGGAAAAAACGTGTGATCTCTCTCACACTATTCAAGAAGCAAAAGAGATGGCTCCCTATGTAGTAGCAGCAAACATGACCGATAGTCCTTTAGGTATCGTCACAATTAATAGTTTAGCGGCGTCAGCAATCGTTCAACGCGAGACTGGATTAGAAATTATTTGGCAACAAACCGTACGAGATGTTAATAAATTAGGTCTTGCCGGAATGGTTATGGGGGCTCATGCTTTAGGGATTAGAAATGTACTCTCGTTAACAGGAGATCATACAAATCTGGGAGATGTGAAAGAAGCGAAGCCTGTTTTCGACCTTGACTCTGCAACATTTGTAAAACTCGTACGTGAGATGGTCGATAAGAAATCCATTAATGGTCATGAAATTGAATGTCCTCCAACTTTGCATGTAGGTGCTGCTGCAAATCCAAATGCAGACCCAATGGAAGCAGAAATCTTAAAAATTGGAAGAAAAGCAGAAGCAGGAGCCGAATTTATTCAAACTCAAGTGGTCTATGATTTAGATAGAACAATTGAGTTTCTAAGAGGAATTAAAAAGTATGGTGTACCAGTCCTACTTGGATTGTTTCCTATGAAGAGTTATGGGATTGCTAAAGGTTTTGACACATTTGTACCTGGAGTAGATGTTCCAAAGGATGTACTTTCCAAATGGAAGGGTATTAAAACAGATATCACCGATAAAAAAGCTCAAAAAGAAGCGTATGATCAAGCTAATTATGAGTTCTTCAAACCTTTTATCACCGAGCTCAAATCCAAGAATCTCTTGGATGGCGTTCACTGCATGGCAGTACATTACCCCAGAATTTTCCCAAAATTAGTAGAAGTAATTAAAGGTTAAATTAAAGAGAATAATAAAAAAATTATTATTCTCTTTTTTATTTCTTATTTTATAGCAATTTCCGTATTTAAAATAGTCTAATTCGTTATTTTAGACCTAAAAAGTTTTCATTTAGAATATTTAAATTGTGTGATATTTGTATAAAAACAATTATAAACAAACTAAAAATTTTTTAACTCGTAAATTTATAATTTATTTAAATAAATAAATATTAAACTAAACGCACATTTTTGTAGACAATTTCGAAAAGTAGTGATATTGGATTTAAATTGATAAAATCGGAAAAAAAAATGGAAGAACATGAAATAAATTTTCGCAAGGCGTATAATCGTGTTAGTTTCTATAAGGACTTGCTTGCTCACGATATTAATAATATACTTCAAAATATTAGCTCTTCCTGTGAACTTATTTCCATTTATTCTGATGATCATTCCAAAACTAAAAAAATTAATGAGTTAAGTGAAATTATTAAGGAACAAATTATAAGGGGAGAGAAACTAATCTCTAATATCAGAAAATTGACCCAATTAGAAGATACAGAATTCAAATTAGGTCCTAAAGACCCCCATGAATTATTAAAAGACGCAATTGAATACATTTTAAATAGGTTTCGGCAACGTGAGATTCAATTTAAGGTAGAGATTAGTGATAAAAATCACATTGTTTTGGCAAATGAGTTTCTGCTGGACGTATTTGAAAACATCCTAATAAATGCTGTACAATATACAACCAATCAGGTTGTTGAGATTATGATAAAAATCAGTAAGCAGGAATTCAATAGGAAAAAGTATATAAAAATCCAAATTTTGGATAATGGTATTGGTATTCCACACAAAAAAAAGAAAGTCATATTTCAAGATGGGAATAACAATGCAAAAAGTGGAAAGGGAATGGGATTAGGTTTATCATTAGTTAAAAAAATTATCGAAAGCTATAATGGGAAAATATGGGTTGAAAATAGGATAAAAGGAGATACTTCAAAAGGGAGTAATTTTATACTGCTAATTCCCGAGGATGTTTAACTAGGTTATTATTTAACTTCTTTTAAGTAATAGATATTTATAAATTCGAATTTTGGGGCTTTTGATTTGTTATGAGGAGTAAATCATCTTTTAAAACATTAATATAAACTTTAAATGTTAGAAAAAAAAATTGAATTTATGGAATCATATGATTTAGTAGTTATAGGGAGCGGAGCCGGGCTTAGTATTTTAAATGTTGGTCTAAATATGGGACTTAAATGTGCGCTAATTGAAGATACAAAATTAGGCGGAACCTGTTTGACTCGAGGGTGCATTCCGTCTAAAGTACTTGTTCATCCCGCAGATTTAATCCGAGAGGCTCAACATGCTAAAAAAGTAGGAATTCATTTTACTTTAGAGAAAATTAATTGGAGTTTAATAGCCAAGCGAATGTGGAGTCAGATTGATGAAAGTAAAATGATGGAAGAGGGTTTATCGAGTGTATCAAATCTTAAATTATATCGTGGAATTGGTGAATTTATTGGAGAATATGAAATGGCAGTTAAAAGTAATGATGGAAAAAAGAAAATTGGAGAATTTAAGGCCGAAAAATTTGTGATAGCATCTGGAGCTCGTTCTTTTATCCCTCCTATTGAAGGGATTGATAAAATTGATTATATAACTAATGAGAATTTTTTCGGTAATAAATTTCCAGAAAAGCCTTGGAAAAGCCTTATCATAATTGGTGGTGGAGTGATTGCCGCTGAATTTGCTCATATATTTTCTGCCATGGGAACTGAAGTTACGATTGTTGAGATGTTGCCACGCTTAGTAGTGACTGAAGAACCAGAAATCAGCGAATTTTTAGAGCAAAATTTTAGGAAACATATGACTGTTTTACTTAATTACAGAGCGATAAAGGCTGATGAGAAGAAAAAAATGAAAATTTTAACTATAGAAAATGTAAATACGGGTGAAAGAAAAACTGTTCAAGCGGAAGAAATCATGATTGCCGCGGGGCGTAAATCAAATGCCGATATTTTAAAGGTTGAGAAATCAGGCGTCGAAAATGATAACCGCGGGTGGATAAAAACTAATGAATTTTTAGAGACTTCTAAAAAAAATATATGGTGTATTGGGGATGCAAATGGACTTTATCAATTTCGTCATAAAGCGAATTATGAAGCCGAGATTTGTAGTAATAATATTTTTGGAGAACAAAAAATGCAGACGGACTATTCCACAGTCCCATGGGCAATTTTCTCGTATCCTCAAGTAGGACATGTTGGAATGACCGAGACTGAAGCTATTGAGAAAGGACACGAAATTTTCGTAGCAAAAAAGAATTATTCCACGGTTGCTAAGGGTTTTGCTATGGGTTTCGAGAATGGGGATGTTGATGATGGATTTGTCAAATTAGTTGTGGATAAATTTTATAGGATTTTAGGAGCGCATGTCGTCGGTCCGAATGCAGCAGTATTGGTCCAACCTTTTGTTTATTTAATGAATGCGGGATTTACATGTACATTACCAGAAAAATCTGAACAAGCTCCGGGTACAAAATTAGAACGGGCATGTCCAGAAGCAGGTTCATTTATGCCGATTTACCAATCCATGGTTATACATCCCTCCCTTAATGAAGTTGCAGGATGGGCAATAGGCTCCTTAAGGCCGATAAATATAAAAACAGAACATCATCATCATTAAAATAAATGAGCTTGATTCATTTATATAATTCCTTATTCGTTGTAAAATCCTTTTTTTATATTTCTTTTAAAAATTATTACTGACCAACATCTATATAGCTATTAAAAGTTAATATTATAATCAAATGGTTTTAGATAAAAATACAAATTTAGAAAAAAATTCAATTGGACAAGTTTATACTCCTAAGTATATCGCAAAATTTATGGTTAAAAATTGTTTAAAATTTAGAAATTCTTACAGTACTAATCTTGATATTAAAGTCTTAGAACCTTCGGCTGGAAAGGGTATTTTTTTAAAGTACTTAATTCAAAATAATTTTAGAAACATAACGGCATACGAGATAGATA
>JAHPZA010000001.1 GCA_019058445.1 Promethearchaeota archaeon | reverse complement strand
GAGCGAAAGCTTGTTTACAGAGGCTGAAACCTGGCCAGTGGCAGTCTGATAAATCGCGGTTACAACCGCAGTAAGTCCTGCTAAACGCCGGGAGTAACTATAACTCTCTTAACGAGCTCTCATCTCGAGCCTCGAGAGAAAGGTAGCCAAATGCCTTGTCTGGTAAGTTCAGACGTGCATGAATGGTCCAACGTTCTCCCTATTGTCCCAACCTCCTGACGATTGAAATCACACTCCGGCGAACGGTCCGGAGAAGCCCAGTGGGACGAGAAGACCCCGTGGAGTTTTACTGCAGCTTGTTGTTGCGATTTTGGACTGGATACAGAGCGTAGTCGGGAGCGTCGATCCTACACTTTCGGGTGTAGGGGAGCAACATTGGAACACCGGCTTTCCTTTCTGGAACCGCTAACGTCGTGAAAGTGACGGACACCCGCAGGTGGGCAGTTTGGCTGGGGCGGCTCACTCCAGAAAAGGTATCTGGAGTAACCAATGGTCAGCTCAGGCGGGTCAGGAATCCGCCGCAGAGTTTAAGAGCAAAAGCTGGCCTGACTGGATTCTGACTACCAAGGAATCCTGAGGCTAACGCCTGGTCTAGCGATCCTTAACGCTGCTTGTGTGGCTTGTTGAGGTGATAGAAAAACTTCCACATCAATGGAGTTAATAGATAGATATTAGCGACTCGAGTTTTGTGGGTTCTATATAAATGCGCAGATTTACTGTGCGTTCTATAAAAATTACCCCGGGACGCATCCGAGAATGCCTCGATGCGCGGGAAGGTAACAGAGTTGTCACGAGTAAGAGCTCCTATCGACCTCGTGGCTTGCTTCCTCGATGTCGGCTCTTCCTATCCTGGGAGCGCACATATTATTTCCGTGTATTGGAAATGAGCGCATAACTCCCAAGGGTGGGGCTGTACGCCCATTAAAAGGGAACGTGAGCTGGGTTTAGACCGTCGTGAGACAGGTCGGATTCTATCTACTGGGTTTGTTGGAGGACTGAGGGTAAGGGAAAATCAGTACGAGAGGAACATTTTGCCGGCGCCTCTGGTGTACCGGTTGTCTGACAAGGCATCGCCGGGCAGCTACGCGCTAACGGATAAGCGCTGAAAGCATCTAAGCGCGAAGCCGGCCCCGAAAATAGTCATCCATTCCTTTTCCGTAAGATTATTTTGCTGAGTTTGTGATTTGGGCTGATGCGGCTGACAAGGCTTTATGCCCTGTGTAGGCCGGAAGTCAGCCGGACATGTATTATTTTACAATTGTGCATTTTACAGTGCGAAGCGCAGTAGCGTGGAGCATAGCGCAGTAGCGCAGCGCAAAACATAGCATCATAGTCCAAATGATTAGCTTGTCAAACTAATTAGAGCGGGGGCTGGTGACAGCAACCGCGGGATTAGGACGAGTGCACCCGTAAAAGACGGGGTTGGTGAGACAGGGGTGTACGTAGGGAGCTTCCGGGCGACCTATTTAGCCCGCTGTTCTCAACAGCACGAGTGTGTGGTGTTGAAAAAGGACTCGTGGTTCGGGCTTTGAATGTTCAGGAGTGAGGTTAAGTGCGTGTGAAGTGGTAAGCGTGTTGAATAATGGCAAGAAAAGAAGCGATTGGTGAGGGGGTGTGTTCCTGAGTTAAGATTTTTTTATTTATTTTTTTCTTATTTTTTTTATGAAAAATAATTCTAAAACGTTAAAATTTTAATGTTAATTGACATATTAAAACAACTTCAATTATGATTGCTTAAGTTTATTTATGTCTGAAGAAAATTTGTTTAACCTGCTAACTTAAATTTTCTAAATATTCTTTTAGTTCTAACAATTTACTAAACAGAGCAGAATTGTATTCAGAATCTAGTTTAGCTTGTTTTGCTAAGTTTATAAAATATGTTTCGCCCACGACTACATTAAAATAAACAATTGGTAATACAAAACTTACAATATCTATCAAATCATTTGCTTGGATTTGACGTCTTAAATCTCTGTCTCTGAAACCTATTAACGTGCAGTGAGTATAAAACATGGGAAAATTTTTCATAAATTTTAATCTATCCTTATATTCCCCTAAATTTCTAGGAATGTTATTACGAAGCATCAAAGCATTTGATGCTCTATCAATATCTGGAATTTTTCCTATATAATCATCAGTTACTTTGTATGTTTTAAAAATTTTTCTCATTAAATGCGTGAAATCATGAGTTGTTTGATATATTTTGCGCTCTCTATTTGTTTCCATTGAATATAACGGTATACGCACATTTTCAGCATCTCTAATATATTTGAGCTTACTTTCATCATCTCTTTCTGATGGTTTGCAAAAAATATCTTTAATAAATGATGGATTTTGAATTAATTCATGAATTTTATGATTAATTTGATTTAATTCATCCTTATCAATTTCATCACTTGAAATAGAAGGTTCTCCTACCATTAAATGTTGAAATTCTTGCCCGATTGCCAAATCTAATATATTATATTGACGGATTCCTAGTTTTCTACTAAAATAATTCATTATTTCAAATTCCTCAAGAACTAAAAAAGGAAGAACAAAATAACCATCTGATAACTCGAGCATTAAATCTGTAAGCCTTTCTCGTGTTTCCTTAATATCTCGTTGAGATGTCTCAATCTTACGATTTATATCAATTAGAATTTTTATTTTCCCATTTTCTTTTAGGTCAAAAATTTTCTCTAATAAATTTTCTACTATTGAATCTCTTTCGATTTCGTGATATACTCTTTCCAATTTTGACCAATGATTTTGATCAATGTAAATTAATTTTGGAGAATTGGTTTCTTTGAATTGTTTTATTTCTTCCATCTTAACGTATTAATATATCCTGTCTTAAAAAAAAATTTAATAATAATTTAATAATTTTAATTAAAAATTGGATTGTATTGAAAAAGATTTTTCTAATTGGACTCTAAAGATTTTTTCTCCTTTTTCTCTTATAAAAAAACCACTAAGTTAAGTAGGTCATAGGCTTTAAACATTTCTTTTAAAAATCTAATAATATGGAATTTAAATTGTTCTCAGAATTCTGGTATATCTGCGGAGTTGCCGAGGATGCCTATGTAAGAACTAGCCCCCAAAAAGGATACGAATTTGATTTAGATTCAGCCTCACTAGGTTGGTTGGAACAAATCCAACCTCTCATCAGAGATTTGATTAATAAAGATATTATTATTAGACCGCATACTAATCGCCTTCATTATAGGCTCCGGTTTTTTCATAAAGAGCTGGTAACCAAAATATTGGAAGTTAAAAATAATCCAGAGTTGGTAAGATTAATTAAACCAGAATTTCAACAGCAATGGATAGCGGGTTTTTTTGACGCGGAAGGGAGCGCCACGACAACGGGAACGAATCAACCCATGCTTTCAATCTATTCTTCAGAAAATATAAAAATTTGCATTCTACAAGAGCTATTAAACCAATTTTCAATTCATAGCGGAGTTTATCTACCAAATGACCGGAATGTATATCAATTATACATTACAGGACACGATAATATAAGAGATTTCGCTTGCCTAATTCCGTTGCGTCATCCTGATAAATGCGCGAGAATTAGATCATTTTTCTCTCCTTAAAAGAAAAGATCAAGAATTTAGTTCTTTTGTTTTTATAGCTTTTTATAAATAATTTTACTTTCGAATTTAGGTCAATTGACTACTTTAGGGCCTTACTTAAAAAATTAAAAACAACATTTGCGGTTACCGACACAATCCCCTCAATTCGCCTTTTAATGGAGGGGATGGGCAAAGTCACGGATTTTTGTGTTGAAAAGAAAAGGTGAGAGAGTTATGTCGGAACATCCAGAGATTTTTTGTTAGATCGGATCTGGACGATCTAATCTATTAACCTATCATTTATATACAACTTCTGTGCACTAGATAACAAATAAATGATTTATTAAAAATTAAGTTAATAAAAAAGATTTGAAAAACAAATAATGCTAACACAGCTATTACCAATTAAACTATTGAAAAGGTGATTTTAAATTGGATCTTGAAATATTCAAAAAATCATCTTGTCCACATTGTAGGTCAAAAATGACAATCACAAAAACAATTTTTCATGAAAATGTAATCGGTGTATGTTCGAATGAAGATTGTGGTGAAGTTTGGCAACTTGGACATGATGAAAGAGGTAGAATTTTTGCAAAGGGCCCATTTAAGAAAAGAAGAATTGGATAACGTAAAAATAAAAATTTGTGATCATAAAGAGGGTTTTACCTGATTTTAGATTTTTTTTTATTTTTTTCCTATTTTTCTTAACATCTTGTAGACACTTTCGATTTAAATATCATCGATTTTATTTAATACATAGATGTCAAACTTAAATCCTTCTAAAATTTTTAGCGATTTTAAAAGAAATTTGATTGATAAGTAATTTATTGAGGAAAAATAGTGAAAAAACAACTTGTGAAACGAGGAGAAATATTGGAAATTTATGTTGATGGAGCTGCTAGAAAGAATCCCGGTCCTGCTTCCTGGTCATTCATATATGTCAAAGACGATGAAATTATTTATCAAAAAAGCGAGTATATTGGTAATGCAACAAACAATACAGCTGAATATTTAGCTATTATTAATGCTTTAAAAGAAGCTGAGAAATTTACGAGATGGGTTATAAAAGTCTATTCTGATAGTAAATTAGCTGTAAATCAGATTAAAAAAAACTGGAGAATTAATTATCCACACCTGTCTGAATTATGCAATAAAGTCTATTCTCTCTGCAATAAATACAGCAAAGTAGAATTTTATCATATTGGACGTAGGAATGCTTTCATTCAAAAATGTGATAAATTATGTAATGATATATTAGATTCTAAAGGCTTTAAAAAAATTTGAGATAATTTTTTTTTAAATTTAAATAATTTGATAATATTTAAATTTGTTAAAATTAAAATGATTAATTATAGGTAAAAATCCTTTTTATTAAGATGAAAACTACATTAGCATATTTGCATAATTCAGCATTATTATATGATATAGCCAATGAGCATCCACTTTTAATTTATTTTATCTGTCATTTAGGAAATCCAAATATCTTTAAAACGGACTTATTTGACGATGAATTAAATTGTAGAGCACTAGAAAAACATGATCTGACTATTTACAAATCACGTAAAGATAGGAAAGGACATCATGTTACTAAACTAGATTGCACTCTCAGTAAACCAGTAGGAGAAATGGTTTATAATGAATTAAAGCAAAAAGGGATATGTAAAGAATTGTCTAATTTTTTTGATCTAAAAGATGAAGAAAATAATCATATATATATAAATAAAGAAGATTTTGTTAGGTTATTTTGGGATAACTTTCAATTTGAAGAACATACTGATAAAATAATAGAAAATAAAGTGAAAGAATTAGAAGAAAGATACAATATCAATCTTCCTCATGACGGACATAATTTACCGAAAGACGGAAATGATTATACAATACATTATGAATTTATAAATAACATTTTCCATTTTGTAGTAAGGATAAAATGTGAATGTTCGAATGATTTGGAGGAATTTATTGAAGAAAATAATAATAATTTTGAAAGTTTTGAGAGTTATATTATAAAATGTAATCGATGTAACAAAATATTTTATATCGTATACAATTTTTACTATTGTTCAAAGATAATTAGGTGATTTTCACTACAATAAAAAAAGTGCAACCTTTAAATTATAGAAAATAGAAAATATATTTATAAATTAAAATTATTTTCATTATAATGAAAATATCGACAAAAATTAGGTGTTTGAAATCACAAAAGATCCATTAAATATTACAATGTCATTAATACTCAATTTGAATCTGTTAGAAGAGGATAAAGAATATAATATAAATGAAATTAAATCACTAAAAAATATTGATCGTCATTGGATAACCATTCAGAAATACTTTACAATATTTAATCTAATACAAAACTATTGTCCAAAAATACAAATAAATGGTTCAAAATTTAAGATAATTGAGTCAGAAATTTATAATAGGCTTAATGACAAGGAAAAATTCATTATGCATCTAACGAATAAGAAAGCTTTTAATCCTGATAGTGCTATAAAAATACCACACAATATTAACTTACCTAAAATTTCTAAATCTATTGGCTTTTTGTTTAAAAAAACTGATGATAATAGATTTTACATTACTAAAAGTGGTTTAAATATTTATGCATCATTAAAACAAAGTATTTCAGATCTGATTTATAATGAAAAGGATATTGATAATGTTTTTAGTAGGGATGAAATTCAAGAATCTTTTGAAAAACAAAAAATCTTACATCAATCATATCAACCAGAGGAAATTTTTCATAGAAGGTTGAGAGAGTTTACTAATCTAATGCTTCATAAAAGGGTAAGAACGTCAATTCGACTAACTACCTCTGTTTCTAGTAATCCAAAAGATGATAACACGAATCCCTTACCTGAAATAATATTATTGGAAAATATAAAGAGATGATTATATTTGGAGGATCAGACTTTAAAAAAATATCAACCAAAGAAAAAATATATTAAGGCTCAAAATTTTGAAAAGTACTATGTAACAGGAGCCATTGGAGGTTTTAGAAACCCATATGATTTTCGATTGAGTTTTGTAAATATTGATACAAATAGTTTAATAATAAAAAATAATGAACTTTTGGAGCAAAACTTAAATAAAGATGATATTGAAAAAAGGATGTCAGAACAACTATTAACTGTTGAATTACAATGTGAGTTAATAATGACAAAAAGAGCTGTTGTAGAGCTCCATAATTTTTTGGGTAAAGAGCTTAAGCAGTTAAAGAAAATAGAAAAAATTGAGACAGAATTATAGGAACTTTAACACTATTAAAATACATATCACAATGAATAAAACTATAATTAATCTTTAAGCAAATATTATAAAATTAATACCCTGTAATTATTGTTTTTTCAGTAAACTGTTTTGTGTAAGATATATTTAACTTTATCATTTTTATTTATACAAAATAAAAAGAAAGAAAAAAAGAAATTTAGAAGCATAAATATTATTCAATTCCCCATAAATAGGTTGATCATAATTTTAAATATATCGTATTAACCTTTTCTAATGATGTTTTACGAATAATAAAGAAATTTTTAAAACTTTTACTTATATTACCATAATAATTATTATCATCCCAAGAAAACTCCCTAAGAAATTGAAAATGATATAAGTTTCTAAAAGACTTGCTATTTAATTCTTTTTGAGTAGATACTCGCGTAATAAAAATAAATTCTTTGTAGGATTCAAGACTAGAATTTTTAAATAAAATTATCAATTTAACACACGTCGCAATTTTTATGAAAAAATAAAGTAAAGTATAGATAGGTAAAAACTAATATTTTTAAACAACAAGATTTTTTAAATAGTTAAAGGAGATATAAAAGAAAACGTGCCAAATATCAACGCGACGTGTTGTTTAACCAAAATAATTTGATTTTTTTGGCAAATGTTCTCTTTTTTACTCCTTGTTGAGCTACAAGAAAATTTTTATGAAAAAATCCTTGTAACTCATTAAAATTTTGTATCTTATATATAAAAACTTCACTATAAATGAGTTTAAATTATTTTAAAAAAATCAAGAGACTAATAGTTTTCAATAATTCAAGATCATTTCTTTCTATTTACACTATTCTATCAAAAAAAAAAATATGTTCTTATTTAATTTTAATATGAGAGTATTAGATTTTATTTTTTTCTTTATATATGATGATATTATTTTAATTTAGAGATTTTTGTTGCTATCATTTTATTGATATTTCGGCAGATGTTCTCGATAATTTTAGCAATAAAAGTCTCCTTTTTTAACTTTAAATAACTTTACATTCTTATCAGAGTGATCATGAAATCAGTTATGATTTAAACAGAATAGAAATGTAGATAATAGAATGCTTCCGGGCGACCTATTTAGCCCGCTGTTCTCAACAGCACGAGTGTGTGGTGTTGAAAAAGGACTCGTGGTTCGGGCTTTGAATGTTCAGGAGTGAAGTCAAGTGTGTGTGAAGTGGTAAGCATGATGAAAAATGGTAAGTCGCGATTAATGAGGGGGTGTGTTCCTGAGTCTAGATTTTTTTCTTTTTTCTTACAAAAACACATCAAATAAATTGTCTTATTTCTTGGCCGATTCTTTCATGAGTTTTTGTTGTACTTTCATTAATTTCTGCATCCTTTTGAGCATTTGTTCCCGAGCGATCGGTTTTAAATATTTCATATCCTTAGTGGCTTTCTGAGCGCCTTCTCCTATCTTAGCAATTACGATTTTCTGATCTTCCGGATCTAATTGAGCTATAATGTTAAAATATTTTTCCATAAGCTCTTCAGGATCTTGCGGTATCCTTCCAGATAGAAGCCCACCATCTACTTTAAGAGTTTCTCCAGTAATAAAACTGCTTGAATCTTCTGCGAGAAATAAAGCTGCATGTGCAATATCTTCCGGTAACCCTGCACGCGGAATAGGCTGATAAATCGCAAGAATGTCTTTAATCATTTTCCCAAATTTTACCGCTACTTCAGGAGATAAACCAAATCCTTGACCAAAAATACCTGTCGATATGCCTCCTGGCGCAATAGCGTTTGCTCTTATTCCATACGCCCCTAATTCCACAGCGGCAATTCGTGTAAGTTGTATAATTCCCGCCTTAGAAAGTGAGTATGGTAGTGTACCCAACCCTTGTTGAAAACCCGCGACCGAACTTGTAGTTATAAAACATCCTGAACCCTGTTTTTTCATTATTGGTATAGAATGTTTCATGCATAAGAACGCGGCGCGAAGATGAATAGCAACGGTAAGATCAAATTCGTCAGTCGGAATATCTTCAATTACTCCTACAGGACCCGGATTACCAGCGTTTGAGAATATGATATCAAGTTGTCCAAATTCATCAACAGCGAAATCAATAGCCTTTTTTATATCGGTTTCTTGAGAAACATCTGTATGAATATATTTCGCATTTGGTCCGAGTTCTTTTGCTGTTTTTTCACCCATTTCATCCCAAATATCTGCCATTACCACTCCTTTAGCACCTTCTTCAAGAAAGAGTTTTGAAGTTGCTTTTCCAATTCCACCAGCCGCTCCAGTGATTAATGCTACTTTTCCATCTAATTTTCCCATAGATCAACTAAATGAATGATTTATTTAATACTTTAAGTGGAAGTTTTGAGAGGGTATGTTCCTGAATTTAGATTGTTTGCAGGACTTGTAAATACAAAAAATTTCGTTTAAAACAATAAGTTATATTTATTTTAAGCAAGAAATAATACTTAATTTATAAAATATAAGATTTTAAATTGAGATTGAAAATGAATGTTAAAAACTGGAAAGAAATAGCTTTTGTGCTAAGTATAATTGGTTGTGTTGGATATGTAGTTCTGACAACCATCGCAATGTTCTTTTATGGAGGTGGTTCGGAAATGGATCCAACTTCTCCGGGGTTTTCACTTGCGAAAAATTATCTTGGTGATTTGGTAAGAACCGTATCTCACTCTGGGAAGGATAATACGATTTCGAGGATAATTGCTGGTACTGGCTCTATTTTGTTCAGCATTTTTCTAATTCCCGGGTTAATAGCCTCATATCATTTCTTTACTGCATCTGTTCAAAAAGCAGCTGCTGCTTTAGGGATTATATGTGGAGTCTTATTTGCCTGTACTTTTATGTTACTGATAATTTTTTATTACAATTATTATCTTGCTCTGTTTACTTACATCTTTTTGTTGTTTACGTGGATTTTCTATTTAATTGCCTTTTATTTAAATAAGGATCTTCCCAGAATGCTATTATATCTAATTATAGTCGCTCTTGTAGTTCTTTTAATCGGTATTCAGTTCTATTTTCTACCATATGAAGGCTTAGGTATCATAAGTCAAAAAGTAATTTGGTATACGATATTTGCCTACTTTGCACTTCAAGGGTATTTAATGCTTACGCAATTCAAGAATGAGACTTAATTAAAAAAAGAACTATTAATTGATAGTCTAATTGGATATTTACAATATATACTTGAAAAATTATTAAAAATATATACCGCACCCTCTGGTGCACCAATTGTCTAGCAAGGCATTGCCAAGAAGTTAACCTTTTCTTTTACTCTGATATTTCTATTTATAAACTATTTTTTTGGGATTAAAATCCCGGGCATGGGAAATGGTCCTACTTTATTTCTGTATATGGTTTGAACTACTCCGGAAATTACTGACCATAATATCATCAATAAAAAAGCTTGGATATAAAAGGGCCGTATTACACTCGTTAAAGGATAATAAATCGGGATTATAACACCGGTAAGTAATGCCACTATGACTGATATCCAAAATAAGTAAGTTAAAATCGTAAAATCTCCAATTTGTCTATAAGTTTTTTCAGTAATAGGGGGGGTGCTAAATTGAGGTGGATTCTCTCTTGCAGATTTTATGAATTTCCGAGTTAATACAATAAACAATATAATTAATATAATTGAAATTATATACAAATATATTGGGCCTTTAATAGCTCCGGGAAATGCGAAAGCACAGAAGCCAAAAAGATACAAAAGACAAAAAATCCCGCCTGTTCGACTGAGTTTCCCATCTGCTATATTCCAACCAAAAAATTTTCCGCTCACATACAGCGGCAACCAAGTTTGAGTCATACCCCACATAAAGAACATGATGATAATAATGCTTAAAGAATAACCAATAATCTCTCCTGTAAAAAAAGGGGTACCTGTCGAGAAAAATGCGATGGGTAATGCCCAAGTTATTGATCCAAATAAAATTGCGATGTCAGATCCTTTACTGGTGTAAGCAATATGAATTATAATTAAGAAAAATGTGAAATATGCCAGAAAAAGCCATAAAACCATAAGATTATAAAAAAAACCGATTATTCCTCTCGTTGAAAATTCTGCGATCAAATTGTATATAGTGCAAAATAAAATTATCTTATATTTGGAAGATTTCACATCCTCCTCATCAATATTGTCTATCATATATCTCGATAAATTTATGTTAAAATTTTATTTTAATTTTGTATCACAATATTTCAGTTTCAGCCCCATTAATAAATATATCGTCAATAATCTGGAGATAATATGAGGATTGCATCTTTGTGAGTTAAGATTTGGCTCTCATTTTTTTTGTTTTGTTCTTAAAAACTTAAAAATTAGAGGGATATAACTCTATTTTATTATATCATCCTTAGATAAAACGCGAGAATATTAAGCAAACAAGGGCATATTAGTATTGAAGAGAACTCTATAAAGATATGAAATTATTATTTAGTTCAGCTTTTTTCTAGAATATGATCCTAAAGGAAACTAATTGAAAAAATTTAATTCAACCAAGTAAATAAGCAAAAATTATAAACACGATTATAATGTAGGCTACGATAATAATTACAAACTGTATTATTAAAACCGCAAACAGGATTTTTATACGTCTTCCAAAACGTTTTATCCCGTAAAATTCATCCGAACTTAAAGCAATCAGGCCAATAATTAGATTAACTATAAATGCAATAATATAAAGATAAGGGGAGAAACTGAACACAAACACGACTATACTCCAGATGGTGTTTAAAATTATGGCGGGCTTTTTTTCTTTAGTTAATCCTTTTAAGGAAGTCATTCGTAGCATGACTACCATTCCAATAATAAAATTTATAACTGCTGCAATGACGGCTACTGTTAATATTATCAGTAATAGAGTTAAAAGATCCATAGTTTGAAACATATTATATGTTTATTCTTAAAAAATAAAAAATTTTGGAAATTTTGATTTTCGACCAGAAATCTCGATTGTATCTCTTATTTTTTCAAGTGCTTTACTAATACGATTAGTAATCCAATAATCCAGAGAAACACACAGCTATATAATACGATGATACAAAGGGTTGCCGATAAAGAAACGCCTATGGCTGAAGTTTCTGTAATATTCGAGGGATCGAGAAGTATAATTGCAATAAAAATGCCCTCAATTACATCGAATAATACACTCACCCAAGCTACTATTGATAGGTTAAGATAAAACTTTTGAAGCTTCTCTGAATCCTTTAATTGACGAGCTACCAGTAATAATCCGCTGAATACAGCCCAACCGTATACAAACATAAAAACAAAATCTATATTATTTACAAACGTCATTAATTCAATATAACGTGAGAGAGACTCTTTTTTCCATATAGCAATAATCTTGTCCATGTTTTTCTTGGTCCAAGCAGCTTTCATATCCATAAGTCCTGCTCCTGGAGGAAATTGAGCAAGCAGTGGGGCGAAAATAAAGAATACAAAGACCCATGTCATTATAAAACTGAGAATAAATGTTATCAATAATATTTTATCTGATGGTTTTTCAAGTAAACTTTGAAATTTCATACTATCTTCTATGGTCTATAAAATATTAATACTTTTAGAATTAAGATAAGAGAGTATTTATCCAATCTGCTTTGCCCCAATTTTATTAAAATCTTGCTACATAATGACAATATTTTTTATAATAAAATGCTGAGGCATTTGGAGCAAAAATTTATTCTAAAAATAAAGAAAAATTATTTTATCATTCTCTTAGGATTGTTGATGTTTATATTTATAAAGAATTCAAGTTTTCAGAGGATTACATTGAAGAAAAAATTGAGAAAATGTGGTGATAAAATACGAAGATCAAGTTTTAATTATCATTATCCTTTTTATCCTCCTCATCCTCCTTTGACGAGTACGAGAGAACAAGCACCTCGTCATTATTAAGAGATTGCAAGATTTCTTCTAAGTTTTTATTTTTTTTCTTATTCATTTTCTTTCCACCTCCTTTTTTTTTAATGTTTTTTTGTTATGAGGGAGTTAGATCTTTCTTAGATATAATATTTCTAAACCCGCCCCTTAGAACTTAAAATTACGAGGAGTATTCAGAGAATATAATGATAAAAAGTAGAGAAATCAATAGAGACGGGTTTGAATGATCTAATGGATATTTGGTGCTGCTACTTGCCTAGTGCAAGACAGTGTATCCATTCTTCTAGTCGGTGCGACTAAAGTTACTCGTCTCATTGAATCATTAAAAGGCTCCTTATTATATAAGTTTGATGGTACACATGGTATAATAATAATTGAAGACGTAACCCAATTTTAAAAAACTAAAATAATAGGAAAAAAAGAATAAATTTCTTTTTTATGAATTTAAAATTTACTTGAAGTCAAGAGTATGTAGTGAGGCTTTCAGCACACTTTCAAATTTTTCACAGATGTAATCTGCATCTTCTTCAGTAATTACTAATGGAGGTTTAATTTTAATTAGATTATGCATGATAATTTTCCCGGTTCCGGTTAAATACGGCATGCTAGGTCCAAAGAATATATTCTGTTTTATTCCCTCAGCGAGCATTTCCTGTAGTAATTCTGAAAAAGGTTCTCTTGATTCTTTGTTTTTAACTAATTCAATTCCTATGAATAATCCTGGTCCACGAATATCTCCTATAACTTCATATTTTTCTTGGAGTTCTTTTAATCTCTTTGTGATTTGTTTGCCTCTCTTCTCACAATTTTCATTAATTTTCCCTTGCTCAATAACTTTAAATGCTGCTAGGCCAGCTGTCATTCCTATTGGGGTATTAGAAAAAGTGGTATGATCTTCTGAGGGACTAAATCTCTTTTTAATCTTTGGGCTTGCGATCATCGCGCCTAACGGGAAACCTCCTCCAATGGCTTTCGTAAAACACATCATATCAGGAGACACATCAATACTTAATTCCTTTTCATATCTCTCTGTGAGAGAGAAATATTTTCCAGACCTCCAAACTGCTGTTTGGGACTCATCATAAATAATGAGAATCTTTTCTTCATCACATACTTCTCTTAATTTCAACAGAAACTCTGGCGGAAAAGGAATATGACCCCCTGCTGCTTGACATACTTCTAAGATCACTCCAGCTATTTTTCTTGAGGATAATCCCCGTAAATATTCTTTCACTAAATTAAAGCATTCCAAATTACATTGAGGGTCTTTTTTACCATACAAACCATTTTTATAGTTCCACATACATCTATAGCAATACGGTTGGGGACAACGAACGAATCTATCCACTCCAAATGGGCGAAATCGCGTTACGGTATGAATTGGTTGTGACGCGGTTATCATGGCTAATGTATTCCCGTGATATCCGCCCCTGAACACTAATAATTGATCCGCTCCTTTACCTGCGACTAGCGCGAGCTTTATTGCAGCTTCAAGTGCTAAACTACCCCCTGAATTATTAACATGAACTCTGCCACCTTTCAATCTTCCTGGGACCAATTCGGATAATTTATTTGCAAATTTGGCTCGAGCAGGAGAAACACCAGCGGATTTGACATGAGTGAGTCTTTTCATTTGTTCGGTGACCGCATAATTTACGTCAGGATGGGCGAATCCCAATGCTAAAGTCCAATTTTGTGAGGTGCAATCAAGAATCTCCGCTTTCTCTCCGGTTTTAATATCTTTCGTTACCACCCAGGGTGATCCCGGCTCTTTTGCTCCAAGTAATACTTTTGATTCATAGTGGACATTTAAACAATGATCGTCAAATAGTAATAATTCTTCTGGATTTACATCAGCAGAGATTCTACTCAATTCTTCTTTACTTACAATTTTAGGTTCAAAATCTGCCATTTTCATTTCACATTTAACGTTTATTTTTACATAAATATTCGATAGATTTTATTTTTTCATATTTCCTAAAATCATTAAATTTTAAATCAATTCCTTTAAATTGCAATTATACCTCTCATTTTCAAGAAAAACCTCTTTATATCTAATAAAACCATTGACTATCCAAAAATCATTTGCTCTTATATTCTTTACCAATGAAATAGCAATGATGGAACTATGAATTCCCCTCCTTTTACAGAACTCTAGTGTAAAATTTAATAGTTTTGTACCATAGCCAAAACGTCTGAACTTTGGTTTTATATAAAATTCTGCTATACTGTAATAGTTTTTCTCACTTCTAAGTAAACAAAATCCAATCAACTTATCGTCGTCATATACAACTATAGGAAACCTCTGTGATTCGGTCCAATAATCATCAAAATATTTCTCTGATGCAATCTCTCTTGACGTATGTTCTTGAAATTGCTTAAGTTCTTTGGAATATTCAATCAACGCATTATAAATCTTCTCTTTCTCTTCAATGGAAGCTATATAAAGTTTAAGAGCCATTTTCTCTTATTTCTTTTTATACATATTTGAAGGAATAATAATTTTAAATTTCATCCTGCAAAATAAAAAAGTACTACAAATTCTCAAAAAGTGTAATATAAAATATTTTTTATTTTTCTTCTGGTTCTATTTCCTCTGGACTTTTTCTCTCACTAAAAAAAAATAATAATAGGATAAATAAAACTGACCAAATAAATAGGATTATTAATAGAATTAGTAACATCAATACATTCTGACCAAATATAACTAATAATGAAAAAAGAATCAAAGTAACACAAGAAAATTTAGTTGGATCGCAAATACGATAAGGTTTTTTATAATAGCGATAAGGATGGCGCTTTTCATACTATTTTTTTTAATTTTCTCAATAATGTTTATGTGGCATAACCCCTCGCACGTCGTTTTCTATATAAGATCATAAGAAATGATGTATTTAAATGCATTTGAGTCTTGTCTTTTTTTTTTGAGAATTTTCAGAGAGCGATTGAAGATTCTCCTAAAGATTGAAATCATATAAAAATTTTGAACTTTTGAAAAAATCTAGAAATTGTTTTTCCCATAATATTATCTCGTCATCAGTCATTTTATTTCCACTTCGTAGCTTTTAAAAATCAAATTTAGAAACCCCTCCCTTACTGCCAAAAACAAGTGCAAGACAAATGTCAATACAAAATAAAGCAAGTCCTACATATACAAAATCAGAAAAAAGTAAAGCAATAAAAAGACCAAGTATAAGTAATATCAGTCCAATAACTACCATTCTTTTCTCTTTTTCTGTGAGTTCTTCATCCTTATCCACATATGGCTTAGAACGTGACATAATTTAATAGAAGTATTTTATTATTTTAGAAGTATAATTAATTACGAATAAAGAAAAAATCTTATTTATGATTTTATTTCTAATTTAATAGTGCTTGTAGATCAGTAAGCTTCTCCAATCTTTTTATCTCCAATTTTGAATTATCCCGAAGATGTAATCCTTGTAGATTAGTAAATGTTTCCAATCCATCTATCTCACTTATATCACTTATACCTAAAGAACTGAGTCTTAAATCTCCATCTTTTACATAATATCTTTGTCCTTTATAGGTTATATACGACACCTTATTTACTAAAAATTCATCTAACGCTTTTTAGGATTTATATTTCTTATTAGGTCATTCTTTTATATAAAAGATATGAGAATTTCAATTCCCTCTATATTAGGATCTCGTCTCACGTCGTGGATCTTTGACAATAAATTCTCGAAATTCTCGGTTCTCATCGTCTATATCCTGCCAAAATATCTCGTAAATGTCTTCTAATGTCATTTTCTTCTGTTGTATCCTCTGTTCAAGGGTAGATGTGTGTTCATCTGCCCTATTCTTAGGGATATTCTTCTTCTCTTTGGCTTTATCATAGTCTTTTAGATGTTGAATTCCCGCAAATACTTTTTGCATTCTCTCAAATTTGGCATCTTCTTTTTTTGTCTGCCCCGTCCCGTTCACTTCGTATTCTGGTTTCTGATACCCGCGTACTTTAAAATTCTTGTCAATAAAGATTTGAAAAGAATGATTACATACCGAGTGCGGATTGATCGACACAGTTGCCAGTTGTTTACTATGGTTAATAACACTTTCTGGTATGTCAATCTCTTTTTGTGCGCTACAAATGGGGCATTTCACTTTCACTGTTCGCATAGGGATGATATTATTCTTATCCTGTGCTGGGGGTGGTTTTAACGCAGGGGCATTTTGCTTGATAGTTGGTTTAGTACTATCGGAGGGTGAGGGAGGGGGATATGAGCTAAAACTTCTAAATCTCGCAATTTTTTGTAGTTTTTTTGAAGTCTCTTCGCTTTGCGGATTCATATCGCGTTCCTTTTCTTGCTTCTCTCTCTCCTGCCTCTCTTTTTCATTGAGAACCCATTGTGCAAAATCTATAGTACCCCACCTTCCTTCAGTTTGTTAATGATTGGCTGTACTTCATCGTGGGTGATCGCAATCCCGTACTCGTCCGAATTGATCTTCGCTTTAATCATCAATAACACTAATTTCTCTGCTAATTGGTCATACAATACTCCGCCTTGTATATCGTTTGGTTGTACTCCCCTATTAAAGAGCGTATAATAGCGTTTTTTCAGTTTCTTCATATCGCCTTTAATCAGCGTTTTCCATTCCTCAATTCTGTAAATATCCTTTCGCCATCTGCATGAGGTTACAATAGAATCTTTCTTTTTCTTCTTTTTTTTTGTATCTTTCTTTTCTTTTTCTTGAGATTGACTTTCCATGTATCTACTCCTTTTTTTCCCCATTGTTGATATCGTGGCTTTACGCGGTATTGAGTTCATCCGCCAAACCATTCATTCATAGATGAACTACCAAATGTTTTACAATCAACTATTAAAAGATCGAGGTTTCTCTTTTTAAAAGACTTTTATTAAGAAGGGCTGCGTTATCAATATCATTTTTTATTTCTTCTAATGTCCTCCTCCTAAATTTGATTGTTTCATGAAATAAATTATTCGGGCAAAAAGTGCATTTGCCCCATGGACAAAAAAAATAAGTATTTATTGCTAAACTAAAATTTTCCGTGGGAGGTCGTACTCTTGCAATTTGAAATTGTTCCATCTTAATTCTAATTTTCAAGAAGTACGTTTTATTTATATATTAAACTCTTTCTATTCTAACTCCTTATCTCTATGCGTTTTTTTCATATCCTCTTCCGTAATGTCATTATGGTTTGCGATTAAAGCTAATAAAGCATCAAGTGTAATATAAGTGTTTAATTCAAATTGAGGGAAGAACGTCTTAGTTACCTTATGGATTGATTTATTATAATAACTAATCATCTCAGGTCGACCTTCAATTATTAAATTTCCTTGATATTTACGATACCACTTATTAGTTCTTGCTAAATTCGATTGCTTAAATGAGGTTATGGTAAACAACTTCATTCCAACATCACCCGCTTGCTGCGCATATTTTAGGATTTGATCTGTCTCCCCACTCCCGCTTATCAAGACGGCTAAATCATCCTTCTTTCTACTTTTCCAATGACCCTCATATACTACGTGTAAATCTTTCAAATTTTCTTTATGTAAATGACCATATCTTATTGCAATTACTCTTGAGATGATATCATTTATCCCTGCTCCTTTAAAATAAATCACCCTGTCATTTTTAACGTCTAAAAAATCGTTTATTAATGAAGTGTAACTCGCAATTGGCTTTTCTTGTTTTTCCAGTTCCTGAAGATTTGAATATAACCCATTTATTACCGTTTTACAAATAATATTAAAAGCTTTCATTTTATCGGATTTATTATAGGCATATCCCATACATGAGCATAAAATCGCACTTGCTTGTTCGAATTCAGTCCCAAGAGGGGCATATTTTCTTTCATGATTGATATCTCCCTTGATAAGAATTACATTTTCAAATTTCTCCTCCAGTTCTGGGTTTCCTGTTATATAGATAACGCTTAACCCCTTTTTTACTGCAAATTCAGCATCTCTAGTGGATTTTCCTGACCCTGATCGAGAATTTACTATGAATATATCTCCTTTTCTTAAAGGTCTTAGATTTGCATTATTAACTTGGTTAACTCGAATCCCATATAAGTTTTCTAACTCATTAGCGAGTAATAAGGCGCTTTGTAATGATCTACCAGCTCCATCAATTGTAACACGTTTTTCTTGTTTTCCATTATCTAAAATATCTAAACAAGATTGCATTACTCTCTTATTTACGCTCTTTAAAGCGTCTTCTATTTTTCTAGCTAAGTAATTGTAAGATTCTCTAAAAAATGAGTCCATTAATAAATGTAAAGTTTGATTGATTTAAAACTTTAAGAAATTGAATCTCGGCATTACCTGGAGCGAGTAAATTGGTTTTTCACCTATAAATAGAGATTAAATGTCTTTTATTTATGTCTTATCTTATTAAGACATTGGGTTGCTGATTGTAATGTCTCTTCTTTTTTACAAAAACAAAAACGGGTTTGATATTGACCACTTTTAGGATCCGCATAAAATGAGGAACCAGGTACGGTTGCAATACCTATGTTTTTTACCAAATGTATAGCTAAATCAGTTGAATCTTGAAGACAATATTGATCCATATAATCTTCACAATTCGTTATAATGTAATAGGCTCCATCTGGTTTAATTGGATTAAGAGATGTTTGTTTTAGAGCGTTGAAGAGCTTATCTCTAGCATGTTGATAGAAATCTCCAAGCCATTTATAATAGTCGTCACCAAGAGAAAGTGCAAATGCTGCTGCATCTTGAAGCGGAGCTGGAGCCCCAACTGTTAGGAAATCATGAACTTTTTTAAGTTCATTGGTTATTTTTTCACTCGCAACGGCCCAACCAACTCTCCAGCCAGTAAGGGAGTATGTTTTAGATATGGAATTAATGGTAATTGAATTATTTTCCATATCAGACAAGGATGCTATGGAAATATGCTTATGATCATCAAATAATATATGTTCATAAATCTCATCGGTAATCGCAATACAGTCATAGGTTAGACATAAATCTGCGATAAATTTCAATTCTTTTTGATTAAATACCTTTCCAGTAGGATTATTTGGAGTATTAATTATTATTGCTTTTGTTCTCTCATTAAAAAGTTGTTCAAGCTCATCAAACTCGAACTTCCAATCAGGAGGATTTAACATAATGTAACGAGGAGTAGCTCCAGATAATAGACAATCAGGACCATAATTTTCATAAAATGGTTCAAATATGATTACTTCGTCACCAGGATTTATAATGGCTTTCATTGAAGAGAGCATTGCTTCTGTTGAGCCGCAGGTGACTGTAATATTTTTTGCAGGATCCACAAATTTTAATTTATTATATTCAGTTATTTTTTCGGCAATAGCATTTCTTAGCGATACAGAACCCCATGTTATCGCATACTGGTTTATATCTGCTCGAATTGCTTCAATTGCGGCATTTTTGATTGACTCAGGTGCTGAAAAATCAGGAAAGCCTTGAGCCAGATTGATACATCCCGGATGTTCATTGGCTATACGCGTCATTTCACGGATAACAGATTCAGAAAAAACTTTAGTGATGTTAGAAAGATCCATGATATATTTTAAATTATTCCGAAATTTAAAAAATGTTTTATTTAATTTATGGTGGGTGTAAAATGTGAACTTGCCGAACTTATTAGAATTGATTTCTGTTCATTAGAGTGTAGCATAAAAAATATCGCTTTTTTTATAGGTAGGTCTAGAATGGGATATGTAAGGTGATTTGGAATAAAAAAAGTAAACAAGGATAAAATCGAGTTATTTCTCGATCCTAACTATATGAAAGATTTAAATTTAGTAGAGGTAAAAGTAATTAAAAATATTTTAGATAAGGACAAAAAACATCGAATTAGATTATTCTCATGGAGGAAAAATAATAGAAAACAAATCACCTCAGAATTCAAAAAAAAATTAAAAATGACTCCTATCACATTCTAGATTTTTGTCTTTTGGTTAGTGTACAAATCTTCGCACTAAATTTATCTTATTTATCCTCTTTTTTTCTGACCTGGTAATCAGGTTGATGTGCTAGGAGTCTCCTCTCATTTTTTATGCTAAAATGTTTTTTCGCATTTTAATAAAACTAAATTTGGAAAAAAGAGTAAGTAATTTTAAATAGAAAAAAACAAAAAATATTATTGGTAAGATCTTTTAGATTGAATGGAAAATAGTAATAGGAATATATTCGTAATTGACAACAACCTTAAGATAAGAAATAGTCGCGTTATCTGCATATATGCTATAATCTTAAAATAAGTATCCTTTACCCTGTGTAAAATGATTGAGAAAACAAAAATTATAATGTCCGATTTAGGTATCAATGGAGAAATTATAGAACATGAAAACATAAATGGGACGCACTCTGAGAATATCGCAAAAGCACTCAATATTCCTCTTGAGAATATAATTAAATGTTTGATATTGAAATCTAAAAAGGGAGATCTTTTATCTGTAATTCTCTTAGGAAACCAACAGTTAGATCTAAAAAAGTTAGAAACCATATCACAAATGAAAAAATTCACGTTTGCCTCTGAAAAACTCATAAAAGAGAGTACGGGATATTCAATTGGAGGCGTTCCTCCTATTTCTGTTATAAACAAAATGCCAGTATATATAGATAAAAAGGTAATTACAAAAGATTTCATCTTAGGCTCCGCTGGCACCCCTTATCATGGTTTAAAAATCGATCCTAAAATACTTAAGAGATTTAATCTTACCATTGCTGACATCCATAAACAAGAGGAATAAGCTGATAAACGGCAATTTCAATCATTTATTTTTAATTATTTTTTTGTCCATCAATCTTATGTTATATTGCTTATTGGATCAAAATTTTTTCTAAATAAAGTTTAATCTAAAAAAAAAGTTTAGTTTTTTTAGGTGAATTAGCAATACATAACAAAAAATGGATCAAAATGATATATGGCTGTTAAAACACAAAGTAATATAGAAACTGAAGTGTGGGGAAATGTTGAGATTGTGTGCCCTATCTGTCGCTCAAAAAAAATTGTCAATATTCCTATGCGTATAATTGACCAGTCAAAACAATTGACCAGTTTATTTATTCCCACAGGAAGAGTGTGCGATCATGCATTTGTACCGTTTATTGATAAACATCTTAAAGTAAGAGGCTATCAAAAATTAGATGCTTTATTAGACGATATAGAACCTAAGATCGACCTTACTCCAGAACTTAAACCTCAAGATATTGATGTGTTTGAGATTAAGATGAATCTTAGACCTGAAATTCTAATTTATGCAATTCGAGGGAGCTTAATTAAAAAGAGAATTTTGATCGTAATAGATAATAATCTTGAATATCTTAAAGATACATTATTTGATTTTTTCGATTATACTTTTCAAAAATCGTTCGATGCCCACATTTTAATCCATACAAAAGAGACATATAAGGTTAGTAAAAAACATTATACGGAATATTTAGTCTTAGAAGGTAAAAGAATAACTGGAAGGATGAAAAAATCACTAAACATAAATGAATTAAAAATAGAACAAGAATTTATTAAAGAATTCTTTAAAGAAAGTGATTCAAATTTAGCTTTAAAGAATTTAAGAGATAAAATTAGAGAAATTTATACACTAGCTCATAAATTATTCGAATTCTATAATAAACAAGATATAAGCCGTCCACTAGAAGCGAAAAAAGCAATACGATATTTAGAAGATACTCATTTCATAAAAATAAGTAAACCATATTTCAAATTTATAATAGATATTGTAAAAAATTACTTTGATACTGAAATTATTCTCATTCAAGATAAATTAGCTGAAAAGATAGATAATATGTGGGGTTTATAGTCAAAATCTTAAAGCAATAAACCCAGTTTTCTTTTTTAAATTATCAACTATAAGCGTATTCGATATAAAAAGATATCCATAAAGTTTTAAATGAAAATTTTTATATGAGAAGATAGAAATTTAAAAAAAACCTTTTAAATTTTGAGCTCCAAACCAGACAAAACTAAAGGATAAATCTTGAAAAGTCTAATCCATTCAAAAAAGAAAAACAATAAAATTTCTCTAAATGAGAGCCGTTCTTGTTCGATTTGTCATGAAAGATTCTATTTTAATGAATTTAAAAATGTCTATCACTACTTAAGCTCATATAATAATCCTGTAGAGAGTTTCTTTAACATATTAAACAATAAAGACCAATTCAAATTTATCCCAGATATTGATATCTCAAAAACTTGGAAAAATTTGAAACATAAAGTATTTTGTCCCTCTTGCCTTGTTGATTTTAAACATGCATATAATTTAAAAAGAAAATGTATAGATTGCGAGAAGGAGATAACTTTTTTAGAATGCAGTTGCTCTTCTTTTAATAAAAACTTTTCACAAGAGGCATTAATGAGATATTGGATAAATCCTCTACTACAATTTTATTGTTGTTCTTGCTACAAAAAAAAAATTGAAACATCTTAAAATATCTTTCTTAGGGAAACAAAATTCCACATTTCTTCTTAATAACATACACTAGCATCGTACTAATGCATAAAGCATAAAATATTTGAACGGTCATTTTAATGCTTGATGTTTCTTCATTCATGTCAATAGCGGCAATTATGCGGGCGAAACTATCGTAAGAACTTATAAAAATTAAGTAAAGTAAAAAGCTCCATAATAAATATTTCTTACTGACTACGATCTTTTTATTGAGTAGTATATACATTTGAAATGCAGCAATAGCGCCATGTAATACAACTCCATCGATAAAAGTGAATATATCGGTTGCTAATGATACAAATATTACTGAAACTATAATGAAAAGCAAAAAGGACATACTTGCCGCAGAATTTAAAAGAGGAGACTCAAATTTATTAATGCACGTAAGACTTATTATGATTAAAGTAAGATATGTAGTATGTGTAAGGGACCTATAATATTCATATATAAAAAAATAAGTTATCCATCGATATACACAGAATCCGAAAAGTGCCCATCCAATAAGTTGTATGAGAATCAAAAATCCCTTTTTCTCCAATACTTTTATCTCTGGTTCTAATTCTTTATAATCCAATTCATTCTCCTTCAATTTCTATCACCTTTTAAATTTATGTCTATACTCTCATATATTCTATTATTTTTCTATTTTTTTACAGAGGATTAATGGTAATAATTTAAATGAAGAATTAATTTTGGTACTTATTAATTTGGATTTTGAATAAATTTACGTTTTAAGAAATATATTGAGTATAATCATGATTGAACCCTCAATTAAAGCAAAATTAAAAACTATTGTTGGAGATAAATATCTCTCAGATGATCCTGTTGAGCTCTATTGTTATTCCCATGATCTAGTTTCTCGGGCTCTTAGTTGGGTAGATGATAATTATCGAATTATGGCAGATCTCGTGGTAAAACCAGATAATGCTGACCAAGTTAAATCTATTATAGATTTGGCAAATGAAGAATCTTTAAAAATTATACCAAGAGGGGCCGGGACAAGTTATGGGGGCCAGTTTCTTCCGATCGAGGGAGGCGTTGTCTTAGATTTTTCTCGGATGAATCATATTATTAAAATTGACACTGAGGATAATTATGCAATTGTAGAACCGGGAGTGTTATATAAAGATTTAGGTAAAGTTTTAAGAAATACGGGTAGAGGTTATTGGATACCCTGTAATCCGGGTTCAGCAGACGTGTGCACCATTGGTGGAATGATAGCCAATGATGCTTCAGGCGAATCAGCAATAAAATACGGAACAACAAAAGATTATGTGTTAAATCTGAAAACTATTTTAGGTACTGGTCAAAAAGTCCAACTTGGACGCCAAGTGAAAAAAACTGTAGCTGGCTTGGATTTATTAAGTCTCTTTGTAGGATCTGAGGGGACTTTAGGGGTAATAACCGAGGCAGCTTTAGAATTTTTACCTCTTCCAGAAAGTTTCGTAACTATTCTAGGATATTTTGACTCCATTGAAGTAGCTGTTCAAATAGCAAAAGAAATAAAAGAAATGATAATTCCAATGTCAATAGAAATGGTTGACCAATTAGTACTAAGTGGGATGAATTCATACTTATCTAGATTAACTCCCAAAATGGTATTAAAAATAGCTAAGGCTGCAATATTAGTCCGTTTAGATGGGGATGAGAAAACTACCTCAGACTATGCTAATCGTATTAAAAATTTATTCTCACGTAATCAACACGCATCTGATATAAAAATTCTGAGAGGTCTTGAACATGAATACATTTGGAAAGCAAGAGATGGGGCAGGACCCTCATTATTACGAATTAGAAGACCTGAAAAGAATCCTTCTTCCCTAATTCCGGCAATTTTAGACTTTTCTGTTCCCTATAGCAAGATATATAATTTAATGGAACAGTTTGGGGAAATTATGAGATCTCATAATTTGATTTTTACTCGTATGGGGCATTTAGGAGATGGTAATGTTCATTTTATTTCAACTGTAACATTAAAATCTAAAGCAGATGTTCAAAAAATGGGTGATCTTCAAGAACAATTAGTCACATTAGCAACATCCCTAGGGGGGTCGGTATCGGCGGAACATGGATGCGGAATTTGGAAAGCCCCCTATTTAGGTACGGTATTAGGGGAGGAAGTTGTAGAACTTATGGGCAAAATTAAATCTATTTTTGATCCTAACAACATCTTAAATCCCGGTAAAATGTATTCAATAAATAAACTTGCGATTTTTTCAAATTAAATAGAAAAGAGTTTACTATGAGAGAAAAACAATTACTTGGTATAATATGGAAATGTAATTTATGTGGATTTTGTCCCAAAGATATGGAGTGTCCGGGATATGATGAAGATACTAGATGGGAAAGTTCTTTTGCTCGAGGAAAGGTCTCCATCGTCCACGCTATAATGCAAGATCCAGATTTAAGGTTCCAGAATAGTGAATTAGCAAAAGAACGCCTTTTTTCATGTACAGGGTGCGGTCATTGTGAATATATTTGTCCCTCAGGAGTAGATGTTCCCTCTATTATATATCTTGGTAAAAAGAAATTAGTTGAAGCTGACAACTATCCTGAAGCACATAAAAAAATTGTTGAGAATATAAAAAACCATGGAAATCCATTTGGAGAAACGCAACCAAGAGACGCTTCATGGCCAAATTTGAAAGGAAATGTAAATGCTGATTCAATATATTACCCAGGATGTATGGCTATTTATCGAATACCTGAAATAGCATTACACACCCTAAAACTATTTGAAAAATTAGGAGAAAATATTAAAGTATTGAAAAATGAAACATGTTGTTCTGGTATTTTATATCGTACCGGACATAATGAACTATTATATGATCTTACTAATTCGATGTTAAATGAAATAAGAGAAAATATTCCTAAACAGATAATTTTCACATGTCCTGGATGTCTAACGGCGTTTAAAGAGATATATAAATCGGAATTAAAAGAAAAATTTGAAGACACGAAACTTTTACATTTCTCAGAATACCTTGTTGATAAAATATCCAAACTAGGAGATTTAAAATCAAAAATTAACGAACTATTAAAAACTACCATAAAAGGACCCATTATTTGGCATGATCCTTGTCATTTAGCTAGAGGGTTGGGCATTTATAATGAACCTAGGGCAATTTTAGATGCAATCCAACTTCCTTATGCAGAGTTTAATCAAACTAAAGAAGACTCAAATTGCTGTGGTTCCGGTTCGGGAGTTCGATCTGCGTATCCTGAGTTAGCTGAAAAAACTACAATACAGCGATTAGAGGAAGTCAAAGAGCTTGGAGCACATACCATTTTAACTGCTTGCCCATTTTGTGAATATCAATATAAATCAGTTGTAGAAAAGAACAGGTATGATATTAATGTCATTGATCTCAACAATTTATTATCAGAACTCATTTCATTACTTTAAATCTCTACTTCTCTTAAAATATTGATTTAATAGGGTCACAGAAGAAAAATTTCTTTCTTTTTATAGTTAATTTTCAATATGAACATATGATATCAAAAAATAAAGTTCCATGTAATGTTGTATATTTTAACCAACAAACGAAGCGAAATACCCGGTTAAGTGGTGAAATTGACGAGGAAAAATGGTTTAAATTCAAAAAAATTGTGGAACTTTTGATTATCAAAAAATTACATCAAAAGAACTAAGCTGTTTATTTCTGAATTAAATTTATAAACAGGACGATTTATCATTTTGGAATGAATTAAATTATCAGTAATCAATTCTTTTCATTTTATGTTATGAATTTAATATATGTGTTAACAAATTAACCTAAAATTAAAATAAAAAGAACTTAAAAAGCGTATATTTAAATAACTAATGAGATTAATAATTTATTAAATAAATTTATAACTGAGTGAGATCTATCGTTAGAAAATAAAATTAAAATGGGTGAAAATTAATTGTTATCTACAATAGGCTGGATCGATGGATTAACAGCGTCAGGTGTAGTAATACTCGGATGTATATTTGGACTCTATTTTATATACAAATCAAAAAAAATTGATGCTAATCTTCTATTTTACGTGGGATTGCTTGTAATTTTAGCGGGTCTTGCTTTCCTAGGAGTATTTTTAGATTTTTTAATAGTTATTTTGTCAGGAAAAAATATACAAAATATATATGGTCTAGTAGGTCTATTAAGTTACATATGGATCGCGCCCCTCGTCGTACTTGGTATGCATATGGGCGCAAGACTCATGTTACCAGAAAAGAAAAGAATTATCACGATTATCTACCTTGTATTAATGATTTTATTCGAAATCGCGATTTTCGCGAATCCGATGAATTCTTTTAATTTTGTATACCCCAAGAGATCTGGAGACGCATTAATAGATTATAATTTAGTATTACTGTCTCCTGCTGGCTTTTTAATGATAATTTTTATTATCTCCCTAATTGTTTTTTTAGGAATAGGCTTCTTAATCAAGGCTTTACAAGCAACTGGAAACGTAAGAAAGAAACTTTTATTAGTTTCTTTAGGGATATTTTTGTATGCTATATTTGGTCTATTTGAATCTTTAACAGAACCGGGATTTGCTTTGATTTTCATTAGAATCGGGTATATTAGTGGACCATTATTTATGTATGTTGGTTTAAAAGACTAAAATAGATAATAATCTCCAATTTTTTTCTAATTTTTAATTATTGTTTTTTATAAAAATAAAGCAATTCTTATAGGAAAACCTTAATCATCCATCCTTATTTTTTGATTTTTAAATGAAAAGAGATCAAATAGATTAATTAAAGATATTTGAATCTTATCTAATGGCAATTTGATATCAAAAAATAAATAATTGATTAGGTGATCAAAATGGTTATAAAATCAATACTTGAAAATTTAAAAACGAAGAAAATTTCGGTGTATGTAAGAGATTTGAGTGAGAGAAGCTGGTTTTCTGGAATATTGGAAACTCTCACAAATGAAGTTGTGACTTTAAGAGAGAAAACTGAGTATACTGAATGTATATATCATATTCCTACCTCAGAAATTGTTGTTGTCTCAGAAAGCCTAAAATAAAAACATTTTGAGTAATAAAAAAAAAGGGTTTGTAGTTTGGATTAGGATAGGTATTAGGATTTAATACCTAAATACATTAGAATTATACTTATCATTGTTCCAGTTCTAATAAGAAAAATTGCCACACCAGGATCAATTAAACCATCCAATGCCCCACAAACAATAAATAATATCCAACCCAATGATAAATAAAAAAACTTCCTTTTAATTTCACCAGAAGATTGAAAGCTCTTATTTAAAAAACCAAATCCATTAAATATAAGTCCTGAAATAAGAAAAATCAGTAATAAAATAAATACTGGAGATCTAATCACAAGACTCGTGTTTAATAAAGCATTTCCTTGAGGATCCGGGGGAAATTCGTAAATTAAATGAGGATTTGTAAAAGTGTAATAAAATAGTAAAACTTCAAAAATCAAGGATAACACAGTAAATATAGCTATTATGACTTTCTTTTTATCGGGTAAAATTAGCTCTGCACCCACATACAGCCCAGAGATGGTTAGGGGAGCACTCCACATGTAACTTAATAGCCCATATAACCAATAAGGTTCGATATTATCCCCAGTCATTAAAATTGTAAGAAAGTCTACTGCTGGTCCTAATAGTGTAAAACCTGCAGACAAAGTAGCGATTCCTGTAATACGTAATAGCTTAGCTTCCATTTTAACTGATTTATAAATAGATATCAATCCAATTATTACTCCGATTAAAACGACTATCAATGCAGTTAATCCATCAAGCCAACCGATTAGAGAGAGCAATTTTCAAATTCACTTTTTTTTTATATTAAAAATATTATTTATACACATATTACGATTTCTCAGTTTTTAAACTTTTTATAATTACCCTTAAAATCGAAAATTTTGTCAAAAGATCGATTTAAAATACGCTGGAGAATATGCATAATAATTAAATAATCTCAATTGTTCCTGAAATTCTTTTTTCTATAGTAAGGATCGCCACTGAAGTTGGAGATCCAAAATAACTTTCTTCTAAATAACCTTTTCCTGGATTGACTAATAAGATCCCATTACAGTCTTCAATAAGTGGGTCATGAGTATGTCCGTAGATTATGGCATCTACTTCATAATCTTTAAATGCTTTGATCACTTTTTTTTTGGTATTTTCATATGTACCTCCCGCTGCTGGATGAGTAATTCCTAACCTTTTTTGGGATATCTCTATAATATCTTTTGCCAATACTCGCTCTCTGATTTTCATAGGATCTGCATTTCCATATACTCCTCTGAATTTTGGCCCTTTAAGCTTAATAAATCCTAATAATACATCGATAGAGGTATAATCACCTACATGAATCACCCAATCTGCGTCTTGAATTAATTGTATCATTTTTTCAGGTAGATCCTTAAATTTTGAAATATGAGTATCCCCTATAACTAACACTCTTTCAACCATTAGATACCCCTCAAACTTCAGAAATTTTTTGACATGTGAATTGCCATTTCAGCTGCGATTTTAATCGCATTTTGCATCGCACTAGGATCCGCAACCCCTTTTCCAACTATATCAAACGCAGTTCCATGTGCGGGAGTTGTAATCGGGCAGGACAAACCAGCTACAACCGTAACTGCTGATTCAAAATTCACTAATTTAAGAGCAATTTGCCCTTGATCATGGTACATTGTGGTAATTCCATTATATAATCCCTTAAATGCGTTCATGAAAAGTGTATCTGCTGGAAAAGGACCCTTTGCATTAATCCCCTCTTCATTTGCTTTATCAATCGCGGGGATTATTACTTCAATTTCCTCTTTTCCAAATAATCCATCCTCTCCAGCATGGGGATTCAATGCAGCTACAGCTATTCGAGGTTGATCAATACCCGTTAAAATCATTGTGTCATTGACAAGTTTTATAGCACCAACAATATTTTTAACAGTCAAACGTTTTGAAACATCTTTTAATGGAATATGGCTCGTGACTCTTGAAACCCATACATTATTTACTGTATTTAATTCACCAAAAGGCCAATTTACTTTCAAATTACGGGCAAATAGCTTAAAAATATCAAATCCTCCATATTCTAATGCGGCTTTATTGTAGGGAGCAAAAGTAAAGCCGTGGATATCTCCATTATTAAAAAGTTTTAATGCGGTTTCAAATAATTCACCAGTTGCTTTACCCGACTTTGCATCTATCTGACCCATCTTAATATTAGCAGGATCAATATTTTTTTGGTCTAAAATTGGAATAGAATCCGTCCAATCAGCTTGTTTAATATCATCAATTACATTAACAGTAAAATCTATGCCAGATATATTCATACCAGCCCTTAATACACGAAGATCCCCAATCAAAATTGGCTTACAATAAGCTAATATTTCATGTTTAGCACAAACTTGAGATACAACCTCAGGACCTATACCTGTAGCTTCTCCTAATAAAATGCCTAAAATCGGTTTCATGTTATAACTCTGAATAGAATTACAATATATACTATCTTCTCTTTTTAAATTAAAACTTCCTAATATCTAAAAATCATTATAAATTTTAAAGATCATTCTAAAGAAATATTACTCAATAAATCATGAAAATTGTAGTGTTTGCACCCCATCCTGATGATGAAATTTATGGATGTGGTGGAAGTATATTAAAATGGATAGAAGAAAAACAGGAGGTCCATATTATTTATGTGACCGACAATAGAGTTTTAATCTCATGGGGTTTAAAAGCGAATGAATTAGTTGTTGGGGAAATAGATGAATATAAAGATCTCAATGAAAATCAAATTGCCGATATTGCTCTTAAAGAGGCTGAAGATGCGGCAAGTGCGTTAGGCCTTTTACCGGATAACGTTCATCTCCTAAAAATACATGATCAAGACGCTATGAATAACATAGATTTAGCAGTCTCCTTATCCAAAGAAATCATTAAGGATGCAAACCGGATAGTGTTACCGGGGGATATAAAAAGCCATCCCGATCATAAAGCCACCCATATAATCGCCAAAACTGCCGGAAAGGAGCTTGAATTGGATGCAGAATATTACGTTTATTATTCAGTGTCTCCTAAAGAAAAACAAATCAAAATAAATATCGCTAAATACCGTGAAAAATTATACGAGATAATGAAGATATACAAAACCCAATTATGCATTAAAGGAACTAGGGCAGGATGGGAAACATTAAGAAGAAAAAGGACAGAGCGGTTTGGCGTGTATAAATTGGAAGACATGGAAAAGTATGATAACTTTTAATTAACCTCTTTATCTATATTAGATTAATTTCCATTCAAATATGATCATTTTTTGTATCGACAAAATAATAATTATACAACAATTTACTGTCATGGAAAATTCATTTTCGTACTGCAATATGGTCAAACAGGGCTATCCTCAAGGTGCATGTGAGGTCACATTAAAAGATAATACTATTCAACCAGCTTGCGTGGCAACTCTGAAGTATGAAAATAATACCTATTATAGGTTAATAAAATCGATGCATTTATCACGACCCGAAGATTATTTCTCGATTTACCAATCTGGATGCAATCATAACTGTTTAAAATGTCACTCATGGGAATTTAGTAAATTTTATTCTGGGGAATGGTATTCCACAGATGAGATAGCCCTCGCATGCGAAGAATACGAAAAATCAGTCACAGTATGGGAACCCAGAGAAAGAGCTTTAATGTATTATGCGACTGATTCGTGCAAACACTGCGGAGCATGCATCTTATTTAATAAGAGGAGTCCGCTCTGTCCTAATAAAATCTCCCAAGATCAGATTGTTATTTCACAAGGAGGAATCGGACCTGCAAGGAATATAGTTGCATTTACAGGAGGAGATATTGCATGCCAAGCAAACTTTTATGCTGAAGCTAGCCAAAAAATCAAGAGGATATGTAAAAATATATGGGTATTATTAGAAACCAATGGATATGGTTTAACTCCAAAAAATTTAGATCTATTGCAAAAAGTCGGTTTAGATTCCTATTGGTTAGATATTAAAGCTTTTGATGAAAATATTTATAAAAAATTATGTGGTACTTCTAATAAATCTGTATTGAAAAGTCCTAAAGAAATCCTATCTCGTAACTTTATCTTAGAGATTCTTACAGTATATATTCCAGATTTGGTTGAAATTGAGCAATTTGAGAAGATAGCACAGTTAATAGTAGAAATAGATGAGAATATACCTTTCCACATTTTAGCATTTTTCCCGCAGTACAAATTAAAAGATTTTCGACCACCAACTTTAACCGAAATTTTAGATACATATAAAGCAGTAAAAAAATTAGGTCTAAAGAAAGTTAGGATCGGAAATATAGGCATATTTGCTAAAAAAGAAGATGATATGAAAAGATTAATAAGAACTGTTGGTCCCGATGCTATTTAAATACAAGAGAAATGAGTACTTAAGCCAGATAGTATTGAAATTCTTATTATTTGTATTTTAACTTTAATTTTTGAAGTTTAACCGTTTTACTCTAGAAATTGATAATTTAAAGATACATTTTATATAAGAAAACAATTAAATTCTATATAATTTAGATAATGAAGAATGCAATACCATGAATAAAGAATATGATATCATTGTTGTAGGAGCGGGATTTGGAGGACCAGTTGCCGCTAAACTATGTGCTGATGCAGGTTTAAAGACCTTATTGATTGAAAGATCGGAAAATGTGGGGGATAAAGTAATATCCGGATTGACAATACCATTTTACGGCTTTATATTCGGTCCCGCATTCATTAGAGATGGAAATCCCCCCTTTGAAAGGCCCTCTGACGGAATTATTAATTATATTATTAAGGATATTGAAAACGGAATTATAGATATAGATGATTCTCTTAGAGTCCCAAAACCGTTATCCCCGATAGTTGCATTTGGGTATAATACTTACTGCAAACCTTTCTGTCAATGGGAAGCTAAAAAAGCTATACAGGCGGGAGCGACGTTGAAAACTTCCACTACGGTAGTAGATTTTATAAAAGAAGAAGGTTTTATTAAGGGAGTTATAACGGATAAGGGAGAACAAATAAGATCTAAGATTGTCATTGACGCCGAAGGTAGTCAAGGGTTATTAGCTATAAAAGCCGGTGTTAGAGAAAAATATCCTCCAGAAACAATTTCATTGGCAGACACTTACGACTATGAAATGGCTAAAGAAAATATAGATAAAATTTTCGGGTATACTGTGAAAATGTGTTGGGGTTGGGATGAACAAAAAATTGCACCCCCACTGGGTTACGGAAATGGTCTTATGGTTTGGCCCTATAGGAATAGCCTTCATTTTATGCAAGACCAATGTTTACGAACCGATCAAAAAATCGTACCAAATCTGAAAAAACTTTTTGACGAGTATCATAAGAATATCACATCTAAACTACCATGGTGGAAAAATTTGGTTGCTCCCCGTATAAAACTAAGAGCAAGGATGTGGGAAGGATTTGAAATATATGTTGGTCTTAATAGTACATTAAGGAACTATCCAAATTATACGAATGGAATGATTTTAATCGGTGATGTAGCGGGACTTGAGGGTACTGAATTATGCGATGGAGTTCCCGCAGCATGGTTTTCCGCAGAAATTGCCGCGGAAATTGCCATTAAAGCGATTCGAGCAAATGATACTTCTAAATCATTTTTAAGTAAATATAATGAAAAAATAAAAAAACATCCCATAATTCAATGGTCCATATCGGCGAAAAATAGATATAATCTTCGGATAGCACAAAGGGAACATGATGAGGAGAAACTTAAAAAATATATACATGATGGATGGGGGCTTGGATCTCTTACTTATTTTACAACTCCATTTCTAAGATTAGCTTTCTTATTTATAAGAGATGATCCCACTATTCTTACGAAATGGATGAAAATGTACTTCAGATATTACCAGAATTGGATTTATGATTTCAAAACAAAGACATATCAAGAGAAAACACACCATAGACCCCTATTTAAACAATCTTTATTTCTTACTGGTTTAAAATTAATCAATTTATGGGTAAAATTATTTAGTGTGTTCAAAAAATTATATACAAAAACCTTAATCAATTTAGCTGACAATGCAAACTCTTATCTTAGTAAAAAACTTCCCAAGATGGAACCAAGACTTCTAAAACTAGTGAGTTTAATGGACCCTATTTCAGAAAAATTAAGTAAAAGGTTGATTGAGTTTGTTAAAAAGGCCGATCCAGAAATTTTTAAGGTTCCAGATTATAAGAGAGGTGCTGTACATGGTTAGGACATCCGATAAATTCCCAGGTGTAGAATGGGTAGAAGGTACTGGTGATTTTATAAAGATAAACGATGAAAAATGTACCGGTTGTGCAAACTGCATAAAAGTTTGTTTGGGGAGCTGTTTTGAGATAATAAGCCAGAAAGCTCACATAAAAAGTCTCGAGACATGCATGGAATGCGCCTCATGCTGGTATGTCTGTGTAGAAGGAGCAATTAACTTTAATTGGCCTCAAGGCGGAACAGGATATAAAAGTGAATGGGGTTAAAAAGCGGAAGGATGTATTATATGTACCCCTGCTTATGATAGGAAACCATTTTTGAACCTGCTTTTTCCCAATCTTCTGAGATATTTTCAAAAAGATCTTGAGCACGTTTATTTGCTTTATTAACAATTAAATCCTCATCTATCTCACGAAATTTGCCATGAATAATAATAGGTTTTCCTGCGATGATAACATTATCTACTTCGTTTCCTTTACTTGAATAAACTAAGTTTGCGATCAAATTGATAAACGGTTTATGAATGATAGGTGTTAAATGAGCATGATGCAAGTTAATAGTTATAATATCAGCATTTTTTCCCACACTTAGACTCCCAATTTCAGTTCCAAGTCCGAGTACGTTGGCACCTGAAATTGTTGCCAATTTCATGGATTCCCATGGCGGCATCGCAGTGGGATCTTTAAAGGCGACTTTAGATAAAATACTAGCCATTTTTATCTCGTTAAATAAATTATGATGCCCGGTTCCTGGAGCTTCATCGGTACCTAAAGCAGCATTTCCTCCTAATTTAATATAACTGGCTAAAGGAGGAATCATTCCGTCAATTTTGGAAATTGAGCTAGGACAGCCCACCATTTTAACTCCTTTTTTTACCAACTGTTCTCTCTCCGCTTCAGTAGTATCATGAATATGAGCTGCTATAAGTCTTGGATCTAATAAACCATTTTTCTTAAGTAATTTTATGGCAGTCATATTTTTTCCATAACGCTTTGTAATTTGAACGCGTTCCCTCCCTCCCTGTGCAATGTGCATATGTATTTTTGTTCCATCTACAGCTGCTTGATTCTTGACATTTTTTATCATTTCCATTGAAACCATATCCAACGCATTTGGACCATACATCACAGAAATAAGATCGTTATTTTTGAATTCCTTGTATAATCTAATAGCACGCTTAAATGCATTTGTTCCTAAATACTTATAAAAAGTATAAAGCTCATTTGGCTTTTTTTCTTCATTAAAGTTTAATTCACTTATCATTTCTGTAGCCACAACTCGAGCTTTAAACGGTAAGAAGACTTTCTTAACAATATCTAATAAACCTATTCCATATTCTGTAAATGTCGTCGTCCCGGTTTTTAAACCTTCTAAGACAGCAAGTTTAGTTCCCAGAATAATATCCTCAGCTTTTAAATGACTAGCAAATATACCAAGTCCCTTTGGGATATATTCTATTTCAGGTAAATCATTAGCAGTCCCACGACATAGTGTTAAAGCAGAATGTGTATGACCATTAATCAATCCAGGCATTGTAACATGAGTATTATTTCCTTCGATTATCAAATCAGCTTTTTTATATGAGTTAAAATCTTCCATTTTACCTACAAAGCTAATTTTCTCATTTTCTACTCCGATACCCCCGTTCTGAATTATTCCTAAACCTTTTCCTTCAAAAGTTATTAACCAAGTGTTTATAATAGCAATATCCATAAAATTTCCTATTTAAATATGTTTTTACTTATAATTGTATCCCCTATCCTTACAAGGTATTATAATTGAATATGGTTAACTCCAAATTAAGTTAATTGTTAATTAAAAACTAAGGAATAAATTTTAATTTATAATACGTAAAAGAAGTAAACCAATAATAAAGAAAATAAAAGATTATAAAAAATACACTTATTCTAATACTGTAACCCATCCAAATTCGTCTTCAATTTCTAATCGCTGAATACCAGTTAAGAGATCGTAGAGTTTTTTGGTTAATTTTCCAGGTTCACCATTATTAAATACTCGTTTCTTGTCTTCTAATACTACTGAACCTATTGGTGTAATAACCGCAGCTGTTCCAGTACAAAATACTTCAGTACAACTCTCCTCAAATAATTCTTTATAAGAGATGTCTCTCTCTTCAACTGTCAGGTTAAGTTTCTTTTCAGCTATTTCTAATACTGATTTACGCGTAATTCCCGGTAGTATCGTTCCTGCTGCTTTAGGTGAAGCAAGTTTTCCATTTATAATCGCAAAAAAATTGGCAGTCCCCACCTCATCAATATATTCTCTTTCTACGGCGTCTAAATAAATAACTTGAGCAAATCCTTTGGCTTTTGTCTCTTTCGCCGGTTTCATTGTTGGTGCATAATTACAGCATGTTTTTGCAAAGCCAGTTCCTCCAGGAGCCGCTCGAGTATATTTCTTAGAAATCTCAAGATCGATTGCTTTAAAACCTTCTGGGAAATATGGGCCTACGGGAACAGTAAAAATTATGAACTTATATTCATTAGCTGGAGCAACACCCAAAATTGGTCCATTTCCGATCATTAACGGTCGAATATACAAAGCTCCACCACTATCATAAGGGGGTATATATTCTTCATTAGCTTTTACTACTTTCTTTACTGCTTGCACAAATTTATTCTCGTCATAAGTAGGCATTAACATTCTCTCTGCGCTATCTTTAAACCTTTTTCCATTCTCTTCTGGTCTAAATAATGTAATTTGACCTGTTTTTGCTCTTAAAGCTTTCATACCTTCAAAAATACCTTGCCCATAGTTTAATACACAAGCTCCTGGTGAAATCTCGAAAGGTCCAAAAGGAACCAACTTGCCCTCAGTCCATTTACCGTCTTTATAATCTGTAACGAACATAGTTTTGGTTTCAATAAAGTTAAAACCAAGCGAATAAAAATCTATCTCTTTTGAATCCATATTTATCCTCTTTATTTATTCATCTATACTATTAATTATTTTTCTTTGTTTTTTTAAATTTTAGATCTCAATTCTTTATAAACTTATAACTTCCATATTATATTACCCTTTTTTTTTTCCACATTGTTTCTCTTTAAACTCTATTTTGAGAAATACTAAAAATTAAATAAAAAAACTTAAACTATTTATACAATCATATGTTCCTTTAGAAAAAAAAAGTCTTGACTAAATCTCGAAAATGGCAGATAATTCGGTAAAAATGGAAGACATAAAAATAGTAATAAGTGGCCTAGATAATGCAGGAAAAACGAGTGCTTTAATAGCCTTAAGAAAAAAATATAACTTTTACGAAAAAGTGAGAAATTTAAAACCAACGATAAAAATCGATTATAATTCTTTTGATTTTTTAAACAACTGGACTATAAATTTGTGGGATATGGGAGGACAAGCTAAATATCGAAAGATTTATGTCAATAATCCCATTTATTTCACAGAAACCAATTACTTATATTACCTTATCGATATCCAGGATGAGCTAAAATTTGAAGCATCAGTAAGATATCTGCATGAACTTTTAGATATTTATAGAAATATGGATTATTCTAATGAAATTCTTATATGCTTTAATAAATATGATCCAAAATATAAAACCAATGAAGAATTCATTGATAGAATCGACATGATTCAAAATCTCATATTAAGTCAAAATAAAGATATGAAATTTAAATTTTTTAAGACTTCTATCTATGATATATCATCCTTGTCAAAAGCGATTTCCTATTCACTAAATAAATTGCTAAATTTGGTAACTATTAATGATAAATTAAGAAATATTGTGCAAGATTTTCATTGTAATCATGCAATTTTATATACTGATACCGGTTTAATCATTTCAGATTATTATAATGAATCTATGGATTCAAGAGATTTCGAAGAACTAATAAGCAATAAGATTAACGAGGATTTGGAATTTTTTCAAAGACTAACTGATAACCAAGTAGCAATAGATGAAAGATTGTCATTTGTCAAGGAAAATATAGAATATGTTAAAAAATATGAGATACAATTACAAAATGGAAGAAATATCTTTTATTTAGGAATTTCCGTCCCATTTAAAAGCATCAATGAGATGAAAGTCGAATTAAATAAATTTCATGACCAATTAAAATCTACTTTTAATTGAATTAAACAAAAAATTAAAATTTAATCTTAATTATTATATCTATATCTTTATTTTTTAGTTTAGATATTTTATGCCAGAGTCGCTTAGCCCGGTCGAATTTTTTTTAAAAAAATGCCGATAGCGTCAGCCTGCAGAGTTGATTATCGTGAGTTCAAATCTCACCTCTGGCTTAACTTTTAAAATAAAATAATTGTTAAAGAATAAGGGAATATCATTTATTTTTGTTTCTCCCATTTTTTAAGATACATAACTTCAGAAAGCGTAGATCCTCGCTTTATTTCTTCACGAATTCGATTCTCTTTTTCCATTACATCAATCCCCCTATTTGCCATTTCTTGTGCTTTTTTCTTAGGAATCACTACAACACCAGAATCATCTCCAACTATCCAATCTCCAGGATTTATATGTTGACCCGCACATACAATACTCACATTTGTTTCCCCCAAACCTCTAGGCTCGCCAGCAGTTGGTGTAAAATAACGGGCAAAAGCGGGGAATTTTATTTTTCTTATATCGTCAATATCCCTCACTGCGCCATCAATTATAACGGCTTCAATACCTTTAACTTTGCAACTCCATGATGCTAATTCACCCCATACTGCGTCCTTTCCTTCACAAGCATCAATTACTATTACATCACCTTTACTTGCTTCTTCTATCGCTTCCACTGGCTTACTCCAATCTCCATTGTAAGCTCTAACTGTATAGGCGGTACCCGCGAATTTCAATGGATAATCCTCGGTTCCAATCCACACAGGCTTTAAACCTTTTAATTCTCCTGAACGATGCATGGCATCAGATATATTAGGTGTTGAAACTTTCATTAAAGCTTCACGAATATGGGCCTCATCATATTTTTTAAATAAGCTGGTTTCTAAAGGTTTAGCAAGTTTTATGGCTTCTTTTATTTTTCTCGCCGAATCTTCAGGGCTTTGAGATTTGTAAAGTGCTCCTCCTACTATTATGACATCAACTCCAATTTCCTTAGCTATCGCAGCCGTTTCACTATTAATACCTCCAGCTATTGCTAACCAAGTTGTTGGTTTTAATTTTTCCTTTAATTTTTTTGCCACCTCGAGGGTTTTCTCACCCCCATATATTACTTGTTGATCTACCCCTACGTGAGAACATATCATATTTACCCCTAATTCCTCCAACTCTAAAGCTCTCTCTACAAGTCTCTCAGGGATTATATCAATAGTATCGCAACCTAACATCACTCCATATTTTTCAGCAGCTTCAACTGCTTCTGTAACAGAAGCATTATCACTCCCCCCTAGCATTAATACTATGTTAGCACCTGATTTTGCTGCAATTTCAATTTCAATCGATCCCCCATCAACCGTCTTCATATCAGCAACTAATACTTTATTTGGAAATTTTTTATGTAAAACTCTTAAAATATCCATACCTTCAGATTTAATAAGCGGTGTTCCCGCTTCTATCCAATCTACACCTCCATTGACGCCTTCCTCTGCTATTTGTAAAGCTCTGTGTTTATTTATTAAATCTAGAGCGATTTGGAGATAGGGTTCATCTCTTTTTTTTAACAAGAATATCACTTTCTTTTGAATTATATTTACTAAATTACGCTAAGATTACTTTACTAGGGAAAATAAAATTTCTCTACATTAAAGAGTTTTCATTTTCTTACAATTTCATTATTTTGTATAAATTTCTTAGGCTTATCTTCATCAAATAATAATTTAACGGTAAAAATAAAAATATATATTTATATTAATAGTTGTAACTTATATAGTTTGAATTAATTTTATGAAATAAAATTTTTATAGTGGACATTTAATGGCTGATGAATACGATTATCTATTTAAATGTATTGTCGTTGGAGATGGTGGAGTTGGAAAAACTGCTTTAACAATTCGGTTTAGCAAAGGGTTTTTCACGGAAGATTATAAAATGACAATTGGCGTAGATTTTCACGTAAAGACAATATCAATAGATACCGAAGAAGAAGGACCTATAAAGGTTAAATTACAAATCTGGGATACCGGTGGTCAAGAGCGATTTAGTTCAATTAGACCGATGTATTACAGAGGCTCATTGGGTGGTTTGTTAATCTTTGATTTGACGTCATATGAAAGTTTTGAGCATTTACCACAATGGATTGAGGAAGTAAGGGCAAATATCAAAACAGAAATACCGTTACTTCTTGTTGGCAACAAAAGCGATTTGATTGATGAACGATCCTTATCAAATGAGGAAATTAATAGTTTTACTCAAAAATTTAATCTATATTATATGGAAACTTCAGCTAAAACTGGAGAAGGGGTTGGAGATTGCTTCTATATCCTAGCATGTTTAATGGTGGGATCAGGAATTCCAGATCAACTAATTTCTGAAGGTACTGTATATAGTCCAGGTCAAGCTTTCTCCGCACCATCTACTGCACCTGCAGAACTCATCTCGGGAATTCAACCTGATGCTAAGGTTTCCACCCCTGTGCTTGAACCCAAACCAGATACTCAATTTATTGCACCGTCTGTTCCAGAACCAGCAAGAACCTTTGAACCCGAGCCAGAGATTGATTTTGCCGCACCACCTGTTCCAGAACCGGCAAAAACCTTTGAACCCGAGCCAGAGATTGATTTTGCCGCACCACCTGTTCCAGAACCGGCAAAAACCTTTGAGCCTGAGCCAGAGATTGATTTTACAACACCACCTGTTCCAGAACCGGTACCAATAAGAGAAACTATACCCACAACCTCATTAGAACCCACGGCAAAAGATACAATGGAATTTGAATTTAAAACACCAGAACAAATATTATCTGAGGAAGTTCAAAAAGAAGAAATCCCTACTCAATTTGGTATGAAATCTGAAGTATCAGTATCATCAGAACCTCCTGCTTATAAACCTAAAGCAATTCCTTTCACATCAAGTATTCCAGTTCCAGCACCCGGTCCAGAGGAATTTAAAACACCAGAACCCGTATCTGAACTCCTTGTAGATTATATGCCTGAAACTATAATATCTAAGAAAGAACGAAAAAAATTAGAGAAACAGAAGAAAAAAGAAGAAAAGGAGAAGAAACTTAAAAAAAAAAGAGAGAAAGCTGCAAAACTTAAAGAAGAAATGCAAAAAGTAGGGAAAAAAGAAAAAAAAGAAGCACTACAGGAAATTCAAGCAGAAACTAAACCTCTTATGGCATTTCAAGCAGCTCCTCAAGAAAAACAGGAGACAATCGTGCCATTTCAAACAGCTGAACCTGAAAAAAGGGAATCTGATACACCAACCTTATTTCAAACTTTAAGTCAAAAAACAGAACAGCCAGCTTCCACTCACGGTACCTCATTTATCCCATTTGGAGATAAAGCACCATCTGATGAAAAACAAACCTCAAGTCTTAGGATAATTCCTAACGTAGCAGATATTGATAAAGGCGCAGCTCAAGCTCCAAGTAGTGCACCTCTACCAGAAATATTCGATACTTCTCCAGAAACCTCAATTCCGGAGAAATCTGAACCTTCAAGCACTCGAAGCACCCGAAAAGACATTCTAATCTGTCAATATTGCGGGGCGATGCTGTCTTCAGATTATGCATTTTGTAACAAATGTGGTGCTAAGTTACAATAATTTTTATTAAATTAATTTAAATTTCTATGTAAAAGAAGGTTAGAATAAGTAAAAAGAGCCTTACTTCGTAAAAATTCTGAATTCTTAAACGTCCTTACCGCATAAAGGACATTTACTCCACATTTTCTTTATTTTTGAATTACAATGAGGACATACTTTTAAATTGGGATCAACTTGAGTCTGCGGTTTTCCAAAAATAGTTGTATTATTGTTACTGGCAGGTTGATTATCATTAACAGTTTGTAAATCTTCTTTATAATTTTGAACGGGAATTTGTGAATCTGTTATATTCTCATTTATTAAGTTTGCCTCAGATTCAAATGGTTCTGTTTCATTTTCTTCGATAGTAGAACCAACTTTATAAAAAAAATATTGCCCATTATTATTTTCTATGAAAGTCTCACCGTTTTCCAATCTGACTTCAATATAATACATTATGACTGATCCAATAGGTACTTCAGCGATCTCAGCGATGAAATAATCCATTTTCATATCCATCTTTATCTGATACCAGTTTTGTCCTTGATTTGCACTAAATATTAATTTAACAATATTAATCGCTTCAGTAAAATCCTCTTCAGTGATCTTTACAACAATTTTTATATTTTTCTTAAGATTTCCACTGGCATCTTGTATTTCTTTTACTTCATCCCAAGCTTTTCCACAGTTAGGACAATTAGTGAACCAGTTGGGGTATTCAGAATTACAATTATCACATTTTTTTGTATAATATCTAGCTGTCTTTATTCCAAGTTTAGGCTTTTTTTCTTTTCCCATTCTCTAATTCAAATCTTTAGAAATAATTATGCCAAATATTTATTTACTAAATATTAAATTAATTTTTCCCTTTAAATATCTTTTTTTAATATTTTTCCTTACTAATGTTAATATAATTGGATGTTCAAAATGAAAAACCTAAATTCAGAGGAAGTTAAAGCACTTTTAGCGGCAATTGATGACTTAATTGATATCAAAGTAATAATTCGAGAAATTGTTCCAAATTACAATTTAAGTGAGACAATGTATCAAACCTTTCTCTCAAAATTAGAATCACTTCACCAAAAGCTCAAACCAGTCTTTTCTGCCTATTTAAGTACTGAAAATAAAAGAGTATATGAGGACTCAGAAGATATTAAAAGCACTCTTCTAAAATTGGTAAAAAATAATATGAAAATTTTAATTTCAGCTAATTCTTCAAAGAAAAAGTTAAAAAGCATTGGTATCGATCCCCGTAATATAATCGTTTCAGGTGGACCTTTATCGGTGGAAGATTATAAGATTGTTAATCCTAATTTATCAGAAAAAGCGTTAGAAAATATAAATAAAAAATGCAAAAGTCTTATAAGACAGCTAGATAATGAAAATTGGAGTAATTATAATTTAACTTTTATATATGAAAAGGAAAATATTTCAGATACATTAATAATAAAAAAAATAGATATAATTTCAAATATAATTGGTAAAAAAGTGAACACATTTGAATTAAAATCATGGGATGATTTAGAGAATTAAAAAAATTCACTTAAATTTTTAAGTTTTTTGTAATATCCTCCAATTCATTAGCAAATTTTAATAAATGGTTTTGATTTACATGGGGCATGATGACTACTCTGATTAAATTAAAATCAATGAATTTTCCAACCATCCAATTTCGTTTTCGAAGTTCCTCATCAATTTCATTTATTTTATTTCCACTTTCAGTGGTAATTCCCAAAATATTCATTTCAGGAGTAGCCGCAAGTTTAATTCCTTTAATCTCAGATATTAATTTTACTAAATAAAATGTATTCTCCATACAATCCTTAACAATTTTAACAAAACCCTCTATTCCTAAATACTTAAGAATTGCCCAAAACGCAATTACCTGCCCTCCAAGTCTAGTTCCAACAAGATGGAAATGTTTGAAATTACCTCCTGCTAAATAAGGGATATCAAAACCGACCCTATTCATAACAGAAGAATCTCTTAAAAAAAACCCCCCTGTTGGTATCGGTCCAAGACCCATTTTATGGGGGTCTGCTGTTATAGAATTTACTTGTTTTACACCAAAATCCCAAGGAGGCACTTGATAACCTAATTCACTTAGAAAAGGGAGAACAAAACCTCCAAATGCAGCATCAACATGAAAAAAAATATCTTTTCCTTCAATAATTCTTCCTATTTCTTTTATAGGATCAACAATCCCTAATGATGTTGTTCCCGCTATTCCTAACACCCCACAAGTGTTCTTATTTATAAGAGATTCAAAATGATGAATGTCTAATTTAAAATTCTTATCCAAGTTCGCCTTTCGAAGCTTTATACCTCCACACATTATATCCTCCCCTTTATCAAAAGATACGTGAGCAGAACGGGGTACTATAAACTCAGGATTCTCAATGTCAGGTCGAAGTTTTTTGGCTATTCGCATAGCCATTATATTTGCTTCTGTTCCTCCAGTAGTTATCGATCCAATAATATCTTTTCCACCAAAAAGCATTCCAATCTCAGAAATCAATTCCTTTTCCAAGGCTGCTGTTCCTTGAAATAGGCCAGGATCTCCCAAATTTTTAGAGAGATATTTGACATATAATTCTTTTCCAAAATCAATCGGCTCAGAGCACATTGATCCTAAAATATATCCTGATTCATAAGAATAATCCAAAGATAGTTTTTTTTCCAACAATCTTATGATCTCACTTTTCTTTAAGCCTTCTCTTAGCATTTCTCTATTATATGTGAATATTTCCGTTTATCTATTTCTAATTGATTAAAAGTTAGAATTATCTATTGAATTAAAATATTATAATCTATTCTTCCCTAATTGAATAAAAAGAAAGATTTAATTACCTCTCTCCTCTTAAATAAACCGTGTAGAATCTCTATTTCGGTATTTGTCAATAATTTCATTTATTTTTTCATGTAAATCGATATTGTAGAAATTTGCTAAACATATAATTGCAAATAGAATATCCCCAAGTTCTTCCCCTATATCAATTTGCGTTTCTGTAGTTTTTTTTGGTTTAAAACCTTCTAAATGATTTATTTCACGTGCTAATTCTCCGATCTCTTCCATTAACGCACTAAGCATGGAAAGAGGAGGCCAATATCCCCCATGATTCTCTATAAACTTATCAATTTTCTCTTGAATTGATGCTAATGATTTTGTTTCACTCATAATAACAATATATCTTAAAAATATTTAAATTAAAAATACAAAAAGGGATTCATAATACCGATCTAATCGTTATCTTTTAAATGCATTTTAGCTTAGTCAATTTAATTAAATATTTCTTTAAGCATGCAATACCCAACAATATCATCTCTTAAATAAATTTCAAAAGGTACATTGCGATTTTTATAAGAACCAAGAATATTGACTAAAGAAAGATGCGACGGCTTATGAAACTTATTTCTAAACTCTTTACCCACCCCCTCAGAATAGTTATATTGTTGTAAGACATAATTGCCTCTAAAATTATGCTCCTTAAGAAAGAAAATTATCTCATGAATATCCCCTGGTGTCAATAAGTTTTCAGCATAAGTGGTCCTAATTTCAAAATCAATAGTCTTACTGGTATTTAGCATAAGAAATGTCTGAGTAATTAACGTAGGGTCTATACTTTTTCTAGCAACTCTCTCTAATTGATGTTGCTTTAACGGTGCTTTTATATCTAAAGCAATTCTATTAATATATGGAATAACTTTTTGAATGATTTCAGGTCTAGAACCGTTAGTATCTATACTTAGATATTTCCCTAACTTAGTGATTTCTCTACATAACTCTACTAAATCCTCCTGAAGCGTCGGTTCGCCCCCTGTGATACTTAAACTATTAACTAGTAGGTTATTATTTATTAGTTTCATTAACTCTTCTACTTTTATAATTTTACCGCGATTATTTTGTAATAAATGTTTGTTATGACAAAATTCGCAATTAAAATTACACCCATTAGTAAAGATAACCATGCATGCTTTATTTGGAATATCTTTTGTAGAAATATCAATTATTCCGCCAATTCGCATTATATCATCAAAAGTGTTACAGATTCAATTAAATCTTTATATTAGGGAGCAAATATAACTCTAAAAATTTGATGACTCTCTGAATTTTTTATTAATACCAACGTGCTTTATCTCATATTGAAATCAATTTTAAAACTTTTTTTTGTTTTAAATATAAGTAATTTATTTCATTAGTATGAAAAGCAAAGACAAACTTAAACAAACACATATTTACTGTCCAGAATGTGGCATGTTAATTACAGTGAATACAATTTTAAATATTGCTAATATTGATTTAAAATTCATATTCTGCTCAGAATGTGGCAAAAAAATTGACTTTAAGAATTATTCGATTGAAACTATTGATAAAGTTCAATTAATTTATAAAAAAAATAATAATGATAAGTTGAATAGTGCCTTAGAGCTTATTATTTACGATCCAGAATTTTCACAACGATTTAAGGATACTTATCTTCTATTTATTGCTCGAATGAGTTATGTTAAATTAAAAAAATTTGAGAGAGAAGTAAACACGCCGATTTCACAAATGGAACTAACCATTGAACTAATTAAAAGAATTGAAGCTCATTTGACTCCAATTATAACTAAAAAACCAATATTAAATATTTTGAAATATCTCGAAAATGCTAACTACAGTGGATTCCTCTCAGAACTAAAAATATACCAAAGGAAAATTAAAAAAAACAAGAAATACCGCAAGGCTTTTTTTGTCTACTTGTGTTGGATAATAGAAATAATATTTAAAATAATGAGTCAAATTGATACTGAGGAGGGATTATTTAACCTCGAAAAAGTAATTCGAAAAGATTTAATCCAATTTTTTGGATTAGAAACGAGTGTGAATATTAAAGAAAAAGAAATAAATAATCAAGTATTCTTTGATGAAGAAATTATCCAAGAAGATAAACTTCAGCGAATTAATGATGTGTATGAGAAGGAACGAACCCCCATTGAAGAGAATCTTTTTTCTAAAATGCAGCAAAACGAGCTCGTTCTATTGTTCGATTTAAATACAAATTCATATAATCTAATAGAAATTAAAGAAATAGAAAATTATAAAAACTCTTATATCTTTGGATTGGACGAGAATTTTGAATTAAAAAAAATCCCCATTGAAGGAATTAAAAAAAAGTATAGAGATTTTTCATTAAATTTAACATTGAAGCATGGGATATTATCGTTATCAAAACAACATAAGCTACTTTCTGTTGATGAAAATCTTAATATAATCCAAATTACAGCAGAAAACGTTAAAGAAGGAACTCCAATTCTAATGCCTCGAGTCATCGATGTTAATGAAGACGATTCCCCCTTAGACTTTAGTAATTGTGGAGAAATTATTGTGGAGAAAGGCATTGAGTATGTTAAAAATGCATTAACAAAAGCCTTTAGATTTGTTGAGAAAAATTTCGAGGTTGGATATATCTTAGGGCATTACTGCTCCGAAGGTTCTATGAAACATATTACGTTCACTTGTGGAAATAATAAAACTGAGATGGAAAAAGTAGCATTTCTTATAGAAAGGAATTTTGGATATACACCTTATATTGCTACACATGATAAAGCGGATTATAACACTGTATATAGCGTCAATAGTAATTCCATTCTAATTAAATCTATGTTTTCAACGGGATTAGGATTAAAACTTGAAAAAGCACCGTTTAAGGAAATTCCTTCATTTCTATATAATGCTCCCATTGAATGTGTGAAAGGTTTTATCGCTGCTTATTTAGAAGGAGACGGATCTGAAGTAGTATATACACGTGAAGGCTCACCACGAAGAGATGTTTTAGTGAGTTTTTACACATCTTCACGCAAATTAGTTTTTGGTTTGAGTTTTTTATTAAAACGCTTAGGGATTTCATCTTATATTAGGAAACGAGAATTTGATAATGTAGAACATCCTAGTTGGTATAATGCTTATCATTTAGAAATAAAAGGAAAAAGAAATCTATCTATATTAAGGAAGTTTATTCCATCTATTCCAGAAATTGGACATTTTGGGAGGGATATAGAACCAGTCATCGATTTAAATCCATGGATGAAAAAAATGAATGTAGAATTAAAAGAGAATTATGCTATATCTCTTAGAATGTTATCTGAAAAAGGAAAAATTCCATATATCGCAGCGAGATGTGCTCAAAAGAATAGTACAATGAATATATCTGAAGGAAAATTATTAGATACATTGAGTTTTCTTATAAAAAAGAAATATAATACTCCTGTTGTTGAGAAGTTATGGATGAAATTTGCTAAAAATACTTTCACTAAAGTAAAATCTATAGAATTTAATAATGAAAATAATAATATTTATGATTTAACAGTTCCATTCTATGAAATCTTTACATCAGGAATAGGACAAATCTATATTAAAAATTAGAGAAGAAAATATATGATTCTTATTTTTTTAATCTCTGTAATACGTTGATATAATCTCTTTTACAGGCTTCCCATCCTGCTCTATTTCCCTCATTATATTTATTTACTTCATTATAATAGCCAGTAATTCTGGAGTAAATTCTGGCATCTTGAGCACCACATTCTTAAAAGGTAAAACTGTCCCCTCGAAAGATTCTTCTTCAATAAGGGTGATAAGTGAAATCTGTAGTGTAGGCATAATATGCTGTGTTATTATTATGGCAAATATTTTTAGTTAATTCTCATAATCCTTGTATGTCTGATTTTTGCTCGCCTAAGCTTTTATGAATAATTACTCAACCACTTATAATAGAATGGTAATCTCCTTGTTTTTTAATCCTTTCTGAATGTAAAATCTCAGCATCATATCTGAAATAACTTGAATTTGTATAGTAAGCCTAATTATCAGAAGATTGAGGAATTAAACACTTTAAATTTTTTAAATAAAAATCCGCTATTCTATAAGTTTATGAGTTTAGATCATGATTTAGATTATTATAAAAAGGAATGTTTGATTTTAAAATTAATTCTAGGAAATACTTACCAAAATTACTTATATTATAAATATAACCCCCTGTCTTCTTTCTATATTTTTCTTTTTTTATCAGTTTATGTTTCAAAAGGAAATCCAGATACCTATAGTAAGAACTTATAGACATTATTTCATTTTTAATAACCTTATTCCTCAAATTAACGCTAGTTATTGGATATTTTTTAGCTAGAATATATAATAAATTTATAGCTTTCTCATTTAAAAAATTTATAATAATTATCTCTTTTTCAAGGGCAATCATCTACATAATTAAATTATAAACAAGCATTTTTAAATATTCTCAATTCTTAAGAAAAGAGAATAATATAAATTTGTCGGTTAAATCTATTTTTTTATTATAAGTTAAATTGAAATCAAAATCTTATTAATTAAATGAGATTTTATTAAATTTCGAATAATTTCATTGCCAATAATTTTAAATATTTTTAAGAAATATATTTTAAATGAGAAAAGCTAAAAGATTTAAAATATTTCTAATATTTAAGCATAATATAGAGTTAAACAAGTTTAGGAGATGATGAGAAAAAACCAAGATATTTTTATTTTTTTATATAGAAAAAGATTAAAAGTATCTAAGTCAATATTAGAATTGAATCGTTGAGGAAAGCAAAATTGAAAAAGAAAAAAGAATTGTTGATTGAAATAACTAACAAATGTCCTTTTAATTGTATTTTTTGTTCTAGTGATTCAACCATCTATAAGAAGAAATATATAGAAAAAAAGAAATTTATCGAACTTATTCAAGATGCTAAAAAACTTGGTCTTGATATTATCCAATTATCAGGAGGAGAACCATTTCTTCATCCAAACATTATAGAATTTATTGATTATATTCTAAATTGTGATTTTTTGCTGGAAATTTACTCTTGTGGATGTATTTATAAAGATAGGGAGTATTTGCCTATTCCTAAAAATATCTTAATGAGATATAAAAATCATCCTAATTTGACAATAAGATATAATTTTCAAACCATTGATAAAGAAAATTTTGCTAAATTAACAAAAACCACATTTGGTTTTGAAAATACTATAACTTCAATTAAATCATGTATAGATTTAAATATCAATACTGAAGTTCATATCATCCCTAATTGTTTAAATATTAAATACCTTGAAGATACAATAGAATATTTAATAAATGAGCTAAATATTAAACATGTCAAGATACTTCGCCTTATATTACATGGTAGGGCTTTAAAAAATCATGAGAAATTAGTATTTAGCAAAGAAGATCTAGCTATCATTTTAAATAATGTGAAATTAAATTATCCTTCCTCTAAAGTCGAAATAGGATCGGCATTTTCTAACCTTAGTAATTCTTGTTTTAAGTGTGAAGCTGGAAAAAATAAATTTATGATTACATCTGATCTTAAATTATTTCCTTGTACTGCTTTTAAAAATATTTCAAATTGCTTCGTGAAACTGAATGATAAAAATTCGCTTCGAAAAGTTATTTCTAATAGGTTATTAGATATAGAATTACAGCATTTTAAAGAAAATCTAAAATGTGGATATTGTTTAGAAAGAAAAATATGTAATGAAATTTGTCCAATTCAAAAATTAGTATGCAATAACATTAAACAAATAGATTTAACTAAAGATTATATACCTGAAGAATTTAAAAAAATAAAAGGTACTCTTGAGAACATAATAGTGTAACTAGTAATACTTTATTCTTAGGTTTAAGTTCGTATTCTATTCCCACATTATCTAAAGTTTTTAATACATTTATTCCTACAGCTTCCATACTATAGACTTTATTTTGATGAATACTACTAAATTTAAATCCAGAACCACATGCTAAAATATAGGTTTTTCTATTTTTATTTTTTAGTATAATCCTTTGAATATAGTTTTTTAAGACTTTTTTTACAGAACCCTGCCAATATAACAAACAATTAGCTTTTTTTATTGACCAATTTGGATGGATTGAAAGCATTCTTTCTCTTTGACTTTTTAATTTAAAAATAGCATAAATTAAATAAAAATGAGAATATTTTTTTTTAATATAATCCATGTAATCGGCAAAAGGGGGACATAATGGATTTTTATTATAATTTGGACATCCATAAGGATGATTTGGATATGGTAATCTACACCACAAACGAGTTTTTTTAGAAAATATTAAATCCCTTTTCTTAATTTCAATAGTTTTTATATCAGTATAATCATTTACTGTCATTTTTTATTTATTAAATCAATAATATTCCTTAATGAGAAATCTTCTATTGGTTTTTCATTTATAAATTTTATACATTTTGGTTCTTCATACGAGATTTCCATTTTTTTCTTTTCTTCATCAGTATAGAATTCATTAGGACTTTCATAAATAAACTGGTATTTTATGCCTTCCCTATTTTGTATCGACATTATAAAATTAAATTTCCGTTTATCTGAATCTACAGCACTTCTCAATAATCGAATAAATTTCATATATTTCTTTGCAACATAATTTAATAAATCATTTTCATCAAAATTTAAATTTATTAAGATATCTATTATATTTTCATTAAAAGCATTGATATTAATTATCTCTCTATTTTTTTCATCTAAGGCATATAGTAGTCTTATTTTTGAAGCAGGTCGGCTCCATTCCTGGATTTCATCACACATTATCAATAAAAAGGGAAAATTATTCATTTCTATATGATAAATATCTTCGTTATCATGGGAAGCAATTGATCGTAGTATTTCTCTTCTAATTACATATTGTCTTGCATCCTCTAAAGTTCTTTCATCAAAATCGTTGCTATTTGTAGAAGGCTCTTTAATATATTTAAAACCTTTTTGGAAATCAGGTTCATAATCTGTTTCTTTAAAATATACTAAATTTTTCATTAATAAGATACAAGACATTATTCCATGGCTCAATTTTTCATAAGCCTTAGAGTATTTTGCATAAAATTTAGGTTGATGTTGAATCAATAAGTTGTCATTGATTCTTGACGAAATTAATTTTAAAATAAATTTGTCTAAGATTGTTCCTTCAAGAGGTAAGCTAAATCTTAAAGGATTAAAATTTGAAGTACCAAAAAATTCGAGTATTTTAACAAGTTTTTTATTTAATTCATCTAATTTCTGTAATGGATATCCTAAATCATGACATAATGCTATAACGCACCAAATCGCTTCTTTTTCATCAGAAAAGATTTTACCGATTATAGAAGGTTTATTTTTAATCTTCAATTGATCATAATCTTTAAAAAATTTTCTTACTAAATATACTCCTAAAAGATACACTCTAAAAACATGTAGGGAATGATCTCGATAGTATTCGTCAATTCCATAAAGAATTTCTTCAAATTTTGAGAATTCTTCAAAATATTTTGTTAAATTGTTGACTCCAAAATCAAATTTAAAGGTACCTTTATCTCGAGTATCTTTTATTCTTAGATATTTAATAGCACTCCTTACAAAATTCGGCCATAGTTTCTGAAATATTATTTTTTTCTTTTTCAGAATCTTTACTTTTTCTTCTTCTTTTTTATCTTCTATAGTGAGATCATTTAAAATATTAACAAGATTCTTAGTATCAATTTTTATATAGTTAGACTCATCCTTTAATTCTTCATAATTCTTATCATATATGTCAAAACTATCCATTTTCTCTAGAAATTCAATCTCCCCTTTTTTAATGAGCTTACAGTAATTCTTAATTAAGAAATCGTCACTAATTTCACTTTTTGGTACAATAACGCTTGCCTCGTTCATTTTTATCATTAAAAAATCTTTTTTTATGTATTAATATATAAAATTATTTGTAATTAAGTGAATTTAAATATATACTAGTAATCTATAACTATTTGATAGCTTTATATTTATATTCATAATTAAATACTAACCTTAAGGATTACTATACATGAGTATTGATAAAAATTGAAATTATAGTTCTAGTATATACGAAAATATTGAATTCAATAATTTAGAATTATATTAAGATTTAAAAGAATGAAGATCTGCTTCAAAATTTGTAAAATTGTGTTTAATGAATTGTAAAAAATAATTAGACTCTCTTTATTTTTACTTTTTAATTAATATTATTAAATTATTATTCTATAATTTCTAATTTACCAAAGAGAATAAATATTATATTTTGCTAAAGAATATCAGAAGAGTCTTAAATCATTATTAAGGGGGAAAGGAGATTTGAATATTAAGCTTTCAGGAATAGAAATCAAAAATTTCTTGAGTTATAAAGATGCTAAATTTGAGGATTTTAAAGATTACAATGTTATAATAGGAAAAAATAGTTCAGGTAAATCAAATTTATTTAAAATATTTAAGATACTCCAAGATTCTTATTCAGAAAGAAAAGTAAATAGAGAACAATATTATGATGGAGACGAAACACTACCATTAGAACTTAATCTAATTTTTTCCCTAACATCAGAGTTTAGAAATAAAATTATATTGGAACTTATCACTCGAAATTTTTTAAATAGAGTTTTTGATTATACAAGGAAAAATGATCCAAAATTTCAAGAATTTAATTGGAATGACACAAAAGTCGCTTTAGACTGGCTTAAATCAAATGAATATTTCAATAAAATTAAAATTTTTTTGAAAAAGTACGATATTGGAAAGGCTTTATATATTGAAAGAATTCAAATTTTACATATGGATAATAACTATCAAGATTTGTTCCATTTTAAAAGACTTGATAATGATAATTTTCAAAACTCAGTATATAATCCTAAAGCTATTCAAAAACAAAATGTTTCAATTGATAGAGTATTTCTAAAAAATTATTTTGCAAATATAAGAACTGGTGGAATTCGATATATAAAACAAATTTTAGAAGAACATTTGAATCTTGAAAATTATCCCCCTATTCCATTTATAGCTAAAGAATTAATTAAATTTTTTGAAAATATCCATATTATTCCAGATAAACGTAGATTTAATCCAAGGGCTGAGACCTCAGGGGCCACTCGCTTAAGTCTGGATCCGGTAGGAAGTAATTTAGTTACTATAATATATAAGAAATTGGTTACCAATGAACATGATTGGAACTCAAAACTTAATAAGCAATTATTAGAATTTATTCCTGAAATTGATATACTAAGGCAAGAAGTGATCGAAAATGATTATACTATATTAATTTTAAAAGAAAATGATTTAAACATAGAATTGAATTTGGACAATATGGGTGCTGGTATACTTAACATAGCACACTTTATTGCTTATATCATGGAAATTGGGCAAGATAATATACTATGTATAGAAGAACCTGGGCTTCATTTACATCCTGGATTAGAAATTAAGTTAAGGGATAAATTCCTTCAAGAATCAAAATCTAATCAGATTTTTATAACTACGCATTCTAGAGAATTTTTATACGAAAATGAAGAGGAATGCTCTGTATATTTAATTCAAAAAGAAAACACTAAATCCATTGTGAACAAAATTCTTGAAGAAGATTTTGAAGAAATTTATGAAGAATTAGATTTAGATATTAACAAATATAGACTGCAACAAACCTTTTTATATAATGAAGAAGCTTTAATTCTTTTTATAAAAAAAGCTATAGAACCTAACCGCATTGAAAATGATTTATGGGACTTTAAGCAAACACTTGACTTTTGGGAAAAATCCAGCAAATCAGAAAAAAAGAGGGCTAAAATTAAATTCTGCAATCAAGTAACAAGTTTTGCCAATTATGATGGTGGCTTATTAATTATTGGTATTACAGATGATGATCCAAAAAAGATTGTCGGAATTGATGGATTAGAGGAAAAAATTAAACAAATTAAGAAAGTATTAAGGAAATTTACAGAACCAAAAAAGGATTTTATTAAATGTAAAGAGATAAAATTGATAGATGATTTCGATATAGAAAAAATCATTTTGATTGTTGCTATTAAGCAAACAAGGGAACCAATTCTTGTAGAACAGGAAGATGGGAAATTTGTTTGTAAGAAAAGAAATAATACTGAAGCAGAGACAGTTACTTATAAAGAAGTAGAAACACTTAAAACTAATATTACAAGCGATAATTTCAATTTCTTTATAGATCTTCAAACTTTCATAAAAGACAATAAATAAATTTTTAAGTATTCCAAACTCATTTTTATATATTTTCCATAATCCAAAAAGATAATTTGTAATTAAATGACCATTAAATAGCTTTTTTTATATTTATCAAAAAGATCATCAAAGGTGATTATCTCCACATATGGGTTTACGACTTCTTTAAAATAAGAAAAACTTTTTTCTTGTTCCTCTTTTAAATCTTCTAAGTTTCCAATTATAACATAACATTTAATGATGTCTGTCTTTAAACCATCACAATCACATCTTTTTTTAATTTCATTATAATTTTCGATTAGTATTTTCTTATAATCCATTACCTGAAGGACTGAAGCTGATAAATCAGTTGTGGGAGGATATATTCCTTCACGATATTCCATATTCATAATTAATTGAGTTTTTGGTCCTTTTATTTCGATTAGAATAGCATTATTATCATTTCCTTTATATAGAAAATCTATTCTTTTTTCTCCCTTTCCATATATATCTTGCCCTCTTACAGATCCTTCATCACAGATAAATTCCATAGTATAGTTTAGAGCAGAGGAAAAGATATCAGTATGCTTTTGTAAGTATTTTTGCCAAAATCTCTCGGATTCATCTTTATTTTGTTCCCAAAAATCGACTTTATCATTTTTCTCAATGTTTAAACATTTTATTTTTAAAAATTCAGATATACGATAATGAAAGGAATAAGATGAATTGTGTTTGTTGATATTGAGACAATTTTCTGATAATTTTCCAATGTCATCAGAGATGTATATTTGTCCAATATTCTTTAGAAATCTCAAGTATAAATTTATATCATCTAAGAATTTGATATTTACAATTGCGATATCATAATTTTTAATATTAATTCCACGAATATCAGTCAAATCTGTAATATTTTGAGTTTCAATTAATTGGTTAAATTGTTTAAGGAATTTCAAACAATTGTCGTTTAATTTTAGACATAGGCAGGTAATTCTTTCCTTTTTAAATCCTAAATTTGAATTAATTACGATCTTTGGAAGTAAATCATCTTCAATTTTTATCCATTCTATTGAGCACATACATCTATAAATCTCATTATTTATAATAACTCGAAGTTGGACAAATTCTGACGAAAACTTTATAGGATCAAGTGATTTATAGTAGATAATTATTAGATTTTCATCAATTTCGTTATTAATTTCAACTATATGATTATAATCATCTTCATAACTGAATAATTTAGAAAAATATGACCATTCATCTTGTCCTTTTTTTCTAAAATGAATTTGATCTATCTTAATTTCAAGGTTTGATCTAAAAGGAATATAACAATTATCGAATTTTGGAATCAATTCGCTAAATTTTTGTTTCTTCATCATTCTGTTTTGCGTGTATTTCATCCCTCGAGATTAATCTTTTCAATTCATTTATTAATATCGTCATTTTTTCTCTAGTTTTTTCCATTTTTTTTTCTTTTTCAAGCCACTCCTCAAGTCTTTTTAATTGAAATTCTTGAATTTTAGCGCTTTCACCAGGTGAGAATATTTTGACACCAGAAGTATAATTAGAATATATTTCAAAAGAAAGATTGCTAATATTCGAGTAGTTATACCAAATTTCACGAACAAGATCTTGACCTTTTTGAGATTGGATATCCTCTCCTACAATTTTAACAAGAATTAAAGGATTTTTTTCTACATTTTCCTCACATAATTCTAAAATTTTATTGATAGGCACTAATTTTAGAAATAAGAGGTTGAAATAAAACTCTACATAATCAATTGATTTGGATTTAAATAAAATTTTAAAATCTTCCCAGGTATCTTCTGCTTCTATTTCATAAAAATTGATAAATAGAGTGTTAATAGTTGTTTTGTCAAAATCCATTGGTAAATATTTGCTAGGAATTAAACTAATTATTTTTTTTCTTATTTCCTTAATTGTTCCCGGACATTCTTTAATAATTATAAGAATAATTTCTAACCAAAGGCTTGAAAATTTATCACCAATCTCAACTTCATGACACTCAAAATTTAAAAGAATTTTTAATAGATCTTCAACATTTCTTTTGATAAAATTGGGATTTTTTTCAATATATCGTTTTATTAAGAATAAATTATCATTCCATTGTTGAGGCTTAACAGAAATTACATTAGGAAATCTATTATAATAGATTCTCATTATTTTTTTAAACAAGTTTTCATCCAATTCAATTACATTTTCTAAACATGAAAATTGATATAAATCACTTTCATTTAGGAAATCATGTTCAGCTAAATCAACTATTTTATTTACAACCCAATCATCGAGAATTGGAGTTGCTCTTAACAATCTAAAGTAATCATGTGAAAGTCCTTCATTTGCTTCAATTTTTTTTAATATAGATCTCCACCTTTCTTGGTCCTTAATTCTAATGTTATAAGAGACCGCAAGAAAGAAATCAAATTCCCTATTTTCCTTTAATTTTAGAAAGCTTTCTAATACATCTTCATATTGATCAATCCAATCTTTGTCCAATGATAACAAAATTCCAATTTGTATGACAAAATCACCAGAATTTTTCATTAACCATTCTAGAATCTCTTGAATTTCTTCCTTTTCTAAACTAGATAATACTTTTTTTACTTCAAGAGATTTGGATTTCATATCTTCTTCTTTAAAATCTAATGGGCTTTTCCAAGAAAACTCTTTAATTGAATCAAGTAGGGAAAAATCTTCTTTTAATTTGTTTATATACTCTTTAATATCTGGATAGATTGTATCATTCTTGAATCGATATTCGAAAAAATTTATTAATCTGATTTTAAAATCTCTATCTTTACTTATTATTTTATTCCATATTGATTTAATTTCTTCAAACTTGTTTAGTTCTACAAAAAGTTTCAAATTATTATTTATGATTTCTAATCCATCTTTTTCAAATTTTTCATTTTCAAATTGATTTTTAAAAATTTTAAAAGTTTCATTTAAATACTTTGACAATTCTTTTGGATTTGGTACGAATTCTTTTGGTATTGGCTTAAATGATTGTATCTCAGCGTATATCAATCTAGAACTAGTATTTAGATAGAAAATAGATTTGAAAATCATTGGAATCAAAAAAAAATGCTCTTCAGTTGAATTAGCAATAAACTCAGATAAATAATTCAATCTCAAATCTAAACTTGCTGACGTTCCAGGTAAATATACTCTAAATTTTTCAGGTATTAATCCTGTTGCATTATTAGCCCAGTCTTCATTTTCACCTATGCTTAGTTTAATTAAAATATCCATTCCCGTCTTAAATGTTTCTGGATACCATATCAGATGCTCAAGAGCTGTTATTAAGTTTCTTCGATTGATTAAAATTTCTTTTAATTCTAGTGGATTTTTATGCTTGAATAATAATTCAAGATGGTCAGCCACTAGTTTATTATTAAGCTGTGCAAGATTTAAGAGGATTGTAGAAAAAAAATTAATATTTAGGCAGTCTATAGTTGATAATAACCCAGTATCGAGAATTTCCTTAACAATTGATGAAATTAGGACTTCTTCATAAGCAAACTGTTTTAATCGTTTTAAAAATTTTTGTAATAAATGTGGATCTTGTAAATCCATAATTCGCTTAAAATACTTGAGAAATACCTCCTGTGTCTGACGAATGAAAAGACCTGATAAACATGGTAAAGATAAAGTTAAAAATCTCCCTTTTCTTTCTAAAACTTTTAGTTCAAGTAATTCTGTAATAATAATGTCAATCTTGTCTAGATCAACATTTATTATCTTGGAAAATTTGTTAGGTATCTCTTCAAATTCATAACTCCATTTTCCTTTCTCAAATAATGTCTTATATAATCCTTTATACCATCCTAATTCAGAGAAGATTGAGAAACCTAATATAATTTTTTTAACTAGAATTAACTCTATCCCCATTTTTTTAATTCTTTCATTGAAATTCTCGAAAATTTCAGAAATTATGGAATCATCTGTGAAATCATATTTTCTTTCATTATATTTGACCAATGATGCAATAATTCCTGGATTTCCTTTTGTCAAATCCAAAATATATTTTATATTATTCTGAGAAATAATTTTGCTTAATTGGCTGATTAATTTCCTTGAACTTTTCGAATCTAAACGGTTTAAAGTATATTTTTTTATAATTCCATTTATTTTTTTAGTTACTAATTCACCCGAACCAATCGAAATGACTTTATAACTAGTTGGATTAACTTGTTTAATTCTATCAACTAATTTTTTAAGATAATTTGGAGAAGTCTCAAGCAAAATAAGGAATCTTGATTTAATCATTTTATTAAACAATGAGAAATTTGAGAGATCAAAATCATTAGATTGTATTATAATAACTTCGTTCTGCAGATTTTTAGGTAATTGAGAAAAGCAATATTTTACAAAAGTTTTTTTCCCGACTCCTATTTCGCCGTCTACGTGCACAATTAGATTCTCAGAACTATTTAAAAATTTATTTAATTCTTCGGAATATTGAATAAATTCAGAAGTTTTAATTAAATTATTTATGTCAACATCCCATGAATCATAATCACTGATAAACAGAAGATTTTTATAATTATCTTCAATATTCCTTTTCCATTTTCTTAAGGTTTCTATAGGATAATCATTAGGATTTGCATCTATTAATGCATGGTGTTCTGCACATAGTAGTATCCCATTTGAAACATCATTAATGCTCTCTAGAGACACATCTTGAGATCGCCTAGGTCCTTGAGGAGATACACCAACTATATGAGCAAATTCACCTTTAGAAAATCCATTTTCGAGATCTTCTGCCTTAATCCTCCCACTAAGAACTTTTTTACCACATGAAGGAAAAGCGCAAGTATTATTACAATATGCAGCAATTTTTAATTTTGTTGAATAAGAAAAATATGATCTTTCTGTTTGTTTCATTGAAAAATCTACTCATCTTTAATCTTTTGTCCTATGTTCATAGGTCTTAGTTTCTTAAATAATTTTCTAAATTCATCATTAATTTTATTAGTGAATATCTCAAAATGTCTTTCGTTATTTGCTTGATATTATTTTTTCGGATTTATATCTTCATTCAAGTTATATAACTAGAGTAAATCTCTCACTAATGATGCAAATATTTCAAATATAATGATTTTTAAATTGATAGAGTGCATAAAATTTTGTTATTTATATATGAACTATATTTTGTCGTTTTCGGGTTTCCCATTCTGCTCTCTTTCCAGCATTATATCTATTAACTTCACTATAATATCCGGTAATACGCGAATAAACTTTTGCGTCCTGAGATCCACACTGAGAACAGGTAAAGCTTCCCCCTCGAAACATCTTTCGACAATGCGGACAGTATGTAAAATCGGGAGAATATGCAAAATATGCCGTATTTGTGTTAAGACAAATATTTTTTGTAAGCTCCCACAATCCATTTATGTCTGGTTTTTGTTCTCCTAGAAAAATATGAGTAATAACACCCCCACTCACGATTGGATGATAATCTCCTTGCTTTTTTATTCTTTCTGATAGTGGAATATCAGCATCATATCTGAAATGACCCGAATTTGTGTAATAAGCAGATTTACCAGATGATTGAGGAATTGCTTTTTTAGGAAAATGTTTCAAATCCAATTTAGCAAAGCGTCCTGAACTGCTCTCGGCGGGCTGTTCCCAGAGTGAATATGAATATCCATCTCTTTCTGTCATTGTATTGCATTTTGCGACCATGAATTCCAATATTTTTTTGCCCAAATTATACGCATCTTTACTTTCGTGGAGTTCTTCTCCAGTTAAACTTTTAACGGCTTCATTTAATCCTGTAAAACCTATAGAGAGGTTTTGATCGTTTATATTAAAAATTGGTTTTCCGTTTATTTTTCCGCAGCACAGTGGGAGGTGACCTGATTGTAATCTTTTTTCCATTAACTTCCATTTTTTTATCAAAATTCTAGCAGATAATTCCATTTTTTCATCTAATATTTCCAAATAATCATCTTCATTTCGAGATAAATAGGCATATCTAGGTAGATTTAAGCTTACACTTTGAAGAGAGCCAATAGTCACGTAATTTTCCCAAACATTTGCATCTTTTCTTTTTTCGGGATCAAGGATACATTTACTAATGATTTCATTTCCACTGAGAAATTTTCTACAACATTGACTATGTATTTCATCAGGCATCCAGTCAGGACACATATTAAGGAAATAAGGAGTACCCATAGTTGCCACTTCTTCCATCAATTTCAAATAAGACGGTTCGAAATCATTTATCCATTCTTTTTTAATTTTTATTTCATGTTTTGGAAAAGCAAAAAGTTTTCCATTTTGATCTCCTTTAATGTACACATCCGTTAATGCATCAAATAGCTGTAGGCATTCATCTTTATAATCTCCATAAGATCCAACTATTTTTCCATGAGGTCCTATTGCTGAAATATCAAGTAACCCTTCTGGTACTGTTGGAGTACAGGATATTGAAGTAAATGGTACTTGCCCACCCCTTGCAGCAAAAATTTGGTTAGTTTCAAAAATTAAGCATTGCATTGATTGTTCTATTTCCCTGTCAGAAATTCCTCTCGCATAAGGAGCTAAAAACGTTGTAATATAATCATAACCTTGTCCTCCTGAAAATTCCCCTTGTATTATGCCTAACCATTTTGCTAAATGAGTTACAGCCACTCTCAAGCTTCCAGCAGGAGCCGATTTACTACAATGCGGCCAACTTTCAACAGGGGGTAAACCATGCTCGAGAATCATGCGAGGGTCCCATTCCTGGCAGAAAGGACGAAGATCGAAATATCTTAGCATATGGATATGGATATCACCATACAAATGAGCTTTAGCTTCTTCTGAATCTAAAAGCCTTAAAAGCGCATATTCTTCGGAGATTCGATTTGCAGCCCAGTGATGGATACTCTCAGGATTCATATCTTGATTAGCATTTTCATTTATGCCTTGGTCTAAAATAGCTTCATAATCCATTAAAGGCATTCCAATTCGAGTATATAACTTTCTCTGGTCCTCATAGTGTTCTTCTGAAAGAACAGAGCAAACTATTTCTCGAATATGGGGTCCTGAGAGAAATTGAATTCCTGATGATATGATCCTTCTCACAACGATTTCAGTTAATCTATCAGCATTTTCTTTATCCAAACCAGTTTCTTTAATGATACTATTTTCAATTTTTAACGGATCAAACTTAACCACATCCCCTTCCGTTCTAAACACTCTAGGTAATAAATTTTTTAGATATTTACTTTTCTTTTTATGTGCACTCGTTTGTTCTACAAAAACCATTTTTAACCTTCCATTATCTTTTGTTTCCATTTTATCTTTTTATAAATAAACTTATCTTTAAGATTCACAAATAAAGAATTTTTGTCGGCAATCCCAACCTAATTAGATAATTCATGTGAATAATATTTCAGTTAATTACATTATATTTTTCTTCGATGAATATAAAAATTTATTTGTATTTTTAATTTAAGTTTTTCCTATTAATGTAACAATGTTCTTGTAAAAGAGTTTCCTCTTGAAATCCTAATCATTTTAGGATTTTTTTATTTAGAGGGTTAACTAGTTTTCTAATTTCTCTTCTTAGGGATTTCTGTCGCTAGTCAGTAAAACGCCTTTCAGTTTTAACTATAAAATTTTATAAGAATTAGTCTTGTATATATTTAAATAAAAAAAATATTAAATGGATGTAAGAGGTAAAAAATAAATGATTAAAGGACCCGTAAATAAAGACAATATCCAAAAAGTCAAAGCGCTAGACGGAATTTTTAGAAAAACCATGACTTATAATGATTCAGTTATGTTATGTTTTTTTGATCTTGAAAAAAACGCTGAAATTCCTCTCCATGATCACGATGCCCATCAGATTGGGTACGTAGTGTCTGGAAAAATCCAATTTGTTACTGAAACTAGAGGTGAATTTTTAGCTCAAGAAGGAGATAGCTATGTTTTTGATTCGTGGGAAAAACATGGCGCAAAAGTGCTTGAAACTGCTGAAGTTGTAGAAGTTTTTAGTCCTGCGAGGGAGGATTATAAATAATTTTTACCATTGATAAACCGCTACTGAAAATATCGCAAACATACAAAACAAAAACTCAGCTATAATCCAGTCTATAAATATCTCTTTCTTTCTATCTCTATTTCTTCTTATTTTTGTTGATAAAGCAAAGCAAAGTGCAGAAGATGTTCCCGTAAAAAGAGCGTAGGAAAATAGCATAGCGGTGATTTCAATATCAATTTCTTCTAAGATGATATCAAAAATACCATAATAAACAAGAAATATGCTTAATGAGATTAAAAACATCCACGCACAAAACTGGATTGATTTCTCAAATGCGATATCCTTTTTCGAAATAGTTGTTGTTGAGCGATCGGCGGGTTTTTTTTTAATTTTAGACATGTTAACTCATTAATTATAATTCCTTATGAATATATTTTAAATAGGTTCATTATTCTTAATGTTTTCTTATTATTCAAATTTTACTTTTAAGAATTTAAGGTCTATTTTTAAGAAGCAAAATAGCTTTAGCAATATCACCATTGCAATCTATTAAAACAGCCTCAGCTTCGTCTCGTTCAACATTTGCCTGTGCCGCTACTAACATAATATCATTCTCAGTAATGGTAGGTTTCATCTCGGATTCATCTAATGGTTCACTATCATCTATTTTCTCTGCCTCATCGATTGAAATTTCTTCTGGAGAAAATTCTTCTGCTGTTCCAATTACTTGGTATATTTCCTGACCTGCTTGTTTCATTAAAACCACTTCAGGTTGAGTAATAACAAGTGTTTTCTCAGGGCCTTCAATTATTACTCGTGTTGCGTCGACTTGATCCATATCTATCCCTTGTTGCTGCATTTTTCTACGCATTTGTCTAGACCCAAATTGTTGACCTTCTCTCTTTTTAACTGCTTGAGGGCGTTTTGGTTTACTCTTCTCTTTTTTCTGCATTTCTTTAGGTAATTTCATACTTATTTTCACATTTACAACAATTTACTATATAAAATTAATTTTGATTTTTAACCTTTTGATTTATTAATTCCTTTTCTAACATTAATACCCACACCATATTTAAAAGTCTTGATATAGGTAATCGGAAGTTTTAAACGACCCAATGCTAATAATTCGTCATTTTGATCAACTATAATAACTTCATCCATAGGTCTTAAATTTTCGTCAATATCAATAATATGTTTACAGAAGACATTTCTCCCCTTTTTAATATAATCTGAGACTTCATTCAATACAATAGCCCTTAATTTAGGTGGAGGGGTATTATCTATTATTTTTTGGGCGGAGAAAAAACTTAATGTAAACAAACCGTTAGTTGGTCTCAATGTTAATAGTAGATTGTCTTTTACGTATATATATCTAATTTTATTAGTATTTTTTGACCTCTCAAGGTGAATATTTTCTTTATTACTAAATAGGACGTCGGTTATTTCTGGATCAAATTGATAATCACATATAGCTGTAATTTTCCGCAATCCTAATAAATATTCAACATTCAATTTATTAATGTAGCTTGTAGATTTTGTTTAGATAATAAACTAACTATTATTAGAATAGTTAATATTAAAATAAAAATGTAAGAAGTAAAATATCTTTACATATATAGTCTTGAGTCTACGAATTTTTCTTTTGCTTTTCGCATTACTTTATTTACGGCATCAAAAAAATCGCTTTCCTTAATCATTTCAGCTTCTCTTCGTATAGCATACATCCCAGCCTCAGTACATATTGCTTTAATATCCGCTCCTGTTGCACCTTCTGTAAGATTAACGAATTTCTTCAGATTTAAATCATCTTCCACAGTTAAATTCCTAGTATGAATCTTAAAAATTGATTCTCTTGAAAATTCATCTGGAATAGGAAATTCAATCATTCGGTCAAATCTTCCAGGTCTTAATAATGCGGGATCTAAGATATCAACTCTGTTTGTTGCGCCAATAATTTTTACATCTCCTCTTATATCAAATCCGTCCAGTTCACTTAACAGCTGCATTAAAGTTCTTTGGACCTCTCTATCTCCAGATGTTGCGATTTTAAGTCTTTGAGAACCAATCGCATCTAATTCATCAATAAATAAAATTGTTGGAGCTTTTTCTTTTGCTAGATTAAAAATCTCTCTCACTAATCGAGCTCCTTCCCCAATAAATTTCTGAACTAATTCAGAACCTATGATTCTTATGAAAGTAGCTTCAGTTTCATGAGCAACTGCTTTTGCTAATAATGTTTTTCCCGTACCAGGAGCTCCATATAGCAATACTCCTTTGGGAGGTTCTATCCCGATTTTCTTAAATAACTCTGGTTTTTTAAGGGGTAATTCCACAGTTTCTCTCACTTCTTGCATTTGGTCCTCCAGACCACCAACATCATTATAGGAGATATCTGGAATTGAATCAATAACTTCCATCCCTTTAACGAAAGGATCCAATTTTGTTGGCAATACCTCCATTATCGCAAAAGTACGTTGGTTTAAAGCAACTCTCATACCAGGATTCAACTTCTCATTCTTCACTTTTCTACTTGCATTGACTACAAAACTAGGACCGGTTGAACTTTTTACAATTGCTCTTCCTCTACTATCATCTAAAATATCAATAACGGTTGCTGAAACTAGGGGTGGCTCTCTTAATCTGTCAATTTCATTCCTAAGACTATGAAGCTCTTGCTCTAATCTTAATCTTTCTGCATCTAATAGCTGTTTCTCAGTCTCTAAATTACGGAGCCTTTTTTCAAGATGCCTCGTATAAGTGATTAGATACTCTCCATCTTTCGTCTCTTCCTTCTTCTTTTTATCTTTAGTAGTTGTCACATTCAGTAAACCCAAGTTTTTATTTGAACGATTTTAATTTAATAATAAACTTTTATTCATATAAATTTAAGTCTATCTCTTCATCAAAATTAAATCTTTGATGTAAAAAAAATCTATATATTATATTTTATAAAATTTCCATAAAAACATAAATTATAAGAATTTCCTTTAGCTAATTTATATCATATAACACCATTGATTTTTAAATATATAATAGATTTAAGTTTATCCATGTATAAAAAAAAAAATGCTAGAATAGATGATGACTGTCCCATTTGTGGAGGCAAAATATGGGGTAAAGGTCAAAAAGTCTTAATAGAAGGAGCAAAAATAACAGTATGTCAAAGTTGCGCACATTTAGGTAAAAAAATAATAAGTAAACCTAAAATCTCCAGTTTTGAAAGAACCTCTAAAAATACACAAAAAATTATTAAAAGAAAACCGTCTACTAAACAAAGCAGTATTCTGGAACCTTCAGTGGAAATTGTATCTGATTACTCAAAGAGAATTCGAAATGTCAGAACGCAGAAAAACCTTACTCAAGAACAATTTGCTCAAAAATTAAATGAAAAACCATCCCTACTAAGGAGGATTGAATCTGGGAAAGTAGAGCCGAATTTAAAATTAGCAAAAAAGATTGAAGAAGTATATAAAATTCAGATCCTCAAGGCCACTGATGATGTAAAAGTTAATACAAAAAAATATATGAAAAAGACATCAACTACTTCAATGGGCGATACTGCATTTATCAAAAAGAAAAAGTGAGTATATTACTCTTCAAACTCCTTACTAATTGTTACATTTTGATTGAGTACAATTTTTTCTTTTAAAAAATCAATTATTTTTTGATTATCTTGAGCTTCTAAGGGGCCCCCACATTCTGGGCACCTAAAGTTTAATTCAAATGCTTCATCAAATCTATATTTCATATTTGACATTTCACAAGCTTTACAAATGAAGAAATAATTATTTTCTTCATATTGGAGCCTGTCTCTGAGCTTTCTTTGGACATAATTCTTTTTTTCTAGTAAAATACTCTCAAGAAAGTCAAATTCATGCCACCAGTAATAGATAAACCATCCAGTGCTTTTATCCCTTATCCTTCTAAATTGAGCCAATTTTTCACTGTATAATTTATAAAGCGTTTTTCGAACAGTATTTAATTTTAATATATCGCTATCATCGGGCTCGAAATCTATTCCTTTCCCCTCAATCCGATCCTTAATATTTTCGGTAATATCCTCATCTGTAATATCTTCATTTTCAGAATTTAAAAGTTCTATTCCGACTTCTATTGCTACATCGCCACCAATAAGATATAGAAGAGATCTTAAAAAGGGATTTAAAGACATTCCTCTCTGACTCATATATTTTAGTCTTTTTATGATATTTTTTAGTGTTTTATAAGAATTAAATTTTACTAAATTATGCCAACATTTTTTAACAATTAAATTTAGACAACGATATTATACTGTTTCTCTATTATGTCTCCATCATATTCAAGGGAACGAAACATTTTCCCTTTTCTGATTGCTATTATTCTTAACAACATAGAATTTTTAACATCTTTGGGGAGGATAATTTCTTCTATTTTATAGTTATTTAGTAATATTATGTTTTTAAATTGATTAGGAAGGTCTGCTTTAAAATCTGATAATGCTAAATCAATTATCAATTTTAGATTCTCTTGGGTATTGTTAATTACTCCTGTGCAGAATTGAACTCTCTTATTTATATCATCTTCATCCACTTTTTTCTTAGAAGGTTGAGGGATTCTCTTTTTTGTACTAACCTTACATGTTGGATTAACATTAAAAGATAGTAGGAGATATGAATTTATTCGAAACTTTTCAATAATTTTGAGTAAAAGTTCTGCTGTAATTTTATCCGATACTTCAGCCTTATAATTCTTTGTTTTACCAGTGGATTTTTTTAAATTCCAATCTAACCCAAGATTTTGAAGATCTTCATTAATATCGCTCCCTGTAATTAAAACCCCATTAATATTGATATCGTTACCACCCATTGTACGAACTACAATTTCCTGAATTAAATCTTCATATTCATGTGATCCCCTAAGCGTTATTCTTGCTTTTGTAATAGTTATCTTTAATGCAGGACCGATAAAATCACCTTTAGAGTATCTATAAAAATGACGGTGAATATTCATATGCTTTTTTGCTGGATCCTGTAAAGAAGGGGTTTTAATTAGCTCACTTAAATAATGCATTTTAACTTAGAGTTTTATTTTTTTTAAAAATTTTAATAATAATAAGCGAACATCTCTTTAAAATTCTATTTATTGAAAAACTTAAAAAAAAATGAAAAATTTATAGCTTAAACAAGCTTTAAAATTAAAATTTGAATACAAATGATTCTTACCTTACTTTTTGTGTTAACTAGTACAATATTACAAAATGACTTTGAATGGCCTTGGGAAGAAGAAAGACCTCCAGAAGAACTATTTGAGGGCCCTTCACTTGTTTTATGGGTTTTAGCTTGGATTTTTTTTGGAATAGGGATAGTAGCTTTATTAATTTTAGTACTCTATACTAAGTATGGAAGGGAAACCTCAATTAGACTGTCTATTATCACAATTTTGGTTGGTTCCATATTTTTAGGTTTTTCATTGCATTTCTTTTTGCTCCAAGCGGGCTATTGAATCTATTCTACAATCTTTCAATGAATTTTTGTGAATAAATTATTTAAGAATAAATTTCTCATACAAAATGATCAATGTAACCAAATTATTTGTTCAAATCTGAACTTTAAAGCTTTTTAAATTACATATATCAGAATTTTTATTAGAATATCATTAAAAAGAGTAATAAAAAAAATGTTGGACTAAATTTTTTCCTTGAGTTTTAATCTTGGTGCGAGTCCTAAGCTCATCATTTCTTGTAAAAGTAGTTTAAAAGCATATGAGCAAACAACCTTTGAAATGATTGTCCCCTCTCCACATACTGGACAATAGCGTTTATCTCTATTTCTATCATAGACCGCAAGAAGACCACATTTTTCACATACAAGAATTACAGTTCGATCTGACTCGTCTAACAATCGTTCTTTTAATAATAAAGCAGAACCGTGACCAACAAGGCAATCTCGTTCCATTTCTCCAAATCTTAATCCCCCCTCTCTTGCACGACCTTCTGTTGGTTGCCTAGTTAAAATTTGGACTGGACCTCTTGCTCTGGCATGCAGTTTATCTGCTACTAGATGATACAATTTTTGATAATAAATGGGAGCGCAATAAATTCCCGCTTCATACTTTTCTCCCGTAATCCCATTATACATTACTTCTCTTCCATTAAATTCAAATCCCGCCTGAACTAACTGTTCTTGAAGTTTAGTGATATCTTTCCATTCGAAAGCTGTTGCATCGCCCAGCTTCCCCACATTACATGCGATTTTACCGCTAATACCCTCAAATAACTGACCTAAAGTCATTCTCGAAGGCATAGCATGGGGATTAACTATTATGTCAGGGATTACTCCTTTCGAAGTAAATGGCATGTCGCATTCAGGTACTAATAGTCCAAGTACACCTTTTTGTCCATGACGCGAAGAAAATTTATCTCCTAATTCTGGAATTCTTAAATCTCTCACTTTAATTTTAACAAGCTTATTTCCATCAACTGTTTCTGAAATAATTACTGTATCCACAATTCCCTTTTCATTATGTCTCATATTCTTAGAAGTTTCTCTTCGATTTGGTTGCATTAACTCGAATTCTTCATAAGATTTTATGAATCTTGGAGGGGATGTCCTTCCAATTAGTACATCTCCTCCATCTACTTTAGTTTCAGGCTCTATAATTCCGTCTTCCTCTGATAATAATCGATATGATTCGGCAGATTTGAAACCTCTAACTCCTCTTTCAGGAATTTCAAATTTGTCTACTTCACCACCCGGATATTTTCTTTCTTCAGCATCATACGTTCTAAAGAAATGACTACGAGCTAATCCTCGATTTATTGAGGCTTTATTTATAATAATAGCATCCTCAATGTTAAAACCCTCAAAACTCATCATTCCAATAATAAAATTCTGACCTGCTGGACGTTGATTAAATCCGACAATTTCCATGGGACTTGTCTTAACAAGTGGTTGTTGAGGGTAATGTAAAGTATGACCTCTAGTATCCAACCTCAAATGCATATTCGCGGCAAATAATCCTAATGCTTGCTTGACCATCCCAGCTTCGTATGTATTTCGTGGTGATTGATTGTGTTCAGGAAAAGGTATAATAGAGGCACAAATCCCTAAGATTGCAGCAGGAGATATTTCAAAATGAGTATGTTCTGCGGTAATATCTTCTTCAAACATTGCAATATAGGCATTTTCTTCTTCTTCAGCATCTAAATATTCTATAACCCCTTTTTGCACTAAGTCTGACCAAATATATTTACCTTGTTTGAGTTTTTCGATATCTTCACTATTAATTAGTAAATTCTTGTTTTTTAATACAAAAAGCGGTCTGGTTGCTCTCCCGGCGTCGCAATTTATCTGTACTTCCTTTGAATCGTGATAATAGCCAATATTGACATACTGACCAATCTCTCCTTTTCTTCTTTTCTCTCTAATTTGCCGTATGAAAGCATTGTATTGCTGATGAATTCCAATTAATTTACCATTAAGGAACACTTTAACTTTATCTCCCCTAATATTTGTAACCTGATTTATAGGAATTACCCCCAAATCGAGTAATATATTCTCGAGAATTCTCTCATCAGTTCCAACAGAGATTATTGAAGTTAAGCCAAGATTTTTGACCAAACCACAATTAGGACCCTCAGGAGTTTCAGCAGGACATATTTTACCCCATTGAGTAGGATGAAGATCTCTTGCCTCAAAATGTGGTTGACTTCGACTTAAAGGTGATATCACTCTCCTAAGGTGGCTCAAAGTACCTACATGATTAGTTCTATTTAATAATTGGCTAACTCCCGCTTTTCCACCAACCCAATTTCCAGTTGCTAAAGCATGTCTTATTCTTTCAGTTATTACATCCGCTCTTACCGCGGTTTTTATATTTGGAGCTCTGCCTCGAACGGCTGTTCGCTCTAATTGATACTTAATATCCTTAACCAAGTTAAGAAAGGCAACTCTAAATAATGATGTGAATAATTCCCCTGCTAACTTCAAACGTTTATTGGCATAATGATCTTTATCATCTGGGTCTCTAAATGCTAATGCAAGTTCCATAACTTTTTGGGCCATTTGTCCTAAATAATAGGCTTTTTTGATTCTATCCTCTTCATTATTACCAATATGTGGCAAAAGATATCTATCTAAAACTTGAAGAGCTCTACGGATACGATAATCTTTAGTTTGGCCAATAGCAACACGTTTACCAATATAATCTAAAGCATTTTGTTGAGATTTTTCAGGATCTTTTAATACTTGAATTTCAGCAGCAACATCCACTACAGGAATTAATTCTTTTTCTATTTCTGGATTTTCTGATATTGCTTCGAAAATTTCTCTGTCAGAATGTAAGCCTAGAGCACGCATAAGTATAGCTAATGGTATTTTTCCTGGAACAGAAGGGAATGAAACCCTTAAATTACCATCTTTCTTTCTTTCTATCGTGACTGGGGCTCTAAATCCACTACGAGTAGAAAATACTTTAGCTTGGTGAGTTGCACTTGAACTTCTACTTGCTTCTTCGGCTAATATTCTGTTAGGAGCTAGATCTTCTTGAGTCACTAAGACTCTTTCAGTACCATTTATTATAAAATATCCTCCTGGATCTAATGGATCTTCACCACGATTTATCAATTCGGGTTCCGATAAATTCTCTAATGGACAGCGACAACTTTTTAGCATTATTGGAATTTTACCAATATAGATGTCGAGCGTTTCTTCTGCTTCTTCTCTCTGTGTTCTCTCGTCTATTGTGATTGGGGTCATTTCTAAAGTGATATCAGCAGCATATGAAAGTTCTCTTATCCTTGCTTCAATTGGAGTTATTTCCATTGTGGCCCCATCAGCCTCACGAACTTTCGGATTGCCAACTTTTATTTTTCCAAATTTAATCTTAAATCCGGGAATATCAGGTACTACTTCTCCAGATTCATTCACAATATCTTGCATTTCAAGCTCAATGAAATTGTTATAAGAATCCAAATGTTGCCTTACTAATCCCTTCTCATCAAAAAGACTCTTTAATATTACCCATTTATCCTCATTTGATAAATTCTCAGAAATCAAATTTTAATTTACACCAACTATTACTTTGAATTTATATAAAAAGAACTTCTTTTAGGCTTTTTCTTTTTTAACATATCGAAAATAGTTTATTGTCTTTACTGTAGTATTTGAATCACGTATAATCTTTACTACATCGCCCTCCTTTGCTCCAATAGCAATTGCAACCGGATCTTTTTCAAATATCTGTGGTAAATCAATAACGCTGATTTGATATTTCTCTAAGAGATCAGATGTTTCTTTCTTAGTTAAAAGTTTATGTTTCGGAACAAGTTCGTGTAATAATACGTCGATTTTTTTTTTCTTGGTCAAAAAAATAATTCCTCTTAAAGTTCCAAATTATTTATAAATAATTTCGCTTTCGTAAAAAATTTTACGATTTTTTCTTAACACGTTTTTAATTTTCATCAGAAAATGCTGTATTTAACATAAGATTGAAAACCCAATAGCCACTTCTTTTACATAAAATATTAAAACTATATTTATTTCTCGGAAAATTTTTATTAATAAAGTTTTCTATATAAGAAGCCCCCATTTTTTTTCTAATTACAAATTGAAAAAATCCATTTGGTTTTAAGACGTTTAGAGCTTCATTAAGTATTTTTAGAAATTCTGCTCTTCCCTTTCTTATAGGAGGATTCATAAATATTCCATCGAACTTTATACTCTTTTTTATTACTGGTTCAAGGTAATTCCCTGTTAGTACCTTAAACCGATTCCTATTCTCCGGAAAATTAATCTTAATATTTTGCTTTGAACACCAGGTTGCTCGTTTATTAATATCTATGAAGAAAATCTGACTTAAGGGAGATTCATATCCTAAAACAATTCCTATTGGGCCATATCCGCATCCTAAATCTAATAAAACGCTAGGATTTTTAGGAATTGTCATATTCTCGATTAATATCTGTGTTCCTAAATCAATTTTCTTAAAAGAAAACACACCAGTCGCGGTTTTAAATATATAAAGATGTCTTCGTAAGCTTTCAGATATCGTGTAGATCTTTAATTTTACATCTGGATATTCAGTTGAATAATGCTGATTTTTTTGATTCATAATCTCAATGCATTAAATTATCTTAGTTTACTTGTTTTTTTCACTCCATCGAGGGTACACGCCACGTTCCATAAAAATTTTTTTCGTCTTAGCCATAATTCCCGATTTAGCTTTATAAATATCCATTGCCTTTTTCTGTGCAATACCAAATCCGATAAGTTCTTTCTTAAGTGTCATATATGCTATTAACATTTTATGGTTTATTCTCGCGTCGATATAACAAACGCCAGCTGCAGCTAAATCTGCTCCATGACAAAGCGCATCAACCGCAGTATCTCTCACAAAAATCTTCGGTAAATGTTCCACCATTTTTTCCATAGGAGAAATTATTTTTCGTAAATAATACTCCTCTCCCTCTGTTTGATAAATAGTATAAGCATCTTTTAAATTTTGAAGTGTTTGTAAATTTGTTTCTTCCTTAAAATTACCCACTTTCGTACGTCTTAATTCAAGCATATGAGCCCCTGAACAGAGTGCCTCACCGATATCAAAACATAATTTTCTAATATAGGTTCCTGCTTCGCATCCTACTCGGAATAGTACACGATTATCTTTAAGTTCTAATAATTTAAGATAATAAATTTCCCTAATTCTTAATTTTCGAGCAACAGAAGATTTTAAAGGAGGGCGTTGATAAATTTTATTGGTAAATACTTTAAAAACAGATTCCACTTTTTTACTTGGTTCAGTAGAATGTAAAGTCATTACCCCTACATATTCTTTTCCAGCAGTCAATAGTGCTGATAGAACTCGTGTTGCTTTTCCAAGTGCACATGGTAACACGCCAGTAACTTTTGGATCTAATGTCCCCCCATGACCCGCATTTGAAATTCCAAGAATTTTACGAACCCAAGAAACAACTTCATGACTAGTTGGTCCACTGGGTTTGTCTAGATTAATAACCCCATATTCAAGATGAGTTTTAATATCTCGCTTTTCTGGTTCACATCCATAGTCAGGATTAGAATTTTCTTGTGATTTAATTAAAAGTTGCTCTGACTCATCTGATGGAAGCTTAAATTCGGAATTTTCCATATTCAAGAATTATGAGACGATTCGTATATATTAAAAGTAGGGTAGAATTGAATTTTATTTTTGTTATTTTTGTGTGCTGTTAACAATCTAAAATATCATAAAAAATAAAAGAAAATCACGGGCCATGTGGGAATCGAACCCACGACCTTCAGGTTAAAAGCCTGCTGCGCTACCTGCTTACGCAAAAAACGCGAATTGCGGTTTTTCTGCGCTAATGGCCCTTAAACATAAAATTTAAACATTATCGTTATTTTAAAAATTAATTAAAGGGTAAAATTGTAATAGTTTAAATCTATAATAATATAAAACTTTTTCTGTGTCTAATAAAACTAGCAAATTGCTTGAACTCTTCTATAGTAAAAAATTATTTAAAATGTTCAAATCCATGACTTTTTAATTCAAGTTTTTCATTTTCTTTTAAAAAATAAATCTTTTCTTCTGAAATCACCTTTCCAATTTTAAAGATTTGCCCCCCTTGCGCATTAATTATTTTTTGAGCAGCATTAAAGCTTTTTGGATTAATAGTAAATAAATGATTAAATTCTTCACCTCCATTAAACACAAGTGTTTCTAAAGGAACATCAAATTCTTGAGAATAAATTAGGGCTTCTGGATCTATTAGTTCTTCAGTAAAATCAATCTCAAAGCCATAATCAGGATTAGATAATATTAAATCTCTTAACGATTTGGCAAGACCATCAGAAGAATCAATGCTCGATGTAGCTAAATTATGTTCAGATAAAATTAATGCTTCATTTCCAGGTATTTTAGGCTCCAATACACTCATTACAGAACGTTTATAATTCGTAATGTCTTTCAGATCCATGTTTTTATTCAAAAGAAGATCAAAACCAACGCCGGTTAAGCCAAATTTATTGTTAGTTATAAGTATATCACCTGATTTCATCCCCTTTCTGAAAATTATAGCGGAAGGGGCCTTAAAACCAAAAGTAGTTGGATTTATGATAATTTCTATCGTCTCATTGAGATCTCCACCGATATACTCAATATTAAAATTCAGGGTACAATCAATAATTCCTAGCATTAAATTAATAAAATCCTCTCTCTTAAGTTCTTTTGGTAACCCCAAAGAGATGATAATTCCCCTTGGTTTGACGCCTTTTACGATTAAATCACTAATATTCATAATAACAGATTTACGCCCCATTTGATAAAAATTCATTTGAGGAGGTATATCTGTCGTGGACACAAGCATATCAGAATTTAGGATTACATCTTTATCTACTTCTTCATTACGATGGGAAAAAAAAAAAGAATCATCTCTTAATAATTCTTTTCCAGTTTTTTTTGAAACCAGATCTTCAATTAGTTTTATTAATTCAAATTCTCCAATATTCCCTATCTGAGGATTATTATTCATTAGAAAAAATTTAAAATTCTGTATGATTTATAATTAATAAGCTATATTTATTGCCTCTGTGGCTTAGTGGTAGAGCGATTGATTCGTAATCAATTGATCGATTAATACATTCGATTGGATGATTCGGCCGGGGGTTCAAGTCCCCCCAGAGGCTTTATACTTCAATTGCTTCAACATAAATTTTTATTATATTTAAAGCGAGCATTTTAAAAGCGTCTTCTATATTTTCACCAGTCTTAGCAGAGGTCTCGATATAGCTTAATCCTAACTGATTAGCTAATGCTTCCCCCTCTTCTTTTGAAACTTGTCTTGAATCGGTTAAGTCAATTTTATTACCGACTAAAATTAAGGTAATACCTTGTGCTTCTTTAACTGTTTCATCATACCAGAGCTTCACATTATCATAAGTCTCTCTTCTTGTCACATCAAACACTAAAATTCCTGCTTCCGCATTGGCAACATAGGTTTGTCTCACTCGTTTAAATTGAGACTGTCCTGCTAAATCCCATATGACAAACCGAACTTTTGATTCTAATCCCTCAAATTTACATTCTTTTTTCATTATAGACGTTCCGATCGTTGATTTATAATCCACATGGAATATATCTTCTACAAAACGGTGTACCATGCTCGTCTTACCAACAGATCCATCACCGCCTAGGACCAATTTAAAAGCATATTCTCCAGATTTTATTTTAAGTTTTTGAATTTTATCAATTTTTCGCTCAATTTGACTTGCTGCTCTACCTGTAATAATTTTAGGTATAACGGGACTGACTGTGCGCCCATCAAAGATTCGAGCAATTTTTTCTGCTGCTAAGTAAGCATATGGAAAAACGGGATCAACCATCCCCATGCTATCTAGAACAGTTACGAATATAGATTCTGGTCCAGCTTCACAAAAAATTAATCTATACTCTTCGGTGTCAAATGTTCCAGTTCCAAAAGCACCAGAACTAAACTCTTTAGTGATTCTATTGAGTACAGGCTCTACTAAAGCGCTCACACCACCTACAATCTCTTCATCAATTGCTTTATTATCCGAACTCCCCGAGATCGCTTCCATAACCAAACCTTCTCGATTTACTATAATCGCTGCAATGAGATCCTTACCGACTTCTTGTTTATACCATTTTAATAAAGCGTCTAATCTTTTTCTATCAACACTCACGAATCAATACCGATATTTTGTGATTTTTATGATTTATAATATTAGAATTTATTAATCTATTTAATTCATTTGTCCTCTTTAAAATAAAAAATATAGGAATTTAACCTTTATGTTTTGAAAAAAATTGACCCTTAATGAATTTATCAGAATTCTTTGTAAATTATTACCTAAATTAGTCTTTATGAACCTAGATTTAGTAAAAATTAGCAATTTTTCCTTATTTATTACCTTCCCTTGAAATCTGGCTTTCGCTTTTCAAAGAACGAATTGACACCTTCTTGAAAATCTTCTGAAATCGCGTTTTTTTTGATATTTATTATTTCTTGATTCAGTTGAGATTCCAAATCATTAGAAAATGACATTGTGAATAATTTTTTCGTACTCCCATAGGCCATTGTTGGTCCCTGACTAACTTTTTTAGCAATTCCTTTTACCTCTTCTAATAACAAATCTTCAGGGGTGACTTTTGAAACTAAATTAAATTTAATCGCTTCATTAGCATTTAGAATTCTATTTAAGATTGCCATTTCATTTGCTAGTGGTAACCCAACTATCTTAGGTAGATGAAAGGTCAGTGAAGAATCAGGAGAAAGACCAACACTTGTAAAAGCAACCCCAAATTTAGCTTTTTCGGAACATATTCTTAAATCACAGGCACACGCTAAACTCAACCCAACTCCAAAACACGCACCATTTACCGCTGCGATTGATGGAGCGTTTAATGTTTTCAACAGTTTTATCCCCTTATGGAAAATCGTGGCTAAATCGAACAAAAACGTATCCGGTTCTTCTGCCTTTTTAAAGGCCCCTAAATCACCTCCAGCACAAAACGCATTACCTTTCCCAGTAATAACTATACTTCGGATGGTTTCATTTCTGGCAATTGTTTCCATCACAGAATAGAAATCCTCAGCTAACTGAAAATTTAAAGCATTTAATTGATCGGGACGATTCAAATAGATTATTGCATAATTTTCAGATTCCTCTATTTCTAGAATAATAGTTTCTAATTTTGACATAACCTATCATTAATATGATTAGTTCAATATTAAAAGATAATAAAGAATATAAAATTTCTATAATTTTATAATTTTAATATCAAAGATAGTAAAGAAAATATTTCGATTAAAGTAGGAGTAGGGTAGGAGTTGCCAAGATAGCTGAACCTAATGGTAAGCTATGGCAACCTGGTCTACGGCGCTAGACTGAGGCTCTAGTGGAATAGTCCTTCGGGGGTTCAAATCCCCCCTCCTACATTTTTCACAGTTATTCTAAAAAAATTTCTTAAACGTTCTCTGTTATCAATAATTCATTTATATAAGCAAATTGGGGATATTTTTTTAACAAAATTGCAGTAGTAAAATTGCTAAAATTTTAAATGAACAAACCTTTACTATCAAAATTGAAGAATGTTATTGCTATACATGATTTGAAAAAATAAATAGATAGAAATGTCTAAAGATACCAATGTAAAATTTCCAGAAGAATATAAGCAAATCAGAGGAGCTTTTTTAAAAAATCTGAAACAAAAAAAGTTACAAGACGCATACTCAAATATTAGAGAGATTCTTGATTATCCGGGTTATTTTTATCTTGAAACTGTATGGGGTGATGTAATCGAGTTATTCGAAAAGATTACTCGAGAACTAATTGGTGATGATTGGGGGGATTTGGTGAAAAATGTTCGTGAAAATCCGAATGATATCGATGCATTATATGACCTCGCATATTACTTATATGAGGAAAGTGCTCATGGTATTGCAGCTACTTTTTTATCAAGAGCAAATAAAATAAAACCTCAAGATGAAAAAATCTTATCTGAGCTAGTGGTGAATTTAGAATTTATGATGATGAACCAAGAGGCTTGTAATTTATTAACTGAAGCAAAGGAAGTACTTGAAACTAGTGAATTTTGTAGGTACTTATTAGGATTTAATAGAATAATGACAGGCAACATTGATGAAACCAAGAAACTTCTTCTTACTATTCAAGATAGTCAAGATATGGATATTCAATTTATGGTAAATTCCTTAAAAGGAATGATAACAAGAGCATCAACCTTGAAAACTTCTCGCTCATTAGATAATACAGATTTACGTGGATGGCATATGGTTCTTAATGGTTCAATTCTGCTACATCTATCTCCCTATGGAATAGATGATGAAATGAATGGACGCTATGCTTATATTTCTGATTCCTATTCCTTATGTCGTCAAGGAATTGACAGATTAAAAAGTGTAATAGACAAGGCTAAAATTGAAGTACCCTGTATATTGTCCTTACCAGACCGTTCTAGTCGAATACTGGCACTGGCCACTTCAGAAATTTTTAAAAAACCTTTTAAAATTTGGAATGAAGTTGATACAAATACAGAGGGCCTGATTGTAGCTTATGATCTAAATGAAATTCATTCGGATGAAATTATACATGATATAGCAAATCATAGAAGTGGACAGATTTTATGGGCTCATGCTTCCTGTTGGACTTATCCTTTTCCTTTTGCTCCCGACATCACTACCTATCTTTATCAACAAAACTACTCACCGTGGGGTGGAGGTCAAATGGGATATAATATAAAATCTAAGAGGATTAAAATTTTAGAGACTAATACGTCAGATGATGACGATTTATCACAACAAATAATTAGCGCTGAAAGAGATCCAGAATATCTTGACGATCTAGATGATCTTCTTACCATGGTTGAATCTTTAAAGTTATTAAATAATGAGAGTAAGCCCGGTATCTTTAGGACAACTGGAAGAAGAATGCATCAAAGAGTAGGCTCTCCTGTTTTAAGCAATAGATTTATGTAATGTATAGAAATTTCTCTCTTAAAATTAAAAGAAGTCCGATAACTTTTGCTGTTTGATTTTAGGATTATTCGCAAGACTAACAACATATTCTTCAATTAATTCCATACGCTGTTGTGTGTAACTATCTAAATCAAATTCTTTGCATAGTTTAAGAGCACGGGGGATATATTTCTCAATACCACCACGGTTCACCGTTAAAATTACATTATTTCCACAGATAGGGCATTTACCTCCGTTCGAAATTGGGGGTCTCCTAAATTTTTCATTACATTTTACGCATCTAAACTGCTGTACCGCAAATTTTCTCAAATTACCTAAGATGTCGGGATTAAAATGAGAGGATAAAATCTTTTTTGCCACATTTTTCGCTTCAACAGCTTTAATGATTTTTGCGAGATGCAACTGCGCATCTATTTTTTCATCCATTTCTCCTATCTTGTATTTGGAAATTGTAGGACCTTCATTAATATCAGTGGTTGGAATGTTAAATCCAATTCCCTCGAATTGTTCTTTAGATCCTAATCGGTTCTTAATTAAGTTCATTATTTTTTCTATTTCTGAAGGAGGTGCATATCGTTCAGTCGCTTCGTAAAACTCAAGGGGATATTGACAAAGAGTGTCCAAATTATGTGCTTCTGGATCTATTTCATTTGGATCTAATAGTGAACTTATTACTAATGTAGCATCCATCCTTCCTCCAATCTTACTTGGTAAATAGTGTCTTGAAAAATTTAAAAGAGGATCCAAAAGGAGCATTATCCCATCTTCATCACCATCACAGTTTCTTCTTTTGGCGGCATGCCAATAAGGATGAGCATAAATGGATCTTGCAAGGGTAAAACCAATTATTCGTCCTATTATCCCTGCACTAGTATGAGGAGCTAAACCAACTGCAAGGTGACCAATAAGATCTGATTTCTTATTGATATTGTAAAAGCGATTCATTTTATAAAAATATTCTAATTCATCATCAACAAAATTAGCTATCTTGACGAAATAATCAGCACAATCATCAGAGAGTACAACATCTTGGACTTTTAATTCAATTATTTGATTTTCATCATCAATAGGATTCCCTTGATAATCAGTCATGTAGCCTAGATCTTTGAGTTGTTCAATGGATGTTCCAATTTCTTTTAGTTTAAAATGAGTAAGAGGTATGTCTGTAGCGTCATATCTAATTTCTGCTGTTTTATATACAAGAACGTCATCTTTTGCTCTGAGAATTCCCTTTTCTATAGGTTCAGGAACTTTAAAGCTATTAGTTAAACCAAAAATCCCTTTTAACTTTTTAGGAAATTGTAATTGAAGCGATTTTAAAGTAAAATTAACATATGATTTAATATTAAATGGGGTTTGACTTGAACTCTTTAAAATTTCACCACATTGAGGGCATTTTGCCTGATCTTTAGGATCGCTTGGCGGAAATCGTTTTTTACATTTTTCACAGATTGATCTTAGTTCTGTATGAACCTTACATTTGGGGCATAAATTGAATATTGTAGTTCTTCCACAACTAGGGCATTCTTTTCTACAAACATCTATATTTATTCGAAAATTTTTTTTTTCTTTGGATCCAAAATTCAGACCTTTATTTTGATTATCCTCGCTGTTATCATCTTTTATTTCTAATTCCATTGCTTTCTCAACAAGTCTAGAATTTCCCACTTTATCGCTTAAAGGAAATAATGTATGAATGCCTTTCATGCTCTTTCTTTCAGATTTCTCTGGACGCCCCATGCGACTTCCCATATAATAAGGTGCTTTATTTTTAATTTTTATGGGTGAAATTTTATTGAAATAAGTGAATACCGTATCATTGTCGCTTTTTTTAATAGTTCTTTTATTATGTAAGTCAAAGATGATTTCATAAATTTGGGTCATATTTTGTGAGAATATAAGGTTATTATCTTTTACAATATGAAGTACAAAGGCCCTTTCTAAGATTTGCTTTATCGGGGCTTTATTTTTCAATATAATGGTTTTTGTTGACTCATCAAATGCTTCTATAAGCTCATCTCTTAAAGTTATTATTTCTTCAACGGTTAAGTTCCCCCAAAAATCCAAATATTTAGGATGCAGAGGGATATTGTACTTCAAAGAGATTTTTAATGCTTCCTCTGGGGTTGGCACCTTTTCGAAAGGTTTTTTGTAATAGATCTCTATTTCTTTGTCTTTATTTTGAACGACCTCTTCTAATTCTTTAGCCCACCATTCTTCAACATAACCAGAAGGGACTAATTTATGATTATTTTCAGCAAATTCGCCAAATCCAAAAAGGATATCACCAATAAAAAGGATTTGATCAATATCTGGAGCTATTTCATTTGCCTCTTTAATTGTGTTAACTCTAAGAATATCCCCATTTTTTACTTTCACGATTGGAGACTCAATACTGCTTACTGGACAAATACTCGCACTTTTTCCAGGACGCTCTATCCTAAGTTGGGTTCCGATAGCAATAAAATTATCTAATAATGCCATAGTCGCTGGATGAATTCCTCCTGCAGCTAAACCTGTATTACGTGATCTACCATATCTAATCCTATGCCCTCCTATTACGGATGGGTAACTAAAAACTGGTCGACCTGCAATAATATCGGCAACAAATTTATTATTTGGTAATATTTTTTCCAATGGTTTCTTTTGAATATGACTTTTTTCGTTAATATTGCTATTTTCATCAGATTTTTCTTCTTTTAATGAAATTTTTTTTAAATTACTTAACCAATCCCAGCCTTCCAAGTTCATACTTTTAGCTATTTTAAGAAGTTTCGGTGCTTTCAGGAGTATTCCGTCATTTAATACGAGACAAGCACCTCCTCGGATGTTATTAGTTTCTACTCTGGGCAGATCTCTAAATGCCGAAACCTCCTCAATTTCTGTCGAGTCTCCATTGATCTCAACTGGTAGATGCTCAACAGCATATCTTATTTCATCATTTGATGAAGGATATTGGAGGTGAACTCTTCTATCATATAATTTTACTTCTTCCACATATCTTCCAATCTCTCCTTCAGTAGCAGTATACTTTGGAATATTTGATTTTTTTCTTACATAGTCTGCGATAAGCACACATAACGCTGCTGTAGTACCCCCCGCTGCCCTAATAGGACCCGCAAAGTATAATGATAAATATTGATTTCCTTGTTGATCTTTTCGAACTTTAATTTTTGAAATTCCCTCAAGAGGGGCGCTTACTACTCCCATGGTTTTTATTGCCAAGCCAACTCTAATTGCTCTCTCTACTTTCTCTTCCAACAATTCTATATTACCAATTTTCCCATCTAAAATATCTGATACAATATGAAATGTAATTTTATCATCGCTTTGCCCCTGCCTTTTTAAGCTCCTTATTACTTCAGCAACCCCCTCGGGACCTACTAACTTCTCTACTCTTCCAGCTAAATCTTTAGCTTGTGGTGATTCAACAGAGAGTTCTGGATCAACACCCTTTTTACGGGCTTCTTCAGCAATGTCATAACATTGATTAACTTTACGTTGTAATAATTCAAAATACTTCTGCATCTCCCTACTCATTTCTACCATGAATTAAAACCTTACAATCTAATTTTGGAGTTATTAATAAAATATTCTCCGAATATAATATGATTATTCTTCTGTGAAAAATAAATACAGTTATTAATCCACTATTCGATTTTGTTTTTTAATCAAGAGAGATTGTTAATTTATCACTGCCTTATTATATAAAAAGAAAAAATGTTTTTCCTTTAATAACAAATGATTTAATTTAACTTTACAATAAATATTATAATTCACCTACGGATGGATTTATATTGAATGAATTAAATTCAGAGAAACATAACCTAATTCTTAAAAAATTTGTTGATTCTGGAATAAATTTAACGCCATTTATGCTGGATTTTATTAGTAATCTCAATGATCCTGTCGCTTTTACCGACCAGATCATCAGAGAAGTAAGTTTTATACCAACATTCAATGGACATCTTACTAAACATATTTTAAAAACGATTTCCAACGAAGAAATCCAAAAAGCTTTAAACAGGCTTTCAATGAAAGAAGAACTTACGCTCTCTTATGAAACTTCAAATAAGAGGGATACTACTATAATTCCACTTGAAAATTCTAAAAATCTCTCAGAAACATCTGATAAAGAGCAAAAACATCATATCATATCAAAAGATTTCAAAAAAATTAAAGCCGAAAGTGATGGTACAAAAGTACACTTTCAAGAAAGTTCAAAATCATATAAATCTCCCGAAAAAATAGTAAAAGAAGCACTTAGGATTAGACCAACTGAGTCTGCAAAATCATCTCTGATATATAAACCAATTGCAAAAGAATACAGTTTTGAATATGACGTCTTAAAGGATCCAACAGGAAAAATATACACAAAAGGAGATTATGATGAGTTTTATGAACTGACTATAGATAAGTTTAACCAACTTTCAAAATTGATGAAAAATCGAGGCGATACTCTCTCAGCTACAACGATTAATAATGTTTTAAGGAATACAAAAAGCCAAGAGATTGCTGTTATTGGAATGGTCAATGAAATAAGAAAAACTAAAAACGGAAATTATTTTTTAACCTTAGAAGATAAAACTGGTAAAATTAATGTTATTATTAGAAAAGATATTGAAGATCAAGAAATAATTAAAACCCTTGGAAGGACAATTCTAGATCAGATGATTTTTGTAGATGGGACTTATAATCCAGGAGAAAATGGGAAAAAGGGTATAATGTTTTCAAATAATTTAACAAAAATTGATATTCCCCAAGACTTTCAACCAGAAGTCTCTTCTGAGCCTCTATCAATAACCCTTATCTCTGATACTCATATTGGAAGTAAGGAATTTGAGGAGGATCTATGGAATAGATTTGTAATGTTCTTAAATGGCAAAATTGGCAATAAAAAATTAAGAGAAATTGCTGGAAAGATAAAATATCTTGTTATTAATGGAGATTTAATCGACGGAATAGGTGTTTATCCTATGCAGGAGGAAGACCTTATAATTAAAGATTTATATCATCAATATGAAAAAGCTTCGGAATTACTTTCTGAAATTCCCGATTATATTAAGATTTTTTATAGTTCTGGTAATCATGAACCCGTAAGGAATGCTATTCCTCGACCTGCTGTGCCAAAAAAGTATGTTGAACCCTTAATTAATAATGGAGTTAAATGTATTGGAAATCCAGCTGTGATTAAAACTCATAATGTAAAAACACTTGTTTTCCATGGAGATAGCTTAATTGATATGAATCAATTGATTCCTGGATTAGATAATAATAATCCAATCGAAACAATGAAAGAGTTACTGATTTGTAGACATTTGGCACCCATTTTTGGAAAAAAGACACAAATTGCTCCAGTGAATAAAGATTGGCTTGTAATTGATAAAATTCCTGATATATTTCATACAGGACATGTACATATTTTTGGAATGGGAGATTATAATAATGTGCCCTTAGTCAACTCAGGATGTTTTCAATCTCAAACAGACTTTATGAAGAGCTTCGGGATCCATCCTACACCAGGTATCGTGCCAATTATTGAGCTAAATACTCTTAATCCAAGCCCAATTGATTTTAAGAATCATTAATTTATTATAATTATAGATTTAAAATTTGAATCTAAATGAATTTTGCAATTCCTCGTAAAAATCCGTCAGATCTTGTTTTGTATATTTGGAAAATTATAGACCTTCCTCACATAGCCCTAAATGATTTAATGTATAAAATTTCATTTGAATTATTTCTGTTTCCTCCTCAAAATGCGGAAAAATTTATTCAAAATTCTATTGATAATAAATTATTGGAAATAGATGAGCAAAAAACTCTTACATTATCTCGAAATTTAAAGAAAATGCTAAATAATTGGCAACTGGAAAGAAAAGAGATAATTATATCCAAAATAGATGGCGCTCAACGGGATAGTAGAGCTGTGAATAACTTTAAAACGGATAAAACTTCGAATTTTAATATCCTTTTAAAAGCTTTCTTAGATAAAGGAACGATAAATAGGACAGTATCTATTTCAGAACAAGATTTTAAAATAAATGAATTTAATTTTGAAAAAGGAAGTATTAAATCAGAGTATATGGGCTCAAAAAAAGAACCTTATGTGATTGATATTAATACTAACAACCAAAAACTAATCCATAACTGTCATGATTTCCAAACGAGAAGATCACAAAATAAGAAATTTTGTAAGCATTTAGCTAAGTTATTCCTTTTACTAAGAGAAAAAGATGAAAAGTCTGCTACAAACTTTTTACGTGAAATAGCAGAAAATATTAATAAATGGGAGTTTATGAGTTAAATTAGTTTTTTGTAAATGTTATTTTTGACTTTAACTTTATCGGATTGAAGAAACACTGGTTTATAATTTATTATGTTCTGAAATTTGTCAATTTCCAAGAAAATATTTTCTAATAACTCTAAATCTATGTCTAATTTGATGATTTTTGTCCTCCCATAATGACCTGCTGACTTTAAATTTGTAATAATTATGCCTGCCTGATCTAATTCATTAATGTAATCACTTATTCTTCTCTCTGTTAATCTGCGGATTCCGGGTATTTTTTGGGTTAATTCGAAATAGATATCATAAATGTCACCTGAAATTATAATATGATTAGGGTCATATTTTGAAATTAAAAAGATCGCAGCTAACACTACTTGAGCTTGAAGGGGCAACCCTTTAATGTAATCGACAATATGGTCTTGATCTAAATCTTTTTGAGCATCTTCTAAATGCTTATGTGTCACTAATTTATTTTGAGCTCTTGCTGCCAACTCTCCTGCTTTTCTTAACAATTGCAGCGCTTTTCTAGCATCTCCATGTTCCTTGGCTGCCAATGCCGCACATAAAGGAATTACGTCATCCTTTATAACTCCTTCATGGAATGCAATCTTTGCTCTTTCATTGAGGATATCTCTTAACTCATCAGCATTATAAGACGGAAAAACTATGTGTTCTTGTCCTAAACTTGATATCACTCTTGGATCTAAATATTCTTTGAATTTTAACTTGTTTGAAATCCCAATTACACTCGTTTTACAGGAATCTAAGTTCTCATTTAATCGTGTTAAATCGTATAAAATTTTTGTTCCCTTTTTTTTCTCAGTTAACATATCTATTTCATCAAAAACCAAAAAACATATAGATTGTACCTTTTGATCTAAAATACCTAAGAGTTTTTTAAAGATAATATCTTTTGGAAGCCCTGTTGGAGGTATCTTTTCAGAACCAGAAATCCTATTATAAATGTGAGCTAAAATCCGATAGGGGGTAGAAACTACGCTGCAATTAATGTAAATCCACCATGGCTTATCTTGTGTACATTGTTGTTCTAATTTTTGACTCACGTAACGAATTGTTGCCGTTTTACCTGTACCTGTTGGCCCATAGCATAAAAAGCTTGGTGGAGTGTCTCCAAGCAAGGCACAAGCCGTTAATTCAGCAACTTTTTGGATTTGTGCATCTCTATGAGGTAATTCATCTGGTATAAATGATGGCTCTAAGGCACCTCTCTTTTTAAAAATCTTCGGTCCATTTCTATATTTTTCGTAGAATTTGTCTATGTTAAATTCCTTTGGATCTTTCAACACATCGTTGCACCTTATTAATCATTCCAATCGAAAAAATGGTTCTAAAAATGCAGATTTTGGTCATCGTTTCCAACTTCAAGAACCATTTCATTGTATATATTGCAGTCGAAACCCATTTATAAAGTTACTTATTAATAGTCAAATCAAAATATAAATGTTAAATGCTTAATATAAAGTCTAAATTAAATTCCCTTATCAATAATTAACAATATTATTGTCGGTAATTTTAAAGATAATTATTTGCCAAACAATATCAGTTAAGTGCATATTAATAAAAATTTTAAAAAAATAATATTATTAATAAAACAACATTTAATTATCTAATTTTCTCAAATTTCTTATAATTAGAAGGATACATCGTGGATGAAAATAATACTATAGAACAGAAGCATAAAAAAATAACATTTGGATTAACGATTTTTTTTGCAAGTTTGTTGTTTTTAGACTTCCTCATTATAACTCTACTTTATAGTTATTCTGATTGGATTTCGATTCTAGTTTTTAGTCTCCTCTTTATTTTTCCTGCTTATCTCTCAAATGCTGGAATGGTTCTTGTAGGAGGTGGTAAACCCATAGATGGAGGGAGAAATTGGAGTGATGGAAGGAGGATTTTTGGAGATCATAAGACTTGGAATGGATTAATCAAGGGACCTTTATATATTGGAATTCCTATATCTGTTGCAGTAGGGTTTTTATTTCTAATTTTTTGGCCTTATATTGCTGAATACCAAAAAGGGTCTGCAAAAGAAGGATTATTTGTAATTTATGAAGATATTTCTTATTATAAATATTATTTCATCGGAGGAACCTTTCCATCAGGATTTATTTCTCTTATTATAAGAATTATTCTATGTGCGTATGGTGCCGCGATTGGTGATTTGATTGGTTCCTTCTTAAAACGTCGATTCAATCTTGAGAGCGGAGCACCAGCACCTATCATTGATCAATTGGATTTTGCTTTCTTTGCTATAATCTTAGCATCTATTCCCGCATTATTATTACCGGAATTATTTTGGATTCCAGATATTAATATAATCATATTTCTTATGATTTTAACCCCCAGCGTAAGTGTAATTGCTAATACTATTGCGTTTATATTAGGTTTAAAAGATGTCCCTTGGTAAGGACTTCAAAGTTGAAAAAATTCACATTTGATTTTAATAGAATCGATGTCTTTTTCAAAAGTAATATATTTTTTAAAAATTTCGTTAACTGCTTTAATATATTCCCCATTTCGCCCAATAGCAATCCCTCTCTCTTCAAAAGATATAAAATAAATCGTAATATTTATATTCCCTGTATATTTGTTCATAATACTCACTATGTCATGAATATAAAGGTCGGGAAAAAAGCTGAATAGCAGAGTTATCAATGTATTCTCTGCCCTTATTATTAGCACCTTACTTCCTAGATTCCTTCTTAATGAGCCCAAATGGGCCTTTACTTTGAAAAAATCACTCCCTTTAACGAAAAAAAAGACAAAATTCCCTACAATTATAATATTTTCCGGTTTTACTTTAATTTTTTGGTAAAAGTAACGATAATATTTGAGTTCATCATTCATATATCGTTTCTTCATCGAAACACGCATTGAAAACAAACTGTCTGTCTCAAAAAAATTAGAATGGCTGTAAAGTAGAATGATGATAAGGAATTCAATCAAAAGTAAGCAAGTAAAATAAATTACGAATGCATTATATAAGCTTAACATACATAATCAAATTTATTAAAACCATTTTAAACTCATATATTTTTATTTACTACTAACAATTATGCAATAGTAAAAAGAAAATAGTTGAAAAATAAAGGAATTCATGAAGGAATCTGGATATAAATTTATTGATCACACTGCTGATGTACAAGTTAAATCTTGGGGTAACAATCTTGAACAAGCCTTTGCTCAAACCGCATACAGTCTAATGGCGACAATTACTCCAGATTTGAATAAAATAACTCCTCAAATTGAGAAAGTTTTAGAAGTTAAAGCAGAGGATAAAGAGGCTCTTTTGTTTGATTTTCTCAGTGAATTCCTATATATTTTTGATGTGGAAGATTTAGTATTTAGAGACATTGAAATAAAACACATTAAAAAAATTAATGGACAATTTGAATTATTCGCTATATTAAAAGGAGAGAAATTCGATAAATTAAAACACGATACAGGAATTGAAGTCAAAGCAATTACCTATTCTTTTATGAAAATAGAAGAAGAACTAAATAGAGTGGAAATTGATATCGTTTTTGATATATAATCTATTTTAACCTTTTACAACGCCTACAGGTACTAACCTAACGATCTTTTCAACAATTCCAAGATCATGGCTCACATTTACTACTTGATCAATATCTTTATATGCTCCGGGAGCTTCTTCAGCAATAACCTGCATGGAAGCCGCCTTTACAAGAATACCTTTTTTACTTAAATCTTTTTTAATTTGCTCTCCCCAGTATTTCTTTTTAGCCTTAGAACGAGACATTAATCTTCCAGAACCATGAGCTGTTGAACCAAATGATAAATCCATTGCTTTTGGTTTTCCAACGCATACATAAGAGGCAGAACCCATGGTTCCTGGAATTAATGCAGGCTGTCCAATATCTTTATAATCTTGTGGGATCTCTGGATGACCGGGAGGAAACGCTCTAGTAGCGCCTTTCCTATGGACATTTAGTTTCATTTTCTTTCCGTCCACTTCATGTTCTTCGATTTTTAAAATATTATGGCAAACACCATATATTAGGTTTAAATCTAAATCTTCAAATTGTTTTTTAAATATTCCCTGAAACGCTTCTCTTAACCAATGAGTAATTAATTGCCGATTATTAAATCCAAAATTTGCAGCGCAAGCCATTTGACTTAAATAATTTTGTGCTTCTGGTGTATCAGCGGGTACACATGCGAGTTCTCTATCAGGGACTTTAATTTGGTATTTCTTCATTGCACGTTCAATATTTCGCAGTGAATCGGTACATACTTGATGCCCTAATGCTCTACTACCAGTATGCACCATTACAGTAATTTGATTTTTCTCATTAAATCCTAATTTTTGTGCAATTTCTTGATTATATATCTCATCAACCTTTTGTATTTCAAGAAAATGATTCCCACTCCCTAAAGAGCCCAATTGTTTAATTGCTCTTTGTTTTGCTTTTTCAGATACTAAGCTCGCATCTGCATCTTTTAAGCACCCATTTTCTTCACAATGTTTTAGGTCCTCTTCTATTGCATATCCTTTCTCTAACGCCCAATTTAATCCATTATCTAATACTTTATCTAAATCTGAATAATTTATATTTAATTTCCCTTTGGACCCCAATCCTGAAGGGATATTTCTAAAAATGGAATTCAACAAATCTGGAAGTATTTTTTCGATATCATTTAACAACAAATTGGTGCGAAGTAATCTCACTCCGCAATTAATATCGTAGCCCACTCCTCCTGGGGAGACCATACCAGAATTGGCATCAGTTCCAGCAACACCACCAATACAAAATCCATATCCTTGATGAGCATCTGAAAGAGCTATTGCATGTTTTTCAATTCCGGGTAAACAGGCAACATTACTTATCTGATCTAAAGTTCTATCCTGTTGAATCCTGCCTAAGATATATTCGTTTGCATAAATATGGGCAGGAACCTTCATGTGAAACTTTTTAATTTCACCATGAACTCTTACCATTATTGTCTTAGGTGGAATTTCATAGATATTATCGTCTATTTTGTTCAAATTCATCCTTGATCACAATATTTTAATAATACAAGTTTCAAAAAGTTAATTCAAAAGGTTAATTGTTTAATTTCAAAATCATTTAAATTTTTTATTGTAATAACAGAAAATAAGAATTTTTTAACTACTTGAAAGAAATCCAAATCCCAAAGTTAAAATTTAGTGAAATATGTATAGTTTACTGAAAAAACTATTTATCAACGTATTTTCAATAAGAAAAAGTAAAGAATTTTGGGACAATATTTATTCTATTTCTATAAATTGGAGTAATCCCAGGGAATCCAGACTGTCGATTATAACTTGAACATCTGCCTCAGGTACTCCCACTTCTTCGGCAATATCCGAAACCGTATGAAATCCATCTGCCAAATGAGCAATTTCATATTGTGTCTTGTCCAAAAATCCTTGAGATATCACTTGCTTCGGTAGCCTCTTTTTAGTCCATTCGGGTTTTTTATCCGAAACTTCCCTTAAATCCTCTTCAGAAATAAGCAATCCGCTTTTTGCTAGTTTTTTCTGAGATTTCACAAAATCTTTCTTATAAATTTTTAGAATAGGAATTCTTAGTTTTATTTCAGCAACTCTACCATTCTCTAAAATAGTATCAATTTTTTCATGAAAATCTTTGAAAATCCGTACATCACCTTTCCATGTTTTGATGCTTTCACCAAATTCCGTCGTAAATTTATCAATAATATCACTTAAAGCCCGGTGAGTGATTTTACTATCATCATTTTTGTCTGCTGCGGCCGTTACCAATACACCCTCCTTGAAAACCAGCATTAAATAAAAAACCTGCATGTCAATTACTTTCAATTCACCTGATCCTTTAGAAAATTCAACTGAGAAATCTTTTAATGCCGTAAGAAAGCCGGACACTAAATCTTGGTTAAATTCTATGGTGCCATATTTCCTATGGATTAGGCAAATGCCCGTATGTTGGTGAATGAGATAGAGATTATGTAACATTTAATAAACCTCTTGCATAAGTTTTTACTCTTGTATTTTAATTTAAAGCTTAACTTATTTAACAACTATAATTTTACTTTCTGTTATAGTTTTATTATTAATAATATTTCGAGTATTTATATATTCTTTTTGAGTAAATCATTAATTTTTATTTCTATGAATTTTTTAACATCCCTCTTAATAGCTTACGAAAATAACATAATTTGATAATTACATACTATTTTGAAAACATATAAAATAAAATTTAAGAGAACCATCTTTTATAACAATAAGTGAAAAAAGAAATGTGTGAAGTGTGATATGAGTTACTATTTATTTCTTGTAACTGTGCCAACCATTGAAGAAGGAAAAAGCATAGCAAGAATTTTAGTTGAGGCTAACCTTGCAGCATGTGTCAATATTATTCAAAAGATTTTTTCCATCTATACATGGAAAGGCAACATCGAAGAAGACAACGAGCATCTATTATTGATAAAAACCACGGAGGAAAAAAGTAATTTACTTATTCAGAAGATCAGTGAGATACATAGCTATGATATACCTGAATGTATTGGATTTAAAATTGAAAAGGGTTCTGAAAAATATTTAAATTGGATAAAGGAAGTTGTTGAATAATTTGGCTATAAATTTTTTTCAGTTTGATTGGATTTTCATTGATACCGTCGTAATTCTATTATTAATTGTGTTCTTGGTTAGTGTGAGAATTTTTAAGGAAAGAGTTAGGTGGAGATCCACATTATCTAACGTTTATTTGTCCCGGGTTATATTAAATATTCAGTCCTTTAAACCAATAAATCAATCCGTTAAACTCAAAAAAATTACTATAACCATTAATCATGTTTTAAAAAGGAAGGCTATGCAAAATCCATCAATTCTATTAATTAGATCTCACAAGTATAATAGATTATTTAACGTTTTAACCGAAGGTTTGGCTAGCTATGGATTTGATGTGATTAATATAGTTCTTAGTAATAAATGCTCTCTTAATCATGGTAATTTAGATAAAGAACTACATTTAGAATCTGCAAATCTAAGTTCCTCTATCTTACACTCCCTAAAACAAAAAGAAGTGATCACCAATTCTAACTATATACTTATTACTCATCATAAAATAATGGTTTTTATTACTCCCCTTATATATGATAAAAATAATGCTGGAGTGATTTTAATTAATCCGAAATTTGAATTAATAGCCAAGAAACATATCACTGGCATTACTGAGAAAGAGGATATATTGTCTAAACTGTTTATTATTTTTAGTAAGAAATCAAGTAAAATTCTAACAAGTAAAAAGATAAAACTGCTATCCACCCATTTAGCAGATTATAATCTTCCCAATACTAATTTATGGATATTAGATAAAAGCAAGAGTTTATTTAAATGCTATGAGACCATTCTTTTAGGGATAATCATTAATTTAGTAGAATCAAATATATTAAAATCCCAAAAATTATCCTAATTCATGTCAAAAGAAAAGATTTTAAGAGAGTATTCCGAATCAATACTATACACTAAATCTGATTGGGCTCTACTTAAAATTAAACGAGATAGGGCTGCTATCTTCTTAAAAATGTTTGAGGGCTTAAACCCGCATGTTTATGGAAGCATCGCACGAGGGAACGTACATAAAAATAGTGATATAGATATTATTTTCACGGAACCAATTCAATCATTCCGAATTGAATTTATATTAAATAAAAATGGCTTCAAACATTATTTTAGAGAAATTATTATGGCAACTCCAAAAGATTCAATAAAGCTTTATATATATTTGAGCGAATTGGAAAGTATTACTATACCATTAACTAAACTACCAAAGAAATCATTGGAATTTTATGATTTTGGAGGAAAAATAAGCTTAAATGAATTAAAATTAGGTATGAGAGTACCGGGCATTGATAAAAGATTGGTCTTAATTCAGCCAAACACACAAGGACATGATGAACTATCTATAATTGATAATGAAGCAGTAGCAGCCAAAGTATTAGGTATTGGTATTGATACCATATTAGAACGAAAAAAAGTTCTCTTAAAAAGAGAGAAGCATGGAAAAACGGGGGTATTTTTAAAAAGATCGCTTGATATAAATGAATCAACGGAAGAAGTTCTCAAAAAATTATCAAATAAAAAGACAATAATTCGAAAAAAATTATATCAAAGATGAAAAGTACCAAGATCTTAGAATCTAAAGGAAGCACATTTTATATAAAGGGGAGAAACCTCCCAAAAGGTTGTCAACTTTGTTTAAAGGGAGTAAAAGTTGTATTATTTCTAAATGGCATATGTCAAAAACCTGCTCATTGTTCATGGTATTGTCCCATCTCAGAAGAGAGGAGAGGTAAGGATATAACATTTGCTGATGAAATTCATGTATTCTCTCATAAGGATTTATTAATTGAGATTAACAAAATCAATGCGAAAGGAATGAGTATAACTGGCGGAGAACCACTTTTAGAATCAAATTTAGAAAAAACTTATGATTACATAAAATATGTTAAAAAAATGAAAGGGAAGAAATTTCATGTACACTTGTACACAAATGGAATGAACTTCAATGAATCTATTGCAGAAAAATTAGCAGAAGTTGGTCTAGATGAGATACGCTTTCATCCTCCTCTAAATAAATGGGAAAATATTAAATTTGCTTTAAATAAAGGATTTTCTGTGGGAGCTGAAGTTCCTGTAATTCCCGGATTTGAATATAACAATAATCTTGAAAATCTTATTCTTTTTTTAAATAAAATTGGAGCAGAATTCATTAATCTGAATGAATTTGAAATATGTTATCCTAATAGTCAATATTTAAAGGAAAAAGGGTTTAAATTAAAAAAAGACACGGTTGCAACTGTTGAAAATAGTAAAGAAACGGCCATGAAGCTCATTACAAAATTAGCTCCTAAAACCTCTCTTAAAATTCATTTTTGTACAATTAAAGCAAAAGATTATCATCAATTAAAAAACCGCTATTTAAGAAGAGCAAAAACAATTAAATTACCATATGAAGTAATAACTGAGGAGGGGCTCCTTATATATGGTCAAATTGAGGGTAGTGACGAAAATTTAACATCTCTAAAAGAATTAATTATCTCAAAATTTAATGTCCCTAAAGAACAAATAACCATCGAAAAAAATAAAATAAGATTACCATATTATATTGCTTTGACAGATAAATTTATAGAATTTTTGGAAAATAAAAATTTGGATGGATTTGTTGAAGAGATTATCCCTTTTAGAGGAGAATACCGTCAAATTACAGAGAAAACACCCATTAAGGTTTTCAAGCATGAAATGAAGGGATCTAAATGAAAATTAAACAAGTATCTTCGAAAGATGTAAATGACATCTTTTTTCTGGAAAAATCGGTGTTCAATAAAAATGCATTTTCGAAAGCCTTAATAAAAAAATTAATTCGAAATAATCTCTATTTTTTAAAATTAGAAAAAAATAAAATTAGAAAAGAAATTATAGGGTTCATTATTGTAGTAAAAGATAGAATTGATAGAGCAAATATAATTAATTTTTTGGTTAATCCTAACTATCACAATAAAGGGTATGGCTCTTTTCTTTTATTCAACACCGTTAAAAAAATCAAGGAATCAACTGATATCAAAAAAGTCGTCCTAAATGTACAAGTCAAAAACTCTACCGCTATAAAATTATATCGTAAGTTTGGCTTCAAAATAGTACAGAAAATAAATCAATATTACCAATCAAAAGAGGACGCATATTTAATGAAATTAGATATTCTTTAGATGATTTTTCTATAAACTAAAACTTATAAATAAGTTTTTTTATAATAAGATAAAAAAAAAAGGTGTTGCTGAAATATGCCAATAGATAAAGAGCTTGAAAATGAAATTAAGAAAGGAGTATCTCTAGCTAAGCCAGACGAAGCAGAGATGAAAAAGCGAGAAGAGGAAAAAAGGAAGCGTATGGAAGAATTAGAGAAGGTTAAGCAGGCTTTAGGAGAGGGATAATTCAGATTTCTTTTTTCTTTATTTTTTTTCTATTTTTTTAAACTTCACTTCATTCTAATAGTAAATCAATTTTTCTACTATCTATTCTTCTTATAATATAAGAAAATTTTATTGGAGTTTAGATTTAAGTTTGAAAATACGTGAAATCAATCAAAAACAAGGAGAGATTATCGTTAAAATAGAAAATTTAAACGATCTGTGGACACTGTATAATATCATCTCGAAAAATGATAAAGTCGCTGCGCGAACCCAAAGAAGAGTAGTACTTAAAGAGGGCTCTAAAGGTGAGAGAAAACCTATGTTTTTAAAATTAAATGTTGAGGATGTTTCCTTTCATGAATTTTCAAATAGATTGAGAGTTAAAGGGACAATTATAGAGGGACCAGAAGATTTTGTAAGTTTTGGTACATACCATACCTTTAATATCGAAAAAGGACAGAAAATTGCGATCATAAAAGAAAAATGGTCTTCTCAAGAAATGAAAAGATTAAAACAATCCTCTAAGTTTGAGTCTAACTTTGTAATATTAATGATAGCGATTGAAACGGGACTTGCAACAATCGAAATTATTACAAACTTTAGTCAAAATAAGATAGCTACAATAAAATCACACATACCAGGTAAAAGATACGAACAATCACAAAGAAATAAAGCGTTAACTGACTTTTTTGAAAATTTAAAAAAAATTATTGAAGAAAATCTAAACTCAACTGATATTAATTTAATTGTTTTTTGTGGCCCGGGAAATACAAGAGATTTATTACTAAATTATTTAAAAGAAAAATATAATCCCAATTACATACATAAAATTAGAAGCATACACGCTAGCTCCGGTACGGAAAGTGCTATTCGAGAGACATTAAAATCTAAAGAATTGGCGGGATTAAAAGAGAAAATAAAAATATTACAAGAAACGGAAAAAATTGAAGAAATTTTTAAATTATTTAATACAGACCCCGATTTAATTTCAATTGGTATTAATGAAAACAGCGAAGCTTCTGAGAGGGGTGCTATTAAACAATTATTTGTGGCAGATATATTAATTCGAGGGACTTCAAAAACTCAAAAACTTAGTATTGAGAGAATTATTACCAACGTGGAATATTCTGGAGGGGAAGTTGATATAGTTAGTAGTCAAACTTCTACTGGTCAACAAATAATAGATTTAGGTTCCATTGTAGGTATATTAAGATATAAATTATAACCATATCCCAAAATGAGTCCAAATACGATTTATGTCAATCAAAGCTCGGCTATTCCGCTCTATGGAGTCGATTTCATAGGTGTAATTGATCGGGGGACAAATATTATTGAACTCAAACCTCTAACCCTTTGTAATCTCAAATGTAAATATTGTTTTGTGAGCGCAGGAGATTTTATAAATAATTTTATCGTAGAACCTCAATATTTAATTCAAAAAATTAAGCAACTCATAGACATTAAAGGATCATACAATATAGAAATTCACTTAGCTCCTTATGGAGAAATCTTATTATACTCTGAATTATTTGGTTTAATAGAAATGCTCTGGGAATTAGAAGGTGTGAAAACCATTTCGATGCAAAGTAACGGGTTATTATTAACTAATGAAAATATAAAAAAATTGGCAGATGTCCAACTTTCACGTATAAACATTAGCCTCAATACCTTAAACCAAGAAAAAGCCGAATATTTTTGTGATTGTAAAAATTATGATTTAAAAAACTTAATTAAAAACATATATTCGATACTTAATACAAATATCGACGTTTTATTAGCTCCGGTTTGGTTTCCTGGAGAGAATGACAAGGATATCGAAGATATCATTGAATTCGTAATTAATTTAAGAAATCAAGGATTTTCTAAGAAAAAAATTCAACTCGGAATTCAAAAATATTTAGTTTATAAAACAGGTCGAAAATTGAAAAAAATTAGACCTAAATCATGGGACTACTTTTATAAACAATTATCTAAACTAGAAAGGAGATATGATTTAAAATTAAAACTGGGCCCTACGGATTTTAATATCCAAAAAAGAAAAGTAGGTATGCCTTTACCGTATAGAAAGGGGGATGTTATAAAATTAGAAATAGTCTCCATAGGAAGATGGCCGAATGAATGCATAGGCAAAATTGCTAAAGACATTGGAATAAAGATACTTCTAAATAAGCCATTTCAATATTCGGATAATTTACTAGGAAAAGAAATACAAGCTAAAGTCATAAAGGCTAACTATAAAGATAATATCATTACTGCGATTTTTCCTTTCTGAACTTGATTGCATAAAAATATATAAAAAAAGTTATTATGATCATAATAACGTAGTTGAATAAAACAAAAAATTTTTTCGAGATTTGATAAAATGCCAATTATAACCCATGAAGATGAATTAGATCTTGCGAAAATGGAAAAAGATTTAGCTTCCCATCTTAAAAAAGTCGCAAGATTACAGAGAACAGTTTCTGATTCTCATAAAAAACTTGCAGACAATATTGCGAAATTAAATATCGCCCGGCAATTGCTTAATCGAACATTTAGAGATGTGTTAAAACAAATGCAAACCCTTGCAAGAGAATCAAAATCAAATGTAAAAGATGATGAAATAAATTACTATCAAGATTTTATCCACAAAAATGATAAATATATTGAAGCAAGCAATGATTTTGTTAACTCAATCAAAGATCTAGCTATTCGAAAAGATGATTTAGCAACTAGGGGAGATTTATTTGCAGAAGCTCTTACTACTATTGCCGGCAGGAGATCAGGCGTAATTAAAAAAGCTTTAAGCATAGAAAAAACTAAAAATAAAATGATTGAGGGAAGTAAACTTACTATGCTTGAAAACGAGTTAAATGATTTACAAAGAGATTTCGATAGGGCCAGAAATATTTTACTTAAAGAAATTGAACAATTTGTTCAAATGCAAGACGAACTTGACGATTTATGGTTAAAACTAAAGGATTCAACCACTGAGATGAGTTAAGTCCTATATATATTATACTTTTTTTCTACTCTTATTTTTCAAGGTATAAGGTAAGTTTGCATCAAAACATATTTTTATTAAACAAAACTATTATATAATTATTAGAAAAAATAATCTTTCAAAATGTAATTATTAACAAAAATTATTGGTGATTAGCCATAGCCGAAGAATTTGCAAGCTTCCTTGATAAAGCCAAGAAATCCCCAATAGAAGAAAAAGTAAATGCGTTTGGGGACATTGTTGAAAAAATAATGACAATTGTTTTACGAATACCTGACCTTGTTGATGGATCTTTAGCTGATTTAAAAACACAAATTTCAAGTCTACAATCTAGAGTTAACACGATGACGAACGATTTAAATGCTATAAAAACTAGAGGTGTGGCAGCTCCAGCTTCTCCTGGCGCTGCGCCTGTAGCACCTATAGCACCTTCTATTGGAGGTCCCCCTGGAGGTCCACCCGGAGGTCCCCCTGGAGGTCCACCACCTCCCCCTGGAGGTCCACCCGGAGGTCCCCCTGGAGGCCCACCACCCGGACCTAGCCGACCCGCAAGCCCTCAAAGCCTACGTGGGGCAATCATGGGTGAGTTGAAGCAGCTTTTCGCAAAGCGGAAGAAGTAGATAAAATAGCTTATTATTTTTCTCATTTTTTAAATCTTAATTTTCTATCCTTCAGCTATTATCATTGATATTCTACAAGAAATCATTTTTTTAATTAAGATTCAAATATTTAAAATCATAATAAATAATTACATTAATTAAAAAGATCATTTAGATCTTCAGTTGATTATAGTCAGTGCAGAATTCTACACTTAAATTGGAAAAAAGCTCTCATGTAAAGGTAGCCCATAATTCTCAAAGGCAGATACTTGAAATGCTCTCTTTGTTTCGAGTAATGAATAACTATTATCATAAAAAAAGTGAAATACAAAAACAAATCCAACCGCTCATCTTTAAAAAGTTTAAAGAAGGATTAACAACTATTAGAAAAAAAGGAGATTGGCTCTTTACCATCCCAATAGCTCTTAATACGTTAAGTGATGATTTTTTAAGTAAAAGAGATTCATTTAGATTTCCTGATAGTATTATTCTGTTTGAAGCTTGGATGAACTTAGGGTTAGCTGCGCTATACCCTAAAATTGTGTTACACTTTAAATTTCCAGGGCTACTAAAAGGAGAGAAAACAAGAAATGTATTTCAGTTTATCTTTGCTACTTCACGAGGTTTTGGATTTCCAATCTATTTCGGACCCGAATTTTATAACTATCATCTTAATATGGTAAAATATATACAACCATTTTTAAAATGGAGCTATACTGTATGCCATAAAGCGAATCAAGCCATTGTGCTTGTTAACAAGAAAATCAAATCGAAAAGACATCATCCGGGAGAATTTGAATCAGTTATTATTTCAGAATATGATAATGATACTTTCAAAGGAATTAATACCTTATTACATGGAGTTTTTACGGGCGTTCCAAACTACTTAGGAAAATTTGCTTCACTAGAAGAAGCGCTTGAAAATGTGATCTTTTCATATACCATTGGAGATCATGCGATGAGTGTTGACAAGATAGCTCTTGACTCATCCTCACCACAAGTATTAAAGACTCCCTTAATATCACATACTAACATTATTCAAAAGTATGATATAGATTTCTATTCATATATCGAAAAATTGATGAATCTTGATAAGTTATTAAGTAGAAAAGTCTCTGCTCTCAAGAAAAAAAAGAAGAACGTAGTAAAATATTTAAAAATTAAAGATAAAATAAGGTATTTCATAGAACAAGTAATCCCAGATAAGTATTTATCAATACAATTTACGGTTATTAAAAACTATGGCCAAACGATAAAATTAATGGAAAAACTCCGGGAATACTTATGGACAACACCATTATTTACACACACAATACATACCCCTACTGAAAAGGAGTTAAAATACAAGCTTTTAAGTAAGGATGAGAGTGAAGACGATTTTGATCAAGAATCTACAAACTCAATATTATTGACTTTTATTAAAAGATTCGAAAAATTACAAGGATTTAATTTTAAAGATGCTGAAGTGATTGAATCAATTAAAGAACTACGGGATCAAATGGCTAAAATGTGGCTATATTTCAAAGAGAGACATTATCGCTATGCTGTCAGAAAATTGAACGAATTAAGTTCTCTCTCTTTGGATGATGATAGCTATGGTGCAAAAATAAACGAATTGTTGGATAAACTCATTCCTATTATTTCTATTTATGAAATCTTCAACAGACCATTGGCAGAATCAGTGTATCCGGAATCAAGCCCCCAGACAAATCGTATCGGAAGTTATTTAGCTAGATTTTTTTCATCAAAATATAATCCTATGGGAGTAAACCTGATGAATCTTTTCAATAATTTAGCTTATTATAATTGGAGCCATTTTATTAAGCATGAAAATATGAGTCCTAACCAATTCTTTAATTTTGTCTTAAAATTGCCTATTTGGACTCATATTCCCTCAAGTGTTAAAAATAAAATACGGGGCTATAATTCTTAATCATTTATTTCAATCGGATTAGTATAATCCTTAATTAAGAAGTAAAATCAGCTTTAGATGCACGAAATTACCCAAAATCTGTTTCTATCTCTCCTAAAACTCAAGAAAGCCTGGGTCGTCGAAAATATCCTCAATCTTTTTCTCTTTTTTCATTGAACTTTCATCGTGCTCGGTAAATAATGACTCATCATCAGTTTTAATACCACTCTCTAATTCACTTGTGTCTAATGTCAATAAAGCATCCTTCTCCTTTCTTTTATATTCCTCTGCCCTTATCTTCCATTTGTTAGCCTCCTCTATATCAACATTTTCATCATCTTCTAACGATTCAGCTGCTTTAGCTTTACATATGTCAGATAATACAGAATAACAAAAGGCTAAATCTGCCCATTCTTTCTCACTTTTTAGTTTGTCAACACGTTTTTCTAATCTTAAAAGCTCCTGATCTGCATAATAAATGTCGATAAAATCACCAAACGCATCGACAGGTTCTGATATAGAATTCACTAAGACATCTTTAGTTAATCCACAATAACCACATTTTACAGTTGCTATTGCTGATTTCCTAATGTTTTCCACTTTTACAGACTTTTCCCCGCAATTTGGACAATTAAAGATTTTGGGGACTCTTTTTACTCTTTTATAGGTTTGTTGTTTTCTCTTTCTTCTTCCCATTTACATCTCCTTAATCTGAATTTTTAAAAATATAGATATTAAAAAAGAAAATTAGTTAATTTCTTATTCATAAGTACATAGGTAATTAAAACTAAAAAATTTTTGCTTTCTAAGCTAAAAATAGAAAAATTTTTTAGCAATGCTTTATTAGTTAAACTAACTCTTTTTGTCTGATATTTAAATAATGTTAGTGGATTTTAGGTTTATGGTTTATGGAGCATAAAAAATTATCATTAGAATACGATAAGAATTTGATTAATAAAATTTTGGATGATATCAATATGAGATATATCATCCTCTTTCAATATGTTATTAGAAATGATTTATTTGAAGATTTAAAAAATGAAAAATTACTGGAATCTTATGAAAGAATTCTGATTTTGGATGATATCTTTAAAGCGAATGTAATCAATTTCATGGGCGAGAATCAAAACTTTATTGAGGTAGCTATCGATTTAGGGTTATTTAAGAATATTAGAAGCTTAAGAGAATTTGAACAGAAAGATGATGACTTTATTTTAAAAATGGGCGAAGAAACAATCACTATTGAAAAAAATACCATCATGATTCCCATAGATCTCTTATTTCTTATGATAACGAAAAAGTTTAAGTTTCTCACTAGAAGAAATTTTAATTTGGCACTCACAAGGTTAAAAGGAGTGAGATGTGAAACAACAAGCACAATACACTCTTTGGTTTTTGAGATTGGACAATCAGATTTAACATTATCAGAAGCTCTCTACTACATTTTAGATCAATATGGAAATGTCTATCAAGCTATAAAAATGGAAATCACCATTGAGAGATTCTATCAACGATTTGAAGAGATTGCTAAAAAAATCGAAGAGCTTATTGAAATATTTGACTCCGCTTTAAACAGTAAGAGTGTAGTTAAAATTATAAATCAAGCAATAGAACAAAACAATGATATTATCAAAACCCTCAAAGAAGAGAAAGTAAAGCTATCTGATAAGTTTAAGAGCAAGGGGAATATAAAGGATGCTCAAATTTATAAAGAATGGAATTCTAAGCTTATGCAATTATTACATTTTAGATTCCAAATTCAAAAAATTGATAAGAAATTGTTAGAAATCAAAAATTACTATTCTGGTAAAAATAGCAAATATGGGTATTTAGAATTTATTGAAAAGGTTTCATTTAATGAAGATAACATAGTAGATGAGATTCAGAACTCACTTTTAGATTTAAGAGAACAACTTATTGATATAAATAAGAAACTTTCAGAATTCACCAAAAAAGAGATAAAACTCCTTAATCTAGATTATGAAAGATATATAATAACAACCAGTGATGATGAATAATGAAATGTCCTGCCTGTAATATTGATATGGAACAGTTAGTTGCGGGAATCTTCCAATGTCCTCAATGCAAAAAAATAATGAAAGACGGCATTAAAGAGAAAGTAATTACAACTCAAAAAATCACTGAAGATGATGGATTTCAGGAAGGTGATTATTTCCATCAAAATGCGAGTTTAAATAAACAATATGAGATCGTAGAAAAGGGTGTAACCATCTCAAAAACTCCTAACCGTTGGTTTTCGGTTTTAATCTGCCATAGCCCTCTTTTACAAAATGAGAAATATATTAGATTATCTTGGTGGAAGAAATCATTTTATCAACATGCAGGTATGTTTAAGATTTACGAGGAAGATGTGCTTAAAAATATAGTGAAAAGTTTAGAAAAAATTGACGATAATTTTGATGAAATGTGGACTTTTCGGGGAAAATTTAGGAGAAAAAGTCCAAAAACCGAGGAACAGCTAGAAAAAGAAAAGAAATTAGATATCATTAAATATAGGATATTAGAAAATCGAACTTGTCCAAGATGCCAGAAGAAAATGGATAAAATGAAATCCCATTATGAATGCCAACATTGTGGAGAAATCGTAATTTTAGAAGGATATAATCAGCCAATATTTAATATAGCTCCCTCTGATTTGGATTTAAATTTTCAAGGAGATTTCCCTATTAACTTTTATATGCCCGTAGCAGGGATAACGGTGAAATGGTTAATGGGAGAATGGAAAGCATTAGTAGTTATTTATTCAAAAGATAATCCGAATAAAAAATGGCTCAGATTTTATTGGTGGAATCGAGATTTACAAAATATATTAAAATACGGACAGCGAGAAATGGGAAATGGTACTCAAATGGGTTGGAAGGTTCAAAAGGGGGTATCATCACCTAATCTTTATGATAAAAAACTGTTAAAACCTTTAATTAACGCATTAAAAAATGCCGCAAAAGAATTAAATTGGGATATTGATAATAATTAAACATAAATTAGTAGTGTGATATGACAGAGAATCAAGATCGTACATGGAAAGAATTATTACAAGAATTTATAAAAGGGATCGATAAAGCTATTGAAGTCTTAGAAGAAAGGGATGTTGAAAACATACCAGGTGCCAAACAAGCATTATTACAACGATTAAATAATATGAAACTCCATTTTCCCACCAATGATGGAGAAATTTTCATTAGGTCCATTAATGATAAAATACAAAATGCTTTTTTTCCCGATACTCAAGATTTTGTAGCTGCCTTCGAAAAAATATTGAAATCTAGAACGCATGAACAAGATTTTATTATAAATGAACTACTTAATGGATTTGTTACCTCTAAAGCAAAAGCAATTGCTTTAGGAACACAAACTCCTGTAATAGATCGAATGGTTGAAGCCTTTAGCAAGCGAAATGATTTTCATATTGTTGATCATCAATTTTTTGCCATGTTTGGAGATCCAAATAAACCCCGAAGCTATATTAAAAAGCAACTAGAAGAGCTTGTAAATATGTTTGGTTTAATCTCAAAAGAGCTTGTGGTTGAAAAGGATAAACGAACAAGTGAACGAAAAGTATATACCTTTTATACGTTTCCTGATGAAATCTTAAAAATTTTAAAAGAAAAATATATTATTATCGATGATGAACTTGGACATGCTTATGTTTCCGAGGAATTTGACAGGACTGTATTTATTTGTATGTTTTTAGCAAATATTACTATTAATAGGGATGATCTCGAAAAAATCGGGGGATCTTATACTGTCAATGGAATATGTGCGATATTTGCTCTAATTTTACTATTAAGTTTTATGCCAAAGCTTTCCGTTGATGAAACAAATCCCATATTGAGAGATCCCACTTTCAATGAACAAAATATGAGTGTTATCCCCAAATCCTGGATGATGAAACAGGTATTAGAACCTCTTTTTGAGCCGCTTATTAAAGTAGTTGCCTATAGGCTAGGTGGTGGCCTATGGTACTCCAAAATTATTGATAGTGAGATTAATAAAAAAATACATAATCAAATACGATTTTTAATAAAAGATGTAAATAAATGGATTTTGGGAAACTTATGCAGAGTAGAGATTCCGATATTTGTAGAAATCGCTAATATATTCACTGAAATAACTGTAGGAACAAACTCAAAAGAATGATTATAATTTAAGGTGGTAAAAATAAGCAGCAGAAGAGAAAAATGGACAGACTTATTGCCAAGATATATGACGTTTATTAGTCATATGAGACCTATTCTTAGAGAAACAAGGAGAATTATAATGAATCTAGATGCCGATTTACTCTTAGATACAGAAGTATTAGACAAAATCCGACAAGAAGAAGAGAAAAGAAATATCCGGAAAGTGAGGGCACTTTCGGAGTTCTCTGCTATGTATAGATCTAACGTGTACGAGATAATTAAAGATTTTATTGTTAAATACCGCGATAATATTCCCATCATTGATATTAAAGATTACATAGTAGATTTTCTTTATGAATCTGTAGATGCGTTAAGTATTTTGCAAAATATTACCAATCCAGATGAAAGAAATTTGGAAAAAACCTATCTTTATCGTTTAGCCAAATTTATCGAGGAAATCATCTTTTCAAGAGGAAACAATATTAAACATATTTATAAAAAATTATTGACTCATGCTCCGAAATTTTATGAATGCCAACGGCATCTCTTAATGCCTCATACGTATTATCGTGAAAAAATCGAGAATCCTGATTTTTTTATGATTCCGGGAGTCTCACCAAAAGTTTATCAAATTATCAATAATATAACCTCACTTTACAATTTAGATCCCAATTTTGGAAGTTTTCCTGAAAAAGACAATCATGAAATTCCCATGATTTTGACGAATGAAGTTTTCTTACCATATATTGATTCAATTGCGAATGCAGAGGAAGATGCTATTGAAAACATCGCAGAGCGTATAGGATTCCGTATTTTGGATGGGATTTTCTTGGCTCCTGAAAAAAAAACGGTTGAGATTTTCTTGGAGCATAATTTTCTGCGTGAAAATAAACAAGCAGACGGTACAATAAGGCTTATACCTCAATTTAGTAATGAGACTTTAATTCTATATTATGTAGCTTTCGCCTCATTACGACGGGGTTTTTTATCAAAGGAACTAATTAATTGGATTTCCATGAATTTTGCTTTTTTAACGTATATGGGAATTTTAAAATGGAAATTGAGCGATGAAAATATATTTTATGCGATCTTTAAAGATTTACAAACAAATGAAAAAGTGTTACCTTATTTAATGAAACTGATGTGCTTTCCTAACTATCTTGGATTAGATAAGATGAAAATTCGAGATTCAGTTCAATATAGGAAAGAAATCTTTAATTTTATTGGCAGTCAAATTGATAATTTAAAAGATTTTATAGAAGAAATTGCAATTTACTGCGAAGCTATGGATGAAAAAAAGAATAAATAATTAATCTAATAAAGAGAGGAAATGATAAAAAATGAGTAATTCGAATAATGAAAAGGAATTAAATATTACGTATACAGATGATATCATTAAGGAACGTCTTAGTAAATATGGTGCGGTATATTTACCTTCAGATATAAAAGAATCTGTTGATGATATTATTGGAAATGAAATTAAAAAAGAAATTTTAGATGATTTTTTTAAAGCCTTAATGAAATATGAGGAATTTACAGAACAATTAAAAAACTCAAAACTAACTCCAAATTTAACTGTACTATTATATGGACCTCCAGGAACAGGAAAAACATCTTTAACACGAGGATTTGCAAAAAGGTATAATATACCGATCTGTATCGTAGAATCTGATAGACTTGTATCCCCCTTGTTGGGTGATACTATTAAAAACATTAGAGGTGTAGTTGAATTAGCCGCAGATATCGCAAAAGATAGAGGGGCATTTGTCCTTTTTTTTGATGAGATCGATGCGATAGGTTCTGAACGATCTAATATTCATGAAGTGGGAGAAATTAAACGTGCCGTTATTTCATTTTTGCAAGTTATTGATCGAGTTAATTATGAGGGATTACCACTGGCAATTTTTGGTGCTACAAATCATTCTCATCAACTGGATTCAGCTATATGGCGCCGATTTACCTTTCATCTTCATTTTGATTTTCCAGATTATCATGTAAGAAAAAAAATTATTGAATCTTTTATCAATAAACTTAAGAATGCTAAAATTGGAGTTGACGATTCGATTTTTAGCAAATTAGATGAGGAGTATGAGATAATTCAAGACATTTCAAGAGATTTAGAAACCAAATTAGGACATAAGATATCTGAATTTAATGACAATTTTCTACGAAATGAACTTAATAAAAAACATAAAACGGGAGGATTATTAAAATTAACATATGGATATTCAGGTTCAGATATCGAAAGAGGAACAAGAGTAGCTCTATTTAAAGCTATGAGCACTGAGTTGTTAACTTATGATGTATTTTATAACTCGTTAGAATTAGTTGGTGGAACTGCCATCCATGTGGAAAGACAGGATTTATTAAGTAATGTACGATCATTTGAAGGAAAACAGGATCAAAAGAAATATCAAGACAATAAATTATCTGGCCCTCCAGAAATATAGATAAAATAGTTTTAAAATTGTAATAACAAGGAATAATACAATTAAAAAATGAATGAACAGCAGATATTTGATTTGGAAAAAATTAAAGACTTAACAAGACCGATTACAGAATTACAAGGAAATGTGTTTCAATTAGAATATAATTATACTAAGTTTAATGAATATAAAAAAACCGAAATTTCAGACTTATCAAAGAATCAAGAATTTTCAAATCAGATCCAAACTATTACTCAATTACTCGAAGATATATATAAAAAGCTGATAAAACTTTCTAATGTTAACATAAATAAATTCTTAATTTTTCAAGATAATCTAATTAAGAGGTATAAAGACTCTATTAAGAATAATCTTAAAAAACTGAAGATAGACCCAATAAAAACAAAGCAAATTGGAATTTTTCTCATCGAAAATAGGAAACTTAGCAAAATCATTGATAAATCTTCCTTCGTTAGCGCTATTGAAATAAATGAATGGCTAGAGTTATTAGAATCATTAAAATTAAATTCTCTTTTTCAATCATCTATTGACCAATGTGAAAAATTTTATACTTTGTTAGTGAAGCAAAATCTTTCAATTGAATTAAATAAGATCCCCGAAGACACTGATCCGGTATTAATAAATGAGTTTAGAACAACTTATTTAAGAAACCCTAATATATCTTTTAAAGAATTCCTGCAAATTATTGAAAAAAAATTAACCGAGGAACAATTAGACAGTCGAAGAGTTATTATTCAACAAACTAAAGAAAAGGAAAAATTAAAAGAATTACAAAAAAAACAAGAGGCTCAACGTCAATCTTATGAGGATTATTTGCGATTATCTGATAAAGAATTCGAAAAAATGAGCCGAAAAAAAAGAAGAAAGAAATTATCAGATTTTGCAACAAAACAAGAATTATCAGAAGAAATAGAAATAAGTGAAGAAATAACAGAGAAAATAGAAAAGTTTAAATCTAAATTTGAAGATAGTTTTGAGGAAAAATATCTGGTGCAAAAAGATGATGAAATAGATCCACTTGATATCATTAGGAAAAGAAAAAAAGAAAAAGATGAAGAATATAAAGACCATATAAAAAAATTCAAAAATGCTAAAAAATAAGATGTGATCCTCTATAAGTTCAAAAATATTTAATCTTATAATTGGAAATAATGAAATCTCCATTAATGATAGATTTACATTAATTCTTGGAAAATTTAAAAAGGATCTCATAGAAGAAATTCAAAAAGACGAGTTTTTTAAGGTTAGAAAAGACTATAACTCGATTCAAATTAAAAAGTTTATTGATTTATTTGAGGACCCCTCCCAAAAATATCTAAGTTTAGATACGTCCCTTAAATTACTTACTATAATTAAAGATTCTCAAGATGTAATCAATTTTAATTCGAACATTGTCTTCCGTATTAATAAGCTAATTCAGTCAGTAATAAATATATTTAGTTATAATTCACTAATGAAAAGAAGAGAACGTTTAGATAAAGAAAGAACATTATCAGATATTAAGCAAATCTCTAGTGATTTAGCAGCCAAAACGGATTTAATAAAAAAATTAAATGCGTCCATAATTGTAAATAAAAAGAAGTTTGCCTATACCAAAGAAGATTATCTGTATTTAAATAATAAACGAAATCAAATTCTTGATACGATTAATAATTATAAAGAACTTATTCAAGAATTAACAAAGAAAAAAAAAGATTGTTTTAACCAAATTAATACAATTACAAGAGAAATGAGTGATGCGACTCAAAAGAATAGTCAAGATGAGTTAAACCTCGATCTACCTCATAAAAAAAGTTATTCGAAAGCTGAAGCCATTAAGTCATTGCAAAGACAAGCTAAGGAGCATCAGTATGAAATTAATCGACTTAATGTGAAAATTAATGAATCACAGGTAAATTTAGACCAAATTAATCCTAGTTTTCAAACTATGCAAACAGATTATAATTCATTACTTAATACGATTACCAATGATGAAGCAAGACTATATAAACTAAAAAGTGAACTAAAAAATAAATTAAATGAGAATGAAGATTGGAAAGAAGTTGATGTGTCTGCCTACAGTACAATAAAATCAAAACAGGAAATTGAAAATGAAATTGATGATATTTCGAATCAAATAAACCTATTATCACATAAAACTAATTATTTAGATCTTGAACAACCAGAAAATCTTTCAGATATTATAAAGGAACTGACTGAAATTAATGAAACGCTAAGCAAAACTAGTAAATCTTTTTCAATATCTTATGAAAATGATGAGATCATTGATTCTATAGAAAATTTTAGAAAAGTAGAAATTTTGTGTGGCGATCTTGAAGATTTGATCAACATGTTTTTACGCCAAATTAATTTAGAAATGAAATTTCAAATTGTAATTAGCGAAGATTTTAATAATTTCTCTATAATTACCTCTTTCTTGCGTTCTAATAAAGAAAATATTCAATTTAAAGATTTAACAACTCCAGAAAAAATTTATTTCGTTATGGTATTTTATATTTCTATCAGAGTAATCTTACAGATTAAAAATATAATTTTTTCAAACTTATTTATTCCAAGCGAATATAATAAAAGAGGTTCTGTATACCGAACGATTACTAAAATTTTACCCATCTTTGAGCAAGAAGAAAGTCTGAAAACCTTTAATCTCATATTTATTATCTCAAATTTAGAAATGAAAAAAAAAATTCAAAATATAAAAATAATAAAAATTGATGAAAAAATTGAATGAGTCCATGAAAAGTTCTAATTCTGAGGATATTGTAAAAACTATTTCAAAACTTATTTTAACCAATCAGCAGAAAATGATTCGAGAAGAAGACCTTAGGAATCTCAGCGAAAATTTTGATTTTGACCAAATTATAAATGAGGTCTATGTCAATCTTAATAATATTGGATTTGAACTAATAAAAACGAAATTTTTGGATCAAAATTATTATGTCTTAACTGTTGGAGGAAAAGATGATAATATTACTCCAAGCCAATATGGTACTTTAGCTTTAATTTTAGCACTGACTAAAGAACTTGATGAAAATGTTAAAATAGATGATTTAAAAGAAATTTTTTCTAGTGTTTGGGATTCTGATATTAAATTTTTGATTGAAAATGATTATCTGCGGGAAATTAATGTAGAGGGGTTAGATATTGTTAAAATTACTCCATTAGGAAAAGCCACATTGAAAAACATTATTCATAATTTACAATTAAAGAATTTACTTGATATTTTTAGAGAAAGTAATTCAACATTATAAAATAAAAAAATAAAAATATTTTAATCTCCCTCAAGATCCATTTTAAATTGCTCAAAAATTTTTCTTACTCTATCAGCCGAAGGACCAGAGCCTCTCACGCCCTCTTCATCTACGATAATTTTTCCATTTAAAATTGAAATGACATTCTGTTCTTCTTTTAAATCAACATGACCCGGAGAGAAAATTTTAGCTATTCTATCAGCAAGCGCCTGCATTGGAAATGGTTCTTCCTCTAAACTTACATAATTATAATAAGAACTTTTTACAAGTATTTTTGGAAAAGTTTTTTTCTTCTCATTTTTAACATTAATTAAAATCAAATTTGAATCTTCTGAGATGCCTTTTAATTGACCAACGAAAAATTTATCGTCATCAAGATATACTTTGACGATTTTATCAATTAAGAGCCCTAACTCCGTATTGTATTGTCGCATGGACATAATTTAACAACATCAATTTTTATCCAATTAGATTATAATAATATTAATTTTCTTTTCTTAAAATTTTTAGCTTATTTAAAATATTGCTCTGAAGTTTCTAAAAGGATTAATGAAAAAAATCTAGATGATGATTAGGATAAGAAAAAATATCTCTACTCCATAAATATGGCGTTTTTTAATCAATTTTTTTCTTTTTAATCTTTTTTATCAATTCTTTTGTTTTTTCATAATAATAATCATTTGGTCCTTTAAAACCAAGTTTTTTAAAGTTTTCTAATGAATCATTTAGGTATAGGAGCGACTCCTGATATTGGTTTAGCTTGTAATAAATCTTACCAATTTCAAATAGGGTAATTATAGTTTTAAACGAAGATTTTTCCACTTTATATATTTGGAGGGCTTCTTTGAATTTATTCAAAGCATCAGGAAAATTTTTTTGTTTTTTCAATATCCCTCCTATTTCCGATATATCATCTGCTATTCCTCCCAAAGGACCAAACTCAGAATGTATTTGAAGTAATTGCTTATATAATGATAAAGCCTTATGATAATCCTTTTGTCTTTTATATAAATCCCCAATATTATAAAAAAGCAATATCTTCTCCTCTTTTGGTTTAAGATCGGTAGGTTCAATTTGATCATAAATTGTAAGAGCTTCTAAATATACATTTATCGCGGTTGAATATTTGCCCTGCAAAGTATATATGCGACCGATTTTTTCAAGAGCCTCTCTTTCTTTTTCAAATAACCCCAATCTTTTACTTAATGAGCGTAAATTATTATAAACGCTTAATGCTTCAGGCAAGTTGTTTAACGCATAATAAATATTACCTACTTTATTTAATGCAGTGATATTATTTGGATAAATGTTTAATACTTCCTTAAACATTTCAAGAGCGGTTTCATATTGCCCCTTTTTATAATAATCTCTACCTTTTTTTATCCAATTACTAATCTTTCCTTCCATAATGCGCCCCTTCTCCCTCAATTTCTTTCTTTTGATTAGCTATTTATTTTGTAAATATATTTTTTTAAAACTATTCTACACTAAAAAAATCACCAAATTTTAGGATTTTATCTTAAATAATTTCATCGTTTTGGTTTTATATTAATGACAAGTACTTAGAGAACTTGTTTGAATGTATTAAATTCTTTATTCGTAATTTTAGACAATTTAAATAATTCTTTTTCGTTTAATGGAAATTTTTGTGATTTTAAAACGTGATAAATGGTCATTGGCAATAGAATCTCAAAATTCCTATCTTTGCTTCCAGGATTAAAAGCAATCCAAAAATTCATAAATTTTTCAATTATTAAGTTTTTCAATGATATTGGGAAATCTAAGCATTTTAATAATCTATAAGTCTCCAAATTAACTCTATCTAAAATTGACTTCTTTTTAGTTTGGAAATATTTATTTTTACATTCCAAATCCAAATCTTGATTGAAACTATGCAGATATTTTTCTGTTGCCATATTTTTGATCAAGTTTTTTTAAATTATCTTATGTTCTGATTGCATTATTGTTATTATGTGACCGAGTCACCTTTTTAAATGCTATCTTTTTATTAGTAACATTATTGGAAAATTGAATAGCAATCTAAAACAGCGAATAGATAATCCAATTTCTAGAAATCTCCTTTTATAAAAAAGTTCTTAAGGTTTTGGAACCAAATAAAGAAATAAAAATTCAATTTTTTTTAAACAAAACACAATTTTTCCTTTTTAAATATCATACCCCAAAAATATCTTCTAAATAAACCATCCATAGAAAAATAACTCGAAAATCTAATTTGATTTATCTCGGGGCAAAAATTAATTTCTTGAATAGTACGTCTAAACTCTCAAATTTTTACAACTTAATCTTTTCAAGGTTTATTTTACGACGTTAATCAATGATTAATTTCTACAATATTCTTTATTTTAGAAACTCTATCAAAAGTATTTAAAGAAAAAATAGAAAAAATTTTTCCTTTAAATAGTTATAATCTAATTTATTGTTGAGAAGGAATCTATTAATTCCATCCTAGCCTACATTTCGCCCCCGTTAGCCTTTTTAAAGCCTAACACTCCCTCGTATTTGGAGTTTTGGATTGAATTTTGATCTCCTTCTCTTAATATTTAAATAACTTAAGAATATAAGTTCCCCCAACTTTCAAAAAATCAAAAATCAAATGTGTTATATTTCTAATGCTTCTATCAGTTCTGAAATATTTTCTCCTGTTTTAGCACTCGTTGTAAAAATTTTAAGATTCGGATTTATGTCTTTCGCATCATTAATCATCTTATCAATATTAACCTCAACAACATCGTTTAAATCTATCTTGTTTATTACCGCAATGTCTGAAAATTTAAACAACAATGGATGTTTTCTAATTACCCATTCTCCTTCGGTGATTGAGACAATTACAATTCTTTTTTCGGCACCTAATATAAAATCAGATGGACAAATTAAATTGCCCACATTTTCAATGAATAAAACTCCGTTCTGATAATTTGTTAAATCAATATTTTTTAATATTTGAGAAATATGAAAGGCATTTAAGGCACATTCTCTCCCAGTATTCACTTGAATGGTTTTTACACCGTGCTGTTCAATCCTATCAGCATCAATTCTAGTAGCAACATCGCCATTAATTACTAAGATCTTTACTTTTTGAGATAATCGTTCAGATATTGTCTCTAATAATGCGGTCTTACCAGCTCCTATAGCTCCGACTACATCAAATGAACGAATTTTATTATCTTTTAAAATCTGGTTATTTCGGTCAGCTAATCTTTCATTATTTTCTATTAAATCTTCGTTTAACTCTATAATTTTAGAAGCTTGTTCCTCAGGCATTTTACAAACATCTTAGTAAAGTTTTTACAATTGAATAAAATATATAAATGAAAATTGTTGAGCCTTGATATTTCTTATGATTCTCATTCTCAACAAAATCATCTCACTAACGATACTTAAATTTAATACGATATACAAGATAGGATGCTAAAATCCCTCCTAAATCGGGAAAATAGTAAAGGATGTATAATGGACTCAACAGAGAATAAAACAACCCTGGAATTAATCTGATTAAAACTATAAGTAATAAAAAGGTTTTTCCTTTCATTCTCATGGGTATAAAATACATTAATCCTGTGATTTTTCGATTATAATAAGGAAATATAGTAAATGAAAGGATTCCCAAAACTCCACCCCATGCCAATCCTACATAAACGGGGTACGATTCGATGGGATAATAAAAATGAAGTAGAACCCTTAATACCACAAATACCATAGCCGAAAAAAGAGCAGATATCATATATAGAAATATTAAAAACTTAGTTCCATATTGCATTTCAATAACCCTTGCCATATAATATAAGAAATATAAGATAATAAACAGAAATAATAGACCAATAAACCCCCCAGAACCAATAAATAGTGCTGTAAAAAATGTATAATAACTAAAGTAAAACAGAAGACCATGAACACTCAAGTATATATATTGATTAAGATCTAAAAGAAAAAAAAATAAAGCAACTATGGAGAAAATCAATATCATGCCTATTAATAATTTTGTTCCTTTAAATTCTGTCTTGCTCATATATGTTCTTTGAAACCCTCTAAATTCATATTGCGGTCTTCTAGGTTTTTTTATTTGCTCTTCCTGATAACTTCTACTTGGCTCCCCAGAAGATGTGGGAACCACTGAAATATGTTTTAATTCAAAAGTACACTCATGGTTTTCAGGTAAGCGATGTTTCTTACAAAAAGTACCTCCACAATATTTACATTTAAATGGCAGATATCCTATTTCTTCTCCACAAAATACACAAAATGGCAATAGTTTCCAACCCTATTCCTTTTTCTAACTATTTTCTTATTTATTGTTATATTAAAACTGGTATTATATTAAAAATATTATCCTTCTATTTTTTTAGTTTAAGAATGCAATTTAATTTTTCCTATAAAAATGCAGAACGCTTAGTATTTGAAAATTATAAAAAAAATATTAGATGAGTTTAACCGGCAGTACTTTTCATGCTTTCGGGTACATATAATGAAGTTTCTATTGGAGCGTAAATCAATGAATAAGAAATTATTAGCATCAATATCAATGAACCAGCTAAGAGAAAATAGACCGATTTTTTCCATTTAAAAATATTCTGTCCATCTAAAATGCCAATTGGTATCATGTTAAATAATCCTAACATAAAATTTAAAGCAGCAGCATACCCTATAAATAAATTTAAGGGAAATAAATCTTTAGGAATTCCTAACGAAATAATCAAAAGAATTGTACCATATATTAAATTAACAATCGGACCAGCCGATTTACATAACCCTGTTCTACGATCAATCTTATCTAAGCCCAAAACTACGACAGCACCAGGCAAAGCTAATATGGGCAAGCTTACTGAATTTGAAAGCAGCGACCAGAATCCTGCTATCAAACCAAATACAGTTAATATCATACCAAACGTAAGTAATCGAAATTTGGTTTGAAGTCCAAAATGTTTAGCGACCTGACGATGCCCAAATTCATGAAAGAGAAACGCTGTTGTATAGAATCCTGCAAGTAAAAAGATGGCCCAGGTCAAATTTAGACGAATTAATTGGGGATTATAAAACACTATTAACCCGATTAAGAAAATTAGGCTTGCGCCAATTAATAAATGTAAAAATTCTGATTTGTACGGAAATAAAATTCCCTTAAATTCAATTCCAGAATCTGGATCAAACGCATTCTCTGGGACTTGCCTTTCTTGTCGGTACCAATTAAAGCTCCCGTCGGTAGTTCCACGTACAGTCGAATCTGTTGTCGATTCATATGAAGGAACTTCCCTATAAGTTGGCACTGGAGTTTGCATTTGCTGAGATCTTAAAGATTCTATTACAATATTGCATTCATGGTTCACAGGATCTCTATGTAACCCACAGTAGTTTTGACCACATTTTTCACAAAGATAAACCTCATTTTGAGGAATTTCCACTCCACAATGATAACATATTGTCATTAACTTTACCTCATTTTAATTTGAAACGAATTTTTGTGTATAATTAGATAATATTTTTTTTGGTAATTGTTTTATTGCGAATCTATAATCACTATAATTATAAAGCTATTTTATAAATCTTTTTTTTACACAGAAGTTTTCGATCTAATAAGAACTAAATTAATTTTTTTCTTTTTGACATTGGACAAAAGCTAATTAAATCAGCTAGCATTAATTAAAAATATTAAAAAAATACATGAATAATGGTTGATTCTTACGGTAAAAAGAATAATTTATTGTGAAACCTGTGAACGCGAAGTTGAGCTTAAAAGAAAAGATATTGATCAAAAATATAACGAAATAATGTGCTTTTTGACTCTCTTTACCCTCGGAATTGGATATATTATTATAAAATATACAAGAAAAAAAGATACGTGTCCCTACTGTGAAACCAAATTTAATCTGAAAAATTTACCAGTTAAACCGGTTGTGGAAAAGAAAGAGTAAGTTTTTATTTTTTAACCTTCATATTCCCCTTACATCTAGGACAAATTTTGTCGTTCTCAATTAATTGTTTTTTCATTAATGTTTTTTGATAACCGCAGGATTTTTTTGGGCAAATGAGGATGTATTTTGTCAGTTTTTTTAATCGGGTATCGTGAGTCTTTGTAGTCTCAATATTTTGATTTATACTTTCTGATTGCGGTTTTTTTTTCAGAGGTTTCTTTTTTTTCTCATCCTCTTTTTTTTTCTCTTCTTCCTTTTCAGTCTTTATCCATTTGTCCAAGCTCAATATATATTCACTAACAAAAGAATTGTGTTGGGTAACTATTAGAAATTATAGTTTTAAATATTAATAAAAAAAGAATAAAAAAAATTAAAAAACTTGCACTTTACCAGCAATGAGGCGTTCCCGAAGATCTATTAATTTTTCTTTACTTAACTTCTCTTCTGAAACTTCTTCGGCAATTTTCGAAATACTTGAAAAATTTACATTATCGGCTGGAATCAAACTGATAGAATTAATCCAAGGATCCGTAATCGGTCTGCCAATTTGAGATAAGAGTTTTACATGCGCTTCAACAATATCGCCTTGTCCTCTTTCATAAATCTCTCTTGCGATCTCTGTACTAAGCACGTTGTAAATTTTCCCAACATGATTAATCGGATTCTTTCCACAGACAGCTTCAAGACTCATTGTTCTACATGGAGTTATTAAACCGTTAGATCGATTGCCCCTACCTACTTCACCATCATCACCTGCTTCTGCAGAAGTTCCCGTAATAGTTAAGTAAAGAATACCTCTCTCAATATTATCACCTACATTCACAGAACAGCTACAATTCTTTTCCGGGATGATCTTTGCTGCTAAATCTAATACTGCGTCTTTCATTTGATTTGTATAGTTCACATAATCGTCTTTATTATTGATGTATTTCGTAACCATTGCTCCACAGACCGTGATATCTACATCTTTATTTACTCTCTGTACCATAACTTTTATATCTTCTCCCGAAGCAGGGCATTTATCTTTAAAAGCATCAGAATTAAGTAATCGTTCTGCTTCTAAAGCTATTTTTTCGACATCTGAATAGGGGGCATAACCTACTCCAAAACTCGTATCATTTGCTAATGGTACCTGCTCTTTTGCATCAGATTCTTCGAATACTCCCGTCAAATCAATAGAACCTGGTCTTACCGCGTAATCAAACTGGATATGATGATTTGAAGTAATATCAATGTTTCGAAATACATTTCCTACAACCTGTCTGCATGCATCAAGACAAATGGTTGCGACGGGGATATATTCTAATTTATTCTCTCTTAGGATTTGATTAATTGCTCTCCCTACAATTAAAAAATATTCTGGTTCAAGAATAATGCCGCCTCCGAATTCTGGTTTTGATATTCCCCCAACTAAGGCAGCTTTATCGACATTATGATGATAATATCGACCAAAAGTTTCAAAATAATATTTACATAATGCTCTTGAGCAGGCATCAGCAGCCGCATCGCACACGGAATCGGGGTGTCCAACCCCTTTCCTTTCAACTATTTCTGGAAAGTCAGATAATTCAATCGGATCGAACTTTGCTTTATCAATTTTTAACACGATTTTCAACTTTTACCTATTTTTAAATATTTATTAAAATGAATTTTTAATAAAAAAATTAACGAGTAAATATGATGCGAAAAACTAGGATTCTACTTTAATAGTTGATTAGAAATAAACCAACTAATATTATTACCTTAAACAGAAAAACTTTTTTATAAGATTTTGCTTGTTACTATTAGGATATTGACAGTTGATAGCATAATACAAAGAATTGCTGCCCTCTTAAGTGAAAAACATTTCGAAACCTTTCATTTCGAGGAATCTACCAAAAGAACTAAGTTTTGTTTTGATTTTTTGGTAAAAAAAGATAATTCCATCTTTTTAGTAAAAGTTTTTCCAAATATCGATAATTTAAATGAATCTGTCATTGAAAATATAAAACTTATGTCTGCTTTATTAAATTCAAAACCACTCTTAATCGGAATAAAGAACAGATATCAAAATCTAGAAGATAATACAATTTATATAAGAGAGGAATTACCCTTCATAACATTAAAGACGTTAGAGAATGTACTCAAAGAACAGAAATATCCGCACATACTCGCTCGCAGAGGTTTTACTTAATAGAACTGAAATAGTCCCTAAAGTGATTAATTACCCTTATTAGTTCTTCTCCGTCTGCATTTAAAGAATATTTAGTTTCCTCTCCGTTCCAACCTGAACTTCCTATGTTAATATCTATATACTTGCTAACTAGCTTCTTATTTTGTTTAAAAAACTTGAATATAGATGGTATTGCCAACCCCATATATTCGCTTAAAGTAGAATGTGTAACGTCATTACCAGAATTTGAAATTGCATAAATAGACATTAGATAGTTTTGAAACTTGCCGTACTGAGCTTTGGATGTTTTTAATGGGTCTCCAACTGAGGCGTTATATATAGGGGAATATTTATCTCTGACATTTTCATAATCTTCTATAATATTGTTTATTATTGCTTTATCCTCAAAAATCTCTTCTAAAAGGGGGATATATTTATCAAAGTGAAAAACTGTATGACAATTTCCACAAACAAATCCACCACCCTCATTTACTAATGCTTTAACTATTTTAGAACATGATTTATCTCGAAATAATCTAAGAATATCAATATCTTCGTTACGTTGATCGATATGACTAAAATGGAATGCTGTTAAATGATCCAATGTGTTGAATTTTCCACAAGCAGGGCAATATCTTCCATTAAAAAACTCTAAAACATATTTTTTCTTTATTTTAGATCGTAAATTTCTTCGCTTCCCTTTTTTTTCGTCAATAGTTAAGTCTTTAGTTTTATGAAAATTATCTACCGCAACTCTGATTAATAAGCGGATGATCTCTGCTGGATAAGAAAATATGTTTGCCCAATTAATTAAGTATTTAAAATCATGGTAATCCTCATGATGTAGTAAGTTATGGTGGTTAGTACATAATAATTGTACCTTTTCATTCTGCATTGCCTCTATCAGATCGTCTAGAAAATAGGGATTAAGCTGATTGTTAATAAATAACTGATAGAGATTTTCCGCAGTATATTGCATCTCTCTCATTTCAGTAGGATGGTGGAATTCCAAACCCTTAATCCTAGTAATATCCGTTTTTAAACCCTTATTCAAGCATTTTGGACAGCCTTCTCTTCCTTTTTTAAAATATTTCCCGTTATAAATATGATTTATTATATATAGTTTAATTCTTGTTCCAACAATTCTTTTCATCTGACGTTGTTTCTCAGGTCTCTCTTTTTTGGGAGTGTCTGTTGATTCTACTCGTTTAGGAAAAAACTTAAAATTCTTTTCTTTTAAAAAATCGAAAATTTCTGTTAAAGATCGATGAAAACCGTCAACCGTTTGTGTTAAATTAATACCTCTCTTATGAAACATTTTTGCGATTGGTAGGATTTTTATAGAAGCACCAATTATTCTATAGAGTGTAGCTAATTCCATTAAATATCTCACTATATTGAACATATCGCTGAAATATTTAGTAAAAACATCGGGATAATTTTTCGCAATCTCTTGGAGTTCTCTAACATTTACCTCATCTAATTCTTTTGGAAGATTTGTGTTATTCAAAATATCCTTTTTTATTATTTGAATTTGATTGGAAAACTTAATATTTCTATTTAAAAGCAGTTGAAAAAAATAGAACGAAAAAATTAATTTAATCGGTGTTAATTTGTATACGGTTGAGTCAAACGTTATTCGAGGATACAATTCTCTAAAATATATATTATAGTAATATGTAATTCTTGGTGATTTTATACCTCCTAATTTAGCTACTTGAGTCATGTTAATCTCTGGCATATTTTCATTTGATACGATTGCTGTATACACTATACTGGTAGCAATTATTTTAGGATCTGCTCTACTAGAGATAGTAAATTCATTATTTTTTGCTCTCGAAATAAACTCCTTTAGTATATTGGTAGATTTAAGTGAAATATTTTCTTTTTGATTAGATGTACATTCAATTGAACTTAAAATATAATCGAAATGGTTTTTTACTCTCACTCGAAAATTAGGAATATTTATGTTTGGTGTTTCCATTTTGTTATTCACTAAAGTTTGTCTTTCATTTGGAATTATATTAACATCATTATTAATTAACTCCTTGAAATTCTGTGCTTTTTCAAGTTCTTGTGTTTTCGCTTTCTCCATCCATATAAGATAAAGATCTTGACCAGTGACCTCGTAAAAGTCATCAATCAGTTTCTTAACATATTCTGAGAGTCTATCATAACTCATATCTGAAAATTCCTTTAATTTGTTGAGTAAATCCTCAAAATTATCAGAATCATAAAAACCATAAAAAATAAGTAAAAATACACCTAAAGTTCTTCTGCCTCTCTTTTCATTGAAGATTATGAAGAGATGATTAAATATTTTTGAAATATTTTTCTTGCTAGTAATCAATTTAATAATTTTGTCATCGATATATAAGTTCTCTTTTAATGCTCTTATATATTTTAATCCTGCTTCATAAATGACGATTTTCCATTCGTCAGATGGAGCTTTCTTTTTATTCGGTTTCTTACTTCCAGATCGATTAGGATCTAAGGTGTTCGAAACGTGTTGATTTAACATTTCTGTTTCATACGCATTTAAAATAGATTCATTTGAACAGTATCCCTGTCCAATCGAAATATTATTATCTGGTGTTTTTACAACCGTAGAAGCTTTATCTTGAAGCATTTTGCTTTCGTATGTGTCTAGCGGGGATGAATTTGAAGGGGTTTTTTTCTTTTGTTGTGCCTCCTGCTTTTTCGGTGTGTCTCCTGCTTTCTTTTTGACAACTTGTCCAAACATATCTTTTTTCATTTCGCTTTCGTAATTATCTAAGGGAGATCTCTTTTTTGGCTTCTTTTCATCTTCCATTATATCACTCTCTTTCCGTACTAACGTTTAATTTTAGTTGGATCATAATCGCAATGAGGAAGCTTATTAATTTGTCCTTCTGGTTTATATCTTATAATTTCCTCAGAGAGTATGACACGAAGATCCTCTACGGTCTGATTAACTTCCTCCACGCTTTCAAACTCAACATTCTCGCCTCGGAGATAATCTAGAATGAAACAGTCGCTTGCATTCTGCTTCCTTATTAGCTCTTCGGAAAGTCCTAAATCTTTATTTTTCCTTATAATAACTTTTATTTCTGCTAAAACTCTAGCAATTTTAGACTTTTTACTATTTTTATTATCATTATCATACATTTTACATCCCTCACATTATAATTTTAATATTTTTATAGCTATTTTTAATTAAATTTTATTCTTATATTCAATTCCTAAATACCAATGTCTTTATAAACTTTTGCTCGTCTTTCAAATTTTGATACCAAAAAAGTATAGACTTATATTCAAAAAAATTTAGATCTACTTGTTGATACCTAAAAAGTGAAAATGCCTCAAATAGTTTATACTCATTGGAGTTTAACTCCATCATAGATAAACTCAACGGAACGATTTGTGTTTTATGCCGTAAATGAAACTTTTTACTGAAAGGTAAATTGATTGTAGCTATACCGTTTCTTGCTTTAAAACTTAGGTTTGAAACAAGATATCTATGAGATGTTAGCAAATCTCCATTACCATATAGTGAAAAGTTTTCTCGTTCCATAAGCTATATCAAACCTTATTTTTATATTGGGTATTTATAAATGTTTGCCAACAAGATTTTTTTAAAACGAAATTTCATTGTGAGCAATCAACAAGTCTATTACAAATTTCAAAATCCTCTACCTATTTTATAGTAAAATCTCTTTTTAAATGTATGCCATAACATTTTTTCTTTAAATATATCAAACATTTTATAGATCTATAAAGTATTCCTCAAGTTTGTTGACTTCAAAGTCCACATATTTTCTGATTTACTTTAAAGTCTATACTTTGAAGTCCATAAAATTTTGTTGAATATCATCTTGGAATTTTACTGTTTGGATTTACTTCTTCGATTAAATTCTTCTTCTGTGATTTCTTCAAAATGATTGCTTCCAATAATGCCCGTATAATGTTTTGGCTTGTCTAATAGTTCAATTTTTTGATCTATGGAACACATCCCGAAATCTTCACAAAGAACTTCCCGAATTAATTCTTTAAGTTCTTCCTCATCGATAGAGTTGTTCTTTTTATTATCATTGCTTTTATTTCTTTGGTCTTCATTATTCATACTTTTTCTTACACCTCATTATAATATTTTTAATTTAAGGTGAAAAGCGATTTTTTATAATATTTTCTATTGATCATTTTTCAAAATTTGTGTGTAAATATTCCTATTCTCCTCATTAGAAATGGTTATTTAAAAATGTTTTATTCAAAAAATTAATTATCATTTAGTCATTAAAAAATGTTGTAGAAGCACCCGCAACAAGGAATCCCGATTTTGATGGGTATTCCTCTAACAGCATCAAGGTTTTTTAACTCACACAACTTATCACGCTTTTCTTTAAATAGTGATTTATCTGCCTCGTAAACTTCCACAAGCATTTCTATATCATTCTCATCTCCGCAGATAGGACAGTACGCAAAATCCTCAGTAAATTCTCTTAATGCGGGATCGTTATCTAGCTTGGTTTTTAGGTATTCGGGTATATCGTCTGAATCATCGGAAATATCAAAATCAATTTCGCACGTATCAATTTCAAATTGGGTATTGAGATAAGGGATACAATCACCAAGTTCATTTTTTACATCCTCGATTCTTAGCTGTTCCGAATATCCCCAATCCAAGAAAATAGTTTTAAAACGAATATCTATGATAAAAGATCTGATGATTTTACACCAAAATTCAAACCGAGCAAGACTTTGACACTTTATATAAATGCATAGGTCAGAAGCACTCGAAAAATGAGCAAACCCCATTTTCATAAAAAAATCTGCCTCTACTCGTGGCTTTACGATATGAATTACCGACTCATCTCTAAAATCTTTGTCTGACACATCCATCGCAAAATCTAATGCCCTGTTTATCATTATTTTTTCCTTCTCGGATGATAATTTTTTATGCCTGAGAGTTATTGACTGATAATCGGATACGGTAATATTAATGAGCATAACATCTTTAAAAATGATATTCTTGTCCTGTTCAGTATTATAATTAATTTGGTCTTCTATCAATAGTTATTACCTTTTTAAATTTTTAATTGGATTCTATTCAATCCTATATCTTATCATCGTTCTAAAAAATAATTTAAATCATTAATTAATTTATGCAAAACGTTAGTATTTACCCCTGCTCTCATAAATTCCAATTCCAAATCTTTAAAATCCGAGTATTTGAATCGAAATGTAGGATTAGTAAAGTTCTCTTTCAGATCGCAAAACTCATCATAACAATACTTAATTCCCTGTGGCTCGATATACTTTTTAACAACGTGACAGAGTAGATAATACCATAGCTCATTCATGGTATTGTTATAATGGAAAAATGTATGTCGTATCTCGTATAAATCACTTATGAGTTTACCAAATACATCCTCTCCGTATTTTTTCTTGAATTTGATACAAAAATTCTCAATTTCCCTCAAATCAAACTTAGTGCAGTTTAAAATCCTTACTAATACTTTTTGCTCAAACATATTTTTTAATTCCTTCCTACTAATTTTTTAAAAATAATTTCTTTTTTGTAGAGGATGTATGTATTTCCATTTGTTCGATAAATTCTTGTATATCTATTTTCTCCTTCCTTAATAGCTTATAATGAATGGTTTTACTCCGATGTACTTCTTCTAATATCCCTTTCTTTTGTAAAAATTGGAGAGAACGCCCTATAAAGTTAATCTTTGACCTGTTAGACGAATCTACATTTAAATACTTCCTTACTTTTCTGGTATTTATATAAGAAATGTGTTTATCAATGAATAAATTAATTGCGTATAATGTGTCTTCCAAATTTCTTACTCTTATATCAATTGTCATCTGTTTTCCCTCTTTTTTGCTTCTCAAATAGAGTATTCACAAATTGTTCTAACTCCTGTAAATCCTTGTCTTTAGAGAGATCTTCTTTATTTGCGGTAAATCTGTATTGTTCGCTTTCTGGGTAAAATTTGTTTTCAATACTGTTCTCACCCTCATAATTCGGCTCAAACGATATTGTATGAGAGTTAATTTTATGCGTATATTCTATATCTTCCATTTCACTTTCTTCTGTATCATCTTCCTGCTCCGAATAGTAATTATCATCTTCTTTGAAAAATAAAGAAAGAAACAAATAGACGGAAATTAACAATAGAAAGAAAAAAGTCATGGTAAATACAAATTTAAAATCTGCTCTCGGTGGGATCTGTGTTCCCTCTAAATTGGTAAATGAGCTTACCATGTAAAATATTAGAGATATAGCAATTAGGATACAAATGATAACTTTTAATCCCCTCCATTCGTGTCCTTTCTTATAGGTAATGTAGAAGAAAATAGCTAATCCGAATAAAATTAAGCTCACTATAAGATATACTACAAAAAACTCCATTGAATCGGTAAAATCGGTCATTTTAGATATTCTACATATACCCTCTTTTTATTTTTTATTACATTCGGCTTTAGGGATAAAGAGGCTACCCCGCTCTTTAATATCTTGCGAATATAAGAAACTTAGTTTGAGCAACTCTTTACCTTCCCCGCCTGTTAATAATATGGTAGTATCATAAATCGAGAAGTATTATTTTCAAATCCTCGATAATCCTTTCTTTTCCCTCCAAATTTACAGTTTTTATTTCATTTATCAATTCTTCGACCAAAATCGGATTACACGATTGCCCACCTATAACTACGACTTGAATAATAAAATCTAATTTCTGTTCCCACTCACGCTTTTTAGCTCGTTTAATTGATAGTCTTGCTCTGAATTTAGATCTTTTATCTTTATAATACACTACTCTTTAATCTCCTCATTCTTTTTCTTTCATTTCTTAATATACTTCTCTTTCTTCTATACCTATTTACTCTTCTGGTAAGACGAGAAATAGAACGGTATAATCTATTCTTCCCCGCATCTAACATTTCTTCTTTTATTCTGTTTACCCTTATTGCCTGTTCTAACGCCATTGCTTCTAATTCTGCGAAGGTATATTTGTTAGCAATTGTGCCCCGAATGCATATCGCAAATTGTTTAAAAATTTCGGCGATTTTGTGTTTTTCCTCTTTTTTTTCTTTCTTGGGCGGTGGTAATTCTCCTAATATACTTAAATGCATTTTTCTATCCTTACCGTTATTTTTAAATTTGTGAGGGGGATTTGGTAAACGCCTGAAATACAAAAGTGGCATACCAACAATTATTCTCAAAAAAAATCCGAAAACATTTTGCTAACGGAGAACTCTTAATTCTATTCTGTTTGACATCGGTGCGTATATCTACCACGCATAAAATGGAAAATCCGCTAATCCCCGATTGTCTATTGACTTGATCTAAATGTTCATGGAATAATTCAGAGATAACTAATTCAATATCTTCGTGTTTGGACTTCTTGAGCAATTTATCTTCAATCGGAATCCCATCAACTACGTGATCTACCATACCATCTGAAATTCTAACCTCGTTTTTTACTCGTTCTCCGAATTGTCCGCCTAAATAAAAGTTCATAAGCGGGTGCATGTCTTTTACCTCTGAGTTCCACGTTTGAGCTTTCATTCGCAAAAATTTTTTGTCATTATAAGAGGTATATAAACATCTCGAATAAAATTGAATTAGATTAAACCATGCTGACATATGTTTTGTAAGTGTTGAATTGACTTCAAAAAACTTTAATTGTGCTAATTGGGTATTTAGTTTGGGATTAATTGCAGGAACTCCTGTTTCTATGTAGATTTTTTGAGTTGGGTTTATCCGTAATTGATGTGACTCCAAAAGTGATATTGCTCGATATAGTAGAGAGGTTAAAACCTCTACTTTCTTTGAATAAAGCTGTACTTCTGATTCATACCTTTCATCTATTTCTAAAAAATCTTTAGTATTAAATTGTAGCTTTTCAATTCCCCTGCTCTCACTACTGACTATTGGATTTTTATTGGGAAACATTGCTACATCCCCCTCTTGTTTCATTTCTCACATAACCCCGTGCTGAAATTCTTCTCACACTCCCTCAAACCTTTTAAATTGTGCCTTTATCCGACAAAAACTTCACTTAATCGTGAATTAAATTTTTATCAATAGTCTAATAATTATTACATAAGTATTTAAATCTTGTGACAATTTTCATAACCCTTCTTATATAGATTATGGATTATTTTATAATCATTAGTAATCTAATTAAAATACTATTTAGATAATCAAAAGCTGATTCTTAATATAATAATAAAAACCATACGTATTCTTAGATAAATCAGAAAAATGTGTGGTAGTTATTATAAAAAGAATTAAATAATTCTCTGATCATTATAAGAATCGTAATAAGTAAAATTAAATTAGGTACTTTATTATTGTGATATAATTATGCCTTCGATTGATGTATCTGAAAACGTGAAGGAAAGGTTAGAAAAGGTTAAAGAAAAGTACGGATGTAAAACGTACTCGGAAGCTGTAAACATAATTCTCTTACTTTTAGAAGAAAAGGAAAAAGCAAACAAATCCTCTTCAAATTCACACTAATCGTCTTTCGCTGTTTTTCGCTATTTTTGTTCTTTTTATATTTATAGCTTATAATGCTGTTTTAATATTCTCTTTCACTTTAATTTTCATTCTTTAGCATTTTTATTATCCCTTATTTTTCTTCTATTAAAAGAATACTGTTCTCATCCTTAACCTCATCAATATCCTTTTTTTCAAATTCAAGCTGGATTATTGGAAGTAAAAACTTTTATACCTTTTATCATTAAATCGACTTGTTGGCTATTGTATTCATTATATTTGCCATGTGCAGCATTATTTCTTATATCTAACCAAGCAGTGATTTGCATCATTTCACCTTTCTTAATTTTATTTTTCTTATATAATTCTTGATTCAATTGACTTGCTGGTTTCGGTTTTCCTTTACCTGAAGAAATAATTTTTACATCAATATTATTCTTATTACATAATTTCCTAAGATATTCTTCAAGAGTGCTCCCTGCGATAACCGCTGATGCATCTTTAAAACCATCGTTTAAAAATTCTTCTGCCATTTCTAAATAATTTGAGAAGATATCATCATGGATTAATTCTGTAAGCGATTTTAAGTAATCTGCTTCTAAATCTAAAAGTAACGCATCAACTGTTCCCATTATAGTTTGAAGTTTATTAGTATAATTATCTTCATATACTTGATATTGATTTAAAACTTCGTCAATTTTTTTATAATAATTTGAATTTTTACCAGTAATTCTTTCAACTACAGCTCTAGCTCTCGTTATTATATTACTTGCTAACCTATTACTTTTTCGCTCTGGTTTTTCATAGAATTCGATTACATCTTTTAATTGTTTTATAAAAACCTGTTTTAAATCTTTATCCATTTTATCTCAATTTAAGTTATGTAATTAAGATTCTAAAATAAAACTCAAAGAATAAATTTTAAATTTTTGTATTAATCTCATGAGTAACCATTAGAGTACGAAATTTCAGTTTTTTGCTATTCTTAATTATGTGAGAATCTATTACCTTATCACAAACCTTTTGAAATTAATATTATGGGAGTTATATTTCAATAGTTCTCATAATTGGATTTGTTTTTATATCTTCTTCAATTTTTTTAATATTACTAATCTGCTCTTTTGTTAGATATTCATATACATTATGTTTATCTATATAATTTATCATCTTCTTCATTGTTTGTTTATCATCAATTAAATAGCTAGAAATAAGAATATTATAAGAGTTGAGATTGTTTTTTAAATCCTCAAAACTCAATTTCCCCAAGAGTTTATTATATCTTTCAAGATCATTTAATTGAGCAGCACTAAATAATGTATAAGCTATAATTTCCTCGTGAATAATTTCATTCTTTTCAAAATATTTAAGATTTATCTCATAACAATTTATTATATCACTATATTTCTCCTGTTTAAATAGTATTATAATTTTTTGTTGTAAAGCTTTCGGATTTTTTCTGAATTTTTTTATAACATATTCATTATGCTCTTTAGCTTTTTTTATGTTTTCGGTTAGGAGATAAATTATAGCAAGATGATAATGCAGTTGAGAATATTTATTACTTTTTTCAAGCCCTCGTAATAAAATTTTTTCAGCTAATGTCAAATTTTTTTTTTCAATCAATAGTCTACCATAAAGGTCAAAAAGTTTTGATTTATTTGGGTTTTTTTTAAAGCATTCTAATATGATAGCCTCAGCACTTTCGAACTCTTTTATTTCGATTAAAAACTCTACTAACCTAATATTACGAGCTAAAAAATAAGATTCCGGGATTTTAATAAAAATTAAACCAATAATTATTGAAATAATAACAGCTGAATTTAAATCTCTTAATATTTCACTTAACATAGAATTGGAGTGGAAATGAATGGATAAGATTAGTAAAAGCAAAGAAAGAAGCATAAGAAAAGAAGTTAAAATCCAAAAAGAGTTCTTTTCTCTAAATGTGATTTTTTCGGGGATGTAATCTAATTTTATTTCATTTTTATTATTATGGTTTGGAATATTTAATCACACCTTTTTCTAAAAATAAATATTCTTCTTTTTCTTTTGTAAATTTTCTCTTTAATACATTTTCAGGCGGTATATATCCTTCTATTATTTCGTCAGCAGTAAATATTATCATTTGAAAATCATTACTATATTTTTCATTAAGATCTTTTAATATTTTACCTATTCGCTTAGCTTTTTCTTTATCTAATTCACCTGTTTTCCAGCAATCCCACACAATAAAACGAGGATATTTTATTTGATGAATCAATGAGCATTTCAAAAAAGAATAATACATACCTAAATTATATAAATGTTTTTCATTATCCACAAGGTCATTTTTCCAAGACTTTCCATCTATAGTTGGAAGCATAGTTTTAGGATCTAACTTGATTATTTTATCACCTTCATCTTCAAAACCTACCTTTTTCATGAAGAATTGAATATTTCTTTCCCAATCTTCTCTAATTTTTTCCTTAAATTTGAATTTAGCATCATATTCTTTTTTTTCCTTTCTTAATTTGCTAATGGCTTTATTGAGTTTTGGTATTTCTCTTAGGTTTTCAGCGTATTGAAATACATTTATCTTTTTCTCTTTCCAATCGATTAATTCATCATCAATTTTCTTATACTCTTCTAATATTTTACTAGTCGATTCCCTTGTTAGATTTTTTCTTAAATTTTCAATTTCATTTTTTTTCTCTTCAATTGAATTTTTTATTTTTAATATTTTTTGAAGTACTTTTTTATTTTTTGTTTCATTGTGGTTAAGTTTATTTTTTTGAATATTCAAAGTTTCTTCTATTATTTTTCTTCGATCTTTTAATTTTTCTGGCTTTAAGAGATTAACATCTCTTATACGACCGCACAGTGCACATTTTGGAGGAGTCTGTTTTTCCAAATTTATTCTTGATGTAGGTAATTTTCGACCACATCTATCACAAATATTTGTTGGATTATGAACTCTTAGTGGGATTGAATAATCTCTTTTATCTAATTTATTATTAATTTCAATTATTTCTTCTTGATAATATTGAATTTTTTTTGATATTGAATTAATTTCTTGCTCCAATATTAATGATTCCTTAAAGGTTTGATTTTTATTATTATCAAGATCTTCTACCAATTTCTCAATTTTTAGAACAATCTCATGGTTTTTCACATTATCATAAATATCATTTAATTTATTAATTAAATCATTTTTATTTTTGCTAATCTCGTTAATTTGAGAATCAATATCAATAATTATCTTTTCAATTGACTCAATCTTGTTAAAATCTATTTCTTCAATTTTTTCTTTATCTGAAATTATATTAATCGCATATTCTTTTATTTGGTGCTGTTTCTTATTAGTAGATCTAATTATAGCATCCTTTTCTTTATCCTTTTCTTTTATCTGACTCCCATAGTCCGTACTTTTATCCTCAAAAACATTTGATTCTTTAGGTGATCTTAACAAACTTTGTGTAACTGTCCTTCTAATATCTTGTGCTTGATAATCAGAAATTATTTCATTAGCTTTTCCTTGCATTAAATAAAAAGCTCGATAAGATTGATTTAGATTATTTAATGGATATCTTTTATTTACTTTGTCGCGATAAATATACGGATTTAATCCTATTTCTTTTTCAATCAATCCATTAAGATCTTTTCTTGATATCATTTTAGATTTTTTCTGATCAAAACCATCAATATTCACGTTATCCTGCAAATAAAGATATGTTTTATAACCTTTATCTGTTTCATTAGTGTCCATCTCGATGGTTTTTAGTTTATCATTAAGTAAAAGTTCTAAATAGACCTTACTAGCATTTTTTTTAGCTTCATTTTTTCTTTTATCGCTAAAACCAATAGCTGCTAAAATTGTTTGAATCAAAGTAGTCTTTCCATGTTTATTTGCTGTTATAACTGCATTTAATCCTCCTTTAAATTCATGGTCTAAAGTCCAGATACCTTCGATTTTAATTCTATTAATTTTTAAATAATTACTTTTAACCATATATTTTAACATTTAAACCCTTGTTCCGATTTCTTTAGTCTTTTTTTTTATTAATTTATCTATGATATTGGTTATGATTTTTGTAGAGATTTCTTTTAAAGGATTCATTTTTTTCAAATTAGATATATATTCTTGAGTAGAAGAATTATTTTCTTTTATGATACTTTTTACTAATTCTAATCCTTTTTTTGTTAAATAATAAATAAAAGACCTGCCATCTCTTTCAATTCTGATTAAATCAAGCCGAATTGATTCCGAAATTTTATTAGCGAAATTTTTTAAATATACACCATGTAAAAATATAAAAAAAGTATCCTTTAACTTATTTCTAAACCTTTCTTGATCTTCACTTTTCTCTATTGATAAGATCTCTAAAACTTTATCTAAAATTTTTGAATTCATTGATAAATAATATAATTTCAAAAACCTTTTCTTTGTTTTTAAAAATTTCTCATTTTTGGCTGTGTTATTCCCAAGAAAATTGATTAGTAGTAAAAATCTTCTGGTAAATTCATTTATTTTTATCTCAATCATAGATAGCCCAAATTCATTTTCTAAGATACAAAAAACAGGATTTTTATATATATAATAAATCTTCGACATATTTGAAAGTATTTGTTACTCTGTTATTATATTAATTTATAAATATAAAATAAGAGTCTGTCAAGATTTAGAATATTTTCATCTCTTTATCATTTAGTATATATCCTAAATGTATTTTCTCTTTAATTCATTCTCGGATCAAAAGATTCAATTCATATATTACTATTGTAAATCTTTATTGATTATTTCCTATTTTTTCTTAATGTTTAAAAGCTATGCATGGTCTTATTATCAGGAAAAATTTTTCAGAAGATGTCAATGCTAGATGGTATAAGAATATCTAACACGGATTTTGAAATCCAATGTTGCACCTGATGATTATTGCCAATCTATTTAATATTTTCACCTAAGAGTATATAAATACTACTGTAGACTATTATTATTAGACCAAAAACTATGACTCCTGCCACACCTGGATTTTTGTCTTTTGGTTAGTGTATTTTTATACACTTTGATTTTGCCCTCCTCCCCCTATTTGATTTTTGACCTCGTATTGAGGTTGCGTGGCAAGGAGTCGCCCTTTTTAAATATACAAAAAAAATCTATAAAAATCATCAAAAAATATGAAAATTTACTAAATTTTCCTGAAAATGATTTGTAGGAATATAAACGAAAAGTAGATTAAGATATTAATTTATTCGCATCTATTTGATAACCAATAGCATTCATTTCTTTAACTAACTTCATTTTCCATGCTCCATTTTCATCGTAATTACAATAAATTAATCCATCTATATCTGATGGCTTTTCAAATGATTCTGACTCTTTATATAAAATAAAAACATGATCCCTTCTTAATTTTCCAACAAAAAATCCAAATTCAAATACTACATTTTGTCTTGCTCTTTCTTTTAAAGATGATTCATTTTTTAAACATCCTTTATCGTCTGGAGTTAACAATATAATCGTATAACTTACATTCGAATAATCTTCAAATTTTTCAAGTATGGTTCGTCCTTTATTAGCTTGTTCATGTAAAATAATGGGTTCTAAATCAAGTTTAATTAGAACATTTTTTACAGCTTCCTTAATTTCTTCATCTCTTCCATGTACAATAAAAATTTGATCTGATAATTGCTCAATCTCTGTAGGTTTTACAATATCATCATCAATATCTAATTCTAATTCATCAATGTATGCAGATAGTTTAGAAATCATATTTTTTTTATCAGTTTTTTCCCAATATTCATAAAACCTCTGTTTAGGCGTATTAGAAGTGAGGAACCTTAATCCATATTTAATTTCCTTAAATTCTTTAAAATTAATAGAATTACTTCCAAAAATTTTTCTAACTGTCATTTTTGCTTTTTCTATTACGCTTTTCCTTTGATCATAATTAGTATTTTTTATTTCTTCTATTAATTCGGTAAGAATTTTCAGAGCTTTTTCAGGATTCAATTATAACACCAAACTTTATTTTATAATTTTTATTTTTTTAGAATATTTATATTCGACTTAAAGATTTAATTAATAATTAACAAGATTGTTATTATTTTTTTCTAAATAAAAATCGCAAACGTTATTGAGTAAAATAATATATTACTATTTTTTTTATTATGAAATAAGACAAAAATGATTAAAAATTAGATTATAAATTGTAGTGTTTTAAAAATAAGTGATTTAAATGGTTAAAATTGATATGAGAACTTTTTGGTTGATCTTTCCGAACTTTATTTTTGAATCAGAACATATTAGCTAAACTCACATTTTTTCATTTTTATCAATATTTTAAGTTTATTTATTTTACTTCTATAGATTCACATATTATATTATTACCATTTTATATAGGAGGGAAAATAAATTATTACTTTACACATTGTTTCTTTAAAAAACATTAAAGGATTATTAATGAATTTTAATATAATAAATGGTTACAAGATATTCAAAAATTACAAATTTGCAGAAGTCTATTTCTTATAATATAATATACAATTTATAATTAAAGACTTAAACCTAAAGATATAAACTTATGGGAATAAAAATGAATATTAAAGCTAAATTAATTCAAAGTTTTACTAAAACCAAGGAAAAACTAAAAATAAATTTTGTTAAAAGTGGGAATAAGAAAAATTTTCAAATTAAAAAACCATTCTTTAAAGATATTAAGTTCTATATACTCTTAATCTCAATAATCTCAATTTTACTAGGATTTCTGATTATTAACTCAAATATATTTGAAGATAATCATGAAATTTCGATAAGTATTTCTCTGATTAGCTGGACTTTTGGATTTTTCACTCTTTCAATTTCGATTTATGCATTAATTTTAAAATTTACTAAAAGTACGACTGTCAGTAATTATATTCAAGAATCTATAAATATTGTGAGATATATAATTTATTTCTCAATTATTTATATAATTGAAATAATCTTTATAGTATTTCTTTCCATATATCAATTAAAACTACATTTCATTATTCAAATTTTAATTATCTTAATTCCTCTCATTCTATTAATTATAATGACACTTGGTTGTCTAATCCTTCCTTTATTAAAATCGGGTACAACTACAATAAAAGCATTAGATTTTTTTGAAAAAAGAATAAAGGTTATCAATGGCGTTTTTAATAAGGAATATAAAAAGAGTAAATTTAAATTAGATTTACCTAATTTTATCCCAAAAGTTGATAAAGAAGATAGAGATTTCGAAGAAAAAACCAAAAGAAATTTAATTGAATATACTAAAGAAGCACTCCCATCTATGAAATTAAATAAAACAACCAAATTATTTAATTCTTATTTCGAAAAAATAAATATTGATGCTTTAAACATATTAGTGGAAATAAGATTATCTTCTGAATACGCTGATCCAGATATCTTTAAAAATCTAGGAAGACTTGCAGTTCCTCCTTATATAAATCGAGAATTTGTAAGGGATAATGTACAAGTCAAAATTAATTTAATTTTAGAGAAAAATCCTTCATTTGAATCTTGCATCCTTGACTTTTTAGAAGGTTATATAATTTGTGCACTCGAATCTCCGTATTTTGATCTCTCTATGGCTTATTCTATTGAGGGATTAATTTTTTTATTTAAAGATATTGGATATCAAGAAATTGATTCGAAACAAGCTACCAACTTATTTGATAAAACAAATAGAATATTTCAAATTATAGCAGAAAGAATCTCAGTCATATTAGAGAAATCAGAAAATTATTATGGAAATCCTTTGGTGAGAATAATACAATCCATGGGCTCAATCATCGCATCACATTCTACTCATGATTTAGTAATAAAAGGAGTTCAATTATATAGAATAAAAGAATTAATAAAATTGAATTTCCCTCTCGAATTAAAATTTAATTTATTTGATTCTTATAAAAAACTCATGTTAACTGTTTATGATGTATGGCATGGATATCCTATTTTTTTTAGTGTTTTTGAGGAAATATTTCCAAATATATTAACTTCGAAAAATCTTAAAAATCCCTATTATAATCCCTCAAAATTAAAAGAAGGAGATTTCAAAATTGAGAATGGGAAAAAAATTTATCTTAGTGAAGAAGCCTTTATCATGGATGCAAAAATTAACCCATCCTTATTAAATTGGTCGAAGGTATTGACTGATTTTTTGATTAAGCTGTATAGGAATCATATTATTCGAATACAGGAAAAAAAAAGAGAATCAATCTTTGAACCTTTTTTAGATCAACTTAACCGAGTAATTATTGATTTTAAATTATATTTTGATGGATTATCCTCTACTGATCAATTAGATTTAAACGATTTTAGGATTCTTATTTCAAATATTTTATTCAATGAAATCTTGAAATTAGGCAAGGAATTTGGAAAATATACCGAAAAAAAAATAATTTTTGAACATTTATTAGCACTTTCCATTTTTTTTGGTTATTTAAAAACTTTAAAAAGGCAAAACTCTGAAATAGAAGATATTTTTTTTGAGTTTTTAGACACAGACTTTGGTATCTTGTGTTATTTCGGAGTATGTCTTGCCTATACGACACTTGATAATGAGAACATAAAATTGAATAATAAACTTTTACTGAAAAATATTGATCTAATTAGAACTGTTTATCTCGAAAAAATAAACATTATTAATGGATTGTATAGAGGAAATGATTTCTTTTCAAAATCAATCGATTTGCGAGAAGGAAGTTGGGGTGTATTTGGGTATAAAATTGGAGCAGATTTGTTATTAATCTCAAATATTCTTTCAAATCCTAATTTAATATTAAAATTTTTATCAAATTTGGGAGATAATGAAAAACTACCTGAAGATGATTCAGATCAAATAAAAGAAATAACAGATTCTAAAGCTGAATTTGGAAAATTAATAAAAATTTTACCCGCTACAAAAAAAGAGATAATAAAATATGGTTTAAAAGATATCTTTGAAGTAATGAAAAAAAAGAACAAAATTTTTTATGATAAATCAATGAAAAAATGGAAAATTGATTTATCAGAAGTAAATAAACCTTAAGAATGAAATCTGCTTAGTCAAATTATTATTATTTCTTAAAAATTTTTATTGATCTTTTACATTATTATGAAATCTCTTTACTTTATTTTTCAATTTAAAAAATTTCTTTAAAATTAAACTCAATTTTATATCAATTTTATCAAGAATTTCTTTGAAAAAGGGATTATAAATTTTCTCATTTTGTAGAATTAAAGCACTAATTCGTGATATTAGAATAACATGATTGAAATGTATTGAAAATTTATTATAAAAATGCTTAAATTTATCATAAAATTTTAGTAATACATTTCTTTCACTTCTTAACTTTTTAAGGTCTCGAGCAGTTTTTTTCTTATCTTTTGAATTTATGAAATATCCTAAAGTTTCTTGATTTAAATTAATCAGTTTGGAATTAATTCTCAAATAATTTTCATTTTTATTGATTTCACTTCTTATATGTGTTTTGTAGAGTTCAAATTTAGCTATCATACTATTTATTCTGTTTTCTATATCTTCAAATGTATTCATAATTTATTCAACTATTCTTTATTAATCAATTATTTAATGATTAATTATAGATACATTGAACAATTATTTAATGATTCCTAAAATATCGATAATTTGTTCATTTAACGAAGACTCAAAAATTAGAAACTTAAAGAAATGTTCATATTTTTTAATTAAATTAAATATAATATCAATAAGATCAAAAATATGCTATATTCATAGATTAATTGTAAAACACTTTAAATAATAATCAAGTTAATCTTGCATTTTTTTTAGAAATTCTTCATATTTATCTGAATCAGTTTTGCCAAATCCTCTTAGGATTGAATTGAAAAAGAATTTAGAGATTTTAATTTTATAATTTGGATTCTTTAACTCTAAAAGATTTATCTCTCTCTTTATTGGCCTTATACCATTACCATTAAATTTGCCAATATTTTCATTATAAATTGCCGCAGACGTTTCTAAATTACCAACAGTATAACGATAAGTTGAAATGTTTTCTATATCCATGGATAAATTAATATTATCATCATATTGTTCTTTTTCAAATATCCTTTGTATATACCCTAAAATTGCAAGAAAGCAATTCAAAATTTCATGGAAGGGAAACATTTTAATTTTTCCATAAATCAAAGCTTTATCTCCATTAACATATATCCCATAACCAATAATTCCATCACTATTTATAATAATATTATTTCCAAACCATATATAATCAGAAATATATGAGATATATGTAGGCTTTAAAGCGAAATTCGAAAATCCTCTAAATACAGGATATTTCTTATCAACACGTCTTGGTAAATTTAATTTTAAAAATTCAATCATTTCATTATCTAAGGGAAATAGATTTGGTTCTTCAAATTTCGGAAAAAAGGTAAAAATAAGTTTTAAATCATTCTGAGAAATACTTGTTCTTAATTCTTGCTTAATATTTTCAACTTCTTGAGCAGATATCTCCTTTCTTTCAGAATCAGAATAATATACTTGGAATCTGGATTTTGGAATTGGATTTTTCAATTCATTTTCAATTAACGGTTTTAAGATTTCTTCTAATGTTTCTTTCGTATAAGGTTGAATTTGCTTTCCTGCAACATCAAATGGTATTTTATTAATTTGTTCTTGATCACAAATAACAATCTGTGGTTTCCCCAATCCTGCTGCATATCCATATTCCCAATAGACATTTAAACTTGGAAAAAAATCGGTTGTACCACATTTTTTACATATTTCTCTTATTGGAGCCGATATATCATTAATAATTAATCTTGAACTGATTATATGACTACATATATTATCGCAAAATGCGTCTAAATTATTATTTTCTTTTAAATCTTCTGCAAAAATAGGATATAATCCGATTTCTTGAATAATTTTCTTAATTATATCGATATATTCTTCTCTGTCCTCATCACATGAACCTATGATAAATATATCTTTAATCTCTTTGAAAGAAATCCTATTACAATTTCTTGATTTAGACCAATAGCAAGAATTGTTTTTACTCATAATAATAATCAAATATGGATTATCTTTTTATTTTCTACTATCTAATAAATAATTTGCATTATTAAATTTGAATAATATCAAATTGAAAAATTATTAAAGTAAGAATATAGAAAATTCATATATCTATAACTGATTATTTTTCCAATTTTTTATAATATTTTTTAAACTGATTAAATAGTTAATTATTAATAATGATAATATTTGGATTTGGAAATCCAAATTTTACATTATTCTTGTAGATTAATACTTTAATAATGATATTTAATATTTTTACTAGCTAGTTTTAAATTAAGCAAAAAAATCTCAGGATTATTATGAAGAAATTTGAAAACCTACATTCTTTTAGGTTTTTTCAGTTTGATTTTTCAGATGTTCGTTATTTTAATTTAGATAATATTAGAAAACAAATTCAATGAATATTAAAATGAAAGAATTTAATAAAGAGAAATTTATAGAATTCTGTAGAAAAAAAATCAAAGAAGGTAAATTTTTTGAAAAAGTATTAGGGATATATTATATTATTACTGCCATATTTTTATCTTCTTTATATTATTCTTTAGATTTTTTAATTTTTGTAACAATTCTTCTCATATTTACATTATCATTTATAGGGCCTTTAGTAATAATAGGTATAAGATTTAAGTTTCCTTGGAAAAAGAATGTTAAAAATTATAATGAAAAATTCTATAGAGAAGTAAAAATACTTTTTTCTGGAAATACACTAGACGATAAAAATTCTTTAGAGAGTTGTAAGTCATGGTTTTCTAAAGCTAGAATTTTTGATGGAATAAAATTTAGCGGCTATATTCTTAGCATATTTCTATTAGTATATTACATTTTAATATTAATAGAAATAGTTATATTAAATTTTTCAATGATTTATGTTGAAAAAAATACTGATTTAATTTTAGAATTCCTCTTAAATCCTTTTTTAAAATATTATATATTTTGCATAGCATGGTTCTTATTATTTAACATTACAGAACTATATATTAATCGATTAAAATTAACAATTGATGAGATTATCAGAGAAGCTTATAATGATATTGAAGATAGACATGATAGTATTATCTCAATTTTAGATAATCCAGAATCCATTAATTATGAAGATCTTCAAAAAGAGATAAAAATAGAAATCATTAACATCCAGAATCTATATTCTTTAAATATCCTTAAGGTATTAAAAAAATCTGAGTATGGATTTAAGCTTAAGTCTTTATATAAGCAATTTAAAGCGGGAGGTAGATTTGACCTTATTAAAATTATAAACAGTTATTTAAAGTTTATTGAAATTATCAATTCTGATAATGAAGAATTTGAATATTATGACGTTTTCTATAATTATTCAACTATTTTGACTAAATTAAAAAAAGAAATTGTATTAAAGTCAGAAAGTATCATAAATGAAACTAAAGACTATTTAAAGGAGTATAAAGATATTAGAGTTAATATAACAGATATAAGAGAAAAAAAGAACACAATTAATAATCTAATTAGTGATTTTGAATTGACAATTCGACAATTTATTAAAAATCAATTAAAAAAACATTATGGTGACGATTGGTGGGATCAAGGTATCCAAAAAGATATACGAAAAGATGCAGAAGACCTAAAATCAAAAAAAGAAATAATTGAACCTAAAAGAACATATCAAGTAATAGATTTTCTCACATTTATGAATTATTCCGATATAATTTTATATAGAAAGAATTGGAATAACATCTTTAGAAAATTTTTTAATCAAAAATATAGATTTCAAGCACCCTTTGAAAAGTTAACAAATATTAGAAATGATCTTGCCCATAATAGATTTATTGAAGAAGACTTTGAACCATGTAAAACTTATATTGAAGATATTTTGAAATATATACCTAATTCTTAAAAATATATATACTAAAGTATAGAAAAAGATAACGGTCTTATAATCAAAATCTCAAAGAACAGAAAAATTGTTGATTAAATAAATGCTGCAATCACTATTGGATTTCTAAGTATTGAAGATTGCACATTACTTTTTATAGTATTCTCCTCCATTAACAAATTTATTATACCAAAGTGATAATAATTTTGCAATTTATAAGTGTTTTAATAGTTCAAAATGATACTATATATTAAGTAAATTCATTTTTATTTAAAACACTATGAATGAGATTAGATTTGATGATGATCCTCATGCTTTCTATACATTAAAAGTTGCTCAATGGTTGAAAGAGAAGCATCCGAAGGATGATGTACGAACTTATTTTCAAAAATATCCTCCTCACTTAACATTAACTAATGGAAACAATTATGAACCAGATATTTGGAATAAATCTGAGAAGAAATTGTACGAAATTCACTATTCGGGAGTGCGAAAAGAAGAGGAATTCAGAAATCTTCCAGTTGGATGGCAAGGAATTAATGTTTTTTACAATGAATATATCTGTCCTTTTACTTTAGTTATAAAGGAAAAAAGTCATAATATTGTTCAATTGATATGGTCGTCTGAAGAAATCAAATATTTTCCTGCAAATTCATATTATCGAGAAGTTTATTTAAAAAATATTGATAAAATGGCTAAATTAGACTTAGAAAAAAACCCTCATCTGAAATTTATTTTATTAGTTCATTTTTGGAATCAAAAAATGTTTCCTGATGATAGAATTTCATCCGATATTAATATGGCAAAATCAGGGAATAGTAATATTTTAATACTCAAAAACGGGGATAGAATAAGACCAGATGTTCAAAATAAAACTAGAAACTATATCTATGAAGTCCATTATAGAGGGGAACGAAAGACAGAAAATTTTTACTTGCTTCCAGAGGGATCTTCAGGGGTAAATGTATTTTATGATGAAGAACAAAATTCTGAATGTATTATTATAAGAGAAAGAGACTTTAAGATTTTAAGAATTAAATGGTAACTCTCTATATCCATGAGAATGAATAATGAACTAAGATTTGAAATTTTTAAAAAAAATTTGCAATTGATTATAACTTTTGGAAACTTCAATAAATTTACCTAAAAAATACAATAATTTTGATATCGAATGTTTCTTATTAAATCAATTTTCATTCTTTAGTTCTTTTATAATCGTAACTTTTCTTTAATTGCAAGGATACACCCTCATTCTTAAACTCATCAGTATCTTTTTCCTCAAATTCAAGCTCACATAACGGACAGTCAAACCTATTTCCATAATCAATAATTTCGGTATTTTTACAGCGTGGACATCGGTAACCGTTCATGAATATAAGCTGTTATATTTAAGTTGGATTTATCTATTTGTGGGGCTAATAGTATGTTGTTTTAAAAATTTAAATATTACATAATAATTATGCAATAATTGTTATTTTAAAGAAACAAAACCTTGTATATTCCTATATTACTTATTAATTGTGTTTAGACTTGTTCAATTACTTATTGACTATAAAAAATACTATTTGCTTTTCTCCCTGTTGATATTATGAATAATATGAGTATAAAAAAAGATAATAATTTTGTTTTAGATATTGAAAAATCGCAAAGAAAGGAAGATATTACCTAAAAAGAAATATTGTTGTATATCTAAATGTTCATTCAATCTTCCATGATATTAATTAATTATATTTTACTCAATAATCTATATGTTTTTTAGCCAAATTCAATATTATGATTTCTCTTAAAATATTCTTTAAGCATATTGAGTATAGTGGTTTCAATCATTTCCTTTTGTTTATTAAAATTTTTAAATAATTCAGACTTCAAAGATTTTAGAAAATTTGAACTGAAAAGATTGTTATTTTGAATAAATTCTTGCCAAGAATCCTGTAAATTTAAATCTTCTGTGATATCATCGAAACCTCGCATTAAACCTAAAAAATGAAATAAGTTTTTAAAACCCTTTTCAAAATAAAGGTTCATTAATTCCATATTTGAAAGCTTATTTTGGTATACTAATTTATCAAAATAAAGATTATTTGCATTATAAAGAAAAGAATTTGCCAGATTTTCTAAATCATTTTTAAATCTTTTATATCTCGAGAGGTTATTGATTAATTTTACAACATTATATTCTGCATAAAATTCGTTTAATATGGTTTTTACGTATAATTGTAAATTTTTTGATATACTTATAGTACCACTAATCCATTTCTTTTTATCATCATAATCAATATCAAAGTAGTCATTAAAATGAGATAATTCATGGAAAATTATGAGAATCGTTGCATTAAAGTTGTTTTTATGTGTACAATAACATATTTTTATATCTTGATATTCACTATATAATTCTTCTTTAGAGATAGATCTCCCAAGAGCAATATCTAAGCGAAAAGAATTTATATTCTCACGAATTTTTTCCCGAATTCTAAAATCTTCTTTAATTATATCTTGTATTAAATTTTTAGTTATAATAATCTCAAGATTTTCATTGAATTCCTCATGTTTTTCGATCATATACTTAAGATCTTCAATTTCATCTTCTCTAATTCCAAGATTTTGAAAGTTCACATGACTATTAACCATTTTCGGAATTATTTTCATTGTATTACATCCACATACAAATATTTTCAGTTTTATTAATATCTAACTCTTATTTAAAAAATTAAGTAAAGTCTTTATGTTAAAATCTTAATAATTAAAATTTTATCAAGGGTAAAAATACTTCATAGATATATAAATTGTTAAATATTGATATCGTTAGAAAAACTCCGATTTGCATTCATAATATAATTTAACTATAAAATAAGAGAAGAATATTAGAAAGACCTAATAAAATATTTACTCTTGTTGTTTAATGATAATGATATATTCTTATTATATAACTAATTAAAAAAAACGGCATTTTTCATCCTGAGATTTAAATGGACCATCTTCTCCAGGTTCAAAATCTCTTTCATTTTTATAATTATATATTCCAGAACCTCCATATTCAGCCATATTAACAAATATAAAAGATTTATCCGTATTTTGGGTGTTGTGTATTAAATCTCCAAATTTATTTCTAAAAGGATTAACCAATCCCGTAAATGAGGGAATAACAATTGTTCTGATATTATTTTTATCCATCCATTTGTCAATAATCTCATAATTTACTAAAAAATCTTTACAAATAAATACCGACACATTCCCTACAACAGTCTTAATTTTCTTAAAGTAAGGATTAAATATTATTGGAATGCCCTCCTGAGAGTTAGATTTTAAATGATAAAAAGGCACATTTTTAATTTGAAAGCAAATGAACTGATCAGCATTAATGATAATGGCTTGATTGATAAATATATCATCATTAATTTCTTGATCTGCAACGATTTTTTTGTAGTTATCAGTAAATATTCGATTTGGATATTTTATCTTAATTTTATTTAAATTCAGTTCAATTTCCGATACTTTAGAATGCTCCATACCACCAACAATTATAATTTTATTTGATTTAGCATAATCAATTAAATCTTCAATACTATCATAAGGAATTGAGTTTTCAGGAAATACAAGAAGTGATCCATATTCTTCAATTCCATTTTCTTTAATTTTAGAAAGTTTCGTAGTTATTATATTCTTCACGATTTCTTTCTGTTCCTGATTATATTTTAATACACTGTATTTCTTTGCAATATTAATATCCCAATTTGACTCTATAAAATGCCAATATCTTTCCTTTTTATTCTCTATTATTTTTTTATTTTTGTTCATTGGGCAAATAATGATTTGCTTAAGTAATTTAATCTCTATGTCTTTGTCATTTAAATCAACTTCAAGTGGATTTGATATCAATAGAAGTACATTCTGTATTAATCTCATATCATAAACTTCATTTAGAGTCCCTAATTGTTTCAATTTATTAAAATTAGAGTCGTAATCTGATCTATTACTTTGTAATCTTTTTATCATATCCAATTCGAATACTTCGAAATCTGCATTTAAAAGGTGCTGATAATTATTTTTAGAAAGGTAAAAGGCTGTATCTAGGGGATTATAATTAAAAATCTCATCAATTATTTTAATGTAATTTAATTTATTTATTGGGATTTTTAAAAATTTGTTGGATAATTTGGATTCTTTCTTGCATAAAAAAACAGCTATATCTTTATTCAGTTTTTCTTCAAATCCTCTAATCTCAAGGAAATGAGACGATTGCGTTGCGATAAATATTTGAATTAATTGAGATGAGTCATATAAATACTGAAAAAAATCCTTTTGAAGTGAAGGATGCAGGCTAATTTCAGGTTCATCAATTAATATTACACGATTATTTCTGACTGGTGCAATAAAATAATCTGATTTATTTGTTAAGTCTAATTGATTTGCTAGTAATAATTTGAATTGATTGGAATTAATCGCAGGAACACATTTTAAAAATTCAATAAGAAAAATCAAATTAAATAATTCGTGGGTTCCAGAACCGTATTCTTCCCAATTATAGATTTTGCGATTTAAAACTTTATCTTCTATTTCTATTTGAATATCACCCTCAACCCCTTTATCTTTTACACGATTAATTCGAATATCTGGGAAAAAATGCTCAATTTTGTCAACCCATTTTTGATAAGTCTTTTCCAAATGCCTAAATAAAATCTCTCCCTGATTGCTGTTAATTAGCTGAATATCCCCAGATTCTAGTCGGGAATCATTTTTATAATCGTAAGAGCATAAATCAATTAACTGTAAAAAATTAGGGATTTTCCAAATGTTACTCATCCTATAATCTTCATACTGTTCGCTAAATTCTTTCGCTTGAGTATTCTCATATATTGGATTGCTTTTTAGCTTATCTAATGATTGAAAAAAATTGATAAGAGCATTTATTGGATTCTTTCTTTTTCCTATATGACTATCTAAAACTCTAGATTTCGGAATAAAGAAAAACTCAATTGATTCATGAGGTCTGTAATTGTCCTTAAAATTATCTCTAATTGAAGGATTATCTATTTTTAATGATTCCCTTTCTAAATATATTTTTTCTAAGGCATAAGTTTTGCCACTATTGTTTTTACCAACAAATATATTAAACCTTTTAAAATCATAATCTTTTCCCTCAAATTTCCATTTTACAAGAGAAAATCGATCTTGTTTTATCCATAATAAATCTTCCTCAGACAATTGCTCTTTTTTAATAGACGGTCCAATTTTAAATTGATAGGGAATATCAATCTTTGATTTGAGTTCAATCAAATGTAAATTAAGTATTTCATTAATAAACCTACTAATATTCCCAAGTGTATTTTTATCTAGATCTGCCCAGATGTTTTCTTTATTTTTACCTGTAAAAATCCAAAAATGTATATAAATATTATTATAATCGAAATGTTTAGGATTATTGTAAATCAGATGTACTACACAATCCATATCTTCTGTTATTGCATAATGACATTCTAAAAATAAATTTGGAAATTCAATATTGTAAGTTTCTAAAAAATAGTTATCTACTATTGAGTGACATTTTGGCTCTCTCCTAAAATATTTATCATAAATGTATTTTATTTTATCATGAATCTTTTCTAAAGATTCATTATAGGAATATAATTTATAATCATATGAAGCAATAATATTAAACTGGATGATAAAATCATTTATTCTCGAAATTAAATCATTATCTTCAATGAGTTTCTGCTTAATGGTGCTATCAAATATAAATATTATTAATTCTCGGAACACATTGAAATATCCTACATTATTTTGATTGGCAGCGCTTATAAAAAAATCATTGAGTATCTTTTTATTTTCATTGTTTTCAAGCCATTCAATATTTGACTTTAAAATTTGGAATTTTAGTTTTATTTCTCCCAAGTTTAATTCTTTTATATATTTCTTAGATTTTTCATGAAACTCCCTTCTTTCTATAAGGTTGAATTCTAATATAGGATTTATAACTTTTAGGAGATCTTGAGGTAATATGTCTATATTTTTAATCTGTGTTCTTATAGAATCATAATAGGATTCATATTCTAATACATTCAAGTTTAACGGCTGAAAATAAAATTTTATTAATAATAGAGAATTAAGTGGTTCATTTTCAAGTTCTTTCTGATCTATAAATATTCTGAAATGTAATTTCTTATTCAGTATGGAGTTTTCATCTTGGATCTCATCCTTACGGTCTTCTATTAAAAATTCTCCAATTCTTCCTATTGATTGCCCTCTAAGATAATATTCAATAAAAATACGAGAGTTTTGATAAATTTCATTAAATTCGATATCACCTACAAGATATCTATTTGTAAAATTTAAATTAGAAATATTTGAATATATTGGAAAAATAAAGGTTGAATATAAAGGAGTGTTTATATTGTATTCTTTTATTTGTAATTCTTTGGAAATAATTGGATATATAGACTCATATCCCTTACTACGTAAATCTTCATGACCTAATAGAAATTGGAATTTATTATGATGAGCTTGGGGACTTTCTATCAATATATTAAATTGGATAGAGTTAAATTCTAAATCATTTTCTGAAATCCAAGGAGTATATCTCCTATTTCTTATATTTTTATCTAATTTTAATTGATTTAAATTAAAATTTTTCTGAATACTTAAAAGCATATCATTAATTTCGTTCCATTTGCTTTCCCATTGATCAAGTGATAAAATCTCGAATTCAATATGAAATAAATCGCTATTCTCAAAATTTGCTTTTAAGTTAGTATGGATTAAATCGATATCATCCCACTCTTTATTAGTAAATCTGAAAACTGAAACAATATGCTTCAAATTATTATTTTCATCTTTATAATATGCTGCTCTAAAATCAATATACTTATATGATGGCTTTAATTTGCTGGCGACTTCATAAATTGTTGGATTAGTCATAATTTCTGGATTTTATCATGTGAAAAATGATTTTGTGATAAAATAACATTTATTATATCAAGAATAGAATTTCATGTTAATAATATTTAATATACTTATTTATTGATTAATAGACTTCAATACAAATAAACATCCTTCTTACTACATTTAAATAGGTGTGTTTTCTTTATATCCTTGAAAATTAGAAAATATAATTGTGTATCTAAAAGGGTGAAGGTTCATTAAAAGAGAAAATGTTTCTCCATTATTTCTTATAATACTTGTTATATGTTCAATTGTTTTAGGAATATTATTTAATTTGTTATATTATATCAGTGGAATTATTGGTATTATCGCCATAGGAATCGTGTTTTGGGATCATTTTATGGATGATCGGCTCTTAACTAAACGAGTTAGGAATTATTATGAAATTATTGAAAAATTAATCTTTTATGAATATAAAACTATAATAGCGAATCATAAACTGAAGAATGAAAGTTTTGATGATTCAGAGCGAGTAAAAATAATTGAGGTTCTTAAAAAGAACCGAATTGATAAATATTTTTATAGTGATATTCTTGTCCAAAATTATAGTGAGTGTGGAAAATTTTTAGGACTATTTAGTAATAATAAAACTCATTTTCACGTAAATTTCTATATTAATGGAGAAAAATATATACTGCATAAGAGAGGTTATTTTGAAAAGCATTCTTTTAAAGAAGGTGAATTTTTTCGACCAGATTTATTTGGAGCTTTTCCAGGACATATTATTCCTGAAAATGGAGTTAAAATTATAGATAAATTTTTAGAGAACCTTAGAAAATATTGGAAGCATAATTACACTAGAAGAAAATATTTTCGGGGAAATCTAAACCAAAAATTAGATTTCTCAGACATTCTAAAAATAAATTTTAGACAGTAATTTTTTAACTATTTTTTATGACTTTCTATTTTTAATAGAAAAACTTTCTTTATTCTTTTCTTAATCCCGTTAGAAATGAGAGTGGGACTACGATGGGACTTTAATTATCAAGGAGAATGGAATAAAAGCTGTTTTTCTTTTTTAAAAAGGATTGTTTATATTAATTTTTCTCAAGTGTGACTTTTAAGTTGGTATATAATTCATCAAAAAAAGTACGTGCATTATCTGCAATTTCTCTAGTGATTGGATTCTTTAATTCATGAGTTACATCATTCCTCAATTCTCTATACTTTTTCATTTTATCTTTATTTACAATTTTAGTCTTAGTGGTTAATTCTAATTCATTCAAAATTTCCTCAATTACTGTATTTTTAGGTCTTTTTTGAAGAATTTCTTCACAAGCTCTTTTAGAAATGTTTTCTATTATTAAATACCTTTTTTTATAAAATTCTCCATATTTTTTACTATTATAAAATTCATCTGCCTCTCTTAAAGTATGTAAGATATCTTCTCCCATTGGTTCAAGTATTTTCGGTAAATCTTCAATGTAAGGTAAATAATTTTCATATTCTTGTTTAGTTTTACAACCACTTTTAATAAATTTATCATAAATTTCTTTATTGCTAAATCCCTTCATTTTAGCTTCAAGATATTGATCTCTTGATATAAAACCCCCTTTTGATGCTCCTACGAATTCCCTATACTTTTCAATATAAGTATTTTTATTTCTATTAAAATTTGAAGGAGTTCCATAGTAAAAATCACTCTCTTTGAATTTGGTATATTCTTCAAATGTGGGGATTCCAACATTCTTAGCTTCTTGAAAAATACTTCTTTCAGTACTTCCAAATTTTTTAGCTTCTAAAAATAGTTCATATTCACGGGAAAAATCAGATCGGTTTATATTTCTTAAATTTCCGGAAAGTGAAACCGATCTTTTAAAGCTACTCTCCTTAAATTCTAAATATAAATTATAATCCTCTAAGTCAAAAAGATATCCTTCTAAAATTTCAATGGGTGTTTTAAATCCTTTTTCCAGCAACGATTCAATTTTTATTGCGAGTTCCTCATAGGTTTTATAATTATTTAATATCGGTGTCCCAATATATACACCATCTTTAAACACAAATAGTTCTCTGTTCTTGAAAAACACAGTTTTAAAACCTTCAATATTTATAAATTTATAAAACTCCGATGGCAATAATATTATATTAGCATGACTCTCTATCCTTTTAACATCGCTTACTTCAATCGTTTCTGGATATATCATAATAATATCACTTCATTTGTATTGTTTACAATAGATTTCAATATTTTTAAATTGGATGGATTTTTTTTATGTATTCATATAATAAATGGCTTTACAAAATTATATTTAAGTAAATAAATATTTTTTTGCTTTTCTAATTCAAAATTATAAGAGCTATTAAGGAAATAAGAACTTTAATATTATCTATTGAATAACTTTTAAGTTGTAAAATGATATTGCTTTATTTCTCATTTAGTAAATAAAAAGAAGGAATATTTTACCTGAGGAATGAATATTGCCAATCCATATTATATTTTCACTTAAGAGTTTATAAATACTATTGTAGATTATTATTGTTAGACCAAAAACTATGACTCCTGCCACACCCTGGATTTTTGTCTTTTGGTTAGTGTATGAAAATACACTTTGATTTTGCCCTCCTCCCCCTATTTATTTTTTGACCTTGTATTGAGGTTGCGTGGCAAGGAGTCGCCCTTTTTAAAATCCAATATTATTTAAATAAATTCTAATTAAAAAATAGGAAAAGAAAGGAATCCAAATCCAATCCAAAATGCAAAAAAGAGAGAGTGTTAAGCTTCCAAAAAAGTCTTAACAGAGCGAAATCCAATGTAAGACTGAATTATTTGATTCTTTCTTAAATGTTAAATAGAAGTAAGGCATATAAATTTGTGGGATGAGATTATACAATAAATCATAGAAGGATGAAATGTTTTATTGTAATAGTTCATACATCTATGAACAATTTTGACCTTAATATTTTATACTATTATAAATGAATATCCATTTAGTAATGAATAAAGAAATACGATGATTAATTGCAAAATATTATGATTCCTTTTTGCTTTTTTTGTTTTACCATCATCAGTTTAATAGATCCATTTATACTTCATAATATCTTCTTATTCATTCCGCGATAGGTGATATTTTACATATAAAGGGGAATATGGATTTTGTGGTAATTAACAATTCGAAAGACTGAAGGTCTTTTTCTCAAATGTATAAATTATGAATAGGTAAAATATTAATTAAAAGATATAATTTATAATCTAGATTTAAGAATGATTGATATTGATTTCAGAAGTTTTGGATTAGATGATATTCAATCAGAAAATTTGAAAGAAAATTTGCAGCAATATTTAAATCACCAAACTGATAGCAATTTTTATGCCCTTTATAACTCATTTCCTCACCCAATAAAGAGGGATGTTGAGCAATTTGAAGCTGCATTAACTCCTCTCCCCGATATTGGCGTTAATTATGCCCCAATTGACGATATTCTTTACTCTCTAATTTGTAATTACCAAAGAACCCCCAGTAAAAAACTATATTGGAATACAGTTGATTTTTTAACAAAAATTATTAAATATGAAGATGATGTAGGAGTCCATACGCATAAAGGAGCCGCTTACTACAATATGGGAAGATATGAATTGAAACATGCGAAATTTGAAGATGGATTATTAAAAATTCACCTTAGTTTAAAAGAAGATCACCTCAAACATAGAGGGCAAGATAATTTTCCTAGAACCCCATCATTTCAATTAATTACTTTAGATAGATCTCTTCAAGATTCAGCTGTTTTATCGATTGTAAGGTTCATAGAAAATCAATTTTTAGGTAGTCATTCTTTTGATGATTTCTATTCGAATTTCTTAGATATTCCTTCTACAATAAGTTCAAATTATATGGAGTGGTTAGATCACATTTGTTTTTTTACATCTAGAATGTATAAGTTAAACCGATATTTTAAAATACGGAGTGATTATTTCAACTCAACCTTAGGTGAATTGACTTTAGCAAGCATAATAGGTGATATTTGTCTTTTGATTGAATCGACTTGTAAGCTAAAATTAAGGGGTTCATTGAGCAATAATGCCACATTATATAATATTTACATTAAATTATGTAATGATATTTATCTCTGGAATACAGAACGGGGTATAAATGCCGACTTTGAGGAATCTCAGCTGGAAAATACATTAATACATGTTCTTAACAATAATTATCGTTCCAATGACCCAATCCATAATAGTTTTCTCTTGACCTATGGTCTGAGGAACAAGGTACTTCATAATATTAATTCTCTAAATTTAATAAGAACTAAGTTTGTAGAAATTATAAAAAAACAAATGGAATTTTTCATTGATTTTGTAATAAATCATTAATTATATTTCAAATTTTCATAGTAAAATATTTTTAAAATTAGGAATCCCATTGTAAATATTACTAGGATTATTGTAAAAAAAATTAGAAAATCTCCAAAAAGCTCGTAGATACTACAAACTTAGATGATTTGGTCACACTTCGGGATTTAGCCATACATTACTATATGTTTTTTCACAATGTACGGGATACCTTATGGAATCTGGAAGGAATGTCAAAGAAAAGGTATAATTGGTTTTTTTAAATTGTTCACAGATTTATTAATTATTCCTTATCATATGATTAATTCATCTATGAATTGATTTTAGTATGCATAAAATATTAATAGGCAATAATTTATAGGTAATTTTTAGGATGTGTTTATTTGTGCTATAAACTTCTTCTACTCTTAGTCTAATGCATTTATTTTGTATATTAATTTTAAGAGTGTATTTAACAATTAGAAATTTAAGAAATATTTCAAAAATTTGAAATCTGTAGAGTTTAAATATACAACAATTTCAAAAAATAATTTGAAATAAATAGAAAAATTTTTTATTCATTTATGTTATTCACATAATGGAAATAATGGTAGATAATATTCTTCAAGGTCTTGAGTCCTTATTTAAGAAAAATAACTATGAAATTTTAACTTTTCATGATATACTAAATAAGAAAACTAAGTTTTGTGTTGACTTTTTAATAAAAAAGAATAACTTGATTTATTTAGTAAAAGTTTTTCCTAATATCGATAATTTAAATGAATCTGTCATTGAAAATTTAAAGAATTTATGTATGTTATTGGACTGTCATCCATTACTAATTGGAATCAAGAATCGCTACAATAAACTAGAAGATAATACTATATATCTACGAGAAGATCTGCCATTTATCTCAAGTAGAACAATATCTATGATTCTGAATAGTAATATCTACCCTACATGCTTGAGTAGAAAAGGAGGAAAAATTATTTTCCTTGATGGAAATTTAGTGAAATCTATAAGAGAACAAAAAAGTATATCTCGAAAGGAAATCTCTGAACAGTTAGGAGTCACAAAACGAACTCTATGTTCTTATGAAAATGAAACGATGCGTCCTTCTCAAAAAATTGCTGAGAAAATACTCCAAATCCTTGATGACAAAACAATTTTTAGAAAAATTAACGTATTCGAATGGCAAATTAAGGTGAACTTCATTCAAGAAGAAAAATCCCAAAAACGAGACCTTACTGATGTTGAATCACATCTTCAAGATATTTTTGAGGATATTGGAGTTTCAACCATTTGGTATAAGAAAGGACAACTCCCTTTTGAATTTTCCATTTCTTCGAATAATTACGTTTTAAATACCGGTGATGAATTTTATCCGGTGTTATCTGGACTTTCCCAAGACACTACAAAAGTTGCAAAATTAAACCTTCATCATCTTAGATCGTTTGCGAAATTTTTTCATAAAAACGCGTTTTTCATTGTGAATGATGATTTTAAATTATCAAATCATAAAATAAGATTAACCAGTGATAATATTAAAGTTCCTGTAATTAAATTAAAAGATTTAGAAAAGATGGATACTGAAAAGGATTTCGTGGAATTATTTGAAGAAAGCTAATCTTGTATGCGGAATTGATGAGGCTGGCAGAGGACCAGTCATCGGACCGCTCGTTATATGTGGTGTTTGTTTTAATGAATCTAAAATTACTATTTTAAAAGAAATTGGAGTACGAGATTCTAAAAAACTCTCCCCTAAAAAAAGGGCTCAGTTAACCCAAATAATTAAACAGAACTGTCATTCTTTTGAGGTTATAATAGTTTCTGCGAAAGAAATTGATAACCGAGAAAAAGATAAAATTACCTTAAATCGATTAGAAGAATTAAAAATGGCAGAGATTATTAATAAACTACAACCTGATGTCATTTATGTAGATGCGGCAGATGTAAATGAAAAAAGATTTGGAAACGCTATAAAAATGTTATTACACTATAAACCAACAAATATAATTTCTAAACATAGAGCTGATGATATTTATCCAATAGTTTCTGCAGCTTCGATAATCGCTAAAGATACTAGAGACACCATAATCGATAAGTTAAAGCAGAAATATGGAGATATAGGCTCCGGATATCCCTCTGATAAAAGAACTACTGATTTTCTTAAGCAATGGATTAGAAAGAATAAAAAAGTGCCATACTTTGTGAGAACAACCTGGGAAACCACAAAAAAAATCCTACGTGAAGAAGTTGGAAGTAAAAAAATAACTGATTATTTTGATTAATTTTCCTTTTTGACTATTAAAACGATATGATTAGCTGCATATTTATGGATATTAATGCTTTCTAAAATTTCATAATCCGCATTTTCAAGTATCTCCTTTTCTCTCTTATAAATTTCTTGTGATTTTGAAACACTATCTATTGATTGAGACTTTATAGCTAATATGATTAATCCATCTTTTTTAAGATAATAATCAGAATTTAATACAGCAATTTCCGCTTGGTTAGGCTGTGCTACATCTTGATAAATCAAATCTATTTCATTAAAAATTGATTTCGCATAACTTGCAGGATACCTCACATCTCCTAATATAGGTATGATATTTTTCCTATTAGAAGTGTTTTGAATTAATTGCCGTATGCTCCGTTCTGCAAATTCAATTCCATAAATTATTCCATCCTTAACAATATCAGAAAGGTGAGAAATTGTAGTTCCTGATGACGCCCCTAAATAGAGGCAATTTAGAGTATTTGATAGAAAATTGCTCATGGGATTTTCCAGAATTAAAGCAGCTAATTTACTTCTATAAGGATCCCACTCTCTATATTCAATCCCTTTATAGTCAATTAACCTTTCACTATAGACTTTATGTCCGGGTATCAAATTTTTTGAATACAATCTTAGATTATCCGACGGCCCTGAAACATACACTTCAAAAAGTTTTGGGTGCTTCCTAATTTCTAGTTTACTCAACTTTATTACCTCAATTTATTATTTATTTATTTTGAAGGGTCTTTTGAATTCCCTCCCAGAGACCTGTTAAATACATTACTCCTAATGCCCGATCATATAATCCATATCCCGGACGACCCTTTTCATCCCAGATCATTCTTCCATGATCTGGACGTATAGCTCCAGTGAATCCTATCTCTATATACGCTTTTATAACTTCATACATGTTGATATCACCAAACTCGGTCGGATGCTCAACTTCATGAAAACTATATTCCCCCGTGCGCTTTATATTTCGTAAATGTGTAAACGGAATCCGCCCCATCGCACCATATTTACGAATACATTTCACTAAATCCATTTTTGAATTTGGACCAAACGAACCCGTACAAAACGTTATTCCATTTGATGAACTTTCTACAATGTGAATAAAACGATCTAACGCAGCTTCGTCAGTTATTATGCGGGGAAGATTGAAGATAGACCATGGGGGATCGTCTGGATGAATACCCATTTTAACACCAGATTCTTCAGCAACAGGAATTACTCTTTTTAAGAAATATTCTAAGTTTGCCCATAGCGCATCATCATCAACTTCAAGATATGCATCTAAAAGAACCTCTAATTCTTTTTTCGTATAATTCGTTGCCCACCCTGGAAGTTCTAAAGAATCTTTTCTTAAATCTATTTTCTTTAACTCTTCTTGATTATAACAAAGACATGTTGATCCATCAGAATGCTCCATTGCTAAATCGGTTCGAGTCCAATCAAATACCGGCATGAAATTATAACAGAGTATTTCTATACCAAGAGAGCCCATATTTCGAATACTTTGACAATAATTTTCAATCAATTCATCTCTATTACTACGTCCTAATTTAATATCTTCATGGACAGGTATACTCTCAATTACAGACAACTTTAATCCGGCAGCTTCAATATTCTTTTGGAGCAATTTCAACTTTTCCAGAGGCCACACATCACCTATAGGAACATCATATAACGCAGACACAATCCCCGATACTCTTGGAATCTGCCTTATATACTTAAGAGGGATTGGATCATCAACCCCATACCATCGGAAAGTCATTATCATATCTTTATCACCTTATTGTAAGTATAGATCTTATCCTTTCTTTATACATCTAACTATACTCCTGAATATGCAGAAAAACCACCATCTACAGGGACTACAATTCCATTTACAAAACCAGATGCATGATCATCAACAAGCCAGAGAAGAGTTCCCAGTAAATCTTCGGGTTTACCAAAACGCTGCATAGGTGTTTGACTCATTATTTTTTCTGCTCGAAGTGTGTATGATCCATCATCTTCAATAAGCAAATGTCGGTTCTGATCTGTTAAAAAGAATCCTGGAGCAATCGCATTTACACGAATTCCTACTCTTGAAAAATGTACAGCTAACCATTTTGTAAAATTACTCACTGCTGCCTTGGCTCCACTATATGCTGGAATTTTAGTGAGTGGCAAAAAGGCATTCATCGAAGAGATGTTTATAATAACTGCGTTTTTTTGATGTATCATTTTTTTAGCAAAAACCTGAGTTGGTAGAAGAGTACCAATAAGATTTAGATCAAATACAAACTTAAAACCCTCGAGATCCAAATCAAAAAACGTTTTGAATCCCTCTTCTTTACGTTCTAAATCTTCCACAGTTAAAAACTCGTTTGAAGTTGTGCCTTTGGGATGATTTCCCCCCGCACCATTAATTAAAATATTACAAGGACCAAATTTTTCTGAAATTGTCCTTTCAGCTTCTAATAAACTCGTAAGTTGCAATACATTTGCCTTAATCCCCATAGCAATTCCCCCACTTGCCTTAATTTTATTGGCAACTTTATCTGCCGCATCTTTGCGTAAATCTAACACTGCAACTTTAGCTCCACATTTCCCAAGTGCCTCTGAAAAAGATCCACAAAGAATACCTCCACCACCCGTTACAACAGCAGTTTTTCCTTTTAAGTCAATGTTTAATGGGACGTTCATTATTCTATACTAATCTCTAATATAATTTGAATTCTTTTCAAAGCTATTTTTTTCTAAACGCTTTTAGTATACTTTATAATTTAGCCTATTAAATCGTAATTTCAGCGTAAAATTAACTCATTTATCTTATACAATTTCACTGTTGAACTCTTTTTTTTTTCTTTCGAGGTCTCTTCCTGATTGGCTTTGCGGGTTCACTCTTTTTTTTTGGAGGTTTTGGATATTTTATTTCAATTTCTTTTATTTTTTCTTCAATATCTTTTGCCAAAACATCTCCTATAAATTCCCCCCCGAAATAATCCACCTTTGAAGCAATACCTATTTTCCCAGCTATTACTCGAGCGATTTTACCTCTTTGATGGAATTTACTGCTCCTTATCTGTCTCCACTGAAAGATTAATCCATGTTTAGGCCTCTTCTCTCCACTTTTAAGAAATCTATAGAGTGCTCTTTCAGCTCCTAGTAATTGAATCCTTGAAGCAGGCATATAAGCAAGCTTTTTTAAACTTCCTGCTTTCGCAATAAGCTTGGCTCCTATTAGATTACCCACAATCGCATTAAGATTAGGTGCTGATTTTTCCATCAACTCATCTAAATAATGTTCTAACTCATTCCTATAAGAATCTAATGATAAGATTTGATGTGCATAATTTTGTACCATTCCTAGATCAAAATTTGCACCCATTGATTCAGAGGCTTTTGTAGCTAAACTTTTTACTAAATGATCGTTAAATTCAAAGTTTTTCTTTATATTATCAACTGTGTAATTTTCTCTTTCACCTAAAGTGGTTACTAAATGCGCCACTTGAATATTATCTTCAATAATCTTATCTGTTAACTCGGGAAAATATAGTCCATACCATTCTCTTAAACGAGTTGAAAATAAACTAAGTGATTTTTTAAGCATATCAAGTGTTTCTATGATTTGAATAATAATATTATCACTTTGTCCACCAAGCTGACTTACTTTCTTTTTAATGAGTTCCTCATTGATTATCTTATATTTTTCCAATAATTCTTCTCGTGAAATAGATAATCCAACTTTTTTCAGTTGATTTTCTAAATCTAATCTAAAGTTTTTAAATTCTAAAGAATAAGGTTCCAAAACAGTTTGATATCCTAATTTTTCAGTACTAATCTCTCTTAATTCTTTATTATCAAATTTAAATTCATCAAACCCAGAAGTTTTTAATTCTCCAAGAAATTGTTCATATTCTTTCTCAATTATTCCTAAATCAATTGAGTTATAGAACTCTATTATCGTTTGAGTATTTCCATCAAAATCTATGAAATTTAAAATATTACCGGTCTCATCAAATGCAAAAACTCCTATGAAGGTATCAACAATGAAACATTTCATTTTCCTAATTCTATTAATTATTAAGAATTTAAATATTCTCCAATAAAAATAATTATAAGATAGAAAGTAATTTTTTCTTTTAAAAAATGCTAGAAACAAATATTTCTGGTTTAAACCTAAAATCTCCAATTATTTTAGCCTCGGGTATTCTTGGAGTATCTTATTCTTCGATGATGAGAGTTATCAATGCCGGTGCCGGTGCGGTAACTACCAAATCTATCGGCCCAAAAGCACGAATAGGATATAAAAATCCTTCAATAATCGAAGTATATCCCGGAACTTTTATGAATAGCGTTGGATTAGGAAATCCTGGAATTGATGAATTTGTATCAGAAATAAGAAAAATAAAGGAACAACATATCCCGCTTATAGTGAGCGTATTCGGAGACACTAATGAGATTTATCTAGACGTAGCTAAAAAAGCCGAAAAAGCTGGGGCGGATGCAATTGAAATAAATATCTCCTGCCCTCATGCTGAAGTCTCTTCTATTGGGATTGATAAAAATTTAACATATCATATCGTAAAGTATCTAAAAGAGAATATTTCTGTTCCTGTCTTTGTAAAATTGAACCCTAATGTTACAAATTTAAATGAAATAGCTTTAGCCGCTGAAAAAGGTGGTGCCGATGCTGTTGTTGCTATAAATACCTTAGCAGCAATGAAAATAGACGTGAATACTAAAAGACCAGTTTTATCTCATGGTAGTGGAGGGCTTTCGGGAAAGGCTATTCATCCAATCGCCATCAAAAAAGTGTATGATCTGTTTAAATGCTTAAAAATCCCCATTATTGGGTGTGGAGGTATTGACTCCTGGGAAGATGTAGTTGAATTTCTTTTAGCTGGAGCTTCAGCAGTACAGATAGGTACCGCATTATATAAGCGATTAGAAGTAATTAGCGAAATTAATAAAGGATTAATTACGTATCTTAAAGAACACGAATTTACATCAATTAACGAGATAAAAGGATTAGCTCATCAGTTTAAAACTCAAGAGGTGCCAGATTTTGACTGAAAATACCATAAGAACTGTAAGTATCAAACGAATAATTAATGAATGCCATGGAGTTAAGACCATTATTTTTAATATGAAAGAAAACAACCCTAACAAATATATTCATCCTAAACCGGGTCAATTTGTGATGATATGGGTTCCGGGAGTGGATGAGATTCCCATGTCAATATCTGGATACGGTGAAGACGGAAACTGGTCTATTACGGTAAAAAATATTGGTGAATGCACAAATGCCCTTCATAATTTAAAAATTGGAGATTATATTGGGGTGAGAGGTCCCTTAGGTACTTATTTTAAACTTCCGGAGGATAATTCTAAGCAAATCTTCTTGATCGGAGGTGGGATTGGAATGGCTGCGTTAAAAGCTCTCTCAACTGAACTGATAAATAGAAGATTTAACTTTACCGTTATCGAGGGGGCTAAAATAGAGAGCGATTTAATATATATGGATGAGTTTCAAATCTATAACGAGGAAATTTCTCAATTTCATTATTGTACTGATGATGGGAGTTATGGAGTAAAAGGATTTGCTTCGGATATATTTGAAAACATAATAAAGGATTATAATAAAAATGATATCTCTAACCTAATTGTATATGCCTGTGGTCCAGAACTCATGTTATATAAACTATTTCAAATATGTGAAAAACACAATATTGAATTGTATGCGAGTCTTGAAAGAATTATGAGATGTGGTTGCGGAATATGTGGGCTCTGCGCCATGGATCCACTAGGATTACTAGTTTGTAAGGATGGACCTGTTTTTGATTCATTAACCCTTAGCAAAATTGAAGATTTTGGCAAGCATAAACGTGATTTTTCGGGCAAAAAAATCCCTGTTGAGTAATTATTTCCTTATATTCTTTTCAAATCTGCTCGTTTTTATTATCAATTTGTAGATCAGTGGTAATTTTCGAATATAGTAACTGATGATTCTTCTGAGCTTCATACCAAGAACCTGGGAATTTTAATTTTTCATAATAAAAATCATCCACTGCTTTTTTCATTTGTAGGGCACAAATCTCAAAAGTTACACGGCCTACTCCAGTTCCCATACCAGGAATCGCAATTTTTTTTACAGAATCTCTGATTAATTTACCATTTGGAAATTCTCCATATCTTACTAACATCAATAATGCTCTTGTAGCTAAATAAACATTTACTGAATTTTTTAGGATCATCGGAACTCGCATTGTGGGGGCTGAAATAACAAATGGGATTATATCATGGTCAGTTTGAACAATTTCAGCATTTCCCACTAGTAATTCTCCATGATGCTTATGTTTTATAAGTTCTTGAAGGCGTTCTTGTACATGCCATCCAAAAAACCTCGAAATTTGGAGATCTAAACCCCCATCCATGAAACCAAACGAATTTGCGGGACTTACAATCGCATCCGTATGTAGAGAAAAAATAGAACCATGATATATCTCGATATTGGAATCTTGAGTAAAATATTTGTTCCAAGCTTCAATCATTTGTTCATTTATATCACAAAATATTAACTTCATTTCTAGAAAATATATTTTCAAATAATTTTATTTTTAACTTTCATTTAATGGGAATTAAGATAAAACTAAGTATAACTAAGTTTTAATTTTTTGACTTTTAAAAACTTGACGTGTTATAATTGAGATGGAAAACAAAAATAACTGAAATGATTGGCTGCCAATATCCCATTATCCTAGGTGCTTTTGCTGGCTATGATAATAAGGAATTGACTGCAGCAATAAGTAAAGCAGGAGGAGTTGGTGTTCTCACCGCATCTTCGTATGAAACGGAAAATGAATTTAGAAGTGCAATTCATTATGTAAAGAATATTACAAATAATCCATTCGGGATTAATTTCTCTGTTGATACCAAAGTGAAACCAGGACATCCTTATTATAGATATTTAAAGATAGCAAAAGAAGAAGGGATAAAGACCATAATAACCGCTGCTTTCAAAGCTGAAGACTTAGGAAATAGAATTAAAGAAAAAGATATGGTATGGATTCATAAGGCCACTACAATGCGACATGCTATTTCTGCAGAAAAAATGAAGACTGATGCAATTATCTTAACCGGACTTGAGGGAGGTGGGTTGAAAAATCCTCAACAAAACACATTTTTAATAAATATGGTTAATATAAATAAATTTTTAAAAAAACCAATTATTGCCTCTGGAGGGATATGTGATGGAAAAGGAATGTTGGCGGCTCTGATCTTAGGAGCACAAGCAGTCCACATGTGTACAGCATTTCTCCCAACCATTGAAAGTCCAATTCCTGAAATGTGGAAAAAGCAAATTATTAACACTAATTGTTTTGATCCTGAATTCATTGAAAAAGTCTTACATTTTAAGTCCAACAGACCGCAATATACCGATATGTCTATGGCAATTCCGAATATTGACCATTTCATTTCTGTAGAGGAACTGATTAATCATATGATAAGTGAGGCAGAAAGCCTTTTAAAAAATTTGAATATTAATATGGATGAATTAGTTGATTTTACAAAATAATTTATTAATATCCAATGCAGATATAATAATTAACAATTTTTTGAAATCTTTTTTAAAATTAGAGGTTAATTAAAAATCTGAAAATTAATGATGATTTAAATGAGAGAATTAAAAGAATGTGTTGTAGTTGATGCCATTAGAACACCAGTGGGAAAATCTAGTAGAGCTCAGATGAAAAAACTAGGTGGAGCATTCAGAGAATGTTCGGCTCAGGATCTATTAATAACAGTACTACAAAAACTAATGGAAAGGACCAAAGAAAAATGTCCAGACTTCGATCCAAGTGAAATCGAAGATTGTCATGTGGGATGTTTATCGCAAATAGGTGAGCAAGGAGGTAATATCGGGAGGGTAGCAGTTATAATGGCTGGTTTGCCCATAGAAATTGCAGGAGCAACTGTTGATAGATATTGTAATGCAGGGCTTCAAGCGATAAATACATGTGCAAATGCAATAAAAGTGGGGGATGGCGACATGATGATTGCGGCAGGAGTAGAGAATATGACTCATTATAGCATGGGAATTACTTTTCAAATCGTTACTCAAATAAAAAATTATCCTGTTATTTGGTCTGATAAAATGCAAGAATTCATGAAGATTTTTGTACCGCAAGGAGTATCTGCTGAGATGATTTGCGACCGTTATGGATTTAACCGTGAAAACTTAGATAGATTTGGTGCGTGGTCCCACGTGAAAGCAACGCAAGCAATGCGAAAAGAGGATGAATATTATAAACGAGTTGTTCCAGTATCTTACTTGAAGAAATACACTGACGAAACTATGAAACCCATCAAAGATGAGGAGACGGGCAAACAAAAACAAGAAATGGTTACAGTGACAAAAGATCAAACTGTGCGACCCGCCTACTTAGATGAACCTGATAAAGCTTGGCAAATGTTAAGTTCCCTGAAACCTGTATTCCGTAAAAAGAATGGAAGGGTTACAGCAGGGAATTCATCGCAAATAGTTGATGGAGCTGCTGCGACGTTATTAATGTCTGAAGAAAAAGCAGAGTCTTTAGGATTAAAACCATTGGCGCGAATAGTATCCACTGCTGTTGCGGGAGATGAGGTAACGATTATGTTAACTGCTCCTATACCAGCAAGTAGAAAAGCCTTAAAACGTGCCGATATAACCATTGATGATCTTGATGTTATAGAACCAAATGAGGCCTTTGCGTCTCCATGTCTCGCGTTTTGTAAAGATCTTGGTTATGAATTTGATGATCCAAGGCAAAATCCCACTGGAGGTGCGATTGCCATCGGACATCCTATTGGTGCCTCAGGGGTTATTTATTTCACTGAGATGATTCATTATCTAAATAACTACAATAAACGATATGGCCTCCAAATGATGTGCGGAGGGGGAGGCGTAGGTATCGCAACTGTAGTAGAAAAAATTTAATCTATTTAACAATTTAATCTCATTTTTTTATTTTTTCCTTTAATACTATGAAATCTAAGCTATTTTGATTGAAATCCCAAAATATTTACGTTATAAAGTATATAAATATAAATACAATACAAATTATTAGCCCTAACTTTATTTTCGTTAACAATTCTAAAATGAATGAAGCCACTGATTTTGAATTACGAAAGAAAATCTCAAGAGAAATCATCGAATACTTAATGAAATATCCTAAGACTTCACGACAGAAAATTACCAACATAAAGGGTCAGATTGGAAAAAAATATAATTATAAAAAAGTAATTAAGAATGCTACCATATTAGATTTTGCGACTGAAAGTGAAAAACAAGTTATTACAAAACTTCTAAGAAGAAGATCCACGAGAACTTTATCTGGTGTTTCTGTTGTAGCTATAATGACAAAACCTCTCCCATGTCCTGGTACTTGCATCTATTGTCCAGGAGAATCTTCTCAACCCGGAGAGAATGTAGCACAGTCATATACAGGTCGTGAACCAGCGGCACTACGTTCTATCCATAACAATTATGATCCCTATGAACAAGTTCAAAGTAGAATCACTGATTTAAAAGCCATTGGACATACTGTCGACAAAATAGAACTTATTATCATGGGTGGTACATTCTTATCAACCGATCCAAACTATCAAAAAGAATTCGTTAAAGGAGCCTTGGAAGGAATTATTGAAAGAAGAGTTAATACTTTAGAAGAAGCAAAACATTTTGCTGAGAAATCTAAGATAAGAGTTATCGGAATAACGATTGAAACACGTCCAGATTACTGCAAAGAATTTCATATAGATAGGATGCTCGATTATGGCACAACTCGCGTGGAGATTGGGGTTCAAACTATATATAATGAGATATATGAGTTAGTTAAGCGAGGTCATTTAACCTCTGATAGTATCGAGGCAATAAGAATTGCCAAGGATGCTGGATTAAAGATTAACGCTCATATCATGCCAAACTTGCCCGGCTCTAGCTATGTAAAGGATGTTAACTTGTTCACTTCTCTATTTGAAAATCCTGATTATCGACCCGATATGTTAAAAATCTACCCTTGCTTAGTAATTAAGGGAACGGAATTGTATGACTGGTGGATTCAAGGAAAGTATACTCCTTATTCCACTGAAGATTTAATAGATCTAATAGCAAATGCGAAAAAGAATCTCCCCTCTTATGTGAGAATTCAAAGAATAATGAGGGATATACCAGCTTATTTGATTGAAGCAGGTTGTAAAAATAGTAATTTAAGACAACTTGTACAAGAAAAGTTGAAAATAACGAATGAATCATGTAATTGTATTAGATGCCGCGAATATGGAATAAGCAACAGAAAAAGTCCCGTAAGTGAGCATTCTTTTGATGAGATTCAATTATATCGCCAGGATTATGAGGCGTCTCAAGGAAATGAGATCTTTTTATCCTTTGAAAATAAAAAAGAACATTATTTAGTGGGGTATTTACGCTTAAGAAAACCTTCTGATTTTGCTCATAGACAGGAATTAAATGATGGAAAAACCTTGATCATCAGAGAAATTAAAGTTGTTGGAGAATTAGTTCCTAAAGATTTAAAGCCTAATAGATTCACTCAAATCCAGCACAGAGGTTATGGCAAATTATTAATGGAAAATGCAGAAAAAATATCAAGCGAAGATTTTGACGCACACAAATTAGCTGTCATAAGTGGAATTGGAGCTAAAGATTGGTTTTATTCTCTCGGCTATACACCAGACGGACCTTTTGTTTCTAAGAATTTATAGACACGGATTTTGCCCTTCTCCCTCTACTCTCTTTCTTAGCTTGTTTTAGGTCCTGGATCCAAAAGTCTCCTTATTTAAATATATATTATTATGGATTGATCTATCCGTGTCACAAATTTCATTCCCCTATTTAAATGTATATAATAGGTTTTTCTTAATTTGTATTATTGTTTAATCACTCCAAAAAAACATTTATTAAGAAATCTTAATCGTTACTTATAATTTTGGATAAAATGTATTACATAAAAGAAAAAATATTCAATAAATCTTATTTCTTTATGAAAAAATAAATATTTTTATAAGATTTTATCTAATATATACTAATAAGTCCCTTCGTACTCGTGATATATTATGACTCCGAAAAAATATTTATCTAATAAAAAAATATCCCAGCAGGCAATTTCCATATCTCCAGCACTTAAAGATTGGATAAAAAGACACGTAAACGTTATGCATGAGAAACTTCCACATGATGTGAGATATAAAAGTGTTTCTGCGTTTTATTGTTATGTAATGGAAAATGTATTAAATATTCTTGAAAAAGGAAAAACATTAGATGATTTTAGTAAAGTAATTGACAGTGAGATTGATGAAATATATGATCAATTTGGATTTAAAGCTATAGTTCCATTCCATGAGATGGTCGCTAAAATGAATAGATACACCGATATTGATATCTTTTCGATGCTCAATTTTATTTTAACAGTGCGAAAATATTATACCCAAAATATGGATCCTCACCACTTAGAAGCTTTAAAATTATCTTTGGAACGATTGAAAACGGTCTGGTTCTCTAATAAAATGTTAAAAGATGCGCATCTAGAATTTTATACTAAAAAAGATATTAAGTACCCCTCAATAATTTTTGAATATTCTGCTAAAAAAGGTTATAGAAATTTACATTTTGAAAATTGCAAATTTAATGCGGCAATAATAGCTCTAATGGGAGCTGAAATAATAGATTTTATTTATTCTGATAAAGATATCTATGCTCGCTATGATCTTACCCCGACAGATTTATTCTATAAGAAAGAATTAGCTTTAAAAGAGAGAAAAAAACTTGTAGACTCTAATCTTCGATTTATGATAAATTTTAATCGTATTATTAATGATGAAACCTATTATTTATGGAGTAAAATGGCTGAGGATAATGATGCTATCATACATTTTATTAATAATAAAGCCAGAGAGAGATGGGTTGATATTATTGAAAATGATTTAAAGGAGTTCGGAGAAGATGGGACATTTTTACTAAGCTTATTAAAATATTTTGAACATTTGCACTGGATTCGAATAGAAAATGAAACAGATTTAATTTTTCAAATTCGGCTCTCCAAAGAAAAAAACAAAGAAGACTATGATTTTTTACTTAACCATCTTTCAAAATATGCAAATATTACTCAAGAGAATGGAAGATTTTATTTAGAAGAAACACTCACTTAACCTTAACTTAAATTAGATATATCTTACTTTTCATCCTCGTTATATGTGATGGAACAACAAAAACACTAGAAATTATGAAAAAATAATAAATTATACTAAAAACTTGATTAACTATGGAAGAGTTTGATTATGAAAAATTAGGTCTTATGTGTGGTCTCGAAATTCATCAACAACTTGATTCTAACACAAAATTATTTTGTAGATGCCCTAATAAATTACAAGGTACGCGCGAACCTGATTTTATGATAAAACGCTTCATGAGACCAGTTCTAGGAGAAATGGGGACCTATGATGAGGCCATGCTTACGGAATACGAAAAAGGTATGGACATTACTTATGAAGGCTATAATGACGTAATTTGTACATATGAATTAGATGAAACTCCCCCTTTTGACTGTAATGATGAAGCGAGAAAAATTGCTATGGAAATTGCGTTACTTCTGAATGCTAACATCATTGAAGAAATGCATGTGTGCAGAAAAAATTACCTTGACGGAAGCGTCCCCTGTGGCTTTCAAAGAACAATGATTCTTGCGAAAGATGGCTATGTGGAATTAGAAAATGGAAAAAAAATCGGCATAGACATCCTTTGTTTAGAAGAAGATGCCGCCAGAAAAATCAAAACCGAAAACAAAACTAACTTTTTTCGACTAGATCGGTTAGGTATTCCTTTAGTAGAAGTTACGACTAAACCAGATATCAGCGATCCATATGAATGCCGTGAAGCTGCCGAACGACTAGGATTACTACTATGGACTTCTAAAGTAAAAAAAGTTCTAGGTTCTATTCGACAAGATGTTAATGTAAGTATTAAAAAAGGAACTAGAATCGAGATTAAAGGTGTCCAAAAATTAGACTGGATTCCAATCCTAATCAATCATGAAGTCTCAAGACAGTTAAAATTAGTTGAAATTAAAGGAGAACTGGAGAAACGAGCTGTAAAAGAAGATAATACCATAAGTAAGCCTATTGATTTATCAAAAATAATGGCAAATACTAAGTCAAATTTCATTTCCAAAGGAATAAAATCTGGAAAAAAACTCTACGGAATTAATATAAAAGGTTTTAAAGGGATTTTTGGGATGGAATTGATGGAAGATTATAGATTTGGCACCGAAGTAAGTAGCAAAGTTAAATCTATTTCTGGATTGAAAGGTATTATTCATTCAGATGAAAATTTAAAAAATTATAAATTCTCTGATGAGGATATTAAAAAACTTCACAAGCAATTAAATTCAAAACAAGATGATTGTTTTATATTAATCTTAGGAACTCAGGATGAAATCAATAAGGCTATGAATGTTATTATTAATCGGGTTAAATATGCTTTTAAAGGAGTCCCGCCTGAAACACGTAGAGCATTGGAAAATGGCAATACAGAATTTTTAAGAGAATTACATGGGGGTGCAAGATTATACCCAGATACTGACTCGCAGGCAATAATTAACCCAGAAAAAGAAATTAAAGAGATACAAAAAAACCTGCCTGAGTATCCATGGACTATAATCAAGCAATACTCGCAAAAATATAAAATGGAAGAACGATTAATTAAAGAATTAATTTTTACCGGTAATTTACACCTTTTTAATGAGCTACTCAAAATCACTCCTGATAATCCTACTCTTATAATAACCACTCTATTAGAGACAACCACGGCGTTGAGAAGAGACGGGAAAGATGTCGAAAATATTACAGAAAAAGATTTTATCGATGTTTTTTCCCTCTTAAAAAATGGCGAAATTGGCAAAGAAGCGATTGAAGATTTTATGATTGCAAAGTCAGAAACTCCTGATTTATCAATAAATGAACTTAAAAAAGAGCTAAAAATTGAAAAAATTTCAGAAGACGATTTAAAGAAAATAATACGAGATATTGTAACTAAGAATGAAGACATGGTAAAAGAAAAAGAAATGAGAGCTATGGGACCCTTGATGGGAGAAGTTATGAAAAAAGTGAGGGGAAAAATTGACGGTAATATCGTTTCTAATGAATTAAAAATTATGTTACAGCAAAAATTAAAGGAGTTGAAATAAATGGCAGAAAACTTAAAAGGATATAAAGGAAAAGGGAAAGAAATCCTAAAAAAAAATAAAGTTGCTATTTGGGATATTATTAAAGTAAAAACCAAAGAGGGTGAGTATGAAGGCATTGTGCTCCCTAGGAATGAATATTCCGCTCCAGATTATATTGAAATTAAGCTTGAAAATAATTATAACATTGGAATTCACGCCACACAAATCCTCACTATTGAAAAAATAGGAAAAAGAGAAGCCCATTATAAAATTCCCGAAAAACAATTTCCCATCAATAAAAAACTCCCTAACATTAAATTATTAGGAACCGGTGGAACTGTGGCTTCTAGATTAGATTATACTACAGGGGCTGTTATTCCCTCTTTTACCCCGGGAGAACTTTTTAGCGCAGTACCCGAATTAGCTGAAATATGCAATCTTGACACGGAAATTGTCTTTGAAATTCTCTCAGAAAATATGAGACCTGACTATTGGCAACAATTAGCTAAAAAAATTGAAGAAGCAGCAACTTCTGGAAAAGATGGGATTATTATTGGGCACGGAACTGATACAATGAGCTACACCTCAGCAGCTTTATCATTCATGCTACAAGATTTATCAATCCCAGTTGTTCTTGTGGGAAGCCAAAGGAGTTCGGACAGACCCTCTTCTGATGCAGCATTGAATTTAATTAATGCTTCAATTGTTGCAACTTCAAATATCGCTGAAGTGGTAGTTACCATGTTAGGTTCCACTGCACATGAGTATGGCTTAATCCATAGAGGCACCTTAGTAAGAAAAATGCACTCCTCAGTTAGAAATACCTTTAGAACAATTGACGATATCCCATTAGGAATGGTTCAAAACAGAACAATAAAAATGTTCAAAACCAATTATAATAAAAGATCAAAATCTCAAACAAGCGTGTTGCCTCAATTCGAAAAAAAGGTTGCCCTGGTCTATTCTTATCCCGGATTAGATAAAGAGCTAATTGATTTCTATATTGATAAAGGATATAAAGGTATTGTATTTGCCGGTACAGGGCTGGGGCATGTAAGCACTACGATTTATGAATCTGTTGAAAGAGCCGTCCAGGAAGGAATCGTTGTTCTTATGACCACCCAAACTTTGCATGGGTTTGTAGGAATGAATGTATACTCCACTGGACGAGAATTACAAAATATGGGTGTCATACCCGGAAAAAATATGCTGCCCGAAGTAGGTTATGTGAAACTTGGATGGGTATTAGGACAAACTACTAATCCTCAAGAAGTTAAAGAAATGCTCCTTAAAAATATAGCCGGTGAGATTATCGAAAGAGAAATTCCCATTGCATTCAATTATAACATAGACGAATTATTAAAAAACAAAAAGCTCTAATTTTTTGCACTTATGAATACTCCTCATGTGTTCTTTTTTTTATTTCAATTTCCTAATTTTTCATTACCCACTACGCAAAATAATAAAAAATTTAAACTTTTATTAATTAAATTATACTAATTACTATATTTCGTGATTCAGATGGGAAAGAGAATTCTTGCGCAACGGAAAGGACGAGGAACTTTAGCTTGGCGTTCACCCTCACATCGACATGTCGGCGCTGTAAAATATCGCCCCTTCAAAGAAGGAGAAGAACTATTCAAATTTAAAGTCATAGAACTTATTCACTCTCCAGGAAGAGGGGCACCTTTAGCTAAAATAAAATATGAAGACGGCCAAAAAGGATTATGGCTCCCTCCAGAAGGAATTTATGAAGGTGATGAGTTCGTTCAAGCCAAAAGCGGACAACCTATTGAAGTGGGAACGATTATACCATTAAAAGAGATTCCCTTAGGAACTTTAGTATATAATATCGAAGGAAAACCTCAAGATGGCGGAAAATTTGCGCGAGCTTCAGGAGTCGCAGCCATTGTGAGAAATCGCTCTGGTAATAAAGTTGAACTTCTTTTTCGCTCCAAAAAACGAAAATGGTTTCACGAAAATTGCCTGTGCACCGTAGGAGTAGTTGCCGGTGGCGGAAGAACCGATAAACCTTTTGTTAAAGCGGGCAATAAATTTTACTACAAGCAATCGAAAGCTAAAAAATGGCCGGTCGTCCGAGGAGTCGCAATGACCGCAGCTTCTCATCCCTATGGCGGAGGAGCAAAACAATCACCTCATAAACCTACTACTACCAGCAGAAATGCCCCTCCTGGCAGAAAAGTAGGACAAATTGCTGCCAGAAGGACCGGACACCAAAATTAAACTCTTTCATTACACAACTTCTTTTGCTTTAAAGATATTTTAGAGTTCATAGATTATATCTTTCAAGTAATATCAAAACTTCGTAATAACCTTTCTCTTAATAATCGCTCTAACTGAGAAGGGTTATATTTAGTTCTCTTATTTTTTTATAAAAAGTAAAGATCAAAAAAAAAGTAAGATTTTTATTAGAATTTAAATCAAAAGGCTTTTTTAAAGCCCTTTTTCGCGCAGACTTTTCATTAATTGTTCTCTTTTCTCTCCTTTTAGATTGTAAAATAAAACTATCACTAAAGCTCCAATGAAACAACAGACTGCAGGTATACCTCCTACAAGTATCCGAATCCCCATTTGGGCAGATGGCTTTTGTACGGACGCACCCGGGACATACCCCGTTAGAATAAAAATGCCTGCCATAACCATACCAATAATCGCCCAACAAAAACGAAAGAAAAAGTTATTAATTCCGACAAGCGACGCCTCTTGGTGAACCCCAGCTGCGTCAGTGACCTCATCATATGCATCCGAAAAAACTGACTGCCAAACGGCATAAAATCCAGTTGATCCTACTCCCGCTATAAAATGCCATAGAACATATTCAAATACAGTCGTATACCACATAGCAGCTAAATATGCAACACCTAAAGCTGCCAAACCTAGCGCCCATGTATTCGAATGTCCCAATCTATCTGCAACGAAACGAGACCATAGCCAAATTGATATTAGAAAACCTATAGTATATGATATAGCAGCAAGCGCCATTGCTTCCAAACCCACGCGTAAAACATCCTCAATAAGATATAATGTAGTTGCGTAATATAAGGCATATGAAAATGTGAACATAGCGAAAGAAAAAAGAGTTAACATATAATTTCTTTGTTTAAATACGATTTTAAGGAACTTAAAGTAGGGTAATCTTCTTTCCTTTAAATACTCCCACACCGCAAGATAACGCGTTTTTACCGCTTCGCTTTCATGGATACCAGGAATAAAAAGGATAAGAGCAACACCTATCACTATAGCTGTGAATAATGAACATGTAATATATGTGCTGGGATCCCCGGTTACAAGAATGAGAGGAATTAATATTCCCATCATAATAAATCGTGATGCTGTACCCATGAACTGACCTATTGTACCACCCTTCCTGCGATCTTCTCTAGTACGAAATACATTAGCAAAACCTCCGTAGGCATGACAAGTAAGAATTGTATAAAAGGTGTCATAAAGACATGTCATGATTACAACGTACCAAAATATCGGCCAAGGATTCTCCTTCGGGTCAACATTAGGCACCGTGAATAGAAGGACATAAAACAGTGTAGTAAGAACACCTCCAATAATGATCCACGGCATCCGCAACCCCCATTTTTTCGACCATCGCATGGGCTTATCGGTCAGGAACCCAATGAGAGGGTCGTTAATCATGTTCCATACTGCGAAGATTGTAAACGCAAGACCCACTAAAGCAGTAGATAATCCGATCTCGACCTGGTAATAGTGGAATAGCAATAACAATTGACCTGCTATTACAATATAATCAAACAGCCATATCATCGAGTATGACGTCCTTTTCCCAATCGATACCTTTTCATCTTCCCATTCCGTACTCATTTTAATCTCATCTTATTTTATGTTGGTTTCCTTGTTTTTTTAAAAATAATTTAATATATTGGACTTATTTGTGAAATAAATGTTGATTAATTTGTCTATTATCATCAACTTATATATAAAACTTTTGTTAAAAAACGATAAAATTTAATCTAAATTTTACTCAAAACAATAAAAAATTAGTAAATAATTACGATTTTTAATTAATTCTTAAAAAAATTTTTAAAAAAAGAAAGAAAGAAAAATAGTTTCTACAATCCTTATTTAGAAATTAAAACTAATACCATTTAAAAGCTCTTTATATCGGGAACGTAAGGTCACTTCCGTGACGTTGATAACCCGACTGATTTCCTTTTGACTGATTTTTCTGTTTTTGAGCTTGGCAACTAAATAAATTGCCCCAGCACATAATCCTTTTGGATCCTTTCCGCAGATGGATGAATTTGCGATAAACTTCTGTAATACCGTTATCGTCTCTTTTTCTACATCAATCCCCAGGCCTAAATCGGCGCAGTACCTTGGAATCAATGAAACCGGATCGATATGAGGCGATTTTAAATTCAACTCTCTTACTAAAATTTTATAACACTTTTTTACAATGTTTTGGTTTATGGATGCCTCGTCTAAAATCTCTTGGAGCGTAATGGGTACTTTCTCCTCCTTGCACACAAAATACGCACAAGCCGCAACCATACCATTTATCGATCTGCCTCGCAATAGTTTTCTTTTAAACACTTCCTTGTAAAGCCGAACTGCCGCCTTCTTTACGCGCTCGGGAAAATTCAAGTTGCTGCCAATCCTCTTTAGCTCCGTAATAGCGATTAGCATGTTCCTCTTTTCCCATGTCATATGTGTATTCCACTTTGCCGCCCTTCGTAAATCTGGATTCTTAATTTTGGTTCGGTCGATCACCGTACTCAATCCAATGTCAGGCATTAAAATTGAAATAGGACATCCTGTTCTTTCCTTCTTATCTTTTTCTTGCTTTGTGTATGCCCTTATCCCACTATGAGATAAGTCAAGACCGCGCTCATCAACTATCAGACCGCAAGCCTTACATACTGTCTCTCCTCTTTCGTAAAAAACTTGCGTTAAACCCCCACATTCTGGACAAAAATTTGAAACCGTATCATATTCTACAACCATGCCTAAAACCCCTGTTATTAGATTATTATTATTTCATTAATATTATTTTGATTTTTTTGGGTAATTTTTAACAATTCGTTTTTTCTTACCACACTTTTTGGTAAAAACTAGAATTTTTTTACCACACAAAACCTTTTTTTGATAATATAAAAAATTATGGCTTCATATTTAAATGCTTTGGTTCAAAATTTGTTACTACTGGTGACACACAATATTTCTTCAAACAACTTTTTTTAAATAAATGTGTTAAACTAGCATTTATTACCATTTTTTAGTGTTCAAATTTTTTTTAAATTTGTGAACAAACTAGAAGAAACCAAAACGACAAAAAAATAAATATGTAAAAATCAAAAATAAACACACAAAATTTTTCTTTGGTTATAAGTAAATTTATATTTAAAAACTCTTACTAGGAGTACGTAATAAGTTTCTGAAGATAAGAGTATTTTTTCGGTCGGGTACAATTTTTAAAATTATCTAACGAAAATTTTGTAAAAAAATGTAAATGTAAAAAAAAAATACGGTCCAAAAAAAAGTGGTTCAAATAAAGAAAGATATGCCTGAAGATAAGCTCATTGAAAATCCAGATAACAACCCAAACAACAAATTGATAAATAACGCAGAGGAAGCAACAGAGGAAGAAACTATAGAAAAAACACCTGAGATGATACAATATGAGCAGGAAACAGGACGTTATTCTGTCTGGCGTGGCGTCGTAACTGAAGGTTTTAAACGATGGCAGAAAGGAGAAAAAGTATATAATCGGGACAAAGAACGTATCTCTTTATACGTCTCAGACGAGACCAAAACAAAATGGACTGAATTTCTTGAGAATAGTAAATACACGACCATTTCAAAGCTCATAAGGGAGTCTGTGAGCCATTTTATTGAGGAGAGCAACAATAAAATTAGTCCGGGTACGGTTTCCAATATCTCACACGCTCTTAAGGAGCCCTTAACGTCGATAAAAGGGTATTCTCAGTTGCTTCTTGAAACTCATAAGGACAATCTTTCTGAAGAGATATTGTCCACTGTTAGAAATATATTTGAACAGAGCATACATCTTGAGAATAAGATTATCAATTTTTTGGACAATATTAAAGGACAAGGCTCGGAATATGACATTCTTCTGATCGAAGATGATGTATCTACTATAAAGTTAATTTCGAGTTTCTTTGAAAGTAAAGGCTTTAATTGTAAGGGAATTCCTAGTGGCTTTAAAGGTATAGAGGAGCTAAAAAATGGGACACCTCAGCTGATTCTACTGGATATAATTTTACCTGATATAAGTGGCTATGATATTTGTAAAACGCTTAAATCAGATGAATTATATAAAGATATTCCAGTGTATTTTTTAACCGCGATTTCTGGTTCTGAGGTGGAGAGTCGCTTAGAAGAGACGGGAGCGAATGGGTATATTTTGAAACCATTTAATTTTTCTGATTTTGATTTTCTTTTTGACATTCTAGTAAAGAAAAACTGATTTTTTACCCCAAATAATTCCACATCAAGTTGAAAATTTTAGCTATTAGAAACTTATTAAATTTCTCAATAAAGTTTATAATAGTGATTTATTACCAATTATTTAAAAACAACTCAATATTCTATTAATTTGAAAGTTCATATTTTTGATAAAAATTTGATTTTTTGATAAAATTTTTTTTGAAATTATCCAATAGAATTTTGGTGATATTATGGCTAACTCAAACGGCTACGACCCTGATGCAGAAGAAATTGAAAAAACGCCCGAGATGGAGGAATACGAGGCTGAAACAGGGAAATATGCCGTATGGCGCGGAGTTATAACAGAAGGGTTTAAGAAGTGGAAAGATGGCGAAAAAGTCTATGATAGAGATAAAGAAAGAATTTCACTTTATATCTCAGATGACACGAAAAAGAAATGGCAGGATTTTAAGGATAAGCACGATTATTCCACTATTTCAAAGCTTATTAGAGAAAGTGTTAATAGGTTTATCGATAAGTCCTCCGGAACAGTAGGTAACAGTTTACTGAAAATGGATCCCCAAACAGTAACCAAAATTTCACATGCGTTAAAGGAACCACTTACTACGATAAAGGGATTTTCTCAGTTGCTTCTTGAAAATTATAAAGAGGATCTTAATGATGAAGTGCTCTCAACAATTAAAAACATATTTGATCAGAGTATCCTTCTTGAGAATAAGATTGTCAATATTTTAGATGATATAAAAGTTGAGGCAACCGATTACGACGTGCTCTTAATTGAGGACGATCTTCCTACGATTCGCTTGATAAAGAGTTTCTTCGAGAGTAGAGGAGTAATTTGTAAAGGCGCCATCAGTGGGACAAAGGGCTATGAGGAATTAAAAAACTCCCATCCAAAGCTGATTTTGTTAGATATAATTCTTCCAGATGTAAGCGGGTATGATCTCTGCAAACGAATTAAAGAAGAAGATGAAAATAAAGATATTCCGCTTTATTTTTTAACGGCTATTCCTGAATCTGAGGTAGAAAAGAAATTGGAAGAGACGGGCGCTGACGGCTACATTCTAAAACCGTTTGATTTTTCTGATTTTGAGATTGTGTTTAAGAGTTTACAGATTTCCTAAATTATCGGAAATTAGTTTTATCACTTTAACTTATAAATATCGAATGAATCGGTGAATTATAATTATTTTGAAGCGGTTGAAGGTGAGTGGTATCTTCAGAACTAATTGTTATCTTTACGGGGATGAAAGTACAAAAGAAATTGCTATTATTGATCCTGGGATTGATTCAAACGATGTTAAAAACTTTATTAATAAAGAAGGATATAAACCGATTTATGTAATAGGTACACATGCACATCATGACCATATTCAATGCGCCATTGATATCATGGATTATTTTAATATTCCATTATTGATCAAGAATTTTGGGAAAAAATTTATTGAAAATATAAAATTTATTGAAGAAAATGATGTAATTGAGATAGGAGCAGAGCGTCTTCATATAATCGAAACCCCAGGCCACACCTCAAATGACATAATGCTGATAGATTATAAAAACATGCTTATCTTTACCGGAGATACCTTATTGCGTGGTAGAATCCCAAGGCAACTAAATAATTATACTAATTTAATGAGTAGTATTAGAAAAATCTTATATTATCCAAAAATTTCGGATGAGTTCAAAATATATCCTGGCCATGGTGGTTATTCTACGATAGGCAAAGAAAGGTTGAGATATTAAGATTTTGATATTTTCAAATTTTGTCTCAATTAACTTTGCGAAATTTTCTTACAAAAAAGTAAAATTTATATCCAATCCTGCATAAAAAACAATACTCATCACGAATTAGACACATAGGAGTGGGTGGAAAAATGTATCGAACATTTCTAATGGTTTTTTAGGCCACGCTTTACCTAATTTAGGGATCTATTTTTCCTAATGATGAAATATCGTATTCTGATCATAGATGATGGTTGCTGACATCGTGCTGAAGGGATCTATCCCCCTCTAACTAATTTGTTTTTAATTTATTCTAAATATTGGTCTACCAATTTTTTATAATAGAATTTTCTTTAAATTCTAATATGAATATGAATAATGATTTAAACAATCTTCTTAAATTAACACCAGACTATATTGAAAAGGCATGTAAAGTGGCAGGGAGTGCTTTTCAAGATGATCCTTTTGCAATATTTGTATATCCTGATGAGAGAGAAAGAAAGCAAAAACTACAATATGGATTTGAAGTGATCTATAAGTATGGAATAAGAAATGGAGAAGCTTATGCTACATCTAATAATTTAGAAGGAATAGTGATATGGCTACCCTCTAATAAAATTTACCCCTCTACTTGGACTATGATGAGATATGGTGGTTTTCGTGCAATGCGCAAAGCAGGTTTTAAAATAAACGCAATGAAAAGAAGTATGGCAGTATTTAAATATATTGAAATTAGACATAAACATCTTGTACCCTTTGATCATTGGTATCTTCAAAATATTGCTGTTAAACCAGAAGAACAAAGAAAAGGATATGGAGGGTTACTCTTAAGAGCCATGATTAAAAAAATTGAAAGTGAAGGGTTATCCATTTATTTAGAAACTAATAATGAAGAAAATTTGTCATTTTACCAGAAATATGGATTTGAAATTCTTGAAAATGTAATAATTCCTAAAACCGATGTACCTCTTTGGTGTATGTTAAGAAAACCAAGATGAAAATTCCGTTGAATTAAATTATTTTTTCTAAACACTCAAAAATTAACATAAACATTTTAGCACATACATTTTTAGGTTCGATAATCTTAAATATAAGAGATTGTTTAATTACCAATGAAATCTCTTTTAGTTTTGTATTCATACCATCACATGAATACTGAGAAAGTCGCCAAGGTCTTTGCAAAAGTTCTCGATGCTCAAATAAAAATGCCACAACAAATAAACCCTAAAGAGCTTCAAGAGTATGATCTAATAGGTTTTGGGTCAGGGATATATGGTGCAAAACACCATAAACTTCTGCTTGACCTTGCCGATACCATCCCCTCAGTTTCCAACAGAAATGCATTCATTTTTTCAACTAGTGCATTTATAGGTAAAGCCAAAGTCGCCAAAGACCACACTCTACTTCGTGAAAAATTGCAGTCGAAAGGTTATGTGATTGTTGATGAATTTGCGTGTAAAGGTTTTAACACTAATAGCTTCATGAAATATTTTGGGGGAATGAATAAGGGTAGACCGAATGCAAAAGACCTCAAACTTGCGGAAGAGTTTGCCCTGAACCTGAAGCAGAACCTGTAAAAGAAGAGAAACTTGAACCCATGAATTTCCATTGAAATTGATTTGGAAGGGGAAATTTTATTTTAGTTTTTCCTATTTTTTTATGACTTACATTTGATAAGAGCACTATTAATAAAATCAGGATATTGTCTTTTAGAATAAAGAAAGCGGGCTATGAGGGAATCGAACCCCCGACCTGCCGGTTAAGAGCCGGTTGCGCTACCTGACTGCGCCAATAGCCCATATAGTCGTGTTCTATAATTATCAACCCATTAAGGAGCGCAGATGGAGGGACTCGAACCCCCGAGCGCTAACGCGCACTGGCTTTCTTGAAGATGGCGGACATACACTCAAGGCCAGCGTCTTACCAACTAGGCTACATCTGCAACTATGTGAGGGTTTTATTAATAGTATACTTAATGGTAATGATCTAAAAAAATCTATTTTGATATATTATTTTTACGAATTTAAGCTTTCTCATTAATGAAGTTTGAAATGAATTAACACAAAATATAAATTTTTTGCTTCATTCACGAAAATATGAGTTCAGCGAAAGATTTTCGATATCTCATTCCAGAAAGGATATTTAAAGAGATTACGGAGAAGGCGAAAGAAGAGATCCCTCACATTATCCATGGTTGGTTATTTGCAGAGCGAAAAGAGAATTTTGGAATAGTAAATAACTTTATCATGAATCCTGATTTACGAAAAACAAAAGCACATGTAAAACCCAGAAGTTGGATGCGCTATAAAAAATCTAAAATCTATAATATGCGTAAATTTAAACAGGAGCCACCTTATCCAGACATCGTGTGGCAGTGGCACAGTCATCCCTCTGGAAATGAAAAACTGCATGCCATCGATAAGCGTATTTTAAAATATTTATCGAATGGGGTGATGATTATTGTTATTCCTCCTATACCCGATAGAGATCAGAAGGCTCATCTCGTAGGCTGGTATTACGATAAACGCTATACAAAAAAACCAATTATAGAAAAGATGGTTTTTGAGATAATTTCTGAATAATTTTTTTGAAATTGTTTTATTTCATTTTCTTTTATATTTTATCCAAAACTTTTATGAAAAAGTATTAAAATTTTTAATTGTTATATTCAAAATATAAGGTAATTAACCTTTATCAAAAATTTGCAAGCGTCGCTTAGCTTGGTAGAGCGTTAAAGACGCGCCTAAAGCGCTGGATTGCTAATCCAGTGTCCGAACGGATACGTGGGTTCAAATCCCACCGCTTGCGTTTGATTTGAAACGGTAATTCATTGGAGTTAAGAGCCCGTGGTCTAGTGGTTATGACGATGCGCTTACACCGCATAGGTCGGGAGTTCGATATTGTGTTCGATCACTGAACATAGCGAGAACCTCCCCGGGCTCATTTTTCTATCTTTTAATGGTTCAATCTAATAATTTTTGGATTCTTTCATAACGTATAGCACTTAATTTACAATTTCTTAGGTATTTTCCGATATGAGCTATGATACCAGGAGCGTCGGTGCCTTCTTTTAAAATGGCGATATTTTCAAGAAATCCATGTCGCTCAACAGAGACAATATCTCTTAAGTGTCCCCTCCTAATTAATGCCTTCTTAAATTGGTTTTTGGTTGCACCACTCAAAAAAATTGCTTCTAATTTTTCACTCGTAATTTTATGATATAGGCTTAAAAATGAGTCGCTTAATTTTCCTTGAACCTGATGCTTCTCAGTATCAACTTCCGTAATTGTAATTTCTACGGGAAAATGGTCAATTAAATTATATGCCTTAATAATCTCTCTTATTGATTTCTTTTTGCCTAAACATAATTGTTCCCTCAATACGTTTAAATTTAACAAAACATCTACATTTGGATTCAATATCGCACAATCAACGAAAATACCGAATCCAAATTTTCCCACGTCAATGAGCGTTCCTTTATATTTTCTTCCTATTTCAATTTCCTTAAATTCATTAATTGAGCCTATTTCTTTTTTCAGTAAATTTAGTACGAATATTTCCTCAGGACCGTTTATTTCTATTTCGAATCGATTATCAAACTTTCTTAATTTTTTGATTTGTATAGAGGTTTTAGAAAAGCCTTTTACCTTTTCATTTAAATATTTTAAATATCTTACAAATACCTCTCTTTCTTGTGATTTCGAGGAAATATTGTATATTTTATCGGAAAGAACCAAAGTTTTCATAAATAAGCTCTAGAATATCATAACTGTAAAAAATTTTTCCTCTCTTCGTATTTAAAAAACTATTATTCTCACAAATTTTAAATTAGAAAATTTTTATTTGGTAATAATAACAAAATAAGAATTAAATGTTGGAAAAAACATGGATCAAGAGAAATTTAACAGAGTAGTAGATGGTTTGAACGAATATGAGGGAGTTACAGACGTATATCTTTTAAATGACCAAGGAGAAGTTATTTTTAAATCTGGTAATAGTCAAATGTCAAATGAAGAGGGATCCCAACTTCTTAAAGCATGGAAAGAGAAAGAACCTTCCCTCACCTATCAAAATTCCAGATTTGCGATTTTAAAAAATGATGATATCCAGTTGGCCGCAAAAAATATCGCTGGAGGGAAAGGAAATGTTGCCGGTTCAATCACGAAAGAGGGAGATTATCTTGTAATTCATACCGATCCTGAAACTGGGTTGATTTTATTAGAATGGTCAATATTAGTCAATAAATTAGCTTGGTCGTAGAAATTTTTAGGGTATAGGTAGTTATAATATCTTAATCTTGAAGTACACATTTCAATTTCAAATGTTTATAATTTTCTACTTTTTTATTATTTATGCTATATATTTTCTGATTTCAAATTATATTCTTAAAGTTGCTCAAGGAATAGGCAATCTTCTATTATTTTTAAAGAAGTATAAATTTGAAAATCTCTTAAAGATTGAGTTAGGTAGATGTAAAATATACTATTTGAATGCCTAAAAGATTTGGTGGTTTTGAATTATTTAAAAAAAAATTGAAAAATATTTTAATGCTCTTTACTCAGTTATTGAACTAAACCACTTTTTGAAGTTAGTCCCTATCATAAGAAATCCTACATGGTTTATAGAATATTTAAAAAAAATATAAATTAGAGTAATTATTAAAACATTATAATTTAGTATAAAAAAAATAATGTAATAAGAACATAATTAAAAATTTAAAGGGATTTTAAAAATGTTTCAGCAAGCAGGAAGAGGGTATGATATGGCTATTACTCAGTTTTCGCCTGAGGGTAGGCTATTTCAGGTCGAATATGCGATAGAAGCCGTGAGAAGAGGCACAACAGCTATTGTATGTAGAAATAAAAATTCTGTGGTATTTGCTGTTGAGAAAAAAAGCTCTGAACTCGCTTTAAGTATTGGTTCAGAAAAAATCTTTAAAATTGACGACCATATTGGAGTAGCCATTGCAGGTTTAACTGCTGATGCTCGTGTGCTTATTGATAGGGCTAGGATTCAAGCCCAGATTAACTTGCTAAGTTACGATGAAAAAATCTCTGTGAAGGACGCAACTCTACACATTTGCGAATATAAGCAGGCATTTACTCAGAATGCGGGAGTTCGTCCGTTTGGAGTTTCATTCTTGGTTGCTGGAATTGATTCAAATGGACCTTCCTTATATCTAACGGATCCATCTGGGGCTATGTGGGGGTATAAAGCTTTTGCGATAGGTTCTGGTGCGAATGAAGCAAGAACTTATCTCGAAGAACACTATAAAGATGATATTAATGATGAAGATTTAAAATTATTACCCTTAAAAACTTTGAAAGAATTGATGGGAGATAATTTGAATAAAAATACCTATGATATAGCCTTTATATTGAAAGATGATGTTAAATTTAAATTGTTAAGTAATGAAGAGAAGGAAGATTTGTTAAAAAAAATTTAATATAATAATTAAAAAATAAAAAGATCCAAAAAAAATTAAAAATACATCATTAAAAATTAAACTTATCTACTTATTCCTTCATAATTCAAATAGATAGACAACATAGGAGAAAGGTAAAGAGTAGGTAAATTTTTTATTAGATAGGGTAAAATCTCTTATGATTGATAGGGCAAGAATAGATTTAGGCGGTTATATAATAGGACGCATTGAAAAAGGGGGTCGAACTTTTGAAATGCTTATTGATCCTGAACAAGCCTGGGAAGCAAAGAAAATTATTCGAGAAGAGATCAATAAACGATTAAAAGCGGGGAGCGCGAAATCTCGGGTCTCTGTTGAAGAATTAATAAATGACCCTAAAATCAACTTAGAAATGATCTTTGAAAGTTTTAGTGTTTTCGAAGACTTAAGACGAGGTAAAAAAGCAACTGATGGTGATATGGAAGCGATTTTCAATACAACTGATGGGAAAACGATAAGCGGGTATATCCTTTTAGATGGAGAAATTCAATGGACGAAAGCTCAGAGAGAAGAGGAAAGAAATAAAAAATTGAAACAAATCATTACCATCATAAGCAAAAACGCAATAAACCCTCAAAATAAAAAGCCACACCCTTACCAAAGAATCGAAAAAGCAATTGATGAGGGCAACATTAAAATTGATTTAATGAAAAATGCTGAAGAACAAGTCGATGATGTTGTTAAAAAAATCCAAAGTATTATCCCTATTCGTATGGAACAGGCGGAACTTGCAATTAAAATCCCTACAAGTTTTACTGCTAAAGGATACAATGTCGTTGCTCAATTATCTCAAATTAAGAAAGAAGAATGGCAATCAGATGGTTCATGGGTTGCTGTGGTAAGTTTACCAGCAGGATTACAGATGGAATTGATTGATAAATTAAATAAATTAACCCATGGAAGAGTTCAAACTAAACTCTTAAAATCCTAACTTAAACATTTTTAATTTGTTCTGAATACATTATTTTTTTGATAAGTTAGGTTAATTAAAAAAAAGAGTGAGTAAAAACAAATGGAAGAAGATGAAAGTGAAGTCCAAGAGGATGACGAATTTGAAGATGAGGAAACAACCCGAGAACTCGTAGTTCCCGGAGAAGTATTGACTGAAGATGTTAATAATTTCTTACCAGGACGGGGGACAATATTAAATGATACAAGAGATAAAATCATCTCACTTCATATTGGATTGAAGCAAATAAACAAGAATTATATTAATGTGATTCCACTTAGAGGAATCTATACACCTCAACCAGGCGATAAAGTTATCGCAATAGTTGTTGATAAAAATCCTGTTAAATATAGATGTGATATAAATGCTAAGGATGATGCTCAACTGAAACCAAAGAATACAGCAAGAAGAGGCAGACCACGATTTGGAAGAGGAAAAGATTTTTCACGAAATCAACGAGATGATTCCAACACCGAAACGTTTGATATTGGTGATATTTTGATAGTAAAAGTCCTTTCAGCAGATCGCTTAAATAAACCCGAATTAACGACAGTTGGTAAGTATCTCGGGAAGAAAAATGGGGGTATTGTTATTTCAATTGATCCCCCCAAAATCCCTCGAGTAATTGGACGTAGCGGATCGATGATAAAGATGCTTAAATCTTTAACCAATTGCAATATATTTGTAACTCAAAATGGGCGAATATGGTTAAGGGGTGATAATATCGCATATGAGCGCTTACTCATTGATGCAATTTATAAGATCGAGAGAGAAGCACATACATCAGGGTTAACTGATAGAATTCAAGCATTTGTAGAAAATGAGAAAACAAAAAGAGGTATTAAATAAAGATGGTATTAATAATAAAAGACGAATATCCAGATAAGCTATTTAGAGAAGATGGTAAAAGGCTGGATGGACGTGAGAAGACTGAATTGCGTCCGCTTAAGATGGAAGTGGGTGTGATAAAAAACGCAGATGGTTCTGCATATCTTGAATGGGGTAATAATAAAATATTTGCGGCGGTGTACGGACCTCGAGAAGTGCATCCTCATCACCTCGCAAAGCCAGATCGTGGTGTTTTACGCATTTTTTATAGAATGGCCACCTATTCTGTATTTGATAGAAAACGACCTGCCCCAGGGCGTCGTGAAAAAGAGATCTCTATGATTATATCTGATTGTATAGAGCCCGTTTTATTTCTTGAACTTTACCCGGGTACTGCTTTTGAAGTATTTATAGAAGTTATTGACGCGGATGGAGGAACTAGGTGCGCAAGTACAACTGTTGCGTCTTTAGCATTAGCTGATGCTGGTGTGCCTATGAAAAGCTTAGTCACTGCCGTAGCAGTTGGTAAAATTGATGGGGAGATTGTAGTGGACCTTTCGGGTATAGAAGATAAAGCGGGGGATGCTGATCTTCCTTTAGCAATAACGTGGTTTAATGATGAGCTTTCATTATTGCAATTTGATGGTTCTATGGATGCTGATGAATTTGATACATGCTTAAAGCTTGGAAAGGAAGCTGCCGAAAAAATATATCAAATTCAGTTAGATGCGTTAAGAAGTAAATATATCTCAATTCAAGAAAGTGTAAATCAATCTTCAAATACAAGTGGAGGGGATGAATAGATATGATGGATGTTAAAAGAGTAATTTCTACAATCGAACGAAAATATATTGTTAATAATTTGAAAAAAGAAGAAAGGATTGATGGAAGGGGCTTATGGGAATTTCGTGAATTTCAAATAAGTACAGATATGGTCGCATCTGCGGAAGGTTCTGCTGATGTATCCCTAGGAGAAAGTCGAATAATTACCGGGTTAAAATACGATATTGGCGAGCCCTTTCCTGATTTACCCGATGAAGGTGTTTGTACCATCATGGCAGAGTTATTACCATTGGCATCCCCTTTATTTGAAAGGGGGCCTCCAGATGAACAATCGATAGAGTTAGCTCGAGTAGTAGATCGAGGAATTCGACATGCTGATTGCGTTCAAACTAAAAAGCTTTGCATTAAGGAAAAAGAGGCAGTCTACATTTTATTTGTAGATATGTATGTGATAAATCATGGAGGCAATCTAATTGATTGCGGTGGTGTAAGTGCCTTAGCAACATTGATTTCAGCTCATGTTCCTGAAGGAAAATATACTGAAAATGGTATAGAATGGACAGGGAATTATTTAATGGGTGAGGATATCGTTAATGAACTGCCTTTAGTCTTGACTTATGGAAAAATAGAAGATATGGTCTTCTTAGACCCCTGTCTGCCTGAAGAATTAGTTTGCGATGGTAGATTATCGATTTCAGTTACTGAAGATAAGATAACGTCAATCCAAAAAAGCGGATCAGCTACATTCTCTATGGATGAAATCCAGATGTTAGGCAAAAAATCAATCGAAATTGGGAAAGAATTGAGAAATAAATTAGACTTATGGCAATACAAGGTAAAAATTGAATAATAAATTGTGTTATATCATTGTTTTTTTACTATTTTTAACTTTTTTCACGAAAATTTTTATTTTATAATACTTTTAATGAAATATCTAATATTTTAATTAAAACGTGTAATAGCATGGGAAAGACTAAAAAAGTCGGCTGGACAGGTCGTTACGGAGCAAGATATGGTTCGACCGTGCGCAAAAGAGTTCTTTCAATAATGGAAAGAATGAAGGGGGGGAAAATAAAATGCCCTCGTTGCGAAACTGTAGGTTCAGTGTATCGAGTCTCAACTGGGATTTGGCACTGTAAAAAATGTGATGCTAAATTCACTGGGGGGGCATATAATATTGTGACTCCGCGAGGCGCAGAATCTTTCCGAATTGCAAAGAGAAAGCAACGTGAATTAGAAGTAATTGAAGAATAATGAGCAGTATTAATTACTTTTCAATAAATTCCACAATAGAACTAACTTTTAAAGATTCAAACACTTGTAATTTGGCCTATAACTCGTTCTTACCTGAGTTAAAAAAGGCAAAATCTCATAGATCCAGAATTTTAATGGAAATAAAGAAGCATGTGTTAGTGTTTACCATTGAAAGTGCTGATATTACTGCTTTTAGAGCCTCTATCAGTGATATTATTAGTTTTGGAAAAATTATAGAAAGTACTTTAAAATTATGCGAGTAAAAGATTTATAGCTTCTTATATTACCTTTTTTATACAAAATACTGTGAAGAATTATGAGTATAGATTTAAATAGTCTTGATGAGGAAGTAAGGAAAAAAGTTATAAACTTGCAGAATCTTTCCACCACTATGGAATATTTATCACAACAGAAGCTACAAATTGAAACAAGCTTAAGAGATACGGAATTAGCCATTGAAGAGCTCGAAAAAATTAACCCAGATGATACTGTCTATAAATCCATTGGCGGAATTTTAGTCAAAAGTGAAAAAAACAAACTGCTTGATGAAAAAAAATCATTGAAAGTTACCTTAGAGATGCGTTCCAAAACAATAGCTCAAAAACTCGATAGGACGAAAGGTCAAATCGAAACAATGAGAAATTCAATTCAAGCAGATCTTCAAAGTAAAAGTGCTTAATTGTATGTTAACCTCTAAGTTTGAAGATTTAAAAGCATACTTAAAAGGAAAAAGTGTTTTAATAACAACTCACGAGTCTGTAGATCTCGATGGGTTTGTTTCTTGTTATATTTTAAAAATTTTTTTCACTAATTATTTTAACACTAAAACTACTTTATATTTATCAGAATTCTCCAAAACTACAAGAGAATATTTACAAAAGGTTTCACAAAAATTTAGAGAACTAGATTTTTCTTTTAATGAGAATGTGGATATTTCAAAATTAGATTTAATTTTTATTCTAGATACAAATAACTTGGCGCAAGTAAGTGTTTTTGATAAATTGAATATTACAAGTGCCCAGATTCCTTTCATTTTCATTGATCATCATTTAAATCTTAAAAACGATTACAAAAATAATCTCACTTCCTTAAATATCATAAATGACGAAATCTCTTCTACTTCTGAAATAATATATGATATGTGTGAATTCTTTAATTTTGCATTGGAACTTCCATATAAATTTCTATTAATCTCAGCAATTTTGACTGATTCTGGATTTTTCAAATATGGCAATAATGATACTATAATGCGGATATCGAGATTATTAGATGAAAAGTTAGATTTGCAAGAAATTCTTTCAACACTTGAGTTTGAACAAGAGATCTCTGAAAAAATTGCAAGAATAAAAGCATTACAGCGACTCAAACTAATCCGTTCAAAGGATTGGTTGATAGGAACGACACACGTAAGTAGTTTTGAAGCAGGTGTTGCATCTTTATTGATTAATTTAGGCTTAGATGTGAGCATCGTATATTCGGAAAAAAAGAGGACATTTCGAATTAGTACCAGAGCAAAAAAAAGTGTTTGTTTAAAAACAGGTTTGCATTTAGGAAAGATTTTAAAAGAAGTTGCTGAGGAGTATGAGGGAAGTGGTGGTGGTCATGATGGTGCAGCCTCTTTAAATGGAGCCAATGAGTTAAAAAAGGTTCTAAACAAAATCATTGAGAAAATAAAACAAATTTTAAATTAGTAAAAATTTTTATAAAACAATATTATTGATTGGCGTTTGTTATGCATTTAATTGAATTTCATAATTTTTATTTTCGGTATAAAAAAAATAAGGAATATCAATTAAATGAAATAAATCTGAAGATCGACGAAAACAAATTTATTTTATTATGTGGTCAAACTGGTTCAGGAAAAACGACCTTGATTCGTTGTATGAATGGATTAATACCACAATTTTATCCTGGATTCTATAGAGGGTATGTTGAGGTTCTAGGAAAAGATACCGCTGAAATCCCTATTGCTGAGTTATCTACAGAAATTGGCATTGTCTTCCAAAATCCTGAGAATCAATTAATATCAATGAACGTAGAGCATGAAATTGCTTTTGGTATGGAAAATCTTGGAGTTTCCCGTGAAGAAATGGAGAGGAGAATTAAAGACGTTATTAAACTAACTGAAATTGAACATTTAGTCGATAAGGCTCCATTTGAGCTGAGTGGTGGAGAGCAACAACGTGTTGCCATTGCTTCAATTTTAGTGTTGGAACCAAGAGTATTAGTGTTAGATGAGCCCACTGCTTTGCTCGATCCAAGTATGGCTGAAAAAATAATTAAACTTTTGAAAAAAATCCAGACAGAAAAAAACATGACGATTATAATTAGTGAGCATAGAATGGATTTAGTAGTTCCTTATGCAAACGAGATAGTATTATTAGATAACGCAAGAATCCTTGAACATGGAAAACGCGACGAGGTACTAAATAGTGAAAACTTCCAGAATTTAAACATTAATAAGCCTGTCATTTATTCTGTATATTCTAAATTAAAAAGTAAAAATTTGTTCAAGGAGAATATTCCCGCTTCTATTGATGACGCGATAAGGTATTTTCAAAAATAAACTTAAAAAATGAGAGAATATGTCCCAAAATTACCCTTTAATTGTAGTGCACGATGTAGATTATAAATATCTTAATGGTACTGTTGCGCTAAGAAAAATCAATTTAAAAATTTACAAAGGGGAACTAGTAGGGATTATGGGTAAAAATGGGGCGGGTAAAACTACATTAATTAGAACGTTTAACGGTCTAATACGGCCAACAAACGGTAATGTTTATATAAATGGGGAAAATATTAAATCCAAAACAACAGGTACCCTCTCTCAAAAAGTGGGTATAATTTTTCAAAATCCTCAACATCAAGTGTTTTCCAACACTGTGGAAGAAGAAATTAAATATTCATTAAAAAGTCTCAATCTTAGCAAACAAGAAACTCAAACTAAAACGGATGAAATTTTAAAAAAATTTGATTTAGATAAATACAGGGAGCGCTCACCTTTGAATCTTTCAGGAGGAGAAACAAAAAAATTAGCTGTAGCGTCAATATTTTGTAGAGATCCGGATATACTCGTGTTTGATGAGCCCACTTTAGGACAAGATGCGAAAGAAATCAGATTCTTTATCGAATTGATAAAAAACGAGATGAATAATGGAAAAACCATTATTATCATAACACATAATATAGAATTTGCGATGGAATATATCCCCCGAACGATTTTAATGGCGGATGGAAAAATTATTGCTGATGGTCCAACGAAAAAGCTCATAACCAATGAGTTTTTAGTTAAAAAATCTGCGTTAATTTTACCCCAAATTAGTCAATTTACTACCGCACTTAATGAAATAGGAATTCCATGCCCAAATAATACCTATTCTAAGGAAAAAATGACTGAATTTCTTGCGGATTATATAAAAAATAAATCCAATGTAGTGGGAGGTGGAAATACCTAGTGTCTCTTGAATTTCTAAACGCCTTTAAATTCCAAAAGAAAAATACCTTTGTGCATAATTTAGATCCAAGAGCCAAGTTATTGTTTTCCATAATTTATAGCATTTCAGCACTTATGTTTACAGAAATAGTACCCTTATTTCTGATTTTTTTAACCTTGATTCCTATGATTTTATTAGGGAAGATGGTTAAAGAGTGGATGAGAAGTATCCGGGGGCTTTCATTTTTAGTATTAATGATCATCGTACTAAATACCATATTTATTTCTTTAGGGTATGCGGTAGCTATGATAATCAGAATAAGCATTATGATTACTGCGTTTTCAATATTTTTTTTAACTGTGCATCCTAATGATTTAGCATTATCCTTAATCTCAATGAAAGTACCATATCCATATGCTTTCTCCTTTTCGTTAGCTTTTAGATTTGTACCCACCATAGCAATTGAAGCTCAAAATATTATGGATGCTCAACAGAGTAGAGGATATGAAATGAAAACCAGTGGATTGATAAATCAAATAAAAAATCTTTTCCCATTATTAGTACCTTTGATTATATGTTCAATTAAAAGAGCCTTTAATGTAGCTGAAGCCCTCGAGTCGAGAGCTTTCGGGAGCCTTAATGAACGCACTTATTACTATACTATTAAATATACCTTTAAAGATTGGATTTTTACATTTTTTCTATTTTGTTTCTTTCTTATGGTAATTTATGTGCGAATTCAATTTACAATCATGCCTGATTGGCTACTTTGGAGTTTACCTGTTTAAAACTATATTCTAAAACATTCAACATAAAAATTGCAATTTTAATGAATTATTGTAACTAAAGTTTTAGTATTTGAAAATGAATTAATACTAAAAAGGAGAAAATTTATTTATGAATTATACTAAACAGCATGCGGCAGTTTGCGGTCTGTTTTGCCCAAGCTGTACTATCTTTATTGGTACCACTGAAGATCCTAAAAGGCTCGAAAGATTGGCAAGTTTATTTAATACACCAGTTGAAGATATGAGGTGTTTAGGCTGCCGTTCAAATACTCGAGTTGCTTATTGTGATTCATGCAAGCTTTATTCCTGCGCTCAAAAAAAGGGAATAGATTTTTGTGGGGAATGTGCTGAATTTCCATGTACTGAAATAAAAAAATTTCAGGCTGGTGCTGCTCATAGATTTGATTTGTGGAATTTTCAAGCTCAAATTGTAAAATTAGGATATAAAAAATGGATAATAGAGATGATAAATTATTATTCGTGTCCCAATTGCGGAAGTATCAACTCATCTTACGACGATAAATGCAGAAAATGTGGACATACCCCAAGCAATCAATATACTAAAAAATATAGGCAAAAAATTCTGGATTTTCAAAAAAAACATCACATAAAATTAAAGCTACAATAACTTTCTTATAATTATATCTAAAGAATAATTAAAATGATTGTTAAAGAATTTAATATAACAGACTTAAATTTGAAGTATTTTATAGGAATTAATCAAATATCTATTGAAGCAGCTAGATTAATAAATGAACGGAAATCAGAAAATAAAGTTCAAGTATTAGATGTAATTTTCGAGGTAGTTGAAAAAGTTCAAGATACCTTTAAAGAGTCTACTATTCAATTTTTTTCTCAAGAGTATGTTTTAGACCAACATCATATTTTTAATGCTGCTTATTTTATGGAAAAAGTATTTCGTAATGATCTAAATATCTCAAATAAAAAAAATATCGAGTTTTTACTTTATATGGCTACAAATCGACAGATAAAAATTGGTATTGAAGCATTTGGTATAAAAGATGAAGAAGTGAAAAAAGGAGAAGTACTCTATTGTATCATTACACCTGAGAATAATGTAGATAAAATAAATAAAGAAATTATCCGTATTCTTCAAGCTAAAGAGGTAGATCTCAATCTGAACGTAAGATCACTTGATAAATTTAACAAAATTCAAAACTTTTTTGAGCTAACAGATCACCAAATTATAACTGTTTTAAAATCTTATGAAATAAGTAGTGAGAATAACCTTCTCTTGAGCTATGAACTAGGAGATCTCTATGTTGCTTTAAATGATTTAATTTGTGAAAAAATGGCCTTACTTAGTTTGGAAAAAATCAAATTAGATTAACCGATTTAATTCTTACTTTTTAATCTAAGAATCTCATCAGGTCTAAGAAAAGCTATACCACAAGAATTGCCTAAAAGTTCAATACGTATTATTTTGTCCGGATTTTCAAGATCCACTTGATTCTTAATATTTTTCGCAACATATTCAATAAGGCGGTCTCTGTCTATAACATCATTATTTCTACGCTTTAAATCAATTTTAAATGTGTCAGTTTTGTCAATAAACTGATTATAATGGCGCTCCACAATCTGGCTAATAATTTTTAGATTTGTTTCACAAACATAATCAATAGGTACAATTTTGAGAATAAATTTAAAGAAATTAGGATCTCTTTTTAGAATTTCTTTAATTTTGGTAATTACATTTTTTGCATTGATATTAGATAAAGCTGTTAATAACCCTAAAAATTCTAAATTTGAAATTATCGGATATGAATCCCCTGTTATAAATAAAGTAAACCATAACTCGGCTCTTGCATTAGTTTCATTATATCTTGATGTCGATACTAATAAATTGAAGTTTTTCGCTTCTCTCACCTAATAAAATGTGATAAATCTAATATCTCATAAAACACTTATAATTTCTTCTTCAGTAATTTTTCCAATTCGCAAAAATTTCAACTCTTCAGATGTGCAATCTACAATTGTAGTAGGAATCTGAGATTGTGAATTTCCAGAATCGATAATATAATCTATAGTCCCGAGAAATTTTTTTGCAACTTCAGCACCGCTTATAGAAGGAGGTTCGCCAGAATAATTCGCTGAAGTTCCTATAATCCCTCCAAATTGCCCTTTTTGTTTCAAAATCTCTAATATCTTCAATAAAACTTTATTTTCCGGCACTCTTAGCCCTATAGTATCTTGGAATGCAGTTACCTCTAAAGGAATTATGTTTGGCTCTTTTCTTTTTAAGATCAATGTCAATTGACCTGGCCAAAAATGATTCGCTAATTTTTTAGCGGTACTGTTAAATTCTGCTATTTTAGATGCTTCTTCAAAACCAGCTACTAATAATAAAAAACCCTTCGAGCGTTCACGGAATTTTATATTATATAATCTTTCTACTAAGTTAAGATTTAAAGGGTCTCCCCCTAATCCATATACGGAATTGGTGGGGAAGCCTATTAATTTGCCTTCCATTATCCACTCTACCGCGGTCTCAAGGAACATTTCCGTATCCATATCTAAATTTCCGGATAGTTTAACTAAAAAGCCCATGTAAGTTCATTTTTTGAGAATAAATATAATATAAAATTAAAAAGATATAAAAAAATATTACTTCCTAAATTATTTTGAATATTCTTGTTGACAAAATATTTCTTTACTGATGTTTTCCCAATCTTGGTCAATTTGTTCTTGAAGTTCTATTAAAGTTTTTTCAGAAATCCCTGCAAATCGTTTTTGATTAGCAACATATTCAATAATTGGCACTCTTTTTGATGGATCCAACAGAGTTTTACTCTTTTTGGACAATGTTAACACACCATTTTCAACTTCATAGAGTATCCAAAATCCGGTTTTTACTGCCATTCTTGCGATTTCAATGGTATCCTCTGAAGGAAAACCCCACCCAGGAGCACAAGGTGCTAAAATATGGATATACTTAGTACCTCTAATAGATTTTGCTTTTTTAAATTTTTCGTAAATATCTAAAGGTTCACTGATACTGCAGGTTGCTACATAAGGAATATCATGAGCTCTCATTATGGCGGGTAGATTCTTTTTATATCTTTCCTTCCCAAAAGTTGTTGTCGTAGTCACCGCACCGTGAGGAGTACTTGATGATCTTTGGATCCCCGTATTCATATATGCTTCATTATCGTAACATACATAGATTATATCACTATTACGCTCTGCAGCTCCAGAGAGTCCTTGTATCCCTATATCTGTAGTACCTCCATCTCCAGCAAAACAAATTGAAGTCATCTTATCCCAACCTTTCCCTGGGAATTTATGTGCCTTTGCTTTAAATGCAGCATCAAAACCGGTTGCCACGGCTGCTCCTGCAGCAAATGCCATATTAAATTGAGGAAAGTCTGGAGCAGTTTTCGGCCATAATCCTATTACCACGTTCAAACAACTGGCCGGAGTAACCATCGCGACTTCTGGTCCTAAAGCTTTCATAGCCCATCGAAGGGCAACTTCAAGACCGCATCCGGCGCAACAAGCATTACCAGGTAAAAACCACTCTTTGCAGGCTATTTCATCTTCCATTACTTTCTTTAATGATGCCATTTCTCAATCCACCTCTAATTTTCCATGCCAGAGAGTACCATAAAGTAAATCTTCTGGTAATTCTCCAGTTTCATTTATTTTAATTAGTATTTTTAACTGTTCTTTTTGTTGTTCCAAAGTCACTTCTCTCCCTCCAATTCCATTTATCATGGGAAACACCATAGCAGTTCCTTTTGTTCCATGTAAGGCTGTTTTTACTTCAGAACTTACTGGACCCCCAGTTTGCGAGCCAAACGCAGTGGCTCTGTCCATAACGCCCAAAACCTTCACTTTTTTGGAAATTTCGACGATATCTTTTACGGGGAATGGTCTAAAATGTCTTAATTTTACCATTCCAACCTTATATCCTTCATCCCTTACGGCGTCCACAGCTTCTTCCATTTGCAACGCTAAATCACCATAATTAAGCATAGCAACATCTGCGTCATCCATTTTATATTCCTGTATTAGTCCATTTCCATAGCTTCTTCCGAATGTTTTTTCAAATTCCTTTGCAACTGCTTTAATTTTTTCTTGTGATTTTATCAGAGCATCATGAATTATCATTCTAAATTCGCTGTAAAACCCAGAAGGCATTATAAGGTTCCCATGCATTAGTGGTCTGTTTGGGTCGATCCATATATGGGGCCAACCCTTTTCATCTGGCAATGGTGGTAAAAAGTTATCAACTTTATCTTGATCTTCAATTATAACTGGTTTTGAGGTATGAGATAAAATAAATCCCCCATAAGCCACAAATTTTGGCAATAACACATCATAGTCTTCACAGACTTTATATGACATTAATATCTCATCATAAATTTCTTGATGATTTGCGCAAAAGGCACTCATCCATCCCGTATCTCTACAGCTAATTACGTCTGTAAAATCTGCCCAAATATTCCAAGGAGGTGCTGGACCTCTGGAGGCTATAGCCATTACTATAGGTAACCTTACGCCAGCAGTCCAATGAACCATTTCATACATATAGAAGAGTCCCTGTCCTGATGTAGCTGTAAATGTTCTTGTACCTGCCATACTTGCCCCAACAAGGGAAGCAAGTACTGAGTGTTCAGATTCCACTTTAATATATTGGGTTCCGGGCATTAAACCTCCATCAACAAACTCCGATAATTTTTCAACGACTGTTGTCTGCGGAGTAATTGGATAGGCGCTTATCACCTGGACTCTTGCAGATTTTGCCGCATATGCAGCCGCCACATTTCCCTTAATAATTTTAGTTTCCTCACTTTGTAAAAAATCTTTTAATTCCGGTTTAATCATCTATTGCATCACTCTCTCTTATCATTTCTATATTATTTGTTGGACACTCTTTTGCACAAATGCCACATCCTTTGCAATACATATAATCAATCTTAAAAGAACCGTCCTCTTGTTTATGAATTGTTCCTTCGGGACAATACATCCAACATATTCCGCACTTATTACATCCTTCTTTAATAATTGGTCTGAAAGTACGCCAATCTCCCGTGGTACCCCCAGCTCCGTCAATCGGTAATGAGATGGGGATTGGAGATAATTCTTCCCAACATGAATATTCTTGAACTTCTGGGCGTTCGGACCTTGATTTGTTTATTTTTTTCCATTTCTCAGTATCTGCCATTTTTATACCTCCTTAACTGACTCATAAGCATCTTGAGCTACATTCATATTTTTTTCTAATCTTTCTTCTCCAAATTCCTTCTTGAAGACTTTCTCCATAGTTTTTAGATCATAATATCCTGTAACCTTTCCAAAAGCCCCTAGCATAGGAATATTTAAAATGGGACCACTCGAATGCATAAATCCTCGTTTGATACAAATACCCGTAGCATCAACGATGTATATTTTAATATTTTTAGGTAATTTAGCCTTATTCAATGGATTAACGCTGTCCACGATAAGTGTTACCCCCTCTTTAATACTATCCTTGATGTTTGGAATCTCTAATAATGATGTATCAAAAATTAATATATAATCTGGATTATTAACGCTGTCATATGTTCTTATCATTTTATTTTCAGATATTTTAGTGAACGCTTGAATTGGGGCACCTCTCCTTTCAGCACCAATGATTGGGATTGCAATTGTGTCTTTAAAGCCTTTTTCAAACGCACATTCAGCTAACAACTGACTTGCTGTGATTGCTGTTTGACCACCTCTTCCGTGGAACGTTATCTCTATTATTCCGTTATCTTTCAATTTTTTCCAACATTTTCTTTTTTGATTTTTATATAGATAGTATCTAAGCAACCAATAAAAACCCAGAAACCGAAGTTTTTATTGATTACTTTATAGAATTAATACTACTACTTGAATTACTAAGATTACTAACACTAATATAGAGTTAAGAATAATTGGTGATTCCTTTAATTCAAGATTAAGCATCCATTCTCAACTTTATATTATTTTTTTAGTAGAAAAATAATCTAGTATTAACTGATTTAAAAATCGGTTATATTAAAAATTTTTGCATAAACTTTTTAAGGTAGCTCTTTAAATGACTTATAAATTGATTAGCTCTCATATGTAGAAATGATAAAAATCATATTTCTGTATAAATACATCATATTATACTACCAAAATAACTTTATATTATGTCTAGAAAAGAGAACAATGAGGAAGAACAGTTTTCATTCAAATGTCCCTCTTGTGATAAGGGAGTAATAACAATTAATACAATCGATTACGATCTTCCCGATGGAGACAAAATGTTGATTATTAATTTCACCTGCGATCAATGTAATTATCGTAAGAATGACGTTATTCCTATGACCACAAGAATGGAACCAGGAATTATGACTTTAAAAATAGAGGATGAGAGTGATCTGAAATCGAAGATTTATCGATCGCCTACAGGAAAATTAGAAATTCCTGAATTGGAACTTATCGTTGAACCAGGCCCAAGAGCCGACTTTTATTATACTAATGTACAAGGTATCCTTTTTAGATTTGAAGAAGCAGTCTTAATCTACAAAAATAATCTTGAAAAAAATGATTCTGAATTCGATGAAGTTGAGGAAATTTTAAATGATTTACAGAAAGCTATAGAGGGAGAATTAAAATTTACTTTAAAAATAACCGATTCTGGTGGAGGAAGCTACATTATTCCCCAAAATGCTTCTCATTATACGTTCGAGAAATTAAATAATATAGAAACAGATAAGGATTAGCTAAGATTTTTTCTCGGATATAATAACTTTTTTATTTTAATTTACTTAGAAATTCTATATTGAAAAGTATTAAATTAAGTGATATTACATGACAATTAAAAAAGTTGGAATCTTGACCGGTGGGGGCGATTGCCCTGGACTTAATAGTGTATTGTATGGTATCATGTTAAAAGCGTTCGATGCAGGCGTTGAATGTGTAGGAATAGAGAAAGGATGGAAGGGATTTATAGAAAATTTAACTATTCCCCTTAATATTGCTGAGCACGATGATCTTCATACAATAGGCGGAACTTTCCTATATACGAGCAGGACAAATCCCTTTAAATCAATCCAAAAAGCTAAAACTGACGAAGAAAAAGAATCTCTTAAAGAAAAAATTTCTAAAGAAATGGCTGGCAAGTTTGCTGAGTTAGGAATTGACGCGTTAATTGCGATTGGAGGCGATGATACCTTAGGAGTAGCGGATGCGCTATATAAATATTCCAACGCTAAAGTTGTTGGATGCCCAAAGACCATTGATAATGATTTAGCGGGAACACATTATACCTTTGGATTCTGGAGTGCTGTCCAACTAGCATCGAATGCTATGGATAATCTAACTACCACCGCAAGATCTCACCAAAGAGTCTTTATCGTGGAGGTTATGGGGCGAGATGCCGGATTTTTAACAATGTATAGTGGAATCTCTTCGGGGGCTGATATAATACTTATCCCTGAAACTCCATTCGATTTTGAAAGAGATGTGGTCGAGGTTCTTAAAAAAAGGGCAAATTCGGGTCATAAATATCATATGATTGCTTGTTCTGAAGGTGCTTATCCTGATCAAGAATCGCTTAAGCGAGATTTTAAGACTATCACGCAGGAGACCATTGATAAATTACCAAAAGATGTCTTTGGAAATCCGGTACTGCCTGCATTAAACATTTCAAACATACTAGTGAAAGAATTAAATCTGCGAGATGATTTAAAAGAAGTATTCGCAAAAAACGGTGTGGATTTTGAATGCCGAAGTGTAGTACTCGGCCATACGATGCGAGCAGGGACACCTAATTCATTTGATAGAATTTTAGGGCTTAGATTTGGATTAGCCGCAATGAAGCTCGTGCTTGATGGAGAATTCGGAAAAATGGTCTCTCTCCAAGGTACAGATATTACTACATTTCCTCTTAAAGAGGGAGTGAAAAAGAAGTATATTAAGCCTGATAGTGATAAATTGGAACTGAGAGATTTAATGGTTAAAATCCGATATAAATCAAGGGAAAATTAACCTGCTTTTTTTTACTTATTCTTTTTATATAAAAAGCTAAGATTGCATTCGTCCAGAACCTTGATAATAACCAATTAAATGTTTATTTACTATATTAAAATCAAATTGAATATACATCGTTCGTTTACGCATCATCGTTTCTAAAAAAAAGCTTTTAATAACTATCTTTATGGAGTTAAAGTGTGAAATTTCAATGGCTGTAAATCCTTATTCAATTCTAACTCCTTGTTCTTTGAGGATCTTCTGAACTTTTGAGATATCAACCTGCCTACAAATAACATTATCCTTTAGAGATACGGCAGCAGCTACTCCTGCACCTTGACCTGTGACCGTACAACACGCCATTTGACGGGTTGCGGCGTGAGATATTCTATCTCCAGCAACACAACGACCGGCCACAAGAAGGTTTTCCACCTTCTGAGGGAGGATAATCCCGAAAGGAACTTGGAAATATCTCCCTGTTGTAGGTAGAATTGCTATGCCATAGCCATCGATAAACTCTGGACAAATACCGATTGAATCCTCAAATCGGGCCTCGTTCCTTACATCATGTTCAGTAATATTATATTCACCAATTATCTTTCTCGATTCTCTGGTTCCCAATGATGATCCGATTGTTCTAAGTCGTGCCTTTTTAAAACCCGGGGTGTATTTTTTTAGGGCTTCAACAGCCCACATTACTCGTTTTCTTCCCTCAATTTCTGCCTTAGTAAGATCCCAGACATCTGTGCAATCTATATCTGTCATATGAATACCATTAAAGGACGTAATCTCACCCGCATCCGTATAATTGGTCCAATAGCTTTCTATAGTGACATCCTCAGGAATCTCACCTGCTTCCCTTGCTCTATTAAACGGTTCCACGAGGTAAGTGCTGAATGTGTCTTCTTCCTTACCGGATGTTTCCCCCCAATCTCCTATACTACCTCGGTTTAGATAAATATACATAAGAAATTTACCAATATTAATCCCACTGCAACCAAAATTTACAGTCACTTCCATTAATTCATTTTTTGGGCTTTTCCGGAATGGAGCACCAGCAAGATAAGCAATATCCGCATCTCCTGTGGCATCTATTACCCTTTTAGCCAGTATTGCCTGCCTTCCGGATTTGCTTTCTGTGATGACGCCTTTTATGGTATTGTTATCTATAACCACATCGACGGCAGAACAGTGCAATATAGGGGTAATTCTTGCTTCTTGTATTAGCACATCCGCTACATACTTGAATATCTCTGTTTCCAGAACCTCATAAGTTGGCTCTCCGTTTACCATCAATCCCTCTTGTTCAAGAACTTCAACCATTTCTGGATTCTTGATATTACCAATTATATTGATAGTGGCTCCCATCTCTTTTGCTCGACGTTCAAACTCTACTCCAATTCCCCCAGCATCGACTGTCTTAGCATATCGATACCATGCAATAGTTCCTATTATCGCCTGTGTTATAACTCCTCCAAAACAGCCATAGCGTTCAACAAGTACAGTATCCACGCCTTCTCTTGCCGCTGCGAGAGCAGCACAAAGACCAGCAGGTCCGCCACCTACGACTAAAACATCTGTTTCTGTCATAACAGGGATTATTTTTGATGGTTCTTCAATTTTTTTCATGATTTATTACCTAAAAATAATATTTTAATTGTTTAACTGAATAATGTCATATAACCTTTTTAATCCAATATTAAATTGTAATAAGAGAAGTGTAAGATCTCTAAAAAACATAGTTAAAACGAATTTGTAAATATATATAAATAAAAAAACTATTACTATTTAAAATTGAAAACGTTAATTTTGGGGATAGGAAATGCAATTAAGTCCAATAGATTTTTTACAAGGTTTTTTTAGTTTGCTTTTTGTTCTAATTAGTGTTTTTTTAGGATTAAAGATTATTTCACGATATTTCAAATATAAGAGAAGAGAAATTGCATTGATTGGATTAGCATGGATAGCTATTACATCTGGCTATATTCCGGACGCAATATCATTTTTAATGATCATATTTTTAAATTCCCCTCTTAGTGAATCATTGTATTTCATAATTGGATTTGCTTTTATCCCCTTTTATTTTATATGTTCTCTAATTGGTTTCTTGGACGTATTACATATTAATAAAAAACAGTTTTGGATAATCTTTTTTATCATTTTATGTATAATTTATGAAATAATTTTCTGGTATCTTTTTCTAAGCCCAACAGAAACGATTGGAATATTTTTAGCCCCATTTCAAGTAGAATTCAATCCGTTAATTGATTTATTCTTGTTAATCTGGATAGGAACTTTTTTTGTTTTAGGGATGTTATTCGTTAGAGAAACATTCAGATCAGAAAATCCTGAAATGTTGTTAAAAGGCAAATTTATTTTAATAGCCTTCTTATCTTTTATAATTGGTCAAATCATGGAAATTTTAATTCCCTTGACACCATTAACAGTTGTTATAACACGATTAATTTTGATTTCAAGTTCTATTGAATTTTATATCGGTTTAATCCTACCTGAAAAGATTAAATTGTTTCTTTTAAAAGAAAATGAAAGACAATAATAAAGAAAAAAATCTTTTAGTTAATTTTTATCCGAGTCTTTTACTCATTTTCACTTAATTTAATCTTCATTCATTTTCTCTATCTCCTTTGGTAAAACTCTCATAAGGGGAAATAGAAATATGACCGCAATTAACGTCAAAATAGACAATATCATATATCCTGGTCTATATAAATTATTGAACATTAGCAGAAAAATACTCAAAAGAAATATACTTATACTTCTTCCGAGAATGTAGCATAAATTATTAAGAGCATAAGTCGTTGATCTATTGGATTCAGTCGTCACATCAGAAAGAGTTGCTTGGGTAAGCGGATCAACACCCCCGAAAAACGTAAGGGCCACCCATATTATAATAATGAATAAGATTAGGCTTAAAATGTTGTCTTGAGATATTATTAATGAAAAACCTATGAAATTTAAGATTGCACCGCAAGTAACACACAGTAGAACAACCTTTATTCGTCCATTTTTATTAGTTTTATATTTTTTATCTCCTAAATGTCCAAAAAGGATACCACTAAAAAATTGTCCGCAGGTAACTATTAAATAAATAAGAAATGCCATTTGAGGGACAAATCCATAATCGTTCCTCATCAGTGTTGTAAAATATTGAGTAATTGCTCCATACCATAGAAACAGCACTAGATTGAAAGCTAAAATTATCATGATTGCTTTACTGTGTAAGAGTTCTTTGAAAGCTTTCATACTCATCCATGCCTCACTTTCATCAACAATCTCTCTCTCGGGAATTTCTACTATGAATAAAAGTATTAAGCAGACAACTCCGCCTAATGAGATTATCAATAAGGGAATAGTCCATGGAAATGTGGGTACTAAGAAGCTTGCCAAAAGAAAGCTTAAACCAATCCCCAAAACGTAAAAAAGTTCTTTTATCCCAAATGCTTTCCCTCTTTTTTCAGGGTCAATTAAATCGACGATGGTAGAATAACTTAAGGGTAAAATAGCACCAAAGCCAACTGCAGAGCAGATTTGAAATACAAGCAATGTGAAAAAATCTGTCGCAAACATTGATAGAAACGTGAACAGCGTCCAATCTAAGGTAGCAACAATCAATAATTTTTTACGTGAAAATTTAATGTCTAAAATCGCCCAAATGAACGAGGTTAGCGCCCCAATTGCTAAATATATGGAAACAATTAAAAGGACTTGAGACTGTGTTATCGGTAGAGCATTCGCAATATCAATCGCCATCGGTGATAGTGCGCTTATAAGAGCAGAAGAGAAAAAGACTATTAAAAGTATTACTTTAAAAGTATGTTCTTGTTTCATAATATCCACCGGTTTTTTATTTTAAATTCGTAATTTTTATAGTTATGACTATGCTATAAATCTATTTAAAGATTTTTAGCGAACAATTATTAATTACATCAAATATTTTAATCCCCATAATTATAGAATTTACATTCGAATACCTAAATTAAGTGAGAAATTTGAAAATTAAGGAAGATCGTTGTATTGGTTGTGGGCAATGCGTTATAGTATGTCCAGTGCAAGCAATTCAATTAATTAATAATAAAGCAGTTATTGACAGAGATTTATGCGTGGAATGTTCTGTTTGCTTAAGATCCGCAAATTGTCCATCTAATGCGATTAAAAGAGAAAAGTTACGAATGCCCCGTTTGGTAAGAAATCCTTTTAGCGATGTCATCGCCACCCATAAATTAACAGGAGTACCGGGGAGAGGTACCGAAGAAATGAAAACAAACGATGTAACAAATCGTATTAGACAAAATGAGATTGGCTTCTCTATAGAAATAGGTCGCCCCGGCATCGGTGCTCGTTTAAGCGTTGCTGAACAATTTACCATACCTCTGGCCAAGATTGGAGTAGAGTTCGAATCGGCAAGTCCTCTGACAGCATTATTAGCTGACGATAAAGGAAATCTTCAAGAAGATTTGAAAAATGAACATGTTCTTTCTGCGATTATAGAATTTAAAGTCCCATATGAAAAAACAACACAAATCTTAGAACTAATTAAGAAATTAGATAAAGAAGTAGATACCGTTTTTAGTGTGGGAGTAATTTCTCGATTTGCAGAGAATGGAGAGATCCCTGTTATGGATCTGCTTAATGATAAAGGTTTTTCAGTAAGACCTAATGCTAAAATAAATATAGGCTTAGGTAGAGCCTAATAACAAGGAGGTTTCAAAAATATGACTCATTCTTTATACAGAAAAGGGACTATTAAAAATTTAAATCAAGATTATGTCATTATTGCAATGTTAGCAGCAGGAGTAAATGATAAAAGTGTGTATGATGATGCCAAAGAGAGACAAATTCGTGTGGGGGAAATAATGAAAAAGAATAACCCAACGAATCTATTAGCTGAAGCAGGTTGGAGATTAGCCTCTATTGTGCAAGGTTGCTTTTCTGACATTTCAGACGTTCGAAATGTAATAAAAACGATAAAAGAAGAAGATCTTGGTATTTCTATCGTCATTTCGGGATTGATTTCAGAAATTAAAGAACTATGTAAGGAAATAGGATTAACGATGCATACTATTAATCTTTCCATAGGTGAATTTGGTAACAAAAGTTTATTACCTCCCGAAAAAACCTTAGAAATCACCACAATGTGTGGTCATCATTGCGTTTCTTCCCAATCGGTAGAACATTATGTAGACCAGATTAAAAAAGGTAAAATCTCAGTAGAGAAAGCAGCTGAGAAGTTAACTGCACCTTGTGTATGTGGAATTTTTAATACTAATCGGGCCAAGCAAGTTCTTTATGAATTAATCAAATAAATGGTTTAAATTAAAATTTAATATTTTATTTTTAAAACTTTTGGCATAAAAAAATAATTAGTTAGATAAGGATTTACTCTTTCAAATTGATCTTGGATTGTTTTCCTGTCATTTACGTTGAGTAAAATTTTTTATCCATAATGCTTCTCTTCTTGATGATCCGCGGCTATAGCATCCTGCTCTCTATCCCTGCCAAGCCATTTCTCACTTAAAAATTCCTTGTACCATTCATGCTGAATAATTAAAGACATAATCTCATTGAATTTAAAAAAATTATAATCCTGTTCTTTTTTCCAATTCTTCTGGATAGCGGTCGCCCGCTATTTTGATTTTTTCAAGTGCGGAGTTTATGTTCTGTGATTCTTCTACTGTCAGTTTAATGTCAATTGAACCCAAATTCTCCTTAAGACGCTCCAACTTCGTCGTACCGGGTATAGGAACTATCCATGGTTTTTGAGCAAGCAACCATGCTAATGCGATTTGGGCGGGTGTTGCATCCTTTTCTGCTGCAATCTTTTTTATTAAATCCACCAGAACCTGATTTGCATCGAGATTATCAGGAGTAAAACGAGGGACAATGTTACGAAAGTCGGATTTTTCGAATTTAGAGTCTTTATTAAATTGTCCGGTTAGGAATCCTTTACCCAAAGGACTAAATGGAACGAAACCGATCCCAAGCTCTTCAAGTGTCGGAAATAATTCTTCTTCAGGACGCCTCCACCACATTGAGTATTCGCTCTGAACTGCTGTCAATGGAAGTACTTTATGTGCACGACGAATAGTCTGTATTCCAGCCTCAGAAAGCCCCCAATGCTTAATTTTTCCTTCATTCATTAAATCTTTTATAGTTTCTGCCACTTCCTCAATAGGTACATTAGGATCGACACGATGTTGGTAATAAAGATCTACATATTCGGTCTTAAGACGTTTAAGCGAACCTTCTATAGAAGATCTTATAACTTCGGGATGACTATCTTGTACTTGTTTCCCTTTAACACTTTTTATCCCAAATTTGGTGGCAATCACCACCTTATCTCGATAAGCAGCGAGAGCTTCACCCACTAATTCCTCATTGGTAAAAGGTCCATACATTTCTGCTGTATCGAATAAAATAACCCCGAGTTTGATAGCCTCTTGAATCAGCTTGATCATCTTGCTTTTGTCTGGCACTTGACCATATGCATAACTCATTCCCATGCATCCTAATCCAAGGGCAGAAACTTCAAGACCACTTTTTCCTAATTTTCTTTTTTCCATTTTTCTTCTCTCTTTTATATATTTTACTTAATTTTATATTATAATAAATTTCAATTTAAGTTGAGCCCTCATATTTCTTATTCTTTAATTATCATTAAGCCAATTTTCTACTTCGCTTCTTACATTCTTTACGTTTCCTCCACGAAAAGAAATTGCGTTTTTAATTTCTGCTTTTGGGCAAATTTGTGCAATATCTTTCACACTACTTCCTAGTCCGCTACCTTCATGCGTACAAAAAGGAATTATTGTTTTATTTGAAAAATCATAAGATTCCAAGAAAGTGCGGACTGCCATAGGCGTAGTTCCCCACCAATTAGGGTAACCTAAAATTATAACATTGTATGCTTCCATATCCGCAATATGATCTGAAAGTTCCGGTCTTGCATTGTTTTTTAATTCTTGTTTTGCAACTTTAGTCGTTTCCTCATAATTTTCTGGATATGGCTTTATAGTATCGATATAAAACATATCTCCTCCAATAATCTCATTTATCATCTTCGTTATGACTTCAGTATTTCCAATCTCCAAATTTACAATACTTCCATTTACATAATTCTTCCCTTTTCGTGAATAAAATGCAATTAGACATTTTTTTTCTTTTAAATCCATTCCCTTCACCTCTTTCTTATAAGTCACTCACTTTGAGTAAAGATTTTATGGCTCGTCGTTCATCCATAGCGGTGTATGCTTCTTGTATATGGTCAAGATCCGTCTTTAGATCAAAAACTTTGCCTGGATTAATCTCATTTTTGAGCACTGCGTCAAGTAGTTTTTCTATATAGGCACGGGTAGGTGCCGGGCCACCGCGTATGCCAACACTCCTGAAAAAAGTATCGGTGGCATCAATCTCCACTTCATGTGGTACGCCAACACGTCCAACAATTGCTCCTGGAC